>NZ_CP049134.1:0-3280377 GCF_014171495.1 Paraburkholderia tropica
ATGAACGAATTCTGGCAACACTGTTCCGCACTACTGGAGCGCGAATTGACGCCCCAGCAGTACGTGACGTGGATTAAACCGTTGGCCCCGGTTGCCTTCGACGCTGCGGCGAACACGCTGCAGATAGCCGCTCCCAACCGCTTCAAGCTCGACTGGGTGAAGAGCCAGTTCTCGGGCCGGATCACCGATCTGGCGCGCGACTTCTGGCAGACGCCCGTCGATGTGCAATTCGTCCTCGACCCGAAGGCGGGCATGCGCGCGCCTGTCGCCGCTCCCGCGCCGCGCGCGCCGCTGGCCGCCGCCGAAGCGGCGCCGGCCGTTCACCACGCCGCGCCGAGCCACGCGGGCGCCGCAGCCGTCGCCGCCATGAACAGCCTCGCCGCCGCGCAAACCGCGCATGCGGCCCAGGCCGCCCAGGCCGATGACGCCGCCGACCTCGACCTGCCGAGCCTCGACGCCAACGAAGCCGCCGCCGGCCGCCGCAGCTGGCGTCCGGGTCAGGGCGCGGCCGCCGCGGCCAGCGCCGAGCCGGACCCGACCTACGAGCGCTCGAAGCTCAACCCGGTGCTCACGTTCGACAATTTCGTGACCGGTAAGGCGAACCAGCTCGCGCGCGCCGCGGCCATCCAGGTCGCCGACAATCCCGGCATCTCGTATAACCCGCTGTTCCTGTACGGCGGCGTGGGCCTTGGCAAGACCCACTTGATCCACGCGATCGGCAACCAGCTGCTGATCGACAAGCCGGGCGCGCGCATCCGCTACATCCACGCGGAACAATACGTGTCCGATGTGGTGAAGGCGTATCAGCGCAAGGCGTTCGACGACTTCAAGCGCTACTACCACTCGCTCGACCTGCTGCTGATCGACGATATTCAGTTCTTCTCGGGCAAGTCGCGCACGCAGGAAGAGTTCTTCTACGCGTTCGAGGCGCTGGTCGCCAACAAGGCGCAGGTGATCATCACGAGCGACACGTATCCGAAGGAAATCTCGGGTATCGACGACCGCCTGATCTCGCGCTTCGACTCGGGCCTGACGGTCGCGATCGAGCCGCCGGAACTCGAAATGCGCGTGGCCATCCTGATGCGCAAGGCGCAGTCGGAAGGCGTGAGCCTGAACGAAGACGTGGCGTTTTTCGTCGCCAAGCATCTGCGCTCGAACGTGCGCGAACTCGAAGGCGCGCTGCGCAAGATCCTCGCGTACTCGAAGTTCCACGGCCGCGAAATCTCCATCGAGCTGACCAAGGAAGCGCTCAAGGATCTGCTGACGGTGCAGAACCGCCAGATCTCGGTGGAAAACATCCAGAAGACGGTGGCGGACTTCTACAGCATCAAGGTCGCCGACATGTACTCGAAGAAGCGCCCCGCGAACATCGCGCGGCCGCGCCAGATCGCGATGTACCTGGCCAAGGAGCTGACGCAGAAAAGCCTGCCGGAAATCGGCGAGCTGTTCGGCGGGCGCGATCACACCACGGTGCTGCACGCCGTGCGCAAGATTGCCGACGAGCGCACCAAGGACGCCCAGCTCAACCACGAGCTGCACGTTCTGGAGCAAACGCTCAAGGGCTGACGGGGCGGGCCCCCGAGGTTCCCCCTGTTTATTGCGTGGATCGCCCCCAATTTAGGGAAGCGGTCCGTTTTCAGGCACAATATGGGTTTAACCGTCCGGCGCTCCGGCCGACCGGGCGGATTCCACGCCACGGCCTGTGCTGCGGGACGGCGCCGGGATCGGGCGCACGACGCCCGGCCCGGACAGGGTGCGCAGACCGTCACATCAACGAAGGAACTCTATGCAACTGGTCAAGACCGAACGCGATAACCTGCTGAGGCCGCTGCAAACGGTGAGCGGCATTGTCGAACGCCGCCACACGTTGCCGATCCTCGCCAATCTGCTGATCACCAAAACCGGTTCCGACGTTTCGTTCCTGTCGACCGACCTCGAGCTGCAGATCACCACGACCGCCGACTTCGGCGTCGGCAGCGAGCAGGTCGCGACCACGGTCGCCGCACGCAAGCTGCTCGACATCCTGCGCGCGATGCCCGACGGCCAGGTCACGCTCACGCTCGCCGACAAGCGCCTGACGGTGCAGTCGGGCAAGAGCCGCTTCGCCCTGCAAACGCTTGCCGCGGACGAGTTCCCCACGGTGGCGCAGGCCAAGGACTTCGGCGCGAACCTCTCGGTGCCGCAGAAGACCTTCCGCCAGTTGCTCGGCATGGTCTATTTCGCGATGGCGCAGCAGGACATCCGTTACTACCTGAACGGCATGCTGCTGGTGGTGGACGGCGACCAGCTGATGGCCGTGGCCACCGACGGCCACCGCCTCGCGTTCTCGTCGATGAAGATCGAAGGCTCGTTCGCGCGCCAGGAAGTCATCATCCCGCGCAAGACCATTCTCGAACTCCAGCGCCTGCTCGAAGACATCGACGACACGCTCAAGATCGACATCGGCTCCACGCAGGTCAAGTTCACGTTCGGCCAGGTCGAGCTCGTTTCGAAGCTCGTGGAAGGCAAGTTCCCCGACTTCCAGCGCGTGATTCCGAAGGCGCACAAGAACACCTTCCAGATCGGCCGCGAAGAACTGCAACGCTCGCTGCAACGCGCGGCGATTCTCACGTCCGACAAGTTCAAGGGCGTGCGCTGCATCATCGAGCCGGGCCAGCTCAAGATCATGTCGACCAACGCCGACCAGGAAGAGGCGCAGGAAGAGCTGGAAATCGCCTATCAGGGCGACACCATCGACATCGGGTTCAACGTCACGTATCTGCTCGACGTCCTCGCGAACCTGAAGGTCGACACGCTGGAAGTGAGCCTCGGCGACGCCAGTTCCAGCGCGCTCATCACGATTCCCGAGAACGAGGAATTCAAGTACGTGGTGATGCCGATGCGCATTTAAAAAGCGCGACAGAAGAAGAACACCAGGGGGCGCTGCGCCCCTTTGGCGTTTTTATGGCTTTTCAAAAAGTCTCGAGCAGTAACGCTGGCAGTACAGCAGAACCGGAAAAATTCCATGACTGATACGAACAACTCGCAACCCGACAACAGCTACGGCGCCTCGTCGATCCAGATCCTCGAAGGTCTGGAAGCGGTGCGCAAGCGTCCCGGGATGTACATCGGCGACACGTCGGACGGCACCGGTCTGCACCACCTCGTCTTCGAAGTGCTGGACAACTCCATCGACGAAGCGCTCGCCGGCTATTGCAACGACATTCACGTCGTCATTCACGCCGACAACTCGATCTCGATCACCGACAACGGCCGCGGCATTCCCACGGACGTGAAGATGGACGACAAGCACGATCCGAAGCGCAGCGCCGCTGAAATCGTGATGACCGAGCTGCACGCGGGCGGCAAGTTCGACCAGAACAGCTACAAGGTCTCGGGCGGCCTGCACGGCGTGGGCGTCTCGTGCGTGAACGCGCTGTCGAGCTTCCTGCGCCTGACCGTGCGCCGCAACGGCAAGAAGCACTTCATGGAATTCCACCGTGGCGTGCCGCAGAACCGCATTCTCGAAGAGCGCGACGGCGTGACGGTGTCGCCCATGCAACTGCTCGGCGACACGGAAAACCGTGGCACCGAAGTGCACTTCATGGCCGATGAAACCATCTTCGGCAGCGTCGAATATCACTACGACATTCTCGCCAAGCGCATCCGCGAACTCTCGTTCCTGAACAACGGCGTGCGTATCCGCCTGACCGACCAGCGCTCGGGCAAGGAAGACGATTTCGCGTTCGCGGGCGGCGTGAAGGGCTTCGTCGAGTACATCAACAAGGCGAAAACGGTCCTGCATCCGAACATCTTCTACATCTCGAGCGAGAAGGACGGCGTGGGCGTGGAAGTCGCCATGCAGTGGAACGACAGCTACAACGAAAGCGTGCTGTGCTTCACGAACAACATCCCGCAGCGCGACGGCGGCACGCACTTGACGGGGCTGCGCGCGGCGATGACGCGCGTGATCAACAAGTACATCGCCGACAACGAAATCGCCAAGAAGGCGAAGGTCGAAACCTCGGGCGACGACATGCGCGAAGGTCTGTCGTGCGTGCTCTCCGTGAAGGTGCCGGAGCCGAAGTTCAGCTCGCAGACGAAGGACAAGCTGGTGTCGTCGGAAGTGCGCGCGCCGGTGGAAGACGTCGTGGCGAAGGCGCTGGAAGACTTCCTGCAGGAAACGCCGAACGACGCGAAGACCATTTGCAGCAAGATCGTCGACGCCGCGCGTGCGCGCGACGCCGCGCGCAAGGCGCGTGAAATGACGCGACGCAAGGGCGTGCTCGACGGCGTGGGCCTGCCGGGCAAGCTCGCGGACTGCCAGGAGAAGGATCCGGCGAAGTCCGAGGTGTATATCGTCGAGGGCGACTCGGCAGGCGGCTCGGCCAAGCAAGGCCGCGACCGCAAGTTCCAGGCGATCCTGCCGCTGCGCGGCAAGGTGCTGAACGTCGAGAAGGCGCGCTACGACAAGTTGCTGTCGTCGGAGCAGATCGTCACGCTGATTACCGCGCTCGGTTGCGGTATCGGCAAGGAAGATTACAACCTCGAGAAGCTGCGTTATCACCGCATCATCATCATGACCGATGCGGACGTGGACGGCGCGCACATCCGCACGCTGCTGCTGACGTTCTTCTATCGGCAGATGCCGGAGATGATCGAGCGCGGTTACGTGTATATCGCGCAGCCGCCGCTTTACAAGCTCAAGGCGGGCAAGGACGAGCGTTATCTGAAGGACGACGCCGATCTGAACGCGCATATGCTGCGTCTGGCGCTGAACGGTTCGGAACTGGTGCCGACCGAAGGCGCGACGCCGATTTCGGGTGATGCGCTGGGCGAGCTGGCAAGGTCGTATCAGTTGGCGCGCGCCGTGGTGGATCGCTTGTCGCGTCTGTATGACGTGCGGGCGCTCGAAGCCATTATGGATGGCGTGGCGATCGATCTGTCGAGCGAGGAGTCGACGGAGGCTTCGGCTCGTGCGCTTGAGGCGCATCTGCGCGACGATCCTTTGAAGCCGGAAGTGTCCGTTGTGCCGATGTATGACGCGGTGCGCGAGCAGCGTTCGCTGCGCGTGGAGCGTCGTCATCATGGCAACGTCAAGGTTTCCGTGATCGACGAAGAGTTCCAGCTGACGGCAGATTATCAGCAGCTCGTGAATACCGCGAATACGTTCAAGGGTTTGATCGGCAAGAATGCGCTCATCAAGCGGGGCGAGCGCAGCATGGCGGTGACGGACTTCAAGAGCGCGATGAAGTGGCTGATCGCGGATGCTGAGCGCAATGTTTCGAAGCAGCGTTATAAGGGGCTCGGCGAGATGAACCCTGAGCAGCTCTGGGAAACGACGATGGATCCGACTGTGCGTCGTCTGCTGCGCGTGCAGATCGAGGATGCGATTGCTGCGGATGGGATTTTTACTACGTTGATGGGTGATGACGTGGAGCCGCGTCGCGCGTTTATCGAGAGCAATGCGCTGCGGGCGGGGAATATTGATGTTTGAGGGGTTTTAGTCGGGTCGCGGTTGGCGATCTGGCTGGAATTGGGAGACCCACGAGTTGAGAGACTCGTGGGTCTTTTTGTTTTTGGGTTTGATTTGGTTTATGGGTGGGATGGGATGCGGATTGCAATCGCGTTCGCAATGCGAAGGACGGGAGTTCGATCCTCCTCCGCGCAATGCGACTAACAAAGCCCTCTACGCCACCCACCTCACCCCACTCCCCCAGCCCCTCAACAAAAAAAGCGCCCTCAAGGCGCTTTTTCTTCGCCCAAACGAAGCTCCCCAACCTATCCACCCCCCCTCTGGATAACCCCCTTACAACCCCCGGAACATCCGGTGCACGAAACCTGAACAACTCCGCCCCTGGATAAAACAGTGGAAAAGTTGTCAGCAACTACCTGGGATTGTCCCGTTAACACCCGCAGGGTTATGAATTTTCCACAGCCTTGTTTACTCAATAGTTTTCCGGGGTTATCCACAGAAAACCCAGGGACTTGTTAACTATTACTACGTTTACGTATACATAGATTGAAAAACCCTAAGAGACCGCGCATCGGAAACGAAAAAGCCGCTGGACAACCTCTCCAGCGGCCTCGAAAAACCCAGGTAAGCCCCGAAACAAGCCCTCAAACCAGCGGAATATAAAGCTCGGTTTTCAGATCCTCAGGCGCGACCTCGTCCGGCGTATTCAGATACACCTCGAACGAAGGCACCGAAAAGTCCGCATTGCGCCCGAGTTGCTTCAAGCCATCGTTGTAAAGCCACATCCACGCCTGCTGCAGTCCCTGATACGGCCCGCTGTGCAGCACCATCGCGTGTTCACCGCCGCGCAACTGAAACTTCTCCACCGGCGCCACAACCTGCACATCGCGATCGTGCACAAGCTGCACCGCCGCCTTCGAGCGCAGCTTCGATTCCTCGACCGAATTCGGATCGTCGTAGTAAATGCCGACCAGCCTCGATCCCGACGTCCGCACCTTCCGCTCGCCGAGCCATTGCGCGAGCGTATAAAACGCATCGCCGATCTTCATATACGGGCCGGTATGGCTCACGGCGAGCAGATCCATCGGATCGAGCTTGAGCAGCTTCACGTCGCGGTTTTGCATGATGTCGTCTCCAGGTTCGGCGCGCGCGAATGTGCGAATGCGCAAATGCGCGGATCCCGGCCAGGATAGCATCGCCCTCGAAATCCCTCCCGCTACCTGTCTCAGCGCAAAGTCACAAACTCACCCGCGCCACCGGATGGGCTTCGAGCCACGCGTTCTCCTCATCGTCATAAAGCCGCGAGCGCGTGAGAAACCGCAACCCCGTCGGCCGCTCAAGCGAAAACATGCCGCCATTGCCCGGCACCGCATCGATGATCAACTGCGTATGCTGCCAATACTCGAATTGCGACGCGGTCATATAAAACGGCACGCCGCCAATCTCGCCGAGTTGCACATCGGCGTTGCCCACGAGAAATTCCCCGGCGGGAAAACACATCGGCGCGCTGCCATCGCAGCACCCGCCGGATTGATGAAACAGCAGTGAGCCGTGCTCGCGCGCGAGTTGCTCGATCAGCGCGAGCGCGGCGGGCGTGGCGGTAACGCGTTCGACCATGTCGCGGCGCTCCTCGAAAAAGACGCTCGCCGGAACGCCCCACACGGCGCCCGGCGAGCCGGTACAACACCCGCAATCGATCAGAAGAAGATCACACGCCCATCAGAAGAAACCCAGCGGCTGGTCGCTATAGCTGACGAGCAGGTTCTTCGTCTGCTGATAGTGATCGAGCATCATCTTGTGGTTCTCGCGGCCGATGCCCGACTGCTTGTAGCCGCCGAACGCCGCGTGCGCCGGATACGCGTGATAGCAGTTCGTCCACACGCGCCCGGCCTGGATCTCGCGGCCGAAGCGATATGCGCGCGTGCCGTCACGCGTCCACACGCCCGCGCCGAGGCCGTAGAGCGTGTCGTTGGCGATCTCCAGCGCTTCCTCTTCGGTCTTGAACGTCGTCACCGAAACGACCGGCCCGAAGATCTCTTCCTGGAAGATGCGCATCTTGTTGTGGCCGCGGAACACGGTCGGCTTCACGTAGTAGCCCGCGCCGAGTTCGCCGGCCAGCGCGTTGCGTTCGCCGCCAATCAGGCATTGCGCGCCTTCCTGCTTGCCGAGGTCGATGTACGAGAGGATCTTCTCCAGCTGTTCCTGCGAGGCCTGCGCGCCGATCATCGTCTTCGTGTCGAGCGGATGGCCTTGCTGGATCGCCGCCACGCGCTTGAGCGCGCGCTCCATGAAGCGGTCGTAGATCTTTTCGTCAATCAGCACGCGCGACGGGCAGGTACACACTTCGCCCTGATTGAGCGCGAACATCGCGAAGCCTTCGAGCGCCTTGTCGAAATAGCTGTCGTCGTGATCGAGCACGTCGGCGAAGAAAATGTTCGGGCTCTTGCCGCCCAGTTCCAGCGTCACGGGAATGATGTTCTGGCTCGCGTACTGCATGATCAGGCGGCCCGTCGTCGTTTCGCCGGTGAAGGCGATCTTGGCGATGCGCTTGTTCGAGGCGAGCGGCTTGCCTGCTTCGAGGCCGAAGCCGTTCACGATGTTGAGCACGCCCGGCGGCAGCAGATCCTGAATGATCTCGGCGAACACGAGCATCGAGGCGGGCGTCTGCTCGGCGGGTTTGAGCACGACGCAGTTGCCGGCCGCGAGCGCGGGCGCGAGCTTCCAGGCGGCCATCAGGATCGGGAAATTCCACGGGATGATCTGGCCGACCACGCCGAGCGGTTCATGGAAGTGATAGGCCACCGTGTCGTGATCGATTTCGGAGATGCCGCCTTCCTGCGAGCGCACGCAGCTCGCGAAATAGCGGAAGTGATCGGCCGAGAGCGGAATGTCGGCGGCCAGCGTTTCGCGCAGCGGCTTGCCGTTGTCGATGGTTTCGGCCACGGCGAGCTTGTGCAGGTTCTGCTCGATGCGGTCGGCGATGCGATTGAGGATGTTGGCGCGCTCGGTCGGCGAGGTCTTGCCCCAGGCGGTCTTGGCTTTGTGCGCGGCGTCGAGCGCCAGCTCGACGTCGGCTTCGCGCGAGCGCGGAATCGACGTGAACGGATGGCCGGTGATCGGCGAGATGTCGTCGAAATACTCGCCGCCCAGCGGCGCGACCCACTCGCCGCCGATGAAGTTGCCGTATTGCTTCTTGTACGGGAACTCGGTCGTCAGGAACTGCATGTCCGCGTGATTCATCTACGTGCTCCTCGTTTTGTCTGTGTCGATATGGGTGGGCGCGTCAGGCCGAGACCGCGCAACCGGTGCTCGTCAATGCCAGAAGCGTGCCAATCGCGGATCGAGAGGAGCGCGGGCGCGAGGCGAAGGGGCGTGCAGGGCCGCTGCGGCGCGCGGACGCATGCGGCCCGGTCTGTACGGCGCGCGGAGCCTGAACGGCTTAGCGAGACAGGCGAGGGCGCCGGCGCGGCCACATTGCGCCGCCACGGCACAGCAAAGCGCAGAAGGACGCGCACGCGTTGCTCAAAAACTGAACAACGCGCGGGAAAACGAGCGAGCGTGAAGAAAACGCGAGGAAAGGATGGCGGAAAGCGCGACGAATTGCGGCGCGCGGGGCCCGCATGCTGTAGGCTTTGCAGCCGTAACAGCAAGGAGAATCTGCAATGTCTGAAACTGAATCGTTCGTCTGCCGCAATCAGTCCTGCGGCACGCCCTGGGAACAAAGCGAAGTGGTCATCAAGAACGAGGGCCAGGGTCCGTTGTTCCGTTGCCCACTGTGCGGCGCCCGCAACTATTTGGAGCAATTCGAGGACGACGAAGGCAACGTCGTCTACGAACAGGTCGACGGCAAGCCGTTCCTGTGAGCCAGTGAGCGGACGCGCGCCTCAGAAGTCCCTCAAAGAATTTCCGAGGCCAGCGAGATGCCGAAAATGATGCCGCCCACGAGACCCAGCGCGCGGCCCACGAGCAACAGGTTCAGATCTTCGTCGAGCAGGCCCGGATCGCGCCGTTCTCGCAGCAGCGTGCGATGGAGAATCGGGCGCGGGAACAGCAGCAGGGCGGAGAGGGCGGCGGGCACGGCAAGCCGTACGGCCGCGCCATAGCCCCGGTCCGACGGAAAGTCGAGCCAGACCATCAGCACGACGAGCGCGGCGGTGAGAATGCCGCCGATGACCGCGCCGGCGACGAGTTTGTCGGTTGGATGCCCGTGCATGGCAATCACCTCTGGAGTGTTTTTCGATCACTCCATGATCTGATGCAGGTCAGAAAAACCCTATCGGATCAGTCTTAAAACGCGCGCGGCACGGCGCGTCGGGCCTGAGCATCGCGCGTGCCCGTCGATGCGTTCTGGCTGGATTTTCGCCCTATCCAATCGGGTAGGCTGGCGTCGCGCCCCGGTCGTCCTACAGTTACGTCATACGATAAGAAACACTGTCGGAAACGGGGAGTTCGCCATGACATTCGTTGAACAGGAAATCGCGCATATCGCGCGCGTGATGCCGGCGTCGCTATCGAGCGACTTCGAAGAGCCGATCATGGACGCCGACTACTGGCGCAAACGGCTGCACGCCTTGCTCAAGCAAAACCATTTGTCTCACGTTCAGCTCGCTACGGTCGACACGCTGCTGCGTCAGCTCGACGGTTTCGAGTCACTCGGCCGCTGGCTGCCCCAGCCGCCGCGCGCGGTGCGTTTTTCGATGAAAGTGAGAGATCGCAGCGCCGACGTGCTGGTTTGAGCGGCGAAAGCGCAGCGCCACCGCTGCGCAGACAAGCGCGCGCAGGAAAAACGGCGGGAGAAATGCAAAAAGCCCGGTCAGAAGACCGGGCTTTTTGCATGACATTTATCGCACGAGGGACGCGGCGCGGGCCGACGTGTTCGATTACATCGAGCGCTTCTACAACCCGCATCGCCGACATTCAACACTGGACTTCGTTAGCCCGGTTCAGTTCGAGCTACGCATGACGGGCTAATTTACCTGTCCGGGAAAGCGGGGGAAAGCCAATCCGCGTATTCCTGAGGTAAGCCGGGACGAATGGACAGACGCCATCTGTCGCCCGGTTTAAATTTTTCGAATCGCAAAGGTAGTGACATGACGCGCGCGCTCAAACGTGAGCCGCGCCATTTGTCAACTTATCCGATTCAAAATACGGGGTGATCTACATCAAATTTTGATGTATTGATTATTCGATTTTTAAAAATTAATGAAAATCAGATTGTTCTGATTTTCACCGTTCAATATTTCAGATCACTATGGTTGTGCAATAGGGCCTGCATCAATCATGCGGTTGCGGCAACATTTTTACGTAACGAACCAGGAGGCGAAATGGCCGATATTTTTCTGAAAATAAATGGTATTTCAGGTGAGGCGAAAGATGCAGTCCATCAAGATGAGATAGAAATTTTTAGCTGGCAATGGGAAATGGCTCAGCAATCATCAATGATGTTAGGGTCTGGCGGCGGTGCAGGTAAGGCAACAATTAAGGATTTGAAATTTGTTCATCAAATTGATCGCTCCAGTCCTAATCTCATGCGTTATTGTTTGACGGGTCGCCACATACCAGAAGCAATCCTGTCAGTGCGCAAGGCGGGTGGTGTGCCACTTGATTTCTTAAAAATAATTATGGGAGACGTGATAATAACCTCTGTTAAGCCGATTGTACATGATGAGAGTTACTGTGAGCACGTTGCGTTTTCATTTTCTCGGGTAAAGCAAGAATATATATTGCAAAGCGATATCGGTGCAAGTGCAGGTACTGTCACCGCGAGCTTTGATATCAAGGAAAATTTGGATCGTTGACGTTTAATTACTAGACACTCAACAATGGAGGGCACATGGCGGACTTATCCACCAAATCCACTATTTCAATCTACGCAGGCAGGATAAGCAAGCCGTGGAAGGCATCGAAGGAAGGCTTGTCATTTATAAGTGTGTGGGAGTCTGGGTTGTTGAACGGTGTAAATTTTCAAGGGCATCAAGTTATTGATGGATTTATATTGAAGGCATACCGTGACAATGTTGGAATTCCTACAGTCGCGAGCGGCCATCGTATCTTGCCTGCCGATCATATAGCATTGGGGCAAACTATTTCGCTAGAACGCGCCAGAGAATTCAAGAGGCGCGATCTTGAAAGAATGGAGCAGCGTTTAAACGGAGATGTAAACGTAGAGTTATATCAATTTGAATATGATGCGCTTGTAAGCATTGTTTTCAATTGTGGCCCCAATGGCGGTGCGGATGATATTATCGACAAAGTTAACGGTGGCCGCTACGGAGAAATGTTTGATTATATATTGGAATATCGAATCGGAAAGAACAAAAAATTAAGGACGAGGCGCTATGCCGAGGCGCGTCTCTTTGCTTCGGGAGTTTATGATGCGGAGCACTAAGACACTATGTTTTATCGCAATGTTGCTGATGCTGGGTTCGTTCACGCCATCGCGCGTAAATGCACAATCCATATATTCGGAGCGATTTGACTATAAGCTGTATCGATCCTCGGCGGCTTATTTTCTGGGGAAGTCAACGGCGTGGATTGATGAATTATGCAAAGCGCAGCATAATGCCTCACAGGAGGATATGGATCAGTGTGCCCATCGTGAATTTGAAGATGCCGATGATAAGTTAAATAAGGAATTGCGATTATTTTCTGAAAAAGCAGCGAGAAATGATAAATCTTTGAAGGCTGATAATTATCCATTGGCATGGCCCTATTTCAAAAATAGCCAAGATGCATGGGTGCAGTATCGAGACAACTACTGCTATGGTGAGACGTATGGACTGGGGCAGGCATCCATGCGTTACATCGTTTTTTGGGGATGCATGGAGCGGATAACAAAGAGCCGATTGCAGGAACTGAAAGCCCCAGATGCGGGTTAGGCATGTTTTCATAGGCCCACGCTTCGCGTGCCCTGCTGTTGTGAGGGGGGGGGCGTGCGGGAGGAGCGGCAAGATCGCTTTGAGGTGGCGAAGATTGCGATTCGCGTGGATGCACTTCGCGCACTGAATAAGCTGCGACATTGCAGGACGAATGTTGCTCGAATTTGCCTACATAGTGCCTACGTGGAACCTGGAAAGCAAAAAGCCCGGTCAGAAGACCGGGCTTTTCACATAAATTGGCTGGTGGGGCGTGAGTGACTCGAACACTCGACCTACGGATTAAGAGTCCGCTGCTCTACCAACTGAGCTAACGCCCCCAACAGAAGAAAGATTATGCCCTGCCTTTTGAGTCTTGGCAAGTCCTTTTCGCAAATTTCCTAAAAAAGTTGCTGGCGGCCTGGAACGGCAAGCTGGCGCGTCGCGGCAGCACGGTCGCCTTATCTTCAATATCAACAGGACGCGGTACCACCCGGTATCATGTGGCCACGCTGGCGGGTCCGCGCTTCGGATCGCTTCCGATCGTTTCGGGCCGCGAGCCGGCGTGCCGCGCGCTACCCGCCGGGTCCGTCGCCACGAGGACATCCGCCACGCGGCACGCACTCCATAAAAGGCACAAGAGAGACGATGGACGACAAGGCAATCGACGCGCTGCTCGAGCGCGTGCTGGCGCCGTGGGTGAAGGCGCTCGGGTTGAAGCCGCTCGACGTGACGGAAGACAGCGCCACGCTGCGGCTGCCGTTTTCCGGCGAGCTGCGCCACGCGGGCGGCGTGATCTGCGGCCAGGTGTTCATGGCGGCCGCCGACACGGCGATGATCGTGGCGATCTCGGCGGCGCTCGGCGAATTCAAACCGATGACCACGGTCGCACTCAACACCAACTTCATGCGCGCGGTGCGCAAGGGCGACGTGAAGATCACGGCGCGCGTGCTGCGCATGGGCCGCAATCTGGTGTTCGGCGAAATAGAACTCTATGACGAAGACGGCCGGATGGCCGTTCACGCGACCTCGACTTACGCGCTACTCGACTAAGCTGTCGCATTCAGGACGAATCGAAGGAAAGAGGGCGCATGTTCGATCAGGTTGTCTTTGCCGGCGGCGGCAACCGCTGCTGGTGGCAGGCGGGTTTCTGGGACGTCGTTCAGCCGAAGCTGGATCTGCGCCCGCGCGTCATCACGGGCATTTCGGCGGGCGCGGCCACCGCGTGCATGATCTACACGCGCGATTCGCAGTGGGTCATGCGCTATTACGAGGAAGCGCTCAAGCACAACAAGCGCAACGCGTACTGGGGCAACCTGCTGCGCGGCGAGTCGGTGTTTCCGCACTACCGCATCTACCGTCAGGCGCTGCTCGACATCTACGGGCCGCGTTTCGAAAAGCTGCAGGACGCGCCCGAGATCCGCATCGGCGTGTCGCATCTGCCGCGCTGGCTCGGCGCGCGCAGCGCGGTGGCGGCAGGGCTCATCGCGTACAACATCGAAAAGCACATCCGCAAGACGCTGCATCCCACGCTTGGGCGCAAGCTCGGTTTTCATCCGGAATTCGTGACGGCGCAGGCTTGCCAGAGCGTCGACGATCTCGCCGACCTCGTGCTGCAATCGTCGTGCACGCCGCCTTTTACGCCGGTGCTGCGCCGTAACGGGCGCGCCGTGCTCGACGGCGGCATGGTCGACAACGTGCCCGTCGGCGCGCTCGACGACACGCCCGGGCGCGTGCTGGTGATGGTCACGCGGCTGTATCCGCGTCCGCAGATGTTCGTGGTGAAGCACCGCACGGGCGGCGACGGCGGCCAGCCCGGCGAGCAACTGCGCCTCTATGTGCAGCCGACCGCGAAGGTGCCGATTTCGAGCTGGGACTACACGAGCCCGCAGCAGATGCAGCACGCCTGGAACCTCGGCGCCGAAGACGGCGGGCGTTTTCTCGCGCGTCTGCCGGAGATGTTCGAGGCGGCCTCGCACGTCTGAGCCGCATCGCGCGGCGCGCGCATCGACGCAAAAAAGGCGGCCTGATGGCCGCCTTTTTGTTGGCTACGCGCGCAGCTTGCCGCCTTACTTGCGGCGACCGCCTTGCAGCGCTTCCGGATTCGCGACGTGCGAGAGATCGCCCGCATCGAACGACAGGATGTTGCGGAAGGCCGCGCCGAAATACAGCTCGTAGCTTTCGCGCTCCACATAGCCGATGTGCGGCGTGCAAATCACGTTTTCCATACGCAGCAGGCTGTAGCCCTGCAGGATCGGCTCGCTCTCGAACACGTCGATCGCGACCATGCCCGGCCGGTTGTGCGCGAGCGCGCCGAGCAGCGCGTTCTCTTCGAGCAGTTCGGCGCGGCTCGTGTTGACGAGCAGCGACGTCGGCTTCATGCGCAACAGGTATTCCTGCTTGACGATGCCGCGCGTGTCGTCGTGCAGACGCAGATGCAGCGAGAGGATGTCGCTTTCCTCGAACAGCGCCTCGTGGCTGGCGGCGGCTTCGTAGCCGTCGGCGCGCGCGGCTTCGAGCGAATGCTCGCGGCCCCAGATGATCACGCGCATGCCGAACGCCTTGCCGTAACCGGCGACCAGGCGGCCGATCTTGCCGTAGCCCCAGATGCCGAGCGTCTGGCCGCGCAGCACCTGGCCGAGACCGAAGTTCGGCGGCATCGCCGAGGTCTTCAGGCCCGACTGCTGCCACGCGCCCTGCTTGAGGTTGGCGACATACTGCGGAATGCGCCGCTGCGCCGCCATGATCAGCGCCCAGGTGAGTTCGGCGGGCGCGACCGGCGAACCGGTGCCTTCGAGCACGGCGATGCCGCGTTCGGTACAGGCTTCGATATCGATGTGCGGACCGGCCTTGCCCGTCTGGCTGATCATGCGCAGATGCGGGAGTTTGTCGAGCAGTTGCGAGGAGATGCGCGTACGTTCGCGAATCAGCACGAGTGCTTCGACTTCCGAGAGGCGGCTCGCGAGCTGACCGAGCCCGCGCACGGTGTTGTTGAAGACCTTGACCTCGTGATCGGCAAGCAGCTGGAAGCAGTCGAGCTTGCGGACGGCGTCCTGGTAGTCGTCAAGGATGGCAATTTTCATGGCGGCAAAAGTGATAGGCAGCGCACCGTACGTGGCGCGACTCGATGTTCATCTGGTGGTTATCCCACTATGCAGCGTTTGGCAGGCTGGTATGAATACGGGGTCGCCTCACGTTGCATCGGCCGCAACGAAGAAATAGCGCTCGCGGGTACCGCAATTGCTGTTTCGTTCGATGGCGCTCAATGCGGCTGCACGAGGTTTGAACGAGAATTTTTCCCCTTTTATCAGCTTGTCGGGTCGCCATGCAAGCCGCTTTACAGACGGTTGCGAACCCCTGCTGATTGGGCCTTGACGACCTGCACAACTGCGCGGACCGCAGCCCCGGTTTCGCCGTTGAATCGCTTAAAAAAGTGCCTCTCGCACGCAGCGTCGAAAAGGGCCTGAAACGATTTTTTATCAGCCCCTATGGAGACTTTTCGATGAATCATCCCGACTTCCCCGCCCAGGCCGCCATGCAGGCGCCGTCCTGGGTCCGACACCGGAAACTGGTGGAATGGGTCAAGCAGATCGCCGCGCACACGCAGCCCGAACGCATCGTCTGGTGCGACGGCTCGCAGGAGGAATACGACCGCCTGTGTCAGCAGATGGTCGACGCGGGCACGATGCGCCGCCTCAATCCGCAGAAGCGCCCCAACTCGTATCTGGCCTGCTCCGATCCCTCGGACGTGGCGCGCGTCGAGGATCGCACCTTCATCTGCTCGCAGAAGAAGGAAGACGCCGGCCCGACCAATAACTGGATCGCGCCCGCCGAAATGCGCTCGACACTCGACGGCCTGTTCGCCGGCTCGATGCGCGGCCGCACGATGTATGTCGTGCCGTTTTCGATGGGCCCGCTCGGCTCGCCGATCGCGCATATCGGCGTCGAACTCTCCGATAGCCCCTACGTGGCCGTCAACATGCGCATCATGACGCGCATGGGCCGCGCGGTGTACGACGTGCTGGGCGAAGACGGCCCGTTTGTGCCCTGCGTGCACACTGTGGGCGCGCCGCTGGCGGCGGGCGAGCAGGACGTGCCGTGGCCGTGCAACAAGACCAAGTACATCGTCCATTTCCCGGAAACGCGCGAGATCTGGAGTTATGGTTCGGGCTATGGCGGCAATGCGCTGCTCGGCAAGAAGTGCTTTGCACTGC
Organism: Paraburkholderia tropica; assembly: GCF_014171495.1. NCBI lineage: Bacteria > Pseudomonadati > Pseudomonadota > Betaproteobacteria > Burkholderiales > Burkholderiaceae > Paraburkholderia > Paraburkholderia tropica. Next base: position 16,524 of record NZ_CP049134.1, read on the forward strand.
GCATCGCTTCGACGATGGGCCGCGACGAAGGCTGGCTCGCCGAGCACATGCTGATTCTCGGCGTGAAATCGCCGGAAGGGCGCAAGTATCACGTCGCGGCGGCGTTCCCGTCGGCGTGCGGCAAGACCAACTTCGCCATGCTGATTCCGCCGGCCGCCATGAACGGCTGGGAAATCAGCACGATCGGCGACGATATCGCCTGGATCAAGCCGGGCGCGGACGGCCGCCTCTACGCCATCAACCCGGAAGCGGGCTACTTCGGCGTGGCGCCCGGCACGAGCGAGAAGACCAACTTCAACGCCATGGCGACGCTCAAGGAGAACGTGATCTTCACGAACGTCGCGCTGACCGATGACGGTGACGTCTGGTGGGAAGGCATGACCGACACGCCGCCCGCGCATCTGATCGACTGGCAGGGCCAGGACTGGACGCCGGCGATTGCGAAGGAAACGGGTCGCAAGGCCGCGCATCCGAACGCGCGCTTTACGGCGCCCGCGTCGCAATGTCCGTCGATCGACGCCGAATGGGAGAACCCGAAGGGCGTCGCCATCGACGCGTTCGTGTTCGGCGGCCGCCGCTCGACCACCGTGCCGCTCGTGACCGAGGCGCGCGACTGGACCGAAGGCGTCTACATGGCCGCGACGATGGGCTCGGAAACCACGGCGGCGGCGGCAGGGCAGCAGGGCGTGGTGCGCCGCGATCCGTTCGCCATGCTGCCGTTCTGCGGCTACAACATGGCCGACTACTTCGGCCACTGGCTGAAGGTGGGCGGCCGCCTCGAACAGCTCGGCGCGACGCTGCCGCGCATCTTCTGCGTGAACTGGTTCCGCAAGGGCGACGACGGCAAGTTCGTGTGGCCGGGCTTCGGCGAGAACATGCGCGTGCTCGAATGGATGGTGCGCCGTATCGAAGGTCAGGGCGAGGGCGAAGCGCACGCGTTCGGCGTGTCGCCGCGTTATGGCGATCTCGACTGGCGCGGCCTGAACTTCACGCCCGAGCAGTTCGCGCAGGTGATTTCGGTCGACGCCGACGCCTGGCGCGCGGAGCTGGCCCTGCATTCGGAGCTGTTCGACACGCTTGCGCAAGGTTTGCCGCCGTCGCTGCGCGACACGCGTGCGGATCTGGAAAGCCGCCTTTGAACGGCGTTTTTCGATGAATGTGAGCGCTCACTATCGGTGTGAGCGGGTATGAGCGCTCGAATTGAACAAAAGATCGCCTGCGGGCGATCTTTTTATTTGGGGTCGTACTTAGTTCGTGGAAAAAGGCGGGCAAAAATCTGCTCTAGAACGCGTGTTCTGTTCACGATGATCCGGGCTTTTCGCTGCGATGCAGAAAATTGTTTCGAAGCGGGAAACAATAGCGGCTGTGATACTGCGTAAACAGTGACAGTAGCGAAAATTTCGAAGAAATTCAGTGCTTCTTAGGCAACTTCTGCACGATTTCTCATGTCGTAGGAGAATTCGTGGTTTCCTCCGTCGGATTCCGACGGACAGTAACAGGCAGGAGTTGTCTCATGGATCATTTGCAGTCGATGCGAGTTTTCGTCAAAGTGGCCGACCTCGGCAGTTTTGCCCGGGCCGCTTCCGCGATGGATATCTCGAATGCGGTTGCGACGCGTCACGTGGCGGACCTCGAAGGTCGTCTTGGCACGCGTTTGCTCAACCGCACGACCCGCAGTCTTTCCCTCACCGAGTCCGGTCAGGTCTATCTCGAACGCGCCCGCCAGATTCTCGACGAGCTCGAAGATGTGGAGCAGATGGTGGTGGCGCGCAACCACGAACCCGTCGGCACCTTGCGCATCGTGGCGCCGGTGGTGTTCGGGCTGCACAATCTCGCGCCCGTGCTGCAGACCTACACGCAGCGCTATCCGCAAGTCATTCCCGATGTCACGCTGGTCGACCGCCAGGTCGATCTGGTCGAAGAAGGCTTCGATCTCGGCGTCGTGACCGCGCGCCAGATGCGCAGCGCGAGCATCGTGACGCGTCGTCTCACGACGGGCTGCATGACGGTGTGCGCGACGCCCGCGTATCTGGAAAAGCACGGCACGCCCACGCGTCCCGAGCACCTGATGGAGCATCCGTCGCTGTCGCTGCCTTCGGAATACTGGGGCGACGAGCGCGTGTTCACCGGTCCGGAAGGCGAAGTGCGCGTGCGCCGAGCAACGTGATCGTCGCGAACAATACCGAAATGCTGCGTCAGTTCGCGCTGCTCGGCATGGGCATCGCGATTCTGCCGAGCTACCTGATCGGCCGCGACATGACGCGCGGACGCCTCGTGCGCCTGCTCGGCGACTACCGTCTGCCGCAGGTCGAGATCAACGTCGCGTACCCGAGCCGCCGCCATCTGCCGGCCAAGGTGCGTACGTTCATCGACCATCTGGTGGAGCATTTCAGCCAGACGCCGAACAGCCAGCTCGGCGAACAGTGGGTCAAGGACGGTCTCGCGCGCCCGGCAAACGCCCGCAACGGCGCGCCGAGGCGTTCGACGGCGCGGAGCCGATCTCGGATCTGCTCGACGGTTCGCGCGGCGCGGAAGGCGAGCACAACGGCGCGGAAGAGCGCGCGCCGAAGGCTGGCCGCGCATCGGCCGGTCGCACGCGTTCGTCGGCGATTTCGCCGCTTTAATTCGCGTTTTGGGTCGATCGTCGCGAGATTGCGTCGGTCGATGCAGGCGATAAAAAAGGCGCAGCTTCGTGAGAAGCTGCGCCTTTTTGTTGGGCGGCGCGGTGAACCACACCGCGCCTGAGACTTAAGAACCCGTCTTGCGCGCGGCGGTTTTCTTCGCCGCGGTCTTGCGCGCAGGCGCGGTCTTCGCAGCCGCCGTCTTGCGTGCCGGCTTCGCAGTGGCTTCCGCGCCTTCGGCTGCGTCGTTGGCGGCGTCGGCGCTCGCGGTGGACTTCTTCGCCGCGGTCTTGGCCGCCGTCTTCGCGCTCGGTTCCTTCTTCTCGAACTCGAAGCCGATCTTGCCGTCGGGCTGCTTCACGAGGAACGCCTTGAAGTTACGCCCCGTGCGCGATGACTTGAAGTTCGTCAGCAGGTCCGTGCGGCCTTCGGACAGCAGCTTGGCCATCTGCTCGCGCGCGATTTCCTGCTGGAGAATCACCTTGCCCGAGCGGAAGTCGCAGGTCTTCGGATTCGCCACCGAGTTTTCGCAGACGTAGCTCATGCCGTGCTCGAACACGCGGCCCTTGCACTTCGGACACGCGCCCACGGCCTCCTGCTGCGAGAAGTCGGGCGCTTCGCCGTCTTCCGTGCCCTGATCCTGACCGAAGTCGAATTCGAGCTTGTAGTTCTTGATCTCGTCGTCGAACGACAGCTTGAGGATCGCCGAGAACGGACGGCCCATCTTGCTGCGGAAGCCCGAAAGCGGACCGATCGTCTTGTTCTGCAGCAGTTCCTCGACTTCGGGAATCTCGAACTGACGGCCGCCCGGAATCTTCGAAATCGAGAATTCGCACTTCGTACACGCGAAGCGTCGGTAGTTTTCCTTCACCTGACCGCCGCAATTCGGACACGGCGTTTCCAGCGTGGCGTAGTCGCCCGGAATGGTGTCCGAATCGTATTCCTTCGCGCGCTTGACGATGGTCTGCGTCATGCGGGCGATTTCCTGCATGAACGCGTCGCGCGGGAGCTTGCCGCGCTCCATCTGCGAAAGCTTGTATTCCCACTCGCCCGTGAGTTCCGGCGCGGTCAGTTCTTCCACGCCGAGGCCGCGCAGCAGCGTCATCAGCTGGAATGCCTTGGCCGTGGGAATCAGCTCGCGGCCTTCGCGCACGAGATACTTTTCGCCGAGCAGACCTTCGATGATGGCCGCGCGCGTGGCCGGCGTGCCGAGCCCCTTGGCGGCCATCGCCTCGCGCAGTTCTTCGTCGTCGACGAGCTTGCCCGCGCCTTCCATCGCCGAGAGCAGCGTCGCTTCGTTGTAGCGCGCGGGCGGCTTGGTCACGAGCTGGTGCGCGGCGATCTTGTCGGTCTTGACCTTCTCGTCCTTCTGCACCGGCACGAGGTTCGCGTCTTCGCCGCTCGTGTCGCGGCCATAGATCTGCAGCCAGCCCGGCTCGACCATCACCTTGCCTTCGGTCTTGAAGTGATGACCGGCGACTTCGGTGATACGCGTGGTCACGCGGTACTCGGCCGCCGGGAAGAACACGGCGAGGAAGCGCTTGACGACGAGGTCGTACAGCTTCTGCTCCGGCTCCGACAGATTCTTCGGCGCCTGCAGCGTCGGGATGATTGCAAAGTGGTCGCTGATCTTCGAATTGTCGAAGATGCGCTTGTTCGGCTTCACCCAGCCCTTGTCGAGCGCCTGCTTGGCGAACGGCAGATAGTTGTTGCTCTCCTTGAGCATCTCCATCGTCTCTTTCACGGTGCTGAGGTAGTCCTCAGGCAGCGCGCGCGAGTCGGTACGCGGATAGGTGAGCACCTTGTGCTTTTCGTACAGCGCCTGGGCGAGACCGAGCGTGTTCTTGGCCGAAAAGCCGAAGCGGCCGTTGGCTTCGCGCTGCAGGCTCGTCAGGTCGAAAAGCGCGGGCGAGAGCTGCGTGGACGGCTTCGATTCTTCCGTGACCGTGCCTTCGCGGCCATGGCAGGCGGCGACAATGGTTTCGGCGGCCGGCACGCTCCAGAGACGCGAATCGCGCTTTTCCGGATCGTGCTCGTCCTTCTTGAATTTCGGGTCGTACCAGCGGCCTTCGTAGAAGCCGCCCGCGCAGACGAATTCGGCGCGCACTTCCCAATAATCGCGCGGCACGAAACGGCGGATTTTCTCTTCACGTTCGACGACGATCGAGAGCGTTGGCGTCTGAACGCGACCGACCGTGGTCAGGAAGAAACCGCCGCCCTTGCTGTTGAAGGCCGTCATGGCGCGCGTGCCGTTAATGCCGACGAGCCAGTCGGCTTCCGAGCGGCAGCGCGCGGCGTCGGCCAGCGGCAGCATGTCGTCGTCGCTGCGCAGGTTCGCGAAGCCGTCGCGGATTGCCTGCTGCGTCATGGACTGGAGCCAGAGGCGCTGCACGGGCTGCTTCGCCTTCGCGTGTTGCGCGATCAGGCGGAAGATCAGCTCGCCCTCGCGCCCCGCGTCGCAGGCGTTGATCAGCTTCGTGACGTCCTTGCGCTTGAGCAGCTTCGTGAGCACCTTGAGCCGCGATTCGCTCTTGGCGATCGGGTTCAGGTCGAAATGGGGTGGGATGACGGGCAGGTTCGCGAAGCTCCATTTGCCTCGCTTGACCTCGTACTCCTCGGGTGCGGCGATTTCCAGCAGATGGCCGACCGCCGACGAGAGCACGTAGTCGTCGCTCTCGTAGTACTCGTCATGCTTGGTAAATCCGCCCAGAGCGCGCGCGATGTCGTTCGCGACGGATGGCTTCTCGGCGATGATCAGAGCTTTGGACATGACTGATTGTGTGTGGGTGTATCCGGTGGGCGCCCCGTCTATGCCATGTGACTCGCGGTGGCGGGGCCGTCGCGCCCTTGGGGCGCCTCGTTAACGACCGCTTTATAGCACATGGCGCGGCGGTGGCGATTTTCGTGTCATCGGTGCGTGCTGTCCGCGCGCCGCTGGCTGCGGCTTTTTCGGGCGCCAATCATAAGGGCGCGGCGCGGCGGCGAGCAAGCTGGTGGGCAGGCGGCAGCGTGGCACATGCGGTCAAGCTGCGCGGGCGCAAGCTCAAGATCACGCTCAAGCGCACGACCCGGCGGCGTAGCGCCCGGCTAGCGGGGTGCGATCAACATGTGTGCGGGCCGACTGCGGGTGAACGGCAGCGTTCGCGTCACGCTTCGAGCAGCGCCGGGCGCAGCTTCGGCGCGTCGGCGACGCCCGGCAGCGCGGTGAGGTCGGCGAGCATGCGCTCGACCACCGCGCCATGCGGCAGCACCGTGCCGAAGAAGCGCGTGGCGTTGCCGTCTTCGATCAGGATAGTCGGGAAATTCTCCACGTCGAGGTCGTCGAAGCGGTCGGCGTGGGTTTCGATATCGATGTACGCGAAGCAGATGTCGGGATGCGCGTCGGCGATGCGGTCAAAGGTCGCCCGATAGTCGCGACAGGTGCCGCACCACTCGGCGCACAGACACGCGACGAACAGCGTCTCGCGGTCGGCGACGCGCTCGGCGATCTGGTCGGCGTCGGTGTCGAGGTCAAGCGCGGGCATGGTCGTTCCTTGCGTTCTCTTCTATATAGAGGCAATGCGTGGGGCGGTGCATTTGGCGCGAATGTAACACGGCGCGCCGCTAGCAGTGGGACGCCCGGGCGAACCAGCCGCCGGGCAGCGCGCTCACGTGGCCGGCCAGTTCGAGCCGCAGCAGCGTGGCCTGGAGCACCGCTTCGGCCATGTCGGTGCGCTGCGCGAGAATTTCAAGCGTGGCGGGCGCGTGACCGATTGCGACGAGCACGGCCTGGGCTTCTTTATCGTCGAGACGATTGGGCGCGGGCGGGCGGCCTGGCGGGGTGTCGAGCGGCAGGGCGATCTGGCTGGCAGCGCTTGCCGTTCGCGGATGCGTGGTTTCGTTCGAGTGCTGTTCTTGCCTTCCGTGCCGTGCGCGCTTCTGGGCGGGAGCTATCGCGACTGTTGCCGCCGCCGGCGCTGCGAAACCCAGCGCTTCGAGCACCTCCTCGGGCGTTTCGACCAGTTGCGCTCCCTGCTTGATGAGCCGATGACACCCGCGCGCCAGCGGCGCGTGAATCGAGCCGGGCAGCGCGAACACGTCGCGGCCCATCTCGTTGGCGAGCCGCGCCGTAATGAGCGAGCCCGAGCGCATGGCGGCTTCCATCACGATCACGCCTTCGACGAGCGCCGCGATCACGCCGTTGCGCTGCGGGAAGTTGGCCGAGCGCGCGGGCGTGCCGAGCGGCCATTCGGAGACGATCGCGCCGCGCGCGGCGATCTGCGCGGCGAGCGCGTGGTGCGCGGACGGATAGACGAGGTCGGCGCCCGTGCCGATCACGGCGACGGTGCCGCCGCGTTCGTCGAGCGCGCCGCGATGTGCGGCTCCGTCCACACCGAGTGCGAGGCCCGAGACGACGGTCACGCCCGCCGCCGCGAGCGTGCGGGCGAAGCGCGCCGCGTCCTCGACGGCCTGCGGTGTGGCGCTGCGGCTGCCCACCACCGCGACGCTGCGCGCATGCAGCAGGTCGAGCCGCCCTTTCACGTAGAGCAGCGGCGGCGGATCGGTCATCGCCAGCAAGCGCGGCGGATAGGCGGCGTCTGCGAGCGTCACGAGCGCGTTGCCGGGCTGCGCGCACCAGTCGCGCACCGCGTCGGCCTGTGGCGCGAACCCGGGTGGCGGTGCGGCGAGCGCGGCTTGCGCCGCCACGCTGCCCGCGACGGCTGCAAGCGCACTGAACGATTGCGCGAGCACCTGTTGCGGCAACCCGAACGCGCCCAGCAATGCGCGCAGCGCGGCGGGCTTCAGGCCGCGCGCACAGGCGAGGCGCAGCCAGGCGTGGAGTTCGTCCGATGCCAGCGGCAGCGGAGCCGGCGGCGGTGGCGCGAGCGACTGAGGACGCGACTGAGGACGTGACTCGGGAAGCGACGGCGGAAGCAACGGCGGAAGCAACGGCGGAAGCAACGGCGGAACGAGCATGGGCGATTCTCCCGTGGGCGGGCGAAGCGCAGCCCGTCGTGTTAAAATTTTCACCATCCGAAATTTGTTGGCGGCGCTCGTTGAGGTACGCACCGAGGCGCTGCTGCAACGCGCCGCAGCGAGGCATTGCCCTTGCGCGGCCGCGTTGGCCCGTGCGAGTGCGCGAGTGGCACGGAGCCGGCTGCCCGAGGCGGCCGGCGCGTTGAATCCGGCCGTTTTGTCCGTATATCCTCCGTATCCTGTACTGGGCCCGCAAGCTGGCCGAACGGCCAGTCCGCGCGCGATCCGCAACATCGGCGCGGCCTGCCGCCCAACGAGAAACCGTGAAATCATGGCTCTACTGAATATTCTTCATTACCCGGACAAGCGCCTGCACAAGGTCGCCAAGCCGGTCGAAGCGGTCAACGACCGCATCCGCAAGCTCGTCGCCGACATGGCCGAGACGATGTACGCAGCGCCCGGCGTTGGCCTCGCCGCCACCCAGGTGGACGTGCACGAGCGCGTCGTGGTGATCGACGTGTCCGACGCGCACGACGAACTGCAGGTGTTCATCAACCCGGAAATCGTCTGGTCGAGCAACGAGCGCGAAGTGCACGAAGAGGGCTGCCTCTCGGTGCCGGGCATCTACGACGAAGTCGAGCGCGCGGAGAAAGTGCGCGTGCGCGCCCTCAACGAGAAGGGCGAGAGCTACGAAGTCGACTGCGAAGGCCTGCTCGCCGTGTGCATCCAGCACGAAATGGATCACCTGATGGGCAAGGTGTTCGTGGAATACCTTTCGTCGCTCAAGCAGACGCGCATCAAGAGCAAGATGAAGAAGCTCGAACGCGCCATGTAAGCGCCGCGCACGCCAGCCGTGCGCCTCACTGTTTCACCCCGTATTCGCTTGTGCCCATGAGCCACTCTCTTCGCGTGATCTTCGCCGGTACGCCGGAATTCGCCGCCGCGGCGCTCGCCGCCATTCACGAGGCGGGCTTTCCCGTGCCGCTCGTGCTGACCCAGCCCGATCGTCCCGCCGGACGCGGCATGAAACTCCAGGCGAGCCCGGTCAAGCGTTACGCGCAGGAGCACGGCATTGCCGTCGCACAGCCCACTTCGCTGCGCCGCGCGGGCAAGTACCCGCAGGAGGCCGCCGAGGCCATCGACCTGCTGCGCGCCACACCGCACGACGTCATGGTGGTGGCGGCTTACGGCCTGATCCTGCCGCAGGAAGTGCTCGACATTCCGACGGACGGCTGCATCAACATTCACGCTTCGATCCTGCCGCGCTGGCGCGGCGCCGCGCCGATCCATCGCGCGATCGAGGCCGGCGACGCCGAAACCGGCATCACGCTGATGCAGATGGACGCGGGCCTCGACACCGGTCCGATGATCTCGGAAGTGCGCACGCCGATCACGCCCACCGACACCACGGCGACGCTGCACGACCGCCTCGCGAATCTGGGCGCGCAACTCGTGGTGGACTGGCTCACGCAGCTCGAACGCACCGGCCAGTTGCCGCTCACGCCGCAGCCCACCGACGGCGTGACCTACGCCGAGAAGATCGGCAAGCAGGAAGCCGCGCTCGATTTCCGCCGCCCCGCCCTCGCGCTCGCGCGCCAGATTCGCGCGTTCGATCCGTTCCCGGGCGGCGCGGCCACGCTCGACGGCGCGCAGCTCAAGCTGTGGGCCGCCGAACCGGCCGCCGGCGTGACGCTGCCCGAAGGCGCCGCGCCGGGCCAGATTCTCGAAGTCTCGCCCACGGGCGTGGTGGTGGCGTGCGGCGAGGGCGCATTGCGCCTCACGCAGTTGCAAAAGCCGGGCGGCAAGCGCCTGCCCGCGCGCGAATTCCTGGCCGGCATGCCGCTTTCGGCAGGCCAGCGTTTCGCGTTGCCCGACGAATCCGCAGCGTAAATCCAGGCGCGTTCGCGCGCCAGTCATCCGTTCGGCCAGGTGTCGCGCGCCATGCGGTGCGCGTTAGAATCGGTGGGTTGCTTCGAGGCCCGGTCGCGTCTCGATCGAGCCCCGCGCGACCGCGTTCGTGCGCTATTTCTTCACCGTATTTGCAGAGAAAGTCATGTTCGGCATCACCCATTTCGGCTTCTTCGTGGTCGCGGTTTTCCTCCTGAACGTCACGCCCGGCCCGGACACCGCGTACATCGTCGGTCGCAGCGTCGCGCAGGGCCGCAGCGCCGGTCTGGTGTCGGCGCTCGGCATCTCGGCGGGCTGCTGCGTGCACGCGCTCGCCTGCGCGTTCGGTCTCACGGCGCTGCTGGCGGCGTCGGCCACCGCTTTCACGGTCATCAAGCTGGTGGGCGCGTGCTACCTGGTGTATCTCGGCGTGCGCCTGATTTTCGCGAAGAGCGAAGCGAAGGCCAGCGAGCCCGAAGCCGGCGAAGCCCGCGCCGCCGCGCCGCGCCCGCTGCGCCAGTTGTTCCTGTCGGGCTTCTGGACCAATGTGCTGAATCCGAAGGTCGTGCTGTTCTTCGTCTCGTTCTTCCCGCAGTTCGTGAGCGTAACGAGCCCGCACAAGGTGATCGCGTTCCTCACGCTCGGCGTGGTGTTCGTGCTGATGAGCTGGGTCTGGAACAGCTTCGTCGCGTGGATCGCGGGCAGCGTCACGCAGCGTTTCTCCGGCAAGCCGGGCATCAAGAAATGGCTCGACCGCACGGTCGGTACCGCGTTCGTCGGGCTTGGCGTGAAGCTCGCGACCACCACGCGTTGAAGCTGGCGCTGAATACCGAGCTGAGCGTCGAACTGAACGCCGGGCTGAAACCGCGCGCCACCCGAAAACGGCGCGCGGAGATTGAATTTTTCGCACCCGCCCTTATCTAACAGATCGCTTACAATGCGCTCGCTGCCGCGGCCTGTCCCTTTGAGTGATGGCGCGCGGCGGGCGTCCAACGATTTGATCCCCACTGGGTTAAGGAGCACAGCACATGTTCAACTGGGTCAAGACCGCGATGTTGATGGCCGCGATTACGGCCCTGTTCATCGCGATTGGCGGTTTGATCGGCGGGCGCAGCGGGATGATGTTCGCGCTCGTGATCGCGCTTGGCATGAACTTCTTCTCGTACTGGTTCTCGGACAAGATGGTTCTGCGCATGTACAACGCGCAGGAAGTCGACGAAACCACGGCGCCGCAGTTCTACCGGATGGTTCGCGATCTGGCCACGCGCGCGAATCTGCCCATGCCGCGCGTCTATCTCATCAACGAAGATGCGCCCAACGCGTTTGCCACGGGCCGCAATCCCGAGCACGCAGCGGTGGCGGCGACCACGGGCATTCTGCGCGTGCTGTCCGAGCGTGAGATGCGCGGGGTGATGGCGCACGAGCTCGCGCACGTGAAGCACCGCGACATCCTCATTTCCACGATCTCGGCCACCATGGCCGGTGCGATTTCGGCGCTCGCCAACTTCGCGATGATCTTCGGCGGCCGCGACGAAAACGGTCGTCCGACGAACCCCATCGCGGGCATCGCCGTCGCGCTGCTGGCGCCGATCGCGGGCGCGCTCATCCAGATGGCGATTTCGCGCGCGCGTGAATTCGAGGCCGATCGGGGCGGCGCGGAGATTTCGGGCGATCCGCAGGCGCTGGCGTCGGCGCTCGACAAGATCCATCGCTACGCGCAGGGCATCCCGTTCGCGGCCGCCGAGCAACATCCGGCCACCGCGCAGATGATGATCATGAATCCGCTCTCGGGCGGCGGCATCCAGAATCTGTTCAGCACGCACCCGTCGACGGAAGAACGCATCCGTCGTCTGATGGAGATGGCGTCGGGCCAGCGCTAAACCGGGAACGGTCGCGCACGCAGCGCGAGCGCATCAGGAAAAACGCCTCTTTCCGAGGCGTTTTTTTATGCCTGCCTGATGCCGATGTGTGACGGCGGGCGCGCGTGACCGACCTTGCGCAACGCGCGCTGGCGCATCGAAATCGCAAGAAAGAGACCGTAGACGCTCACAATCCACATCAGGTCGAGGAAGAGGAAAACGTGCGTGAGCCGCGCCAGCATCCACGCGGCGGCGAACGCAACCGGAACGACATAGGCGATCAGCCGTTGCGCGCGATCCTCGGGCCGTGTGCTCTGAAAGAGTGAGATATAGCAGCATGCGAACAACGCGCCGATATCGTATTCCTTCAGGCGCGGATTCAGGATGATCGCGAACGCGATCACGTAGAACAGCTTGCCCGAGACCTCGTCGAAGCCGATCGTGCGCGGCTCGCGCAACGGGTTGATCCCGTAAAGAAATAGCGCGACGACGATGGCTTCGTGGATCAGCACGTCCTGAAGCGCCGAGAGGCTCGCGACGCGCTGCTGCAGGATGCCGGAAAGCACGAGACCCGAGTCGTGCTGCGTCAGCACCTGCCAGCGCAGGCGCGTCTCGAAACCGGCCCACAACTGCGGTTCGAGCAGCATTTGCGCGGCGTCCACGCACGCGACGCAAATCGGGATGATGAAAAAGTAGCGGATACCTTTCGGCAAAAATAGAAAGACGAGCGCATAGGCCGCGAAGTAAATCTTGATCGACGCGAACAGCACGATGACGAGCGTGGCGAGGCCGTAGCCGAGCGCGGCGCGACGCTCGCTGCGCGACGCCGAATAGAGCAGCATGACAATCAGCAAGTGCGAAAAGATCGCGAAATTCGCTGTGAGCAGCGCGCCGACGCCCGCGCCGCCCGCGAGAAAGCCCACGCTGGCGGCCCAGACGAAATCCGTCCTGCGCACGCGGTACACCACGTAGGCAAGCGTCGCGAGCGCGAACAGCAGATACACGGCGAGAAACGGCACGTTCGCGAACAGATTCAGAAAGATCGGCGGATAGACCAGCGGAAAGTCCGAAGCCGCGATGCCGTACGGATCGACGCCGAGGTGGTAGCGCGTGAGCGCGGACGTGTAACTGCTGTAGTCCCAGAAGGGCGCGAGCAGCTTGTGAGATCCCTGAGCGGCCACCGCGAACAGCGCGACAAAGACCAGGAACACGAGATCGAATCTTTTTCCGAACAGTTTCATGGCGGCCTTTACGGGGCGTAGCAGGGCGTTTGCCATTTTGCAGCGGAAACTCAGGCGAAATCGGCGGTTTTCTAGTGCACGAGCGCCGCGTCTGTCGGCGGTTCGGCGCGGCGAAGCGTCGGCTTTGCTGCGCCGCATGGACAGCGTTGCGCCCACGCCACGCTACAATGGCTCGCTTGTGCTTTGCTTATGCCAGTACGCCGCGCCATGCGGCTCGCATCCGGTTTTTTCATGACATCCAGCCATTCCCGTCGCCCGTCGGGCACTGCCGGCAAAGCCGGCCAGACCCGCGCAGGCCGTTCCGCACGATCCGCTTCGCCTGCCCGGCAATCCGGCGCACCGGCGACGCTTGCGCCCGTGCATCTGGCCCCCGACTCGCTCGGCTTCGCGCTCGATCAGGCTGCCCAGGCCGTTGGCGCGGTACGGGCCGGCGCGGCGTTGCCCGCCGCGCTGTCGAACGCGTTCGCGTCCTTGCCGCATGAGCTTGCTTCGGTCGCGCGCGGCGCGGTGCAGGACATCGCGTATCGCACGATGCGTCGCCTCGGCACGGTCGACTGGCTGATCAAGCAGCGCGTGAGCAAGGCGCCGCCCGCCCATGTGACGAACCTGCTGGCCTGCGCGCTGGCGCTCCTCGTCGACGACGAAGCGCACGCCGCCTACACGCCGTTCACGGTCGTCGATCAGGTCGTGCGCACGGTGGGCGCGCGCCGCGAAATCGCTTTTGCGAAGGGCCTCGTGAATGCCGTGCTGCGCGGTTTCCTGCGCGAGCGCGATCAGGCGCTGGCCGCCGCGCAAGCCGACGACGTCGCGCGCTGGAACTATCCGCAATGGTGGATCGACGCGGTGCGCCGCGCGTGGCCCGCGCAATGGGAAGCGATTCTCGCCACGGGCAACACGCACGGTCCGCTGACGCTGCGCGTGAACGCGCGCCGCGCCAACGCCGCCGACTATGTGCAGCGCCTCGCCGCCGAGAACATCGCCGCGACGCAGATCGGCACGCACGCCGTGCGGCTGGCCACGCCGCTGCCGGTGGATCGCATTCCGGGCTTTCTCGCGGGCGACGTGTCCGTGCAGGATGCGGGCGCGCAGATCGCCGCCGAAATCCTCGGTGTTCGCGACGGCATGCGCGTGCTCGATGCGTGCGCGGCGCCCGGAGGCAAGAGCGGCCATCTGCTCGAACTCGCCGACATCGACCTGATCGCGCTGGAGAGCGACGCCTCGCGCGCGGGGCGTATCGGCGAGAACTTCGCGCGTCTGGGTTTCGCGCAGGACGACGCCGCGCATCCGTTGCGCCACGCGCGCGTCGTGGTCGGCGATGCGGGCGAGCCGCAGGCGTGGTTCGAAGGTGAAGGCGGCGAGGGCGGCGACCAGCGCTTCGACCGCATTCTCGCCGACGTCCCGTGCTCGGCCTCGGGCATCGTGCGACGTCATCCCGATATTCGCTGGCTGCGCCGCGAGCGCGATATCGCGACGCTCGCCAAGGAGCAGCGCCGTATCGTCGAAGCCTTGTGGAGCCTGCTCAAGCCGGGCGGCGAACTGCTCTACGTGACCTGCTCGCTGTTCCCCGAGGAAGGAGAGGCGCAGGCGGCCTGGTTTGAAAGCAGCCGTGAGGATGCGGTACGATTGGATGCTCCGGGGCAACTGTTGCCCACCGCGGCCGATGGCGCGCCGGCCGATCGCCCCGCGGATCACGACGGATTCTTCTACGCGCGCTTCCAGAAACGGTGACCATCAAACGCTTCTTCCCGCTGCGCTTCGCGGCCCTGCTCTGGGTCGCGTTGTTCTTTGGCTTCATGGCCGCCGCGCCGGCGCGCGCCGATTCGATCTCGGTGCAGCGCGCCTCGTTGCAGGCCGACGGCTCCGGCTGGAGCCTCGACGCCCGCTTCGATTTCGATCTCAACAGCAGCCTGGAAGATGCGGTCAACAAGGGCATCCCGCTCTACTTCACCACCGATTTCGAACTCACGCGCCCGCGCTGGTACTGGTTCGACGAGCAACCCGTGAGCGTCTCGCAAAGCATTCGCCTCTCGTTCCAGCCGCTCACGCGCGAATATCGCGTGTCGAGCGGCGGTCTCCAGCTCGGCTTTTCGACGCTGGCGGACGCGCTCGCCGTCATCAAGCACGTCACGTCGTGGCACGTGATCGAGCGCAATCAGGTGCATCCGGGCGAGACTTACACGGCCTCGGTGCGCATGCAGCTCGACGTCGCGCTCATGCCCAAGCCGTTCCAGATCGACGCGGTCAACAATCGCGACTGGAACCTCGCTTCCGACTGGAAGCGCTTTAGCTTCACGGTGACCGAACGTGCTAAATAAAGTGCGCCGCGCCACCGGAGGCAGTGTCAGCAGCTTCGTCGTGAGGCTGCTGGTGTCCACCGTCGCGTTCACCGCGGCGCTGCTGCTCGTGTTGCTCGCCGCCGCGAGCGCGAACACGGAATTCTTCGACCGCTATTACGGCTGGCTCTACGCGGCCAACATCGGCGTCGCGATCATCTTCATGTCGGTGGTCACGGCGCTCGTGATCGTGATCGTCGTGCGTTTGCGGCGCGGCAAGTTCGGCACGCGATTACTCGCCAAGCTCGCATTCTTCTTCGCGCTCGTGGGCGTGGTGCCGGGCGGCATCATCTACATCGTCTCGTATCAGTTCGTCTCGCGCTCGATCGAATCGTGGTTCGACGTGAACGTGGAAACCGCGCTCACGGCGGGTCTCAATCTCGGGCGCGGCATGCTCGACGCCTCGCTGTCCGATCTGCAGACCAAGGCGCGCCTGATGGCCGAGCAGATCGCGAGCGGCGACGCGGCTGGCACGACGCTCACGCTGCTGCGCGCGCGCGACCAGTTCGGCGTGCAGGACGCGACCATCGTCGAGCCGGTGCGCAGCATGTCGGGCGCGGCGCCGGACATGCACGTGGTCGCGCAGGCGTCGAGCAACTTCTCCTCGCTGATGCCGGCGGACCTGCCCACCGCACTGATGATCGATCAGGCGCGCGGGCGCGGTTATGCGGCGATCGAAGGCGAAGTCGATGGCGATCCGCATCTGCATGGACCCAAGGGCGCGCTGAGGTTGCGCGTCGTCACGCGCATTCCCGACGGCAACACCACCGACCTGCAGCCCGCCGAACGCTTCCTGCAACTCGAACAGCCCGTGCCCGCCGCGCTCGCGCGCAACGCGGACGCCGTGCAGCGCGCCTATCGCGAATATCAGGAAAAGGCGCTCGGCCGCACGGGCCTGCGCAAGATGTACATCGGCACGCTCACGCTCGCGCTGTTCCTCGCGACCTTCGTGGCGATGATGCTCGCGCTCGCGCTCGGCAACCAGCTCGCGCGGCCGCTGTTCCTGCTCGCGCAGGGCACGAAGGAAGTGACCGAGGGCGACTACACGCCCAAACGCGAAATCAAGTCGCGCGACGAGCTGGGCTTCCTCACGCAGTCGTTCAACGCGATGACGCGGCAACTTTCCGAAGCGCGCCAGGCCGTCGAGAAGAACCGCGTCGCGCTCGAACATTCGAAGGCGTATCTCGAAAGCATCCTCGCCAATCTCACGGCGGGCGTGTTCGTGTTCGACCGGCAGTTCCGCCTGACCACGGCGAACCCCGGCGCGGAACGCATCTTCCGTCATCCGTTCCAGACCCAGGTGGGCTTGCCGATCGACCACGTGGCCGCGCTCGGCGACTTCGCGGCGATGGTGCGCAAGGCCTTCGCCGATCAGGAAGCGTCGCGCATGGGCGGCGACAACGGCGGCGTCGATCGCGGCCACTGGCAGCAGCAGTTCTCGGTGCCCGTGCCGGGCGAAACCGATCCGCTGACGCTGCTCGTGCGCGGTGCGCGTCTCGTCTCCGACACCGGCCGCGACGCGGGCGACATGCAGACTTCGGGCTACGTCGTCGTGTTCGACGACATTTCCGACGTGATCTCGGCACAGCGCTCGGTCGCGTGGGGCGAAGTCGCGCGGCGTCTCGCGCACGAGATCAAGAATCCGCTCACGCCCATTCAGCTGTCCGCCGAGCGTCTGCAGATGAAGCTCTCGGACAAGCTCGCGCCCTCGGACGCCGAAGTGCTCAAGCGCGGCGCGACGACCATCGTCAATCAGGTCGCGGCCATGAAGCAGATGGTCGACAACTTCCGTGACTATGCGCGCACGCCGCCGGCGGTGCTCGCGAGCCTGCAGTTGAACGACCTCGTGAGCGAAGTGCTCACGCTCTACGGCGCGGAAGAAGGCAAGAGCGCGATCAAGGTCGAGCTGTCGACGCTGCCCGTCATTCGTGGCGACGCGACGCAATTGCGCCAGGTCATCCACAACCTCCTGCAGAATGCGCAGGACGCCGTGGCCGATGTCGCGCAGCCTCGTGTAACGCTCGAAACGCGGGCCGTAGAATACGGCGAAGCGGACGCGCAAGGTCACACGCGCGTTGCGGTGCGTCTCACGGTCTCGGACAACGGTTCGGGTTTTCCGGCACGCATCCTCACGCGTGCCTTTGAACCCTACGTGACGACCAAGGCCAAAGGAACAGGACTCGGGCTTGCGATGGTCAAGAAGATCGTCGACGAGCACGGCGCGCGCATCGACATTCGCAACCGCATGAAAGCGGGCGATGTGATCGAAGGCGCGCAAATATCGATTCTCTTTCTCCAGCTCGCCGACGACGTCGACCCGGACGCCAACGCAAACGCACGTTCAAGCGTTACAGCGGAGCAGGGATCAAAAGCAACAGTGCAGACAAGGGCAGCGTAAATGGCAACCATCCTGGTGGTAGACGATGAAATGGGCATCCGGGAATTGCTCTCGGAGATCCTCAGCGACGAGGGACACGTCGTGGAGCTCGCGGAGGACGCGCAACAGGCGCGCGAATTCCGTCAGCGTCAGGTGCCTGACCTGGTGCTGCTCGATATCTGGATGCCCGACACCGACGGCGTCACGCTGCTCAAGGAGTGGGCCGCGCAAGGCCAGCTCTCGATGCCGGTCATCATGATGTCGGGACATGCGACTATCGACACGGCGGTCGAGGCGACCAAGATCGGGGCGCTCAACTTCCTCGAGAAACCGATCGCGCTGCAAAAGCTGCTGAAGGCAGTCGAGCAGGGCCTCGCGCGCGGCACCGCCGCGCCGGTGCCGGCGGCGGGTGCGCCTGGCGCGAAGCCGGCGGCGGGCGGTCCGGCCGTGGTGGCGTCGGCGGCGGCGCTGCCGGTGCTGGGCGCGGACGGCGCGCCGGGCGTCAGCGTGGCGCAGACGGCCTCGATCTCGTTCGACATTCCGTTGCGCGACGCGCGCGACGCGTTCGAGCGCGCGTACTTCGAGTATCACCTCGCGCGCGAGAACGGCAGCATGACGCGCGTGGCCGAGAAGACGGGCCTCGAGCGCACGCACCTGTATCGCAAGCTCAAGCAGCTCGGCGTCGACCTCGGCAAGAGCAAGGGCGAATGACTGAATGAACGAGCCCTTTCCCAGAATCTTTTGAGAAAGGGCTTGCGCAAGTCGGAAAAGCTCTCTATACTTTCCCTTCTTCGTTGGCCCGGTAGCTCAGTTGGTAGAGCAGCGGATTGAAAATCCGCGTGTCGTTGGTTCGATTCCGACCCAGGCCACCAGAATGCAGAGAGCCCCAGGAGATCGTACGATTCCTGGGGCTTTTTCGTTGGAGGGCGCCGATCGCCCTGCGTGAGTGCCCAGCGTGTTGCGCGCAAAATGGGCCTCGGGCAGACGCCAGCGCGCGATCAGGGCTAATCAGCGGTATAAAGTGGCGCCGATATCCCCCGGGAGGGCGCGCCCTATACTGCTTGGGCCGGCGCCGGATCGAGCCGGTCCGCCCGGCGGGTTTCGACAGCTTGCGACCGCGCGGAACCTCATACACGGAGTTTCACGGTGACTCGAACAGAAACCAGAAACGGCGCGCTCGTGCTGTTTTCCGGCGGCCAGGACTCGGCAACGTGCCTCGCCTGGGCGCTCGACCGCTACGATACCGTCGAGACGCTCGGCTTCGATTACGGCCAGCGTCATCGCGTCGAACTGGAATGCCGTGAGGGCTTTCGCGCCGCTGTCGCGAGCCGGTTCCCAAAGTGGGGCGAGCGTCTCGGCGACGATCACATGATCGACCTCTCCGTGCTCGGTTCGATCAGCGACACCGCCATGACGCGCGAAATCGAGATCGAAACGGCCGCGAACGGCCTGCCGAACACCTTCGTGCCGGGCCGCAACCTGATGTTCATGCAGATCGCCGCGGCCATCGCGTATCGGCGCGGGCTCAAGGTGCTGGTCGGCGGCATGTGCGAGACCGATTTTTCGGGCTATCCCGACTGCCGCGACGACACCATGAAGGCGCTGCAAGTCGCGCTCAATCTCGGCATGGACAGCCGCTTCGTGCTGGAAACGCCGCTGATGTGGCTCGACAAGGCCGACACGTGGCGTCTGGCCGAAACGCTCGGCGGCGAAGCGCTCGTCGAGCTGGTGCGCGTGGAAACGCATACGTGTTACGTCGGCGAGCGCGCCGAGCTGCACGCGTGGGGCTTCGGCTGCGGCGAATGCCCGGCGTGCAAGCTGCGCAAGCGCGGCTACGAAGCGTACCTCGCGGGCGAGAAAGTAACGGAAGCGCCGGTCTGATCCGACGACGGGCGCGCAGCCGCGCAGGCAGTCTTCTCAGGACTGCGCGGCGTTGGAACGCGGCAAGACCGAAGCGGCGCACGGGCGGCGCACTTCGCGACGCGACGAGCGAGCCGAAAGGCTCAACAAGCGCCCGCCATCATGACGGCTCCCCACGAGCCCCGAGTCGATATCAGGCAGCAGCATGACTTACGCGGTAAAGGAAATTTTCTACACGTTGCAGGGCGAAGGCGCGAACGCCGGGCGTCCGGCCGTGTTCTGCCGGTTCGCCGGCTGCAATCTGTGGTCGGGCCGCGAGGAAGATCGCGAGTCGGCACAATGCCGTTTTTGCGACACCGACTTCGTCGGCACCGACGGTGAGAACGGCGGCAAGTTCCGCACGCCCGAAGAGCTGGTCGCGAAGATCGCGTCGCTGTGGCCCGAGGGCGAGAACCACCGCTTCGTGGTCTGCACGGGCGGCGAGCCCATGCTGCAGATCGACCCGCCTTTCGTCGATGCACTGCACGCGGCGGGCTTCGAGATCGCCATCGAAACCAACGGCTCGCTGCCGGTGCTCGACACCATCGACTGGATCTGCGTGAGCCCGAAGGCCGACGCGCCGCTCGTGGTCACCAAAGGCAACGAGCTCAAGGTCGTGGTGCCGCAGGACAACCAGCGTCTGGCCGACTACGCGAAGCTCGATTTCGAGTATTTTCTCGTTCAGCCGATGGATGGTCCGTCGCGCGACCTGAACACGAAGCTCGCCATCGACTGGTGCAAGCGTCATCCGCAATGGCGCCTTTCGATGCAGACGCACAAGTACCTGAACATTCCCTGAATTTGCCCCGGAAGCGCCGTGCTGACGATCACCCGAAAACTCGAATTCGACGCGGGCCACCGCATCCCCGACCACCGCAGCCAGTGCCGTAACCTGCACGGCCATCGCTACGTGCTCGAAATCACCCTGCAGGGCGATACCGTCGAGACGGAAGGCGCGCCCGATCGCGGCATGGTGATGGATTTCGCCGACGTGAAGTCGCTCGCGAACCAGCATCTCGTCGATCTGTGGGACCACGCGTTCCTCGTCTTCGAAGGCGACACGCAGGTGCGCGGTTTCCTCGAAACGCTGCCGGGCCACAAGACGGTCGTGATCGACCGCATTCCGACCGTGGAAAATCTCGCGGCCATCGCGTTCGAGATCCTCGCCAATGTGTACGACGCGCATTACGGCGTGAACCTGCAGCTGCACAAGGTGCGCCTGTACGAAACGCCCAACTGCTGGGCCGAAGTCGTTCGCGACTGATCTCCCGCTGATCTCCGCCGGCGCCGTCGCGCGCCGCGCAAGACGGGTTTTCCGTCCGTCCCTGCAAACTTTTGTCGCGGTATGATCGCTCCGGCAAGGCCTGCGCAGCTCGCGCGGCCCGACAACACAACGGAGCGAGACTTGCCGGCTGCCGCACCGCCGGGCCACGCGGCCCGCGCGTGACGCGCATCGCGCACGCTCGCCGGGAGCACGGCGATGAGTACCTTCACCAATCCCCTCAAGGAACGCCTCAAGGACGCCGAGCCGCTGTTCGGGCTATGGCTGTCGATGGGCAGCGAAACGGCCGCCGAAGCGCTCGCGCACGCCGGTTTCGACTGGCTGCTGATCGACATGGAGCACACGCCCAACGACAGCGGCGACACCATCGCGCAACTGCGCGCGATCGCGGCGGCGCATCTGCCGACCGAGCCCGTGGTGCGCGTGGCGGCCAACGAGCCGTGGCTCGTCAAGCACGTGCTCGACGCGGGCGCGCGCACGGTCATGTTCCCGAATATCGCCTCGGCGGCCGAAGCGGCGCGCGCGGTGAGCACCACGCGCTATCCCGATGCGCAGTCGCCTGACGGCCAGCGCGGCGTCGCGGGCGTGGTGCGCGCGGCGGCCTACGGCATGCGGCGCGACTATCTGCACGGCGCGAATGCGCAGATCGCGACGCTCGTGCAGATCGAGTCGGCGGCAGCGCTCGCGGAAGTCGAGCAGATCGCGGCGGTGCCGGGCGTCGATTGCCTGTTCGTCGGGCCTGCCGATCTCGCCGCGAGTCTTGGTCATCTTGGCGATTCGAAGCACCCGGATGTTCAGGCGGCGATGACGCGCATCGTTGCCGCCGCGCGTGCCGCGGGCGTGGCCGCAGGCATCTTCGCGATGGATGCGGCCCAGGCGAAGCAATATCGCGAGATGGGCTTCTCGTTCATCGCGCTGGCCGCCGACGTGATCTGGCTCGTGCGCGCCACGCGCCAGGCGCTGCAGGAGGCGCGGTCATGAGGCATCCGCAAGAGTGGAGCGCGCAGGTTGGGCGCGTGACGATGGCGTCGATTGTGGTTGCCGTAGTTGCATTAACCGCCAACGCGGCTTACGCAGCCGATAACGGCGCGAAGCCGGCAACCCAACCTGCAACGACGGTCGCCGCTTCGAGCGCCGCCGCGTCGAACGCCGAGGACGATCCGCAAACGGCCAGCGCCGTCGCCGACTACAACGCGGGCAATCTTGCGGCCGCGCGCAAGGAGTTCCTGGCAGCGGCGGCGCGCGGCAACCGGCTCGCCGAATTCAATTACGCGATGATGCTCGTGAACGGCGAGGGTGGCGGCGCCGACGTCGCCGAAGGCCGCAAGTGGCTGCGCAAGGCCGCCGACGCGAACATGTCCCACGCGCAATACGTGTACGGAAAAATGTACGACGACGGCGACTTCGTCGGGCGCGATCCGGCGCAAGCGCATCAGTGGTTTATGAAGGCCGCGAAGCAGGGGCACGTGCAGGCGGAACTCGCGCTCGCGAACCAGTTCCTCGACGGACGCGGCACCGTGCGCGACAACAAGCAGGCGTTCTACTGGTACAAGAAGGCGGCCGAGGGCGGCGACATGACCGCGCAATACGTGACCGGCTCGTTCTACGAACGCGGCGGCGACGGCGTGCCGAAGAACCTCAACGTCGCGCGCGCGTACTACGCGGCGGCGGCGGCCCAGGGCGATCCGGTGGCGCGCCTCAAGTTTCAGCAGTTGAGCGCGCAATTGATGAAATCCGCGCCCGCGCAGCCGCAGTGAGTTCGCGGTGAATCCACGCTAGATCGCGTGCAGAAATGAAAAACGCGCCGGTGAAAACCGGCGCGTTTTGTTTTGTGCGGCCTGCTGTGTACTAATGCAATGCCCGTCAGCTTTGCATCAGCCGCTTCTGGCGCCCCACACTCATGATCAGCCCGATGGCGATGCCGAGCGTCGTCAGCGCGGTGCCGCCGTAGCTCATGAACGGCAACGGCACGCCGACCACGGGCAGGATCCCGCTCACCATGCCGATGTTGACGAACGCGTAGGTGAAGA
This sequence comes from Paraburkholderia tropica, assembly GCF_014171495.1. Classification (NCBI taxonomy): domain Bacteria; kingdom Pseudomonadati; phylum Pseudomonadota; class Betaproteobacteria; order Burkholderiales; family Burkholderiaceae; genus Paraburkholderia; species Paraburkholderia tropica. Next base: position 39,009 of record NZ_CP049134.1, read on the forward strand.
ACGCCATCGTCAGCGAACCGGCCAGTAATCGCCCGAACAAGGTCGCGCCGTTGGCCGCGATATAGAGCCCGCGCGCGATCAGACACATGTAGAGCGTGAGCAGCACGATGCCGCCCGCCATGCCGAATTCTTCCGAGAACACCGCGAAGATGAAGTCGGTGTGCTTTTCGGGGATGAACTCCAGATGCGACTGCGTGCCCTTGAGCCAGCCCTTGCCGAGCGGCCCGCCGGAGCCGATCGCGATCACCGCCTGAATCGTGTGGAAGCCCTTGCCGAGCGGGTCGGACGTCGGGTCCAGCAGCGTGCAGATACGGTGCTTCTGGTAGTCGTGCATGAGCGGCCAGTTGACCTGCGGCTGGCAGATCTTGTCCTGGAACGCCGCGATCGAGGCCACGGCGATCACGCCCGCGATCAGCACCGGCACGATCAGCTTGAACGAGAGCCCCGCGAAATAAATCACGAACACGCCCGAGGCGAACACCAGCACGGCGGTGCCGAGGTCGGGCTGCTTGGCGATCAGGGCGACCGGCACGAGCAGGATCGCGAAACCCACCACGAAGTCGTACCAGCGCGTGACGCCTTCGCGGCGCTGGTAGTACCACGCGAGCATCAGCGGGGTGGCGATCTTGAGAATTTCCGACGGCTGGATGACCACGCCCACGTTGATCCAGCGCTTCGCGCCCTTGCGGGTGAGCCCGAAGAGCGCGACCGCTATCAGTAACGCGATGCCGAAGGTGTAGATTGGCACCGCGAAGCGCATCAGCGTATTGGGCGGCACGTTGGCGAGCACCCACATCAGCACGAAGGTCAGCATGATGTTGCGCAGCTGGTCTTCGACGCGGCCCGGCACGTCGAGGCTCGCGCTGTAAAGCGTGACGATGCCCACGCACAGCAGCAGGAACACCGTGAGCGCGAGCGGGCGATCGAAGCCCAGGAACATCTTGCGCAACGTGTCGAGCACGGCGCGCTTGTCGATCTTGTCGAACTGGAGGAGAGGCATGGTGTGTCCTTACTCGTCGGCGTTGCCCGTCGCGGCCTTGGGCGGCGGCGCGAGCGTGGCGTTGCCGGACGCGCTCGCGGGGCGGCGCGGACGATGCGGGCCGGGGCCGAAATGGCGCGGCAGCGAGGCGGCGGCGGGACGCGCCGGGACGCCGTCGTCGCCGATCGCGGTGCCGCCGTTCACGGCGTCGGCGATGTCGGCGTTCATGCCGGCGCTGTTGTTCGCGGGTTTGGCTTTCGGTGCGGCAGGCGCGTGCGCGCCGCTCGCGGCTGAGGCGTTCGACGCCGCTTCGGCGTTCGCCGCCGCGGAGGCCGCCGCCGCAGCGGACGCCGCCTCGGCCGCCGAAGCCGCGCCGGGAAGCGGCAGCGGCGTGAAGCCCGCCGCAACCTTGACGCTCGATACGGGCGCGCTGGCGGGCGCGGGCGCCGAAGCGCCGCCCGTAGCCGATGCACTTGCGGCACCCGACGCACCCGCAGCACCCGACGCTTCCAGCGGCGCGCCGCCGATCACGGGCGCGGACGCATCCTGCGTCGCCGACGCGGCAGCGGCCACGGCCGCCTGTTCCGCGCCCGGCTTCAGACGGTCGACGAGCCAGTAATCGAGCACGCGGCGCGCGATCGGACCGGCCGCCTGTGCGCCCCAGCCGCCGTTTTCGACGATCAGCGCGAGCGCGATCGTGGGCTTGTCGGCGGGCGCGAAGGCGGTGAACAGCGCGTGGTCGCGCAGATGCTCGGCGACCGCGTGCGCCTGATACTTCGCGCCTTGCAGCGAGTACACCTGCGCCGTGCCGGTCTTGCCCGCCGACGTGTACGGCGCGTTGCGGAACAGCTGATACGCGGTGCCCGACGGATTCATCGTCACGTTTTCCATGCCGCGTTTCACGACGTCGATGTCGGACTGCTTCACGTCGAGTCGTCCGCTTTCGGCCGGCACGGTCAGATGCTCGGCCTTCGTGATCGGATTCTCGATGGCCTTCACGAGGTGAGGCTTCATGAGCACGCCGTTATCGGCGAGCGTGGCCGTGGCGTGCGCGAGCTGCAGGATCGTGAACGAGTTGTAGCCCTGACCGATCCCGAGGCTGATCGTCTCGCCTTCGTACCACTTCTGTTGCTCGGGCTTGCGGTAGGCCTTCTTCTTCCACTCGGTCGAGGGCAGGATGCCGCGCGCCTCGCCCGCGATGTCGATGCCGGTGAGCTGGCCGAAGCCGAGCGGCTTCATGAAGTTGGCGATGGCGTCCACGCCCAGATCGTGCGCGAGCATGAAGAAGTAGGTGTCGTTCGACACCATGATCGCCTTGTTCATGTCGACCCAGCCCTGGCCGGAGCGCACGTCGTTGTTGAAGCGGTGGCCGCCGAACATGTAGTAGCCGGGGTCCGAGAAGCCCCACTGCGGCGTGCGCTTGTGCAGCGTGAGAGCGGCGAGCGCCATGAACGGCTTGTAGGTCGAGCCCGGCGGATAGGTGCCGTGCAGCGGACGGTTGAGCAGCGGGTGATCGGGCGAGTTGTTGAGTTCGTCCCAGGTTTGCTGGTCGATGCCGTCGACGAACGAATTCGGGTCGAAGCTCGGCGCGGAAACGAAGGCGAGAATGTCGCCCGTCGACGGCTCGATGGCCACGAGCGCGCCGCGCTTGCCCGCGAAAGCCTGCTCGGCCACCTGCTGCAAACCGATGTCGATCGACAGCACGAGGTTGTTGCCCGGCGTGGCCTGCGTGCGCGAGAGCGTGCGCACCGGACGGCCGCCCGCCGTCACTTCGACTTCCTCGAAACCGGTCAGGCCGTGCAGCTCGGTTTCGTAGCTCTGCTCGACGCCGATCTTGCCGATGTAGTCGGTGCCGTTGTAGTTGTTGGCATCGAGACGCGGATCGTAATGCTCGGTATCGCTGTCATTCTTGTCGCTCATGTCGTCGATCCGTTCCTGATCGCGCTGCGAAATGCGGCCGATATAGCCGATCACGTGCGCGGCCGTCGGACCGAGCGGGTACTGGCGGAACAGACGCGCGCGCACTTCCACGCCGGGGAAGCGGAAGCGCTGCGCGGTGAAGCGGGCGACTTCGTCGTCGGTGAGGCGCGTGCGGATCGGCAGGCTCTCGAAGTTCTTCGAATCTTCGAGCAGCTTCTTGAAGCGGCGGCGGTCGCGCGCGTCGATCGGAATCACGGTCGAGAGTTGATCGATCGTGTTGTCGAGCGTGTCGGTGAGCTTCGACGGCGTGATTTCGAGCGTGTACGCCGAGTAGTTCTTCGCGAGCACGACGCCGTTGCGGTCGGTGATGATGCCGCGATTCGGCACGATCGGCGCGACCGAAATGCGGTTTTCGTCCGCTTGCAGCGAGTATTTGCTGTGGTTCCAGACCTGCAGATAGAGGAAACGGAACGCGATCAGCCCGAAGCAGACGAACACGAACAGGCCCGCCGCCGCGACGCGCAGGCGGAACTTCGTGAGCTGCTGCTGGGTGTCCTTGAATTCGGTCATGCGATCAGGCGACGAGGCCCGCGCCTCGCGCGAGCGCTGCGGCGGGCCGGTAGGAAGAGTGAGTCATCGGGCGTCCAGCAACGGCGAGCGGCGCGCGGCCGCTCAGATGGGCCGCGTGTCGTCGGGATCGACGGGACGGCGCTGCGGCAGCAGCAGCAGCACGCTCGTGACCGGCCACAGCACGGCTTCCACGAAACCGCTGATCAGATAGCCCCAGCCGGGAAACGACGCGCCCATCAACAGGCGGATCACGAAGGGCACGACCTGCGCGCCCACGAGCAGCGGCGTGACGGCGAACATTTGCAGCCCGATCGACATCCACAGCACGCGGCGGTGGATCGTGATCGCGCCGAACGAAAGCAGCGTGTAGGCGAGCGCGTGCTCGCCGAGCAGATTCGCGTTGTGCACGTCCATCAAGAGGCCGAGGCAGAACGCGATGCCCATGCCGACCTTGCGCGGCTGGTGGATGTTCCAGAACAGCAGCACGAGCGCGACGAAGTCGGGCACGCCGGGCAGCTTGCCCCACGGCAGCAGGTTCAGCAGGAACGCCGCCGCGAGACTGAACGCGATGAAGTACGGGTTGACCGGTTGAAGAATGTATTGCGGACGCGGCATCAGTGGCTGCCCCCTTGTGCGGCAGGCTTGGCCGGCGCGGGCGCCGGAGACTTCGCGGGCGCGGCGCTGCTCGCGGCGGCGGGTTTGGCCGCCGGGGCTGCCGCGCCAGGCGCCGCGTTGGTTGCCGCGTTGGTTGCCGCATTAGCTGCGGGCTTGGCGTCGGCTTTCTTGTCGCCCTTCTTGTCGCCGCCCTTGGCGGCCTTCTTCTTCGCGTCCTTGGCTTCTTTCGCTGCTTCGGCAGCGGCGGCGTCGGCGGCCTCTACCGGATTCGGCGGCAACTGCGCCGTGAAATGCAGCACCAGCACCTGACGCGCGCCGCGCACGGCCGCGAGCGGCACGCACACCACGCGCGCGAAAGCCGTGTCGGCCTGCTTGTCGACGCGCAGCACCTTCGCGACTGGCAGACCTTGCGGATACACGCCGTCGAGACCGCTGGTGACGAGTTCGTCGCCGGCTTGCACGTCGGCGCTGATCGGCACGAAACGCAGATCGAGCAGATCGCCGCGCGCCGTGCCGTAGATCACGCTGCGCAGACCCGTGCGGACGATTTCCACCGGCACGGCCTGGTCCTTGTCGGTCACGAGCGTGACTTCGGACTGCATCGGGAACACGCGGGTGATCTGGCCGATCACGCCGTCTTCGGTCACGACGGGCGAGCCGTTCTGCACACCTTGCTGCGAGCCGCCGCCGATCACGACCTTCTGCGTGAACGGATCACGCGTGTCGTACTGGATTTCGGCGGGCGTGGTCTGCGCGCCGATGCGCTGCGACAGCTGCAGCAGCGCGCGCAGATGCGTGTTTTCCACCGCGAGCGAGGCTGCCTCGTTGGCCTGCTGGGCGAGCTGGAGATTGCGGGTGTGCAGTTGCGCGTTGTCCTGGCGCAGCGAGGCGCTCGTGACAGCGAGGTCGGCGGCGCCCATGAAGAGGTCGCGCGGCACGAGCGCGGCGCGCTGCAGCGGATAGAGACCGGCGCCGAGCACGCCGCGCACGACTTCGAGCGTCTTGAAGCGGGCGTCGGAGACGAGCAGCGCGATCGACAGCACGACGAAGAACAGCAGTCGTGCGAGTGCCGATGGGCCTTGTTTGAACAGAGGCGGCGGACTGTATTCCATGGTCGGCGCCGGGGGCGTGTGCGGTTCGGTGAAACTAACGGTGAAACTGGAGGCGCGAGGGCCGGGCCGCGAAGCGCGCCGCGAGCGCCGCCTCGACATGGGCGGCACGAACGTCACGAGCGGCACATTCGGCCTGAGCGGCGCGGGCGACGAGGCGGGGCGGCGTCTGCCGCCGCCGAACCGTCAACCGTTCGACAGTCTCACCCACTGCGGCGCGATAAGTCGCACCAGATGTCGCGCCAGATGTGACACCACATTCAGCGCCAGGTTCCAGAGCTGGGGCGCCGGATTGCAAATGCACCGTTGCGCCCGCAGCGAAGGGCTGCTTACTCGTACGAGAAGATGCTGCCGAGCTTGTCCATGCGCTCGAGCGCCATGCCCGAACCGCGCACGACGCAGGTGAGCGGATCTTCCGCCACCAGCACCGGCAGACCGGTTTCTTCGGCCAGCAGGCGGTCGAGGTCGCGCAGCAGTGCGCCGCCGCCCGTGAGCATCATGCCGCGTTCGGCGATGTCGGCGCCCAGTTCCGGCGGCGTTTGTTCCAGCGCGATCTTCACCGACGAGACGATCTGGTTCAGCGGGTCGGTGAGCGCTTCGAGAATTTCGTTGCTCGAAATCGTGAAGCTGCGCGGAATGCCTTCCGACAGGTTGCGGCCCTTGACTTCCATTTCCTTGACTTCGGAACCCGGGAAGGCCGAACCGATTTCCTTCTTGATGGCTTCGGCGGTCTGCTCGCCGATCAGCATGCCGTAGTTGCGGCGGATGTAGTTGACGATGGCTTCGTCGAACTTGTCGCCGCCCACGCGCACCGAACCCTTATAGACGATGCCGCCGAGCGAGATCACGCCCACTTCGGTCGTGCCGCCGCCGATGTCGACGACCATCGAGCCCGTGGCTTCCGAAACCGGCAGGCCGGCTCCGATTGCCGCGGCCATCGGTTCTTCGATCAGGTAGACCTGCGAGGCGCCCGCACCGTGCGCGGCTTCCTTGATCGCGCGGCGCTCGACCTGGGTCGAACCGCAGGGCACGCAGATGATGATGCGCGGCGACGGCGAGAACATGCGCGATTCGTGTGCAGTCTTGATGAACTGCTTGATCATCTGCTCGGTGACGGTGAAGTCGGCGATCACGCCGTCCTTCATCGGGCGGATGGCCTCGATGTTGCCCGGCACCTTGCCGAGCATCTGCTTGGCTTCCTTGCCGACTGCCTGAATGGTCTTTTTGCCGTTCGGGCCGCCTTCCTGGCGGATGGACACGACCGAGGGTTCGTCGAGGACGATGCCCTTGCCGCGCATGTAGATCAGGGTGTTGGCGGTGCCGAGGTCGATCGCGAGATCGTTGGAGAAGTAGCTACGCAGAAAACCGAACATTCAAAAATCCTGTCTCGCTGGTGGCCGACCTGTGGAACGAGCGGGTCACGGGCGGCAGCGGAAAAAATAACAGCCTCAGGACGGGCGGAAAGTGCCGCCGCGAGGAGCCTGAAACTGCGGGAATGGTGACCGGAGGCAACCCCGTTGCGCGCCTGCTGAACGCAAATTGCTGCGATCAGGCTTGAAAGGCGGGTGCAAGGCGGTCCGGGTTTGAGTCGAACGCGTAATGATACCTTATAATTTTGCCTGTTTTGCAGGATCCGGAGGTCAGTTTTTGACCGCGTCGAAGCTTTCTTCGCTCCCCGGATCCGGCGCGATAAACCGCTGTTGCAGCACTGATTTTCTGCACTGCTTCAGCCTCATTTTCCGGTGACCGCATGGCCCTGACCCTGACCGATGTGAAGCGCATCGCGCATCTCGCGCGCCTTGAACTGGCCGAAGCCGAGGCCGGCAATACGCTCGAGCGCCTGAATAACTTCTTCGGGCTCGTCGAGCAGATGCAGGCCGTGGACACCACGGGCATCGCGCCGCTCGCGCACCCGATCGAGCAGATCGAGGACGTCGCGCTGCGCCTGCGCGAGGACGCCGTGACCGAAACCGTGGATCGCGAGGCCTTCCAGCGCCCCGCGCCCGCGGTACAGGACGGACTGTACCTCGTCCCGCGCGTGATTGAGTAAACACGCTGGCATTTACCGTTATTTTCGAAGAAATCCGAGTTATCGGACCTTAACTTCGCGGACTTTAATTTCGCGAACGGCGGCAAGACCGAACGGCCGGCGCCTCGCGCACCGGCGCGCAGCGCCCCTCGCGGCGGCGTGCGCAATTCGAAGCGCCGTCACGTTCTTCCAGGAATCACGCAATGCATGACAAAAGCTTGACCGAACTGCGCGCCGCGCTGGCTGCGAAGGAATGCTCCGCAGTCGAACTGGCCCAGCATTTTCTGGGTCGGATTGAGGCGCATCAAGACCTGAACGCGTTCGTCGACGTCAATCCCGAAGCGACGCTCGCGCAGGCCAAGGCCGCCGACGCGCTGCTGCATTCGGGCCACGCCGGCCCGCTCGCGGGCATTCCGCTCGCGCACAAGGACGTGTTCGTCACGCGCGGCTGGCGCTCGACGGCCGGCTCGAAGATGCTTGCAAACTATGTGAGCCCGTTCGATGCGACCGTGGTCGAGCGTCTCGGGCGCGCGGGCATGGTGACGCTCGGCAAGACCAATATGGACGAATTCGCGATGGGCTCGTCCAACGAGAACTCGCACTTCGGCGCGGTGAAAAACCCGTGGGACAAGAATGCGGTGCCGGGCGGCTCGTCGGGCGGTTCGGCCGCCGCCGTGGCCGCGCGCCTCGCGCCCGCCGCAACGGGCACCGACACGGGCGGCTCGATCCGTCAGCCCGCGTCGTTCTCGGGCATCACCGGCATCAAGCCCACGTACGGCCGCGTGTCGCGCTACGGCATGATCGCGTTCGCCTCGTCGCTCGACCAGGGCGGCCCGATGGCGCAGAGCGCCGCCGACTGCGCGCTCCTGCTCAACGCGATGGCCGGTTTCGACGAGCGCGATTCCACGAGCCTCACGCGCGACGACGAAGACTACACGCGCCATCTGGGTGAACAGTGGGGCGCGAACGCGAGCGCCGACAAGCCGCTCGCGGGTCTGCGCATCGGTCTGCCGAAGGAATACTTCGGCGCGGGCCTCGCCGACGACGTGCGCGCCGCCATCGACGCCGCGCTCAAGACTTACGAGTCGCTCGGCGCGACGCTCGTCGAAGTCACGCTGCCCAAGACCGAGTTGTCGATTCCCGTCTATTACGTGATCGCGCCGGCGGAAGCCTCCTCGAACCTCTCGCGTTTCGACGGCGTGCGCTTCGGCCATCGCGCCGACCAGTACACCGATCTGCTCGACATGTACAAGAAGTCGCGCGCGGAAGGTTTCGGCCCCGAAGTGAAGCGACGCATTCTGGTCGGCACCTACGTGCTTTCTCACGGCTACTACGACGCGTACTACCTGCAGGCGCAGAAAATCCGACGCATCATCGCGCAGGATTTCCAGCAAGCGTTCAAGCAGTGCGACGTCATCATGGGCCCGGTCGCGCCGAGCGTGGCGTGGGACATCGGCGCGAAGGGCGACGATCCCCTGCAGATGTACCTCGCGGACATCTACACGCTGTCGACCAGCCTCGCGGGCCTGCCCGGCATGAGCGTGCCGTGCGGCTTCGGCGCGGGCGCGAACGCGCAACGTCCGGTCGGTCTGCAGATCGTCGGCAACTATTTCAACGAGGCCCGCATGCTGCAGGTCGCCGACGCTTTCCAGCGCGCGACCGACTGGCATCGCAAGGCGCCGGCAGGGGTGTAAAGCATGAGCACGCAATGGGAAGTCGTTATCGGTCTTGAGACGCACGCGCAGCTGTCGACGGTCTCCAAGATCTTCTCGGGCGCATCGACGCAATTCGGCGCGGCGCCCAACACGCAGGCCTGCCCCGTCGATCTCGCGCTGCCGGGCGTGCTGCCGGTGATGAACCGCGGCGCCGTCGAGCGCGCGATCCAGTTCGGTCTCGCGATCGGCTCGACGATCGCGCCGCGCAGCATCTTCGCGCGCAAGAACTACTTCTACCCGGATCTGCCGAAGGGCTATCAGATCAGCCAGTACGAGATTCCGGTCGTGCAGGGCGGCCAGATCACGATCCAGGTGCCCGCCAATGAAAAGGCCGGCAAGGAAGCGTACGAAAAAACCGTCAACCTGACGCGCGCGCATCTGGAAGAAGACGCGGGCAAGTCGCTGCACGAAGACTTCGCGGGCATGACGGGCATCGACCTGAACCGCGCGGGCACGCCGCTGCTCGAAATCGTCACGGAACCTGAAATGCGCAGCGCGGCGGAAGCCGTGGCCTACGCGAAGGCGCTGCACACGCTCGTCGTGTGGCTCGGCATCTGCGACGGCAACATGCAGGAAGGCTCGTTCCGTTGCGACGCGAACGTGTCGGTGCGTCCGGTCGGTCAGAAAGAGTTCGGCACGCGTGCGGAAATCAAGAACCTGAACTCGTTCCGCTTCCTCGAAGAAGCCATCCAGTACGAAGTGCGACGTCAGATCGAGCTGATCGAAGACGGCGGCACGGTGGTGCAGGAAACGCGTCTCTACGATCCGGACAAGCGCGAAACGCGCTCGATGCGCAGCAAGGAAGACGCGCACGATTACCGCTATTTCCCGGATCCCGACCTGATGCCGCTCGTGATCGACGCGGCGTGGGTCGAGCGCGTGAAGGGCGAAATGCCGGAGCTGCCCGAGTCGATGCAGGCGCGCTTCGTCGAGCAGTACGGTCTGACCGCGTACGACGCGAACGTGCTGACGTCGAGCAAGGCGATGGCCGCGTACTTCGAGGCCGTGGTCGCGAAGGCCGGCGCCGCGCAGGCGAAGGCCGCCGCGAACTGGCTGATGGGCGAAGTGTCGTCGCAGCTGAACCGCGAAGACCTGGAGATCGGCGCGTCGCCGGTGTCGGCGGCGCAACTCGCGCTGCTGCTCGCGCGTATCGCCGACGGCACGATCTCGAACAAGATCGCCAAGGAAGTGTTCCAGGCGATGTGGGACGAGAAGGCCGCCGACGAAGGCGCGGCCGACCGCATCATCGAAGCGAAGGGTCTCAAGCAGATTTCGGATACCGGCGCGCTCGAAGCGATCATCGACGAGGTGCTCGCCGCGAACCAGAAGTCGGTCGAGGAATTCCGCGCGGGCAAGGAAAAGGCGTTCAACGCACTGATCGGCCAGGCGATGAAGGCCACGAAGGGCAAGGCCAATCCGCAACAGGTCAACGAGCTGCTCAAGAAGAAGCTCGGCTGACCGGCTTGCAGACGGGCGGCTGAAACGCGGGCGCATGGGCGAAGTCGACATCGCCCTGCGCCCGTCCTCGTTTTCGACGCTGCGCTTTGCGCGGCGCTGGCATGCAGCAGCGGTTACCCCGAACCAGGAGGAGAGCAGAGCATGACGAAGTCCCCGTCCCGAGTCTCGACGATTACCGCGTGCCGCTATTCGGCGACAAGAAAGCCGGCAAGTTTGCGTTGGCTGACGTCGATCCGTCCGCCAAGCCGTTTTCCACCGGCAGCAAGGACGGCGACCGCGACCATCTCACGGAAGTCGGCCAGAAGATCGATGTGCAGCAGGAACGCCTGCACGCGCAGCGTCACGACCGCGTGCTGCTGGTTCTGCAGGGCATGGACACGAGCGGCAAGGACGGCACGATTCGCGGCGTGTTCCACGAAGTCGATCCGCTCGGCCTGCGCATCGTGGCGTTTCGCGCGCCCACGCCCATCGAGGCGTCGCGCGACTTTCTCTGGCGCGTGCATATGCAGGTGCCGGGGGCGGGCGAGCTGGCCGTCTTCAACCGCAGCCATTACGAAGACGTGCTGGTGCCGCGCGTGCTGGGCCAGATCGACGCGGCCGAGTGCGAGCGCCGCTATGCGCAGATCCGCGACTTCGAGCGCATGCTTGCCGAGACCGGCACGACCATCATCAAGTGCATGCTGCACATCTCGAAGGACGAGCAGAAGCGCCGCATCCAGGCGCGGATCGACGATCCCACGAAACACTGGAAGTTCGATGTGTCCGACCTCGAAGCGCGCAAGCAGTGGGACGCGTATCAGCTTGCCTATCAGGACGCGCTCGCGGCCACGTCGACCGACTACGCGCCGTGGTACGTGATTCCCGCCGACTCGAAAACGCATCGCAACGTCATGGTGGCCGAGCTGCTGCTGCGTCTGATGGACGGACTCAAGCTCGAATTTCCGCCCGCCAAACCGGAACTCAATGGCATGAAGATCGAGTGACGCTTCGAGTGAAGACTCGATGAGCGCCTCGCTTCACGCCGCTCGCGCGCGCCGCGCCGCCGCGAGCTCCCTGAAACGCAAACCACAAGGAAACACAACATGCTGCGTGTGATCACCGCGAACCTCAACGGCATCCGTTCGGCGGCGAAGAAGGGCTTCTTCGAATGGTTCGGCGACCAGAAAGCCGACGTGCTCTGCGTGCAGGAAATCAAGTGCTCGCAGGACGACATGACGCCCGAATTCCTCGCGCCGCACGACTTCAAGGGCTACTTCCAGCACGCGGTGAAGAAGGGTTATAGCGGCGCGGGCGTCTACACGCGTCACGAGCCGGACGACGTGATCATCGGCTTCGGCAGCGAGGAATTCGATGCCGAAGGCCGCTACGTCGAAGTGCGTTTCGGCAATCTGTCGGTCATTTCGGTGTACGTGCCGTCGGGTTCGAGCGGCGAAGAGCGTCAGGCCGCGAAGTATCGCTTCATGGACGCGTTCATGCCGCATCTGGCCGAACTCAAGCGCGAGCGCGAAGTGGTGCTGTGCGGCGACGTGAACATCGTCCACAAGGAAATCGACATCAAGAACTGGAAGGGCAATCAGAAGAATTCCGGCTGCCTGCCCGAAGAGCGCGCGTGGCTCACGCAACTGTTCGACGACGTCGGTTACGTGGACGTGTTCCGCACGATCGATCAGCGCCCCGAGCAGTACACGTGGTGGAGCAACCGCGGCCAGGCTTACGCGAAGAACGTGGGTTGGCGTATCGATTACCAGATCGCCACGCCGGGCATTGCGGCGACGGCGAAAGACGTATCGGTGTTCAAGGACATCAAGTTCAGCGACCACGCGCCGCTGACGATCGACTACGACTGGAAGATGAAGAAGTAAGGTCGATCCACGCAATTCCACGCAATTCGCAGGCAGAAAAATGGGCGCTCGGGCGCCCATTTTTTTCGTGCTTCGTTCGCGATTCGGCGCCGCGCGCCGTGCTTCAGGGCGACGCCACCACCTTGCGCTTTTGCACGGCCGGCATGCCCTCGTAGTCGGGCAACTGCGCGAGCGGCTTGCCGATCGCTTTCGCGTAGAGCGGCATCATGTCGGCGAGACGCTTGGCGATGTCGGCGCGCCGCGCGGGCGTGTACGGATGCACGTAGATGAAGCCCTGATCGCGATCGGCGCGCGTGGCCATCGCGAGCTTGTCCCAGAGCGTGAGCGCGGCGCGCGGATCGAAGCCCGCGCGCGCGGCGATATCGCTGCCGATCACGTCGGCTTCGGTTTCGTCGGCGCGGCCATAGTGCATCTCCACGAGCCGCGAGCCGATGCCGAGCGGGAACATGCCGAGATCGGCGAGACCGAACAGTTGCGGCACCGCGCCCGATTCGATCTGCGCGGCCTGCTGTTCGCCGAGACGCTCGCGCACGTGCTCGCGCACCGCATGCGCGATCTCGTGGCCGAGCAGCATGCCGAGTTCGTTGTCGTTGAGCTTCACGCGGTCGAGCAGGCCGCCGTAGACGACGATCTTGCCGCCCGGCAGGCAATACATGCGGATATCGGGCGAGCGCACCACGGCCACTTCCCACTTCCACGATTTCACGCGGTCGCTCCACTTGAGCGCGTAGGGCGCGAGCTTGTCGACGAGCTGGCGCACGCGCTGCACGTGCGGATCGCTATCGGGATAGAGGCGGTTCGAATGCGCGGCGCCGCGCACGATCTCGTTGTATTCCGCGGTGGCCTGGGCTTCGAGCATCGGCGACGGAATCAGGCTGCGGAACACGGCGATATTGCCGAAGCGCACCACGCGGCCGGTGCTCGGGCCGCTGCCTTGCACGCCGGTTTGCGCACTGCCGGAGATGGCGTTCGGCGCGGCGCTGCCCGATGCGCCGCTGGACGCGGCGCCCGTCGGGGCGCTCGACTCGGTGGCGGGCGTGGACGTGGCGCCGGCCGGGTTGGCGGCCGGATTTTCCGTGGCGTGCGCGATCTGGCCGACACCCGCCTGCAGCGTGGCGGCGAGCGTCAGCGCGAGCGCGCGCAACGCGGTGCGAAGCGGCGGACGAGCGGGCGTGCCTTTGCGCGGACGTTGCCGACCCGCCGCGCCGCCCGCATCGCTTCCCTCCGGACGGCGTCGCGTCGAACGGAAAGCGAAAACTGCTGGCTGAGGCGGGGTCACGACCGGTTTCTCCACGGGGCGATACGAATGAGCAGGAGCATACCCGGTACGGCGAGCAGCGTGCAGACGACGAAGTAATCGAACCAGCCAATTTTAGCGACGACATAACCGCTCGCGGCGGACGCGAGCGTGCGCGGAATCGAGGCGAGGCTCGTGAACAGCGCGAACTGCGTGGCGGTGTAGCGCGGATCGGTGGTGCTGGCGATATAGGCGGTGAACGCGGCGAGCGTGAGGCCGGTCGCGAAGGTCTCGAAGCCGTAGACGAGCGCGAGCGCCACCGCGCGCGGATCGAGCGTGAGCTGCGTGTGCGCGCCGAACACGCTCGCGATCTGCGTGACGCCGTGGCTCACTGCGAGCACGACGTCGTAGATCGCCGCGAGCGACGGCGAGCCCGGTCCGAGCTGCGCGAGCCACGCGAAGCCGAGCGTCGAAATCATCTGCAGGAAACCGAAGATCCACAAGCCGCGCCCGATGCCGATCTTTACCAGCGCGATGCCGCCGAGAATGCCGCCCGCGAGACTCGCGCCGAACGCGGTCATCTTGGCGATCACGCCGATCTCGGTGCGCGAATAGCCGATGTCGAGAAAGAACGACGTCGAGAGCGTGGTCGCCATCGTGTCGCCGAGCTTGTAAAGGAAGATGAACGCGAGCACGAACAGCGCGGCGGCGAGGCCGTCGCGGTTCACGAATTCGGCGAACGGCTGCACGATGGCTTCGCGCAGATTCTTCGGCGGCGCGCCGTGAATCTCCGGCTCCGTCACGACCAGCGAGAGGATCATGCCGGGAATCATGAACGCCGCCGTGACGACGAACACCGTGCTCCACGGCAGGTGATCGGAGAGGATCAGCGCGAGCGAGCCGGGCACGAGCGCCGCGATCTTGTACGCGTTCACGTGGACCGCGTTGCCCAGACCCTGTTCGGTGTCCTTGAGCAGTTCGCGCCGGTAGGCGTCGACCGAAATGTCCTGGCTCGCGCCGAAGAACGCCACCAGCGCGGTGAGCGCGGCGACGGTCCAGATCGACTCTTTCGGGGAGACGAAACCGAGCGCGGCGATCGCGCCCGCCACGAGTATCTGCGTGACCAGCATCCAGCCGCGGCGGCGTCCGGGCTTCCAGCCCGGCAGACGCGGCACGTAGCGGTCCATCAGCGGCGCCCAGACGAATTTCCAGGTATAGGGAAACTGGATCAGCGCGAAGAGGCCGATTTCCTTGAGATTGACGCCCTCGGAGCGCAGCCACGCCTGCACCAGATAGACGAGCGTGAAGAGCGGCAGCCCCGAGGTGAAGCCCAGAAACACGCAGATCAGCATGTGCGTGTTCAGGTACGCGCGCCAGCCCGGATGGTCTTCGTGAGCCGACAGGTCGTGCGCGTCGTGAGCGCCAACGTCGTGCGGGTTGTGCGTGTCGTGCGCGTCGGGCGCGTGGCGCGCCTCGTGTGCGTCCTGCTTGGTGGCCTCTTGGGGCGGATTCGGCATGTCGTCGGGCGGCGGCGCGTGTGTATCGAGATGAATTCGGCGAGAAACGCGCGGCGCCGGTCCCGGCGTCAGCGTTTCTTCACGCGATAGACCGCAAGACTACCACGCCAGTTCACACCCCAACGCACGGTCTGGCCCCCATGCAGCACGGCGCGATCGAGAATTTCGATGCCGACTTCGGGCGCGAGCGCCTCGAAATCCTTCACCGTGAGCACGCGCACGTTCGGCGTGTTGTGCCATTGGTAGGGCAGCGACTTCGAGACCGGCATGCGACCGCGCAGGACCGAAAGCCGGTGCGGCCAGTAACCGAAATTCGGGAACGAGACGATGCATTCCTTGCCCACGCGCGCCGTCTCGCGCAGGATCGCGGCGGTCTGGTGAATGGTCTGCAGCGTCTGCGAAAGAATCGCGAAATCGAAACTCGCGTCTTCGAACAGGCGCAAGCCGTCTTCCAGATTCTGCTGGATCACGTTGATGCCGTTCTTCGTCGAGGCGAGCACGCCCGCGTCGTTGATCTCGATGCCGTAGCCCGTGCATTCGAGCTCTTCGGAGAGCAGCGAAAGCAGCGCGCCGTCGCCGCAGCCGAGGTCGAGCACCTTCGAGCGCGGTTCGATCCAGCGCGCGATGGTGCGGAAGTCGGGACGGGCGGAAAGACTGTCGAAAGCGCTCTGGTTCATGCGCCCACCTCAGCAGCAATGCGTTCGTAATAGGCGCGCACCACGTTGTGATAGCGCGCGTCGTCGAGCAGGAAGGCGTCGTGGCCGTGCGGCGCGTCGATTTCCGCGTAGGTCACCTGACGATTGTGATCGAGCAGCGCCTTCACGAGTTCGCGCGAGCGCGCGGGCGCGAAACGCCAGTCGGTCGAGAAGCTCGCCACGAAATATTTCGCTTTCGTGTGCGCGAGCGCGCGGGTCAGGTCGCCGTCGAAGGTGCGGGCGGGATCGAAGTAATCGAGCGCGCGCGTGATCAGCAGATAGGTGTTGGCGTCGAAGTAGTCGGCGAACTTGTCGCCCTGGTAGCGCAGATACGACTCCACTTCGAACTCCACGTCGAAGTTGAAGTTGTACTCGTTCTGCGCGCCCTCGGCGCGGCGCAGCGCGCGGCCGAATTTTTCGGCCATGTCGTCGTCGGAGAGATAGGTGATGTGGCCGATCATGCGCGCGACGCGCAGGCCGCGCTTCGGCTTCACGTCGTGCGCGTAGTAGTCGCCGCCGTGGAAGTCCGGGTCGGAGAGAATCGACGAGCGCGCCACTTCGTTGAACGCGATGTTCTGCGCGGAGAGCTTGGGCGTGGAGGCGATCACCAGACAGTGGCCGAGGCGGTCCGGATAGCGCAGGCTCCAGGCCAGCGCCTGCATGCCGCCGAGGCTGCCGCCCATCACCGCCGCGAACTTCTCGATGCCGAAGCGATCGGCCACGCGCGCCTGCGCGTCGACCCAGTCTTCGACCGTCACGACGGGAAATTTCGCGCCCCAGGGCTTGCCGGTGGCGGGATCGATGCTCATCGGGCCGGTCGAGCCGAAGCACGAGCCCAGATTGTTCACGCCGATCACGAAGAAGCGGTTGGTGTCGAGCGGCTTGCCCGGCCCGACCATGTTGTCCCACCAGCCGACGTCTTTGGGGTTGTCCGCGTAGACGCCCGCGACGTGGTGCGACGCATTGAGCGCGTGACAGACGAGCACCGCGTTGCTGCGGGCGGCATTGAGCGTGCCGTAGGTCTCGACCACGAGGTCGTACCCGGCCAGCGCCGTGCCGTTCTGCAGTTGCAGAGGCTCGTCGAAATGCAGTGTTTGAGGAGCGACGATGCCGATCGATTCCATTCGTTCCGCCTGTGTTTTTCGGGCGGCTAAACGGTGTCGGCGAGCGCGGAGTGCGAAGGAGTTGGCGCAGCTGACGACCTCTTTAGCCGCATTTATATCGAACTCCGGGCCCATGCCATGGGAGTTCACGCGCCCGCAATCGAGTCAGCAAATCGGCGCGTGGGTGAAGCAAGTGAACGCAGAGTATAGCGGAAAACGCCGGCGTCAATGCGGCGGACGGGTTGTCGCTGGAGCGGCGCGCGGGCGGGCGGCGTGCGATGCCGCCGCCCTTACGACGCTGTATCAGCGCAACCCCAACGCAAGCTCAGCCGCCGTTCGGATGCGTGTTGCGCCAGCGCCGCAGCCCGAAGGCGGCGACGATCATCAGGATGCCGTAGAGCACGGCGTAGGCGGCGATCACCCAGATCAGCGAGAGCGCGCCCGCGCCCGGAAACATGACGATGAAGAAGCCCACGGCGGCGGAGAGCAGGCCCGAGAGGCCGACCGCCCACGGATGCGCGATCGCGCGGCGGTACTGGAACGCGTAGATGATTTCGAAGACGCCGACCGCGAGCGCCCAGAAGCCGATGATCATCACCAGCACGATCGCCGTCTCGCCGGGCCAGAAGAGCGCCACGAGACCCGCGATCACGCCGATCAGCCCGACCACGACGTAGGTCCAGCGCCGCGTGCCGCCGCCGCGCGCGCCGTAGAGCAGCGCGAACGCGCCGTCGACGATCGCATAGGCGCCCCAGACGATGGCGAGCGTGATGACGGTGAAGCCGGGCCACATGAAGGCGAGCACGCCGAACACGATGGCGGCGATGCCGCGCGCGAGCAGCCAGCCCCAGTGCGCGGACAGGCCCGCGAGGATGGACAGGGCGGCGGGAGGAATGGGACGGGTGTCGGGACGGTTCATGCGTTCTTCTCCTTACGGGCGGAAACGAAGCGCACGGCCGCGACAGGCGACAAGACGCGCCGAACGTGCCGCAAAACAGGCGGAAAGAGCGGGCGCGGCCGCGCTACTGAAGAATCACGCGAATCTGCTCGTCGGCGTGCTCGCTGGGCGAGCGTGTGAAGCCGCTTTGCGCGTAACGGTGCCAGCAGCCGATCACGTAGCGCACCACCAGATTCGCGCGCACCGCCGGATCGTAACCTTTTGGCGCGGCCGCTGCGCCGGGGTTGGCCGACGCGCTCTCCGCGAGTTCGGCGATGCCCACGCGCAGGCACTGGCGCAGCGTGGCCTCGATGCGGTCGAGCATCTGGTTCACGCGTTCGGCGAGGCGCTCGTGCTCGCCCACCAGCGCTTCGCAGGTCAGCACGCGCGTCATGCCGGCGTTTTTCGCCGAAAACTGGACCAGCATCAAGGCAATGGCGCGCGCCTGCAAAACGCCGCTCGGCTCCTTCGCGACGATCTGGTTCACGAGCGCGAACAGCGTCTGCTCGATGAAGTCGATCAGCCCTTCGTACATCTGCGCCTTGCTCGCGAAATGGCGATACAGCGCCGCTTCGGAGACGCCCAGCTTCGCGGCGAGCGCGGCGGTGGTGATCTTCTCGCCGCGCGGCGCTTCCAGCATGGCGGCGAGCGTCTGGAGAATGTGCACGCGGCGCTCGCCCGGCTTCGGACGGCTGGCGCGGCGCGGCGGTGCGTCGGCTGAGTCCGGTGATTCTGCTGCTACGACTGCGTCACGCGTTTCGGTCGGCTGCATGAATGTCGCCCCTGAGTCCGGATCGCGGCCCGCGGCGAGTCCGCCGGGCCGTCGAATCTTGCGGTGTGGTGTGCGTCCGGATGCGCGCTGGCGTCAGCGCCGGCTCCGGATTCGTGTGCTGCGTGCTGCATGACGCGCCCGTGGTCCGTCGGGCGCGGCGCGGTCGGCGTTCGCTGTTGGCGTTCGCGGTCAGTCTGTTACGTGCCGATACGTGCCGGTGAAGCTGCGCGGTGGCTTGCGCGATTGGCCCCGCAGTTGCCCTGTCCGCAGTCCGCGTCCCAGCGATTTTAGCGAACGAATGCGATGGTCGACATAGTGAGGCCGCCCGCCGCGTGCGAGCGCTGCGGGAAGGTGGCCGGTGATCCACACCGTCTGGATGCCGAGGCGGCGGTAGCGCTTCAGATGCCCGCGCGTGTCCTCGACGAGAATCGCGTCCTCGAAGGCCACGCCGATGTCGCGCAGCGTCTTGCGCAGCATCGACGCATCGGGCTTGGCGCGCCAGCGCTCGCGCGTGCGCATGTGCTCGATGGCCAGCACGCGCTCGAAGATCCGCTCGATGCCGAGCGCGTCGAGCACCGCGTGGGCGTACCCGGTCGGACCATTGGTTAGCACGATCTTGCGGCCGGGCAACGCGCGCAGGATGCGCGCGAGGCCGCGCTCCGCGTGCAGCATGGCGCTCAGATCGTCGAAGGTGTGGACGACCTTGAGGAAATCGTGCGGATCGATGGCGTGGTGGCGCAGCAGGCCGAGCAGCGCCGCGCCGTAGCGGTGCGTGTAGCTCGTGCGCAGATGGTTCGCGACGTCGCGGCTCACGCCCAGCGAGTCGATGATGTACTGCGTCATGCCGCGGTTGATGGCCGGAAAGACCGCGCGCGACGCGCCGTGCAGCGTGTTGTCGAGGTCGAACAGCCAGACGGGGCGGTGTGCGGCGCGCGTCGGCCGCCGCCTGGGCGACCTGGACTGCGGGCGATTCACGTTCATGGGGGAGACAGCGTTGGCGGCGCGCGAGGCGCCGCCAACGCAGAGGGGGCGTCAGTGGGAGCGGATCATCGTGCCGAACGGCTGTTCGGTCAGGATTTCCAGCAGCACCGAGTGCTCGATGCGGCCGTCGATGATGTGCACCGAGCGCACGCCGCTCTTGGCCGCGTCGAGCGCCGACGAGATCTTCGGCAGCATGCCGCCGGAAATCGTGCCGTCTTCGAACAGCGCATCGATCTCGCGCGCCGAAAGATCGGTCAGCAGAGTGCCCGACTTGTCCATCACGCCGGGGATGTTCGTCATCATGACGAGCTTCTCGGCGTTGAGCACGACCGCGAGCTTGCCCGCCACGAGGTCGGCGTTGATGTTGTACGACAGACCGTCTTCGCCGAAGCCGATCGGCGAAATGACCGGAATGAACGCGTCGTCCTGGAGCGCCTTCACGACGGCCGGGTTGATCGCCTCGACCTCGCCCACCTGGCCGATGTCGATGTACTGACCGGGGTTGTCGCGGTCCGGCATCATCAGCTTGCGCGCGTGGATCAGGCCGCCGTCCTTGCCGGTCAGGCCGACCGCGTGGCCGCCGAAATGGTTGATCAGCGTGACGATGTCCTGCTGCACCTCGCCGCCGAGCACCCACTCGACGACTTCCATGGTTTCTTCATCCGTGACGCGCATGCCCTGGATGAAGGTGCCTTGCTTGCCGATCTTTTTCAGCGCCGTGTCGATCTGCGGGCCGCCGCCGTGCACGATGACCGGGTTGATGCCCACGAGCTTCAGCAGGATCACGTCGCGCGCGAAGCCTTGCTTGAGCCGCTCTTCGGTCATGGCGTTGCCGCCGTATTTGATGACCACGGTCTTACCGTGGTACTGACGGATGTAGGGCAGCGCTTCGGCCAGAATTTCGGCTTTCAGGGTGGGCGCGATCTGCGTGAGGTCGAGAGGCTCGGACATGGCGACGGAGACTGGACAGAAAACGGGACAAAAACGAGACGAAAAGCGCGAAGAATCCGGCGAAACCGGCCGCGCGGGTCTGTGCGGGTCAAACAGGCCGAATTGTACAGGACTGGCGCGGCGCAACAGGGTTTGCGACCGGGTTTTAGAGAAGGCGCCGTTGCAGTGCGGCAGGCTTACAGCCGCGCTCGTAATTTTGGGAAAATGCACTAATTCATCGTCGATATCGGGAAATTTATTCCTTTGAGCGGCGATGTCGCGGTGGGGAATGGGCGGCGGACAGTCCGCGATGCGTTGTCTGGAACCAACGGGCCGCGCGGCTGCCCGGACGCGCGCCGCGCTGTGGCATCATTTCCCTACCGCCGACGCCGGCACACGAGGAGCGCGCCATGACCGCCTCCAGGCCCCACGCCGCCACGCAGTCCGCGACTCGGGACACCTCTTCGGACACGACCCGCAGCGTCCGCTGTCCGCGCTGCGGCAACCGCTTCGACTGCGGCCGCCACGCCGAGCCGTTCGACTGCTGGTGCAAGTCGCTGCCTGCATTGCCCGCGAGCCAGCTCGATCCGCGCGGCCGCTGTCTGTGTCCCGAATGTCTCGCCGCCGCGGTCGCCTCGGGGCAGGCGCCGTCTGGAGGCGCGCAGCGCCGCTGACGCCGTGCGCCGGTTCGTCGAACCGGGCCAAATCGAGCCTCTGAATGGACCCCGGCCTAAGCGAGCGCCTCGCGATGCGCGCCGGCGAGCCCGGCCAGATCGGCGCTGACGGCGTCGAGCACGGGCTGCCAGTCGCGGAACTGCTTCTGCCGATACAGCGTGGTGTTCGGATACCACGGGCTGTCACGGCGATCGAGCTGCCAGACCCAATGCGGATTCACGTCGAGCAGCACCCACGTGCGCTTGCCGAGGGCGCCCGCCAGATGCGCCGCCGACGTACACACCGAAATCACCAGATCGAGTCCGTCGACGAAGGCGGCGGTGTCGTCGAAGTCGGGCCATTCGGCGCTGTAATCGGCGATCTCGAAGCCCGCCGCGCGCGCCGCCTCGACGTCGGCTTGCGCGCCCGGCTGCAGCGAGTAGAACGCCACGTCGGCGTGCAGGCCCGCGAACGCCTGCGCGAAGCGCTCCAGCCCGACGCGCCGGAACGGATTGCGTTGATGCGTGAGGCTGCCGGTCCAGGCGAGGCCGACTTTCAGGCGGCGCTCGCCGGCATCGTCGGCGAGCCGCTTGCGCCAGTAAGCGGCGCGCGCCGGATCGGGCGCGAGATAGGCGGCGGGGCCGGGAATGGTGTCGTCGCGCGTCTCGAAGAGGAACGGCAGGCTCAGCAGCGACACCTCGCAGTCATACGGCGGCAGCGCTTCGACCGGACCGCCCGCGCAATAGAGATCGCAGTGGGCGCCGAGGCTGCGCGAGAGCAGCGCGCCCATCTGCGGAAACGAATTCCAGACCAGTTTGCCGCCTTCGCGATGCACGCGTTCGGCGAGCATCGGCACGTAGCGGGCGAACTGCAGCAGGTCGCCCATGCCCTGTTCGCCCCATAGCAGCAGCGTGCGCCCGGCGAGCGGTTCGCCACGCCATTGCGGTTTCGGAAACGCGGGCCGTCCCGCCGCGAGTTCGCGCGAACCTTGCCAGCGCAGTTCGTGTCCGGCCCAGCCTTCGGCATACCCGCCGCGCACGAGCCGCAGAATCGCCAGATTGAAACGCGACGAAGCCCCGTTGGGCGCATACTCGCAGGCGGCGCGCGCCATGCGTTCCGCTTCGTCCCAGTCTTGCGCTTCCTTGCATACCATCGCGTAGTTGTTGAGCGCGAGCGGGTCGTGCGGCGCGAGCGCGACGGCCCGCCGGGCTGCGTCATGAGGTCGCGCAAGATCGATGTCGGTCGGACGCAGCAACGCGAGGTTGACCCATGCCCGACTGTCGTTCGGATCGGCCGCGACGGCTTCTTCGAGAAGCCAATCGATCTCGCTTCTCTCAGAATTGATAAGCATCAAAGAGATTGCAAGATTGTTGCGAAGATTTGGAAACGTTTGGTCGATTGCAAGCGCGCGGCGGTATGGTTCGACGGCATCGGCATGACGATTCGCGAATTGCAGGGCCAGTCCGGCGGCGAACTGCGCCGCCGCGCGAGCGGGTGCGAGACGGGCCGCGGCCAGCGCAATCCGCAGCGCGGCGTGGGCTTTGGCGGGATCCTTCACCTCGGCGGCGATGCCGACCAGCGCGTCGTCGCCGAGCGCGAGCAGCGTGGCGCGCGTATTGGTTAGCAGTGCAATGGCTTCTTTGGAAGCCGTCTGTGCCGGGTCCGCCCGCACGGCGGCATCGACGAAATCGTGGAAGAGATTCCTTACCGGCTGAAGCGGATCGTGAGTATCCGTTTGCATGTTTTATTGGCCTTAGATGATTAACGCGGCTTCAGGCAAATCTATTTCGAGCAGATTCGACTATGAGCAATATTCAAACAAAGCTGCTCAGGTTAAGGAATCGGACAAGTACGAACAGGTAAACTGACAGCATGCATCGAATAACCGTCAGTGCTCGCGTCAATCTCAGCCATCTGTTCTGGCTGCGCAGTCTCGCCATCATCGGCCAGCTCTGCACGATTGCGTTCGTGCAATTTTTCTTCGGCGTGCAATTGCCGCTGCCTGCCATGCTGTTCGTGATCGCCCTCGAAGTGGCGTTCAACGGCGTCACCTGGCTGCGCGTCACGCAGGATCGTCCCGAATCCAATCTCGAACTGTTCGGCCAGATCTGGGTCGACCTCGGCGCGCTCTCGGCGCTGCTGTTTCTGTCGGGCGGCACGACCAATCCGTTCGTCTCGCTCTATCTGCCTTCGCTCGCCATCGCGGCGGCCGTGCTGCCCTGGTATCTCACGGCGTGGCTCGCGTGCTTCGCGGTGGCCTGCTATGTGCTGCTCGGCTTCGACAACGTACCGCTCAATCTCGACAACCCGTCGAACCTGTTCGATTACTACCGCGCCGGCACGTGGGTGAACTTCATGGTGAGCGTGGCGCTCATCGTCTGGTTCGTCGCGCGGATGTCGCGCGCGTTGCGCCAGCGCGAATACGCGCTCGCCGACGCGCAGCAGCGTCTCCTGCGCGACGAACGCGCGGTCGCGCTCGGCGTGCAGGCGGCCACGGTCGCGCACGAGATCGGCACGCCGCTCTCCACCATTTCCATGCTCACCGAAGAGCTGCGCGACATCGCGCGCACCGACCAGGGCCTCGCGCCCTACGGCGCCGACCTCGAACTGCTCGACAAGCAGATCACGCTCTGTACCTCGGCGCTCGCGCGCCTGCGCAGCCGCGCCTCGTCGGCGGGCAGCCGTCAGTTCGTGGGCGAATGGCTCGGGCCGTTCGTCGAGCAATGGCGGCTGCGCCATCCGCACGTGAAGTTCGAGCTGCAGGGCGAACCGCCCGCCGACCTGAGCCTCGACGACACCGTTGCGGTCGGCCAGATCCTCACCATTCTGCTCGACAACGCCGCGCGCGCGAGCCGCGACTTCGTTTCGCTTCGCGCGTATCCGTCGCCGCGCCTGAACGACTTTATCGATTTTGAAGTCTGCGACGCGGGGCCGGGCATTCCGGCTTCACTGCGCGCCTCGCTGGGCGCCGCGCCCGTTGACAGCACACAGGGCGGTCACGGCGTTGGGCTCTATCTGGCGTTTTCGTCGGCGGCGCGGCTGGGCGGTTCGATCGAACTGACCGACGCGACGACGGCGGGCGCGGCGTCCGAGGGCGGCGCGTCCGAAGGGAGCAGTGGAGGAGTCGCAGCGAGTGCTGCGGCCGCGGTGGGCGGCGGCACGCGCGCGCGCAAGGCGCGCGGCACGCGTGCGGTGCTGCGGGTGCCTGTGAAAACGGGCGGCCCGGCACAGGCGCCGGCATCGCCGGGCGAGACGGACCAGGTTGCGGGCTCGCGCGATGGCGCGGCGGCCAAGGGTCCGGATATTGAATCAGGCGAGGGGCCGGCCCGGCCCGACGCGGCCTAAACAACACGGAGAAAGTGGCATGAGCGATATGAATTTTCTGGTGATCGACGACGACGAAGTCTTCTCCGACATCCTGACGCGCGGTCTCACGCGACGCGGTTATCAGGTCCAGCAGGCGCACAACGCCGACGAGGCGGTGCGTTTCGCCAACCAGCAGAAGTTTGCGCAAATCACCGTCGACCTGCATCTGGGCAACGACTCGGGCCTGTCGCTGATCGCGCCGCTGCGCGACCTGCAGCCCGACGCACGCATGCTGGTGCTCACGGGTTACGCGAGCATCGCCACGGCGGTGCAGGCGGTGAAAGACGGCGCGGACAACTATCTGGCCAAGCCCGCGAACGTCGAAATGATTCTCTCGGCACTGCAAAGCGACGCGAGCGCGCTGCAAGCCGAAGCGGCCATCGAGCATCCCACGCCGCTGTCGGTTGCGCGCCTCGAATGGGAGCACATCCAGCGCGTGCTGGCCGAGCACGGCGGCAACATCTCCGCAACGGCGCGCGCGCTCAACATGCACCGCCGCACGCTGCAACGCAAGCTCGCGAAGCGGCCGGTCAAGCAGTAAGCGTCACGGCGCAGCCATGAAAAAAGCCCTGCATTGCAGGGCTTTTTTCGTTGGCGAGACGCTTGAAGGTCAGAGCACGTAGCGCGACAGATCTTCGTCCTGCGCCACTTCGCCGAGCGCCTTGTCGACGTAGGCGGCGTCCACCGTCACGCTCTGGCCCGCGTGGTTGCCGGCCGCGAACGACACGTCTTCCAGCAGCTTTTCGATGACCGTATAGAGGCGGCGCGCGCCGATGTTTTCGGTCTTCTCGTTGACCGAGTAGGCGATTTCCGCGAGGCGGCGAATGCCGTCTTCCGCGAAGTCGAGCTGCACGTCTTCGGTCGCGAGCAGCGCCTGATACTGCTTCACGAGGCTGGCGTCGGTCGAGACGAGAATCGCTTCGAAGTCCTTCACGGACAGCGATTCCAGTTCCACGCGAATCGGGAAACGGCCCTGCAATTCGGGGATCAAATCGCTCGGCTTCGACAGATGGAACGCACCGCTCGCGATGAACAGGATGTGATCGGTCTTGATCATCCCGTACTTCGTGTTGATGGTGGTGCCTTCCACGAGCGGCAGCAGATCGCGCTGCACGCCCTGGCGCGAGACTTCGCCGCCACCGCTGCCTTCGTTGTTGCGCGAGGCGATCTTGTCGATTTCGTCGAGGAACACGATGCCGTTCTGCTCGACGTTCTGCACGGCCTTCTGCTTGACCTCTTCGTCGTTGAGCATCTTGGCCGCTTCTTCGTCGGTGATCAGCTTGAGCGCTTCCTTGACCTTCACCTTGCGGCGCGTTTTCTTGCCGCCGCCGAGGTTGGCGAACATCGAACGGATCTGCTCGGTCATGTCTTCCATGCCCGGCGGCCCCATGATGTCCATGCCCGCTTGCGGCATCTCGACGTCGAGTTCGATTTCCTTGTCGTCGAGCTGGCCTTCGCGCAGGCGCTTGCGGAAGGTCTGGCGCGTGGCGTTGTCGCCGCCGTCGGCCGGCGCCGACGCCGACGCATCCGACGAACCGAAGCCGACCGGGCGCGCGCTCGGCAGCAGGATGTCGAGAATGCGGTCTTCGGCCTGATCGGTTGCCTTGCTGCGCACCTTGCGCATTTCCGTTTCGCGCGTCTGCTTCACGGCGATTTCGATCAGGTCGCGCACGATGCTGTCGACGTCGCGGCCCACGTAGCCCACTTCGGTGAACTTGGTGGCTTCGATCTTGATGAAGGGCGCGTCGGCGAGCTTCGCCAGACGGCGCGCGATTTCGGTCTTGCCGACGCCCGTCGGCCCGATCATGAGAATGTTCTTCGGCGTGATTTCCTGGCGCAGCGGGTCGGCGACCTGCTGGCGGCGCCAGCGGTTGCGCAGCGCGACGGCCACGGCCTTCTTCGCTTTCGCCTGGCCGATGATGTGCTTGTCGAGTTCCGAGACGATCTCGGCGGGGGTCATGGTGCTCATCCTGATTCCTTCTCGTCGGTTCGGTCTGGGTACGCTTACTCGATCGTCTCGATCACGCGGTTGTGATTCGTGTAGATACACATGTCGCCGGCG
Organism: Paraburkholderia tropica; assembly: GCF_014171495.1. NCBI lineage: Bacteria > Pseudomonadati > Pseudomonadota > Betaproteobacteria > Burkholderiales > Burkholderiaceae > Paraburkholderia > Paraburkholderia tropica. The sequence continues at coordinate 65,520 of NZ_CP049134.1, forward strand.
ATTTCGAGCGATTTTTCGACGATCTCGCGCGGCGAGAGGTCGGTGTTCTGCATGAGCGCGCGGGCCGCGGCCTGCGCATACGCACCGCCCGAACCGATGGCGCAGATGCCTTCTTCGGGATCGAGCACGTCGCCGTTGCCGGTGATGACGAGCGTGGTGCTGGCGTCGGCGGCGATCAGCATCGCTTCGAGACGACGCAGCATGCGGTCGGTGCGCCAGTCCTTCGCGAGCTCGACGGCCGCGCGGGTGAGATTGCCTTGATGCTTTTCGAGCTTGGCTTCGAAGCGGTCGAGCAGCGAGAACGCGTCGGCGGTGCCGCCGGCGAAGCCGACCATGACCTTGCCGCCGTAGATGCGCCGCACCTTCTTCGCGCCACCCTTCATGACGATGTTGCCGAGGGTGACCTGACCGTCGCCGCCGAGGGCGACCTTGTCGCCGCGTCGCACCGATACGATGGTCGTGCCGTGATATTGCTCCATGTGCGTTCCTTTTTACCGTTGATGCCAGCGTGTTGCGTGGACTTCGCACGGCGGCATGTGCGCCGCGCTTGCGGATCCGGTGACGCGCCGTACGCGGCGCGAGGCGCGCGAGCGGGCGTGTCGGTAGAAGTTTAGGGCGGCAGCGGGCAGTTCAAGGTCTGACAGCGCAGAAAAGCCGTGTCGGCATGCGATCCGGCGTGACGCTCAGGTCGTTCGCGAGGCGCGAAGCAATGAGGGAGGGAACGGGAAAGCGCGGGCGGGGAGGAAGCGAAACGCAAATGAAAAAGCGCACGGGACTCCGTGCGCTTCGAAAGAAGGCAGTCGATCCGGCACGCGCCGCGCGGCGCCGCCGGCGGCCAATCAGTCGCCGAACAGCTTCTGGCGCAGTTCGCGACGCTCTTGCGCTTCGAGCGAGAGCGTGGCGGTCGGGCGCGCGAGCATACGCGGGATGCCGATCGGCTCGCCCGTTTCCTCGCACCAGCCGTAGTCGCCGGAGTCGATGCGCGCGAGCGACTGCTGCACCTTCTTCAGCAGCTTGCGCTCGCGGTCGCGCGTGCGCAGTTCGAGCGCGTGCTCTTCTTCGATCGTCGCGCGGTCGGCCGGATCGGGAACGATCACGGTTTCGCGCAGATTCTCGGTGGTCTGGCCCGCATTGCGGAGGATTTCCGCCTGCAGCTGTTCGAGCCGGTTCTTGAAGAAGGCGAGCTGATCCTCGTTCATGTAATCCTTGTCGCTCATCTTCAGGATTTCGGCTTCGGTCAAGAGTCGTTTCGTCGTCATCTGGCTTGCTTCTTCAATGAGTGAGGCAAAACTGGCACATCTTGCCTGCACTTGGGTGTTGCCCGCAGTGGCTTTGACCACGTTTGGCGCGCGCTGCTCGCGCGTCAAACTGCGCGCTGGCGGGCACGACGGTGCATTGTCGGTGACGCCTGAGCGCCGCTGCGGGGCCGAACTCCTCTGGAAACCGTTCTTCAGATGCTCCTGAGGCATATTTCGTACCGGCTGCGCGCTGCGACGCGATGCGCGGCCGGGGAGGCGCGTTTTTTCCGGATAGCTTATCGAGCTATTTCCGGCGGGCGCCCTGTCTTCCAGTGGGGCCGTATTGTAACCGAACCGCAAACTCGCGCCGCAAGCGGGAAATCCCTGCGTCGGCGGCATTCGTCTGGCGGTCGATATCCAGAAAATATAACGCGCCAATCGTGAAAAAGCGATGGTCGGGTACGTTATTTGACGCTCGATGCGTGAATCGGCGCCGGAAAGGCGCTTTTGAGGCCGCCAGGAGGCGCGTTAGGCGCACTTGCGAGCGGGTTTTCGCTGGCGCCGGCCGTGAACTCGCGCGCTGTCAGGCCTTCGTTCGCCAGACGATCGTGGCGCGCACAAACAAAAACGCCCGGCGCGAAGCCGGGCGTCGCATTCAGCGCGCGTCGCTTACTTCACGAGGCAGGCGTCGAGGCCGTCGGTGATCAGGTCCTGCGGCAGTTCGATACCGATGAACACCATCTTGCTGGTCTTCTTCTCGACCGGCAGCCACTTGGCCGCGAGGTCGCTGCCCATCATCTGGTGCACGCCCTGGAACACCACCTTGCGGTCCACGCCCTTCATGTAGAGCACGCCCTTGTAGCGCAGCAGGCGCTCGCCGTAGATCTGCAGGATGCCGCCGAGGAAGTCCTCGAGGCGGTTCGGATCGAACGGCTTGTCGCTGCGGTAGACGAACGACTTGATCTTGTCGTCGTGGTGCGCATGGTGGTGGTGATGGCCGTGGTCGTGGCCTTCGTGCGTGCACTTGCCGTGGTCGTGATCGCAATCGGCGTGGTCGCCGTGCTCGTGGCCGTGGCCGTGTTCATGGCCGTGATCGTGATGATCGTGCGCGTGGTCGTGCTCGTCTTCGGCGAGGAAGTCGGGATCGATTTCGAGCTTGGCGTTCAGGTTGAAGCCGCGCAGATCGAACACTTCCTTGATGTCCGCTTCGCCGAAATTCACCTCGCGCACCTGCGCCTTCGGGTTCATGTGCAGCACGCGGTGACGCAGGTCGGCGACTTCCTTCGCGTCGACGAGGTCGGCCTTCGTGATGAACAGGCGGTCGGCGAAACCGACCTGGCGCTGCACCACTTCGTGCTCGTCGAGCTGCTTGTTGCCGTGCTTGGCGTCGACCAGCGTGATGATCGCGTCGAGCAGGAATTCGTCGGCGATCTCGTTATCCATGAAGAAGGTCTGCGCGACCGGACCCGGATTCGCGAGGCCCGTGGTCTCGATCACGACGCGCTCGAAGTCGAGCTTGCCGTCGCGCTTTTGCTGCGCGAGGTCGGCGAGCACGCGCGAGAGGTCGCCGCGGATCGTGCAGCAGATGCAGCCGTTGCTCATCTGGATGATCTGCTCGTTGCTGTCCTGCACGAGAATTTCGTTGTCGATATTCTCTTCGCCGAATTCGTTCTCGATCACGGCGATCTTCATGCCGTGGTTTTCGCCGAGGATGCGCTTGAGCAGCGTGGTCTTGCCGCTGCCGAGGAAGCCGGTCAGGATGGTGACGGGAATCATGCTGTTTGCCATGCTCTTTGCCTGGTAAGTGTCTCGTATGGGCGGCGCGGCGCAAGCGCCCGCGTGCCGGAATCTCGCGGTGTTACAACATAACCACCTATTGGAACATATCTGCGGCGAGGGCGCTGGCGCGGCTTCGATTCAAGGGCGACGCGAAGGCGATTCGGGGTCGAATCCGCGCTTCGGGTCCGCACTTCGAGTTCATATCGATGATGCCCGCGCGCGCCGCTCGCGAACCCAGCCGCAGATAAGGCCGCTTCAGGCGATTTGCAACAGCAGGCCCTTCAGATACTCGCCTTCCGGGAACGCCGTGAGCAGCGGATGATCGACGCCCGCGCCGAGGCGCTTGATGATGCGCGCATCGACCTTCGCGTCGGCGGCCGCGCCCGCGACGATCTTCTGGAACAGCTCCGCGTCGATCGCGCCCGAGCACGAATACGTGAACAGCAGGCCGCCCGGACGCAGCAGCTTGAAACCGGTCAGATTGATGTCCTTGTAGGCACGCGCGGCGCGGTCCACGTGCTCGCGCGACGCCGCGAACTTCGGCGGATCGAGCACCACGAGGTCGAAGCGCTCGCCTTCTTCGTGCAGACGGCGCAGCGTCTTGAACGCGTCGGCGTCGAGCCAGGTGGCGCGCCCGGCGTCGAAGCCGTTGGCCTGCACGTTCTTCTGCGCGGTGTTCAGCGCCTCGCCCGACGAGTCGATCGACACCACGCGTTTCGCGCCGCCCTTCATCGCCGCGAGCGAGAAGCCGCCCGTGTAGCAGAAGCAGTTGAGCACGTCGCGGTCTTGCGCACAGGTCTGCACGAGCGCGCGGTTGTCGCGCTGATCGACATAGAAACCGGTCTTGTGGCCGTTGCGCACGTCGACGTGATAACGCACGCCGTTTTCGTTCGCGATGATCGTTTCGGGCGGTTCGTCGCCGGCGAGCAGGCCGGTGATCTGTTCGAGCCCTTCCTTGTCGCGGATCGAGACGTCCGAGCGCTCGTAGACGTTCGGGCAGCCGGTCGCCGAGGTCAGCGCGTTGACGATCGCCTCCTTCCACGCCTCGACGCCCGCCGCCATGAACTGGCAGACGAGCTGGCCGCGCGGGTTCTGCGCGACGTCTTCGGTGTACCAGTCGACGATCAGGCCGGGCAGACCGTCCGCCTCGCCGAAGATCAGACGCACGGCGCCGGTGTCGCGCACCATCGCCTGACGATGGGCGAGCGCGCGCTGCACGCGGCGCTTGAAGAACGCGTGGTCGATGGGTTCGCTTTCGTCGAAGCTCCAGACGCGCGCGCGGATCTGCGAATGCGGGCTGTAGGCGGCGCGCGCGAGGAAGCGGCCGTCGTGGGCGCGCACGATCACCGTGGCGCCGGACGCGGGCTTGCCTTCGACGCGGTCGATCGCGTTCGCGTAGACCCAGGGATGGCGGCGCAGCAGGGATTTTTCTTTCGACGGCTTGAGGGTGACGATATTCATGATGGCTTCGCTAAAGGTGATGCGGCGGCGGGCGTTGCGCCTGCCGCTTGCGGGCGCGCCGCGTGTCGCTCAGGATCACGCGCGCGCCGGAGTGTTCGGGCCGGTCGCGGCGGAGGCCGCTTGATTGCCTCCGTCTGATTGCCCCTAATCGCGCTTCTTCGCGCGTGGATGGGCGTTGTCGTAGACCTTGGCGAGATGCTGGAAATCGAGCGACGTGTAGACCTGCGTGGCCGAAATGCTCGCATGGCCCAGCAGTTCCTGCACGGCGCGCAGATCGCCGCTCGATTGCAGCAGATGCGTGGCGAACGAGTGCCGCAGCACGTGCGGATGCACGTTCGCCGGAATGCCCGCCGCGAGCGCCGCGCGCTTGACGCGCTCGCGCACCACGCCCGGCGCCATGCGGTTGCCGCGCACGGAGACGAACAGCGGCGCGTCGTCGTGCTTGATCCAGGCGTCGCGCACCGCGAGCCAGGCGTCGAGCGCGGCGAGCGCCTTGCTGCCGACCGGCACGACGCGATGGCGGTTGCCCTTGCCGTGCACTTCGACTTCGGCGGCGTCGCGCTTGAACCAGCTCGACGACTCGTAACCGTCGCGGCGGATGTAGCGCACGTCGAGTCCGACCAGTTCCGCGAGGCGCAGGCCCGACGAGTAAAACAGTTCGAGCATCGCGTGGTCGCGCAGCGTTTCGAGGCTGTCCGCGCCTGTGCTCGCGGGATTCGGCGCCTCCATGAGGCGCGTGGCGTCGTCGACGGACAGCGCCTTGGGCAGCGTCTTCGCGCGCTTGGGCGCACGCACGGCGGCGACGGGATTTGCGTCGAGCTCGACACGCCCCGCATACCAGCGATAGAACGCGCGCCACGCCGACAGCCGGTGCGCGATCGAGCGCGCCGCGAGGCCGCCCGCGTGCGCGCGCGCCACCGCGCCGCGCACCTCGGCGGCTTCGACGCGTTCGAGCGGCCGGCCCTTGGCGAGCGTCTTCAGCTCGTCGAGTTCGTGCGCGTAGGCGCGCAGCGTGTGCGCCGACAGGCGGCGCACGTGCTCGAGCTCGGCAAGGTAGTCGGCGATCGGATCGGGCGCGTTCACGGCTTCAGTGCGAATTCAGTGCGGCTGCGTCAGTGCGGCAGCAGGCGCGAGAGCGCCGCGCTCGCGAGCGTGCCGATCTGGCGCAGGAAATCGGTGGCCATGCCGTCGTGGAAGCGGCGCGGATCGGGCGAGCCGAGCACGATCAGCCCGAACGCGTCGCCGCTCGGGTCGCCTTCCTCGTCGTTCGCGCGGCGGCGCAGCGCGACGATCGCGACCGACTGCGTCGGCTGCTCCTCGCCTTCGGCGCCCGGCGCGGCGGCGAGCCACTGCGCGGCTTCGAAGCCGGTGTTCGCGCCGCAATACGGCACGTCGAGGCTGTTGGCGAACAGGCGCACTTCCTCGCCCGTGTGCTTCGCGAAGTCCGCTTGCGCATAGGCGTCGGCGACGTCCCAGACGCGCAGGGCCGCGAGCGGCACGTCGAATTCGGCGCGCAATTGCCCGGCGATCGTGCGCGGCAGCGCATGCGGATCGCGCTCGGCGACCACCTGCGAAGTCCAGCGCACGAAGCGCGCGGCGATGCCGTCGTTCTCGTGGCCGTAGCGCAGCAGCTCGGCGAGGCGCAGTTCGAGGTGCTTGTTCTTTTCGCGCAGCATTTCCATCTGGCGCTCCTGCAGCGACACGGCGGCCTTGCCGTGCGGATTGCCGAGCTTGATCGTCGCCAGCAGTTCGGCGTGCTCGACGAAGAAATCGGGGTGGGCGAGCAGGTAGTCGGCGACTTCGCGATCGTTCATGTTGTAGACGCTTTCGGTGAAGAAGCGGCGCGCGGCGGCGCGCCATGCGTGATGCGATGCTGCGGTGCTTCTGATGTGTACTGCCGATGGGTGTTGCGTGTGCCGCAGTGGCTCGGGCGGCCCGAGCCGACTCAGACCGTCAGCTCGATCTCGCCTTCGAAGACGGTCGTGGCCGGACCGGCCATGAAGAGCGACGCGTTTTCGTCGCGCGCGCCGTCCCAGTCGATCGTGAGCGTGCCGCCGTGCGTGTGCACCTTCACGGGCGTATCGAGCAGACCGCGGCGAATGCCCGCCGCCACCGCCGCGCACGCACCCGTGCCGCACGCGAGCGTTTCGCCCGCGCTGCGCTCGAACACGCGCAGACGCACTTCGGTGCGCGACACGATTTCCATGAAACCGGCGTTGACCTTGTTCGGGAAGCGCGCATGCGTTTCGACGAGCGGACCTTCCGTGAGCACCGGATACGCCTCGACGTCATCGACCACCTGCACCGCATGGGGATTGCCCATCGACACGGCCGAGATCCAGCGCGTCTCGCCGTTCACGTCGATCGGCCAGAGCGTGTCGTTGCCTTCGCGGCGGCCTTCGAGACCGCTCGCGTCGAACGGCAGACGCGCCGGTTCGAACACCGGGCTGCCCATGTCGACCACGACTTCGCCGTTCGGCTGCATGGCGGGCGAGATGATGCCGTTCTGCACCTGCACGCGGATGCGGTCCGCCGTGGTGAGCTTGCGATCGCGCACGAATTTCACGAAGCAGCGCGCGCCGTTGCCGCAATGCTCGACCTCGCCGCCGTCGCAATTGAAGATGCGATAGCGGAAGTCGACGCCGTCGACGGTCGGCTTTTCGACCAGCAGCAACTGATCGGCGCCGACGCCGAAGTGGCGGTCGGCGAGCGCGCGCACGCGCTCGGGCGTGAGCGCGAGGTCTTCGCTGTAGCCGTCGAGCACGACGAAGTCGTTGCCCGCGCCGTGCATCTTGGTGAATTTGAGTTTCATGCCGTTATTGTAAGCGACGCGCGGACCCGCGCCCGCGCGCCTTCGGTCGTGGCGAGACGCTTACGAGTAGACGCTCGGTTCGCCGGGCGGCCGCGTCTTGAAGCGCTTGTGCACCCAGTAATACTGCTCGGGAATGCGCGGAATCTGCTCTTCGAGGAAGGCGTTCATGCGGCGCGCGTCTTCCTCGTCGTTGCCGGTCGGGTAATTGTCCCAAGGTTTGAAGATTTTCAGCCGATAACCTTTGTAATTGGGCAGCACCTCGCCGATGAACGGCACGACCTGCGCATGGCCCACTTTCGCGAGACGCCCGACCGCCGTGAGCGTGCACGCGGGCACGCCGAAGAAGGGCACGAAGGTGGAATTGCGCATGCCGTAGTCCATGTCGGCGCCGAGCATCACGGGCTTGCGGTCGCGCAGCCAGCGCAGCACGGCGCGCGCGCTGTCCGCGCGGCTGACCATTTCGGCGCCGAAGCGGCTGCGGCCGGCTTTCGCGGCGGCTTCGAACTCGGGGTTCGAGAACGGCTGATACAGCGAGCCGCACGGGCGATGCAGCGAGTAGTTCAGGAACATCGACCCCGCCTCGATCCCCACGAAATGCAGGCCGAGGAACAGCGTGGGCGGCAGATCGGGATCGGTGAGATCGACTTCGCTGTCGAGCTGGATCAGCTTTTCGAGCTTCTTCGCCGAGCCGAACCACTGCACGCTGCGCTCCATATAGCTGCGGATGGCCTGGCGGAAATGCTTGCCCGCCACGTCCTCGCGCTTCTCGTCGCTCCACTCGGGGAAGCACAGGCGCAGATTGGTGTGCACGACGCGCTTGCGGCGGCTCGGGATCTGATAAAGCAGCCAGCCAAGGCCGTCGCCGAGGCGCGCGACGAAGCCATAGGGCAAGATCGCGAACAGCTTGAGCAGGCCGATGGCGAAACGGGAGCCTAGCTTGCCGAGCATGATGCGGCTCCCAAGACTGGCGTAAACGAACTGGAGAAGGCGATTGACAACACGCGCGGCGACTCTGCGACAAATTAGGGAAGTCGCTATAATACGGGCTTCGCCGAGTTAACTGACAACTTGCGGGGCGAAGCCGGTTTGCCGCACATCGTTCTTTTCGACCGATCTGCAGGCGCGCCGGTCCGGTAATCCGCTAAAGCGTCGCCGCTTCGAGGCCCGAAGCTGGCAACGTGAGTACCACCGTCACCAGCTACAAGGAGCCTTACACGTGGCAAACGATTATTTCTTCACCTCCGAATCCGTTTCGGAAGGCCATCCGGACAAGGTCGCCGACCAGATCTCGGACGCGATTCTCGACGCCATCCTTACGCAAGACAAATACTCGCGCGTTGCAGCGGAAACGCTCTGCAACACGGGTCTCGTCGTGCTCGCCGGTGAAATCACCACCACGGCCAACGTCGATTACATCCAGGTCGCGCGCGACACGATCAAGCGCATCGGCTACGACAACACCGACTACGGCATCGACTACCGCGGCTGCGCGGTGCTCGTCGCCTACGACAAGCAGTCGCCGGACATCGCCCAGGGCGTGGACCGCGCGCACGACAACAATCTCGATCAAGGTGCGGGCGACCAGGGCCTGATGTTCGGTTATGCGTGCGACGAAACGCCCGAGCTGATGCCGCTGCCGATCCACCTTTCGCACCGTCTGGTCGAGCGCCAGTCGAACCTGCGCCGCGACGGCCGTCTGCCCTGGCTGCGTCCGGACGCGAAGTCGCAGGTCACCGTGCGCTACGTCGACGGCAAGCCGCACGCGATCGACACGGTCGTGCTGTCCACGCAGCACTCGCCGGACATCGACCTCGGCACGCTGCGCGAAGCCGTGATCGAAGAAGTCATCAAGCCCGTCCTGCCGGCCGACCTGATCAAGGGCGACATCAAGTTCCTCGTGAACCCGACCGGCCGTTTCGTGATCGGTGGCCCGCAAGGCGACTGCGGTCTCACGGGCCGCAAGATCATCGTCGACACGTACGGCGGCGCAGCTCCGCACGGCGGCGGCGCGTTCTCGGGCAAGGATCCGTCGAAGGTCGACCGTTCGGCTGCCTACGCCGGCCGTTACGTCGCGAAGAACATCGTGGCCGCCGGCCTCGCGTCGCGCTGCCTGATTCAGGTCTCGTACGCGATCGGCGTGGCCGAGCCGACCTCGGTCATGGTCAACACGTTCGGCACCGGCAAGGTTTCGGACGCGACCATCACGAAGCTCGTGCGCGAACACTTCGACCTGCGTCCGAAGGGCATCATCCAGATGCTCGACCTGCTGCGTCCGATCTACGAAAAGACCGCTGCTTACGGCCACTTCGGCCGCGAAGAGCCGGAATTCTCGTGGGAAGCCACCGACAAGGCGCTCGCGCTGGCTGAAGCCGCCGGCACGGAACCCGTCGTCGCGCTGGCGTAAGCACGCTGCGTCGTTCGATGCCGCACAAGCGGCGTCGCACGCGCCATGAAAAACCCCGCAGGGCTCGCGCCCGTGCGGGGTTTTGTTTTTCTGCGCGTGTCTTTTAACGCATCGCGAAACCGAACCAGCCTTCGCTGCTCGCGCCCATGCGGCGCGGCCGGCGCGTGTTGCGCGCCGTATGGACGGTCGAGGGCGCGGCGAGCGTGCGCAGCGTCGTGTTCGGACGATAGAGCAGCGTGCGCAGCGAGAAGTGGCGCGAACCGGCGCGCTGACGCAGCACCGAGAAGAACGCGTGGAACCAGGCGCGCATGCCGTCGACGGGGCGCGCTTCACGCACGTGCTGGGCGAGCGCGTGCGTGCGTGCGGCGTGATGGCGCAGCGCGCGGACGACATGACGGCGGGGGCGCGCGGCCTTCAGTGCGGCGCGAGTCATACGGCGAGTATCGAAAAGGGTATGCATGGCGTGTGCGGAATCGGGTTCGGTGTGCGCCTCGCGCGACGTGATGCTTCGAGCACCAAACGTGCCTGTTTGCAGGGAAGTCACGATAGCGGAATTCGCGCGGCGAGACGCTGGGCGTGCGCAAGGCGAAAGAGTGAGCGCGGGGATCGGCCCGAAGAGGCGAGCGCCTTGCTGGGCAAGGTCTGGCTGGCGGTCCGTCCGCGCATTGGAGGTGAAGTGCGATGAAACTGCATGCGCGCAGACTACACGCGAATCGTGACGCCAGAAAGTCGGTTAATACCCGCGTGTGCTCAATAAAGAGGCATGTCATCGCGCCCTTTCTCGCCATCGCGGTGCGCGTGCGCCATCGGCGTGCTCCGGATACGTTCGCCGCCGGCGCGGGATTGCGCACGCACACATATCATCCGGATGGCTAACGCTTGTCTCCGCCCGAGCCCGCACGCTTTACAATCGAGCGAACGGCGCAGGCTCGGGCAAACAGGCCTCGGGGCGCCGCTGCTGCGCGCCTCGCGCGTCATCGGAGCCGCTTCGGTGCGCAGCCTTCGCAGGCCTCGAATAACGGAAGTCTCATGTCAGTTCAGTCAAAGAAAGAACAGGTGCAGGCGCTGCGCGAGCGCGGTTTCGTGGTCGTGCCGGGCCTCGTCGCGCCCGAGCGTTGCGACGAGATCAAGCGCACCGCGCAGGAGCAGTTGAAGGCGGCGCAGGCGCCGGTCGAATTCGAAGCCGACCTGCGTTATCCTGGCGCGCCGGATTCGAAAGACGCGCCGGGCGGTCATACGGTGCGGCGTCTGCTCGACGCTTATGGGCGTGATCCGCAATTCGCTTCGTGGGCCACGTCGCCGGAAATCGCGGGCTGGATGGAGCTGTATTTCGGCGAGGAGCCGATGCTCTCGCGCGTGCATCACAACTGCATGATGACCAAGCATCCCGCGTACGGCAGCCTCACGGGCTGGCATCGCGACGTGCGCTACTGGTCGTTCGAGCGCGACGACCTCGTTTCCGTGTGGCTCGCGCTCGGGCCGGAAACGGTCGAGAACGGCGGCCTGTGGTTCGTGCCGGGCTCGCATACGGCGCCGTTCACGTCGTCGAGCTTCGACGCCGCCAAGTTCTTCCGCTCCGACGTGCCCGAGAATCAGGCGTGGATCGAGCAGGCCATGTCGCCCACGCTGCAAAAGGGCGACGTGGTGTTCTTCCACTGCAACACGTTGCATTCGGCCGGTCAGAACCAGAGCAACGACGTAAAGTTCTCGCTCGTCTACACCTACCACGGCGCGAGCAACGTGCCGCTGCCGGGTTCGCGCTCGGCCTCGAAGCCCGAGGTCAAGCTGGTTTGACGGTGCAGGTTCGACGATAAAGGGCGCGCGCGTCACGCATCGCGCCCTTCGTGAAACAGACGTGCCGCCGATGTAAAGCCGATGCGCTAGCGGCGGCGGCCGCTGAGCGCGAGACCGGTGAGGCCCGCAATGGTCGCGGCCACGCCGGCCACGATCAACGTCATCGTGCGGTCGGTGGGCGCGCCCGTCACGAGGCGCGAAACGTCGTTCGAGAACGAGTGAAACGACTGGCCGCCGAAGTAGAGCAGCACCACGCCGCAGGCGATCAGCGCGAACGAAACCGCTTTCATCATAAGAGACCTCCCGGGGTTGGACGGACGCCGCAGTGTAGGCGAGCCGCGCTTTGGCGTCCATGTTCGCATCCCACATGATGGGCCTCTGCACGCATCGCGCGGATTGGCTAACATGGCAGCCCGCGCGGCGTATCGAGCGGGCGCAAGCCGCTGCTGGAGCGGCATTCGCGTGTATCGGGCGCCGCCGCCGGACTTCCTGAAAACCTGTTCTCGTCGAGGATTCAAACGATGGCCTACGAAGCAGCTGCTGAACGCTATTCGGAGATGCAATACCGCTTTTGCGGCAAGTCGGGACTCAAGCTGCCGGCGCTCTCGCTCGGCCTGTGGCACAACTTCGGCGACACCACGCCGATTTCGACGCAGCGTGACATTCTGCGCACGGCCTTCGATCTCGGCGTCACGCACTTCGACCTCGCGAACAATTACGGCCCGCCGTACGGCAGCGCCGAAACCAATTTCGGCCGTATTTTCAAGGACGATTTCCGTCCGTACCGCGACGAGCTGCTGATCTCGTCGAAGGCCGGCTGGGACATGTGGCCGGGTCCGTACGGCCAGGGCGGCGGCTCGCGCAAGTACGTGCTCGCGAGCCTCGACCAGAGCCTGCAGCGCATGGGCCTCGATTACGTCGACATCTTCTACTCGCACCGTTTCGACGTGGAAACGCCGCTCGAAGAAACCGCCGGCGCGCTCGCCACGGCCGTGCAGCAGGGCAAGGCGCTGTACGTGGGCATCTCGTCGTATTCGGCGCAGAAGACGCGTGAAATGGCGAAACTGCTGGCCGAGTACAAGGTGCCGCTGCTGATTCATCAGCCGTCGTACAACCTGCTCAACCGCTGGATCGAGCACGATCTGCTCGACACGCTCGAAGACATCGGCACGGGCAGCATCGCGTTCACGCCGCTCGCGCAGGGCCTGCTCACGAACAAGTATCTGAACGGCGTGCCGGAAGATGCGCGCGTGAACCGTCCGGGCGGCGGTTCGCTCAAGAGCGAGCATCTGAGCGCGCAGAACATCGAGCACGTGCGCAAGCTCAACGAACTCGCGCAGCGTCGCGGCCAGAGCCTCGCGCAGATGGCGATCGCCTGGACGCTGCGCGGCGGCCGCGTGACCTCGGCGCTGATCGGCGCGAGCCGCGCGGAGCAGGTGCGCGAGAACGTGGCGGCGCTGAAGAACATCGAGTTTTCGGCCGAAGAGCTGGCCGAGATTGATCGTTTCGCGACCGAAGGCGGCGTGAATCTGTGGGAAAAGCCGTCGACCGATCAGCACATCTGATCGCGCGCGTCCGGTGTGCGGACGCGTGAAGATGGACGCCCGACGCCTCGCTTCATGCGAGGCGTTTTTTATTCGGCATCAACGTTGTCATGCGCGGTGACAGGCCTTGCGACGCCGAAGGCTGCGCGTCCTGGGGCTGTCACGGAGCGCTGCTAACGTCGCGGCAGTCTTTGCACTGAGGATTGCCGATGGAGTCGACGAGCGCCGTACGTACCCTGGGCGAGGCAGCGTCCGCACCGCCTGCTGCTGCGCCGCGCGCGTCCGCCGGCACGGCAGGCCGCCGCATGCCCGCACGCAAACCCGCACGCAAACCCGATCTGCGCGCCAACACCGCGCTCATCGCCGTCGCCACGCTTGCGCTCGCGTATCAGTTGTTCGGTTTGCCACTGCTGTTGCGCGCGGCGGGCGGCCCGACTTTCGCGCTGATGGCGTCGCTCGTGCCGGTCGTGCTCGCCACGCCGATCCACTGGGGATTGATTCACGAAGGCATCCACGGGCAATTGCTGCGCTCGCGACGCGCGAACGAAATCGTCGCGCGCTTGCTGGCCATCGGCATGGCGATGCCGTTCGACGCCGTGCGTTTCGGACACCTGATGCATCACCGCTTCACGCGCGAGGCGTTCGATCGTCCCGACGTCGATGATGCACACGGCCCGCGCTGGCTGCGTCGCCTCGCGTGGTACGTGCGGCTGCTTGGCGGCCTGTATGTGGGCGAACTGCTCGTGCCGCTGCTCGCGTTTCTGCCAGTGCGGCTCGCGCGCACGCTCGTCGCGCGCGGCGTGGGCACGCCCGGCGAACGCGCGAGCGCCGAGGACGTTCAGGTGCAGCGTCTTTTTGTGAATCACGCGACCGATCCGCAAAAGCGCCGCCGCGCACGGCGCGACTGGCTCTGCTCGCTGGCGCTGTATGCGTGCGCGTTCGCGCTGTACGGGAAGGCGTGGCCGGTGCTGGCCGCGGCGATGTTCGCGCGCGGCTTGTGGCTGTCGCTCGCGGATAACCTGCCGCACTACGGCGTCGCGCTCGACGAGCCGGGTCGCTCGCGCGACTTTCGGGTGCCGCGCGTGATCGGCTTGATGCTGATGAATCATCATCTGCATCGGCAACATCATCTGTATCCGACGCTGCCGTGGGTCGCGCTGCCCGCGCTCGTCGCCGACCATGATGATGCGGACGATGCCGCCGCATCCGCGACGACGCGCGAGGCGTACTGGCGCGCGGCCGCGCGTCAGCTCAAGGGATTGCAGCCGGGTGTAGGGGAGTGCGGTTTGCGCTGACATGCGCGGCAAGTAGCGCGGCACGCCCAGGCGTCCGCGCATGACGGCGCGCCTGCATGCGCCTGAGCGGACTCAAGCGCACGTCAGCCACGCCAGACAACCTCGCAGACGACGCGGAACCCCCAAACGTCCGCAGTGTCCGCGCCGTTGCGCGCCGTCTGAATCGCTACATCAGCGCCGGCAACGTTTCGACCAGCGCGACCGCGACCATGGCGCCGATCAGTGCGCCGATCACGCGCAAGGTGTTGTGCCGGAATTCGGTCGCGCAGGGCAAGGCGCCGAGAAAGAGCGCGCCGGCAAGGGCCATCGGGATGATCATCACGAAATCGCCGATCGTGAAATATCCTTCCATGCTCGTCTCCTTTTTTCGTGGGGCGGCAGGCGCGGCGCGTTCAAACGGCTTTCTTCTGTCGCACGGCGTGCGGCGCTGCGGCTGCGGGCCTGAATCGAGTATAGGTGAGGCTTGCAAACGAGACGCCTCCCACGCGTGCCGCGTGTGCGCCGCCGCACGGCCGCGCAGGCCCGTGTGGCGGGACCTCGCGGCGTCGCGACGGACACCGTGCGGTGCGCGCGCGCAGCGACTTCAGGTTACGAACAGCTTTCGATTCGATGCGTGCTGCGTCGAATGTCGCTTCGAATGCAGCTTCGAATGCGCGCTCGAATGCATCCGGGCTGCGCCGTTTGATGCACCGTTGATGCACCCTCAGCCGCCCCGCCGGACCTGACCGATCAAGCCGCGCCTTCGCGTTCGCGCGCGCAACACGCTTGCCAGCGCCAGCCCGGCCACCAGCAGCACGGCGACCAGACCCGCGACGCCGCTCCAGCCCCAGCCGGCCCAGAAGTGGCCGCCGACCGAACCCATGATGCTCGAACCCAGGTAATAGGCCAGCAAATAGAGTGCCGCGGCCTGGCCCTTGGCTTCGCGCGCGAGCCGGCCGACCCAGCCGCTCGCGACCGCGTGGCCCGCGAAGAAGCCGATCGTCAGGCACGCGATGCCCGCGGCGATCGCGTAGAGCGGCGTGAACATCGTCAGCACGACGCCCGCGAGCATCAGCGCGAGGCTCGCGATCAGCACGCGTCCGCGACCGAAGGTGTCGGCCATGCGGCCCGACCACGGCGAGGCCACCACGCCGGTCAGGTAGACGAGGAAGATCGCGCCGATGGCCGCCTGGCTCATGCTGTACGGCGGCGCGATCAGCCGGTAGCCGATGTAGTTGTAGAGCGTGACGAAGCTGCCCATCAGCACGAAACCCATCACGAACAGCACGGGCAGGCCGGGCCGTCCGAAGTGGCGGATGAGCGCCGCGCGGTGATGCGAGAAGCCGAGCCCGCGTTTGGGCACGAAATGGCGCGACGGCGGCAGCAGCGAGCGGAACGCGAACATCGAGCAGAGCCCCAGCACGCCGATCACGGCCACGGCCACGCGCCAGCCGAACAGGTCGGTGCAGATGCCGGTGATCACGCGTCCGGCCATGCCGCCGATCGCGGTGCCGCCGACGTAGAGACCCATCGAGAGGCCGAGCCCTTCGGGATGCATTTCCTCGGCGAGCCAGGCCATCGCGACTGCGGGCACGCCGCCGAGCGCGATGCCTTCGAGCGTGCGCAGCACCAGCAATGTTTCCCAGTGGGGCACGAACGCGACGGCGAGCGCCAGCAGCGACGAGGCCGTGAGCGAAGCCGTCATCATCGCGCGTCGGCTCCAGCCTTCGGAGAAGAAGCCCGCGACGAAGATCGCGCCCGCGAGCGCGGCGGTGGAAAACGAGAGCGAGAGACTGCTTTGCGCGGGGCTTACGCCGAACGTCTGCGAGAACGCGGGCAGGAGCGGCTGGACGCAGTAGAGCAGCGAAAACGTGGCGTAGCCCGCGAACAGCAGCGCGAGACTCGCGCGCCAGAAGGCGGGGCTGCCGCGCTCGATATAGGGAAGGGTCGCGCTCGGGGAAGCGGCGGAGGCGCTGCTGGGCGCGGTCTTGCGGTCGGCGCCCGGTGATGCGGTCACGACTGGAACTCCTTGCGGAAAATGGCAAAGGCGCAACGATACGCCTGTTGCACGATCCGTGCCGCGTCGATTGGCAGCGTGGGGCGGGTTTTGCGTGCTGCGACAGCGTCAGTTGTGCGAAGGAGCGGACGAAGCAGAGGAAGAGGCCGCGTCGCTGGTTGCGCGAGCAACCGAAGCCGACGCCGAAGCCGACGCCGAAGCCGACGCCGAAGCCGACGTCGGCGCGTCCCCATCGACCGAATCCAGCGCCGCCGCGCGCCATCCGCCGCCAAGCGCCTTCACGAGCGCGACGCTCGCCGCAAGCCGCCGCCGCGCGATCGCCACCGCCTGCCGCTCGTTGGACAGTGTCGTGGTCTGCGCGACCACCACATCGAGATACGTGATCGCACCGTTCTTGTAGCGATCCTCGACGATCGCCAGCGTGCGCTTCGCGGCGTCCACCGCGCGATCCTGCGCCACGGCTTCCTGTTCGAGCACGCGCAGCGCCGCGAGGTTGTCCTCGACCTGGCCGAACGCGTCGAGCACGGTTTGCCGATACTGCGCGACGCTGGCGTCGTATTGCGCGCGCGCCTCGTCGCGCACCGCCTCGCGTCCGCCGAAGTCGAGCAGCGTGCCCGCGAGCGCCGGGCCGAGCGACCAGAAGCGCGCGGGCGCGACGAGCCATTGGCTGTAGTTCGTCGCCTCCAGACCGCCCGTCACCGCGAGCATCAGGCTCGGGAAGAACGCCGCCGTGGCCACGCCGACCTGCGCATTGGCGGCGGCCACGCGACGCTCGGCGGCGGCGATGTCGGGGCGGCGCTCCAGCAGCGTCGACGGTACGCCGGGCGGCGAGGCGAACGGTTGCGCCGAGAGCGGCGCGCCGGGCAGCACAGCGAGCGTGAACGTGGAAGGCGGCTGTCCCGTGAGAATCGCGATGGCGTGTTCGAGCTGCGCGCGCTGCACGCCGAGATCGATCGCCTGCGCCTCGGTGGTCTGCAATTGCGTCTGCGCCTGGCCGACATCGGCGTCGGTGGCGATGCCGCCGTCGTAGCGATGCTGCGTGAGCGCGAGCGACTCGCGATAGGCGGCGAGCGTGTCGTCGAGCAACTGGCGCTCGCGGTCGATGCCGCGCAGTTCGAAATAATCGGTCGCGAGTTCGGCCTGCATCGAGAGCAGCACGGCCTGCATGTCCGCGGCGCTCGCCTGCGCGTTGGCGCGCGCGCTTTCGACGCTGCGCGCGACGCGTCCCCAGACGTCGGGTTCCCAGGTGGCGTCGAGGCCCACGCTGTAGTCGTTGATCGTGCGCCCGGCCTTCGAGGTGTACGCGAGGTTCTCCGAGGTGCGCGCGCGCGAAAAGTCGCCGCCGGCGGTCACGACCGGAAAGAAGCTGGAGCGTTGCTGCGCGACGTTCGCGCGGGCCGCGCGAAAGCGCGCCTGTGCGGCCTGCACGTTCTGGTTCGCTTCGGCGACGCGGGTTTCCAGTGCGTCGAGTTCGGTGTCGCCGTAGATCTGCCACCACGCGCCGCGCGGCGCGCCGTCGGCGGGCTGCGCGAGCGCCCAGCCGGTGCCGTCGAGCGCTTTCGCGTCGGCGTCGGTTTCCTTGTAAGTGGCGGCGACCTGCGCCGTCGGCCGTACGTAGTCGGGGCCGACCTTGCAGCCGGCGACGAGCGCGCTCACGCCGACGATGCACAAGGCCCGCGCGGCGAGATCGAGAAAGCGCCGCGTCATGATCCCTCCGACTCCGAACCGGCGGGCGCGGCTTTCTTCGCGTTCGGCTCGACGATGCGCACCGGCGTGCCGTCGACGATCGAATCCTGCGGATTGACGATCACGCGCGCCTGCGCGCCGAGTCCGTCGGCGACGGCCACGCGCGTGCCGAAGTCGGTGCCGAGCGTCACCGTCACGAGCTTCACGCGATCGTTTGCATCGACGGTCGCGACCATCACGCCATGCGGCCGGAACAGAAACGCATTGCCGGGCAGCGTGAGCGGCGTCGCCGCGCCGTCGAGCGCGAAATGCACCTGCGCGTAGGCGCCGGGCAGCAGCGTGCCATCGGCGTTGTTCACGTCGACTTCGACGAGCATCGTGCGCTGCTGCGGATCGACCGCGCCCGCCGAGCGCGCAATCACGCCCGGATAGCGCGCGCCCTGCGTTTCGTTGAGCGTCAGATACGCGTGCGCGCCGGGCCGGATCTGCTGCGCGTACGCTTGCGGCACGTTCGCATAGACGCGCAGCCGGTCGGCCTGCGCCACATGAAACAGCTCCTTTTGCGGACCGCCCGAACTGCCCGCGTCGATCAGCGCGCCGACGTCCACGTTGCGCGCCGTGACGATGCCGTCGAACGGCGAGGTCACGCGCTGATACGACTGCAACTGCGTGAGCCGGGACACGTTGAAACGCGCCGCGTCGAGCGTGGCTTTTTTCGCCAGCATGTCGCCGACCTTTTCGTCGGTTTCCTGCTTCGAGACCGAGCGGTTTTGCAGCATCTGCGTCCAGCGGTCGGCGGTGGTTTTCGCGAGCGCGTAATTGGCCTCGGCGTTCGCGAGATCGGCGCGCGCCGCGCGCAACTGATCGTCCACTTCGGGCGCGTCGATTTCCGCGAGCAACTGACCCGCCTTCACATGCGCGCCGATATCGACGTACCACTTGCGCAGATAGCCGTTGGTGCGCGCGTAAATGGGCGTGTCAAGAAAGGCCTGCACGTTGCCCGGCAGCACGAGATCGAGCGCGTGTTGCGAACGCTGCGGCGAGACCACCTGCACGCTCAGCACGCTTGCATGCTGCGCGTCCTGTTCGAGCGCCGCGTGCGCGCTGTGGCGCGACCAGATGCCTTGCGCCGCGAGCGCGATCACGACGAGCGCGGCGACGGCCAGCGGCCAGCGGCGCGTGCGGCGATGTTCGCGAGGTTCACGAGAATCGGGAGGCGGCGCGTCAGCGTGCATGATCGGTCGGCGTGAAAGTGAGAAGGGGAGAAGTCGTCATGGTTTCGGTACGACGTGTTCGATGGCGCGCTGGCGGCGCGCGGCGAGCTTGCGATAGACGAGCGAGAACACCACGGGCACGAACACCAGCGTCGCGAGCGTGCCCACGAGCAGGCCGCCGATCACCGCGCGCCCGAGCGGCGCGTTCTGCTCGCCGCCTTCGCCGAGCCCGAGCGCCATCGGCACCATGCCGATCACCATCGCGAGCGCGGTCATCAACACGGGACGAAAGCGCGTGAAGCCCGCTTCGATGGCCGCGCGCGCGGCGTCGCCATGTTCGCGCAACTGCTCGCGCGCGAAGCTGATGACGAGAATCGAATTCGCAGTGGCGATGCCGATACACATGATCGCGCCCGTGAGCGCGGGAATGGAGAGCGTGGTGTGCGTGAGAAACAGCATCCAGACGATGCCCGCGAGCGCGCCCGGCAGCGCCGTGATGATGATGAACGGATCGAGCCACGACTGGAAATTCACCACGATCAGCAGATAGACGAGCACGATCGCGAACACGAGTCCGCCGAACAATCCGGAGAACGAGTCGTTCATCGTCTGCACCTGGCCGCGCAACTCGATGGCCGAGCCCTTGGGCAACTGGGCGCGCGAGTTGTCGATGATCCTGCGGATGTCGTCGGAGACCGCGCCGAGATCGCGGCCGTCGGCGCTGCCGTAAATATCGACGGCGGTCTGCGCGTTGTAGTGCGAGACCACGGCCTCGCCCGCCTCGCGCTGCATGCTCGCGAGCGAGCCGAGAATATTGCTGCGGCCGTTCGCGGTGAGCGGAATGTTGGCGAGCGACTGGAGCGAATCGATCGTGTATTGCGGTGCTTCCGTGACCACGTTGTAGCTCACGCCGTTCATCGGATTGAGCCAGAACGTGGGCGTGGTCTGCTGGCTGCCCGAGAGCGTGATGAGCAGATCGCTCGCGATGTCCTTCTGCGTGAAGCCCGCCTGTTGCGCGCGCGTGCGATCGACGTCGATGAAGATGCGCGGCAGGTCGGCGGGCTGCTGGATGCGCGCGTCGGCGAGACCGGGCACGCTGCGCAGCTTCGCGAGCAGGCGCGCGGCGAAGGCGCGGTTGGCGGTGGCGTCGCGGCCCGTGATCTGCACGTCGATAGGCGCGGGCATGCCGAAGTTCAGCGTCTGGCTCACGATATCGGCGGGCAGAAAGGCGAACTGCACGCCGGGGAATTCGTCGTTGAGCGTGCGGCGCAAGCTGCGCACGTAGTCCGCGGTCGGATGATGGTCTTCGTTCAGCGAGATCAGCACGTCGGCGTCCGAGGTGCCGATGGTGCCGGTGTTGCTGTACGAGAGATTGATGCCCGACACCGGCAGGCCGATGTTGTCGATGATCGAATGCAGCTCGCGCGCGGGAATCAGCGCGCGAATGCGCGCGTCGACGCGGTCGGTGAGCACCGCCGTTTCTTCCACGCGCATGCCGGTCTTCGCGCGCAGATGCAGCGCGATGGTGCCCGCATCGACTTGCGGAAAGAAGTCGCGTCCGAGGAAAGGCATCAGCAGCAGCGAGGCGCCGCAACAGGCCAGAAAGAGCGTGACGAAGCCCACGGGATGCGCGACGCGCGCCGCGAGAAACGCGCGATAACGCCCGCGCGTGCGCTCGAAGCCGCGTTCGAACGCGAGGTGCACGCGCATGAACGGATTGCGCGTGGTTTCGTGATGAAGGTCCGCGCTCTTGTGATGGCGCAGCAGGTATTTCGCGAGTGTCGGCACCAGCGTGCGCGAGAAGAAGTACGAGGCGAGCATCGCGAACACCACGGCTTCCGCGAGCGGAATGAACAGATAGTGCGCGACGCCCGTGAGCAGGAACATCGGCACGAACACGATGCAGATCGAGAGCGTGGACACCAGCGTGGGAATCGCGATCTGATGCGCGCCGTCGAGAATCGCCTGTTCGAGCGTCTTGCCCTGTTCGAGTTGCTGGCTGATGTTTTCGATGGCGACCGTTGCGTCGTCAACGAGAATGCCGACGGCGAGCGCGAGGCCGCCGAGCGTCATGATGTTGATGGTTTCGCCGAGCGCTGCGAGCGCGATGATCGAGGTGATCATCGAGAGCGGAATCGACACGGCGATGATGAGCGTCGCGCGCCAGTTGCCGAGAAACAGCAGGATCATCAGCGCGGTGAGCGCGGCGGCGATCAGCGCCTCGCGCAGCACGCCCTTGATCGAGGCGCGCACGAACAGCGACTGGTCCGCGACCGGGTCGATGTTCAGCGACGACGGCACGAGGTTGCGCAGTTGCGGCATCATCGCCTTGATGCGGTCGACGATGTCGAGCGTCGAGGTGTTGCCGCTCTTGTTGATGGTGAGCAGCGCGGCGCGCTGGCCGTCCACGCGCACGATGTTGGTCTGCGGCACGAAGCCGTCGCGCACGTGCGCCACGTCGCGAATGTAGACCGTGCCGCTCGCCGTGGTTTTCACGGGGATGTCGTTGAGGCCCGCGATGGTGTCGGGGCTCGCGTTCATCAGCACCGAATACTCGGTCGCGCCGATCTTCGCGGTGCCCGACGGCAGAATCAGATTCTGCGTGCTGATCGCGCTGACGACGTCCATCGGCGAGAGATTGTGCTGCTGCAATTCGCGCTGGTCGATGTCGACCATGATCTGCCGCTGCTTGCCGCCATACGGCAGCGGCGCGCTCGCGCCCGGCACGGTGGCGAGCTGCGTCTTGAGGAAGTTGTTGCCGTAGTCGAACAGTTCCTGCTCGGTGAGTTGCTGCGAGGACAGCGAGAGCCGCAGGATCGGCACGGTCGAGGCGTTGTAGCGCAGGATGTTCGGCGGCGTGATGCCGGGCGGCAGCTGGCGCAGTTGCGTCTGCGAGAGCGCGGTGACTTCGGCGAGCGCTTCCTGCACGTTCGCGTGCGGCTGGAAGAAAATCTTCACGATCGCGATGCCGTTGAGCGACGTCGATTCGGTGTGCTCGATGTCGTTCACGGCCACGGAAAGCCCGCGCTCGTAGTTGAGCGCGATGCGCCGCGACATCTCGTCGGCGGGCAGGCCCGTGTAGGTCCAGATGACCGAGAGCACGGGAATGTCGATGTTCGGGAAGATGTCCGTGGGCGTGCGCACGATCGTCAGCGGCCCGACGATCAACAGCAGCAACGCGAGCACGACGAACGTATACGGGCGCTTGAGTGCGAGCCGGACGATCCACATGGAACAGCGATTCCTTCGCTCAGGGCGATGCGCCGCGCCGATGCGTGCGCAGCGCGCGCGCCTGGTCCGGACGGCTTGTGTTTATCTGGTGGTGGTCCGATCGCTATCGGGGGTGGTCGGTGGCGGCTCGCCCTTGCGGCGCGCCGTTTGTCTCCTTGGGACTGGACTATAGCGCCTGCGCGCGCCCGTGTGCACCCGTGTTGCAGCCTCGCTGCATGGGGGTTTCACGCGTGGCGCACCGGCTTCGGCGGCTGGGCGCGTGCTCGCGTATGGGGCTGCGTGTGTGCTTGCGCGTGCTTGCGTGTGCTTGCGTGCGCTCGTGTGCGTGTTCTTTCGCGTGGACGTGTGTGCCGGCGCACTTCGCGTGCCGAACGCGAAAGGGTGGAAAGGCGGGCGCCGGTTCACCATCTGGTACAGTCAGCGTCTCGTAAGTGTTGTGGGCGACGCAATCGCGCAACGCGAGACGGGTCTTCGCGGCCCGGGCGGGATTCGCCGAACAGCGCCACGGAATACGCTGTATTCGACGCTGCACGAAGGCGCGCGGCGTGCGAAAGTAACAGCATGCCCGTCTGCGGCGGGCTTTGCCATTGTTCGGCCCCCTATTTTTTTGCTTTGCGGGCGTGCCCAAACAGGCAACAATGGGGAAACCGGTTGGCCCAAAACGCGCTTGCACAGCGAATCCGAAGCTGCATGCCGTGGTGAACGCAATCGTGCATGCCGTCGTGCACGCGGGCCGTCGGAGCAGGTTGGATGCATGCGCAACCTGGTGGTGTGCGCAGCGGTTTTTGTCAGTACAGTGACCGGTCTTTCCTGCGGGAAAGCCGGCAATGGGAACGGGGAAACATCATGCAAATCGGTTCTATCGTCCGCACCGTCCATATCGCCGTGCCCAATGGGGCGCGCGGCATCGTGCAACGTATTCTCGGCGACATGGCCATGGTCACGTGGTACAGCGGCGAGCCCGGCGCGTCGAAAGAGCTCAATACCGAGCCCTTTTTTCTCGAAGATCTGATCGACACGGGCGAGCACGTCATGCCCGCCGGCGCGAAAGTCCACTGAGCGCCACTGCGCCTCGCGGGCCGATCCCCGGCCCGTCTGCGCGCGCGCCGCTGTCTGTCGCTGTCTGCCTCTGCCTGCGCGCGTGCCACGCGCGATCTAAGCGAGATCTACGAAAAGGGGCTTGCCCCCACTGCCTGCCTGGCCGTCCGGTTTAACGTTTGACTGCGCGGCCGCGCGGCAACCAAACCTTCCCCGACCCCCACGTTTGCGGCTCGCCGCCGCGCTCCGCAAGATGCACAATGCGGGGATGAACGACGATACCTCCTTCCCCTCCGACGAGCCGCAACCGGCGGATTCGGCCGATTCGGCCCAGGCCGCACCTTACGCGCGCCTGACGCCCGAGTGCGTGCTCGACGCCGTCGACAGCGTGCTGATGCCCGCGGGCGAGCGCACCGATGGCCGCATGCTCGCGCTCAACAGCTACGAAAACCGCGTCTATCAGGTCGGCGTCGAAGACGCGCAGCCGCTGGTCGCGAAGTTCTACCGCCCGCAGCGCTGGAGCGACGAAGCGATTCTGGAAGAGCACGCCTTCGTGGCCGAACTCGCCGCGCGCGAGATTCCGGCCGTGCCCGCACGCGTGCTGGAGGGCCGTTCGCTGCATGAATTCGAGGGCTTTCGCTTCGCGCTGTTCGAACGGCGCGGCGGCCGCGCGCCCGAACTCGACCGCAGCGACGTGCTCGAATGGATCGGCCGATTCATCGGACGGATCCACGCCGTGGGCGCGACGCAGCCGTATCGCGCGCGGCCGTCCATCGACATTCAGAGCTACGGCTACGAGCCGCGCGACTGGCTGATCGAGCACGACTTCGTGCCCGCCGACGTGCGCGGCGCGTGGCAGGCCGCGATCGGGCTCGCGCTCGAAGGCGTCGAAGCGGCGTTCGAGCGCGCGGGCGACGTGCGCCAGTTGCGTCTGCATGGCGACTGCCATCCGAGCAACGTGCTCTGGACCGACGCCGGCCCGCATTTCGTCGACTTCGACGACAGCCGCATGGGTCCCGCCGTGCAGGATCTGTGGCTGCTGCTGCCCGGCGACCGCGAAGGCGCATCGCGCGCGCTCGCCGAGCTGCTCGCGGGCTACGAGGATTTCAGCGAATTCGATCCGCGCGAACTGCATCTGATCGAAGCGCTGCGCACGCTGCGCCTCATCCACTATTCGGCGTGGCTCGCGCGCCGCTGGCACGATCCCGCGTTTCCGGCCGCGTTTCCGTGGTTCAACACGCAGCGCTACTGGGAAGAGCGCATTCTCGAATTGCGCGAGCAGATCGGTGCGATGCAGGAAGGGCCGCTCTGGCCGGTTTGACGATCGCGCCTAGTCCGCGCCCGTTTCGGGCGTCAACAAGGGCTTCGACGCGGGCTTCACGATCAACTGCGCGCGCAGGTCGCGCGCCATCGTTTCGAAGGCCGGACGCATCTGCGTGAATTCGTCGGCGCTGCAGACGTCGCTTGCGAAATGCGTGCGTCCGGTGCGCGTCACGCGCAACACGTTCGCCTGCGCGTCGAGCCGATACTGCGAGCGGTAATCGACGAAAGCGTTGTCGGCCTGTTGCGGCGACGGCACGTCGAGCACGCGCAGGCTCGCGGGCAGCGCAATGCGCGCGCGTTCGGTCATCTCCACGTTGCGGCACACGAACGGCTGCGTGCGGCGCGTCTCGCCGAGCCAGTAGCGCAGATTCGCGTCGAGCCCGCCCACGAGGCTCGTGAGCGTCGGCACCGGCGTGGTCATCTGCGGATCGACGAAGCCGTCCAGCGTGCCCGTGAGCGTGACGACGAGCGGGCCGCCCGTCGCGTCCAGCGGACTCGACGCGAGCGTGGCGCTGCCGCGCAGATTCGCGTTGCGCAATTCCCATTGCAGCGATTCCTCGCGCTGCGCGGGCGTTTGCAGACGCAGCACGCTGCGCGTCTGCTCGGCGGCCCAGCCTTCCGATTGCAGGCGATAGACGAAGCGCGCCGAGCCGTCGGCCGCCACGGTGATGTCGAGATCGCTGTCGCGCGTGGTGGTGGCGGTGGCGGGCGTGCTCATCAGCGAGCCGTCGCCGGCCAGCACGGTCTGGCGGTTCATGTCGGTCGACGGCAGATAGCCGAACTCGACGTTGCTCGCGGTGGAGTCGGCGAACATCTGCAAGCCCGGCAGCCACGTGATGACGTGATTGATCACGCCGAAGCCGGGCACGGCGGGCAGCGTGTAGATCGTGCCGCTGTTGAGGAGCGCGGGCGTGTTGCGCACGCCCACGGCGTCGAGCAGCGCGCCGTAGAGCGCCACGTGGTCCTTGCAGTCGCCGTAGCGGTTCGCGAGCACCTCGCTCACGCGATGCGGCACGATCTCGCCGCGCCCGATGTTCATCGCCACGTAGCGGATATTGCGGCGCACCCAGTCGTAAAGCGTCTGCGCTTTCGCGCGTTCGGTGGCGTCGCGCGCAGTGAGCGTGCGCGCGAGCTGCACGACGGCGGGGTCGCGCGCGCTCGCGTCGACGGCCGCTTCGCGATAGACGCGCGCGAACGCCGCGTAGTCGGGGAAGGTGGAGACCATCAGCCGGTCGCCGTAGCTTACGTAGGAAACCGAACCATATTCGAGGCGGCCGAAATTGCGCTTGTCGTAGCGGAATTCGTAGCGTGTGCGGCCGCGCGCGGTGACGGGTGCAATCGACGTGAAACCGCGCGCGTCGGCGTAGAGCGGCACGTTCGCGGGCAGGTCGTAGATCACGCGGAAGTTATGCGTGGGCGCCATGTCGGGCGGCGTGAAGTCGCTGAACCAGCCGGGCACGAGCGGCACGCGCTGCGTCTTGCGCCAGGTGAGATGCACGCGCGCGCCGGGCTCGACGGCGGGGAACACGATCACCTTGTCCTGCACGTCCTGGAACATCGGCGCGTCGAACGAGCGCACTTCCTGCACATCGCGGATCTGGTCGGGACGCACGTCGTGACGGCCGCCCCGGGCGTCCTCGGTCCACGCGTCGAGAATCTCGACGTGCGCCATCTCGCGGTTGAACCACACGTAATACTGGCCCGCGCGCGCGATGCCCGCTTCGGTGTTCACGCGCAGCGTGAGCGTGTCGGTCTTGGTGTAGGAGCCGTCGGCGTTGATCGTGAAGGTCTGGGTTTCCGCCTCGTTGGTGTAGGGCGCCTGCTCGGCGGCGTCGGATGCGGCGACGGTCGCGACAGTCGCCACGGTCGCCACCGCCGCGCTCGCGGCCGGTTCGAACGGCGAGCGCAATTCGGCCGCTCTCGCGCCGCCGGGCGTCGCGAGCAGGGCAAGGCAAACAACGAGGACGTAGCGCATGGCGGCCTTCTGGGGGCTTCGCTGCGGTTGATGGGGGCGTGCCGGGTCGATTGTGCGTCGCCTGCTCGATGGGCTTTTTGCGCCGGCCATGCGCGTTTTTGCGCCATCCCCTCACTTAAAAGTCATGCTATTCGCTTGTCAAGCGCCGCCGCCGTCCCAGCGTGCGGACGGCCGCACGGCGGGTTTCGCGGCGGCCCGGCTTTCGAATATGTAATAATAACTATTCTCATTTGTAAGCTTGGCTGCGGCGCATGGCGCGGCGCCGTGTCTGGAGTGCTCCCGTGAATGCCCGTGTCGACGAGATCGCGATCGAATCGCCTTCCGCCCGCAATGCCGCCAATCCGTCCGCTAATGCGTCAGGTGGTGCGTCCACCAGACCGCTCGACGCTGCCGATCGCGCCGCGCGTCGCCAGCGCTCGCGCCGCGCGACCTTCATCAAATGGCTGCGCAAGGTGCACGGCTGGGTGGGCCTGTGGGGCGCGGTGCTCGGTCTGCTGTTCGGCGTGACCGGTTTCCTGCTCAACCATCGCGCGGGGCCGATGAAGATTTCGTCGGGCGCGCCGCAGGTCAAGGAGATGCAGGTGGCGCTGCCCGGGGAGCGGCCGCCGTCGCCCGAGGCGCTCGCGCACTGGCTGCAGCGCGAACTCGCCTTCGACGGCAAGCCCGGCAAGATCCGCCGCGAGAAGGCGCATCCGGTCGCGTGGGGCGACCGAAGCGTGGTGCAGCCCGAATCGTGGCAATTCGCGCTGATGGGGCCGCGCCAGAGTCTCGCCGTCGAGTACTGGGTGGGCAACAACACGGTCTCGGTGCGGCGCACGCAGAGCGCCTTCTTCGCCACGCTCAACAATCTGCACCGCGGCGTGGGCATGGGCATCGGCTGGGTGCTGTTGATGGACACCATCGCGGGCAGCCTGATCCTGCTCTCGCTGACGGGCGTGCTGCTGTGGACCGAACTGAACAAGCGCCGCACGATCGGCGTGGTGCTGGTCGCCGGATCAGTGGCCGCCGCCTTCGCCGTCGGGTTGCTTTGACGCCACGCGTCGCTAACGATTTACCCTGAGCCGCGCGATCCACGCGCGGCGCAAATATCGCGCGATTCCCGTTCACAGGGCCGCAGTCAAGCGCTTTTCTTCGCTCTCCTGTCCTCCGTCATGGGCTTGTTCGGCCCATATGCATTTCTGTCTCATATTGCCAACACTCGCGCCGGGCACTAACGTTCGGGCGTGCCGAGCTTTCGGCATGTAAGCGCTTCGTGCGCGCACGCAGGAAAACCATCGCTACGGGGACCCATTCAGCGATTGCCGGCCGCCTTCGAGGCGGCGCCGGCACGTGCGCGCACGGCATGACGTATTTAGCTTCCCAAGGAGACCGACCAATGAGCAGCGTTGCGGATTCGACGCGCGGCACCGCACCCGCACCCTTCTTCTCTAAGGAGGCCACCATTGCACCGCCCGGCTTTTCGCGCTGGATGGTGCCGCCCGCCGCGCTCGCGGTGCATCTGTGCATCGGCCAGGCGTACGCCTTTTCGGTGTTCAACTCGCCGCTGACGAAAGTGATCGGCGTGACGCAGTCGTCGCCCGACGACTGGACGCTCACCTCGCTCGGCTGGATCTTCTCGCTCGCGATCGTGTTCCTCGGCCTGTCCGCCGCGTTCGGCGGCAAGTGGCTCGAACGCGTCGGCCCGCGCCGCACGATGTTCACGGCGGCCTGCTGCTTCGGCGGCGGCTTCCTCGTCTCGGCGCTCGGCGTGTATCTGCATCAGATCGTGCTGCTGTATCTCGGCTATGGCGTGATCGGCGGCATTGGGCTGGGCCTCGGTTATGTTTCGCCGGTTTCGACGCTGATTCGCTGGTTCCCGGACCGCCGCGGCATGGCGACCGGCCTCGCGATCATGGGCTTCGGCGGCGGCGCGATGATCGCCGCACCGCTCTCCGTGATGCTGATGAAGCACTTCTCGAGCGACACGAGCGTCGGCGTCGCGCAGACCTTCGTGGTGCTGGGCATCGCCTACTTCATCTCGATGACGATCGGCTCGATCGCGATCCGCGTGCCCGCGCCGGGCTGGCAGCCCGCAGGCTGGACGCCGCCCGCGACCAGCGGCAAGCTCGTTTCGCGCTCGCACGTGCATATCGACCAGGCGCTCAAGACGCCGCAGTTCTACCTGATCTGGCTGGTGCTGTTCCTGAACGTGACGGCCGGCATCGGCATTCTCGGCCAGGCCTCGGTGATGATCCAGGAAAGCTTCAAGGACACCGTGACGGCGGGTGCCGCGGCGGGCTTCGTCGGCCTGCTCTCGCTCTTCAACATGGGCGGACGTTTCGTCTGGGCCTCGGCGTCGGACTGGGTCGGCCGCAAGAACACGTACTTCATCTTCTTCGTGTTCGGCGCGGTGCTGTACTACGCGGTGCCGCAGTTCGCGCAGAGCGGCAACATCGTGTTCTTCGTGCTCGCGTACTGCCTGATCCTCTCGATGTACGGCGGCGGTTTCTCGACCGTGCCCGCGTATCTCGCGGACATGTTCGGCACGGCGTTCGTCGGCGGCATTCACGGCCGTCTGCTGACCGCGTGGGCGGCGGCGGGCGTGGCGGGTCCGGTGCTCGTGAACTACGTGCGCGCGTATCAGGTGGCGCACGGCGTGGCGAAGGCCGACGCCTACACGATGACCGTGCACATCATGGCCTCGCTGCTGGTGGTCGGTTTCATCTGCAATCTGCTGGTGCGCCGCGTCGACGAGAAGCATCACATGAGCGACGCGCAACTCGCGGCCGCCGGTAAATAAGGAGCGACCATCATGACGAATGCAGCCGTGCAAACCACGAAGTCCTCGAACAAGGCGCTGATGGCGGTGTTCTGGCTTTACGTGCTGGTGCCGCTCGTGTGGGGCGTGACGAACACGCTCGCGCAGGCGATGAAGCTGTTCGGCTAAGCCGCCAATCGGCGTGGTTTAGCGACAAGACAACGATGACAGGCGCCCGCCGAGGGCGCGCAATTTGCTGCATCCCGCAGCACTCTACGGGCCGCCGACGCAAGTCGCGGCCCGTTTTTCATGCGCGCGCCGCGGTGTCGCGCGTGCTGCGTCGAGCCGAACGCGGCCGAAACCGCGCGCGCCTCACACGTGACACGAACCGGCACTCGCAGCCTGCTCGCGCGCGGCCTTCGCGCCTTCGACCTGCAGGATCGTCGGCAGCGAGACGCCGTTCTTCGCCGCCGTGACTTCCGCGAGGATCGACACGGCGATCTCGGGCGGCGTGCGGCTGCCGATATAGATGCCCACCGGCCCGTGCAGCCGCGCGAGTTCCGCCTCGCTCAGATCGAATTCCTTGAGCCGCTCGCGCCGCGCCGCGTTGTTGCGCCGCGAGCCGAGCGCGCCCACGTAGAACGCGGGCGTTTTGAGCGCTTCCATCAGCGCGAGGTCGTCGAGCTTCGGGTCGTGCGTGAGCGCGATCACGGCGCAGCGTTCGTCGAGCTTCATGTCGATCACGGTGTCGTCGGGCATGGTGCGCACGAGCGTCGTGCCGGGCACGTCCCAGACGTCGGTGTATTCCTCGCGCGGATCGCACACGGTCACCTGATAGTCGAGCCCCACGGCGATCTGGCAGAGATAGCGCGACAGCTGCCCCGCGCCGATCACCAGCATGCGATAGCGCGGGCCGTGAATGGTCAGCAGGCGGCGCTCGTCGAAATCGATGCCGTCGGTGGCGCTCGCGGGACCGAGCGTGGCCTGGCCGCTTGCGATGTCGAGCGTGCGCGCGACGAGTTCGCCGCGCTCCACCGCGTCGAGCAGCGCGCGGATGCCCGAGGCCGCGCTGAGCGGTTCGAGCACGAGCTGGATCGTGCCGCCGCAAGGCAGGCCGAAGCGATGCGCTTCTTCGGCGCTGATGCCGTATTTCACGGCTTCGGGTTTCGCGATGCGCACGCCTTCGCGGCGCACGCGCTCGATCAGATCGTCCTCGATGCAGCCGCCGGAGACCGAGCCGGCCACGAGGCCGTCGTCGCGCACGACGAGCATCGCGCCCTCGGGCCGCGGCGACGAGCCCCACGTCTTTACCACCGTCACCAGCAACGCGCGGTGGCCTTCTTCGAGCCAGCGCACGCTGGATTTCAGGACTTCGAGATCCACGCTGTCCATGATCGTTTCCTCTTTTGCGGTTCGTCGCCGGTCGCCGCGGTGTCGTCGGCGCTCGCGGCTGGCGGGTCGGTTGCTGTGCTGTCGTTTTCGTTGCTGGCGGTTTGCTCCGCGTCGCCGCCGAACTGTTCGCCGAAGCGCTTGAAGAACTCGGCGGCGATTTTGCGCGCCGCGCCGTCGACGAGCCGCGAGCCGATCTGCGCGAGCTTGCCGCCGACCTGTGCGCGGGCGGTGTAGCTGAGCGTCGTGGCGTCGTCGCCGGCCGCTTCGAGCGTCACGCGCGCGTCGCCCTTGCCGAAGCCCGCTGCGCCGCCCTGGCCTTCGAACTGGATCGTGTAGCTGCGCGGCGCGTCGATATCGGCGAGCTGCATGCGGCCTTTGAAGCGCGCCTTCACCGGCCCGACAGCGGCGGTCAGCGCGACAGCATACGCGTTTTCGCCGTCGGGCTCGATGCTCTCGCATCCCGGGATGCACGTCTTGAGGATGGCCGTGTCGTTGAGCGCTTCCCACGCGCGCTGCTGCGGCACCGGCAGCGTGTGGGTTTCGGTCAGCTCCATCGTGTGGCTCCTTGATGTGGCGCGCGCGGCGGCGGCGTCTCGCGCAGACTGCGCCCGAGCGCTTCGAGGCAGTCGAGGTTGTGGACCGGATAATGCGCGTCGACGTGCGGCAGCATCGCCTGCACGCCGCGCGCCTTCGGTGCGAAATCGCGGTAACGCAGCAGCGGATTGAGCCAGACGACGCGATGCGCGAAGCGGTGCAGACGCGCCATTTCGTCGTCGAGCGCGGCGGTGGCGTCGTGGTCGAGGCCGTCTGTGACCATCAGCACGGTGGCGCGGCCGCCGAGCATGCGGCGCGCCCAGCGGCGGTTGAATTCCGCGAGCGTCGCGCCGATGCGCGTGCCGCCCGACCAGTCCGCCACCTGCGCGGCGAGTTGCGCGAGCGCGATGTCGGGATCGCGTTCGCGCAGCGCGCGCGTGGCGTAGGTGAGGCGCGTGCCGAACAGGAACACCTGCAGACGTTCGCGCGATTGCAGCAGCGCGTGGCAGAAGTAGAGCACGGCGCGCGAGTAGGCGCTCATCGACCCGGAGATGTCGAGCAGCAGCACGAGCGGCAGCTTGCGCTCGACGGGCGCGCGGTATTTCCACACGGTCCAGTCGCCGCCCGCGCGCACGGCATGACGCGCGCTCGCGCGCAGATCGGCGTGCGTGCCGCGCGACGAGGTTTTCAGACGCCGCGTGCGCTCGGTCGCGAGCGGCAGCCGGCGCGCGCGGATCAGGTGGCGCAGCGTGCGCCATTCGTCGGCGGTGAGCGTGTCGAAGTCGCGCTGGCGCAGGCGCTCCTCGGCACTGAAGGTCGCGTGCGCGCGCAGTTCGTGCTGTTCGTGCGTTGGGGGCGGGTGCGGCGCGTTCGCGCGCGTGGCGGCCCGCGCGGCGAGCGCGTCGGCGAGACGGTTATTGCGGCGCGGCGGCGGCAGCGCGCCGCGCACCTTCGGCAGCAGCAGCGCGCGCAGCTTGCCTTCCCAGTCGGGATCGCGCCAGAACAGCGCGAACGCGGCGTCGAACAGTTCGCGCTCGTCGGGCGCGGCGGTGAGCAGCGCGGCCAGCGCCGCGCGCACGTCGTCGCGGCGCGCGAGGTCGATGAAGGCGAGCGCGTCGATGGCTTCGGCGGCGCGCGCGCCCGACATCGGCAAGCCCGCGCCGCGCAGCACGCGCACGAAGTGCACGACGTTGCGCGCGAGCATGGGCGGGCCGCCGTGCGCGTCCGATGCGCGGGAAGCGGCGGTGAGCGAAGTGGCAAGCGCGGGCGCGCGCGGCATCGGCATCGACATTACTCCGCGAGCGCGAGCGTGTCGGCGATCCGTTGCGCGTCGAGCTGCGCGAGATCGTCCTGATACTTGAGCAGCACGCCCAGCGTGTCCTGCACCGATTGCGGATCGAGTTCGGTCACGCTGAGCGCGTGCAGCGCGCGGCACCAGTCGATGGTTTCGGCGATGCCCGGCGCCTTGAACAGATCCATCGTGCGCAGTTGATGCACGAAAGCGACGGCGCGGCGTTGCAGATCGGCCGAGGTCTCGCTCGCGCGCGCCGCGACGATGGCGAGTTCGCGCGCGCGATCCGGGTAGCCGAGCCACTGATAGAGACAGCGGCGCTTGAGCGCGTCGTGCACTTCGCGCGTGCGGTTCGACGTGATGACGACGAGCGGCGGCTCGCTCGCGCGCACCGTGCCGTATTCGGGTATCGACACCTGGAAGTCCGAAAGCAGTTCGAGCAGGAAGGCTTCGAACGGCTCGTCGGCGCGGTCGATTTCGTCGATCAGCAGCACGCGGCGCGCGCCCGGATGTTGCGGATCGGGTTGAAGCGCCTGCAACAGCGGACGCTTGAGGAGGAATTCGTCGCGATAGAGCGTGTCGTTGCGCGGCGTGTCGCCGGCGGCTTCGGCGAGGCGCAGCGCCATGATCTGACGCGGATAGTCCCACTCGTAGAGCGCGCTCGCCGTGTCGAGACCTTCGTAGCATTGCAGGCGCAGCAGCGTCGTGCCGCAGAGCGCCGCGGCGGCTTTCGCGAGTTCGGTCTTGCCCACGCCGGGCTCGCCTTCGAGAAACAGCGGGCGCTGCATCTTGAGCGCGAGAAACAGCGCCGTGGCCAGTTCGCGGCTCGCGAAATAGCCCTGCGCTTCGAGTTGCGCGAGCGTGTCGTCGATGGTGGCGGGGAGCATGGCGGCCTTTGACTGCGCGAGCGTTTTCCTTGGTGGCGGGCGGAAGGTGGGCGAGCAGCACCGGCGTCCGCGCGCGCAGAAAGTCGCGCGAACGGACGCCGATTCCCGCACGCGCCTAACCGAGCGCCTTCGTCACCGCGCGCGCCGCGAGCACCGGAATCAGGTGCGCCCGATACTCGGGGCTCGCATGCAGATCGCCGTTCAAGCCGTCCGCGCCGATCGTGACCGCGCGCGCCGCCTGCGCCGTGAAGCTCGCCGTGAGCGCGGTTTCGAGCGCCGTCGCGCGAAACACCGACGGCGCCGCGCCCGTCACGGCCACGCGCACGCCCGAGGCGAACTGCGCCACGAACACGCCCGTCAGCGCGAAGTGCGAGGCCGGATTGCGAAACTTTTCGTAGGCCGAACGTTCCGGAACCGGAAACTCGACGGCCACGATCAGCTCGTCGGGTTCGAGCGCGGTCTCGTACATGCCGAGGAAAAAGTCGTCGGCGGCGATGCGGCGGCGGTCCGTCACCACGGTCGCGCCGAGACCGAGCACGGCGGCGGGATAGTCGGCGGCCGGGTCGTCGTTGGCGAGCGAGCCGCCGAGCGTGCCGAGCGCGCGCACCTGGCGGTCGCCGATATGCGCGGCCAGTTGCGCGAGGCCCGGCAGCGCGTTCTGGATCGGCGCGTTCGCGGCGACGTCGGCATGGCAGACCGCCGCGCCGATCTTCACGACCTTGCCGTCGACCGAGATCGTCTTCAGCTCGGGAATGCGCGTGACGTCGACGAGCGTGGACGGCTGCGCGAGCCGCAGCTTCATCGCCGCGAGCAGGCTCTGTCCGCCCGCGAGGAATTTGGCGTCCGCGTCGGCGGCAATCGCTTTCACGGCGCCTTGCGCGTCGCCCGCGCGCTGGTAGTCGAATGCGTACATGGTGGGCCTCCGCTCAAGGTTGCTGCGACGTGGATTGCGATGACGATTGCGCCGTGGATGACGAAGCGGACGACGAAGCGGACAACGAAGCGGCCTGCATCGCCTGCCACACGCGATGCGGCGTCGCGGGCATCTGCAAGTCCTTCACGCCGAGCGGCGCGAGCGCGTCGAGAATCGCGTTGATGACGGCGGGCGGCGAGCCGATCGCGCCCGCCTCGCCGCAGCCCTTCACGCCGAGCGGATTGTGCGTGCAGGGCGTCCCTTTCGCGGTTTCCACGTTGAACGAGGGCACGTCGCTCGCGTGCGGCATCGCGTAGTCCATGTACGAGCCGGAGAGCAACTGGCCGCTTTCGGTGTCGTAGACGCAGCGCTCGAGCATCGCCTGGCCGATGCCCTGGCCGAGTCCGCCGTGCACCTGGCCTTCGACGATCATCGGATTGATGACGTTGCCGAAATCGTCGACGGCGGTGAAGCGCTGGATGCGCGTCTCGCCGGTGTCGGGATCGATCTCCACTTCGCAGAGATAGGCGCCCGACGGATAGGTGAAGTTGGTCGGGTCGTAGAAGGCGCTTTCGTCGAGGCCCGGTTCGAGCGTTTCGAGCGGATAGTTGTGCGGCACGTAAGCGGCGAGCGAGATTTCCGCGAAGGTCTTGCTGCGGTCGGTGCCCGCGACGCGGAACACGCCGTCGGCGAACTCGATGTCTTCCACGCCCGCTTCGAGCATGTGCGCCGCGATCTTCTTCGCCTTCGCCTCGATCTTGTCGAGCGCCTTCATGATCGCCGAGCCGCCCACGGCGATCGAGCGCGAGCCATACGTGCCCATGCCGAACGGAATGCGCGCGGTGTCGCCGTGCACGATGTCGATCTGCTCGATCGGCACGCCGAGGCGGTCGGAGACCACCTGCGCGAAGGTCGTTTCGTGACCCTGGCCGTGGCTGTGCGAGCCGGTGAACACCGTCACCGAGCCGGTGGGATTCACGCGGATCTCGCCCGCTTCGAACAGGCCCGCGCGCGCGCCGAGCGCGCCCGCGATGTTCGACGGCGCGAGGCCGCACGCCTCGATGTAGCACGAGTAGCCGAGGCCGCGCAGCATGCCGCGCGCCTTCGACGCGTCGCGCCGCGCGGGGAAGCCCTTCACGTCGGCGAGTTCCAGCGCGCGAGAGAGACAGGCTTCGTAGTCGCCGGTGTCGTAGGTGAGGCCGACGGGCGTGGCGTACGGAAACTGCGTGATGAAGTTGCGGCGGCGGATCTCGGCGGGATCGATCCGCATCTCGCGCGCGGCGGTTTCGACCAGCCGCTCGACCACGTAGGTCGCTTCGGGTCGGCCCGCGCCGCGATAGGCATCGACGGGCACGGTGTTCGTGAACACGGCCTTCACCTCGGCGTAGATCGCGGGCGTGGCGTACTGGCCCGCGAGCAGCGTGGCGTAGAGGATGGTCGGCACGCTCGACGCGAACGTCGAGAGATACGCGCCCATGTTCGCCGTGGTGTGCACGCGCATGGCGAGGAACTTGCCGTCCTTGTCGAGCGCGAGTTCGGCCTTCGTCACGTGATCGCGGCCGTGCGCGTCGGAGACGAAGGATTCGCTGCGTTCGGCGGTCCATTTCACCGGACGGCGGATCTGCTTCGAGGCCCATGTGAGCGCCACGTCCTCGGCGTAGAGGAAGATCTTCGAGCCGAAGCCGCCGCCCACGTCGGGCGCGACGATGCGCAGCTTCGTTTCCGGCAGCCCGAGCACGAACGCCGCCATCAGCAAACGCTCGACGTGCGGGTTCTGGTTCGACACGTAGACCGTGTAGCTGTCGTCGTGCTGCGCGTAGCTCGCGTTCACGGCGCGCGGCTCGATCGCGTTCGGCACCAGCCGGTTGTTGACGATGTCGAGCGTGGTGACGTGCGCGGCCTGCGCGAAGGCGGCGTCGGTGGCGGCCTTGTCGCCGTGGCCCCACGTGTAGCAGGTGTTGTTCGGCACGCCGTCGTGCACGAGCGGCTGGCCGTCGTCGGCGGCGCGGGCGGTGTCCGCGGCGGCCGGCAGTTCCTCGTAATCGACCTCGACGAGTTCGGCGGCGTCCTTCGCTTGCTTCCACGATTCGGCGATCACGAGCGCGACCTGGTCGCCCACATGCAGCGCTTTCTCGTGCGCGATCACGGGATGCGGCGGTTCGTGCATCGGCGAGCCGTC
This sequence comes from Paraburkholderia tropica, assembly GCF_014171495.1. Taxonomy (NCBI): domain Bacteria; kingdom Pseudomonadati; phylum Pseudomonadota; class Betaproteobacteria; order Burkholderiales; family Burkholderiaceae; genus Paraburkholderia; species Paraburkholderia tropica. The sequence continues at coordinate 102,243 of NZ_CP049134.1, forward strand.
GATGCTGTGGATCAGCCAGCCGCACGGCAGGCCGCCCACGCCCGCGGCGGCCACGTCGGCGCCGGTGAACACGGCCACCACGCCGGGCGCGGCTTTGGCGGCGGCGGTGTCGATGCTGCGGATGCGCGCGTGCGCGTGCGGCGAGCGCACGAACACGGCGTAAGTTTGCTGGGGAAGGACGACGTCGTCGGTGTACTGGCCCGCGCCGGTGAGGAAGCGATAGTCTTCCTTGCGCTTCACCGAGGCGCCGATCATGCGCGGCTGGGAGTCGGGTGCGTTCATGGCGGCCTCCCTCGTCACGCCGCCGAAGCGGTGGCGGGTTGCGCGGCGGGCTGCTCCGCGGCCTGCATGGCTTCGGCGCCCTGGAGCACGGCCTTCACGATGTTGTGATAGCCCGTACAGCGGCACAGATTGCCGTCGAGGTTCGCGCGCACGTCCGCTTCGGTCAGGCCCGGACACGCGTGCGCGAGCGCCACCGCGCTCATCACCATGCCGGGCGTGCAGAAGCCGCATTGCAGGCCGTGGCAGTCGCGGAAAGCGGCCTGCATCGGATGCATCGCGCCGTTGGCGGCGAGGCCTTCGATCGTCGTCACGTTCATGCCGTCGCACTGCACGGCGAGCGTGTTGCACGATTTGATCGCGCGGCCGTTCAGATGCACGGTGCACGCGCCGCATTGGGCCGTGTCGCAGCCGACGTGCGTGCCGGTGAGGCGCCGCTGCTCGCGCAGAAACTGGACCAGAAGCGTGTGAGGTTCGATCTCGGCGGTCACGGGCTGGCCGTTGACCGTGAGGCTGAGGCTGATCGCCATGGGCTGTCTCCTGTCGCCCGGAGCGACGCGCGCGCATCGCGCCCGGGTACCACACTCGGTGAGGATCAGGGACCGGCCTGGCCCGCGTTCACCACTTGCCCCGAGATGCCGCCTGCGATCTTTCGTCCGGCGCGCGTCCGAATCGGAAGACGGCGCATGCCGCGGCGCGGATTGGGCGCGCGCGACGAGGACAAAAGCGAGGGCGAAAGCGGGGACGAGGGTCCGGCTGGTGCTGTGCTGTTCAGTGCGTGGAATGCGTGCTGCTGAATTACCGATGCCGTGCTGCTGTATTGCCGTTCTTCCGGCTGCCGCGATGATGCTCGGCACAGTAAAGCACACTTTGCCGATTTACGCTGCGCGGGCTTTTACTCGCCATAAGCGGCGTTTTTCAGCGTTTTTGTACGTGTTTCAGGCGTTTTTTGCACTGCGGCCATGCCGGGCGCGCGCATGAAAAACGGCCCGTCCGGACAGGCCGGAACGGGCCGTTGCAGCGCAGCGAAAGCGCGCCGGGAATGTCGGGCGCTTACTGCTCGTGCGGCTGATGCGCGAGGCGCGAATGGCGGCGCGAGTAGCCGAAGTAAATCGCCATGCCGATCACCAGCCAGACGATGAACGCGATCCACGTCACGCGCGCGAGGTTCAGCATCAGGAACAGGCACGACGCCACGGCGAGGACCGGCACCACCGGCACGCCGGGGCAGCGGAACGCGCGCGGCAGATGCGGGTGCGTCTTGCGCAGCACGAGCACGGCGATCGACACCATCGAGAACGCCGCGAGCGTGCCGATGTTGATCAGCTCGGCGAGCACGTTGAGCGGCACGAGCGCGCCGATCAGGCCGAAGAAGATGCCCACGAGCCAGGTCGTGAAGAACGGCGTGGCGAAGCGCGGATGCACCTTCGAGAGCTTCGCGGGCAGCAGGCCGTCGCGCGACATCGCGTAGATGATGCGGGTCTGGCCGTAGCTCATCACCAGAATCACGGTGAGCATGCCGAGCACGGCGCCGAGGTCGATGAAGCCCGCGACCCACGGCTGGCCCGCGACCTGCAGCGCGTACGACACCGGATGGCCGATGTTGGCGAACTGCGCCGACGGCACGATGCCCGTGACCACGGCCGCGACCGCCACGTAGAGCACCGCGCAGACGGCGAGCGAGGCGATGATGCCGGCGGGCAGATCGCGCTTCGGATTCTTGACTTCCTCGGCGGCGGACGAGACCGCATCGAAGCCGATGAAGGCGAAGAACATCACCGCCGCCGCGCCGAACACGCCGTTCCAGCCGTTGGGCATGAACGGATGCCAGTTCTCGGGCTTGACGTGGAACGCGCCCACGGCGATCACGAGCAGCACGACCGTGACCTTGATCGCGACCATGATGTTGTTGATGCGCGTGGATTCGCGCACGCCGATCGCGAGCAGCGCCGTGATGCCCATCATCACGAGGAAGGCGGGCAGGTTGAACAGCGTGTGCACGCCCGGCACCGCGCCCGGCGCGGCCGTGAGCGCGGCGGGCAGATGCACGCCGAAGCCGCCGAGCAGCGATTGCAGATAACCCGACCAGCCGACCGAGACCGCCGAGCTGGCGAGGCCGTATTCGAGCATCAGATCCCAGCCGATGATCCACGCGATCAGTTCGCCGAGCGTGGCGTACGAATAGGTGTAGATCGAGCCGGCGACCGGGATCGTCGAGGCGAATTCGGCGTACGACAGCGCCGCGAAGCAGCAGGCCACGGCGGCGATCAGGAACGAGACCATCAGCGCGGGGCCGGCCTGCACGGCGCCGGTGCCGGTCAGCACGAAAATGCCGGTGCCGATGATCGCGCCGATACCGAGGAAAGTGAGGTCCAGAGCGCCGAGAGCCTTCTTCAGGCCGGCGCCCTGCGCGCTCGCCTTCAGCATGTTTTCGACGTTCTTCTTGCGAAAGAGGGACATTTGGCGGGGAACTCCAGGTAGAACGCGCGAGGCGCCGATCGGATGGGATCGCGCCTGCGTGCCGTATGTCGGGGAAACCTGCAATTTTATCCGATCGCCGTGTCGGAACCGGCTCAATCGGGTCGGAAGCCGCCGCAAGGCGCAGTCGATTCCGCCGCAAACGGGCGCGGCTGCGCGCGATCCTTGCCGGGCGTTTCGCGAATCGGCGAAATCATTTCCGGATCAAGGGCTTATGGCGAGAAGGTTGCCTGAGTGGGACGGCGCACGCTTGCATGCGCCGGGCGTGCAGGCGTGCGGCGCGACGGCGCGCAGCCGGCTGCGGCAAGAGGACGCCGCACGCCACCGCCCGTCCGGGCGCGAATCCGCGCCGCTCAGAAGCTCGCGGTGGGCGCGAGATCGACGAGCTGGTTGCTCATCGCGTAGAAGGTCAGCTCTGCGTTGTTGTTGAGCTTCATCTTTTCGAGCAGGCGCGTGCGGTAGACGCTCACCGTCTTCACGGAGAGCGAGAGCGTGTGCGCGATGTCGGTGAGGCGCTTGCCCGAGGCGAGCATGCACAGCGTCTGGTATTCGCGGTCGGAGAGCTTTTCGTGCGGCAGCTGCTCGGCGTCGACCAGCACGTAATCGGCGAGCGCCTCGGCCATCGCCGGGCTCACATACTTGCGGCCGCTCGCGACCTGCTGGATCGCGGCCGTCATCTGCGCGGCGTCCACGGTCTTGGACAGATAGCCCGACGCGCCGGCCTTCAGCGCGCGCACCGCGTATTGATCCTCGCGATACATCGAGAACATCAGCACCGGCACGCGCGGCGCCTTTTTCTTCGCGCGTTTGAGCACCTCGATGCCGCTCATGTCGGGCAGCGAGATGTCGAGCAGGACCACGTCGCAGGCGTGGCGCGCGAGCGCGACGAGCGCCTCGCTGCCGGTCTGGGCTTCGATCACTTCGCAGGCGATGCCGCGGTCGAGCAGCAACTGGCGCACGCCCTGGCGCACCACGGCGTGATCGTCGACGAGCAGGATGCGCAGGGTCATGAGCGGGCGTCCTGAGCGGAGTTCGGAAGAGAAGACGGGGCGGTGTCGGCGCAGAGCGTGTCCCAGAGGAAGCGCGCTTCGACGTTCGTGCCGGGGCGGGCCTGGCCCGGTTGCGCGGTCGCTGCGCGCAGCGTGCCGCCGAATGCGGCGCAGCGCTCGCGCATGCCGGAGACGCCGTAGTAGCTGCGGCCCGTGGCGCCGGCGGCGTCGTCGTGTACGAACGCGAGCGACGCGTCCTGCTGGCGGCTCTGGCGCTTCACGCGGCGGGCGGCTTCGCGCGACAGGCCCACGCCGTCGTCGACGACGGTGAGGATCAGCTCGCGCTCGGTGCTGTCGAGACGGACTTCGACGCGCGTCGCCTGGGCGTGGCGCGCGACGTTGGTGAGCGCTTCCTGCGCGACGCGGAACACGGCCAGCGCGGCTTCGCCGGGCAGCGCCGCGAGGCGTGCGTCGCAGGTGCCGCCGGTGAATTGCGCGCTCAGGCCGGTGCGCGACGCGAAGCCGCGCGTCCAGCGCTTGAGCGCCGGCGCGAGGCCCGCGTCCAGTTCGGGTGCGTGCAGGCCGTCGAGCACGTGGCGCACGGCAGTGGCGGCGGCGTCGAGCGAGCGGGCGACCAGCGCGAGCGCGTCGGCGCATTGCGGCGGGGCATCGGCGGGCAGCCAGGTGTAGACGTTGGCGATGGCGAAACGGGTCGCGGCCAGTTCGGCGCCCACGCTGTCGTGCAGCTCGCGGGCGAGGCGATGGCGCGCGGCCTCGTCGGCGTCCACGCGTGCGGCGCCGGCCGCGACGATCTGCCGCTGCACGCGCGCGATGGCGTCGAGCGCGGCGCGTGCGCCATCGGCGTTGGCCAGCAAGGAGAGGCCGCCGCCCGCATGGCTGGCGCGCGCCGCGGACGCATCAGCGCCAGGCGCGCGCGCGTTGCCCGCGGCGTAAGTCGACGTATCCATCCTTCCCCCGTTGAGGAACCGGTCCCGCCTGGTTCCTGGCTCCGCGCCGGCTGAATCGGTGGCCTTTCCGCGTCGGAAAGCGGGACCCCGAATTCGCTCGGCGCAGCGTAACGAAATTTACATCCGGTAACAACCTGACCGAGACTCTGCCAGGCATTCCGAAATGGCCGATGTTGCGCCGCGATAATATCCCAAAATAAGAAAAGATACAGTCGGGAAAGGCTTTAGCGGCGAAACCTGAGAGCCGGCTTGAAGTTCGGCTCGCGTGCGTCTTCTCGATTTCTGTCAGAAAAACACTGACAAAGAAGCTACGCGAAATCGGCGAAAAATGTAACTGTCCGGGCAGTTTATGCGTGTTGTTGTTGCGTGCATACCGCGAAAAAAAACCGGAGCGCGGGGCTCCGGTTTTTTGGGCGTGGCGTGCTGCGGCTTTTCGCCGCCGCCGGCGAGGAAATCAGCCGACGAATGCCTTTTCGATCACATAGTGACCCGGCTCGTTGTTGCTGCCTTCCTTGAGGCCGGCCTTTTCGAGCAGTTCGACCGTGTCGCGCAGCATGTGCGTGCTGCCGCAGAGCATGATGCGGTCGCGCTCGGGCGTGAACGCCGGCAGGTCGAGGTCGGCGAACAGCTTGCCGGTGTCGATCAGTTCGGTGATACGGCCGCGGTTGTCGAACACTTCGCGCGTGACGGTCGGGTAGTAGACCAGCTTTTCGCGGACGATCTCGCCCAGGTATTCGTGCTCGCGCAGTTCTTCGGTGATGAATTCCTTGTACGCGAGTTCATCGACGAAACGGCAGGTGTGCGTGAGGACGATCTTGTCGAAGCGGTCGTAAATGTCCGGATCCTTGATGATCGACATGAACGGCGCGAGGCCCGTGCCGGTCGACAGCATCCACAGCACTTTGCCGGGCAGCAGGTTGTCGGCCACCAGCGTACCGACGGGCTTCTTGCCGATCAGCACCTTGTCGCCGACTTTCAGATGCTGCAGGCGCGACGTGAGCGGGCCGTCCGGCACCTTGATGCTCAGGAATTCGAGGTGTTCCTCGTAGTTCGCGCTCGCCAGCGAATAGGCGCGCATCAGCGGCTTGCCGTCCACTTCGAGGCCGACCATCGTGAACTGGCCGTTGTCGAAACGCAGGGCCTGGTCGCGCGTGCAGGTGAAGCTGAAAAGCGTGTCGGTCCAGTGATGGACGCTCAGAACGGTTTCTTCGGTGTGTTTGCTCATGGTTCCTGATGATGCGAAACGAGGTCCGCCGGACGGGGCGTTCCTTCCGGCCGCATGACGATGCATGACTGGCCCGGTATGACGATGCGCGGCGCGCGGCTCTGACATCCGGTGGCTACGTGGCTTTGCAGGCGCTGACCGTGCCGCTGCGAGCCCGCAGCCTCGATGCGAACGAGGCGCAATCCGCCATTTTACCGCGTGCGCGCCTCATGGGCGGCGCCGCGCTGCAAGGGGAGGGAAGCTCGCGTGGGCCGAGGCATCGTGCTGGCGCCCGTACGCGGCTGGCGTGACGGGTAGCGCTGGCTGCCGATCGGCGGAAAACGGCTGGCGCCGGCCGGGCCGTGCCGGACTTTGTGCTCCGGGCCGCATGCGGCCCCGATTGCGTCCGGTTCAGCCCGATTTCGATTCGATTTCGCTCAGAGCGACTCGAATCCGGCCGTCCTGCCCGTTCCACCAGGGAGCGGGCGTGCTTGCCGCGAGCGGCGCGCGTCGCGAACGAGGCGCGCCTGCGAATGTTCGCCCCAGATAATACCGGATCGTCTGACAGGCCGCACCATTGACCCTGACGGCGGGGCAGTTTCGCGGCGCGCGAACAACGCTTGAAACTGCTCAGGATGCCTCAGCAGACATCGGCGGGTTTCAGCAGACGCCGAGCGGGCTTCATCGGGCAAAGGTCGGCGGTCAAAGGTCAAAGGTCAGCGGTCAAAGGTCAGCGGTCGGCGGCGAGCTTGGCGGCGAGGCCGATCAGCGCCGTGCCGCAGAACGCGTCGATCGGACGGCGCAGGCGCTTGTAGCCGCGCTGCGTGCGTTGATCGGCGAACAGGAGCGCGAGGCCCGCGTGCCAGCCGAACGACATCGCCGCCACCAGCGCGAGCGCCGCGCCGTAGAACCACGTCGGCGGATGCGCGGGAAAGACCGCCGCGAACACGCTGGTCCAGAACACACACGACTTCGGGTTGGTCAGGCAGGTGAGAAAGCCCGCGCGCCAGGTGCGGAACCACGCGCGGCGGTCGGGCGGCGGCAGCGGCTCGACGGGCGCGCTGGGCGCGGCGTTCTGCGATGCCGTGTCGCGGCGCATGCCCGAGCGCAGCAGCTTGATGCCGAACCACAGCAGATACAGCGCGCCGCCGATGCGCACGCCCTGATACAGCCAGTCGATGTGCTGGAGCACGGCGGCGAAACCGAGCATCGCAAGCGCGGCCCAGAGCGTCGAGCCCGTGCCGACGCCGAACGCCGACGCAATGCCGAGACCGCGCCGTCCGGCGAGCGAGAGTTGCGTCACCATAAAGAAGTTCGGGCCGGGACTGATCAGCGCGAACAGGTAGACGACGGCGATCTGGAGCAGGGTGGCGAGGTGATGCACGCGGGCCTCGGAGCAAGAAAAGCGCGCCATCGAGGCGCGCGACGCGACATATTAACGCGCTTGCTTCGCAGACCCAGGGCGTTTTTCAGCGGTTCCGACGCCGTTTTCGCGCGGCGTGGGAATCATCGGCGGGAAGGATGAAATCGGCGGAATCGGCAAAATCGGCGAAATCGGCGCGCGAGCCCGCCGTCTCGCGTCACTCCAGCCGCAGCCGCGCCATATAAGGAAGGTGATCGGAGAGCCAGGCCGTTTCCTGCGGCGGCGTGATGAGTTCGACGGGTTGCAGGCCGCGCACGAACATCTTGTCGAGCGCGAGCGCGGGCGAGAACGCCGGGAAGGTGCGGGCGGGCTCGCCGAGCAGCGTCGCCACTTCCTGCAGGCCGTGTTCGGCGAACAGCGGCACCGAATCGTTGCGCCAGTCGTTGAAATCGCCCGCAAGCACGAGCGGTCCTTGCGGCGCTTCCTTGGCGATCCAGTGGGCGATCCAGTGCATCTGTTTGAGGCGCGCGCTGCGGGTGAGCGCGAGGTGCGCGCACAGCAGCGTCACCTGCTGGCCCGCCACGCTCGCGCGCGCCACCAGCAGACCGCGCCGCTCGAAGCGATGCGCGGAGATGTCCCAGCGTCCGCCCAGGTCGAGCGGATGCGGCGACAGAATGGCGTTGCCGTGCCGCCAGGACGGCTTGAACACGTTCGGCCCGAGGGCGATCTGCAATTCGAGCGCGTGGGCGATTTCGGTGGCCTGGCACTGCCAGACGTCTTCGAGCGGATCGCCGAGCGGCGCGCCGAAGGTCGACGAAAGCACCGGCTGCGGCAGACGCCGCGCCATCGCTTCCTGAAGAAACCAGGCGTCGGCGTGGGTCGACTGCACCCATCGTCGCATGGCCTGCCAGGCCTGAAAGCCAAGCGGTGAGCGGCCCTTGTGCAGGTTCCAGCTCACCGCGACGAAGTCCCCGGCGTGGGCCGGGTCCATGTCGATGAGAGGTTGTTCGAGATTTCGCATGCGTGTGTTGCTACGTGTTCTGACGCGGGGTGGACGGCGTCGGCCGGTGGGCCGCGCTCCGGTTCGTGGTCGACCGGTGCGCCGTCAGGGCCCCGCGGCGGGCGGCGCGAGGTTCGCGCGCACCCGGTAGACGAGCTTGGGATCGTGATCGACGATCGTCCAGGTCACCCACTGGCCGGCGGGCACGTTCAGGCCCGGATGACTCGCGCTCACCTGGCGCGGCTGCGGCGGCAGCTTGCAGCCGTCGGTCGTTTTCGGCGCGACGGGGTTCTCCAGCGTTTCCTGGGCGTCGATGGCGAGAATCGCGGCGCTGGCGTTCGCTTGCAGCGGCGACACCGTGATCGTGCGTTGCAGGTCGATGCTGCCCGCGGGCTGATCCTTGCAGCCCACGTTGTGCGTGACCACCTTGTGATGCGTGTCCGTGCGCGCCTGGCCGACCGTGGTCGAGCCCTCGAAGCTGTCGATCTTCTGGCCGTCGCGGTCGACTTCCAGCGTCCAGTTGACGACGCCTTGCGGCGCGAGCGGCGAAGCCGGCGCGGACGTGCCGGACGCCGCAACGGCCGCCGCCGCCGATGCAGCCGTGGGCGCGGGATTCGTCACCGTGATCGACGCTGCTGCGGGCGGTGCGGTTTCCTGAGCCCGCGCGCTCGCAGCCAGCGCGCAGGCGGCGACGAGTGCGGTGCTCAGGGCGGTCTTCCATAACGTCATCTCGACAGGCTCCATGCTTGGCAGGGTTCGTTATGACCATCGATCCTATACCGGGTTCGCAAACGCCGCGTTTGCGGCCGCCGGATCGCGGCGAAGCCCGGCGTCGCGGCAAGGACGAAAACCCCTTTGTTTTCAGGATGTGGGGACAACCCCGCCCGGTTTCCATCGCGTAGGGCGAGAAAACTATTACAGCAAATGTAATGCCGCCTCGCGCCGCGTGCGCGTTAAATCGATTCGACCCCGGGAAAATCGTGTCCCGAAGCCGCCCGGCGCGCGCGCGTCATGCGTGTACGCCAGCGCGCCTTCGCCCGCACTCGCGCCGGTGGCTTGCCGATGCGCGGCGTACAATTTTTGAAGGATGCCGGAGCGAGCGGGAGGCGAGCGCAGCGTCATGGACCAGATCGAATGTGTGGTGATCGGCGCGGGTGTGGTCGGCCTCGCCGTGGCGCGCGCGCTGGCGGCGCGCGGCCGCGAAGTGATCGTGCTCGAAGCCGCCGAGGCAATCGGCACCAGCACCAGTTCGCGCAACAGCGAGGTCATTCACGCGGGCCTCTACTATCCGCGCGGCTCGCTCAAGGCGACGCTCTGCGTGCGCGGCCGCGAGATGCTGTACGACTACTGCGCCGAGCGTCACGTCGCGCACGCGCGCTGCGGCAAGCTGCTGGTCGCCACCGCGCCCGCGCAGATCGCGCAACTGGACGCGATCCTCGCGCGCGGCAAGGAAAACGGCGTGTTCGACCTCACGCGCATCAGCGGCTCGGAGGCGCTCGCGCTCGAACCGGCGCTCGAATGCGTGGCGGCCGTGTATTCGCCGCAGACCGGCATCGTCGACAGCCATCAATTGATGCTCGCGCTGCAAGGCGACGCCGAGCGCGACGGCGCGGTGGTCGCGCTCAAATCGCCGGTCGAATCGATCGACGCGAGCGCGAACGGCTTCGTGATCCGCACGGGCGGCGACGCGCCGACCGAAATCCGCGCGGCCTCGCTCGTCAACAGCGCGGGGCTTCAAGCGACGCGGCTCGCCAAACGCATTCGCGGACTCGATCCGCGGCACATTCCGCCGCTCTATCTGGCGCGCGGCAATTACTTCAGCGTGACGGGGCGCGTGCCGTTTTCGCGGCTCATTTATCCGATGCCGAACGAAGCGGGGCTGGGCGTGCATCTCACGCTCGATCTCGGCGGCCAGGCGCGTTTCGGTCCCGACGTGGAATGGATCGAGTCGATCGATTACGACGTCGATCCGCGCCGCGCCGACAGTTTCTACGCGCAGATCCGCAGCTACTGGCCCGCGCTGCCCGACGGCGCGTTGCAGCCTGCGTATGCAGGCATTCGTCCGAAACTCTCGGGACCGGGCGAGCCGGCCGCCGACTTCGTGATCCAGGGCCGCGCCTCGCACGGCGTGCGCGGGCTCGTGAATCTTTTCGGCATCGAGTCGCCTGGGCTCACGGCGTCGCTTGCGATTGCGCAGCGCGTCTGCGAGATGGCCGGGCCGGGTTGAGCGCGCGTGCGCGTCGTGATGACGCGCTTCTCTTATCTCCGGAATTGCAGGCTCACGCGGTGGGGCATCGTTGCTATGCTTCTCGCGCGCCGTCGTCAGAACGGTGTTGCCCACAATACTGGAGTAAGTCCCATGAAATCGTCCCGCCGCAGCTTTCTGATCACGAGCCTTGGCGTCGCCACGACCGTTGCGCTGTCGCGCCAGGCCTTCGCCGATGCCCCGAAGGCATCCGAAGCCGATCCCACGTCCCAGGCGCTCGGCTACAAGCTCGACGCCGCCAAGGTCGACAAGGCCAAATACGCGAAGTACGCCGCCGGCCAGGATTGCAGCAACTGCACGTTCTACCAGGGCAAGGCCACCGACGCGTTCGCGCCGTGCCCGATGTTCGGCGGCAAGCAGGTCGCGGGCAAGGGCTGGTGCAGCGCGTATAACAAGAAGGCGTAAGCGCCTCTCGCGGCACAAGCCGCACTGAGCCTGAAAGCGGCGCGCGAGTCTAGACGCGCGCCATCAGCAGAGGCGGACGCCTGCCGAACCACGGCCGCGCCGCCTCCAGTTGCGCGGCGAGGCGCAGCAGCAACGCGTCGTGATTCTCGCGCGCCGCGAACTGCACGCCGACCGGCAGACCGCGCGCATTCCACGCGAGCGGCACCGTCATCGCCGGCTGGCCGGTCATATTGAAGATCTCGGTGCAGCCCGCCCACGCGAACGCCTTGTTCGCGGCTTCCGTCAGCAGCTTTCTCATCAACGCTTCGACCGGCATCGCGGTGACGGCGCGCATCTGCAGGCGCTCCGACTGCGTGGGTTTCAGCTCGCCGATCTTCACGGGCGGCGCCGCGAGCGACGCGCACAGCATCACGTCGAAGCGTTTCATCAGATCGTCGAAGCGCGCCGTCACGCGCTGCTGCTCGGCGAGCGCGGCGGGCAGTTCGCGCTCGCCGAACTTGCGGCCGATGTGCGCCATCGCCCACGTCGGGATCTCGAAGTCCTGGCGGCGCGGCTTGTTGCCGGTGATGGTGTCGGCGTTCAGCACGTATTGCTCGGCGACGACCGACCAGATCATCAGAAAGGCTTCGCGCGTGGCCGTGAAATCCATGCCCAGTTCGATCGGCTCGACGATATGGCCGAGCGAAGTCAGCAGCTTCGCGGCGTCGTCGAGGGCGTCGCGCACGTCGGGCGAGAGCGCGTCGGCGAACAGCGGATCGGTGATGTAGGCGATCGTCAGCGGCTTGCCGCCGTCGAGCGGCGCGCGCGCGGCCGCGAGAAAGCTGCCCGGCGCGCCGGGCGCGAGGCCAGGATCGCCCGCGAGCAGATCGAGCATCAGCGCGCTGTCACGCACGCTGCGCGATATCGCGAGATCGACGCCCAGTTCGCCCGGCGGGCGCGGCAGGTCCGAGGTCGGCTGGTTGCCGCGCGAGGGCTTGAAGCCGAACAGGCCGCAGCACGCGGCCGGAATGCGGATCGAACCGCCGCCGTCGGACGCGTGCGCGAGCGGCACGATGCCGGCCGCGACCGCCGCCGCCGCGCCGCCGCTCGAACCGCCGGGCGTGTGATCGAGATTCCACGGATTGCGGCACGGGCCGAACAGCTCGGGCTCGGTGTACGGCATCTGCCCGAGTTCCGGCGCGCTGGTCTTGCCGAAGATGTTCAGGCCCGCCGCGCGAATGCGCTGGACCACGGGCGCATCGGCGGTCGGAATGTAATGACGATAGTGACGGCTGCCGAGCGTCATGCGCAAACCGGCGACGGCCGCGCCCAGATCCTTGACGAGAAAGGGCACGCCCGCGAGCGGCCCTTGCGCGAGTGCGTCGAAGCCGTCGCCGTCGGGCGCGACGTGCTGGGCGCGTTTGCGTGCGCTGTCGTAATCCTTGAGCACGATGGCGTTGATCGCGGGATTGGCCGCTTCGGCGCGCGCGATGGCGGTGTCCAGCAACTCGCGCGGGCTCACGTCGCGGCGCTGCACGAGTTCGGCGAGGCCGATGGCGTCGTATTCCAGATAGTCGGACTGCAAGGCGCGCGCTCCCTGTTGGCGTCGTGAGTGAATGCCGCGGCGAGTTTCAGACCCGTCTCGCGGCTCAGCGGGCGAACGCATCGCCCAAAAAACAAAACGGCCATTGCAGCGATTCTGCCGCAATGGCCGTTGTCAGGCGATCGAGGCGATCGACGCGATCGCCATGATCCGGGAAACCCGCTTAGAGATGCTCGGCGAGGAAGCTCAGCGTGCGGCCGTGCGCGAGCACCGACGCGTTCTGGTTGTACGACGCGCGCACCGAGCAGTTGAAGCCGTGATCGGCGCCCGGGTAGATATAGACGTCGGCGTTGTCGCGGCCCGCGAAGCGCTCCTTCACCTGGCCGACCTGATCGAGCGGAATGCCGTGATCGAGTTCGCCGTAGTGGAACAGGATCGGCTGCTTGATCTTGTCGGCGAGATCGAGCTGCGTGTGAATGCCGCCGCCGTAGTACGACACCGCCGCGTCGACCGAACCGCTGCCCGCCGCCATATAGGCGAGACGGCCGCCGAGGCAGTAGCCGATGGCCGCGACCTTGCCCGTGCACTCGGGCAGCTTGCGCAGCGTGTCGGCGGTTGCCGCGATGTCCTGTACGACGAGATTGAAGTCGGTGGCTTTCATCAGCTCGATGCCGCGGTCGCGGTCGGCACCCGTGTATTCGAGTTCGACGCGCGGGGCGCTGCGCCAGAAGATGTCCGGCGCGATCGCGACGTAACCGTCGAGCGCATATTGCTCGACCACGTCACGGATATGGCCGTTCACGCCGAAGATCTCCTGGATGATGACGATGCCGGGACCCTTGCCGCCTTTGGGCAGGGCGAGATAGGCGCCGAAACTGTCCTTGCCGGCGGGAATGTCGATCCATCGAGTCGTTACGCTCACGTTGCTCTCCTTCTTCGCGAATGGGTGTGCGGCCTGGGCCGGTAAAACGGGGAGCCAGTTTGCCATAGGCGCCGCCCTGCCTGCAGCGTGCGTCGTGCTCGCAAGCGGATCGTAATATTTTCGTTTATTCGAAGCGTGCCTCACACGCGCCTCGCACGCGTCGAGCGCGTTCGTTTCGCGCGGTCGATGCGTGCGCGGACAACATGAATTGATGCATCCAGTTCGCCGATGACCGAGGCGCAGCGAGTGAATCGGTGAATACGCGCTCATAGCCTCGGTATCAATTAAACGAAAGCTGACTTTAAAGGCGCGCGGTTATCGAGGAATCCGAACTCAATTGCGGCGCGCTGAAAATGCGCAAACGTTGGCGGTTGTTCCAGCGTGAAAACCGATTGCCGTCAAGCAGTAAAAAATACGCCGAGGCTGATTCACAAAAAATCTCAAAAAAGAGTCGTGAGCTGCCTGGATTTAGCTTTCCGAAAGATTGCAAACGTCTTGTAGAAGCCTTGCAGAGCAAGGCGCAGCGGGCTTCCGGCGGGGTTTGCGCGGGGCTCGGGTGAAAGCCTATTGGTACTCGCCCCGATATCTGAAAAAAGTCCCCCAAATTAATTTGATCACCTACACTTGCGCGCAAGTATGGTGCGCGAACGCTGTCACAAACGGCATTCGAAACCATACTGGCCAGGTGCATCAAGGATGCATCCTGCGTGGTCGTCCGACGGGGAGCGACACGTTCGGGGCGCGGGGGCACAGGGCGATTACGTTGCTTTTGGGTTCGAAACTGGAGACTTACATGAATATCAAGCTTCACAAGCTGTTGCCGATCAGCGCAGCAGCCATGCTGTTCGCGTCGTTTGCAACGGCGGCGAGCGCCGACGTCACGGTCAAGATTGGCCACGTTGCGCCGTTGACGGGCGGGATCGCTCACCTGGGCAAAGACAACGAAAACGGCGCGCGTCTCGCAGTCGAAGAGATCAACGCGAAGGGTCTGACGATCGGCGGCCAGAAGGTCACGCTCGCACTCGACGCGCAGGACGACGCGGCTGACCCGCGTACGGCCACGCAGGTCGCCCAGAAGCTCGTCGACGACAAGGTCGTGGCGGTCGTGGGTCACCTGAACTCGGGCACGTCGATTCCGGCTTCGAAGATCTACAGCGATGCGGGCATCGTGCAGATCTCGCCGTCGGCAACGAATCCGGCATACACGCAACAGGGCTTCAAGACCACGTATCGCGTGGTGGCAACGGACGCGCAACAAGGTCCGGCGCTCGCGAACTTCGCGTCGAAGACGCTGAAGGTCAAGAGCGTTGCGATCGTCGACGACTCGACGGCGTATGGCCAGGGCCTCGCGAACGAATTCGAGAAGACCGCCAAGGCGCTCGGCATGAACGTGCTGTCGCATGACGCGACGAACGACAAGGCCGTGGACTTCCGCGCAATTCTCACGAAGATCAAGGGCGAAAACCCCGACGCGATCATGTACGGCGGCATGGACGCCACCGGCGGCCCGTTCGCCAAGCAAGCCAAGCAGCTCGGCCTGCGCGCGAAGGTGCTGGCAGGCGACGGCGTCTGTACCGACAAGCTCTCGGACCTGGCCGGCGACGCGACCGACAACATCGTCTGCTCGGAAGCCGGTATGGCGCTCGAGAAGATGCCGCTTGGCAAGGAGTTCGAAGCAAAGTACGAGAAGCGCTTCGGCCAGCCGATCCAGATCTACGCGCCGTTCACGTATGACGCGGTGTACATCATCGTCGACGCGATGAAGCGCGCCAACTCGACCGATCCGGCCAAGATCCTCGCGCAGATGCCGACGACGGACTACAAGGGCGTGATCGGCGAGACGACCTTCGACTCGAAGGGCGACCTCAAGCACGGCGTGATCTCGCTGTACAACTACAAGTCGGGCAAGAAGTCGCTGCTCGACGTGGTGAAGATGTAAGAGCGGCGTGCGCGGCGCGGCCTTCGGGCGGCGCTGCGTGACGTGCCGTTCATCGGCATCGATGAAAAAAGCCCGCGGGTCTTTCGACTCGCGGGCTTTTTGTTTGGGCGTTGCCCGAGGCTGCCGGATGTACCGGCGATGCGAGGCGCCTCGCTCAGATGCCCAGCCGCCGCAACACCTTCGGCGCGGCGAACGCCACCAGCGCGGCGCACAGCGCGACTACCGACAGGCCCACGGTGAGATTCGTCACCTGCGTAATGCCGCCGATCACCACCGGCCCGAACAGCAGCCCGAAGTACGCGATGCCCGCGACGTGCGCGAGCCCTTCGGCCGCGTGGATGCCCTTCACGCGCGCGGCCGCCGCGAACAGCACCGGCATCATGTTCGCGAGGCCGAGACCCATCAGCGTGAAACCCGTGAGCGCGGTGAACGAGAACGGCAGCAGCAGTGCGCCGATCATCCCCGCGCAGGCGAGCGACGCGCTCACCATCACGAGCTGCGGCGCGCCGAAGCGCGCGCGCACGGCGTCGCCGGCGAAGCGCGCCACGGCCATGCCGCCCGAGAACGCGGCGTAGGCGGCGCTCGCGAGCGCGGGCGTCGACAGCACGACGTCGCGCATATAGACAGTCGCCCAGTCGTACATCGCGCCTTCGGCGATCAGCGCGATCAGCGCGATCGCGCCGAGCGCCCACAATGCGGGCGTGCGCCAGCGATTGCCGGTTTTGGCGTGCTCGCCGTGCGCGGCATGCGGCACGTGCGGCAGCACCGCCGGACACGACACGGCCAGCACCAGCGCGGCCAGTGCCGAAGCGAGCAGCAGATGCAGCGCGGGCGCCATGCCGCGCGCGAGCAGCGCGCCGCCGATCGCCGCGCCGGCCATGCCGCCCAGACTGAACATGCCGTGCAGCCCCGACATGATCGGCTTGCCGACCGCTTCCTCGACGGCGCTCGCCTCGGCGTTCATGGCGACGTCGAGCGTGGCCATGCCGATGCCGAACGCCGCGAGCACGACGATCAGCATCCAGTAGTACGGCACGACGAGGATCAGCGCGCCGCAGACGCTCATCGTGATGCCGCCCGCGAAGCAGGCGCGGCGCGAGCCGACGCGCGCGATCCAGGTGCCGATCGACGTCATCGCGGCAATCGAGCCGCCCGCCACCGCGAACAGCGCGTACGAGAGCATGGCCGCGTTCAGGTGGAACTTGTCGCGCACGGTCGGCACGTGCACGCCCCACGAGGCATACATCATCCCGGCGACGAAGAAGAGCGCCATCGTCGCGATGCGGGCGCGGTGACGCCGGGCGGCGGGCAGGGCGCGATGGACGGCGGCGGGCTGCGCGTCGAGCGCGGGATCGGAGGCGTGGTTGGACACTGGGAAATTCCGGCGAAGGATGGCGGCTGGATATAAGCGAAGCGGCGGCTGTGGTGGCGGAAATCAGCGAAAGCGGACGGCGGCGGCCCGGATCGATGTCGGCCAGGCCGGGCGAATAAGCTGTCTGAAAGCCAGGCGACGATTTTAGCCAACGCGCGCGCAGGCTGCTCGCCGCGCCGCGGCCTGCTCTAATAGTGGCATCGCGGAATGCGGGCTTGCCGCCGCCGGCCTGCTTCGTTTCCGCCGTTTCCATCGCCCGAGGACGCTGCCGTGAAGATTCCCGCCCATGCCCCGCTGCATCTGCTGCATCAGGTGTCCGTCGGCGCGCTCGCCACGCACGCGCGCGAGCCGCACGGCTTCCCGTATCCGACGCTGCTGCCGTTCGCTGTCGACACGGAGCACCGGCCCGTGATTCTCGTGAGCCGGCTTGCCGAGCACACGCGCAACCTGCAGGGCGATCCGCGCGCCGGACTGCTCATCGCGCAGACGGGCGCGCGCGGCGAGGACGTGCTGAACGCCCCGCGCATGACGCTGCTCGGTCTTTTCGAGCCCACCGACGCCGACGCGCACTCGCCGCTCGCGCGCCGCTACCTGCGCTATCAGCCCGACGCGGCGCGCTATCTCGAACTCGGCGACTTTACGTTCTGGGTGATGCACATCGAGCGCCTGCGCTATATCGGCGGTTTCGGCGCGATGGGCTGGCTCGACGGCAACGATATCGACGACCTCGATCCGCTGGACGCCGGCGAGGAAGATGCGCTGATCGCGGCCTTCGAGGCGAATCCCGCGCGCCGCGCCGGACTGGAGTTACTGGGCGTGGACCGTTATGGCGCCGATCTCGCGCTAGACGGACAGCGTGCGCGCTTCGTTTTCGAGGAGCCGCAGGCCGATACGCCATCCTTGCATGCCGTGCTAATCGACTGCATTGAGCGCCACGCTATCTGAATAATCCCTCTAACTGGATGCCGCCATCTGTGGGATTTTCTCGATTGTTGCGATGCGCCATTCCCCGATAAATGACGCATCGCATGCAAAGTTCTCATCGCATGAAATGTTTTGCGAATTCTTACCAATTAATTTTCATAAGTTGCCAGTTGTGAGAATCGGATTTATCTGGAAAAAGCGGCATTCAGTAAAAATACTGATTTGCACGCAATGAAAGCGTCTTTATGACTTGCGGGGCTGCGGAACAGTTGGAAATCTGTTTTAATTATTTTTATTGCGCGCGCTTTTCCGGGGATTCGTTTCTGTGTTAATCTCGCCACCAATTTCCGAGGCGAATCATCTGTCAATCGGCATACTGGCGCAAGATCGGTAGCCATTATCAACGAACCATCAAGGCACCTTTACTCATGTCGTCATACAAGGAACTTCTCGCACAGCGAGAGAAGCTGGAGCAGCAGATTGAAGAGGCGAAGGCGCGTGAATATGCCGAAGTCCTCGACGAGATCAAGCAGAAAATGGCCGACTACGGCATCACGCTCGCCGAACTCGGCGGCGGCCGTGCAGCCGGCAAGGCCGCCAAGCAGGCCAGCCGCTCGCGCGCCAGCGTCGCGCCGAAGTATCGCGACCCCGAGAGCGGCAGCACGTGGTCGGGCCGTGGCAAGCCGCCGCGCTGGATCGCGGGCAAGGATCGCGAGAAATTCCTGATCCAGAAGTAAATCGCCAGACAGTGTTTGCCAGGCGGACCTCAAATGTCCGTCCAGCAGAAAAGCCGCGCAGTCACGGGGAAATGACGCGCGGCTTTTTTGCGTCCGCATTTTGCGATCTATTGCGTCTACCTTACGTATTCTTACGTTCGGATGCCATATTCTGTTTCCTCAATCGGCCGTCGCGGCGGATTAAGCCAGGCCGTTTTGAACCGGCTCTTCGGGTTCATATTTGAATGCGAATGCGACGCTTTCTCGTAGTCGCCTGATTTAAAAGAAGATTCCAGGGTTATCTACAATTAGGGACGGCGTGGCCATTACAATCGGGATATTGTGACCTCGCTGCCCCGAGCATGGCTTCCTCTGTCGCCGAGACGTTTTCCGATAAACAGCGCGTGGCGCGCAAGACCACGCTGGTCAGTGTCGCCGTGAATGCGGTGCTGGTCGTGCTGCAAATCGTCGTGGGTGTGATTGCGCATTCGCAGGCATTGATCGCGGACGGCGTGCATTCGCTTTCCGATCTGGTCTCCGATTTCGTCGTACTTATCGCCAATCGCCATAGCGGCGCAAAACCGGACGCCGATCACAATTACGGCCACAGCCGTTATGAAACCGTTGCTTCATTATTTCTCGGCGCCATATTGATTACGGTCGGCGTGGGTATGCTCGCGCGCGCCGGCACCCGCATCGCGAATCTCGACGATATTCCGCCCGTCCATGCCAGCGCGCTCGCCGTGGCCGTGCTCGTGCTGATGTCGAAGGAAGGGCTGTTCCGCTACATGCTGCGCGAAGCCCAGCGCGTGCGTTCGGCCATGCTGATCGCCAACGCGTGGCATGCGCGCTCGGACGCCGCTTCGTCGCTGGTGGTGGCGCTCGGCATCGTCGGCAGCTTGATGGGCGTGCGGCTGCTCGACCCGATCGCGGCGGCCATCGTCGGCTTCATGGTCGCGCGCATGGGCTGGGTGTTCGGCTGGGATGCGTTGCAGGATCTCTCCGACCGCGCGCTCGACGAAGCCGCCGCGGCCGATCTGCGCGCGCTGCTGCTCTCCACGCCGGGCGTGCTCGACGTGCACGAAATGCGTACGCGCAAAACCGGCGACCTCGCGCTGGTCGACGCGCACATCCTCGTCGATCCGCTGATCTCGGTGTCCGAGGGGCATTACATCGCCGAGATGGCGCGCGAGCGCGTGCTCACCGATGCACGCGTGCTCGACGCGCTGATCCACGTCGATCCCGAGGACGACATGCTCGCGCGCTCGGTCGCGAGCCTGCCGCCGCGCGACCGCGTGGCCGCGGCGCTGCGCGAGGCGCTCGCGGCGCGCGGCGTGCAGGTGGAATCGGTGACCTTGCATTACCTGAGCACCGGCCTGGAAATTCAGGCCGTGCTTGCGCCGGGCGGCAACCCGCGCGCGCTCGAGGCCGCCGATCTCGACGCGCTCAGGCGCGAACTCGGCGCGAGCCGGCTCGAGGCGGTAAAGTCGCTCGCCGCGCACACCTGACGCCGAAGCGCTCGTCTGCGCCTCAGGTGCGCGCGAGTGCGCTTAAAGCGGCAACTGCGTATCGAACTTGATTTCGCGCAGCACGACGCTTGTGCGCACCTGGGCGACCGCGGGGATGCGGAAGATGCGCTCGTGCAGGAAGGTGTCGTAGGACTTGATGTCGGGCGCGACGATCTTGAGGATGTAATCCGACTCGCCCGTGGTGCTGTAGCACTCCGTCACCTCGGGGCAGGTGGCGATCTCGCGCTCGAACGCTTCGACGCCGCCTTCCGTGTGACGCGTGAGGTGGATATGCGCGAGCGCGCAGACATGCAGGCCGAGCTTCTCGCGATCGAGCAGCGCCGTGTAGCGCTGGATCACGCCCGACTGCTCCATGTCCTTGATGCGGCGCCAGCACGGCGTGCTGGACAGGCCCACCTGATCGGAGATTTCCTGCACCGAACGGCGCGCGTCGAGCTGCAGCAGGCGCAGGATCTTCTGGGAGAAGGTATCGAGTGTCAAATGCGCCTCCATGTGCGTCGCCGGATTCCCAAATGGTAGAGGCCGGGAAAACGAAACGCAATGCAAACCACAGATGACGAGGGAATTTCCCTAACTTAGCGCTCAGACGGCGGTATTTTGCCTTGAGGCGGTGCCTTCTTCGGCGGCGGCCTGCTGCGCGCGCAGGTCGGCGAGCATGTTGCAGAACAGGGCGCCTTGCTCGATGGCGTCGTCGAGCGCGACGTGCGTGTGCGGGTGATCGTCGAACCAGTGCTTCGGAAAACGCGGCTTGATGCACTTGCGGTACGGCAGGCCCGTCATCGCGAAGGCCAGCGTCTTGATGTCGAGCGCCGACCACGAGAACGGGCAGCGGCCCGCAAAGCGCATCATGTACCAGAACATGAAGGTGAAATCGAAGCCCGCGGGCATCGCCACGAACACGGGCTTGCCGGGCAGCTTTTCCACCCATTCGACGTAGGCGACCAGCGCGGCGGCCGGGTCCTGCAGATCGGTGCGGCACGCGGCCCACGCCTCGGGCTGGGTTTCCCACCATGCGGCCTGCACCGGATGCGGCGCCGCGCCGTCGAGCGTGGCGAGATTCGCCGAGAACGTGGCGATCAGGCGCTTGTCGGCCGTGTAGGCCGCCGACGCAAAACTCAGCATCGAATGGGGACCGGGGATCGGACCGTCGGCCTCCACATCGGTGCTGACGTAAATTTCCTCTATGGCTGCTTGATTCATTGCTTCGCCTGGTTGATTCAATCTGTCTGGTGCTGGGTTCGCAGCGCTTGGCCCGACATCAGCCCACTTCAGCCCCACTGCGCCTGGCCCGTTGCGCCGGGTACGCCGTCCGCGACATACGGGTTCGAGCGGCGCTCCTCGCCGAAGGTCGACACCGGCCCGTGGCCCGGCACGAACGTGACGTCGTCGCCGAGCGGCCAGAGCTTTTCGCGGATCGAGCGGATCAGGTCGGCGTGATTGCCGCGCGGGAAGTCGGTGCGGCCGATCGACCCGGCGAACAGCACGTCGCCGACCAGCGCGAGCCGGTGCGCGCGGCTGAAGAACACCACGTGGCCCGGCGTGTGCCCGGGGCAGTGATAGACCTCCATCGCTTCGTCGCCGAAACGCACGGTGTCGCCGTCGACGAGCCAGCGATCCGGCTCGAACGCCTGCGCATGGCCGAAGCCGAAGCGCACGCTCTGCTGTGGCAACTGCTCGATCCAGAACCGTTCGTCTTCCTGCGGACCTTCGATGGGCACGCCGAACTTCTCGGCCAGCGCCTTCGCGCCCGCGCAGTGATCGACGTGGCCATGCGTGAGCAGGACTTTTTCGAGCTGCACGCCCTGGTTCGCGATCTCGGCTTCGATGCGGTCGAGGTCGCCGCCGGGATCGACGACGGCGGCGCGGTTCGTCGCTTCGCAGACAAGCAGCGAGCAGTTTTGCTGGAACGGCGTGACGGGAATCAGCGTGACTTTCATGCGCTAACGCGGGGACGGAAATGTTGTTGGGACGGCGGGGCGCATCGAGGCGGGCTGCGGACGGGATCGTCGGCGTCCGCGACGTCAGGAAACGTCGCGTGCGAACCGCGGCCGCCTCGGCGCCGGCCAAAGATTCGATTGTACCGGCGCGCAGGGAGCGCCGCCCGAGGCGCGCAGCGATCGGCTGAATCCCTTGTCAGACAAGGGATCGAGGTGAGTAGGGTGATCGTCCTTTATTACATCAATGGTGAGAAATGGTCAGGATTTCTATGGGAAACGGATGACAAGAATAAGTTTTAGGTATAATGCGACCCATCACGCACGTTCTACGTGCATTCACTGGGCGATGTGACCCGCGGTAAAAAATGGGTCGCGATGCATCGCCGTCAAGCAGTGCCGTCCGTCGAGGCCAGCCCAACAGGCTGCCTTACAAGACGGCAAATCAGGTGCCGATCCGTTCGGCACCGCACGTCTTGCCCAGCCAGGCGCCACGCGCCTGCCACGGACTTGCTGCCGTGACGCTGGGTGGGGCCTACGCCGCCGTTCCTGTGCGCCGTGTTGTTCCGGCGTGCCTGAATGCAGCCCATCGCGTTCGATGGCGGCATGTGGGGTCTGGTCAGGCTGCCGGGGACAGGTTGCGCCAGACGTGAAAGAAAACCAGCGGTAGCGGCTCAGGAGCTGCATCCGGGTATCGGCTTTCGTCCGCGTTTCGCGGGCGGGGAGTCCTTTTACCTGCGACCGCCGAGGCTATCCGGCAACGCGCAACCAAGGCGCGGGACGGCCTTGAAACGTGATGACTAGCTTATGAAATTCGGACTTTCTCGACGACGATTCGGGAGTCTCGCAGCCGTGTCCGTGCTGGCCGGTTGTGCCATGCCGCCGGGTCCGCAAGACCAGGCGCAGGGCAATGCGCTCAGCACCAAGGACGCGCACACCGCGTTTGCCACGCCGCAGAGCTACGGCTCCGCGCTGGCCGCGCTGCCTGCTTCGGGCGCGAACAACGACAAGTCGCTCGCCGACGCCCAGCCGATCGACAGCGACAGCCCGGACGTCGGCTCGTTCCACCAGACGGGCCGCGCCTCGTGGTACGGCCGCGCGTTCCACGGTCGCAAGACCGCGAGCGGCGAGCGCTTCAATATGGAAGCGCTGACCGCCGCGCACCGCACGCTGCCGCTCGGCGCGTACGTGCGCGTGAGCGTGCCCTCGACCTCGAAGTGGGTCGTGGTGAAGATCAACGACCGTGGCCCGTACGCTCGCGGCCGCGTGATCGACCTGTCGTATGCGGCGGCGAAGATGCTCGGCCTGCAGCACGCGGGCACCGCCAAGGTGAACATCGAAGGCCTCTCGCGTCAGGAAGCGAAGGCCGCGCAGGCGGAAATGCTGGCCGCCAACTCGAACTCGGGCAGCGACCGCTGATCGGCTGAGCGGATCGTCCGCTGATTCGACCGTGTTGGCGCGTGGCGCGCACCGGTCGAGATCCGTACCGATCCGCAGATTGATTCGGGCCGAACCCCGGCAAAACACGAAGGGCCGCACGCTGACGCGTTGCGGCCCTTTCGTTTTTCAGGCCACGAGCGCCCAGGCGGACGCGCGCAGCCGTGTGGCGATCACGGCTCAGTCCGGCTCGCCGCCTTCTTCGTCCTCTTCCCCGCCTTCATGCTTCAGTTCGAGCGCCCGCGCGTAAAGCGTGTTGCGCGAAGCGCCCGTGAGCGCCGCCGCGAGCTTCGCCGCGCCCTTCACCGGCACTTCCTGCAAGAGCACGCGCAGCAGCGCGTCGTGATTTTCGTCGCCCGACGTCTGCGCGGGCGCGCCTTCCACCACCAGCACGAACTCGCCGCGTTGACGATTCGCATCCTCGGCCAGCCACGTTGGCCCTTCGGCCAGGGTGCCGCGCCACAGCGCTTCATGTAGCTTGGTCAACTCGCGGGCGATCAGGATGCGGCGCGCGGGACCGAACGCATCGGCGAGCGCCTGCACCGTCTCCACGATTCGGTGCGGCGCTTCGTAGAACACCATCGCGTGCGCATGCGCGGCGAGCGGCTGCAACGCGCTCGCGCGCTGCTTCGCCTTGGGCGGCAGGAAACCGAGAAACGTGAACGTGGAGACCCAGTCGCCGGCCACGCTCAGCGCGGTCGCGAGCGCGCTGGCGCCCGGCATCGGCACGACCTGGAAGCCGGCTTCGCGCACGGCGTCCACGAGTTTCGCGCCCGGGTCGGAAATGCCGGGCGTGCCGGCGTCGGACACGCAGGCCACGCGTTCGCCCGCCCGCAGATGCTCGATCACGCGCTGCGCGGCTTCGCGCTCGTTGTGTTCGTGCACGGCGATCATCGGTTTCGAGATGCCGTAGCGCGCGAGCAGTTGGCCCGTGTTGCGCGTGTCCTCGGCGGCGATGCGATCGGCGAGCCCGAGCACGTGCAGCGCGCGCAGCGTGATGTCGGCGGTGTTGCCGATCGGCGTCGCCACGACATAAAGCGTGGCGGCGGGATAGTGCTGGGCCTGGGCGAGTTCGAAGGGGGACGAGAGGGACGTCATGACACGGAACGCGCGAACGCAAGCAAAGAGGCCGACATTGTGCCATGTGGGGCCGGCCGCGACGCCGCATCGGGCGGATCGCGGCGGTGCACGGGATGAACGCGAGGACGAAGGCGGAGGCGAAGGCAGGAGCGACAACTTTTCCACACGGGCGCGGTCGAACGCCGGACCGCGTGCGGGCGAATGCCGCACGCGTCGCGAGATCGGCGCGCGTTTCGAACAGCACGCGCTCGTCTATCTGCAACGTCAGCGACTGGTGCTGGTGGCGCGCAACGTGCATTGCCGCGGCGGTGAACTCGACCTCGTGATGCGCGATCGCGACGGCACGCTGGTGTTCGTCGAGGTACGCGCCCGCGCGCGGCGCGGCTACGGCGGCGCGGCGGCGAGCGTCGGTTGGCACAAGCGGCAACGTCTGGTGCTCGCGGCGCGCGACTTTCTCGCGGCGCGCGCGCAGGCGCACGAAGCGGTGCCGGGCGCGTGCCGCTTCGATCTGGTGACGTTCGAAGGCGGCCGGCTCACCTGGCTGCGCGATGCATTTCGCGCCGACGACGAATGAGCGTCTGCATGCCAGCATTGCCGCTTCACTCGTAAGCAGGTGAAAAAAAGCGCGAAAGAAGCGATAAAACGCGCGAAAATCGCGCGCAGAGAAAAAGAACGCCGGAAGACAACGCGCGCGATTGCGCTAAACTTGCGGCACGCCGCGACCCAGCGGAATTTTCGCGATACCCGCAGTACAGATTAGAGAGTCGATGTCCGTCGAACGCATTCAACAGCACTTTCGCGATAGCGCAGCGCTCCAGCTCGCCGCGATGGAAACCCTGGCGGTGCCGATTGCCGCCGCGGTCGATACCATGTTCGCCGCGCTGGCGAACGGCAACAAGATCCTTGCTTGCGGCAACGGCGGTTCGGCCGCCGTGGCCCAGCAATGCGCCGCCGAACTGATCGGCCGGTTCGAGCGCGAGCGTCCGGGCCTGCCCGCGATCGCACTCACCACCGACGCCTCGGTGCTCACCGCCGTCGCGAACGATTACGCGTACGAGCAGGTGTTCGCCAGGCAGGTGCGCGCACTCGGCCAGCCCGGCGACGTGCTGCTCGCGATCACCACGTCGGGCAATTCGGCGAACGTGCTGGCGGCCATCCAGGAAGCGCACGAGCGCGAAATGATCGTGATCGCGCTGACCGGCAAGGGCGGCGGCCAGATCAACGGCGCGCTCGCCGACACCGATATTCAGCTGTGCGTGCCGTCCGGGCGGACCGCGCGCATTCAGGAAGTTCACCTGTTGACGATCCACTGCCTGTGCGACGGCATCGACGCGATGCTGCTGGGCGACGACTGACACCCGAAGGACGAAGGAGAGGCACTTGATGATCAGAACCGGCATGACGCGCGCGCTGGCACGGACCACGCTGACGATCGGCTTCGCGGCTTCGCTGTGCGCGAGCCTGCAAGGCTGCTTTCTCGCGCTCGCGGGCGCGGCGGGCGGCACGGCACTCGTGGCGACCGACCGCCGCACCGTGGGCTCGCAAACCGAAGATCGCGAGATTCAGGTGAAGGCGCTCTCGAACGTGAGCAACGCGCTGCCCGACACCGCGCACGTCAACGTGGCGGTGTTCAATCAGCGCGTGCTGCTGACCGGCGAAGTGCCCGACGAAGCGTCGAAGCAGAAGGCCGAGAGCATCGTGCGCGGTGTCACGAATGTGGAATCGGTCGTCAACGAACTGGCGGTCATGCCGGCGAGTTCGTTCTCGTCGCGCGCCAACGACTCGTATCTCGAAGGGCGCGTGAAGGCCGAACTGGTCGCGTACAAGAACATCTCCGCGAACAACTTCAAGGTCGTGTCCGAGCGCGGCAACATCTATCTGATGGGGCTCGTCACGCCGGAGGAAGGCCGTATCGCCGCCGACGCATCGAGCACGGTGATGGGCGTTTCGCAGGTCGTGAAGTGCTATCAGTACATCAACCCGCAGCAGGCGATGGCCGCGAATGCGTCGGCTGCGTCGGCGCCGCAGGCACCCGCCGCGACGGCCGATGCGCCGACCGTCGGCGCGATTCCGGATTCGGGCGTGAGCTCGCGTCCGATCGAGCAGCAGGCGCCCGCGCCCGTGACGGAATCCGCGCCGCATTCGGCCAACGGCGGAGCGACGATGTGATGGTGGGTCGTTCCGTGGTGGCAATTCGACGTGGCGTGATGGTGTTGGCCATGGCGGCGGGCGGTGTCGCCGCCCTGTTCGGCGCGGCTCCGGCATTCGCCGCGGGCGACGGTCAGAGCATCGCGCGCACCAACGCGTGCATGGGCTGTCACGCGGTGGATCGCCGTCTCGTGGGTCCGTCGTTCAATGACATCGCCGCTAAATACAAGGGCGATAAACTCGCGCAGGCCAAGCTCGAAAAGAAAGTCCGCGACGGCGGAGCGGGCGTGTGGGGCGCGATTCCGATGCCCTCGCATCCCGCGATGAGCGCCAGCGATATTCACGATGTCGTTGCGTGGATCCTGGCGGGCTCGCCTTCGAAATAGTTTTGCGTCAGCTCAAAAATGACGCTTGGCACAAGCAAATTTAGCTGTGCTAGAATCATTTTCGTTGTGGGGGGGTAGCTCAGCTGGGAGAGCGTCGCGTTCGCAATGCGAAGGTCGGGAGTTCGATCCTCCTCCTCTCCACCAAACGAATTCAAAGGGTTACAGGCGCTTGCCTGTAACCCTTTTTCGTTTTGGGTTTGCCTTTCAGGTTTGCCTTTTCGCGTTGTCGCCGCACAGGCTCGTCACGCTACGCGCGAGCTTCCGCTTCGACCAGCATCGCCAGCAACGCAAGCGACTCCTGCCATCCGAGATAACACGCCTCGGCCGGAATCATTTCCGGAATGCCTTCCTGCGTGACGTCCATTTCCGTGCCGCAAAACACCGCGCGCAAGACGACCGTGGTGTGCATCACGCCAGGCAGATTCGGATCGTCGAAGGTGCCGGAATACTTCAGGCGCAGGCCGGGCGCCAGCTCCAGATACTCGCCGCCGAACGCATGACTCGCGCCCGTCGCGAAGTGCGTGAAGGACATGCGATAACGGCCGCCGACCACGGCATCGAGTTCATGCACGGTGCCCGTGAAGCCATGGGGCGGCAGCCATTTCGCGAGCGCGGCGGCATCGAGAAACGCGCGATACACACGCTCGGGCGTGGCGCGCAGCACGCGATGAAGGCGCACGGTGTTCGTCGGCATAAGGGTCCTCCGTTCGGCAATGTCCGTCGGGTCGTCGGCTAACCGGTTCATCCCATTCTAGGCGACGCCTCGCGCAACGCGATTCGCGCGGCCGCGCATCGCCTACACTTCTTCCATCACCGGGCCACGAGTCCGGCACATCCGGAGAAGGGAGGCCATCATGCCCGCCGCCGCACAACCGACGCTGATGCCGTCGACTCAGAAAGTCGATTACGAAGGCTTCGAAATTCATATCAAGGCGATGCCCGCGGACGACGTCGGCACGCGCTACACCTACACCGCGTATGTCTGCCATCCGGGCGCGAATGCGGCGCTGCCGGGCCACACGGTCCCGTATCACCCCGACGGCGACGAAACTTTCCGCAGCGATCAGGACGCGAAAGACGAAGCCACGCACGTCGGAAAAAGCATCATCGACGGCACGCATCCGGATCTTTCGGTGCTGGGGCTCGTGACGCAGGGGTTTTGAGTGGCGGCGGCGATGGTCGGTTGAATCGCAACTAACAGCCAGACGCAGCCGCGCTGACACACTGCTCCCGCAGACAGCCCGGCCCGGCACGACCACGCAAACTTGCGTCGCGGCGCTGTTACCATCGGCGCTTCCCATCACGTTGCCGCCGCCCGTCCGATGCTCGCGCTCAAGCTCACGCTCGTCCCGCTTTTTTTGTTGTTCGTGTCGCTGTCGGG
Source organism: Paraburkholderia tropica (assembly GCF_014171495.1). Classification (NCBI taxonomy): domain Bacteria; kingdom Pseudomonadati; phylum Pseudomonadota; class Betaproteobacteria; order Burkholderiales; family Burkholderiaceae; genus Paraburkholderia; species Paraburkholderia tropica. The sequence continues at coordinate 130,485 of NZ_CP049134.1, forward strand.
CAAGCGTTGGGGGCCGAAAGTGGCCGGCTGGCTGGCGGGACTGCCCGTCGTCGCCGGGCCGATTCTCTGGCTGCTGACGATGGAGCACGGCGCGGCGTTCGGCGCGCGCGCCGCGACGCTCTCGCTGTACGCGATCCTCGCGTCCGAATCCTTCAACTTCGCCTACGCCTGGACCTGCCGCGCGCGATCGTGGCCGTTTGCGCTCGGCGCGGGTCTCGTCGCGTGGTTCGCCGCCGCTTGCGTGCTCGCGCAGTTGCCGGTGTCGTGGCCGTGGGCGCTCGGCGCGGCGCTGGCCGCCACGCTGTTCGGTCAGACTTTCCTGCCGCGCAGCGAGGTGGTCGCGGCGGGCGCGCCGCTCACCCGAACCGATCTCGCCACTCGCATGGCCGCGGGCGCGGCGCTCACGCTGGCGGTCACAACGCTCTCGTCGCGTCTTGGGGCGGCGTGGAGCGGGCTGTTCGCGGTGTTTCCGCTGCTGGGCAGCGTGCTGGCGGTGTCGTCGCATCGCGCGCACGGGGCGGCATTCGTGATCGCGCTGCTGCGCGGCATGGTGCTGGGGCGCTTCGGTTTCGCGGCGTTCTGTCTGACGCTGACGCTCGGTCTCGCACGCCAGCCGACGGCGCTCGCGTTCGCCGAAGCCGTGCTGATCGCGATGCTGGTTCAGGTGACGAGTGCGCGTCTCGCGCGTTTGCGGCGCGCGTCCACGCAAGAGCGCGAGGTCTGCGCGAGCGTCGTCGCGCCGGACTGATCGGCGAAAAAGTGTTCCGGGGAAGCGAGAAGAGGTGCGATCCGCGTCCCCGGATGGAGGAGGCGGATCGAAGCACAGGAAGAGGAAAAAGGCCCGGACGCCGGAGCGCCCGGGCAAGCCGCCGGAAATCCGGCGGCGGAGGTTGCGGTAGACGCCTCGCACAAGCTGCGCGGCGTCGATGTCTGTCGATGGCGATGTCGGTATCGCGGTCGAAGCACTCCTAGTGCACGTTGTCCACGCACAGCGCAACGACCGACGGGCCCGCGCTCGAATCGAGTCGAGCGCGGGCCCGTCCGGGGTACTTACGCGGCGTGCCGTTTCACGAACGGCAGGGCGCGTGAACTTGCGAACTTACTGGCCGAAGTAAACCGGCTTGATGTTCGGCTGCGTGTGGCTGCCGGCTTGCGTCGAACCGTTGGTCGATGCGCCGTAGGCCGTGGCTTCAGCCGTGGCGTTCTGTTGCGCCACGCGCGCTTGCGCGGCTTGCAGGTCTTCCGGGTAGTACGGGCTCGACAGGCCCGGGCGATAGCCGGCCTTTTCGAGCTGCACGAGTTCTGCGCGCACTTGAGCGCGGGTCAGCGGCTGGTTCGTGCTCTGTTGAGCGAACGAGAGGGCCGGAGCGGCGAGAACGGTCGCAGCGAGTGCTGCAGCAATCAGGGACTTCATGGTCAACAACCTCCAAAGATTATGTTTCGGACCGTAACAATCGTCTTGCTCGATCCGTTGATGGCACTTTATTGCAGTGCACTTCAAAGATAAATATTGAGATGTGGCAAACATCGTTGCGAAAATCGAAATAGTTTTCGGAATTTCGGTGCCAGATCCGACGTTTTTCATCGGATTCCATGCACCGGGGGCAACGGCGCCCTGCGGCCTGCGCGGCGAGCTTTTCGGTGAGGCAAAATAGTGCGCGGCCGGTCGTGCAGTGCAGCGACGGCCTCGACAATCACCGATCCCCATCTCTGTTCGCATGCCGATCGACATCGGCACGGACATCGACATCGAATTCGCTCAAGGAGAGTCCTCATGAAAAACGCACTTAGCCGTCAGGCGGTGATCGCCGCCGCGCTCGCGGGTCTGGCGACGGCGGGCGTCGCGCACGCGGACGACACCGTCAATTGCTACGGCGTCGCCAAGGCCGGCAAGAACGATTGCTCCAGCAAGACCGGCGTGCACGACTGCGCAGGCCAGGCCAAGGTCGATCACGACAAGGGCGACTTCAAGACCATGCCGAAGGGCACCTGCGAAAAGCTCGGCGGCACGCCGGAGCAATAAGCGTGAGCCGGACCGCAAAGCCGGCGCGGGGCGTCGGCATCGGCTTGCGGCATGCGCATTTCGACGCGTTCATGCGCGCGTCGGCGCAGGAAGACGTCGGCGTGCGCGGTGTGCGTGACGTGGCCTGGCTCGAAGTGCACAGCGAGAATTATTTCGGCGACGGCGGCTACGATCTGCACGTGCTCGACACGGTGCGGCGCGATTGGCCCGTGAGTCTGCACGGCGTCGGTCTCGGGCTCGGCAGCGCCGCGCCGCTCGACGAATCGCACCTCGCGCGTCTCGCGCGGCTCGTCGAGCGCATCGAACCGGCGCTCGTCTCCGAGCATCTGTGCTGGGGCGCGACGCCGCATGCGGCGCTGCACGATCTGCTGCCGATGCCGCTCAATCAGGCGTCGCTCGATCATCTGAGCGCGCGCGTGTCGCGTCTGCAAGACACGCTGCGCCGCCGCGTGCTGATCGAAAACGTCTCGACGTACGTGCGTTTTCGCGATGACAGCTATGGCGAGACCGCGTTTCTCGCGGCGCTGTCGCGGCGCACCGGTTGCGGCGTGCTGCTCGACGTGAACAATCTCTACGTGAACGCGCGCAATCACGGCGAAGATGCTTCAGAGGCGATGGCCGCGCTGCCGCGCGAGGCGGTCGGCGAGCTGCATCTTGCGGGGCATCGCGTGACGCCCGCCGCCGTCATCGACGATCACGGCTCGCGCGTCGCGCCCGCGGTGTGGTCGCTGTACGCCGCTGCGTTGCAGCGCTTCGGCGCGGTGCCGACGCTGATCGAGTGGGACACCGACGTGCCGCCGCTCGACGTGCTGCTCGACGAGGCGCGCCTCGCGCGCGACCACATGACGCGCGCGGAACGCGAGGCGGACGCGCATGCCGGCGCGAGCACGGCGGAGCGACCATGAGCGCCGATCGCTACGCCGCCGATGATTCGCTGGCCGCGTTGCAAGCGGCGCAAGCGGCGTTCGCAAACGCACTCGACGATCCCGCCGCCGATGTTGCGCTCGCCGCACATCTGCGCATCGCGAGCGGTGTGAATGACGCGCGCCTCGGCCTCTATCGCGGCAACGTGCGCGCGGCACGCCGTCAAGCGCTCGCGAGCGCGTATCCGGTGCTCGCGGCGCTCACGGGCGATGCGTATTTCGACGCGCTCGCGCTCGCCTACGCGCGTGCGCATCCGTCGCGCGAGGCCGATCTGAATCGCTTTGGCGCGATGCTGCCGACGTTCGTCGAGTGCTACGAACGCGACGCGCGTTACGCGTATTTCGGCGATGTCGCGCGCCTCGAATGGGCGCTGCATCGCGCGGCCTATGCTGCCGACGCCACGCCATTGAGCGCCGCGCAATGGCAGGCCATCGGCGCCGAAAGTCTGATGGGCGCGCGCCTTGCGCTGCATCCCGCCTGTACGGCGTTCGCTTCGCGCTACGCCGTGCTGGCGATCTGGCGCGCGCATCAGCACGATCAGCACGATCAGCACGATCAGGAAAACACCGCGCCAGACGCCTGGCCCGCGCGCATCGACGAGCCTGGCTGGACGCTCGTTGTGCGCCCGCGCTGGCATGCGCGGCCGCTCGCGCAGACGCGCGCGGCGCACGAAGCGTTCGTCGCTTTGCAGCATGGCGCGACGCTCGATGAAGCGCTCGAACGCGCGTTCGATATCGACGCCGATTTCGATTTCGGCACGCAATGGCGCGTCTGGATCGAGGCAGGCGCGATCATCGGTTTGCTCGATTCGAATAGCGGTTAGCGCACATAAAAACGCAGATTTTCTGGCGCGCAAAATAAATGCAGGAATCCGAATCAAGTGCCGCTGCGCCATTGTTCAGTCAATACGTAATAAACGAACAAGCGAGACGACCAGGCGTGCTTCATGCGACGCCATGCGTGGCAAACCCCACACGTCGTGCGATTCGCGGACTACACTCGATTGCAAACCGCCTCGCACGCGCCACCGTCATGATGACCCGCCGACCGAACGTGATGATCGTCATCAGCATCGTGCTGGCCGCCGTGCTTACGGCGGTGGCGGGCTGGGTCATGGCGCAGATGCGCGAAGACGCGCTCGCGAGCGCGCGCGCCGCCGCGTACAACATGGCGCTGCTGTTCGAGCGCGATGCGGCGCGCAATCTGGAGATCTACGAGCTGTCCTTGCAGGCCGTGATCGACGCGCTCGGCGATCCGCGCATCGCCGAACTGCCCGACGATATCCGCCAGAACGTGTTGTTCGACCGCTCGGCCACGGCGAAGCATCTGGGCGTGATTCTCGTGGCGAACGAGGCCGGCGACGTGATTTTCGACTCGCGCGCTTCGCCGCCGCGCGAGGTCAACGTCGCGGACCGCGACTACTTCATCGTGCAGCGCGACACACCGAACATGGGGCTCTACGTGAGCCGCCCCTTCATTCCGCGCGACGGCGCCGCCAACGCAACCATCGGCCTGAGCCGCCGCCTTTCGAAGCCCGACGGCACGTTCGCGGGCGTGGTCGTCGGCACCATGCGGCTCGACTATTTCCGTCAGTTGATGAGCGGCGTGGAGATCGGCGCGAACGGCGTGGTCACGCTCACGCTCGCCGACGGCACGCTGCTGATGCGCCGCCCCTACGCGAGCGCGATGATCGGCAAGGATCTCGCCGATTCGGCGCTGTTTCACCGGTTCGAGCACGTCGAGGCGGGCGGTTTTTTCGGCGTCGGGCCGCTCGACGGCGTGCGGCGCTGGTTCGCGTTCCGGCGCGTGGAGGGCTATCCGCTCGTGTTCAGCGTCGCGGTGGCGGCGGGCGACATCTATTCGGAATGGCGCGTGCGCGCGTGGATCATCGGCTCGCTGACGGCGCTGCTCGATGCGTCGCTGATCACGCTCGCGCTGGTGCTCACGCGTCAGTTGCGCCGCCGCGAACGCGTGGAGGACGAACTGCGCGCGCTCGCGGGCACCGACGCGCTCACGGCGCTGGCGAATCGCCGCGCCTTCGAAGCGCGCGCCGACCACGAATGGTTGCGCGCGCGGCGTTCGGGTCAGCCGCTGGCGGTGATGATGATCGACGTCGATCGCTTCAAGCGCTTCAACGACCGCTACGGCCACGCGGCCGGCGACGGCGCGCTCGCGGCGGTGGCGCGGGCGATCGGCGCGCATGCTCGGCGGCCCGGCGACTGTGCGGCGCGTTACGGCGGCGAGGAGTTCGTGCTGCTGCTGCCCGAGACCGGCGCGGCGCAGGCGCTTGCGCATGCCGAGCGGCTGCGTGCGGCGATCGAGGCATTGGCGGTGCCGCACGAGGACAGCCCGAACGGCGTGCTGACGGCCAGCGTGGGCGTGGCGAGCACCTCGGAGCGCGGCTTCGAGAACTGGCGCGCGCTGATCGAAGCCGCCGACGCCGCGCTCTACACGGCCAAACGAGCGGGCCGCAACCGCGTGGCCGTCTGGCAGCCGAGCGTCGCGCGCGAGCCGCAGGACGCCGGGCCGGACCTCTGAGCGGATTGCGCGTTGTCGTTCGTCATTAAATATTACCCGGGTGATATTGCGCTCCATAATTTACCCGGGTAATATTCGCTGCACGATTCGAACGAAGCAATCGACATGGCAGCGATTCAACAGATGGTGGTGCAAGGCGTCACGGCTTTTGCGGGGACGCGCTTGCTGGCGCGCGGCGCGGCGCTCGACGTGGCGCTCGCGGTGAAGGCGGAACTGGAGCGCGATGCGTCGGCGTCGGTGCTGATCTTCGACGACCGCGACGCGCGTCCGGTCGAATTCGATCTGCGCGGACGTCCCGCCGATGTGGCCGCGCGCCTCGCCGCCGACGCCGCCTGGCAGGCGCGCGCGCAGGAAGCCGCTCAGGAAGCGGCGCAGTCCGCAGAAGCATCCGCCGATCAGGATTCCGCCGACGACGCGCCGCGCGGCCGCGGCCGTCCGAAGCTCGGCGTGGTGGCGCGCGAGGTCACGCTGCTGCCGCGTCACTGGGACTGGCTGGCGGCGCAGCCGGGCGGGGCGTCGGTGGTGCTGCGCAAGCTGGTGGAAACGGCGCGGATCGCGGGCGAGGAAAAGCATCGCGTGCGCGCTTCGCGCGAAGCCGTGCATCGTTTCATGACGGCGCTGGCGGGCAATCTGCCGGGTTACGAGGAGGCGTTGCGCGCGCTCTATGCGGGCGAGCGGGCGCGGTTCGAGGCGTGGAGCGTGGACTGGCCCGAAGGCGTGCGGGACTACGTGCGCGAACTCGCGCAGGACGCGTTCGCCTGACGTGGCGCGGCGTTCGCGAGCGTTCGCACAATTTCCGCGAATGACCGCGCACGTTCGCATGGCTGCATCAAACGGCCGCACAAAAAAAACCGCTCAGGCCAGAACGGCATGAGCGGGAAGTCGGAGAGTTTACAACTTACAACCTCTGCATGAACTGTCATGGGGTCACGCAGAGATTTCAGTCTATGCCCGGCCCTTCCCGCTCGATATAGGATTAGTCCGAAACTCGTATCGGAGCGAGGCGGGTAAACGAGCGCCGACACAGCGGAGAAGTAACGGAGCAATAACGGAGCAATAACAGAGAAACAGCGGCGAAGTCGATCGCCGCCGCCTGTTTCGTCCGGCCCACATGCGCGGATGCCCGCCTTGCCACGCCGATTGCGGCTCCGTACACTCGCGCCTGATTTCCATCAAGGGCATCAGCGAATCCCGGCGCGTGCGACGCACGCCGCATCCGGCTCGCGCCCCGTTCCGATAAACAGAATCCGATCCGGCCCGCGCCGCGCCCTGTCGCGCGTGTGCGCCGGCCCGTTACGGCAAAAAATCACGGCACACAAGGAGCTCCCGATGTCCGATTCCTATTTCCCGCGCTGGCGCGCGCAGACGGACGCCAAAACCGTCGTCGCGCCCGACGAGCGTCTCGCCTGGCCGCAGATGTTCGCGATGGGCGTGCAGCACGTCGTCGCCATGTTCGGCTCGACCGTGCTCGCGCCGCTGCTGATGGGCTTCGATCCCAACCTCTGCATTTTCATGTCGGGCATCGGCACGCTGCTGTTCTTCGTGGTCGTGGGCGGACGCGTGCCGAGCTATCTCGGTTCGAGCTTCGCGTTCATCGGCCTCGTGATCGCGGCCACGGGCTATAGCGGTCACGGCGCGAATCCGAACATTCCGGTCGCGCTCGGCGGCATCATCGCGTGCGGCGTGGTCTATGCGCTGATCGGCGTGCTGGTCTCCGCCATCGGCACCAAGTGGATCGAGACGCTCATGCCGCCGGTCGTGACCGGCGCGATCGTCTGCGTGATCGGCCTGAACCTTGCGCCGATCGCCGTGAAGGGCGTGAGCGGCTCGCAGTTCGATTCGTGGATGGCGCTCGTCACCGTGCTCTGCGTCGGCGGCGTGGCCGTGTTCACGCGCGGCATGCTGCAACGTCTGCTGATTCTCGTCGGCCTGATCATCGCCTACGTGATCTACGCGATCGTCACCAACGGCATGGGCCTCGGCAAGCCGATCGACTTTGCGATCGTCGGGAACGCCGCGTGGTTCGGCATGCCGAAGTTCAGCGCGCCGGTGTTCGACCCGCACGCGATGGCGCTGCTCGTGCCGATCGCCGTGATTCTCGTCGCGGAAAATCTCGGCCACATCAAGGCCGTCTCGGCGATGACGGGCCACAACCTCGACCGCTACGTGGGCCGCGCGTTCATCGGCGACGGCCTCGCGACCATCGTCTCGGGCTTCGCGGGCGGCACGGGCGTGACGACCTACGCGGAAAACATCGGCGTGATGGCCGTCACCAAGATCTACTCGACGCTGGTGTTCGCCATCGCCGCGGTGATCGCGCTCGTGCTCGGCTTCTCGCCGAAGTTCGGCGCGGTGATCCAGACCATTCCGGGTCCGGTGCTCGGCGGCGTGTCGATCGTCGTGTTCGGTCTGATCGCCGTGACGGGCGCGCGCATCTGGGTCGTCAACAAGGTCGACTTCTCGGACAACCGCAACCTGATCGTCGCGGCCGTCACGCTGGTGCTCGGCGCGGGCGACTTCTCGCTCAAGCTCGGCAACTTCGGTCTCGGCGGCATCGGCACCGCGACGTTCGGCGCGATCGTGCTTTACGCGCTGCTGCGCAAGAAGCCGGTGCAGGACGCGGCGGTCTGATTCACCGTCTCGCGCGCGCGGTGTAACCCGTGCGGCGCAGGCGAAAAAAAACGCGACGGCCCGCAAGGGCGTCGCGTTTTTTTGTTTGCGCAGCGTGATGCGTTAGCCGCGATTGCGTCCGCGCGTGGTCATCGCCGTTTCCGAGAGGTCGACTTCGCGCATCAGCTTCGCGAGCGTTTCGTCGTTGATCGTCTGCCGGTTGCGCAGATCGAGCAGCGTCGCGCGTTCGGCGCGCATGGCCGCGAGGCGCATCTGCAATTCGAGCGATTCGGCTTCGCGCGCGTGCTTGCTGAGATCGCGGTCGGCGTCGAGCGTCGCGAGGCGGCGGCGATAGGTGTCCATCACGCGCGCGGTGGTGTCGGCGGCATAGGCGGACTGCGATTCGTTCATGTCCTCCGTGGCGGTCTCGTGCAGCGCGTCGACGGCGCGGATCGCAGCCTGCGCGGCCTGCACACGCGCGGCGCGTTCCTCGGCCACGTGCGCCGGATGCGCGCCGCGCCGCACGCCGCGCAACAGCAAGGGCAAGCCGACGATCGCCACCAGCAGCGACGCGAGAATCACGCCCGTGGCGATGAAGATGGCGCTGTCGCGGCCCGGCAGCGGCTTGCCGCTTGCGAGCGCGACGGGCAGCGAGAGCACGCCCGCGAGCGTCACCGCGCCGCGCACGCCCGCGACCGTGGTGATGGCGACGGTGCGCAGCCCCGGCACCGCATTGGCCACGCCGTGACGCGCCGCGCCGCGGCTCGCCACCCAGCGCAGCAGCCAGACCCAGCCGAAGCGCATCGCGTAGAGCGCGATCAGCACCGCGCCGATATAGCCGAGCAGACGCAGCATCTGCACGTTGCTCGTGTGATGCGCGTCGAGCAGCGCCTTGCCGAGAATGCCGGGAAATTGCAGGCCGAGCAGCGTGAACACCATGCCGTTGAACACGAACTCGATCATCGACCACGTGCTGGTCGCGCGCACGCGCGCCGACACCGGGCCCATGTGCGCGACGCTCGTGTAGTTCATCATCATCCCGGCGGCCACGGCGGCGAGCACGCCCGAGACTTCGAGATGTTCCGCGAACAGGTAAGCCGCGAACGGAATCAGCAAGGTCATGACGACGCCCGGCGCGGGGTCGCCTTCGGCATCGACGTTCAGGAAGCGCGACGACATGAAGCTGAAGAACCAGCCGATCGCCGCGCCCACCGCGAGCCCGCCCGCCGCGATCAGAAAGAAGCTCAGCGTGGCCTGGCGCAGCGAGAACACGCCCGTGAGCGCCGCCGCCACGGCGAATTTGAGCGCGACGAGGCCCGACGCGTCGTTCATCAGCGCTTCGCCTTCGAGGATGTGCATGAGCTGCGCGGGAATCTTGTCCTTGCCGGCGATGGCGGAGAGCGCGACGGCGTCGGTCGGCGAGAGCACGGCGGCGAGCGCGAAGGCCACGGGCAGCGAGATCTGCGGCACCAGCCAGTGCACGAAATAGCCGACGGCCACCACGGTCAGCAGCACTAGGCCGAGCGCGAGCAGCAGGATCGCGCGGCGCTGCATGAAGAACTCGCGCTTGGGCATGCGCCAGCCGTCGGCGAACAGCAGCGGTGGAATGAACAGCGCCATGAAGACGTCGGGATCGAACGTCACGTGCGGATTGATGCGCGGGAACGTGAGCAACGCGCCGATGGCGATCTGCAACAGCGGCAAGGGCAGTTTGACGGGCAGCAGCCGCACGATGATCCCCGAAAGGGCCACGGCGAGGAGCAGAATGAGAACGGTGAAAATGGTTTCCATCGATGAGCGGCGAGACGAGCGGGGATGCGGGGGCGCGCGGTGCGGGCCCAATCATCCGTTGAATGCGGAACGTGCCGCGGTGTCGCGGCGAACGATGCGGAGCATGCCTGACGAGACAGGCGGCGGTTGGCGGTAAGTGTAGCCCGAGCGCGGCTGCGCACGCCGCGAAGCGTGCAAGGGACTTGTAGGGCGCTCGCCGCGGCGAGCATGGCGGCAGCGGTCGTATGCACGATTCTGGTGCGTGCAGGGACGCATCATGCCCGCCGCGCGCGCACGCGCACGGTGCGCGGTGCAGGCTTCGATGCAGGGCGGGTCGCAGCGTGCGCACGGACCTTGCTTTATCGCCTGCCAACGACGCAACGCATCGGCCGCCGGTACGCACGCCCGCGGCGATCAACTTGCGCGAAGAGGAAGGCATGATCACAGAGCAGCAGGACAAGATGGCCGCGGCGCCGCTCGGGTTCACCCTGAGCGTTTCGTCGGGGCTGCAGCGCTATAGCGCGCAACATGGCGAGCTTGCGCTCACCAGCGTGTTTCAACCGGTGTTCAGCCTTTCGCACATGCGTGCGATCGGCTACGAAGGGCTGCTGCGCGCGCACGATGCGCTCGACCGGCCCGTCTCGCCGCTCGACGTGTTCGGCGCGGCCGCGCGCGTCGGCGAGGCGCTGCAGGTCGACCGGCTCGCTCAGGGGCTGCATCTGGAGAACTTCTCGCTGCTCGGCGCCGAGCGCGAGTGGCTGTTTCTCAACGTGCATCCGGGCACGCTGATCGAGCCGTATCACGCGGCGGCGCTGCTTGCGAATCTGCGGCGGCTCGGGCTGCCGCCCCGGCGCGTGGTGCTCGAAGTGCTCGAAGCCGAGGCCACCGATCTCGACGCGCTCGCGCACGCCGTGGCCGAGTTCCGCGAACGCGGCTTTCTGATCGCGCTCGACGACTTCGGCGCCGGTCATGTCGATATCGGCCGCGTGTGGCAACTGAATCCCGACATCGTGAAGCTCGACCGCATCATGCTGATGCACGCCGCGCATCGCGCCGACATGGCCGCGACGCTGCCCGCGCTGGTTTCGCTGCTGCACGAGGCGGGCAAGCTCGTGCTGATCGAGGGCGTGGAGACGGAGCACGAAGCGCAGATCGCGCTCGCCTGCAACGCCGACTTCGTGCAGGGCTTTTTCTTCGCGCGTCCGGCGCCGGGCTTGACCGACGCCACGCACGCGCAGACCGTGATCGCCGAGGCGACCGAGCGTTACCGCGAGCAGACCGAAGCGCGCGAGCGCGGCACCACGAGCCGTCTCGCGCCCTATGTGCGCGCGTTCGAGCGCGCGGCGGAGCGGCTGGGCGCGGGCGAGCCGCTCGAAGAGGTGTGCTGGAATTTTCTCGCGCTCGATCACGCGGCGCGCTGCTTCCTGCTCGATGCAAGCGGGCGTCAGGCCGGGCGCAACGTCGTGCTGCGCGTGGATCGCGCGGACCAGGGCGCGCGCTTCCTGCCGCTCGACGACGCGCAGGGCGCGAACTGGCTGCGCCGGCCGTACTTTCGCGCGGCGCTGGTTTCGCCGGGACGCGTGCATGTGACGTCGCCGTATCTGTCGATCAACGAGGCGCTGCCGTGCGTGACGCTCTCGATGGCCGTGCAGGTCGGCGACCGCCTGTGCGTGCTGTGCGGCGACGTCGACTGGATGGCGGAAGAGCTGGCCTGAACGTGAGTGTGAGCGCTTCGCTCACGTCAATCGAAGCGCAATAGAAAACGGCGCGAGCCATGATGAGCCCGCGCCGTTCGCATTGCGTGATTTCACCCCTGAAAACAGGGCTTATTTCGCCACGACCACCGGAATGCCGCGCAGTGCGCCAGCGCCCTTGAACGAGGCGAGCGCATCGCTCACGGCCGCGCTCGTCTTCACGTCGATACCCAGACGCGCCGCGAGTTCGCGCTCGCCGCGCTTGACCGCCGCGAGGTTCGCGAGCTTCACGTGGCCGTAGCCGCGCACGCGCTGATGCAGGCTCGCGAACTTCGCGAGGTCGGCGGCGCTGTCCGTTGTCGTGTGCGCGTGTTGAATCAGCGCGCCGCGCAACGTGGCCTCGTAATCGTCGGCGAGCGCGCGTTCCATACGGCGTTCGAGCGTGTGGCCGAACGGATCGAACCACGTGCCGCGCACGCCGCGTCCCGTCGCGAGCAGCGCGAGCGCGCGCCAGAGCCATTGGCCGAACTGCATCTTGCGCGGCGGCTGGCCGTGTTTTTCGCGCGCGATCAGCGGCGGCGCGAGGTTGAACTTCACCGTGAAGTCGCTGCCCGCCTGGCCTTCGAACTGCGCTTCGAGCGCGGCGCGGAACGCCGGATCGGCATGCAGGCGCGCCACTTCATATTCGTCCTTCACCGCGAGCAACGTGTAGAACGTGGCGGCGACCGCGCGAGCAAGCGCCTGATCGGCTGACTTGTCGGCGAGACGCGCGGCGTCGGTCAGCGCGCGATAGCGCTTCGCGTAGCCCGCGCCGCCATACGCGAGCAGTCGCGCTTCGCGATCGGCGATCAGTTCGTCGAGCGTTTGCGTGAGCTTGCGCGCGGTGAGCGCCGCTTCGCTGGCCACATTCGCGCGCCGAAGGTCGAGCGCTTCGAGCGCGGCCGGATCGGCGGCGGCGAGACGGCCGATCGAGAGCGCGAACAGATTCGCCTGCACGGCCACGTTGTTCAACTCGATCGCGCGCGTGAGCGCCGCGAGCGACACGGGCACGAGGCCAAGCTGCCACGCGAAACCGAGCATCAGAATGTTCGCGCCGATGGTGTCGCCGAGATAGCGTTGCGCGAGCGCCTGGGCATCGCAGGTCGACAGCGGATCCTGCGCGGACGTCGCGCCGTTCGTCGCCGCGTGACGCATCTTCGCGAGCAGCGCGCCGGCGTGCAGATTCGCGTCGGGGTTCTGCACGAACGACGCGTTCGGAATCTCGTGCGTGTTCACGACGATGCGCGTGCGGTCGTGGCGCACCGTTTGCAGCGCGTCGGCGCTCGCGCCCACCACCATGTCGCAGGCGAGCAGCAGATCGGCCTGCTGCGTATCGATGCGCACCTGGTTGAGCAGCGCGTCGGTCACGGCGAAGCGCACGAACGACAGCACCGAGCCGCCCTTCTGCGCGAAGCCCATGAAATCGAGCACCGATGCGCTCTTGCCTTCCAGATGCGCGGCCATGCTGATGAGCGCGCCCACCGTCACCACGCCCGTGCCGCCCACGCCGGTCACGAGAATGTCGTAGGGCGCGTTGTCGAGATGCGTCGACGGCACCGGCAGCGCACTCACGCGCGCGGCCAGCGCCTGCGGATCGAACGCCGCGCCCGCGGCCTTCTTGAGCTTGCCGCCTTCGATCGTGACGAAGCTCGGGCAAAAGCCGTTCACGCACGAATAGTCCTTGTTGCACGACGACTGATCGATGCGGCGTTTACGGCCCAGTTCGGTTTCCACCGGCTCGACCGAGAGGCAGTTCGACTGCACGCCGCAATCGCCGCAGCCTTCGCAGACGGCTTCGTTGATGAAGAGACGCTTGTCCGGATCGGGGAACTCGCCTTTCTTGCGGCGGCGGCGCTTTTCGGCGGCGCAGGTCTGGTCGTAGATCAGCACGGTCACGCCTGGTGTTTCGCGCAGTTCGCGCTGCACGGCGTCGAGTTCGCTGCGATGATGGAACGTCGTGCCCTTCGGAAACTGGCCGTGATGGCCGTCGTATTTCTCGGGTTCGTCGCTCACGACCACGAAGCGCGAGACGCCTTCGGCTTCCACCTGGCGCGCGATCTGCGGCACGGAAATGCTGCCGTCCACGGGCTGGCCGCCCGTCATCGCCACGGCGTCGTTGTAGAGGATCTTGTAGGTGATGTTGGTCTTCGCGGCCACGGCCTGGCGAATCGCAAGGATGCCTGAATGAAAGTAGGTGCCGTCGCCGAGATTCTGGAATACGTGGCGCGTGTTCGTGAACATCGAATGCGCGGCCCAGTCCACGCCTTCGCCGCCCATCTGGATCAGGCCGGTGGTGTCGCGCTCCATCCACGACGCCATGAAGTGACAGCCGATGCCCGCTTGCGCGATCGAACCTTCGGGCACTTTCGTCGAGGTGTTGTGCGGGCAGCCCGAGCAGAACCAGGGCGTGCGCTTCACGGCATCGGCGACATTCGAGAGGATCTGCGGCGCGACGAGGTCGACCACACGCTCGCGGCGGTCGAGCATCGGCTTGTGCTTCGCGAGCCATGCGGCGAACACCGGCAAGATGCGCGACGGGCGCAATTCGCCGAGTTCGGAAAGCAGCAGCGTGCCGTCCTCCGCATGCTTGCCGATCACGGCCGGGCGCGCGCCGTCCTTGCCGCTGTCCCTCCGGTTGTAGAGATGGTCCTTGATCTGCTGCTCGATCACCGGGCCTTTTTCCTCGATCACGAGCACGTCGGTGAGACCGGAGACGAAGGCGTCGAGACGCGACATCTCCAGCGGAAACGAAAGCCCGACCTTGTAGATGCGCACGCCCGCCTGTTCGAGATCGGCGACGGTGAGGTCGAGCCGGCGCAGCGCTTCCATCAGGTCCAGATGCGCCTTGCCGCAGGTGACGATGCCCACGTTCGCGTGCGGGCTCGGCGCGATCCATTTGTCGATGCTGTTCGCGCGCGCGAAGTGGCGCACGGCGTCGAGCTTGGCCGCGAGACGCTGCTCGATCGCGAGGCTCGGCAGATCGGGCCAGCGGTTGTGCAGACCGCCGGGCGGCGCAGCGAAATCCGCATCGGCCAATTCGGGCGCTTGCCAGTCGGTCTTGAGCGCGTCGAGATCGACGGTCGAGCCCGATTCCACGGTTTCCGAAATCGCCTTGTAGCCGACCCACGCGCCCGAGTAGCGCGAGAGCGCCCAGCCATAGAGGCCGAATTCGAGCATGTCCGCGATATTCGACGGATTCACCACGGGCATGTGCCACGCCATCATCGCGAAGTCGCTCTGATGCGGCATCGACGACGACACGCAGCCGTGATCGTCGCCCGCCACCACCAGCACGCCGCCGTGCGGCGACGAGCCGTAGGCGTTGCCGTGCTTGAGCGCGTCGCCGGCGCGATCGACGCCCGGGCCCTTGCCGTACCACATCGCGAACACGCCTTCGACGGTGCGTTCGGGGTCCGCTTCCACGCGCTGCGTGCCGAGCACGGCCGTGCCGCCCAGTTCCTCGTTGATCGCGGGCAGGAAGCGCACGTCGGCGGCTTCGAGCAGTTTTTTCGCCTTCCACGCCTGCTGGTCGACCATGCCGAGCGGCGAGCCGCGATAGCCGCTGATGAAGCCCGCCGTGTTCAGGCCGTGCGCGCGGTCGAGCGCGCGCTGCATCAGCGCGAGGCGGATCAGCGCCTGCGTGCCGGTCAGGAAGATGCGGCCGCGCGTGGCGGTGAGGTTGTCGGTGAGCTGGTAATCGGCGAGGGGCGGCGAAAAGGGCGGCGAAGCAGGCTGATCGCCAAACGCGGGACGCGCGGTCATGGGGGAAGTCTCCGTTCTTGTGTGGCGAGCGCTGCGTCTCTGCGTCTTTCTGTGCGCTCGCTGAAGACTCCATTTTTTCGCGTCAATAGCGGAAGTTTTTTGCTAACTCTGCGGGCGCATGCGCCGAATGCGCCAAAGCCTGCTCGCAATGGCGAGCTTTGGAGGGAAATTCTCTTTCGTCGCGCGTCCGGCGCGCGCGGCGCGGCTGCGCGCGGTTTTGATTCAGATCACACGCGGTCTGTCAGGCCGGGTCCGATCGAAGGGCTCGACGTCGTGAAAGTGCGTGTAGTCCATCCGGCTCACGCCGCCGTCTTCGCTCATCAGATCGACGTAACGATGGCCGAACCGCACCTGGCCGTCCGGCCAGATGTAGCGCGCCTGCATGGTCTGCGCGGTCGATTCGTCCGAGCCTTCGATCACCACGTGCAGCGTGGCGGCCTGCAGCGCCAGCGACTCGGGCGTCGCGCCGTGCAGCGGGCTGGTTTCGTCGATGACGTGCATCAGGTTCCAGCCGAGCGTGAAGAGCGGATGCTGGTCGCGCACGAGCTTGAGGTCGTGGATGCGCCGCGCGGTGTAGCCGTCCGACGAGGTTTCGATGCGCACGAGGCGCAGCTTCGCGCTGGCTTCGGCGATCACGTTCTGGCGCGCGTTGGCGGCGCGCACCATCAGCGTCAGGCGGCCTTCGATCGGATGCACGACCACCTGGCGCGCGAACAGGATCTTCGCGCGCGGACGAGAGAAACGTGCGAACACGATGCCCGTGGCGAGCGCGATGCTCGACATGCCCACGAAGATCTCGAAGGTGGCGACGATGTGCGCGTAGACGGTTTGCGGATGCATGTCGCCGTAGCCGACCGTCGCGAGCGTTTCGACGCTGAAGAAGAACGCGCCCGCGAAACCGTGTGGATACTGGTTCGCGATGGGTGCGGTGCCGAGCTGGTAGAGGCACGCGAAGAACGCGTTGGCGACCACGAACAGCGCGGCGAGCGAGGCGAAGAAGGTGGGCCAGCGCATGGTGAGCGCCGTGTGATAGAGATCCTGCCAGCCATGCACCGGCATGCCGTAGACGAGCACTTCGCGCGAACCGATGTGCAGGCGGCGCGGCGCGGGGCCGCCGCGCGTTTGCCAGGCGTCGGTGCGGTCGCTGCCGGGGCGCTTGCGGTCTTCGTCGGTGGCGGCGTGCGCGTCGGCCTGGTCGGCGGCGCGCGCGGCTTCCTCGTTCGCGGTGCCCTCCGGCGAATCGGGCGTCATGGCGGTCCTTCGGGGTCGGAATGGCGAGAGCGTAGCAACGCCGCGCGTGCAGGACAAGCGCGATTCATGCGGTGCCGCGCGTGCGCGCCGGGAAGCGGCGGCGGGCGGTTGGAAAGGGCGGGGGAAGGGCGCAGAAAAGGGCGCAGAAAAGGGCGCGGGCGGCCACTCGCGTGCAAGCCGCGCGCGACCGCGCAGCGCTACGCGTGAGCGTTGAGCAAGTCGTGCGCGCGGCCTGCGGACCGCCCATGCGCCGCGTCTGCGGTTCGTGCAAGGAAGCGATTCAAGGAACCGCGGGCCTGTCGCTTACGAAACCGCGTTCCGCGTGCAGAACCGCGTCCCGCCGAAGGAATCGCGTCCCGCTTACGGAAACGCGCGCGGCTTCGGAATGCCCGCGCCGTGTTCAATATCGGCGATGGCCTGGCGGTGCGCGGCGTCGATCGCTTCGGCGCTTTGCGGAAAGCCCGCGTTGCCGCCGATCGTGATCCACGGTTGCACGGCCTGGTCGCGATGGGTGATCTGATACTCGGCGTCCCAGCGCGCGCCCTGCAATTCGAGCGGATGCACATGGATGGCGTAGACGCCGTAGAGAAAGAGCTGTTCGGTCATGTCGACCCTCCTTTCGACCGCAGCGGCGCACCGCAACGCGCCGCATGCGATCCCGTGCAACGGCGCAGTCGCCGTTGCGGCCCGCGCACGCACGGTTGCGTGCCGGACGCGGGAAACCGTCCGGCGCGGGATCGCCTCGCCGGACGGAACACAGGAAGTGGAGGACACGGGCTCGACGCGCTAAACGGATCGCGCTAATCCATCGGCCGATTCGAGAACGTCGCGAGTACGGCGCTGAAGACGGCTCGAATACCGTGCGACTGCGGCGCGCTTACAGTTCGAGTTCGCCGAGCAGCCGGTGCGCGAGCGCCTTGGCTTCCTCCAGCGCTTCCTCGGGCGTGCCGGAAGCGGCTTCCACTTCGTAGATCGCGTTCTCGAGATCTTCGCCGTCGTCGCGCGCCAGGGAGACCAGGCCCTGGTACTGGCCGGCGTTCATGGGTCGCACAGAGGCGACTGCCGTGTAGATCCCCTTGGTGTAGGTGACGTCGTCCATAGCGGGCTCCAGCGTGCTTCTCGAGGAAGGGAATCCCATGCTAGCACGTTGACCGCGCGCCTGCGGGGCACGCATGTGACGCTCGCGCGGCGCTTGCGTGTCATGCCTCGCAACGGTGCAACGCCCGCGCGTCTCAGTCTTCCAGCAGCGCGACGACCTCGTCGAGCGTCGGCGAATGCGCGCCCGCGCGGCGGCAGGCGGCGGCGCCCGCAGCCAGCGCGAACGACAGATGCTGACGCCACGTGCGCTGCGGCGTGCTCATCAGGCTGAACAGCAGACCGCCGATGGACGCGTCGCCCGCGCCCACCGTGTCGGCGACCTGCACGCGCGGCGGCGTCGCGTCGATCACCTCGTCGCCCACGTAGAGCGTCGCGTGCTGCGCGCCGCGCGTGACCAGCAGCGTCGCGGCCGGATTGAGCGCGCGCACGGCGGCGATCGCGTCCGGCTCGCTCTTGTCGGCGAACAGCATGCGCAGGTCCTCGTCGGAGACCTTGATGAGATCGGCGAGCGCGGCCATGCGGCGCAGGATCGGCTCGTAACCGTGCGCCATCAGGTTGCGGTAGTTCGGATCGAAGCTGATCTTCACGCCTTGCGCGCGCAGCTCGGCGGCGAGCGTCGCGAGCGTTTCGCCGAGCGGCTGGCGCACGAGGCTGATGCAGCCGAAATGCGCCCACTTCGCGTGGCGTCGCCAGCCCTCGGGCAGCTTCGCGGGATCGAAGGCGAGGTCCGCGCTGTTGTCGCCGATGAAGTAGTACGCGGGCGGATGCGTCTGGTGCACGATCGCGAGCAGCGGCGCGCGCTCGACGCGCTGCATGAAGCGCATGTCGAGACCGGCGGCGACGCTCGCGTTCCAGAGTTCGTCCGAAAAGTTGTCGGTGCCGAGCGAGCCGGCGCAGGCCGTCGGCAGGCCCAGACGCGCGACCGCGCGCGCCACGTTCCAGCCCGCGCCGCCCGGATGCGCGCGCCAGCTCGAATCGGTGCCCGGCGCGCCGGTGTGCGCCGAGCCCTCGGGCGCCGCGCCGCGCACGAGATCGGTGAGGATGTCGCCCGCCGAAATGAAGGCGGGGAAGCCGGTCGAGAAGTCGGGGCCAGTGCTGCAGGTGCTCATCGCATGTTCCTTCGCTGAATCGGTCGCGGGTGCGTTGCTTGTGCGTCGCCGGTGCGTTGCGGGTGCTTTGCGGTTATCTCTTGCCGTGTCGCGCGGATCAGGCCGCGCCGTCCGTGCCGTTGGCACTGACGTTCGCGTGCTCTTCCTCGCGCCCGACGATCGGCGCCATGCCGCGTCCGGGCAGCGCGTTCAGGACTTCGTAGCACGCGCCCATGGTGTGATAGTCGGTCTTGCCGGCAGGGCTCTTTTCGTCGCTGTACTTGCGGTTGTCGCAGGTGAGGATGCGATACCACGCGCCATAGCGATGATCGACGAAATGCTTCCAGCTGTAGCGCCAGATCTCGTCGTACCAGTCCCAGAAGCGCTCGTTGCCGGTGCGCTTGCCGAGCAGCGCGGCGGTGGCGAAGGTCTCGGCCTGGACCCAGAAATACTTGTCGTGATCGCAGACGGTGTAGTCGGGCCCGAAGCCGTAGTAGAGGCCGCCGTGATCGTTGTCCCAGGCGTGCATCATGGCCGCGTCGAACAGCTCGATCGCGCGCGGCAGCAGCCACGGCAGCGGACGATGACGTTCGAGAATCAGCAGCAGCTTGGCCCACTCGGTCTGGTGGCCCGGCTGGAAACCCCACGGGCGGAAGATGTTCGTGCTGTCTTCCTTGTTGTAGTCCCAGTCGACCGACCAGTCGGCGTTAAAGTGCTCCCAGACCAGCCCTTGCGAGAGCCGCGCCTGACGCAGCGTGATGTTCGACGCGACGCGCTCGGCGCGGTCGAGATAGACCAGATGGCCGGTCGCCTCGTAGGCCGCGAGCAGCGCCTCGGTGGTGTGCATGTTGGCGTTCTGGCCGCGATAGCTGGAGATCTCCCAGTCGGCGCTCGCTTCGTCGGCATAGAGGCCCGCCGCGCCGTCCCAGAAGCGATGTTCCATCAGCTCGAAGGTGGCGGCGATCATCGGCTTCGCTTCTTCGATGCCGGCCATCGCGGCGTGCGCGTAAGCGAGCAGCACGAAGGCGAGGCCGTAGCAGTGGCGCGTGGCGTCGAGCGTGCGCTTCTGGCCGTCGCGCCAGTCGATCTCCCAGTCGTAGCCCTCGAGCTGCGGGTCCCAATGCACGTCGCGCAGGAATTGCAGGCCGTGGCGCGCGTAGTCGAGATGCTGCGCCTCGCCGGTTTCGCGGTACGCCATCGCGTAGTTGAACACGTAGCGGCAGCTGCTCACGAGATGGCGCGAATGCGCGTTGTAGATCGAGCCGTCGTCGCGGAAATAGTGGAAGAAGCCGCCCGACGGGTCGTACACGTTGGGCGCGTAGAAGCGCAGCGTGTCGGCGATATGGCCGAGCAGGAAGGCGCGGTCCCGAAAGCTCGCGACGGCGGGCGCGGCGGTCTGGGCTTCAACGGTGAGTGCGGTGTCGGATGGCTTCGTCATGGCTTTCTCATCTCGGCTGCGTGGGTTCGGCTTGATTCGGTTTGCTACGTTGTTCTGGCGATGCGGCGTGATTCTGCGACCGCTTCAGGACGCTTCGGGCTGCGTCTTGCCGCGACGCGCGGCGGTTTCCAATGGCGGCGGCGCGGTGAGTGACGCAGCGGATTTCGGCGCTGACTTCAACCCGCCGCCCGTCGTGCTCGCGCGCTCGACGAGCCGCACCGGCAGCACGATCTCGTTCGCTTGCGGCGTTTCTTCGAGCAGCAATTCGACGCCGCGCCGTCCGAGCGCTTCCTTGTCGACGGCGAGCGTCGTGAGCGCGGGCGTGGCGTGCGCGGCGGCGGCGATATCGTCGAAACCGACGATGGCGATGTCCTCGGGCACGCGCAGGCCGTTCGCCTGGCACACGCGCAGGGCGGCGAGCGCGGCGGCGTCGTTGTAGGCGAACACGGCGTCGGGCGCCGCCTCGCCGCGCTGGCGCGCGCCGTCGAGCAGACGCTGCATTGCGAGCGCCGCGCCGGTGTCCGGATCGAGACCGCCTTCGATGGTGGTTTCGAGCGACGGATCGAACAGCAGACCGGCTTCGAAGAACGCGCGCCGGTAGCCGAGCGCGCGCTGCGCGATGCTGTAGTGCGCGAGCGAGCCGCCGATGAACGCCACGCGCCGCCGCCCCATGGCGAACAGATGATGCATGGCGAGCGCGGCGCCCGCAGCGTTGTCGATGTTCACCGAGCGCAGGCCCTCGGACCACAGGTCGATCAGCACGAGCGGGCGTTGCAGCGCGACCAGCGCGGCGAGCGTTTCGGGCTCGACGAAGCCCGCCACGGCGACCGCGTCGGGCGCGTGCAGGCGCAATTGCTGGATGGTGTCGTCGGCGGGACCGGCGGTGAGCAGCGCGGGCACGATGCCGTGTTCGCGGCACGCGTCTTCCACGCCGTGCAGGACGTGCGAGAAGAACGGGCTGGCCGCGAAGTTGTTGTGCTGGCGGTGCAGCAGGAAGGTGAGGCGACGGATGCGCGGACGCAGCTGCGCGCTGTCATAGCCCATCGACTGCGCGATCTCGACGATGCGCGCGCGCGTGGCTTCGGAAAGCCCCGGCTGGTTTTTCAGCGCGCGGGACACCGTGCCGATCGACACGTTGGCCGCCTGCGCGACGTCGCGAATGGTTGTCCCCATGATTCCTGTTAGCCCTGGCTGGTGTGGTCAGGTGTGCGGCGATTGTATAGTAAAAACTGTGGCACACAACGTTGCATCGGGCTGAAAAACCCCCGTAAATACCCGTAATCACGGGAATAAACGTAAATTGACATGTTTAGTAAAACTTCCTAAACATCGTCGGTCGTGCGGACGACGGGCACGGCGTTTGCGCTATGTCGCAGGTCATCATTCGAAACGGAACGGAGGCATCATGCTCGGCACCTTGCTTCTCGTCATACTGATCCTGCTGCTGATCGGCGCTTTTCCTGCATGGCCGCACAGCCGGTCCTGGGGCTACGCGCCGTCCGGCACGCTGGGCATCGTGGTCATCGTCGTGGTCGTGCTGGTGTTGATGGGGACGATCTAGCGGCGCGTGGGTTAAGGGTGCGTAACCTGCATGACGCACCCAGAGCAAAAAAGGCCGGCGCGGATCACTCCGCGCCGGCCTCGTTTTTTTCGTCTGCGTTCGGTTGTCGATTGCGCTTTCTTTACGTCCTGCGCGCTAGGCCGGTGTCGCGTTCGCGTTCGCCGTCGTCGCGAGCGTGGGCAGCAGCGTCGCGCTTTCGCCGCCGTCGATCGCGACGAGTCCGCTCGCTTCCTGCTTCGCGCGGCGCTTGGCGATGGCGGCCAGCGACGCGATCGCATCGCTGCCATGCTGCGAGCCGTGGCCCGGCGCGATATGCACGCAGCCGACCGCCATCGTCACGAACGCGAAGAAGGCCGGATGCCCCTGGCGGTCCTCGCCGTGGATGCCGCCCGCGAGCCGGTCGGCGGGCGCGTAGAAACGCTGCGCGCCCGCGTTGAAGGTCTCGATCGCGTGGCGCACGCGCTCGCGCCAGGTTTCGCTCTGGAACAGCAGCAGAAAGTCGTCGCCGCCCACGTGGCCGAGAAAATCGCGCGTGGGATCGCACGCGTCGGCGAGCACCTGCGCCGCGAACTTCAGCACCTCGTCGCCCTGCCAGTAGCCGTACTGGTCGTTGAACGGCTTGAACTGGTTCAGATCGACGTAGCACGCGTGAAAGCCCGCGTCGTGTGAAAGCAGCCGGTCGATGTGCGAACTGATCGGAATGTTGCCCGGCAAAAAGGTGAGCGGATTCGCGTAACGCGCGGCCTGGATGCGCACTTCGGTGACCGCGCGCACGAGGCTCTCGCCGGTGCCGAGCCCGGCGTAACGGCCGCTGTCGGTGATCACGAAGCCATCGGCGAGATAGCGCTGGTCGTCGCTCGCGAGCAGCGTCGCCATCTGCTCGACGCTCATGGTCTGCTCGATCAGCACCGGCGACGCATTCGCGAATTGCAGACACGCCTTCTTGCCGAACAGCTCGCGGTGATAGGGCAGCGCGTAGCGGTCCATGAAGGCGCGCCGGTTGATCAGCGCGATCGGCGTCTCGCCTTCGACCACGGCCACCGCGTGCAGATCGGGCAGGCGGGTGAAGAGTTCGAGCACGTCGTTGTTGGTCGCCTTGCGCGGCAGCGCGGGTGCGTGCACGCGCATTTTCTCCGCGGGCGCGCTGCCGTTGCCGCTCGCGCCCGTGTGTCGCGTGGCTTCCGGAAACACGGCGATGTGCTGCGCGCGCAGCGCGTCGCGCGCGCGTTCGGCCAGCGCGCGCGGCGGCTGCGCCTCGGGCCGTCCGAGGAAGAAGCCCTGACCGGTCGCGATGCCCATATCGCGCAGCACGATCAGATCGGCCTCGTTCTCGATGCCTTCCGCGACGAGCCGTGCGCCGCTCGCCTGCGCGAAGTGCTGCATCGCGCGCACGGCTTCGAACTTGAGCGCGTCGTTGGCGATGTCCTGGATGAAGAAGCGGTCGATCTTCACGACGTCGGGCTGCAACTGCACCCACACATTCATGCTCGCGTTGGCGCTGCCGTAGTCGTCGAGCGCGAATTGCGCGCCCGCCGCGCGCAGCGCCGCGACCACGTGCTTGAAGCCGCGTACGTCCTCGACCGCGCATTGCTCGGTCAGCTCGATGACGACGCGGTGCGCGTCGAGCGTGCCGTCGAACAGCGCGAGCGTGTCGCCGCCGTGATCGGTCAGGTCGCGCAGGGCGTCGGCGCTGAAATTGAGAAACAGCTTGCCGTGGCAGCCGAGCTGCGCGAAGGCGGCGATGCAGGCGGCCGCCGCGGCGCGTTCGAGCGCGAGCGTGCAGCCGGCGCGGTTCGCCTCGGCGAACAGGGCGGCCGGCGATTCGAGCGGCGAACCGGCGGGACCGCGCACGAGGCCCTCGTAGCCGAGGATCGCGCCATCGTCCAGATCGACGATCGGCTGGAAGACGGCGCGCAGCTGGCGCTGGGCGATCAAGGCTTCGATGCCGGCCGGGCTGGCGGCGGACAGCGGAATAGCCATCGGAGCCGCAGTTCTCTGGACCGGCGGCGTGGACGCGCGTGCAGACATGGAAAGAGCCAAGACAGGCTTTGACGACAGAAATAACGGCAGCAGCGTCTGCCAATTGAATGAACTTTTAATGACAGTCAGACGAAAAGGGGGCGCGGACAGGGAGGCTAACGTTTGCGCGGCGATTTGCGCGGCGCGGCGCTGTGGCCGGGGAGCGTCAGGATCGCGATGAAGGGCGGATGCAGCGGAGGAAGACGAGCGCGCGAGCGAGTGGCGCGGGTCGGTCGGTGAGGATGGGGTGGCTGCGCGAAGAACCCGGCAGCGAGAGGAAGAAGGTGGGCGCAGCCGCGCCCACCGAAGGCGTTATCGACGCGCCGCCGCCGTGCGTTCGCCGCCGGCGCGCGATTCGTCGCCGGCATCGGCTGCGCGCTCGGCGCTCATGTCGCGTGCTCCCCAGCGCTGGGCGAGCGCCGCGCACACCATCAACTGGATCTGGTGGAACAGCATCAGCGGCAGCACGACCGCGCCCACGGCGTTCGACGCGAAGATCACCTTCGCCATCGGCACGCCCGCCGCGAGGCTCTTCTTCGAGCCGCAGAAAATGATGGTGATCTGGTCCGCGCGCGAGAAGCCCAGCTTTTTGCTCGTGAACATCGTGATGCCGAGCGCCAGCGCGAGCAGCACCGCGTTCACCACCACGAGCCCGCCGAGCGCGGCGAGCGGCGTGTGGTGCCAGAGCCCTTCGTTGATGGCTTCCGAGAACGCGCCGAACACCACCAGCAGGATCGAGCCCTGATCGACGAATTTGAGCACGCCGCGATTGCGCTCGATCCAGCGTCCGATGACGGGGCGCAGCAACTGGCCCGCGACGAACGGCACGAGCAGTTGCAGCACGATGTTCCAGACCGTGTGCCATGCCGAGGTGCCGCCGGCCGTCTGATTGGTGACGACGAGGCTCACCAGCGCGGGCGTGACGAAGATGCCGATCAGGCTCGACGCCGACGCGCTGCACACGGCCGCCGGCACGTTGCCGCGCGCGATCGAGGTGAACGCGATCGACGACTGCACGGTGGAGGGCAGCGTGCAGAGGAACAGCACGCCCATATAGAGCGCGGGCGTGACGAGCGGCGAGAGCAGCGGCTTGAGCGCGAGGCCGAGCACGGGGAACAGCACGAAGGTGCTCGCCAGCACGACGAGGTGCAGACGCCAGTGCGTGGCGCCGGCGACGATCGCCTCGCGCGAGAGCTTGGCGCCGTGCAGGAAGAACAGCAGGCCGACGGCGACGTTGGTGAGCCAGTTGAACGGCACGGTGGCCGCGCCGTGCACGGGCAGCAGGCTGGCGAGGATCACGGTGCCGACGAGGCACAGCGTGAAGTTATCGGGCAGGAATTTCGGACGAGCCATTACACAATCTCGGGTGCGCGCAGCAGCGCCTCGCCGTGCGCGGTTCGATGGGCGCACAACGGATCATCGGGAACGCTATTGTCGGCGCAAGGCCATTGAAAATGCAAATTCATTTGAAGAATTGATTAATGAGCAGTGCGCATGAAGTCGCGGCTTTCAGGCGCGATTTTCGCGACGGCCGGAAGGGCGTCGACGGGTGTCGCCGGCGCGAGACAATGCACTTGCCCATCACCTTATTCCTCTGGCGAAAGGCGCATCGCGAAGCACGCCGAACGATCCCGCCCTTCTGCCCGCAAAGCCACGCCGGACGGGCTTTCAGGAGCACGAACCGGGCCTGGCCGAAGCGCGCCGGAAAGACCGGAAATCCAGCAGTAACATGGTGTTACAACCCTTCCGAGGGCATAACATTTTTTGGCTCGACACCCCTTCCGGGCGCCCATAAATTACCGTCAAGGAACGTCAGGGCGACCGTTGCGGCGGCAATCGTTACGCGCCGCGCACGCTTCCCGGAATTGGCCCGCCATGGCCCGAGTGGCTGGACGCCATGCTGATCGTCGGGCAGGTGATCGACACAATGCGTGCAGGGTTGTTACGGATGGGGCAGTGGATACTGGGGGCCGGTTTGGCGGCCCTCGTTGCGCTCGCCCATGCACAACCCGGCTTCCACGGCAGCGGTGGGTTTCAGCGCGCGCCCGTGGTGCGCGAAGCGCCGCGCGGTTACGGCGGCATGCAGGGCATGCGCTATGTCCCGCACGGCGGCGTCGCACCCGTGCCGATGCGCGTCGCCGACCAGGGCGGCTGGCGCGAGCGCGGCGGTGGCCGTCAGGCTTCGCGCCGCGACAATGGCGGCTCGCGCGGCTACGGCGGCAATCCCTACGCCAACCCTTATGGCAATGGCTTCGGCACGGGCGGCGGCTATCACGGCCCCATCCAGCCCGTGAGCGCGGAAACGCGTCAAGTGCCGCATCCGCCCGCCGATTCGCCGGTGCGCGCCGGTTCGATCCGCGAAGACGTCGCGCGCTATAACGAAGAGCGCGGTGGCGGCTTCCGGCCGTACGCGCGCGGCGGCGGCGACGTGCCTCGTCCGCCGATGTCGTCGCCGTATCGAAACTGAAGCCACGCAACTAACTGACGGGCAGGGCCACCGCCAAGGCGCGCTCGGCGACTTCGGCTTGGTTTATCGCAACTAACTGCCACGGACGCCGACCTGCCGATCACGCTGCGCGCACCCTGCGCCCACGCACACCACCGTCTTCTTCCCGCCCGCGCGTCTCACCCTTCCCCGCGCAAACCGTCCCACTTCACTTCCGATCGTCTTTCAGACGCACTTTCGGCGTGCTTCCCGCTGTCTTGCGATTCGTCCGCCGCATCGCATTTCATGTCGCGCGAAATCGCCGAAAGCGCTTCCATACGCCGCTTGCGCCTTCATCACACGAAACTGACGCGTGGATACCACACTTTTTTGGAAATCACTCGTCATACAGAACCCTTTCGTCATCAAATCTCGCCTTCGCTACGGCGGTGCGTCATCGGAAGCGCCGGTGCACGTGAAAACCGGGTCAAAGCCCCGCAGGCAAAGGTCGCGCAGCGAGCGAAGTCGATGCTGCGACGCAGCGCACGAGGCGCCAAAAACCGACCAGGCAGGTTTCACGGGCGACAAACTAATCGGGCCGATATACCGGCGATAACAACCGATATTTTTGTCCATAAAAATGGTCCGCAAAGATGGATCCGCCCAGAACGGCCACGCCAGCGGCCGACGAAAAACAAACGGTTTGCGCGAGCGCCATAGCCGCCAGTCTCACTTTTTTGACAAGGACAGGAGAACTCATGAATACAGCCGTCAGCCGCGCGCTGCGCGCGCCCTTGCGCACGTCTCTCAAGGCGTGCGCCATCGCCGCCGTTCTCGCCGGCGCTTCGTCGTCGGCGTTTGCGCAATCGAGCGTTCAGCTCTACGGTCAGGTCGACGAATGGGTCGGCGCGACGCGCTTCCCCGGCAGCCAGACGGCCTGGAACGTCGGCGGCGGCGGCATGTCGACGTCGTACTGGGGCCTGAAGGGCTCGGAAGACCTCGGCAGCGGCTACAAGGCGATCTTCGCGCTCGAAAGCTTCTTCCGCGCGCAGAACGGCCAGGACGGCCGCTTCTCCGGCGACACCTTCTTCGCGCGTAACGCCTACGTCGGCCTCGAATCGCCGTACGGTACGTTCACGGCGGGCCGCCTGACGACGCAGCTGTTCGTCTCGACGATCCTGTTCAACCCGTTCATCGACTCGTACACCTTCTCGCCGATGGTGTACCACGTCTATCTCGGCCTCTCGACCTACCCGACCTACACGACCGATCAGGGCGTGGTGGGCGACTCGGGCTGGAACAACGCGGTGCAGTACTCGACGCCGAACTTCAACGGCCTGTCGGGCTCGGTGATGTACGCGCTCGGCAACCAGGCCGGCGACAACGGCAAGAAGAAGTGGAGCGCCCAGGCGCTGTACTTCCACGGCCCGTTCGCGGCCACGGCCGTGTATCAGTACGTGAACTTCAACAGCACGCCGGGCGACATCGGCAGCATCGTCAGCGGCGAGGCGACCATCGTCGGCCTGCGCAGCCAGGGCGTGGCGCAGGTCGGCCTGTCGTACGACCTCAAGTACGTGAAGTTCTTCGGCCAGTACATGTACACGAACAACAACAGCGACATCAGCAGCTGGCACGTGAACACGGCGCAGGGCGGCGTCTCGGTGCCGGCCGGCCCGGGCACGGTGATGGCGTCGTACGCGTACTCGCGCGACAGCGGCGGCCTGAACCAGACGCACAACACGGCGGCGGTCGGTTACGACTATCCGCTGTCGAAGCGCACCGACGTCTACGCGGCCTACATGTACGACCACTACGACAACATGTCGTCGGGCATGACCTACGGCGTGGGGCTGCGCGCGAAGTTCTAGGCACGCGCTTTCACCCGCCGGGGAAAAAACCCCGCGCTGTTCGCAGCGCGGGGTTTTTTATTGCGCGCGCAACGGCGAAGCCTGGGTGTTTGGCTACCAGGATTTGATAAAGCGCGCACAATATCGCCGATTATTTCCTGATTTGTTTCCTGATTAACCTGATTTTTGCGGGAAGAAAGACGCGATGGATACCCTCGTCAGCATGAAAGTGTTCCGGCAGGTGGTCGAGGCGGGGAGCTTCGTGGCGGCGGCCGAGCGCATGAGCATGTCGGCGGCGATGGCGAGCAAGCATGTGATGCACCTCGAACAGCAGCTCGGCGCGCGCCTCTTGAACCGCACCACGCGCCGCGTCGCGCCGACCGAGGCCGGGCGCGAATATTACGAGCGCGTGGCCCAGGCGCTCACCGAACTCGACGAGGCCGGTCAGGCCGTCGGCGCCGCGAGCGTGGTGCCGCAAGGGCGGCTGCGCGTGTCGTCGCTGACGGCGTTCGGGCTGCGCCACGTGATGGGCGCGGTCGCCGACTACGCCGCCGATTTTCCGCAGGTGACCGTCGATATCACGCTGTCGGACCGCGTCGTCGAATTGATCGACGAGGGTTTCGATGTGGCGATCCGCGCCTCGCCTTCGGGCCTCAAATCGTCTTCGCTGATCGCGCGGCCGCTCGCCACCGCGCATATCGTGCTGTGCGCCTCGCCCGAGTATCTGCGCCGCCACGGCGTGCCGAAGACGGTCGCCGATCTCGCGAAGCACAAGTTCGTGCATTACGCGGGCGCGTCGGCGGCCGAGCTGGCGCCGTTCTCGGAGGCGGGCGCGCGGGCCAAGCCGGCCGGCAACCTGATCGTCAATCACCTGGAGGCGCTGCGCGTGGTGGTGTTGCAGGGCGGCGGGCTGTCGATGCTCGGCACCGAAGTGATCGGCGACGACATCGCCGAGGGCCGCCTCGTGCCGCTGCTCGTCGACGCGCTGCCGCCGCGCGAGCTGCCGATTTACGCCGTTTACGCGAGCCGCCGCCATCTGTCGGCGAAGGTGCGTTCGTTCGTCGATTTCCTCGCCGAGCGCTTCGGCTCGCGCGCGCTCTGGCCGGGCGTGGAGCAGATTCGCGCCGCGGCCTTGCGCACGGTGGTCTAGCGGCGCGGGCGGGCGCGAGCTGGCTGCGCGCCGCCCGCTTTTATCGTTCGCTTTTATCGCCCGCTTGACTTCCCGATACCCAGCCGCGCCTTCGCCTCGTCGTACTCCTGCTTCAGACGCTCGACCAGTTGCGCCACCGACGGCACGTCGTCCATCAGGCCGACGCCCTGGCCCGCGCCCCAGATGTCCTTCCACGCCTTCGCCGCGCCGCTGTCGAAGCTCATCTTCGACTTGTCCGACTCGGGCAGCGCGTCCGGATCGAGCCCGGCGTTCACGATGCTTTCGCGGATGTAGTTGCCGTGCACGCCCGTGAACAGGTTCGTATAGACGATGTCGGCGGCCTTGGCTTCGAGGATCGCGTGCTTGTACGCCTCGACCGCGTGCGCTTCCTGGGTCGCGATGAAGCGCGTGCCCATGTAGGCCAGATCGGCGCCCATCGCCTGCGCGGCGAGGATCGAGCCGCCGTTGGCGATCGCGCCCGAGAGCACGATCGGGCCGTCGAAGATGCGCCGCACTTCGCCCACCAGCGCGAACGGCGAGGTCGTGCCCGCGTGGCCGCCCGCGCCCGCCGCGACGAGGATCAGCCCGTCCACGCCCGCTTCGAGCGCCTTGCCCGCGTGGCGCAGATTGATGACGTCGTGCAGCACGATGCCGCCGTAGCTGTGCACCGCGTCGAGCAGTTCTTTGGGCGGCGCGCGCAGGCTCGTAATAAAAATCGGCACGCGATGTTCCACGCAGACGCGGATGTCGTGTTCGAGCCGCGCGTTCGACTGATGGACGATCTGGTTCACGGCGATCGGGCCGATCACGGCGTCGGGGTTCGCGGCCTTGTGCGCGGCGAGTTGTTCCTCGATCTGCGTGAGCCATTCGTCGAGCAGTTCAGCGGGGCGCGCGTTGAGCGCCGGGAACGAGCCGACGATGCCCGCCTTGCACTGCGCGAGCACCAGCTCGGGATAGCTCACGATGAACATCGGCGAGGCGACGACGGGCAAGGACAGGTTCTGCAGGACGGCGGGCAATGCCATGACGGGATCTCCTTACATCGCTTATAAAACGGTCGTTCGATTATAGGTGCGCGTCCTCGCGCGCATGCCGCGCGCGCCGCCGCATCGTCTGGAGGGAGTGTTCGGTTTCTAGCTTTTCTGGCCCGAAAGCGCCGCTGCGCGCCGCGCGCCCCTCCTACAATGTCGCACAGACCAACAAGCACACCAGGGAGACATGCCATGCCGTTCGATGGATTCACGCCCTTCACCGTTCCCACCGCGAACGGCGTCGAGATCGCGGGCATCAAGGGCGGCGACGGACCGCCGCTGCTGCTGCTGCACGGCCATCCGCAGACGCACATGATCTGGCATCGCTGCGCGGACGATCTGGCGAAGCACTTCACCGTGATCGCCACCGACCTGCGCGGCTACGGCGCGTCGTCGAAGCCGCCGAGCGACGCCACGCACGCCGCCTATTCGAAGCGCGCGATGGCCGCCGATCAGGTCGCGGTCATGCGTCACTTCGGCTTCGAGCGCTTTCTCGTCTGCGCGCACGACCGCGGCGCGCGCGTCGCGCATCGCATGGCGCTCGACCACGCGGACGCCGTCGAGCGCCTGATGCTGCTCGACATCGCGCCCACGCTCGCCATGTACGAGCAGACCAACCGCGAATTCGCCACGCTCTATTTCCACTGGTTCCTGCTGATCCAGCCGGAGCCGCTGCCCGAAGCGCTGATCGGCGCCGATCCCGACGCCTACATCGAGCGCGTGATGGGCAGCCGTCACGCGGGCCTCGCGCCGTTCGCGCCCAAGGCGCTCGGCGCGTACCGCGCGGCGCTGCGCCAGCCCGGTGCGGTGCACGCGATGTGCGAGGACTATCGCGCGTCGGCGACCATCGACCTCGAACACGACCGCGCCGACATCGAGCGCGGCCACAAGGTCGCGTGCCCGCTGCGCGTGCTGTGGGGCGAGCATGGCGTGATCGAGCAGTGCTTCGATCCGCTCGCCGAATGGCGCAAGGTGGCGCGCGACGTGAGCGGCCGCGCGCTCGCCTGCGGCCATTACATTCCCGAGGAAGCGAGCGCGGAACTGACCGCCGAGATCCTGTCGTTCTTCGAGGCGACCGAGCGGCAGGACTAGCGTCCCGATCGAACCCGCGGGCGCGGATCAGCCGAGCGGCGGCAGGCGGCGCGGCACGGGCGTCGATTTGACGATCGCCGTGCTGGTCTCCGCGCGCTCGGTGACCTTGTTGAGAATCTCGTCGAGCTGCTCGATCGAATGCAGCCAGATGCGCGCGATGAAGCAGTCGTCGCCAGTGACCTTGTCGCATTCGATGAACTCGGGAATGCGACGGATCACGTCTTCCACCAGATGCAACTGACCCGGCAGCGGCTTCACGCGCACGATGGCCTGCAGCGTGTAGCCGAGCGCGCGCGGGTCGATGCGCACCGTATAGCCGCCGATCACGCCCTGCGCTTCGAGCCGCCGCAAGCGCTCCGAGGTGCTGGGCGCCGACAGCCCGACGATCCGCGCGAGTTCGCTCACGCTCGCGCGCGCGTCCTCGACGAGGGCGGCCAGCAGCGCGCGGTCGATCTCGTCGAGCGCGGCGGCCGGCGGGTTCGGTCGCTTGTTCATCATCTGCCTCCTGCGGTTTGTCGGCTCGCTTGCGTCTTGTGCCTTCGATTCGAAGGAAAGTGAGCGGTTGTGCCTTAGTTTAGCGCTGTATTTCGCGAGACGGCCTGCGTAGACTTTCAACCATTCACCGACGCATCCCTCCACGAGGAACACGCACTCATGGCCACTCCCGAAATCCGCCGCGGCGCGGGCGAGATGATCGTTGCGATGCTGATGTCCGGCACCATCGGCTGGCTCGTCGTCGATTCGCAGCAGGCGCCCATCAACGTCGCGTTCATGCGCTGCGTGCTGGGCGGCGCGATGCTCGCGCTCGTCTGCGCGGCGCTCGGGCTGTTCCGGCAGCGGCTGCCGTGGCGCACGCTGGCGCTCGCGATGGCGGGCGGCGCGGCCATCGTCGCGAACTGGGTGCTGCTGTTCGCCGCGTATTCGCGCGCCTCCATTTCGATGGCCACCGCCGTCTACAACACGCAGCCGTTCATGCTGGTCGGACTCGGCGTGCTGGTGCTGCGCGAACGCGTGAGCGCGTCCACCGTCGTGTGGCTCGCGCTGGCGTTCGTCGGGCTGGTGGGCGTGGTCGAGGTGCAGCCCGCCGTGCTCGCGGTGCCGGGCCAATATCTGACCGGCGTGGCCTGCGCGGCGGGCGCGGCGTTGCTCTACGCGATTTCGTCGATCATCACGCGGCATCTGAAGGGCACGCCGCCGCATCTGATCGCGCTCGTGCAACTCGCGTTCGGCGCGTTCGCGCTCGCGCCGTTCATCCACTACGGCACGCTGCCCGCGACGCCCGTGCACTGGGCGCAGATCGTCACGCTCGGCATCGTGCACACGGGCATCATGTACGTGCTGTTGTACGGCGCGATCCAGAAGCTGCCGACGGCGATGACCGGCGCGCTCTCGTTCATCTATCCGGTCGTGGCGATTCTGGTCGACTGGTTCGCGTTCGGTCAACGGCTCGCGTGGATTCAGGTCGCGGGCGCGGCGCTGATCCTGCTCGCGGCGGCGGGCGTCAATCTCGGCTGGCGCATCGTGCCGGCGCGGAGCAAGGCGCAAGGCGCGTGATTCGCGTCACGCGCACGATGCACGCAGGGCACGCAGGGCACGCAGGGCGTCGGCGCCGCCGACCTCACGCGGCAAATTCGATCGAGGCGAGATCAAGCCGATATGGCGCGGCCGAGGCGGCCCTCAACACGCTGGCCGCATAATGGCGCGGTTCGAACCGCCCGACGCGTCAGCCGCATGACCACGCCTTCCTCATCGCCCGATCCGATCCCGCCCGCGCATCGTGACAAGCACGACACGCACGACACGCGCGACACGCACGCCGAACCCAGTCAGGACGAACGCGACCTGCGCCGCGCCAAACGGCGCGCGCTGGCGCTGCTGCTGGGCGCGGCGCTGGTGTTCGTCGTCACGGCGCTGTCGCCGCCGGGCGTGGTGATCGACGGCATCAAGGCCGTCAGCGAGGCCGCGATGGTCGGCGCGCTGGCGGACTGGTTCGCCGTGGTCGCGCTGTTCCGGCGCGTGCCGATTCCGTTCATCGCGCGGCGCACGGGCGTGATTCCGCGCAACAAGGACCGCATCGCCGACGAACTCGCCGCCTTCGTGCAGGAGAAGTTTCTCGACGTGAGTTCGCTCGTCGGGCTGATCCGCCGCCACGATCCGGTCGAGCGCCTGTCCACGTGGCTGCGCGCGCCCGAAAACGCGCGCCATCTCGGCGACTACGCGGTGCGGCTCATGTCGGGCCTGCTCGGCCTCACCGACGACGCACGCATCCAGAGCTTTATCCGCGACGGTCTGCATGCGGCGCTCGACAAGGTCGATCTCTCGAAGTCGGCGGGCGCGCTGCTCGACACGCTCACGAAGGACGGCCGTCATCAGGAACTGCTCGACCAGTTGCTCGATCAACTCGGCCTGCTGCTGGCCGAAGACAGCACGCGCGCGTTCGTGGCGACGCGCATCGTCGATGGACTCAAGGGCGAGTTTCCGAAGACCGAGAAATTCCTGCCCTCGGAATGGATCGGCGAAAGCGGCGCGCGCGTGCTGGAAAGCGCCGTGAACCGCCTGCTGCTGCAAGTGAGCGAGGACCGCGAGCATCATCTGCGCGTGAAGTTCGACGAGATCGTGCAGCGCCTGATCGTGCAGCTCAAGAACGATCCCGCGTTTCTGCGCAAGGGCGAAGAACTGAAGACGAGCCTGCGCGAAGGCAGCGCGCTCAACGACTACACGCGCGAGCTATGGGAGAGCCTGCGCGCGTGGCTGCGCGACGACCTCGAACGCGACGATTCCACGCTGCACGCGAAAGTGGCCGCGACGGGACGCTGGCTCGGCGAAGCGCTGGCCGCCGACGCCGATCTGCGCGCCTCGCTCAACAGCCATCTGGAAGACGCCGCGCGCGCGATGGCGCCGGATTTTTCGCGCTATCTCACGCATCACATCCGCGACACGGTGCGTAACTGGGACACGCGTGAAACCGCGCGCCTGATCGAACTGAAGATCGGCAAGGATCTACAGGAAATACGCGTGAACGGCACGGTGATCGGCGGCACGATCGGGCTCGGTTTATATCTGTGCTCGCATTTGTTCGACTGGCTGCGCGTGCATATCGGTCTTTGATGCACGCGCTCCAATTTCGTCTATTGATTCGGATGGCGAAATAATTTTTGGCGCCATGAATTTCAGCGATTTAGGCTGCATCAAGGTGCGGTTCTGCATGCTTTAACCGTCTTGTTACACGGCATTTCACTGCCGCCCCGTTTTTAGGGAAATCACTGATGCGGCGCGTCTTCTCGCGCGAGTATGATCGGCTCGACAGTTTGATCACGTCAGAGCACGATACTCACGCTCGTCCCCGAAAAAGGACGAGCGTTTTTTTTAGCGCGGCTCAGACCGTGCCGGCGGGCGCCTCGATGCCGTGTTCGCGCAGCACCAGCGCGCCGCTTTTCGCCAGCTCGCCGGTGAGTTCGCGCACCAGGGCGGGCCACGCGCTTTCGGGCGCGAGTTGCTGCGCCGCAGCGCGGATGATCGATGCGTTTGCCACCATCGCGTTCAGCGCGTCGAAACTCAGGCTGCGCACATCGAGCAGCTTGAACACGATCAGCACCTTGAGCGCGTTTTTCGCGTTGCGTGCCGGATCGGCCCGCAGCCACGCAAGACGCGAATTCGCGCGTTCGAGTGCGGCGCGCGCGTCGGCGAACGGCGCGCCGTGGCCCGGAATCACCATCGCGATATCGAGTTGCGCGATGACGTCGAGCACGGCCTGCTGCTCGGCGAATCCGCTCGCGCCGTCCAGTTCCGGAAAGATCACGCCGAAGCCGTTTTCCCAGAGCGCGTCGGCGCTGATCAGCACGCGCGGCTCGGGCGCGTAGAGCATCAGCGAGTCGGGATCGTGGCCCGGCGCGCCCAGCACGTCCCAGTCGAAACCGCCGAGCGAAAGCCGGTCGCCCGGCGCGAGCGTACCCGTGAACGCGAAGCGCTCGCAGGTCTGCGCGGTGGCGTCGAAGGTGAGGCGCGCGGCGTCCCACGCGCGCACGGCGTCGGCGCTGGCGGCGGGAATCAGCGTGTCGCAGCGCCATTGCGTCTGCAATCGCGCGTTGCCGCCGCAATGATCCGAATGCAGATGCGTGTTGACGATCGCGTCGAGCGCGCGGCCCGCGAGCGCATGCTGCACGAGCGCGACGGTCTGCGCGGCATGCGTGGCGTAACCGGTATCGACGAGCGCCGCGCGTGCCTCATCGACGAGCAGCACATTGTTCGACGAGAGCCAGCCGCGCTCGAATACGCGGATCGAATCCGGCAGCGTCATGAGGCGGGCTTCGGCATCACGAGGATGGTCGCGCGGCCGATCACGAGCGTCTCGCCGCGATGGTTCGTGGCCGTGCCGTCGAGCTTCACGAGATCGCCGTTCAGGCTGGCTTTCCAGTACGCCTCCACCACGCGCCATTCGAAAGTGATGACATCGTGCGCGTGCGCGGCGCGCTTGAGCTTCATGTCGAATTCGAGGCCGAGCGGCTGCGCGTGCTGCGAATAATGCGTCGCGAGCAGCGCCATGAAATGCGCGGTGGGCTGCGTGCCCGAGGCGATCAGACCGCCGAAGCGGCTTTGCGCGGCGTAGTCGTCGTCGTGATGCAGCGGGTTCAGATCGTTCACGAGCGTGGCGAACGACTTCACCGAATCGGGCGAGAGTGCGAGCGTCGAGCGAAACGTTTCGCCGATCTGCACGATGCGGGCGGGCGCGGTCATGATGCGGCCTCATCGCTGTTGTTGCTGTTTTTACCGCCGAAGCGCTCGGCGATCCAGTTCGCGTGGCGCGTTTCGATCGCATCCCAAACGGCGCGTTTCGCGGCGTCGTCGAACGTGGACCACAGGGCGATCTCGTCGAGCGTGCGCAGGCAGCCTTCACACAGGCCGCTCGGCTCGTGCATGCGGCACACGCTGATGCAGGGCGAGGGCGTGCCGGTCGCCGAAGACATCGCTGCCGGCATCGCCGACGACGGGTTCGGTGCGCGGCCGCTCATGCGTCGCGCAGCGCGACGTCGACCACGGGCGCGCCGGTCATCGCCGCGAGTTCCTGCGGCGACAGATTGAACACCGCATGCGGATGGCCGGCGGCGGCCCACAGGCTGTCGAGCGAGAACAGGTCGGCGTCGATCAGCGTGACGGGTTTGGTGGCGTGACCGATCGGGCACACGCCGCCAATCGCATAGCCGGTTTTCTCGCGCACGAACTTCGCATCCGCGCGGCCGATCGCGCCGACATGCGCCTCGACTTTCTTTTCGTCGACACGATTCGCGCCGCTCGCGATCACGAGCACGGGCGCGTCGTCCGAGCGGCGGCGGAACAGGATCGACTTGGCGATTTGCGCCACTTCGCAGCCGAGACCGGCGGCCGCTTCGGCCGAGGTCTTGCCGGTTTCGGGCAGCAGCACGACCGGCTTGGCATGGCCGTGGTCGCGCAGCAGGAGCGCGACGCGTTGCGCGGAATCGGGCAGGGCGTCGATGCCGTCTTTCTCGGAGTTGATGAGCGTTTCCGTCATGTCCTGAGGTCCTTCGTTGCAGTGTGGCGAGTACGCGGGCGGGTCACGCGCACGCGGCGGCGTTCTGCCGTTTCGCGAGCAGCGCCTTGCCCGCGCGCGAGACGTTCGGGCGGCCGATGGCCGTCGAGATGAAGTCGCCGGCGGCGACCACCTGATCGAGGTCGATGCCGGTGCGGATGCCGAGGCCGTTCATCAGATACAGCACGTCCTCGGTCGCGACGTTGCCGGTCGCGCCTTTCGCGTACGGGCAGCCGCCGAGGCCCGCGACCGAGGCGTGGAAGATCGCGATGCCTTCTTCGAGCGCGGCGTAGATGTTGGCGAGCGCCTGGCCGTAGGTGTCGTGGAAGTGGCCCGAGAGGCGCTCGCGCGGGAACGCCTTCGTGACGGCTTCGAACACTTCGTGCACGCGCTTCGCGGTGCCCACGCCGATGGTGTCGGCGATATCGATCTCGTCGCAGCCGAGCGCGGCGAAGCGTGCCACGACGTCGACCACCGACGCGACCGGCACTTCGCCCTGATACGGGCAGCCGAGCGCGCACGACACGCTGCCGCGAATGCGCACGCCGTTGGCCCTGGCCGCTTCGGCAACGGGCGCGAAGCGCTCGATGCTCTCGGCGATCGAGCAGTTGATGTTCTTCTGCGAGAACGCTTCGCTCGCGGCGCCGAAGATCACGATCTCGTCCGCGCGCGCGGCGAGCGCGCCTTCGAAGCCGCGCAGATTGGGCGTGAGCACCGAATAGATCGTGCCCGCGCGGCGCGCGATGCCGTCCATCACCTGGGCGCCGTCGGCCATCTGCGGGACCCATTTCGGCGAGACGAACGAGGCCGCCTCGATGTTCGCGAAACCCGCCTGCGTGAGGCGGTCGATCAGCTCGATCTTGATCGCCGTGGGGACGAATTCCTTTTCGTTTTGCAGACCGTCGCGCGGTCCGACTTCGACGATCTTGACGGCTTGCGGCAGGGCGTTGCTGGCCATGTGTGTCTCCGGTTTCTTGTGGGGGCGGCGGGCGGTGTTCAGCCGATCATCAATAGCCGCGCGCGGCATGCACGACGCCGCTCACGGTTTCGCCGCGCGCGAGCGCCTCGATCTTGTCGGCGATCTGCGAGATCGCTTCGTCGCGCAAGGTCAGCGCCGAGCTATGCGGCGTGATCGTGATGCGCGGCTCCTGCCAGAACGGATGATCGTGCGGCAGCGGCTCGGTGCGGAACACGTCGAGCGTGGCCGCGGCGAGCGTGCCGTTGGTCAGCGCATCGAGCAGGTCCGGTTCGTTCAGATGCGTGCCGCGCGCGACGTTCACGACATAGGCGCCGCGCGCGAGCTTGCCGAAGGTGCGCGCGTTCAGCACGTTCTCGGTGTCGGGCGTGGCGGGCAGCAGGTTGACGAGCAGTTTCACGTCGTCGAGGAAGGCGTCGAACTGCGCGCCGTGCAACTCGCCCGAGAAGGTCTCGATGCCGTCGAGATGTTTCGCGCTGCGCGAGAAACCGCGCACCGGCACGCCGAGCGCGGCCACCGCGTGCGCGACCTGCGCGCCCAGCACGCCGAGCCCGAGCACGCCCACGGTGAAGGTTTCGCGCGGATGCGGCGCGAGCACGTGCCACTCGCCACGCGTCTGCTGCTGCGTGTAGTCGTCGAAACGGCGCAGATAGCGCAGCACCGCGTGCTGCACGTATTCGGCCATTTGCGGCGCCATGCCGGAGTCTTCGAGACGCACGAGCAGCGCGTCTTGCGGGAGCGTGCCGGGATGCTCGCGTTCGAGCGCGAGGATCGCATCGACGCCCGCGCCCAGGTTGAACACCGCCTTGAGGCCGGGGCGCGCGGCGAACAGTTCGCGCGGCGGATGCCAGACCACGGCGTAATCGGCGGGGGCGGTGTCGCCCGGTTGCCAGGCGCGCAGTTCCGCGGCGGGCAGCGCGCGGGACAGGCCCTGAAGCCAGGCGGAAGCGTCGGATTGCGGGAGCCAGAACAGAATCTTCATCGTGCTTGTGAGCGTGCTGCGCGTGGTGTGTCGAATCCCGGCGGCGAAAGCAGAAGCAAAAGGCGGCTACGGCCCGCGACGGAATTCAGTGACGGAAGCCGGCGACCGGAATCGCCAGATGAATGGGCAACTGAATCAGCATTCGCTCCATTCTACTTTTTCGGGCCGCCGCTGGCCTGGCTTTCTCGACGCGGGCGGCGGCACGGCCTGCCGGTGGGCGTCGGCGGGCGCCCCTGAAAAAGCAAAGCAAAAAAAATTGGTTCGGCACGCACGGGTCGCGGATCACAATCCATGCTCGACCTCTCGATGCGAGGAAAAAATCATGCTTTCGTGCGCTCAATCCCGCTGGCCGCCGCGACTCGTCACCGTGCCCGGTTTGCACGGCAGCGACGGTGCGCACTGGCAGACCTGGCTCGAACGTCAGTTCGCGCACTCGCTGCGCGTGGAGCAGGCCGACTGGGACGCTCCCGATCTGGCGGTCTGGAGCGACGCCCTGCGCGAGCGCCTCGCGCGCGAGCGCGGGCCCTTTCTGCTTGCGGCGCACAGCTTCGGCTGTCTCGTGACCGCGCACGCGCTGCAACAGGGGAAGCTCGGCGCGGATGTGGCGGGCGTGCTGTTCGTCGCGCCCGCGAGCCCCGAGAAGTTTCGTTTCGCCGGGCCGTTCGAGGCGCGCCGTCTGAGCGTGCCGTCGATTCTGATCGGCAGCGAAACCGATCCGTGGATGCCGCTCGCCGGCGCGCGTCAGCTCGCGCAGCAACTGGGCAGCGCGTTCGTGAATCTCGGCGATGCGGGTCACATCAACTCGGCGGCGGGCTTCGGTCCGTGGCCGCGCGCGAAGTATTTCATCGATACGCTCGTGCATTGCGAGGCGCCCAAGCGTCTGCGTGACGACGAAGCACAGGCGGAGCCGGTTCGCGACGTGGAAAGCGCCGCGCCGGTCTTGCCGGGCGGTCTCTCCGCGTTCGCTTGAGGGAGGAGGCGCGCCCGAGCCGTCAGGCGCGCGGGCGCTCGTGCCGAAGCAGAGCGCTCACGCAGTGCTCAACTTCACTGCCCGAGCCGCGCGCCCGCGCCCGCGTCGGGCTGCGCATGCACATGCGCCTCGCGCAGCAGCCGCGCCGTGTGCAG
This sequence comes from Paraburkholderia tropica, assembly GCF_014171495.1. Classification (NCBI taxonomy): domain Bacteria; kingdom Pseudomonadati; phylum Pseudomonadota; class Betaproteobacteria; order Burkholderiales; family Burkholderiaceae; genus Paraburkholderia; species Paraburkholderia tropica. The sequence goes on from NZ_CP049134.1 coordinate 170,473, forward strand.
CGCGATCATGCCTTCTTCATCGGTGGGAATCGCGAACACCGGCACGCGGCTGTCGCTCGCGCTCACGCGTTCCTTGCCCGCGTCGTTCGCGGCCGTGTCCAGCGCGATGCCGAACACCGGCGCGAGCCGCTCGCACACCTGCGCGCGCACAGGCGCCGCATGCTCGCCGATCCCGGCCGTGAACACCAGCGCATCGAGCCCGCCGAGCACTACCGCGAGCTTGCCCACTTCCTGCGCGATCCGATACGTATAGAAGTCCACCGCGAGCTTCGCCTGTTTGCTGTCGCTCGCGAGCAGTTCGCGCATATCGCTGCTGAGGCCCGAAATGCCCTTGAGCCCCGACTCCTGATACAGCACCTTTTCGATCGCCGCGTAATCCATGCCGTGCGCCATCATCCAGAGCACGGCGCCCGCGTCGAGCGCGCCGCAGCGCGTGCCCATCGGCAGGCCGTCGAGCGCGGTGAGGCCCATCGTCGTTTCCACGCTCTTGCCGTCCTTCATCGCGCACAGGCTCGCGCCGTTGCCCAGATGCGCGACGATCACGCGGCCGCGCGCGATATCGGGCGCGACGGTGTGCAGATGATGCGCGATGTACTCGTACGAGAGCCCGTGAAAGCCGTAGCGGCGGATGCCTTCCTCGTAGTAGTGAAACGGCAGCGCGAACAGTTGCGCCATGATGTCGTTGCCCGCGTGGAAGGCCGTGTCGAAACAGGCCACCTGCGGCAGCTCGGGCGCGGCCACGCGCACCGCGCGAATCGCCGCGAGATTGTGCGGCTGATGCAGCGGCGCGAGCGGCGTGAGCGCGTCGAGTTCCTCGATCACCTTGTCGTCGATGAGCACGGCGTCGGTGAAGTGCGCGCCGCCGTGCACCACGCGATGCCCGATCGCGGCGGGCGGCGTGTCGCGCAAACCGACGGCGAGCACGAGGCGCAGCAGACGGAACGCGGCGTCGTGGTCGGCGACCTGGGCGACCGGAAATTTTTCGTCGACGATCAGGCGGCCGTCGGCCATATGCGCGACCACGCGCGGCGCCACGCCGATGCCTTCGATCTGGCCGCCCGCGCCGTGTATCGCGCGCGCGCCGGCTTCGGCGTGCGGATCGTCGATCACGCGATACACCGAACATTTGATGCTCGACGAGCCCGCGTTCACGACGAGCACGATCTGGCCTTCGGCGGCGTGTTGCTCCGAGAGCTGGGCGGAAGTGAGATGAGCGGTCACAGCGCCTCCGCGGTCATGCGCGCGCGCCGCGCGTGGGCGAGCAGCACCGCGATCGCGCAACTGCCGATACGCGAGCGCACGGTGTCGGCGCGGCTCGTGAGGATGATGGGCACGCGCGCGCCGAGCACGATGCCGGCCGCTTCCGCGCCCGCGAGAAAAGTGAGCTGCTTGGCGAGCATGTTGCCCGCTTCGAGGTCGGGCACGAGCAGGATGTCGGGGTCGCCCGCGACCGGCGAGGTGATGCCCTTGATGCGCGCGGCTTCTGCGCTGATCGCGTTGTCGAAGGCGAGCGGGCCGTCGAGCAGGCCGCCGGTGATCTGGCCGCGGTCGGCCATCTTGCAGAGCGCGGCGGCGTCGATCGTCGAGGGCATCTTGTCGGAGACCGTTTCCACGGCCGCGAGGATCGCCACCTTCGGCGTGCCGATGCCGAGCGCCTGCACGAGATCGATGGCGTTGCGCACGATGTCGGCCTTGTCGGCGAGCTTGGGGAAGATGTTGACGGCCGCGTCGGTGATGAAGAGCGGCTTGTGATACGTGGGCACGTCCATCGCGAACACGTGCGAGAGGCGGCGCTCGGTGCGCAGGCCGTTCGCGCCCGAAGCCACTTCGTGCAGCAGTTCGTCGGTGTGCAGGCTGCCCTTCATGAGCAGTTCGGCCTCGCCCGCGCGCACGGCGTGCACAGCGCGCTCGGCGGCGGCATGGCTGTGCGGGGCGTCGACGATCACGACGTTGTCGAGCGACAGATTCGCCTCCTGCGCCACCGAGCGGATCTTCTCTTCGGGGCCGACGAGGATCGGCGAAATGAGGCCGAGATTGGCGGCGTCGAGCGCGCCCGTCAGCGACGACACATCGCACGGATGCGCGACGGCGGTGGGCACGGGCGGCAGGCCGGCGCAGCGCGCCAGCAGAACCGAGTACTTGTCGGGCGATGCAGTCATGTCCATCTCTTCGAAGGGCGCTACGTTGACTGAAACCACGCGGTAAAACGGGTGCGGCGGCCGTGCGCATGTTGCGGCGCGCAAAGCGCTAACAGTGTAGTCCAGCGTGCGCGGCGCCGGTCGAAAAGTGCGCGTGGGCGGTGTCGCGCCGGTTCGGTGATGGCGCGCGGCGCGAACGCCGATTCATCGCGCATCGGCTTGCGGAGCGCGTTAGCGGCCGCGAAAAAACCGTGCCGATACCGTTTGTCGCAGGGCCGCCGAAGGCCCGCGAGCGCGTCTGTCACGCCTCATTCACGGCGCGCGGCGATGATGACAGCGACTGCGCGATTCGGCCCGCCTTGACTTTCGTCAGAGCGCTGCCTAGATTGGGATACTGCAGTGCAGCACGGCGCGGCGCCTGCGCTCGCCTGGTGGTTTTGCATGCCGCCGGGTCCGCGCCGCGCGTGCGCCAGTTCATGCCTTGCGCCGCCTGCCGATCCGCAGCGCATGCGCTTCGCCGGCCCGGTGCCGGACGCGCGCCGCCTCCCAGGTTCGCTCGCGCGGCCTGCGCGAGACGCCGCGCGCTCCCCCTTAAAGGAGATTCGTGTCGTGGCAGTTTCCGCTCTCTCGCCTGCACTCCCAGCCGATTCCCACGCGACGCAGGACGCCGCGCCCAATGCGACTCACGCGCCGAACGCATTCTGGCCGCTCTGGCCGCTGTCGCCGTCGCTGACTTCCCTGCCTTCGTCGCTTTCATCGTTTCCGTCGCTGCCTGCTTTTTCCTCGCTCTCGCCGCTGTTTTCGCCGCTCGCCAACGCGTTCGCCGAATCGGCCGAGGCCGCGCAGACGGCGCTGAAATCCGCCTTCGGATCAGCCTTCGACCCGGCGTTGAATCCGCTGTTCGCGCAGGCGCAACAGGCGCTGGACGCCGCAAGCGCGGGCGCGACCACTGCCTTCTCGCCGTTGCAGCCGCTGGCGTCGTTTCCGTCGATTCCGTCGATTCAGTCCATGCCGCCGTTTCCGGCCTTGCCCGCCGCCGCGCCCGCCGCGATCCAGCCGCTCTACGACTATCTGTTCGACGCCTGGCAGCGCAGCGTGCTGTTCCTCGACGTGCTGCGCGAGCGCGGCAACCAGACCTACATGCACGAGAAAGCCGGCATGCCGCCGGTGCTCGCGTTCGACTACGAGGTGATCGTCGACGGCCGCGAACTCGACGATCCCTGCAATTACGCGCTGCTGCGCATCAAGCCCGAAGAGGGCGTGCAGACCGACGCGCGCATGCGTCCGTTCGTCGTGATCGATCCGCGCGCGGGCCACGGTCCGGGCATCGCGGGCTTCAAGATGGACAGCGAAGTGGGCATCGCGCTGCGCAAGGGCCATCCGTGCTACTTCGTGACGTTCTTCCCGGTGCCCACCGATACGCAGACGATCGAATCGGTCGGCAAGGCCGAGGCCGTGTTCCTGCAGAAAGTGCGCGAACTGCATGCCGACGCCGACGGCCAGCCCTTCGTGATCGGCAACTGCCAGGGCGGTTGGGCCGCCGCGTTGCTGGCCGCGTCCGCGCCTTCGCTGGTCGGTCCGCTGATGCTCGCGGGCTCGCCGCTTTCGTACTGGGCGGGCGTGCGCGGCAAGAATCCGATGCGCTATTCGGGCGGCATGCTGGGCGGCTCGTGGATGTCGTCGCTGGCGGCCGATCTCGGCGACGGCCATTTCGACGGCGCGCATCTCGTCACCAACTTCGAGAACCTCAATCCGTCGAATACATTCTGGGGCAAGCTCTACAACCTCTATGCGAAGGTCGATACGGAGCGCGAGCGCTTCCTCGAATTCGAGCGCTGGTGGGGCGGCCACTTCCAGCTGAACCGCGCGGAAATCGACTGGATCGTGCAGAACCTGTTCGTGGGCAATCACCTCACGCGCAACGAGGTCTACGCGAAGAACGCGCGCGCGCCCGTGGATCTGCGCAACATCCGCACGCCGATCATCGTGCTCGCTTCGTGGGGCGACAACATCACGCCGCCGCAACAGGCGCTGAACTGGATTCCCGATCTCTACGCGAGCGTGGATGAAATCGTCGCGAACGAGCAGGTGATCGTCTACTGTCTGCACGACAAGGTGGGGCATCTCGGCATCTTCGTGTCGGCCAGCGTGGCGAATAAAGAGCACACCGAACTATTTTCGGCGCTCGATCTGATCGACGTGCTGCCGCCCGGACTCTACGAGGCGCGCATCACCGATTCGACGCCGGAAGCGGGCCGCCTCGAAGCGCTCGAAGGACGCTACGAGATCCGCTTCGAGCGCCGCACCATCGACGATATTCTCGCGCTCGACGACGGCCGCGACGACGAGCAGCCGTTCGAAGTCGTGCGTCGTTTCGCGGAAAACAATCAGCGTATTTACGACCTGTTCGTCTCGCCGACCGTGCGCGCGTCGAGCAATGCGCTCAGCGCGCATCTGCTGCGCGAGTCGCATCCGTCGCGCGTGGAGCGCAGCTTTTTCAGCGATGCGAACCCGGTGCTCGGCGCGCTGCCCGCCGTGGCCGACGCGGTGCGCGCGCATCGCAAACCGGCGGAGCGCGACAACCCGTTCACGCTGATCGAAAAGCAGGTGTCGGCGAGCATCGAGGCCGTGTGGGACGCGTATCGCGACGCGCGCGACACGTGGACCGAAAGCACCTTCTACAGCCTCTACACCGCGCCGTGGGTGCAGGCGTGGGTGGGCGTCGCGCCCAGCCTGCCGCTCGATCCGATCGCGCCGCCGCTCACGGCGCTGCGCAAGGAGCTGGCGCAGATGCGTCTGCGCGCGGCGCACGCGCATGTGCACAAGGCGTCGCTGCTCGATGTGTTCATGCGCATCATGGCGTACCTCGCCGATGAAATGCATGTGGTGCAGTACCGGCCGTTCCAGAAGATGCGCGAGCTGGCGCGCGAATATTTCGGCGAACGTCAGCCGAGCATCGCGGAACTCAAGGAGGCCGCGCGCCGCCAGGGCGCGATCGTGCAGCTCGATGCGCAGGCCGCCGTCGCCGCGTTGCCGGACCTCGTGCCGGATGCGCGTTCGCGTCGTTTGCTGATGTCGGCGGTGTATCAGGTCGCGAGCGCGTCGGGGCCGCTCGACGGCGAGCGCGCGGAGCGTTTCGCCGAAGTGCAGCGCGTGCTCGGTCTGGAGCCGGGCAGCGAGAAAGAACCGCTGCCGCCGCCGCCGGGCGGGGGCAGTGCGAGTGGTGGCGAGAGTGGTGGCGCGAGCGGAAGCGGTGCGGCGGGCGGCGGCTCCGGCTCGACGCAGGCGGCGGGCGGCGCGCAGGTGAAGGCTTCCGCCGATCCGCAAGATCAGCACGACGCTCCGAAGGCCGATGCCGCATCCGCCGCCGCGAAGCCGCGCCGCGCGACGAACGCGAAAGAGAAGGCGGCTGTCGAGGCTGCGGTGAAGGCCGTCGACGCGCCCGAGGTGAAACCGGCGGCCAAACCGACCGAGAAGCCGACCACGAAGCCGACCACGAAGCCCGCAGCGAAAACCGCCGCCAAAGCCGCGACGAAACCCGCAACGAAGACGGCAACGAAACCCGCGGCCCGCCGCGTGCGTCCCGCGAGCCCGCCCGCTGCCACGCGCACGTCGCGTCCGGCCGCGGCGCGCCGCCGCGCCGCGCGTTCTGCGGGCGAGTGAAGTCGAATGTGAAGTGCGATAGCGCATTCACGCGCGGCGCGTGCATCGAGGCGCGCCGCGCGTGAGGTCAGGCGCGAAATCGTCTGAGACAACCGCAACATCACTCGCGAGGTCCGTCATGCACACTCCTCCCGACCGGCCGCTCGCCGGCATGCGCGCGCTCGTGACGGGCGTGGCCAACGCCGAATCGATCGCGTGGGGCTGCGCGCGCGCGTTCGCCGAACTGGGCGCGGACATCGCGCTCACCTATCTCAACGACAAGGCGAAACCCTACGTTGAACCGCTCGCGCAGGAACTCGGCGCGACGCTGCTGCTCCCGCTCAACGTCGAAGACGACGCGCAGCTCGACGCCGTGTTCGACGCCGTGCGCGAGCACTGGGGCTCGCTCGACATCGCGCTGCATTCGATCGCTTACGCGCCGAAGGCCGATCTGCAAGGCGGTTTGCTCGATTCGTCGGCGCAGGGTTTTGCGTATGCGATGGACGTCTCGTGCCACTCCTTCATCCGCATGGCGAAGCGCGCCGCGCCGCTGATGCCGCGCGGCGGCACGCTGTTCGCGATGAGCTATGACGGCGCGAATCGCGTCGTGCCGAACTACAACCTGATGGGGCCGGTGAAGGCGGCGCTCGAAGCGTCGTGCCGCTATCTCGCGTACGAACTCGGTCCGCTGGGCATCCGCGTGCATGCGGTTTCGCCGGGGCCGCTCAAGACGCGGGCGGCGTCGGGGCTGCCCGATTTCGACCGCATGCTGGCCGAAGCGGTCGAGCGCGCGCCGCTCGGCGAACTCGTCGACATCATGGATGTGGGTTACGCCACCGCGTATCTGGCGACGCGCTACGCGCGGCGGCTGACCGGCAACACCGTGTATATCGATGGCGGCGCGCACATCATGGCGTGACGGTCCGACGCGCATTGCGCACGACGAAAAACGCCTCGCACTGCGCGAGGCGCTTTCGTTTGCTGCGTTTGCTGCGTTTGCTGCGTTTGCTGCGATTGCGGTGCGTGGCTCGGCTAATCAGCCACGCGATGCCGCGCGCTTACCAGCGGCGATAGCCGTCGTCGTGGCCGTAGGCGCCGCGGCGGTCGCTGCCCCAGTGACGGTCGTGCCAGCGGTGGTCGTCCCAACGGCGATCGCCCCAGCGACGGTCGTCCCAACGGCGGTCGTCGTGCCAGCCGACATAGGTCGGTGCATAGACCGGCGCCGGCGCGGCGTACATGGGCGCCGGTGCGCCGATGGCGAGGCCGACGGAGACGCCGGCCATCGCGGTCTGCGATACGGCGAGGATCGTTGCACCTGCACCCAATGCGGCAATCAGCTTTGTCTTCGTGTTCATTCGGAGTCTCCTTCGCTGGATGAATGGACGACTCCAATCTAGCTCGCCGCGCGGCTTTGAAAATTACGAATCTGCAACAATCGTCTCGGCTTTGACGGTGCAATGAAAGGTCGCAAGCTGCCCCGTGACGATGTGAAAGCCCAATCATTACGGGCTTTGCACTCGATCAAGCGATTTTGGTAAGGAGTTTGCAGTCCCTGTGGATTGCGCAAATTGTTGCGTATTTCCAGCTTCGTTACGTGTGTGCCGCCCGAGCGGAGATGTCAGCAAATTTCTCGCTCGTAAGCGTCTGTAATAGTTTTTCCTACTCTTTGTAACCAACGTAACGAAAGCAAAACGTAGACTCGTCCTTCCTTCCTTTATGCGCGGAGCCTTCGGCTTCGTCTCGATGCAAGGATTAGCGATGGTCTCCGAATGCAACGCCATCCGCTCGTCGCGCGCTGGCGTCGAAGCGGAGCGACAGTCGAGCACGGCGGACGCCGCGTTCGCTGCGAAAGCCGCGAATGCGAATCACGCCCCCGCGCCTGTCGAGAACGCGCAGTCCGCCGCGTCCTCGCCGGTGCGCCGCGCCCTCAACACCTTCTTCAAGCTGCTCTATCGCCACACGCATTCACGCGCGTGGCGTCATAACGAACGCATCGCGCACGGCGTCACGCTCGAACGCGACGCAACGGGGCGGCTTACCGGCATGCGTATCGGCGGCCGCAGTTTGCCCTGCGTGAACGGCACGGCGGTGCTGCCGCTGCCCGACGCGCGCGAATGCCATCTGATCGCCACCGGTCCGTCGATCAACGAGATCGATTACCGCGCGCTCGCCATGCCGCGCGTGATGGGCGTGAACGGCGCCATCGCGCTGCAGGAACGCGCGGGCGTGCGCTTCGACTACTACTGCATCGTCGACACGGGCTTCGCGCGTCAACGCGTCGATCTGGTCGAGCGCGTGATTCGCGAGCCGCTCACGCTGTTTGCGACGCCGGTCGTGCTCTGGCATATCGTGCAGCGCTTCGGCGTGGAGCGTCTGCGCTGCCGCGTGTTTCTCGTCGACGACATGCTGTTTCCCGCCGGCCGCCGCGCCGTCGAGAAGAACGCAGTGCGCGCGGTCTACGACGAACGCGCGCTCGCGCTGTTCGACGCGCCGCACACGCTGGGTTTCAGCCTCGATCTGCGGCGCGGCGTGTTCGACGGCTGCACGGTCGCGTACACGGGTTTGCAGGTGCTGGCGGCGCTCGGCTTTCGCCGCATCCTGCTGCACGGCGTCGATCTCGCCAATGCGGCGCTCACGCCGCGTTTCTACGAGTCGGCGGCGAACATGCAGCCGAGTCATCTCGACGAGGATTTCCGCGACATCATCGAACCGTCGTTTCGCGGTGCGGCGGGTCTGCTCGCGCGGCGCGGCGTCGAGGTGCGCAATCTGTCGATGCAGAGCGCGCTCGGCGAGGACGTGTTTCCGAAGCTGCACTGGCAGGCGCTGATTGCGCGCGGCGCGTCCGCACGCGAGGCCGGGGAGCGGGTGCTCGCGGTCGCTTGAGCACGGCGCGGGCAGCGCACGTTACGCCCGCTACGTACAAACGCTCATCAAGCGCGCACAAAAAAGCCGGGGACATGCCCCGGCTTTTTTCATTTCGCGATCAACGCGCCGCGCAACGGACGGCTTTACTGCACCGCCACCGCGCCGAAGTTCTGGCGGCCGAACGGGCTCACCTGATAGCCGTTCACGTTGGCGCGCGTGATGGCGGCGGCGGTCGGATAGCCGAGCGGAATCCACAGCGCCTGATCGTGAATGATCTTCTGCGCGCTCTCGTAGAGCTTCGTGCGCTTCGCCTGATCGGCGGTTGCCTTGCCGTCGGCGATCAGCTTGTCGAGCTTCGGATCGCAAAAGCGCGCGAAGTTGATGCCCGACTGCACCGCGTTGCAGCTAAAGAGCGGCGAGAGGTAGTTGTCCGGATCGCCGTTGTCGCCGGCCCAGCCCATGAAGAGCGTGTCGTGCTGGCCCTGCTTGGCTTCCTTGATCAGCTCGCCCCATTCGATCACCTTGATCTCCGCCTTCACGCCGATCTTCGCGAAATCGGCTTGCAGCAGTTCGGCGCCCGCGCGCGGATTCGGATTGAGCACGCTGCCGTTCGGGCGCACCCAGATCGTCGTCGAGAAGCCGTTGGGCACGCCCGCTTCGGCGAGCAGCGCCTTGGCCTTCGCGATGTCGTGCGGATACGGCGGGATCGTCTTGTCGTAGCCCCAGGTGATGGGCGGCCACGGATTGGTCGCGGGCGTGGCCGTGTTGTCGAACACGGTCTTCAGATACGTCGTGCGGTCGAACGCCATGTTCAGCGCCTGACGCACCTTCGGGTTGTCGAGCGGCTTCTTCTGCGTGTTGAGCGCGACGAAGGCCGTCATGAAAGCGGGCGTCTGCACGACCTTGAGCGCCTTGTCGGTCTTCGCGTCGGCCACGTCCTGCGGCTTGGGCGAGAGCGCGATCTGGCATTCGCCGGCCTTCACCTTCTGCGCGCGCACGGCGGCGTCGGGCGTGATCGCGTAGATCAGGCGGTCGACCTTGGGCTTCGGCCCCCAGTACGACGGATTCACGTCGTAGCGGATCACCGCGTCCTTCGTGTAGCTCTTGAGCTGGAACGGGCCGGTGCCGACCGGCTTCGCGTTCAGGTCGAGCGGCTTGCCCGCCTTGAGCAGCTGATCGGCGTATTCGGACGAGTAGATGGACGCGAAGCCCATCGTGAGGATCGAGAGGAAGGTGGCGTTCGGCTCGTTCAGTTCGAACTTCACCGTGTTCGCATCGACCTTGCTGACCGACTTGATGAGCTTGGGCAGACCCATCGACTGCGCGTGCGGGAAGCCGCTCGGGCCGGCGACCTTGTGCCACGCGTTATTCGCGTCGAGCATGCGCTCGAAGGTGAAGACGACGTCGTCGGCGTTCAGCGTGTGCGTGGGCTTGAACCATTCGGTGGTCTGGAACGCCACGTTCGGGCGCAGATGGAACGTGTAAGTGAGGCCGTCGGCGCTCACGTCCCACGATTGCGCGAGCGCGGGCACGACCTTCTTCTGCGCTTCGTCGTAGCTGACGAGCGAGTTGAAGATCACGTCGGCGGAGGCGTTGGTCGTCACGAGCGAGTTGAACTGCACGACGTCGAAGCCGTCCGGGCTCGACTCCGTGCAGATCGTGAGCGGTTTCGCGAGCGCGGGCGTGGCCGCGCAGGCGAGCGCGCACAGGGCGGCGGCGAGCACGGGGGCGGGCGAGGTGAAGCGCATGGGATCTCCGTTTTGCCAGGGTCTTGCCGTTGGTGTGCGGACCGGTCCGCCGTCTGCCGCGCTGCGCGCGCGACGAACGGCGCGAGGGTCCGATCGGGAAAGCTTATCGAAGGGATATAGCCCGGACAACAAATTAATCGGCATACCAATATGGGGGGCGATCGCTCCCCATCCCCCACGAGCGTGGGTCTGATCGCTCCCACGACGAGTGGGAGGCCGATCTCCCCCAACGATTGGGGGCAGGGGTCAATGCTGCGCAGTGCGCGGCTTGCGCGGCGCGCGCTCGAAGGCGCGGTCGTAGAGCCAGCGCGGCAGTGCGCCGAGCAGGGCGGCGACCACGCGCATCGGCCACGGAAACACGGCGAAGGCGCGTCCGCGCGCGATGGCGTCGGCGGCGCGCGCGGCGAAGCGGTCGGCGTCCATCAGGAACGGCATGCGGTATGGGTTCTTCGCGGTCATCGGCGTGCGGATGTAGCCGGGCGCGATGGTGACCACGGGCACCTTGAACGGGCGCATCTCCACGCGCAGCGCTTCGAGATAGGCGAACGCCGCAGCCTTCGACGCGCTGTACGCGCCCGAACCCGGCAGCCCGCGCACGCCCGCCACGCTCGCGATGCCCACGAGCGTGCCGCGCCGCGTCTGCGCCATGGTCTGCGCGAACGGCTCGAAGGTGGCGACCATGCCGAAGTAATTGGTGTCCATCACGTCGCGGAACGTGGCGAGTTCGCCTTCGCCCGTGAGCGCGCCGCGGCTCACGCCGGCATTGGCGATCACGATGTCGGGCATGCCGTGTTCGGCGATGAACGCGCGCGCGGCGGCGGCGAGCGCATCGGCGTCGCGCACGTCGGCGGGATAGATCGAGACGGGGTGTTGCGGATGAGACTGGAGAAACGCCTCGAGCGCGTCGGCGCGGCGCGCCACGAGCCCGAGGACGGCGCCGCGCCGCGCGTATTCGGCGGCGAGAGCGGCGCCGATGCCGCTCGACGCGCCGGTGATGAAAACCTTGAGCGGGTGTGTCATGCCGGCGCGCGCGCTCACATCTTCTTCGCGCGGATCTGCGAAACGAGGAAGTCCATGACCTGCAGCGTGTCCGGCAGCGCCTTGTCTTCCGTCGATTGCATCAGCGCCGGGCCGGTTTCGTACTTGCCCTGGATCGCGATGGTCGGCACGCCGTCGATCTTGTACGCGTCGAGCATGGCCTTGTCGCGCTGGAGCGCGCTCTGCGTCGAGAACGAGTTGTACGCGTCCATGTACTTCTTCGGATCGACGCCTTGCGTGGCGAGGAACTTCGCCTGGTCTTCCGGCGTGAGCAGGTAGTTTTTGTTCACGTGGATTTCGTGGAACACGGCCGGCGTGAGCTTCTGCGCGAGGCCGAGCGCGTCGAGCGCGTAGTACATCTTCGAATGCGGTACGAAATCGTCACGGAAGGCAACCGGCACGCGCTTGAACACGACGTCCGCGCCCTGCTTCTTGATCCACGATTCGAGGTACGGGTCGAACGCGTTGCAGTGCGGGCAGCCGTACCAGAAGAATTCGATCACTTCGATCTTGCCCGCGGGCACGTCGAGCGGCTGTGGCGCCTTGAGCACCGTGTAGTCCTTGCTGGCGACCGGCGCGGCAGGCGAGGCGTGCGCGGCGCCGGCGATCATGGAGAGCGAGAGCAGGAGCGATCCGAGAATGCGTTTCATAGCGTGTGGTTCCACTGGACGAGGCCGGCGGCGTCCGGCCCGATGGGTGCGGCGCGCAGGCTGCGCGCGGCCGCGGCGTTGCTGGATGAGACCGCGCCGCGGGCTGCGCGCTCCGCCCGTGGCGCTTGCGCACGCAACGGTGCGGACGGCGCGGGGAGCGAAGCGCGCGGCGGCGCGGCGCGGACGGCGGTTACTGCTTCGAGAAACGGATGACGGCGGTGTCGATACCGGCGTCTGACAGACGTTGACGCGTCGAGTTCATGTCGTCGAACTTGGAGAACGGACCGATGCGCACGCGGTAGTAGGTGATGCCGCCCGCGTCGCGCTGCGTGACCTTCGACTCGAAGCCCTGGAAGGCGAGACGCGCGCGCTGCTGCTCGGCGTCGGACGAAGTCTTGTACGCGCCTACCTGCAGGAAGTAGCCGGTGTTGGCGTCGGCGGCCGACGGCGCGCCGGAGCCGGGCTGTGCGGGCTTCGCGGCGTTCGGCGCCGGAATCGCGTTCGGAGACTTCTGCGGCTGGTTGTTCGCGAGTTGCTGCGCGGGCTGGCTCGACGGCTGCGGCTTCTTCGCGGGCTGCGTGGTGTCGGCCGTGTTGCCCGTCGAGGGCTTCGGCGCGACCGCGACGCCGTTGTTGGCGGCGTTGTTCGCGCTGTTGTCGGTCGAACCCGACGGCGGCACTTCGACGATCTGCGGCTCGTCGAGCATGCCCGACGACTGCGACTGATTCGTGGTCTGGCCCGGCGCGGTGTTCGGCGGCGTGCTCTGCGCGGCTTGCGGCGTGACCGGCTGGCCCGGCGTCTTGCCCTGCAGCGGACGGTTCGGATCGTATTGTTCGCTCTGGCTGGCGTCCGAAGCGGCCGGCGGCGCGACCTTCGAGACGAACGGCGTGGGCGAGCGCGTGATATAGAGCGCCACCACCACCGCGATCGCAAGGCCGACAATCAGGCCCAGCACGACACCGAGAAACGTACCCCCGGACTGTTTCGACTGCTGTTTTGTAGTGCGGCGCGGTTTTGCCATCGTCTGAATCACCTGCAAACAAGAGAATCCTGGAATGGCGCGCCCGCTCGCGGACGCGCCCCAAACATGTCGCTTCACGTGGTCATGCGCCGCGGCACTGCGCGGCGCGACGCATGCGTCAGTTGCGTTACATGCGCTCGGGCGCCGACACGCCGATCATCGCGAGACCGTTCGCGAGCACCTGGCGCGTGGCCGCGAGCAGCGCGACGCGCGCATCGCGCTCGGCCGCGTCGTCGACGAGAACGCGTTCGGCATTGTAGAACGAGTGGAATTCAGCCGCGAGTTCGCGCAGATAGAACGCGACCGCGTGCGGCGCGAGTTCGCCGGCCGCATGCGTGAGCATCTCCGGATATTCGGCGAGCTTGGCGATGAGCGCGAGCGCGCGTTCGCTCGACAGCGGCGCGAGGTCGATCTGCGGCAGCGCGTCGAGCTTGCCGCCGAACTTGCCCTGCCAGTCGCCGAGAATCGACGAGATGCGTGCGTGCGCGTATTGCACGTAATACACCGGGTTTTCGTCGTTTTCCTTCAGCGCGAGGTCGATGTCGAACACGAATTCCGTGTCGGCCTTGCGCGAGATGAGGAAGAAGCGCACGGCGTCGCGGCCGCGGCGGATGGTCGCTTCGTCGAGCTGATCCGGCGCGACGTCGCTGCCCGCGCGGTCCACATCGGCGCCGCCCGACCATTCGATCAGGTCGCGCACGGTCACGTAGCTGCCCGCGCGCTTGGAGATCTTCACTTCCTGGCCGTCGCGCATGACGGTGACCATCTTGTGCAGCACGTAGTCGGGATAGCCCGTCGGAATGCCGATGCCGAGCGCCTGCAGGCCCGCGCGCACGCGCGCGATGGTGCCGTGGTGGTCCGAGCCCTGGACGTTGATGACCTTGGTGAAGCCGCGTTCCCACTTGGTGACGTGGTATGCGACGTCCGGCAGGAAGTACGTGTAGGTGCCGTCGGACTTGCGCATCACGCGGTCCTTGTCGTCGCCGTAGTCGGTCGTCTTGAGCCACAGCGCGCCGTCCTGCTCGTAGGTCTGGCCCGAGGCGATCAGCGACTCGACGGTCTTCTCGACGCGGCCTTCGGTGTAGAGCGACGTTTCGAGGTAGTAGCGGTCGAACTTCACGCCGAACGCCTGCAGGTCGAGATCCTGCTCGTGGCGCAGGTAGGCGACGGCGAAGCGGCGGATCGCTTCGAGGTCTTCCGGATCCTTCGCGCCGGTGACGGGCTCGCCGTCCTTGGCCGCGACGGTTTCGCCCGCGAGGTAGTCGCGGGCGATTTCGGCGATGTATTCGCCGTTGTAGGCGGCTTCGGGCCAGCCCGCGTCGCCCGGCTTCAGGCCGCGCGCGCGCGCCTGGGTGGAGACGGCGAGATTGCCGATCTGCACGCCCGCGTCGTTGTAGTAGAACTCGCGGTGCACGTCGTAGCCCTGCGAGCCGAGCACGTTCGAGATGGCGTCGCCGAGCGCGGCCTGACGGCCGTGGCCGACGTGCAGCGGACCGGTGGGATTGGCCGAGACGAACTCGACCAGCACGCGCTTGCCGGCTTCGCGCTGCGAGCGGCCGAACGCGGCGCCTTCGGCGAACACGGCGCCGAGCACGGCGCGCTTGGCGTCGACGGTCAGGCGCAGGTTGATGAAGCCGGGACCGGCCACTTCGGCGTCGGCGATCAGACCGGCGGCGGCGGGCAGCGCCTTCACGGCGTCGACGATCTGCTGGGCCAGCGCGCGCGGATTGGCGCGCAGCGGCTTGGCGAGCTGCATCGCGACGTTGCAGGCGACGTCGCCGTGCGCGGCGACCTTCGGACGCTCGAGCGCGATCGTGGGCACGACGAATGCGGCTTCGGTCGCGCCCTCGGTGGCCTTCGCCACCTGGGCGACGGCGTCGGCGAGCAGAGTCTCCAGGGTGTGTTTCTGTGCGGGCAGCATGCTTGTTGCAGGTCCTGTGCGGGTAGTTGGGTGCGGGGCCGGCCTGCATGAAGCGCAAAGGCCGGCGCTTGCCGTCGAATTCGGGTGAGGGCGGGGCGCCGCCGCCGGCCTTTGTCAGCTTTCAGGCCAGCGATCGGGGCAGCTAACCCGCCACGTTCTGGCCGGTTGGCCGCCTGTCCGGCGGCTGTCGCGTCAGGCGCGCGCGTCGCGCGCTGGCTGTGGCGTACCGGCTGGCCGGACAGGGCCGCGCCCTGCGGGTAATTCCGTCCAGACGGATTTTAGCAGGTGCTAATATGTGAAATGAGAAGCCCGGCACACCCGGGCTCGCCAGTTTCGCTTTTCCGCTGGCGCATCTCCGGTTGCAGGGCGCCAGTTACAGCGGGCGCCGGCAACGGCGTCCAGCCCAGGTCAAGCGGACATCAAAAATCATAAAGGGAACAGACATGCTGGTTACATTCAAATGCCACGCGTCGCCTGACGTGACGATGCTGGAAAATCTCGCGCAATATCTTCTTGGCATCATCGGCAAGCGGCTTGGCGAGCGCGGCGTGATCACGCACGAGGAACTCGACACGGCCATCGGTAAGCTCGAGGCGGCCATCGCCACCGACAAGAAGGATCGCGCCGAACACGAAGGCCATTTCCACGAAGGCGAAGACGGCTACGAACATCACGAACTGCCGCCGGGCCTCGCCCAGCGCGCGTTCCCGTTCCTCGACATGCTGCGCGCGGCGAAGAAAGAAGACAACGACATCGTGTGGGGCATCTGACGTGCCCCTGCGCGGACGGCCGCGAACGTCGAGCGTGCTGAGTCTCGAAGCCGACGATGTCGCGCGCTGGGTGTGAGTCGCACGGTGAACTGCAAAAAAGAAAGAGCCCGCTCGATGCGGGCTCTTTGCTTTTTCAAGCGCTGGCGGCGCGTGACGCCGCTTACTCGCTGGCCGCTGCCGGCGCGGCTTCGGCGGCCGAGGCAGCACCTTTCTTGACCTTCTTTTTCTTCGGCTTCTTCACGTGCTTTTCGGTGGGTGCCGAATACGACGACACCGCGCTCGACTCGTGAGGCGCGGCCGGCTGGGCGAACGACGGCTGCGCGAGCGCCGCGACGCCGAAGGCGGTCAACATCAACATCAGCTTCTTCATACGATTCTCCAAAGGCGATTTTATTAAGGACTTGCTGATGATCGAGCCGGCGCGGCGCCGGACGATGCGCGCCGCCGCGTTTGGCCAAGGGTAAAGCGCTGCCATCTTACAAAGCCGAAAAATGACGCGCGCGTAATATTCAGCCTATCGAATGGCATATGTCGGCTGGCCGCAACGCCCGCGTCCGGAGCCTGGCGGCCACGGCGCACGGGCGGAGGTCGCGGCGACTCGCCGACTTTCGCTCAGAGCAGCGGCGCGAGCGCGCGGCGTGCGTCTTCTTCGGAGAGCGCCATGCGGCGGCCGAAGTCCGCGAGCTGGTCCTGGCCGATCTTGCCGACGGAGAAATACGTGCTGTCCGGATGCGCGAGATAGAAGCCCGAGACGCTCGCCGCCGGCAACATCGCCAGCGATTCGGTCACGCTCATGCCGATCTCGTTGGCCTGCAGCACGTCGAACATGTCGCGCTTGACGAGGTGGTCCGGGCAGGCCGGATAGCCCGGCGCCGGACGGATGCCCGCGTACTTCTCGGCGATCAGCGCGTCGTTGTCGAGCGTCTCGCCCGACGCATAGCCCCACAGGTCGCGGCGCACGCGTGCGTGCATCGCCTCGGCGAAGGCTTCCGCGAAACGGTCGGCGAGCGCCTTGAGCATGATCGCGCTGTAGTCGTCGTGATCCTTCTCGAACTGCGCTTCCTTCACGTCCACGCCAATGCCCGCGGTGACCGCGAACATGCCGATGTAGTCGGCCTTGCCCGAGTCCTTCGGCGCGATGAAGTCGGCGAGACAGCGGTTCGGGCGCATCACGCCGTCCACCACCGGACGCACCGACTGCTGGCGCAGATTGCGCCACGTCATCGCGACTTCCGTGCGCGAGTCGTCGGTGTAGATCTCGATGTCGTCGTCGTTGACGGTGTTCGCGGGCAAGAGCGAGATCACGCCGTTCGCCTGCAGCCAGCGGCCCTGGATCAGGCGCGAGAGCATCGACCTGGCGTCGGAGAACACCTTGCGCGCCGACTCGCCGACGATCTCGTCGTTGAGGATCTGCGGATACGGACCGGCCAGATCCCAGGTCTGGAAGAACGGGCCCCAGTCGATGTATTGCGCCAGCTCGTTCAGGTCGTAGTTCTTGAACACGCGGCGGCCGATGAACTTCGGCTTCACGGGTTCGAAGCCGGTCCAGTCGATCTTCGTCTTGTTGGCGCGCGCGGCTTCGAGCGTGACCATCGGCTGCGCCTTCTTGTTGGCGTGCTGCTCGCGAACGCGGTCGTAATCGGTCTTGAGTTCGTCGATGTACTTCGCTGCGCCTTCGTCGGACAGCAGGCTCGACGCCACCGACACCGAGCGCGACGCGTCCGGCACGTACACGACCGGGCCTTCGTAGTGCGGCGCGATCTTCACGGCCGTGTGCACGCGCGAGGTGGTCGCGCCGCCGATCAGCAGCGGAATCTTCTTCACGCGGAAATAGTCGTCGCGCTGCATTTCGCTCGCGACGTAGGCCATCTCTTCGAGCGACGGCGTGATGAGGCCGGACAGACCGATGATGTCCGCGCCCTCGACCTTCGCCTTCGCGAGAATCTCGTTGCACGGGACCATCACGCCCATGTTGACCACTTCGAAGTTGTTGCACTGGAGCACGACCGACACGATGTTCTTGCCGATGTCGTGCACGTCGCCCTTCACGGTCGCGATGACGATCTTGCCCTTCGCGCGCACGTCCGCGCCCGATTCGGCGAGCAGACGCTTTTCTTCCTCGATGAACGGAATCAGGTGCGCGACGGCCTGCTTCATCACGCGCGCCGACTTCACCACTTGCGGCAGGAACATCTTGCCCTGACCGAACAGGTCGCCGACGATGTTCATGCCGTCCATCAGCGGGCCTTCGATCACGTTGATCGGACGGCCGCCGCCGCCCATGATCTTCTGGCGCGCTTCCTCGGTATCTTCGACGATGAAGTTCGTGATGCCGTGCACGAGCGCATGCGCAAGACGCTTCTCGACGTCCTGATTGCGCCACTCCAGGTTCTCTTCCTTCTTCGCCGCGCCGGTCTTGAACTTGTCGGCGATTTCGAGCAGACGGTCGGTGGCGTCGTCGCGGCGATTGAGCACCACGTCTTCGACGCGCTCGCGCAGTTCGGCGTCGAGATCGGCATACACGCCGAGCTGGCCCGCGTTCACGATGCCCATGTCCATGCCCGCCTGGATGGCGTGGTAGAGGAACACGGTGTGGATCGCCTCGCGCACCGGGTCGTTGCCGCGGAACGAGAACGACACGTTCGAGACGCCGCCGCTGATCTTCGCGTGCGGCAGGTTCCGCTTGATCCAGCGCGTGGCTTCGATGAAGTCCACCGCGTAGTTGTTGTGTTCCTCGATGCCCGTGGCGACCGCGAAGATGTTCGGGTCGAAGATGATGTCTTCGGGCAGGAAGCCGACTTCGTTCACGAGCACGTCGTACGAGCGCTGGCAGATCTCGATCTTGCGCTGATACGTGTCGGCCTGGCCGGTTTCGTCGAACGCCATCACCACGGCCGCCGCGCCGTAACGGCGGATCAGCTTCGCGTGATGGATGAACGGCTCCTTGCCTTCCTTGAGCGAGATCGAGTTGACGATGGCCTTGCCCTGCACGCATTGCAGGCCCGCTTCGATCACGTCCCACTTCGACGAATCGATCATGATCGGCACGCGCGCGATGTCGGGCTCGGAGGCGATCAGATTCATGAAGCGCACCATCGCCGCTTTCGAATCGAGCATCGCCTCGTCCATGTTGACGTCGATGATCTGCGCGCCGTTTTCGACCTGCTGGCGCGCGACTGCGAGCGCCTCGTCGAACTGGCCGTTGAGAATCATGCGCGCGAACGCCTTCGAGCCGGTCACGTTGGTGCGCTCGCCCACGTTGATGAACAGCGTGCCGTCCGTCACGTTGAACGGTTCGAGGCCGGAGAGTCGCAGGGTATGGTCAGTCATGGCGGGGGACCGGGTCGTCAGGGTTCGTCGGTGTGTCGTTTAAGGGTAGCGGGGCGTGTCGGCGCGTCTTATTCGACGTCGCGATACTGGCCCGGCCAGCGGCGCGGCTTGATCTCTGCGAGCGCCTTCGCGATGGCCGCGATGTGTTCGGGCGTGGTGCCGCAGCAGCCGCCGGCGACGTTCACGAGACCGGCCGTGGCGAACTCCTTCAGGAGCCCCGAGGTGTCGGCGGGCAGTTCGTCGAAGCCGGTGTCGCTCATCGGGTTCGGCAGGCCCGCGTTCGGGTAGCACGACACGTAGGTGTCGCACAGCTTCGCGAGTTCGGCGATATACGGGCGCATCAGCGCCGCGCCGAGCGCGCAGTTCAGGCCGAACGTGAGCGGCTTCGCGTGACGCAGCGAATTCCAGAACGCCTCGACGGTTTGACCCGAGAGAATGCGGCCCGAGGCGTCGGTGACGGTGCCCGAGATCATGATCGGCAGGTTCTCGCCGGTGTCCTCGAACAGCTGGTCGAGCGCGAACAGCGCGGCCTTGGCGTTGAGCGTGTCGAAGATCGTCTCGACGAGGAACAGATCGCAGCCGCCGTCCATCAGCGCCTTGGCCTGCTCGTAGTACGCGCGGCGCAGTTCCTCGAACGTCACGTTGCGCGCGCCCGGATCGTTGACGTCGGGCGAGATGCTCGCGGTCTTCGGCGTCGGTCCGATCGCGCCCGCGACGAAGCGCGGCTTGTCGGGCGTCGAGTACTGGTCGCACGCGGCGCGCGCGAGTTTCGCCGACTCCACGTTCATCTCGATGGCGAGTTCGCCCATGCCGTAGTCGTCCTGCGCCACCGTGGTCGCGCCGAACGTGTTGGTTTCGATGATGTCCGCGCCCGCGGCGAGATACTGGTCGTGAATCTCGCGGATGATCTGCGGCTGCGTGAGCGAGAGCAGTTCGTTATTGCCCTTGATGTCGCGCGGATAGTCCTTGAAGCGCTCGCCGCGATAAGCGGCTTCGTCGAGCTTGTAGCGCTGGATCATCGTGCCCATCGCGCCGTCGAGAATCAGGATGCGCGAAGCGAGCAGCGCGGGCAGCGCGGCGCCGCGCGTGTAGCGGGTGGGCGCGGAAGTGTTCGCGGCGGGACGCGAAACGGTGTCGGCAGGCTGGTTCATGGGTCGCGAGCGGGCGTGGAGCCGGTTGGACGGGGAAACCCGTTATTGTAGCCGCAGCCGGGGCGCCGCGCTGGCGCGCAAGGCCCGCAGCGGGCTGGGGGCGAGGGCGCGCGGGCGCGCAGCGGCGAGGCGTGAGAACTGGCGCGTCGCGCGGACGAAGCAAACCCGCCGGACAAAGAAAACCCCGCGCGACCGCGAGGCCAGGCGGGGTTTTCCGGGCGGGGTGCCGCCGCTGCGCGTCGCCGGTTCGCGGCGACGCGCTCAGAGGGTCAGTGGAGCACCACGGGTTGCTGCATCAGACTGTCGAACTGTCCGAGGAATTCGTCAACCTCGTCGAGCGACTGGTCTTCCTCCATCAACTTCTGTACGTCTTCGCGAAAACGCGCGGCCATTGCGCCGTCGATGAAGATCTCGCGACGCGAGTTCTTGTCGACGATCTCGTACCCGCCCGAGCGCATGGCGACATGGCCGTCCTGCGGCGGAAACTCGACAACGCAATAATTCGGACTGTTGTAGATCATCTGCATGGCGACACTCCTTTTTCCTGCGCTCCCTCACTGCTTGAGTTGATACATGGAGCGTTCGTTCTGGAATTCAAGGGGTGGGTCCCACTGCACCTCTTGTTTTCGACTGCTCTCCCTCGGGGTTCCGTCTGTTTCAGTCTTTGCTTCGTGATGCTACCGGGTGCAACTTCTTAGACCTGCTGGCGAAGAAACGTTTCAAGCAAGGCCGCGAATCCTTGCGACTCCTCTACCGGGGCCAGATGCGCGGCGTCGAGCAATTCGTAGCGTGCGCCCGCGATGGCCCGCGCGAGTGCTTCGGTGTGTGCGGGCGGCGTGCCGCTGTCGTGACGCCCCGCGACGGCGAGCGTGGGCACGCGCAGCCGCGCGAGCCGCTCGTGCACGTCGAAGTCGCGTAGCGCCTCGCAGGCGCGTGCATAACCTTCAGCAGGCGTGCGTAACAACACGTCGCAGACTTGCGCGACCGTATCGCGATGCGTCCGGCGGAAATCCGCCGTGAACCAGCGCGCCATCGTCACGTCGGCGAGCGCGGCGAGACCTTCGCGTCGTACGAGCGCGGCGCGCTCGTTCCAGCTCTCGCGCGCTTCGGGCGCGGTGCGGCTCGCGGTGTCGCAAAGCGTGAGTGAGAGCACGCGCTCCGCGTAATCGAGTGCGAACTGTTGCGCAATCATGCCGCCCATCGACATGCCCACGAGATGCGTCGCGCGAATGTCGCGGTCGTCGAGCAGCGCGGCGAGATCGGCGGCGAGTTCGCGCATGCCGAAAACCTCGTGCGCGACCGCGCTGCCGCCATGGCCGCGCACGTCGTAGCGCAGCACGCGATGACGATGGCGGAAGTGTCCCGCAAGCGCATCCCACACCGTGAGATCGCCACCCAGCTGGTGAATGAACGTCAGCGCCGGGCCCCCGCTGCGGTCTTCGAAGACGTAGCGCGTATCGATGCCGTTGACAGTCGCTTGCATGCGTTCCTCCTTCACCGTAGTGGGTTGGGAGTCAGGCTGATTGCGCGGTACTGCCCGAACGCACGGTTGTCGCAAGCGGCGCGCCTGAAAGCGGCGCGCGATGATGCCGACCGGCGTTCATGGCGCTATCCGTGATGCATCGCGGACGTTCGTGAGTCTCTTGCCGTTATGTGCAACGGTTGTGCGTGACGCTGTATTCCGTGTTGCGTACGACACGGCCTCCCTCGAGCCGTTTCTTCAGTCCTTTCTGTTGCTCGCCTTGCAGTCGTTCTGCGTGACTTCGCGGGGCGCTCGAAGGCTGGTGCCGGGCGCTGCGCCGCGTAAGCGGCAGACGGTGCATAGCCGTCTGCGCGCGTGGTCAAAGCGGGTCGCTTTGTCGATTCCAGTATGCGCTATTTCCCAAAACCGTGCGGAAAGATGGGCGGCTTTTGCGGCGTGCGCGCGACTTCTTTGCGACCCAGTGTGCGCTGACGCGCGCAATGGCGTTTCAGGGATGAAGCGGAGCGTCGGCGGGCGGCAGCGAGGGCGTTGCAGGCGATGAAGATTCCGGCGTCGCCGAGGGCTGCGCGACCGCTGGCGCATCGGTTGGCGCGGCGTTGCTGTTCTCGCTGCCGCCTGCCGTGGGGGCGGCTGCGGACGAGGCATCCGGCGTGGCCGGCGGCGCATTCGTCATATCGGTCGACGGCGTGGAGGGCGCGGCATTCGGCGAGGCATTCGTCGGCACTGCATTCGGCGCAACATTCGACGCTGCGTCCGGCGCTGCATTCTGCGTGGCATCCGGCGCAGCGTTGCTTGCGCTGGTGCCGCCTGGCGGCACCAGCGCGCCGCGCCAGACCAGTTCGAATTCGTTGCCGTTCGGCTCCGTCTGCATGATGCGCACGGGCAGCCAGCCGAGCGCGGGCGCGAGCCAGACGTCGATGCGGCGTTTGTCGCCGTCATGGCGCGGCAGGCGCATGAAATGACGCGCGGTCACGTAGCCGTGATCGGTGCTCACCGTTTCGTCGCCGATGGTGGTGATGGGCCAGCTCTCGCCGCTGTCGTTGTCGGCGACATAGAACTCGCGCGTGACGCCGGGCTTGTACGTCTCCGGATCGCCGCGCACCAAACTCGCGAGTTGCATGACCATGCTGAAGCGGTCCTGCGCGCCGTCGGGCAGCGCGAGCGAATTCGGCGTCCGCGTAAAAACGATCTGCTTCTGGTCGCGATTGAACACGGTGACGTCGGCGGGACGGCGGCCGCGTTTCTCGATGTACTGATCGGGCGCGAGGCCGAACGGATCGACGTGCCCCTTGCTGGTCCAGCTGAAGGTGCCGACGAAAGGCAGCGGCACTTCGACGACCATCTCGTAGTGCTGGCCGTCGCTCTTCCAGTGGATCGTGCCGGGCTGATTGCGCACGCCGTTATAAAACGTGTCGTACTGCAATTCGCCCGACGGCGGCACCGAAAACTTGAGGCCGTGCGAGGCCTGGGCGGCTTGTGCCGCCGGGTTGTTGCCGTTGCCGCCGCCCTTGGCCGCGGCGGTCCCGCTCGCGCCGGTCGCGGCGCTGGCGGCCAAAGCGTCCGACGCCGCCGAAGCGTCCGAAGCTGCATCCGCGCTCGATGCCGGCGTGTCGGGCGCGGCGGCGACTTTGGGGTGCGGATGAGGCTGCGGCGGCGCGACGGCCTGCAGCGTGTGCGGCGGCGGCGGCGCGCGTTTGGCCGGAGCCGGTCTGGCGGGCTTCGACGCGGGCGTCTGCGCCGCGCCGGCGGGGCGCGCCTGCTGCTCGATACGCTCGGTCTTGAGCAGACGCACCTGCACGGGCACATGCACTTTCTCGGCCGACGGCGGCGCGCCGTGATGACGCTCGAACCACTCGGCGGCGAGCCAGTGCAGCACCGTCACCGCGACGAACACGGCCACCCAGCGCCAGGGGCGCGATCCGGCGGGGTTGCGGCGGTTTTCGGTGGCGGAGGTGGACATCGGCGGGGCTTGGCGTCGTCGGGGCGTCGGGGTTCAGGTGCGGCTGGATGGGCGTGTGTCGCAGGCGTTACTGTGACATGTCGCACCCACGCGCTGCAAAAAGGCGCGCGCGGGCTCGCGAAACGACGCAGAAGCAACGCAGAAGCAACGCAGAAGCCCAACCCCGGCGCACGCCGCGTGCCGTCCGCCGCCGCTTCGCTGCTTCGTCGCTTCGTCAGCGTTCCGCGGGGCTGTACCCCAATTCGTACGACAGCTTGTCGGCGCACGCGCGCAGCGCCGTATCCACCGCGCCGTTCCAGCCGATATCGAACGCCCCTTCGTGGCCGAGCGCGATCAGCCCGAGCGCCAGTTCGCCGCTCGCGTCGAACACCGGCGTGCAGAACGCGTGGATGGTCGGCAGCAGCATGCCTTCCACGCGCGCCGCGCCGTGCTCGCGCACGTCAGCGAGCGCGCGTTCGAGTTCGTCGGCCGTGCGCGGCGTGGAGCCGTACGAGAAGTGCTGCGCGCTGCCCAGTTCGCGCTCGATCATCGGCGCGGTCTTGCTGCGCGGCAGGTAGGCGGCGAACAGCAGGCCGGTCGCGGAGCTGAGCATCGGCATGACGTCGCCGAGCTTGAGCGACGCCTTGGCCGGATGCGTCGATTCCAGCCAGTGCACGACGGTCGGCCCCTGGTTGCCCCACACGGCGATGCCCACGGTGATGTCGAGCGCGTCACGCAGTTCGGCCAGCGCGAGGCGCGCGAGCTTCACGCCGTCCACGCGCGCGAGCCGCGCGAGACCGAGTTGCAGCGCGAAACCGCCGAGTTCGTAGCGCCCGGACAGCGGGTCCTGCGCGACCACGCCAAGGCGCAGAAAGCTCACGAGATAGCGATGCGCCTTCGCCGGGCTCATGCCCGCGCGTTGCGCGAGGTCGCGCAGCATCATCGCGCGCGGCTCGTTCGTCAGCACCTCGAGCAGGCGGAACCCCACTTCGATCGACTGGATGCCCGAGCGCAGTTTTTCCTCGCCGCCTTCGCCGTGTTCCGCGCTTTCGTTGGCGTCGTCGAGATCGGCATCGGTGTCGGCGAGGGCCGTGGACGCGGCGAGAGTGCGGGCGCTGGGCGCGGAGCGGGGGGACTTCGGCATGAAGGCGTCGATGTTTTTGAGGCGGTCGTCGGGGCGGATCGGGGCGCGGCGGATTCAGGCAACGGGTCAGCGACGTGGCAGGCAAACCTGCGCGCTGCTTGGGTCGCGCCGATTCACCATCGTAGAATACATTTCCTCTATCGTCATCCACGCCTCACCACATGAAACTTGCCACGCTGAAGGACGGCACCCGCGACGGCCAGCTGATCGTCGTTTCCCGCGACCTGCGCAGCGCCGCCATCGCCGATGCGATCGCGCCCACGTTGCAGCGCGTGCTCGACGACTGGCGCTTCTACGCGCCGCAACTGCTCGACCTCTACGAAGCGCTCAACCAGGGCCGCGCCCGCAACACCTTCAGCTTCGACGCCCGCGACTGCATGGCGCCGCTGCCGCGCGCCTATCAGTGGGCCGACGGCTCGGCTTACGTGAACCACGTCGAGCTGGTGCGGCGCGCGCGCGGCGCGGAGATGCCGCCCGAGTTCTGGACCGATCCGCTCATGTACCAGGGCGGCAGCGACGACTTCATCGGTCCGACCGACGACATCGTGTGCGCCTCGGAAGCCTTCGGCATCGACTTCGAAGCGGAAGTGGCGGTGATCACCGGCGACGTGCCGATGGGCGCGGGCGCCGACGAAGCGCTCAAGGCCGTGCGCCTCGTCGGGCTGGTCAACGACGTGTCGCTGCGCAACCTGATTCCCGCCGAACTCGCGAAGGGTTTCGGCTTTTTCCAGAGCAAGCCGGCCACCTCGTTTTCGCCGGTCTTCGTCACGCCCGACGAACTCGGCGAGCACTGGCGCGAAGGCCGCGTGCATCTGCCGATGCTGGTCTGGTGGAACAACAAGAAGGTCGGTCAGCCCGACGCGGGCACCGACATGGTGTTCCACTTCGGCCAGCTGATCGCGCACGCGGCGAAGACGCGCAATCTGCGCGCCGGCGCGATCGTCGGTTCGGGCACGGTCTCGAACAAGGACGCGAAGCGCGGCTACTGCTGCATCGCCGAGAAGCGCTGCCTCGAAACCATCGAGCACGGCGAGGCGAGCACGGGCTTCATGAAGTTCGGCGATTCCGTGAAGATCGAGATGCTCGACGACGCGGGCAAGTCGATCTTCGGCGCGATCGATCAGGCCGTCGCGCCGCTCGGCGGCGAGTGAGCGCGCGTCGGCGCATGCAGGGCGCCTGAAAGGGTTTCGCCGGATGCCGCGCGCGCCGCGTGCGGCTACACTGGCAAACGCGCTGACGACGGCGCACCGCCTGTCGCGGTGAGCGCGACATCGCCGTAGAACAAATCCGTAGAGCACGCAGGAAAAGCTGTAGCCGCATCGAAGCCGTACGCAGAATACGCTCGTCCAACATCACGCGATCCGCGCCGCCGCGTGGCTGCCGCGCGATCGACCGGAGACACCATGCCGCGCTTTCGCACCCGCCGCTTTTCCTGGGCGTCCGCCGTTTCGCCTCTTTCGTTTTTTATCCCGCCGCTCTCGTTGCTCGCGCTGTTCGCGTTGCCTTCGCTCGCGTTCGCGCAGATCAAGATCGGTCTCGTGCTTTCGCTGACGGGGCCGGCCGCGTCGCTCGGCATTCCGGCGCGCGATACCGCCGCGATGCTGCCCACGCAGATCGCGGGCCAGCAGGTGCAGTACATCGTGCTCGACGACGCGTCCGACACCACGCAAGCCGTGCAGGACACGAAGAAGCTCATCGACGAGCAACACGTGGACGCGATCATCGGTTCGTCGATCACGCCCAACACGCTGGCGATGCTCGACGTGATCGCGCAAGGCGAAACGCCGACGATCTCGCTGGCCTCGTCGGCGAAGATCATCGAGCCCGTCGACGACAAGCGTCACTGGATGTTCAAGACGCCGCAGACCGACGCGATGATGGCGGGCGCGATCGCCGAACACGCCGCCGCGCACAACGTCAAGACGCTCGCGTACATCGGGCAGGCCGACGCACTCGGCGACGCGTTCTACGCCGAAGTCGCGAAGGCGGCGCAGGCGCGCGGGATTCGCGTCGTCGCGAACGAGCGCTTCAATCGCACCGATGCGAGCGTGACGGGACAGGCGCTGCGCATCGTCGCTGCGAAGCCCGACGCCGTGGTGGTGGGCGCGGCCGGCACGCCCGCCGCGCTGCCGCCGAAGGCGCTCAAGGAGCGCGGCTACACGGGCCTCGTCTATCACAATCACGGTGTCGGCAATCGCGATTTCCTGCGCGTGTGCGGCGCCGACTGCAACGGCACGTTCCTGCCCGCGAGTCCGGTGCTGGTGGCCGCGCAACTGCCCGACAACCGGCCCGAGCGGCGTCTCGCGCTCGACTACATTGCGCGTTACGAAGCGCGATACGGCGCGGGATCGGTGTCGGCGTTCGGGGCCTATGCGTGGGACGCGGGACTGCTGCTCGACAGCGCGATTCCCGTCGCGCTGAAGTCGGCGGCGCCCGGCACGAGCGCGTTCCGTCATGCGTTGCGCGACGCCATCGAAGCCACGCGCGGTCTGCAGACGACCAACGGCGTCGTCAACATGAGCACGACCGATCACCTCGGCCTCGACGCCCGCGCGCGCGTGATGGTCGAAATCGAAAACGGAAAATGGGTCTGGCAGCCGCATTGAGGCGTGTACGCAGCGGCTGTCCCATAAATTGGTCATCCGAAATAAATCAGCAGGATCAGCAAGGAGCGCCTCATGAACGACACCTTTTACGCCCGCTATCACGCCCTGCAGGTGCGTCGGCATCCGCACGGCATCGTCGAGATCGTGATGAGCGGCGAAGGCACGAACAAGAGCGGCCTTGCCACCGCCGACGCGAACATGCATCGCGAACTCGCCGAAATCTGGCGCGACGTCGACCGCGATCCGGACGCGCGCGTGGCCGTGATTCGCGGCGAGGGCAAGGGCTTTTCGGCCGGCGGCGATCTCGCGCTCGTCGAAGACATGGCGCTGCATTTCGACGTGCGCGCACGTGTCTGGCGCGAGGCGCGCGATCTCGTCTACAACGTCATCAATTGCAGCAAGCCGATCGTCTCGGCGATGCACGGGCCGGCCGTGGGCGCGGGTCTCGTCGCGGGGCTGCTCGCCGATATTTCGATCGCCACGAAAAGCGCGCGCATCATCGACGGGCATACGCGGCTGGGCGTGGCCGCGGGCGACCACGCGGCGATCGTCTGGCCGCTGCTGTGCGGCATGGCGAAGGCGAAGTATTACCTGCTGCTCTGCGAGCCGGTGAGCGGCGAGGAGGCGGAGCGTATCGGGCTCGTGTCGCTGGCCGTCGACGAAAACGACTTGCTGCCGAAGGCGTTCGAGGTGGCGAAGCGGCTGGCGAGCGGCTCGCAGACCGCGCTGCGCTGGACCAAGTACGCGCTCAACAACTGGCTGCGGCAGGCGGGACCGAACTTCGATACCTCGCTCGCGCTCGAATTCATGGGCTTCTCGGGGCCGGACGTGCGCGAAGGCGTGCAGTCGCTGCGCGAGCGTCGCGCGCCGGACTTTCCGGGCGGCGATCCGTTCTGATGAGTCATTCGAGCGGCGCGGCATATAAGGTGTCGGCGTGTTGTCCGCGCATTACCGATGTTCACGTGCGCGGTATGATCGACAGGTGTTGTACCTGCTGTCCACGCCGCACGTAACAGTAGCGATGGGCGTGCGCCGCGCGCGCGTCCATTCATCCAAGCGAGGGAGATCCGCATGACCGATTCCGCAGGCGCCGTTCCGCCGTTCCCGGGCTTTCCCGGTTTTCCGCCCGCCGAAATGCTCGACCGCATGTGGGGGATGATGCGCCTCACGCCGTTCGGCAGCGCGTTTCCCGGCAGCGAGCCGGGTGCGGGGCAGGGACTCGGGCCGTCGCTTTCGATGATGTCCGACATGATGACGCCGCTGACCAACATCGAGGAACTCGACAAGCGCATCACCGATCTGCGCGCCGTCGAGCAGTGGCTCAAGCTCAATCTGAGCATGCTCCAGTCGGCGATCCAGGCGCTCGAAGTGCAGCGCGCGACGCTCTCCACGCTGCGCGCGTTCGGCGCGTTCGCGCAAGCGCAGATGAGCCCGCCGCCCGAGCCCGAGCACGCCGCGCCGCGTCAGGCCGAAGCGAAGCCGGGCGCGCGCGCCGAAACCGATGCCGATGCCGCGGACGACGCCGAGCCGCCGCCGGGTTTCGATGCCTCGGCGTGGTGGAACCTGCTGCAATCGCAGTTCAACCAGCTTGCGCAGTTCGCGATGGCGCAGCCGGCCGCGGCGGCGCAGGCCGCGCAGGCGGCGGCCGAAGCGGCGGCGTCGGCGGGAGCTGCGGGAAGCGCGGGCGGCGCGGGATCGTCGGCGGATGCGCACGCAAGCGGCGCGCGGGCCGCGCCGCGCGCGAAGCCGTCGGCCAAGCGCAGCAGCGGCAGTAGCGGCAGCAGCGGCAGCACGGGTGGCGCGAGCCGCACGACGGCGCGCGGCACGAAGAAGGCGCCCGCGCAGCCCGACCAGGGCTGAGGGCGCGCGGCGCGCCGCGCTGGCGGTGCGCGCGGAACATGAGGAACGGGGAGCGTCGGCATCATGCGGCTAGCGCTCGTGATGATGGGCGGCGGAGCACGCGCGGCTTACCAGGCCGGCGCGCTGCGTGCGCTCGCGGAACTCGCCGCGCAGGCCGATCCGCTGCGCCGCGCGATGCCGTTCACGGTAATCTGCGGCACCTCGGCGGGCGCGATCAACGCCACCTCCATCGCGAGTCACGCCGATAACTTCGCGCTCGGTGCCGCCCGTCTCGCCGATTTCTGGGCGGATCTGCGTGCCGACAAGGTCTATCGCACCGACTGGCCCGGCATCGCGGCGGCGGGCGGCCGCTGGCTCGCGGCGCTCGCGTTCGGCTGGGCGACCTTCGGACTCGGCGCGCGACGCACGCCGCGCACGCTGTTCGACAACGCGCCGCTCGCGCACTTCCTCGCCGCCACGCTCGACTTCCACCGCATCGAACAGATGCTCGATCAGCGCCTGCTGCACGCGCTCGCGGTGACGGCGCTCAGCTATTCGTCCGGGCGGCACCTGACCTTCTATCAGGCGAGCGAGCCGATTCAGGCCTGGCGGCGCGCCCAGCGCACGGCGCGCATGGTGGCGCTCACGCCCGAGCATCTGCTGGCGTCGGCGGCGATTCCGTATGTGTTTCCTGCCGTGCGCCTCGAACTCGACGGTCATCACGAATATTTCGGCGACGGCTCGATCCGCCAGATCGCGCCGCTCTCGCCCGCGATTCACTTTGGCGCCGAGCGCATCGTCGTGATCGGCGCGAGCGCGCCGTCGCCCGGCGCAGCCATGCCCGAAGCGCCCGAAGTGGCCGAAGCGCCCGAAGTGCTGATGGCGCGCGCCGACAGCGACGTCTACCCGACGCTCGCGCAAATCGGCCAGCAGGTGCTCGCGAGCGTGTTTCTCGATGCGCTGGGCGCCGACATCGAGCGCATCGAGCACGTCAACCGCATGGTCCTGCAACTGCCGCACACGGTCGCGCCGGAAAGCGGCTGGCGGCATATCGAGGTGCTCGCGATCGGGCCGAGCGAGCGCATCGAGCTGATCGCGGCGCGCCATTTGCAGCGGCTGCCGCTGTCCGTGCGGATGCTGCTCGGCGCGGTGGGCGGCAATCGCGCGTCGGGTGCGGCGTTCGCCAGCTATCTGCTGTTCGAGCGCGAGTTCACGCAGGCGCTGATCGATCTCGGCTACCGCGACACGCTCGCCCGGCGCGACACGCTTCTGAGCTGGCTGAGCGCGCCGTCCGGACGGCCGTCCGGTGTCGCGTCGACGCCGTCCGAGCCGCACCCGGAGGCGTCCCGGAACTGAAAGATCGGCGTGCTATCATGGTGTAAGGTTTTTCTGGCCGTCCAGTCAGAGCGACGGAGCGCCGCGAGCCCGCCTTGAGCCGGCTTCGAGCCTTGTGGCATGCGCCTCCACGCGATTTCCGATGCGATCATCGGGAGACGGCGCTGCGTCATTCTGTCGCAGCGCTGGGACGGTCCGCCGGGGGCCGCCGCGTAACACGCGGGCGAGGCGGCCAGGCGGCGTGGGCAACGCGAACCGGCGGCCCCGCGGACATTTCGGCAGCCGGGTTCGAGGCACGGTGCAACTACCCAGAACCCACGACGGCGCCTTTCACTCCGGCAGCGCGGATTGCCGCTCGACAGGAAACAATCTGTTTAGCCGCGGTGAGATTGCGTCCAGACGGCCGGTTACCGCGTAAAATTAAACGCTTTTCGCCTGTACGCCGCGTGAGGGCACGCGCCGCAGGCGGCACGCTACAAGTCGTCATGCGCAGAACAGGGGCGGGACTATGAACACGATGCTTTATCCGGAACTTTACAAGTCGCTCGAATCGGTCCGATGGGACATGGAGAAGGACATTCCGTGGGACCAATTCGATGCGTCGCTCCTGACCGACGAGCAGGCCGCGACCATCAAGATGAACGCGATCACCGAATGGTCGGCGCTGCCGGCCACGGAAATGTTCCTGCGTGACAACCATCACGACAGCGACTTTTCCGCGTTCATGAGCGTGTGGTTCTTCGAAGAACAGAAGCACTCGCTCGTGCTGATGGAATACCTGCGCCGCTTCAAGCCGGAAATGGTGCCGACCGAAGAAGAACTGCACGCCGTGCGCTTCGAATTCGATCCGGCGCCGCCGCTCGAAACGCTCATGCTGCACTTCTGCGGCGAAATCCGCCTGAACCACTGGTATCGCCGCGCTGCCGAATGGCACACGGAGCCGGTCATCAAGGCCATCTACGAAACCATTTCGCGCGACGAAGCGCGTCATGGCGGCGCGTACCTGCGCTACATGAAGAAGGCGCTCGTGAACTGCGGCGACGTCGCGCGCGCGGCCTTCGCGAAGATCGGCGTGCTGATGGCGTCGGCGCGTCGCACCGAAAAGCCGCTGCACCCCACGAACCTGCACGTGAACCAGGCGCTGTTCCCGCGCGACACGGTGCAATCGCGCCTGCCCGATCCGGAATGGCTCGAGCGCTGGCTCGACGACCAGATCCGCTTCGACGACGGCTGGGAAAAGAAGGTCATCGAACGCATTCTGCACAACCTGTCGATCCTGTTCGAACGCACGTTCAGCACGGCGCAGGAACTGAACCGCTACCGCAAGGAAGTGGTGCAGCGCCTGCAGGCCGAGCAGGGCACGCAGCAGCCGGCCTGACGCCGGCGCGCTTTCAGGCGTGCCTCGCGGCGCGCCCCGAAGCGCCCACGCATCAAGAAAACGGCCCGGTACGCTCGCGCGTCCGGGCCGTTTCACGTTGTTCATTTCCCTGATCCGTTCACTTTTTTCGAGTCACATCCGATGCCCGCTTCCTTCGAACGCAAGATCACGACGCGCGAAGCGCTCGCGCAGATGCGCGCCTCGTTGCCCGGTCCGGTGGTCTTCACCAACGGCGTCTTCGACATTCTCCATCGCGGCCACGTCACCTATCTCGCCGATGCCAGGGCGCTCGGCGCGACGCTGATCGTCGGCGTGAACAGCGACGCTTCGGTGAAGCGGCTCGGCAAGGGCGACGATCGTCCGATCAACAACGAAAACGACCGCATGGCGCTGCTGGCGGCGCTCGAAAGCGTGGATTGGGTGGTGCAGTTCGGCGAGCAGACGCCGATCGAGCTGATCGAAGCCGTGCGTCCCGACATTCTCGTGAAGGGCGGCGACTACGATATGGACGCGCTGCCCGAGTCGGCGCTCGTGCGCGGCTGGGGCGGCAAGGCGCTGGCGATTGCGTTCGAGCACGATCGCTCGACCACCAAGCTCCTGCAGAAGGTGCGCGCGCAATCCTGAGCGATTGCGCGATGCGGGAACGCGCGCGGACCGGCGCCGCGCGCCAGACTTATTGCGCGAGCGTCGACGCCTGGATGGCCGGATCGGCCACCGGGCCGCCCACCACGGGCACGTCCACGGACTCGGACGGCTTGATCGGCCGCACCGTGAGTCCCTCCGGATGGATCTGCCGGTTCAGATGCTGACGTTCGAGCGAGCCCGAAGCGGGCGTGGGGCCGAACAGACCGCGAATCGCCGCGAAGGCGAGCAGGTTGGCGAGAATCAGGATGGCGATCAGCCAGCGCAGCATCGTGTGAAACTCCGTCGAAATCGTGGTTCGAATAGGTGGGCGCCGTGCAATGCAGCGCCTCGATTGGGCTCGGGCTTGAGCCGTGTTTAGCCTGGATTGGCTTGGATTTAGCCCGGATTTAGCCCGACCGCGCGATCAGCGCGAGACCGGCAAGCACCAGCGCGTCGTGGCGAGTATGCGGCACCTTGAGCGCCGCTGTCACTTCGGCCGCCGCGCCGCCGCTCACCACCAGCCGGACCGGCATTTTCCACGCATCTTGCAAATCGGCCCACGCGCGCTCGATCAGGCCCGCCTGCGCCAGCGCGCAGCCCGCCGAGATCGAGCGTTTCGTGTCGGTGGCGAAAAGCGGGCCGCGCTCCGGCGCGTCGATCAGGCCGCGCGCGTGCTGCGCGTCGAGCACCGGCAATTGCGCGGTGTGCTCGCCGAGCGCGCGCATCATCAGCGTCCAGCCGGGCGCGATCAGGCCGCCGACGAAGGTGCCGTCGGCGCGCAGCGCTTCGAGCGTGGTCGCGGTGCCGAAGGTGGCGATCAGCAGCGGTTCGCCGGGAAAGGCCGCGTGCGCGCCGATCATGCCGGCCCAGCGGTCGCTGCCGAGCGCGTCGGGCGTGCTGTAGCCGTTGGTCACGCCGCCTTGCTGCTCGCACGCGCGGATCACCGTGCGCGCGAGGCCGGGCCAGCGCGCGTCGAGCGCGGCGTCGAGGCGGCGCGCGACGGCTTCACCGGCGACGTTCGAGATCCATGCGCCGCCGGGTGCGGGCAGCGTCGCCCAATCCGCGAAATCGAGCCGGGCGTCCGGCGCGCTGTCCTTTGCGGTGTCCTGCGCTTCCTGATTCGCGTGATCTGCCGCGCCCGCGTGCAGACGCGTGCCGTCGGCGGCCACGAGGGCCCATTTGATGCGGCTGTTTCCGGCGTCGATCAGCAGACAAGGCGCGGCTGCGCGGCTCATGCGCCGCCGCCCGCGAGACGCAGCGAGACGTCGCCGGTCGTGACCGATTCGCGGCCGTTCGGGGTGTCGACGAGCAACTGGCCGTTCTCGTCCACGCCGACGGCAATGCCGCGCATCAGTTCGGCGCCCTGTTCGTAGAGCGCGATTTCGCGGCCCGCGTAGGCGTGGCACGCGTTCCAGCGCGCCTGGAACGAGGCGAAGCCGTTTGCGCCGAAGCGCGCGAGCGCGTCTTCGAGCGCATTGAGTTCGGCGGCCAGCACATCGGTGAGATTCGCGCCGGGCCACACGCGCGAGAGCGCCGTGGGCGCGGCGCCGGGCACGGGCGCGGCTTGCTGCGCGGCGGGGTCGGCGTTCAGCGCTTCGACCTTCGCGGCCAGTGCGTCCGCGCCGCGCACATTGGTGCCGATGCCGATCACCACCGCCGTCGCGTCGGGCGTGCTCCACGCCGTTTCCACCAGAATCCCCACCAGCTTGTCGCCTTCGAGCAGGACGTCGTTCGGCCATTTCAGCGCGATCTGGCCGGGCGCGCTCACGGGCAGCGTGCGCAGGCCGTCGACGAGCGCCGAGCCGACCGCGAGACTCAATCCCGCGAGTCCTTCGATCGGGCGCGGGATCACGCAGGCGAGCGAGAACAGCAGCGCGTCGCCGGGCTGGGCGACCCAGCTGCGGCCGCGCCGGCCGCGGCCCGCGGTCTGCAGATACGCCACGCGCACGAGCGGACGCGCGAGCGCGTTGGTGCGATGGGGCAGCGCTTTCAGGCGCGCCATCAGGTCGGCATTGGTGGAGCCGGTTTCCTCGACGATTTCGATCGGCCAGTCGTTGGCGGCCGGGCCGAACAGCGTCACCGCGCGGTCGCGGTCGATGCGCCAGTCGTCGGCGCGCGGAGCGGGGGTGGGGGGCGTCGCATTCATGGTGCGTATTGTAGTGGCTGCACGGCGTGTGGGCGGTGCGGGACAGGCCGCCGCGAGCGCGTGGGTATCGAAGCCGGTCTGGCGCGATTTACCGGCGATTTGCCTGATTTTTAGGCAAATTCACAGGCGGTCCACAGGCTGCCAACAGCTTATCCACGGATTCATCCACAGGCGCGTGCGGCTTTTCGCGTCGCCGCGCCGCGTATTCCACAGCGCGCCCACAGCGTACCAACAGGTCATCCACAGATTTGTCCACAGCCCGCGCCGCCGCCGTTTGGCTCGCGCCGGAGTTCGGGCGGAACCGGCGCGGGATCGATGCAGAATCGGTGCGCGCTCGCACCGCCGAAACGGGGCGCGTTCGATACAATGTTTAATCATTTCTTCCGTCCGAGCGCCCCGCCTTGACTCAAGAGACGCCGCCTGGCCTCGAAATCGCGGCCGGCAACCAGGGAAAGATCGTGCGCCTGTCCGGCCAGTGGACCGCGCTCGCGCTCGCACGCGACCGCGATCAGGGCGGTGTGGCGCGCCGGCTGCGCGCGCTGGTGGGCGAGCGCGTCGGCCAGTGGGATCTGTCGCGCGTCGAACGCATGGACCACGTGGGCGGCCAGGCGCTCTGGCGTGTCTGGGGCCACAAGCTGCCCGCCGATCTGGTCGCGCTCACGCAGACCCAGCGCGACATCTTCGAGCGCATCGCGCTGCTCGATTCGGTGCGCGAGGCGCCCGAGCGCATCGTCAAGATCGATCCGGTCACGAAGCTCGGTCTCGCGATCTTCTCGTTCTGGGACCACCTCTACGGCGGCATTTCGATGCTCGGCCGCGTGATCCTCGATTTGCTCTTCATCCTGCGCAAGCCGAAGGCCACGCCCTGGATCGAGATTTCCGCGAACGTCTACAACGCAGGCGCCCGCGCGTTGCCGATCACGGCGCTGGTGGCGTTCCTGATCGGCATCGTGCTGTCGTACCTGTCCGCGCAGCAGTTGCGGCTGTTCGGCGCGAACCAGTTCATCGTCAATATTCTCGGGCTCGCGGTGATTCGCGAGCTTGGTCCCGTGCTTGCGGCCATACTGGTGGCTGGGCGCTCCGGGTCGGCCATCACCGCGCAGATCGGCGTGATGCGCGTGACCGAGGAGCTCGACGCCATGCGCGTGATGGGCATCTCGCACGGTCTGCGGCTGATCCTGCCGCGCGTGGTCGCGCTGGGCGTGGCGATGCCGCTGCTCGTCATGTGGACCGACATCATCGCGCTGCTCGGCGGCGCGCTCGCGGCCAAGGCGGTGCTGGGCATCGACGTATCGTATTTCGTGCGTTCGCTGCCGGGCGTGGTGCCGATCGCGAATCTCTGGATCGGGCTCGGCAAGGGCGTGGCGTTCGGCATGCTGGTGGGCATCGTCGGCTGCCACTTCGGCTTTCGCATCAAGGCGAATTCGCAGAGTCTCGGCGAAGGCACGACCACTTCGGTCGTGACCTCGATCACCATCGTGATCCTCGCCGACGCCGTGTTCGCCATTCTCTTCCAGAACGTGGGGCTGTCATGAACACGTTGAGCACGACCGGAACCCGGGCCACGGCGTCCACGCCGTCGCCCGGCGCGCTGACCACGACCGGCACGCTGGCCACGCCGCTCAGGGAAGCCGTCGAGGATCTGCCGCTGCCGGCGATCGGCGAGCCGATCATCGAGGTGCGCAATCTCACCAAGCGCTACGGGCGCAACATCGTCCATCAGCATCTGAATCTGGATATTCGCCGCGGCGAGATCGTCACCATCGTGGGCGGCTCGGGCTCGGGCAAGACCACGCTGGTGCGGCAGGTTCTCGGGCTCGAGCGGCCCACGTCCGGCACCATCAAGATGTTCGGCGAAGACATCTCGACGATCGATCCCGAACGCGCCCGCCTGATGCGCACGCGCACCGGCATGCTGTTTCAGCACGGCGCGCTGTTCTCGTCGCTGTCGGTCTACGACAACATCGCGCAGCCGGTGCGCGAGCTGGGCGAGGTGCCGGCCGACCTGCTGCGCGACATCGTCATGCTGAAGCTGGAGATGGTCGGGCTGCCGTGCAAGCACGCGTCGAAAATGCCGGCCGCGCTGTCGGGCGGCATGGTCAAGCGCGTCGGGCTCGCGCGCGCGATCGTGCTGGAGCCCGAGCTGCTGATTCTCGACGAACCGACGGCGGGGCTCGATCCGCGCTCGTCGGACGAAGTGGTGGAACTGATCAGCACGCTGCATCGCGCGCTGGGCCTGACCGTCGTGCTGATCACGCACGATCTGGACGCGATGGTCGCGCTTTCCACGCGCGTGGCCGTGATCGCGGAGCGCAAGGTGCTGGTGGCCGCGCCCGTGGAGGAAGCGGCCGGCGTGGACGATCCGTTCATCCGCGAATATTTTCTGGGCATGCGCGGGCGGCGCGCGTTGCAGGCGCTCCCGCCCGAGCGCCGCGCGAAGCTGCCGCCGGCGGCGCTGCTGCCCGCATCCGTGGGCGTGAAACCGTGCTGACGCGCGGGCGTGTCACGAGGCGCAAGGTCGCCAACAAGGGAATCTGACGATGGAAAACAAACCGCATGCGTTCTGGGCCGGCGTCTTCACGATCGGCCTGCTGGCGACAATCGCGCTGGCGGTCCTCTTCTTCAGCGCCGATCGCGCGGTGCGCGTGCCGTACGACCTGATCTCGCGCAGCAGCGTCACCGGGCTGTATCCGGACGCGGCCGTGCGCTATCGCGGCCTCGACGTGGGCAAGGTGCAGTCGATCCATTTCGACGCGAATCATCCGGGCCAGATCCGCATTCGCGTGCTGGTGGACCAGAAGGCGCCGATGACGCGCTCGACCTTCGGCACGCTCGCGCTCCAGGGCGTGACCGGCATCGCCTTCGTGCAGCTCGACGACAACGGGCTCGATCAGTCGCCGCTCGCGTCCTCGGACAAGAGCGTGGCGGAGATTCCGCTGCGCCCCGGCCTGCTCGACCAGCTCCAGCGGCGCGGCGACGTGCTGCTGCGCAAGCTCGACAGCATCGCCACCGACGTCGACCAGATGCTCAACGAGGAAAACCGCAAGCAGGTGATGGCGACGGTGACCTCGCTGCAACAGGCCGCCGACAGCGTGAATACGCTCGCGCTGCAATTGCAGCCCGCGACGAAGCAACTGCCGGGCGCGGTCGCCGATCTGCAGAAAACCTTGCAGTCGACCAATCAGCTCATCACCAGCGTGAACCGTCCGGATGGCCCGTTCCAGACCAATCTGAACAAGGCCGGCACGGCGGCGGCGCAGGCCGGGCAGGCGCTTTCGTCGATCGACATGTCGATTCAGGAACTCTCGGCGCGCGTGGGCTACGACACGCTGCCGCGCGTCGATTCGCTGACCGACGACGTGCGCTCGGCGATGCGCTCGGTGGACCGCGCGGCGGGGACGTTCAGTTCGAGCCCGCGCAGCGTGCTGTTCGGCGGCGCGCCGCAACCCGCGCCCGGCCCCGGCGAGCCGGGCTTCGCGTGGCCGGGCACGGGCGCGAAGTAAGCGCGCCGCGAAACGCTGCGAAGTGGCCGCCGCGTTCTGGCCCTTCGCAAAAATCGCTATGCTGCTGCGCGCGCCGCGAACTGCTGCGCCGCAATGGTGTCGGAGTGCATTCGACGTCGGCGGCGGCCGCCAGAACGGCGCCGCCTGACCGCATGATCCGCAAGAACCCGCAAGAACCGGAAGGAACCGCAATGTCACGCCAAGCCACCCCGTCACGCTCGCTTCTGAGGCTCTGCTGCGCCGCGCTCGCGGCGCTCGCCATCGGTACGCTGGCGGCGTGCGCCGGCAATCCGGCCGCGCTCTCGGATATCCGCTACGACCTCGGGCCGCAGGAAGCGCCGCCCGCGCCGCCCACGCTGCCGCCGCTCAAGGTGCTCGAAGTGAGCGCGCCGGCGACG
The DNA here is from genome assembly GCF_014171495.1 of Paraburkholderia tropica. Taxonomy (NCBI): domain Bacteria; kingdom Pseudomonadati; phylum Pseudomonadota; class Betaproteobacteria; order Burkholderiales; family Burkholderiaceae; genus Paraburkholderia; species Paraburkholderia tropica. The sequence goes on from NZ_CP049134.1 coordinate 209,142, forward strand.
CTCGATCACGACGGCATCGTCTATCGCATCGGCGGCGACTCGCAGCGCTCGGCGCGCTACGCGAGCAGCCACTGGACGATGTCGCCCGCGCGCCTGCTCACGCAGCGTCTGCGCACCTCGCTCGCCACGCGCGTCACGGTGCTTTCGGGCGCGGACGCCGTGCAGGCGCCGATGCTCAAGGTCGAACTCACCGAGTTCGAACAGGTGTTCGACACCGCCTCCGAAAGCTCGGGCGTGCTGGCCGCGCGCGCGACGCTGATGCAGGGCGGCAAGGTGATCGCGCAGCGTTCGTTCCTCGCGCGCGCGCCGGCCAGCACGCCCGACGCGGCGGGCGGCGCGGCGGCGCTGCGGACGGCGAGCGACGATTTCGCGAGTCAGATTGGCGCATGGCTGAGCGTGCAGGCATTCGCCGGCACGCCTTGAGGAACGCGGCGGGCGGCGCGCGCGGCGTGCTGCTCGCGGCACCAGTGGGACCGGTTGGATGAGCGGCAAAGCGGGTAAGGGCGGCAACGGCTACGACAGCCGCAACGGTGAATCCGGCGACGCTGCGCGCGCGCGCAGCGAGGCCGCCGTTGTGCGCGCGGAAAAAGCGTCCGCCGTCCCCGACATCCCGCCGCGCCAGGCCTCCACGCTCTCGCGCCAGGCGCTGGCGCTCTACACGGCGCTGATCGTCTACGGCTCGTGGTATCCGTTCTCGGGCTGGCGCTCGCTCGGCCTCGGTCCGTTCGACTATCTCAACGACCCCTTCCCGCGTTACTGGACCGTCTTCGACGTCGTCACCAACGTGCTCGGCTACATGCCGTTCGGCGCGCTCGCGGTGCTGGCGATCTGGCCGCGCTGCCGCGGACTGGCCGCCGTCGCGCTCGCCACGCTGGGCGGCACGCTGCTCTCAAGCGGCATGGAAGCGGTGCAGACCTATTTGCCCACGCGCGTCGCGTCCAATCTCGATCTCGCCACCAACGCGCTCGGTGCGCTGCTGGGCGCGGCCCTCGCGGCGCCGCTCACGGGCGCGCTGCTCGAACGCGGGTTTCTGCGGCGGCTGCGGTTTCGCTGGTTCGAACGCGACGCGGGCGCGCTGATGGTGCTCGCGGCGCTCTGGCCGTTCGCGACGATGTTTCCCGCGCCGCGCCTGTTCGGCATGGGCGACTGGCCGCGCGCGATCTGGCAGCGCTTCGACGCCTCGATGCAGGACGCCGTGCTCGCCTGGACGCCCGCCGCGTGGCATCTGCGCGCGCTGCCCGATGCGCTCGCCGCGCGTCTGCCCGAGAGCGGCTGGGAAGCGCTCGTCACGACGCTCAACCTGTTCGGCGCGGCGGCCTTCGCCTCGCTGCCGATGCGCCAGCGCGCCCCGCGCGCGCGGCTCATCGTCGTGCTGCTGGCGGCCACGCTCGTGGTGAAGGCGGGCGCGACCTTCCTGCAATCGCAAAGCGGACTGATCTTCAACTGGGCGACGCCGGGCGCGCTCGGCGGCCTCGTCTGGGGCACGCTCGCGGCCTTTCTCGCGCTGCGCCTGCCGCGCGCGGCGCGCGCCGCGGCGGCGAGCGTGGCGCTGGCGGTGGCGCTCGTGCTGGTCAACGTGCTGCCCGTGAATCCGTATTTCGACGTGGTGCTCGCCGACTGGCGTCAGGGCCGCTATCTGCATTTCAACGGGCTTGCGCACTGGCTCGCGTGGATCTGGCCGTGGGCCGCGCTGGGCTGGAGCGCGTTCTCGCTGGAGCGCGCGTGGCTCGCGCGTCGCTCGCTATAATCGACCGCATTCGGCGGCCGCGATGAGTGACCGCATCTAGCGACCCCAGCAGGCACGCCACACGCGCATCGTCACCGTTGTTCCGATAATCCGGCGAGCGCGCCGCACCCCCACTTTTACTGCCTATCCCGGTACTCACGCCATGACCGATTCCTTCTACAAACACCATGTGTTCTTCTGCCTGAATCAGCGCGATCCCGGCGCCGAGCGTCCGAGCTGCGCGAGCTGCAACGCGCAGGCGATGCAGGAATACGCCAAGAAGCGCGTGAAGCAACTGGGCCTCGCGGGTCCGGGCCAGGTGCGCGTCAACAAGGCCGGCTGCCTAGACCGCTGCGAGGAAGGGCCGGTCGTCGTCGTGTATCCGGAAGGCACCTGGTACACCTATGTCGACGAAACCGACATCGAGGAAATCGTCGTGTCGCATCTGCAGAACGGCCAGGTGGTCGAGCGTCTGCTGATCGATCGTCCCTGATGCCGTCCGCGATGCGCGCCGACACGAAAACGACAGCACGAAAGACAGCAAGGACCGCAGCCCGATGAACGCCCAGACGCAAAAATTCCATATCGACGGCCCGATCGGCCAGATCGAATGCGCGCTCGACACGCCCGACGCCGGCACGCCCGTGCGCGGCATCGCGCTCGTCGCGCATCCGCATCCGCTCTTTGGCGGCACGATGGACAACAAGGTCGCGCAGACGCTCGCGCGCACGCTCGTGCAGCTCGGCTACACGACGTACCGCTCGAACTTTCGCGGCGTCGGCGGCACGGCGGGCACGCACGACAATGGCATCGGCGAACAGGACGATCTGCTCGAACTGATCCGCTACATGCGCGCGCAGCCGGGTCAGGCCGACGTGCCGCTCGTGCTCGCGGGCTTCTCGTTCGGCACCTTCGTGCTCTCGCACGTCGCGAAGCGCTATCTGGAAGCGGGCGGCGAAATCGAGCGCATGGTGTTCGTCGGCACGGCGGCGAGCCGCTGGGAAGTCGCGCCGGTGCGCGAGGACACGCTCGTGATTCACGGCGAACTCGACGATACCGTGCCGATTCTCTCGGTGTACGAATGGGCGCGGCCGCAGGAACTGCCCGTCGTGGTGATTCCGGGGGCGGAACACTTCCTGCATCGCAAGCTGCACATTCTCAAGCGCATCATCGTCGACGCCTGGCGCTGAAACGCTCGCGTCGACGGCGCGGCTTTTTCTCGCGCGCGTTTTTAGGGTCCATATCGGCCGCACGCAGCGTCTGTAAGTGCTGTGTCGGCCGATCGTGAGAAATGACCTCGCGGTTGCATAAAAAGGCGCGCGAATCGTTAAAAATGCACGACAGGTGCGCGCAAACGTGTGCCCACTTCGAAAAACGCCTGCACGCGGCGCGTATAATGGGCGCTCTTTTTGCGGCCGCCGCGCCCGTCTGAAACCTCTTCAGGCGTGTTGAGCGAGGCGCCGCATTCCGGCTCACCCGACCGTGCGCCGCATGGCGCGCCACGTTCATCCCGACCCCAATCCCGTCCGACCTGAACCCATGCGTTTTCTCTCCAACGGCCAGCAGTCCCCTCTCGTTTCTTCCTCCATCGTTCGTAAAGTCACGCTCGGCGCGCTCGTGCCGGCCTCGCTGCTCGCGAGCGCCAGCGCGTTCGCGCAGGTGCCGCCGCCGGCGGTGAACGCGCGCTCGTGGGTGCTCGTCGACGCCACGGCGAACCAGGTGCTCGCCTCGGGCAACGCCGACGAGCGCGTCGAACCGGCCTCGCTCACGAAGCTGATGACCGCGTACCTCACGTTCGAGGCGCTGCAGTCGAAGAAGATTTCGATGGAGCAGATCGTCACGCCGAGCGAAGCGGTGCGTCGCGTGAAGACCGACGAATCGCGCATGTTCATCGAAGCGAACAAGCCGGTCTCGGTGCACGACCTCGTGTACGGCATGATCATCCAGTCGGGCAACGACGCGGCCATCGCGCTCGCCGAACTCGTGGGCGGCAGCGAAGCGAACTTCGTGAACATGATGAATGCCGAAGCGCAGAAGCTCGGCATGGCGCACACGCACTTCGCCGACGTCAACGGCATGCCCGACCCGAATCACTACACGACGGCCGGCGACCTCGCCACGCTGTCGGCGCGCCTGATTCGCGACTATCCCGAGTACTACAGCATCTTCTCGGTCAAGGAATTCAAGTACAACAACATCAAGCAGCCGAACCGCAACCGTCTGCTGTGGATCGACCCGACGGTCGACGGTCTGAAGACCGGCCACACGCAAGCCGCGGGCTACTGCCTGATCGCGTCGGCCAAGCGTCCGATGGCGGGCGGCGGCGACCGCCGTCTGGTCTCGGTGATGATGGGCGAGCAGAAAGAGCACGACCGGGTGCAGGACAGCCTGAAGATGCTCAACTACGGCTATAGCGCCTACGACACCACGCGCATCTACGGCGCGAACCAGGCCGTGGCCACGCCGCGCGTCTACAAGGGCGCGGCGGACGCCGTGAAGGTCGGCGTGAAGAAGGATCAGTTCGTCACGCTGCCGAAGGGCGCCGCCGACAAGGCCAAGCCGCAGATCGACATCACCAGCCCGCTGATCGCGCCGCTCGCGGACGGCCAGCAGGTCGGCACGGCGAAGTTCGTCGGCGCGGACGGCAAGGTGCTCGCGCAATTCCCGCTGGTCGCGCTCGAAGCGGTGCCGCAAGCCGGCATCGTCGGCCGCGTGTGGGATTCGCTCATGCTGATGTTCAACAAGAAGAAGTAAATGGCCGGACACACCTCGACTTCAGCGCCGCAAGCGCCCGCCGAACTTGACGCGCTCGACGCTCACGACGAGCACGATCACGATGACGAGCACGACGGCGAGCCCGTCGTCTGGCTGAACGGCGCATTCACGCCGATCAGCGAGGCGCGCGTGCCGGTGCTCGATCGCGGCTTCATTTTCGGCGACGGCATTTACGAAGTGGTGCCGGTGTATGCGCTCGAAGTCGAGGGTGTCGAAGCGGACGAAGACGGCGCAGCGCCGCTCGTGCGTGTGCCGTTCCGTCTCACGCAGCATCTCGCGCGGCTCGCGCGTTCGCTGGAGAAGATCGGCATCGCCAATCCGTTCAGCGAAAGCGGCTGGCGCGCGCTGATCGCGCGGGTGATCGACGCCAACGAGCAGGCCGGCGCGCTCGCGCCCGATGCGCACGCGAACGTCTACGTGCAGGTCACGCGCGGCGTCGCGAAGCGCGCGCACGCGTTTCCGGCGGCGAGCGTGCCGCCCACGGTGTTCGTGATGGTGAATCCGCTCGTCATGCCGGGCGATGCGTCGCGCGCGAACGGCGTGGCCTGCGTCACCGCCGAAGACCGCCGCTGGCTGCATTGCGACATCAAGGCGACCTCGCTGCTCGGCAACGTGCTGATGGCGCAACATGCGGCCGAACACGGCGTGTTCGAAACCATTCAGTTGCGCGACGGTTGGGTGACCGAAGCATCGTCGTCGAATGTGTGGATCGCGAAGGATGGCGCGCTGTACGCGCCGCCGCGCAGCCACAAGATTCTCGAAGGCATCCGCTACGGACTCGTCGAGGAACTGGCGCAGGAATGCGGGCTGCGTTTCGAGGCGCGCGAGATCGACGAAGCCGCGCTGCGCGGTGCCGACGAAGTGCTCGTGACCTCGGCGACGAAGGAAGTGCTGGCGGTCGTCACGATCGACGGCCAGGCGGTGGGCGACGGCAAGCCGGGCCCCGTCTATGCGGCGATTTACGCGGCGTACCAGCGTGCCAAGGCGCGCGCGGCGCGTGAGGTTTATGAGGCGGCATCGCTGGCGCAATCGCACGCCGAAGCCGCCGCCTCGCTACAGGAAGTGGACAACAAATGAGTGCATCGCAAACGAACGGCGCCGCCGGCGCCGAAGAAAAAACCACGCTGATCGAATTCCCGTGCGACTTCCCCATCAAGGTGATGGGCAAGACGCATCCGGAGTTTCAGGACACGATCATCGCCGTGCTGCGCGAATTCGACGGCGGTTTCGATACCGCAACCATCGAAACGCGGCCGTCGAGCGGCGGCAATTACACCGGCCTCACGGTGACGGTGCGCGCGACAAGCCAGCCGCATCTCGACGATATCTATCGCGCGCTGACCGGGCATCCGATGGTGAAGATCGTGCTGTAAGGGCGCGATCCGGATGGGGATCGAGATTGGAATCGAGATGAAGCAAGGGCCGCTTGTTAGCGGCCCTTGTTGCGTTTACGCGCGGTTCACGGCGTTCATTGAAGCGTGCTTCAAGGCGCGTCGCCGGTGGTCGCGCGCAGGGCCGCGGCGGCGGCCGTGATGACCGGGCCGGCCTCGCAGGCGTCTTCGTAGAGCCGTCGAAAGCGCGCCACCTCGTCGAACACCCAGTCGCGAAACGCTGTCACGCGCTCGGTTTGCAGGCGCTGCGGCTGGCAGATGAAGTAGTAGCGCCACGGACTCGGGCCGTCGATGTCCTTGAACAGGCGCACGAGGCGCCCGCGCGTGATTTCGTGCATCGCGAGCGAGCGGCGCACGAGCGCGATGCCCTGGCCGTCCATCGCGGCTTGCAGCAGATTCGACGAATCCTGATAGAGCACGCCGCGCTTGGGTTCGGGCAGATCCTGCAGACCGGCGGCGTCGAACCACGGACGCCACAGTTCGTCGTCGGAGCGCAGCAGCGGCAGCTTCGTCATCTCGCGCGGATCGTCGGGCAGCTTGCCGCCGTTGAAGTCGGGCGCGCAGGCGGGAAAGAAAATCTCGTCGAGCAGCAGTTCGGTGTGCAGGCCCGGATAGTGGCCGAAGCCGAAACGGATCGCCACGTCCACGTCGTCGCGCGTGAAATCGATCAGCGAATTGGTGGATTGCAGTTCGACGTCCCACTGCGGATGCGCCTCGATGAAGCGGCCGATGCGCGGCGTGACCCAGCGCGCCGCGAACGACGACAGCATCGACACGACGAGGCGGCGGTCGCGGTCGCCAGAGCGGATTTCCTCGGTGGCGCGCGCCAGCTGGTTGAGCGCGTCGCGCACCTGGGTGGCGTAGCGGCGGCCCGTGTCGGTCACGCGCACGCGCTTGCCGTCGCGCGCGAACAGCGCCACGCCCAGTTCGGCTTCGAGCGCGCGGATCTGATGGCTGACCGCGCCGTGCGTGACGAACAGCTCGTCGGCGGCACGCGAAAAACTCTCGTGGCGGGCGGCGGCCTCGAAGGACTTGAGCGCATTGAGGGCGGGAAGCGTACGCAGATCCATCGTAATTTTTCTCACATAGGCGTGAAAAATGATCGTTTTGCTCGATCCCTTGCAGTGTCTAGGATTGTAGCCATTGGAGCACGTCATTCGGAGTCGAAAATGAGAGAAATTTCTTCGGATATCACCTTCGAGGTGGAAGCCCGGCAAGTGGCGTCGGTACGCGTTTCGCGCAGCACGCGCCTGACGGTGCGCTGCGGCGCGGTCTGGGTCACGCGCAGCGACGACACGGCCGATTACTGGCTCGAACCGGGCCAGACGCTGCGGCTGCGTCGCGGCGAGCGTCTGTGGATCGGCGCGGAGCAGGGCGCCGCCGCGTGGGTGGCGTTCGCCACGCCCAAGCGCGTGGGCGAGCGCGCGGTGGACTGGGCCGCACGCACGGCGGCGCGCTTCGGCGTGCATGCGCGCGACGGCTGGCGCACGGTTTGATACAGCCACGGTTTGATACAGCCACGGTTTGATAAAGCGTTTGACGCACGATTCGATGCGTGCAAATCCGGTCTGCGCACCGCGCCGGGACCGCGCAGGCGGCCCGGCGCGCGGCCTGATCACGGTGATCGCGCAGCGTCCTCGGCGCGCTTGTCCCGAATTGGGTAAACTTCGGGAATCATGTGCGCCACCCCGGTTTCACCCCTGTCAATGTCATCCGACCCCGCGAATTCCGCGATTTCCACGATCGCCGAGGCGGCGTCCAGCACCGAATCCGGCCCCGCCGGCGCGCGCTTCGCAGCGCCCGTCGTGCGTTGGCGCGGCAACGAGGCCTACCAGGCGAGCTTCGACGCCATGCGCGCGTTCACCGATCAGCGCGACGCCGATACCCCTGACGAAATCTGGCTGGTCGAGCATCCGCCCGTTTTCACGCTCGGGCAGGCCGGCAAGCCCGAGCATCTGCTCGTCGCCAACAGCGGTATTCCGCTCGTCCAGATCGACCGCGGCGGCCAGATCACGTATCACGGGCCGGGCCAGATCGTGGCCTATTTGCTGCTCGATCTGCGACGCCGGAAACTGATGGTGCGCGAGCTGGTGACGCTCATCGAGCAGGCCGTGATCGACACGCTGGCGGCGTATAATCTCGCGAGCGAGCGCAAGGCCGGCGCGCCCGGCATTTACGTGCCGGAACACGCGTCGGGCGCCAGCGCGGCGCACCGTGGCGCGAAGGTCGCGGCGCTCGGTCTGAAGATCCGCAACGGCTGCAGCTACCACGGCGTGAGCCTGAATGTGTCGATGGACCTGAGCCCCTTCCTCGCGATCAATCCGTGTGGCTACGCGGGCCTCGAAACTGTCGATATGGCGTCGCTCGGCGTCGCGGCGGACTGGCGCGACGTGGCCGCCACGCTGGCGGCGCAGCTCGAGACGCAACTCGCTGCGCACGCGGCAAATCTTCCGGTGGCCGAAGCGGCCGCCACAGACCCGGCGGCCGAAGCGGCTGCAGTGGACCCGGCTGCTCAGGCGGCCTCAGGCGGGCAACCGCCGCAACCGCAGGCTGGCGCTGTTCCGGCGGCCTGACTGGATCGAACGAATGACTGATGTAACCGCGAACCCCGCCGCGAACCTGGCTCCGAGCCCGGCCCCCGCCGACGCCGTCCCCTACGACGCGACCGCGAAACAGAAGGCGCAGGCCAAGACCGCGCGCATTCCGATCAAGGTCATACCCATCGAGAAGCTCAAGAAGCCCGACTGGATCCGCGTGAAAGCGGCCACGGGCACGTCGCGCTTCTACGAGATCAAGAACATCCTGCGCGAGCACAACCTGCATACGGTGTGCGAAGAGGCGAGCTGCCCGAACATCGGCGAATGCTTCGGCAAGGGCACCGCGACGTTCATGATCATGGGCGACAAGTGCACGCGCCGCTGCCCGTTCTGCGACGTCGGCCACGGCCGTCCCGATCCGCTCGATCCGGACGAACCGGCGAACCTCGCGCGCACCATCGGCGCGCTCAAGCTCAAGTACGTCGTGATCACGAGCGTCGACCGCGACGATCTGCGTGACGGCGGCGCGGGCCACTTCGTCGAATGTATCCGCCAGGTGCGCGAGCATTCGCCGGAAACCCGCATCGAGATTCTCACGCCCGACTTCCGCGGCCGTCTCGATCGCGCGCTCGGCATCCTGAACGCCGCGCCGCCCGACGTGATGAACCACAACCTCGAAACGGTGCCGCGTCTGTACAAGGAAGCGCGCCCGGGTTCGGACTACGCGCACTCGCTGAAGCTGCTGAAGGACTTCAAGGCGCTGCATCCGGACGTCGCGACCAAGTCGGGCCTGATGGTGGGTCTCGGCGAAACCGAGGAAGAGATTCTTCAGGTCATGCGCGATCTGCGCGCGCACGACGTGGACATGCTCACGATCGGCCAGTATCTGCAGCCTTCGGAGCACCATCTGCCGGTGCGTTCGTACGTGCATCCGGACACCTTCAAGATGTACGAGGAAGAGGCGTACAAGATGGGCTTCACGCACGCGGCCGTCGGCGCGATGGTGCGTTCGAGCTATCACGCCGATCTGCAGGCGCACGGCGCGGGCGTGGTCTAAGCCGCTTCGTTTCGCTTCGTCGCATTGAAAAAAGCCCGCTGAAAAGCGGGCTTTTTCGTTGGCGCGCGGCATGCGCAGGAACACGCAAAGCAATGCTCCAGCAGCGTCATTAGCTATCGCGGATAAATTAGAACCGGACGCTGCCAGACTCCCTATAGTCGGAACCTTCCATTCAACCTCAGTGGTTCCGCCGGAGTTTTTCGATGAGTCATCGCGCCCGTCAACGTGTCCTTTCCTCGCAACGTCCGCGCGTGCTCGCCGCCGCGCTGGCGGCCGCGGCGCTGTTCGCCGCGTTCGGTGCGCCGCGCGCGCATGCCGAGACGCGCGAAGTCGTGATCGCGTATCAGGACATGGTGGTGCCGTGGCGTTACGCGCAGGCGACCGGCGAAGTCGAAAAGGCCACCGGCTACAAGGTCACGTTCCGCAAGCTCGCGAGCGGCGCCGATGTGATCCGCGCGCTCGCGTCGGGTTCGGTGCAACTCGGCGAAGCCGGATCGAGCCCGATCGCGGCGGGGCTCTCGCAGGGCGTGAATCTCTCGCTGTTCTGGATTCTCGACAACATCAACGACGCCGAGGCGCTGGTCGCGCGCGACGGGTCGGGCGTGACGAGCATCGCGGGCCTCAAGGGCAAGACGATCGGCGTGCCGTTCGTCTCGACCTCGCATTTCCATGCGCTCGTGGCGTTGCAGAACGCGGGCGTGAATCCCGCCGATGTGAAGATCGTGAACCTGCGTCCGCCCGAAGTCGCGGCGGCCTGGCAGCGCGGCAACATCGACGCGACCTACATCTGGGACCCGGTGCTCGCGCAGGTGAAGAAGAGCGGCAAGGTGCTGATCACGTCGGGGCAGGTGGCCAAGGCGACGGGCAAGGCGACCTTCGACGGCTTCGTGGTCGATCGCGGTTTCGCGAAGGATAACGGCGACTTCGTGGCGAAGTTCGTGCAGGTGCTGGCCGCCGCCGACGCCGACTACAGCGCGCATCGCGCCGCCTGGAACGCCGCCTCGCCGCAGGTGCAGGCCGTGGCGAAGGAGTCGGGCGCGAATCCGGACGAAGTGCCTGCGAGCCTCGCGCTCTACGCATTCCCGACGCCCGCCGAGCAGGCCTCGAAGACCTGGCTGGGCGGCGGCGCGCAGTCGGGCGCGGCGCAATCGCTGCTCGCGACGGCGTCCTTCCTCAAGCAGCAGGGCACGATCCAGAACGTGCTGCCCGATTACTCGGTCGGCATCGATCCGCGTTACGTGCAGCGCGCCGCCGCGCACTGATTTACGCGCCGATATCGGCATTCGTCAGCATACGCACGCGAAGGAGGCGAGCATGAGCGCACTGGATATCCGCGATCTGAGCGTCGCCTACGCGGGCGCGCGTCGCGGCGACGCGCCCAGCGTGGCGCTCGCGAACGTGAACCTGCAGGTCGAGCGCGGCGAGTTCGTGGTCGCGCTCGGCGCGTCGGGCTGCGGCAAGACCACTTTGCTGAACTGCATCGCGGGCTTCATCGAACCGACTGGCGGCGAGGTGCGCGTGAACGGCGCGCGCGTGGCCGGACCGGGCGCGGAGCGCGGCGTGGTGTTCCAGAAGCATGCGCTGCTGCCGTGGCTGAACGTGCTCGACAACGTCGCGCTGGGCCTGCGTTTCCGGCGCGTGCCGAAGGCCGAACGCGAGCGCATCGCGCGCGAGCAACTGGCGCTCGTCGGGCTCGACGATCACGCGCGTTCGCGCGTGGATGCGCTCTCGGGCGGCATGCAGCAGCGCGTGGGCATCGCGCGCGCGCTCGCGAGCGATCCGCAAGTGCTGCTGATGGACGAGCCGATGGGCGCGCTCGACGCGATGACGCGCGAATCCGTGCAGACGCTCGTGCTCGACGTCTGGGCGCGCACGCAGAAGACGGTGTTCTTCATCACGCACAGCGTGGAGGAGGCGCTCTTTCTGGCGACGCGCGTGGTGGTCATGACGCCGGGGCCGGGCCGCATCGAGCACGCGTTCGAGGTGCCGTTCGCGCGCCGCTATCTGCGTACGCGCGACGCGCGCGCGGTGAAGTCGGCGCCCGATTTCATCGAATGGCGCGAGCGGCTCGTGCAGTTGCTGCACGCGGATGCGCGTGAACCGGCGCTGTCGTGAGCGCCCATTCGCGAAACCCATCATGAAGTCGACAGTCAAGGTGATGCGATGAGCGTGTCGCAGGAATCATTGGAAGCGCTGAACGCACGCGCGTCATCCAGTTTCGAAGGCGCTGAAACCGCGTCAAACATAGTGCCAAACAGCGCGCCAAACAGCGCGCCAAAGATCGCCCCGCAAGCCGCACAGGTCGCGTCGAGCGGTTCGCGCGCCCGCGTCTGGCGCATGCCCGGCGAAGGGCCGACGGCCGCGCTCTCCGCGGCGTCGGTGGCCGGTCTCGCGGCGCTCTGGTGGCTCGCCACGCATCTGCACTGGCTGCCGCCGCTCTTTCTGCCGACGCCCGAGGCGGTCTGGCACGCCTTCGTCGACGCCTGGCACGGCCGTATCCAGGGCGGCCTGCCGCTCTCGGAGCATCTGTTCTGGAGCGCGCTGCGCGTGTTCGGCGCGTTCGCGCTCGCGGCGCTGACGGCGATTCCCGTCGGCATCCTGATGGGCGTGTCGCGCGTCGCGCGCGGCCTGCTCGATCCGCCGCTGGAGTTCTACCGGCCGTTGCCGCCGCTCGCCTACCTGCCGCTCGTGGTGATCTGGTTCGGTATCGACGAGACCGCCAAGATCGTCGTGATCTGGCTCGCCTGCTTCGCGCCGATCGCGATGGCCGCGCGCGCGGGCGCGAAAAGCGCCACCGTCGAGCAGTTGCGCGCGGCGGCGTCGCTGGGCGGCAGCTTCGCGCAGATCGTGCGCTTCGTGGTGCTGCCGGCCGCGCTGCCGGAAATCCTCACCGGGCTGCGCATCGCCATCGGCTTCGGCTGGACCACGCTCGTGGCCGCCGAGATGGTTGCCGCCACGGCGGGGCTCGGCCAGATGGTGCTCAACGCGTCGAGCTTCCTGCGCACCGACGTCGTGGTGATGGGCATCGTGCTGATCGGCCTGATCGCCTGGGGTTTCGACCTCGGCATGCGCGCGCTCGAACGGCGTCTCGTGCCGTGGAAAGGGCGCGGATAAAAAGGCGCGCCTCGCCGGAGTGTTTTGACCCCGCTTCCGGGCGGCGCCCGCGCGCCCGGATTTCCGGATTCCCGGACGTATCCAAACCGCATTTCTGGAAATCCAGATTGCGCCACGCCCGATGCGTTAAAAATCCCTTGTAAATCAAGGGTGAGCACGCGCTGCGCCGCTGGCATCAACCTTGCGAAATAAATCGCGCGGCCACCCCGGCCGCGACAAAAAAAAGCAAGGAGACAGCCGATGTCCGATCCCCTCGTCCGGTTTCGCTGATTCCCCCCGTTTCGACCTGTCGCGGTTCGGCGCGTATCCACGCGCGGCCATCGGCTTAACTCATTGCAGGCATCCAAAGTGAAGAAACCTCTCCACAAAGTGCTCTATTTCCAGGTGATCGTGGCGATTGTCATCGGCGTGATCCTGGGCCACTTCTCTCCGGCCCTCGGCATCGACATGAAGCCGCTCGGCGACGCCTTCATCAAGCTGATCAAGATGGTGATCGGGCCGATCATCTTCTGTACGGTCGTGACCGGCATCGCCGGCATGGAAGACATGAAGAAGGTGGGCCGCGTGGGCGGCAAGGCGCTGCTGTACTTCGAAATCGTTTCGACGTTCGCGCTGGTGCTCGGCCTGATCGCCACGCACGTGCTCAAGCCGGGCGCGGGCTTCAACGTCGATGTGAAGACGCTCGACGCCAAGGCCGTGGCGAGCTTCGCGGAGAAGGCGCACGGTCAGAGCACCGTCGACTTCCTGATGCACATCATTCCGGACACGATGTTCTCGGCGTTCGGCCAGGGTGAAATTCTCCAGATCCTGCTGATCGCGCTGCTGTTCGGCGCGGTGCTCGCGCAACTGGGCGAGCGCGGCCGCGTGGTGACCGACTTCATCGACAGCCTCTCGGGCGTGCTGTTCGGCATCGTCAAGATCGTCACGAAGCTCGCGCCGATCGGCGCGTTCGGCGCGATGGCGTTCACCATCGGCAAGTACGGCGTGGGTTCGCTCGTGCCGATGCTCAAGCTGATCGGCACGTTCTATCTGACGTCGATCGTGTTCGTGCTCGTGGTGCTCGGCGCGATCGCGCGCTTCACGGGCTTCTCGATCATCCGCTTCGTTTCGTACATCAAGGAAGAACTGCTGATCGTGCTGGGCACGAGCTCGTCGGAATCGGCACTGCCGCAACTGATGCAGAAGCTCGAACGCATGGGCTGCCCGCGCTCGGTCGTGGGTCTCGTCGTGCCGACCGGCTATTCGTTCAACCTCGACGGCACCAACATCTACATGACGATGGCGGTGCTCTTCATTGCCCAGGCGACCAACACCGACCTCACGTGGACCCAGCAGCTCACGCTGCTCGCGGTGACGATGCTCACCTCGAAGGGCGCAAGCGGCGTGACCGGCGCGGGCTTCATCACGCTGGCGGCGACGCTGGCCGTGGTGCCGACCATTCCGCTGTCGGGCATGGTGCTGATTCTCGGCATCGACCGCTTCATGAGCGAATGCCGCGCGCTGACCAACATCGTCGGCAACGGCGTGGCGACGGTCGTGGTGTCGGCATGGGAAAAGGAACTCGACCGCGACAAGATGCGCGCGGCGCTGTCCGGCAATCCCGAGGAAGTGAGGGAAGGCGCGGGCGTCTAAGCGTTCCGGGCGTTCCGGTCGTTCCGGTGTCTTTCGCGGGCGGAGCGCATGCGCTCCGCCCGGATCGCAGCAAAGCCAGTCGTGCCGGCATAACCGCTGTAGTGCCGGCTGTCTCACCGGCCGTATCACCGCTTCACCCAGCATCATGTCCTTTGGCGGCCTCGTGCCGTTGGGCGGCGCGCTGTTCCCCTGCGGCGCGCCGCGCCTCTTTTCCCCTTCCGCTCAAGCCGTCGGCCGCCTCGCGCGGTAAGCGTGTGCCACAATTCTCTCCATCCCCATCCGATTCTCCGGAAGCCACCTCCGTGACGCGCCGTCTCATTGTGTTCATCGTGCTCGCCGTCGGGCTCGCGGTGGTTTGCGCGCTCGCGTGGTCGCTCGCCTGGCAGACCGGCATCGACGCGCTGCGCCGCAACGCCGCCGTGCGCGGCGACCGCACGACGGCCGCGCTCAAGAGCACGCTGGAGCGCTACGAATCGCTGCCGTATCTGGTGGGCGCACATCCGCTCGTGCAGGACGTGCTGGCCGATCCGCGCCCCGAATGGGTGGCCGAGGCGAACCGCTATCTCGAGGATGTGAACCGCCACGCGCGCGCCACCACGACCTACATCATCGGCGCCGACGGCCGCTGCATCGCCGCCAGCAACTGGCGTGGCGCGGACAGCTTCGTCGGCAGCGAATACCGCTTTCGCCCGTATTTCATCGAGGCCGCGCAAGGCAATGTGGGGCGCTTCTTCGGCATCGGCACGATCTCGCATGATCCGGGCTACTACATTTCGCAGCCGGTGCGGCGCGGCGAGAAGATCGTCGGCGTGGCCGTGGTGAAGCTCAATCTCGAATGGTTTCCGGGCTCGGATGCGTCCGAGCCGCTGCTCGTCACCGACGATCACGGCGTGATCTTTCTGTCTTCCGTGCCCGCGTGGAAGTACCGCACGGTGCGCCCGCTGCCCGCCGAGATCGTCCGCTCGATCGACCAGACGCGCCAGTACGCGCGCCAGGACATCGCGCCCTTGCCCGCGAGCGTGGAGCGCGTGCTGCCCGGCGACGCCGACATCGTGCGCATCGGCAGCGGCCTGCGCGCGCCGCGCTATCTGGAAACGCGCCGCGCGCTCGGCGAGCCCGACTGGCATCTGGTGACGATGTCGCCGATCGATCCGGTCCTCGACGCCGCGCGCAACGCCACCGTCATGACGGGCTTCGGCTATGTCTCGTTGTGCCTGCTCGCCTTCTACTGGCGCATGCGCCGCGCGCGCGTGCGCGAAGTGCTGCGCAGCCGCGCGATGCTGCAAAAAGCCTATGCGATGCTCAACGACCGCGTGGCCGAGCGCACCGCCGATCTCTCGCAGGCCAACGAGCGCCTGCAACGCGAAGTGGCCGAACGCACGCGCACCGAGCAGGAGCTGCGCGCGACCCAGGACGAGCTGATTCAGGCGAGCAAACTCGCGGCGCTCGGGCAGATGGCGGCGGGCATTACGCACGAACTGAATCAGCCGCTCGCCGCGCTGCGCAGTTTCTCCGACAATACGCGCGTGTTTCTCGCGCGCGGTCAGTACGATTCCGCGCACGAGAATCTGGAGGCGATCGGCTCGCTCACCGAGCGCATGGGCAAGATCGTCAATCAGCTCAAGCTGTTCGTGGGGCGCGCGAAGCCGAGAAGCCAGCGCTCGCCGGTGGTGCGCGCGCTGCGTAACGCGCTCGCGCTGCTCGGCAAGCGGCTCGAAGGCGTGCGCGTCGACCTCACGCTGACCGACGGCGAAGCCGCGCCGGTCCCGCTCGATCCGCACGGCGACGCTCCCGAACTGGTCGCCCAATGCGACGACCTGCGGCTCGAACAGGTGCTCATCAACCTGATCGGCAATGCGCTCGACGCGGTGGCGGGGCTGCCCGATCCGCGCATCGTCGTCGACATTCAGGCGCTGCCCGCGACGCTCGCGATCTCGGTGCGCGACAGCGGCCCCGGCATTCCCGACGACGTCATGCCGCGCCTCTTCGAGCCCTTCTTCACGACCAAGGAGATGGGGCAGGGTCTGGGGCTCGGATTGGCGATTTCGTCGTCGATCGCGCGCGACTGCGGCGGCGCGCTGGCCGCGCACAACGGCCCGGACGGCGGCGCGTGCTTCGTGCTGACGCTGCGGCGCACGCGCATGGGAGCCACTGCGGCTACGACTGCGGGCGCAACTGCGGGCATGGGCGAACCGAAGCCGCAGGACACAAGCTCCCGCACCTCCAACCAGGAAGGCGAACGAACATGATCGACACGACGCCCGGCCGGGTGCTCTATATCGAGGACGACGAACTGGTGCGCCGCGCCGGTGTGCAAAGCCTGCAACTCGCGGGCTTCGACGCGACCGGTTTCGCGAACGCCGAAGCCGCGCTGCCGCTCGTCGATGCCGAATTCGCGGGCGTGGTCGTCAGCGACATCCGCCTGCCCGGCATGAGCGGGCTCGACCTGCTTGCGCAATGCCACGACCGCGCGCCCGACGTGCCGGTGATTCTCGTCACCGGTCACGGCGACATTTCGATGGCCGTGCAGGCGATGCGCGACGGCGCTTACGATTTCATCGAGAAGCCCTTCGCGTCCGAGCGGCTGATCGAAACCGTGCGCCGCGCGCTGGAGCGCCGCACGCTGATGCTCGAAAACCTCGCGCTGCGCCGCGAGCTGGCGGGGCAGAACGCGCTCGCGCCGCGCATCATCGGCAGAAGTCCAGCGATCGAGCAGGTGCGCAAGCTGATCGCGAACGTCGCGCCGACCGATGCGTCGGTGATCATCAACGGCGACACCGGCGCGGGCAAGGAGCTGATCGCGCGCAGTCTGCACGAACTGTCGCCGCGCCGCGATAAACCGTTCGTGGCCGTGAACTGCGGCGCGCTGCCCGAGCCGATGTTCGAGTCGGAGATGTTCGGCTACGAGCCGGGCGCGTTCACGGGCGCGGCGAAGCGGCGGATCGGCAAGCTCGAACACGCGGCGGGCGGCACGCTCTTTCTCGACGAAATCGAAAGCATGCCGCTCGCGCTCCAGGTGAAGCTGCTGCGCGTGCTGCAGGACGGCGTGCTGGAGCGGCTGGGGTCGAACCAGCCGGTGCGCGTCGATCTGCGCGTGGTCGCGGCGGCCAAGGGCGATATGCTCGAACACGTCGCGGCGGGCACGTTCCGGCGCGACCTGCTGTATCGGCTCAACGTGGTGACGATCGCGCTGCCGCCGCTCGCGGAACGCCGCGAGGACATCGTGCCGCTGTTCGAGCACTTTCTGCTGGACGCGGCCGTGCGTTACCAGCGGCCCGCGCCGCTGCTCACCGAACGCGACCGCATGCGTCTCGCGCAGCGCGACTGGCCCGGCAACGTGCGCGAATTGCGCAACGCGGCGGACCGCTATGTGCTCGGGATTCCCGACGATGTCGCGCCGCCCGCCGCGAATGGCGCCGACGACGCGCTGCCGCTCAAGGAGCGCGTCGAGCAATACGAGCGCGCGCTGATCGCCGATGCGCTCCAGCAATCGAACGGCGCGGTCGCGCAGGCGGCCGAGCGTCTGCAGATGGCGAAGGCCACGCTTTACGAAAAGATCCGGCGTTACGGGCTCGTCGCGCGCGGCGAGAACGAACCGCGCGCATAAAAAAAACGGCAGCGAGTTTCGCTGCCGTTTTTCATTGGCGTTGGGCTGATGCGCGGCGATCTCAGGTCGAAAGCGCCTTTTGCAGCAACTGGTCGAGTTCCGCGAACTGCGGCTCGCCCACGTAGCGCTTGAGGATCTTGCCGTTGCGGTCGACCACGAAGGTGGTCGGCGTGAGCTGCACGTTGCCGAACTGCTTCGCGGCGGAGCCGTCGTCCATCGCCACCTTGAACGGCAACTGGCGCGTCTGCGCGTAGTTGGCGACGTACATCGGCGCGTCGTAGTTCATCGCCACGGCGACGAATTCGAGGCCTTCGCCCTTGTAGCGGTTATAGGTCTGGACCATCTGCGGCATTTCCTGCATGCAGGTCGCGCAGCTCGTCGCCCAGAAGTTGATCAGATAGACCTTGCCCTTGAGGTCGGCGGTCGAGACCTTCTGGCCGGACAGCAGCGTGAAGGTGGCGTCCGGCACGCGCTGCTGGCTGCCGAAGAACGCGAAGTAGCCGGCGATGGCGATCGCCAGCACCACGACGGCGGCGGCGATGTTGCGCAGCGCGCCGGAGCGCGCCTTCGGGGAATTCGGGGATGCGGACATGGGTTGGTGCCTCGAGCGCCCACGGGCGCGGAAAGAGCCAGACTGCGTCTGGCAGAACTTCCAGCAAAACAACTGGCAAGCACTCGCAAATCTTGGAGGGTAGGCACCCTTCCTCTCGGAAGAGCGCCCCCCTAAGAACCGTACGTGCGACTTTCACCGCATACGGCTCAAGCCTACATTCATACAGATCGAAGCCCCATTACATCACGGCAATGGAGCCGGCTTAGCTACCGCGACCTTTGCAGCGTGGACCTGCTGGTGACAGTGTGGGTGTAACAGCACCCGGTTAGACAAAGCATCTGTGCCGCCATGCACCCGATACTCCAGGTGATGATCGTGCCAGCCTGTATCGTCCGTTAGAGCACAGCCACAATGCGCGCACAACCCGCCTTGCGACATGTACAGCTTGGCCCATTGCTTGCGGTAGCGCATCGAGTTCCACATGCGCTCCTGCCGCAACTGCTCGCCGTACTGCTCCCACATCGGATCAAAGGGATCGAACCCGCCTTTGATCTTTTTGTGCCGGTGGATTTCCGTACCGCTAAGCTGGTACAGCTCCAACAACCCTTTTCTGCCGTCTTCGTAAACCACAGGTGCAGAGAACACCCAATCGCGTCCGCCGACAGTGTGGAAATACGTCTTCCGCACCCAGTCAGCGTTCTTGTTTGAATGCCTACGCTTCGACCATCGCCAGAGCTTCCGAAAGATAAGATGCTCCACACGTGTGTACGCCTGCTTGGCTACTACAGGACTGTGGTACTGCGCCCAGCCCCGTAGCATCGGGTTCAACAGGCGGATCATCTCCTCCTGCTTCACCGTTTTGTTTCCGCTGATCGTTTCCGCCACCTTGCGATAGAACGTCTTCACGTTCTTCCTGCTCGGCTTGATGAGTAGCTTTCCCGAATACTTGCGGAAATTCCACCCAAGGAAATCGAAACCGTCGTCAATGTGAACGACCCGCGTTTTCTCCTCAGATAGCTGGAGTCCCCGGTAAGCCAGGAACGCTTCCACCCAAGGTCGGATTTCGCTTTCCAGCACCTCTTGCGAGTTGCCCGTTATCACGAAATCGTCCGCGTACCGCACCACATTCACTTTCAGCTTCTTCGCCTTCACGATCCCCAACTTCGCACCGAGGTGCTCAATCAGTTCGCGCTCCAGCCCGTTCAGCGTCACATTAGCCAGCGTCGGGGAAATGATGCCTCCCTGCGGCGTACCGGCCTCAGTCGCCTGTAGCTGACCTTTGTAAATCAGGCCAGCCTTCAACCATTTCTGAAGGATGCCCCTGTCCATCGGGACATGGGACAGCAGCCAGTCATGGTTGATCCAGTCGAAGCATCCCTTGATATCCGCCTCCAGTACCCATTGGGCCGAAACCTTTTGGGACATGGTGACGAAAATCTGAGACATGGCATCCGCCGTCGAGCGATTCCTCCTGAACCCGTAAGAGTTCGGGTCGCTCGTCGACTCTGCCACCGGCTCCAAGGCCAGCAGATACAGAGCTTGCATCGCCCTGTCCCGCATGGTCGGGATGCCCAGAGGGCGCTCCTTCCCGTTGGCCTTTGGGATAAAGACTCGCCGTAAAGGCAGAGGCTTGTATCCGCGCCGCTTCAACCTGCCAATGGCTTCCCATCGGCTCTCAGGCGAATCCCATAGTTCACGATCGACTCCAGCCGTTCGCGCACCTTGGTTCTGCGTAACACGTCGTACCGCGTACAACTTCGCGGACAACGTGCGGGTCAGCATCCGTTGCAGGGCTTTCACCCTGCGCCAGTCGCTTTCCCGCGTCGCCTTCGCAATTCGAATCTGCATCCCTCTCACGTTCCGTTCAACCCGGTGCCAATCGATGGCGTACCAGTTATCCGGCGCGTGTGAGAGCGCAGACCCGTCCTTTCGGACAGATACTCTCATGCTGCTCTCCCGCTTGAAGAAGTGACTTCCCGCGCGAAGAGCAGCACGTCCCTCGCGGGAGCGTTTTGCTCCCGCGAGGGGTAAGACAGCACTGACGACTAAGCAGCCGCCAGCAATCACAATTTTCGCTAGAGGGTAGTCAGCCGTCTTGCGACGGTAGACCAGACGGAAGTCTGCCCGCTTTCGCGTGAGGTAATGTCGCAACCCCTATGCATCCCATTACAGGATACCTTTCGCTTTCTCCGTCCTCCCATACCCGCATGGTCAACAGCGTTCCTTGCGGTTCGCCTGCCTGCAATGCTTCGCAGGCAACTGTACGGGCTTACCACGTTCCCGGCATGTCACACGACTGACTTAGGTTCTGCCTATTCCCCGGTGGTTTATTGACGACGTAATCCGATTGCTCAGCGGATTATCCAACCACATACCTTTTTGGTTGATGCCTATCAGCAGCTTTGGCATCGCAATGCTCACGGGGTTTAACAGCAGTTCACTTACATTAACCGTATCAGTCAGCCTCGCTCCTCGACCCCATTGCTGCTGGGAGTCTCCGGGACGACCGCCTCACGGCCGTCGCCCGCCCGGAAAATCCGGGGGCTACTTTGTCAGAAGAGCTTCACACCCCACCGTTACCAGTGGCGCATGTCTTCCTAGGCTACTGCTGGTCGCACAGCAGGTTCACTACCCTCATCGGTGTTCTGACGAGGCCGAACAATGACACACCGAGCTTCCGCTCGTATCGGCTAGCGATGTACCTCAACCCGAGGCCGAGGAATATTGCAAACGACACCCCGCCCAGTCGGCGGAGGTGAAGCCGCTGACTGGGCGGGACCTGACGGTAGTCAGGTCAATGCAGAGTGCGGTCCCAGGATTACTCATCCGGTTTCCGCTATCACTAAAAGGTGCACCCTGGTGGGGGCGCATCTACTACTTAAAGCAAGCATAGCGACATTGAGCAGTTGCAACCCGAGGCTCGCGCCCCATCGTGATGCTCTACGATATGCCTGTCGCAGCCGGTAGGGTTCGGACTGACACCCGCAGACACTGCTAGTCGATGTCCCTTACGTTGGGACGGCCCGGACACGAGCGTGCGTGTCGCACGAGCAAACGCATTGTAGCGCCGAATTTCCCGGCATAGCGGCTGGGCAGGCACATGCCCGGCATCGCAGCGGATAATGGTCCGCACTTTCTGTCATCCCGCACTTTTATGCCGTCACGTTTGCGTTTCCCGAATTTCGTCAGGCTTTCAGGTTCGCTGGACGTCGATGTTGATATGCGCGCCAGGACGCGCAACGCGCTGCGCCGTGCCGCTGCCTGCGCGGCGGGCGCCACGCTCGTCGCCGGGGTGCTGGCGTGCTCGCCCACTTACGACTGGCGCACGGTCGCGAATAGCGCGAGCGGCTATAGCGTCGACCTGCCCGCCAAGCCGGGCGCGGATCAGCGCAGTATCGACGTCGGCGGCACGCCCATGCGCATGCGTGTGCAGACGGCCGAAGTGGGCGGCGCGGTGTTCGTCGTCGGCACGCTCGATCTGCCCGACGCACAGCCCGCGACGCAGCAGAAAGCGCTCGACTTCCTGCGTGACGGCCTCGCGCGCAATCTGGGCGCGCCGCCCGCCGCGCATGCGGTGGACGTGCCGCTGGCGGCGGGCGGCGCCGTGCAGGGCATGGAACTCGATCTGACAGGCAAAGCCGACAACCCGGCGGGTTTCGGCAGCGCGGGCGGCAAGGCCGAAGCGCGCACGATCCACGCGCGCATCGTCGCAAGAGGAGCCCATGCGTACCAGCTCGCGATCGTGGGCCGCGAACAGCCGCCCGTCGAACAAGTCGATCAGTTCTTCCAATCTTTCAAACTGTATTGAGGATAACGGAGCGACGGGCGCAAGCGGCGCGAAGTGAATGTGCTCTCCTGGGTTTACCGGCTAACACACGGATTTGATTGAGGGTTTACGGGTTACCCACAGCGCCTGTGGGTAACTTTGTGGAAAAAGCCGCGTCGCTGGCCGCAAAAGGCCGCCCTGTGGGCTTTTTGTTAAATTGGGCGGCTTTCCCGTAGTTTGTTAAATCTAGAAGAATCAATGACTTGCGTTTTGGCTGACAGCTGAATGCGAATCGTGCACGAAAACGGGCTCAACACGACGTTGTGTGCATAAGTCAAGTCTTGACTTCCATTTTTTGATCCGTCTGACGAGTGGCCTCGCGCCGCCTCGGCCCGCCATGCGCGATGCGCGGCGCGCGTTGGCGCACGAGCGTTCGCGCCGCGCAATTCGTGCGCACTACTGATCGGCGAGTGCTCGGCGATACTGCACGGCCTCCGCAATGTGCGCCGCCGAGGGCATGGAGTCGCCCGCGAGATCGGCGATCGTGCGCGCCACCTTGAGCGCGCGATAGTAGGCGCGCGCCGACCAGCCGAAGCGCTCGCCCGCTTCGCGCAGCAGCGCTTCGCCGGCGGCGTCGGGGCGGCAGACGGCGTCGGTTTCGCGTCCGCTCAGTTCACGGTTGGTCTTGCCCTGACGCGCGATCTGCCGCTCGCGCGCGGCTGCCACGCGCGGCGCGATGACGGCAGTGGCTTCGCCGGGCGCGGCGGCGCGGCCTGCCAGTTCGGCGGGCGGCAGCGCAGGAATCTCGATCTGGATGTCGATGCGGTCGAGCAGCGGCCCGGAAAGCTTGCGCCGATAACGCGCCGCGCCTTCGGGCGTGCAACGGCAGCGTCCGGACGGATCGCCGCGCCAGCCGCACGGACACGGATTCATGGCCGCGACGAGCTGGCAGGCGGCGGGGAAGTCGGTCTGCCACGCCGCGCGCGAGATGGTGATGGAGCCCGCTTCGAGCGGCTCGCGCAAGGTTTCCAGCACATGGCGGTCGAACTCGGGCAACTCGTCGAGAAAGAGGACACCTAAATGAGCGAGCGTGATTTCGCCGGGCTGCGGCGGATTGCGCCCGCCGATCAGCGCCGCCGCGCTCGATGAGTGATGCGGGGCGCGAAAAGGCCGACGCCGCCACTGCTGCGGCGAAAAGCCGATCGCACTGGCGGACAGCAGCGCGGCGCTCGCGAGCGCTTCGGTGTCGGTCATCGGCGGCAACAGTCCGGGCAGGCGCGCGGCGAGCATGGACTTGCCCGCGCCAGGCGGCCCGACCATCAGGATGTAGGGCCAAATAAACCCATCCAGCCATTTAAGCCCAGCCAGGCGGCTATAGCAAATAGCCTTGTGATAGATTAGGCCACCCTGTATCCACCGACCTATGCCGTGCCTGTAGCCTCGACCCCCAAGGCGTATTCGTATATTCGCTTTTCGACGCCTGAGCAACAAAAGGGCGACTCATCCCGTAGACAGACTGAACTCTCGCAGAAGTACGCTGAGGCGCATGGACTGACTCTTGATGAAAACCTGACGTACCGCGATCTCGGAGTATCGGCATTTGACAAGTCGAACATCCGGAACGGTGAACTCGGTGCCTTTCTCCGCGCCATCGACTCCGGTGCTGTCGAGCCGGGATCGTATCTGCTCGTGGAGTCGCTCGACCGGCTTTCGCGAGCGAAGGTTACCGATGCACTCGAAGTCTTTATGTCGATCATCAATCGCGGCATTCGTCTGGTGACATTGGCTGACGGCCGTGAATACAGCAAGGAAAAGATCAACGAGCAATTTACCGAACTGATTATCTCGATTGTCGTTATGTCTCGTGCGCACGAAGAATCGCTAACAAAGAGTCGGCGATTGAAGGAGGCGTGGAAGGCGAAGCGCGGCAGAATCGGCGACGCGAAACTGACCGAAATTGCACCGGCATGGCTAAAACTGAATGACGAAAGAACGGCCTACACCCTCGTTCGAGACCGTGTAGAGCTTGTTCAGCGCATGTTCGAATGGTCGAAGGACGGGATCGGTTCAGAGACCATCGCCCGCCGATTGAACCAGCAAGGCTTGTCGAACTGGGGAACTCGATCTGCAGATCAGTGGCACGCGTCGTACATCAAAAAAATTCTCGACAATCGTGCAGTGCTCGGTGAGTTCCAGCCGCACACGATCGTCAACGGTAAGCGTATCCCGAGGGCGATCCGGCTCCGGACTACTTTCCGCGAATTATTTCGGACGAAGATTTCGTTCTTGCGAAGACGGCGCGGCAATCGCGCCGCACGAACAGTGCAGGTCGGAAAGGGCAGACGTTCTCGAATCTGTTTTCCGGATTTCTTCGCTGCGGCTATTGCAACGGGTCGATGGTGTATGTGAACAAGGGACATGATGGGCCGCGAGGAAAGTTACTGGTATGCACACGTGCAAAAGCTGGGAAGGGATGCCACTATGTTCCGTGGGAGTACATGCAGTTCGAACGCAGTGTCCTCACGTACTGCAAGGGGCTAGATTTCGATGCGTTCCTTCAGATGCGCGATACGGTCAAGTCCGAACTTTCTGCCTTGAGCGCACGTATCGCGCTGCTCGAATCGTCTCTTGCCGACAACGAGCAGAAACAGGCGAACATTCTCGAAGCCATTGAATCGGGCGCGAAATTTCAGCAGTTCGAAACACGCATGGTTCAGTTGGAACAAGAGCGGACAACGGTCAAAGCCGAACTGGATGACAATCGGCAGAAATACGATCTTCGCGCGAATGCGACGGTTGACGTTTCGGCCGTTCGAGCATCGATTGACGGCTTGCTTCGACGAATGAGCGAACTAGAAGGCAACGAACTGTACGACGTCCGCGCGCGGCTGAGCCAGCATT
The DNA here is from genome assembly GCF_014171495.1 of Paraburkholderia tropica. NCBI lineage: Bacteria > Pseudomonadati > Pseudomonadota > Betaproteobacteria > Burkholderiales > Burkholderiaceae > Paraburkholderia > Paraburkholderia tropica. The sequence goes on from NZ_CP049134.1 coordinate 234,201, forward strand.
TAAGGCGGTTAATTGTTCGAGTCGCCATGTACCCTGGCGGCTACATTGAGAAACCACAGTTCGTTGAGAAGTTGCGTGCGCACCTTGTGAGCATAGGAAGCGATGCGGAGGCGGTTAATGAACACATCGCAAGCAGACTGAAGCTGACCGCGAACGTAAGCGAACGATTTTTCACGATGATTTCACGAAGTGACACCATTCGCACGATCCGGCCAAACTTCGAAAATCCAGAATTATTAGACCTTGAAGTTCCGCGGGACGCGCATGGTTTGGCCGCCTACGTAACAACGTTCGGCGCGCTGGAGCGGCTAGATGAGCGTGCATCGAAATCGCCGGGGACGGCACACGAGGGCTCCTGACCGCAGCACACGCGGTCGGTGCTAGCGCCGCCCGCCATTAGCTCCGCACATCCTCCTTGAGTCCTGAAGCATGAAGATTTCTCAGATTACTCGACGCGACACTATCGACATGCGCTAGCTTCGCGGGTCCATTGGCCTTCGACCTCGCGGCGCATTACCTCTTCCATCGTCGGGTACTCTCGCGCCGGGTCATAACAGCCGTACTTTTCCGCCCAGCGTCTTTTTTGTTCGGCAAACGCTGCCATTAGTCGTTCGAATTTGTCCATGTTGTCTACGATTAGCGCCCGAAGATGTTCGGGCATGCATCGGTATTTATCGACGACTCTCTGCGGGACTTTGAGCTCAACCCTTGTCGATTCGGAACCGGCTGCGCTAGATTCGATCTCTTTTGGGTGTCGGACCTACCGTGGCAGCGAATTCCGAGCAGATCGCATTGATGTTCCGACTCACACACTTGTCGGAATCCACAAACGGACAAACGAAGCCGGATTTCACGATCAATGACACCGCAAGCGACTGGCTGTGGTGGTGGTATCGGTACTTCAAGGAAAACGCTGACTACAAGGCGTATTGCGACGCCCGCCGCGATGACGACGCGGCTATTTGCTCAATGCTGGAAAGCCGGTTCGAGCGCATCGCAGAGTTGTACGAGGACTGGGGCGATATCCACCACGGCAAGCGGTTGTACAAAAACGAATCGTCGTGGCCGGAATGGCTGTTTGATCGGCGGCACCTGTTTTTCACCAGTGAACCAGCGGTGAAGACGCTCTCGCGTACTGCCGATGTCGAACACGGGGCCATCGCCATCCAAATTCCAACCACCGCGTCTAAGAGTGACCTACTGCGAGCCATCACGGAGTTCATCGAGCAGAACTATGCCGACCTGCGTACCACGCCAAAGCCCAAATATGAACTTTATGCGCCAGCGGGCAGGATCGATCAGAGCACCTTTCTGACTGTAAAGAAATCGTTTTATGTTCATGCTGCGGCGCGACAACACGTTTGGTTTCCTGATTCGAATGCCGGGACCGCACTTGAAGTCATGGCGCTCGAACTGAAGAGCCAGCTCGGTTTCGATTGGGAACTGGAGCCGGATCAGGAGGAGCGCTTGCGGAACGGAACGCTGAGTATGCTGGAGTTGGATTCGTTCAAAAAGCAGGTGGCACGGTACAAGGCGCAGTTCGATGCCTACGTCGCGAACACCATTCATGGCGTCTTCCCGAAGAAGTAGCGACCAGGAACAAATCAGATCGCGATTCCGGATTTGATCTGTTCGTTCCGCCGGAGTCTTCCGATTGGAAAAATGGCTACATCGTAAGCAATCAACGAAACAGCGGAGATTGCCCGATACGAAACCATCAACCCAATCGGAGGATTTATGCAGAATTATCAACAGCTTGGCACGGAAATCGTTGCAACGCCCGCCGCCATCGAAGCAGTCCCGCATTCCGCAGTCACGGATTACCAAAAGATCGAAGCGGAGTTCGCGCGTTACGAAGCTGAGGCCGCCGCTATCAAACAGCGCATGGACGCTCTCAATGAGCAGCGTGAAAGCCTTCGTGAGCAAGAGCGCGTCATCGCCATCCCAGAACTGAAGGCTCGGATCGCTGCACTCGGTATCGCGCCGGAAGACTTGGGTTACGCGACGCAGCCGAAGAAGTCGCTGGCACCCTCGATTCCCAAATATCGCAACCCTGAGACGGGCGAGACGCACTCCGGCAAGGGAGCCTGCCCCGCTTGGCTGACGCCGGAAACGAAGAAAGATCCGCGCTATCTGAACCCGGAATGGGTTGCAAACGACGAAGCCAAGAAGGCAGCAAAGGCCGCGAAAGCTGCCACGAAGAGCAAGACTGAATCGTCGTCGGTTTCCGTTGCCGCCGAGGCTCTGGCTTCGAACGTCGCGGACGTTGCTTCGAACGATGCGCCCACGACAGCGGACGGACACGTACCTTCGGTTTCGGACGGTGGCGCGGAGATGACCGCTGCTAATGTGGCCGCAGTCGATGCTGCTCACGCCGGTTCCGAATCCTCCAACGAAGCTGTCGTCTCCAACCTCAGCTAAACCACGACTAGAAGACTGAACCAAACGATGTACATCAAAAAACTTTGATTAGTACACCGATTTATAAACAAAAAAATTGAAGGTGAATGTATGAATATTGCCGTTGAATCGATTCTCCGCAACTGTGTTCAACCTGAGCTTGTTCGCGATCCGGATTGCTGGATGTGGCTCAACGAACTGCAGGGCACGCTTACGGGTAAAGACGCTATTAGCGTGGCGGGATTGCTTGCGGAGATGCGTGAGCGCCGTGCGAAGCCGAAAGAGTTTCGGAAAGTCTACCATTGGGGTGTGATTAATTCCACGGGACTTGACGATTCTTTCGAAGAATGGCTGAAGGATAAGGGGTGTGACTACATCTTGTGTGTTCATGTCGAGGACGAAATTTGGGAGGTGAATTTTTGCTCTGAAGGACACAAGTCGTTTCACGACCTGGTCAATTTCTGTAAGCAGATCGATGAAAAATTCACGCAATTCGGCGGTGAGTATCAGGGGTGGAAATTTGTCGGTCGCTTCAAGGTCGCGCACCGCGTAATGCAGAAATAATCTTCTCGCTGGCGGCAAGTGCTGGCCGTTGTACATCGAGCCCGTATTGCCGCCCTCTTCGTTTCACCACTGTTGTAGATCGTAACCCGGCTTGAGCTACTGAAGTCCAGCCTAAACAATCGAAAACAACTTAAAACAAATAGGAATGCATATGAACATTGATAAATTTTGGGAAATCATGGCGCGGTGCAAAGAATCTAATGACCCCATGTCTTCGCTTGGGGAAATTCTTCGCCAGCTTCCGTTGGGCGAGGTCAGGGAGTTCGGTCGGTATTTTCTCTGGATGGAAGGCTACGCCTTTCGTTGGGGTATCTGGGGTGCTGCGTATCTGTTGAACGGCGGATGCAGAGATGACGGGTTCACCGATTTCCGGCGTGGCCTCATTTTGCAGGGGCGAACAGTGTACGAAGCCGTACTCAAAGACCCCGACCATTTGCATACCCACTGGGGTCAAGGGCCTATCGATTGCGAAGGGATCGGCTGTGTCGCGTTCGACGTATATGCGGAGAAGATGAAAATTAGCGGGGAGGCTGCGATGAATGAACTGTATGACTACAGCTATCTGCAGAAGCCGCCGACTCACATAGAGGGTACTCGGTATGACTGGCCGAATGTGGAGGACTGGGACTTCGACGATGAGCAGGAGAATCGAAAGCGGCTTCCTCGTTTGGCGCAGTTGTCCTCCCAGCACTATGAAAGCCAACTGGCCCAGTGGGCGGCTATCGGCGGTATCGCTGCATAACCACAATAAATAGACCTGTCGCAAGCCAGCAGGGCGGTCGTCACCGCTTCGCGCCGTTACCAATGAAATGACGGCCTCCTGCTGACCTTCGCGACGGTCGATCTGGTAACTCGACCCTCACCCAGCGAAGCGGAATCGTCATGCCACGATTCCGTCTATAAAGATAGGAAATACGATGGCAGATAAAGTCAAAACTGCGGTGAACCCGCACTTCGTCAACAAGATCGAAGACAAGAACTCGCCCCTTTGGAAATTCGCCGCGACAGGCTACGAAAACGTCGAACTGACGCCGGAAGAGCTTGCCGAATTTATCAATAAGGGCTATTCGTTTTGTGCCCAACACAAGAAGCACCGTTCGGAAAAGCATTTCATCGGGACCAATCTGCTTGCAGTGGATGTCGATGACGGTCGGCTGGACGACGCGCAGAACAATCCGTTCATCCAGCAAAATGCCCTGCTGATCTACACGACGCCTGGCCATACGGAGAAGGAGAATCGCTTCCGCGTTGTCTTCAAACTGCGTCGAATGATCTGCGATGCAACCGAGATGCGTGCAGCCTATATCGGCGCGGCACGCATCCTCGGTGGTGATCTTGCATGTCAGGACGCTTGCCGCCTCTTCTTTGGCTCGAAGGGTTCGAACCCTATCAATCTCGGCAACGAACTGCCCGACCACGAGCTTGAAAAAATCATCGCTCTTGGTCGTATGAAGCGCGTGTCCGATCACAGCGCCGACAAACGCGGTGTTGCGCATACTCCCGCGCTCCAACGGTTCGAGCAGGATTTGCAGGTGGACCAGTGGGTGGAGCTGGCGAGCGGTCGCACGATTCCTCTGAAAGATGCACCTACGCGCACGGCGATCAAGTGTCCGGTTCACGACGACAAAAATCCGAGCGCATTCGTGGTGACCAATCGCAACGGTGTGAACGGAGTGCGTTGCCAGAAGTGTTGTGCTTCGTTCTGGCCTCCCTCAGCGCAATGGAAGAAACTCGAAAAATTCGATTTTTTCCATACTGAGCGTATCGTTCGCGAGTTGCAGTGCAACGAAGACCCGTTCTATCTGAACGACCGCGAACGCCGTGATGTTGACGGCGAGCCGGTTACGATTGATGTCCAGCGTCATTTCGTTTTCTCGAAACGCTACGTGACCGACGCCGATATTCCGTTCATTCCGGGGGTAACGTTTCTGCGTAGCCCCAAGGGCACCGGTAAGACGCATTGGCTCGAAGATGTCGTCAAGCAGTGCCGCGAGCAGGGAAAGTCTGTCCTGTTGATCGGCCATCGCCAAACTCTGCTGCGTAGCCTCGCGGATCGTCTTGACCTTACCTGCTACTTCTACTTCGATGGCAAGGGCCAGCGCAACAACAAGCCCGAGGATTATTACGCTATCTGCATCGATAGCATGGGCCGTTTATTGAAGCCGACGGCGCATCGCTACGATGTGGTGATCATTGACGAGGCCGAGCAGGTCGTCTCGCATCTGACGGGGAGCACGCTGAAGGCGAAACGTCGCAAGTGCGTTGGGTCGTTCCTGTTCTACCTGCGCAACGCCAAATCGGTCATCGTGTCCGACGCTGACCTCGGTCCCATTACGGTGGAGACGATCTGCAATTCGGTCGATGCCGGTATGGACTATCGCTTCTACGTCAACACGTACAAGGACAGCGTTTGTCCCGTCTATGCTTACGACAACGAGCAGCACTTGATCCAGAGCATGATCGAAGCCGTTGCAGCAGGTGGACGGCACTATATCGCCACCAATTCGAAGAGCCGCGCTGACGTGCTGGCTCAAATGATCAACGATAAATTCGGCGACGGCAAGAAGGTGATGCTGGTCACGGCGAATACCGTTCGTCACCAAGAGGTTGCCGATTTCGTTCGCGATATCGATACAGCGATTCTGGACTATGACGTGACGATTGCGTCGCCGACGCTTGGCACTGGCATCGACATCACCTTCGAGCACGGCGCACGCTGCATCGACACGGTATTCGGATTCTTCGATGCGCGCATTAACACGCACTTCGACATGGACCAGCAGTTGTCGCGCGTGCGCAATCCGGGTGAGATTCGCCTGTGGGTTACGCCCGAACGCTTCGCGTTCGAAACCGATCCCAACGTGATCCGCGAGGAAGTTATCGACACCGACGCGATGAACGAGGCGTTTAACGGCTATCGTGCAGACGGTACGGCAGAGGTAGATGATCAGTACCTTCGTATGTACGCTGATGTTAAGTCGATTGAGCGTGCGTCGAAGAATCGTCTGCGCGAAAACCTGATCGAACTGCGCCAGCATAACGGCTGGGAGGTTATCTCTGTTGAGTCCGATGTCGATTCGCGCAAGATCGGCAAGGGACTTCTGGATGACGCTCGCGGTGCTGTGAAGGCTCGCAAGATCGATGAGGTCTGCAACGCTGCGCCTATCGATTACGAGCAGTATCAACAATTCCTCGAACTGAGTTCGACTGGCGTAGTCATCGGGCCGGAGAGGGAGTTGGCCATGGAGCGCTACAAGATCGAAACGTTCTACCGCGAAGAAATTTCGCCTGATTTGTTGATGCTGGACGATAACGGACGCTATCGCAACAAGGTGCGCCTGATGGAAACGTATCTGTCTCCTATGAACCATATTCGCGAGCGTGCCGACGCAGAGAAGGAGTACGGCTTCTTCGCTTCGGATTCGAAGAACGAGGCTGCGAAGAAATTCCTGCTGATGGAACTGCTGAACGCAGCCGGTCTTGCTGATGAGCACGGCGACATCCAACTGGATGTCGCGGTCACTCAGAAGACCCTTGGTAAGTTCGTGGAGTGCTGTCAGAAACGTTCGGGAAAGATCGAAGATCTGTTCGATATCAGCGTTCGTCGCGACGTTGCGACGAAGGCCAAGAATCAACTCGATGACGTAATCGATTTGATCGGCCTGAAGTTCGACAAGGCCGAACGCCGCAAGCCGAACGGCGTGCAAACCTATTACTACCGTTTGGAGCAGGCTACGTGGCATCGCATCAAGCAAATCATCGATTCGCGCATGAGCATTAACGTTGGCTTCGTCCCAACAATCGAAGCACTTACGCCGACTCGTCGCGCGGTGAAGAATAAAGAGATGAAAAAAACTGCTGCGCGTGCTGCGGCAAAGGGGCTGCAATGGAACTGAAATTCGGACGAGTATCGTGGGGTGACCTGGAGATGATTCGCGAGGCCATTAAACTGGGTGGCCGCTTCGATGGCATCAAGGACATGCAGGAGAAGTTCATCGCCGGAATGGGCAAGGCAATCGACATGGAGATCAAACGCAAGGAAATGGCTGGCGAAGCCCTACATGGCTCAGTCATTCTTTCGCTTGACCTGAAAATTGAGCCTGAACGTCGCGTCGATTCGAAATTGCTGGCGAAACGCATTACGCTTCAGGAGCTGGACGAGCTGGCAAACGAACGGCAACGATTCGCAATCGAAGAGGAAGCCCGCTTGAATAAAATCAAGGTACAGGAGGATGCAGAGCAGCAGGCCAAGGCAGACATAGCCAGTGGCGGTGTCAACTAATTTTCTGTGTGTAAGCTATTGTCGCTCGCGAGTTGACACCGCTTGAGGCGGCCGACTATAACTGCTTGGCGGTTGTCAATGCCCTCTTAAGTGAGTTCGAATCTGGGTATTGAACTCGGTCAACTAAAAAATACTTCCAATCCATGTCCTTTGCCTTAAAGGCTTCGATATCAAGCGTGTATTTAGGCCGCGTTTGATCCGGATAAAATTGATCCCAGAGCAAAAAGAAATCCTCACGCTCAAGACTCCGCAGGGCGTCGGGTTGCAGAGAGCAACACGGATCGTATTGATAGATCCACCCCCGATTTGAAAGCAGGTTGTTCAGTTGGTCAAAGCGACCTTGATCATTGCCGAACTGCTCGTATATGGTTGGGTTCATTTTTTCACCGAGCGAATATATTTCCATCAGTACGTTATAGATATCGGCCTACTGAGACGGTCTGGACCGGACAGTGAACTATTGCCCCGCGTCGCCCACCCGCCCCCTGACGGCGATTTGGGCCGCAGCCCCTTTCCCTTTATCCAGCCTCGCCCCCTATGGTGCTATTGGCGGCGCGGTTAAACTAGAGGAGCATAACGCGAAATAGACGCGTAGCTGTATCGAAGGCTACGTCATTACAACCGGGTGCAGGTGATCGGTCTTCCGGTTATCGCGCCGTTGTCAGTCGAGCAAGGTGACCGTGGGACTTACAGACTATCTGGCGATTTATGGTGCGGTTCTGTCGAGCGCGGTAGCAGGATGGAACTATTTGCGCACCCGTTCCAATGTCCGAGTTAAGCTCGTCGTCGCAGTGGAGACCGTTGATGGCACAACGAAGGGTGGCGTCGGGATATCCATTCAAAATCCATCGGCCCAAACGGCACATATCACTAATGTGTCGTTCCTGTATCCGTACACCGCCCCGACGCTTTCCGATTACGTTCAGCACATGATCCAGTTTCGACAGTTTCCAACGCGTCTCGGTTGGTGTAATTCCGATTTGGCGCTTCATGGTATCGAAGACGGCTGTCCCATTTCGATTGAGTCGGGCAAGTCCCACTGGATTTTTGTCAACGAAGACACCATCGACGCTCTGCTGAAAAAGGCAAAATCGCGCCGTCTAAAGGCAGTAGTACAGGATGCACTTTGGCGTAACAAATACTCGTCAGTATTTGAATGCTCGGCCCGGCCGAAGGATATGACGTAAGCGGCGATTTTGATTGACCACACGCGCGCCTAGCCGCGTGGCCGAGCCGTCGGTGTCAACCAATTTTCTGCGTGTAAGCTATTGTTGATCGCGAGTTGACACCGCCGAGAGCATGGACCGGCAAGGCTGGGGCAAGGTGTGGGGCGTCACGGCGGTGGATCGGGCTTGACGCTGTACAAAAATGTCGCGCTTTCCTGTGAAATTGTAGTATCCCCTACGAATACCACGTACTGGGCCTGCCTGCATTTTTGTACATCAGGCCTGACCCAGTGGACGGCCAGTTCAGGGGCGGCGTCCCGGCCAGCCTGAATTGACCTGTCCGCCCAGTCGCCCGGCCGTCCCTGACGGCGATCTGGGCGGCTGGCCGGTCTGCCCTGCCGTTCTATTTGCTGAATATATCGTTGAGTATGGCGGCGAACCGGCTACCACCTGCCGCAGCTACAACCAGTAGCATGGTGCATAGCGAATGCAACATGGTCTGTTCTGTTTTTTCTCGCTTCGATTGCTTATCTAACTCATCGAAGATCATCGGGTTGGACGCCACTAATGCACCTAAGCTTCGATCGAATTTCTCTAAATTACCTTGGCATTTCAACCATTGAGAATTTCGATCTCGAATCGTATCAACCGTTCCATTCAGTGTTGCAACGTCAAATTTCACGGCTGAATCGGTTGCTGTGGGATTATTAAAAGCCTGCTCGATTGCCGAGTTCCTAGATTTTACGTCCGAAATGCATTTCGCCAGCGCGGGCTTGATAGCAAGGAGGTCCTTGAGCGAATTTAGAAGCTGAGCACCACCTTTCGATTCACCGATTTCACTTTTCGATCTGTTGTCGAGAAGATCAAGCGTGTTTGCCTCGTCCAAAATGAGTGCCGACGCAAACGAAAAATACGACAGATATTGAATTTGAAGTGCAGTGAGCTTGTATATGTCAATCGCGACATCTACGCGCTTTCGAGTATGCCCCATCGTTCGCTTGTAAAAATCATCACGAGCCGTCATGAACTCGTTCACCGTCTTACCGGAGGCCGATGATAGCGACTGGAGCGTACTTACCGCCGGTGCTAGTTGAAGATTAGGCGCCTTGTCGGCTAGTGAAAAGAACTGCCCACCCGTAGTCAAACCGACTACGGCGAGCAACGTTAGAACAGCTAGCCCTTTCGATCCCAGTCCGTTCAGTTTCTCCATGATCACTCCCAGTCCGAAGGTTTGCTCACTGGCTATATGGTGGGTCGCAGATTAAAACGTTGACTACGCTCATCGCCAAGACAGAGTAACTGATTACTTGCCCGTATGCGAATACGATCGACAGCCAGTTCAGGGGCGGCGTCCCGGCCAGCCTGAATTGACCTGTCCGGCCAGTCGCCCGGCCGTCCCTGACGGCGATCTGGGCGGCTGGTCTTCGGTCTGCTTACTTCGTCCCACGACTTGTTAGGCTCGCGGGGAGGGAGTGGGGCCCGCGCTATCGGACCAGTTCTGATTTGCCGAACGAAAAGCGCGAAATGTATGTGGCCGAAATCAATCGTATCGTTGTATTCTGTAATCGCACGAAAGCCACAACAGGCATTCGCGCGAACCTAATTAATGCGTATCAGATAAACGGGGATATTGTGAATTTGCGTATTGATTCGAAGCCCATGGAAAAATGGGATGCTCGGTTTTGTGATTTGGCGAAATTTGTGTCCGAATGGTCGAAAGATCCAAATGCTAAGGTTGGCGCCGTCGTGTTCGCGAAACGAGGTGGCGATGTTTCAATTGGATATAACGGCTTTCCTATGGGCGTGGAGGATTCCGCCGAACGACTCGCCGACAACGATATGAAACTCGAATTGGTTGTCCATGCAGAGCAAAACGCTTTGATTGCCGCTGGCTCTCGCGCATCGGGCTCCACCATCTATGTTTGGGGGAAACCCGTTTGCGCACGGTGTGCTGGGTCAATCATTCAGGCCGGGGTAAAGCGTGTCGTAGCGCTGAGCCCAGAATCGGTTCCAGAAAGTTCGAAGTGGCACAAGACTGGAAAGGTTGCCTTCGACATTTTCCGAGAAGCTGGCGTTGAGGTCGATTTCTATTCTATCGACAACCAACCGGTCGAATAGTGATACCCATTGCTGGCACAGACAGCGATTTCCTTGCGCTACTTCAGGTCAGACGCCCGACTGTCCCCTGATACGACTTCGGACGGCTGGCCTTGGATCCGTTCATGCCAGCCTGTTCGAACCGGCGGAATGTTTACTAAATACAAAAGGTAAACATTCCGAACGCCTGAGCCATCCTGCCAGTGTACGAGGCCCCAAGGGCTGGATAGTATGTTTATAAAGTTAGGCAATCGAACACTTTGTAAACATTCTTGGGGGTGATCTGTGCGGGAAGGTCAGGCAAAGGTGTTGACCGAATCAGAGTTCCGTCGCGTCGTCAACGCAGCGAAGAAAGAAGTCCACGCGAAACGAAACGTCGCCCTTCTATACTGCTCGTTTGGCCTCGGGCTACGTGCGAAAGAGATGGCGGCACTTCGAATCCGCCACGTGCTCAACATCGATGGCGAACTGCTGGGCGAAATCAACCTCGACGGTTCGATGACGAAGGGCAACAAACAACGACACGCCTACCTGACGAATCCGAAAGTGGCCGACGCAATTCGAGACTATCTTGATGAGCGTCGTAATACCGATGGGATCGCGTTCAACTACGATGCGCCGCTATTCCGTTCGCAGAAAGGCGGGCAGTTCACTCCGAACACGCTACAGCAATTGTTCCATCGCTTGTATTCGAAGGCTCGTATGCAGGGCGCATCGAGCCATTCTGGGAGGCGCACGTTTGCGACGACCCTGATTGAGAAGGGCGTAGACATCAAAGCGGTATCGACGTTGATGGGACATGCATCGATTGCGATGACGGCCCGTTATGTCGAAGACAATCCTATCCGGTTGAGGCAGATCAGCGCCGATGTTCTGTAGATTTACCTGTTCCGCCGTTGAGAAAGTGACAAATGTTGAAAAAGTGATGTGAGACATTCATGAAGGCTTCAGTTATGAAGTGAACAGCCGTTAATGAGTGAGGACGGCAATCGCGTTGGGATGGCCGGATGGGAGGGTGGTTGAATTTTTCGATGCTGAAATTTTATGGAAAAAATAATTGAGCTGGTTAGTCGGGGTGCGGGAGAACGAGAGATTCAGGCCGAGTTTAAGCGTAATCTCTCTGCTATTGCGAAAACCTGTGTTCCTTCAGCGATAAAGGACGAATACATAGCATTTTCCGAATTCCCGATTGGGAGTGGGTCTGTGGATTTCGCAGTATTTACAGACCGCTCAAGAATGGATGTGGTTCTGTTAGAGGTCAAAGGGGCTGATTTTGGGTTCCTGAATGCAGATGGAACAGTCGCAAAGTCGATCAGCGACGCATCAGGCCAAATTCGCGATCGCTTTGATTTCATCGATAAAAATTACCAATCCTTTAGGATGGACGCCCACTCTATTCGTCGTAGGGTTGAGGGAGGGGAAACGATCTATAACTCCCTTCTGGGGCCTCGTGGCTATTTAAATGTAGATCCGCAGAAGGACATCGATGTATGGGGTATTGTTATCGGTGGGCGAACGAACGACGACTACCAAGAGAGTAGTGCGAGACACAAACTCGAACGATTTACGTATCGAACTCGGTTCGAATCGTGGGACAGTTGGCTGAGAAAGTACGGTGACGAGTAATGTGTCGGCGAGTCGATTTTGTTGTTTCAGCCAGTCGATTCGCTGATGTTCTGTAGAGCGGGAGATGGTCACCATGACTGTCGAGAAGCGCATCAAATGTGCGAGCGCCGAACGGAGGCGACGCTATCGTGATGTCCTTGACCGAATCGCGAGAAACAACGTTACCGGTCACTCCGATGAAACCGTGCTCGCGATTCTGAATGCAGATCGTGGGCCGTGGACTAGCTATGCGAGCGTCGACGAGATGTTTGCAACAATGGGTATTGCGACGTCGTGATTCGGACGTAATTGGTCCCCATAGCGTCGCGAGCCAGTACTCGCGGTAGGTTTTTATTACTTGAAGGGAATGGTGTGACTACTGATCAGAAAAATGATACGACTACAATTAACCGCTGCTTCATGACGACAGGCTTGGATCGCGATACGCCGATCTACCGATTCGTACCTTGGCGTTGGATTCGGGATTTGCTCGTAGACGAGAACCTTGCGCTGGTTCGTCCAGAGAATTGGGACGATCCTTACGAGTTGATTAATCGACCCATTCAGGTGGATGTTATTGACGGAAGGGGTGCTAGGGCTAGGAAAATACTTGACGGCAGCAACTTCGAGGTGTTTTCGATGTCTTGGACAACGAAGGACATGGCCGACACAATGCTTCGTGCGTATTCGAAGCTTTCGCCTGCAAAAGGCGAAGTGGACATTTTCGACCTCGCAGCTCACGCAAATGAAGCTGTTCAGATATCTACCACAGTGGGTAAGCTTCACGACGCCATCGCGCACAGCTTGAAGAATACACCATCGTTCGAGCGTCTCTACCTGAGTAAAGTTGAATACGTGTCCGATAGCTTGCTGAGTCGGCGAGTGGGCGGAATATATGCCAACGGTCCAGACTTTGGAAAGACATCTGATTGCGTTGCTTCGCTCCTTTCGTTGAAGCGAGATGCGTATGAGGCGGAGCAGGAGATACGCCCAATCGTACTGCTCAACGACGCAGCAAAAGACGTTTCCGTATTGAAGGTAAAGATCAATCCACGTGAATTGATCGATTCGATATCGATTGATCCGCGGTTGAGAAGTAGCAAGGTGAGCGGCTTCCAGATGCAGGCTTATCACAACCGGTTGGTTGTTATACGGGATTGGGGCTTTGGTTCTAAAATTCGCGAATCGCACCTGTATTCGGCATCACCGATGTTTGAGTCGATTTTGGAAATTGACTCGCCGAACGTCTATTTGGATGAAGATGCGAAAGCTCGATGGCGAGCCTTCTTGACACAGCATCAAATGAATGTCTGACTATTAGATTGCTCCCCGATTTTTGCATCGAGTTTTCTCAACGAATCCAACGCACCATAGCCAAGGCCAAGGCCCTTCTTCGGATCAATCCCGTACTCGCGCGGATTGATCCGAATGACTGGCGATCCGCTTCTCTCGCCAACGTTGCGAACGGTCGGAATAGCGCGGCCCGCGCCGAGTTCAACAACGACCATCCGTTCGACGCTCAACAGCCACGCTTCGAATCGCATACGCCGTGTTCGCACCCAGTAGTCGTTCCATTCCGAATCGTGGAACATCAGGATATTGGGTCGCGCGACTTCGCCGCACTTCGTGCATCGCGGTAGCTCCGATAGCAAGCGGCAATGCTCGTCGTTTACCTCAGGATGCAGATCGTCTGCCGACCATGTTTCGTGCGAGCATGGCTGCGCGCATTGCAGGCGGTGGATCGTACCGTGGCATTCGAGAATCCGGTTCTCTTCGAAGCCAGCCTTCTGGAACTGTCCATCGACATTGCTGGTGAACACGAACGCGCCGTGTGCTTTCGTAGAAGCCCATCGACGCAGAATGTTGAACCCTTCATGCGGAACGGTGCGCCGATAGAGGTTGAGCCGATGACCATAGAACCCCCACGCTCGGATCGGATCTCCTTTGAATGCTTCGCCGTTGGCGATATCCTGAAAGCAGATGCCATCGGCCCTCAATGCAGGATACGCACGCCAGAAGCCATCTTCGCCGCGAAAGTCGGGCAGCCCGGAATCGACGCCCATACCTGCGCCAGCCGTTATGAGAAGTCCGGTCGCGTTTCGGATCAGTTCGGCAGCGGCTTCGATTTGTTCGGTTGCGTCCATTCGTCTTCGTTTTAGTATTCGCTCGGAAATAGTACGCAGGTCGAGGACTGATCGCCTTCCGTGATGATCCAAACACGCTTACCAGCGACCTCATAGACTGAGAATGTGCGCCCGCCGTGAATGGCTCCCAATAAGTTCGCTTCGGCATCGCTTGCTGAGACGTTGCCCCAGTCGCCATGTTCGTGACGATGCAGGAACGGTTGAATATCGGAACCGGTATGTTCGAGGTGTTCGAGTACGGCGCGAGTGACAACGACTCGTCCGAGTTCGATGAGCGGGAACGCAAATTCAGAGTACGGATTGTTGGTCGGGATTTCGTGTCTGTCGGCCATTTGATCCTCGTGGGTGTTCGCTTTCAATAGGCGAAAAAAAACCAGGGCGGGGTGCCCTGGTTCGTTGGTCGGATCGGTGATCCGTTTGTAGCCGGTGGCCTAATCGCCACCTCGTTGAGATCGGCAACGTCAATGGCCGGTTGATCCATCGAGGTTGACTGCGCCGCTATTCACGAGCCGTTCGTGTTGAAGCTGGTTGTATCGCGTGTCGTATGCCTTCCCGACGCAATCGGCGGTCTGACACGCGTTTCGCACCTTCAACCATTGGCGCTGCTCCTGCTTGACGCGGTTTTGGTTATCGGTCGTTTGCAGCGCTTCCTTGTACATGTCGGCGTTCACCGAGTCGGCAGACGCAAGCGTCGGATCTGCGCAGATCATCTTTTCGACCTTCGACGATGCCTTCGCGCAGTTGAATGCGGGACCATCGGCGAAGGCGGCGGTGGATACGGCGAACAGCAGGGCAGCAATGGTGAGGTTTTTCATATTATTCACAGGTCTTCGAAGTGATCTACAAACCGCTTTGCGAAGAAGGGAAGAGCGAGCCACATAGTTCCCATCATGAAGAAGCACATGAGGAAATGAGCGAGTGCAGCCCGGTGCCATCCCTTGTATTTCAGGTAGAAGAAACCGAAGAGAAGCAGGTACAGGCCCGACACGTCGCGCCCGTTCGGATCAGCGTTTTCCCTGCGGGCGTTTGCTCTGGCTCCGCGTTGCTTCGTGCCACATACCGGGCATTTTTTCGTCGTGTTCCAGATTGAATTGCCGCAACTACGGCAGCTAGCCATCTTCATCGCCGTTACAGTCCGCAACTGGATATCGTGTTCGAATCGAGTGCAACGACTTCGCTGCTCGCGGTGCGAAGCGTGTCCGCGAAGTACGCTTTGGCGTTCGGGTTCTGCATACCGCCCATTCCATTGACGACTTTCAGTGCGGTATTGAGTTCAGCTTCGACCTTCTGACCAAGTTCGAACTGTTGTTTGAGCGCGGATGCACAGGTCGGAGGCGCGTTCCCGCTGTCGTAGACCTTGCGGCCAGCGAGGAATACATTGTTTGCTTCGTTGGCGGCACGCTTCCACTGCTTCGCCGGATTATCGGCTTGAGCGGAAGCACAAGTCGATCCGGCGAGCAACACGACGCCGATCAGGAAATTGGCTGTTTTCATGAATGAGTGATCATTGATGCGACGCCGCCGATCCAGCGGCGTCGTTTTTGCGTTTACTGCGAGACCGAGACGTTGTACGTCGAGTTCATCGCGTCGATCTTTCCCTGATACGGAATGATCCAGTTAATCCACGTCATCGAATTCGCGAACGGTGCCGTTCCATTCCAGAGCGTTGCGTTCGTCTGGAAGTTGGTGCCGCTGTTCTTCTCGATGTCGCTGTAGCCATAAATCGATGCAGAGCCGTTCGGCATGCTTTGTACGTTCGTCAGATAGATGGAGTTGTTCGTGTAGACGATATCGAGCGCCGTTTGATACGTCGTGCTGTACGGCAGCGTGGTCACGTTGCTTTGCGAATACGTGTTGTTCCCTTGGTTGTGGAAGATCGTCGGAATCCAGTTGCCGATGCCCTCGGGATCGAGAGAGCGTCCACCAAGGAACAGATCGAACTTGCCGGTGCCGCTGAAATCGATCAGTTCGGCCGTGTCGATTTCGGCGGAGCAGCCAGCGGAGATGCAGTTGTCCTGCGCCGCACCCGTCGTCGGATCATACGGAAGCATGGTGGCCGGTAGTCGAACCGATTTGTCGGCGGTGAACGTGCCGTCGCCGTTATTCACGAGAAAGTACGGCGATTTGTTGACGCTCGGATCGGCCACCACGATGTCGGCGTATCCCTTGCCGTTGAAATCGGCAGCAGAAGCGCTGTGGAAATAGCCGGTGAACGGGAGCAACGTGTTCGTGTACTTGCCGTTTGCTTGCGGCAACAGAATGCGAGGTTGTTCGCCTGCAAACGGTGCCGAATCCACGCCGTGACACGCGAAGAATACGCCGGGTTTGCCGGAGCCGTTGAAGTCGGCGACGATTGCTTTGCGCGGGTGGTCGCAGCCGGTATTGTCGGACAGGATATCGGACGTGTGATCGACCCATTGTCCGCTGATCAGCTTGTAGAAGTGGATCGTTCCGTTTCCACCGGGGCCACCGCAATTCGTGTCGGCGCAAGTCGCCGTGACCATCGAATACGTGCCATCCTGAAAGAAGTCACCGAATGCAACGGCGTTACCTTGAGTGACTTCCGACGGAAGCGGCTGCGGACCGATTGCAGCGGCGGCAGCCATCTTGTTCAGATACGACGATGCCTGAACCGGAATAGGTGTTGCCGCCGTAGGTGCCGATGCAGTGGTGGGAGCGGAAGCCGTAGTCGGTGCCGAGGCCGTGCTAGGAGCGGAAGCCGTCGATGCCGAACCACCGCCTCCGCCTCCACATGCCGAAATCAGGACTGCGCTTACCCCGATAGCGATTGTTCTTGCAACCTTCAACGTCATTTGTTGACCTTGTTATCTGTTGGTATTGCTGCTTCTATTTCGTTGCGCTCCGACTATGTGAGCGAACGCAACGCCCCGATGCGTCATGCCGAAGATGACATGACGCGAATTTGATTTGCGAGCGCATCGGAATGCGCCCGGTTGTTCATCAGCACGGTGGCGTTCAGATTTCGATGATCTGGTGAACGATGGCCTGAACCGCCGGATTGTTCTTCCGAAGCAGCGAGGCGAATCGCGACACGATCAGGCGGTTCTTCTTCGTCTCGATCTTGTTGATCTGGCGAACCACTGCCGGATCGAACGGTCGACCGGGCTTCAACTGCTCGATGGCCGATTTCGCCAATGCCGTGCGTTGCTCATCGAGTTCGGCCAGCGTGGCCTTGAACTTCTCGGGCGTGTCCGTCGCTTCCGTCTTCCGTGCCGGTTTCTCCTTCTTCTCTACCCCCGCAGTGCTGTTTTTCGCTTCGTCTGCGCCGCCTGCCTGCGCCGCAACCGTTTCGCCCGCACCCGATCCCTTGACTTCCGTCTTCACGCTCATAGTTTTATCCGAATGAATTTGTCAAATCGACAGTTCCATACTATCTAGCGTTTTGGGATTCGTACATTGTTTTTTGCCTAAGAATCAATGGGTTATGGTATTTCGAGCCTGATGGCAAGCATGGGTGGTCATCCCATCAGATTGGCAAAAATTATATGTATGTGATGTTAAACATCACAATGTAATTCGGCAATTCATGGGAATTCTTTAGCCCGACCGTGACTATTACGTCCGTGCGTAAAAGGTCACATATGAACGAGCAGCAGAAGAACGCTTTGGTGAAGGCAGTGGGACGGGCTATAGCGTTGAGACGAGGGGAGGTAGGGCTGTCGCAGGAAGCGGTTGCCGAAGCGTTGGGTATCAGCCGAGAAGCTGTGTCCCGTATTGAGACTGGCGTGGCCGTTCCATCGGTAGTCCGGTTGGCAGAGCTTGCCGAAATATTCGATTGCGAACTGGAAACGCTTATCGCAGAGGCGTCCAACAGGAAGTTGGATCAGGCGCAGCGAATTGCAGAAATGCTTGACGGGTTGACGCTCGAAAAACGCGAAATACTCATGGGCGTTATCAAGCAGGTCGTCAGTGGTTTTACAAGTAGCTGACAGTAGGCCGTGATCTTGCCGAACAGCGAATTCGGCAAGCGTTCACATTGTTCGAAAAAAACTTTCGTTTGACCATGACGAACGCTACCAGAGCGCGCGATGAACAAATAGTGACGTTGCGCGCAGAACGATTGCCGCAGCGGCGAATGTTTTGACGGGGAGCCACGAAAGCATTGATAGCAGCGAATGGGCACGTGGACGCGTTCGCGTCCAGGCGGATGGTACTAGTTGCCCATCTTGCAGTAGTGGAACCCAGAACCGACTCATGAGGTCGTCCGAGAAAAATTCGCTGTGTCCGCAGTCATGGAAGCGATCTTTTACTGTTGCGGTTTTAAAACCGAAGGTTCCGCTGGCACCGTAGCCCCAAGACGCCTTGGACGCAATGACCGGCCAATAATCCCGCGTGCCAACGTCGTTGATGACGGTGCCATGAATGCGATCGCTGACTTTGTCCCAACGATATTTCGTCGGAACAATCGAGCCACATAGCACGACCCGGTGGAAGCGGAGGTCTGTTGCGTCGTCAAATATCTTCGACATGACATACGTTCCGAAGCTATGAGCTACAACAGAAACATCGACGTCTCCATGTTTTGCCTTGATCGTCCTGATTTCTCTTGTTACGCGATCGATAGGTTGCTGTCGCGTGAAAAACGGACTAAGAAACCTTAAAGCATCAAAAAAACCGTATCCAATGGGATAGACGTGCTGGAATCCGGCTTCGGTTAGATGCGCTGCAAGCCTTTCCTGCCATTCGGCGTAAGTTCGGATGCCATGAACGAGAACGACGACGTGTTCGCGAGGGGCTGACGTCCCGGCGTGCATTCCTAGCAGCACGCCAGCCTCGATAAGGCTCCGCTCCTCTTCGTCAGGTATTTCAGCGAGTTTCGCTTGGATATAACCAAGGCGCTGATCAGCGGGTATGGCTTGCAGCTGGGAAAGGATTTGTGGCAAGAGAGGCGAACTCACTCTAGTGGGCCTCTTGCGTAGGTTTGAACCTATACATCAGGCGCAATTGGTCAGGGCGCACCTCGATTTCATGCCCAATGCGCGGATCAAACATTACGTGTGGCACGTCAGATACAGAAGGGAAATCACCGATTCCGCCTAAGGCGTCAGACTCGACTCGTATGATCTTTTCGAGTGCTCCTTGCTGAACCAGCCTGTGGAGCATTTTCAGAAGTACGCGTTGAGAAGACGGACGAGCGACGTCGAAGACGCGCTGTACCGTCAATTCCTTCGTGCGAGGCGCTTGGTCTTCGGAACCGAAAAGGACAGCTAGCCGCCGAAGGCTTTCAGCTTCCTCCGGAAACTCTTCGATTAAGGCTCCGAAGTCGATCAACAACATACCGATAGTCCTCCTCGGTACAGTTCGCTGGTAGTGCGAACTCATTCACCTCTCCGCCAAGGAGAACGTGGATATCAGCCGACAGGCCAGCGGTTTCCCTGAACCAAATGTTAGCACCGTCACAATACGCAGCATCGTCGTGTTCCAGCAGATAGTCCAAGCTTTCGCTTACCGCAGTGTCCGCAAGCAGGTCGCTTGCCAGACTTCCCGTAGCGCCTTTCAGTAGATTCCCCGCTTCGTTCCGGATCGTGGAATCGGTGTACCGAATTGTCTCAGATAGCTCTTTTCGCTCCGACCACAATCTATCTTTTGCGGTGGAGAGCGACAACTCGGTGAAGTCATGTCTCGGCAAAAACGCGGAGATGTGGTTCCAAAATCGAGCGACGTCTAGTTCATATTTCGTGCTGTTCGAATGAGCCGCGATGCGGATCTCTAACAGCCCATCATGATGCAGTTTGGCTAGATTGATCGCACGTTCCTGTACACGCGCATAGATCTTATGCAGTTCGTCTCCGTACGGCTTCGTTCCGACGTACTTCTGATACGTTCTTGTTTCGACCTCTTTAACCGTAAGGCTGAGATCAATCTTCGCAGTCTCCCAACGAATGTCTACCAATTGCGGTTGGGCCGGTTTCGACAGCGCGAGTGGTTCCGAGAGAAGTTGAACGAGACCTTTGCTCTTTGCAGCTTGCAGTACTCGTTTGCGATCGATCAGTTCCTGCGCGCGGGCTTTGGGGCAAAAGTAGAGGAATACGTGCTGCCGACCGCATTCTTCTACTGAGCGCAACAGGTTCAGTAGGTCCGCATTAGTGAGAGTGCCGTCCTCCACCCTCGGAATCAGGCGCTTGTTGATCATGTCGTCCCATGTCCCAGCGGACGACGCAACGCTGTGCGCCTTGAGGAAATTGCTTACAACAAATAGGCTCGTGGCTTCGCGGAGGAGTTCCGCGATCTCTCGGGTAGCTTTCAGATTGTCCGCCAACTGCATCCCTCTTGTTACTGTAAGTTTTTCCGGAGCAGAAAATGTCGGCAAATTCTATCAGAGACTGATCGGGAGCTAGTCTTGCATCAACCGAACTTGTGAAAGGTCGGCGCCCAACTGCTTGAAGGATTGCGAATCCAACAGACACCAAAAATTGGGAGCTTTGTTGGGTCAGAGCCGGGTTTAATTGGCCATAAATTAAGCAGGTGATGGCCGCCCGCGGCTGCCACTTCGAGCGCGCGCCGGGCGCCGCGCTGGCCGATCACGTCGGCCATGTCGGGCAGGGCGCCGGCCGCCGCGGTGTCGAGGGCGCGGGCGCGCACGGGCGCGAGGCGCGCGTCTTCCGCGCCCGCGAGATGCGCGCACAGCGCGCGCAGGTCGGTGACCGCGTAGACATCGACATCGGGCACGAGCGCGGCTTCTGCGGCGTTGTCGGCGGGGAGATAGAGCTGGGGCGTGCGCGGTGCGCACGACGGGTGGAGATCGGCGTCAGTCCGGTCGTGCGCTTCGGCGGCCGCGCTATGTGAGTGCGCGTGCGCGCGCGCCGTGCCGCACGCCATCGCGAACGCCCCGCGCATGGGCCGCACCGCGCCGGTCAGCGATAGCTCGCCCGCGAACTCGCGCCAGTCGGTGAGCGCAGCGGCGGGAATCTGTCCGCTTGCCGCGAGGATGCCAAGCGCGATCGGCAGGTCGAAGCGCCCCGATTCCTTGGGCAGATCGGCGGGCGCGAGATTCACGGTGATGCGGCGCACGGGAAAATCGAAGCCGCAATTGCTGAGCGCGGCGCGCACGCGCTCGCGGCTTTCACGCACTTCGAGATCGGGCAGGCCGACGATGGAGAACGACGGCAAGCCGTTGGCGAGATGGACTTCGACGGTAACGTCGGGCGCGCGGCCAGCAGCCGGCGCGCGGCTGCGCACCACGGCAAGCGACATGGGGATCTCCGGGAGACGGCACACGCGCGGCGCACGCGCGACGTGGAGGTCGCGCGCGGCCCATGCGCCAGGCTGGTGAGGCGCGTGCCCCTTTACGGTTCCTTTTCGAAACCGTTACGGCTCGCTTGCCTTAAGTTGCTTTAAGCAACGACAGAATTGTTCAGGACGACTGGCCAGTGACCGGCAGCTTCTGTTCGAGTTCGGCCACGCGGCGTTCGAGTTCTTCGAGGCGTGCGCGCGTGCGGGCGAGCACTTGCGCCTGCGCGTCGAATTCCTCACGCGTGACGAGTTCGAGCTTCGAGAAGCCCTGCGAGAGCATCGCGCGCACGTTGCGCTCGACGTCGCGCGCGGGCGAGTTCTTCAGCAGGTCGCTGACCTTCGACTGAATGTCGTTGAATACATCGTTCGGTTGTTTCATTCGCTTCCCCTTCGTTGCACAAAATGTGTGCAAGTTTCGTTTCGACTGTGCCTCGCTTTGGGTCGTGACCGATCTTGGTGCGAAACCCGCAAGTCGGGCGATACCCGTGTGCGCATCTGGTGCGTGGCGCGCGCGGTGCATCCTCCGCGTGCCTTCGCCCTGCCTGCCGCGCGCCTTCACGCGGCCCGCAAGCACGCGCCGAGGCGGCTTTGCGCGGCGCCTGCATGCCTGCGCGATCACGCGAGGCCTGAGAACACTCTAGCAACGATCCCAGGCCGCCGCCACCGCGCGGGCCCCACGTTAGCCGTCCGGCCAGGCGCTGCCTCGGCCGAGCCCGCGCCGCGCCTGGACCCGCTTTGGCGCGGCTTTCGGGCGAATCGGGACGCGGCGAAAAGCGCCTTCGCGCGAGCTTGCGCACGCGAGACGCGCATTGTCCACGGGATAGACCAATCCTGCATCGAACTCCGTCAGAACGTGCGATCGATCAAATTGGCACGGGTGTTGCTAATACCGTCCCGCGCACCGAAAAACGGCTGGCTCGCGGTGCGCCAGCGGGGCGAGACCCGCACCGCAGGCGCCCGTTGCAGAAATAAACACGGGATGAAGCAACTACAGCGAGGACTACATGAAACTGATTACAGCAATCATCAAGCCGTTCAAGCTCGATGAGGCGCGCGAGGCCCTCTCGGCCATCGGTGTCTCGGGGATTACGGTCACCGAAGTGAAAGGCTTCGGCCGTCAGAAGGGTCACACCGAGCTGTATCGCGGTGCGGAGTACGTCGTCGACTTTCTGCCCAAGGTGAAGATCGAGGCCGCCGTGTCCGACGACATCGTCGACCAGGCGATCGAAGCGCTCGAGCGCGCCGCCCGCACGGGCAAGATCGGCGACGGCAAGATTTTCGTCACCCCCATCGAACAGGTCATCCGCATCCGCACCGGTGAAACCGGCGCCGACGCGCTCTGATCAACAGCAGCACACGCGATAGTCGATAGACGAGAGAGACAAGAGGAAACCGAGATGCGCAAACTTTTGATGTCCCTGCTGATGGCCGGCTCGCTGCTCGCCGGCGGCATCGGCGCCGCCCTCGCGGACGACGCTTCGGCGCCGGCCGCGGCGTCGGCCCCCGCAGCTTCCGCTGCGCCTGACGCTTCGGCGGCTGCAGCAGCGCCCGCCGCCTCCGCACCCGCCGCCGACGCGGCATCCGGCGCCGCCGCAAGCGCGCCCGCCGCCGCTTCGGCCGCCGACGCGGCACCCGCCGCACCGACCGCGCCGTTCTCGGTCGATTCGTCGAAGATCAACTCGGGCGACACCGCCTGGATGCTGACTTCCACGGCGCTCGTGCTGTTCATGACGATCCCGGGTCTCGCGCTGTTCTACGGCGGCATGGTCCGCAAGAAGAACGTGCTCGCGACGCTCATGCAGAGCTTCGCCATCACCTGCGTCGTCACGGTGATCTGGACGGTGATCGGTTACTCGCTGGCGTTCACGCCGGGCAACTCGTTCATCGGCGGCTTCTCGCGCGTGTTCCTTGAAGGCATGAACTACATCAAGGGCGACAAGGCGACGACGCTGACGGTCAGCCACCTCGCGCCGACCATCCCGGAAAGCGTGTACTTCGTGTTCCAGATGACGTTTGCGATCATCACCCCGGCGCTCATCACCGGTGCGTTCGCGGACCGCATGAAGTTCTCGGCGATGCTGGTGTTCATGTCGCTCTGGTCGATCATCGTCTACGCGCCGATCGCTCACATGGTCTGGGAACCGACCGGCTGGCTCGCCAGCGCCGGCATCCTCGACTTCGCAGGCGGCACGGTGGTGCACATCAACGCCGGTGTGGCCGGTCTCGTGTGCTGCCTCGTGCTCGGCAAGCGTGTCGGCTATGGCCGCGAAGTGATGGCGCCGCACAACCTCGTGCTCACGCTGATGGGCGCGGCCATGCTGTGGGTGGGCTGGTTCGGCTTCAACGCGGGTTCAGCAGTGGCGGCTGACGGCCGTGCCGGTTTCGCGATGCTCACGACGCAGATCGCCACGGCATGCGCGGCGCTCGGCTGGATGTTCGCGGAGTGGATCGCCAAGGGCAAGCCTTCGGTGCTCGGCATCGCTTCGGGCGCAGTGGCCGGTCTGGTCGCGGTGACGCCGGCTTCGGGCTTCGTCGGCGTGATGGGTTCGATCGTGATCGGCGTGGTGGCAGGCGTGGTCTGCTTCTGGTCGGCGACGTGGCTCAAGCACAAGTTCGGCTATGACGACTCGCTCGACGCATTCGGCGTGCACGGCATCGGCGGCATCATCGGCGCGATCCTGACCGGCGTGTTCGCGGTCAAGGACATCGGCGGCGCCGACGGCAGCGTGATCCTCCAGATCAAGGGTGTTGCGACGACCCTGATCTACAGCGGCGTGGTCAGCTTCGTCCTGCTGAAGGTCATCGACATGGTGATGGGCCTGCGCGTCACGGAAGAAGAAGAGCGCGAAGGTCTCGACGTCATCCTGCACGGCGAGCGTGTGGAATAACGTTCGATCCATGTTTCGATGCATGGTTTGAGGTTGTAGGGCAGTACAGGTAGTACTGGAGCACAGCGACTTGGGCCCGTCTTCATGGCGGGCCCTTTCTTTTTCTGCGGGCGCTGTCGCGGAGCGCGGGCGCCGGGCTTGCGTTCGCGCCTTGCGTTTGCGCCTCGCATGGCGCGGGAATAAAGTCGCGTCGCGCGTGTTAGCTGCGTGCAGGGAGCAATGCGCCGAAGTGGGCGGAAATGCGGGGAAACGCGGGGAAATGCGCAGAAAGGGCGTCGGCTTGGCGCCGAAAAGTGTCCCTTCATTTCGTGGGACTCCATTGCGCGCGACGGCGCACGCGGTCCAGAATGGATATCCACCAGGGATGCAGGGATGGCCGGCGAGTCGCCGGGTGACGCGCGATCCGCGAGCAAGCCGCGAGTAACCCTATAAGGTGTAAGGGGAAAGTGCCTTGCATCCGGCGCAATCGTCCCCAGATAGACCACCGGTTTCCCTACAATCCAATAAGCTTTCGTCCGCGAGTAATTCCATATGGTCCCGCATCTGGTCACGGCGTTGAATGGCCCGCTCCTCGAACTGGAGCAGCGCATCCTCGACGCGACGCCGGCCATCGAGCGCTGGTTCCGCCTCGAATGGCAGGAGCACACGCCGCCGTTCTACTGTTCGGTGGACCTGCGCAACGCCGGCTTCAAGCTCGCGCCGGTCGACACCAATCTGTTCCCGGGCGCCTTCAACTGCCTGCCGCAGGAGGTGCTGCCGCTCGCCGTGCAGGCCGCCATGGCCGCCATCGAGAAGATCTGCCCGGACGCCAAGAATCTGCTCGTGATTCCCGAGCAGCACACGCGCAACGCGTTCTATCTGGAGAACGTCGCGCGGCTCGCCACGATCATGCGTCAGGCGGGCCTGAACGTGCGCTTCGGCACGCTCGACGAAACCATCGCCGGGCCGGTCACGATCTCGCTGGCGGACGGCCAGAAGATCGTGCTGGAGCCGCTCGAACGCTCGCAGCGCCGTCTCGGCCTGAAGAACTTCGACCCGTGTTCGATTCTTCTGAACAACGATCTGTCAGGCGGCATTCCGCCCGTGCTGGAGAACCTGCACGAGCAATATCTGCTGCCGCCGCTGCACGCGGGCTGGGCGGTGCGCCGCAAATCGACGCACTTCTCGTGCTACGACGACGTCGCGAAGAAGTTCGCGAAGATGGTGGGCGTCGATCCGTGGATGATCAATCCGTACTTCGCACACGTGGAAGGCGTCGACTTCGAGGCGCGCACGGGCGAGGAGCAACTGGCCACCGCGATCGACGCGGTGCTCAAGAAGATCGCGAAGAAGTACCGCGAGTACGGCATCACCGAAAAGCCCTACGTGGTGATCAAGTCCGACGCGGGCACCGACGGCCGCGGCGTGATGACGGTGCACGACGCCTCGGAGGTCGCCGCGCTCACCAAGCGCGAACGTGCGAAGATGTCGGCCACGAAGGACGGGCTCGAGGTGCACGACGTGATCGTGCAGGAAGGCGTCTACACCTTCGAGCACATCGGCGACGAGGTGGCCGAGCCGGTCGTCTACATGATCGACCGCTACGTGGTGGGCGGTTTCTACCGCGCGCACGGCAGCCGCGAGCGCGACCAGAACCTGAACGCGCCGGGCATGCACTTCGTGCCGCTGGGCTTCGAGCACACGGCGCTGCCCGACACGCGCGCGAAGCCGGGCGCGGCGCCGCCGAACCGCTTTTACATGTATGGCGTGGTCGCGCGCCTCGGGTTGCTGGCGGCATCGGTGGAGCTGGAAAAGACCGATCCGGAAGCCATCCAGGTCTGACGATAGCGGCGCTCACCCGCGCCCGACACGACCGATAACACGACGCTGCGCCCGCCCTGTGCGGGCGCAGCCGTCATAACAGCACGGATACAGCAGGGACGACATGGACATTCTCTTCATCGCCGATCCGCTCGAGCGGTTCAAGATCTACAAGGATTCGACCTACGCGATGATGGCCGAGGCCGCGAAGCGCGGCCACACGCTCTATGCGTGCGAGCCGCAGCAGCTCGCCTGGGTGAACGGGCGCGTGGAAGCCGACGTGCGGCGCGTCGAGATCGTCGGCGATACGGCGGACCTGCATCGCGCGCCGTGGTTCACGGCCACGGACGCCACGCGCGCGCTCACGGAGTTCGGCGCGGTGCTGATGCGCAAGGATCCGCCGTTCGACATGGAGTACGTCACGTCGACGTGGCTGCTGGAAATGGCCGAGCGCGCGGGCGCGAAGATCTTCAACAAGCCGCAGGCGATCCGCGATCACTCGGAAAAGCTCGCGATCGGCGAATTTCCGCAGTTCGTCGCGCCCACGCTGGTGACGCGCGACGCCGTGCGCCTGCGCAAATTCCACGACGAACATCAGGACGTGATCCTCAAGCCGCTCGACGGCATGGGCGGCATGGGCGTGTTCCGCGTGAAGGCCGACGGCATGAACCTCGGCTCGATCATCGAGATGCTGAGCGAGGACGGCCGCCGCAGCGTGATGGCGCAGAAGTTCATCCCCGAAATCAAGGACGGCGACAAGCGCATCCTGCTGATCGGCGGCGAACCGGTGCCGTACTCGCTCGCGCGCATTCCGCAAGGCAACGAGGTGCGCGGCAATCTGGCCGCGGGCGGTCTGGGCCGCGCGCAGCCGCTCACGGCGCACGACATGGAGATCGCCAAAGCGCTCGGGCCGACGCTGGCCGCGCGCGGGCTGCTGCTGGTGGGGCTCGATGCGATCGGCGACTGGCTCACTGAAGTGAACGTCACGAGCCCGACCTGCTTCCGCGAAATCATGGAGCAGACCGGCTTCGACGTGGCCGCGATGTTCATCGACGCGCTGGAGCGCGCCGCGGCCTGAATGAGCGCGCTTTGACGGTTTCCTGCCGCGTGTCGAGGGGTTGCTCGAACGCGACAGCGAGGCGCTTGATTCCCGGCGCCGCGCCGGCATCTGACAGATGAGGGCGCGTGCGGCGCTGCTGCAGGGCACAAAAACTGCGCATGCCTGATTGTGCGGTTGATGCGTGCGGAATGAAAAACGCGAGCAAAACCGCATGGTCTGCGCGAAAATGACCCTGCTACAATGCCGCGAGTTCGTATCCGGACCGCGCGTGTTGCATCGCCAGAAGCGCGCCCGAGCACGTTCCGACCCTGATGGCCCACGGCTGGCCACCGGTCGGCGCCAGCATCATCCGAAGCCGTTTATTGCAGTCAAGCTGACATGGCAGGGATTCTCATCATCGCCCACGCACCGCTCGCCACCGCGCTGCGCGAGTGCATTGCCCATATTTACGGCGGTTGTCCGGCGCGCATCGGTGCGCTCGACGTGTTGCCCGACAGCGACCCCGCCGAGGTGGTCGCCCAGGCCAACGCCGAAATCGAGCGCCTGCGCGAGGAAAACGGCGCGCTCGTGCTCACCGACATGTTCGGCGCCACGCCTTCGAACATCGCCGCGCGTCTCGCGACGTTGCCGCAGGTGCGC
Organism: Paraburkholderia tropica; assembly: GCF_014171495.1. Lineage (NCBI taxonomy): Bacteria > Pseudomonadati > Pseudomonadota > Betaproteobacteria > Burkholderiales > Burkholderiaceae > Paraburkholderia > Paraburkholderia tropica. The sequence goes on from NZ_CP049134.1 coordinate 262,100, forward strand.
GTGCTGGCGGGCGTGAATCTGCCGATGCTGGTGCGTGCGGTCTGTTACCGCGCGACGCCGCTCGACACGCTCGTCGAAAAGGCGCTGGCGGGCGCGAGCAAAGGCGTGCAGCCGATCGGCCCGAGCACGCCGCAACCCGTCAACGACTGCGGCTGCGCGCCCACACCGTGCGCGGAAGCGGCCTCCGACGCGGCCGCGGGCATGGCCTCGAAGCCCGTCGGCGCGAGCGTGCTCGGTGCGAAGACCGCACCCGTGCTGGCCGAAGCCGACTGCGCGGACGTCGCAAGCCGCCTCGCCGGCGCGCTCAAACCCGCCGGCGCGGCCTGAGCCCGCCCGTCGAATTACGGCGGCGCGGCTCGCTGCGCCGCAGCATCGCGCGCGGCGCGGGCCGCGCAGCGAGCACGCCGGGCCACGGCGTCGCACAATCTCACCGCATCACTCCAACTACCCTGCGTCTGGATCGACCTATGCTGCAACAAGAAACGACCATCGTGAACAAACTCGGCCTGCATGCGCGCGCGTCGGCGAAGCTGACGCAACTGGCCGGCAACTATCAGTCGGAAATCTGGATGAGCCGCAACGGCCGCCGCATCAATGCCAAGAGCATCATGGGCGTGATGATGCTGGCCGCGGGCATCGGCAGCACGGTGCTGATCGAAACGGAAGGCCCCGACGAGCAGGACGCCATGAGCGCGCTGCTCAAGCTCATCGCCGACAAGTTCGGCGAAGGCCAGTGAAGCACGGCCGCTGTTAGCCTCCCGACGCCGCGTCTCGACGCGGCGTTTTCATTTGCTCGACGCGGTATTCGCTTACGGTGTCTTGCAAGACCTAAAGATCGGCGCAAGCCGGACGACATACGAGGACACGCCCCGCACCGCGAAGACTTGCCGCGCTGCAAAACGCGTGTCGCCGGGAAACATCGGCACGCAGCGGAATTTATAATGACGGGCGGGGTCAGAGAGTGCGCATTGCAGCGGTTTGCCGCGGCATCACATAACCAGAGGAGGTGCGCGTGCCGTTCACGCTGCATGGAATTCCCGTATCGCGCGGTATTGCCATCGGGCGGGCGTATTTGATCGCTCCGGCCGCGCTCGACGTCGATCACTATCTGGTCGAGCTGTCGCAGATCGAAGCCGAAATCGAGCGCTTCCGGGCCGCGCTCAAGCGCGTCGAGCAGGAGCTGGACACCTTGCGCGCCGACCTCGCCGCCGACGCGCCCAGCGAAATGGGCGCGTTCATCGGCGTACATCTCATGATCCTGAACGACGTGATGCTCGTGCAGGAAACCATGGACCTCATCCGCACGCGCCGCTTCAACGTCGAGTGGGCGCTCACCGAGCAGCTCGAACGCCTCACGCGCCACTTCGACGAAGTCGAGGACGAATACCTGCGCGAACGCAAGGCCGACATCGAGCAGGTGGTCGAGCGCGTGCTCAAGGCGCTCGCGGGCGCGTCGCCCACGCCGCTGCACGGCAGTTGCGACGAGATGATCGTGGTCGCGCACGACATCGCGCCCGCCGACATGCTGCAGTTCAAGGGCCAAACCTTCCAGGGCTTCGTCACCGATCTGGGCGGCCGCACCTCGCATACGGCGATCGTCGCGCGCAGCCTGGGCATTCCGGCGGCGGTCGGCGTGCAGCAGGCGAGCGCGCTGATTCGCCAGGACGATCTCATCATCGTCGATGGCGATCATGGCGTGGTGATCGTCGATCCCGCGCCCATCGTGCTCGAGGAGTACACCTATCGTCAGAGCGAGATGGCGCTCGAGCGCCGCAAGCTGCAGCGCCTGAAGTTCTCGCCCACGCAGACGCTGTGCGGCACGCGCATCCAGCTCAGCGCGAACATCGAGCTGCCCGAGGACGCCCAGGCGGCGCTCGATTCGGGCGCGACCGGCGTGGGTCTGTTCCGCACCGAGTTCCTGTTCATGAATCACAAGGACCAGTTGCCGGAGGAGGACGAGCAGTTCGAGGCCTACAAGCGCGCGGCCGAGCTGATGAACGGGCTGCCCGTGACCATCCGCACAATCGACGTGGGCGCGGACAAGCCGCTCGATGCGCTCACCGGCGCCGACGGCTACGAGACCGCCGCGAACCCGGCGCTGGGGCTGCGTGCGATCCGCTGGAGCCTGTCCGAGCCGCAGATGTTCCTCACGCAGTTGCGCGCGATCCTGCGCGCCTCGGCGTTCGGCAACGTGAAGATCCTGATTCCGATGCTCGCGCACGCGCAGCAGATCGACCAGACGCTCGACCTGATCCGCGAGGCGCGGCGTCAGCTCGACGACGCGGGCCTCGCCTACGACTCGAACATCCAGGTGGGCGCGATGATCGAGATTCCGGCGGCGGCGCTGGCCTTGCCGATGTTCCTGCGCCGGCTCGATTTCCTCTCGATCGGCACCAACGATCTGATTCAGTACACACTCGCGATCGACCGCGCCGACAACGCCGTGGCCGACCTCTACGACCCGCTGCATCCGGCGGTGCTGCAACTGATCGCGCACACGCTGCGCGAAGCGAAGCGCGCGGGCGTGCCGGTCTCCGTGTGCGGCGAGATGGCGGGCGATCCGCAGCTCACGCGACTGCTGCTCGGCATGGGGCTCACGGAGTTCTCGATGCATCCGAGCCAGTTGCTGGTGGTGAAGCAGGAGATCCTGCGCTCGCAGTTGAAGGCGCTCGAAAAGCCGGTCGCCGATGTGCTGGCCGCCTATGAGCCCGAAGAGTTGCAGGCGGCGTTGGTGCGTCTTGCGCAGGCGTGATTTGCGCGGTTTTGCTTCTCGGGCTTCCCGTACTCCTCGTGCTTCAAAAGCAAAAAAGCCCCGGCATGCCGGGGCTTTTTTGTTGGCGCGCTCACACGTGCCGTTCGCCGCAGACGGGGCAATCGGGCTGGCGCGCGATGCGCATCGTGTTCCACTCCATGCGCAGCGAATCGAGCATCATCAGCCGGCCGACGAGCGGCGTGCCGATCTCTCCGACCACGCGCAGCGCTTCCGCGGCCTGCATCGCGCCGATGATGCCGACCGTCGGCGCGAACACGCCCATCGTCGAGCACGCGACTTCCTCGAACGGTTGATCCTCGGGGAACACGCAGGCGTAGCAGGGCGAGTCTTCGCGGCGGAAATCGAAGGTGCTGATCTGGCCGTCGAAGCGCAGCGCCGCGCCCGAGACGAGCGGCACGCCATGCTTCACGCAGGCGCGGTTGATCGCGTGGCGCGTGGCGAAGTTGTCGGTGCAATCGAGCACCACGCTCATCTTCGGCACCTGCTCGTCGAGCCAGGCGTCGTCGATGCGCGCCTGCACGGCGTTGACCGTCACTTCCGGATTCAGGCGCGCGATGGCGTCGCGGCCCGACTCGACCTTGGCGCGGCCCACCGACGCCGTCTCGTGCATGATCTGCCGCTGCAGATTGGTGAGATCGACCGTGTCGTTGTCGACGAGCGTGAGCGTGCCCAAGCCCGACGCCGCGAGATACATCGCCGCCGGCGAGCCGAGGCCGCCCGCGCCGATCACGAGTGCATGCGCGTCGAGAAAGCGCTGCTGCGCCTCGATGCCGATCTCGTCGACGAGGATATGGCGGGAATAGCGGAGGAGTTGGTCGTCGTTCATCGCGGGGCGCACGGTGCGAGGCGCGCGATGGACAGAAGACCGTGAGACGCGCGCCGGAAATACGGATTCGCGAAAGTCGCGAAGTTCGTATTGTACCGGCGGCGGGAGCTTCGCTCCGGGGCGCGCGTGGTGGTGCTAACGCGGCCCCCGGAGCGGGTGAGGCAGATGCAGCTTACTTCGCGGGAGCCGACGCCGGCGCGGGCGCCGATGCAGCGGCCGGAGCCGACGCGCCCGGCGCCATGATCAGCGCGCCCGGCTTCACGGCGATGGGCGCCGAAGCCGAGGTGGGCGGCTTCTGCTGCGCCATGCGGCGTTCCATCGGCGACTTCGATTCGACCACCGGCTTGCCCTGAAGCTTGTTCAGCGCCTGCTGGAGCATGAAGTCGTCAGTCGAACCGAATTCGACCGGCTTGCGCTCGCGATCCTTCTGGCGCTGTTCCGGCGTCTTCTTGTCGTTCTGCTCTTCGAGCTGACGCAGCATGTCCATGCGCTCCTGCTCGCGCACGTCCTGCTCCTTCTTCTCGTCCGGATCCTGCGTGTTGGCCAGGTGGTTCTGATAGTCCACTTCGCGCGTAACGAGTGCGTCGTCCGGATCGCCGTCCGCGTACTGATCGACCGCGACGTCAGGACGGATGCCCTTGTTCTGGATCGAACGGCCGCTCGGCGTGTAGTAGTACGCCGTGGTCAGACGCAGCGCCGTGTCGGCCGTCATCGGACGCACGGTTTGCACCGAGCCCTTGCCGAAGGTCGTCTTGCCGATGATGAGCGCACGCTTCTGGTCCTGCAGCGCGCCCGCGACGATTTCCGACGCCGACGCCGAGTAGGCGTTGGTCAGCACGATCATCGGCACGGTCTTGAACTCGGCCGCCTCGCCCTTGAGCGGGTCGCCGTCGAACGACGGCAGGCGGTAGTTCTCGTAGTTGTCGCGATAGACCTGCTTCGAGTCCGGAATCTGGCCGTTGGTCGAGACGACGACCGAGTCGGCCGGCAGGAACGCGCCCGCCACGCCGACCGCGCTCTGCAGCAGACCGCCGCCGTTGTTGCGCAGATCGAGGATGAGGCCCTTCAGGTTCGGCTCCTGACGCGCGATGTCCTGCAGCTTGGCTGCGAGGTCAGGCGTGGTGCGTTCCTGGAAGCTCGTGATGCGGATGTACGCGTAACCCGGCTGCAGGATCTTGGACTTCACGCTCTGCACCTTGATGATGGCGCGCGTGATGGTGAGCGGGAAGGTGCGGTCGTCGGTCTTGCGGAAGATCGTGAGCGTGACCTTCGTGCCCGGATCGCCGCGCATCTGCTTGACGGCCTGGTCGAGCGTCATGCCGCGCACGGGCTTGTCGTTGATACGCGTGATGAGGTCGCCCGGACGGATGCCGGCGCGGAACGCGGGCGTGTCTTCGATGGGCGAGATCACCTTGATCAGGCCGTCTTCCGAGGAGATCTCGATGCCGAGGCCCGCGAAGCGGCCCTTGGTCTGTTCCTGGAGTTCCTGGTAGTCGGTCTTGTCGAGATACGACGAATGCGGGTCGAGACTCGACACCATGCCCTTGATGGCGGCGGTGAGGAGCTTCTTGTCGTCGACCGGCGTGACGTACTCATGCTTGATCTGACCGAAGACTTCGGCGAAGAGCCGCAGCTGGTCGAGCGGCAGCGGCTCGATCACGGTCTGCTGGGTCTGCTGCGCCGAGGCGGAAATCTGCAGGGTGGCAAATACGCCGGTCGCGAGGCCAGCGGCGATCAGGCCGATGTTTTTCAGGTTCTTTCGCATAGAGTTTGTTGCGTGCGGTCGAGGCGCGTGAAAAATAGGCGCGTGGCAGCGTCTAATGGAAAAGCGACGGACAAGTATAACTGCACAGTTGCCGCGTCTGTGTACAAGGCGCGTTCAGCGTCGGGTTCGAGGGATGAACGGGCATGAATCGAAGCGCGCGGCCAGCCGAACGTTGCGTGTTCGACAACCGCGCTGCGGCCGGGTTCGCAAGCCGCGTGCCGTGAATTGTGCCGTGAATTGCGCCTCGGAGGCAGACTGGACGCGGGTGTGGCGGCGAACTGGCGGGAAGCTGGCGGCGCTGTCAGCCTGGCGCGCGAGCGTGCGCAAAGACGATGGCGGCACGTAGCTCGCGCGAAAGGATGGCGCAAGGGATGACGTGAGCGGCGATGCAGGAGATAACGCAGCGCGGGGCGGACACGGCGGAGGCGAAGTCGGCATGCGAGCTTGAGTCGACAGCTTCAGCCGGCCTGGGCGTAAACCGCCGGCGCCCGCTCGAAAGGAGCGGGCGCCGGCGAGAGTCATGCGTGAGCGAAGCGAGGCGTGGATCAGCCCGCTTTCTTGCCCTGGTTCGCGACGGCGGCCTGAGCCTGCGCGATGGCCTCGGCGTCGCCGAGGTAGTAATGCGTGATGGGCTTGAGGTTCTCGTCGAGCTCATAGACGAGCGGCACGCCGTTCGGAATGTTCAGGCCGACGATGTCGCTGTCCGAAATGCCGTCCAGATACTTCACGAGCGCGCGGATCGAGTTGCCGTGCGCGGCGATCACGACGTTCTTGCCCGACTTGATGGCCGGCGCGATCGACTCGTTCCACAGCGGCAGCACGCGCGCGACCGTGTCCTTCAGGCACTCGGTCAGCGGCAGTTGCTCGCGCGGCACCTTGGCGTAGCGCGGGTCGTTGTAGGCCGTGCGGTCGTCCGACGGATCGAGCGCGGGCGGCGGCGTGTCGTAGCTGCGGCGCCAGACGAGCACCTGTTCGTCGCCGTACTTCGCAGCCGTTTCCGCCTTGTTCAGGCCCGAAAGCGCGCCGTAATGACGCTCGTTCAGACGCCACGAGTGGACGACCGGGAGGTACATCTGGTCCATCTGGTCCTGGACGTGCCAGAGCGTGCGGATCGCGCGCTTGAGCACCGACGTGTAGGCGATGTCGAACGCATAGCCGGATGCCTTGAGGAGCTGGCCGGCCTGCTGGGCCTCGCGATTGCCCTGTTCGGTCAGGTCGACGTCCACCCAGCCGGTGAAGCGGTTTTCCTTGTTCCACGTCGATTCGCCGTGGCGGATGAGTACGAGTTTGTACATGAGGATGCCGGTCGGTAGTGAAGAAGCGGTAATCGGGGACGGGAACAGCCAGCAAGCCAGGGCGGCCCGGTCCATCGGGTTGTGCGCCCGGGCTGGGGGGCGTCAACCCTGCGACAAACGGTTATTTTATAATGAGCGGATTGTCCGAACTCGATTTCCCACGATTTCTCTTTTTCCCGGCGGCCCCTCCGTGACGTTCTTCACCAATTACATCAACCTTGTTCTCATCGCGATCGTCCTCATCTCAGGAGGGTTGCTCCTGTGGCCGACGCTCAAACGCGGCGGCCGCGGCGGCGTATCGGCCGCCGAAGCCACGCAGATGATCAACCGCCGCAACGCGGTGGTGATCGACGTGCGTTCGGCCGACGAATTCGCGAAGGGCCATCTGCCCGCCGCCCGCCATCTGCCGATGAGCGAGCTGCAGGGCAAGATCGGCCAGTTCGTGAAGAACAAGAGCAACCCGGTGCTGCTGGTCTGCCAGACGGGCCAGCACTCGAACAAGGCCGCGAGCCTTGTGAAGGAAGCCGGTTTTGCCGAAGTCCACGTGCTGGACGGCGGCGTGAACGCCTGGCAGCAGGCCGGTATGCCGGTCGTGAAACAAGGAGGTTCGAAGTGAACAAAGTGGTCATGTACAGCACCCAGGTGTGCCCGTATTGCCAGATGGCCGAACGTCTTTTAAAGTCGCGCGGCGTCGAACACATCGAGAAAGTGCTGATCGACCGGGATCCGGCGCGTCGTGAAGAAATGATGACGCGTACCGGCCGTCGCACGGTGCCGCAGGTCTATATCGGCGAGACGCATGTGGGCGGTTACGATGACCTCTCCGCGCTCGACCGTGCAGGCGGCCTGATGCCGCTGCTCGAAGCCGCGGCCTGAGTTTCGGGCTGCGCATCGGACCGCGCGTCGGTCCGATGCATTCGCCGCCTGGCAAGGGCGGCTCGGGCGCGGTAACAGCGCCCCAGGTTTCGCCCGCGCGAGCCGGAAAGGTTCGCGCGGGCGTGTTGTCGTTTGTTGCTGCTCAGTGCGGCTGCGTCGCGCGGACTCGCCTCATTGCGAGACCTTGCGATACTGTGCAGCCGCAGTTCATTTAATCAGGAAGCCAAACACCATGTCTGACGAGAATAACCAGCCGTTCTTCAACATCCAGCGCATTTACCTCAAGGACCTGTCGCTCGAGCAGCCGAACTCGCCGGCCATCTTCCTTGAGCAGGACATGCCGTCGGTTGAAGTGGAAGTCGACGTCAAGGCCGAACGCCTCGCGGAATCGGTGTTCGAGATCCTCGTCACCGGCACGGTCACCGCCAAGGTCAAGGACAAGGTTGCGTTCCTGATCGAAGCCAAGCAAGCCGGCATTTTCGACATCCGCAACATCCCGGCGGAACAGGTCGATCCGCTCGTCGGCATCGCTTGCCCGACCATCCTGTTCCCGTATCTGCGCTCGAACATCGCCGACGCGATCACGCGTGCGGGCTTCCCGCCGATCCACCTCGCCGAGATCAACTTCCAGGCGCTCTACGAGCAACGCCTGCAGCAGATCGCGCAGCAGCAGGACGGCGCCAGCAACGCCACGCATTGATCGTTTTTTGATCGCTGATCGAACCAACCGGTGCGGAGTATCGGAATGAAAGTCGCCGTTCTCGGCGCCGGAGCGTGGGGCACCGCGCTGGCGGGCCATCTGGCCCAGGCGCATGACACGGTGTTGTGGGCGCGCGATGGCGCGCTCGTCGACGCCCTGCGTAAAACGCACGAGAACGCCCGCTATCTGGCGGGCGTCTCGCTGCCTGAATCTCTCCAGTACGAAACCGATCTCGCTGCCGCGCTCGACTACGGCGCGGGCGAAGCGGATCTGGTCGTGCTCGGCACACCCGTGGCGGGCCTGCGCGACATGCTGCGCACGATGCGCGACATGGGCCGCGTGCCCGCGCATTTCGTGTGGCTTTGCAAAGGCTTCGAAGCCGACTCGCAGTTGATGCCGCATCAGGTCGTCGCGGCGGAATTGCCCGACCACGCGAGCAATGGCGTGCTGTCCGGCCCGAGTTTCGCGCGCGAAGTGGGCGAGGGTCTGCCCGTCGCGCTCACGGTCGCGAGTGCGTCGGCCGACTGCCGCGAGCGCACGCTCGCCGCATTCCATCACCGTGCGATGCGCATCTATACCGGCGACGACGTCGTCGGCGTGGAAGTGGGCGGCGCGGTCAAGAACGTGCTTGCCATCGCCACCGGCATCTCGGACGGACTCGGCCTCGGCCTGAACGCACGCGCCGCGCTCATCACGCGCGGTCTCGCGGAAATGACGCGTCTGGGCGTGACGCTCGGCGGCCGCGCGGAGACCTTTACGGGTCTCACGGGCCTCGGCGACCTCATCCTTACCGCCACCGGCGACCTGTCGCGCAACCGCACCGTCGGCAAGCAGCTGGCGAGCGGGCGCACGCTCGACGACATCCTCGGCGCGCTCGGCCACGTGGCCGAAGGCGTGCGCTGCGCGCGCGCCGTGCTGGCGATCGCGCGCGCGCATCAGATCGACATGCCGATCACCGAGGCGGTATGCGCCGTGCTGTTCGACGGCGTGGCGCCGCGCGACGCCGTGAGCGCCCTGCTCAGGCGCGACGCGAAGGCGGAATAGTCCCGCGCGGCCACGGCGCGCCTTCGCCGTGAGGGTGCGAGGTTGCGCGAGGTTGCGCACAAGCGCGCAAGGAGGACCGTCATGCTCACCCTCGGAGAATGCCGCATCGAGGCGCGAGTCGTGGACATCACGACGCTCGCCGTCGACGCCATCGTGAACGCCGCGAACACCTCGCTGCTCGGCGGCGGCGGCGTGGACGGCGCGATCCATCGCGCGGCCGGCCCCGGCCTGCTGCGCGAGTGCGAGCCGCTGCACGGCTGTCCGACCGGCGACGCCAAACTCACCGCCGGCTACCGGCTTCCCGCAAAACACGTGATTCACACCGTTGGTCCGGTCTGGAACGGCGGCGCGCACGACGAGGCGTTCCTGCTGGCCTCGTGTTACCGGCGCTCGCTTGAAGTCGCGCGCGAGGCGAACGTGCGCAGCATCGCGTTTCCCGCCATCAGCTGCGGCGTGTACCGATTCCCGCCCGACGAAGCGGTGAGCATCGCGTTCGCAACCGTCATCGACACCTTGCCCGCGTATCCGGCGCTCGAACGCGTGATCTTCGCGTGCTTCGACGAGGCGATGCTCGCGCGTTACGAGCGCGAACTGCGTGCCCGATGAGCACGCTTCACCGTCAATCCGCCCTTATTCCCCGCCCTCGAAACCGGCCTGACGCCACGCTTCGAACACCACGACCGCGACCGTATTCGACAGATTCAGGCTGCGATTGCCGGGCCGCATCGGCAGGCGCACGCGCTGTTCGGGCGCGAAGCGCTCCAGCACGCCGTCGGGCAGGCCGCGCGTTTCCGCACCGAACACGAACCAGTCGCCCGGCAGGAACGCGTGATCGTGAAAGCGCCCCGAGCCGCGCGTGGTGAACGCGAACATGCGCGACGGATCGGGCGTCTCCTTGGCGACGAACGCGTCCCAGTTGGCGTGCACGTGCATCTGCGCGTATTCGTGATAGTCGAGGCCCGCGCGGCGCATCTTCGTGTCGTCGAGCGGAAAGCCGAGCGGCTCGATCAAATGCAGCCGGGCGCCCGTGTTCGCGCACAGGCGAATGACGTTACCGGTGTTCGGCGGAATTTCCGGTTCGACGAGAACGACGTTGAACATGATGATGAAACTCGTGAAAAGACGATAAAAACGATAAAAAAGCGCGCGGCGCTCAGTCCTTCGGCGTGCGAAGCGCGACGAAATTCGTCACGCGCCGCGCGCCCGCAGCCTTGAGGGTGCGGGCGAGGGCGTCGAGCGTCGCGCCCGAGGTCATGACGTCGTCGACCACGCCCAGGTGCAGGCCGCGCAGATCGGTGCGCCTCAACGCGAACGCCCGGCCCACGTTGCGGCGGCGCGTTTCGCGGTCGAGCTTCGATTGCGGCGCCGTGTGCAGCGTGCGGCGCAGCAGCGTGGCGTCGGCGCGCGTGCCGAGCGCGCGCGCCAGCGGTTTCGCGATCAGCCACGCCTGGTTGTAGCCGCGTTCGATCAGGCGCTCGCGCGAAAGCGGCACGGGCACGATCAGATCGGGCACGTCGGTTTCGCCATTCGCGGCGGACTCCGCAGCATCGAGCCAATCTTCGGTGGCCAGCGCGAGCCGCCGCGCGAATTCCTCGCCCAGCGCGAGCCGCGCGCGGAACTTGAGCCCGCGCGCGAGACCGTCGAGCGGCGCACGATAGTCGGCGAGCGCGAGCGTCGCATCGAAGGCGGGCGGTGTTTTCAGGCACGTCTCGCAGCGATGACGGCCGCGTTCCGCCTCCGCGCCATCCCGCCGCTGCATCCCGCGCCGCGCGCTCGCGAGCGGCAGCGCGCACACAGCGCAACGCAGCCGCGCCTCGTTCCAGTACGCGGCATCGCAGCCTTCGCACAGCAGGCCGCGCGCGCTGGACGCCCCGGACACGCTGACACTGCCTCGCGTCAAATTGCCGCATAATGGGCACGGATTGGGCAGCACGAAGTGGGCGAGCCGCGACCAACGCGCTCGCACGCTCTGGCAGACGCGCGGCAGGGCCCGGGATGGGTTCGAACCCTGGGTCCGGCAAGCGGCGCGTCGCGAGGCGGGCGACTCAAGAGACGTCGAAGGGGACGTCGAAGCGGGCGGCGGCGGCATCGAAGGGCGGCCCGTAGCGGGCTCGTGAACTGAAAGGATGGGAGTGAGCGAGTATACTTCGCAGACTTCGCCAATACGACCGACATGTCCCCGTCTCACCCCAGACCCGGCCGTCCGGCCTATGATCCGCGCCATGTGCAGCGGATTTTCGATCGTCGCGCGGCGACTTTCGACGAGGTCGCGTTCCTGCCGCGAGAAATCGCGAGCCGCATGCGCGAGCGCCTCGACTACATCAAGGTGAGCCCCACGTGCGTGCTCGACCTGGGCTGCGGCCCCGGTGACGACCTCCCGAATCTGCGCGAGCGCTTCCCCGAAGCGCCGGTGTTCGGCGCCGATCTCTCGTTTGCGATGCTCGAGCGCGCCCGCGCGCACGACGCCGGCGACACGAGCTGGCGCCGGTTCCTCCCCGTTTCGATCGGCCGGGCGCTCGGCGCACGCGGTCCGCGTTTCGCGCAGGCCGACTTCGCCGAACTGCCGTTTGCGCACGGCGCATTCGAGATGCTGTGGTCGAACCTCGCGCTGCACTGGCATCCGCGCCCGGACCTCGTGTTCGGCGAATGGCAGCGCGTGCTCAAGGTGAACGGCCTGCTGATGTTCAGCACGCTCGGCCCCGACACGCTCAAGGAGCTACGTGGCGCCTATGCCGAAGTCGAGGCCGCGCACGGCGTGGCCACGCAGCCGCACGTGATCGATTTCGTCGACATGCACGATCTCGGCGACATGCTGGTCGAGAACGGCTTTGAGATTCCGGTGATGGATCAGGAGACGCTCACCGTCACCTACAAGACGCCGGAAAAGCTGCTCGCCGACGTGCGCCGCTGGGGCGCCTATCCGTTCGGCTGGGAAGCGTCCGACGCCGACGCGCCGGCGCTCGCGCCGCGTCGCCTCTATCGTGCGCTGCTGGACGCGCTCGAGGCGCGCCGGTTGCACGACGGACCGAACGCGGGAACCATCCCGCTCACCTTCGAAATCATCTACGGACACGCCTGGAAGGCCGTGCCGCGCACGACGGCTGAAGGCCACGGGATCGTGCGGATCGAAGATATTGGACGCGGTTCGGCAAGGAATCGCTGACGTGGTAAGGGGGCTTTCGTTATGCCTGAAATTAGCGCCTGAAAAGCCCCCGAATTTTTGTTGAAAAATCGCTGGAAGTGCCGTCTGGTAAGGGTTTTAGGCAGATTGGGGCTTGCTTGTGAGGGCTGGGGTTCGCGCCTATAATGCGTCAGCTTGCTGCACGGGCAGACCCCAAATCCGACACGGCAAGTCCAGATCTCCCGCAGTTGTGTAAGGCGCAAAGCGGCGATAGTCTGAGGATGTTGCAGTGGGGGGAGCGAGCGATGCAGACATCTGATCTGCTGGCGAGTCCGGAGCCGGTCCTGAAAGACTGGACCATGAAGCGCAATTGTTCGGTTTCGCCCAGACAATTCGTGTTGTTCTATGTGTCGCTGGCGCTGGTCTCCATCGCGATCGCCGTTCTGCTGTTGATCCACGGCGCCTGGCTGGTTTTGCCGTTCACTGGAATCGATCTGTTGGTAGTTGGGGGCGCCTTCGCCATCTATGCGCGCCATGCTGTCGATTACGAACGTATCAGGCTATATCCGAACCGGCTGGTGATCGAGCAGATGAGCGCCAACGCGCTCACCCAGTTCGAATTCAATCCCCGCTGGGTCCGGGTCGAGCCGGGCGCGACCCCACGCGATCCGGTGCGTCTCGTGTCCCGCGGCCAGGCGGTCGCTGTCGGGTTGCATCTGCCGCAGTATCGGCGTGCGCAGTTCGCGCGGGAACTGCGTGCGTGGCTTGCGCGCGCGGGCTGAAATCATGCGCGTTGCGTCATTTTACGAGTCGCGGCGCGAGCGCCCCAGGGCGCGACCTGATTGCGAAACCTTCCTGCGGGGTCGAGGGTTTGAATGGAAAATATGGGTAAGGAAGCTATGAAAACAATCAAGCGAGCCCTACAGGGCGTGCTCGCGTGCAGCGGACTTCTGGTCGCGGGCGCGGCACTCGCAGTCGGAGACAGTCCGGGCGGTCCAGCGGTCAACGAGATCAATCTCCAGCCGCCCGTCACGCGCATCGCAGAAGAGCTTTACAGCCTCCATACGATGATGCTGATCCTATGCACGGTGATTTTCATCGGCGTATTCGGCGTCATGTTCTATTCGATTTTTGCGCACCGCAAATCGAAGGGTCATCAGGCCGCGCATTTCCACGAGAGCACGACCGTCGAAATCATCTGGACGGTGGTGCCGTTCGTGATCGTCGTGCTGATGGCGCTGCCGGCGACCAAGGCCGTCGTGGCCATGAAAGACACCTCCAACGCCGATCTCACCGTGAAGGTCACCGGCTATCAGTGGAAGTGGGGCTACGACTACGTGAAGGGGCCGGGCGAGGGCATCAGCTTTCTTTCGACGCTGACCACGCCGCGCGCCGAAGTGAACGGCCATGCGCCGATCACCGACACCTATCTGCAGGAAGTCGACAACCCGCTCGTCGTGCCGGTCAACAAGAAGATCCGCGTGATCACGACCGCCAACGACGTGGTGCACTCGTGGTACGTGCCGGCGTTCGGCGTGAAGCAGGACGCGATTCCGGGCTTCGTGCGCGACACGTGGTTCAAGGCCGAGAAGACGGGCACCTACCGCGGCTTCTGTACCGAGCTGTGCGGCAAGGAGCACGCCTACATGCCGGTCGTGGTCGAAGTGCTGTCCGACGACGACTACGCGAAGTGGGTGCAGACGCAGAAGGCGAAGATGTCGGCCGCCAACGACGACCCGAACAAGACCTACACGCTCGCGGAACTGAAGGAGCGCGGCGCGAAGGTCTACGCGGCCAACTGCGCGGTGTGCCACCAGCCGACCGGCAAGGGCGCGGGCGCGTTTCCGGCGCTCGACGGCAGCAAGGTCGCGAACGGTCCGATCGCCGAGCACGTGAGCATCGTGCTGCACGGCAAGAACGCGATGCCGTCGTGGGCGCCCACGCTCAACGACGTGGAGATCGCTTCGGTCATCACCTTCGAGCGCAATTCGTGGGGCAACCACATGGGCGACCTTCTGCAACCGCGTCAGGTCGCCGACGCCCGCAACGGCAAGCTGCCCGAAGGCGGCGCGACGGCTGCGGCGGGTGCTGCGGCGGGTGCCGATCAGGCCGCGGCAAGCGGTGCGGCGGGCGCTTCCGCTGCGTCTGGCGCGGATCAGGCCGCCGCCGCGAGCGGTGCGGATCAAGCCTCCGGCGCGGCGCAAGCCGGCGCGTCGCTGCCCGCGAACGTCTACTTCGAGATCGGCAAGAGCACGCTGCCCGCCGACGCGAAGGACGCGATCCAGGCCGCCGCCGATTACGCGAAGGCGCACCCCGACGCGAAATTCACGCTCTCGGGCTACACCGACGCGAGCGGCAAGGCCGACGCGAACGCCGAACTCGCCAAGCATCGCGCGCAAGCCGTGCGCGACGCGCTGAAGGCGGCCGGCATCGCCGAAGACCGCATCATCATGAAGAAGCCGGAAACCGTTACTGGCGGCGCCGACCCGAAAGAGGCGCGCCGCGTGGCGATCAGCCCGGCGGCTTGAGCCGGGCGGCCTGCAGCACGGCCGCGACGGCAAGCAGTCCATAAGAATTTAATAAACGCGCAGTACGCAGTACGAGCGGGCCTACGCACGCCCAGACCAACTGCAGTAAGAGACGCAAAGCAATTCGCTTCAGGAGAGAGTCATGTCTAGCATCGGACACGATGTAGCAGGGCACGGCCACGTGCACGGCGATCACGCGCACGAGACACCGCACGGCTGGCGACGCTGGCTGCTGGCCACCAATCACAAGGACATCGGAACGCTGTATCTGCTGTTCTCGTTCGTGATGTTCCTGTCGGGCGGCGTGATGGCGCTCGGCATCCGCGCCGAGCTGTTCGAACCGGGACTGCAGATCATGCGCCCCGAGTTCTTCAACCAGCTCACCACCATGCACGGCCTGATCATGGTGTTCGGCGCGATCATGCCGGCCTTCGTGGGCTTTGCGAACTGGATGGTGCCGCTGCAGATCGGCGCCTCGGACATGGCGTTCGCGCGCATGAACAACTTCAGCTTCTGGCTGCTGCCGGCCGCCGCGTGTCTGCTGGTCGGCTCGTTCTTCGCGCCGGGCGGCGCGACGGCCGCGGGCTGGACGCTCTACGCGCCGCTCTCCACGCAGATGGGCCCCGGCATGGACTTCGCGATCTTCGCGGTCCACATCATGGGCGCTTCGTCGATCATGGGCGGCATCAACATCGTCGTGACGATCCTGAACATGCGCGCGCCGGGCATGACGCTCATGAAGATGCCGATGTTCGCGTGGACGTGGCTCATCACCGCTTACCTGCTGATCGCCGTGATGCCGGTGCTCGCGGGCGCGATCACGATGCTGCTGTTCGACCGTCACTTCGGCACGAGCTTCTTCAACGCGGCAGGCGGCGGCGATCCGGTCATGTACCAGCACATCTTCTGGTTCTTCGGCCATCCCGAGGTCTACATCATGATCTTGCCGGCGTTCGGGATCGTCTCGCAGGTGATTCCGGCGTTCTCGCGCAAGCCGCTGTTCGGCTATAGCTCGATGGTGTACGCCACGGCGTCGATCGCGATTCTCTCGTTCATGGTCTGGGCGCACCACATGTTCGCCACGGGCATGCCGGTCACGGGCCAGCTGTTCTTCATGTACGCGACGATGCTGATCGCGGTGCCGACGGGCGTCAAGGTGTTCAACTGGGTCGCCACGATGTGGCGCGGCTCGCTCACGTTCGAAACGCCGATGCTGTGGGCCGTGGGCTTCCTGATCGTGTTCACGTTCGGCGGCCTCTCGGGCCTGATGCTCGCGATGGCGCCGCTCGACATCCAGTATCACGGCACCTATTTCGTGGTGGCGCACTTCCATTACGTGCTGGTGGCGGGGTCCTTGTTCGCGCTGTTCTCAGGGTGGTACTACTGGTCGCCAAAATGGACCGGCTGGATGTACAACGAGATGCGCGGAAAGATTCACTTCTGGTGCTCGCTGGTGTTCTTCAACCTCGCGTTCCTGCCGATGCACTTCGTCGGGCTCGCCGGGATGCCGCGTCGCTACGCGGACTATCCGGCCCAGTTCACCGACTGGAACCAGGTGATCACGATCGGCGCATTCGGCTTCGGGCTCTCGCAGGTGTACTTCCTGTTCTTCGTGGCGCTGCCCGTGTATCGCGGCGGCGGCGATCTGGAAAAGGCCGGCGACAAGCCGTGGGACGGCGCGACCGGTCTCGAATGGACCGTGCCGAGCCCGGCGCCGTTCCACACCTTCGAAAATCCGCCGACGGTCGAGTAAGCCGTTTTCGGAACGCGGTGTCCGGCGCACGTTGCCGGACACGCCGACCACGCTGAACACGCAGAACGCGCCGAACAACGACGCCAAACCGCTAACGCACGCCGCCGTCTTTGTGCGGTTTTCATCGCAGCACGCAACGAGGAGCGATTCACGATGCGCATCACGATGACCGGAACGGACGCGGCCAACCGGCCCGCGAGCATGACGCGCAACACAGACAAAAGACGCACGCCCGAGCAGATTCGCGCGGGCAACCGCCGGCTCGGCCTCGTGTTGCTGGCGGTCGTCGCGGCCTTCTTTCTGGCCGGCGTCGTCAAGCAGGTGTATTTCGCCGGCCACTGACGCCGGGGCATTTGCCGTCTTACCGTAAGAGGAAGTCCGATGTCCACGCAGCACGCCGAAAACGACCGCGCCTTCAACCGATCGATGCTCGTGAAGCTCGTCGTGGTGGCGCTGTTGATGTTCGGTTTCGGCTTCGCGCTGGTGCCGATGTATCGCGCGATCTGCCAGATCACCGGCATCAACAATCTCGTGCAGCGCGACGCCACCGAGCGCGAGGCGCGCAACACGCAGGTCGACATGACGCGCACGGTGTCGATCGAACTCGATGCGAACGCGCGCGGACTGCTGGGTTTCCGGCCGGAGCAGCGCAGCATCGATGTGCATCCGGGCGAAGTCATGACCGTGATGTACGACATTTCGAACAACGAAGGACGCACGATCGACGCGCAGGCGATTCCGAGCTACGCGCCGAAGCAGGCGACCGAGTATTTCCGCAAGATCGAGTGCTTCTGCTTCACGCAGCAGACCTTGAAGGCGAACGAGACGAAACGCATGCCGGTGGTGTTCGTGGTCGACCCGAAGCTGCCGAAGGACGTGAAGACGATCACGCTGTCGTACACCTTCTTCGAGCTGAACAAGCCGGCGGTGCCGGCCGCGCCGAAGCAGGCGGCAGGCGCGTGAATTCCACCGATGACGCGGCACCCACGCAATGAAGCGCAGATGAACGCAAACGGCACGAACGGTAAAGGCAACGCGAAAAAGGGCAGCGTCCTGCAGCTCGTGAAGGCGGTCGCGTGGTCGTTTCTCGGCGTGCGCAAGCGCGCGGACCTCGAAGCCGACGCCGCGCAGCTGCATCCGGCGGCGCTGATCGCGGCGGGCATCATCGGCGCGGTGCTGTTCATCGTCGTGCTGTTGCTGATTGTGCACGCGGTGGTGGGTTGAAGCCGCGCGCGGCGCAAGACGAAACAACGGAAGCAGATCAGGCAACAAGCGCAGCAACACAACAAGCGACGCAACGAGAGACACACAGCCGGCTGCGGCCGGAGCAACTGGAAATTGGAGAATCAGGCATGAGCGGCCAAAACGATAGCCCGTACTACTTCATTCCGCACCCGTCGCGGCATCCGATCAGCGCGGCGCTCGGACTTCTGGTCATGCTCGCCTCGCTCGCGTCGTGGATCAACGGCGATTCGTGGGCGCCGATCGGCGTCGTGATCGGCTTGCTGTGGTTGCTGTTCACGCTCTATCACTGGTTCGGCGACGCGATCGCCGAATCGGAGGGCGGCATGTACGGCAAACGCGTCGACGTGTCGTACCGCTGGAGCATGAGCTGGTTCATCTTCTCCGAGGTGATGTTCTTCGGCGCGTTCTTCGGGGCGTTGTTCTACGCGCGCCAGATCGCGCTGCACCAGCTCGGCAGCCTCGATTACAAGCTGATCTGGCCGGACTTCTCCGCGGTGTGGCCGAACAACGGCCCGGCGGCCCTGGTCTCGCATTTCCGCTCGATGACGCCCTGGCCGGTGCCGACCATCAACACCGCGCTGCTGCTCTCGTCGGGCGCGACGCTCACGGTCTCGCACCACGCGCTGCGCGAGAATCATCGCACCAAGGCCATCGCGTGGCTCGCGGCCACGATCGTGCTGGGCGTGTGCTTTCTGTTCCTGCAGGCGTTCGAGTACATCCACGCTTACGGCGAATTGAACCTCACGCTCGCGTCGGGCATCTACGGTTCGACGTTCTTCCTGCTCACGGGCTTTCACGGCTTCCACGTGTTCCTCGGCGGCACGATGCTGACCGTGGTGCTGATCCGCATGATTCGCGGCCACTTCACCGCCGAGCATCACTTCGCGTTCGAAGGCGCAGCGTGGTACTGGCACTTCGTGGACGTGGTGTGGCTGGGGCTGTACGTCGTCGTGTACTGGCTCTGAGTGGCGCTGAGCGCGTGGCGCGACGCTTCGCGGCGACAACAGAACGCAAACGCCGCTCCGACCTCGTCGGCGCGGCGTTTTTGTCTTTGACGTCCTGACGATCGAGCGCGAAGGGCGAGCGGGAAAGCGGTGCGCGAATCAGCGCCCGTACGGAATGCCGGTGGACTGAATCCAGCCCATCCAGTGCGCGAAGAGGATGAAGAGGAAGAGGGAGATCGAGAGGCCGACGCGCGTGGCGAGCGACCAGACCATGCGCTTGGTGCGGCCCCGGTCGTGCATCATGAAGTAGAGCGCCGAGATCATGCTGGCGATGATCAGCGCGAACGCAACAGGGACCAGGATGTGCATGAAGTTCACGGAATTTGGCATGACTGAAAACGCCCGTCTCATTATGGCACCGAGGTTCGCCGTGTGGGGTTCGATCGCGGCGATCACCGGTATTTCGCGCATTGGACGTACCCGATGAAAATCCGCCTCGTTCCCGCGCTGCTCATTCTGCTCGTGATGGCCGTGACGATCCGGCTCGGCTTCTGGCAGCGCGACCGCGCGCATCAGAAGGAAGCGCTCCAGGCGCAGATCACGCAGTACGAAAACGCGACGCCGCAGATCGTGGGCGCGGCGCCGCTCGCGCTCAAAGACGTCGAATTCCATCGCCTGCGCGCGACCGGCACGTTTTTGCCTGAGCGCGTGGTGTATCTCGACAATCGTCCCTATAACGACCAGCCAGGCTTTTACGTCGTGATGCCGCTTAAACTCGAAACCGGCGGCGTGGTGCTCGTGAATCGCGGCTGGCTGCCGCGCAGCATCGATAACCGCGAGACGATCGCGCCCTATGACACGCCTGCTGGCACGGTCACGGTGGAAGGCATCGCGCGCGCGGATGCGTCGCGGGCGTACGAACTGGGTGCCGGCGGCTCTGCAGCGCATCAGAAGATACGGCAGAATCTCGGCGTCGCTTCCTACGCGGCGGAAACCGGATTGCCCCTGCAACCCTTCGTGATCCAGCAGACCGCCTTCGTGCCGGCCTTCAAGGACGGCCTCGTGCGCGACTGGCCGGCGCCCGCCACCGACGTCGAACGCAACTACGGCTACATGCTCCAGTGGTGGGGCATGGCGGCCGCGGCGCTCGGATTCGGGCTGTATGCGGCGCGCCGGGCTGCGGCAAAAGAGCGCATGCACGGTCCGATGCCGGGCACGAAGGACGCCTGATCATCCGATGGGGCAGGATCGTCCGCTGGCTCAGCTCAGCGCAGGACAAACCGGAAGCGACAACAACGAGGTTCAAGCAGTGTCGACTCACACACCCGATACATCGCAGGTCCCGCGCCACCCGGCGCGCGGCGGCAACGGTCAGCAGAAAGGTTCGTGGCAACGCGGCCGCTGGATGCTGCTGCTCATCGTCATCATTTGCGGCGCGCCCATCGTGCTGTCGTATTTCACGTATTACGTGATCAAGCCGAAGGGCGGCAGCACGAGCTACGGCACGCTGATCGAACCGCAGCGCACGATTCCGTCCGCGCTGACGGTGACCGGCGACGACGGCCGCGAAGTGCCGCTCGCCTCGCTGAGCGGCCGCTGGCTGATGCTGACGGTGGACAGCGGCGCGTGCAACGACGCCTGCGCGCAGAAGCTCTATTTCATGCGCCAGGTGCGCGCGACTCAAGGGGCGGAGCGCGAGCGCATCGTCACGGTGTTTCTGCGCACCGACGACGCGAACGTGCCCGACAAGGTGAAGCAGGCTTACGCGGATACGCGCATGTTGCGCGCCAACCCGGCTTCCGTGGCCGCGTGGCTGCCCGCCACCGACACGACCAAGGACACCGATCACATCTATCTGGTCGATCCCAACGGCAATCTGATGATGCGATTCCCGGCCCAGCCGGATCCGTCGAAGATCAAACAAGACGTCACGAAGCTCCTCAAGTGGTCCCGCATCGGTTAAGGTGCGCAGCGCGTCTGACAGAGAAGAGTAAGAGAAAGAGATGTTTATCCTGGAGCTGGGCCTGATCGGCCTGTGCATCGCGTTGCTGCCGCTCTCGTGGGTCTGGGTGAAGGCCGACGACAACAAGTTTCGCAAGCTCGTGTGGCTCACGACGTTCATGACGCTCGACCTCGTCATGTTCGGCGGTTTCACGCGTCTCACCGATTCGGGCCTCGGCTGCCCCGACTGGCCGGGCTGCTACGGCACCTCGTCGCCGTTCATCGCGCACGCGCAGATCGCTGCGGCGCATCTGGCCATGCCCACCGGTCCCGTCAGCATGTCGAAAGCGTGGATCGAAATGATTCACCGCTACTTCGCGATGGCGATCGGCGTGCTGATCATCGCGCAGACGGCGATCGCCTGGCGCGCGCGCATCAAGCGCATGCCGCTGCACGTCTCGCCGTGGTGGCCGACGGCGCTGCTCGGCCTGATCGTCGTGCAGGGTGTGTTCGGCGCCTGGACCGTGACGATGAAGCTGCAGCCGATCATCGTCACCACGCATTTGATGCTGGGCCTCACGCTGCTCGGCGCGCTCGCGTGGCTCGCCGCGCGCATGACGCCGCTGCCCGCCTACGAGCCCGACGCCGCGCGCTGGCGCGCGGCCGCGCTGATCGGACTCGTGCTGCTGATCGCGCAGATCGCGCTGGGCGGCTGGGTGAGCACGAACTACGCGGTGCTCGCCTGCACCGACTTCCCGACCTGCAACGGCGCGTGGATTCCGCCGATGGATTTCCATCACGGCTTCCACCTCTGGCGCGCGCTCGGCATGGACGGCAACGGCGACGTCATCACGCAGGACGCGCTGGTCGCGATCCACTGGACGCATCGCACGTTTGCCTTCGTGGTGATCGCGTATCTGGTAGGGTTCGCCTTGAAAATGCGGCGCTATGCCTCCTTGCGCCGTCCCGCGAACTGGGTTCTGATCGTGATCGCCCTCCAGTTCCTGACAGGACTTTCGAACATCGTCCTGCAATGGCCATTGCCCATCGCGGTGGCTCACAACGGTGGCGCGGCGATCCTGTTGCTTTTGCTCGTCGTGCTAAACTTTCGAATTGCTTGTAGCCGCCCCGGCCGCGCCGTTCTCCCTGCGCGCGACACCGCTGCGGTGTGATCCCGCCCTATGGAAAGTACAACCCTCCCCCAGTCGCCCGGCAGCCGCGTTTCGCAATATCTCGCGCTGACCAAGCCGCGCGTCACCCAACTGGCCGTGTTTTGCGCGGTCATCGGCATGTTCCTCGCCGTGCCGGGCATGGTGCCCTGGAAGCAGCTGATCGGCGGTACCGTCGGCATCTGGCTGACGGCCGGCGCAGCCTTCGCGATTAACTGTCTCGTCGAACAGAAGGTCGACGCCCGCATGCGCCGCACGTCGTGGCGTCCCTCGGCGCGCGGCGAGATCACGAGCCGGCAGATCCTGCTGTTTTCGGCGGTGATCGGCGGCGTGGGCATGTGGGTGCTCTACACGTTCACGAATCCGCTCACGATGTGGCTCACGGTCGCGACCTTCATCGGTTACGCGATCATCTACACGCTGCTGCTCAAGCCGGCCACGCCGCAGAACATCGTGATCGGCGGCGCCTCGGGCGCCATGCCGCCCGCGCTGGGCTGGGCCGCCGTCACCGGTCACGTGCCGGGCGACGCGTGGATTCTCGTGCTGATCATCTTCGTCTGGACGCCGCCGCACTTCTGGGCGCTCGCGCTGTATCGCCGCAAGGACTACGAAGCCGCGGGCCTGCCGATGCTGCCGAACACGCACGGTGAGAAGTACACGCGCCTGCACATCCTGCTGTACTCGCTGATCCTTTTTGCCGTCGCGTTGATGCCCTATATCTCGGGCATGAGCGGTCTGCTGTATCTGGTGTCGAGCGTGCTGCTCGGCGCGATCTTCCTCGCCTACGCCTGGAAGATCTATGTCGAGTATTCGGACGACCTCGCGCGCGCGATGTTCCGTTACTCGATCATCTATCTCTCGCTGCTGTTCGTCGCGCTGCTCGTCGATCATTACGTGCACGCACTCATCGGGGCGTGACGCGATGGTCCGCACTTCGCTAGCGCGCCTCGCGCGCGCCACGGTCGTCGCGCTCGCGGCGACCGCTCTCGTGGGCGGCACGCTCGCGCTCGAAGGGTGCGGCCAGCAACCGCCGTCGTTCTCGAATCTCGACATCACGGGCAACACGCAGTTCGGCAAGGACTTCTCGCTGCCCGATTCGCACGGCAAGACGCGCACGCTCGCCGACTTCCAGGGCAAGGTGGTCGTGTTGTTCTTCGGCTACACCCATTGCCCGGACGTCTGCCCGACCACGATGGCCGAGCTTTCGCAGGCGCTCCAGCAACTCGGTCCCGACGCCGCGAAGCGCGTGCAGGTGATTTTCGTGAGCGTCGATCCGCAACGCGACACGCCCGAGATCCTGAGCCAGTACGTCAGCGCGTTCGATCCGACCTTCATCGCGCTGCGTCCGGCCAACGACGAGCAGCTCAAGCAGATCACGAAGGACTTCCGCGTCTACTACGCGAAGGTGCCGGGCACCACGCCCGACAACTACACGATGGATCACACGGCGGCCAGCTACGTGTTCGACACCACGGGCAAGCTGCGCCTGTTCGCACGCGACGGCCAGGGCGTCACGCCGTGGCTCCACGACCTGAAGATCCTGCTCGATATCAACAGCTGAGCGGCTCGCATCCTCGCCGGCAGCGGCGCACACTGGCGCGCGCCGGCATACCCGTATGCGATTTCTTTATTTCGCGGGGCGCTCATCATATGGGATCATTTATGACTGCGCCGACGCGCGGCACATGACGCCGCCGCGACCGGCGACGTGACAGCCGCGACCGCGCGGCAAGACCCGCGACAATTCTCGCGATAAAAACGCGATCAATACGCATCCAGCTCGAAACTCACTCCATGCAGCGCAGAAATCTGATTAAAGCTCTCCTCGCCGGCGTCGCCGCCACCACCCTCGCAGCCAGCTTCGGCGCACGCGCGGACGACCAGGTCATCAAGGTCGGCACCGTGTCGGGTCCGGACGCGCAAGTCTGGGCCGTGGTCCAGAAGGTCGCGAAGCGCGAAGGCCTGAACGTCAAGGTCATCGAGTTCAACGACTACGTGCAGCCGAACGCGGCGCTCGATTCGGGCGACCTCGACGCCAACAGCTTCCAGACCGGCCCGTACCTTGACAGCCAGATCAAGCAGCGCGGCTACAAGATCGTCAACGCGGGTCTCACGTACATCTCGCCGATCGGCGTGTACTCGAAGAAGCTGAAGTCGCTCAACGACCTGCCGCAAGGCGCGAAGGTCGCGGTGCCGAACGATCCGTCGAACGAAAACCGCGCGCTGCTGCTGCTGCAGAGCAAGGGTCTGATCAAGCTGCGCGCAGGCGCGGGCACGAACGGCAACAATGCCACGGCGCTCGACGTCGCGTCGAATCCGAAGAAGGTGAAGCTGGTCGAACTGGACGCCGCGCAACTGCCGCGCGCGCTCGGCGACGTCGACGCTGCGGTGATCAACACGAACTACGCGCTCGCCGCCGGTCTGCAGCCGACCAAGGACGCGATCGCGATCGAAGACATCCACAGCCCGTACGCCAACCTGATCGCCGTGCGCGCGCAGGACAAGGACAAGCCGTGGGTGAAGAAGCTGGTCGCCGCTTACCAGTCGGAAGACGTGCGCCAGTTCATCAAGAACGAATTCAAGGGCTCGATGGTCCCGTCGTTCTAAGCGCTGACAGATAAGCGCCACTTGGGCGCTTCATCGCCGCAGACGAAAAAGCCGCTTCGAAAGAAGCGGCTTTTTTCTTTGGCGCGTCGCCGTGAATGCGCGACGGCGCCTAGCTCAAAAGCTGCTGCACCACCCGCATGGCCTCGACGAGCCGCGCCTGCTCGTCTTTCGTCAGCCTCGCCAGCATGCTCTCGATATTGCCGATCGCGGCCGTGGCGAGCGCCGCATAGGCTGCCCGGCCGCCTTCCGTCAGACGCAGCAGCGTCTGGCGCGCATCGGCTTTCGAGGGCTCGCGCGAGATCAGCGCGCGTTGCTCGAAACCCGTCAGGATGCGGCTCAGATACCCGGAATCGAGCGAGAGATTGCGCGCGAGCGCGGCGGCGGTATCGGCGCTATTGCTGGCCAGTTCGCGCAGGATGCGCATTTCCGTCAGCGAGTAGGGCATGGGCGGAAGGCCGCCGACGTGTGTGCCCAGAAATTTTCGATAGAAGCGATTGAACTGCAGGACGGCTTCTGCATGCCGTCTCGTG
The DNA here is from genome assembly GCF_014171495.1 of Paraburkholderia tropica. NCBI lineage: Bacteria > Pseudomonadati > Pseudomonadota > Betaproteobacteria > Burkholderiales > Burkholderiaceae > Paraburkholderia > Paraburkholderia tropica. The sequence goes on from NZ_CP049134.1 coordinate 287,217, forward strand.
TCGGAATCGTTTGACAACCTTCTTACCCCGTCGTCATTCGTTGATATTGGTCAGATGCCACTATATGGGATGTTTTCGTCTGACGATATTGTTGTTTGCCTTCGCGCAGGGGTATTGGTCCTACAGCGGTATTACGGTGGTGTGCTCCGACATGGCTTTTAACTGGCTTGTGGTCCGCTACCGGTAGACCAAAACTGGGCTCTCCAGGGAAAACACCGAGACCAATCGGGCACCGCGCCAAGCCTTATGAGTTCGTGCAAGTTATTGATTTTTCGCGAGGTTTTCTCGCGCAGGCGAAAGTTCACGCGTCCGTTGACTGGTATTATTGTGGTTATATAATGGGCTCGCTTTCGAACCGGGCCGCCGAGCGTCAATGCCGAGCCGCCCGGGCGCCCCACGATCTGTCCACTGCTGGCCGGAGTTCCATGGAAACCCGTTGGTCTGCCCTGATGCCCGACGCGCGCAACGTCACGCCGCTCTATCTGCAACTGGCGCGCAACCTTGCCACGGCCATTCACTGCGGCGTGTGGTCGGCTGGCGAGGCGCTGCCTTCGGAGCGCACGCTGTCGGACGCGATCGGCGTGTCGCGCATCACCGCGCGCAAGGCGATCGAACTGCTCGTCGAGCAGGGTCTGATCCGGCGCGCGCGCGGCGCGGGCAGTTTCATCACGCCGCGCGTCGAGGACCCGCTGTCGCGCCTCACCGGCTTCACGAAAAAGATGGAGCAGCGCGGTTTCACCGCCGATTCGGTGTGGCTCGAGCGCGAAGTGCGCCCGGCGCGGCGCGAGGAAATCGTCCAGCTCGGTTTGTCGCCGGGCGCGTCGGTCACGAGTTTGCGGCGGCTGCGCCGCGCGGACGGCACCGTGATGGCCGTCGAGCATTCCGCGCTGCCGGTGTCCATCGTGCCGAATCCGGCGCTGATCGACGGTTCGCTGTACGCGTACCTCGAATCGCGCGGCCAGCCTGTCGTGCGCGCGCTGCAGCACTTCAGCGCCGTGAATGCGACCGGCGAGATCGCCGCGCTGATGGGCGTGGAGCCGCGCGCGGCGCTGCTCGTGATCACGCGTGTGGGTTTTTCGCCCGACCAGCGCGCCATCGAGTTGACGGACACGTACTGCCGCGACGGCTATTACGACTTCGTCGCGGAGCTGCGGCAATGAAGAAAGTGGCAGGCGAAAAAGCGGACGAAAAAGCAGGCGAATTCGAAGTCGGACGGAACGCACAGCTGCGTCAGGACTCTCTCATGGACATCGACGTAACGACTTATCGCGCGCCGGCCAACGTCGCGCGCAACATCGGAAAAATCTCATGCTGAGCGGAAATATTCTCACCCCCGAAGGCTGGATCAACGGCACGCTGTCGTTCGAGAACGGCCGCATCGCGTCGATTCAGGGCGAGGCCGCCGATCCGTCGAAGAACGACGCGCCGTACATCATTCCCGGCTTCATCGATCTGCACGTGCACGGCGGCGGCGGCGCCGACGTGATGGAAGCGGGCGACGCCATCGAAACCATCGCGCGCACGCATGCGCGTTTCGGCACGACGAGCCTGCTCGCCACCACCATGACCGCGCCGCGCGACGAGCTGATGAGCGTGGTCGCGGGCCTCGGCGACGTCGCGCGCCAGCGCACGCCGGGCGCCGCCCGCGTGCTGGGCGTGCACCTTGAAGGGCCGTACATCAATCCGGGCAAGCTCGGCGCGCAGCCCGACGCGGCCGTGTCGGCCGTGCTCGACGAAGTGCTCAAGTACCTGGCCATCGCGCCGATCCGCGTGGTGACCGTCGCGCCCGAAATCGCGGGCCATATCGAGATCATCGGCGAAATGGCGGCGCGCGGCGTGCGCGTGCAGCTCGGCCATTCGCTCGCCACCTACGACGACGCCGTCGCCGCGCTCAAGCACGGCGCCTGCGGTTTCACGCATCTGTTCAACGCGATGTCGCCGCTGCACCATCGCAATCCGGGGTTGGTCGGCGCGGCGCTCGCGCACGCGGAATACGCGGAGATCATTCCGGACCTGCTGCACGTGCATCCGGGTGCGATCCGCGCGGCGCTGCGCGCCATTCCGCGCCTTTATGTGGTGACCGACAGCACCTCGGCCACCGGCATGCCCGACGGCGAATACCGCCTCGGCAGCCAGCACGTGACGAAGTGCCTCGGCGGCGTGCGTCTCGCCGACGGCACGCTCGCGGGCAGCACGCTCACCATGGATCAGGCGCTGCGCAATCTCGTCTCGCTCGGCTTGCCGATCGCGGACGTATCCGCGCGCCTGTCGCGCTACGCGGCCGACTACCTCGGCATCGAAGACCGTGGCCGCCTCGTGCGCGGCGCATGGGCCGATGTCAACGTGTTCGACCGCGAACTGGCGCTCACCGCGACCTATGTCGAAGGAGAATCGATTGTCGAATATGCTTAAAGAAGCGCTGGCCTCGGCCGGCGTCGTCGCGGCGCAACTTGCGGACACCTCGCGCGTCGAGGCGCTCGCGGACGTGCTGCAAGCCGAGCCGCGCCAGGTCGCGCTGACCGTCGCGCGCGGCAGCTCCGACCACGCGGCGAGCTATTTCGCCGCGCTCACCATGAGCCGCCTCGGCGTGCCGGTCGCCTCGATTCCCATGTCGATCGCCACGCTCCAGCAGGCGCCCTTACGTGTGCGCGGCCAGTTCGGCCTTGCTTTCTCCCAATCAGGCAGGAGTCCTGATCTCGTCGCCACCATGCGCGTGCTGCGCGAAGCGGGCGCGCTGACGGCGTCGATGGTCAACGTCGCCGGCTCGCCGCTCGCCGAAGCCGCGGGCAACGAACTGCCGCTGCTCGCCGGACCCGAGCTGAGCGTCGCGGCCACCAAGAGCTATATCGCGATGCTCGCGATGTCGGCGCAACTCGTGGCCTTCTGGCAGCGCGACGCCGCCTTCCTCGATGCCGTGCGCGCGTTGCCCGACGCGCTCGAACGCGCGGGCACGCTCGACTGGTCGAAGGCCGTCGACGAACTGCGCGACGTGAAGCAGATGCTGGTGATCGGACGCGGTCCGGGGCTCGCGATCGCGCAGGAAGCGGCGCTCAAGCTCAAGGAAACCTCGAGCATTCAGGCCGAAGCGTTTTCGAGTGCGGAAGTGCGTCATGGTCCGATGGAGCTGATCGATCGCGACTATCCGTTGCTCGTGTTCGCGCCGCGCGGACCGGAACAGGCAGGTCTCGTCGACTTCGCGCGCGACATGCAAAAGCGCGGCGCGCGCGTGCTGCTCGCCGCGCCCGCCGACGTGCCGGACGCCACGTTGCCGCTCGTCACGGCCGCCGATGCGTCGCTCGATCCGATCGCCGCGATCCTGTCGTTCTACGTGATGGCGGCGGGTCTCGCCGCCGCGCGCGGACGCAATCCGGACGAGCCGCGCTTCCTGAACAAAGTCACCGAAACCCACTAGATTGGAAAGCTGATGGAACGCATCCAGGAGTCCCGTCTGATGAACCCGGAACATGCCGCCGCGCGCGTCGAACTCGTCGCGCCGCTTACCGGACCGGTCGTGCCGCTCGCATCGGTGCCCGATCCGGTGTTTTCGGAAGGTCTGTTCGGCGACGGCATCGGTGTCGATCCGCTCGTCGGCCGCCTTGTCGCGCCGTGCGACGGCACCGTCATGCACCTCGCGCGCACCGGCCACGCCGTCACGCTGCAAAGCGCCGAGGGCGCGCAGATTCTCGTGCACATCGGCATCGACACGGTCGAGCTGAACGGCAAGGGCTTCACGCCCCAGGTCGAGCAAGGCGCACAGGTGCGCCGTGGCGATCTGCTGATCGAATTCGATCTCGATATCGTGGCGTGTCACGCGCCGAGCCTGGTGTCGGTGATCGCGATCGCGAACTCCGATGCGTTCGAAGTCGTCGAGCGTGCGGGCGCGGGCCACGTGCGCGCGGGCGAGACGACACTGCTCGTGCTGCGCGCGCGCGACGGCGCGGCTGTCGAGGCGAGCGTCACCAACGTGGTGATGGAAGAAGTGCGCCGCACTGTCACGCTCGCGCATGCGGGCGGCCTGCATGCGCGGCCCGCGGCGCGGGCGCGCGAAGCGGTGCGCGGTCTGGAAGCGCGCGTCGAGGTGCGTTACGGCGAGCGCAAGGCGGCCATCGAAAGCGTGGTCGGCCTGCTCGGGCTGGGCGCGGGCGAGGGCGCGACGATCGAACTCGTCGGCATGGGCCGCGAGGCGCAGAAGGCCGTCGACGCCGTGGCGGGCGAGTTGCTGCGCGAGGCGCCGGGCGAAGTGTCCGAAACGCCTGCGCGCGAGCTTTCGCCTGCGCCGCTTGCTGCTGCGCCTGCTGCCGCTAACGCGCAAACCGCGCAACAGCGTGCACAGCAAAGCGCGCCGGGCACGCTGATGGGCGTGTGCGCCGCGCCGGGCGTGGCGGTCGGCAAGCTGGTCCGCTGGGACGACGCCGAACTCACGCCGCCCGAACTCGCGAGCGGCACGCCGGCGGCGGAAAGCCGTCTGCTCGACAAGGCCGTCGCGGCCATCGACGCCGAACTCGAAGCGTCCGTGCGCACGGCGTCGCAGCGCGGCGCGATCGGCGAAGCGGGCATCTTCCAGATGCATCGCGTGCTGCTCGAAGACCCCACGCTGATCGACGCCGCGCGCGATCTCATCAGCCTCGGCAAGAGCGCGGGCTTCGCGTGGCGCGAGGCGATCCGCGCGCAGATCGCCGTGCTCGGCAAGGTCGACGATCCGCTGCTCGCCGAACGCGCCGCCGATCTGCGCGACCTCGAAAAGCGCGTGCTGCGTTCGCTCGCCTATACGAGCGGCGCGGCCGGTGCGAACGGCGCGGCGCAACGCGAGTTGCCCGACGAAGCCGTGCTCGCCGCCGACGAATTCACGCCCTCCGATCTCGCCACACTCGACCGCACGCGCGTGACGGCGCTCGTGATGGCGCGCGGCGGCGCGACCTCGCACGCCGCGATCATCGCGCGTCAGGCCGGCATTCCGGCGCTGGTCGCGCTGGGCGACGCGCTGCATCAGATCGACGAAGGCGCGCAGGTGATCGTGGACGCGAGCGCGGGACGCTTCGCCTTCGCGCCCGGCGCCGCCGACATCGAACGCGCGCGCACCGAGAAGCAGCGCCTCGCGGGCGTGCGCGAAGCGAACCGCCGCACCTCGCACGAAGCCGCCGCCACGCGCGACGGCCACGCGGTCGAAGTCGCGGCCAATATCGCGACGCTCGACGACGCGCGCACGGCCGTCGACAACGGCGCCGACGCCGTGGGCCTGCTGCGCACCGAACTCATGTTCATCCATCGTCAGGCGGCGCCGACGGTCGAGGAACATCGCCAGAGCTATCAGGCCATCGCGGAAGCGCTCGCGGGCCGCACGGCGATCATCCGCACGCTCGACGTGGGCGCCGACAAGGAAGTCGATTATCTGACGCTGCCGCCCGAGCCGAATCCGGCGCTCGGTCTGCGCGGCATCCGGCTCGCGCAGGTGCGCCCGGATCTGCTCGACGACCAGTTGCGCGGCCTCGTGGCCGTGAAGCCCGAAGGCGCGCTGCGCATTCTGCTGCCGATGGTCACCGACGTGGGCGAACTCGTGCACCTGCGCGAACGCATCGACGCCTTCGCGCGCGAAGCGGGCCGCAGCACGCGCGTCGAAGTGGGCGTGATGATCGAGGTGCCGTCGGCGGCGCTGCTGGCCGACCAGCTTGCGCGTCACGCCGATTTCCTGTCGATCGGCACCAACGATCTTACGCAGTACACGCTCGCGATGGACCGCTGCCAGCCCGATCTCGCCGCGCAGGCCGACGGCTTGCATCCGGCCGTGCTGCGCCTCGTGGCGATCGCGGTGGAAGGCGCGCGCAAGCACGGCAAGTGGGTGGGCGTGTGCGGCGCGCTGGCGGGCGATCCGCTCGCGGTGCCGCTGCTCGTCGGTCTCGGCGTGACCGAGCTGTCGGTCGATCCGGTCTCGGTGCCGTCGATCAAGGCGCGCGTGCGCAAGCTCGACTACGCGCTGTGCCGCGATCGCGCCCAGGACGTGCTGATGCTCGAATCGGCGCAGGACGTGCGCGCCGCGAGCCGCGCGAACTGGCCGCTCGACTGAACGGCGCGTATCGCTTCGGAATCCGGTAATCAGGGTTCCGAAGGTTTCCAACGGTTTCGCAGGTTTTCAACGGTTTCCCAAACCACACCCCGGCGCGCGCAGCGATCGCGCGCCGGCTTTTCTCACCTCAATACGTCTCGCCGCAATACCTCAAGAGACAGGGACTGGAGGCAGTTCGATGGATGGCAATCCGTTTCTCAAGATCCAGAGCCTCGGCCGCGCGCTGATGCTCCCGATCGCAGTGCTGCCCGTGGCGGGCATTCTGCTGCGCTTCGGCCAGAGCGACATGCTCAATATCAAGATCATCGCCGACGCGGGCGGCGCGATCTTCGACAACCTGCCGCTGCTGTTCGCGATCGGCATCGCGGTCGGCTTCGCGAAGGACAACAACGGCGTCGCGGCGCTCGCGGGCGCGCTCGGCTATCTGGTCGAGACCGCCGTGATGAAGGACATCAACGACAAGCTCAACATGGGCGTGCTGTCGGGCGTGGTGGCCGGTGTCGTCGCGGGCATGCTGTACAACCGCTTCAAGGACATCAAGCTGCCCGAGTTCCTCGCGTTCTTCGGCGGCAAGCGTTTTGTGCCGATCATCACCGGGCTCGTGTGTCTCGCGCTCGGGGTGATATTCGGCTATGCGTGGGGACCGGTGCAGAGCGTGATCGACACGGCGGGCCACTGGCTCACCACGGCGGGCGCGATCGGCACCTTCGTGTACGGCCTGCTCAACCGTCTGCTGCTGGTCACGGGGCTGCACCACATCCTCAACTCGCTCGTGTGGTTCGTGTTCGGCACGTTCACGCCGGCGGGCGGCGCGCCGGTCACGGGCGACCTGCATCGCTTCTTCGCGGGCGACCCGACGGCGGGCGGCTTCATGGCCGGCTTCTTCCCGGTGATGATGTTCGGCCTGCCGGCCGCGTGTCTCGCCATGCTGCACGAAGCGCCGAAGGAAAAGCGCGCGATGGTGGCGGGCCTGCTGCTCTCGATGGGCCTCACCTCGTTCCTCACGGGCGTGACCGAGCCGATCGAGTTCACCTTCATGTTCCTCGCGCCGGTGCTCTACGCGATCCACGCGGTGCTCACGGGCCTGTCGCTCGCGATCTGCTCGCTGCTGGGCATCAAGCTCGGCTTCACGTTCTCGGCGGGCGCGATCGACTACGTGCTGAACTACGGCCTCTCGACGCACGGCTGGGAAGCGATTCCGCTCGGCGTGGCGTACGCGGTCGTGTACTACGTGCTGTTCCGCTTCTTCATCCGCCGCTTCAATTTGCCGACGCCGGGCCGTGAAGCCTCGGCGGGCGATACCGAAATCGCCGAGTCGATGTCGGGCGTCGCGGTGCCGGGCATGGCAGCGACTTCGCGCGCGGCGCGTTATATCAATGCGCTCGGCGGCGCGGCCAACCTCAAGGTGGTCGATGCGTGCACGACGCGTCTGCGTCTGAACGTGGCCGATCCGGCGCGCGTGTCGGAGCCTGCTTTGAAGGCGATCGGTGCGCGCGGCGTGCTCAAGCGCGGCGGCGAAAGCGTGCAGGTCATCATCGGGCCGGAAGCGGACATCATCGCCGACGAGATTCGCGGTGAGCTTGCGCGCGGCGGTGTTTCATCGAATGTGGCGAATGTGGCCAAGGCGGTGAATGCCGCCGCCGTGGCTCCGGCTGTTGCGCAAAGCGCGCCGGCTGCGGCGGGCGCGCGCAACGCCGGTCCGCTCGATCCGAATCCGTCGCGCTGGCTGGCCGTGCTCGGCGGCGCGGCGAACATCGTCTCGCTCGATGCGGTCGCGGCCACGCGTCTGCGCGTGATCGTGCGCGATCCGGCCGCGGTCGACCGCGCGAAGCTCGACGCGCTCGACGTGGCGTGGGTGTCGGCGGATACGCTGCACATCGTCGTCGGCGACGCTGCGCCGCGTTACGCGCAGGAACTGGCGCTTCAACCGGCATGATCGGCTGAACCGGCGACATCGGCGAAATAAAAAACCGGCAGGTTGCCAGCCTGCCGGTTTTTTTATGGGCGCGTCGCGGCGCCGTACGTTAATGCGCGTCGTCGCCGTGGGTTTGCATCTTCTGCTGCTCGCCGAGCCACATCACGTTGATGATGCCGAAGGCGAGCGCCACGCCGATGCCGAGAATCCAGGTGAAGTACCACATGATGTTTGCTCCTGCGTTTGTTGCCGACGTTGCCGATGTGGCGTTCAGTACATCGTGTTGCGCTTGTCGTCGAGTGCGTCGACGGTCACCTTGCCGCGCATGATGCGATACGCCCAGGTGGTGTACGCGAGCACGATCGGCAGGAAGATGATGACGGCCACGAGCATGATCTCGAGCGTCATCTTGCTGGACGTCGCGTCCCAGACCGTGAGGCTCGAACGCGGATCGAGCGACGACGGCATGATGAACGGGAACATCGAAAAGCCCGCAGTGAGAATCACCCCGACGATCAGCAGCGACGTGCCGATGAACGCCGTCTTTTCGAGCCGCGATCCGGCCAGCACGAACGCGATCACGCCGCCCAGAATGCCGACGATCGGTGCGGCCGCCATCCACGGATACGTCACGTAGTTGGCGATCCACAGCCCCGCGCCCGGCTCCACGCTCTTGAGCAGCGGATTGGCGACCGCGTCGTAGGGCGCGGCATTGGTGATCGCATAGCCGCCGATCAGCGTTGCCACCAGGCCGCCCGCCACCACGAACAGCACGACCGCGAGTCCCGCCATCAGGCGCAACGCCTTCGACGCGCGCTGGGCCACCACGCCGTCGCTCTTGAGCTTCACGAACGCGGCGCCGTGCGCGCTGAGCATGGTGAGGCTCACGAGCCCGCAGATCAGCGCGAACGGATTGAGCAACGCCCAGAAGCTGCCGTAGTAGGTCACGCGCAGATCGGTGTCGTACTGGAACGGCACGCCTTGCAGCAGGTTGCCGAACGCCACGCCGAACACCAGCGCGGGCACGAAGCCGCCGATAAAGAGCGCCCAGTCCCACGCACCGCGCCACTTCGGGTTGTCGCGCTTGCCGCGATAGTCGAAGCCCACGGGCCGGAAGAACAGCGCGAAGAGCACCAGCAGCATCGCGAAGTAGAAGCCCGAGAACGACGCCGCGTAGACGAGCGGCCAGGCGGCGAACATCGCGCCGCCCGCGGTGATGAGCCAGACCTGGTTGCCTTCCCACGTCGCGCCGACCGTGTTGATGACGACGCGGCGCTCCGCGTCGGTTTTGCCGATGAAGGGCAGCAGGACGGCTGCGCCCATGTCGAAGCCGTCGGTGAGCGAGAAGCCGATCAGCAGCACGCCGATCAGCACCCACCAGATCACTTTGAGGGTTGCGTAGTCCATGGTGTGTTTCCTGATGTGGGTCCGGAGGCCAGGGGGCGTCAGGCGACGCGGTTGCCGCTCGCCACGGCCGCCGCGCCCTGCTCGTGGAAATAGCGTCCCGTCTGCAGCGAGGACGGCCCGAGGCGCGCGTACTTGAACATCAGCGTGATCTCGATGATGAAAAGCGCCGTGTAGAACACCACGAAGCCCGCGAGGCTCAGCCACACGTCGCCGGGCGCGAGACTCGACGCGGAGAGATGCGTCGGCAGCACTTCGGCGATGGTCCACGGCTGGCGGCCGAGTTCGGCGACGATCCAGCCGAATTCGGCGGCGAGCCACGGCAGCGGAATCGCCCAGACGGCCCAGCGCAGGAACCAGCGGCGGTTGTCCTGGAGCAGCGAGCGTTGCGCGCAAAACCAGAACGCGAGCACGAAGGTCAGCAGGAACAGCATGCCGAGCCCGACCATCACGCGGAACGACCAGAACACCGGCGCGACGGGCGGAATCGAGTGCTTCGCGGCGGCCTTGATCTGCGCGGGCGAGGCGTCGACCACATTGGGCGCGAACTGTTTCACGAGCAGGCCGTAGCCGAGATCGCCCTTGTGCGCTTCGAACACGTCGCGCGTGGCGTTATCGGCGTTGCCTTCCTTGAGTTTTTGCAGCGCGGCATAGGCGAGCATGCCGTTCTGGATGCGCACTTCGGCGCGGCCCATCAGATCCTTCAGGCCGATCACGGGCTCGTCGATCGAACGCGTGGCGATGATGCCCATCAGGTACGGAATCTGGATCGCGTAATCGGTGCGCTCTTCTTTCTGATTAGGAATGCCGAAGAGCGTGAAGGGCGCGGGCGCCGGCGCGGTATCCCATTCGGCTTCGATGGCGGCGAGCTTCACCTGCTGCACTTCGCCGGTGCGATAGCCCGACTCGTCGCCGAGCACGATCACGCAGAGCGTCGAGGCGAGGCCGAAACCGGCGGCGATCGCGAACGAGCGCAGCGCGAAATCGACGTCGCGGCGGCGCAGCAAATACCACGACGAGATGCCAAGCACGAACATCGACGCCGTCACATAGCCCGCCGAAACGGTGTGCACGAACTTCACCTGTGCGACCGGATTGAAGATCACCTGGAACAGGCTCGACAGCTCCATGCGCATGGTTTCGTAGTTGAATTCGGCGCCGACCGGATTCTGCATCCAGCCGTTGGCGACCAGGATCCACAGCGCCGAGAGATTCGAGCCGAGCGCGACGAAGAAAGTGGTGAGCAGGTGGCCGCCCTTCGACATGCGGTTCCAGCCGAAGAAGAACAGGCCGACGAAGGTGGATTCGAGGAAGAAGGCCGCGAGCCCTTCGACGGCGAGCGGCACGCCGAAGATGTCGCCCACGTAGTGCGAGTAGTAAGACCAGTTGGTGCCGAACTGGAATTCCATCGTCAGGCCGGTGGTGACGCCCATCACGAAGTTGATCGCGAAGAGCTTGCCCCAGAACTGCGTCATGTCCTTGTAGATGGTCTTGCCGGTCATCACGTAGACGGATTCCATGATGACGAGCAGCCACGAGAGCCCGAGCGTGAGCGGCACGAACAGAAAGTGGTAGAGCGCGGTGACCGCGAACTGCAGCCGCGAGAGATCGACGGTTTCGCTAATGGGCATGGTGGTTCCCTTGTTGCGGGTTCGTCCCGGCCGACACCGGTACGGAGAGAATGGCCTGGGCAACTTCCGCAGGCGGCATGTTCATGTTTTCGGCCTGCGGATGATTGAAGAAGGCGTACTTCAGCGCCATCAGCAGCACGAGCTTGACGGCGAGAACGAGAACGATGTCGCGGGCGAAGGTCGGGCCGCGCGCCCACTGGAGAATGCGTGCGCGCAGAAGCGGTCGCGTGCGCGCTGACTGGCCGGAAGTGAAGATCATGACGATGACTGTTGCCCCTAAAACTTGTTTCCTGGCCAGGCCTGCACGCAACCCGGATTGGTGTACATGTTGTGTACAAGGATTCTAGGAGTGGGGTCATCAGGACACCGTGACAAGAAGCCGCGAGCGCCTGCCTCACCGATCAGTAATGCGATCCGATTTGTTCGAAATCAATTTTTTGAGGTCGCGTTCTGATGTTTGCAACCGTGCATCAGATCAAGACTGCGCGGCATGCGAATTCATCTTACGAGGGAACGCTCAGAGACGGCGTGAACGTGTACTTATTTCTGGCGCCGGAAAAGAAAAAGCCCCGCACCTGGCAGGGGCGGGGCTGTCGGCGTCACGCTCGCGGGGCGAGCGGCGCAGCTTGATACGCGCGTCAGGCGTAGGCGGCGAGCGCCGTGCGCATCTTCTTCATTGCGCTGGATTCGATCTGGCGGATCCGCTCGGCCGATACGCCGAACTCGTCGGCGAGTTCGTGCAGCGTCGAACCGCCCGAACCGTCGTCGGCCACATTCAGCCAGCGCGCTTCGATGATGCGGCGGCTGCGCGGGTCGAGCGCTTCCAGCGCGCTGGCGATGCCGTCCGACTGCAGACGATCGCGGTCGCGCGCGGCCATCACGGCGGTCGGCTCGCTGTGCGAGTCGGCGAGCCAGGCGATCGGCGCGAAGGATTCCTCGCCGTCGTCGTTCTGGCTTTCCAGCGCGATGTCGGCACCCGACAAGCGCGTTTCCATCTCCACGACTTCCTCGCGCTTCACATTCAGTTCCTGCGCCAGGCCTTCGATTTCCTCCGGCGTGAACGACTGCAGGCCCTGCTTGTGGCTGCGCAGGTTGAAGAACAGCTTGCGCTGCGCCTTGGTGGTGGCGACCTTCACCATGCGCCAGTTGCGCAGGATGTATTCGTGGATTTCGGCCTTGATCCAGTGCATGGCGTACGACACGAGACGTACGTTCTGCTCGGGGTCAAAGCGCTTCACGGCCTTCATCAGACCGATATTGCCTTCCTGGATCAGGTCGGCGTGCGGCAGACCATAGCCGAGGTAATTACGGGCGATCGAGACCACGAGGCGCAGGTGCGACAGCACCATGCGGCGCGCGGACTCCAGATTGTTTTGCTCGCGAAATTCAGTCGCGAATTGACGCTCCTCTTGCGGCGTCAACATCGGGATCCGGTTTACGGCCTGGATGTAGGCGTCGATGTTGCCCAGTTGGCCGGGCAGCAGGGAAGCGTTCGCGAGCGCCAGGGCACCCGAACCCGCGGCCTTGGCCGGCTTGGTGTTCAGCGTACCCGGAAGGGTCATTGCCATTGCGTTGCTCACGTAGCGAACTCCTCAGGAATCTTGCAAAAGTCAGACTGCGACTCCACGTTGGATGTTAGCACTCTGAATCAGCGAGTGCTAATACTTGGAGTCGGTAGGGGCTTCATGGTTCCGTGTTATCTATCGAAATAGTTGTTTCGATAGGTTTCAACAAAATCACGGGAGGCAGACGGGACGGGGTTTCCAGCCCGATGCGGCGCGCGCACACCCGCGAACCGAGGGATAACTCTAGAACGATGACGCCGCGCAAAGCCGGCGCGGCAGAGAATTTGGGGCTGGATAAAAAACTGAATAAGCGGCGCTGACGGACTCAATAATCGGGCCTCGCAGACGCTGTTCCGCGATTGTTTCGCACGGGCTCGTACTGGCTCGCACGGGCAGCCGCGCCCGAATTCTGTTCACGGCAGATATCTGAATGACATCAGAATACGCCGAAAGTGCTGCGATGCGACATTGCGGCGCAGGGCTAGCAGGCTTGAGCGTGCGGCGCGTCACACAACGCCGTCTGCGGATGCAGGAAGCAATCGCGCAGCGTGACGGCTCTTTCTGACGCGCATATGGGGCCGATCCTTTTGATCGCAAGTATCCATGCGTCCAAACCTGGTATAAATTTCAGCGACACGCATGCGTACATCTTCTGTGCGAACCGGCGCGCGTGGCGCGGGCTCGTGCGCAAGGGGCCCGGGTAATGGCGGCAAAAGTAATCGAAGCGATTCGCGGACTGGAGCGCGAGCGGTTTCGCGCGATGGTGGACGGCGACGGCTCGTCGCTGGATCAACTGCTGTCCGACAATGTCTTTTTCGTTCACACGAACGGCAAGCGCGAGACCAAGCAGCAGTTCATCGATGCGATCACGGCGGGGCGCCGGCGCTACCGTCAGATCGAGATCCAGTCGCAGGACGTGCTGCCGGTGGGCAACGAGACCTGCGTGGTGTCGGGGCGCGTGCTGATCGAGATGGAAGCGAACAATGGCGCGCTGCTGTTTCCGATTGCCTACACGGCGATCCAGACGCAGGAGGATGGCCACTGGCGTCTGCTCGCGTGGCAGGCGACGCGTTGCGCGATCGAGTGAGATCCGGTAAGTCCACTCGCCGATCCGCCTGCTAGGGCGTTTCGGGCGCACGCCAGCGGCCCGTTTTGCCGCCGGCGCTCAACGGCGCCGCCTCCAGGTTTGCTGCTTTTCTGCTGCTAACTTTCCGACTATTGATCGCTTCCGGATCGCTTCGTGGCCCGATCAGGCCGCGACGCGACGGTCGACCGTCTGCCACGTTGCGCGGTTGATGGCGCTGATCACCGCGGCGAGTACAGCCTGCGCCGCATCGTCGGCGACGCCCACGCCGTGGCGCAGCGCCTGTCCGCCCACCCGGGCGCCGACGAACACCGCCGTGCCGCCTTGTGCCGTGCGCGCGGTTTCAAACGACGTGATCTCCACGCTTTCTTCCGCAACATCGGCGAACGCTGCCGCGACGGCTTGCGCATGCGCTTCGTCGATCTGCGCTGCCGCGGCAATCGCGACGTCGCGGCCTTCGAAGCGTGCGCGGCCTGCGCCGACCATCGTTGCCGGCCCCTTCGTCTCGAAATATTCGCGTTCGAACAGCGAGCAGATCGCCTCGCCGGTGATTTCCACGCCGGAGGCGTCCGTGACCTTTTGCACGGCGTGGCTGAATTCGATCTGGACGCGGCGCGGCGGCGTGAAGCCCATGCCGCGTTCGAGCAGATACGTCGCGCCGCCCTTGCCCGACTGGCTGTTCACGCGGATCACCGCGTCGTAGCTGCGGCCGAGATCGGCGGGATCGATCGGCAAATAGGGCACTTCCCAGATGGCGTCGGGCTGCTGAAGCGCGAAACCCTTGCGGATCGCGTCTTGATGCGAACCCGAAAACGCCGTGAACACGAGGTCGCCCGCGTACGGATGGCGCGGATGCACGGGCAATTGATTGCAGCGCTCGACCACGCGGCGCACGGCGTCGATGTCCGAAAAATCGAGGCCCGGATCGATGCCCTGCGTGTAGAGATTCATCGCGAGCGTGACGAGATCGACGTTGCCGGTGCGTTCGCCGTTGCCGAAGAGACAGCCTTCGACACGGTCCGCGCCCGCGAGCACGGCCATTTCGGCGGCGGCCACGGCGGTGCCGCGGTCGTTATGCGGATGCACGGAGAGCACGATGCTGTCGCGATACGCGAGGTTGCGGTCCATCCACTCGATCTGGTCGGCGTAGACGTTGGGCATCGCGGCTTCGACGGTCGCCGGGAGATTCACGATCATCTTGTGATCGCGCGTCGGGCGCCACGTCTGGGCGACGGCGTCGCAGACTTCGCGGGCGAACGTGAGCTCGGCCATGCTGAACGTTTCCGGAGAATACTGGTAGGTCCAGTGCGTCTGCGGGCGGGCGTCGGCGTGCTCGCGGATCATGCGCGTGCCGTTCACGGCGAGCACCTTCACTTCTTCCTTCGATTGACCGAACACGATCTTGCGGAAAGACGGGCAGATCGCGTTGTAAAGATGCACGATCGCGCGCGATGCGCCTTCGAGCGCCTCGAACGTGCGGGCAATCAGATCTTCGCGCGACTGCACGAGCACTTCGATCGTCACGTCGTCGGGAATGCGCTTTTCGTCGATGAGCTTGCGCACGAAATCGAAGTCGGTCTGCGAAGCGGACGGAAAGCCGACTTCGATTTCCTTGAAGCCGATCTGCACGAGCATTTCGAAGAATTCGGTCTTCTGCTCGATGCTCATCGGCTCGATGAGCGACTGGTTGCCGTCGCGCAGGTCGGTGCTCATCCAGATCGGCGCGCGTTCGATCGTGCGCGTCGGCCATTTGCGGCCGTTCAAACGGATGGCGGGGAAAGGGCGATATTTTTCGGCGGGATTACGCAACATGATGGGCCTCGTTCTTCATGATGTCGTATGCGATGGCGGTCGGCAGCGGGCGGCTGGCGGGCTGGCGACGAGGCACGATGCGAGAGACTTCCGGCATCCGGGCGGCAACCTCGGACGCGAAGAAGACAGCCACGCTGACGGCGGTAACCGGCGCGGCGAAAGCGAACGTGAACGATGCCCATGCAACGTGCATTTTGACCTCGCGACTCGTCCAGTCGGTAGACGGACGAATGCAGACGACAAGTTGTAGAGATACTGCGAGTTTGGGGGTACTGCGAGAACTGCTGGGAGGACTGCCGACCGGCTCTGGGGAGCGGTCGCGCAGCGCTACGCCTGGCTTACGCTAGACGTAGCGATAGGGCCGCTAGGCGGCCGAGGGTAATTCGGAGGGTGTTCGGATAGGAACGCATTCGACCAATTTAAGTCAGGACGAACGCGCCTGTCAACAGGGAATGTGGCGACGCAGCAAGAAAAATTGCACGCAGATAGGCGATGAAGCGCTCAATTGCCGAAATGCGGACGATCCGCAAGCAACGCGCGGACGGCCGCAAACGTCCATGCCGCCGCGCTTTCAGCCGGATCGTTCAGCGCTTCGCGATGCGCTTGATCGTTTCCACCTGACGGGCGATCGCGTCGGGCACGGGCACTTCGCCGCGCAGCACGTCGGCGATCCACTCGGCGGTCGTGGGCGCGTCGCGGCCTTCGGGCAGATCCACTTCGGGCGCGTCCGGCGACGAGCGTTCCGGTTCGATCAGCGTGTCGCAGACGCCGTCATGCAGCCAGTCGACCTGCACCTGGCGGCGCGTATCGGCGACCGCTTCGCCTTCGGTGCCGCGCGCAAGCAATGCGCCACCCACGGCTGCTTCGGGATGCGCGGCGAACAGCGCGCTCAAGCTCTCGCGATACGGCGGATGCGTGTAATTCACGAGCCGCAGGCCCGGTTGCGCGAACGGTTGCAACAGCTTGACGAGCGTGTGCGTGGAGTTGCGCACGCCCATCCGGCGACGCAGCGAGAGCAGGCGCGCAAGCTGCGGTGCGAGCGTTTCGATCGACGCAAATGCAACCCGTTTGTCGGCGAGTTGTGCTTCGATGTCGGCGTGATCGCGTGCGTTGGGGAGATTTAGTGCAGCAAAGATTTCGGCGCTGGTGACGCGGCCGGGATCGGTCTGCACGCCGTGCACGAGCACCGGCACGCCGTCGCGGGCGAGCAGCAGGGCGAGCAGCGGTACGAGGTTCGGCTGCTTGCGCGCTCCGTTGTAGCTCGGAATCGAGACCGCGCGATAGTCGCCTGCAGGCACGGCAATCGGCGCGAACGACGCGTGCGCCGCCGAAAGCATCGCAGCCAGTTCGTCGGCGGTTTCGCCCTTGAGGCGGTAAGCCAGCAAGACTGCACCCAGCTCGAGCTCGGGCACGCGGCCGTCGAGCATCGCGGCGTAGAGCGCGTGCGTGTCTTCGGACGACAGCGAGCGCGCGCCGTGCGGGCCGCGGCCGATCTCCTTGATGAAGCGGGCGCAGGAAAAGGTCTCGGTGGAGTCGGGGGCGTTCATGAGGGCGTGCGTGTTATGTCGATGTGCCGGCCACGCGCCACGCTGCGTGGGCGGTGCGTGCCGTTCGGCGACTGTCTTGCGGATGCAGGAAGTATCGCACGACCTGCGCGGTGCGGTCCGACGCAGTGAAGGGATTAGGGCCGTAGCGTTGTCGCAGCCGTGCCGCAATACTGCGGTATCGAACTGCGCCAGCGCGGCGCCGCAAGCTTCGAAAGCTTCGCAATGGCTTGAAATATCGTCGCGATTGCTTGCCGTGGCGGCTGACCGCGCCGCGCGCCGCTGCGCGTTACACTCGCGTTTTACGCTGCCGAGCCGCGAGCGGATGCAGGCGTCGCGCGGCGTTGACTGACCATCACGAAGAACGAAGACGGAGAAACAGATGAGTTACGTATTTGAACCGGCGCCGCAAGCCTACGTGCCGGTCGCGGGCAGCAGCGCGCATTTCCCGGTGCGCCGCATCTATTGCGTGGGCCGCAACTACGAAGCGCATGCGCGCGAGATGGGCCACGATCCGAACCGCGAACCGCCGTTCTTCTTCGCCAAGCCCGCCGACGCCGTTCTCTTCGTGCCGCCCGGTGCGGCCGCCGATTTCCCGTATCCGGCTCAGTCGAACAACGTGCACTTCGAAATGGAACTCGTTGCGGCGATCGGCAAGGCGGGCAAGAACATTCCGGTGGAAAGCGCGCTCGACCACGTCTACGGCTACGCGCTCGGTCTCGACATGACGCGCCGCGATCTGCAGGCCGAAGCGAAGAAGCTCGGCCGTCCGTGGGATACGGCCAAGGGTTTCGACCATTCGGCGCCGATCGGCCCGATCCATCCGGTGGCGCAAGTCGGCCAACTGGCCAAAGGCTCGATCTGGCTTTCGGTGAATGACGAGGAAAAGCAGCGCTCGGATATCTCGCAGATGATCTGGCCAGTTGCCGATACGATCGCGTATCTTTCGACGCTGTTCGAGCTGAAGGCGGGCGACCTGATCTTCACGGGCACGCCGGAAGGCGTGGGCGCGGTGGTGAAGGGCGATCTGATGAAGGGCGGCGTGGACGGCCTGGGCGAAATCGCTGTGCGCGTAGTCTGAAAACCGCCTGAACGATGCGACCGGCCTGACGCAGCGTTGCGCCCGCCCGGCGCGCTGCGGCTCGATACCGCGCGACTAAAACAAGGAGCATGAGAGGAGCATGAAGCTATATAGCTATTTCCGCAGTTCGGCGTCGTATCGCGTGCGTATTGCGTTGAATCTCAAGAATCTGTCGTACGAGTACGTGCCGGTGCATCTGGTGCGCGACGGCGGCGAGCAATTGAAGCCCGAGTACCGCAAGGTGAACCCGGACGCCATCGTGCCGACCTTCGTCGACGACGAGCAGCACGCGATCCAGCAATCGCTCGCGATCATCGAGTATCTCGAAGAGACGCATCCGGAGCCGCCGCTGCTGCCGAAGTCGCCCGTCGACCGCGCGCACGTGCGTTCGCTTGCGCTGCAGATCGCCTGCGAGATCCATCCGCTGAACAACCTGCGCGTGCTGAAGTACCTGAAGCGCACGCTGGGCGTGGACGACGCGGCGAAGGATGCGTGGTACCGGCACTGGGTCGAAGCGGGTTTCGAGACGCTCGAAGCGCGGCTGGCCGGCGACCCGCGCACCGGCAAGCTGTGTTTCGGCGATACGCCGACTTTCGCCGATCTGTTCCTCGTGCCGCAGATCTACAACGCGCATCGCTTTAACGTCGACACCACGCGGTTTCCGACCATTCAGCGCATTCACGATTACGCCGTGCAGCTCGATGCATTCGCGCGCGCGGCGCCGGGCGCGCAGCCCGATTCGGAGTGATATCGCGGCGATTTGCGCTCAGCTGAGCCGATCATGACGTGAAAAAGGGCATCGCTCGCGAGAGGGATGCCCTTTTCTTTTACGCCGCCTGGATCAGTTGCCGAGCAATGCGTCCGCAAATTCTTCGGCCACGAACGGCTGCAGATCCTCGACCTTCTCGCCCACGCCGATGAAGTACACCGGAATCGGGCGCTGGCGCGCGATCGCGGCGAGAATGCCGCCCTTCGCGGTGCCGTCGAGCTTGGTGACGATCAGGCCGGTTAGACCGAGCGCGTCATCGAACGACTTCACCTGCGTGAGTGCATTCTGGCCCGTGTTCGCGTCGATCACGAGCAGCACTTCGTGCGGCGCGCCGTCGAAGGCCTTGCCGATCACGCGCTTGACCTTCTTGAGCTCATCCATCAGATGGAGCTGCGTGGGCAGGCGGCCGGCCGTGTCGGCCATCACCACGTTGATGCCGCGCGCGCGCGCCGCGTTCACGGCGTCGAAGATCACTGCGGCCGGGTCGCCGCTTTCCTGCTGCACGACCGTCACGTTGTTGCGCTCGCCCCAGATGGTGAGCTGCTCGCGCGCGGCGGCGCGGAACGTGTCGCCGGCGGCCAGCAGCACGCTCTGGTCGAAGCTCTGCAGATGCTTGGCGAGCTTGCCGATGCTGGTGGTCTTGCCCGCGCCGTTCACGCCCGCGATCATCATGACGAGCGGTTGCGCGCGGCCCAGCATCAGCGACTTTTCGAGCGGCTTGAGCAGGTCGATCAGCAACTGACGCAGCGCGGTTTTCACCTGCTGCGCTTCGGTCAGGCGTTCGGCGCGCACCTTCTGGCGCAGCGTTTCGAGCAGATATTCGGTGGCGTCGACACCCGCGTCCGACATCAGCAGCGCGGTTTCCAGCTCCTCGTAGAGATCGTCGTCGATCTTCGCGTTGACGAAGATGCTCTGGATGTTCGAACCCGTTTTCGACAGGCCCGACTTCAGGCGCGTGAGCCACGACTTCTTCGCGGTGGCGTCGAGCGCGGGCGGCGGGACGATTTCGACGGCCTCGAACGTGCGGGCGGCAGCGGGCGGTGCTTTGGACTCTGCGGGCGCGGCCGGCGCGCGCGGCGCCGCAGGCGCTTCGTCGCGTGCGGCGTCGGCCTCGGGAGCGGCGGTTTCGGCCTGCTCGTTCTCCGCGTTCTTGTCGCCGCGGAGTCGTTTGAAGAAACTGAACATGATCTGTGGCGTGGTGGGATCGCGCTGCCGGTCTGACCGAGGGACGGTCATCGACGTCATTTCAGCATGCAACGCGTGGAAAACACGACATTTTATCAGGCGGCATAGGGCGCGTCCTTGCCGCAGGCTTCCGGCGCGCGCGCGGCGCTGTGGTAACGTTCGCGGATTGGCCGGGCGGCCTCTGCGTCGCGCCTGGCAGCCCGGTTTGCTTCGCCGGTTCAGATCACCGGTTCGCATCCCACCGGATTGCGCAATGGCGATCCGGTTGCGACGATTCAACCTCGATTCACACAGTACACACGCATGGCCCGTTCATCTTCTTCACGCCCGCAGGGCGCACGTTCCGCGCCACCCGCGCGCGGCGGCACGCACACGATCCGGATTATCGGCGGCGACTGGAAGCGCACGCCGCTGCCCGTGCTCGATCTCGACGGGCTGCGCCCCACGCCCGACCGCGTACGCGAAACCCTGTTCAACTGGCTCGGCCAGCGTCTGGACGGCCTGCGCTGTCTCGACCTGTTCGCCGGCAGCGGCGCGCTCGGCTTCGAGGCCGCGTCGCGCGGCGCTGCGCGCGTGGTGATGGTCGAGCGCAGCGGGCGCGCCGCCGCGCAACTGCGCGCGAATCAGGAGCGCCTCGGCGCCCGCGTGATCGAAATCGCGGAAGCCGACGCGCTGCGTCTCGCCGCGAACCTGCCGCCGGGCTCGTTCGACGTCGTGTTCCTCGATCCGCCGTTCGGCGACGCCGCGCTGCTCGCGCGCGCGCTCGAACTCGCCGCGCCGCTCGTCGCGCCCGACGGCTGGCTCTATGTCGAATCCGGCGAAGCCGTCGATCCGGGCGCGCAGCCTGCGCTGGCGGGCTGGCGCGTCGCGCGCGACGGCAAGGCGGGGGCCGTCCGCTATCATTTGCTGCAACGCGAAAATGAGGAATAATGCGCGTTCGATAAGGTTCGATAAAAAACGGGCGGACGGTTTTCGTGCCGCGCACGCCCGAGCGCACACTGTTTTGGCCGATGTTTTGACCGCCGTTTTCGCAACGGTTTGCGCCCCATTTCTGTTGAGAGGAGAAGCCTCATGGTAGTCGCCGTGTACCCCGGTACGTTCGATCCGCTCACGCGTGGTCACGAAGATCTCGTGCGGCGCGCGTCGAGCATTTTCGACACGCTGGTGGTCGGTGTCGCCGACAGTCGCAACAAGAAGCCGTTCTTCACGCTCGACGAGCGGCTAGAAATTGCGCATGAGGTGCTCGGCCACTATCCCAACGTTCAGGTCATGAGCTTCAAGGGTCTGCTGAAGGACTTCGTGCGCAGCAACAACGCGCGCGTGATCGTGCGCGGCCTGCGCGCGGTTTCCGACTTCGAGTACGAGTTTCAGATGGCGGGCATGAACCGCTATCTGCTGCCCGACGTCGAAACCATGTTCATGACGCCGTCGGATCAGTATCAGTTCATTTCGGGCACGATCGTGCGCGAAATCGCCCAGTTGGGCGGCGATGTCAGCAAGTTCGTGTTCCCGTCGGTGGAAAAGCGCCTCCAGGACAAGGTGGCGTCGCAGGGCGGCGCACCCGCGAAGGCCTGAGCCTCGCGAGGGTCGGCAGGCGCGGGGCCGCGGCGCTATAATGTCTTGTTTTTGAAGGGAAACGCGAGAGAAGTATGGCCCTGATGATTACCGACGAGTGCATCAATTGCGACGTCTGCGAGCCCGAGTGCCCGAACGACGCCATTTCGATGGGCCCGGAAATCTACGTGATCGACCCGAACAAGTGCACGGAGTGCGTCGGCCATTTCGACGAGCCGCAGTGCATTCAGGTGTGTCCGGTGGAGTGCATCCCGAAGAATCCCGAGCACCTCGAAACGCAGGAGCAGCTGATGCGGAAGTACGAGACGCTGACGGCGGCGAAGGACGCCTGAGCGCCACAGCCCGCCCGTAGTCTGCTCGCAACGACGACGCTGCAAACGAAAAACGCGCCCGAGGGCGCGTTTTTTTTATGCCTGGCTTTTATGTGCGGCCAACGAGGCTCACAACCAGGCTCACAGCGAGGCTCACAGCGAGGCTCACAGCGAGGCTCAGGCAACGATGGCTTTGAGCGCCTCGACGAGCGTATCGCATTCCGCGTCGGTGCCAATCGAGATACGCAGATGCTGATCGATACGCGGCAGCTTGAAATGGCGCACGAAGATTTCCTTTTCGCGCAGCTTCGCGGCAATGCCGGCCGCGTCGTGCTTCGGATGCTTCGCGAACACGAAGTTCGCCGCCGACGGCACGACCTCGAAGCCCAGCGCCTCGAGCGCCGCATTCAGGCGCGTGCGGCTCGCGATCACGCGTTCGCAGGTCGAGCGGAAATACGCCACGTCCTCGTAGGCGGCCACGCCGGCGGCCTGCGCCAGCCGATCGAGCGGATACGAGTTGAAGCTGTCCTTCACGCGGTTGAGCGCGTCGATCAGATCGGCGTGACCGAACGCAAAGCCCACGCGCATGCCCGCGAGCGAACGCGACTTCGAGGTCGTATGCACGACGAGCAGATTCGGATAGCGGTCGATCAGCGCGATGGCCGACTCGGCGCCGAAATCCACATACGCTTCGTCGACGATCACGACCGAATCCGCATTGCCCGCGACCACGCGCTCGATCTCGGCGAGCGGCAGCGCATGGCCGGTCGGCGCATTCGGATTCGGGAAAATCACGCCGCCGTTCGGCTGCAGATAGTCGTCCACGCGAATCTGGAATTGCTCGTCGAGCGGCACCGTGCGGTATTCGACTTCGTAGAGCCGCGCGTAGGTCGGATAAAAGCTGTAGGTGATATCGGGAAAGAGAATCGGCTTGTCGTGCTTGAGCAGCGCGAGGAACGCGTGCGCGAGCACTTCGTCGGAGCCATTGCCCACGAACACCTGATCGGCGCGCAGACCGTGATGCGCGGCCACGGCGGTGCGCAGATTCTTCGCGACCGGATCGGGATAGCGGCGCAGCGACTCGCTGTGCTCGCCCAGTTCGGCGCGGATCGCGTCGAGCACGCGCGGCGAGGGCGGGTAGGGATTCTCGTTGGTGTTGAGCTTCACCGGATGCGCGAGCGCCGGCTGTTCGCCGGGCACGTACGGTACGAGACGGTGGACGATGTCACTCCAGAAACGACTCAAGACGCTCTCCTTCACTCATTCGATAAGACTTGTGCAGCCGCGCGTGACGCACGGCGCGCACCTTGACGCAAGGTTATCCGCGCAACGCCGACTTCAGCCGTTGCGATGCAGCAGCATCACGGCGCGCTCGGTTTCGCCCTTCACGAAGGTGGGCATGATCGCGAGCGAGCGCTCGATCGACGCGTCGATCACGTCCTGCTCTTCGCGGCGCGGCGGCTTGAGCACGAAGTTCGCCACGTCGGGCTTGGCGCCCGCGCGCGCACCTTCGGGAATCAGATCGCGCGGATGGCCGATGCCGATGCGCAGTCGCCAGTATTGCTGCGTCGACAGATGCGCGGAAATGTCCTTCAGGCCGTTGTGGCCGCCGCTGCCGCCGCCGAGCTTGAGCTTCACGGTGCCGGGCGGCAGATCGAGTTCGTCGTGCGCGACGAGGATCTCGTCGGGCAGGATCTTGAAGAAGTTCGCGACCGCGACGACCGACTGGCCCGAGCGGTTCATATAGGTCTGCGGTTCGAGCAGATGCACTTCCTCGCCGTAGAGGCGCGCCTTCGCGTAGTGGCCGTGAAAGCGGCGCTCGTCGCGCAGCGTCGTGCCGGCGTCGCGCGCGAGCTGGTCCACGAGCCAGAAGCCCGCGTTGTGGCGCGTCGCCGTATATTCGGCGCCCGGATTGCCGAGCCCGACGATCAACCTGATCATGGTGGTGTTTCCGCCTGCAAAATCGCTGAAGGCTCGACGGCCAGCGGCCGGAGCGTGATCCGCAAGTGTACGGAAGTGTATGAAAGAGTGCGAAAAAAAACCCGCCGGGCGAACCGCGGCGGGTCACGTCGACCGTCTCTATTGAGACGGATCGAGAGGATCGGCTTGTTGCCGCAGCTTATTCAGCTGCTGCTTCGCCTTCAGCAGCGGCTTGTGCGCCAGCCGGCACCGGTGCCGACGCGACGACCGGGTTTTCCGCTTCGATGTGCGGAACCAGCGTCACACCTGCCGGCAGCGTGATGTCCTTGGCGTGCAGCGATTGACCGGCTTCGATCTTCGCCAGGTCGACTTCGAGGAATTCCGGCAGTTGGCCCGGCAGGCAAACCACTTCGATTTCCGCGAGGACGTGCGAGATGATCGCGCCACCCAGCTTGACGGCCGGGTTGGTTTCCTGGTTCATGAAGTGCAGGGGCACCTTCGTGTGGATCTTCTTGTTCGGGTCCACGCGCTGGAAGTCCACGTGCAGCACGAGCTGACGGAACGGGTGGTATTGCACGTCGCGCAGCAGAACCTGTTGCGACTTGCCTGCCACTTCGAGCTCGAGGATCGACGAGTGGAAGGATTCCTTCTTCAGGGCGTGCCACAGCGCGTTGTGGTCGAGTTCGACCAGCTGGGGTTCCGAACCGACACCGTAAACGATGCCAGGGGTCTTGCCAGCGATGCGCAGGCGGCGGCTCGCACCCGTACCTTGCAGGTTACGCTCGAAAGCGATGACTTTCATGTGATTCTCCAATGCACTGCCCGCGACCAGGCAGTAAAACGGGGCCTTGTCGACAGCACGGCTGTCTTCTGGCCCCCAGCGATGCAGCACGAACCTTCGTCCGTTCGCGCCGATTACGTGCAAAAGCGCGGCATTCTCGCGAACACCGCGCTTTGCGCGTCAATTCTTTTTAGCTTTCTGCGAACAGCGACATCACCGAGTCGCCGCGGCGGATACGCGAGAACGTCTCCGCGAGCAGGCCGGCGCTCGTGAGCGCGCGGATCTTCGAGCACGCGCGGGCTTCTGCGCCCAGCGGAATCGTGTCGGTGACGACCAGTTCGTCCAGTGCGGAAGCTGCGATACGCTCGCCAGCGCCACCCGAGAGAACCGGGTGCGTGGCGTAAGCGAAGACCTGCTTTGCGCCGCGTTCCTTCAGCACTTGCGCTGCCTTGCAGAGCG
This sequence comes from Paraburkholderia tropica, assembly GCF_014171495.1. Classification (NCBI taxonomy): domain Bacteria; kingdom Pseudomonadati; phylum Pseudomonadota; class Betaproteobacteria; order Burkholderiales; family Burkholderiaceae; genus Paraburkholderia; species Paraburkholderia tropica. The sequence goes on from NZ_CP049134.1 coordinate 312,314, forward strand.
TGCCGGCGGTGTCGACCATGTCGTCCATGATCACGCAGGTGCGGCCTTCGACTTCACCGATGATGTTCATCACTTCGGCGACGTTCGCCTTCGGACGACGCTTGTCGATGATCGCGAGATCGCAGCCGAGTTGCTTGGCGAGCGCACGGGCGCGCACCACGCCGCCGACGTCCGGCGAAACGACCAGCAGGTTCTCGTAGTTCTGCTTGCGCAGATCGCCGAGCAGCACGGGCGTTGCGTAGATGTTGTCGACGGGAATATCGAAGAAGCCCTGGATCTGGTCAGCGTGCAGATCCATCGTGATGATCCGCTCGACGCCCGCGATTTCCAGCATGTTCGCCACGACCTTCGCCGAGATGGCGACGCGCGCCGAACGGGGGCGGCGGTCTTGACGGGCATAGCCGAAGTAGGGGATGGCTGCAGTGATCCGGCCTGCGGATGCGCGCTTGAGCGCATCGACCATGATCATCAGTTCCATGAGGTTGTCGTTGGTCGGCGCGCAGGTGGACTGGAGGACGAAGACGTCCTTGCCACGCACGTTTTCCTGGATTTCGACCTGGATTTCACCGTCGGAGAAGCGGCTAACCATAGCCTTGCCGAGGGGAATACCGAGGATCTTGACGACTTCCTGTGCAAGCGCGGGATTTGCGTTGCCAGTAAAAACCATCAGGCCGTCATGGCTGCTCATCATGCACCTGCTGCGGACTTTGGGGGGCGAGAGGAACTACTTGGGCGAACTGCTTTTAGAATTTTTGGCAGGGGAGGAAGGACTCGAACCCTCGCATGCCGGAATCAAAATCCGGTGCCTTGACCAACTTGGCGACTCCCCTACACTCAACTTCTAGCCTGACTGACCGGTAGAGCGATCAGCCACGCAAAACTATGACGCGAAAGTGAAGAGTGGATGCGTGTCCAGACTCGAGGCTACCGCGCTTCTCCAGGTTGGGTGTTCCGCTTGCAGTTTGGCTTGCACCGTTTCTGCTTCGGCCCGACTGGTGAATGCTGCGAAAACGCTTGCACCCGATCCGGTCATCCGCGCCGATGTTGTGCTGCTCGAGATGTTCTCGAACCACTTGATCACCTGCGCAACTTCCGCGTATTTTCCTGCGACAACCGCTTGCATATCGTTCCGGCCGAAACTGTCTGGCCATCCGTTCTGCGCTGCTTGCTGTGCAAGAAAGACTGCTATTGTGCAGGTCTCTGTGTCCCTTGTCAACGACTTTTCTGAAAAAATTTCAGCGGTAGGAACATGAACCTGCGGCGTCACAACCAGAAAATGACGCGGGGGCAATTGTACACATTCCAGCGCCTCGCCAACACCCTCCGCAAATGCATTTTTCCCGAACACGAAGAAGGGCACATCGGCGCCCAGTTTCAGTGCCAGTTCCTGCAATTCGAGGCGCGGCAGATTGAGCTTCCAGAGGCGGTTCAGCGCGAGCAGCGTGGTGGCCGCATCGGAGCTGCCGCCGCCGAGACCGGCGCCCATCGGCAGACGCTTTTCGATGTCGATCTCGACGCCTTCCTGCGTACCCGTGTGCTCCTTGAGCAGCTTGGCCGCGCGCACGGTGAGATCGTGTTCGGCCGGCACGCCTTCGACTTCGACGGTGCGCGTGATGCGGCCGTCGTGGCGGCGCGTGAAATGCAGCGTATCGCCCCAGTCGAGCAACTGGAACACGGTCTGCAGATCGTGATAGCCATTCGGGCGGCGGCCCGTGATGTGCAGGAAGAGATTGAGTTTCGCGGGCGCGAGGCAGTCGCGCAGCGAGTCTTGAGTTTCGGTCATGGTGCGTTGAGGCTTGCCTGACCGTCGTGCGGCGGGCCGCGCGACGGTCGTGTCGTGCTGGATTTTACTGGTCGAGCACGAGCTTGATCTGAAGCGGCGGATCTTCGCGGGTGAGATTCACGCGCTTGACGCCGGTCGCGGGCGCGTCCGCGTAAGCGATGTAGTCGATGGTCCAGCCGTCCTGCTCGATCTGCGAAAGACGTTGCGGGTTCTGCGGGTCGGCGCTCGTATGCGCGCGCGAACTGGGCGCGACCGACGGTTGCAGCCAGTAGCGCAGACCTTCGACCGGCAGCGCGAAGCCGAGCGCCTGCTGCATCAGCGTGCCGACGTTGTCGGCGGTGAGCGGCGGCTTGTTCGGCAGTTCGAGCGTGGCCTGCGACGGCGCCGACGTGACGATCGCGAGCGTCGATCCGAGCGGATTGAGCAACTGCAAGGTCACGGTGGAGTCGGTCTGACGCCAGTCGAAATTGCCGTACGCGTTGCGCTGCTGGCCGTTCTGGTCGTTGTACTGCACGGCAAAACGGCCGTGATAGGCGCGGTTCGTCTGCGTGGTGAGCGAGGTTGTGGCGCGCGCCGTGGACGGCTCGTGCGGCGCCTGCGTCGCGCAGCCCGCGAGGGCGAGCAGCGCGGCGAGCGCCGCGCCCGGCGCGAGGCGCAGCGCAGGGCGCAATACGGGGCGCAACACGGCGGAACGGATGCTGAGTCGGGAATCGGCCATCAGAGATCGTTGACCTGGAGGCGCTGGAGCGTCTTCAGGAGCGTGTCGTTGTCGGGTTCGAGCTTGCGGGCTTCGCGCCAGGCCTGACGTGCGCCGTCCTGGTCGCCGTTCTTCCACAGCACTTCACCCAGATGCGCGCCGATTTCGGCGTTCGGCTGCATGCTGTAAGCCTTGCGCAGCAGCTTGATGGCGTCGGCGTTGTCGCCCATGCGGTACTTGACCCAGCCCACGCTGTCCATGATGAACGCGTCGTCGGGGGCGAGCGCCGAAGCCTTCTCGACCAGACGGTCGGCTTCCGGCAGGCGCTGGTTACGGTCGGCGAGCGAATAGCCGAGCGCGTTGTAGGCCTGCGGATTGTCGGGCTGCGTCTTGATCAGCTTGCGCAACTGCGCTTCCATGACTTCGTAGTGACCGTTCTTTTCGGCGGCCATCGCGTAGTCGTAGGTGAGATCGGGGTCGTCAGGGAAGTCGGCGGTGGCCTTCGCGAGGCGCGCTTCGGCTTCCGGATAACGCTTCGCGTCGAACAGGATCGAGGCGTCCGTGCGGGCGATCAGCGACTGGTCGCGCGGGTCGTCGCTCTGGATGCCCGCGAGCAGGCGTCGCGCGTCGTCGACCTTGCCCTGCTTGTCGAGCAGTTGCGCGCGCATCACCTGCGCCGGCACGTATTGCTGGCTGGTCGGGCCGATCTTGTTCAGCCAGGCGTCGGCGCCCGCGTCGTCCTTCTGTTCAGCCGACAATTGCGCGAGGTAGATGTAGGCCTGGCCCGGGTCGCCGCCCGTGACCTTTTCGGCCGCCTGCGCGTACTGAACCAGATACTTCTTCGCGTCGTCGTACTTCTTCTGCTGCACGTCGATGAGCGCGAGCGCCATCATCGGCATCAGGTCGTCCGGCTTGGACTTGTGCAGGATTTCAAACTGCTTCTGCGCGTCGTCGAGACGGTTGGCCGCGAGGTAGGTCTGCGCGAGCGCAAGGTGGCCGTCGCGCGACTTCGGATTCTGCTTGACGTACTGCTCGATGGCCGCAATGCCTTCGGCGCGCTCCTCCGGGCCCATTTGCACGAGCATCAGCGCGGCGGGCAGGTAGTCGCTCTTCTTCGCGAGCGCCTGTTCGAACGACTTGCGTGCGCCGGGCACGTCGTCGGCGAGCAGTTGCTGACGGCCAATGGCGAGTTGCGCTTCGGGGCGGTCCATGTCGTTGACGAGCAGCGCCTTGAGCACGTCGAGACCGCCGGAGCGGTTCGGGCCGCGCGAAAGCAGCAGTTGCAGCGAGAGGATGGCCGGGCCGCGGCTGTCGGCCGGCACGCGGGCCAGCTCGCGCGCGAGCAGCGGCTGCGCGTCGGCGGGCTTGCCGGCGAGCACGAGCAGCGAGGCGTCGAGTTGCGCGGCGCGCTCCGAGTCGGGCGCGTATTGCTGCCAGAGCTGCACGGCGGTGAGCGCGTCGGTCGGGCTTTGCGCCGCGAGCGCGATTTCCGTTGCACGCTGCGCCATGCGCGGATCGTGCGTATCGCGCGCGAGCGCAAGATACGTCTGATAGGCGGGCGCGGGCTGATCGCGCTGGAGCGCGATTTCAGCGGCGAGCACCTGGAAGGTGATCTGGCTCGTGAGCGGAATCGCGGGCAGATCCTTCTTTTCGTCGGCCGTCGCGGGGCCGAACGCGTCCGGCATGGTCACGGAAGTGTCGTCCGTGTCGGGGGACGGATCCTGTGCGTACGCGCTCGACGTGCTCAGCGCCCAGGCTGCGAGCACGGCGGCGCCGATCAGTTTCCGGGGGCCGAACGCGCGGAGTTCGAACGTTTTGCGCAGACGCGGCGCCGCGTGGGGCAGGCGCTTCGCAAACAGCTTTACGAAAGACAGTTCCATGGAATTCCGTCGAATGTTTCGGTCGATTGTAACGCGCTGGCTACAATACGCGCACGACGATGACGCAAGTTGCAGACCAGCCCCGCGCGGTCGCCGGGCCTGGCGACCATGCTGCGTCGCGCTGTGCACCGCGCTGTCCGCCATTTTCCCAGCCCAACCTCACAAACTGATTAAAGATGCCAGAGTTGCCAGAAGTTGAAGTGACCCGCCGTGGCATCGAGCCGTGGGTCGCGGGCCGTCGCGTGGAGCGTGTCGACGTGCGCAACGGCTCGCTGCGCTGGCCTGTGCCGGCCTCGCTTGCGCGCATACTGCGCGGTCGCACGGTCCGTTCAGTTGGACGACGCGGCAAATATCTGCTGTTCGAGGTCGAAGACGGCTGGTTCATCGTGCATCTTGGCATGACCGGCACCCTGCGCGTGTTACGTAATCTTCCGAAGCCGCCGGTTGCGGAAAAGCACGATCACATCGACTGGCTGTTCGACGACTTCACCTTGCGTTTTCGCGATCCGCGCCGCTTTGGCGCCGTGCTCTGGCACGCGCGCGAGGACGGCGACGTGCTCGGCCATCCGCTGCTCGCGAACCTCGGCATCGAGCCATTCACGCCCGCCTTCGACGGCGCGCTGCTGTTTCGCGAGACGCGCGGGCGCAAGGTGTCGGTGAAGCAGGCGCTGCTGGCCGGTGACATCGTCGTGGGCGTGGGCAATATCTACGCGTCGGAAAGTCTCTTTCGCGCCGGTATCCGGCCGACCACGGCCGCCGGACGCGTCTCGCTCGCGCGCTACGAACTGCTCGCCGACGCCGTGCGCGCCGTGCTCGCCTCGGCCATCGAAAAAGGCGGCAGCACCTTGCGCGACTTCGTCGGCAGCAATGGCGAAAGCGGCTATTTCCAGCTCGAATACTTCGTTTACGACCGCGCGGGCCAGCCCTGCCGCGTGTGCGGCACGCCGATCAAACAGATCGTGCAAGGCCAGCGGTCGACCTATTTCTGTCCGCGCTGTCAGCGCTGATCCGTCAGTCCGTTCATGTATCTCAAGACCTCCGCAAAGCCCGCGCCCGACGCGCTGCAATCCACTTATTCCGCCGAACTGCTCGCGAGCTTCGCGCCGCGCCTGATCGCGTGGCAGCGCGAACACGGCCGTCACGACCTGCCGTGGCAGAACACGCGCGACCCGTACCGCATCTGGCTCTCGGAAATCATGCTGCAGCAGACGCAGGTTTCCACCGTGATTCCGTACTACGCGCGCTTTCTCGATCGCTTTCCGACAGTCGAGGCGCTCGCCGCCGCGCCCGCCGACGACGTGATGGCGCTGTGGGCCGGGCTCGGCTACTACACGCGCGCGCGCAATCTGCATCGCTGCGCGCAGGTGGTCGCCGAGAGCCATGGCGGACAATTTCCGTCGACGGTCGAAGGACTCGCGGAGCTGCCCGGCATCGGCCGCTCGACCGCCGCCGCGATCGCCTCGTTCGCGTTCGGCGCGCGCGCGACGATTCTCGACGGCAACGTGAAGCGCGTGCTCGCGCGCGTGTTCGGCGTGGAAGGCTTTCCGGGCGAGAAGCGCGTGGAAAACGCGATGTGGACGCTCGCCGAATCGCTCGTGCCGGGCGCCGACGCCACCGACGCCGACGTGAGCGCCTACACGCAAGGTCTGATGGATCTGGGCGCGACGCTCTGCACGCGCGGCAAGCCCGACTGCGAGCGCTGCCCGTTCGCCTCCGACTGCGTGGCGAAGACGACGAACCGGCAACGCCAGTTGCCCGCCTCGCGGCCGAAAAAGGCGGTGCCCACGCGTCAGACGTGGATGCTGATCCTGCTCGACGGCGACGCGGTGATGCTGGAAAAGCGTCCGCCTTCGGGCATCTGGGGCGGCCTGTGGAGCCTGCCCGAAGCCGCCGACGAAGCCGCGCTGGCCGCGCGCGCCGACGGTTATGGCGCGCAGGGCGCGAAGGCGTCCGCGCTCGCGTCGCTCCAACACACCTTCACGCATTTCAAGCTCGACATCGAGCCGCGCGTCGTTGAACTCGACGCGCGCAAGGGCGGTGCGCTCGTCGCGCAGGATGGGGAAACGGCGTGGGTCGCGCTGCGCGAGATCGACGCCTATGGCGTGCCCGCGCCGGTGCGCAAGCTGCTCGACGGATTGCGCGGTTCGCTGATCTAACCCGGAAACGCCGCGCGGATCACTGCGGCATCAGAGCAACTGATGCTGCTGCATGTAGTGATGCACGACGTCGATGCGCGCGCTGGCGTCGTCCAGTTCCATCAGCTTCTGGCGCGCGCGCAGGGCGATCGGCAGCACTTCGGCGAGACGGTTCGAGACCCAGGACGGATCGTCGAAACGGAACGGCTCGGCGAACGGCACGCTCGACGGATCGCGTTCGCGGAGGGTCGCGATGATGCGCTCCAGCACTTCCGCGCACGCGCCGAAACGCGCGAGATGATCGGAGCCTTCGAGCGGGATGTCTTCGGGCAGCAGTTCGGCCATGCCGACGAGCAGGCCGTCGGGCTGCACGCGGTGCGAGAGCAGGCGAAAACGCTGCGTGCCGTGCGCGCGGATCAGCAGCATGCCGAAGGTTTCCACATCGCATTGCTCGATGCGCGCGAGACAGCCCACGGCTTCGGGCACGGCGGTTTCGTCGGGTTGTGCGACCTCGCCGCCGCTTTTCAGCAGACACACGCCGAACGGCGATTCCTCGCGCAGACATTCGCGCGCCATGTCCAGATAACGCGCTTCGAAGATCTTCAGCGGCAGCAGGCCGCCGGGGAACAGCACCGTATGCAGCGGAAAGAGCGGCAAATCGGCAAGCACGGCAGGAGTCGAGGGCATGGCGCAACGCTTTCGGTAAAAGGCCGCGCGGTGCGGCCGGTCAGGCGATCAGGCGGGATGACTCTCCGACGTCGAGAGGCGCATCGCGATGACGCACGATCACGTTCGACTCGCCGGCGAAGCGCGTGGCGAGCGACTGGGCAATAAAGACCGAACGATGCTGGCCGCCCGTGCAGCCGATCGCAATGGTCAGGTAACTGCGGTTGTCGTTACGGAAATGCGGCAGCCATTTCGCGACGAACGCCCCGATGTCGGCGATCATTTCGTGGACGGCCGGTTGCGCCTTCAGAAAGTCGATCACGGGCTGATCGAGGCCGGTAAGCGGCCGCAGGCGCGCGTCGTAATGCGGATTCGGCAGCGTGCGCACGTCGAACACGAAGTCCGCGTCGAGCGGCACGCCGCGCTTGAAGCCGAACGATTCGAAGGTGAGCATCAGCGAGCCGCGTTCGCCTTCGACGAACACCTTCACCCACTGGCGCAGCGAATTTGCGCTGAGATTGCTGGTGTCGACCTGATGACCGAATTCCGCGAGATTCGCGACGAGTTCGCGCTCGTGCTCGATGGCTTCTTCGAGCGACTTGAGCATGCCGACGTTGGCGTCGTGCGCGACCGAACCCGAGAGCGGATGACGGCGGCGCGTTTCGGAAAAGCGCTGGATGAGCGACTGCGTGCTGGCGTTCAGAAACAGCACGCGCACGTCGTGACGGCGCGCGAGGTCGCGGATCATCTCCGGCATGTCGTCGAACGACGAACTCGAGCGCGCGTCGATGGCCACCGCGAGACGCTCGTAGCCGTCTTCGGACAGATATTGCGCGAGTTGCGGCAGAAAGCGCGGAGGCAGATTGTCCACGCAGAAGTAGCCGACGTCTTCGAGCGCATTGAGCGCCACCGACTTGCCGGAACCCGAGATGCCGGTGATCAGGATGATACGCATGGGAGTGGAGATGGACCCGATTGGGTCATCATAGCATCCGATCCGTGCGACTGTTATGACGCTTCCGGCCGCGCGCGGCCTTGCTGGTGGCGCGTGACGGGCGCCAGGCAGCGCGGCGTGGGATGAGAAGGACGAGGAGAGACGAAGACGGCGGGCGCATTGCGGCAGCGTGCCGCAACGCGCGTCAAAGCAGGATCAGACCGGCGGGATCAGATCAGCTTGCCGGGAAACTGGCTGTCCGGATCCTGCATGGCGAGACGCTGGCGATCCATGAAGTCGCGCAGCGTGTCGATGCCGCGCAGTTGCAGGATCGTGTTGCGCACGGCGGCCTCCACCAGCACGGCGAGGTTGCGGCCCGCGGCCACCTGAATCGTCACCTTGCTGATCGGCAGGCCGAGCACGTCGACCGTTTGGCTTTCCAGCGGCAGGCGCTGGAATTCGCCGTCCGGGCGTCGCACGAGCTGGACGATCAGCTTGAGCTTCATCTTCCGGCGCACGGCCGTTTCGCCGAAGATCGTCTTGATGTCGAGCAGGCCCAGGCCGCGCACTTCGAGCAGGTTTTGCAGCAGCGGCGGGCAGCGGCCTTCGACGAAATCGGGGCCGAGGCGCACGAAATCGACGGCGTCGTCGGCCACGAGGCCATGACCGCGGCTGATCAGCTCCAGGCCCAGTTCGCTCTTGCCGAGACCCGAGTCGCCGGTGAGCAGCACGCCCATGCCGAGAATGTCGAGGAACACGCCGTGCAGCGTCGCGCGCGGCGCGAGGATGCGCGACATGTAGAGGCGCAGGCTGTCGATGACGGTGGCCGCCGACATCGGCGTGGTAAACAGCGGCGTGGAGGAGCGCGTGCAGCGCAGCACCAGTTCGGGCGGCGCGGTCATGCCGTCGGCGACGACGAGAAACGGCGGTTCGAGTGCGATCAGCTCGGCCATGTGGCGCGAGCGGTCTTCGTCGGTCTGGCGCTGGTAGTAGTGGATTTCGGCGTCGCCGAGCACCTGGATGCGGTTCGGGTGGATCAGGTTCAGGTGGCCGACGAGGTCGGCGCTCGCCGTGGCCGTGGCCACCGTCTCGGCCGAAAAGCCGCGTTCCCAGCCTTCGTGCCCCGTCAGCCAGCTGAGTTTCAGCGTGGTGGCGTTGTCGTCGAAGATGCTTTGGGCGTTGATGCTGGAAGTGTCCATGAGTCGCTGACTCCGCGAAGACTCGCTTAACTGGTCGCTCTAACCGCGCGCTCTAAAACTGTTGGCTCGCTGCCTGCACGAGATTCGCGCCGTGGCGCACGCTCGCCGCCTCAACGGGCGGCGCAGGGCGCGCCCTGCCGCTTCAAGGTTGCCACTGGGTGAGCAGGCGATGCAACGTCTCGCGATCTTCTTCCGTGTGCAGCCGCTCGCGCGTTTCGCGATCCGACAACAGTTGGGCGATCTCGGAGAGGATTTCAAGATGCTGCTGCGTGGCCTGTTCGGGCACGAGCAGGAAGATGAGTAGCGAAACGGGCTGGCCGTCGGGCGCTTCGAACGCAATGGGCTCCGCCAGGCGCACGAAAGCGGCGAGCGGCTGCTTCAGGCCTTTGATGCGGCCGTGCGGAATGGCCACGCCTTCACCGAGACCGGTGGAGCCGAGGCGTTCGCGCGCGAACAGATTGTCGGTCACCGTGCTGCGCGCAATGCCGTTCTGGTTTTCGAAAATCAGCCCAGCTTGTTCGAAGACGCGTTTCTTGCTAGTAACGGACAGGCCGACGACGACGTTCTCGATGGGAAGAATTTTGGCTAAACGATTCATGTTGGCAGGCGAAAACGTGGCCTGAATGCTCCTCACCCCGGCAGTCGGCGCGGAGTTCGCGCATGGCTGAATCGGTAAAAACAGCCTGATGCCGGGACCGTGGGACGTGTTACCCCGAAAGTGACTGGACCATTATAGAGCAAGCATAGTGGCCGATGGTGCGATGCACCGGGCATGATTGCAACCATTGTTGCGTGGTTGCACCCGGGAACACCGTTCGATGCCGGACACGTCTTGCGCAGTGCTCATGACGACTCCATGAAAAAAGCCGCCCGGGTGGGGCGGCTTTGTTCGTGTGCTGCATTGACTTCCGGCGCGCTGGCCGCGAAGGCCGGGGGAAGTGAATCAGTGTCGAATCAACGTCGCAAATTCTCAAACCCCACGCGCGCCAGGCGCGTCACTGCGGAGGAATCTCGATGGGCGCCGCGGGCTGATGCTTGAGCGCCTCGTGAGCATGGCCTTGCACGCGATCCTTGTGTCGCACGACCTGGCGATCGAGCTTGTCGACCACGAGATCGATGGCGGCATACATGTCGCCATTGCAGCTCTCAACGAAGATGTCCTTGCCTTTCAGATGAAGGTTCACTTCAACCTTCTGTCTCTTGTCCTTTTCCTTGTGGTTGTCGACCGAGAGGACCACATTGCCATCGATGACCTGATCGAAATGTCTTAGCACCCTGTCCAGTTTGGTGATCACGTATTCTCGCAACGCTGGCGTTACTTCGAGATGGTGTCCACTGATCTTCAGATTCATAGTGCTTCTCCAGGCTGATGGCCGCGTGACGCGTGAAGCGCGGCTGTGCCGGTCGACTGACTGCCTGTGTGCGGCTCCCCGAAAGGCCTGCTACGACGGGCTAGCTCGGCCGGCCCTGTCCGCCAACTGGCGTTGCGGCCGGAAAACGCCCACTCCGTAAAAGCCGGAATGAGCCTAAAGAGACTTGCGCAGATTGACCGCCGGAATCTTCAGTGCTTCGCGATATTTCGCGACGGTGCGTCGCGCGACGACGAAGCCCTGTTCCGCCAGCAGTTCGGCTATGCGGCTGTCCGAAAGAGGGGATTTGGTGTTCTCGGCTCCTATGAGTTGCTTGATGAGCGCGCGGATGGCGGTGGACGATGCGGCGCCCCCCGTATCCGTCGATACATGCGATCCGAAGAAGTACTTAAATTCAAGTGTCCCGAACGGAGTCAGCATGTATTTACCGGTTGTCACACGCGAGACAGTTGATTCGTGTAGGCCCAGCGTATCAGCAATCTCCCTCAAAACCAAGGGGCGCATGGCGATTTCGCCGTGCACGAAAAAGTTCTTCTGGCGTTCGACGATCGCCTGCGCCACGCGCAGGATGGTCTCGAAGCGCTGCTGGATATTCTTGATGAGCCAGCGCGCTTCCTGCAGCTGTTGACGCAGCGAGCCGCTGCCCGGATCGCCGCGGTTATTGCGCAGAATATTCGCGTACAGGTGGTTGATGCGCAGCTTCGGCACCACGTCCGGATTGAGTTCGGCGTGCCAGTTCTGGCCCGCCTTCTTCACGATGATGTCCGGCACCACATAGTCGGCTTCGGCCTTGCCGTACGCCGCACCCGGGAACGGCTCTAGCGAACGGATCAGCGCATGGGCATCGCGCAGCTCGTCGTCGCCGGTCTTCAGTTGCTTGCGCAAGCGCGTGAAGTCGCGCGCGGCCAGCAGTTCCAGATGATTCGACACGATCTCGAGTGCAAGCGTGCGCACCGGCGACGATGTGACGCGCAGCAATTGCAGCTTCAGACACTCCGAAGCGGAACGTGCGCCCACGCCGGCGGGATCGAAGCTGTGCAGCAGTGCCAGCGCCGCGTTGAGTTCGTCGGCGTCGACTTCGAGTTCTTCGGGAATATCGGCAAGAATTTCCTCGCCCGTGGCGGACAGGTAGCCGTCTTCGTCGAGCGATTCGATCAGGAACGTGATGAGCGCGCGGTCGCGCGGGCTCGCGTTCGTTTCACGCAGCTGCGCCATCAGATGGTCGCGCAGCGTGGTGGTGGATTCGTGGATTTGCAGCGGCGGCAGGTCGTCGTCGTCGGAGGCGCTGCCCGAGCGGCCGTAGTCGTCGAGGTTCCATTGGCTTGAGTCGCCGTTGGCGTCGCCGCCGAGTCCTTCGTATTCGTCGACGCCGCGCGGTTCGCCGTCGCTGCTATCGCTGTCGCTCGACGAGGAGGACGAGCCGTTGCTCGCGCCCTGCATCGGTTCCGCGTTGGAAGAAGCCGGCGGCTGGGCGATGAGCGACCCGTCGGCGGCCACGCGCAAGGGGCTCGCGATCCAGTCGTCGTCGTTCTCGAGCAGCGGATTCTGCGAGATCGCGGTGGCGACTTCCTGCTGCAGTTCGAGCGTTGACAGCTGCAGCAGCCGGATGGACTGTTGCAGTTGCGGAGTCAGCGCAAGATGCTGCGAGAGGCGGAGTTGGAGGCTGGCTTTCATGGCGGTGTGCGATTCATTGTAAAGAGTTTGCCACGCTCGCGATACCACACGACATCCGCGAAAACGCGCGTGCCCTGCACTGGTGCAACGGCATCTCGCGGGCGGAATTTAGTGCGCAAACAGCGGTTCGCGCACGCGTGCGGCGTGCATCGCGCACCCGGCCTCGGGGCGCGCGTCGCTCGCGATTGCGCGGGCAAGCACAACGGAACATCACGGAAAGTCCGGACGGAAAATCCAGGAAAACTCGGGAAAAACTCAGGGGAAAGCAGGCGCCGGCGCGGCGTTTGCCCGCAGCGGCGTGCGGGCGTTCCGGCAGGCGCGCCGCGCGGACGCTGCGTGAATCGAGCGCGAACGAAGCGCGGCGGCGCTGCCCCCGCGCGCGTGCGGCGCGCGGGCGCGGAGATTACATGCGGAAGTGTTCGCCGAGGTAGACGCGGCGAACGCTTTCGTTTTCGATGATGTCACCGGGCGCGCCGGAGGCGAGCACGGTGCCGTCGCTGATGATGTACGCGTGGTCGCAGATGCCGAGCGTCTCGCGCACGTTGTGGTCCGTGATCAGCACGCCGATGTTGCGCTGCTTCAGGAACTTTACGATCTTCTGGATTTCGAGCACGGCGATCGGGTCGACGCCCGCGAACGGTTCGTCGAGCAGAATGAAGCTCGGATCGGTCGCCAGCGCGCGCGCGATTTCCACGCGGCGGCGTTCGCCGCCCGACAGCGACAGCGCCGGATTCTCGCGCAGGTGCGCGATCTGGAGTTCGTCGAGCAGCGCTTCGGCGCGCTGCGTGATCACGTCCTTGCTCAGACGCTTGCCGTTCTCGTCGTGTTGCAGCTCCAGCACCGCGCGGATGTTCTCCTCGACGGTGAGCTTGCGGAACACCGAGGCTTCCTGCGGCAAATACGAGAGGCCCAGCGCCGCGCGCTTGTGGATCGGCAGCAGACTGATGGACTGGCCGTCGAGGTCGATTTCGCCCGCGTCGAGCGGCACGAGGCCGACGATCATGTAGAACGACGTGGTCTTGCCCGCGCCGTTCGGACCGAGCAGACCGACCACTTCGCCGCTCTTCACGTCGAGCGACACGTCTTTCACGACCGTGCGCGAGCCGTAGCGCTTCTTGAGGTTGCGCACGACGAGCGAGCTCGTCTTGCCCGCGGACGGACGCTGATGGATGGGGGAGTCGGTGGTGGCGGCGTTCACTGTTGCGGCGCTCCCTGAATCTTCGTGGCCGGCGCGAGCGTGGCCGAGGCGCCGGTGAGCGGCTGCGCGCCGCCGTTGCGCGGCGCCAGCATGGCGCGCACGCGGCCTTTCGGATTGCCCGGGCCCGCGACGTCGGAACCCGACTTCGCCGTGTAGAAGTCGTTCTGGCCGTCGTACGTGATGACGCTGCCGTGGACCTGATCCATCACCGTGGACAGACCTTGCAGACGGCGCACCGTCGCGCGCGTGGTGAGCGTGGTCAGGTCCTGCTTGCCGTCGTAGTCGATACGCTCCGCCGTGCCTTCGACGTATTCGTCGATGCCTTCGCGCTTCTGGCGGAAGTACGCGAGGTTGGCGTCGGGCGTGCCCGGCGCGACCGTGCCGGTGGCGTACTGATAGCCCTGCGGATCCTGGGTGACGACGAGCTTGTCGGACTTGATCAGGATCGTGCCCTTGGTGGCGACCACGTGACCCGTGAAGATGGTCTGCTGCTTGAGGTCGTCATACGTCATGTTGTCCGCTTCGATGTTGAGCGGCTTGTCCTTGTCGGCGCGCTCGGCATGGGCGGCGGGGGCGAAACCGGCGAACGGCAGCGCCGCGGCCAGCGCGGTCAGCGCCGCGAGCGCGGCACGGCGCCAGCGCGCGCTGCGCAGGCTGCCGGACAAGGAAGGGGGAAGCGAATCGTTCATGCAATCGTGCCTTGCGTGGACGGCCCGGGGATCAGGACGCGCCGCCGGAGTCAGCCGGGGCGATCGCGCCACGGACGTTGCCGAAGAGCTGGATGACCCGGGTGACATTGTTGTAGTTCATGCCGTTGGTGGCCGTCATGACCGACAGGCCGCGACGAAGTTTAACCGGCTTTTCGGTCAGGATCACATCGTCGTTCACGAGCACGCGGAAATGTTCGGAATCCGCCTGCATCTCGGGATCGCCGACGCCCGCCGCGCGGAGAATGCGCGCCTCGTCGTACAGATCGACGATCGAGGCGTCGCCGTTGACCGTGCCGCGCAGGCCCGTGGCCGTGACCACCGGCTTGCCGGGCTGGAACGCGCGCACCGCCGGCATCGTGAGGTCGCTGTAGGCGTTGTCCTCGTAATGAACCATGTGCGTGGCCGTGAGGCGATACTGCGTCGCGCCCGACTGGTCGAGCTCGGACACCGAAAGCTGGTCGGCGAAGTAATCCGGCGTGTGCGTGAGCGGACGCGGCGCGGCCTCGTTCTCGTGCGGCTTGACCGCCTGGAAAAGCCACCAGGTGAAGCCTGCGAGAAACGCCACGCAGACGATCGGGATCAGCGACGTGAGCCGGAACTTCTGGTTCATCGCGGCTCCGTGCCCGCTTCGGAGTGCGCCGAGCAGGCGGCCGCGAGCAGGGCGTCGTAATGGCCTTGCGCGCGCAGGATCAGGTCGGTGACTTCACGCACGGCGCCGTGGCCGCCGGTCTTGTCGGTGACCCAGTGGGCGCGCGCGAGCACGTCGGTGTGCGCGTTGGCCGGCGCGGCGCAGAAGCCCACCTGCAGCATGACCGCGAGATCGGGCCAGTCGTCGCCCATGTAGCCGCACTGCTCGGGCGCGAGGCCGGTTTCGGCGAGCAGTTGCTTGAACGCGACGCGCTTGTCTTCCACGCCCTGATACAGATGCGTAATGCGCAGTTCCTTCGCGCGCACGGCGACGATCTCGGACTTGCGCCCGGTGATGATGGCCGTGTCGATGCCGGCTTCGCGCAGCAGCTTGGCGCCGTGGCCGTCGAGCGAGTTGAAGCCCTTCATGGTGTCGCCCGCGCCGGTAAAGAGCAGGCCGCCGTCGGTGAGCACACCGTCGACGTCGAAAATCATCAGACGCACGCGCGCGGCACGCGCAGTCGCATCGAGTTCGGGTACCGCCATCAGATCACCTTCTTGGAGAAAAGGTCGTGCATATTGAGTGCGCCGATGAGCTCGCCTTCGGCGCCGACCACCAGCATCTGATTGATGCGATGGCGCTCCATCAGTTCCACGGCTTCCACGGCCAGCTGGTCGGGGCCGATGGTGCGCGGGCCCTTCGTCATGACCTGGGTGATCGGCAGATCGCGGAAGTCGCCCACACGTTCTAGCACGCGGCGCAGATCGCCGTCGGTGAAGATGCCGCTCACGCGGTTCTGCGGGTCGACGATCGCCGTCATGCCCATGCGCTTGGCGGTGAGCTGGAACAGCGCGTCGCGGACCGTGGCCGTGTCGGGCACCGTCGGCACTTCGTCGCCGGTGCGCATCACGTCGCGCACGTAGGTCAGCAGGCGGCGGCCGAGCGCGCCGCCCGGGTGCGAGCGCGCGAAGTCGTCGGCGCCGAAGCCGCGTGCGTCGAGCACGGCGACCGCGAGTGCGTCGGAGAGCGCGAGCGCCGCCGTGGTGCTGGCGGTGGGCGCGAGGTTCAGCGGACAGGCTTCCTTTTCGACGCCGGCGTCCAGATGGACGTCCGAGAGCTGGCCGAGCGTGGACTTCGGACGATTGCCGGTGATGCCGATCAGCTTGGCGCCGATGCGCTTCACGAGCGGCAGGATCGCCACGAGTTCCTCGGATTCGCCGGAATTCGACAGACCGATGAAGACGTCGTCGGCGGTGACCATGCCGAGGTCGCCGTGGCTCGCTTCGGCGGGATGCACGAAGAAGGCCGGCGTGCCCGTGGAGGCCAGCGTGGCCGCGAGCTTGCGCGCAATATGGCCCGATTTGCCGATGCCGGAAACGACCACGCGGCCGCGGCAGGAGAGGATGAGATCGACCGCGCCGACGAAGTTGTCGTCGAGCCGGTCGCGAAGCCCGCGCACGGCGTCAGCTTCGATGTCGAGCACGTCGCGAGCGAGCTTCAGCGCCCGGTCGCCATTGATTTTCGCTATCATCCGGGGAGTATAGCAAAGGCGTATGCGCGCCGCGCCTGCACCCCAGCGCGCGACGGCCCGCGCGCCGGGCGCGCGCAGACCACGCGCCTGCCGCCACGGCTTCTCCCGGCCGTCCCTCGCAGCACTTCCCAATTCGCATCGTTTGCGCCGATCATGGACCCGACCGGCGCGGGCGAAAATTTGCATCGCCGGCCACGCCCGAGAATGACTTCAGAACGAGGACGCTTCGCACGATGATTTCACCGCTGGAAATGACGTTGTTCCTGCTGCTCGCCTCGGTGGTCGGCGTCGTGCTGTTCCGTTACCTGAACCTGCCGCCGATGCTCGGCTACCTCTCGGTCGGCATTCTGGTCGGCCCGCGC
The DNA here is from genome assembly GCF_014171495.1 of Paraburkholderia tropica. Lineage (NCBI taxonomy): Bacteria > Pseudomonadati > Pseudomonadota > Betaproteobacteria > Burkholderiales > Burkholderiaceae > Paraburkholderia > Paraburkholderia tropica. Next base: position 329,081 of record NZ_CP049134.1, read on the forward strand.
GCGTTCGGCATCGTGCCGAACACGGAGGGCGCGCAGAATCTGGCCGAATTCGGCGTCGTGTTCCTGATGTTCTCGATCGGGCTGGAGTTTTCGCTGACCAAGCTGCGCGCGATGCGGCGCGCCGTGTTCGGGCTCGGGCTCTCGCAGGTGCTCGGCACGATCGTGGTCGCGCTGCTGGTCGGGCTCGCGCTCGATCCGTGGGTGCACATCACGTGGCAGGCCTGCGTGGCGCTGGGCGGCGCGCTCGCCATGTCGTCGACGGCCATCGTCAGCAAGATGCTGGCGGAGCGGCTGGAGATCGAGTCGGAGCATGGCCGCAACATTCTCGGCGTGCTGCTGTTCCAGGATCTGGCCGTGGTGCCGCTGCTGATCGTGATCGCGGCGTTCGGCGGCTCGTCGAAGTCGCTGATCGAGTCGCTCGGCATGGCGGCGATCAAGATCGTGCTGGCGCTCGGCATTCTGCTGTTCGTCGGCCAGAAGTTCATGACGCGCTGGTTCAACGTGGTGGCACGGCGGCGTTCGCAGGAGCTGTTCGTGCTGAACGTGCTGCTCGTCACGCTGGGCGCGGCGTTCGTCACCGACAAATTCGGCCTCTCGCTCGCGCTTGGCGCGTTCATCGCGGGCATGCTGATCGCCGAAACGCCGTACAAACATCAGGTGGAAGAGGACATCAAGCCGTTTCGCGACGTGCTGCTCGGCCTCTTCTTCATCACCACGGGCATGCTGCTGAACCCGCACGTGATCATCCAGCATCCGTTGATGGTGGGCGCGTTCCTGATCGCGCCGCTCGTGCTCAAGGCGGTGATGATCACGGCGCTCACGCGTCTGTTCGGCGCGTCGCCGGGCGTGGCGATGCGCACGGGCCTCGGTCTCGCGCAGGCGGGCGAATTCGGCTTCGTGCTGCTCAACCTCATTCTGGACAAGCATCTCGTCGATCCCACGCTGCTCCAGGCGATCCTCGCGGCGATGCTGCTGTCGATGCTCGCCGCGCCGTTCCTGATCCAGAACGCCGATCGCATCGTGCTGCGGCTGTCGTCGACGGAATGGATGCAGCAGTCGCTGATGATGACCCGCATCGCCACGCAAAGCCTCAAGCAGAGCGGTCACGTGATCATCTGCGGTTACGGCCGCGCCGGGCAGAATCTGGCGCGCATGCTGGAAAACGAAGGCCTTTCGTACGTCGCGCTCGACCTCGATCCGGACCGCGTGGCGGCCGCGGCGGCGGCGGGCGAGTCGGTGGTGTTCGGCGATGCGGCGCGGCGCGAGTCGCTGGTCGCGGCGGGCATCCATCGCGCGGCGGCGGTGGCCGTGACCTATGCGAACACGCAGTCGGCGTTTCGCGTGCTGCATCACATCCACGAACTGGAGCCAACGCTGCCCACCATCGTGCGCACGGTCGACGACGCCGATCTCGAACGCCTGCTCGCGGCGGGCGCGACCGAGGTGATTCCGGAGATCGTCGAAGGCAGCCTGATGCTGGCCTCGCACATGCTGGTGCTGATGGGCGTGCCGATGCGGCGCGTCGTGCGCCGCGTGGAGGAACTGCGCGACGCGCGCTACAGCCTGCTGCGCGGCTACTTCCACGGCACCGACGACGCGGGCGAGGACGGTCACGAGCAGGTGCGGCTACAATCCGTACCGGTCGACGCGCGCGCCGATGCCGTGGGCCGCACGCTCGCCGATCTGGGCCTGTTCGACCTCGGCGTGGAAGTGACCGCGATCCGCCGACACGGCATTCGCGGCGTGGAGCCCGATCCCTCGACGAAGCTGCGCGAAGCCGACATCGTCGTGCTGCGCGGTCTGCCCGAGCAGTTGGCCCAGGCCGAGGAACGGCTCTCGCGGCACCGCAAGCCGGGCGCCGCCGGCGCGGGCGCGGCGGCGGCCTGATTCGGCTCGTCCGGGCTCGTCTGGGCTCATCTGGGCTCGACACGAAAACCGCGAAACTTCGCCGCCAGTCGGCGAGTCGCACCGCGCGGCCTCGCCGATCGCGGAGACGTCGCACGGGGTCGCGCCCCGTTTTAATTGTTTATCCGCTTGTTTATCCGCATTACCTGCTCTTTATTCTTGCTACTGCCCGGAGAAATCATGTCCAACGCACCTGCGAACTCGAACGCGAGCACCGAAGCCGCGCAGTTCGTCAACAGTCTGATCCGCACGGTGCCCGACTGGCCTCAGCCGGGAGTGCAATTCCGCGATATCACGCCGCTGATCGGCCATCCGAAGGGCCTGCGCGTGCTGATCGACCTGTTCGTGGAGCGTTACGTGGACGCGAAGCTCGACTACGTGGCGGGCCTCGACGCGCGCGGCTTCATCATCGGCCCGATCGTCGCGTATGAACTGAATGTGGGCTTCATTCCGGTGCGCAAGATCGGCAAGCTGCCGTACAAGACCGTGTCGCAAACCTACAAGCTCGAATACGGCGAGTCGACCGTCGAAGTGCACGAAGACGCCTGCAAGCCGGGCGACCGCGTGGTGATCGTCGACGATCTGATCGCCACGGGCGGCACCATGCTCGCGGGCAAGATGCTGCTCGAGCGCCTCGGCGCGACGGTGGTGGAGGGCGCGGCGATCATCGATCTGCCGGACCTCGGCGGCTCGAAGCTGCTGACCGAATCGGGCCTGCCGCTTTTCACCGTGACGTCCTTCGGCGGCCACTGACCGCTCAAGACCGCCGACAACCTCGCCGACACGCTCATGCCCAACTTCGCGCTATTCCTCGCGACCTCGATCGCGATCACCTTCGCGCCCGGCCCCGACAACCTGCAAGTGCTCGCGCGCGGCATCTCGCAGGGGCGCATGGCCGGCTTCGTGTCCGCGCTCGGCTTCGCGGCGGGCGTGACGTTCCACACGACGCTCGCCGCGCTCGGCATTGCCGCGCTGTTGCGTTCGTCGCCGCTCGCGTTCCAGATCCTCAAGCTCGCGGGCGCCGCGTATCTGATCTGGATCGGCATCAAGGCGCTGCGCAGCCAGGGACTGGCGGCGGCGGGCGACCGTCCGCGCCAGCCGCTCGCGACGATCTTCCGCCAGAGCGTGATCGGCAACATCATGAACCCGAAGGTCACGCTGTTCTTCGTGGTGTTCCTGCCGCAGTTCGTCGACGTGCACGGCGCGCAGAGCGTGACGCTGCAGATGCTCGAACTCGGCGTGCTGTTCATGGCGCAGACCGTGGTCGTGTTCTCGGTGTTCGGCGTGTGCGCGGGGGCGCTCGGCAGCTGGCTCAAGCGTCGGCCGCGCGCGGGCGTGTGGCTCGACCGCCTGGCCGGCCTGACCTTCATCGCCATCGGCATGCGCATCGCGCTGCGCGATTGACGCACACCGCTTCATATCGACACCGACGCCCGGAGCCCCCGAGATGACCTTGCCCTGCATTACCGACGCGCGCCGCTTCGATGTGAACGCGCATCTGCCGTTTCATTTCGGCGACGAGCGCGTGGGCTGGATTCGCGCGGCCGATGTCGCGCTGCTCGCGCGCTGGCCCGACGTCTTCGAGATCGACGGCGACGCCGACACCGCGCGCGTGACGCTCGCCGCCGAATTCGACAGCGTGACGGCGCGCAGCGCGGCGCTGGGCGCGGTGATCGGCGCACTCGCCGCCGAAGGCCGCATTCCGGGCTGGCGCGACGAAACCTACGCGATCCGCAACGCCTTCGACGCGCCGCCGCTCGCCTACATCGAGCGCGCGGCCTCGCGCTTCTTCGGCACGATGACGTACGCGGTGCATCTGAACGGCGTCGTAGAATATGCGGGTTCCGCGGCGCCGCAGCTCTGGATCGCGCGCCGCAGCGACACCAAGGCGACCGATCCGGGCATGCTCGACAACGTGGTCGCGGGCGGCATCGGCTGGGGTCTCGGCGTCGAGGCCACGCTGCAGAAAGAGTGCTGGGAAGAGGCGGGCATCGCCGCCGAACTGGCCGCGTGCGCCACGCCGGGGCGCACCGTGCACGTGTTGCAGTCGCTGCCCGAAGGCACCCAGGCCGAGCAGATCTTCGTCTACGATCTCGCGCTGCCCGAAGATTTCGTGCCGCACAATCAGGACGGCGAGGTCGGCGAGCATCGTCTTGCGCGCATCGACGAAACCGCGCGCTGGATCGAGGAAGGTCAGATGACGGTGGACGCGAGTCTCGCGACGCTCGATCTGCTGCTGCGCCGCCAATGGATTGACGAGGACGCGTGCGAGGGTATCGCCGCGATCTTCGAGCCACCGACGCTGTGAAAGGGCGTGGGTTTTTTCAGCAACTGAAGCCCTTTTGAAACACCAGGAATCGATGGGAGTCACCAAGGTCATGTCGACCGATCACAGCTTTATTCTCAAACTGTCCTGCGCCGACCGTCCGGGCATCGTGCATGCCGTGTCGGGTTTTCTGTTCGAGCGCGGCAGCAACATTCTCGACTCGGCCCAGTTCGGCGACAGCCACACGGGCGAGTTCTTCATGCGCGTGCATTTCCAGCAGGTGGGCGGCGACCCTGGCCTCGACGGCCTGCGCGACGCGTTCGCGCCGCTGGCGGACGAGTTCGGCATGCGCTGGGAGCTGCATGACGCGAACGTGAAGCCGCGCGTCGTGCTGATGGTGTCGAAGATCGGTCACTGCCTGAACGACCTGCTGTTCCGCTATCGCACCGGCCAGCTGCCGATCGAGATCCCCGCGATCATCTCGAACCACAAGGACTTCTACCAGCTGGCGGCGAGCTACAACATTCCGTTCCATCACTTCCCGCTGCTCGGCGGCACGGCAGCCGACAAGGCCGCGCAGGAAGCGCGCGTGCTCGAAGTGGTGAACCGCGAAGGCGCGGATCTCGTGGTGCTCGCGCGCTACATGCAGATCCTTTCGCCGGAGCTGTGCGAGGCGCTCAAGGGCCGCGCGATCAACATCCACCATTCGTTCCTGCCGAGCTTCAAGGGCGCGAAGCCGTACTACCAGGCGTTCGACCGCGGCGTGAAGCTGATCGGCGCGACGGCGCACTATGTGACGTCCGATCTCGACGAAGGCCCGATCATCGAGCAGGAAGTCGAGCGCGTGGACCACAACATGACGCCGGAGCAACTCACGGCGATCGGCCGCGACGTCGAATGCGTGACGCTCGCGCGCGCGGTGAAGTGGCATGTGGAGCACCGCATTCTGCTGAACGGGCATAAGACGGTGGTGTTCCGTTAAGCGCGTTTTGAGCGTGCGATCGCTTCGGCGATGATGTGAAAATGGCCCCGGAAGGGGCCATTTTTTATGCTGCGCGGTAAGCCCGCGCCTCAAACCCCGCGCCTCAAACCAGCCGCAGATAAATCAGCTCGCGCTTGATATACGCGTAGAAAATCGGCGCGGCGATCACGCCCTGAATGCCGAACGCGGCTTCCATCACGAGCATCGCCACGAGCAGTTCCCACGTGCGCGCCTCGATCTGGCCGCCCACGATGCGCGCGTTCAGGAAGTATTCGAGCTTGTGGATCACGATCAGGAACACGAGCGCCGTGACCGCCGCGGGCAGGCTCACCGTGAGCGCGATGGCCACGATCAGCGTGTTCGAAATCAGATTGCCGATCACCGGCAGCAGGCCCACCACGAACGTCACCACCACGAGCATCTTCGCGAGCGGCAGCGGCGCATGGAAAACCGGCAGCACGAGCAGCAGGAACAGGCCCGTGAACACCGTGTTGATGGCCGAAATCTTCACCTGCGCGAACACGATGCGGCGGAACGCGTCGGCGAAACGCGAGACGCGCGCGACGAACGCCGTCGAAAGCGGCAGCCGCGTGGCGTTCTTCTGCGCGCCGATCGCAATGATCGCGCCGATGATCATGCCGATCACGATATGCCCCAGAATGCGCGCCGCGTTCTTGCCGCCCTGGCCGAGCTGCGTGGCGTGCTCGTGCATCAGCGCGAGCGCCTTGAGCTTCATCTGCGCGACGTCCACGGGCAGATAGGCCGCGATGGATTCGGGAATGCGGCTGCGCGCCTGGTCGACGAAAGTCATCATCTGCGCCATGACTTTCTGCACGCTCGGCACGTCGTTTTCGAACTGTTCGATCACGCCAACCGTGAGCCCCGTGAGCACGCCCACGATCACGATGGACACCAGCACGACCGACAGCCAGCGCGCGCGGCTGCTCGACATGCGGCGCTCGATGAGCGGCGAAATCGTATGGACGAGCTGATAGACGAGCATGCCGGCCAGCAGCGCCCCGAGCAGATTCAGATGCAGCACCGCGAACATGCCGAGAAGCGCGGCCACATAGCTGCCGATCTCCACGGCCGAGAGTTTCGGCAGACTCATGTCGCTCGTGAGCCTGACCGGCCGAGGGCGCAGATCGCGCACCTGCTGCTGCTTCTCGCCGGACGAGCCGGTCGCGTCGGTCGCTTCGTTGCGCTTGCCCATGTTGGTTCTTTTCCGTCTCCAGACCTCGGGAGCGCACGCGCTCCCAACCCGTTGTTACCGCAGCAATCGTGACTGCTTACTGGTGCTTGTTATCGGCCGCTCGTGGGCGGCCGCTTTTTGGTGCTCGCGCGTCTGTGATCGCTGCGGGTGAACGCTTATTGTCCCGATGCCTCGTCGAGCGCGACCGCCTTGCTGGCTCCGCGCTTGAGCAGCGGCGCGAGATAGCGGCCCGTGAAGCTCGCCTTCGACTTCGCGACCTGCTCGGGCGTCCCCTGCGCCACGATCATGCCGCCGCCCGCGCCGCCTTCCGGACCCATGTCGACGACCCAGTCGGCGGTTTTGATCACATCGAGATTATGCTCGATGATCACCACGGTATTGCCCTGATCGCGAAGCCGGTGGATCACTTCGAGCAGCAGGGCGATGTCGTGGAAGTGCAGGCCGGTGGTCGGCTCGTCGAGTATATACAGCGTCCGGCCCGTATCCCGCTTGGAAAGTTCCAGCGAAAGCTTCACGCGCTGCGCCTCGCCGCCCGAGAGCGTGGTGGCCGACTGGCCGAGGCGGATGTAGCCCAGACCCACGTCCAGCAGCGTCTTGAGCTTGCGCGCCACGACCGGCACCGCCTTGAAGAACTCGTAGGCGGTTTCCACCGTCATGTCGAGCACTTCGCTGATGTTCCGGCCCTTGTATTGGATTTCGAGCGTTTCGCGGTTATAGCGCTTGCCGTGACAGACGTCGCAGGGCACGTAGACGTCGGGCAGGAAGTGCATTTCCACCTTCAGCACGCCGTCGCCCTGGCAGCTTTCGCAGCGCCCACCCTTCACGTTGAACGAGAAGCGGCCCGACTCGTAGCCGCGCTCCTTGGCCGCCGGCACGCCCGCGAACAGTTCGCGGATGGGCGTGAAGAGGCCCGTGTAGGTGGCCGGATTCGAACGCGGCGTGCGGCCGATCGGCGATTGATCGACGTTGATGACCTTGTCGAAATGTTCGAGCCCTTCGATCGCCTCGAACGGCGCCGGCTCGGCCGACGAACCGTACAGATGCTGCGACACCGCGTGATACAGCGTGTCGTTGATGAGCGTGGACTTGCCCGAGCCGGACACGCCCGTCACGCAGGTCAGCAGGCCGACCGGCAGATCGAGCGTCACGTGCTTGAGGTTGTTGCCGTAGGCCTCGACGATGCGCAGGCGGCGCTCGTCGGGATCCTGGCGCTCGTCCGGATAGTCGATGCGGCGCGCGCCCGAGAGATACTGGCCCGTCATCGAGGCCGGATCGCGCTCCACCTGTTTGGGCGTGCCTTCGGCGATCACCATGCCGCCGTGCACGCCCGCGCCCGGTCCCATGTCGACGACGTAATCGGCCATGCGGATCATGTCCTCGTCGTGCTCCACGACGATCACCGAATTGCCGAGATCGCGCAGATGCTTGAGCGTGGAAATGAGGCGGTCGTTGTCGCGCTGGTGCAGGCCGATCGACGGTTCGTCGAGCACGTACATCACGCCCGTGAGGCCCGAGCCGATCTGCGAGGCGAGGCGGATGCGCTGCGCTTCGCCGCCCGAGAGCGTTTCGGCGCTGCGTTCGAGCGAGAGGTAATCGAGCCCGACGTTATTCAGGAACATCAGCCGCGCGACGATTTCCTTGACCACCTTGTCGGCGATCTCGCCTTTCGCGCCTTCGAGGCGCAGCGTCTGGAAGTAGCCGAGCGTGTCGCGCAGCGGCCAGCCGCTCACTTCATAGATGGCGCGCGCGTCCTCGCCCGCGCCGATGCGCACGAAGCGCGCTTCGCGGCGCAGACGCGTGCCTTCGCAGTGCGGGCAGGCCTGATTGTTCTGGTACTTGGCGAGTTCCTCGCGCACCGCGGCCGAATCGGTTTCGCGGTAGCGGCGCTCGAGGTTCGGGATGATGCCTTCGAACACGTGCTCGCGCACGGACGTGCGGCCGCGCTCGTTGATGTACGAGAACGGGATTTCCTGCTTGCCCGAGCCGTACAGCAGGATCTTGCGCACTTTCTCCGGCAGATCCTCGAAGGCGGTGTCGATGTCGAAGTCGTAGTACGCCGCGAGACTCTGCAGCATCTGGAAGTAGAACTGGTTGCGCCGGTCCCAGCCCTTCACGGCGCCCGCCGCGAGCGACAGCGACGGATGCGCGACCACGCGCTTCGGGTCGAAGAAGGTGATCTGGCCGAGGCCGTCGCACTCCGGGCACGCGCCCATCGGGTTGTTGAACGAGAAGAGGCGCGGCTCCAGCTCCGGCAGCGAGTACGAGCAGATCGGGCAGGCGAACTTCGAGCTGTAGAGATGCTCCTTGTTCGTGTCCATTTCGAGCGCGATGGCGCGGCCGTCGGCGAGACGCAGCGCCGTTTCGAACGACTCCGCGAGGCGCTGCTTCATGTCGGGGCGCACCTTGAGGCGGTCCACCACCACGTCGATGGTGTGGCGCTCGCTCTTCTTGAGCTTGGGCAGCGACTCCACTTCGTAGATCTTCGCCTCGCCCTCGTTGGCCGTGCCGCCGCCCGAGCGCACGCGAAAGCGCACGAAACCCTGGGCCTGCATGTCGTCGAAGAGTTCGGCGTGCTCGCCCTTGCGGTCCACGATCACGGGCGCGAGGATCATCAGCCGGGTCTCCTCGGGCAGCGCGAGCGCGGCGTCGACCATCTGCGAGACGCTTTGCGCCTCCAGCGGAATCTCGTGGTCGGGGCAGTACGGCGTGCCGACACGTGCGTAAAGAAGTCGCAGGTAGTCGTGGATTTCGGTGACCGTGCCGACCGTCGAGCGCGGATTGTGCGACGTGGCCTTCTGCTCGATCGAAATCGCCGGCGACAGACCCTCGATCAGATCGACGTCGGGCTTCTCCATCAACTGAAGAAACTGACGGGCGTACGCCGACAGGCTCTCCACGTAGCGGCGCTGGCCTTCTGCGTAGAGCGTGTCGAAGGCCAGCGAGGACTTGCCGGAACCGGATAGCCCGGTGATCACCACGAGCTTGTGGCGCGGCAGGTCCAGATTGACGTTCTTCAGGTTGTGGGTTCGGGCCCCACGGATACGGATCTGTTCCATGAACCTGCGGGAGAGAGGGAGGCTAAACCTGCTACTATAACGACTTTTCCAGACCGCCGTTACGGCTTGCCAACGGTCTTTGAAAGGACCTTGAAGCGTCCGCGCGAAGACCCTGCAAGCCAACCGACAGCTCTTGCAAGGCGACCCGGGCTCCGCGCTCCGGGGCCACGGTAAGTGCGCAATCAGCGCCCACTGAGTTCCACGCGGCGCGCGCATCGCCGGCGGGCAGCGGCGGCCAATCACAATACGCTCCGATGTCCTCCAACTCACCCGCTACCTCTTCACGCATGAGTGCGCCCGAGCTGCGCGCGACCGTGTCGCTTGCCGCGATCTTCGCGCTGCGCATGCTGGGCCTCTTCATGATCATGCCGGTGTTTTCGGTCTACGCGAAAACCATTCCCGGCGGCGACAACCTGCTGCTTGTCGGCATCGCGCTCGGTGCGTACGGCGTGACGCAGTCGCTCCTGTACATTTTCTACGGCTGGATCTCCGACCGCATCGGCCGCAAGCCCGTGATCGCCGCCGGCCTCGTGATCTTCGCGATCGGCAGCTTCGTGGCCGCGGGCGCGCACGACATGACGTGGATTATCGTCGGGCGGGTGATCCAGGGCATGGGCGCGGTGTCGTCGGCCGTGCTGGCCTTCATCGCCGATCTCACCAGCGAGCAGAACCGCACCAAGGCCATGGCGATGGTGGGCGGCTCGATCGGCCTGTCGTTCGCGGTGGCGATCGTCGGCGCGCCCATCGTGGTGCACTGGCTCGGCATGAGCGGCCTCTTCACGCTGGTCGGCGTGTTCTCGATCATCGCGGTGGGCGTGGTGCTGTGGATCGTGCCCGATGCGCCCAAGCCCGTGCACGTGCGCGCGCCGTTCTCCGAAGTCCTGCACAACGTCGAGCTGCTGCGCCTGAATTTCGGCGTGCTGGTGCTGCACGCGACGCAGACCGCGCTGTTCCTCGTGGTGCCGCGCCTGCTCGTCGACGCGGGTCTGCCGGTCGCCTCGCACTGGATGATTTATCTGCCCGTGATGGGCCTGTCGTTCGTGCTGATGGTGCCGGCCATCATCGCGGCGGAGAAGAAGGGCAAGATGAAGGCCGTGGTGGTCTCGGCCATTGGGCTTATTCTGATCGGCCAGCTTCTGCTCGGCTCGCTTGCGCATACCATAGCAATCGTGGCCGCCGTGCTGTTCGTGTACTTCCTCGGCTTCAATATTCTGGAAGCGTCGCAGCCTTCGCTGGTGTCGAAGCTCGCGCCGGGCAACCGCAAGGGCGCGGCCACGGGCGTCTATAACACCACGCAGTCGATCGGGCTCGCGCTCGGCGGCGTGGTAGGCGGCTGGCTGCTCAAACACGACGGCGCAAGCACCGTTTTCTATACGTGCTCAGGCCTCGTGTTCTGCTGGCTTATAATCGCGGCCAACATGAAGGCGCCGCCCAAACGCGCTGAGCGCGCGTGAGCGTGCGTTTGAACGCGCTTCGGCGCGCCTGATCGGAATCAACTGGAGAAATACATGGCATCCGTGAACAAGGTGATCCTCGTCGGCAACCTCGGCGCCGAGCCGGAAGTGCGCTATCTGCCGAGCGGTGACGCCGTGGCGAACATCCGCCTCGCGACCACCGACCGCTATAAGGACAAGGCGTCCGGCGAGTTCAAGGAAATGACCGAATGGCACCGCGTGGCGTTCTTTGGCCGTCTGGCCGAGATCGTCTCGGAGTACCTGAAGAAGGGCTCGTCGGTGTATATCGAAGGCCGCATCCGCACCCGCAAGTGGCAGGCGCAGGACGGCACCGACCGTTATTCGACGGAAATCGTCGCCGATCAGATGCAGATGCTGGGCGGCCGCAGCGGCGGCGCGTCGGCGGGCAGCGACATGGGCGACGACGGCGGCTACAGCCGTGACAGCGCACCGCGCGGCGGTGGCCGTGCTTCGGGCGGCGGCGGCGGTGCACCGCGTTCGAGCGGTGGCGGCTCGGGCGGCGGCGCTGGCCGTTCGAACGCCCCGGCCGGCGGCGGCTTCGACGAAATGGACGACGATATTCCGTTCTAAGCCTGCTCGACTCGCGCTCGATTCCTTCGGGCGCGAATCCGACGAAAAGCCCGCGACCTTTCCGGTCGCGGGCTTTTTTCATGGTGCCGCCGTCCTGCGCCGCCACGCTCTCCTTTGATTTGCATCACGGCAAACCTGGCGCGCCCAGGCGACGATAAAAAAGATGCATCAATTTTGCATCTTACAAGACGTCTGATGCGGCGCGGGTCGCCGCCCTCGGACAACGCCGTGCTCCGTCAGCCGATCGACGATCGTCTGACGCGTGGCGCGAGCCATCCCCACAAGCAAGGAGAGCAGCGTGTTTTGCTACCAATGTGAACAGACCGACCGCGCCCACGGCGCGCCCGGATGCGCGTCGGCGAAGGGCAACTGCGGCAAGGACGCCACCACCGCCGATCTGCAGGATCTGCTGATCCACGCGGTCAAGGGCATCGCCCAGTACAACGCGCTCGCGCGCGGTCTCGGCAGCGCCGACCGCGAAGCCGACCGCTTCATCCTCTACGCGATGTTCACCACGCTCACCAACGTGAACTTCAACGCCGGCCGCTTCGTGGCGATGCTGCGCGAAGCCGCGCAACATCGCGACTGCGTGAAGGCCGCGTATGAAACGATGGCGCTCGCGCAGGGCGTCGCGGCGCAGGCGCCCGCCGGTCCCGCGCGCTGGCAGCCGGGCGCCGATCTGCCGCAACTGCTCGCGCAGGCTGCGGACGTCGGCGTCGATGCAGGTCTTGATGTCGTGGGCGCCGACATCGTCGGGCTGCGCGCGCTGGTGCTCTACGGCCTCAAGGGCGTGTGCGCCTACGCGCATCATGCGCGCGTGCTCGGCTACGAAAGCGACGAGGTCTACGCGGGCGTGACGTCGGCGCTCGACTTTCTCGCGCTCGAGCCCGTCGCGGCGGGCGAACTGCTCGAACAGGCGCTCGCGCTCGGCAGCCTGAACCTCAAGGTGATGGAGTTGCTCGACGCCGCCAACACCGGCCGCTTCGGCAACCAGCAGCCCACCGCCGTGCGCATGACGCCGGTCGCGGGCAAGGCGATCCTCGTCTCGGGCCACGATCTGGGCGATCTCGAAGCGTTGCTGCAAGCCACCGAAGGCGCGGGCGTGCAGATCTACACGCACGGCGAGATGCTGCCTGCGCACGCGTATCCGAAGCTCAAGGCGTATGCGCACCTCGCAGGCAACTACGGTGGCGCGTGGCAGGACCAGCAGTCCGACTTCGCGAATTTCCCCGGCCCGATTCTGATGACCTCGAACTGCCTGATCGAGCCGCTGCCGCACTATCGTCAGCGCATCTTCACGACCGGCCCGGTCGGCTGGGCGGGCGTGCGCCATCTGGAGCATCACGCGTTCGCGCCGCTCGTGCAGGCCGCGCTCGCGCTGCCGGGCTTCCGCGAGACCGCGCCCGAGGAAACCGTGACGATCGGCTTCGCGCGCCATACCGTGCTCGGCGTGGCCGACAAGGTGATCGACGCCGTGAAGGCCGGTCAGATCCGCCACTTCTTCCTGATCGGCGGCTGCGACGGCGCCGCGCCCGGCCGCAACTACTACACCGAGTTCGCGCAGGCCGCGCCCGACGACACCGTCGTCATGACGCTCGGCTGCAACAAGTACCGCTTCAATCGCCACGCGTTCGGCGACATCGGCGGCATTCCGCGTCTGCTCGATCTCGGCCAGTGCAACGACAGCTATTCGGCGATCCAGATCGCGCTCGCGCTGGCCGAAGCGTTCGAGTGCGGCGTCAACGATCTGCCGCTGTCGCTGGTGATTTCGTGGTTCGAGCAGAAGGCGGCCGCCGTGCTGCTGACGCTGCTCGCGCTCGGCATCCGCAACATCCGGCTCGGACCGACGCTGCCGGCCTTCCTCACGCCGGGCGTGGTGCAGATTCTCGTCGATCAGTTCGGCATCCAGCCGATCGGCGAGGCGCACGCCGATCTCGCCGCCGCGCTCGCGCGCAAGGCCGCGTGAGGCGGGCACAGGCAAGCCGATGAACCATCGAATCGAGATTCTCACGCGTGACGGCGCGGCCTTGAGCTTCGAGTGCGCGCCGCAGCAGGACGTGCTGGCGGCGGCCGCGGCGGCGCAGTTGACGCTGCCGTCGCAGTGCAAGCGCGGCAGTTGCGGCGCGTGCCACGCGAGCGTCGCCGAGGGCGATTACACGCTGGGCGAGCACGCCGCCGATGCGCTCCCCGCGGGCGATCCGCGCGCGGTGTTGTTGTGCCGCACGACGCCGCGTAGCGATCTGCGCATCGTCGCACCGTACGACAGCGCGAAAGTGCTGCGCCAGCCGGTGGCGGTGCGGCGCGCGCGCATCGTGTCGCTGGACACGCTCACCGAGGACACGCGCCGCCTCGAACTGCAACTCGATGCCGACGATCTCAACGGCAGCGCCGCCGAGTTCGAAGCGGGCCAGTTCGTCGAACTCGCGCTGCCGGATGACGAAGGCGCAGGCGATCTGCGTCGTCCGTTCTCGCTCGCCAACACGAGCAACTGGGACGGGCGGCTGGAATTGCTGATCCGTCTGCGGCCCGGCGGCGCTTTTTCGGACTGGCTGCGCGAGCGCGCGCGCGTGGGCGATGCGCTGACCGTACACGGCCCGCAAGGCGGTTTCGGCCTGTTCGCCGACAGCCTGCGGCCGCGCTGGTTCGTGGCGGGCGGCACCGGGCTCGCGCCCGTGCTGTCGATGCTGCGGCGCATGGCCGAATACCAGGAGATGAACGAGGCGCGCGTGTTCTTCGGCGTGAACCGCGTCAGCGATCTGTTCATGGCCGACGAACTCGCGCGCTTGCAGACGGCGCTTCCGCAGTTGCGCGTCGAGTTCTGCGTGCGCGAAGCCGACGATGCCTGGCGCGGCTTTCACGGCACGCCGGTCGAGGCGCTGGAGGCGGCGCTGGCGTCCGTTTCGGTGAACACGTCGCCCGATCTCTACGTGTGCGGGCCATCCGCGATGGTGAGCGCCGCGCAAGCCGCCGCCGTGGCGGCGCGCGTGCCGTCGTCGCAATTCGCCAGCGAGCGCTTCGCTGTCTGAGACGAAGCCTCGCGTTGTCCCTGCGAACTCGCCTTCGGGCGAGTTTTTTTATGCCGCGCGGTGTGTGTTGTCAGTGATTGACATTTTGTCGTAAATCGTCAAAATGTCACGCGTGGCGAAGATCAAGACACCTACCGAAGTCTCCGGCGCGAGCGTCAGCGCGCGCGAGAACGCGCTGCTGCTGCGCGAAGGCCTCAAGATCGTCGAGGCGCTCGGGCAGACGCTCGCGCCGCTTGTCGAGGTCGTGCTGCACGATCTGACCTCGCCCGAGCAGTCGGTCGTCGCGATCTCGAACAACCTGTCGGGCCGTCAGGTCGGCGACGCCGCCACCGAAATGGGGCTCGCGCGTCTGAACGATCCCGGCTTCCCCGAAGTCGTCGCCAATTATCCGAATCGCTTTCCCGATGGCCGGCCGGTCAAGAGCACGTCGATCGGGCTCAAGAACAGCGCGGGCGAATACGTGGCGGCCGTCTGCCTGAACATGGACGTCTCGCTGCTCGGCGCGGTCACGGCGGGCCTCGGCCAGTTGATGCAGACGGGCGCCGCCGCGCCGCTGCCCGAATCGCTCGCGCCGCGCACCGGCGACGGCGTGCGCGCCGCACTCGAACGCTATGCCGCCGCGCGCAACACCACGCCCATCGGCATGACGCTCGCGCAGCGCCGCGACGCCGTGCGCGAACTCGCCGAAAGCGGCCACCTGAACCTGCGCCACGCGTTGGCCGAAGTGGCGCGCACGCTCGGCGTGGCGCGCTCCACCGTCTACACCTACTTGCCCAGCGAGCACCGACCATGAGCACTCTGCCCATCACTTTCGACGACGTCGTCGCCGCCCACGAGCGCGTTCGCGGCGTCGCGCACCGCACGCCCGTGATGACCTCGCGCACCGCGAACGAACTCGCGGGCGCGGAACTGTTCTTCAAGTGCGAGAACTTCCAGCGCATGGGCGCGTTCAAGTTTCGCGGCGCGTACAACGCCATCGCGCAGTTCACGCCGGAGCAGAAGCAGGGCGGCGTGATCACGTTTTCGTCGGGCAATCACGCGCAGGCCATTGCGCTCTCGGCGCAACTGCTCGGCGTGAAGGCCGTGATCGTGATGCCGCACGACGCGCCCGCCGTGAAGGTCGCGGCCACGCGCGGCTACGGCGGCGAAGTCGTGTTCTACGACCGCTACACCGAGGACCGCGAAGCGCTCGGCCAGCGTCTCGCCGCCGAGCGCGGCCTCACGCTGATTCCGCCCTACGATCATCCGCACGTGATGGCGGGGCAGGGCACGGCGGCGAAGGAACTGTTCGAGGAAGCGGGCGGTTTCGACGTGCTGCTCACGCCGCTCGGCGGCGGCGGCCTGCTCTCGGGTTGCGCGACGGCGGCGCATGCGCTCGCGCCCGATTGCCAGGTGATCGGCGTGGAGCCGGAAGCGGGCAACGACGGCCAGCGCAGTCTGCAAGGCGGCGCGATCGTCCACATCGAGACGCCCAAGACCATCGCCGACGGCGCGCAGACGCAGCATCTGGGCAACCACACGTTCGCGGTGATCCGCGAGCGCGTGAGCGAGATCGTGACGGTCAGCGACGCGGAACTCGTCGAGACGATGAAGTTCTTCGCCAGCCGCATGAAGATCTACGTCGAGCCGACGGGCTGCCTCGCGGCGGCGGCGGTCCTGCAACGCAAGGTGGACGTGCAGGGCAAGCGCGTGGGCATCGTCATTTCGGGCGGCAACGTCGATCTGCTGCGTTTCGCCGAGCTGGTGAGCGCGCAGCCCTGATCGGCGCGCGGGTCGTCCGCATCGCGAATCGGCGCAGGAAGCCGAGGAAGCCGAATAAACCCAAGCGGGCCGCTAGCCGAACAATCCGGCGAGCGCCTCGCGCGCGTTCGTCACGTGCGCGCTCTCGCCGGGACGCCCCGGCAGCAGATGAAATTCGGCGAACGGCAACGCGGGCAAGCCGAACGACGCCGGACAGGCCATCAGCCCGTCGCCGATCGCCGATTCGTTCAGGCAGGAAATGCCCAGCCCCGCCTTCAACGCGAGCTGCAGCCCCGCGACGCCCGACGCCGAATGCGAAATCAGATACGGCATGCGCGCCTCGTCGAGCAGCCTCACCACGTAACGCTGCAACTGGCACGTCGCGGGCAGCAGCACGAGCGGCCAGGGCGGCGTCAGCGCGCCGCGCTCGCGCAGCGTCTCGCGCGCGCTGACCCACACCAGTTTCTCGCGGCGGATCACCGTGCTCGTGGCCGCCGAGGTCTGCGCGCCGGGCTTCGCCGCGCCGCGCTTTCCCGTGCCCTCCACCATGCGCAGCGACAGGCCGATGTCGAAGGTGTTGTCGTCGGCGCTCGCGTCGATCACGGCGCTGGGCAGCACCGTTACATGCAGACGCAGACGCGGATGCTGGCTCGCGAAGCGCCGGATGATCGCGGCGACATCCTGCGGGCGGTAGTAATCGGTGATGGCGATGCGCACCTCGCCGTCGAGCGAACGTCCCTGCATGTCGTCGAACGCGGCGTCGCACATCGCCACGATGCGGCGCGCGTGATCGAGCAGCTTCGCACCCGCGGGCGTGGGCGCGACGCCGTATTTGCCGCGCACGAACAGCGGCTGGCCGATGCGCTCCTCCAGCTTCTTCAACTGCTCGCTCACCGACGACTGGGAGAGGAACACGCGCTCGGCGCCCGCCGAGACGCTGCCCGCCTCCGTGACGGCGATGAAGGTGCGCAACTGCGCGAAGTCGAGACCGCGTGCGTTCATAAGTGTGTGTGGATGAGCCGGACCGGCTGCGAACCGGGCTGGCAACCCGGGATTTCAGATTTCGGAAATTCCGATTCAACCGTTTGGATATTCCCGCTTTTCCGATAGATGGTGCGCCTCTAGCATGAGCGCAGTCAACCTCTTTCTGGAGCGCATCATGGAGTACGCACAGGGGCGCGCCGCGCCGCATCGATGGAAAGTCTTGAGCGTGGGCGTGGCGGCCAACGCCAGTTTCGCGGCCGCGTTTTCGGGCATTCCGGCCACGGCGGTGCTGATCCGCTCGGGCTACCGTATCGACACGGGCGCACTCGGCTTGTTGCTCGGCATGCTGGGTCTCGGGATCGTCCTGAGCGAATTGCCGTGGGGCATGCTAACCGACCGCTGGGGCGACCGGCGCGTGCTGCTCACGGGACTCGTCTCGACGGCGGCGGCGCTGCTCGCCATGGCCGTGTGGGTCACGCCGACCGAGACGCGCGTGCCGGGATTGCCGCTGCTCGAAGCGGGGTTCCTCGCCATCGGCTTGCTCGGCGGCAGTGTCAACGGTTCGAGCGGACGCGCGGTGATGGCCTGGTTCGGACCCGCCGAGCGCGGTCTCGCAATGAGCATCCGTCAGACCGCCGTGCCGACGGGCGCCGGCATCGGCGCGTTGCTGTTGCCGCCGCTGGCGCAGCACGCGGGCTTTGTGTGGATGTACGGCGCGCTGGCGGCGATGTGTCTTGCTTCCGCCATTCTGACGATGCTGTGGGTGCGCGAGCCGGACGCGCTGCCCGTCACGCCGACAGCGAACGCCGACGCCGCATCGGACCCGACCGTCTCGCCGTTGCGCAGCGCGCCGGTGTGGCGCGTGGCGATCGGCATCGCGGCGCTGTGCATGCCGCAAGTCGCGGTGATCTCGTTCGCGAGCGTCTTTCTGCACGATTTCGGCCACATGCATGGCGTGGCGATCGGCGCGGCGCTCGCGGCGGTGCAGGGCGGGGCGGCAGTCATGCGGGTCTGGAGCGGCCGCTGGACCGATCGGCGCGGCAACCGCAACGCCTATCTGCGCGCGTGCGCGGCGCTCACCGTCGGATTGTTCGTACTGCTGGCGATCTCGACCGCGCTCGTGGGGAACACCGGGCAGGGCGTGCAATCGGCGGCGGCGTTGTCGGCATTGTTCGTGTTGCTCGTGGCGGGCGGCATTGCTGCATCGGCATGGCACGGCGTCGCGTACACCGAGCTTGCGACGCAGGCGGGCCACAGCCGCACCGGCACGGCGCTGGCGATGGGCAACAGCGGCGCCTTTCTCGCCTTCTGGCTGGTGCCTTCCGCGATTCCTGTCCTGTTGTCGGCGTTCGGCTGGCCTGCCGTGTGGCTCGCGGGCGCTGCCTGCGCAGCGTTGGCGTGGCCGGCCTTTGCACGCACGCCGCTGGCACGTCAGCAAAGCCGCGCGTCGCGCGGTGCGAGACAGCGCGTTTCCGTTTGACTGTCGCCGTATCAGTCATTCGCTGACAGGATGTTCTGAGTTTTTTTATTTAATTCGCATATCGAATTATTTGATTCGAATAAGCGATACGTGATGCGTATTTAAAGTAAGTTTAACGATTCGGAAATCTCTGATACTGGCAATCGTTAATCGATGTTCAGATGGGAGACCCTGCTGCGTACCGCTCTACGCAGACAAGGCACAGAGCGAGTTGGCGCGTCCGCCGCGCGCACATCGCCGCCCCTTCCCTGTCACATCGAGAGAGAGCCAACTTGAAGCTACGCGTCGTCCTCGCGGACGATCATCCATTCGTTTTATTGGGCGTTCGTTCCGCGCTCGAAGCCGCAGGCGATGTCCATGTCGTTGGCGAGGCAGCCAGCCCGTGCGAACTCATCAGCGCGCTCGAGCGCCTTCCCTGCGACGTCGCGGTCACTGACCTCACCATGCCCAGCGCGCCGGGCGAGATCGAAGACGGTCTGCCGCTCGTGCGTCGTCTGCGCCGCGACTGGCCGCAATGCCGCATCGTCGTGCTCACCAGCATCACCAACGTGGCCATTCTGCGCGCCGTGCTCGACACGGGGGTCACGGCGCTGCTCAGAAAGAGCGAGCCGATGGAGGAGCTCACCGCCGCCGTACGCGGCGCCGGAAACGGCTTGCGCTACGTCAGCCGGTCGATTCTGAGCGACCTCGCCATCGCGGGCGCGGAGCGCGCGGGTTCAACGCGTGCGCCGCGTCTGTCGCCGCGCGAGTCGGAAGTGGTCCGTCAGTTCGTCTGCGGCCGCACCATCACCGAAATCGCGCGCGAGCTCGACCGCGACGTCCGCACGGTGAGCCGCCAGAAGCGCGACGCCATGGCCAAGCTGGGCGTCAGCAACGACGCAGGACTGTTCGCCTTCGTGCGCGCGCACGGACTGCTATGAGCGGCCACGCCGCACGCCGGAAATTGCCATGCCCGAGACTCATGAATTGACGCGGCCCGCGCGGATCATCGTCGCGGACGATCATCCACTGGTGCTGTTCGCACTCGAGAATCTGCTTGCTTCGCTGTCCAATCTGCGCGTCGTGGCGCGCGCGCAATCGGTGCCGCAACTGTTCGAGGAGGCGCAGCAGCACGATTTCGACCTCGCCGTGCTGGACCTCTACATGCCCGGCGAGCGTGGCGAGGAAGGCCACGACGCGGTGCAGCGCTTTCAGCGCACCTACCCGGACAAAGCCGTCGTGGTGCTGACCATGGAAGACGAGGCGGCGGCGCTGCGCAGCGCCATCAATCTGAACGTCGAGGCGGTGTTGAGCAAGCGCGACCGCATCGACCTGATTCCCGTGGCGATCGCTTCGGCCATGGCGCGCGAGCACTACATCGGCCCGGTCGTGCGCGAACTGCTGAAGAAGGCCGAGCGCGAGCAGCGGCGCGAAGAGGTGCTGCGGCTGCTGTCCCGGCGCGAGTTCGAGGTGCTCACGCATTACGCGTCGGGGCTGGGCGTGACCGAGATCGCGGGTCTGCTCGGGCGCAGCGTGAAAACCATCAGCGCGCAGAAGTGCGCGGCCATGAAGAAGCTCGCGCTCACGACGGATATCGACCTGTACCGCTTCGCGCTCGAGTGCGGTGTCGTGCAGGGCGAGGGCCGCTGAATGGGGGCGCAGGTGGCGAGGGCCGATCAAGCGGAACAAACGGAACAGGCGGAACGCGTGCGCGTGATCGTCGCGGACGATCACGAGTGCGTGCGCATCGGCGTGACCGGCTTGCTGCGCGCGTCGCCGCGCATCGACGTGGTGGCCGAAGCCAGCGACACGCACTCGCTTGCATGTCAGCTCGACGCGCACGCCTGCGACGTGGTGATCTCGGACGTCTGCATGCCGGGCATGGACGGCGAATACAGTTCGCTCTCCATGCTGCGGCGTCTGGTCCGCACGCCGCGCGCGCCCGCTGTCGTCGTGCTCACCATGATCTCCAGCGCGCCCATGCTCAGCGGCTTGCTGCAACACGGCTTGCAGGTAATCGTCGACAAGCGCGACGTGCCGTACGCCTTGCTGCCCGCGATCGACGCCGCACGCGTTCGTGAGCCGTTTCAGTCCGCCTGCACGCGCTCGGTGCTCGAGCGCGCGGGTGCGGGCTGCGAACCATGCGTCGGCGTGCCGAGCGCGCGCGAGTGGGAAGTGCTGCAGCTCTACGTGCATGGCATGCCGATTGGCGCCATCGCGCGGCAGCTCGGGCGTAGCGTGAAGACCGTCAGCACGCAAAAGCGCAACGCGATGCGCAAGTTCGGCCTCGCCACCGAGCGCGAACTGATCGAATTCGCCACGCAGATCGGCCTCACCTGAAACGCTCGACCACGCCGCGCCGCCGCCCCGCGATCCGACGTTCTGTCAGATTTCGCGCGCAACTGCGACTGAATCGCCTTCGCATTTTTAGGAGTTGTCCTATCGGACGATGGGACGCCGCTCACCATAATTTAAAGCTCGACGCGCGAATTGTCGGATAGCGCCGGTTTGGCTTTCTCCCTTCGGCATTTCCCCTTCCTGACATCGCTGGCCACCCGTGCGGCAGCCCTCGCCGGCTGCCGGCGGGAACGCGCGCGTCGCGCCAGCTGGACAAGGAGACAACACCATGAAGCTCGTAGACCGTGTGGCGGTGGAGGGCGCGGGCACCGCGTGGCTCGTGTTCGTCGGCTGCGCGAGCGCCGCGCTCAATGGCGCCGTGCCCGCGCAGGGCTGGAATGTCTTCGAAATGGCGGCAGCGTTCGGTCTCGCGCTGGCGGTGGCCGGTTTCGCGTCGGCGCGGGTGTCGAGTGCGCATTTCAATCCCGCGGTGACGATCGGCTTTGCGGCGTCGGGGCGATTCCCGGTACGCGATGTCGTGCCGTATATCGCCGCGCAAACCGTCGGCGCGCTCCTCGGCACGGCCTTGCTTGCCTACGTCGCGAGCGGCCGGCCGGGTTTTTCCTTCGCGGTGTCGGATTTCGCCAGCAATGGCTACGACGAGCATTCGCCCTGCGAGTATGCGTTCGGTGCGGTGGCGGTCGTCGAGTGCGTGATGACGTTCGCGTTCGTGCTGCTACAGCTTGTCATGTCGCGCTCGCCGCAGCGGCGCAAGGCCGCGCCCATGGCGCTCGGCGCCTGCCTCGCCGCAATCTATCTGATTGCGATTCCGGTGAGCAATGGCGGCATGAATCCGGCGCGGTCCACCGCGCCGGCCTTGTTCGTGGGCGACTGGGCGCTCGATCAGCTCTGGCTGTTCTGGGCCGCGCCGATGCTGGGCGGCATCGCGGCGGGCATCGCTCACCGGCTGGCGCTGCGTCTGCGTGCGAGGGGGCGTATCCGGTCGCGTGCGCAGCGCGACGCGTCTCGCAACGGCCACGGCCCGAGCTGAGCGAGGCCATTCTCTTGCCGACTCCGCCGCTCCTTTCCACTCGCGTCGCGCAACGTTGCGCGTGGGGAAGCGGCGCGCGCGGTGGGGCGATCGGCATGGTCATCGGCATGGTTGTCTGTCAGGCGGCGAAATTGGCATTGGCCCTGGCGTTGGCCTTCTGTCTCGCGATCACGCTGACGACAGCATTCGCCGCCCCCGCCCGAGCGCAGCAAGTCGCAAACGCGAACGCGAACAGTGTCGCCGCCGGAAGCCAGACAGCCAGCATGCCGTCACGCCTCGTCGTGGGCGTGCTGACGGGCGGCTGGCCGCCGCTCGAAGTGCTCGACGAGCATGCGCTCAGCGGCTTCAGCGCGGAGTATCTGCGTCTGCTCGTGGGGCCGTCGGTGCAACTCGTGCCGCGCGTCTATCCCGACATGAGCGCCTTGCTCGCGGGCGCATGCGCGGGCGAGGTCGACGTGATCATGAGCATCGCGCGCGTGCCGCAGCGCGAGCGCTGTCTCGCGTTCACGGTGCCCTACCTGAGCGGCGGAAGCGCGTTCGTCACGCGCGCGGGCAACGAGGCGGTCGCCACCACGGCGTCGCGGCTCGCGCACGCGCGCATCGCGGTCGAAAAAGGCTATGTGTTAGAGGCGATGCTGCGCGAGCGCTTCCCGCAAGCCACCCTCGTCACCTTCGCGAATACCGGCGCGGCGCTTCATGCCGTCGCTCACGGCGCGGCGGACGTTTATGCGGGATTCGCGCCCGTCGTGCGCTACCAGCTTTCGTTCGACGATTACGCCGGTTTGCGCGTGGCGTTCGAAGTGCGGGTCAACGTGCGCGAACTGCGCTTTGGCGTGCCGGTTTCGAAGATCGCGCTGCGCGATCGCCTGAACGTGCTGGCGAGCGGCGTGCGTCCGGCCGCCGCGACGGCGCTGCAGGCGCGCTGGCTCGACGGTCATCCGGCGGCAGGGGCAGACGACGCCCAGACGACCGGCGCGCAACGCGTGCCGCCGTTTACGCTCGACGCCCGCGAGCGCGCGTGGCTGGCGGCATTGCCGCCGCTCAAGGTGGGCTTCGATGCGGACTGGCTGCCGTTCAGCGCGATGGCTGCGCGCGACGGTGCGACGGGCATGGCCAACGATTATCTCGATTACCTGAGCCGCACGCTCGGCGTGACCTTCACGCGCGTGCCGGTCGCCAACTGGCTGGGCGTCGACGCGCCGTTCCGGCGCGGCGATTTCGCGCTGCTCGCCGCCGCAACCGACGAAGGCGTGTTGTCCGAAGGCACGCGCTACACGCAGGCCTACGAACGTTATCCGCTCGTGATCGTGGGGCGTCGCGACGAGCCGATGTCGCGCGGTCTCAAGGACTATGCGACACGCCGCGTGGTGTTGTCGCCGCATGCGCCGCCGTCTTCCTTGCTGTTCGGCAGCGCGGTGCCGGCGCAGATCGTGCGCGCGCCCACGCTCGAAGCCGGGCTCGCGCTCGTCGAGCGCAATCAGGCCGACGTGCTGATCGGCAACGCGGCGGCGCTCGACGGACCGCTGAGCGCGCGCTATCTGGAGACGCTCAAGGTGCTCGGCGCGACCGGCATCGACGCGTCGACGGCCTTCGCGGTGCGCGGCGACCTTACTCCGCTCGTCACGCTGATCGACCGCGCGCTCGACGCCATGTCGCCGTTCGAGCAGCAGCAGATCCGCAATCGCTGGACCGCCGCGGCAACTGAGCGCGGCGGCGGCTGGAGCGTGAATGCGCTGCGTCTGTTGCCGCTTCTGATCGTGTTCGGCGTGGTGCTGCTCGTTACACTGCGCGCCCATGCGCTGCTGCAGCGCGAGATGCGCCGCCGCCGGCGCGCCGAGCAGGTGCTCGCCAAACAGGTCGAGCTGCAGGACACGATGATGGAGATGATCCCGTACCCGCTCGGTGCGCGCGACCTCGACAACCGCTATCTCGCGGTAAACCGCGCCTACGAGGAGGTGACCGGGCTGTCGCGCGGCGAGGTGCTGGGCCGTACCGGCGCGACGGTGGCGGCGTGGGGTGCGGAGAACAGCGAGCGCGTCGACGACCTGTACCGCAAGGCGCTGGAGACGGGCGAGAGCCAGCGCGTCGAACTGGCCTTCGAGGGACCGGGCGCTTCCGGCGCGGCGGGCCAGTGCGCCGGGGCGGAACGCGAAAAACGCCACGGCATTTTCTGGACGCGCCTGTGCCGCGACGTGCATGACGCGCCGTTTTGCGTACTCGGCACGATGATCGACATCACCGATATCCGCCGCGCCGAAATGCGCGCGCGCGAGTCGGAGCGGTTGCTGTCGGACGTCACCGGCTCGCTGCCCGTGATCGTGTTCCAGCTGCGCCGTCATGCCGACGGACACTACGCATTCCCGTATCTCGCGGGCGACACGCAAGGGCCGCTCGGCGATTCCGCCGCCGAACTCATGCGCGCGAACGCGCTCGATCTGTCGCGCGTGGACAGCCGCGACCGCGCGCGGCTCGCGGCGAAGCTCGAACGGTCGGCGCGGCGGCTCGCGCCGGTCAACACCGAGTTTCGTTTCGAGTGCACGCCCGCCCCGCTGTGGGTGCGCGCGGAATTCGTGCCGCGCCGTGTCGAAAACGGCGCGGTCGTCTGGAGCGGCTATGCGGTGGATGCGAGCGTCGAACACGCGCGCGCCGACGAGCTGGCCCGCGCGCGCGATCTCGCCGAGGCGGCCTCGCGCGCCAAGGACGACTTCCTCGCCATGATGAGCCACGAGATCCGCACGCCCATGAACGGCGTGCTCGGCCTCGTGGAAGTGCTCGAACGCACGCCGCTGAATCCGGATCAGCATCAGATGGTGGGCATGGTGCACGAATCGGCGGGCGCGCTGCTGCAGATCCTCGACGACCTGCTCGATTATTCGAAGATCCAGGCGGGGCGGCTGGTGATCGACTCGGAGCCGTTCGACGTGCGCGAGCTGGTCGACAACGCCGTTGGACTGCTCGCCGGCCGCGCGCACGAGAAAGGGCTGCGCATGCGCGTGGACGTCGAACCCGGCGTGGCGGCGCAGCTACGCGGCGACAGCGGGCGCCTGCGTCAGATTCTCTTCAATCTGCTCAGCAATGCGATCAAATTCACGCCGCACGGCGAGGTGAGCGTGGGCGTGGCGGCGCAGAACCTCGCGCACGCCGCCGACGCGCCCGCGCGCCAGCGCGTGACGCTGTCGGTCTCCGACACCGGCATCGGCATCGCGCCGCAGGCTCAGGCGCAACTCTTCGAGCCGTTCGTGCAGGCCGAAACCTCCACCACGCGGCGCTTCGGCGGCACGGGTCTGGGCCTGACGATCTGCCGCAAGCTCGCGGCGCTGATGGACGGCACGCTCGAATTGCAGAGCGAACTGGGTCGCGGTACGCGCCTCGCACTGCATATCGATCTGCCGGTCGAAACGCTCGCCGTGCAGGCGAACGGTGTGCGCGGCAAGCGCGCGCTGGTGGTCTGCGACGATGGCGGCGTGGCGGGCGCGTTGATGCATTTCGGCGTGTCGCTCGGCATGGAGATGACGCGTCTGGAGCCCGGCGCGCGTCCGCTGCGGGCGCTGCGCACGATGGTCAAACGCGGCGGCGTCGATCTCGTGTTCGCGTCGGAAGCGCTGGCGGGCGCGCTGGAGGGGCAGGGCGTGCCGCTGCTGCGTCTGACGGAAAATCCCAAGCCGAGCGGCTATCGCGTGGCGGAGAACGGCGTGCGCGTCAGTATTAATCCGCTTTCGTGGCGTGGGCTGAGCGCGGCGTGTGCGATGGCGCTCTCGGGGCTGCCGAACGTCGCGGTGCGCCCGGCCGACGCGTCGGAAAGCGGACTCGCCGCGCCCGATCGCGAGAAGGAGCGCGCGGCGGGCCGCCTGATCCTCGTGGCCGAAGATCATCCGGTCAACCAGGAATTGATCCGTCATCAGCTCGCGCTGCTCGGCTTCGCGTGCGATGTGGTCGACGACGGCGCACAGGCGCTCGAGGCGCTGGCGAGCGAGCGCTACGGCTGCCTCATCACCGACTGTCATATGCCGAACGTCTCGGGCTACGACCTCGCGCGCCGCGTGCGCGAACTCGAAGGCGAGCGCGGGGGCCGGGGAGAACGCGGGGGAGAAGGCGGCCGGGAAGGAAGCCGAAAGACAGCCGATGCACCCGCGAGTGCCGCCGCCCGCTTGCCGATTCTCGGCATCACCGCCAACACCGCACCGGAAAATGTGCGCCTGTGCTACGAGGCGGGCATGGACGATTGCCTCATCAAGCCCACGCGCGTCGCGACGCTGCGCGAGCATCTCGCGCGCTGGTTCGGCGCGGAGGGCGTGCATCGCGCGGCGGAGGCGTCGGCGGAGCGCGGCGCTGCCTGTCCGCATCGCGCGCAGCGCGACGATTGCGCCGGCTGCGCCACAAGCGCGGAATGCCAGGTCTCGGCCGCCGACTCGGGGGCAACGGGATCAGGAACGCGCGAGCTGGAACCGCTCGACCTCGCGCACATGATTCAGGTGTGGGGCAGCGAAGCGACGGTGAAGACGTTGCTCGCTTCGTTCGTGAGCGCCGTGCGCGACGATCTGGACGCGCTGCCGCCGCTGCTCGAAGACGTGGATATCGCGGGCTTGCGCGACTGGCATCACCGGCTCGCGGGCGCGGTGGGCGTGCTGCAATATCCGGCGCTGCTTGCGGTGCTCGAAACGTATCGCCGTCACATGAACAGTCACACAGCGGAGCAATTGCGCGAAGAGGGCTTCGAGTTGATTCGCACTTGCCATGCGCTGCTCGACAACATCGAGCAGCAGGCGGCGCTATTGGCCTAAGTATTTTCTGTCAGTCGAATGGCGCGAAACTGACAGAACTGCCAGAAAGGAATGCGAACAGTCGTGCGGGCGCACGCAGTATAAAAAAAACGCGGCCGAAGCCGCGTTCAAGCTTGGAGACCCTTCGATGAAGAGTCACTTCTCGCATCGGGAAGCTTAGTCCGCGTGCCGATAAAAATCGAGATAAAAACGGTCAATTAACTATTACACGAAGTGTCGATAATCGTCTGACGCGGCGACTCGTGCCGCCGGAACCACTCGACCGTGAAATCGACGAACGAGCGTGTTTTTGCGGGCACGTGACGGCGGCCCGGATAGACGAGCGACAGCTCCTTGTCGGCGTCGCGGATCTCATAGCCGTCGAGCACGCGCACGAGCGCACCCTGCGCGAGGTCGGCGGCCACCTGGCTGGCGGGCAGGATCGTGATGCCCATGCCCGCGAGCGCCGCCTGACGCAACATCGCCGAATTGTTGACCGCGTAGGCGGGTTCGATCATCACGGGCTCGCGCGCGCCGCCGGGCGTGGCGAAGTGCCACTCGTTGCCATGAATGTCGGCGGACGGCGCGAGCAGCGTGTGGCGCGCGAGATCGGCGGGACGCGCGGGCGCGCGATGTCGATCGAGATAGTCGGGCGACGCCACGGCGACCGGCGCGATGGTGACGAGCGGCCGGCGGATCAGCGTGCCGCCGCTCACCTGGCGCGGCGCGACGATGCCCGCGTCGAAACCTTCCTCGATCAGATCAACGGGCCGATGCAGCAGCGTGAGCGCGAGCCGCACGTGCGCAAACTCGGCGAGGTACTGCTTGAGCAGGGGCGTGAGGCCGTGCAGCGCGAACGACGCGTGCGCGACCACCCGCAACGTGCCCGACGGCACCGAGACGCCGTGCGCGATCTGCGTTTCGACGCGCTCGAGATCTTCGAGCAGATGGCGGCACGCCTGCGAATACGCGCTGCCGGCCTCGGTCAGCGATACGCTGCGCGTGTTGCGGTTGATGAGGCGCGTATCGAGATGGGCTTCGAGCAGCGCCACGTAGCGCGTCACGACCGCGTTCGAGAGATTGAGACTCGCGGCTGCGCGCCCGAACGAGCCCTGTTCGGCAACGCTGACGAATACGCGCATTGCCTGCAATTGATTCATGTTCTTCGGTCGCATCGACGTGAGCGCGTGTGGAGTGGACCGCGTAAAGGAGGCGGAAAATATAAAAATGAATAAGCGGTAAAAGCGTTAAATTCCGTTTTGCATTCGACGAATAAAAGTAGTGGGGCGAAACGAAATCGAAGGCGGGAATTTACACGGTGTCTGCCGGATAGTACCGATCGAAACCGGCCCATGAAAATGAGACTGCTCCGAATCTTTGCTGCGTCGAGCTGGCAGCGTGTTGTCTATCGGCAACGTTATATCGGGATAATGTTTCGCACAATGCGCACCCACGAAAAATAGAGATAAAGCGTGCGCATTGCCACTCAAGCGATTGCAGGGTTAACGCGTGCAATCATTCGACATTGTCGAAAATGCTTTTGCTCGATGCCGGGATGGCTGCTTTAAAACGCACGCCCATAAACTTCGGTTTGCATATCAATGCGGCGCCACACTCGCGGCGCGAGGGATCTGGCGAGGCCGGCACCTTGCCCGGCGGCGACATCCACTTTTGCCGAAAGGCTTTGCATCGAAGGAAGCATATGAAAAAGCATCTGGTAATCGCAGCGGCAGTCGCTGCGACGTTCGCATCGGCGTCGTACGCGCAAAGCAGCGTCACGCTGTACGGTATCGTCGACGCGGGCTTCACGTACACGACGAACATCGGCGGCGAACGCAATTACGCCATGACGAGCGGCAACGTCCAGGCAAGCCGTTGGGGCCTGCGCGGCGTTGAAGATCTGGGTGGCGGCCTGAAGGCAGTCTTCAACCTCGAAAGCGGCTTCGACGTGATGAACGGCAAGCAGAACGGCGGCCTGTTCAATCGCCAGTCGTTCGTGGGTCTCTCGCAAGCGCAGTTCGGCACGGTCACGTTCGGCCGTCAGTTCGACTCGGTGGTCGACTACGTCGGCCCGCTGATGGCAGTCGGCACGTGGGGCGGCACCTACATGGCGCACGTCATGGACAACGACAACGGCAACGGCTCGTTCTCGCTGAACAACTCGATCAAGTACACGAGCGCGAACTACTCGGGCTTCCAGTTCGGCGGCACGTACGCCTTCTCGAACCAGGCCGGCGGCTTCGCGAACAACCGCGCGTACAGCGCGGGTGCGAGCTACCAGAACGCCGGTCTGCGCGTTGGCGCGGCCTACCTGCAGGCGCAGGGCATGGACCGCAACGGCAACGGCGCGGTCGTCGGCGACCCGCTGGGCGCGAACGAGCGTCAGCGCACCTGGGGTGCCGGCGCGAGCTACACGTACGGTCCGGTGGTCGGCGGCGTGGTGTTCACGCAAACGCGTCTGAACAACTTCACGGCCGACAAGTCGGTTCGCTTCAACAACATCGAAGGCAACGTGCGCTACAACCTGACGCCGGCACTCGGCATCGGCGCGATGTACACGTACACGAACGCGAACGGCGACGGCGTCGACAACGGCACCGGTAGCCGCTCGGTGCACTGGCATCAGTTCGGCCTTCAGGCCGACTACGCGCTCTCGAAGCGCACCGACATCTACCTCGAAGGCGTCGGCCTGTGGGGTTCGGGCCAGAACGCTGTGGGCCTGACGCAAGTTGGCTACACGTCGGACGGTGGTGTCTCGTCGTCGAAGAACCAAGGCATCATCACGACGGGTATCCGTCACCGCTTCTAAAAAGCATGAACCGCGCGATCCGGGTCCCGGCCGGATCGCGCGATCGTTGCACAACAAGTTGGGTAGGCAATCAAGTCGTACTTGGGTTGGAGAGCGTCGCTTGCGGCGCTCTTTTTTTTCGCCCGCTGCTTTCATCGGGCTTTCCGCTTCACGGGGTGGAATGCGGCATGCTGCAATCGGAATCCGACGTCGTTGTCGGATTTGCTCTAGCATGTGCCTACACGCACGCGCGCGGCCATCGCAAACGGTCTGGTGCGCTGCGTCACAACAAACGGAGAACTCCCATGAAAGCGCTTCGTCCGCTGCAGTTTGCTCTCGCACTGTGTGTCCTTGCCTCCAGCGCCGCCTTCGCCGACACCGTCGCGCTCAAGGCCGATCTCGAACCCTCCAGTGAAGTGCCGCCGCGCGTGAGCAAGGGCCACGGCATGCTCAACGCGACCTTCGACACGTCGACAAAAGCGCTCAACTGGACCATCACCTACGAAGGTCTGACGACGCCGGTCACGGCCGCGCACTTTCACGGTCCTGCGCCCGTCGGCCAGAATGCCGGCGTGCAGGTGCCGATTCCGAAGGGTGAACTGGCGAGCCCGATCAAGGGTTCGGCGACGCTCAACGACAAGCAGGTCACCGATCTGATGGCCGGCCAGTGGTACTTCAACGTGCATACGCAGCAGAATCCGTCCGGCGAGATCCGCGGCCAGGTGCTGCCCGCGAACTGAGCGGCCTTGAAGCGTTCACCGCCAGGGAGCCCATGACCCCATCGACGAGTCGTTCAGGCGGCGCACGGGAATCCGCGCGATGAGCCTGCAAAACAAGCTGATCTGCTGGGGGCTGCGCCGCCGCTTTCTGCCCGAAACGCGCAAGCCGGTCGACGTGGCGCGCACCCGCGCGCTCACGGAAAAGCGCGTCTGGCTGCCGCCGGTGCCGAAGGGCTGGCAGCTTTACGCGCAGCCCGAACAGCGCGAACAAGGTCAAGGCGGCGCCGACGAACCGTCCGTGCGCGGTGAATGGCTGGTGCGCGAGGGCGGGGCGCCGCGCACGATTCTCTATCTGCATGGCGGCGGCTACTACTTCTGTTCGCCGCGCACGCATCGCGCGATTACGTTCGGGCTCGCCACGCGCGCCGATGCCGATGTTTTCTCGCTCGACTATCGCCTCGCGCCCGAGCATCCGTTTCCCGCCGCGCTCGACGATGCGCTGGCTGCCTACCGGCGCCTGCTCGATGAGGGCGCGCCGGCTGCGTCGCTGGTGATCGCGGGCGATTCGGCAGGCGGCGGACTCGCGCTCGCCACGCTGGTCGCCTTGCGCGATGCCGGCGATCCGTTGCCGGGCGGCGCGCTGCTTTATTCACCGTGGACCGATCTGGCGTGCACAGGCGCGTCGATCCGCGCGAACGATGGCCGCGATCCGATGTTCTGCGGCGACGTCTTCGCGCGTATCGCGTCGATGTATCTGGGCGCAACGCGTGCAACGCATCCCTATGTGTCGCCGCTTTACGCCGATTTTCATGGCTTGCCGCCGCTCTTTCTTCTCGCGGGCAGCACCGAAACGCTGCTCGACGACACCTTGCGCGTCGCCGAGCGTGCGCGCGCCGCGGGCGTGAGCGTCGAGTGCGAGATCGGGCGCGATCTGCCGCATATCTGGCCGATCTACGCGCCGTTCATGCCGGAGGCGCGGCGCGCGCTCGATGCCTCCGCGCGTTTCGTGAAGCAGGTCAGCGCCGCCGACGTCACCGCGCGGGCGCGCAAGGCCGCCGCGTTGCCGACGCAAACCGTCGCGTGACGCAGGTGCGCGCGGGATTGCGTGACGCGGTTGCGTGCAGCGCGCTCATTCCAGCGCGAGATCGATCGCGTCATAGGCCGCATGGATCGCGGCTTCGCCGTATTTGCGCTCCAGCCGCCGCACGGTGAAGTGACCGTGCGCGACGTTCTGGAAGTGGTCGATGAACACGGTGTTGACCATCGCGCCCAACACCGCGCCGATGGCCGGAATCGATTTCGCGGCCACTTGCTCGCTGACCTGCACGGAAAAGCGCGTGGCGACCGTCTGCATGAGCTTGAGCAGCGCGGTCGAGCCATGTGCGGCGAAGCCCTTCGTCGCCATTTCCGATGACGCCTTCGAGACCGCCTGCGCCAGCGCGCCGCGCACGATGAAGTAGCCGAAGTCGGCTTCGTCGTCGGCGGCGGAGCGGCCGCCCATGCCGAACACCGTCAGACATTGCAATTGCGTGTCGGCGTTCGCAAGTTGCTCGCCTTCGCTGCGCGCGATATCGCAGATCGAGCGGAACATCAGCGTAGTTGTGACGGGCAATTCGACCGGCAGCGCGAACAGGCCGAACGCGCCGCCCGCCGCGCCCGTGGTCGCGACGGCGAACTTGTGCAGCAGGTTGCTGGGTTTCGATACGACCTGCGCCGCCGCGCCGTTCGGGCCGCCGCCGTTCGGGCCGCTATTCAAGCCGACGCTCGTCAGTGCGCCTTCGCCCTGCTTGCCGAGCGTCTTGAGCGCGATCTGCAGACATTTGCGCAAGGCGGCCTGGGTGGCGTCGTTGACCTTGTCGTTGGCCATGGCAGGCAGCTTCGCGATCAGCTTTTCGACCGGCGCGCCGACGATGGCGGCCAGCTTCATGCCCAGCGGCGGCGTTTCGAGTTCGTGCTTCGCGCGCTTGAGCGCGGCGAGATCGACGTCGGACAAATCGGCAAAATTGGACAAATTAGTATTTGGCCCCATAAATCTCCCGATGAAAGCGGCGTGGCGCGACGGATTGAGCGCGCCGGGAAAACACCCGGCAACATGCAAAAAGCGTGCGCCTCGTCGAGCCAAACCGTCCATTAGACGCCCAGTGTAGAGGATCGCACCATGCTATGATTCGTAATCTTTGACGCGTCAAACGTTGCGGGATCAAAAAATGGCCGTTCATACCGCCGCCCACCATTCCAGCGGGCAGGTGCTGCCGTTCCGCGAGTCGCTGCTCGCCATGCTCGGCGTCTCGTTCGTGACCATGCTGGTCGCGCTCGATCAGACCGTCGTCGGCACCGCGCTGCCGACCATCGTCGCCGACCTGCGCGGCTTCGAGCTTTACGCGTGGGTCGCCACGTCCTATCTGCTCACCTCGGTTGTCACCGTCCCCATTTTCGGCCGGCTCGGCGATTACTACGGGCGCAAACCCTTCGTGATCGCGTCGATCGTCGTCTTCACGGCGGCCTCGGTGCTCTGCGGCGCGGCCAACAGCATGTTGTTCCTCGTGATCGCGCGCGGCCTGCAAGGCATCGGCGGCGGCATGCTCGTGGGCACCGCGTTCGCCTGCATTCCCGATCTCTTTCCCGATTCGGTCGTGCGTCTGCGCTGGCAGGTGCTGATGAGTTCGGCGTTCGGCATCGCCAACGCGGTTGGGCCGTCGCTCGGCGGTTTTCTCACGCAGTACTACGGCTGGCGTTCGGTGTTCTACGTGAACCTGCCGGTCGGCCTGCTTTCGCTGTACTTCGTCTGGCGTTTCCTGCCGCATCTGCGCCAGGTCGCGCACACCGGACGCATGCGGCTCGACTGGCCCGGCGCGCTGCTGATCGCCGTGACGCTCGGCTGCCTGCAACTGTTCGTCGAACGTCTGCCCGAGCATGGCGTGACGTTCGGCGCGCTCGGCCTGCTCGCGCTCGCCGTCGCGGCGGCGTGGGCGCTGTGGCAATGGGAGCGGCGCTGCCCGCAGGCGATTCTGCCCGTCGACATGTTCCGCAACGCGAGCCTCAATGCGCTGTTCACGCTCGCCGTGCTCGGCGGCTTCACGATGTTCTCGCTGCTGTTCTACGCGCCGCTGCTGTTCCAGGGCGGCTTCGGCATGTCGCCGAACGAGGCGGGCGTCGTCATCACGCCGCTGGTGGTGTTCATCACGATCGGCAGCATTGCGAACGGGCGCATCGTCTCGCGCATCCGCAATCCGAATCTGATGCTCTACATCGGCTTCGCGATGCTCGCGATCGCCTGTTTCGCGGTCGCGCTCGCGACGCGCTCCATGCCGCGCGGGCTGCTGATGACGTTCATGATCGTCGGCGGCCTTGGGCTCGGTTTCGTGATGCCGAATCTCACGGTGTTCGCGCAGCAGACGGCGGGCCGCGAGCATCTGGGCATCGCCACGGCGCTGCTGCAATCGCTGCGCATGATCGGCGGGATGATCGGCACGGCGCTGACCGGCACGATGGTCACGCAGCTCTACGCGAGCGGCGTGCAAAAATCGCTCGCGGCCGATCAGGCGACGCACTGGCTGCCGCAACTCGCCGATCCGCAGATTCTGGTGAATCGCGACGCGCAGACCGCGCTGATTGGCGAACTCGCCAAGGCCGGGCACAATGGCGCGCCGCTGCTCGAAGCCGCGCGCGAGGCGCTGGTGGGCGCGATCCATCTGGGCATCGCGCTGGCGGCGCTGGTCGCGCTCGTCTCGCTATGGCAGACGCGGCGCGTGCCGCTCATCAAGCTTCAGCGCAAGGTCGAGCCCGTGATTCACGCGGACTGATGGCGGGTGTTTGCCGCGTCTTTTATCAACACCGCCCAACCCCGCTTTAACCGCCAGGCAGGATTTTTCAGCATGGAAACTCAGGACCGCATCGCCATCGTTCAGCAGTTCGGACGCACTTATCGCGCTTTCATGTCGGCGTTCGAGGCGCAGGTGGGGCATCCGCTGCCGCGCTGGCGCATCCTGCTCGCGCTGCACGACCAGAACGGCGAGTCGTCGCAGAAGCGGCTTGTCGAGCGTCTGCGCGTGGACCCGGGCGCGCTCACGCGTCAGTTGAAGCCGCTCGAAGCGCTTGGCTGGATCGCACGCAGCGCCGATGAGCGCGACAACCGCATCACCAATGTGAAGCTCACGGCCGCCGGGCGCGAGGTGATCGAAGCGGGCTTGCCGCGCCGCAATGCGTTTCTGAACCAGACGATGTCGCTGCCCGACGACGCGCTCACCGCGCTGTCGGGCGCGTTGAAGATGATGGAAGAGCGGATCGGCGTCGCGGCGATGCAGGCGGGTGCTCAGGACGGGGCGTGAACGCCGTTTAACGCACGCGCAAAAAATTCAGGCGGCGGCGCACACTGTGCGACCGCCGCCTTGTTACATCCGGACGCGGAAAACTCAGAAGAACGTTTCGATCACTTCGGTCACGCGATACTGGCCGTCCACCATCAGCAACTGGCGCCACTTGTCGAACGTGAGACACGGGTGCGAGATGTCGAAGCCGATCATGTCGCCGACCTGAATGTCCGCGCCCGCCGGAATCTGCAGATACGCGTGCTGATCCATCATCTGAAACACTTCCCAGCCTTCGCTCGCGGCGATCTCGCGCGGCGCGCCCGTCACCTCGCCATCGCGTGACGGACGATAGTGGCGCGTGGCTTCCGGAAAGCCCGCGTCGAAGGCGGCGTCGCGCTTGCCGAAGCCGATGATCGCGCGGCCCGGTTCCGGAATCGACTGCACATAAGCCCACAGTTGCAGCGCGGGCAGCAGCGCCACGCCCATTTCGCGCGCGACCGGATTGCGCGTGAGGATCTGCGATTGCGCCTGCTTGTAGACGCCCACGTCGTGCGTGAGATAGCAGCCGGGGCGCAGCACCACGTCGATCGTGCCCGCCTGGCTGGCCTGCGCGAATTCTTCGGCGACCACGTCGTACCACGCCGAACCCGCGCCCGAGAGCAGCGCGGGCGAGCGCGAGAAGCGGCCCGCGGCGGCGAGTTCCTCGGTCACGTTGAGCGCGTCGCGCAGGAAGGTGCGCACTTCGCTTTCTTCTTTGAGGATGCCTTCGTAGATCTCGACGCCCGCGAGTTGCAGCGAATCGGGATAGCGCGCGATGGCTTCGAGCACGGCGCGGCGCGTGTCGGCGTCGCGCACGCCGGTGCGCCCGCGCGGCACGCCGAGTTCGAGCAGCAGGTTCAGCGTGCGGCGCGAGGCGCGGAAGAATTCGCCGAGCTGTTCGACGCCCGCGACCGAATCGACGAGACAGAAGAACTCGAACTCCGGATCGCTGAGCAGTTCGGCGATGATCGCCATGTTGCGGCGGCCCACGAGCTGGTTGGCCATCAGCACGCGCGTGACGCCGCCGCGATACGCGGCGCGCGTCTGATGCGCCGTGGCGAGCGTGATGCCCCACGCGCCGGTTTCGAGCTGGCGGCGGAACAGTTGCGGCGCCATCGTGGTCTTGCCGTGCGGCGCGAGCTTCACGCCGTAGCGCGTGACGAAGTCCTGCATCCACTTCAGATTGTGTTCGACGCGGTCCGCATACAGAACGGCGGCCGGCAGGCTCACGTCTTCGGCGAGCAGATTCCATTCGAGACGGCCCGCGTCCTGCAACGGCACGCTCGCGCCGGGCACGTTGCCGAGGCCCTTGCTGTTCGGGTCGATCGTCGCACTCTGATAGTTTGTAACTTTCATCTCGGTTCGCTCCATATTCTCTATTGCGCCTGATATCACGGTACAGACAGGTTCGCCGTTGACTCGGTGATAGTACACAAAGTACCATCGCTTCGTGAATTGTTATTTACTAACACGGCGCTTTCGCCGTTCCCCTCCGTTCCGTCCGCTTACGTCCTGCCTGCCATGAATTCTGCCGCCGAACCGGGCCGCTTCGACATCGTCGCGCGCATCGCGCAATGCGTGCCGGATCTGCGTCCCGCCGAGCGCGACGTCGCCGCCCTGATTCTCGACGATCTCGCCAGCGCCGCGCGCGCGAGCATCGGCGAACTGGCTCGGCGCGCGGGCGTGAGCATCGCGACCGTCACGCGCTTCGCCAAGGCCGTCGGCTGCCACGACGTGCGCGAACTCAAACTGCGCCTCGCCCAGGCGGCTGCCGTGGGCGAGCGATTCCTGCGCGGCGCGGCCGGACAGGGCGAGCCTGCGAAGGCAAAGCGCGCCAAGGGTGCCAAAGGCGCCAGGCGCGATGCCAGCAAAGCCAATGCCACACCCGACGCAGACGCACCGCTCGCTACCCGGGTTTACGGCGAGATTCACGCCGCACTCGAGCAGAATCACGAATTGCTGCGCCAGGCGCCGTTCGCCGAGGCCGCCGCCGCGCTCGCGCAGGCCCGCATGATCTATGTGTTCGGCATGGGCGGCGGCTCCAGCGCGCTCGCCGACGAAATGCGCTTTCGCCTCGTACGCCTTGGACGCCCCGTCGCCTCATACCAGGATAGCCTGTTGCAACGGATGGTGGCGAGCACGCTCGCGCCCGATTGCGTGGTCGTCGCGTTGTCGCTAACAGGACGCGTGCCCGAACTGCTCGACGCGTGCCGCATCGCGCGCGACTACGGCGCGAAGCTGATCGCCGTGACCGCGCCCGCGTCGCCGCTGGCCGCGCTCGCCGATTGGCTCGTGCCGATCGTCGCGAGCGAGACCGACTTTATTTACAAGCCGTCGTCGTCGCGTTACGCGATGCTGATGGCGCTCGACGTGCTCGTGACCGAACTCGCGCTCGCGCAGCCCGAGTCCAGCCGCGAATTGCTGCGCCGCATGAAGCACACGCTCGACGCGCATCGCGGCACCGCCGGGCGCGGCGGCGAGCGCCAGCCACTGGGAGACTGACATGCATTCGCACCCCGAAGCCGCCGATACGCTGATCGTCGGCGCCATGCTGTATGACGGCACGGGCGCGCCGCCCGTCGAACGCGACGTGGCGTTGCGCGACGGACGCATCGTCGCCATCGGTAATCTGTCG
Source organism: Paraburkholderia tropica (assembly GCF_014171495.1). NCBI lineage: Bacteria > Pseudomonadati > Pseudomonadota > Betaproteobacteria > Burkholderiales > Burkholderiaceae > Paraburkholderia > Paraburkholderia tropica. The sequence continues at coordinate 366,396 of NZ_CP049134.1, forward strand.
AACTGGCTCGCCGAAGAAGTGATCGAGGCGAACGGGCGCGCTCTCGCGCCGGGTTTCATCGACGTGCACACGCACGACGACACCCACGTGATCCGCTCGCCGCAGATGCTGCCGAAGATCAGCCAGGGCGTGACGACGGTGGTGGTCGGCAATTGCGGCATCAGCGCCGCGCCGGTCGCGCTCAAGGGCGATCCGCCCGATCCGATGAACCTGCTCGGCGCGCGCGAGGCATTCGCGTATCCGACCTTCGCCGCGTATGTCGCGGCCGTGAACGCGGCGAAGCCCGCCGTGAACGTGGGCGCGCTGATCGGCCATACGGCGCTGCGCAACAATCATCTGGATGACCTCAAGCGCGCGGCGACCCGTGACGAAGTCGCGGCCATGCGCGCGCAACTCGAAGAAGCGCTCGCGAATGGCGCGCTCGGCTTGTCGACGGGTCTTGCGTACGGCTCCGCGTACGAAGCCTCGACCGAGGAAGTCGCCACGCTCGCCGAGCCGCTCGCCGCCGCGGGCGCGCTCTACACCACGCATATGCGTACGGAATTCGACGCAATTCTCGACGCGATGGAGGAGGCGTATCACATCGGCAAGCACGCGCGCGTGCCGGTGGTGATCTCGCATCTGAAATGCGCGGGGCCGTCGAACTGGGGGCGCAGCGCGGAAGTGCTCGCGTCGCTCGACGGCGCGCGCAAGTATCAGCCGGTGGGCTGCGATTGCTATCCGTACAGCCGCAGTTCGTCGACGCTCGACCTCAAGCAGGTGACGGGCGACATCGACATCACGATCACGTGGTCCACGCCGCATCCCGAGCAGGCGGGCAAGCTGATCAAGGACATCGCCGCCGAATGGGGCGTCTCGCAGCAGGAGGCGGGCAAGCGCCTGCAACCGGCGGGCGCGGTCTATCACAACATGTCGGAGGACGACGTGCGCCGCATCCTCTCGCATCCCGCGACGATGGTGGGCTCCGACGGCTTGCCGAACGATCCGCTGCCGCATCCGCGCTTGTGGGGCGCGTTTCCGCGCGTGCTCGGCCACTACGCGCGCGACGAGCAGTTGCTGCCGCTCGAAGAGGCGGTGCGCAAGATGACGGGTTTGTCGGCGCGGCGATACGGCCTCGCGCAGCGCGGCGAGGTGCACGTGGGCTGGCACGCCGACCTCGTGCTGTTCGATCCCGCGAAGGTGCGCGACGCCGCGACCTTCGACAAGCCGCAGCAAGTGGCCGAGGGCATCGACGCGGTATGGGTGAACGGCGTGCTGTCATACCGCGACGGCCAGCCGACCGGCGAGCGCGCCGGGCATTTCGTGGCGCGCGGTCCGCGCGAGGCGAGTGCGAACACCAGCGCCAACGTGGCTTTTTAAGCCGATTCAATGTCGACACGCGGCGCGGCGCAGGACGACGCGCGCCGCACGATCTCAAAGCGATCTCAAAGGAGCAAACGATGAAACGATATGGAGTGGAAGGCGGCAAGGGCCAGGGCGGTCAACATCTGCCGTTCGCGCGCGCGGTGGAAGCCGACGGCTGGCTCTACGTCTCGGGCCAGACGCCGATGGAAAACGGCGAGGTGATCAACGGCGGCATCGTCGAGCAGTCGCACAAGACGATCCAGAACGTGTTCGCCATCCTCAAGGAAGCGGGTTATGGCCCGGAGCACGTGGTGCGCTGCGGCGTCTGGCTCGATGACGCGCGCGACTTCCAGTCGTTCAACAAGGTGTTCCGCGAGTACTTCGGCGATCATCCGCCCGCGCGCGCCTGCGTGCAGTCGAGCATGGTGATCGACTGCAAGGTGGAAGTGGACTGCGTGGCGTATAAGGCGCCGGCTGGGAAGTAAGGCGCTTGCCTGGTTCAAGCGCGCTGGCGCTTTGGCTGTGGCAGGCGAAAAGCGAAAGACGGTCGTCCGGTTAGCGGGCGGCCGTTTTTTTATTGTCGTGGCCATCGCGCGGCGTGCGCCGCGAAATGCGCAGCTCCACTTTCATGCCCGCGGCCACGGCCATGTTGATGAGCGAGTCGAGCGAGAACAGGTCGATCTTGCCGCGCACGAGGTCGGACACGCGCGGTTGCGTGACGCCGAAGATCTTCGCGGCCTGTGCCTGGCTCAGCGCGTTCTCCTTGATGTACTCCTCGAGTGCGATCATGAGGTCGCAGCGCAGCGTCATGTTTTGCGCCGCTTCGGGCGTGGTTTCGAGCGCATCCCAGACGCTGTCGAACGTTTCGATTTTCATGCTTCGGGCTCCGGTTTGAGGGCGGCGCGGTAGCGCTGCCGGGCAAGCGAAAGGTCGCTGAAGGACGTTTTTTCCGTTTTCTTCGCGAAACAGTGCAGCACGTGAACGGTGTGACGAATGTTCGCCACGTAGAGCACGCGAAACGCGCCGCGCACGTCGCGCAGGCGAATTTCCCGCGCGCCGGGCGCGACCGGATTCATGGGCTTCCAGTCGTGCGGGTCGAGGCCGTGCTGCACGCGGCGCAGCTGACGCCCGGCTTCGATACGCGCCTTTTCAGGAAAGCGCTTCAGGTCGGCCAGTGCGCCGCCGCAGAATTCGAGCGGTTTGACATCGGTAACTTTATACAAAATTTTATATCTCCTCCAGAGGACCAAGCACCGATTCCGGCCCGATGCGCACCGGGCCTGACATCGCTCAAGTCTCTGGATCGCCGCCGGATCGCGCCCCCGATTCAATCAAGCGCGTCCGCAGCGTTGGCCGTCCGGCCAGGGGGTCGGATATCCCAATATCTGAACGCCCCAATCACATATTGGAGATCGCGGAAAAACCGCCCTACAATCCAACCCATCCGACAGGGCGCGCCCAGCAATGGCAAAACAGGCGCACCCGACGCAGTCGGCACCACTCAAGACAAAGCCCGGCGGCGGCGCGCAGCGTTCGTCCAGCCAGGCGAAAACCGGAGACGTTTGCCATGTTCCAGCCTGCGGAAAACGCGGCCACTCGCCGTGCGTCCACGCACCGGGCGCCGCCTTGCGCCCGAGCGCATCGCCCCTCACCGAACCATGGCCCGCGCGCCGTCGTCTGACGCCGCGCGCTCTCCCCACGTCCATCTGATCGACCTCGCCATGAATAAAGCGATGTCCCCGACGCTCGCCGAACGCCTCGCCGCCGCTTCGAACGGCCAGGCCGCGCCCGAAGCCGCCGCCGCCCATGCCGTGCATGCCGCCCAGCGCGCTGTGTCGTCCGCGTCGGCATCTGCGTCTTCCACGAAAGCCCGCTCCGGCGGCGATGAAATCCTCGGTCTGCCGGGCGCGCTGCTCGACGGCTCGACGCAAGCCGGCACGCAGACGCTGCTGCGCGGCCTCGCGATCCTCGAAGCGGCCGCCGCCGGCGTGCGCGATCTGCGTTCGTTCGGCGCGGTGCTCGGCACGACGCGCAGCACCACGCACCGCCTAGTGTCGAGCCTCGTGCAGGCGCGCTATCTGCGTCAGGTGCAGGGCGGCTATCTGCTCGGCCCAAAGCTGATCGAACTCGGCACCATCGCGCTCGAACAGATGCCGCTCACGGCGGTCGCGCGCACGCATCTCGAAGCGCTCGCCGACGCCACGCTCGACACGATCCACATGGGCGTGCGCGACGGCGACGACGTGCTCTACATCGACAAGATCCCCGGCCAGCGCGGGCTCGAAATGCGCTCGCGCGTCGGTCACCGGATGCCGCTCGCGTCGACCGGCATCGGCAAGGCGATGATGCTCGACCTCCCGCCGCAGTCGTGGCGAGATCTGTTCGAAGCGTCGCGCCGCACGCTCGCGGGCGTGAGCTTCCGCCCCGATCACAGCCTCGACCCGGACACTTTCATCAAGCGCATGGCCACCTATTCGGCGGGCGGCTACACGTTCGATCTGGAGGAAAACGAAGTGTCGATCCGCTGCGTGGCCGCGCCCGTGCGCGACGCGTCGGGTGCGATCGTCGCGGCGCTCTCGGTGGCGAGCACGATTCCCTATATGCCGCTCGAACGCATGGACGAATTGATTCCGGTCGTGCAGCGCGAAGCGCGCGCGATCTCGCAGGAACTCGGCTGGCGCGCGCCGCAACCCGCTACGCGCAGGATTCGCCGATGACAGGCCGCACCACACAAGAACACATGGAACAGGGCAAGGACACCCGCGCCGCGGCGCAGCCGGGCACGCGCCAGGCCGCGTTGATCGCGCTCGATTGGGGAACGACTTCGCTGCGCGCGTATCTGTTCGATGCGGCGGGCGAGGTGCTCGACACGCGCGTTTCGACGGCGGGCATCATGAATCTGCCGGTGCCGGCGGAAGAGGGCGGCTTCGACGCCGCCTTCGACGAAGCCTGCGGTGTCTGGCTCGCGCAAACGCCGGCGCTGCCGGTGCTGGCGGCCGGCATGGTCGGCAGCGCGCAAGGCTGGTTGCAGGCGCCTTACGTGGAAACGCCCGCGGGCGAGGACGCGCTGGTGGGCGGCATCGTCAAGGTGCGCGCGGCGTGCGGCGTGGACGTAGCCGTGGTGCCCGGCGTGCTCGAACCGGGTGCGCTGCCCAACGTGATGCGCGGCGAGGAAACGCAGATCTTCGGCGCATTGAGCGCGCAACCCGCAAGCGACGCCGACGACGACAGCGCCGCCGGCACGCAAGCCGCGCTGATCGGCCTGCCCGGCACGCACGCGAAATGGGCCGTGGTGGAAGGCGCGCGCATCGCGCGTTTCTACACCTTCATGACGGGCGAGGTCTATGCGGCGCTTTCGGCGCACACGATTCTCGGCCGCACGATGAAGCGTCCGGCCGCGCCCGATACGGCAGCGTTTTTGCGCGGCGTGAGCGTCGCGCGCGAACACGGCAGCGCGGGCCTGCTCGCCACGGCGTTCAGCACGCGCACGCTCGGTCTCACCGAACAACTGGCGCCCGACGAGCAGCCCGATTACCTCTCGGGCCTCGTGATCGGCCATGAACTCGCGGGACTCGAAGCGGTGCTGGCGCGCCGCGACGTCGCGCTGGCCGCCTGCGCGCCGCAACTGATCGGCGCCGATGCGCTGTGCGAGCGCTACAAGCTCGCGCTCGCGCAGTTCGGCTGCACCGGCGCGCATCTTGTGCGCCATGCGACCGAGCGCGGCTTGTGGCGCATCGCGGTGCGCGCGGGCCTCGTGTCCGCGAGCTGATCGACGCGACGCACGACGCCATCGCACGCCGATACGTAGACAGATACGCAAGCAACGCAACATCGAGCAACGTCAAGCACCGAACACACGAACAGGACCCGTCATGCAACCCGAACTGAACCTGCCCGCTCCCTACACGCCGCACGCGGGCTTCGTGGCCGCGTTCGCCGCGTGCCGCATGGTCGCGATCGTGCGCGGCATCAAGCCCGCCGAAGCCGCCGAACATGGCCGCGCGATCTATGAAGCGGGTTTCCGGATCATCGAGGTGCCGCTGAATTCGCCGTCGCCGCTGGAGAGCATCGCCGCGCTGCGCGCCACGCTGCCGGCGGATGCGCTGATCGGCGCGGGCACCGTGCTCACGACCGAGCGCGTGCGCGACGTGAAAGCCGCGGGCGGCGAACTGATCGTGATGCCGCACGCCGACACCGACGTGATCCTCGCCGCGAAGCTGCAAGGTCTCGCGTGCGTGCCGGGCGTCGCCACGCCGACCGAAGCGTTCGCCGCGCTCAAGCACGGCGCGGACGGCCTCAAGATGTTCCCCGCCGAACAACTCGGCCCCGACGTCACGAAGGCGTGGCGCGCGGTGATTCCGGCGATCGTGCCGCTGCTGCCCGTGGGCGGCGTGAAGCCCGACAACATGGGCCCGCAACTCGCGGCGGGCGCGAGCGGCTTCGGCCTCGGCTCGGCGCTCTACAAGCCGGGCCAGGACGTGGCGGCCACGCGCGCCAACGCGCTCGCGTTCATCGCGGGCTGGCGCGAAACCGCCAAGGCGCAGGGAGCAAAGGCATGAATCGTCTCGCGGGCAAGGTTGCGCTCGTGACCGGCGCCGGACGCGGCATTGGCGCGGCGATCGCGCGCGCGTTCGTCGCCGAGGGCGCGGCCGTCGTGCTCGCGGAGCTGGATCTGGACACGGCGCAGGCCACGGCCAAAGACATCGCCGCTGCATACGCGAACGCGCGCGTGCTCGCCGTCAAAACCGACGTCACGCAATCGGCCTCGGTCCAGTCGGCCGTGAGCGAAGCGGAGCGCACGTTCGGTCCCGTCGACGTGCTCGTGAACAACGCCGGCATCAACGTGTTCGCCGATCCGCTGACGATGACCGACGACGACTGGCGCCGTTGTTTCGCCGTCGACCTCGACGGCGTCTGGAACGGATGCCGCGCCGTGCTGCCAGGCATGGTCGAGCGCCGCGCGGGCAGCATCGTCAACATCGCCTCGACACACGCGTTTCAGATCATTCCGGGCTGCTTCCCGTATCCGGTCGCCAAGCACGGCGTGATCGGCCTCACGCGTGCGCTCGGCATCGAATACGCGCCGAAGAACGTGCGCGTGAACGCGATCGCGCCCGGCTACATCGAGACGCAACTGACGCACGACTGGTGGAACGCGCAGCCCGATCCCGACGCGGCGCGCCGCGCGACGCTCGAACTGCCGCCGATGAAGCGCATCGGCAAGCCCGAGGAAGTGGCGATGACGGCCGTGTTTCTCGCGTCCGACGAAGCGCCGTTCATCAACGCGAGCTGCATCACCATCGACGGCGGGCGCACGGCGCTGCATCACGAATGAATCCGCAGTAACGAATCCGCAGTAACGCAGTAACGACGAACAAAAAAAGCAATAACGAAGAAGAGAAGGCAGCAGTAAAAAAACGCAGCACGAAGGCAAAAAGAAAAACGCAGGACATTCGCCGCAGCGCTGGCCGCGCGCGCGAGCGGACGGACGAAAACAAGCGGCCGCTACCCTTCCCGTGACTGAAGAAGACAGGAGACTGACACCATGCAACGCAGGATTTTCCTCACGCTGATCGCCACCGCGACCACGGCCGTGCTCGCTCATATGCCCGTCGCGCAAGCCGCCGATCCGGTCAAGATCGGCTTTCTCGTGAAGCAGCCCGAAGAACCCTGGTTCCAGGACGAATGGAAGTTCGCGGAAGCGGCCGCGAAGGAAAAGGGCTTCACGCTGGTGAAGATCGGCGCGCCCTCGGGCGAAAAGGTGATGAGCGCGATCGACAACCTGGCTGCGCAAAAGGCCCAGGGCTTCATCATCTGCACGCCTGACGTGAAGCTCGGACCGGGCATCGTCGCCAAGGCCAAGGCCGACGGCCTCAAGATGATGACGGTCGACGACCGCCTCGTCGACGGCGCGGGCAAGCCGATCGAGTCGGTGCCGCACATGGGCATTTCGGCCTACAACATCGGCAAGCAGGTCGGTGACGGCATCGCCGCCGAAATCAAGAAGCGCGGCTGGGACATGAAGGACGTCGGCGCGATCGACGTGACCTACGAGCAGTTGCCGACGGCGCACGACCGCACGGCCGGCGCGACCGACGCACTGGTGGCCGCGGGCTTCCCGAAGGCGAACATCATCGCCGCGCCGCAAGCCAAGACCGACACGGAAAACGCCTTCAACGCCGCCAACATCGCGCTGACGAAGAACCCGCAGTTCAAGCACTGGGTCGCTTACGGCCTGAACGACGAAGCCGTGCTCGGCGCCGTGCGCGCAGCGGAAGGCCGCGGCTTCAAGGCCGACAACATGATCGGCATCGGCATCGGCGGTTCGGATTCGGCGCTCAACGAGTTCAAGAAGCCGCAACCGACGGGCTTCTACGGCACCGTCATCATCAGCCCGAAGCGTCACGGCGAGGAAACCTCGGAACTGATGTACGCGTGGATCACGCAAGGCAAGGAACCGCCGAAGCTCACGCTGACGACCGGCATGCTGGCCACGCGCGACAACGTGGAAAGCGTGCGTCAGCAGATGGGTCTCGCGTCGAAGTAAGCGCCTGATCGTAGGGTTTTGAGGTGTTTCCCGCTGCGGGGCGGCGGCCGGTCCGAGGATGGATCCGGCCGCCGTGCCCGCAGCGTATCGAATGAGAGGAAACCGACGTGTCAGCGACACTGCGTTTTGACAATATCGGCAAGGTGTTCCCAGGCGTGCGCGCGCTCGACGGCGTGTCGTTCGAGGTGAACGCCGGCGAAGTGCACGGCCTGATGGGCGAAAACGGAGCGGGCAAGTCCACGCTCCTGAAGATTCTTGGCGGCGAATATCAGCCCGATTCGGGCCGCATTCTCGTCGATGGCAACGAAGTGAAGTTCGCGGATGCCGCGGCCTCGATCGGTTCGGGCATCGCCGTGATTCACCAGGAACTGCAATACGTGCCCGACCTCACGGTCGCGGAGAATCTGCTGCTGGGCGCGCTGCCCAATGCGCTCGGCTGGGTGAAGCGCGGCGAGGCGCGCAAGTTCGTGCGCGAGCGTCTTGCGTCGATGGGCGTGGATCTCGATCCGGCCGCGAAGCTGCGCAAGCTCTCGATCGCGCAGCGCCAGATGGTGGAAATCTGCAAGGCGCTGCTGCGCAATGCGCGCGTGATCGCGCTCGACGAACCCACGAGTTCGCTCTCGCACCGCGAGACCGAAGTGCTGTTCAAGCTCGTGCGTGAACTGCGCGCCGACAATCGCGCGCTCATCTACATCTCGCACCGCATGGACGAGATCTACGAGCTGTGCAACGCCTGCACGATCTTCCGCGACGGCCGCAAGGTCGCCTCGCACGAGAAGCTCGACGAGGTGAAGCGCGAAACGCTCGTGGCGGAAATGGTGGGCCGCGAGATCAGCGACATCTACAACTACACGCCGCGCGAGCACGGCAACGTGCGCCTCGCGGTGCGCGGCATCGAAGGGCATCCGCTCAACGAGGCGGCCAGCTTCGAGGTGAAATCGGGCGAGATTCTCGGCTTCTTCGGTCTGGTGGGCGCGGGCCGCAGCGAACTGATGCAGCTCGTCTACGGCACGCACAAGCGCAAGGCGGGCGAGATCGAACTCGACGGCAAGCGCATCAGCGTGAAGAGCGCGAGCGACGCGATTCGCAACGGCATCGTGCTGTGTCCGGAGGATCGCAAGGAGCAGGGCATCGTCGCGATGGCCACGGTGTCGGAGAACATCAACATCAGTTGCCGCCGCCATTTCCTGCGCGCGGGCATGTTCCTCGACCGCAAGAAAGAGGCCGAAACGGCGGACCGCTTCATCAAGCTGCTGAAGATCAAGACGCCGAGCCGCCGCCAGAAGATCCGTTTTCTCTCGGGCGGCAATCAGCAGAAAGCGATTCTGTCGCGCTGGCTCGCGGAGCCGGACCTGAAGGTCGTGATTCTCGACGAACCCACGCGCGGCATCGACGTGGGCGCGAAGCACGAAATCTACAACGTGATCTATCAGCTTGCCCAGCGCGGCTGCGCGATCGTGATGGTGTCATCGGAATTGCCTGAAGTGCTCGGCGTGTCGGACCGCATCGTGGTGATGCGCGAAGGCCGGATTTCGGGCGAGTTGCCGCGCAGCGCGGCGAGCGAACACGCGGTGCTGGACCTCGCGCTGCCGCAAGGCGCGCAGCGTCGCGCCGCATGATGGGGAAGGAGTGATGCAAATGCAACGAGACAATCTTGCGGCCGAAGCCGCCGACGCAGCGAAGAGCGTGGCGCACAGCGCCGCCGACGCGCTGATCCCGAAGACCAGCGACAAGCAGAAGTGGTGGCAGCAGATCACCGAGTACAGCCTGATCGTGATTTTCGCGGTCATGTTCATCACGATGTCGCTGACCGTCGATCACTTCTTCTCGATCGAGAACATGCTGGGTCTTGCGTTGTCGATCTCGCAGATCGGCATGGTGGCCTGCACGATGATGTTCTGCCTCGCCTCGCGCGACTTCGACCTCTCCGTGGGCTCGACCGTGGCGTTCGCGGGCGTGCTCTGCGCGATGGTGCTCAACGCGACCAACAACACCTTCATCGCGATCGTCGCGGCGGTGGCGGCGGGCGCGGCGATCGGCTTCGTGAACGGCGCGGTCATTGCGTATCTGCGCATCAACGCGCTGATCACCACGCTCGCGACGATGGAAATCGTGCGCGGCCTGGGCTTCATCGTTTCGCATGGCCAGGCTGTGGGCGTGTCGTCGGATACGTTCATCGCGATGGGCACGATGGCCTTCTTCGGCGTGCAACTGCCGATCTGGGTCACGCTGTTCTGCTTTATCGTGTTCGGCGTGATGCTCAATCAGACCGTATACGGGCGCAACACGCTCGCCATCGGCGGCAATCCGGAAGCGTCGCGGCTCGCGGGCATCAAGGTCGAGCGCACGCGCGTGTGGATCTTCCTGATTCAGGGCGCGGTGACGGCGCTGGCGGGCGTGATTCTCGCCGCGCGCATCACCTCGGGTCAGCCGAACGCGGCCGAAGGTTTCGAGCTGAACGTGATCTCGGCGTGCGTGCTGGGCGGCGTGTCGCTGCTGGGCGGCCGCGCGACGATCTCGGGCGTGGTGATCGGCGTGCTGATCATGGGCACGGTCGAGAACGTGATGAACCTGCTCAACATCGACGCGTTCTATCAGTACCTCGTGCGCGGCGCGATCCTGCTCGCGGCGGTGCTGCTCGACCAGTTGAAGAACCGCGGCGCGCGCGATTAAGCCCGCGGCCACGACTCAAAAAACCAGGAAGCTCAACGTATGTCTTCACCCGCCAATGCCGTCGCGCGCCACGCGCATGAAAACTTCGCGCGTTATCCGAGCCTTGCGGACCGCGTCGTGTTGATCACGGGCGGCGCGACCGGCATCGGCGCGTCGTTCGTCGAGCACTTCGCGGCCCAGGGCGCGCGCGTGGCGTTCTTCGATATCGACGCGACGGCGGGCGAAGCGCTCGCCGACGAACTCGGCGACTCGCGTCACAAGCCGCTGTTCGCGCGCGTCGATCTCACCGATATCGCCGCGCTGCGCGCCGCCATCGCCGACGTGAAGGCCGCGCTCGGTCCGATCGAGGTGCTCGTGAACAACGCCGCGAACGACAAGCGTCACACGCTCGCGGAGGTCACGCCCGAGTTCTTCGACGCGGGCATCGCCGTGAACGTGCGTCATCAACTGTTCGCGGCGCAGGCCGTCGCCGAGGACATGAAAGCGGCGGGGCGCGGCTCGATCATCAATCTGGGTTCGATCAGCTGGATGCTCAAGAACGCCGACTATCCCGTCTACGTGATGAGCAAGTCGGCGGTGCAGGGGCTCACGCGCGGGCTCGCGAAGGATCTCGGCCAGTACGGCATTCGCGTGAATTCGCTGGTGCCGGGCTGGGTGATGACGCAAAAGCAGCGCGACCTGTGGCTCACCGACGAAGGCCGCGAGGCGATCAAGCGCGGCCAGTGCATCGACGCCGAACTGCTGCCCGAAGACCTCGCGCGCATGGCGCTCTTTCTGGCCGCCGACGACAGCCGCATGATCACTTCGCAGGACATCGTGGTGGACGGAGGCTGGGCATGAGCGATCAGCTTCAACCGGCGCGGGGCGACGTCGCCGAACTGCTGGTGCACGCGCAGAACGCGCTCGGCGAAGGCGCAACGTGGTGCTCGCGCAGCGGGCGGCTCTACTGGAACGATATCGAAGGCGCGAGCCTGGCGCGTTACGACACGGCCGACGGTTCGCATCGCGTCTGGCCGATGCCCGAGCGTCTCGCGTGCTTCGCGCTTTGCGAAGACGCGGACACATTGCTGATCGGGCTCGCCTCGCGGCTTGCGTTCTTCGATCTGCGCACGGGCGAGATCACGCCGATCGTCGACGTGGAACCCGATCTGCCGACGCGTCTGAACGACGGCCGTTGCGACCGTCAGGGCCGCTTCGTGTTCGGCACGAAGTACGAGCGCAAGCCGTTCGAAAAGATCGGCGGCTTTTATCGGCTCAATCACGATCTCACGCTGGAGAAACTGCCGCTGCCGGTGGCGGCGATTTCGAACAGCATCGGCTTCAGTCCCGACGGCGGCACGATGTATTACGCCGATTCGTTCACGCGCGAGATTCGCGCCTGCAATTACGGCGCCGATGGAACGATTGCAAACGATCGGCTCTTTGTGCAGGTGCCGTCGCACGAAGGCGAGCCGGACGGTTCGACGGTCGACAGCGAAGGCGGCCTCTGGAACGCGCAGTGGGCGGGCGAATGTGTCGTGCGCTACGGCCCGGATGGCGTGGAAACCGAGCGCATCCGCGTGCCTACGGCGCAGCCGACCTGCGTGACGCTCGGCGGCGAAGGCTATTCGACGCTGTATGTGACGAGCGCGCGCGACGGCCTCGACAGCGACACGCTGGCGCGCGAACCGCACGCGGGCGGCGTGTTCGTGGCGCAAACGGGCCGGACGGGGCTTGCCGAGCCGCGCTTTCTGGGTGGCATCCAGGACGGTGTCCAGGGTAAACGGTAAGGAAAGCGAACGATCGTTCGGCGTGTGAGGGCGTGCTCGCCGACGCGTTCGCTTGAGCGACATGAGCGCAGCGCGGAATCGTTTTCGAGCGAGGCCTGCGTTGTAGCGAGACAACAAAAAGGCGCAAAAGAGCGGCGCGGATGCGCGTCGGTGTGGCGCCAAACCGCCGCCGTCTCTAAGGTGCTAGCTGTACAAGGCAGCACGAATCAGCACGTATCAGCACGATTCAGCAGGACTTGAACAAGAAGCGGCCGTCACACGACGCAGGCAGCGCGCGGCGATCGAAGCGCGCTGAAGGACCGTCGTGGCGATGCGACCGGCAGGCCGCCAATGCGCCGCCATCCTGGGCGGCGATCCATCATGCCTCTCGAGGAGCCGCTCATGAGCGTCGCGAATTCCGCTTTGCGTCCAACAGCTCGTTCCCGTAACGCTTCCCGGTCGCCGCTTGCCTCCGGCAAGGCCGACCCCGCCGCATCGCCGCCCGCCGCCGGTTCGCCCGCCGCCGCGCGCCGCGCGCGGCTGGAAGCGACCACGCATCCCGTCATGCCGGGGCCGAGCACGTCCGCCGTGGCCATCGGCGCGGCCGGCACGGGCGACGTGGCCTGCGTCAGCCTCATCAACGCCTATCTCCGTCTGGACGTCGCGCCGCAACTGGGCGGCGGCATCACGCGCTTCGACTGGCGCAGCGAAGGCGCGCTCGAACCCGTGTTCCGCCGCTGCGAGCAGGTGAGCGCGCGCATGGACCCGAACGAACTGGCGTGCTATCCGCTGCTGCCGTATTCGAACCGCATCGCCGCCGGGCGCTTCCAGTTCGGCGGCCGCGACGTCGAAATCGCCCGCAACCGCGCGAGCGAGGCGCTGCCGATTCACGGCGACGGCTGGCTGGCGAACTGGAGCGTCGAGAGCGCCGAGCGCGAGCACGTGCGTCTCGTGCTCGACCGCAGCGATGGCGAGCCTTACGCGTATCGCGCGGCGCTCACCTACGCGCTGGACGGCCCGACGCTCGCGATGTCGCTCGAAGTGGAGAACGTGGGCCGCGAGGCGCTGCCGTTCGGGCTGGGCGTCCATCCGTTCCTCGCGCGCGACGCGAGCACCGAACTCTCCGCGCCTGCAAGCGGCCTGTGGCTCTCGGGCGCCGACTGGCTGCCGGTGCGCCACGTGCCCGCGCCGCCCGCCTGGCAGTTCGGCGTGGCGTATCCGCTGCCCGAGCAGATGGTGAATCACGCGTTCAGCGGCTGGAGCGGACGCGCGGCCGTGGTCTGGGAGCGCCGCCGCCTGTCGCTGTCGATCTGCGCGAACACGGACTATTACGTGCTCTACACGCCGCCGGGCGAAAACTTCTTCTGCTTCGAGCCCGTCGATCACCCGATCAACGCGGTCAATCTGGCGGGCGGCGGCGGCGCGCACGGCATGACCGTCCTCGCGCCGGGCGAGCGCCTCGCGCGGCGGTTCAGCTTCACGGTCGAGCGGATGGACCTGCGCGCGGCGGCCAGCCCGCATCGCTCGGGCGCGCGGGGCCGGACCGGCGCGCGCGGGCCGAAGGGCGGCCGGGCGCGCACGCAGGGGGCATGAAGGTGGCCTGACGGTGGCCTGACGGTGGCCTGAAGACCGGCTGAACCCGGCGGGGTTCGGCGACGCCTACGGCCAATCCGGCGGCGGCGCGCCCGGCCTCGCGGCGTTTCCTCCGATCATTGCGTCGCGGCCCGTAAGCGCCTCTTGGTGGCCAACTGCTCGTTGGCCGGCGTTTCGCCGCTTCGCCGCCGGCGGCTTGCGCCCGGCGCCGCTTCCCGGCGCTTGCCGAAGCCGCGTGCGCCTTGTCGGGAAGCCGTCCGGCAAGCCGGTTAAAATACGCGCCGTTTCCCCTGTTTCCCTTTTCCCTGCACCGGGCTCGCCGCCCGATCCATCATGACCTCGTTCACCCAAGACCTCGCCGCCGCCTGGCAGCGCACCGGCTCGCTGCTGTGCGTCGGCCTCGATCCCGAGCCCGCGAAGTTCCCGGCCGCGCTGGCCGGCCGCAGCGACGCGATCTTCGAATTCTGCCGCGATATCGTCGACGCAACCGCGCCCTACGCGTGCTCGTTCAAGCCCCAGATCGCCTATTTCGCCTCGAATCGCGCCGAAGACCAGCTCGAAGCGCTGATCGCGCACATCCACGAGAAGCATCCGGGCCTGCCGGTGATTCTCGACGCCAAGCGCGGCGACATCGGCAGCACGGCGGAGCAGTACGCCCGCGAAGCCTTCGAGCGCTTCAAGGCGGACGCCGTGACGGTCAACCCGTACATGGGCTTCGACTCGATCGAGCCCTACCTCGCGCACGCGGGCAAGGGCGTGATCGTGCTGTGCCGTACCTCGAACCCCGGCGGCTCCGATCTGCAATTCCTCACCGTCGACGGCAAGCCGGTCTACCAGGTCGTGGCCGACCTCGCCGCGAACAAGTGGAACGCGAGCGGCGAACTCGGTCTGGTTGTGGGCGCAACGTTCCCGAAGGAAATCGAGATCGTGCGCGGCATCGTCGGCGACATGCCGCTGCTGATTCCGGGTATCGGCGCACAAGGCGGCGACGTGGAAGCGACCGTCAAGGCCGGTCGCAGCGCCAACGGCACCGGCATGCTGATCAACTCGTCGCGCGCGATCATTTTCGCGAGCAAGGGCGAGGACTACGCGCAAGCGGCTGCAACGGCTGCTGAAAAGACGCGCGACGCGATCAACGCCTGCCGTTGATGCGTTCAGGCGAACGGTTCGGTATTCGAACCGTTCGCCTCTCGGTTTTTCGATCTGACACACATAAATATTCAGAAAACGTCAGATCGCTCACTCAGATTTTAAGAACCGTCTGATTCGTCGCATCCCCGTCAGTTCTTAACATGGCATTGTCGATGTGGAATTTGCGATGCCCGGATGTTAAACGCCGCAAATTTCCCGCTGCCTGGCCTTCAGGCGGCGCGCCGTGCAGCTGACTGCATCGTGCCTCGATCCGCTGGCGTCGTGACGGCAAGCATCGTCACGACACCTGGTTGGGCCGCCCACGCGGCCCGCTGACCGGGGCGCTCTCGCGCTCGTAGCGATCGGTAGAACCGATCTGCAGGAGTCTGGACGGGTTCTGTCATGAAAATCACCATTTTTCGCGCCGTGAGAATGTCGATTCTCGCGTGCGCGAGCACGTCTGCGTTCGCAGGGAGCGATTCGTCACGGTCTCGCTTGAACAATTCCAGGTCGATGCGAGGTGCGCCGTGCGGATGAACCGGTAACGGCGGCCGTGCCGCTGTTGCGCGCCCTCACAGGCCAGAGGAGCAGCCGACGGGCGGCACACGCCGACCACCATTGACGTGCAGATAACCGGCGCGCCCACGTTCCTGTGCGCGCGCCGCTGGAACAAGAGCGCTTCGCCTGGCAAGTCGACCCTCATGGTCGCCAGCAAGCGCAGGCCGGAACTGAATTGACGCCGGGGCTCGACGAGATCAGGCCACGGGAACAAGGGAATTATTAAGGATTGCAAAATGAACAAGGCATATAGATCGGTTTGGAACGAATCCACGGGCACGTGGACGGCGGTGCAGGAAACCGCGAAGGGGCGCGGCAAGAGCAAGTCGCGGACGAAGGTGTCCGCGGCCGCTTCGTCGCTGGTGACCGCGGGCGTGCTGGGCAGCCTGTCGCTTTCCGCGCACGCGGCGGGAACGATTTCGGATAGCGGCGGCGTCGCCGTGATTGCCGATAACTGTGCAGCGGGCACGGCGGCCTCGGCCCCTGGCGCGAGCGCGCTGGCGGAAGGGTGCAGTGCGAGCGCCACTGGTTCCGGTTCGGTCGCTCTGGGTGCAAGCGCCGGTGCGCTTGGCAACAACGCCATCGCTATCGGTTACGGGGCGAAAACGCCCCAGACCGGTGGCGTGGTGATCGGGGCGGGTGCGGTGAGCGATCCGGGCAACGACTGCGGTGGCAACCCCGCCAACTCCAACGTGGTCATTGGGGCCAGCGCATCTGCCTCCTACTCATCCTCGATTGTGATTGGCGCGTCCAGCACCGCCTCGCAGACCGGCGGTACCGTGGTGGGCGTGCGCAGTACCGCAAGCGGCAACCGCTCTACCGCCTTGGGTTTCGTTGCCACTGCCAGCGGTGACTATTCGGTGGCGCTCGGCCGCGCCTCAGTTGCAACGGGAGCGTCCAGCGTGGCGATGGGTGACAGTGCCCTTGCTTCGGGGAGCAACGGCCTTGCATTGGGCGGCTCAGCCAACAGTACCAACGCCGGCGGGATTGCGATAGGCGGGACGGCGACCGCGCAAGGCGTGAACAGCGTCGCGCTGGGCTACAGCGCGACAACGTCGGGGATGAACGCCGTCGCGATTGGCACATCGGCAGCGGCGGCTGGCAATGCCGTGGCGATGGGGTTGAACGCCAACGCCATCGCAAACGGGACGGCGATCGGCAACAGCGCAACGGTTTCGGGAGACGATGGCAATAACTCGGGCTCGGCAATCGGTACGCTTTCATATGCCAATGGCGTGTCGAGCGCCATGGGCTACAAAACCACGGCGGGCGGTTCGTGGAGCACGGCGTTCGGCCCCACCGCAAACGCAGGGGGGCTGAACTCCGTTGCAGTGGGCAGAGCCGCGAACGCAGCGGGGTCAAGCGCGCTCGCAATGGGCAATAGCGCGAACGCAGCGGGGTCAAACGCGCTCGCAATGGGCAGTAGCGCGAACGCAGCCGGGTCAAACGCGCTCGCAATGGGCAATAGCGCGAACGCAGCAATCGACAACGCGATTGCAATCGGTTCGAGCGCGAAAAGCACCGTCGCGGGCGCGATTGCGATTGGCCAGGTGAGCACCGCGCAAGGCACGAACAGCATTGCGCTGGGCTACAACGCCGTGAGCGGCTCCACGTCGACCGCCGACGGCAACATCGTGATCGGCGAGAACGCGACGAATGCGAACAAGGGCTCCGGCGTCATCGTGATCGGCCGCAATGCGAAGCTCCGGCCCGACGGCGGCACGCCGAGCATCATGGGCGACAGCTCGACCGTGATCGGCGACGGCGCAAGCATCTTCGGCACCAACAGCACCGCGATCGGCGCGAACACGAGTTCGGTGTATTCAGGCGCGACGCTCGTCGGCGCGGGCGCGAGTTCGTCGGTGATGGGCGGCGGCACGGCGCTGGGTCAAAACGCGTCGGTATCGGGCAGCAACGCGGTCGCGCTGGGTAGCGGCTCGCTCGCGAACCGCGCCAATTCGGTCTCCGTCGGCTCGGCCGGCGCGGAGCGTCAGGTCGTCAACGTGGCGGCCGGCGCAGTCAATCCGACCAGCACCGATGCGGTGAACGGCTCGCAGCTCTATGGCGTGGCCAGCTCCACGGCCAGCGCGCTCGGCGGCGGCGCAGCGGTGAATCCGGACGGCTCGATCTCGAACCCGACTTATGTCACGAACGGCTCGACGTTCAACAACGTCGGCGGCGCGATCACGAACCTGAGCGGCGCGGTCAACAACATCAACAGCACCGTCAACAACATCGCAAACGGCGGTGGCATCAAGTATTTCCACACGAACTCGACGCTGGCCGATTCGTCGGCGACGGGCGCGAACTCGACGGCGATTGGTCCGGCCGCTTTTGCGGGCGGCGGCAACGACATTGCCATCGGCAATGGGGCTAGCAGCGCAGCGCCCAATGCCGTGGTGATTGGTGCAAATGCGACGGTCGTCGGACCGGCTTCGATGGCGCTTGGCGCTGGCAGCTATGCGTATTCGACAGGCACGGCTAACGGTCAAAGCACGGCCATTGGTCAGGGCGCGTCCGCGAGCGGCGATTTTTCTACGGCACTTGGCAGCCTTGCCCTTTCTCAGGGCGACGCATCGACAGCACTCGGTGTAAATGCCACGGCCGCCGGTGCGCGTGCTGTCTCGATTGGCGCGAGCTCGATGGCGAGCGGTAGCTACGCCACCGCCACCGGTACGCTTGCGAAAGCCAGCGGCGCGAATGCCGCCGCGTTTGGCACGGCGGCGACTGCCAGCGCAAATAATTCGGTAGCCATCGGTAGCTTGGCCACTGCCGGTACCACCAACTCGGTGGCGCTGGGTAACGGCGCGACGACGGCTGCTGCTGTCGGCACGGGCAGTGGCGTGATCGGTGGTCAGACGTTCACGTATGCGGGTGCAACGCCGACCGGTGTGGTGAGCGTGGGCGCGGCAGGTGCCGAGCGTCAGGTGACGAACGTCGCGGCAGGTCGCGTGACGTCGACGAGCACGGATGCGGTGAATGGCTCGCAGCTTTACGCGACCAACACGCAGGTGACGGCGAACACGACGAGCATCAGCAACGTGCAAGGCGCGGTGACGACGCTTCAGGGCAATGTCACGACGCTGCAAGGCCAGATCACGAACATCAACGGCAAGCTCGCTGATGCGGTGTTGTACGACTCGTCGTCGCATAACTCGGTGACGCTGGGTGGCGTTGGCGCGAGCACGAACGTCAAGCTGACGAACGTGGCGGCAGGCACGCTCTCGTCGACGAGCACGGATGCGGTGAACGGTTCGCAGCTGTACGCGACGAACGCCAACGTGTCGAACGTTTCGAACACGGTGAACAACATCGTGAACGGCAGCACGGGCCTCAAGTATTTCCACACGAACTCGACGCTGGCCGATTCGTCGGCGACGGGTACGAACGCAACGGCGATTGGGCCGGTGGCGTCGGCTGCGGGTACGAGCGCAGTCGCGCTCGGCAATGGCGCGGCAGCATCCGGCGACTACGCCAACGCGATGGGCAATCTCGCCAAGGCGGCAGGCGTCAGTGCGATCGCGATGGGCACGTCGGCGAACGCCTCGGCGGACAACGCGATTGCAATGGGCCAGGGCGCGAAAAGCACCGTTGCGGGCGCGATTGCGATTGGCCAGGTGAGCACCGCGCAAGGCACGAACAGCATCGCGCTGGGCTACAACGCCGTGAGCGGCTCCACGTCGACCGCCGACGGCAACATCGTGATCGGCGAGAACGCGACGAATGCGAACAAGGGCTCCGGCGTCATCGTGATCGGCCGCAACGCGAAGATCAAGAACGACGGCGGCACGTCGAGCATCATGGGCGACAGCTCGATTGTGATCGGCGACGGCGCAAGCATGTTCGGCACCAACAGCACGGCGCTCGGCGCGAATACGAGCTCGCAGTACTCGGGCGCGACGCTCGTTGGCGCGGGCGCCAAATCGACGGCCATGGGCGGCGGCACGGCGCTGGGTCAAAACGCGTCGGTGTCGGCCAGCGGCGCTGTCGCACTGGGTGACGGCTCGCTCGCGAACCGCGCCAATTCGGTCTCCGTCGGCTCGGCCGGCGCGGAGCGTCAGGTCGTCAACGTCGCGGCCGGCGCAGTCAATTCGACCAGCACCGATGCGGTGAACGGCTCGCAGCTCTATGGCCTGGCAAGCTCCACGGCCAGCGCGCTCGGCGGCGGCGCAGCGGTGAAATCGGATGGTTCGATCTCGAACCCGACGTATGTCGTGAACGGCTCGACGTTCAACGACGTCGGCAGCGCGCTCACGAACGTGGGCGGTGCGGTCAACAACATCAACAACGTCAACAACATCAACAACGTCAACAACACCGTCAACAACATCGTGAACGGCGGTGGCATCAAGTATTTCCACACGAACTCGACGCTGGCCGATTCGGCTGCGACGGGGGCGAACTCGACGGCGATTGGGCCGGTGGCTTCGGCTGGCGCGGCGAATGCGATCGCGATCGGTAACGGTGCGAATGCGTCGGTTTCCAACTCGGTGGCGCTCGGCAACGGCGCGACGACGGCGGCTGCTGTCGGTACGGCGAATGGCGTGATCGGCGGTCAGAAGTTCACGTATGCCGGTGCAACGCCGACCGGTGTGGTCAGCGTGGGCGCGGCGGGTGCCGAGCGTCAGGTGACGAACGTCGCGGCAGGTCGCGTATCGGGTACGAGCACGGATGCGGTGAATGGCTCGCAGCTGTACGCGACCAACACGCAGGTGACGGCGAACACGACGAGCATCAGCAATGTGCAAGGTGCTGTGACGACGCTGCAAGGTAACGTCACGACGCTGCAAGGCGACGTGAGCAACCTCGCGGGCAACATCACGAACATCAACGGCAAGCTCGCTGATGCGGTGCTGTACGACTCGTCGTCGCACAACTCGGTGACGCTGGGCGGCGTGGGCGCGAGCACGAACGTCAAGCTGACGAACGTGGCAGCAGGTACGCTGTCGTCGACGAGCACGGATGCGGTGAATGGCTCGCAGCTGTACGCGACCAACACGCAGGTGACGGCGAACACGACGAGCATCAGCAACGTGCAAGGTGCGGTGACGACGCTGCAAGGCCAGATCACGAACATCAACGGCAAGCTGGCTGATGCGGTGCTGTACGACTCGTCGTCGCATAACTCGGTGACGCTGGGTGGCGTGGGCGCAAGCACGAACGTCAAGCTGACGAACGTGGCGGCAGGTACGCTGTCGTCGACGAGCACGGACGCGGTGAACGGTTCGCAGTTGTACGCGACGAACTCGACCGTCTCGAACCTGGCCGGTGACGTGACGACGCTTCAAGGCGACGTGAGCAACATCGCGGGCAGCATCACGAACATCAACGGTCAGCTCGCTGACGCGGTGATGTACGACTCGACGTCGCACGATTCGGTGTCGCTGGGCGGCGCGGACGCGAGTGCGCCGGTGGCGTTGCATAACGTGAAGGATGGCGAAGTCTCGGCATCGAGCTTCGACGCGGTGAACGGTTCGCAACTCTACGCACTCGGCAGCAGCACCGCCGATGCGCTGGGCGGCGATTCGACGGTGAACGCGGACGGTTCGATCACAAAGCCGACGTACAAGATCGGCGGCTCGACGTACAACAACGTCGGCGACTCGCTGACGAACATCGACGGCCGCGTGACGAACATCGCGAACGAGCTCGACAACGGCTCGATCGGTCTGGTGCAGCAGGATGCGGCCTCGCGCAACATCACGGTCGCGAAGGACACGGACGGTCAGCTCGTGAGCTTCGCCGGCACGAAGGGCAACCGCGTGCTGACGGGTGTCGCGGCGGGTGCGGTGAACGCAACGAGCGTCGACGCGGTGAATGGCTCGCAGCTTTACGCGACCAACATGAGCGTGTCGAATCTGGCGGGCACGGTGACGACGCTGCAAGGCAACTTCACCACGCTGCAAGGTAACGTCAACACGCTTCAAGGCGATGTGACCAACCTCCAGGGCTCGGTGACGACGCTGCAAGGCCAGATGGCCGACGTGGTTTCGTACGACTCGACGGCGCACGACTCGGTCACGCTGGGCGGTTCGGGCGCGAGCAACGCGGTGGCGCTGCACAACCTCGCAGCCGGTGTGGAGGATTCGGACGCAGTGAACGTCGGTCAGATGAACGCGGCGATCTCGGCGGTGCAGAACATGGCGGAAAACGCCACGGATCCGATGTTCACGGCAAGCGGCGATCGCAACACCGAAGCCGCCAAGGCGAGCGGCACGCACGCCACGGCGGGCGGCGCCAACTCGCTGGCCAGCGGCGAAAACTCGACGGCGATGGGCGCAGCCTCGCAGGCCACGGGCAAAAACTCGTCGGCTCTGGGCGCGAACTCGACGGCGAGCGCGGAAGGTGCAGTCGCACTCGGCGCCGGTTCGGTGGCCGATCGCGACAACACCGTGTCGGTCGGTTCGGCAGGCGGCGAACGTCAGATCGTCAACGTGAAGGCCGGTACGCAAGGCACCGACGCCGTCAACGTGAGCCAGTTGAACGATGCGGTGCTCAATGCCCAGTCGTACACGACGCAGGCGGTGGCGCAAGGCGTGCAGCAAGCCAACGCGTACACCAACCAGCAGATCGGTCAGGTTCGTCGCGAGATGAACTCGCTGGGTGCGGCGGCCATGGCGGCGTCGTCGCTGATCCCGAACGCGCGGGCGGAAGGCAACTTCCAGATGGCCGTCGCGGCGGGTACGTACGGCGGTGAAAGCGCGCTGGCGCTCGGTGCGAACTGGTACGTCAGCGACCGTCTCCTGCTGAACGCGCACGTCGCGCGTTCGACGGGCGCCGGCGGCAGCACGGGCGCATCGGTCGGTGCAACGTTCGGCTTCTGAGCGGAGCGCTAACCAGGCCCGCCACGGGAAGCCGTGGCGGGCACGGAGATTGAAGTCATGAAGAAACTATTGCTATGTGGCGCGCTGGCCACGGCGTTGTCCGCGTTGTCGAGCGCTCCGGCGTTTGCCGGCGTAGGCAGCGACGCCGAAGCGCTCATGCCCGCCGCGCAACGTCTCGCCGATCCGTATCAGCGCGGTCTGGCCGAAGGCTGGCTGGAAATCGCGGATCGTCAGGACAGCCATGTGCTCGTCTCGAAGGTCTACAACGATGCGGCGGCGCGCGCGCTCAACAACGGGCGCCACTATATCGACGGCAGCGTGCCGTTTCAGCCGGTCTACGGCCAGAAGAACTGGCCGCCCGTCGAGACGCGCGAGAAGTGGGTGAAGGCCTTGCAGGAGATCGAGCGCACCAACCAGCGCGCCGATCAGTCGCCGTGCAAGGGCGAGGACGCGGGCCGTCTGCGCGCGCTCACCGACGAAGCCTGGAAGGAACAGGACGAAACGCATGGCACGCGCTGGGTGCACGGCTGGGACGCGATCGAGCGCGCGCAGAAACTCGCGCAGAAGGTGAACGGCGAGCTTGATCAGTGCGTGCCGCCGCCCGCTCCGGCTGTCGTTGTGCCGGTGGTCGCGCCGGTCGTGAAGCCGGTCTCGCTGTCGGCCGACGCGCTGTTCGATTTCGACAGCGCCGTGCTCAAGCCCGAAGGCCATCGTCAGGTCGCCTTGCTCGCGCAGCAGTGGCGCGAGTCGGGCGCGGTGCTGGGCGTGGTCGGCATCACCGGTTACACGGACCGTTTCGGTTCGGCGGCGCATAACGATCGCCTCTCGAATCAGCGTGCGGCGGCGGTGATGCGCGAGATGCAGGCACAAGGCGTGAAGGCGCAGCGTTTCGAGATCAACGGGCGCGGGGCGTCGAATCCGGTCAAGTCGTGTCCGGGCAAGACGGCGACGCCGGCGGTGGTGGCGTGTCTCGCGCCCAACCGGCGCGTGGAGATCTCCGCGAAGTAAGCGTGCGTTCGCACGCGCTGAGCGGGGTGTGAGCCGGGCGGCGCGCGCAGCGCCGCCCGAGGATGTAGGGCGATTTGCGGCGTGTCTTCGGGCACGCCGCTTTTTTTATGCGCTCACGCTTTTTTCGCCGCCGCCGCGGGCTTGCGGAACAGTTCGATGATCGGGCGATGCAGCGGATAGCGCTCGAGCAGCGCATCGACGTCGGCGATTTCGAATTCGCTGAATTCGAAGCCCGGCGCGACCGTGCAGCCCACCAGCGCCCAGCTCGACGGATTCACGCAGCGCGCCGCGAACCAGTGGCCCGCGGGCACCACGGCCTGGAACACCGTGCCCGGATGATCGAGCGCGTGGCCGAGCTTGCGCGTGGACAGCACGCCGCGCTCGTCGATCGAATGGATCTCGATGGGCGTGCCCGCGTAGAAGTGCCAGAGTTCGTCGGAACGGATGCGGTGCCACGCGGAATAGGCGCCGTCGGCGAGCAGGAAATAGATCGCGGTCGATGCCGCGCGCGTGCCGTCCGCGTCGTTGCCGCCGTCGCGCAACACCAGTTTGTCGGAGCGATAGGTCTCGCTGTAGTAACCGCCTTCGGGATGCGGTTCGAGTCCGAAGCGGCGAATCAGTTCTTCGACCGCGCCGCTCGTCGTCGCGGTGGACGGGGTAGTCGGTTGCGTCATGGCATGCGTCTCCTGGTGGGCGAGTCCGGCCACGCGCGGGCGTGGGCATTCGCGCTTCGTCAGCGTTCCTGTTCGTCGATCAGCGCCAGCAGCCCGCGCAGCGCGTGCGCGGCGGCCTGCACGCGAATCTGGTCGCGATCGCCTTTGAAAACCAGCGTCTCGACGTTCGTGTGCAACCGGTTGCTCCAGCCGAACGACACCATGCCGACCGGCTTTTCCGGCGTGCCGCCGCCCGGACCGGCAATGCCGGTGATGGCCAGCGAAACCTGTGCCCGGCTGTTGCGCAGCGCGCCTTCGGCCATCGCGCGCGCGACCGGTTCGCTCACCGCGCCGTGTTTGTCGATCATCTCGGCGGGCACGCCGATCATTTCGGTTTTCGCCTGGTTCGAGTAGGTGACGAAACCGCGCTCGAACCAGCCGCTACTGCCGGAGATGTCGGTGATGGCGGCGGCGACCATGCCGCCCGTGCAGGACTCGGCGGTGGCGAGCATCAGGCGCGCGTCGCGCAGCTTGTTGCCGGCGCGGATCGCGAGTTGGTGGACGACGGAATCGGTGGGCATGGCGGTGTGTCCGTGGCGGTGGCCGAGGGTGGGGGAGCGACGCGAAAAATCAGACCGACATGCGCCAGAGCGCGATCACGAGCAGCGTGAAAAAGGCGGCCACGAGGTCGTCGATCATGATGCCGAAGCCGCCTTTGAAGCGCCGGTCGAAATAGCGGATGGGCGGCGGCTTGACCATGTCGAAGAAACGGAAGATCACGAAGGCCCAGAGCTTGCCGGTGAATTCGATCGGCGTGACCATCAGCAGCACGAGCCAGAACGCGACGATTTCGTCCCAGACGATCGACGAGGGATCGTCGCTGCGCAGTTTCTTCGCCGTGAAGTCGGTGATCCAGATGCCCGCGAGAAAGCCGCCGATGATGAGCACGCCCCAGTCGAGCACGCTCAGATAGCGGTTGAGCACTTCGAACGCGGCCCACGCGAACAGTGTGCCGGCCGTCCCCGGCGCGAGCCGCGAGAGGCCCGAGCCGAAGCCGAGCGAAACGATGTGCAGCGGATGCGTGAGCATGAAAGGCGCATCGGCGCGGCGCGGGCCTTTCGGCGTGCTTGCGGTTTCGGGCCCGGGCAGCGAGGTCAGCGAGGTCAGCGATGAGGGCGGCTCCGAAGCGCCGCCGGGCGCATCGGCATGCGTCGCACCGTTGCCGGCGGGCGAGGGCGTGGAGTCAGTCTGCATGGAAGTGATCGAAGCCTTGCAACGTCAGGTTGAGCGGCGCGCCGGCGGCGTCGTGCCAGGCGATCGCGGGCCGCGCGTCCTGATTCGCGCCGATCCCGCCTTGAGGCGAAGTTATTGTACCGATGCGCGTCACGCGCACACCGGCCTGTTGCGCCGCCGCCTCGACATCGTCACGCCGGGCTTGCGCGGCGGTGAAACACAGTTCGTAGTCGTCGCCGCCCGCGAGCGCGCATTGCACCTGAAGCTCGCGCGGCAGACGCGCGAGCGCGGGCGAGACCGGCAGCGCGTCCACGTTGATGGCGGCGCCCACCCGCGAGCGTTCGAGGATGTGCCGCAGATCGCCGGCCAGCCCGTCCGACACGTCGAGCGCCGCGCGCGCCACGCCCGCGAGCGCGAGACCGAGCGCCACGCGCGGCTGCGGATATTCGAGCGCGCGCCGGAAATACGCGGCGTCGGCGGCGTCGACGGGCATTTGCGGCCAGTCGTTGCGCAACACCGCGAGCCCCGCGCGCGCGTCGCCGGGCGTGCCCGAGATCCAGACGTCGTCGCCCGGCTGGGCGGTGTCGCGCCGAAGTGCGACATCCTGCCGCACCGAGCCGAACACGGTGATGCAGAGATTGAGCGGCCCGGCCGTGGTGTCGCCGCCGACCAGCTCGCAGTCGTGCAGATCGGCCAGCTCGAAGAGGCCCGCGCTGAAGGCGGCGAGCCAGTCCTCGCGCGGTTTGGGCAGCGCGAACGCGAGCGTGAAGCCGAGCGGCTTCGCGCCCATCGCCGCGAGGTCGGAGAGATTGACGGCGAGCGTCTTGTGGCCGAGCGCGTGGGGATCGACGTCGGGCAGGAAGTGGCGGCCTTCGACCAGCATGTCGGTCGAGACGGCCAGCATTTCGCCTGGCGCGGGCGCGATCAGCGCGCAATCGTCGCCAATGCCGAGCGCGGCGCGGCGTGTGTGTTCTCGTGCGCGCCGCGCGAAATAATGGTCGATCAGGGTGAACTCGGAAAGCATGACGAAAGGTGTATGACGAATGAATGGCGAGCCCGCTGAGCGGGCCGCCGGCGCGGCTTTGTCTCCATGGCGGTCGCGGCAGCTGCGCCTGAACTGAAAGGAATCCTGCTGGGGAATGGCGCTACAATCGGGCACATTCGCGTTCGAACTGTCATTCTAATCCGCACTCACGCCCTGCCTCCCATGTCGAATTCCGCCACGAACAAGCTTCGCGAAGCCGCCCTCGACTATCACGAGTTTCCCACCCCCGGGAAGATCGCGATCGCGCCGACCAAGCAAATGATCAACCAGCGCGACCTCTCGCTCGCGTACTCGCCGGGCGTTGCGTTCGCGTGCGAGGCGATCGTCGAGAATCCGCTGAACGCCGCGCGCTTTACGGCGCGCAGCAATCTCGTCGGCGTCGTGTCGAACGGCACGGCCGTGCTGGGCCTCGGCAACATCGGGCCGCTCGCCTCGAAGCCCGTGATGGAAGGCAAGGCGGTGCTGTTCAAGAAGTTCGCGGGCATCGACGTATTCGACATCGAGCTGAACGAGTCGGACCCGCACAAGCTCGTGGACGTGATCGCCGCGCTCGAACCCACTTTCGGCGGCATCAATCTGGAAGACATCAAGGCGCCGGAATGCTTCATCGTCGAGCGCGAAGCGCGCAAGCGCATGAAGATTCCGGTCTTCCACGACGACCAGCACGGCACGGCCATCGTGGTGGCGGCGGCGTTCACCAACGGCCTGAAGGTCGTCGGCAAGGACATCAAGCAGGTCAAGCTCGTGGCCTCGGGTGCGGGCGCGGCAGCGCTGGCGTGTCTGGATCTGCTGGTCGACCTCGGCCTGCCGCTCGAAAACATTTTCGTGACCGACCTCGCGGGTGTGGTCTACAAGGGCCGCACCGAGCTGATGGACCCGGACAAGGAGCGTTTCGCCCGTGAAACCGAGGCGCGCACGCTCGCCGAGGTGATCGAAGGCGCCGACATTTTCCTCGGCCTCTCCGCGGGCGGCGTGCTCAAGCAGGACATGGTCAAGCAGATGGCCGCGAAGCCGCTGATTCTCGCGCTCGCGAACCCCACGCCTGAAATCCTGCCGGAACTGGCGCTGGAAGTGCGCCCGGACGCCGTGCTCGCCACGGGCCGCACGGATTATCCGAATCAGGTGAACAACGTCCTGTGCTTCCCGTTCATTTTCCGCGGCGCGCTCGACGTGGGCGCGACCACGATCACGCGCGAGATGGAAATCGCCGCCGTGAACGCCATCGCGGAACTGGCGCGCCAGGAGCAGAGCGACGTCGTGGCCACGGCCTACGGCATTCAGGATCTGCAGTTCGGCCCCGAATACCTGATTCCGAAGCCCTTCGACCCGCGCCTGATCGTGAAGATCGCGCCGGCGGTCGCCCAGGCGGCGATGGACGCAGGCGTCGCCACGCGTCCGATCGAGGACATGGACGCCTACGAACAGCACCTCCAGCAGTTCGTCTACCACAGCGGCACGACCATGAAGCCGATCTTCCAGCTCGCGCGCGCCGTGGAGCCGGAGAAGAAGCGCATCGTGTTCGCCGAGGGCGAAGAGGAGCGCATCCTGCGCGCGGTGCAGATCGTGGTCGACGAAAAGCTCGCGAAGCCCATCCTGATCGGCCGCCCGGCGGTGATCGAGCAGCGCATGGCGCGCTACGGGCTGCGTCTGGTCGCGGGTCAGGACTACACGGTCGTCAATACCGATCACGACGAGCGCTATCGCGACTTCTGGCAGACCTACGCGAAGCTGATGGCGCGCAAGGGCATCACGCCGCAAATGGCCAAGCTCGAAATGCGCCGCCGCACCACGCTGATCGGCGCGATGCTGGTGGAAAAGGGCGAAGCCGACGGCATGATCTGCGGCACGGTCAGCACGACGCACCGCCACCTGCACTTCATCGACCAGGTGATCGGCAAGAAGACGGGCTGCAACGTGTTCGCCGCCATGAACGCGCTGGTGCTGCCGAACCGCCAGATTTTCATCGTCGACACGCACGTGAACGTCGATCCCACGCCCGAGCAGCTCGCCGAAATCACGATCATGGCGGCGGAAGAAGTGCGCCGCTTCGGCATCGAGCCGAAGATCGCGCTGTGCTCGCATTCGAACTTCGGTTCGAGCAACGCGCCTTCCGCGCAGAAAATGCGCGACCTGCTGGAAATTCTCCAGGAGCGCGCGCCCGATCTGCAGGTTGACGGCGAAATGCACGGCGACGTCGCGCTCGACGCGAATCTGCGCCAGGAAATCCTGCCGGAGTCGACGCTCGAAGGCGAGGCGAACCTGCTGATCATGCCGAACATCGATGCGGCCAACATCTCGTACAACCTGCTGAAGACGGCGGCCGGCAACAACATCGCCATCGGGCCGATCCTGCTGGGCGCGGCCAAGCCGGTGCACGTGCTGACGGCGTCGGCCACGGTGCGCCGCATCGTCAACATGACGGCGCTGCTGGTCGCGGATGTGAACGCGGCGCGTTAAGTTTTGCGCGGCGTGTCACGCGCGATGTCACGCGAAGTGTCACGATAGGACCACGGATTGGCCGCCTCGGCGGCAGTCCCGAAACGGCGCGTCCGGGCTTCCGGCGCGCCGTTTTTTTGCACTTTTCAGTGTTGTAATAATTACCGGTTTGCCGCTTGTGCGGGGTCAACGGTGTGGTATCGGCGCCTGGCTGCGATTGCTTCCAGGTCCCATTAGCGATACCCTTACATCTTTCATGGTCGTCGAACGCGTAATCCCCAAGATAAAACTTGGGGCGGAAATCCATAAATGGTGCGCAGATGGCATGCATAGGACTGCCTGACGAAAATCGCGCGCAAGATGGCGTCGCATCGACCAGTCAGGTTCGAGTAAATCCTTGTTCCCCAAGAGCATTTCGCGGTCGCGCCGGCGGCGCTGCCGGTCGGCTTGGGCGCGCGGTTTCGGGCTTTTTTCTGGTGGCGGCGCTGGCGTTCGCGCAAGGCGCGGCGGCGCGCGGTTCGTCGTGGGAGCAATCCGGCGGCAACGCGGCCGACGTGCCGGTCGGAACCGTCAACGTGGGCGAGTTGCCGCGCGAGGCGGTTGCCACGCTGGGTCTGATCGGCGAGGGCGGGCCTTATCCGTACGAGAAGGACGGTGTCGTGTTCGGCAATTTCGAGCGGCAGTTGCCGCATCACCGGCGCGGCTTCTATCACGAGTACACCGTCCCCACGCCGCATGCGCGCAATCGCGGCGCACGGCGCATCGTCTGCGGCGGGCCGCTCAGGCATACCGACAACTGCTATTACTCCGACGACCACTACGCCAGTTTTAAGCGAATTGTTGAATGACACCGGGAAGAGCGGCATGAGCGATAACACTTACGCACACGACCCGCGGGTCGCGAGCGATCTGTTCGCGTCCGGCGAGGGCAACCTGTTCCAGCGCGTCATGCAGATGAAGCAGGACGATCAGCAACGCGAGGATCAGCAGCACGGCAGCGTGCACACGGACGAGGCGCATTCATCGAACGAGGCGGCCATGAGCCTGTTTTCGACCGTCAGGCCGAACATCGTCCAGTCGATCCGCGCGTTCCGCGTGCAGGATCTCGCCGACGAGGCGGAGCGTCTGAAACAGCATTTCCTGTATGCGTTCTGCGCCAATGCGCTGACCAAGCAGGAAGTGCTGGAGACCATCGCCACGTCGTTTCTGTTTCCGAAGCATTTCGGCAAGAACTACGACGGCCTGTACGACTGCCTGACCGATCTGGTGCAGAAAGCCGGCGAGCAGCCGGGCTTCGTGGTCGTGCTCGACGGTCTGCCGATCGCGCAGAAGTTCGACAAGGACGGCCGCGAGACGCTGCTCGACGTGTTCCGCGAGGCATCCGAATATTGGGCCGAGCGCGGCGTGCCGTTCCGGGTCTTTTATTCGTTCGCCTGAACGGACCGGTTTGGCGCGGTCGCCGCGCATCCATCGTCGCATTCGCGCGACACAAACGCACAGGCCCGCCTTTCGGCGGGCCTTGTCATTTTTACGTGCTCGATCGCCCGTTCAGGCGACGTCTGCGTTATCTGCGCAAGCGGATTACCAGCCGCCCCAGCGCGCCGCAAGCGCCGCGAGCACGGCGATCCCCGCCGTTTCCGTGCGCAGGATGCGCGGCCCGAGGCCGACGGCGATAAAGCCGTGATCGAGCGCGGCGGCTTCTTCCGGCGACGAAAACCCACCTTCCGGCCCCACCAGTACGGTCACTTCGCCGTGCGGCGGCGTGCCCGGCAAGGTGGCAAACGAGACATTCGCGCGCGGCGAAAGCAGCACGCGCAACTCGCCTTCGGCAGGCGTTTTCGACAGCGAGCCGAGCCAGGTGCCCATCTCGCGCGTGGGCGCGACTTCCGGCATGCGGTTGCGCCCGCATTGTTCGCACGACGCCTGCACGATGCGCTGCCAGTGCGCCTGGCGGCGCACGGCGCGATCGCCCGAGAGGCGCACGACGCTGCGCGAGGTGGTGAGCGGCACGAAATTCGTCGCGCCCAGTTCGACCGCCTTTTCGATCAGCCAGTCCATTTTGTCGCTGCCGGCGATGCCTTGCGCGAGCGTGAGCCGGTAGGGCGGCTCGGTTTCGATGTCGCGATACGGGCCGACGCGCACTTGCACCTCGCGCCGCTCCATTTCGACGATTTCGGCGCTGAACTCGCCGCCCATGCCGTTGAACAGCACGACCGTGTCGCCGGGTTGCAGACGCAGCACCTGAACGTGTCGCGTGACTTCGTCGGGGAGGGTAAAGACGTCGCCGGATTCCAGGGAATTGCCGACGAAAAAGCGGGGCATAAGACAGGTTCTCATTGCTTCATGACAAATGGCGGGCAAGCGCCCAGCGGTAACCGTCGAGGTCCTCGACCTGGGCGAAACGGTCGCCCCAGAACTGGTCTTGTGGTTCGCTCAACGATTTGGCGCCGGCTGCGAGCGAGCGCGCATACACCGCGTCGACGTCGTCGACATACAGATAAAAGGATTGGGGAGCGATGGTGTTCGAGCTTTTGGGCGTGTGCGCCGTCGAGCCGAACGCGCCTTCGGGCGCAAACATCACGATCAGCTGATCGTGATAGGTCATTTCCACGTGCATGACCGCGCCGTCGTCCTCGACACTGTCGCGTACCGCAAAGCCGAATGCCGCCACGAAAAAGGCGATCGCGGCGCGCGCATCGCGCACCGTCAGATACGGCGTCAGCCACGGCACACCGGCGGGGCGGGGTGGGGTCATCGAGTCTCTCCAGATTCGGTTCGGGCAAGGACCTGGGTGGGCGGATTTCGGCGGGTACGCAAAAAAGTGTAAGGAACCCAGCGATTCTCCAACGTCACACCTGCTAAAGCTGTAGGAATTGGCCTAGTTTATCGCGCGCCATCCGGGGTGCGACCAGGAGTGCCCCGTGGATCTGCGCGTCGTAGAAGCGCAGTTCCTCGATCTGGCGCGCGGCGAGGCGCGTTTCGATCGCGGCGGCGTCCATCGTCATCGGATCGAGACGGTCGCTTGCCACCGCCATCAGCCAGAACGCGCCGTAAAGCGGCACGTAGGCGCCGAGCGGGCGCACCCGCGCGAACGCGCCACGCAATCCGGCCAGCAGCGCGCCGATGCGCGCGGCGTGATGATACGGCGCGCCCAGATGCAAGGAAACCAGCGCATCGTCGTTCATCACGCGTTTGAGCGCGGCGTAGAACGCGGCAGTGTACAGGCCCGCGGCGGGCGAGTCGGGCGGCGTCAGATCGAACACGACCAGATCGAACCGTTCTTCGGCGCGCGCGACGAAGTCGGCGGCGTCGCCGATCACCAGTTCCACGCGCGGGTCGTCGAAGGCGCCGCCGCGCACGTCCGGCAGATAGTCGCCGGTCAGCCGCACGACGTCCGGATCGAGTTCGGCCACCACGATGCGCTCGATGTCCGGATGACGCAGCAACTGGCGCGCCGCGCCGCCGTCGCCGCCGCCCAGCACGAGCGCCGCGCGCGGCGCGGGATGCGTGAGCGCGGCCACGTGCGTCATGCACTCGTGATAGATGAATTCGTCGCCGGCCGAGGTCATCGGGCGGCCGTCCAGCGTGAACAGGCAGCCGAGCTGCGGCGTGTCCCAGACCTCGATGTGCTGCCAGACCGAATCGGCGGCGGCGAGCAGGCGCGCGCCGGGGAAGCCGTATTCGGCGTCGGCGGCGGGGCGGAAGACGAGCGGAGCGGTCACGGCGGAGTCGAGGCGATCGGTGCGGATTCGTTTCTAAAAGCGATGCGACCCTATGGAGAGCAGGGCGAGCGTGGTGCACTGGCCGAACCCGGCAGGCAGGCGCGAATCAGGGCGACATCGGCATCTGTCGCAATTATAAAGGCGGCTGGCGTGCGGCCCGCCGCCGCGTGCTGGGCGCCGCCGTGTGCCGGCAGGCGAGGCCGAGCTGCCGCCGAGTTGCCGCCGATTGCCGCGCCGCAACGTCGCCGCGTCATAGCGCAACGTCGATCGCGTCATAACAGGGTCCAATCGCCGCGTGCCAGAGTTTGATCCTGCTCCTGCCGATCCGGGAAAATCCCCATGATCTGCTAGAATGTCCGCCTTTGCAGCCCTGTCCGTTTGCTCTGGCCGTTTGCGTCTACCTGGCGCCGCATCGCGCGCCGGAGCGGGCGTTTGCCGAGCTTCCGGAAGTCTCGCTGCTGTGCGCGATCCGCAAACCGTTTCATCGTTTGCCCGCCCACGCCGCTTTTTGCACTCGATCCCCGGACTCGACATGACGACCTCGTCCTCCGCCTCCCCCGCTACCACCTCGTTGATGGCCAACGCGATCCGCGCGCTGTCCATGGACGCCGTTCAGCAAGCGAATTCCGGCCACCCCGGCATGCCCATGGGCATGGCCGAGATCGCCGTCGCGCTGTGGGCGCGCCATCTGCGCCACAACCCGACGAACCCGCACTGGAACGACCGCGACCGCTTCGTGCTGTCGAACGGCCACGGCTCCATGCTGCTGTACTCGTTGCTGCATCTGACCGGCTACGATCTGCCGATCGAAGAGCTGAAGAACTTCCGCCAGATGCACTCGAAGACGCCGGGTCACCCGGAATTCGGCATCACGCCGGGCGTCGAAACCACGACCGGCCCGCTCGGCCAGGGTCTGGCGAACGCGGTCGGCATGGCGCTGGCCGAAGCGCTGCTCGCTGCCGAGTTCAACAAGGCCGACGCGAAGATCGTCGACCACCACACCTATGTGTTCCTCGGCGACGGCTGCCTGATGGAAGGCATCTCGCACGAAGCCTGCTCGCTCGCCGGCACGCTCAAGCTGAACAAGCTGATCGCGCTGTACGACGACAACGGCATCTCGATCGACGGCCACGTCGAGCACTGGTTCCACGA
Organism: Paraburkholderia tropica; assembly: GCF_014171495.1. NCBI lineage: Bacteria > Pseudomonadati > Pseudomonadota > Betaproteobacteria > Burkholderiales > Burkholderiaceae > Paraburkholderia > Paraburkholderia tropica. The sequence continues at coordinate 400,063 of NZ_CP049134.1, forward strand.
CGACACCCCGAAGCGTTTCGAAGCCTACGGCTGGAACGTGATCGCGGACGTGAACGGTCATGACGTCGACGCCGTCGACGCGGCCATCGCCAAGGCGAAGGCATCGGACAAGCCCACGCTGATCTGCTGCAAGACGCAGATCGGTCACGGCGCGCCGACCAAGGCCGGCGGTCACGACGTGCACGGCGCGCCGCTCGGCGCCGAAGAAATCGCCAAGTGGCGCGAAGCGGCGGGCTGGAAGTGGGAGCCCTTCGTCGTGCCGCAGGAAGTCTACGCAGACTGGGATTCGAAGGCCACGGGCGCGAAGCTCGAAGGCGAATGGAACGAATCGTTCGGCGCGTACAAGTCGAAATATCCGCAGGAAGCCGCTGAATTCGAGCGCCGCATGGCCGGCAAGCTGCCCGCCGACTGGGCGCAGAAGGCTGCCGCGATCGTCGCGGGCGCGGACTCGCGCAAGGAAACCGTCGCGACCCGCAAGGCGTCGCAGCAAGCCATCGAAGGTCTCGCCGCAGCGCTGCCCGAACTGCTCGGCGGCTCGGCCGACCTGACCGGCTCGAACCTCACGAACTGGAAGGCTTCGAAGCCCGTGCGCGCCGCCAAGGCAGGCGAAGCCGGCATCGAGTGGGGCAACCACGTCAACTATGGCGTGCGTGAGTTCGGCATGAGCGCCGCGCTCAACGGCATCGTGCTGCACGGCGGCTACAAGGCTTTCGGCGGCACCTTCCTGACGTTCTCGGACTACAGCCGCAACGCGCTGCGCGTCGCCGCGCTGATGAAGTGCCCGTCGATCTTCGTGTTCACGCACGACTCGATCGGCCTCGGCGAAGACGGCCCGACGCACCAGTCGATCGAACAGGTCCCGAGCCTGCGCCTGATCCCGAACATGACGCTCTGGCGTCCGGCCGACACGGTGGAAACGGCCGTGGCCTGGACCGAGTCGATTGCGCATCAAGGCCCGTCGTCGCTGATCTTCAGCCGTCAGAACCTGCAGTTCAACGAACGCACCGACGCGCAGATCGCCAACATCGCCAAGGGCGGTTACGTGCTGAAGGACTGGAACGACGACATCCCGAGCCGCAAGATCATCCTGATCGCCACGGGTTCGGAAGTCGAACTGGCGATGAAGGCCGTCGAAGCGCTGCAGCGCGAAGGCATCGGCGCCCGCGTCGTGTCCATGCCGTCGACCAACGTGTTCGACCGTCAGGACGCCGAGTACAAGGAGCGCGTGCTGCCCAAGGGCGTGCGCCGCGTCGCGATCGAAGCCGCGCAGACCGACTTCTGGCGCAAGTACGTCGGCCTCGAAGGCGGGGTGGTCGGGATCGACACCTTCGGCGAATCGGCCCCGGCTGGCGTGCTGTTCAAGCACTTCGGCTTCACGGTCGAGAACGTCGTCGCGACGGCCAAGGCCGCGCTGGACAACTAAGCATGCTTCACACGGGCTCGCCGCCTACCAGACGGCGGGCCCGTTTGCCGTGTGCGCCCCGCAGCGTCGCGCTCGCACGCGACGGCGAACGGAGCGGCCGCACGGCGTCCGTCTCAGAATTTTTAACCATCAGGAGATGAACCATGACGATTCGCGTCGCTATCAACGGCTATGGCCGTATCGGCCGTAACACGCTTCGCGCGTTCTACGAGAACGGCAAGAAGCACGACATCCAGATCGTGGCGATCAACGACCTGGGTGACGCGAAGACCAACGCGCATCTGACGCAATACGACACGGCTCACGGCAAGTTCCCGGGCGAAGTCAGCGTCGACGGCGACTACCTCGTCGTCAACGGCGACCGTATCCGCGTGCTGGCCAACCGCAACCCGGCAGAACTGCCGTGGGGCGAGCTGGGCGTCGACATCGTGTTCGAATGCACGGGCTTCTTCACGACCAAGGAAAAGGCGAGCGCCCACCTGAAGGGCGGCGCAAAGAAGGTCATCATCTCGGCGCCGGGCGGTAAGGACGTCGACGCGACCATCGTCTACGGCGTGAACCACAACGTGCTGAAGGCTTCGGACACGGTCATCTCGAACGCATCGTGCACGACGAACTGCCTCGCGCCGCTCGTCAAGCCGCTGAACGACAAGATCGGCCTCGAAACCGGTCTGATGACGACGATCCACGCCTACACGAACGACCAGGTTCTGACGGACGTGTACCACGAAGACCTGCGCCGCGCGCGCTCGGCCACGCACAGCCAGATCCCGGCGAAGACGGGCGCGGCATCGGCTGTCGGCCTCGTGCTGCCGGAACTGAACGGCAAGCTGGACGGTTACGCGATCCGCGTCCCGACCATCAACGTGTCGATCGTCGACCTGTCGTTCATCGCCAAGCGCGACACGACCGTCGAAGAAGTCAACGCGATCATGAAGGAAGCCTCGGAAGGCGCGCTCAAGGGCATCCTGGGCTACAACACCGCACCGCTGGTGTCGATCGACTTCAACCACAACCCGGCATCGTCGACGTTCGACTCGACGCTCACGAAGGTCTCGGGCCGCCTGGTCAAGGTGTCGAGCTGGTACGACAACGAGTGGGGCTTCTCGAACCGCATGCTGGACACGGCAGTGGCGCTCGCGAACGCGAAGTAAGTACGCTCGCTGGACAAAAAGCCGCCCCTCGGGGCGGTTTTTTTACGCCGTCGCGTGGCGTGCGCGCCACGCAAATCTGGCTAATGATTGCCGCGACCGCGCAAAACATTACCGGATAAAACAAAAACGCCACGGCGAAGCGTGGCGTTTTTCCGCGATAAGCGGTGCATGAGCGGTATGCCGGGCGGGCCCGGGCATACCGTAAGCACGCTCAATGCTTGCGGTGCGGGCAGTTTTCCTTCGTGCACGCGCCGTAAAGCGCAAGCGCGTGCTCCTGCAGCTTGAAGCCGCGCTCGTTGGCGATCATCTGCTGGCGTTTCTCGATTTCGGGGTCGAAGAATTCCTCGACGATGCCGCAATCGAGGCACACCAGGTGGTCGTGGTGGCTGCCTTCGTTGAGTTCGAAGACGGCTTTGCCCGACTCGAAGTTGCTGCGCGTGAGCAGGCCTGCCTGCTCGAACTGCGTGAGCACGCGGTAGACCGTGGCGAGGCCGATGTCGAGCTCCTCGTTCAGCAGGTTGCGGTACACGTCTTCCGCCGTCAGGTGGCGTACCGGGCTGTGCTGAAAAATCTCCAGGATCTTGAGGCGCGGCAGCGTCGCCTTCAGACCGATGTTCTTGAGATCGGTTGGATTGGTCATGACGATAAGTCCCTGGAGTACAATGCTAGGTTCTTATGTTAATGCGTTTTTGCCGTTCCGGGCATTTTCGGCAGAACTTCGAACGAACTTCTACAGAATACGCGCGGCTTCGCGACAAGCCCGCACGGTGAGGGAAATGATTCCAGAATTCACAACGATCGGCCGCCGTCTGAGCGGCAGCCGCGTGGCGTGCACCCTGCTGGCCGCTGCCGCGTTCGCAACCCTCGGGGGCTGCAAGACCTATGACGGCGTGACGCAGCGCATCGCGCAGAGCATTACGCCGTACCGCATCACCATCGTGCAAGGCAACTTCGTTTCGAGCGAAATGGCCGCCCAGATGCATGTGGGCATGTCGCGCGCCGAGGTCAAGCAACTGCTTGGCACGCCGCTGCTCACCGACATGTTCCACGCGAACCGCTGGGACTACGTCTTCTACTTCAAGCGCGGCTCGACCGCAGTCGTCCAGCAGCGCGATTTCGTCGTGATGTTCGAGGGCGACCGCGTGGCCAGCTGGTCGGGCGGCGAAGATCTGCCGTCGAATCTGGAACTGCTCGCCGAAATCGACGGCGACAAATCGGGCAAGAAGGCCAAGGCCGCTGCGGCTGCCGCTGCTTCTGGCGCGTCGGGCGCCACGGCTGCGTCGCTGGCGCCGGCTGCCGGCAGCCCGGGCGCGTCGGCGCCGGCTGTCACCGACACGGCGCGCACGCCGTCGTCGGAACTCGGCACCGCCACCTCGCAACTGCCGCAGGACGCCAACGCGCAGGCCGCCGCCGCCGCGAACCGCGCCACGGAAGCGGTGCAAACGCCGGCCGGCGTGACGCCGTCGGTGCGCGCGGGTACGCCCACGTCGGCGGCGCTGCCGCCGAACGTCGGCACGATGCCCTCGCAGGTCCAGCTGCGCCGTCAGCCGCCGCCGCAGATCCAGGGCGTGCCGCCGTCGAATCCGGTCGGTCCGACCGCGGGCGCACAAGGCACCGGCGACACGAATCCGCCGCCGCCGTCGCAAAACGCGCCGCTGACCGCGCCGCCCACCGTGCCCGCCTCGGGCGCCGCGGCCACGGGCAACTGATCGCGCGGTCCGACGGCGCAGCGCGTCGCGCAGTCCGCCGCGCGGTGCGTCGTATCGGACAATTCGTACGGGCGTAGCGCCTCGCGCTGCGCCTCTCCTCGGCGGCTTCGGCCGCCGCGTTTTTTGGTGGTGGCCGCGCGCGGTGTGTCCCGTGCGCGGACTCGGCCAGTTTCACGTTTGCAGGGACCGTCATGAAAATCGCAATCGCCGGCGCATCGGGCCGCATGGGCCGCATGCTCATCGAAGCCGTTCTCAACTCGCCTGACTGCACGCTCTCGGGCGCGCTCGTCCGCACCGGCTCGGCCGCTCTCGGCCAGGACGCGGGTGCGTTCCTCGGCAAGCAAACCGGCGTGCAGATCACCGATGACATCGAACAGGTCTTCTCGCAGAGCGACTGTCTGATCGACTTCACGCGCCCCGAAGGCACGCTCGTGCACCTCGAAGCCGCGCAGCGCCACGGCGTGAAGATGGTGATCGGCACGACCGGCTTCGACGCGCAGCAGAAGGCGCAGCTCGGCGCCGCCGCGCAGAAGGTCGGCGTGGTGTTCGCCGCGAACATGAGCGTGGGCGTGAACGTCACGCTCAAGCTGCTCGAATACGCTGCGCAGTTCTTCGACAAGGGCTACGACATCGAGATCATCGAGGCGCACCATCGCCACAAGGTCGACGCGCCCTCGGGCACCGCCCTTGCGATGGGCGAGGCCGTGGCGCACGCGCTCGGCCGCAACCTCGACGACTGCGCCGTGTATGGCCGCAATGGCGTGACCGGCGAGCGCGATCCGTCGACCATCGGGTTTTCGGCGATTCGCGGCGGCGACATCGTCGGCGACCATACGGTGCTGTTCGCGGGCATCGGCGAGCGCATCGAGATCACGCACAAGTCGTCGAGCCGCCTGTCGTACGCGCAAGGCAGCGTGCGCGCCGCGCTGTTTCTGCAGGACAAGGCGAGCGGCCTGTACGATATGCAGGACGTGCTCGGCCTGCGCTGAGCGAACCTGACACCAACGCGGCAGTTCCGCCGCGAGACGAGGGCCGATGGCAGCGAGTTCCGGAGTCATCCACTATCTGCAGACGAGCGACGCCGTCACCCACGCGGTCGCGTGGGTGCTGCTGGCCATGTCGATCGCGAGCTGGTGTTTTCTGATCGTCAAAAGCTGGATGCTGGTGCGCGCGAAGCGCCAGGGGCCGCGCGCCGTGGCCCGCTTCTGGCAGGCGCATTCGCTCGGCGAGGGCGTGAGCGCGATGCGTGCGGTCGACCGCGAGCGCGTGTTTTTGCCGCTCGCGCAAGCGACGCTCGCAGTCGTCGAATCCGACGCGCCCGGCGCCTTGCTGGCCCGCGTGGATCGCGGCGAGCGTGTGCTGCGCGCGCTGCGCGGCGCGCTTCAGGGCTCGCAACGGCGGCTGGAGTTCGGTCAGGTGCTGCTGGCTTCGGTGGGCAGCACGGCGCCGTTCGTCGGCCTGCTCGGCACCGTCTGGGGCATCTATCACGCGCTCGGCAGCATTGCCGCGAGCGGCCAGGCGATGATCGAAAACGTGGCCGGCCCGGTGGGCGAGGCGCTCATCATGACGGCCTTCGGCCTCGTCGTGGCGATTCCCGCGGTGCTCGCCTATAACGTGCTCGGCCGCCTCGTGCGCCAGATCTCCGACGATCTCGACGGCTTCGCGCACGATCTGCATGCTTACGCCTGCGCGCCGGACGACGGCGCCGCAGCGCGCGATCTCCCGCTGGCCGCGCGTAGCGAAGGCGTCACGCGCGCCGGGGCGCTTTGAAGCGCCGCTGACACGGAGGCACGCATGGCATTCGGCGGACTCGAAAAGAAGCGCGATTCGGCACCGATGGCCGAGATCAACATGACGCCGCTCATCGACGTCATGCTCGTGCTGCTCGTCATCTTCATCATCACCGCGCCGCTGTTCACGCACGCGATCCGGCTCGACCTGCCGCAGGTGGCCGCCGAGGCCGCGCGGCAGACGCCGCAGACCGTCACGCTGTCCATCGACGGCGCGGGCAAGCTCTACTGGAACGCCGCGCCCATTTCACTCGACGAGCTGCGCCAGCGTTTCGCCGACGCGGGCAAGGCGCCCGAGGCGCAGCAGCCCGACCTGCAGCTACGCGCCGCGCGCGACACGCGCTACGACATCATCGCCCAGGTGATGGGCGCGGCGCAGGCCGCGGGCCTCGCGCGCATCGGTTTCGTGACCGATCCGGCGCCCGCGCAGCATTGATCGTCGCGCGCCGCGGGCACGCCGCGCCCGGCGCCGGCGCGCTCATGTCAAACCGGGCGGAAAGCCCGGCTCAGTCAACGGTATAATCAGCGTTTCCCCGCTTATCACGGGGTCGTTTAGCCAGCGTAGCCCGCCACCCGCCGGCGTCGCAGTCCGGCTGCGAACGACCGGTCCGGTGCATCCGGCACCGACTCCGCCTGAATTTGAACTGAATCGGGCCAGAATCCGCCAGATTCCGCGTTACCCCATCCACACCATGCTCGAAAAATACGTTCCCTCCGACGTCGAATCCGCCGCGCAAGGCGAATGGCGCGACAGCGACGCTTACCGGACGGCCGAAAAGGCCGACAAGCCCAAGTTCTATTGCGTCTCGATGCTGCCGTATCCGTCGGGCAAACTGCACATGGGCCACGTGCGGAACTACACGATCAACGACGTGATGTACCGCTATCTGCGCATGAACGGCTACAACACGCTCATGCCGATGGGCTGGGACGCGTTCGGCATGCCCGCCGAGAACGCCGCGATGGCCAACGGCGTGCCGCCCGCGCAGTGGACGTACAGCAACATCGAGTACATGAAGGGCCAGATGCAGTCGATGGGCCTCGCGATTGACTGGTCGCGCGAAATCGCCACCTGCAAGCCCGACTACTACAAGTGGAACCAGTGGTTCTTCCTGAAGATGCTCGAGAAGGGCATCGCCTACAAGAAGACCGGCACGGTGAACTGGGATCCGGTCGATCAGACCGTGCTCGCCAACGAGCAGGTGATCGACGGCCGCGGCTGGCGCTCGGGCGCGCTGGTGGAAAAGCGCGAAATCCCGATGTACTACCTGCGCATCACGCAGTACGCCGATGAGCTGCTGAACGACCTCGACGGCCTCGGCTGGCCCGAGCGCGTCAAGATCATGCAGCAGAACTGGATCGGCAAGAGCTTCGGCGTGAACTTCGGTTTCCCGTACGAACTCGACGGCGAGAAGACGCTGCTGCGCGTGTTCACCACGCGCGCCGACACGATCATGGGCGTGACGTTCTGCGCGATCGCCGCCGAGCACCCGCTCGCCACGCGCATCGCCCAGGACAAGCCGGAACTGCTGCCTTTCATCGACGAATGCAAGCGCGGCGGCGTCGCCGAAGCCGACATGGCCACGATGGAAAAGAAGGGCGTGGACACGGGCTTCACGGTCACGCATCCGGTCACGGGCGAGCAGGTGCCGGTGTGGATCGGCAACTACGTGCTGATGAGCTATGGCGAAGGCGCGGTAATGGGCGTGCCGGGCCACGACGAGCGCGACTTCGCGTTCGCGAAGAAATACGACCTGCCGATCAAGCAGGTGATCGCGGCGGAAGGCGAGACGTACTCGCTCGACGGCTGGCAGGAGTGGTACGGCGACAAGGATCGTGCCGTCACCGTGAACAGCGGCAAGTACGATGGCCTGAATTACGCGGCGGCGGTCGACGCCGTGGCGGCGGACCTGAAGGCGCACGGTTACGGCGACAAGCAGGTCACGTGGCGTCTGCGCGACTGGGGCATCTCGCGCCAGCGCTACTGGGGCACGCCGATCCCGATCATCCACTGCCCGAGCTGCGGCGACGTGCCGGTGCCCGAGCAGGACCTCCCGGTCGTGCTGCCGGAAGACCTCGTGCCGGACGGCACGGGCAACCCGCTCGCGAAGTCGGAAGCGTTCCTGAACTGCAAGTGCCCGAGCTGTGGCGCCGACGCAAAGCGCGAAACCGACACGATGGACACCTTCGTCGACTCGTCGTGGTACTTCTACCGCTACGCGGCGCCGGACGCAGTGAACATGGTCGACGAGCGCACCGACTACTGGATGCCGATGGACCAGTACATCGGCGGCATCGAGCACGCGATTCTTCACCTGCTGTACTCGCGTTTCTGGGCCAAGGTCTCGCGCGATCTCGGCCTCGTGAAGTTCGGCGAACCGGCGAAGAACCTGCTCACGCAGGGCATGGTGCTCAACGAAACGTTCTATCGCGAAGACGCGTCGGGCAAGAAGACCTGGTATAACCCGGCCGACGTCACGGTCACGCACGACGACAAGGGCCGTCCGACCGGCGCGACGCTCAACGGCGACGGTCAGGCCGTCGTGCTGGGCGGCATCGAGAAGATGTCGAAGTCGAAGAACAACGGCGTCGATCCGCAGGTGCTGATCGACCAGTACGGCGCCGACACCGCGCGTCTCTTCACGATGTTCGCCGCGCCGCCCGAGCAGCAGCTCGAATGGTCGGGCGCGGGCGTGGAAGGCGCGAGCCGTTTCCTGCGCCGCGTCTGGTCGTTCGGCTATACGAACGCGGAAGCGATCCGCTCGCGTGCGACGTTCGACGCCGCCGCGCTCACGGACGCCGAAAAGGCGCTGCGCCGCGAAGTCTATGGCGTGCTCAAGCAGGCCGACTTCGACTATCAGCGTCTGCAATACAACACGGTCGTGTCGGCGGCGATGAAGATGCTCAACGCCATCGACGGTGCGAAGACCGCCGGCGCGGGCGTGCAGCGCGAGACGTTCAGCGTGCTGCTGCGCGTGCTCTATCCGGTCGTGCCGCACCTCACGTTCGAACTGTGGAAGCTGCTCGGTTACGCCGACGAATACGGCACGCTGCTCGACGCGCCCTGGCCGAAGGTCGACGAACAGGCGCTTGAACAGGCCGAGATCGAACTCGTGCTCCAGGTGAACGGCAAGGTGCGTGGCGCCGTGACCGTCGCCAAGGATGCGCCGAAGGACGCGATCGAAGCGGCAGCGCTCGCTCACGAGATGTTCGTCAAGTTCGCGGAAGGCCGCGCACCGAAGAAGATCATCGTCGTGCCGGGCCGTCTCGTGAACGTCGTCGTCTGACGTGCCTCCCAGGCCGGCGCGCGCGTGCCAACGCACCGCGCGCCGGCAGAACTGAATCTGTCGCGAACCCAGGAGTCCACGTGATTCGCAGATCGTTCCTGTTAGTGGCGAGCAGCGCCCTGATGCTCTCGGCGTGCGGTTTTCAGCTGCGCGGCGAGCAGAACTACGCGTTCAAGCGCCTTGCCATCGTCGGCGCGCCCCCGCCCGTGGCGGCGCGCCTCACGCGCATGATCGAAGGCGGCAGCGATTCGGTCGTGGTCGATTCCACGGCCAACGCCGACGCCGTGCTGCGCGTGGGCGAATCGCGCGGCTTCAGCACGCTGACGCTGAGCTCGCTCGGCGCTGTCGAGGAATACCAGGTCAACTATTCGCTCAACTACGCGCTGATGGCGCCGGACGGTTCGCCGCTGATCCGCCCGAGCACGATCGCGCTGAACCGCGCGATGACCTATAGCGACCAGTATTCGACCGCGAAGGTGACCGAGTCCGAACTGCTGTTCGCGGATATGCAGAACGACGCGGTCGATCAGCTTACGCGCCGCCTCGCGGTGCTCAAGACGCTGCATCCGACGCCTGATCAGGTCGTGCCGGGCGTTGCGCCGCGCGCGCCGCTGCCGCCGCCGCCGCTCTGATCGCTCAGTCGGTCGCCGGGTCGATTCCTGCACGGATCGGCCCGCGCTGACGCTGTTTTTGTTCTCCTACCAAAGCGCTCTTCATGCAACTGCGACTGGACGCACTCGAGCCGCACCTCGCCAAGGGGATGGCCGGCCTGTACGTCGTCTTCGGCGACGAGCACCTGCTCGCCCAGGAGGCGTGCGACCGCATCCGGGCGAGCGCGCGCGCCGCGGGCTTTACCGACCGCTCGGTGTTCACGGTCGAGCGCGGTTTCGACTGGAGCGCGCTGCTCGGCGCGAGCCAGTCGATGTCGCTGTTCGGCGATCGCCAACTGGTCGAGTTGCGCATTCCGACCGGCAAGCCCGGCAAGGAAGGCGCGGATGCGCTGAAGACGCTCGCGAAGTCGGGCAATCCCGATGTGCTGACGCTTGTCACGCTGCCGCGTCTCGATGCGGCCACGCAGAAGTCCGCGTGGTTCACGGCGCTCGCCGAAGGCGGAGTGGCGATCAAGATCGATCCGGTCGAGCGCGCCGCGCTGCCGAACTGGATCGGCCAGCGTCTGGGCATGCAGGGCCAGCGCGTCGCGCCCGGCGAAGATGGCCGCCGTTCGCTGCAGTTCGTCGCGGAGCGCGTCGAAGGCAACCTGTTGGCGGCGCATCAGGAAATCCAGAAGCTCGGGCTGCTCTATCCGCAAGGCGTCCTGAGCTTCGAGCAGATTCACGACGCCGTGCTCAACGTGGCGCGCTACGACGTCTTCAAGCTCAACGAAGCGATGCTGACCGGCGACGCGGGCCGTCTTGCGCGCATGCTCGACGGGTTGCAGGGCGAGGGTGAAGCCTCGGTGCTGGTGCTGTGGGCCGTCGTCGAGGAAATCCGCACGTTGCTGCGCATCAAGCGCGGTGTGGGCGCGGGCAAGCCGCTCGCCATGCTGCTGCGTGAAAACCGCGTCTGGGGACCGCGCGAGCGCCTGATCGGGCCGGCGCTTTCGCGCCTTTCCGAAGCGACGCTGGAGCGCGGTCTCGCGCTCGCGGCGCGGCTCGACCGGCAGGTCAAGGGCCTCTCGGGGCAGGCGCGCGGCGACTGGCGCAATGCGCTGCCGCCCGATGCATGGGATGGCCTGTTCGAACTCGCGATGATGGTGGCCGCGCCGCGCGACACCGCGCCGCCGCCGCGTACCGGCGCGCGCAGCGAGGGCGATGCACGCCGCGCCGCGCCAGCGAACCCGGCCGCCGCGGCTGCTGCTGCCGCCGCCGCCCGACCGCGCACCGCAGGGCCGGGGCGCCGGACCAGCTAGCGCGTTACGCGCGGCGTCCTCGCTCCCGCACCTGCATCCGTTCCGGCGCGATCGCGGCTTGATCACGGCGCCTGGCTGAACCTCGCTGAACGTCGCTGAATCCCGCCGCGCCCAGCAAAGCTGGCCCGTTCCCTTTAAAATTGACCTGATCTGAACCGCGCACCCCGCCGCCTTGCTGCATTCGCGCCGGACGCGCCGCATCACGAAGACATCATGGATATCGACCAGTACATGACCGACCTCGGCCGCCGCGCACGCAAGGCATCGCGCGCGATGGCGCGTGCCTCGACGGCCGCGAAGAACGCCGCGCTCGAAGCGGTGGCCCAGGCCATCGAGCGCGACGTGCAGCAACTGAAGGACGCCAACGCTCGCGACCTCGCGCGCGCGAAGGAGAAGGGCCACGACGCGGCTTTCATCGACCGCCTCACGCTCTCCGACAAAGCGATCGGCACGATGGTCGAAGGGCTGCGCCAGGTCGCGGCGCTGTCCGACCCGATCGGCGAGATCAGCAACATGAAGTTCCGCCCGAGCGGCATCCAGGTCGGCCAGATGCGCGTGCCGCTCGGCGTGATCGGCATCATCTACGAATCGCGCCCGAACGTGACCATCGACGCCGCGGCGCTGTGCCTGAAATCGGGCAACGCCACGATCCTGCGCGGCGGCTCCGAAGCGCTCGAATGCAATACGGCGCTCGCGAAGCTGATCGGCGAAGGGCTGGCGGCGGCGGGTCTGCCGCAAGACGCGGTGCAAGTCGTGGAAACGGCTGACCGCGCGGCGGTGGGCAAGCTCATCACCATGACGGAGTTCGTCGACGTGATCGTGCCGCGCGGCGGCAAGAGCCTGATCGAACGCCTGATCGCCGAAGCGCGCGTGCCGATGATCAAGCACCTCGACGGCATCTGCCACGTCTACGTGGACGACCGCGCCGATCTCGCGAAGGCGCTCACCGTGTGCGACAACGCGAAGACGCATCGCTACGGCACCTGCAATACGATGGAAACGCTGCTGGTCGCACGCGGCATCGCGCACGACGTGCTGCCGCCGCTGGGCCGTCTCTATCGCGACAAGGACGTCGAGCTGCGCGTGGACGCCGCAGCGCGTGCGATCCTCGCGGACGCCAACATCGGCCCGCTCGTGGACGCGACGGAAGAAGACTGGCGCACCGAGTACCTCGCGCCGGTGCTGGCGATCAAGATCGTGGACAACCTCGATCAGGCCGTCGATCACATCAACCTGTACGGCTCGCATCACACCGACGCCATCGTCACCGAAGACCACGACCGCGCGATGCGCTTCCTGCGCGAAGTGGATTCGGCAAGCGTGATGGTGAACGCCTCGACGCGTTTCGCCGACGGCTTCGAGTTCGGTCTGGGCGCGGAAATCGGCATCTCGAACGACAAGCTGCACGCGCGCGGCCCGGTCGGCCTCGAAGGGCTGACGTCGATGAAATACGTGGTGCTCGGCCACGGCGAAGGCCGCCAGTAGAGCGCGGCGCATCCCCAAAAACAACAAGGATTACCGATGCTTTGGGTCAAGACGTTTCATATCGTGCTGATCGCCTCGTGGTTCGCCGGTTTGTTCTATCTGCCGCGAATCTTCGTCAATCTCGCGATGGAAACGGAGCCCGCCGCCATCAACCGTCTGCTGATCATGGCGCGCAAGCTGTACCGCTTCATGACGCTGATCGCCGTGCCCGCACTGCTGTGCGGGCTGTGGCTGTGGCTCGTGGTGGGCATCGGGCGCGGCCAGGGCTGGATCCACGCGAAGGTGGGCGTGGTGGTGCTGCTGATCGTCTATCACGCGTATTGCGGCCGCCTGCTCAAGACCTTCGAGCGCGGCGAGAACACGCGATCGGACAAGTGGTATCGCATGTTCAACGAGCTGCCGGTGCTGGGCATGCTGGCGGCCGTGGCGCTTGCTGTGATCAAGCCGTTCTGATTTCCCTTCCTCACGTTTTTCCCGCGACGGGCAGCCTCAGATGCTGCCCGTTTCTTTTCTGCGCATGCGCGACGCGGCCACGCGCCAGCCATCCGCGCGCTTCACGAACACGTCGGTGAAGCGGTATTCGACCGCCTTGTAGCCTGACGCGGGCGTATAGCGGTTGATGCCTGTCGCGACGGCAATATCGCCGAGCACCTGCACGCGCACGTCCCTAAGCACCTGCGAGCCGCCTTGCGGCTGCGCGGCGGCGGCCAGCAGTTCGCGCTTGCTGCGGCGCACGTCGCCGGGAAATACTTCGAAGAACTTATCGTCGAGCAGGTCGTTGAGTACCGGGCGGTCGCCCGTCGATGCGGCTTGCGTCCACTGGTATTCGAGCATCTGAACCTGAAGCGTTTCGGAAAGGGGATTGCTCGTGGGCGCGGCGGCGCTCGCGAGGGCGGCAACCGACAGCGTGAGCGCGCTGGCGGCGACGAGAATCTGCATGCGTTTCATGACGTTTCCTGACGTGAGACCGCGAACCGGCGTGGCTCGCGCGAACGGGGAAACGTTGGGAGATGCGGGGGACTGACCAGCGTGAAGGCGCGTGCCGTTTGCACGTGAATCGCGGGATCGTGACTGCCTGAGTGGCATCGCGAGGCGTTGACCTCGTTCAGCGTTTCCTCTCAAAACCAGTCTATTTATCTGACAGATTTAGCGGAATAGGACAAATCTCAAAAGCGGACGACCGTGTCTGGCGTGCCGTTGCATCGTGTGATGACGGGTCGATATTGAGGATGTCAAAAAGCGTTGCACGGTAGTCAGCAAGTATTTTGCCCATTTTTTTTCAGTGCTGAAACTGGGAGTTGGCGATTGCGGAGCGATATTTTCTTTCGGCTGTTATCCGATTAATAAGAAAATTCTCGGGGATGCCTTTTGCGGTGAATAAGTAAATATTCAGCAGGTTATTTTTTGCCAAAATCTTTGCTACTCGGTGTTTAAGAATTTTCGTATGTTCTGCTTAGTGACTGCTTAATACAGTCGCCAGTGTCATCGCCAGCCAAGGCGTTCCCGTGATCGATGCATGTGATTCGGGTTTCAAGGCTCGGCGAATTCGACGAGAACCGCTGACATTTCAAGTCAGTGCTTTCTTTGCATGGAAAGCAGCGTCGCCAGATTACTTCGTGAATCTGGTCGTGATCTCTGCTGTTTGCGTGCAAGGAGTATTCCGCTAGCTATTCCGTCACGAATCAGGGCACGAAATGAACAAGACATACAGATCAATCTGGAACGAGACCACGGGGACGTGGGTCGCGGTGCAAGAGGACGCGGCGGCGCGCGGCAAGCGTTCCTCGAAGGCTGTGATTGCAGGCGCGAGCGGGATCGTCGGCGTTCTCAATGTCATTGGCGTGATGGGCGGCGCGGCGCTGGCCACGTCCGCGCACGCAGACACCGTCGCCGACAATTCCGCCGCGCGCGTTGTTGCCGTCGGCACCGACTCCGTCGCCTCGCTCGACAACGCGGCGGTCGCTTACGGCACGGGTTCGTATGCGGACAGCGGCCTGGGGCTGCTGCCGGGTGTGGCGGTGGGCAGCCAGGCCGACGGCATGCAAGGCGCCTTTGCGGTGAACCTCGGGCAGGTGGCGCCGGTCGTCGGCGCTGCGCCGGTGGCCAGCGGCAGCGGTGGTGTTCAGATGTTGGCCATGAATAGCGCGCCGTTGCTTGGCGCTTCGCTGGCCTCCTCGGGCATCGACACAGGTGATCTGAACACGACCTTCAAGACGGCCGCGTGGTACACGCAAGTCAAGGGCATCGCCAATGCATCGGGCTCGGTGGGTCCGTCCGACATGGCGCGCGTGATCGGGCTGGGCAGTATCGCCATGGGTTCGAACACGCAATCGGACGGTAACGCCAGCATGGCGCTGGGCACCCAGGCGTACTCGAAGGCGAATGATTCGGTCGCGCTGGGTGCGGGCTCGGTCTCGACTCAGGCGAACACCGTGTCGGTCGGCAGTGACGGCACGGCAACGCATGTCGTCTACAACGCGGACGGCGTCGCAAGCACGGTGCAGAGCGTGCAGAATGAGCGGCGCATCGTCAACATGGCTGCGGGCCAGGGCGATACCGACGCCGTGAACGTCGCGCAGCTCAAGGGCATAACGGATGCGCTGGGCGGTGGCGCGACGGTGAATGGCGATGGCTCGGTTACGCCGCCGTCCTACACGGCGGGCGGCACGACCTTCCATAACGTCGGCGACACCCTCACGAACATCGACGCGCGTACCACGCAAAACACGACCAATATCACCAGACTGCAAGGTCAGATGACGAATGCGTTCGTGGCCTACGACGACACCACGAAGCGCGCAGTCACGCTGGGTGGCAAGGGCAGCAGCGCTGCGGTGGTAATCCACAACGTTGCCAACGGCGCGCAGGACGCCGATGCGATCAACGTGGCGCAGTTGAAGGCAGCTGGCCTGGGTTTCGATACGTCGGGCAATGTGACGAATGCGTTTGTCGCCTACGACGACAATACGAAGAACTCGGTCACGCTGGGCGGTAAGAGCGCCGGTGCGCCGGTGGCCCTGCATAACGTGGCGCCGGGCACCGTGAACGCAGCCAGTTTCGACGCCGTGAATGGTTCGCAGCTCTATGGTCTGGCGGCGTCCACGGCCTCTGCGCTGGGCGGTCAGGCGGCAGTCAATCCGAACGGCACGATCACGTCGCCCAGCTACCAGATTGGCAGTAGCTCATACAGCAACGTGGGTTCTGCGCTCGATGCAGTCGCAGAGCTTGCGCGGGGCGGTTCGGCCGATGCGGTGATCTACGACTCGGGGGCTCACAACAAGGTCACGCTGGGTGGCAAGAACGCGTCTGCACCGGTGACATTGACGAACCTCGCCAACGCGACCGACGACAGCGATGCCATCAACATGGCGCAACTCAAGGCCGCAGGCCTGAACTTCGACACGTCGGGCAACGTGACGAATGCATTCGTCGCGTATGACGACAACACAAAGAGCTCGGTTTCGCTTGGCGGCAAGGGCAGCAGTTTGCCGGTAGCGCTGCACAACGTGGCGTCGGGCACCGTGAACGCAGCCAGCTTCGACGCCGTGAACGGTTCGCAGCTCTATGGCCTGGCGGCACTCACAGCCGCTGCATTGGGGGGCAAGACGACGGTCGATCCGAATGGCTCGATTACCGCGCCGAGCTATCAGATCGGCGAAAACTCTTTCAGCAACGTGGGGTCGGCGCTGGACGCGGTGGCAGCACTTGCGCGGGGCGGTTCGGTCGACTCGGTGATGTACGACTCCGCGTCGCACGACAAGGTGACGCTGGGCGGCCAGAGCGCGTCCGCGCCGGTAAAACTGACGAACCTCGCTAACGCGACCGACGACAGCGATGCCATCAACATGGCGCAACTGAAGGCCGCGGGGCTGAACTTCGACACTTCGGGCAACGTGGTCAATGGCTTTGTTGCTTACGACGACACCACCAAGAAGTCGGTCACGTTCGGTGGCGCGGGCGCGAGCACGCCGGTCGTGTTGCACAACGTTGCGAACGGCTCGCTGGACAACGATGCAATCAACGTGGCGCAGTTGAAGGCCGCAGGTCTGAGCTTTGACACGTCGGGCAATGTGACGAATGCGTTCGTCGCGTATGACAACGGCTCGAAGAGTTCGGTGACGCTCGGCGGCGCGGGTGCGACCACGCCGGTCGCACTGCACAACGTCGCGAACGCCACACTGGCCAACGATGCGGTGAACCTCGCGCAGCTTCAGGCGATGGGTGCGGTCGTCGATACGTCGGGCAACGTGACGAATGCGTTCGTGGCCTACGATGATGCGTCGAAGTCCTCTATCTCGCTCGGTGGAGTGGGTTCGACCAAGTTGGTCAAGATCCACAACGTTGAGAAGGGTACGGTTGCAGCCAATAGCTCCGACGCAGTGAACGGTGCACAGCTCTATACGCTCGCATCGAGTGTGGCCGACGGGTTGGGCGGCGGCTCGACGGTCGACGGCGAAGGCAAGGTCACGGCGCCGACCTACAACATTGGCGGCAATACCTACAACAACGTCGGCGGAGCTCTGACCAACATCGATGCCCGCGTGACGACGCTGGAAACTACCGTTGTCGGCAAGGTGGAAAATGCGGTGCAGTACGACAGCGCCGCGCACGACAAGGTCACGCTCGGCGGCACCGACGCCTCTGCGGCCGTGAAGCTGACGAATCTCGCCGACGGCGACATCTCGTCGGCCTCGAGCACCGACGCGGTCACGGGTGGCCAGTTGTATGCCACGAACGAGAACGTCGCGGCACTGACCCAGGCTGTCCAGAACATCGGCGATACGAGTTCGCCGTATGTTGCGGTCAATTCGACGAGCGGTCCGGCTTCGGCGTCGGGCAGTAACACGATTGCCATGGGCGGCGGTGCGAACGCATCGGGTGCGAGCTCGACGGCGATCGGCGACAAGGCGTCGGCCACGGGAGAGAACTCGGTCGCGCTGGGTGCGAATTCGGTGGCGGATCAGGCGAACACGGTGTCCGTCGGTTCGGCGGGCAACGAGCGCCGCATCACGAACGTCGCCGATGGCGTAGCGGGCACGGACGCTGTGAACATGCGCCAGTTCCAGTCGGGCATGACGGAGATGCAGCGCAACGCCTACGGCGGTATCGCGGCGGCCACGGCGCTGACGATGATTCCGGACGTCGACCAGGGCAAGACCATTGCGGTGGGCATCGGTACCGCCAACTACAAGGGCTACCAGGCCACGGCGCTCGGCGTGTCGGCGCGCATTACGCAGAACGTCAAGGTCAAGATGGGCGCGGGTTACAGCGCGGGCGGCGACACCACGTGGGGCGGCGGTATGTCCTACCAGTGGTAAGCGCCTGACGGCGAGCGCGGAGGCGGGGCAGCCAGCCCGCTTCTGATCGCGCCGGATTCGGCCGGGGCGTGCGGCAGCGCACCGCTCAGCATGCCCGGCTATAAGGCAAAGCGGACTCCCTTGGGAGTCCGCTTTTTTTTGCTCGATGTTCGCCGCTGCAGCGCGGGGCGTCGAGCGTTCAACCGTTGGCGTCGAGTCTGCGACGATCGATGATGTCTTTCGCGCCGGCGAGCTTTTCCGCGAGCTCCGGGCCGCGCTGGAGCGCAACGCCCACCGCCAGGATGTCGCCGATCGCGAGGTGCGAAGTGCGCGAGGTCATCGGCGAAAAAACATCGGTGTCTTCGTCCACGTTTGCGTGCAAGCCCACACTCGCGAGGCGGGCAAGCGGCGAGGTACCGTGCGTGATCGCGATGACCTTCGCGCCGCGATCGAGCGCGGTGCGGGCGGCGTCCACCACGTCGCGCGTGCGTCCCGTATTCGAAATGGCCACGACCACGTCGCCGGGACCGAGCAAGGCCGCCGACATCAGGAACGTGTGCGGGTCCGAGTAAGCGACGCTCGGCATGCCGAGGCGGAAGAACTTGTGCTGCATGTCCTGCGCCGCGATGCCCGAACCGCCCGCGCCGTAGAACTCGATGCGCGCCGCTTTCGCGAGCAGATCGATCGCGGCGCCGAGTGCGTCGGTGGAGAGGTTGTTGCGCACCTGGAGCAGCGCGCCGATCGTGCGTTCGAGCACCTTCGCCGCGACGCCTGGCACCGGCTCGTCGGGACTCACATCACGGTAAACGGCCGGCAGGGCGCTCGGCAGATCGCCAGCCACGGCCTGCGCGAGCCGGATCTTGAACTCGCGGAACCCCGAGAAGCCGAGCGCGTGACAAAAACGCGCGATCGTCGGCTGGCTCACGCCGGCGCGCTGGGCAACTTCGGTCATCGAAAGATCGAGCAGCTCGCGGGGCGCGTCGACGATGTAATCGGCGAGCTTGCGCTCCGATGGACGCAATTGCTCGCGGATGGCCTTCACCTGGGACAGCAGCATTGGGAAACTCGCACTATGCTGAAAGATCCGTGGACTATAGCGGATCATGGGTCATGTACAAAAACTACAGAATCCTGACCGATGGTGCAATTGGGGGTTGTGCCGGATCGAATGAAATCAAGCTAAATAACGGTTTTTGCAGCGCTTGCACCATTCGATCCCAGGGCAAAACCGGGATTGCGACCGTGTAGTTTTTCTACTAACATCGCGCCATCGCTGTTTGGATCGCGTGATGTGTCCCCGAGCGCCTGAGCGAGATAACAAGGAAGGAGATTCGATGGTTTCCCCGCATTCGCAGTTGATGAAGGTCACGCAACGCGTGATCGAGCGCAGCAAGCCGACGCGCGAGGCCTATCTCGCGCGCATCACGGCGGCGCAGGACCGTTTCCCGGCACGCGGTGCGCTCTCGTGCGCGAATCTCGCTCACGGTTTCGCCGGTCTCGAAGGGCGCGACAAGATTGCCATCAAGGCGATCCGCGAACCGAATATCGGCATCGTCTCGTCCTACAACGAGATGCTCTCGGCCCACGCGCCGTACAAAGACTTTCCCGACATCATCAAGAAGGCGGCCCGCGAAGGCGGCGGCGTCGCGCAATTCGCGGGCGGCGTGCCGGCGATGTGCGACGGCGTCACGCAGGGCAATGCCGGCATGGAGCTGTCGCTGTTCTCGCGTGAAGTGATCGCGATGAGCACGGCGGTCGCGCTCACGCACAACATGTTCGACGCGGCGCTGTGCCTCGGCGTGTGCGACAAGATCGTGCCGGGCTTGCTGATCGGCGCGCTGCAGTTCGGCCATCTGCCGACGATCTTCGTGCCCGCTGGCCCGATGACGAGCGGCATCTCGAACGACGACAAGGCCAAGGTCCGCCAGAAGTTCGCGACCGGCCAGTGCGACCGCGACGCGCTGCTCGAATCCGAAGCCGCCGCGTATCACGGCCACGGCACCTGCACGTTCTACGGCACGGCCAACAGCAACCAGATGCTGATGGAAGTGATGGGCCTGCATCTGCCGGGCTCGGCCTTCATCCATCCGCATACGCCGCTGCGCGACGAACTCACCGCCGCTGCCGCGCGCCGCGTGCTCGAACTGACGGTCGAGCGCGGCAACTACACGCCGATCGGCCACGTGGTCGACGAAAAGTCCGTGATCAACGGCATCGTCGCGCTGATGGCGACGGGCGGCTCGACCAACCACACGCTGCACCTCGTGGCGATGGCGCGTGCGGCGGGCATCCTGATCGACTGGAACGATTTCGACGAACTGTCGGCGGCCGTGCCGCTGCTCGCGCGCGTCTATCCGAACGGCAAGGCCGACGTGAACCACTTCCACGCGGCGGGCGGCATCGCTTTCCTCGTGCGCGAACTGCTCGACGGCGGCCTGCTGCACGAAGACGTGAAGACGGTGGCGGGCGAAGGTCTGCGTCACTACACCGAGGAGCCGAAGCTGCTCGACGGCAAGCTCACGTGGGTGCCGGCCGTGGAAAAGAGCGCCGACGACGCCGTGTTGCGTCCGCTCGCCACGCCGTTCCAGCCGGACGGCGGTCTGCGACTGATGCAGGGCAAGCTCGGTCGCGGTGTCATCAAGGTCTCGGCGGTTGCGCCGCAGCATCGCAAGCTGAGCGCGCCCGCAATCGTGTTCGACTCGCAGGAAGCGGTGCAGGAAGCGTTCGATCGCGGCGAGCTGGAGCGCGATTTCGTGGCGGTCGTGCGCTTCCAGGGCGCGCGCGCCAACGGCATGCCGGAGCTGCACCGCCTCACGCCGCTGCTCGGCGTGCTGCAGGACAAGGGCTTCCACGTCGCGCTCGTGACCGACGGGCGGATGTCGGGCGCGTCGGGCAAGGTGCCCGCGGTGATCCACGTGTCGCCGGAAACGCTGCTGCACGGCCCGATCGGCAAGGTGCGCGACGGCGATACGATCGTGATCGATGCGGAACGCGGCGTGCTCGACATCGAAGTCGATCAGGCCGAATGGGACGCGCGCCCGGTCGCGCAACCGGCGCATCAGGAAAGCAATGAAGTGGGCTTCGGCCGCGAGCTGTTCGGCGTGTTTCGCGCCGCCGCGGCGCCGGCCGAGCTGGGCGCGACGGTGTTCGGCCCGCTCGTCGGCGAAGTGCCGGCCAGTGCGTCGGCCACGCAGCACGCGCCGCAGACCGCGAGCGCCTGAACAACTGAGCGCCTGAGCGGCCGACGTCACCGCGACGCGGCAACGCAACGAACAGAATTCATCATCAAGGAGCCTGAACATGGCACAAAGCACGGTGGCCGACATTGTCCGCCTTGGCCCGGTGATTCCGGTGCTGGCCTTCGAAACGCCCGAACAGGGCGAGCACGTTTCGCGCGCGCTGCACGCGGGCGGCGTGAAGGTGCTGGAAATCACGCTGCGCACCAAGGCCGGTCTCGAAGCGATCGAGCGCGCGGCGCAGATCGCGCCGGATATCGCCGTCGGCGTCGGCACGATCACGAAGCCCGAGCATTGCGCGCTGGCGAAGAAGGCGGGCGCGACGTTCGGCGTCTCGCCGGGCCTCACGCGTGAAATCCATCAGGCGTCGCTCGACGCGGGTCTGCCGCTGCTGCCGGGCGTCATGACGCCGACGGACATCATCGTCGCGATGGAACTCGGCTACGAGATCGTCAAGTTCTTCCCGGCCGTTCCCGCGGGCGGCCTGAACATGCTGCAGGCATTCCACGGCCCGTTCCCGACGCTGAAGTTCTGCCCGACCGGCGGCATCAGCGCCGAAACCGCGCCGAATTTCCTCGCGCTGCCCAACGTGGTGTGCGTGGGCGGCTCGTGGCTCACGCCGAAGGCCGCGCTCGCGGCGCAGGACTGGGCCGAAGTCACGCGTCTCGCGCGCGCGGCGAGCGAGCTTTCGCGTCCGGTGCGCTAAGGCGTCCGCTCGATCGATGAGGAAAGGCAACTAACTGAAGTTTGATTCACGATCGACGGACAACGGGCGCAAGCGCGCGCCGTACGAGTCGGCGCTTCGGCACGCTAAATAAGGTGCTGATCGCCGTCGCCGGGCGGGCGATTTCCGGACCGCCCGCACCGCCTGGACCGGCCGTTCAGCCCGGCGGTGCCGACGTGCTTTCCCGCCCGTTTCCGTCGCGTGTTTTCACGAGCCGCGCAGGCTGCGCCCGAGAGGGCGTGCGCCTTGCGCGGCTCGCTCGTCTTTCGAGCAGACAACCCGGAAAGTCGTTATAACCTCTACAATCCCGGCCCGGCGACGGCCGACCCCCTGCGTTTTCCACGTGCGCGTTTTTCAAGATGCCGCAGGCGCGGCGGCGCGGGGATACCGAACAACTACCTGGAGAGGAGCCTCATGGGAGTGGCCCACGGCAGTTCGCTGCTGATTTACGCGCTCGTCGCGATTGCCGCGCTGATCCTGCTGATCACGCGTTTCAAGGTGTATCCGTTTCTGGTCCTGATCATCGTTTCGCTGCTGCTCGGCCTCGCCGTCGGCATGCCGATGGATCAGATCGTCAAATCGTTCGAGACCGGCAACGGCAACACGCTCGGCCACATCGCGATCGTGGTGGGCCTCGGCACGATGCTCGGCAAGATGATGGCCGAATCGGGCGGCGCCGAACGTATCGCCACCACGCTGATACGCTGGTTCGGCGAGAAGAACATCCACTGGGCGATGATGTGCGTGGCCGTGATCGTCGGCCTGCCCGTGTTCTTCGAAGTCGGTTTCGTGCTGCTGATTCCGATCGCGTTCAACGTTGCCAAGCGCACGGGCAAGTCGCTGCTGCTGATCGGTCTGCCGATGGTCGCGGGTCTCTCGGTCGTGCACGGCCTGATTCCGCCGCACCCGGCCGCGCTGCTGGCCGTGCAGGCGTATCACGCCGACATCGGCCGGACCATCGCGTATGGTCTGATCGTCGGTATTCCGACGGCGATCGTCGCCGGACCGCTGTTCGCGCTGTTCATCCACCGCTTCATCAAGCTGCCGGAGAACAATCCGCTCTCCGCGCAGTTCGTGAGCAAGGCCGATCCGAAGCCCGACAGCGAGTTGCCGAGCTTCGGCATCACGCTCTTCACGATCCTGCTGCCGGTGATCCTGATGCTGGTCGGCTCGTGGGCGGACCTCGTGTTCGCGCCGAAGACGCTGCCGAACAATCTGTTGCATTTCATCGGCACCTCGGATGTCGCGCTGCTGATCGCCGTGCTGGTAAGCTTCTGGACCTTCGGCGCGCAACGCGGCTTCAATCGCGAGCAGATCCAGAAGTTCTGCGGCGACTGCCTCGCGCCGATCGCCGGCATCACGCTGATCGTGGGGGCGGGCGGCGGTTTCGGACGCGTGCTGATGGACAGCGGCGTCTCGAAGCAGATCGTCGAACTCGCGCAGACGGCGCATCTGTCACCGCTTTTGCTCGGCTGGCTGGTCGCCGCGCTGATCCGTCTCGCGACGGGCTCGGCCACGGTCGCGATGACCACCGCGTGCGGCATCGTCGCGCCGATCGCCTCGGCGGCCGGCGTCACGGTTCAGCCGGAACTGCTCGTGCTCGCCACGGGTTCGGGCTCGCTGATCTTCTCGCACGTCAACGACGGCGGATTCTGGCTGATCAAGGAATATTTCGGCATGACCGTGGGTCAGACGTTCAAGACCTGGTCGCTGCTGGAGACCATCATTTCGCTGCTGGGCCTCGGACTGACGTTCGCGCTCTCGGCAGTGGTGTAACAGGTAAATTTGCATGAGGCGGCGCGCGGCATTCACGCCGGGCGGCCGCCGACTGAGGAGCAGTAGATGATTCTGATTGCAATGGGCGTGTCGGGCGCCGGCAAGACGCGTATCGGCGAGATGCTGGCCGAGCGCCTCAAGTGTGCCTTCACCGACGGCGACGCTTTCCACAGCGAAGCCAACAAGAAGAAGATGCACGACGGCATTCCGCTCACCGACGACGACCGCTGGCCGTGGCTGCGCACGATTCGCGCCGCCATCGAGGAAAAGCAGCGCGCGCACGAGACGGCCGTGTTCACGTGCTCGTCGCTCAAGCGTTCGTACCGCGACATCCTGCGCGGCGGCGATCACGACGTCGTGTTCGTGTATCTGAAGGGTTCGTACGAAGTGCTGCACGAGCGCCTCGCCACGCGCACCGGCCACTTCTTCGATCCGTCGCTGCTGCAAAGCCAGCTCGACACGCTCGAAGTGCCGGGCGCCGACGAAGCGATCGAGGTGAGCATCGAACTCACGCCCGAGCAGATCGTCGACGACGTGCTCAAGCAGCTCGAAACGCGCCGCGTGGGTTGATCCGCACGGCGGTTTTGAACGGCTGCAAATAAAAAAGCCCCGGCTTCGCACCGGGGCTTTTTGTTTGGCCGCGCCGCAAGGGCGCTTGCCAAAACAGACTTACGAAACGGATTTACGAAATGCGCTTCGCGAGTTCGGCAGCCTTGCCGATGTACGACGCGGGCGTCATGTCCAGCAGACGCTGCTTCGCGTCTTCAGGAATCGCGAGACCCGTGACGAAGGTTTGCAGCGCTTCGCGCGTGATGCCCTTGCCGCGCGTGAGTTCCTTCAACTGCTCGTACGGGTTTTCGATGCCGTAGCGGCGCATCACGGTCTGCACCGGCTCGGCCAGCACTTCCCACGTGGCGTCGAGGTCGTCGTTCAGACGCTGCGGATTCACTTCGAGCTTGTCGATACCGCGGATCAGCGCGTCGTAGGCGAGCAGCGAGTAACCGAACGCGACGCCGATATTGCGCAGCACCGTCGAGTCGGTCAGGTCGCGCTGCCAGCGCGACACGGGCAGCTTGTCGGCGAGGTGACGCAGCGTGGCGTTCGCGAGACCGAGGTTGCCTTCCGAGTTTTCGAAGTCGATCGGATTGACCTTGTGCGGCATCGTCGACGAACCGATTTCGCCGGCCTTCAGCTTCTGCTTGAAGTAGCCGAGCGAGATGTAGCCCCACACGTCGCGGTCGAGGTCGAGCAGGATCGTGTTCGCGCGTGCGACGGCGTCGAACAGTTCGGCCATGTAGTCGTGCGGCTCGATCTGGATCGTGTACGGGTTGAACGTGAGCTTCAGGCGCTGTTCGACGACGTTCTTCGAGAACGCTTCCCAGTCGAATTCCGGATACGCCGAGAGGTGCGCGTTGAAGTTGCCGACCGCGCCGTTCATCTTGCCGAGCAGTTCGACCTTCTCGATGCGCGTGATTGCGCGCGCGAGACGGGCGGCGACGTTGGCGACTTCCTTGCCGAGCGTCGTCGGGCTCGCGGGCTGACCGTGCGTGCGCGAGAGCATCGGCTGGTCGGCCTGTGCGTGCGCGAGCGCCACGAGGCGCTGATGCACCGAGCGCAGCGCCGGCAGGATCACGTGCTCACGCGCGCCGGCGAGCATCAGGCCGTGCGACGTGTTGTTGATGTCTTCCGAGGTGCAGGCGAAGTGGATGAACTCGCTGGCGCGCTCCAGTTCCGGCTGACCCTTCACCGATTCCTTGAGCCAGTACTCGACCGCCTTCACGTCGTGGTTCGTCACGCGCTCGATGTCCTTGATGCGCGCGGCGTCGTGCGCCGTGAAGTTCTCGGCGAGCTTGAGCAGGAACTGCTCCGACGCTTCCGAGAAGCGCGGCACTTCCGCGAAACCGGCTTGCGACAGCGCGATCAGCCAGTGGATTTCCACGGTCACGCGATTGCGCATGAAGGCGGCTTCCGAGAGCCAGTCGCGCAGGGCTTCGGTTTTTGAGGCGTAGCGGCCGTCGAGCGGGGAGAGCGCGTTGAGCGCGAAGAGGGTATCGGGACGAGTGTCGGACATGATGGGGACGTAACGTGTGGCGTTACGATCAGAAAGGAACCGGGGGGAGCCGGGTATTTTATCACCACGCTGACAGCGTCCGGTCGGGGATTCGGGGCGGCTTGCAGGCAGGGCCGCCTGGTCGCGTGAGGCGCGCTGCGTCAGAGTTTCGGAACTGTCTGACAGACATAGGGAGGGCGGCGGCATACGGTGATGAGGTCGGCGGCGTTGGCCGCTTCTCGTTTTCCGATCCGCATGAACCGCGATTCCCTTTTTCCTCCGCTCGACGACGCAACTGCACTCGTCGATGCCGCGCTCGCCGAACACCGCGCCGGGCGGCTCGACGCCGCGCAGACGCTGTACGAGCGCGCCCTCGCTCGCGATCCCCGCTGCGCGCGTGCGCTGCACTATCTCGGCGTACTGGCGATGAGCCGCGGCGAGCTTGTCCGCGCCGCCGAACTCATGGATCGCGCGCTGGCGCATACGCCCGCCGATGCCGAGTGCTTGAGCAATCGCGGCGTGGTGGCCGCGCGGCAGAACGATCACGCGCGCGCAGCGATGTTCCAGCGCAAGGCGCTCGCGTGGTCGCCCGATTTCGCCAACGCGCACAACAATCTCGCCAACGCGTTCATGGCGCTGGGCGACCTCGCGGGTGCCGAGCACCATTACGCGCGCGCCCGCGAGATCGATCCGCAATCGGCGCATTTCGCCTTCAATCTGGGGCGCGCGCTCGAAAAGGCGGGACGCGCGGACGCCGCCATCGCGCAATTTCGCGCGTCGCGCGCGCTCGCGCCGCACGATACGGCGACGCTCGCGCATCTGGGCAAGCTGCTGCGCGCGGCGGGCGAACATGCCGAGGCGGCGGCCTGCTTCGAGGCGATCGTCGCGCGCGAGCCGGACAACGCACACGCGCTCTTCGAACTCGGCTACGCCTACGACGCGATGCATCGCTATGACGAGGCGATCGCGCTCTATCAACGCGCCGCGGCACTGCGGCCCGACGCGGCGGGCGTCGTCAACAATCTCGCGTTTGCCTACACGGCGCTTGCGCGCTATGACGAAGCCGAAACGCACTATCGGCGCGCGCTGGAATTGAATCCGGATCTGCCGGAGTCGCGCTTTCAGCTCGGCATGCTGCTGCTGCGCCGCCAGGAATACGCACAAGGCTGGCCGCTGTTCGAGAACCGCAAGACCACCGCATTCGGCAAGCCGAACTATCGCAAGCTGCCGCCGCCCGAATGGCAGGGCGAGCCGCTTGCGGGCAAGCGTTTTCTGATTGCGCGCGAGCAGGGCGTGGGCGATCAGATCCAGTTCGTGCGTTACGCGCAGTGGCTCGCCGCACAGGGCGCGCAGGTCGATGCGTGGGTCGCGCCCGAACTGGCGCCGCTGGTGGCGACGGTGCCGGGCGTCGCGCGCGTGCTCGACGCCGCGCCCGGCGACGCCGATATGGCGCGCGACTACGACTTCTGCTGCGACGTGATGAGCTTGCCGCTCAAATTTCCCGGCCGGCCGATTTACGCGCCGACTTCCTATATGCACGCCGATCCGGCCCTCGTCGAGATGTGGCGCATGCGCGTGGCGGCCCGCTCGGGCGGTGTGCGGCGGCGCATCGGGCTCGTCTGGGCGGGCAATCCGCGTCATCATTTCGACGCCTTCCGCTCGCTGCCGCTGAAGGCGCTGCTGCCGCTCGCCGCGCTCGACGGCCACGCCTGGTTCGCGATCCAGAAGGGCGAGGGCGTGCGGCAACTGCCCGACGTGGCGGGCCGCTGGCCGCTGCACGCGGTCGGCGACGATCTGCCCGATTTCGC
Organism: Paraburkholderia tropica; assembly: GCF_014171495.1. Lineage (NCBI taxonomy): Bacteria > Pseudomonadati > Pseudomonadota > Betaproteobacteria > Burkholderiales > Burkholderiaceae > Paraburkholderia > Paraburkholderia tropica. Next base: position 427,711 of record NZ_CP049134.1, read on the forward strand.
CGCCACGGCCGCGCTGATCGAGGCGCTCGATCTGGTGATCACCGTCGATACCTCGGTGGCGCATCTGGCCGGCGCGCTCGGCAAGCCGGTGTGGGTGCTGCTCGCCGCCCAGCCCGACTGGCGCTGGGGCATGGGCCGCGCCGATTCGGTCTGGTATCCGTCCGCGCGGCTGTTCCGGCAGACCACGCTCGGCGACTGGCGCGGCGTGGTGGCGGAACTGGAGGCCGCGCTGCGCTGACAGCGCCCGCGCGCGGGCCTAGAATGCGGACTTCTCATTTGCTCGCCGGTCCCGCATGGAACTCAAATGGCTCGAAGACTTCGTTTCGCTGGCGGAAACGCATAGTTTCAGCCGCTCGGCCGAACTGCGGCACGTGACGCAGCCGGCGTTCTCGCGCCGCATCCAGGCGCTGGAGGCGTGGCTCGGCACCGAACTGATCGACCGTTCGGTTTATCCGACGCGTCTCACGCCGGCGGGGCAGGTGTTCTACGAGCAGGCGCTCGCGATGCTTTCGCAGTTCCACGAAGCGCGCACGCTGCTGCGCGGGCATACGGCCACGCCCGCGGAGACCATCGAATTTGCGGTGCCGCACACGCTGTCGCTCACGTATTTCCCGCGCTGGCTGCAACGCGTCGAGGCCAAGCTCGGGCGCATCCACACGCGGCTGCGCGCGCTCAACGTGCACGACGCTGTGCTATCGCTCGTGGAAGGCGGCTGCGATCTCGTGATGGGCTATCACCATCCGAGCCATCCGGTCACGCTCGATCCCGCGCGCTACGACACGCTCACGCTCGGTATCGAATCGATCAGCCCGTATTCGGCGCCGCAGCGCGCCGGACGTGCACGCTACACGCTGCCGGGCACGCCGGACGCGCCCGCGCCGTATCTCTCCTACACGCCGAACGCCTATCTCGGACGGATGACCGAAGTGATCGTGGCGAACGCGCCCGCGCGCCTCTATCTGGACCGCGTCTACGAAACCGATATGGCCGAAGGGCTCAAGGCGATGGCGCTGGCGGGCCACGGCATTGCGTTCCTGCCGCACAGCGCGGTGGAAGACGCCGTGGCGCAAGGCAAGCTGATCCGCCTCGACCGCGGCACGCGCGGCGCGCCCGAAGGCCAGTTCACGCTCGACATGGAAATCCGCCTCTATCGCGACAAGCTCGCCGCGCAAGGCAACGACGCGCGCGAAGCGCTCGTGCGCGCGGTCTGGGACGCGGTCAGCGATGAACTCGCGCGCAACGGCGCATAACCGTCACGAAAATCGCTCGATGCAAACGCGGTACCGACTGATGCGCAGTAGCCGCGCGCGTTCGTGCGCATTCGCGTAGAAGGTCTTTTTCGCGCGCAGCAACAATGCGCGCCGCCGCGCCTGCGCAGTCGTAAAACGCCCGTAAATAGCGGATCCAGCGACAAGTTTTTTCGACTTTTATGACGTTATGCAAGAAAAGCATGACGCGATGACCAAACGGCATTGGCATAGACGTGGGCCTTTTCTGACAATGGCACCACTTCTTCGATCGCTGGAGCGTTCATGTCTTCCCAACAGCAGTCTGCAGTGTCTTCGTCGGTTCCTTCGTATCTTCACGCGGACGCACTCGGTCCGTGGGGCAACTATCTTCGTCAGGTCGACCGCGTCGCGCCGTATCTCGGTTCGCTGTCGCGCTGGCTCGAGACGCTCAAGCGTCCGAAGCGCATTCTGATCGTCGATTGCCCGATCGAACTCGACAACGGCACCGTGGCGCACTTCGAAGGCTATCGCGTCCAGCACAACGTTTCGCGCGGTCCCGGCAAGGGCGGCGTGCGTTATCACCAGGACGTTACGTTGTCCGAAGTGATGGCGCTGTCCGCGTGGATGTCGGTGAAGAACGCGGCCGTGAACGTGCCGTACGGCGGCGCGAAGGGCGGTATCCGCGTCGATCCGCGCACGCTCTCGCGTGGTGAACTCGAGCGCCTGACGCGCCGCTACACCAGCGAAATCGGCATCATCATCGGACCGAACACCGACATTCCCGCGCCGGACGTCAACACGAACGAGCAGATCATGGCGTGGATGATGGACACGTACTCGATGAACCAGGGCCAGACGGCCACGGGCGTCGTGACCGGCAAGCCCATCTCGCTCGGCGGCTCGCTGGGCCGCAAGGAAGCGACGGGCCGCGGCGTGTTCGTGGTCGGCTGCGAAGCCGCGCGCCGCAAGGGTCTGTCGATCGAAGGCGCACGCATCGCCGTGCAGGGCTTCGGCAACGTGGGCGGCATCGCTGCCCGCCTGTTCCAGGAAGCCGGCTCGAAGGTCGTCGCCGTGCAGGATCACACCGGCTCGATCTACAAGTCGACGGGTCTCGATGCAGCCGCGCTGCTCGACCACGTCGCGAAAACGGGCGGCGTGGCGGGCTTCGCCGGCGCCGACATGCTCGGCAACGACGAATTCTGGACCATCGAAACCGACATCCTGATTCCGGCAGCGCTGGAAAACCAGATCACCGAGCACAACGCCGGCAAGATCCGCACGAAGATCATCGTGGAAGGCGCGAACGGCCCGACCACGACGGCCGCCGACGACATTCTGCACGACAAGGGCGTGCTGGTGATTCCGGACGTGGTGGCGAATGCGGGCGGCGTGACGGTCTCGTACTTCGAATGGGTGCAGGACTTCTCGAGCTTCTTCTGGACCGAAGGCGAGATCAACGAGCGCCTCGAACGCGTGATGCGCGAAGCGTTCACGGCGGTCTGGCAGGTGTCGAGCGAGCAGGGCGTGTCGATGCGTACCGCGGCGTTCATCGTTGCGTGCAAGCGCATCCTGATGGCGCGCGAAATGCGCGGTCTGTATCCCTGATTGACGAATGTTTACGTTTGCCGCGCGGCGCCCGATTTCCGGGCGGCATGCGCGCGGCATCGGTACAAAATACGTGCGGCCTACCCAGGCCGCGCGTCAAGGCGGACGGTCTCCACAAGGGGCCGTCCGCCTTTTCTTTTGGCTTTTCTTTTGGGCGTTCCAGGCAGGCCGGCAATGTGGCTTCCGTGTGTGCGGCAAGCCTTACACGCGCGCGCGTGCGCGCTTACAACGCCAGGGTCCATCCATATACTTTCAAAATAATTACTTTGCTACACTGGCCGCGATTCTTGCAAAGGAGATCACAGATGAAAATCAAAAAGGCCGCGCTCGTTCTCGCCACTCTCGGACTGGTCGCCGCGAGTGCTCAGGCGCAGGACTCGGGGACGCTGAAAAAAATCAAGGACACCGGCGTCATTTCGCTGGGCCACCGCGAATCGTCGATCCCGTTTTCCTACTATGACGACAAGCAGAACGTGATCGGCTACTCGCAGGACTTCGCGATGAAAATCGTCGAAGCCGTGAAGCAGAAGCTGAATATGCCGAACCTCAAGGTCAAGATGGTTCCGATCACGTCGCAGAACCGCATTCCGCTCGTGCAGAACGGCACGGTCGACATCGAATGCGGCTCGACCACGAACAACGCGGAACGCCAGCAGCAAGCTGCGTTCACGAACACGATTTTCGTGATCGGCACGCGTCTGATGACCAAGAAGGATTCGGGCATCAAGGATTTCGCCGACCTCAAGGGCAAGACCGTCGTGACGACGGCGGGCACGACCTCGGAGCGTCTGCTGCGCAAGATGAACCAGGACAAGAACCTGGGCATGAACATCATCAGCGCGAAGGACCACGGCGAGTCGTTCCTGACGCTCTCCACGGGCCGTGCCGTCGCGTTCATGATGGACGACGCGCTGCTCGCGGGCGAACGCGCGAAGTCGAACAATCCGGGCGATTTCGTGATCGTCGGCACGCCGCAATCGCGTGAAGCGTACGGCTGCATGCTGCGCAAGAACGACCCCGAGTTCAAGAAGGTCGCCGACGACGCGATCGCCAAGGTCGAGACCTCGGGCGACGCCGACGCGATCTACAAGAAGTGGTTCGAGTCGCCGATTCCGCCGAAGGGCCTCAACCTGAACTTCCCGGAAAGCGAAGACATGAAGGCGCTCTTCAAGAGCCCCAACGACAAGGCCATCGACTAAGTCCGGTCGCGGCATTGATCAGCGTTTAGAACGGAACGGAAGAAGCGGCGCTTCTTCCGTTCTTTTTGTTGGAGTCTCTTCATGTCCTATCACTGGAACTGGGCCATTCTGCTCAGCCCGGTCTCGACGGGCGAACCCACGACCTACCTCGGCTGGCTCATTTCGGGTCTCTGGGTGACGGTGTCGGTGTCGCTGTGCGCGTGGGTGATCGCGCTCGTCGTCGGTTCGATCTTCGGCGTGCTGCGCACGGTGCCGAACACATTCCTCGCGGGTCTCGGCACGGTCTACGTGGCGATCTTCCGCAATATTCCGCTGATCGCGCAGTTCTTCATCTGGTACTTCGTGTTGCCGGAAATCCTGCCGCCTTCAATCGGCAACGCCTTCAAGCAACTGCCGCCGGGCGTGCAGTTCTTCTCGGCGTCGGTGATCTGTCTGGGCCTCTTCACGGCCGCGCGCGTGTGCGAGCAGGTGCGCTCGGGCATCAACGCGCTGCCGCGCGGCCAGCGCGCCGCCGGTCTCGCGATGGGCCTCACGCAATGGCAGACCTACCGCTACGTGCTGCTGCCGGTCGCGTACCGCATCATCGTGCCGCCGCTCACGTCCGAGTTTCTCAACATCTTCAAGAACTCGGCGGTCGCGTCGACCATCGGTCTGCTCGATCTTTCGGCGCAGGCGCGTCAGCTCGTCGACTACACGGCGCAGACCTATGAGTCGTTCATCGCGGTCACGCTCGCCTACGTGCTGATCAACCTGATCGTCATGATGCTGATGCGCTGGGTCGAAGCGAAAACCCGGCTGCCCGGCTATATCGGAGGCAAGTGATGCATCATTTCGACTGGAGCGGTATTCCGGGCGCACTGCCTACGTTGTGGACCGGCGCCATCGTCACGTTCAAGATCACGCTCTGCGCGATCGTCGTGGGCGTGCTGTGGGGCACCCTGCTCGCGCTCATGCGGCTTTCGGGCGTCAAGCCGCTCGAGTGGTTCTCGAAGGGCTACGTCACGGTGTTCCGCTCGATTCCGCTCGTGATGGTTCTGCTGTGGTTCTTCCTGATCGTGCCGCAGGTCCTGCAGAATCTGCTGGGCCTCTCGCCCGACATCGACATTCGCCTCGCGTCCGCCATGATCGCGTTCTCGCTGTTCGAGGCCGCGTATTATTCGGAAATCATTCGCGCGGGCATTCAGGCGGTGCCGCGCGGACAGGTGAACGCGTCGTTCGCACTCGGCATGCGTTACGGCCAGGCCATGCGCTTCGTGGTGCTGCCGCAGGCGTTTCGCGCGATGGTGCCGCTGCTGCTCACGCAGGCCATCGTGCTCTTTCAGGACACCTCGCTCGTCTACGTGATCAGTCTCGCCGACTTCTTCCGCACGGCCGCCAACGTGGGCGACCGTGACGGGACGATGGTCGAGATGGTACTGTTCGCGGGCGCATGCTATTTCGTGATCTGCGTGATCGCGTCGAGCCTTGTGAAAGGTCTTCAGAAAAAGGTCGCAAGATGATTTCAATTAAGAACGTTTCGAAGTGGTACGGCCAGTTCCAGGTGCTGACCGACTGCACGACGGAAGTGAAGAAGGGCGAAGTCGTGGTCGTGTGCGGCCCGTCGGGTTCGGGCAAGTCCACGCTGATCAAGACCGTCAACGGTCTCGAGCCGTTCCAGCAGGGCGAGATCCTCGTGAACGGCGAGTCAGTGGGCGACAAGCGCACCAATCTCTCGAAGCTGCGCTCGAAAGTGGGCATGGTGTTCCAGCATTTCGAGCTGTTTCCGCATCTGTCGATCACCGAAAACCTCACGCTCGCGCAGGTGAAGGTGCTCGGCCGCAGCAAGGACGAAGCCAGCGAGAAGGGCCTCAAGCTGCTCGATCGCGTGGGTCTGCGCGCGCATGCAGACAAATTCCCGGGTCAGCTTTCGGGCGGCCAGCAGCAGCGCGTGGCGATCGCGCGGGCGCTCTCGATGGATCCCATCGCGATGCTGTTCGACGAACCCACCTCGGCGCTCGACCCGGAGATGATCAACGAAGTGCTCGACGTGATGGTCGAACTCGCCCAGGAAGGCATGACCATGATGTGCGTGACGCACGAAATGGGCTTTGCGAAGAAGGTCGCGCACCGCGTGATCTTCATGGACAAGGGCGCCATCGTCGAGGACGACCGCAAGGAAGACTTCTTCGCCAATCCGAAGTCGGATCGCGCGAAGGATTTTCTGGCGAAGATCCTGCACTGACGGGGTGAATTCGCGCCGGTTTTTCCGGCGCGCGTTCTGGTTGGCCGCAGTACGGCGGCCAACAAAAAAGCCGCGCGGCCCTTCGGGCTTGCGCGGCTTTTTTGCGTGTGTGATGTGGCGTGGTGCGGCGTGAAGTTGCGCGGATAAAAAGGCCTTATTCGCCCCAGCTCTGCAACGCCGCCACGGCTTCCGGATCGACGGCGCCGGGCTGTTGGGCGCACGGCGACACGCGCGACGCGCTCGCCGACGCATCGAGCGACGGATTCTTGAGCTTGTCGAGCACCTTCTGCGGCACCGGTACGCTGGTCTGCGCGACGACTTCGCCGTGCTGGAACATCAGCAGGTCGCCGGGCGCGAAACGCGTCCAGACTTCGTTGTCGGTGAGCGGAGCGGTAGCGATCACGGCCACGCGGTCCTCGGGCGTCGTGTACTTCGCGAAGTCGATCGACACGTCGGCATCGACGAGATGCGCCGTGGAGAACGGCCAGCGCCGCACCAGATAGTAGAGATGCGTGGAGCAGTGCGCGAACAGCGCCTGACCGTTCGACATCAGGAAATTGAAGACGCCGAACTGCGTGATCTCGCGCGTGAGCGTTTCGAGCGTGGCGAACAGTTCTTCGAGCGGCGGCTGCGAAGTCGGAAACGCCTTGCGCAGCCCTTGCAGCAGCAGGCAGAACGCGCGTTCGCTGTCGGTGGTGCCCACCGGCTGATAGACGCCCGACATCACCGGATTGAAGTCCTGCAGGTCGCCGTTGTGCGCGAAGATCCAGTGGCGGCCCCACAGTTCGCGCTGGAACGGATGGCTGTTCTCCAGCGCGCAACTGCCCTGGGTGGCCTTGCGGATATGCGCGATGGTGTTGCGCGACTTGATGGGGTAGTTCTTCACCATCTCGGCGATGGGCGAGCGCGCCGACGCCTGATTGTCGATGAAGAGGCGGCAGGCCTTGTCCTCGAAGAACGCGATACCCCAGCCGTCGGCATGGTGGTCAGTGGCGCCGCCGCGCGCCGCGAATCCTGTGAAGGAGAACGTGACGTCCGTCGGCGCGGCGCAGTTCATTCCGAGAAGTTGGCACATGGTGCTGGTGTCGTGCTGCGGGCGAAGCTGGGCGCGTGACCCGGTACAATGATGATTTTCCAAGCATATCACCGGCCCGCCGCGCGCCAATACGAAATTTGTCGGATGCTTTCCGCCCCGGCTCACAAGGCCGCCGCGCGGGCATCGGCGAGTCGTGTCAGGTCGCGCGTTGTCGTGCGCACGCGACGCCTTCCGTCGTCGGACGTGCTGGCAGGTGATCAGACGCGCCGCGCGCCGCCCGCGATATGCATGGAATGTACGGAACGCCGCCGCCGGCGCTCCGATCGATCCCTAGCCGCGCCTCACATCACGCCATGAACGCATCTTCCCCCACGACCCTCACGCTTTCCCGCCCCGACGACTGGCACCTTCACGTGCGCGACGGCGCGATGCTGGCGGCGGTCCTGCCGCACACGGCGCGCCAGTTCGGCCGCGCGATCATCATGCCGAACCTCAAGCCGCCGGTCACGACGACCGAACTGGCTTCCGCGTATCGCGACCGCATTCTCGCGGCGCTGCCCGCGGGCCTGAAGTTCGAGCCGCTGATGACGCTGTACCTGACCGACAACACGCCGCCCGAGGAAATCCGCCGCGCGAAGGCGAGCGGTTTCGTGCATGGCGTGAAGCTGTATCCGGCGGGCGCGACCACGAATTCGGACGCGGGCGTGACCGACATCCGCAAGTGCGCGAAGACGCTCGAAGCGATGCAGGAAGTGGGCATGCCGCTGCTCGTGCACGGTGAGGTGACGAGCGCCGACATCGACCTGTTCGATCGCGAGAAGGTCTTCATCGACCGCGTGATGACGCCGCTGCGCCGCGACTTCCCGGGCTTGAAGGTGGTGTTCGAGCACATCACGACGAAGGACGCCGTCGATTACATCCGCGCCGATAACGCCGCGCCCGGCCTGCTCGGCGCGACGATCACGGCGCACCATCTGCTCTACAACCGCAACGCGATTTTCCAGGGCGGCATCCGTCCGCACTATTACTGTCTGCCGGTCCTCAAGCGCGAGACGCATCGCGTGGCGCTGGTCGAGGCGGCCACGTCGGGCGACGCGCGCTTCTTCCTCGGCACCGACAGCGCGCCGCACGCGAAGGGCCTGAAGGAACACGCCTGCGGCTGCGCGGGTTGCTACACGGCGCTGCACGCGCTCGAGCTTTACGCCGAAGCGTTCGACAACGCGGGCGCGCTCGACAAGCTCGAAGGCTTCGCGAGCTTCTTCGGTGCGGACTTCTACGGCCTGCCGCGCAGCGCCGAGAAAGTCACGCTGCGCCGCGAAGAGTGGACGCTGCCCGCCGAAGTGCTGGCCGGCGACGTGCCCGTCGTGCCGCTGCGCGGCGGCGAGACGATCGGCTGGAAGCTGGTTTGAGTTTGATGTCCGGCGAGACGTCCGGCTTGACGCAAGGCGCGGTGTCCGGCGCGGAGCCGCAGGCGCTCGATGCGCACGCATCGAGTGCGGCGCGCGCCGAGCCTGCGGCATCTGCGGCTTCGCTCAAGCGCCGCAGCCTGCCCGAAGGCAGTTTCGCGGACATCGACTGGGCGCGACCGTGGTTCGCCCAGCACGCGGCGCGCGGGCGGCGCTGGCAGCAGGCGGCGCTCGCGGGCTACGCGCGCTATCTGGAAGAGCTGAACGCCGATGCGCGCGCGGCCGGTCATCGCACCGGGCGCGGCGAGGCGCTCGGCTTCATCGCTCAGGACGATCTGCCCGAGGGCGCGTCCTACGAAGGGCACATCGCCGCGACAGGCGGCGTGCCCACGCGCCACAACCTACACGACTTCTTCAACGCGCTGCACTGGTTCGCGTTTCCGCGCATCAAGGCGGCGCTCAACGCGCGTCAGGCGGCGGCGATCGATGTGCTAGGCGTGGGTCCGAGGCGCGGCGACGTGCGCGACGCGCTCACCTTGTTCGACGAAAACGCCGTGCTGTTCGCGTGCGCCGATCCGGCGCTCGCGCAGGCGCTGCGCGGCTTCGACTGGCGCACGCTGTTCGTGACGGCGCGCACGCACTGGGAATCGGCGATCGGCGAAACGCTGGACGGCGCGGCGCGCTGCGAAGTGCGCGTGTTCGGCCACGCGCTGCTCGAAAAGCTCATCGCGCCCTATGCCGCGTGCACGGCGCATGCGTGGATCGTCGCGGTGCCGCAGGCCTATTTCACGTGGCCGCGCGCCGAACGCAACGCGTATCTCGACGCCACTGTCAGCGCCGAACTCGCCGCGAGCGAGCAGTTGAGCGGACGCAGCTTCGCGCCGCTGCCGGTGCTCGGCATTCCCGGCTGGTGGACGCCCAACGAAAACAGCACGTTCTACGACGACGCCACGGTGTTCCGTTCGGGCCGACGCGCGCGCTGAATCGCGCCTGCCTGGTCGCTGCGTAGTCGGCGCATAGTCGGCGCGTAGTTCAGGCGCGGCGGGCACAGTCCGCGTGACCGTGCTAAGATCGCGCCCGCAAAGCAGGCCAGGCAGTCGCGGCCCCGAGGTTTCGGCCAAGGGGGCGAGGAAAGTCCGGACTCCACAGGGCAGGGTGATGGCTAACGGCCATCCGTGGCGACACGCGGAACAGGGCAACAGAGAACAGACCGCCGATGGCCCGATTTCGGTCGGGATCAGGTAAGGGTGAAACGGTGCGGTAAGAGCGCACCGCGTCTGCGGTGACGTAGACGGCACGGTAACCTCCACCCGGAGCAATTCCAAGTAGGCAGGCGCGCATCTTCGGGATGCAGGATGGGGCCCCCATTTCGTCTGCGGGTAGGAAGCTTGAGCGCGTCAGCAATGGCGCGCCTAGAGGAATGGCTGCCACGCGCGGCGCGTCTTCGGACGCGGCGTGTGCACAGAATCCGGCTTATCGGCCTGCTTTGCCGCCTCATATCGACAAAAAGCCGGCGCGGTTCATTGAGAACCGCGCCGGCTTTTTTCATTTGCTGCCGCCGGAATCGCCGGTGTGCGCGTGTCTTACGCTGCGACGATCTCGAACGAGTGCGTGATCTCGGCGGTTTTGCCGATCATGATCGACGCCGAGCAGTACTTGTCGTGCGACAGATTGATCGCGCGTTCCACGGTCGCCGGGTTCAGGTTCTTGCCCGTCACGGTGAAGTGGAAGTGGATCTTCGTGAACACCTTGGGGTCTTCGCTCGCGCGGTCGGCCTTGAGCGTCACGCTGCAGCCGCTCACTTCCTGACGGCTCTTCTTCAGGATCAGCACCACGTCGTAGGCCGTGCAGCCGCCCGTGCCGAGCAGCACCATTTCCATCGGACGCGGCGCGAGGTTGTGGCCGCCGCCTTCCGGTGCGCCATCCATGTTGACGAGGTGACCGCTGCCCGTTTCGGCGGCGAAGGCCATGCCGTCCTGACCCATCCAGCTAACTTTGCATTCCATGCGCTTGCCTCAGCTCAATATTCTCGATTCAGCCGGCATTGTAGCCCGCGTCTTACAGGTATGTCCGGGGGGACATGGCGCGTGCGGCTTATGCCCGTCGCTTGCATGTTGCGGCGCCACATCCCACGATCACGAGGGATTTCCCTGGCGCAATTAGGGAGATCGCTCTAGTTGTCCTGCACGTGCGCGCTGACGCAATTTCTTAGTTCATTGATTGTTATGGGAAAAATCGCAAGCGCCGCGCGAAATCAAAATTTCACATTATGGTTTAGTCTTTCACAATATAAATTTCCTTGCGTCGCACAAGGCCGATCCGTATAATTCGTCTCATTGGTTGTCGTGCTTCACGACACCTCAGCATGTCTCCTCCACCCTCCTCCAAAAGGTGGATTAAGCCCGAGCCAACACGCTTGGGCTTTTTTTCGTCCGCGTTTTTGTGCCCGATCCTGTGCGCCTGGCGCCTCGCCAGCAGAAAGTCCGCACAAATTTTGACCGCTGCTCAAATTTCCCTTTATAATCCAAGGTTTCCCGCATTCATGCCCGCGGGAGAAACGGGTAACCCGATGAAAACAAAGGGAAGCCCGACCAGGGAGAGCCTGCGCCGGCGCCAACGAGTGCCACTACACAAGCAGGACCGAATCAGGGCACAAGTTATTTTTTGGATCGATCATGAAGACTTTTTCCGCCAAGGCACATGAAGTGCAGCGCGAATGGTACGTGATTGACGCGACGGATAAGGTTCTCGGCCGTGTCGCCAGCGAAGTGGCGCGCCGTCTTCGCGGCAAACACAAGCCTGAGTTCACCCCGCACGTCGACACTGGCGATTTCATCGTCATCATCAACGCCGGCAAGCTGAAGGTCACGGGCAACAAGACCACGGACAAGAAGTACTACCGTCACTCGGGTTACCCGGGCGGTATCTACGAAACGACGTTTGGCAAGATGCAAGAACGCTTCCCGGGCCGCGCGCTCGAGAAGGCAGTTAAGGGCATGCTGCCGAAGGGCCCCCTGGGCTACGCGATGATCAAGAAGCTCAAGGTCTACGCAGACGCAACGCATCCGCACTCGGCACAACAGCCGAAGGCGCTCGAGATCTAAGGGGAGCCCACATGATCGGTAACTGGAATTACGGTACGGGCCGCCGCAAGAGCGCAGTCGCTCGTGTCTTCATCAAGTCGGGCAAGGGCGACATCATCGTCAACGGTAAGCCCATCGCCGACTACTTCTCGCGCGAAACGTCGCTGATGATCGTGCGTCAACCGCTGGAACTCACGAACCACGGCGCGACGTTCGACATCAAGGTGAACGTGAACGGCGGCGGCGAAACCGGCCAGGCCGGCGCAGTTCGCCACGGCATCACGCGCGCGCTGATGGACTACGACGCAACGCTCAAGCCGGCACTGTCGCAAGCTGGCTTCGTGACGCGTGACGCACGTGAAGTGGAACGTAAGAAGGTCGGTTTCCACAAGGCACGTCGCCGCAAGCAGTTCTCGAAGCGTTAATCGCGCTTTGGCGTGCGCTCCTCGCGGAGGCGCACGTTACTGCAAAAACCGCCTCGCGCAGGAATGCGCCGGGCGGTTTTTTCGTTTACGGGACACGCCCCTATTCGAGATATGAGTCAAGAATGTGGCGAGAAACCCTTGATTTCCTGGGCTTAAGCACGAACTCAGGAACAGCCCTACAATAGCGGCTAGAAGCTTTTTTGGAGAGTTCGAATGAACGCTGTCACCGAGACCCCCGTGACTGAAATGCCCGGTCCCTTCGTTTTTACCGACGCAGCGGCTGACAAGGTCAAGCAACTGATCGACGAGGAAGGCAACCCGGAGCTGAAGCTGCGCGTGTTCGTGCAAGGCGGCGGCTGCTCGGGCTTCCAGTACGGATTCACGTTCGACGAGACCGTCAACGAAGACGACACCGTGATGAACAAGAACGGCGTCCAGTTGCTGATCGACTCGATGAGCTATCAGTACCTCGTCGGCGCCGAGATCGACTACAAGGACGATCTGAACGGCGCGCAATTCGTCATCAAGAACCCGAACGCCTCGACCACCTGTGGTTGCGGCTCGTCGTTCTCGGTCTGAACGAAGCGCAGCAGTCGTAAAAAACGGGGCGTCATGCCCCGTTTTCTCGTTTACATCGCCGATCTCGCGCCGCGGTCTTCAGCGTGGATAAATCGCCCCCAGCACGCGCTCGCCCGCCGCGCCCGTGACCGCCGGCAGATTGCCCGGCTCGCGCGCCACGCAGCGCATCGCCAGCCACGCGAACGCGAGCGGCTCCACCTGCTGCGGCGGCACGCCGAGCGCTTCGGTCGTCATGACCGGCACGCCGGCTACGCCGCCCGTCTCCAGCGCCTTCTGCAGCGCGTCCATCAGCACCGGATTGCGCGCCCCGCCGCCGCACACGTACACGGCGCGGCAATCGCCCGCATGACGCTCGATCTCGCGCGCGACGCTCACGGCCGTCAGCGCGACGAGCGTCGCCTGCACGTCGGCGGGCGCGAGCGTGTCGAAATCCTTCAGCTTGGCGTCGAGCCACTGCGCATTGAACAGATCGCGTCCGGTGCTCTTGGGCGGCTGCTGCTCAAAAAACGCCTCGTCGAGCAGGGCGTTCAGCAATGGCTGCTGCAAGGTGCCGCTGGCGGCGAACTGGCCGTTCTCGTCGTAAGGCTTGCCCAGATGGCGCTCCGACCAGAGGTCGAGCAGCGCATTGGCCGGGCCGCAGTCGAAGCCGCGCACCGAGCCCGTGGCGTCCAGAATCGTGATGTTGCTGATGCCGCCCAGATTGCAGACGACGCGCGTTTCTTCCTGCGAGCCGAACAGCGTCGCGTGGAATGCGGGCACGAGCGGCGCGCCCTGGCCGCCCGAGGCGACGTCGCGGCTGCGGAAGTCCGCGATCACGTCGATATGCGCGAGTTCGGCGAGCAGCGCCGGATTCTGGATCTGCACCGTGAAGCCTTTTTCGGGCCGATGCCGGATGGTCTGGCCGTGCGCGCCGATCGCACGCACCTCGCCGGCGTTCACGTTGCCCGCGCGCAGCAGTTCGTGGCAGCAGACCGCGTAACGGGCCGCGAGCGCGTTGCCCGCAAGCGCGGCGCGCTCGATCTCGTTTTCGCCCGGCTGCTGCAGCGAAAAGAGCGCCTCGCGCAGCCCCTGCGCGAAACCGACGAATGCCTCGGCCAGCACGACCGGCCGCTGGCCCTGCTCGAAGCGCACGGCGATGCCGTCCACGCCGTCCATGCTGGTGCCCGACATCAGGCCGAAATACACGCCGTCGGCGGGATGTGCGCTGTCTTTTCGTGCTTCGCGTGGCGCCACGTTCTGCTCCTCTCGGAAAGGCTAAGAAGGGAATCTGACGATGATTATCGGGGCAATAGCCGTTCGGCGTAAGCCGTTCGGACGAATGGAGCGGATCGGCGGATTGTGCGACCCTGTGTGCTGGTTCCCGGACGCGTCCGCGAGCGCGATTCGCCGTGAAAAACGGCGCATGCCGCCGCAATCCTCGGCCCTGTCAGTCGAATCACGTAAAATCCCGGGTTAGTCCCAGACCTAACGCACTCCAATCGATCGAAGCATGAGCACCGATTCCGCATCTTCCAATGGCGCCCACAGCGGCGCCAAACCCGCCTTTCCGGTCACCGACGAAGTTCGTCACGCGCTCGCCGTCACGAAGCGCGGTGTCGACGAACTGCTGATCGAAGAAGAATTCGAGCAGAAGCTCGCGAAAAGCGCGGCCACCGGCAAGCCGCTGCGCATCAAGCTCGGCCTCGATCCGACCGCGCCCGACATCCACATCGGCCACACGGTCGTGCTCAACAAGATGCGCCAGTTGCAGGATCTCGGCCATACCGTGATCTTCCTGATCGGCGACTTCACCTCGCTGATCGGCGACCCGTCGGGCCGCAACGCCACGCGTCCGCCGCTCACGCGCGAGCAGATCGAGTCGAACGCCAAGACGTATTTCGAGCAGGCCGCGCTCGTGCTCGACCGCGAAAAGACCGAAATCCGCTACAACAGCGAATGGTCGATGCCGCTCGGCGCCGACGGCATGATCAAGCTCGCGTCGCGCTACACGGTCGCGCGCATTCTGGAGCGCGAGGACTTCACCAAGCGCTTCCAGAGCGGCGTGCCTATCTCGATCCACGAGTTCCTTTACCCGCTGATGCAGGGTTACGACTCGGTCGCGCTCAACGCCGACCTCGAACTCGGCGGCACGGACCAGAAGTTCAATCTGCTGGTCGGCCGCGAACTGCAAAAGCAGTACGGCCAGGAACAGCAGTGCATCTTGACCATGCCGCTGCTCGAAGGTCTCGACGGCGTCGAAAAGATGTCGAAGTCGAAGCACAACTACGTCGGTATCAGCGAAAAGCCGAACGACATGTTCGGCAAGCTGATGTCGATTTCCGACACGCTGATGTGGCGTTACTTCACGCTGCTCTCGTTCCGTCCGATGGACGAGATCGAAGGCTACAAGCGTGAAATCGAAGCGGGCCGCAATCCGCGCGATTTCAAGGTGCTGCTCGCGCAGGAAATCGTCGCGCGCTTCCACTCGCAAGGCGACGCCGAGCGCGCGCTCGAAGACTTCAACCACCGCGCGAAGGGCGGCGTGCCGGACGATATTCCGTCGGTCACGCTCGCGGGCGCGCCGCTGGCGATCGGCCAGTTGCTCAAGCAGGCGGGCCTCGTGCCGTCGACCAGCGAAGCGCTGCGCAACATCGAGCAGGGCGGCGTGAAGATCGACGGCGCCACCGTGTCCGACAAGGGCCTGAAGGTCGAAGCGGGCGAGTTCGTCGTGCAGGTCGGCAAGCGCCGCTTCGCGCGCGTGACGCTGACTGCGTGATGGCGCGTTCAGGCTTGAACGGCGCGCGCGCGTCGAAGGCGCGCGCTCGATGATCGCGCTGATTCAACGCGTGCGCCGCGCGCAGGTGGACGTCGAAGGACGCGTGACCGGTGCGATCGGCCAGGGGCTGCTCGCGCTCGTCTGCGCGGAGCGCGGCGACACCGAGGCGAACGCCGACAAACTGCTCGCGAAGCTGCTGGGCTACCGCGTGTTCAGCGACGCGGCGGGCAAGATGAATCTGCCGGTGCAGAACATCGACGGCAACGGGGCGGCGGGCGGACTGCTGCTGGTGTCGCAGTTCACACTCGCCGCCGACACGAACAGCGGCCTGCGCCCGAGCTTCACGCCGGCCGCGCCGCCCGACGAGGGCCGCCGTCTGTTCGACTATTTCGTCGCTGCGGCGCGCGCGAAGCATCCCGTCGTGGAAACCGGCGAATTCGGCGCCGACATGCAGGTGTCGCTCGTCAACGACGGTCCCGTGACGTTCTGGCTTCAGGTGCGCAACGACGCATCCGCTGGCGCACGCAACTAACTGCGGTTTCCGTTCCGCTCTTTCATCGCCGACTCATGACCACGCAGATTCTTTTCATCCGTCACGGTGAAACCGCCTGGAACCGCATCAAGCGCATCCAGGGCCATATCGACATTCCGCTCGCCGAGAGCGGCGTCGAGCAGGCACAACGGCTCGCTGCGAAGATCGCGCAGGCCGCGCATGCGGGGACGCGACTCGATGCGGTATGGTCCAGCGACCTGATGCGCGCGCAACAAACGGCGCAGCCGATTGCCGACGCGCTCGGCTTGCCGCTGCAACTGACCGAAGGCGTGCGCGAGCGCAACTACGGCGCGTTCCAGGGCCACGACAGCAACGAGATCGCCGAGCGTTTTCCCGATGAATACGCGCACTGGCAAACGCGCGATCCCGGTTTCGAGCCGCCCGAGGGCGAGTCGCAGCGCACGTTTTATCACCGCGTTCTGCACGCGCTGGAACCGATCCTCGCAAAGCATTCGGGAGGCCGCATCGCGGTCGTCGCGCATGGCGGCGTGCTCGATTGCATCTACCGTTTCGCCAACGGCGTCGAGCTGGCCGCGCCGCGCGCGTGGCCGTTGCTGAACACGAGCGTCAATGTCGTCGATTTCACGCGCGACGGCAGTGTGACGCAGGCGAGCGTCGTCAACTGGGGCGATGTCTCGCATCTGCCCACGGCCAGCGACGACGACGGCCTCAAGCGCGCGACCTGAGCGCGTTTGTGCGTCACTTGAGCGCTGGATAAGCGTCATATAAGCGCCACCTGAGCGCATCCCCACGTCTCGGGCCATCCGGCCCGGGCATCCCCTCCGCATTGCCGTCAAATCGGCTTACCCGCCTCTTACGACGCCTTTCCAAAGGCCAACCGCGATGCGGGGGCGCCTGATACCATTCATCCGACCTTTGTGCTTTGCCGCATCGGTGGGGCCTCGCCGCGATTTCCCGTGTTCCGGGCGATGGCCGCGAGCGCCGGCTGCGCGTTGAAGAGGCGTGCGGGCGCACCACGGGCAGGCGGTGCCGACGAAGCCAGGGTTGCATACGAAAGGCAGTTTCCAGAACAAATCGCAGGAGATTTTCAATGACGTTCAAGCTTCACACGCTGTTGCCGGTCAGCGCCGCCGTGCTCGCGTTCGGCGCGATGTGCGCGAATGCATCCGCGGATCAGGTGGTCAAGATCGGTCACGTCGGCCCGCTCACGGGCGGCTCGGCCCACCTCGGCAAAGACAACGAAAACGGCGCGCGTCTCGCGATCGAAGAGATCAACGCCAAGGGTCTGACGATCGGCGGCCAGAAGATCACACTCGCGCTCGACGGTCAGGACGACGGCGCCGACCCGCGCCAGGCCACCCAGGTCGCGCAGAAGCTCGTCGACGACAAGGTCGTCGCCGTGATCGGCCATCTGAATTCGGGCGCATCGATTCCCGCCTCGAAGATCTATAGCGACGCCGGCATCGTGCAGATCTCGCCGTCGTCGACGAATCCGTCCTATACGCAGCAGGGCTTCAAGACCACGTACCGCGTGGTCGCCACCGACGCGCAGCAAGGTCCGGCGCTCGCCGACTACGCGCTCAAGAGCCTGAACGTGAAGAGCGTCGCCGTGGTCGACGACTCGACCGCCTACGGCCAGGGCCTCGCGAACGAGTTCGAAAAGACCGCGAAATCGCTCGGTATGAAGGTCGTTTCGCACGACGCGACCAACGACAAGGCCGTCGATTTCCGCGCGATTCTCACCAAGATCAAGGGCGAGAATCCGGACGCGATCATGTACGGCGGCATGGATTCCACCGGCGGTCCGTTCGCCAAGCAGGCGCGCCAGCTCGGCCTGCGCGCGAAGGTGCTGGCGGGCGACGGCGTCTGCACGGAAAGCCTCGCGCAGCTCGCGGGCGCGGCGGCGGACAACATCGTCTGCTCGCAGGCTGGCATGGCGCTCGAGCGCATGGACGGCGGTGCGGCGTTCTCGGCGAAGTATCAGAAGCGCTTCGGCCATCCGGTCGAATACGATGCGCCGTTCACCTATGACGCGGTGTATATCGTCGTCGATGCGATGAAGCGCGCGAACTCGACCGACCACGCGAAGATCCTCGCGGAAATCCCGAGCACGAACTACAAGGGCGTGATTGGCGAGACGGCGTTCGATTCGAAGGGCGATTTGAAGCACGGCGTGATCTCGCTCTACAACTACAAGGCGGGCAAGAAGACGCTGCTCGACGTGGTGAAGATGTAAGTGCGCGCGCCGCGTCACGTTGTGTTGCGCTGATTCACGCCGGGTTACGCGGCAAGCGTGATGCGGCGCCGGTGCGAAAGCGATGCAAGGCGGCCAGTCTGCGCGAGCGGGCTGGCCGTTTTCTTTTACGTGGACGATGCCGGCGGGGCGGCCGCGCGTCGGCGCGCACGTTTCGAGACGCCGTTGACGAGCGCCCAGCGCAGCACCGGCGCCACGGCGCGCATGCCGGGCTGCACGACGGCGCGGCGCGCCAGGGCGAAGCGCTCGAAGCCCAGCAGCCGCAGCGCGAACGGCGGCAGCAGGTCGATGCCCGCTTGACGCATCAGCGCGCCGGCCGGCCGCATCGCGGGGCGCGGCGTGGGCGCGTCCATCAGCACGCGCACGACTTCGCTCGTGCGCTCGCTCGCAACCAGTTCGGGCTGCATCGATTCGAGGTAGGCGGCGATTTCCGCGCGCGACGTGGGCACCTCGGTCGCGCCCAGCAACTGCGCGATGCGCGCGACTTCGGCGTAGTACTGATCCTGCTGCGCGCCCGGCAGCGCGGGATTCACATAACGCAGATACGCCGCGAGAAAACTCGACACCTCGGCCACATGCACCCACGTGAGCAGCGCGGGGTCGCTGGCGCGATACGGGCGTCCGTCGGGCGCGAAACCGGTCACGCTTTCGTGGATGGTTTTGACGCGTGCGATCAGCGCGAGTGCGTCGGCGCGGCTGCCGTAGGTCGTGCCCGCGATGAAGGTCGCGGTGCGGCGCAGGCGGCCGAGGATATCGGTGCGAAAGGTGGAGTGGTCCCACACGCCCGCGAGCGCGAGCGGATGAAGCGCCTGCAACAGCAGCGCGCTGATGCCGCCCGCCATCATGCCCGCGAAGTCGGCGTGCACTTTCCAGCAGATGGCGTCGGGGCCGAACAGGCCGGGATCGCCCGGCGGATTCGAATAATCGAGCTTCGGACCGCTGCCCGTGGTGAGATGCGTGACGCTCTCGGCGAGCGCCATGCGCAGGCGATGCGAGAGCTGGCCGACGAAGCCGCTCGGCTCGGGAGCGTCGTGGCGGCGGCCGGCGTGCTCGGACATCGTGGACTCGCTCGCGGGACGGCGCGCCTTACGACGCGTCCGGCTCCCAGTCGGTGCCGCGCGCGTCGCGGGCGTCGTCGGGCACCGTCAGGCCGAAGTGGCGATAGGTGAGCTGCGTGGCCACGCGTCCGCGCGGCGTGCGCTGCAAAAAGCCCTGCTGGATCAGATACGGCTCCAGCACGTCCTCGATCGTGTCGCGCTCCTCGCCGATCGCGGCGGCGAGGTTGTCCACGCCCACCGGGCCGCCGTCGAACTTGTAGAGAATCGCTTCGAGCAGCTTGCGGTCCATCAGGTCGAAGCCGACGGGATCGACGTCGAGCATGCGCAGTGCGGCGTCGGCGACCTGCGCGGTGATCGAGCCGTCGGCCTTCACTTCGGCATAGTCGCGCACGCGGCGCAGCAGGCGGTTGGCGATACGCGGCGTGCCGCGCGAGCGGCGCGCGATTTCGAGCGCGCCGTCGGGATGAATCTGCGCGCCGA
The DNA here is from genome assembly GCF_014171495.1 of Paraburkholderia tropica. Lineage (NCBI taxonomy): Bacteria > Pseudomonadati > Pseudomonadota > Betaproteobacteria > Burkholderiales > Burkholderiaceae > Paraburkholderia > Paraburkholderia tropica. The sequence goes on from NZ_CP049134.1 coordinate 447,555, forward strand.
GCAGCGCGGCCGAGCGCTGCACGATCCGCGAGAGTTCGCCCGCGTTGTAGAACTCGAGCCGCGAGACGATGCCGAAGCGGTCGCGCAGCGGGTTCGTGAGCATGCCCGCGCGCGTGGTCGCGCCGACGAGCGTGAACGGCTGGAGATCGAGTTTCACGCTGCGCGCGGCCGGACCTTCGCCGATCATGATGTCGATCTGATAGTCCTCGAGCGCCGGATACAGGATTTCCTCGACGACCGGCGAGAGCCGGTGAATTTCGTCGATGAACAGCACGTCGTGCGCTTCGAGATTGGTGAGCAGCGCGGCGAGGTCGCCCGCGCGTTCGAGCACCGGTCCCGACGTCTGCCGCAGATTGACCCCCATTTCGCGCGCGATGATGTGCGCGAGCGTGGTCTTGCCCAGACCGGGCGGCCCGAACAGCAGCACGTGGTCGAGCGGCTCGGAGCGGCGCTTGGCGGCTTCGATGAAGATTTCGAGCTGGCCGCGCACCTTTTCCTGGCCGACGTATTCCTCGAGCTGACGCGGGCGCAGCGCGCGCTCGAACGCCTCTTCGCCGGACGAGGCGGGCGAGGCGGAAATCACGCGCTCGGGCGCGGCGCTGACGCGGTTGGCGGCGAGTTTGTCGGTTTCGATCATGCAGCGATTGTACCGCGCGACCTGGGCGCGGGCAGGGCGCTTTCAGGCCGCGCGGCGCGTTGTTCCGCTTCGCAACTAACAGCCGACGTTGGGCCTCAATGCAGCACTTCACGCAGCGTGCGACGTCCTGCGCCGCACGCGAGCGTGGCGGACGCTCAACCCTTCGACAGCGCCTTGAGCGCGAGCTTGATGCCTTCGGACACGCCCGTGCCGGCCGGCACGTTCTTGATGGCCGCGACGCCTTCCTTTTCGGAATAGCCGAGCGCGAGCAGCGCGTTGAGGATGTCGCTGGCGTGATCGGACGGCGACGCCGCAGCGGCCATCGCGCCCAGGTCGGCGCCGAGCTTGCCCTTGAGTTCGAGCAGCAGACGTTCGGCCGTTTTCTTGCCGATGCCGGGCACGCGCGTGAGGCGCGCGGAATCCTGCATGGAGACCGCCTGCGCGAGGTCGTTGACGCTCATGCCCGAGAGCACCGCGAGCGCCATGCGCGCACCGATGCCGCTGATCTTGAGCAATTCGCGAAACGTGGCGCGTTCTTCGATCGTGCCGAAGCCGTAGAGCAGATGCGCGTCTTCGCGCACGATCATCTGCGTGAGCAGCACGACTTTTTCGCCATTGCTGGGCAGGTTGTAGAACGTGCTCATCGGCACGTCGACTTCGTAGCCGACGCCGTTGCAGTCGATGAGCAGGTGCGGCGGGTTCTTTTCCAGCAGTACGCCGGCAATGCGACCGATCATGGCGGATTCAGTGATGAGGGAAAGCGCAGAGTGTAGCGGAGCGCGGCGCGCGCGCGGTCAACGTTAGCCGTCCGGCCAGGATTTTGCGGCGCGATCAGCCGGTCAGCCAATCAACCAATCAATCGCCCGCGCCGCACGCGCACGCCTTTTTTCGCGAGCGCGGGCGCAATGCCGCCGAGCGTCGCGAGCGTGTCGCCGCCGTGAGCGTGGCAGATCGCCATGCCGAGCGCGTCGGCGGCGTCGGTGCCCGGCGTGCCGGCGAGGTTCAGCAGGCGCACGACCATCTGCTGCATCTGCTCCTTGGTCGCGCGACCGTAGCCGACCACGGCCTGCTTGAGCTGCAGCGCGGTGTATTCGGCCACCGGCACGCCGCCGGAAACCAGCCCGCAGATGGCCGCGCCGCGCGCCTGGCCGAGCAGCAGCGTCGACTGCGGATTGACGTTGACGAAGACTTTTTCGATCGCGGCCTGGTCGGGCGCGTGCTGGCGGATCAGCGTCGAAACGCCTTCGAAGATCGTGCCCAGGCGCGTCGGCAGATCGGCATCGGCGGTGCGGATGACGCCGCTCGCGACGTAGGAAAGCGTGTGGCCGTGACGTTCGATCACGCCGAAGCCCGTGACGCGCAAGCCGGGGTCGATGCCGAGAATTCTCATGAAATGCGGGAAAAACGAGTGTGTTTCGGATGGTACAACGAATGCCGGCGATGCCGCGAGCCATGCGCGGCGCGGCGTGGCCTCATGCACGTGCGGCGCGCCGCAAAGAAAAAGCCCGCTGGACGCGTGGTCCAGCGGGCTTTCGCCTGTTAAAGCGCGCCGATCAGCTGTGGATCAGCGATGAATCAATGACGGAAGTGGCGGATGCCCGTCATGACCATGGCGATGTTGTGCTCGTCGGCGGCGGCGATCACTTCGTCGTCGCGCATCGAGCCGCCCGGTTGGATCACGCAGGTCGCACCCGCGTTGACCACCACGTCGAGGCCGTCACGGAACGGGAAGAACGCGTCCGACGCCACAGCCGAACCCGCGAGCTTCAGGCCTGCGTTTTCCGCCTTGATGCTGGCGATGCGCGCCGAGTCCACGCGGCTCATCTGGCCCGCGCCCACGCCCATCGTCATGCCGTTCGCGCAGAACACGATGGCGTTCGACTTCACGAACTTCGCGACGCGCCAGGCGAACAGCAGATCGTCCATTTCCTTCGGCGTCGGGTGACGCTTCGTCACGACGCGCAGTTCGTGCGGCTGCACGTTCTTCGAATCGAGCGACTGCACCAGCAGGCCGCCGCCCACGCGCTTCAGATCGAACGCGTTATGGCCTTCGCCCAGCGCGATTTCGAGCAGACGCACGTTCTGCTTCGCCGCGAACACGGCCTTGGCCGCGTCCGAGAACGACGGCGCGATCAGCACTTCGACGAACTGCTTCGACACGGCTTGCGCCGCGGCTTCGTCCACTTCGCGGTTGAAGGCGATGATGCCGCCGAACGCCGAGGTCGGATCGGTCTGGAACGCCTTCGAATACGATTCGAGCGCGTCCGTGCCCACCGCCACGCCGCACGGATTCGCATGCTTGACGATCACGCAGGCGGGCACGTCGAAGGTCTTGACGCATTCCCACGCCGCGTCGGAGTCGGCGATGTTGTTGTACGAGAGTTCCTTGCCCTGGAGCTGCTTGTAGTTCGCGAGCGCGCCGGCGGGCGAGGCCAGATCGCGGTAGAACGCGGCGCTCTGGTGCGGGTTCTCGCCGTAACGCAGGTCCTGGACCTTGTCGAACGCGAGGTTCAGCGTGGCCGGGTAGGCGTTGCGCGACTTGTGCTCCAGCGCTTCGGTCAGGCTCGTCAGATAGTTCGTGATCGCGCCGTCGTACTGCGCCGTGTGCGCGAACACCTTGGTCGCGAGGCGGAAGTTCGTGGCGTAGCCGACGTTGTTGCCGTTCGCGCGCATCTCTTCGAGCACCGTGGCGTAGTCGGTCGGGTCGACCACCACCGTGACGTCGCGATGATTCTTCGCCGCCGAGCGCAGCATGGTCGGGCCGCCGATGTCGATGTTCTCGATCGCGTCTTCCAGCGAGCACTCTTCCTTCGAGATCGTCTGGACGAACGGGTAGAGGTTCACGACCAGCAGGTCGATCGTCGGGATGTCGTGCTTTTCGAGCGCGGCCATATGTTCCGGCAGGTCGCGGCGCGCGAGGATGCCGCCGTGGACCTTCGGATGCAGCGTCTTCACGCGCCCATCGAGCATTTCCGGAAAGCCGGTGTAGTCGGCGACTTCGGTCACGGGCAGGCCCGCGTCCGCGAGCAGTTTCGCGGTGCCGCCGGTCGAAAGGATCTTGACGCCGAGGTCCGACAGCGATTTCGCGAAGTCGACGATGCCTGACTTGTCGGAAACGGAGATGAGCGCTTGCTTGATCATGATGGGGGAGAGTTGCCGGGAGATCGAGGGGTGAGCGCCGGAAGCGGCAGGCGGGCGACGGCCGTTACAGCAGGCCGTGCTGCTGGAGCTTCTTGCGCAGCGTATTGCGGTTGATGCCGAGGTACTCGGCGGCCAGCGACTGGTTGCCGCCGGCCTGCTCGAGCACCACCTCGAGCATCGGTTTTTCGACGCACGCCATCACCATTTCATAGACGTCGTGCGGATTGGAGCCGTCGAGGTCCTGGAAATACATGCCCAGACTCTCGCGGACGGATTGTTCGATGTTGTGCTTGCTCATGCTGCCAGTCGATCGGTTGGTTCGCGCCCGCCGTTTTGCTCGCCTTCCGCGCCGCTTTCTTCGTCGACATAGACGAGACGGTCGGATACGGCCTTCTGCTCGTCGAAGAACTGGTTGACGGCGGCGAGCTGTTCGCGCGTGGTGTCCAGCGTATTCATGCGGTGCCGGAAGGTATTGGCGCCGCAAAGGCCGCGAGTGTACCAGCCGATATGCTTGCGCGCAGTACGCACGCCCGTAAACTCGCCATAAAACGCGTAGTGGTCCTCCAGATGCTCATTCATGATGGTCTGGATTTCGTCCACGCGCGGCGACGGCAGCAACTCGCCGGTGACGAGGAAATGCTCGATTTCGCGGAACAGCCACGGACGCCCCTGCGCAGCTCGGCCGATCATGATCGCGTCGGCGCCGGTGACGGCGAGCACGTGCTGCGCCTTCTGCGGCGTGCGGATGTCGCCGTTGGCGACGACCGGAATGCGCGCGGCGGCCTTCACGGCGGCAATCGTTTCGTACTCCGCGTCGCCGTGATAGAGGTCGGCGCGCGTGCGGCCGTGCACGGTGAGCATGGCGATGCCGCTTTCCTCGGCGATGCGCGCGATGGTCAGCGCGTTGCGGTTGTCGCGGTCCCAGCCGGTGCGGATCTTGAGCGTGACGGGCACGGCGTCCGGCCCCACGCCCACGGCGTCCACCACGGCCTTGACGATGCGTGCGACGAGCGGCTCGTTTTGCAGCAGCGCGGAACCGGCGGCCACGTTACAGACCTTTTTTGCCGGGCAGCCCATGTTGATGTCGATGATCTGCGCGCCGTTTGCGACGTTATACCGCGCCGCTTCGGCCATCATCTGCGGGTCGGCGCCCGCGATCTGCACGGAAATGGGTTCCACTTCGCCCGCGTGATTGGCGCGGCGCATGGTCTTTTCGCTCTTCCAGAGCTGCGCGTTCGACGCGACCATTTCCGACACGGCGTAACCCGCGCCGAGACGCTTGCACAACTGGCGGAACGGCCGGTCGGTGACGCCCGCCATCGGGGCGACGAACAGGTTGTTACGCAGGCTGTGACGGCCGATGGTAAGGCCGAGGGGGGACCCGGATGTGGACATGACGCGCGAAAAATGCAGCGGCGCGCCCGGTTGGCTCCGACAGAGGTCGAAGCAGGCGGCGCGGCGGCTCAAAAGGGGAAACGTCTATTTTAGCGTTAACAAGATGCGGGGGCTCGGGTCGCGGACCCTGGTGTGGCGGGGGCGTTGATGGAATCGAGGCTGCGCGGGCCGGGCGGGGACGCCCCGGCGCGCTGCTTTTAAATACGATTCGACCCTGAGCGCAATTTCAACCGCGGACGCTGTGCCGCCTCAACTGCGCTGCCCGAACATCATCTGCCGCGCGAGCGCCGCCTTTACGGGCGGCACGAATTCGAGCGCAGTCAATGCGAGGCCGCGCAGCGTCGCGAGCGGCGGGAAATCGATGGTGAACAGACGCGCGAGCGTGTCGGTGGCGCCGATCGTCAGGCGGCGGTCGAGGGCGCGGCGGCCCGCGAAATCGGCGAGCGCGAGCGGCGTGGCGCCGTGTTGCGCGAGCGCGTCGGCGAGCGCGTGGGCGTCGCGCAGACCGAGATTGAGACCTTGTCCCGCGACCGGATGCAGGGTTTGCGCCGCGTTGCCGACCGCCGCGATGCGGCTTTGGCCCGACACCAGCGTGTCGAGCGCCGTGAGGCCGAGCGGAAACGATGCGCGTCCGTGGATCTGCGTGAAGCGGCCCATGCGTGCGCCGAACGCCGCGCCGAGTTCGGCGAGGAAATCGGTGTCGGAAAGGGCGGCGCGGCGTTCGGCTTCGTCCGGCGCGCTGCACCAGACGAGCGCGTAATCGGCGCCGCGCACGCCGCCCATCGGCAGCAGCGCGATCGGGCCTTCCTCGGTGAAGCGTTCCCACGCCACGTGCGGCTGCGGCGCCGAGACCGTCACCACGCCGACGAGCGCGGTCTGGCCGTAATCGCGCGTACGCTTTTGCGTCGGCGATTCGGGCGCGGAGTCGGCTTCATCGATATCGATATCAACATCGGCTTCAGCGCGCGATTCCTCAGAAGCTTCCTGCTTCTTTTTCCGTTCCGATTGCGCGCGATACAGCCCGCCTTCCGCGTTCACGAGAATGCGCGCACGCAGCGTACGCACGACGCCCGCGCTTTCCACGGGCAGCGTCACGCCGTCGTGATCGACGGTCGGTTCGTGCGCCTGCGTGTGATGCAGCCAGTGCACGCGCGTGCCGGGCAGCGCCGTCTTGAGCGCGTGCGCGAGCGACTGCACGATCGCACCGTAGCGCGCGACGTAACCGAGCGCGGGCAACGCGTAATCGTGACGGTCGATCAGCGTGCGGCCGAAGTGACCGCGCTGCGAGACGTGGATGCGCTCGATGGGCGTCGCGTCCTGCGGCCACGCGAGCGCTTGCAGCAGCGTGCGGCTGCCTTGCGAGACGGCGATCGCGCGCGGGTCGCCCGCGCAGTCTTCGGGTTCGCGTGCGTCGATCAGCGCGACCGACAGTTGCGCCGTCGCGCTGCGTCCGGCCAGCCAGCCCGCGAGCGCGAGCCCCACCGGCCCCGCGCCGACGATCAGCACGTCGTAGTCGTAGGGCGCGCGGTCGGCGTGCGTCGAAGGGTCGGTCGCTGCGTTCATAGTGGTTCTGTCGGTTCTCGTCGTGCTCACGCGCCGCGGCGCGCGTCCTGCATCAGGGCTTCGATTTCGTCGGCATGGACGGGCACGCCGCGCGTGATCAGCTCGCAGCCGGTTTCGGTGACGATCGCGTCGTCCTCGATACGGATGCCGATGTCCCAATAGCGCTCGGGCACGTCTTCGGCCGCGCGCACGTAAAGGCCCGGCTCGATCGTCAGCGTCATGCCGGCGCGCAGCGTGCGCCACGGCGGCGGGGCGTCGGCTTGCGCGCCGGGTTGCACGCCGCGCTCGCGATAATCGCCGACGTCGTGCACATCCATGCCGAGCCAGTGTCCCGTGCGATGCATGTAGAAGCGCGCGTAGGCGCGTTCGGCGATCACGTCGTCGACCGAGGCGAAGCGGGTTTTGTCGATGATGCCGGTGTCCAGCAGCCCTTGCGCGAGCACGCGCACGGCGGCGTCGTGCGGCGCCTCGAAGTTCACGCCCGCGCGCGTGGCGTCGATGGCGGCCTGCTGCGCGGCCAGCACGATGTCGTACAGCTCGCGCTGCGCGCTCGTGAAGCGTCCGCTCGCGGGAAACGTGCGCGTGATGTCGGCGGCATAGCCGTTCAGCTCGCACGCGGCGTCGATCAGGATCAGGTCGCCGTCGCGCGCCACGGCGTTGCCCGCCGGATAGTGCAGCACGCAGGCGTTCGCGCCCGCGGCGACGATCGAGCCGTAGGCGGGCGACTGCGCGCCGTGCTTGCGGAACGTGTAGAGCAGTTCGGCTTCGATCTCGTACTCGTGCATGCCGGGGCGGCAGGCCTGCATCGCGCGCACATGCGCGAGCGCGGAAATGTGGCCGGCGCGGCGCATGGTGTCGAGTTCGTGCGCGTCCTTGATGAGCCGCATGTCGTCGAGCAGCGGAATCAGGTCGTACGCGGCGGCGGGCGCGCTCGTGCCGCCGCGCGCCTGCGCCCGCACGGCGTCGATCCAGCGCTTCACCTGGGCGTCGAAACGCTCCGACGCCGCGAGCGCGTAATGCAGCGCGGGCCGGTTCGCGATCAGACGCGGGATCTGCGCGTCGAGGTCGTCGAATGGCAGCGCGGCGTCGAAGCCGAACGCCTCGCGCGCGCCGTCGGGCCCGAAGCGGAAGCCTTCCCACGTTTCGCGCTCGACGTTCTTCGCGCGGCAAAAGAGGACCGACGACGGCTGGTTCTCGCCCGCGTTCGCGTCGAGCACGAGCAGCGCCTCCGGCTCCGTGAAGCCGGTCAGGTAGTAGAAATAGCTGTCGTGCCGGTAGGGATAATCGGCGTCGCGGTTGCGCAGCACTTCGGGCGCGGTCGGCACCAGCGCCACGCCGCCGCCCTGGGCGCGCAGCGCGGCGAGTACGCGTTCGCGGCGCGCGCGGTAAAGCTCTGCGCCGCCGTCGGGGCCGCGCGGCGCATCGGCAGCGGCGCGCGAAGCGGCCGAGGCGCTTTCCGTGAGGGTCGTGTCCATCATGCGATTGTAGCGTGCGATCGCAGCGTCTGATTGTCGGGTCCGACAGGTGTCCCGATGCTGCGGCGCGGGGCGTCCAGGCTGTCGTCTTCCTGACGCATCTGTCGGCAAAATCCTGCGTGACCGAAGTCAACCCGTCAGAATTTGGCGAATCCAACGTATACTTCGGCCGGATTACAGAAAAGGCAGGTGCGATGAAACTTATCGGTTCGCTCGGCAGCCCGTATGTCCGCAAGGCGCGGATCATGCTCGCTGAAAAGAAAATCGACTACAAGCTGGTGCTTGAGAACGTGTGGGGCGAGGAAACCGCCATCCACGATTTCAACCCGCTGGGCAAGGTGCCGTGTCTCGTGATGGAGGACGGCGAGGCGGTGTTCGATTCGCGCGTGATCTGCGAATACGTGGACATGCGCTCGCCGGTCGGCAAGCTGATTCCGCAGAACGGGCGTGAGCGCGTCGAAGTGCGGTGCTGGGAAGCGCTCGCCGACGGCATGCTCGACGCCGCCGTCCTGATCCGCTCGGAATACACGCAGCGCACGCCCGAGCAGCGCAGCGAAGCGTGGATCGAGCGTCAGCAGCGCAAGATTCAGGAAGGTCTGAAGGCGATGGCCAAGGGTCTCGACGCCAACGCGTGGTGCGCGGGCAACCGCTACACGCTCGCGGATATCGCCGTGGGCTGCGCGCTCGGCTATCTCGACTTCCGCCAGCCGGAACTCGACTGGCGCGAGCCGTATCCGAATCTCGCGAAGCACTTCGAGAAGCTGATGCAGCGCGCGTCGTTCGCGGACACCGTGCCGCAAGGCTGAGGTCCGCCGCCCGCGAGGCTCGGTCTCGCGGACACAAAAAAGCGCGCAGATTCGCTCTGCGCGCTTTTTTTTTCGCCATGCGTGCGCTACGCCTATGATGTTGCGCACGCATCGATCGCTGCGTCAATGACTCCGTCGTCAGACGATCTTTTCCACTTCCGGCGCGAACGAATCGCTGCGCGCGACCGGCCACCACTTCTCGTACAACTGATAGCGATAGCGGCCTTCGAGCAGATCGCCGGGCTTCAGATACTTGAGCAGCTCCGACATCAGCTTGACTTCATACGACGACACGCGCCGCACGATGTGATGCGCGCGCAGATCGGCGGGGCTGGCGAGACCGGCGGCCTGGATCAGTTCCTGCAGCGCGTGCAGCGTGTTGCGATGGAAGTTGTAGACGCGCTCGCCCTTGTCGGGCACGTTGAGCGCGCGCTGGCGCACCGGGTCCTGCGTGGCGACGCCGGTCGGGCAGCGGTCCGAGTGGCACTTCTGCGCCTGGATGCAGCCGACCGCGAACATGAAGCCGCGCGCCGAGTTGACCCAGTCCGCGCCGATTGCGAGCGTGCGCGCCACGTCGAACGCGGTGATGATCTTGCCGCTCGCGCCGATCTTGATCTTGTCGCGCAGGCCGATGCCGACGAGCGTGTTGTGCACCAGCAGCAGCCCTTCCTGGAGCGGCGTGCCGATGTGATCGGTGAACTCGATCGGCGCCGCGCCCGTGCCGCCTTCCGCGCCGTCCACGACGATGAAGTCGGGCAGGATGCCGGTTTCGAGCATGGCCTTGGCGATGCCGAAAAATTCCCACGGATGGCCGATGCAGAGCTTGAAGCCGGTCGGCTTGCCGCCCGAGAGCTTGCGCAGGCGCTCGACGAATTCGAGCAGGCCGCGCGGCGTGGAGAACTCCGAATGGCGCGACGGCGACACGCAGTCATGCCCCAACGGAATACCGCGCGTTTCGGCGATTTCGGGCGTGACCTTCGCGGCCAGCAGCATGCCGCCGTGGCCCGGCTTCGCGCCTTGCGAAAGCTTCACCTCGATCATCTTGACTTGCGGCTCGTGCGCGAGGCGCTGGAATTTTTCGGCGCTGAAGGTGCCGTCGTCGTTGCGGCAGCCGAAGTAGCCCGAGGCGATTTCCCAGATGATGTCGCCGCCGTGTTCGCGGTGATACTTCGAGAGCGAGCCTTCGCCCGTGTCATGCGCGAAGCCGCCTTTTTTCGCGCCGAGGTTGAGCGCGCGGATCGCATTCGCGGAAAGCGCGCCGAAGCTCATCGCCGAGACGTTGAAGAGCGACATCGAGTACGGCTGTTCGCGGGTCGCGCCGACCAGTATGCGGAAGTCGCTGCTGTCGAGTTTCGTCGGCGCGAGCGAGTGGCTGATCCACTCGTGGCCGACGGCCTTCACGTCGAGTTCGGTGCCGTACGGGCGGCTGTCGACGACGTTCTTCGAGCGCTGATAAACCACGCTGCGCTGCACGAGCGAGAACGGCTTTTCGTCGGTGTCGTCTTCGACGAAATACTGGCGGATTTCGGGCCGCACGAATTCGAACAGGAAGCGCAGATGGCCCCAGAGCGGGTAATTGCGCAGGATCGCGTGGCGTTGCTGGGTCATGTCCCAGAGGCCGAGCGCGACGATCAGCGCGGGCACTGCGGCACACAGCCACGACAGGTGATGGAGCGCCGCTGCGATCACGCAGGCTGCGAGCAGCAGCACCGCGCACCACATGGCGAGGTAACGTCGGGAAAACATTCGGGGACTCCTCGATCTCTTGTGTCGTCGCGCCAGCCGGTCGGGCGGCGCGCGTTCGCCGCGCCCGGGTAACGGCGGCGGCGTGCCCGAATGATGCCGCAAGTTCGTGAAACTAGCCGGGAGGCGGGCAAATTTGCCGCATTGACAAATGCGCGAGGAAAGCTGCGCGCAAGATTTGCGCAGCGATTCGCCAAGCGAGGGAGGAGGAGGGAGCGCGCGGCGCAGGGTGCGCCGCGCGTGTCGAGCCTGAGCCTGAAATTGAGCTTGAGTCTGCTCAGGCCTGGCCGGCCGTCGCGGCGCCGGTTTTCGCACCGGCGGCAAATTGTGCCGGTTTCTTGCGCGGCGAGCGCTTCTTCTTCGGCGCGACCGGTGGCAGCACGGCGGGCACGTGCGGTTCGAGCGTCGTGACCGCTTCGATGATGCCGCCGCCGAGGCACACCTCGCCGTCATAGAGCACGGCGGACTGGCCGGGCGTCACGGCCCATTGCGCGTCCGGGAAATGCAGCGAGAACTGGCCGTCGCCGAACTCAGCCGCATTCGCGAACGAGCAGGGCGCATCGGCCTGGCGATAGCGCGTCTTCGCGCCGCACGCGTGGCCGTCGGCCGGCGGCTCGCCCGCGACCCAGCTCACGTTGCCCGCGCGCAGATCGTGCGCGAGCAGCCACGGGTGATCGTGGCCCTGCACGACATAAAGCGTGTTCGACGCGATGTCCTTGCCCGCCACGAACCACGGATCGCCGCTGCCGTCCTTGCTGCCGCCGAGGCCAATGCCCTTGCGCTGCCCGAAGGTGTAGAACGCGAGGCCGATATGCTCGCCGACCGTCTTGCCGTCGGGCGTCATCATCGGGCCCGGTTTGGTCGGCAGATAGCGGTTCAGGAAGTCGCGGAAGGGCCGCTCGCCGATGAAGCAGATGCCGGTCGAATCCTTCTTCTTCGCGTTCGGCAGGCCGATCTGTTCGGCGATCTCGCGCACCTTCGTCTTGGGAATCTCGCCGAGCGGGAACATCGTCTTCGAGAGCTGCGCCTGGTTCAGACGATGCAGGAAGTACGACTGATCCTTGGTGTGATCGAGCGCCTTGAGCAGTTCGAAGCGGCCGTTGCTTTCGTTCTGGCGCACGCGCGCGTAATGGCCGGTCGCGATGGTTTCCGCGCCCAGCGTCATCGCGTGGTCGAGGAAGGCCTTGAACTTGATCTCGGCGTTGCAGAGCACGTCGGGGTTCGGCGTGCGGCCCGCGGAATACTCGCGCAGGAACTCCGCGAACACGCGGTCCTTGTACTCGGCGGCGAAGTTCACCGCTTCGACGTCGATGCCGATCAGGTCGGCGACCGACACCACGTCGATCCAGTCCTGACGCGTCGAGCAGTACTCGCCGTCGTCGTCGTCTTCCCAGTTCTTCATGAACAGACCGACGACGTCGTAACCCTGCTCCTTGAGCAGCCATGCGGTCACCGACGAATCCACGCCGCCCGACATGCCTACCACCACTCTACGTTTGCTCATCTTCTGCTGCCTTGTTGCGCCGGATCGCGGCGCTTAGCCTTTGGGTCCCACGGTGCCTGCCGTGCCGTCCGCCTTCGGCCCGACCGCGTGCGTCTGCACGAAATCGAGCGGCGCGCGCTTGCCCGCGAGGTAATCGTCGACGCATTGCATCACGAGCGGCGTGCGATGGCGCTCGCTCGCGGCGCGCAGCTCGTCGACGCTCATCCACAACGTGCGGACGATGTCCGGATCGAGCGCGCGATCTTCCGGTTCGGCCGCGACGTTGCCGCAATACGTGAAGCGCAGATAGGTCGTGCCGGACTCGCCCGGCTTGCCGAAGTGCGTCATGTACATGCCGACGAGCGCCTCGGGCGCGAATGCGTAGGCGGTTTCCTCGAGCGTTTCGCGTACGACGGCTTCGTGCAGCGTCTCGCCGGCCTCCAGATGGCCGGCGGGCTGGTTCAGGCGCAGGCCGTTCGCCGTGTGCTCCTCGACGAGCAGAAAACGCCCGTCGCGCTCGACGACGGCGGCCACGGTAACGTGGGGTGCCCAGGTTTCATCGTTCATGGGCCGCTATTTTACCGGGACGCGCCAAACGCTGCCCGGGGCCGGATCGTCGGCGCGACGCGCGGACGGCGATGCCTGGGATGCCTTGCCAATCTGCCGGGCGGCTCGCCAGGCGCGCCGCCAACCGTCCGGTCGGACGACATGCCGCGTTGTAGGCGATACAAAAAAAGGGGATAAATCCCGCTTCAAAGGCCGCGCCCCTTTCGGTTAAAGTGGTGCGTCGTTTGCCGTTGCCTTGCCCGTTTGAGAATGTCGAGAACGTTGCAATAAGAGCCGGCGCGCCTCGTCGGCCTTACTCCGCTCGATTCGAGCCAGATCAGAAAGAGAAGCAGGCCGAGGAGGAAACAACGATGCATATCGGAGTGCCCGCAGAAACCCGGGCGAACGAAAGCCGTGTGGCCGCGACGCCCGAGACCGTCAAGAAATACGTCGCGCAGGGCCATACGGTCACCATCCAGGCAGGCGCCGGTGTCGGCGCGAGCTTTCCGGACGAAACCTATACGGCCGTCGGCGCGCAGATCGCCGACGCGGCTGCCGCATTCGGCGCCGATCTCGTGCTCAAGGTCCAGTCGCCGAGCGTCAGCGAACTGGCCTTCATGAAGCGCGGCGCGGTGCTGGCCGGCATGCTCGATCCCTTTAATGCGGACAATGCGCAACGGCTCGCCGATGCGGGCCTGACCGCGTTCGCGCTCGAAGCCGCGCCGCGCACCACGCGCGCGCAAAGCCTCGACGTGCTGTCGTCGCAGGCCAATATCGCCGGCTACAAGGCGGTGCTGGTGGCGTCGAACCTGTATCCGCGCTTCATGCCCATGCTGATGACCGCCGCCGGCACCGTGAAGGCCGCGCGCGTGCTGATCCTCGGCGCGGGCGTGGCGGGCCTGCAGGCGATCGCCACGGCGCGGCGGCTGGGCGCGGTGATCGAGGCGTCGGACGTGCGTCCGGCGGTGAAGGAGCAGATCGAATCGCTCGGCGCGAAATTCCTCGACGTGCCCTACGAAACCGACGAGGAGCGCGATGCCGCGCAAGGCGTGGGCGGCTACGCGCGGCCCATGCCGCCGTCGTGGCTCGCGCGCCAGGCGGCGCTGGTGCACGAGCGCGCGCGTCAGGCCGACATCGTCATTTCGACCGCGCTGATTCCGGGCCGCGACGCGCCCACGCTGCTGCCGTCGGAAACCGTGCAGGCGATGAAGCCGGGTTCGGTCGTGATCGACCTCGCGGCCGGCCGCGGACCGATCGCCGACGCGGCCGCCGGGCGGCGCGGCGGCAATTGCCCGCTGACCGTCGCGGACCAGGTGGTGACGGCGCACGGCGTGCAGATCTGCGGCTACACGAATCTCGCGTCGATGGTGGCCGCCGACGCCTCGGCGCTCTACGCGCGCAATCTGCTCGACTTCCTCAAGCTGATCGTCACGAAGGAAGGCACGCTCAACATCGACCTCGCGGACGACATCGTCGCGGCCACGCTGCTGGCTCGCGACGGCGCCGTCACGCGCAAGGCATGACGAGGAGACCGAGATGGAACTCATCAACCATACCGTCATCAATCTGATCATCTTCGTGCTGGCCGTGTACGTGGGCTATCACGTGGTCTGGAACGTCACGCCCGCGCTGCACACGCCGCTCATGGCCGTGACCAATGCGATCTCCGCGATCGTGATCGTGGGCGCGATGCTCGCCACCGGCCTGACCGTGGGCTTCGCGGGCAAGTTCTTCGGCACGCTGGCCGTGCTGCTCGCGGCCGTGAACGTGTTCGGCGGCTTTTTAGTCACGCGGCGCATGCTGGAGATGTTCCGCAAGAAAGAGCCGAAGAAGCTCCCGGCGGCCGGCAAGGAGGGCGCGTGATGAGCATGAACGTCGTTACGCTGCTTTATCTGGTGGCGTCGGTTTGCTTCATTCAGGCGCTCAAGGGGCTGTCGAATCCGCGCAGCGCGCGCGCCGGCAATCTGTTCGGCATGGTCGGCATGGCCATCGCGATCCTCACGACGATTGCGCTGATCGTCAAGGAATCCGCGCAATTCGGCTCGAATCTCGGGCTGGGCCTCGGGCTGCTGTTCGCGGCGCTGATCGTCGGCGGCGGGCTGGGCGCGTTCGTGGCCGCGCGCGTCGAAATGACGAAGATGCCCGAACTCGTCGCGGCCATGCACTCGCTGATCGGTCTCGCGGCGGTGTGCATCGCGTATGCGGTGGTGTCGGAGCCGGCGGCCTTCGGACTCGTCGCGGAAGACGCGCCGTATCCGGGCTTCCTGCCGTACGGCAACCGCATCGAACTGTTTATCGGCACCTTCGTGGGCGCGATTACGTTCAGCGGCTCGGTGATCGCCTTCGGCAAGCTCTCGGGCAAGTACAAGTTCCGGCTGTTTCAGGGCGCGCCCGTGGTGTATCCGGGCCAGCATCTGATCAACCTGATGCTCGCGCTCGGCATGATCGGCTTCGGCATTCTGTTCTTCGTCACGCAGTCGTGGCTGCCGTTCATCATCATGACGCTGATCGCGTTCGCGCTGGGCGTGCTCATCATCATTCCGATCGGCGGCGCGGACATGCCCGTGGTGGTCTCGATGCTCAACTCGTACTCGGGCTGGGCGGCGGCGGGCATCGGCTTCTCGTTGAACAACGCGATGCTGATCATCGCCGGTTCGCTGGTGGGTTCGTCGGGTGCGATCCTCTCGTACATCATGTGCCACGCGATGAACCGCTCGTTCTTCAACGTGCTGCTCGGCGGCTTCGGCGCGGAAGCGGGCGCGGCGGCGGTGGGCGGCGCGCAGGAGCAGCGTCCGGTGAAGTCGGGTTCCGCCGACGACGCCGCGTTCATGCTCGGCAACGCCGAAAGCGTGGTGATCGTGCCGGGTTACGGCCTCGCCGTGGCGCGCGCGCAGCATGCGCTCAAGGAACTCACCGACAAGCTCGTCGAAAAAGGCGTGGACGTGCGTTACGCGATTCACCCGGTCGCGGGCCGCATGCCGGGCCATATGAACGTGCTGCTCGCCGAAGCCGAAGTGCCCTACGACATGGTGTTCGAGATGGAGGACATCAACAACGAGTTCGGCCAGACCGATGTGGTGCTGGTGCTCGGCGCAAACGACGTGGTGAATCCGGCCGCCAAGAACGATCCGAAGTCGCCGATCGCGGGCATGCCGATCATCGAGGCGTACAAGGCGCGCACGATCATCGTCAACAAGCGGTCGATGGCGGCCGGTTACGCGGGGCTCGACAACGAACTCTTCTACATGGATAAAACCATGATGGTGTTCGGCGACGCGAAGAAGGTGATCGAGGATATGGTGAAGGCAGTGGAGTAAGCGCTGCGTTCATCGGCGGCCTGGCCGGTGGACCATGCAGAAGAAAAAGCGCGCAGCGATGCGCGCTTTTTTATTGGCGCGGTGCTTCACGCACATTCATCGTGCAAGAGGAAAGCCTCAGCGCGACGGCGCATTCACGTGCCGCAGATAATCGGCGAGCCGGCGTCCACTCACGTCGGGAAACGGTTCGAGCACTTCCACGCTTTCCATGCGCTCGATGTTGAAGTTGCGAAAGCCCTCGCGCATTTCGCACCACGCGCCGACCGTCCACTGCGCGCCCCAATAGACCAGCCCGAGCGGCCAGACGCGCCGCAGCGTCTGCGCGCCGATGCGGTCGCAATACGCGAAGCGCACGACGAGCCGCGAATCGACGGCGCGGTGCAGCGCATCCACTTTGTCCGAATACGCGCGATCGACGTGATACGACGGCGCGAACACGGCGATGCGTTCGAGCACCGCGCGTTTTTCGGCGGGCATGGCGGCGGCGATCTTCGCGAGCGCGCCGCGCGCGCCGGTGCCGAGCGCCGCGCCGCCCCACGACTCGGCCATGCGCGCGCCGACGGCGAGCGCGGTGAGTTCGTCGGCGGTGAAGGTCAGCGGCGGCAGGCTGGCGGTGCGCGCGAGCCGGTAGCCGATGCCCGCTTCGCCTTCGATCGGCACGCCCGACAGTTGCAGGTCGCGCACGTCGCGATAGACGGTGCGCGGCGAGACTTCGAGCCATTCGGCAAGCTGCTGCGCCGTGGTGAGACGGCGTCCGCGCAGCAGTTCGGCGATGCGGAAAAGACGGTCGGCGCGGCGGGTCATGGCGGTCGGGCGCGGGAGACTCGATGGGCGGGAACGGCGCGGTGTGCGGCTTGGGCGGCGGCGCGGGGCGTCCGCATAAATTGCGTTGTGCGGATTGCGTTGCGCAGATGATAGCGCCGCGCGCGCACCGCGCCTTGCCGCGTGCCGTCGCTAATGCGCTGCTGACACGCCGCCGATACGCCGCCGCTGCGCCGCGTTCAGCCCAGCTTGGCCGCGTGCAGCCCGACGCGATTGCCTTCCGTATCGATGAAAAAGCCGATGTAGCCGTAATTGTTCGGCAGTTCCAGCGCCGGGCCTTCCTTGCGGCCGCCCGCCTTTTCGACGCGATCGAGCACGGCCGTGACCGACGGCTGCGCGTTCAGATACACGAGCACGCCCTTGGTGTCGGGGCGGGCGTCGCGCGGATTGAACACGATGCAGCCGCCGGTTTCGTTGTCGGTATGCGCGAACAGGGCCATCGGCACGCCGCCCATGACTTCGCGCTGCAAGGACGTATCGAAGGCGGTTTCGTAGAACCGGGCGGCGCGCTCCAGATCGTGCGCGGGGATTTCGAACCAGGAAATGACGCGGGTGGCTTCAACGGTCGACATGATGCGCTCCTCGAATGAGCAGGTTGGACGAGATGGATGAAAACTGGCAGCAGATGACGGCACGTGGCGCACGCCGCGTGTGCCGCGCGCGCTGCGTTTTGTGCCGAGTTTCGCCGGGCGTGGTGGTGTTCGGACGGCGTGGAGAGGAGTGTGCGGCCCGCCTGCTGACAGCGTCCTGTCAGTAGGCTGCGCTCAACGTCTTTATCTTCGCGCGACGCGTTTTCGAGTTTTTCTGAGAGAGGCGCGGACGCGACTCTGCTGTAATCGTTTCCATCTCCTCCTTCATCCGCGGCCGCTTGCCGCCGCGCTCACCGCATCGCTCATGTCTCCAAACGTTTCCATCATCACGCCCACGGCGAACCGCGCCGCGTTTTTGCCCGCCATCGCGCGCTGCGTGGCGCGCCAGCAGGCCGACTGGGAGTGGCTCGTGCTCGACGACAGCCCCGAGCCGAACGCGTTCATGCGCGATCTCGCGCAGCGCGACGCCCGCGTGCGCTACCTCTGGTCGAGCGAGCCGATGACGATCGGCGCCAAGCGCAACCGGCTCGTGAGCGAGGCGCGCGGCGAACTGATCGCCCATTTCGATGACGACGACCACTACGCCTCGCACTATCTCGCGGATATGACCGCGTTGCTGCGCCAGAACGACGCCGCGCTGATCAAGCTCTCGACGTTCTGGATGTACGCGCCGCACACGCGTTTTCTCGGCTACATGGATCTGAACGCGCGCGTCGGGCTGCACTATGTGCTGAAGGGGCAGGAGGTGAGCACGGTGACGTTCCACGAGAAGATGCAGATCGGCGCGGACTTCATCCTCTTTTACGGTTTCGCCTACGTGTATCGCAAGTCGCTGTTCGAGATCGCGCGCTTCGACGATGTGAATCTCGGCGAGGACGAAAGCTTTATCCGGCGTGTGGTGAGCGCGGGCAAGAACGTGCTCGCCGCCGAGGATGCGCGCGGGAGTTGCTTGCATCTGATCCATCCGGCTTCGACGTCGCGCTGTTTTTCGCGCCACAGCTTGCCGGACTTCTTGTTGCCGAAGCTCTTTCCGGAGTACGAAGGGTATCCGCTGCCGGTCGATGCTGGCGGAGCGAAAGTGGGGCCGTCGCGCGTGTGAGCGCGAGGTGTGCGGAGTGAAGTCGTGGTTACCGGCGCGGCGGGGAGCCGCGCCGGTCGAGGCGCAGTTTAGTCGCGCGATTTAGTCGCGCGAGTCGGCGGGCTGGCTGCCCGCGTCGGCGTTACCTGCCGCCGGACGCTGACGCACGCTGCCTGCGATCAGGTCGAAGCGGAACAGACGGCATTCGAGCGCGCCGTTGAACAGCGGCGTCTTGGCCGATTCGCGCAGGCGCAGCTGGCCCGGCAGCTTGCGGTCCGAGGTGAGGATGAACGCGCGCCAGCCCGTGAAGCGCTGCTTGAGCGCGTCGCCGAGCGCCTGGAAGAACTCGGCGTCGGGTGCGTCGGTGTGGGCGCGGCGGAAGGCGTCCGGTGCATCGTAGTCGTCATCGTTGCGCGGATTGCGCTCGCGCAGTTCGCCGCGCGCGTTGCGCCCGCGCACCTCGATACGCTCGCCGTACGGCGGATTCGCCACCAGAATGCCTTCGCCCTCGGCGGGCGGTGTCATGTTGCGGGCGTCGAGCTGCTTGAGCGGCACCTTGCCGAGCCCGGCGCGCGCGAAGTTGGCGCGCGCCTTGTCGAGCATCACGTCCGAAATGTCGCTGCCGAAGATCCGCAGATCCTGCGCGCGGCTCAGCGCCGTATTGCGCGCCGTGTTGGCCTCGCTCTTGAGGTGACGCCAGGCGGCCGAATCGGCCTGCTTGAGGCGTTCGAAGCCGAAGCTGCGCTCCAGACCCGGCGCGATGTCGAGGCCGACTTGCCACGCTTCCGCGAGGAAGGTGCCGGAGCCGCACATCGGATCGTAGAGCGGCTGCTCGGGCGTCCAGCCCGTCAGGCGCAGGATGCCGGCCGCGAGATTCTCGCGCAGCGGCGCCGCGCCCTTGTCGAGACGCCAGCCGCGCTTGAACAGCGGCTCGCCGGACGTGTCGAGATAGAGCGTGCACTCGGTGGCGGTCAGGAAGGCGAAGATGCGCACGTCGGGATAAGCGGTATCGACGCTCGGACGCGAACCGGCCTTGTCGCGCATGCGGTCGCAGATCGCGTCCTTCACGCGCAGCGTGGCGAATTCGAGGCTGCGCAGCGGCGACTTGATCGCGGTGATGTCGATGCGGATCGTCTCGTTCGGCGAGAACCACTTTTCCCACTGTTGCTCGCGGGCGAGCGCGTAGATGTCCTGCTCGCCGCGATACGGACGCTGGGCGATCTTGAGGAGCACGCGGCTCGCGATGCGCGAATGCAGGTTCGCGGCCATGCCGCCGGCCCAGTTGCCGCGGAAATGTACGCCGCCGGGCACTTCGGCGCCGACCTGGAGCGCGCCGGGCGGCAGGCGCCGTTGCGCGGTTTCCGCGAGTTCGGCGGCGAGCGCGGCTTCGAGGCCACGCGGGCAGGGGGCGAAGAAATCGAAAGACATGAGAAAAGAGAGGTGACGCTGCGGGGAAGGCGCTATTGTACGCGGGTTGTGGGGGCGGGCCGGAGCGCGTGTCCGCCAGGGCGCCGGAAGTCGGGCGCTTGCTGCCCGCATGGGCATGCAAAGGCGCGCGCCAGAGGGCGTGGGACCGCGTCAGGCGGCCCTCAGCGCGCCGCCACGACGGCTTGCGCGGCCGCACGCGCAAGCGGCCGGATGCGCGGACGCGGCTGCCGGCGCGCTTGCCAGAGATCCCACTGCGTCTGCAGCCCGAGCCAGTGTTCGGGCGTGGTGCCGAGCCACGCCGACAGTCGCAGCGCGAGATTCGCCGTCATGCCCGCCTTGCCGTTGAGCAGGTTCGACAGCGTGACGCGGTTGATATGCAGATCGTGCGCCGCCTGGGTCACGGTGATCTCCGGCGGAATCCATTCGCGCAGGACTTCGCCGGGATGCGGCGGATTGTGCATTCTGCTCATACGTGTGCCCTTAGGGGTAATCCTCAGTGGTAATCCTGATAGTCGACGAGGATGGCGTCGGCGCCTTCGAACAGGAAAGTGAGACGCCAGTTGCCGTTGACCCACACCGCCCAATGCCCGGCGAGACTGCCTTGCAGCGCGTGCAGGCGCCACGGCGGCGCGTTCATGTCCTGCGGCCCGCGCGCCTGATCCAGCGCGCCGAGCAGCAGCCGCAGACGCGACGCGTGGTGCGCCTGGATGCCCGCCTTGCTGCCTTCCAAAAAAAACGATGCAAGACCTTTGTGCCGAAAGGTTCGAATCATGAGGACTGTAGCCCAGGTGACTACACGCGGCAACGGCCTCCGGTGGCGTGCCGCGACGTAGATCAAACGTGAGGAACGCCTCGCAGACGGAAAAATGCATGCACACAAAGTGCAAACTGCGTGCGAGGCGGATGCGTCCCTCAGCGTCGCGCCGGCGCGGTGAGGACGCGATGGCCGGCGTCAACCTGGGCGGTAACGTTGGCCGAACGGCAGATCAAAACGCGCGTTTCACTCGTTGTCTTCACGCAACTGGCCGCGGCGCATCGGCCACACCAGGTCGGCAGGATGCCGCGTCACGCGCCGCCAGAACGCGCGCATGAGCGGGCGCACATCCTTGCGCGCGAGGTCGCGCGAGCGCAGCGCCATCTGCAAGGCGAGCGCGAAGCTCACCGTCACGTTGAGCACCGCCATGCTCGCGACGCCCGCCACGGCCCACCACAGCTCGCCGCTCTTGAGCGTCGCCGGGCCGAGCACGCCCATCGCCACGCCGATCGAACCGGCCGAGAGCGTGACGTGGCGCACCTCGAAGTGAAACGCGACCGCCGAGACGATCGCCGGCACGAGGCCGAGCATCATGCCGAGCACGAGATTGCCCCACACGCCCGCCGCGTTCAGGCGGCAAAAACGCGCGAGCCGCGCAGCGCCCGAGGTGCCGAGCGTCATGCGCAGACGGCGGTTCCACGCCAGCGCGTCCTCGACGCGATGGAGCACGAACCAGTTGTCGGCCCAACCGGCGAACAGGCTCGACGCCCACAGCAGCACGCCCGTGAGCGCGGCGTAGAACGGCGTCGGGCCGATCAGCGAGAAGGATTGCAGCGTTGCGTGCGCCTTGGCGGGCGAGATCAGATCGGCGTGAAACAGCCAGCCGCACACGAGCTGGATCGCGAGGCAGGCCGGAAACACGAGCAGCACGTTGCCGAGCACGGCCGCCGCCTGGGTGCGGATCAGCGCCACCACCGACGAGACGAAGCGCACGCGTCCCGGCGCTTCGTTCGCGCCGTCGAGTTCGCGCGCGAGCGTGGGCGCGGTCATCGCGGGCTGCTTGGTCGCGAGCGAGAAGTGGCAGAAGTGCATCACGAGGAAGCTCAGCGCGTAGTTGATGCCCGCGAACAGCCCTTCGATCATCGACGGCAGATGCGCGCCCGTGATGCCGAATTTCACGTACACCGTCACCGCCGTGACGAGGCCGCCGCCCGCCGCCATGCGCAACATCGTCAGATATTCGGCGCGGTCGCGTGCGATGTAGTGCTCGCCGGTGTCGGCGGACAGCTCGACGACCTTGCGCGAGAGCAGCGCGAAATTGCTGCGCACGAGGTGCGAGACGCTCTGGCTCGCCTGGTTCGCCCGGACGAGATCGGCGGCGAGGCGCGCCTGCGTGCGGGCGTCGTCGCTGGACATCCAGGCGTCGAGCAGATGCTCGGCGCGCACGATGCGCATGCGCATGCGTTCGACCTGGAACACGGTGTCGACGCGCACGCCGTGGCGGTAGAGATGGGCGAAGACGTCGTCGGTGGCTTTGCGGCATTCGTCGAGCAGCAGGCGCAGCCACGTCACTTCCTGGCGCAGCCGCGCGGCGTCGCCCGAGTCGCGCGCGTTTTCGACGGCGAGCATCGCGCGCGTGAGGCGGAAGAACGGCAGCTTTTCGACGGCGACGTGCGATTCGTCGCGCGACAGACGGCTGCGCACGGTCGGCGAGAGGCCCGTCGAGCTGATCTGGCAACTGAGGTTGTGCAGCGCGGTCAACAGGTCGAGCGTGAATTCGGTGCCTTGCGGGGCGCGGCTGGCGCGGATGTCGTCGGGCGAAGCGGATGCGGTTTGCGCAAGCGCTTGCGGCTCGGCGATCAGCGCGCGCAGGCGTGCGAGCACGTCGGGCGGCAGCGTCGCGATCCACTCGGGATCGTGCGTGGCGGGGAACATCAGCGTGACGAGCGCGGCCAGATCGCGGCGGTTCGGTGCGGGCGGTATCAGTTGCGCCTGGACGCGGCCGACCAGCGCGCCGAACAGGCCCGAGTGAACCGGCATGCCGGCGTCGCACAGCAGCGAGATGCTGTCGCTTTCGCGCAGCAGCTTGCGCACGATGGCGCCGACGTTCGCCTTCCAGCCCGGATTGCGGTCGAGCACGTGCAGCAGGTAGCGCAGGCGCGCGTGTTCGGGCGGCGGCGGGGCGTCGGCGTCGGCGTCGGTTGCAGTGGCGTAGGCGTGAGCGGAGTCGGCGAACGTGTCAGGCGCGGACGGCACCACCCGGCCGGCGCCGTCGAGCTTGCCGCGCCGGTGGATCCAGTGGGCGAGTTCGATCAGCCAGTCGCTGCGTTCGGCGTAGGGCGCGTCGGCGTCGGCGGTGGCGAGCAGGGCGTCGAGCTGCTGGCCGGCGCTGCGCGAGGCGCGCCATTTTTTCCAGAGCGTGGGGAAGGAGCGAAACATAGGCAAACGGTCAAAGCGACAAGGCAACGCGACATTATCGCGGGCGGCGTGCGTTTGACCGTTTGAGATGGGCCGGCGCGGCATGAGCGCGGCGCCGACTGGCGAGACGCGGGTGGGAGCGCGCGCCGCGTTCCGTCGAGGAAGCGGCGCGCGATGAGCGAGCCTTTACCCCCCGATCCCGCCGATTCAGCGACCGGCGCGACTTGCGGGCAGGCGATGCTGACGGGCTTCGTTTTGACGACGGCGGCCTTGGCGCCGCCTTTCGACACCGCCGCCGCCACCGCTGCCGCGGCGCCCGTCACCCGCGGCGTGGCCGCGAGCGCGCGCACGCCGCTCGAAATGGCCTGCGAGAGCGATGCGACGGCGCGCCGGTGGCCGACCACGAGCGCGTCGTAGCCGTCGCCGACCGGTTCGTTGAGCACGCTGCGGCAAGTCATGACGGTCTGGGAGTCGAGCGAGCGCACGCTCCAGACCGCGTCGATCAGCGCATGCGAGCCCGGCCACGATTCGAAGCGCTGCACGTTCACGCTCACGCGATAGACCGGCACGCCTTCGGGATGCGGCGAGCCGTACACGTCGATCGTGTTCAACTGCTGCGTGAGGTCGCCCGACAGCGCGCGGCGGATCTCGTCGCCGGGCATCGACGCCCAGCGTTCCTGTTCGAGCACGCGCACCTGGGT
This sequence comes from Paraburkholderia tropica, assembly GCF_014171495.1. Lineage (NCBI taxonomy): Bacteria > Pseudomonadati > Pseudomonadota > Betaproteobacteria > Burkholderiales > Burkholderiaceae > Paraburkholderia > Paraburkholderia tropica. The sequence continues at coordinate 471,452 of NZ_CP049134.1, forward strand.
GGCGTCGGTCTGCACCACGAACTGCGCCTTCGCGACCTGCGGCGGCACGTCGACGGGCGCGAGTTCGATCAGCCACGCCGGATTGCCGTTCGTCGCGGCGGCGGGCTGGGTCCGCGCCGCGTCGTCGGTCGGACTCAGCGTGTAGAAGTGGCTGCTGGGCGAGGCGCAGCCCGCCAGCGCCGACAGCGCGGCGAGGGCAGCAAGGGCGGCAAGGCGCCGGAGCGGGCGCCGGCGATACGTCATGGCTTGTCTCCTGATTTGCCGCGCAGCAGCGATTCGGGATGGCGCTCGAGGTAATCCGAGAGCGCGTTGAGCGATTGCAGCGTGCGCGTCAGTTCCTGCAGCGCCTGATGCACGTCCGATTGCAGCGGCGAATCCTGCTGCAAGGTGGACTGGGCGGCGCTGAAGGTCTTCTGCGCCTCGTCCAGCGTGCCGCGCATCTGCGGCAGAAGCTGGTCGTTGACCTGACCGAACAGCTGGTTCGCGCTCTTGAGCGATTCGTTCAGGTTGTTGCCGATCTTGTCGAACGGAATCTGATCGAGCTTCTTGGCGATGTCGGCCACCTGAAGCTGCAGCTCTTCGAGCGAGTTCGGCACCGTCGGCAGCTCCATCGGGTCGCGGTCGAGATCCGCCTTGGCCGGACCGGCCTTCGGGAAGATGTCGAGCGCGATGTAGAGCTGGCCGGTGATCAGGTTGCCGGTGCGCAACTGGCCGCGCAGGCCGCGCGAGACGAGCCGCTTGATCAGTTCGTGGCTCTGCGGCGTATGCGGCGCGGGCGCTTCGCCGCGCGTGCGGCGCGACAGGCGCAGCGGATACAGATCCATCGTCACCGGCATGGTGAAGTTGTGCTCCTTGGGATCGTATTCGATGCCGATATCGGTCACCTGGCCGAGCACGATGCCGCGGAAGTCCACGGTCGCGCCCACGGCGAGGCCGCGCAGCGACTGGTTGAAGTACATGACCACGCGCACCGGCGCGCCGTCCGGCTCGCGCATCGCTTCGCTTTCGTCGGAGGCGAGCGTGAAGGTCGCGGCGTCGGGCGCCTGCGGACCCATCGCCTGACCCGGCGGCGCCTGGAAGGCGAGACCGCCCGTCACGACCGTCGCGAGCGACTGCGTGTTGACCTTGAAGCCGCTCGAATCGAGCTGCACGTTCACCCCGCTCGCATGCCACCAGCGCGTATTGGTGCCGACGTACTGGTCGTACGGCGCGCTGACGAACACCTGCACGGTCACGCCCGTGCCGTCCTTGTCGAGCGAATAGCCCGTGACCTGGCCGACCTGGATGCGGCGATAGAAGATCGGCGTGCCGATATCGAGCGAGCCGAGGTTTTCGCTGTGCAGCGTGTAGCGGTGGCCTTTTTCGTCGATGGTGACGGCGGGCGGCGTTTCCAGTCCGGTGAAGTCGCTGGCGGTTTCTTCCGAACGGCCCGCGTCGGCGCCGATGTACGAGCCCGAGAGCAGCGTGCCGAGGCCCGAGACGCCGCTCGCGCCCACGCGCGGACGCACCACCCAGAAGCGGCTGTCCTTCTTGGCGAAGTCTTCGGCATCCTTGGTGAGTTCGACGGTCACGAGCACGCGCGAGAGGTTCGGCGAGAGCTTGATGGCGCGCACCGAACCGATATCGACGTCCTTGTACTTGACCTTGGTCTTGCCGGGTTCGAGGCCTTCGGCGCTCATGAAGCTGATGGTGATGGTGGGCCCGCGGGTGGCCACCGACTTCACCACGAGCGCCACGCCGATCAGCGCCGCGATGAGCGGCACGATCCAGACGAGCGAGGGCAGCCAGCGCCGGGGTTTGACGATGTCCGGTTCGGGCAGGTCGGGCGGCAAGCCGCCGCCGCCGGAACCCGCCCCGCCGGGGGCCGGGGTCGGTCCTTTCGGACTATTCATGTGGGTGATCCTGAGAGTGTTGCGTGGGTTGTTGCTTGTCTTCGTCCACCGGATCCCAGATGAGGCGCGGATCGAACTGCATCGACGCGATCATCGTCAGGATCACGACCGAGCCGAACGCGATGGCGCCAGGGCCCGCCGTGATCACCGCAAGTGACTGGAAGCGTACCAGCGCCACGGTCAGGGTGACAACGAAGACGTCCAGCATCGACCAGCGGCCGATGAATTCGACCAGCCGGTAGAGTTTGGTGCGCTCGGCGGGACGCCACGTGGAGCGGCGCTGCGAGGTGAAGCAGAGCAGCCCGAGCACCGACAGCTTGAGCATGGGCACCAGAATACTGGCGATGAACACGATTACGGCGAGCGGCGCGTCGCCCGAGGTCCAGAAGTAGACGACGCCGCTCATGATGGTGTCGTCCTCGTCGCCGACGAGCGAGGCCGTGTGCATGACCGGCAGGATGTTGGCCGGAATGTAGAGCAACGCGGCGGCGATCAGCAGCGCCCAGGTGCGCATCAGGCTGTCCGGGTGGCGCGTGTGCAGCGGCGAGTGGCAGCGCAGGCAGCGCGGATGCGCGATGCCGCGCTGCAACGGCTGGACGTGGCCGCAGGCGTGGCAGGAGATCAGGCCGGCGTCGGCGGCGGTGAGGTATTTTTTCATCGCGAACCCTCGGGACGGGCGGGCGGGGTGTCGGGTGGCGCGTCTTGCCCGGCGTCGCGCGCGGTGCCGCGAATTTCCGGATCGGCGAGCGCGTCGGATCCGGCGACGTGCGCGAGCACCGAGGGCACGCCCGGATCGAGCAGCCCGCGCGGGTCGATGTCGTGGCCGTCGGCCGTGTGCGGGGTGGCGGGCGTGTCCAGCCCGTCGTTGCCGCCGTGGCCGCCGTTCCCTCCGTTACCGCCAGGCAGGCCCGGACCGCCGTTCGCGCCGCCCTCTGCCGCCGGACCCGAGCGGCCGCGGCGCGCGGCGAGCGCGCTTTCGCGCAGGGCGTCGGCGATATCCCAGAGCGTGCGCGAATCGAACGTCACGACCACGGTGAACATCAGCGTGAGCGCGCCGAACGCGAATAGCGCCGTCTCCGGAATCACGCGCGCGAGGCTGACCATCTTCACGATCGTGATCAGCACGCCGAGCATGAACACTTCGAGCATGCCCCAGGGCCGCACGAACTGGATCGCGCGCAGCACGAGATCGAAGCCGGGCGGGATGAAGCCGCGCCGGATCGGCAGCAGCACGTAGAGCAGCGCCACCATTTCGGTGAGCGGGAAAAGGATGGTTGCGCAAAAGACCATCACCGCGACGATCTGCATGTCCTCGTTCCACAGCACCACGAGCGCGCCGAACAGGCTCGATTCCGTGGTGATGCCGTTGGCGTCGAGTTCGATGATCGGAAACGACTGCGCGATGATGAAGGTGAGCAGCGCGGCGATCGTGATCGCGCAGATGCGGTCGAGCTGCGACGAGGCGCTGTGATAGAGCGTGGCGCCGCAGCGCGTGCAGCGCGCGGTTTCACGCCCGAGCAGGCGAGGTTTGCGGTAGAGCGCGTCGCATTCGTGACACGCGATCAGTTTTTCCTGGGCCATGCGGGCAGGTGGCGCAAAACGACGTGAACGGGACATGCAGCGCGGGCCGAACGGCAGCATGGCAACGCGACACGCGCGGCGCGCCTGGCCATGTTACCAAAGGGCACCTGACGCGCGCGTTTGCTTGCGCGGCGTGCGCGGGTAGCGTCTGGACAGCGGGCAACAGCACGTAGGCGGCCTTTCGGCGCGAGCATCGGCAAGCTGTAGCAATTTGCGGGCCGGGCCCTTGCGGCCATTCCGGCGACCCGCTCGACCGCCCCGGCGATCCGGGCTGCATGACGGGCGAGGAGTGTGCCACGTTTGCGCCGCCGATGCGCGCGAGCCAGCATGGCCGCGCATGCCGGCTGCGCGGCGCCGGGCGATGCCACGCCGGGCGCGAGTGCGCGGCTAGCCGCGCTATTCTCTATCCGCAGATGTTTGCAGTCACGCGCATAGGCTATCTTTGCAGCTGAGAGGCCGATTCGACGGCCCTCCCTCCTCGGGGCTCGCGCGGGCGGCGGGCGTCATTGTCGGAGGAGACCGGCGCCCGCATCGGGGAAGATCATGGAAGGATTGTCCGGGCTGGCGCGTTTAGTCAGCGGGAGGCGGCGACGGGGCCCGCTGGCGGGCAGGGCGAGGGCGGTTCGGGTGCCGGTCGCGCCGGTCGCGCGGTGGGGCACGGTGCTGATTGGCATGGTCTGCACGCTATTGACGGCGCTCGTGCCCGGCGGCGCGGCGTTCGCGCAGATCGACGCCGACAGGAGCACACTCGTGGCGATCTCGCGGCAGATGAACGTGCCGGTCGAAGGGCGCTTCATGAAGTTCGACGCGCAGATCGCCTTCGATCCGGCGAAGCCCGCGGGCGGCACGGCGCGCATCACCGTCGATACCGGCAGCTACGACCTCGGCAGCCCGACGTACAACGATTCGGTGCGCGGTCCCGAGTGGTTCGACGCGAAGGCGTATCCGCAGGCCACTTTTGTGTCCACGTCGATCACCTCGACCGGGCCGAACCAGTACAGCGTGAGCGGCAACCTGACCATCAAGGGCCGCACGCAGCCCGTGACGGCGCCCGTCGTGCTCACGCAGCAGGGCGGCACGCAGACGTTCGACGGCACCTTGCCGATCCACCGTCTGGCGTTCGGCATCGGCACGGGCCAGTGGAAGGACACGTCGACCGTCGCGGACGAAGTGCTGATCAAGTTTCATATCGTCGTCGCGCACCGGTAGGGGGCAACGCACGCGGCGGCGCGTTTCTTTTCCATGACGTTGCCGACTCAGGAGACGCACTTGAACAAGAACGCCTTGCACAACGCAAAGTACGCCGCGAAGTATGTAGCGAAGCACGCCACGAAGCACGCCACTAAGCACGCCTTGCCGAAAGCGGCCGCCGCCGTCGCGCTGGTCCTCACCGCCTCGCTCGCGCACGCCGCCGACGTGTATCAGCTCGATCCGAACCACACCTACCCGAGCTTTGAGTCCGACCACTTCGGCGGCCTCTCGGTGTGGCGCGGCAAGTTCACGAAGACCACGGGCACGGTCACGCTCGACCGCGCGGGCAAGACCGGCACGGTCGACGTGACGATCGACCCGGCTTCGGTGCAGACGGGCAACACGGAACTCGACAAGCATCTGCGCGGCGAGGAGTTCTTCGACGTCGCGAAATATCCCACCGCCACCTACAAGGGCACGCAGATCGTGTTCGACGGCGACACGCCCAAGGAAGTGATCGGCACGCTCACGCTGCACGGCGTGACGAAGCCGCTCAAGCTCGAGATCGAATCGTTCAAGTGCATGCAGCACCCGATGCTCAAGCGCGAAGTGTGCGGCGTGGAAGCCGAAGCCGAGTTCGACCGCGACGCGTTCGGCATGGACATGGGCAAGAAATACGGCTTCAAGATGGAGACGAAGCTGCACATCCAGGCCGAAGGCATCAAGCAGTAAGCGCCGCGCTTTACGCTTCACGGGCGCAAAAAGAAGCGCAAAAAGAAAAAAGCCCCGCGAGATTCGCGGGGCTTTTTTTGTCCGTCTGCGTTCGAGGGAACGCGGCGCAGGTGTGACTTAAACCTGCGCGCCGGCGTTCGGATCGTTCGGATCGAACTTGTCCTTCTTTTCCTTGATGAGGTCCTCGCGCTTCACGCCGAGCCACATCGAAAGCGAAGCGGCCACGAACACCGACGAGTAGATACCGAACAGAATACCCACCGTCAGCGCCAGCGCGAAGTAATGCAGCGTCGGACCGCCGAAGAAGAACATCGACAGCACCATCATTTCCGTACAGCCGTGGGTGATGATGGTTCGCGACATCGTGCTCGTGATCGCGTGGTTGATGACCTGCACCACGCTCATCTTGCGTTCGCGGCGGAAGGTCTCGCGAATCCGGTCGAAGATAACGACCGATTCGTTAACCGAATAACCGAGCACCGCCAGCACCGCCGCGAGCACCGAGAGCGAGAACTCCCACTGGAAGAACGCGAAGAAGCCGAGAATGATCACCACGTCGTGCAGGTTGGCGATCACGCCGGCCACGGCGTATTTCCACTCGAAGCGGAACGACAGATAGATGATGATGCCGACGACCACGCACGCGAGCGCGAGCAGGCCGTCGGTGGCGAGTTCCTTGCCCACCTGCGGACCGACGAACTCCACGCGCTGCAGCAGCACTTGCGGATTGTCGGCCTTGAGGGTGTTCATTACCTGGTCGCTTTGCTGCGCCGAGGAGAGGCCCTGCTTGATCGGCAGGCGGATCAGCACGTCGCGCGAGGTGCCGAAGTTCTGCACCTGGGCGTCGCCGTAACCGATCTTGCCGAGCGAGTCACGCACCGGTTCGAGCGGCACCGCCTGCGGGTACTGCACTTCGATGACCGTGCCGCCCGTGAATTCGATCGACAGATGCAGGCCGCGGTGGAACAGGAAGAACACCGCCGCGATGAACGTAATGAAGGAGATCGCGTTGAAGATCAACGCGTGCTTCATGAACGGGATGTCTTTGCGGATGCGGAAAAATTCCATTTTCTAGTCTCCGTATCAGCGGGACGAGCCGGTGTTGTCCGGGCCGCTCGCATTGCGGCGGCGCACGGTGGGCTTGCCGCGTGCGGCGCCCTTCGCGCCGGCCTTGGCCGATTCGCGCTTGGCTGCGCTGGCGGTGTTGCTGGCGAGCGCACGGCCCGTGTCGGTGTCGGTGTCCGCGTCGGAGAGTGCGGGCGCGCCCGCCGCTTCCGGTTCCGGACGCCACACCTGACCGACGGCCAGCGACTTGAGCTTCTTCTTGCCGCCGTACCAGAGATTCACGAGACCGCGCGAGAAGAACACGGCCGAGAACATCGAGGTCAGGATGCCGATACAGTGCACGATCGCGAAGCCGCGCACCGGGCCCGAGCCGAACGCGAGCAGCGCGAGACCGGCGATCAGCGTGGTGACGTTCGAGTCGAGAATCGTCGCCCAGGCGTGCGCGTAGCCGTTCTGGATGGCCAGTTGCGGCGGCGCGCCGTTGCGCAGTTCTTCACGCACGCGCTCGTTGATCAGCACGTTCGCGTCGATCGCCATACCGAGCGCGAGCGCGATAGCGGCAATGCCCGGCAGCGTGAGCGTGGCCTGCATCATCGAGAGCACGGCCACCAGCAGCAGCAGGTTCACCGACAGGCCGATCATGGAGATCATGCCGAACAGCATGTAGTACGCGATCATGAACACGGCGATCGCGGCGAAGCCGTAGACCACCGAGTCGAAGCCCTTGCGGATGTTGTCCGCGCCAAGGCTCGGACCGACCGTGCGTTCTTCGATGATGTCCATCGGCGCCGCGAGCGAACCGGCGCGCAGCAGCAGCGCGAGGTCGGCGGCGGCTTGCGGCGTGGGCTGGCCCGTGATCTGGAAGCGGTCGCCCAGTTCCGACTGGATCGTGGCCACCGTCAGCACTTCGCCCTTGCCCTTTTCGAACAGCACCATCGCCATCGGCTTGCCGATGTTGTCGCGCGAGACGCTGCGCACCGCGCGGCCGCCCGCCGAGTCGAGACGGATGTTGACCGACGGACGCTGATGCTCGTCGAAGCCCGCCGACGCGTCGATGATGCGGTCGCCCGTGAAGATCACGGCCTTGCGCAGCAGCACCGGCGCGGCGTTGCCTTGCGTGAACAGCTCGTCGCCCGGCGGCACGGGGTCGCCCGGATTCGGATGCAGACCGTTCGGGTCGGCGAGGCGCGCTTCGAGCGTCGCCGTGCGGCCGATGATGTCCTTCGCCTTCGCGGTGTCCTGCACGCCCGGCAGTTCGACCACGATGCGGTCGTCGCCTTGCTGCTGGATCACGGGCTCGGACACGCCCAGTTCGTTCACGCGGTTATGCAGCGTCTGGATGTTCTGCTTGAGCGCGGCGTCCTGCACGGCCTTCTTGACCGCCGGCGTGAAGGTGCCGACGAGCTGCACGCCGCCTTCCGGCGCGTTCTGCGTGGCCCACACGAGTTCGCTGATGCCGCCGGTGCCCGACAGCAGCTTGCTCGCCTGGTCGGCGACGGCCGGATCGGCGAAATTGATCACGACGCTCTGGCCGACGCGGTTCACGCCGCCGTCGCGGATATTCTTGTCGCGCAGAAGCGTGCGGGCGTCCGAAGCGTCGGAGTCGAGCTTCTTGTTGAGCGCGCCGTTCATGTCGACCTGGAGCAGGAAGTGCACGCCGCCGCGCAGGTCCAGACCGAGGTACATCGGCAGCGCGTGCAGCGCCGTCAGCCAGCGCGGCGAGGCGCTCTGCAGGTTCAGCGCGACGATGTACTGCGGATCGCTCGGGTCGGCGTTCAGCGCCTTGTTCAGCGCGTCCTTGAGGCGCAGCTGGGTGTCGGTGTCGGCCACGCGCACGCGAATGTTCGCGTTCATCGACGAGTTGTCGAAGGTGACGTCGTCGGCCTTGATGTTGGCCGCCGCCACTGCGGCTTCGACCTGCGCGAGCGTGCCGGAGTCGAGCTTCACGGTGGCTTTACCGCTCGACACCTGGACCGCGGGCGCTTCGCCGAAGAAATTGGGCAATGTGTACACGAGGCCGATGACTAGCGCCACCAGCATCACGACATATTTCCAGAGGGGATAACGGTTCATTGGTTGGCCCAACGGGGGAGGGGGATGGCCATCTCGATGCGAGCGCGTCCGGCAAGGCCCGCTTGCCGCCCCGCGCGAGGCGCTTCAGCGCGCCTCAGGGTGATGCAGGGGGCCGGGCCGGACGCACCAGACCGCGGACTCAGCCACGGCCTGAAGTGATCGACGGGGTGATCGATCGTCTGGCGCTTACAGCGACTTGATCGTGCCCTTCGGCAGGATGGTCGTAACCGACGACTTTTGCACGGTGACTTCCGTGCCGTCGGAGATTTCGACGCCCACATAGGCTTCGCTGACTTTGGTGACCTTGCCGACGATACCGCCGCTGATGATGACTTCGTCGCCCTTGGCCATGGCGGCGAGCATGTTGCGGTGTTCCTTCTGGCGCTTCATCTGCGGACGGATCATGATGAAGTACAGCACGGCGAACATCAGAATCAGCGGCAGGAAGCTCATCAGGCTGGATTCTGCGCCGCCGGCTGCGGAGCCTTGGGCGAAGGCATTGGAAATGAACGACACGTTGGTCTCTCCGTTTATACGATCACTACGATCAAAGGTACGATCAAAAAGCGAGCCGATTATTCTACCACCGGCTTAATACGCGACGACGACGCCAAATGGGCTTTCCGATCAAGCTGTTAACACCTGGTTGCCCCGCTGCGCGAAGCATGGGTTGCGCGGGTGCGACCGGTGCAGGGCGGCCCGAACGGCGATTTGCCCGCCTGGGCGGCGCTGTCGCGAAAGGTAATTGTAAAGTCTGACGGCACTCGCCGTCGCGCGCGATCGGAAACCTTCGAAAGCGCGCGCCGGCGCTGCGATCGGGACCCGATCGGGGCTCGATCAGAGTCGATCAGACTCAGTCCACCCCGCGCGCGCGGTTTTCGGCGAAACGCTGACGGAAGGCCTCGAAGGTCTTCGTCTCGATCGCCGTGCGCATCTCGCTCATCAGTTCCAGGTAGTAATGCAGGTTGTGGATCGTGTTGAGCTGCGCGCCGAGAATCTCGCCCACGCGGTGCAGGTGATGCAGATAACCGCGCGTGAAGTGGCGGCAGGTGTAGCAGCCGCACTGCTCGTCGAGCGGACGCAGCGAGTTCTTGTGCGTGGCGTTGCGGATCTTGATGTCGCCGAAACGCGTGAAGATCCAGCCGTTGCGCGCGTTGCGGGTCGGCATCACGCAGTCGAACATGTCGACGCCCGCGGCCACGCCCGCCACCAGATCTTCCGGCGTGCCCACCCCCATCAGGTAGTGCGGCTTGTCGGCGGGCAGCTTCGGCGCGACGTGCTGGAGCACGCGCATCATGTCTTCCTTCGGCTCGCCCACCGAGAGCCCGCCGATCGCGTAGCCGTGGAACGGCATCTGCGACAGACCGGCGAGCGATTCGTCGCGCAGATCCTCGAACATGCCGCCCTGCACGATGCCGAACAGCGCGTTCGGGTTGCCGAGGCGGTTGAACTCGTCGATCGAGCGCTGCGCCCAGCGCATCGACATGCGCATGGAGTCGGCGGCTTCCTTGTGCGTGGTCGGCACGCCGTTGGTCGCGTAAGGCGTGCATTCGTCGAACTGCATGACGATGTCCGAGTTCAGCACCTTCTGGATCTGCATCGACACTTCGGGCGAGAGGAACAGCTTGTCGCCGTTCACGGGCGAGGCGAAGCGCACGCCGTCTTCGGAAATCTTGCGCAGGTCGCCGAGCGAGAACACCTGGAAGCCGCCCGAATCGGTGAGGATCGGCCGGTTCCAGCCCATGAAGCGGTGCAGGCCGCCGTGCGCTTCGATGGTTTCCAGACCCGGACGCAGCCAGAGGTGGAAGGTGTTGCCGAGGATGATCTGCGCCTTCATTTCCTCCAGCTCGCGCGGCTGGGTCGCCTTGACGGTGCCGTAGGTGCCCACGGGCATGAAGATCGGCGTTTCGACCACGCCGTGATTGAGCGTGACGCGGCCGCGGCGCGCGAGGCCGTCGGTGCCGAGCAGTTCGAATTTCAGGCCGTTTTGCGGGCGTTCGCCCAGATAGGCGCCGTGTTCGGCGCGTGCGTTGCTTTGCTGACCGTCGGTCATGCGTTTGACTCCTGTGCAACCGGAAAACAGTCCGGCGCGGATGGTGATGCGCCGCCGCGCGACGTTTGACGCGCGCGGCGGCGGGGAACGGTGGCGGCTTTAATGCCTGGCTTTATGCCTTGAGCGCGTCTGCGGTGCGCGTGAGCAGCATGGCGTCGCCGTAGCTGAAGAAGCGATAACGCTCGGCGATGGCGTGACGATACGCCGCACGAATCGTTTCGATGCCCGCGAACGCGGACACCAGCATCAGCAGCGTCGATTTCGGCAGGTGGAAGTTCGTCACGAGCCGGTCCACCACGCGGAACGGATAGCCCGGCGTGATGAAGATGTCGGTTTCGGCCTGGGTGGCCGCGAGCGGGCGGCCTTCGCGCTCGGCGTCGCGCGCGGCGGCTTCGAGCGCGCGCATCGAGGTCGTGCCCACGGCGATCACGCGGCCACCGCGCGCGCGCGTGGCGGCGATCTTGTCGACGAGCGATTGCGGCAGTTGATACCACTCGCTGTGCATCGTGTGATCGGCGATGTTTTCCACGCGCACCGGCTGGAACGTGCCCGCGCCGACGTGCAGCGTGAGCGTTGCGCGCTCCACGCCCTGGGCGTCGAGCTTCGCGAACAGCGCGTCGTCGAAGTGCAGGCCCGCCGTGGGCGCGGCCACCGCGCCCGGATTCTGCGCGAACACGGTCTGGTAGCGGGTTTCGTCGCCGGCGTCGGCGTCGTGCGTGATGTACGGCGGCAGCGGCAGACGGCCGAACTGCTCGATCAGCGTGAGGCAGTCGTCGGGGAAGTGCAGCGTGTAGAACGGCTCGACGCGCTCGCCCACCGTCACGTCGAAGGCGTCGGCCAGACGCAGCGTGGTGCCGGGCGCCGGGCTCTTGCTCGCGCGGATCTGCGCGAGCGCCGTGCGCGCGCCGGTCAGGCGCTCGACGAGCACCTCGATCTTGCCGCCGCTGGCCTTCTGGCCGAAGAAACGCGCCTTCAGCACCTTGGTATCGTTGAACACCAGCAGATCGCCGGGCGCGATGCACGCGGGCAGATCCGCGACGGTGCGGTCGGTCAGCCGGGCGGGCTGGACGGAATTGTCCACTTCCAGAAGGCGGCTCGCGCTGCGCTCGGGCAGGGCGATCTGCGCGATCAGTGCTTCGGGAAGATCGAAATCGAAATCGGAAAGCTTGAACATGCGGCCTGATGAAACGGAAATGCGCCAAACGGCACTACGCCGACGGTGCGGCGCGCGGCGGTGAAAAGCGGTTGTTGCGGCGGTCTGTGCCGCGCCCGGAGTGCGCCGGGAACACGTTCGGAACGCACCTGGAACGTACCCGGAACTCGCCCGGGCGGCCCGCTCGCGCCCCAAAAAAGCGCCCGGACTGTCTGCCCGCGCGCCCTGAAACGCTATGATTGCGGGGGTACGCACGACGAGGCGGCCTGCACGGCAGGCAGTCGCGCCGATGCGCCGCGCCTGACCGGAAAGCCGATATTGTACTTGCGAAGCCGCCCATGCCCTCGTCCGTTAGTCGAATGATGTCCGAAGCCGATCCCGCGAGCGTCCCGCACGACGACCCGCGTGCGGACGCGCGCGACGAAACGGCGGACGCGCCCGCGCCGCGCAAGCGCGCGGCCGCGAAGAAAAGCGCCGCGAAACCGGCGGAAGACGACGCGAAAGCGAAGGCGAAGGAAAGCGCGAAAGAAAGCGCAAAAGAGAAGGACAAACCCAAGCTCGCCAAAACCGCCGACAAGCTCGCCAAACTCGGCCTGCGCAGCGACATCGACCTCGTGCTGCATCTGCCCATGCGCTACGAGGACGAAACCACGCTCACGCCCATCGGCGAGCTGCTGCCCGGCGGCGTCTCGCAGACCGAAGGCGTGGTGTTCGACAACGAAGTCGCGTATCGGCCGCGCCGCCAGCTCGTCGTCAAACTGCGCGACCACAACGGCGACGAACTGCATCTGCGCTTCCTGAACTTCTACGGCTCGCAGGTCACGCAGATGGCCGTCGGCAAGCGCCTGCGCGTGCGCGGCGACGTGCGCGGCGGCTTCTTCGGCATGGAGATGGTGCATCCGGCCGTGAAGGTCGTGGAAGGCGACGCGCCGCTGCCGCAGGCGCTCACGCCGGTCTATCCGTCGACGGCGGGCGTGAGCCAGGCGTATCTGCGCAAGGCCATCGACAACGCGCTGTCGCGCGCGCATCTGCCCGAACTGCTGCCGGAATCCGTCGCGCGCGAGTTCATGGCGCCGCTCGATCTGCCCGGCCTGATGGACGCGGTGCGCACGCTGCACCATCCGCCCATCAACGCCGACGAGCACGCGCTGATCGACGGCACGCACCCCGCCTGGACGCGCATCAAGTTCGACGAACTGCTCGCGCAGCAGCTCTCGCTCAAGCGCGCGCACGAGGAGCGCCGCACGCGCGCCGCGCCCGCCATGCCGCGCCACGTCGCGGGCCGCAAGAGCGAGACCACGCTGCTCGCGCGTCTGCGCGAACAACTGCCGTTTACGCTGACGAACGCGCAGGAACGCGTGGTGGGCGAAATCGCGCACGATCTCGAACAGCCGCATCCGATGCAGCGCCTGCTGCAAGGCGACGTGGGCGCGGGCAAGACCGTGGTCGCGGCGCTCGCGGCGGCTCAGGCCATCGACGCCGGTTATCAGGCCGCGCTCATGGCGCCCACTGAAATCCTCGCGGAGCAGCACGCGCGCAAGCTGCGCGGCTGGCTCGAACCGCTCGGCGTGCAGGTGGCGTGGCTCTCGGGCAGCCTCAAGGCGAAGGAAAAGCGCGCCGCGCTCGAAGCCGCCGCGCTCGGCACCGCGCAGCTCGTGATCGGCACGCACGCGATCATTCAGGACGCCGTGGAATTCGCGCGCCTCGGTCTCGTGATCGTCGACGAACAGCATCGCTTCGGCGTGGAGCAGCGCCTTGCCTTGCGCGCGAAGGCGCAGAACGCGAAGTCGCCGGACGACGCGAAACGCGAGTTCCAGCCGCATCAGTTGATGATGACCGCGACGCCGATCCCGCGCACGCTGGCGATGACCTATTACGCCGACCTCGACGTGTCGACCATCGACGAACTGCCGCCTGGCCGCACGCCGATTCTGACCAAGCTCGTCTCCGACGCGCGCCGCGAGGAAGTGATCGCGCGCGTGCGCGCGGCGGCGCTCACGGGGCGTCAGGTGTACTGGGTGTGTCCGCTGATCGAGGAAAGCGAGACGCTGCAGTTGCAGACGGCGGTGGAGACCTACGAAACGCTCGTGGCCGCGCTGCCCGAACTGACCGTCGGGCTCGTGCACGGGCGCCTCGCGTCGGCGGACAAGGCGGCCGTGATGGACGGCTTCTCGCGCAACGAAGTGCAGTTGCTGGTGGCGACGACGGTGATCGAAGTGGGCGTGGACGTGCCCAATGCGTCGCTGATGGTGATCGAGCACGCCGAGCGCTTCGGTCTCGCCCAGCTTCACCAGTTGCGCGGGCGGGTGGGGCGCGGCACGGCGGCGTCGGTCTGCGTGCTGCTTTACACCGGGCCGCTGTCGCCCACGGGCCGCGCGCGTCTGCAAACCATGCGCGAAACCACCGACGGTTTCGAGATCGCGCGCCGCGACCTCGAAATTCGCGGCCCCGGCGAGTTTCTCGGCGCGCGCCAGTCGGGCGCGGCCATGCTGCGCTTCGCCAATCTCGAAACCGACACCTGGCTGATCGACCCGGCCCGCGACGCGGCCGAACGCCTGCTGCACGAGTATCCGCACGTGGTCACGCAGCATCTGAACCGCTGGCTGGGTGCGCGCGAGCAGTATCTGAAGGCGTAAACAGATCATTTCTCATGCTGACGGCACGCGCGCGGAACCTGCGCGCGTTCTCGCCGTCTGACCCTGTTCGTGATCCCGCCCCGCATAGGGGCGTTGATTATTGGCGAATCGCCGCCATAGGTGTATAAGTACAAACTATTGATTCACCCTTTTTGATTGGTCCCTAGAAATGACGCTCACTGAATTGAAATACATCGTCGCGGTTGCTCGCGAGCGCCACTTCGGACGGGCCGCGGAAGCCTGCTTCGTGAGCCAGCCGACGCTGTCGGTGGCGATCAAGAAGCTTGAAGACGAACTCAACGTGCAGATTTTCGAGCGTGGCACGAGCGAGGTGAGCGTCACGCCAATCGGCGAGCAGATCGTCACGCAGGCGCAGCGCGTGCTGGAGCAGACGCTCGCCATCAAGGAAATCGCCAAGCAGGGCAAGGACCCGCTGATTGGGCCGCTGCGCCTCGGCGTGATCTACACCATCGGGCCGTATCTGTTGCCCACGCTCGTCAAGCAGATGATCAAGCGCGTCCCGCAGATGCCGCTGATGCTGCAGGAGAACTACACGCTCAAGCTGATCGAGTTGCTCAAGCAGGGCGAGATCGACGTGGCCATCATGGCGCTGCCGTTCCCGGAAACGGGCCTCACGCTGCGTCCGCTCTACGACGAACCGTTCGTGGTCGCGTTGCCTTCGGGCCATGCGTGGGAAAAGCGCCCGAAGATCGATCCGGACGATCTCAAGCAGGAAACCATGCTGCTGCTCGGCAGCGGTCATTGCTTCCGCGACCACGTGCTCGGCGTGTGTCCGGAACTGATGCGCTTCTCGCAGAACGCGGACGGCATCCAGAAGACCTTCGAGGGCTCGTCGCTGGAAACCATCCGTCATATGGTCGCGAGCGGCGTGGGCATTACGGTGCTGCCGCGTATGTCGGTGACCGAGGTCAAGCCGCATGCGGGCGGCGTCGATTCGGGCCTGCTTTCGTACGTGCCGTTCGACGAACCCGTGCCCGATCGCCGCGTCGTGCTGGCATGGCGCAAGAGCTTCACGCGCATGCCCGCGATCGAAGCGATCGTCGATGCGATTCATGCCTGCGAACTGCCCGGCGTGAAGAAGATCGAAGCGCCGGTCGAGGCGGTCTAACGCTTTCCTTCCGTTGTCGCGCCGCACCCTGACATAGGGCGCGGCGTTTTCCTCCCTCCGCGTAGGCATTCGTCCGCGCTCCCATTCCTCAATTCCGACACGCCTTGCGACCCCAATAAACTCAGTCTATTCGATAGATTAAATAAATCAAATTATCACCATCAATAGCGTTTGATACAGTTTCCTCAACCGATCCCCAACACGATCAACCGGAGGAAGCGATGCAAAACCAGCTCAACACGTCCGCTGTCAACCACGCACCGTCGCGCGTTGCGTCGAGTTTGCGCACCGTCGCGTTTTCGCTGCTCGTCGACCGCGCGCTGTCGGCCTGAATCGGCCTGAATATCCGCCGCATCGAATTCCGCGCCGCATCGAATCCCCGCAATTGGCTGTACGCCTCAATCCCCACGAAACCCAGGAGTCCAGGATGACCGAACGCACTCTCACCTCGGCCGCAGGCGCCCCCGTCGTCGATAACCAGAATTCGCAGACCGCCGGCCCGCGCGGCCCCGTGATGCTCCAGGACGTCTGGCTGCTCGAAAAGCTCGCGCATTTCGACCGCGAAGTAATTCCCGAGCGTCGCGTGCATGCCAAGGGCTCGGGCGCGTTCGGCACGCTCAAGGTCACGCACGACATTTCGCACTTCACGAAGGCGAAGGTGTTCGGCGAAGTCGGCAAGGAAACGCCGCTCTTCATCCGCTTCTCGACGGTTGCAGGCGAGCGCGGCGCCGCCGACGCCGAGCGAGACGTGCGCGGTTTCTCGATCAAGTTCTACACGGAAGAGGGCAACTGGGACATCGTCGGCAATAACACGCCGGTGTTCTTTATCCGCGATCCGCTCAAGTTCCCGGACTTCATCCACACGCAAAAACGCGATCCGCGCACCAACATGCGCAGCAACGTGGCGGCGTGGGACTTCTGGTCGCGTCATCCGGAATCGCTGCATCAGGTGACGATCCTCATGAGCGATCGCGGCATTCCGAAGAACTATCGCCAGCAGCACGGCTTCGGTTCGCACACGTTCTCGTTCATCAACGCGAACAACGAGCGCTTCTACGTGAAGTTCCACTTCAAGTCGGCGCAGGGCGTGGAGAACTACACCGACGCCGAAGCCGCGCAAGTGGTGGCGCAGGACCGCGAATCGGCGCAGCGCGATCTGTTCAACGAGATCGAGAAGGGCAATTTCCCGAAGTGGCATTTCCGCGTGCAGGTGATGCCGGAAGCCGATGCCGCGAAGGTGCCGTACAACCCGTTCGACATCACGAAGGTGTGGCCGCACAAGGATTACCCGCTGATCGACGTGGGCACGATCGAACTGAACCGCAATCCGGAGAACTATTTCGCCGACGTCGAGCAGGCTGCGTTCACGCCCGCGAACGTGGTGCCGGGCATCAGCTTCTCGCCGGATCGTCTGTTGCAGGGCCGCCTGTTCTCGTACGGCGACACGCAGCGTTACCGCCTCGGCGTGAACCATCACCAGATTCCCGTGAACGCGCCGCGCTGCCCGTTCCACTCGTATCACCGTGATGGCGCGATGCGCACCGACGGCAATCTCGGCGGCAACGTGAATTACGAGCCGAACCGTTTCGGCGACTTCGCGCAGCGTCCCGGCGCAGGCGAGCCGCCGCTCGCGGCCGGTGCGGTCGATCACTACGATCATCGCGAGGACGGCGATTACTACAGCCAGCCGGGCGCGCTGTTCCGCCTGTTCGACGCCGGTCAGCGCGAGCGTCTCTTCGCGAACATCGCGCGGCATATCGCTGGCGTGCCGTCGGAGATCGTGCAGGTGCAGCTCGAACATTTCCGCCGTGCCGATCCGGCTTACGCGGAAGGCGTGATCGCCGCGATGGCGGCGCTCGCGGAAGCGAAGTCGAAGTAAAGCGATAAAAGGCAGGTAAATCAGGGAGTAGTGCACGGAGTGGTGCTGAAAGCAGCGGCGGGGCGTATCGACGTCCCGCCGCGCCCATCATCCGCGCCGCAGGAACCGAGGACGAGGCCGCGAGCCTCAAGCAAAGGAGCAGGATCATGACCAGAACGATGACGATGACGCTCAAGACCGTCGGCGCGGGACGCGGCGCCGAGATGGCGCGCACGCGCGCGCAGGGCACGCAGTTCGTGCGCCGCGTGGTGAGCTACGGCATCTTGACGAGCACGCTCGTAGCGATCGCCGCACAGGCTCTGGCGCATTTCGTCGCGCGCTGACGACGCCGGGAACACGCGCTGCTTGTGCCTTGTCCGACCTTGGGGCCGGATGCCCTTGGGTTTTACGCTACACTGACGCCCGATCGAGCGTTTGCGGGGCGCCTGCGGTATCGAGGCGAACGCGACGCCAGCGACCGGAAGTCTCACTGCTATAAATAGGAGTCGTCATGGCCAAGAAATCTGCTGTGCAGCACGTGAATATCGGCATCAGCGACAAGGATCGCAAGAAGATCGCGGACGGTCTTTCGCGCCTGCTCGCGGACACCTACACGCTGTATCTGAAGACGCACAACTTCCACTGGAACGTCACGGGTCCGATGTTCAATACGCTGCACCTGATGTTCGAAGGGCAGTACAACGAACTGGCGCTGGCCGTCGACGCGATCGCCGAGCGCATCCGCGCGCTGGGCGTGCACGCGCCGGGCAGCTACAAGGACTTCGCGAAGCTCTCGTCGATTCCGGAAGCCGACGGAGTGCCGGCCGCCGAAGACATGATCCGCCAGCTCGTGGAAGGCCAGGAAGCCGTGGTGCGCACCGCGCGCGCGATCTTCCCGGCAACGGAAGCCGCCAACGACGAGCCGACCGCCGACCTGCTCACGCAGCGCATGCAGACGCATGAAAAGACCGCGTGGATGCTGCGTTCGCTGCTGGCTTGATACACGGTTGATGTGCATGATTCCCGGTTAAAGCGCCACGCGCCGATGCCGGGACACAAAGCCCGCTGGTTGATCCGGCGGGCTTTTTCATTGACGGTGCGTGTTCGAGGGCGTGCGAGCGCGGCTTCGCGGACGCATCGCGCCCGATTTCCCGCGCGCGCCGATGATGAACTCGCGGCGAAGCGTCGCCGCCGTGGCCTACAATAGCGGCATCGTTTTTTGCGCTCCCATCATGTTCGCCCGACTCCCGCTCTATCTGCGGCTCGTCCGCATGGACAAGCCGATCGGCAGCCTGTTGCTGCTGTGGCCGACGCTCAACGCGCTGTGGATCGCCTCGAACGGCCATCCTTCGCTCTCGCTGCTCGTGATCTTCACGGTGGGCACGGTGCTGATGCGCTCGGCGGGCTGCGCGATCAACGATTACGCCGACCGCGATTTCGACCGTCACGTCAAACGCACCGCCGAACGGCCGATCACCTCGGGCCGCATCCGCGCGTGGGAAGCGGTGGCAATCGCCGCCGGACTCGCGATCGTCTCGTTTCTGCTGATCCTGCCGCTCAACGGGCTCACGAAGCAGCTTTCAGTGGTGGCGCTGTTCGTGGCCGCGTCCTATCCGTTCACCAAGCGCTTTTTCGCGATTCCACAGGCGTATCTGGGCATTGCGTTCGGTTTCGGCATTCCGATGGCCTTCGCCGCGATTCAGGACCACGTGCCTGCGCTCGCATGGATCATGCTGATCGCGAACGTGTTCTGGTCGGTGGCCTACGACACCGAGTACGCGATGGTCGACCGCGACGACGACATCAAGATCGGCATTCGCACCTCGGCGCTCACGTTCGGCCGCTACGACGTGTTCGCAATCATGCTCTGCTATGCGGTCACGCTCGGCATCTACGTGTGGGTGGGCATGACGCTGCAATTCGGCTGGCTTTACTGGCTCGGCTGGGCGGCGGCCGTGGGCTGCGCGATCTATCACTACACGCTTATCCAGCACCGCGAGCGCATGGCGTGCTTCGCCGCGTTCCGTCACAACAACTGGCTCGGCGGCGTGCTGTTCGTGGGCATCGCCGCGCATTACCTCGTGGCCGGTTCGTAAGCGCGACGCACGTTGCGAGTGTAAAAAAAGCGCCTCGAAATTCGAGGCGCTTTTTCTTTGCGCTGCCGGTTGGCGCGGCGAATCACGCATGACGCGCGATGCGCGACGTGGTGAACACGTGGCAAACACCGCGCGACCACATGGCAAACACCGCGACGCACGGCGAGACGCCGCGCGACCGCGACTTCCCACCGCCGCGCCTGCGGCTCGTGCGGCTTACTGCTTGCCGAACTCTTCGCCCATTTCCTTCGCACGCGCGTCGGCGGCCAGTGCGCCGCGCACGATGGCGTCCTTCACGGCCGAGGCGTCGAACGACGCGAGCGCCGCCGCCGTGGTGCCGCCCTTGGACGTGACACGCTCGCGCAGCACCGCGGGCGTTTCATCCGACTGCAGCGCGAGTTGCGCCGCGCCCGCGAACGTGGCGATGGCGAGCGCGCGGCCTTGCTGCTCGTCCATGCCGAGCTGGCGGGCGGCTTCCTCGAGCGCTTCGATGAAATAGAACACGTAGGCCGGACCGCTGCCCGAGATGGCCGTGACGGCGTCGATCTTGCTCTCGTCGTCGAACCAGACGGTCTGGCCGACGGCGCCCAGCACGTTCGAGGCGAGTTCGCGGCCCGCCGCGTCCACGCCGCCGCTCGCGACGAGACCGGTCGCGCCCATGCCGATCAGCGCGGGCGTGTTGGGCATCGTGCGCACGATGCGCGTGTGGCCCTTGAGCCAGCGCGACAGATCTTCGATGCGGATGCCCGCGAGAATGCTGATGACGACCTGATGCGCGCCCAGATGCGGGGCGAGCGATTCGGCGACGACCTTGGCGATCTGCGGCTTCACCGCGAGCAGGATGGCGTCGTAGTCGGCCAGCGCCGCGTCGGCGCCCGCGCCGGTGCGCACGCCGAACTGTTCCTCGCTGCGCTTGCGGGCGTCCTCGTTCGGATCGATCGCATACAGGTTGGCGGCGGGAACGCCCTTGCGGATCAGACCGCCGATGAGTGCGGCGGCCATGTTGCCGCCGCCGATGAAGGCAATTTTCATGGTGTGGAGTGCGTACTTGAATCAGTGAGAATAATCGCGCCCGCCAAAGATCGCGGTGCCGACGCGCACGATCGTGGCGCCTTCGAGCACGGCCGCTTCGAGGTCGGCCGACATGCCCATGGAGAGCGTGTCGAGCGCGAGGCCGTCGGCGCGCAGCGCGTCGAACAGCTCGCGCAGCTGCCGGTGCGGCGCACGTTGCGCCTCGGGCGTTTCAGCCGGCTCGGGAATGGACATCAACCCGCGCAGGCGCAGGTTGGGCAACGCGGCGATGGCGTGTGCGATTTGTACGGCTTCCTCCGGCGCGGTACCGCTCTTGGAAGCTTCGCCGCTCACGTTGACCTGCAGGCACACGTTGAGCGGCGGCATGCCCGCGGGTCGCTGTTCCGACAGGCGCTGGGCGATCTTCAGTCGATCGATCGAATGGACCCAGTCGAAACGCTCGGCCACGGGCCGCGTCTTGTTCGATTGCAGCGGCCCGATGAAATGCCATTCGAGGCTCGCGCGCAGGTCCGCGAGCGCCTCGATCTTGTCCACCGCTTCCTGCACGTAGTTCTCGCCGAACGCACGCTGACCGGCGGCGTGCGCGGCGCGCACGTCGTCGGCGGGGAAGGTTTTCGACACCGCGAGCAGCGCAACGGATTCCGGCGCGCGCCCCGCACTGCGGGCGGCGGCGGCGATGCGCTCATGGACGGCTTCGAGGTTGTGGACGAGATCGGTCATCGGATTGGAGGCCGGCCGCGCAGCGCTGCCCGCGGCCGTTACGGCGCACATGAAACGAACGAAGGCAATTATACGGACTGCGCCGGGCCGCGAAACCTCCGCCGAAAGACGTAGGGCTTTTTCGGCGTCATGCGGGGGGCAATTTCTGACGGTGCGCATCGGCGTCGCGAGCCCTGACGGATTGGCTCCTACGCCATCCGGCCGACTGTTGGCGCGATCGGCGAATCGCTACGCTGGGACGTGTTTTTTCGACGTCCGGCGCCTTGCCGGCTTCAATTCGCCGCCAGCATATGTTCGATCAACTCAATCCAGTGCGTGACCGGAATCGCCGTGCCGCTTTGCAGGTGTGCGATACAGCCAATGTTGGCCGAGACGATCAGTTGCGGCTCCAGCGCCTTGAGCCGATCCACCTTCTGATTGCGCAGTGTGTACGAGAGGCGCGGCTGCGTGATCGAATAGGTGCCCGCGGAGCCGCAGCACAGGTGATTGTCCACGGGCAGACGCACGTCGAGCCCGAGCGCGCGCAGCACGTGCTCCACGCCGCCGCGCAACTGCTGGCCGTGTTGCAGCGCGCAGGGCGGGTGGTACGCCACGGTATGAATGCCGCGCCGCCGCGTGGCCGCGAGCAACTGGTCCTCGAATGGCGGCAGGATCTCGGCCAGGTCGCGCGTGAGTTCCGCAACCCGCCGCGCCTTCTCCGCGTAGACGGGGTCGTGGCGCATCAGGTGCGCGTATTCCTTGACCGTCGCGCCGCAGCCGGAGGCGTTCATCACGATCGCCTCCACGCCTTGCTCGATATGCGGCCACCAGGCGTCGATGTTCGCGCGCACGTCGTTCAGGGCGTCGTCGGCGTAACCCATGTGCAGACGGATCGCGCCGCAGCAGCCCGCCTGCGGGGCCACCACGGTTTCGATGCCCAGCGCGTCGAGCACGCGCGCCGTGGCCACGTTGATGTTGGGCATCATCGAAGGCTGCACGCAACCGGCGAGCATCAGCATCTTGCGGGCGTGTTTCGCGGTCGGCCAGGCGAGCGGGCGCTGGCGCACCGGCACCTTGTCGCGCAGCCGTCGCGGCAGCAGGGCGCGCACTTGCTGGGCGAAGCGCATGGCCGGCGAAAACAGCATGCGGCGCGGCAGGAAGCCCGCCAGAAAACGCCGGGTCAGACGCTGGCGCAGCGGGCGCGGCACGCGCTCTTCGGCGAGCTTGCGGCCGATTTCCACGAGCCGGCCGTACTGCACGCCCGAGGGGCAGGTCGTCTCGCAACTGCGGCAGGTGAGGCAGCGGTCGAGGTGCGTGAGCGTGCTTTTCGAGACCGTCGCGCCTTCCACCATCTGTTTCATCAGATAGATGCGCCCGCGCGGGCCGTCGAGTTCGTCGCCGAGCAACTGGTACGTCGGGCAGGTCGCGGTGCAGAAGCCGCAATGCACGCACTTGCGCAGGATCGCGTCGGCTTCGTCGCCGTCGGGGGTGTTGCGAATGAAGTCCGCGAGGTTCGTCTGCATCGCCGCGTGATGGTCAGGTCAGAAGTCGGAATACAGGCGGCCGCGATTGAAGATGCGGGCCGGGTCGAACGCGGCTTTCAGGCCGCGATGGATCTTCATCAGTGGCGCGGGCAGGGGCGTGAACACGCCCGCGCTGCGGTCGTACTCGTGCCCGGTGCGGAACATCGTGGCGTGGCCGCCCGCCTGCTTGGCGGTGATGCGGACCGTCTGCGCGTCGGTTTCGGTAATCCACCAGCGCTGCGCGCCGCCCCATTCCATCAACTGCGCGCCGGGCAATTGCAGCGGCTCGGCGATCGAGGGCAGTGCGAGACGCCAGAGCGCGGCATTGGGCGCGATGGAGGCGAAAAACGGGTCGGTTTGCTCGCGCAGGCCCGCCCAGAAGCGTTCGGCTTCCACGGCGTCCACCACCTCGCCGCCGAGCGCGGTGCGCGCGGACTTCACGGCGGCTTCGGCGCCCGCCAGACGCACGGCCAGCGTGCCGTTGCGCCAGGCGCTGGCCGTCATCGGCAGCGGGCGGCCGCCCCATTCGTTGAGCTTGCGCACGGCGTCGGTGCCGTTCATGTCGAAGCGCAGCGTGGTTTCGGCCTGCGGCACCGGCAGTACCTTGACCGAGAGTTCGAGCATGAGGCCGAGCGTGCCGAGCGACCCCGCCATGAGCCGCGCCACGTCGTAGCCCGCCACGTTCTTTACGACCTGGCCGCCGAAGTGCAGCACCTCGCCGTGGCCGTTCATGACCTCGGCGCCCAGCACGAAGTCGCGCGCCGCGCCTGCCGCAGCACGCCGGGGCCCGGCGAGGCCCGCGGCAACGCAGCCGCCGAGCGTGGCCTGGGTGCCGAAGTGGGGCGGCTCGAACGCCAGCATCTGGCCGCGCGCCGCCAGTGTCTGTTCGATCTCCAGCAGCGGCGTGCCCGCGCGCGCCGTGACCACCAGTTCGGCGGGATCGTAGGCGACGATCCCGCGGTGCGCGCGCGTGTCGAGCACCTCGCCTTCGAGCGCCTGGCCATACCAGTCTTTCGTGCCGCCGCCGCGAATACGCAGCGGCTGGCCGTCGGCGGTCGCCGCGCGAATGCGCTCGGACCAGCTCGCGACGATGTCCTCTTCTTCCATGTCGTCCATGGCGCGTTTGTCGTTGTGGTGCGTTCGATTGTACTGACGCGCCCCGTGCTGACAACCCGGGGCAGGCCCGCATGGCGCGCGTTCGCAAGGGTGGTTGACCGAGGGCGCGACCCGGCGCGCATGACACCCCGCAAAGCGCATGCGCTGCGCATGCCGAGCGGGCCGATTCGGCGTGCGCAGCCGCGTGCCTCCTCGCATCGTCCCGTGTGGCTGCTGCCGCGCAGGCTCGATGAAGCCGCCGCAGCGCGGCGCGCGCCCGCGTCGGCGCGCGGCTCAGAAACGCGGCAGATCGGGATGCGGCAGCAGATTGCCGCGCACGTGCATGCGGCCGTATTCGGCGCAGCGCGCGCGCGTGGGGATGCCTTTATCGGGATTGAGCAGGCCCGCCGGGTCGAACGCGTGCTTTACGGCATGGAACGCATCACGTTCCTGGGGCGAGAACTGCACACACATCGAATTGATCTTTTCGATCCCCACGCCGTGCTCGCCCGTGACCGTGCCGCCCAGTTCGACGCAGGTTTCGAGGATATCGGCGCCGAAGGCCTCGGCGCGGTGCCATTCGTCGAGATCGTTGCCGTTGAAGAGAATCAGCGGGTGCATGTTGCCGTCGCCCGCGTGGAACACGTTGATGCAGCGCAGCCGGTACTGCGCCTCCATTTCGTGGATGCGCGCGAGCAGCGGCCCAATCGCGCGGCGCGGCACCGTGCCGTCCATGCAGTAATAGTCGGGCGAGATGCGCCCGGCGGCGGGGAAGGCGTTCTTGCGGCCCGACCAGAAGCGCAGGCGTTCTTCCTCGGTGCGCGAGATCTGGATACGCGTCGCGCCATGTTCGCGCAACACGACGGTCGTGCGCGCGATTTCGTCGGCGACTTCCTCGGGCGTGCCGTCGGCCTCGCACAGCAGGATCGCGGCTGCGTCGAGGTCGTAGCCCGCTTTCACGAATTCCTCCACGGCGCGCGTGGCGGGTTTGTCCATCATTTCGAGACCGGCGGGAATGATGCCGGACGCGATGATGCCGGCCACGGCGTCGCCGCCTTTCACCACGTCGTCGAAGCTCGCCATGATGACCTGCGCGGTCTGCGGACGCGGGATCAGCTTGACCGTCACTTCGGTCACGATGGCGAACATGCCTTCGCTGCCGATCATGACTGCGAGCAGATCGAGCCCCGGCGCGTCGAGCGCGAGCGAGCCGAACTCCACGATCTCGCCGTCCATCGTGACCGCGCGCACGCGCAGCACGTTATGCACGGTGAGGCCGTACTTGAGGCAGTGCACGCCGCCCGAGTTTTCGGAAACATTGCCGCCGATCGTGCAGGCGATCTGCGACGACGGATCGGGCGCGTAATAGAGACCGTAAGGCGCGGCCGCCTCGGAAACGGCCAGATTGCGCACGCCCGGCTGTACGGTGGCCGTGCGTGCGTAAGGATCGACTTCGAGAATGCGCTTGAAGCGCGCGAGCGAAAGCACAATGCCGTGGCGGATCGGCATGGCGCCGCCGGACAGGCCCGTGCCCGCGCCGCGCGGCACGATCGGCACGTCGAGGCGTCGGCAGATCTGCACGATGCGCTGGACCTGCGACTCGGTTTCCGGCAATGCCACCGCGAGCGGCAGGCGCCGGTAGGCCGCGAGGCCGTCGCACTCGTAGGCCACGGTGTCTTCTTCCCGGTGCAGCAGGCAATGCGCGGGCAGCACCGCCATCAGTGCCTGAACCACCTCGCGCTGCCGCTGCGCGAGGGCTTCGGGCGAGAGTTCGGGCATCTTCGCCTCGGGTGCGTTCATGTCTCCTCCTGCTCGTGGGGTTCGCCGCGTGCGGCGGCGGTAGCTGCCGATGCTACTGCGCTGGCCGCAGCCGTGTCAGTCGTCTCTGTCGTGTCAGCCGCTGCAGACTTGGCGGGCGCGCGTCTCGCGGCGCGCCTCGCATTGCGACGCTTGCAACGCGTGCACCAACCAGCCAGCTTACGCCGCCCAGCTGAAAATCTTGCCGGGATTCATCAGATTATGCGGATCGAGCGCATGCTTGATGGCGCGCATGGTGTCGACGGTATCGGCGCCGTGCTCTTCCACGAGGAAGTCCATCTTGTGCAGCCCCACGCCGTGCTCGCCCGTGCAGGTGCCGTCCATGCGGATCGCGCGCTGCACGATGCGATGGTTCAGGCGTTCGGCCTCGTCGATTTCGTCGGGCTTGTCGGGGTCGATCAGGATCGCCACGTGGAAGTTGCCGTCGCCCACGTGGCCCACGATCGGGCAGGGCAGCGCCGAGGCCTTCAGGTCGGCTTCGGTTTCCGCCACGCATTCGGCGAGGCGCGAGATTGGCACGCAGACGTCGGTGGTCACGGCGCGGCAGCCGGGTTTGAGTTGCAGCATCGCGAAGTAGGCGCTGTGACGCGCGTTCCACAAGCGGCTGCGGTCTTCGGGGCGCGTGGCCCATTCGAACCCTTCGCCGCCGTTTTGCGCCGCCAGTTCCTGCACGGTTTGCGCCTGTTCGGCCACGCCCGCTTCGGTGCCGTGAAACTCGAAGAACAACGTGTGCTTCTCGCGCAGGCCGAGGTTCGAATGCTTGTTGATTGCGCGCACCGCGAGCGCGTCGATGAATTCCACGCGTGCGATCGGCACGCCCATCTGAATCGTTTCGATCACGGCGCGCACGGCTTCGGCCATCGAGGGAAACGCGCATACCGCCGCCGACACCGCTTCCGGCTGCGGATACAGGCGCACGGTGATTTCGGTGATCACGCCCAGCGTGCCTTCGGAGCCCACGAACAGGCGCGTGAGGTCGTAGCCCGCCGACGACTTGCGCGCGCGCGTGCCGGTCTTGATCACTCGGCCGTCCGCGAGGACGGCGGTCAGGCCCAGTACGTTCTCGCGCATCGTGCCGTAGCGCACGGCGT
Organism: Paraburkholderia tropica; assembly: GCF_014171495.1. Taxonomy (NCBI): domain Bacteria; kingdom Pseudomonadati; phylum Pseudomonadota; class Betaproteobacteria; order Burkholderiales; family Burkholderiaceae; genus Paraburkholderia; species Paraburkholderia tropica. The sequence goes on from NZ_CP049134.1 coordinate 498,169, forward strand.
TGGTGCCCGAGGCCCGCGTCGCCGACATGCCGCCGATGCTCGCATCCGCGCCCGGGTCGATCGGGAAGAACAGGCCGGTGTCGCGCAGCGCTTCATTGAGCTGCTTGCGCGAGATGCCGGGCTCGACGGTGACGGTGAGGTCTTCGGCGTTGATCGAGAGCACGCGGTTCATTTGCGAGAGGTCGATCGATACGCCGCCTTGCACGGCCAGCAGATGGCCTTCGAGCGAGGAGCCGTTGCCGTACGGAATGATCGGCACCTGGTGGCGCGCGCACAGCTTGACGATGGTTTGCACGTCTTCGGTGCTCTGCGCGAACACCACGGCGTCGGGCAGTTGCGGGTCGAAACGCGACTCGTCGCGGCCATGATGGGCGCGCACGGCTTCGGCGGTCGAGACGCGCTCGCCGAAAGCGCTGCGCAAGGCGTCGAGGAGTTCGGCGGGGAACGGGCGGCGTGCGAGAGCCGGCGGCGCGGGATGATTCACGCGGGTGTCTCCTTCGTTGGCGTGGCCGATCGCGCAGACCGGCCTCTATGCGTGTGGGTCGTGCTAACTGGTGCGTTTCATTTTACGCTGAACGTTCGCGTACGCGTTTGCGCCTCGGTCGGCGCGCGCGGGCGCATGCTGCGCTGCACGACGGGCAGCGGCGGGTCGCACAGCCCTATCTATAATGAGCCGCGCACATGCTGCCGCAATCCGGTCGATGCACGACGGGTTCGCGCATCGACGGCATCTACGGAATCTACGTTTTGGGAGAAACACGATGGGCAATCGCCTGAGCAAGATCGCCACGCGCACCGGCGACGACGGCACGACGGGACTCGGCGACGGCAGCCGCGTCAGCAAGGACGACGCGCGTATTGCGGCGATCGGCGACGTCGACGAACTCAATTCGCAGATTGGCGTGCTGCTGTGCGAGCCGCTGCCCGACGACGTGCGCGCCGCGCTCGTCGCGATCCAGCACGACCTGTTCGATCTGGGCGGCGAACTCTGCATGCCCGGCCACACGATGGTGACCGACACGCATCTGGCTCGCCTCGACGACTGGCTCGCGGCCTGGAACGCCACGCTGCCGCCGCTCAAGGAATTCATTCTGCCAGGCGGCTCGCGTCCCGCCGCGCTCGCGCACGTGTGCCGCACGGCCTGCCGCCGCGCGGAACGGGCAATCGTGGCGCTCGGCGAGTCGGGCGCGGCGATCGAGGCGGCGCCGCGTCGCTACGTGAACCGGCTTTCGGATCTGATGTTCGTGCTTTCACGCGTGCTCAACCGCGCGGCGGGAGGCGACGATGTGTACTGGCGTCACGACCGTGGCGCAGCACGCGGCGCCGAATTCTCGAACGAATAGGCTGAGTCGGCGAGCAATCGCGGACGTCCTGAACAGCGGCACACGATCGTCGCGCGCTGCATCAGTCCACGTTATGGTCGCACCCTTAATTTCGTGGATGCGTCGGATTATCTGTCGCAGGGTGCGACAAAATGCCTGGGTTAGCGCGTCCTCGTTAAAGATGTATTGTACGTACATCTTTAACGAGGAGAAGCCGCACATGACTGCGCTCACCGCCGACCAGATTGCCCGAGTCAAGGCCACCGCGCCCGTTTTCGCCGAGCACGGCACGACGATCACGAAGCACTTCTACCAGCGCATGTTCAACGCGCATCCGGAACTGAAGAACATCTTCAACCAGACGCACCAGAAGAGCGGCAGCCAGCCCGAAACGCTCGCGCGCGCCGTCTATGCGTACGCGGCCAATATCGACAATCTGGGCGCGCTCGGCGGCGCGGTCACGCACATCGCGCACAAGCACGCGAGCCTGAACATCCGTCCTGAGCACTATCCGATCGTCGGTCGCCATTTGCTGGGGGCGGTCGTCGACGTGCTCGGCGAGGCGGTCGATCAGCCGACGCTCGACGCCTGGGCCGTGGCCTACGAGCAGCTTGCGAACATCATGATCGGCGCCGAGGCGAAGCTCTATGAAGCCGCGTCGTGGAGCGGTTTCCGTCCGTTCAAGGTGATGCGCAAGCAGGTCGAGAGCGACGAAATCACCTCGTTCTATCTGGCGCCGGCCGACGGCGCGAGCGCGGGCGGCTTCGAACCGGGCCAGTACGTGAGCGTGACGCGCTACGTCGACCAGTTGGGCGTCGATCAGCCGCGCCAGTACAGCCTCTCCGATGCGCCGCACGGCCGTTGGCTGCGCATTTCGGTCAAGCGCGAGGATGGCCGCGCCGACACGCAACCGGGCCACGTCTCGAACATCCTGCACGCCGATGTCGAAGAGGGCACGATCGTGCACGTGAGTGCGCCGATGGGCGAATTCACGCTCGACCGCAAGAAGAGCACGCCGGTCGTGCTGATGAGCGGCGGCGTCGGCATCACGCCGATGACGTCGATGCTCGCCACGCTGCTGGCGGAACGCAGCGAGCGCAAGATCGCGTTCGTGCACGCCTGCCGCAACGGCCGCGTGCACGCGTTCAAGGACTGGCTGCGCCGCAGCGCCGCCGAGCATCCGAACCTCAAGCGCGTGGTGTTCTACGAAGCGGTCGGCGCTGACGATCGCGCGGGCGTCGACTACGACTTCGAGGGCCGGTTGGACATCGGCCGCGTCGAAGCCGACGTGATGTTGCCGGATGCCGACTACTACCTCTGCGGCCCGGTCGCGTTCATGCGCGCACAGCGCGAAGCGCTCGTGGCGCGCGGTGTCGATCCGGCGTGCATCCACACCGAGATCTTCGGTTCGGGCATGCTGTAATCAGGTTCACGCGAAGGCGCTTTCAGGGCGCCATGGCGACACAAAAAACGCCGCGCGGTCTGCACGACCTCGCGGCGTTTTGCATGGCGTTTGTCGCTCACTCGTTCGACGCGCGCCGGTTCACCGCGCGATAGCCGGAGGGCGATATCGACAGGCGGCGCCGAAAGATCCGCGCAAGCCGCTCGCCGCGCGGCACGCCGCAGCGTTGCGCGATTTCGTCGATCGGCAGATTGGTCTGCGCGAGCAGCAGACAACTCGCGTCGAGCCGCGCGCGCAGCAGATATTCGGACGGCGTGAGCCCGGTCTGCGTCTTGAAGTGGCGCAGGAAGTTGCGCATGCTCATTTGCGCGACGCGCGCGGCGTCGGCGACCGAAATGGGCTGATGGTAGTTCTCGCGCAGCCAGTGCGCGGCCGAGCTGATCTTGCCGTTCGGGCTGTCCGATTCGCCATCGTCGAGCATCGGGCCGAGACGTTCCCACGCGCCCGGCATCGTATCGTCCGAAACGCGCTGCGCGAGCGCCACGCCGTGATTGCGCTTGAGCACCTTGAGCGCGGCGATCAGCGCCTCGGGCGGCGTGACCACCGAGGCGCACGCGTGATGCGCTTCGAGCGCGCGCCGCAGCCGTTGCGCCGATGCCGCCGCGATCAGGCCGCTGCGCAGAAACGAGACATCGGCGGCCGCGAGCACGGTGCGTCCTTCGCCGAGCGCGCGAATGATGCGCACTTTTGGCGCGAGCGCCTGCAACCGCGCAAGCAGCCGCTCGTTTTCGCGCGCCTCCTCGGCGCCGGGACCGCCCGCGATGAAGAGCGTATCGAAGCCGTTGCGCAGCGGGCCGTGCACGCTATCGGTCCAGATTCGCAGACCGCATCCGCTCGCGACGCTGCCGCCGTCCTCCGAGAGCACGGCGAGCGAATAGACCGGCAGCGGCCCCACGCCCGCATCGTTCGCGATACGAAACACGTCGGCGAGCAGGCTCACGTCGCCGAGCGGAAAGCCCTCGAAAACCAGGATGCCGATACGTTTGGCCATGGTCGCCAGCTTAAGGTGGGGGCGCGTCCGTAAGGCGGCTTGCCGGCAGATCACCCGATCGATGTGCATGGCCGGTTCCTCGCGCAAGGATGGATTCGCAGGAGTACGTTGCATTGTTCGGGGCGCTCGCGCGCCACGTTTGACTGGGGTTCATGATAGGCGCGGTGTCGCGTGCGTCGCTCGCCGCAGTCGGAAAACGCCGAGAGATTGGCAGAATGGCTCGATATGCGCTGGTTAAGCTGGCCTCGCATCCTTCGTGACCGGGCGCTGCATTTTCGCCGCACCAGGCGCTGCAATATCGATACCCGGCAAGCGCCGCGCGGCGATCGCGCGAGGCTCACGACGAAGCGGCAAACCCCACGGCAACTCCCGCGCCCGGCGTTTGCGGCGGCGCGATCCACCGAACGGCGAGGCGAACATGATCAAGCTGCGCAAGGCGGTATTTCCGGTTGCCGGTCTCGGCACGCGATTTCTCCCGGCCACCAAGGCGAGTCCCAAGGAAATGCTTCCGGTCGTCGACAAGCCGCTGATCCAGTACGCCGTCGAGGAAGCGGTGGCCGCCGGCATCACCGAACTGATTTTCGTGACGGGTCGCGGCAAGCGCGCGATCGAGGATCACTTCGACAAGTCCTATGAGATCGAGCGCGAGCTGGAAGCGCGCGGCAAGGCGGAGCTGCTCGCGACCGTGCGCAGCATCAAGCCGTCGCACGTCGAGTGCATTTTCGTGCGCCAGCCGGAGCCGCTCGGGCTCGGCCACGCGGTGCTGTGCGCGCAGAAGATCATCGGCGACGAACCGTTCGCCGTGCTGCTCGCCGACGATCTGATCGACGCACAGCCGCCCGTGCTCACGCAGATGGCGCGGCGCTTCGATCACTATCACTGCTCGCTCGTCGCGGTCGAGGAGATCGCGCGCGCGGATGCGGGCGCGTACGGCGTCGTCAAAGGGCGCGCGTGGGACGAGCACGTGTTCCGCATGTGCGGCATCGTCGAAAAGCCCGCTCCCGACGAGGCGCCTTCGACGCTCGGCGTGGTCGGCCGCTATGTGCTGATGCCGGGCATCTTCGATCATCTGCGCCGCTTGCGTCCCGCGCCGGGCGAGGAACTGGAGTTGAGCGACGCGATCCAGTCGATGCTCGCCGACGAGCAGGTGCTCGCGCATCGCTTCACGGGGCGGCGCTTCGATTGCGGCAGCAAGCTCGGCTACTTGCAGGCGACCGTCGAGTACGCGCTGCGTCACGCCGAAGTGGGCGAGGCATTCGGCGCGTGGCTACGGGCGCGCGAGCGCAGCGACGGCAACGAGGGTGACACGGCGCAGGCCGCGCGCGAGCCGCGCAAGCCGCACACGCCGCACACGCCGCACGATGGGCCGGATCTGCATCTCGTGCGCGATGTACCCGACGCCGACGCAGCCGACGACTTCGCCACGCCGCTCACGGCGACCTGAAGACGCGATCGCGCAAACGCATTCACGCAAACGCCATCCCACGAACGCGCGCCTGGCGCTCGCGCGCGTTCGCCTTCACCGGCAACATCGCCACATCGCCACAACAATCGCTCAGGAAAAATAAGCCTTCGTATTCGGATGCACGTCGTCGCGCACGAGCAATTCTTCGGGCGCGAGCCACGCGTACTGACTGTGCTGATCGAAGCGCCCGACCGGCACCGTGCTGTCGAGCGTGAACGCGTAGGCGAGCACGACATAGTGCGTGCCGATGCCGTTCTCCGCCGCGAAATTATCCGGATACAGGTGTTCGTACACGCCGCCGAAGCGCGCCGCCGCGCGTTGCATGCCCGCGATGCCCAGCTCCGTTTCGACGATGCGCGTGAACGCCGCGTCGAGCCGTTCCTCCTTGCGGATGCGTCCGCCCGGCACGAACCATGTGCCGCGCGCGGGACGATTGCGCCGCTGGCCGACCAGCACGCGGCCTTGCGCGTCCACGACGATCAGGTCGATCGCGACGAGCGGCGCGAGACGCACCACGTCGAGAAATTCGGTTGGCGACAGCATGAGCGAGCGGTCCAGTGGGAGTGGAGAGGGCACAACCCGACGCGCGCTCGCCTCGTATGCGTGGCGGACGACTGGACGAAACCGGCGAAGCAGGCCGCAGCGCGTTCAACAGCAGTCTAGGCGTGTCAATTTCGTGGCGCACTGTCGTTTGCCGCCGAAGTTTCGCTATCGCGGGCCAAGTTGCGCATTCGCGCTTGCCTTGCCGGTTCGATCGGCGTCACGATCCCAGCTATTGGAATGGCGCGAAATGAAGGCGGAGGCCGCGCGGCCTCCGCAAGCGCTAGCGCGTGACGTAACCCGCCGGCGTGATCGCGTTCGCTTTTGCGATGGCCGCGTTGCCCGACACCACGTAGACCGGCGATTCGGTCAGGCTCAGCGGCAGCATGCCGTCCTTGTAGCTCATCGTGCTCGCGTTGCCCATCATGTCGAACACGCTCACGTTGCCCGCGCTGCCGCGCGCGTCCACCTGCAACGTCCAGTTGGTCGCGCGCTTCGCGTCGAAGCCGGCGCTCGCGCTCCAGCGCGCGTCGTCGTGGCTCCAGAGCGCCGTGATCACCTTGCCGTCGGGCCGCGCGAACGCGTAGGCATAGACGCCCGGCGGCGTGTTGCGCAGCGGGCCGAGCGTGATCGTGCCGTCGACGAGACGCGTCATCGCCGCAACCGCGAGCGCGGCGGGCTTCGGACTGATGTTGCCCGCGCCGTACGCGCCTTGCGCGTGATCGAGTTCGAAGAACACGCCATAGCCCGCCGACGTTTGCGGCATGTCCTGCGAATAGAACACGTAGGTCACGTCCGCGCCTTCGCCGAGCATGATCAGATGCGTGCGCGCGACCACCGCGCCTTGCGCGTAGAGCGTTTGCGCATCCGGATAGTGCGGGCCGTAGGTCTTGCCGATGTCGTAGCTGATGCCGGTTTCGGTGACGAACAACGGCGCGCCGGGCTTGAGCAGATCGCGCATGGTCGCGCGCAGATCGCGCATCGCGGTGGGCAGCGCGGGCCCTTTTCCGACGCCTGTATCGATCACGCGTTCGGGCGGATGCGAGGGACTCGTGCCGAAATCGTAATAGCCGTGGATCGTCATGCCGTCGAGATAGCGCGCAATACCCAGTTGTGCGAAGTGTTTGAGCCACTTCGCGTTGTCGCCGACGCCCGAGTACGTGAGCCCCATCACGACGCCGTTCGGGTCCGTCGCGTGAATGCCCTGATACACCGACGCATAGGTCGCGACGAAATTCGCATCGGTGTCGCGCCAGGGCAGGCCGCCATCGGGGTCGGGCTCCCACGTCACCTGATAGTAATTGCGCGACTGGCGCGGAAAGGTCTTCGCGCGCACGCGCGCCGACTCGGTGCCCACGCGCGTCATGAAATCGCGCAGCGCGGCCTGCGAGGCGGGCGCGTAGCTGTGCGTGAAGGTGTCGGTGATCTGCGCGGCCTTGTCGGGCGGCGCGGCCCATTTCGGAATGCCGTCGAGCAGGATCAGCCGCATGATGTCGCCTCGCTCGAACCAGCTTGCGAGTTGCGGCTTCGACGGATCGAAGGTGTTCGGCCCGTTCGGCTCCATCGTGTACCACTTGCGCTCGTCGTTGGCCCACGAGAGGCCGAGATCGGTATAGAGCGGACGATAGCCGTCGCCGCCGCAGCAATGCTGGCCTGGCGCGATGAACGCGGTGCCCTGGCCGCCGAAGCGATGCAGGTCCTGCCGCGCGTAACGCGGCGCGGGCAGCACGGCGTTGACGTCGGGCAACACGCCGAAGCTCGTGATGCCGGCCGGCCGCGTGCCGCGTTGCGGCAAGCTGCCGGTGGGGTCCGAAGCCATCGACGCGAGCGTCGCCGAAAATGCGAAATAACCCGCTTGCGGCAGCGTGCAGGTGAGCGTCGTCACGCGCGTGCCGCCGGTCACGGCGAAACTGCCGCTGGCCTGCGTGCGGCTCCACGTATCGTCGATCCGCCATTGCACCTTGTCGTCGCCTTTCGCGCGCGTCACCACGTCGATGCGCACGCTCTTGCCGCGCGCAAAGAGACGCGTGCCGTCGCTGCCCGGGGTATCGGCCGTGATCGGTTCGTCGCCCGCGGGCGCGGCGGCGTTGCCCGGCGCGCTGCGGCACGAGGCGGCTTCGTCGGCGCGGCAGCTTGCTGAAGCTAGCACGCCGAACACCAGTGTCATGGCGAAGAATGCGAACTTGAAGCGCGCGAGCTTGAAGCACGCCAATGTGCAGCATGCGTCGCGTTGCGCATTGCTATCGTGCTGATGTTTCGAACGCTCTCGTTGTGCCGACGCATGCGCGATGCGCCGCGAGAGGGTTGTTCGGAAGCTGCTCGTCAGCCGCGCGTCAGGGACCGATGAGCTCGATACGTCTGTCGATGGCGCTGCAACTACGTCTCGTGCGATGAATGCAGTCGTGTGCGTCGCAACAGCCGCTACGCGTATCGATCGCCTGTCGCCCGATTTGTGTGTCGGCCACGCATCACTCGAACATGCGAATGCGGACATCGTAAGAAAGCGCATGGCATTCATCGGCGGATTCCTCGCCCGGTTTCGCGGGTTAAAAAAGCATCAAAAGGCAAGCCTAAAGGCTGCTGATGAGTGTGCGCCGCCAGGCTCCAGTCATTTCGCGCAATTCTGTGCGTTGCCCAACATAATTCACACCAATATGGCAATGCGTATCGATAAAACAACTGTAATGGTTATCTGATATTGTGCGCTGCAACCTGATTTAAAAACGTCTAATATCCTCTCAGTGCGCAGAGAAATGGCGTTTTCAGCCTGGTTTCACGTCTTTAAATCAGACGAATCAGCGCACTGTCTTTGAGTTTCCGCCTCATTCCATCCTGCGCCTGGCGTAAAGATCGGAAAACTTCGCAGTATTCGTCGTATCAATGGTGCGTTTGTCGAGGCTTTAATCTGAGCCATTCCGCGGACCACCGGCTTTCGTTCATCATATTGAGCGATTTCCCGCCGGGGCGGATTGTTTCCGATAAAAGCCGTAATGTGCATGCTTCAAATCGGTCCGCGACCGGACTAAATGCGCCAATGTCTCGCCACTTTCGGTCAGTCGTCGTTGCGCGATTTTTTATCTGCCTATGATGCACTGCACACGGAATGCTATTACCAGGACTTTTCACTAGGACGGGGGCTGTTTAGGGGAAAAGCATGGCATACGCAAGTCTGGATTTGCCGTCGTTTGCTCATCCGCATTTCGTTACCGCGGGTGTGAGTCGTGAAGTGCGTCATATCGCAATACTGCTTTTCGATGGCTGTTCGTTGCTTGGTGCCGGTATCGTGGCGGAAGTGTTTCATGTCGCCAATGAATTGTCGTCCGATACCGCCAGGCGCTCGCCTTACGATGTCAGCATTCTTTCCGCAGATGGCGGCAACGTCACCTGCTCGTCGTCGGTACGCGTCTGGACGGATGGTCTCGATGCGCGCCACTACGTCGGCTTCGACGCGCTGTTCGTTGCGGGCGGGAAGGGCGCGTTCGCCGCGGCCAACGATGAACGCCTGATTGCTTGGCTGCGTCACGTGCATGCGAACACCGCCACCATCCGGCCGATCGGTGAAGGGCGTTCGTTGCTCGAAGCCGCGAATCTGTGTGGTCAGCGCACGCAGCGCGAGTTCGGCTCTTACGCGATGCAGAACACGCGTGAGGACGCAGGCGGCGACGCCGGCGACCGGCTCGAGTCGATGAAGAGTGCGCTGACGCTCGTCAAACGCGATCTCGGCGTGGATGTCGCGCGCGCCGTGACGGAGCGCCTGATGCCCGATTCGGGCGGCAACCTCTTGCCGTTTCTCGGCGATGCGCTCGGCAGCGCGCCCGCCGACAAGGTGAGGGCGGCCGCGCGCTGGTTGCAGGAAAACTGCCAGCGGACCATTTCGATCGCCGACGCCGCGCAGGTTGCGGCGATGAGCGAGCGTAATTTTCTGCGCCGTTTCAAGCTGGAGATGGGCATCACGCCATCAGACTATCTATTGCATGCGCGGCTGGCGATCACCTGCAGTCTGCTCACCGATTCGGAGTTGCCGGTCGACAAGATCGCGCGCCGTACCGGCATGGGCAACGGCGACCGTCTCGCGAAAATCTTCCGCAAACGCATGATGATTTCACCTTCCGAATATCGCGAGCAGAGCCGCCGGGAAGCCGGCGGATGAACCTCGCGGCCGCTCGACGGCATGCCGCGCGAGGTTGCGCGGTATGGCGCGGCGGCGCATGAGCCGGCCGCCCGGCGGCCGAGCCACAAGCCAGAGGTCCGATAGCCGCCTGCCCGCACGCCGACGCGGCCGTCCATCGCCTATATCGTTTTGCCGCCGCTTGTTCGCGGTTTCGGGTCGCTTGTCGCGAGACACGGCGATCCCGCCCGATATGCAGGAGTCCGAACATGATGCAAAGATCAGGGATTCAGCAGGCTACGGTTCAAGCTCCCATGCCGCCGATGCAGCCGATGTCGTCGACGCCCGCAGTGTCGGCGTCGGCCGATACGCCGGCGCCGCAAGCGTCGCGCTCGGAGGACACCGCGTGCACGCGCATCGTGCCGGTCGTGCTGGCCGGCGGTTCGGGCACGCGCTTGTGGCCGATGTCGCGCGAACACTTTCCGAAACAGTTGATCGGCGTGGTCGGCAGCGACACGCTGCTGCAGGCCACCGTGCATCGTCTCGACGGCTTCGCGCCCGAATGGCAGGTCGCGGGCGCACCGATCGTGGTGTGCGGCGAGGCGCATCGATTCGTGATCTCCGATCAGTTGCACGCGTGCGGCATGGATGCGCGGCTCGTCGTCGAGCCCGCGCGTCGCGACACTGCGCCCGCGCTCACGCTCGGCGCCGCGCTCGCGAGCGCCAACGGCGACGATGCGATTCTCGTCGTGATGCCGTCCGATCACGCGATCGCCGACGTCAAGGCCTTGCAGCGCGCGCTCGAATGCGCCGCGCGCCACGCGCAGCGCGGCGCCATCGTCACGCTCGGCGTGCCGCCGCGTTCGCCGGAAACGGGCTTCGGCTACATCCGCATCGGCGAGGCGCTCGAAGCGGGCGCGCATCGAATCGACGGCTTCGTCGAAAAGCCCGCGCCGGAACTCGCCACGCAATACGTGGCGCAAGGCGGCTACTGGTGGAACAGCGGCATCTTCGTGATGCGCGCGAGCGTGTGGCTCGAAGCGCTGCGCGCGTTGCAGCCTGACATGCACGCGGCGTGTCTCGCGTCCTTCGTCGGCGGCCAGCAGGATGGCGACGTGTTCCGTCCGTCCGCGCAAGCCTTCGCGGGCACGCCGGCCGACTCGATCGACTATGCGGTGATGGAGCGTCTGTCCGGCAGCAACGGCTGGGCGCCCGAAGGCGTGGTGGTCGCGCTCGACGCGGGCTGGTCCGACCTCGGTTCGTGGGACGCCGTGTGGGCCGCGATGGACAAGGACGAAGCGGGCAACGTGGGCCGCGGGCGCGTGATCTTCGAAGGCGCCGTGGCGAGCTACGCGCATTCGGAAGGGCGGCTCGTGGCGTGCGTGGGCACGACCAATCTCGTGGTGGTCGAAACCGCCGACGCGGTGCTCGTGGTCGACCGCTCGAAAGTGCAGGACGTGAAGGGGCTCGTCGCGCGCATCAAGGCGCAGCACGCGCCCGAAGCCGACGCGCACCGCAAGGTGCAGCGCCCGTGGGGCTTCTACGACTCGATCGATCATGGCGAGCGCTTTCAGGTCAAGCGCATCGTCGTGACGCCGGGCGCGCGGCTCTCGCTGCAACTGCATCATCATCGCGCCGAACACTGGACGGTCGTGCGCGGCACCGCGCTCGTCACGCGTGGTGAGGAATCCTTTTTGTTGAGCGAAAACGAATCGACCTACATTCCGCTGGGCACGCGCCATCGGCTCGAGAATCCGGGCAAGGTGCCGCTCGAGATCATCGAGGTGCAGTCCGGCGCGTATCTGGGCGAAGACGACATCGTCCGTTTCGACGACACTTACGGACGCTGCAATTGAGCGGCCCGGCACGATCGGCAAGGTGACCGACATGCGCGAGCTTCAAAATCTGATGGCGAGAGTGCTGGACGTGACGGCGGTGTTCGTCGGCGCGAGCGTGGCGGCGCAGATCCGTTTCGACGATCTCGCGCCGCGCGGCATGAACGAGGCGTTTGTGTTGCTGGCGGCGGCGTTCGCGCTCGTGATCTTTCCGGCGTTCGAACTGTATCAGTCGTGGCGCGGCCGCTCGAAGGCGCTGATGGCGGGCCAGGTGGCGCTCGCGTGGATCGTCGTGCAGGGCTGCGCGCTGATCGCCATGTACTCGACCATGCATCACGTCGATGCGGTGTCGCGGCTGTGGTTCGCGTACTGGACCGCGGTGGCGGCCGGGCTGCTGATCGCGTGGCGCGTGATCGCGCATGGCGTGCTCTCGCACGTGCGGCGCGCGGGCATGAATCTGCACCAGGTGGCGATTGCGGGATCGGCGGCGCAATGCGACGAGATCGTGCGGCGCATCGATTCGGAACCCGGCTCGGGCTTTCGCGCCACGGCGCTCTACAACACCGTGCCCGACACGCCGCCGCGCAACGGCACCGGCGCCGCCTTGTGCGACACCATCGAGGGCTTCGCGCAGTTCATCCGCGAGCACGACGTGCATGAATTGTGGCTCGCACTCTCGCTCGCCGAGGAGCGCACGGTGGTGCGTCTCGTCACCGAGTTTCGCAACGATCTCGTGAACATCCGCTTCATTCCGGATGTGCGTTCGCTCGCGCTGTTCGACACCAGCAGCGTGATCGAACTGCTCGGCGTGCCCGCGATCAATCTGGTGGCCTCGCCGCTGCCCGCGAGCGCGCAGTTCAAGAAGGCCGTGTTCGACCGCGTGTTCGCAACGTGCGCGCTCGTGAGCCTGATGCCGGTGCTGTTCGGCATTGCGCTGGCGGTGAAGATTTCATCGCCGGGACCGGTGCTGTTCAAGCAGCGGCGCAAAGGCGCGGACGGCCGCGTGTTCACGATCTACAAGTTCCGCACGATGCGCGTACACAGCGAGGCAGCCGGCACGCTCAGCCAGGCCACGCGCGGCGACCGCCGCGTGACGCGCGTGGGCGCGTTCCTGCGCCGCACGAGTCTCGACGAACTGCCGCAGTTCTACAACGTGCTGCGCGGCGACATGTCGGTGGTCGGCCCGCGTCCGCACGCGCTCGAACACGACGATCTCTATCAGCGCGTGGTGACGGGCTACATCCACCGTTATCGTATCAAGCCCGGCATCACCGGCTGGGCGCAGGTCAACGGCTTTCGCGGCGAAACCGACCGGCTCGAAAAAATGGAGCTGCGCGTGGCGCACGATCTCTATTACCTGGGCCACTGGTCGTTCTGGCTCGACATGCGCATCATCGCGGCGACGATTGCGCACGGACTGTTCAGCCCGAACGCGTATTGAGCGCTCGGGCCCTGGAGCCGCGCGGTCCGGTCCCCGCGCGGCTCCCGCATGCAACGCACGCGGACGACGTGCGGCGCATGGGCTTCACCGGATCTCGGGAGACGGAAGATGGCGATGAACTATGTTGACGGCGGCTACGCCGTGAGCACCGAAGAGCGGTATCTGGGCGACTACCTGCAAACGATCGTCGCGAACTGGCGCACCATCGTGGTCGTGACGCTCGCCGTCACGCTGCTGGGCGCGGCTTACGCGTTTCTCGCGACGCCCACGTATCGCGCCGACGTGATGTTCCATCTCGTCGACAAGACGGACAGCAGCAAGAAAGATCCGGGCCTGCCGCCGATCAACGGCATGTTCGACGAAAAGACTTCGGCTAACGGCGAGATCGAGATGCTGAAGTCGCGGCTCGTCACGCAGGAAACCGTGAACCGGCTGCACCTCGACATCGCGGCGCGGCCGCGCGAAATGCCCGTGCTCGGCGGTATGCTGGCGGGCTTGGAGAACGGCAGTTGGGGCATCCGGCTGCCGTCGTTCCTGCGCTCGAATAATTACGCGTGGGGACGCGGCGCGATCGCGGTGTCGCGCTTCGACACGCCCGACGCGCTCTACGATCAGGACTTCACGCTGATCGCGGGCGAGGACGGCGCGTACGTGCTGCGCGACGCAGAAGGCGCGGCGCTGCTGCAGGGCCGCGTGGGCGAGGACGTGACGGCCAACACGGCCGACGGTCCGATCTCGCTGCACGTCGACAGCCTGAGCGGCCCCGCAGGCACGCCGTTCACGCTCACGCGCGCCTCCACGCTCACCACCGTCGAGCGCCTGCAACGCGCGCTCGACGTGTCCGAAGTGGGGCTGCAGTCGGGCGTGATCCGCGCGAGCCTCGAAGGCCACAACAGCAAGCTCACGGCCGACATCCTCAACAACATGGCGCGCGAGTTCATCCGCCAGGACGTGCAGAGCCGCTCGGCCGAAGCCGAGCATATGCTCGCGTTCCTCGACGAACAGTTGCCGCAACTGCGCAAGCAGCTCGACGACGCCGAGCAGAAGTACAACAACTTCCGCAACCAGCACGGCACCGTCGATCTCGGCGAGGAAAGCCGTCTGCTGCTTCAGCAGGTCGTGGACAACAAGACGCGCCTCGAAGATCTGCAACAGCAACGCGCCGAACTCGCGCAGCGCTTCACCGAGCATCATCCGGCCGTGGCCGCGCTCGATGCGCAGATCGCCGCGCTCGCCAGCTCGCAGGCCACGCTGCAAGGCAAGGTGAAGAGTCTGCCCGATACCGAACAGGCGGCCGTGCGTCTGCTGCGCGACGTGCACGTGAATACCGAGCTCTACACGAACCTGCTGAACAGCGCGCAGCAATTGCGCGTGGCGAAGGCGGGTCAGGTCGGCGACGTGCGCGTGGTCGACTTCGCGGAAGCGCCCGACGATCCCGTGCGTCCGAAGCGTCTGCTCGTGATCGTGCTGTCGATCGGCGCGGGCATCGTGCTGGGCATCCTGATCGCCTTCATGCGCAAGTCGCTGTACGGCGGCGTGGAGCGCCCCGACGAACTCGAAGCGGCGCTTGGCGTGCCGGTCTTCGCGGTGGTGCCGCGCAGCCACAAGCAGCTGCGTCTGCAACATCACGTCGCGACGCGCCGGCGCGGCCTGCACGTGCTTGCGCAGCAGTCGCCGCAGGACATCGCGGTCGAAGGCGTGCGCAGCCTGCGCACCACGCTGCAACTGTCGCTGAACGAGGCGAGCAACAACATCGTGATGCTCACCGGCTCGCGGCCCGACATCGGCAAATCGTTCCTCTCGGTCAATCTCGCGGCGCTGGTCGCGTCGGTGAACAAGCGCGTGTTGATCGTCGACGGCGACATGCGGCGCGGCGACGTGCACTCGCACTTCGGCATCGCGCATCAGCCCGGCCTTTCCGATGTGCTGCTCGGCGCCGACCTGAACGCGGCGATCCAGCGCGAAGTGCTGCCGGGTCTCGACGTGCTCGCGAAAGGCTCGCTGCACGCGCATCCGTCCGAGCTGCTGATGAGCGCGCGTTTCGAAAGGCTGCTCGAAGAACTGAAGTCGAAGTACGACCTCGTGATCGTCGATACGCCGCCGGTGCTCGCGGTGACCGACTCGACAGTGATCGGGCGTTATGCGGGCACGACGCTCCTCGCGATCCGGCACGGCCGCCATCCGCTCTCCGAACTGGAAGAGACGGCCAAGCGGCTGCGCAACGGCGGCGTGAATCTGTGCGGCGTGCTGCTCACGGACGTGCCGCAGACGGGCGCATTCGTCGGCGGCGGCTATCGCGGCGGCTACTACGGTTACGAAAGCATCGCAGGGTAAGTGAGCGGCGCCTCGGCCCGCATGCGGGCGGCCGGCGCGCCGAACAATCCATTTCGCTTTGACGCGAGGAGAGAACGATGGCTCGGAAGGTTGCGTTGATCACCGGCATCACCGGTCAGGACGGGTCGTATCTGGCAGAACTGCTGTTGAGCAAGGGCTACGAGGTGCACGGCATCAAGCGCCGCTCGTCGCTGTTCAACACCGATCGGATCGATCATCTGTATCGCGACGTGCACGACCCGGAGCAGGGCATTCAACTGCATCACGGCGAACTCACCGATTCGACGGCGCTCCTGCGCGTGATCCAGCGCGTCGCGCCCGACGAGATCTACAACCTCGCGGCGCAAAGCCATGTGGCGGTGTCGTTCGAGGAACCCGAGTACACGGCGAACGCCGACGGCCTCGGCACGCTGCGCATTCTCGAAGCGATCCGCATTCTCGGGCTCACGCAGAAGACGCGTTTCTATCAGGCCTCGACCTCGGAACTCTACGGGCTCGTGCAGGAAGTGCCGCAGCGCGAGACCACGCCGTTCTATCCGCGCAGCCCGTATGCGGTTGCGAAGCTGTTCGCATACTGGACCACGGTGAACTATCGCGAAGCGCACGGCATCTACGCGTGCAACGGCATTCTGTTCAACCACGAGTCGCCGCAGCGCGGCGAGACGTTCGTCACGCGCAAGATCACGCGTGCGATCGCGCGTATCGCGGTCGGCCTGCAAAAAGAGCTGTATCTGGGCAATCTGTCGGCGATGCGCGACTGGGGCCATGCGCGCGATTACGTCGATATGCAATGGCGCATGCTCCAGCAGGATCATCCGGAAGATTTCGTGATCGCGACCGGCGTGCAGTACAGCGTGCGCGACTTCGTGCGCACGGCGGCGGAAGAACTCGGCGTGACGGTGCGTTTCGAAGGCAATGGCGTCGATGAAGTGGGCATCGTCGAGCACGTGGAAGGACGCGAGACGCGCCTCGAACCGGGCAATGTGATCGTGCGCGTCGATCCGCGTTATTTCCGGCCGACCGAAGTGGAGACGCTGCTCGGCGACGCCACCAAGGCGCAGGAAAAGCTCGGCTGGCGTCCAACCACGTCGTTCCATTCGCTCGTCAAGGAAATGGTGCGCTCCGATTACCAGATCGCGCGGCGCGACGCGCTCGTCACGCTCGCGGGCTTCCGCGCGCTCGAACATCACGAGTGACGGGCATGGACACGAACTCCCGCATCTTCGTGGCCGGCCATCGCGGCATGGTGGGTTCGGCGCTGGTGCGCGCGTTGCAGGCGCGCGGCTACCGCAACCTCGTTACGCGCACGCGCGCGGAACTCGACCTCACCGATCAGTCGGCCGTCGACGCGTTCTTCGACACCGCGCAGATCGACGCGGTGCTGCTCGCGGCCGCGAAAGTCGGCGGCATTCTCGCGAACTCGACGCAGCCCGCGCAATTCGCCTACGACAATCTCGCGATCGAAACCAACGTGATTCGCGCGGCGTATCAAACGGGCGTGGAGCGGCTGGTGTTCTTCGGCTCGTCGTGCATCTATCCGCGCGAATGCCCGCAGCCGATCCGCGAAACCTATCTGCTCACGTCGCCGCTCGAACCGACCAACGAGGCCTACGCGATCGCGAAGATCGCGGGCCTCAAGCTTTGCGAGGCGTACAACCGCCAGTACGGCACGCACTACGTCTCGCTGATGCCGACCAATCTGTACGGCCCCAATGACAACTACGACCTCGGCAGCAGCCACGTGCTGCCCGCGCTGATCCGCAAGGCGCACGAGGCGCGCGCATCCGGCGCGGCGTCGCTGACCGTGTGGGGCTCGGGCACGCCGCGGCGCGAGTTCCTGCACGTCGACGACCTCGCGGACGCGACGATCTTCGTGCTCGAACACGAGACCGGCGACGGCGTCTACAACGTGGGCGTCGGCGAGGATCTGTCGATTCGCGAACTGGCCGAGCGCGTCTGCGAGACGGTGGGCTTCGAGGGCGAACTGGTGTTCGACACCAGCAAGCCCGACGGCACGCCGCGCAAGCTGCTCGACGTGTCGCGCCTCGGCGGACTCGGCTGGCGCGCGCATATCGGGCTCGAAGAAGGGCTCGCGCGCACCTACGGCGATTTTCTGCATACGCACGGCGCGCCGGTGCTCGAAGCGCACGCGCAAGCCTGACCGGGATTCGGTTGTTGTTGGCGGCGGGCGTCCTGTGCGGACCGGCGAATGGCGCCCGCTTTTTTTTCCGGTCCGTCCTCGCGTCGCACGGGTACGCCGGCGCGCGCTGTTTGCAATCGATACATCGCGACGCAACGCGCAACATCGCGAACATCGCGACAGAACACGAACCAGGCACGAGCCGATGAGAATCCTGATCTACGGACTGAACTTCGCGCCCGAAGTCGCGGGCGTGGGCAAGTACACGGCCGAGATGGTCGACCAGCTCGTGGCGCGCGGCCACGACGTGCGCGTGGTCTGCGCGCCGCCGTATTACCCGCAATGGCGCGTGCAGGACGGCTATCGCGCGTGGCGCTACCGGCGCGAAAGCTGGCACGGCGTGCCGGTGTCGCGCGCGCCGCTGTGGGTGCCGTCGAAGCCGGGCGGACTCAAGCGCATCGTGCATCTGGCGAGCTTCGCGCTGATGTCGCTGCCGGTGCTCGTGCGCGAGGCGCGCTGGCGTCCGCAGGCGGCGATGCTGATCGCGCCGACGCTCTTTTGCGCGCCCGGTCTGCTCACGGTGGCGCGCTTGATCGGCGCGAAAACCTGGCTGCATATTCAGGATTTCGAAGTCGATGCCGCGTTTGATCTCGGCCTGCTGCAAGGCGGCGCGGGCTCGCGCGTCGCCAATCTCGCGCGCGCGTTCGAGCGCGCGGTGCTGCGCCGCTTCGACGTGGTGTCGTCGATTTCGCCGCGCATGGTCGAGCGCGCCGTCGACAAGGGCGTGGAGCCCGCGCGCGCCGTGTCGCTGCCGAACTGGGTCGACACGCACGCGATCTTTCCGCTGCCGCAGCCGAGCGTCTATCGCGCGAAGCTCGGCATTCCGCTCGATCACACGGTCGTGCTGTACTCGGGCAGCATGGGCGCGAAGCAGGGCATCGAGATTCTCGCGGATGTCGCGGCGGCGCTCGCGGCACGGCCCGACATCAGCTTCGTGTTCTGCGGCGACGGCGCGGGCAAAGCCGATCTCGAAGCGCGCTGCGCACCGCTGCCGAACTGCCACGTGCTGCCCTTGCAGCCGACGGCGATGCTCAACGAACTGCTCAACGTCGCCGACATTCACGTGCTGCCGCAGCGTAACGATGCCGCCGATCTCGTGATGCCGTCGAAGCTGACCGGCATGCTCGCGAGCGGGCGCGCGGTGGTGGCGATGGCGCGGCCCGGCACGAGTCTCGCGGATGTGGTGGCGGAAACGGGCATCGTCGTGCCGCCGGAAGACGGCGCGGCGCTCGCATCGGCCATCGTCGCGCTGGCCGCCGATCCGGCGCGGCGCGCGACGCTTGGGCAGGCCGCGCGGCATTACGCGCAGCGCATGCTGTCGCCGCACGCGATCATCGGCGCGCTGGAAGCGCGGCTGGCGGGACTCGTCGGCGCGATCGTGGGCGAGGAGGCGGTGGTGGCGGCGCAGGCGTCGGCACAGGCTTCGGCGCAGGAGCGGTCCGATGCGAAGGGCGCGGCGCTGAGCGAGGTCGAGCATCGCGACGCGTGAGTGTGCAGTGGCGTTTGCGCCGATTAAGCAGGATGCCGCTGCCATTCAGAAGCGGGTTCGAAGTATCGCGACGCCGCGCCTCACCACGGCGAGCGATAGAGCTGCGCGGCGGCCGCGCGCTGCGATCCGTACGGATTGCCGTAGATCTTCGCGCTCGGCGAAGTCGTGCTCGCGCCCCAGTCGTAGGCGCCCCACGCGCCGCCTTGGGCGCTCGATGCTGCGTCGGGCGACGCGGCGCGCGCGAGGCGGCTGTGCGTGCTGCTACGGCTGCCGCTTGCGCTGTTCAGCGCGCTCGCGCCGCGTGCGCGGCTCGATGCGCCCGCGCGCGGTGCGCCGCTGCCGCCTGCTGCCGGACTGCCCGTCGTATAGAAGTCGGTCGGGCTCACGATGCGCATGCGCGACTCGCTCATCAAGGCTTTCTCCTGCGCGCCGGGCGACGAACCGTCGCTGCTATACGCGCCGCCGCTGTACGGATTGTGCGAGGCGGTCGGGCTGCCGAGCAGACGTTGCGCGTCGGCGCGCGTGCGGCGCGCGGCGGAGGTCAGGGTGTCGTCGGAGTCGCTGTGCCGGCCGTTCGCCGATGCCGATGCCCCGGACGCGGCATCGTCCTGTGCACGCGTCGGCGACGGCCAGGCGGCGAGCGCCGCGCAGAGGGCGAGCAGCGTCGTTGTCCGGGCGGCGAACGCCACCGGCGAACGCACCGCGCCGCGCCTCGCCGACGCGGCATGCGATGAAATCGGCGGAATCGGTGGGCCCGGTCGGCGAAGCGTGGTCATCATGAGCGTGGTTCCCGCGCGCCGCGAACGGTGCGGCGCCATGCTTGCATGGTGCCTGCGCGGCTTCGCGTCGCTGCGCCAAAACCCCGGCCATCTCGGCCACGCGTGCGAGGCGCGCCGGTCATCGCCGGATAATGGAGCCGTCACCCGCACAGACCCGAACGGGCGAGGAGCGCTCATGGCTGATCTGGTCGAAGGACTCGCCGCGCGGCACGATGCGGGCGGCGCGACGCACGCAGCAGGCGGCGCGGCGCCGCCGTTGCGCGCGCAGGAAGCGTCCGCCACGTCCACCACGTTTGCCACGCCCGCCGATCTGCCCGTGATCGACCTGAGCCGCGCGGGCAAGGGCAACTATGTCGCGCGGCGCGGCAAGCTCGTGCAGGCCGCGTGGTACGTCGTTGAGACCTGCGTGCTCGACAACCGGCTGCTGCCGTTCTCGGCGCTGCGCGTGGGTCTGCTGCGGCTGTTCGGCGCGAAGATCGGACAGGGCTGCCGGCTCGTGCATCCGATGCGCGTGAAGGCGCCGTGGAATCTCGAACTGGGCGACAACTGCTGGATCGGCGTCGACGTCTGGCTCTACAACCAGGCGCCGATCCGCGTCGGCTCGAACGTGTGTCTCTCGCAGGGCGCGTTTCTGAGCGCGGGCTCGCACGACATGCGCACGAACATGGACCTGCGCGTCGCGCCCATCGTGATCGAGGACGGCGTGTGGGTGTCGTCGAAATGCGTCGTGCAGATGGGCGTGACCATCGGGCGCTCGGCGGTCGTCACGCCGCTGTCGGTCGTGCACCGCTCGCTGGAGGCGGGCGGCGTGTACGGCGGCAATCCGTGCCGGTTCATCCGCCGGCGGTTCGAGTGATCGAGTGATCGTGAAATACAGAACGGGCCCTTGAAACAGGGCCCGTTTTACATGCAGCGTGCGGTGCTACGCGCGCTCGCTCAACACCACGCGCCGATCAATACCCGTACCCGACCGCGCGTCCCGCCGAGGCCGCCTGCGTGCTCGGCAGGATCAGGTTGACCACGCGGCTCCACTTCACGAGCGAAGAGGCGTCGACGAAGATCACGTCGCTCGGGTTCAGTTCGAACTCGTCGGCGGTGGCCATGGATTCGGGCGATGAAGCATCGAGGTGATACACGGTGCGATGGCCTTCCTTCTGCCCGCGCACGACGTAGACCTGCGAGGCGTCGCCGGAACCCTGGCTGATGCCGCCCGCGTTGCCGAGCGCTTCGTTCAGCGTGAGGCGGCCGTTGTCGAGCGGAATGCTGCCCGGATGCCCGACTTCGCCCAGCACGTAGACCTTGCTGTCGTTCTCCGAAAACACGCGGATCAGGTCGCCGTTCTGCAGGATGATGTTGTCGGGATTCACGCCCTTCTTGATCATGTCGGGAATGTTCACCAGCACCGTCTTCTTGCCGCGCGTCACGCTCACGCGCGAGCGGTCGCCCGCCGCCGTGAAGCCGCCCGCGCGGTTGATCGCCTCGGGCAGCGACATCGTCATGTCGTTGAGCACCATCAGGCCCGGCGTGCGCACTTCGCCGTCCACGTAGACGCGGCGGCTGCGATACGCCTCGATGCGCAGCGTCACCTGCGGATTGTGCAGATAGTACGAGAGCTTGCTGGCCACGAGATTGCGCGCGTCGAGTTCGGTCAGCCCGGCCACGTGGATCGGCCCGACGTACGCGACCTGGATCGTGCCCGACGAATCGACCGTATAGCCCGACACCACCTGGCTCGTGCTCTGATCCTGCTGCCCGTTGCTGCTGGACGAGGTGGTCGGCAGATTCATTTCGGGGTGATCCCAGACGACGATGGAGAGCACGTCGCCGGGACCGAGCGTGTAGGGCTTGGGCGTGCCGAACAGCGACTCGACGTCGTTGGGCACGACGGTGGGCCGCGCGGCGTGTTCCTTCGCGATCAGCGCGGGGTTGATCTCGACGAGCGCGTTAGGCGGCGGCGCGTCGTTGTTCGCGCCGCCCGATTGCGCCGCCTGGGTGGCGGCCTTTGCCTGCGTGACGCTCGACGGCGCCGTCATGCCCGGCGAGAACGCGCAGCCCGCGACCAGCGAAACGAGTGCCGCGAGTGCCGCCGCCGCGCCCAGCGCGCCGCGCGATCCACGTGTTGCGCGCCGCCCGGCGCGTGCTTGTTGTTCTGTGTGTGCGTCTGCTTGTGCGTTCATGTTGGCGTTGATGTGTGTGTCTGCGAGTGCCGCTGCGTCGGCGCTCGTCACGCTCGAACCACCCGGTATGCTGTGTGACATGGCTTGTCCCCTCAGTTCAGGAATCGCTCACCCCCGGCCGGCGCGCAACGCCATCGCGTGCTGCGCCGCTCCGTCGCCATGCGGCCTGACTGCGCCGCGTGTGATTGTTCAATCGTTATCTGTGTGATCTGCCGTGTTGTACCCGGCCTGTTTGCAATACGGACTCAGTTGCGCAACGTGGCCGTCGCTTCCGGCTGCTCGGCGGCATCGACGTGCAGCGCGCGCGGCGTGCGCGCACGCGCGGCGGCATGCGACGGATGCTCGTGCAGCAGCGCGAGCAGCGAGCGCACCATGCCGCTCATCGCATAGCGCGTCTCGAAGGTGCGCTGCGCCTGCGCGCGCATCACGCCGCGCTGTTGCTCGTCGAGACCGCGCCAGGCCGACAGCAGTCCGGCCGTGCCCGCGACCGTATCGGGCGCGACGAAGCCCGCGCCGTCCGATTCGATGTCGCGCCACACGTTGACCTTGTCCGACACCAGCACGGGCAGCCCGCACGCGAGCGCCTCGGCCACGGACACGCCGAAATTCTCCTGATGCGAGGGCAGCACGAACACATCGCTCGCATGGAACGCGCCCCACTTGAGATTGCCTTGCAGCATGCCGGGCCAGCTGATGCGATGCGCGATGCCGTGGGTCTGCGCGATCGCCTGCAACGCGGGCTGCCAGTCGTTCTTGTCGGGGCCGGCCATCAGCAGATGGGCGTCGGGCGTCGCGCGCGCGTGTTCGGCGAACGCGTGCACCAGCAGATCGCAACCTTTCTTCGGATGCAGACGGCCGAGAAACAGCACGATGCGCTTGTTCTGCAGATGCGGGTGCGCGCGCAGGAATTCCTCGCGCAGCGTGCCGGCGTCGAGCGCGGGCGGATGGGTGCCGAACGGCACGACGCGTTCGTTGGCGCGATACAGCCAGAACGATTCGCGCGCGAGCAGGCGCTCTTCCTCGGTCGTGAAGATCACGGCGGCGGCGTCGCGCAGCACACGGTATTCGGCCCACGGCCAATAGGCCCATTTCTTCAGATGCTTGAGCGGATAGGTGATGCGGAACCACGGATCGAGCATGCCGTGCGCGTAGACGTAGTAGGGCAGACGCGTCGAACGCAGCGCGCGCCACGCGCCGTAGCCGTGGTATTGCCAGAGACCGTGAACGATCGCGGCGTCGAAGCGCGTGGCGTTCTCGCGCAGCCAGGACGCGTAAGCCGGGCAGTAACCATAATGGCCGCGCGCCGGACCGAGCGCGTGAAGCGGCAGCGGAAAATCGCGCACATAGGGCGCGTCGATCGGATCGAGCGAGGCGACTTCGATGCGATGACCGAGGGCCGCCATCGCAAGGCCGCTCTGGCGCACGCCTTCGATGGGACCGCCCGAACGTGGATCGACGGTGGACACGAGGTGCAGGATTTTCATCGGGGCTCCGGAGTCGCGTAGGGAGTGAGCGGCGCCGGCGCGGGCGCCGGGGGACGAAAGGCGGGCTCGGTGCGTTCGTGCCTGCGCGGGCGTTGCGGGGGATGCGAGTACGGGTCGGCCTGTGCGCGGCGGCGCTGCACGTCGATGCGGTAATGAAGCTGCGAATACAGCGCGACGACGAGACCGAGCGCGACGCCATACATCAGGCCCGAGAAACGCGGCCCGAGCGGATTGCCGCCGATCGACGCGCCCGGCAGCGCGGCCAGCATCAGGATCGCCATGCTGAACGGCATCAGCAGCGGCTCGCGCGGCGCGATGCGATGCCAGCGCCGGAACGCGAAACCGGCCGCGACGAGCGCGGCGAGCACCGCGATCGGCATGCACGCGCCGAACACGACGCCTTCCGCGTAGAGCTGATAGACCCAGAAGTTGTGGCCCGCGACCCAGTCGCTGGTGTCGAAGTAGTCGGCCTTGCTGAAGGTCTCGCGCACGTAGGGGAAATAGATCGGCGAGTAGCGGTAGACGTGGCCGTAGCCCTTGCCGAACAGCAGCGTTTCCGCCGACGCCGTCACCTGATCGTACTGATCGCGGATTTCGGCGATGCGCGTGATGGTGGTCGGGTCGCGGTCCGAGTCGGAGTTCTGCGCCGCGAAGATGCGCTGCGACCAGTGATTCGTGATCGACGGGAACAGCCACGCGGTGCCCACCGCGATCGCCACCACGCACAGCAGCGCCGCGCCTGTGCGCACCGCCGATTTGATCAGATGACCGATCGACGGCGCGGCGAGCCACGCGGCGAACATGGTGAGCAGCACGGTCGCGAGCAGCAGGCTGCGCGTGACGCTCAGCAGCTCGACCACGAGCGTGGCGAGGAACACGAGCACCATCCACACCGAGAAGCGCCGCGCGACGATGAACTGATGCAGCAGCATCGCCTGCAACGCGAGCATGGTCGGCGAGACGATGCGAAAGCGGATATCGGACAGCGGCCCGCCCACGGCGAACATGCCGAACAGGAACGTGAAGATGAGGCCCAGCACGTTCGCGTAGTAGAGCGCGTTCTGTATCTGCGCGATGCGCACCGGATGCCATGGGCGGCACATCGCGAAGTAGCCGAGCGCGAACAGCAGGAACGGCAGGATCACGCGCAGATAGTTGCCGACCGGATTGTGCTGGAGCAGTTGCGCGACGAGACTGCCGCCGAGACTCAGTGCGAGCATGACTGTCACGAACGAGCGCAGGCGCGACTCGCGCGTGAAGCGCGGGCCGATCATCATCAGGATGGCGGCGGCGGCCAGCGCGGGAAACACCGCCAGCCATTGCGCGCCGTGGCCGAACTGCGAGTCGGGCGCCTTGTAGTCGAAGGCGAGCGGCACGAAGCACAGCCAGATCCAGAGGACCGCATGTTTGTTGCGCATCGGCGTTCCTCCCGGTGCGGTGCGTGGTTGCGCAGGCGGCCGACGCCGCATGCGGAGTTTCGCCCCAATATAAAACGCAGCGAACGCGTTGCCATGACGCTGGCGCGAAGGGACAGAATTGTGGCGGCTGAAAAAAAATGATCGATCTGTCACCGTGCGTCTGGCCGAGAACGCCGGGAAGTTGGCGCACGCCGACAGGCGGGCTTGCGCAAGATGGGGTCGGCGAGCATGCCGCGCCGGATGACCGGGCGCGGGTCGGTTGGCGCGTCGTTGGCTAACGAAAGCGAAGCAGCGAAGCAAAGCAACGAATCAACCCCGCATCGGGGATCGCCATTGCGAGGAGGCGTCATGAATCTGTTGCGCGGCACGCCGCCCGCGGTGCGCGGACGATCGATCGAACTCGACTTCGTGCGCGGCATCGCGATCCTCGCGGTGATGGGCTTTCACTTTCATACGGTCCACACCGGCTACGCGTGGGTCGACATCCTCGAATATCCGCTCAAGAGCTTCGGTCACGAAGGCGTCAATCTGTTCTTCACGCTCTCGGGCTTTCTCGTCGGCGGCCTGTTGCTGCGGCAGTACGCGCAGAACGGACGCATCGCCGCGCGCCGCTTCATCGTGCGCCGCATCTTCAAGATCTGGCCCGCGTACTACGCGCTGATTCTCTTTCACGTGGTGTCCGGGCGGCATCCGCGCGACACCTTCCTGTGGCAGAACCTCACGCATCTGCAGAACTACTTCGGCACCTCGATTGCGCAGACGTGGAGCCTCGCCGTCGAGGAGCATTTCTATCTGTTCCTGCCCGCGCTGCTGATCGTGCTCGCGCATTTCCGGCTGCGCGCCAACGCGCTGATCGGCGTGATGGCCGTGCTGTGCACGCTCGTGCTCGGCGCGCGCAGCATCGCCGTGGCGAGCGGCAATCTCGACGCCGCGTTCAACTACACGCAGTACCGCATCGACAGCCTGCTGTTCGGCGTGATGCTCGCGACCGTCTACTGGATGAAGCCCGAAGTCTGGCGCGGGATCGCCGCGCGCAAGGGCTGGCTCGTGGGCGCGGTGCTGCTGCTCGTCGCGTGGCTCACGCTGGCGACGCGTCATGTGGCGCTCGACGAGAGCATCGGCTTCACGCTGCAGGCCGCGGGCTTCTGCGCGCTGCTCGTGCTCGTGCTCGAACATTCGGGCGGCTTGCGCGCGTCATGGCTGTATCGCGCAATCGCGTGGCTCGGCGTGTATTCGTATGGGATTTACCTCTGGCATTCGCTCGCGCTCGCGCCCGGCGACTTTCTGATCCGCAAGCTCGCGGCGCTGCACGTGCCCGCGCTGGCCGCGTGGCCGGTCGTGCTCGGCGCGCAGTTCTTCGTCGCGATCGTGCTCGGTTATGTGACGACGCGCGCAATCGAGTTTCCGTTCCTGCGTCTGCGCGATGCGGTGTTTCCCGACCGCCGTCCGGCCCGCGCGAGCGCGGCCTCCGCGCCGACTGCGCCGGGACCGGTCACGACCGCGCCGGCTTCCGGCACGCCCGATGTCGACGGCAAGATAGGCGGCGTGGCGTGATGAATGCGCTCCCCTGAACGCGTTCGCTCCGCCCGCCTGAAAGCGCTCACACCATCGCGTCCTGCAACGTGTGCTTGAACTGATCGAGCGTGTTGCGCGCGAGCAGATGCGCGTCCATGCGCGCGATGCCCGCACCGGGCGCGCGCGCGTTCCAGCCCTGCGCGAGCGTGTCGATCGCGTGGGCGATGGTGGCGGGTTCGAGATCGTCGAGCAGCGGACCGAGCGCGCCGTCGCGGCAGAACCAGCCGATCAGGCCGTCGGCGCTCGCGAGCACCGGCTTGCCGAAGCGATACGCCTGCACCAGCACGCCGCTCATGCCGTAGTGCTTGTGGTAGCCGAGCCAGACGGCGTCGCAGGCGGAGAACAGATCGCGTTCCATGTCGTCGGGCACGAAGCGGTCGAAGATCACCGGCGCGGGCGTCAGATGCGGCGCGTGCGCGTTGATGAAGGCGCGCGTTTCGTCGTCCTGCTGACCGGCGATCACGAGGCAGGGCGCGTCGCCCTTGTGCATCAGCGCCTGCATCAGTTCGCGGATGCCCTTGCGCTCGCCGATCGCGCCATACACGAGCAGATAGCGCGTACGCGCATCGAGCCCGAGACGCGCGCGCGCGATCTGCGGATCGACGGCGTCGATCTCCGGAAACGGATCGGCGACGTAGGCGAGGCGAGTCGGGCGCGAATTCGCGTGCGACGTCGATTCGGGCGACGCAGCCGTGCGCGTCATGCGCGCGAGCCAGTCCGGCAGCGTCGGGTCGATGGTGAGCAGCGTGCGCAGACCGCGTGCGCGCAGACCGCGCCGGAACAGCATCGACTTCACGAGATCGACGAACGGACGGCGCGGCGTGCGCAGCCCGGCCTGCGCGTGATGGAAGGTCATGCCCATCACGATGGCGATCCACGGCGTCTTGCCGAAGGGCGTGTCGAGCGCCGCGAGCGTGTAGAAAAAGTAATCGGCGTAGGGCACGACCACGAGTTTCACGCGCGTCGTGCGGCTGATGTCGGCGAGCGCGCGCGCGTAGAAGTCGCGAAAGCGCATGTACACGCTGCACGCGTATTGCAGGCCGCGCGGCACCGTATGCAGATCGAGCAGCACGACGCGCAGATCGGGCCGCGCCTCGCGCAGGAGGCGCTGGACGAGCGGATGCTCGGCATACGCCGTGTCCGTGACGACGAGGCAGCGATGGCCGCCTTCCACGCAGGCCTGCGCGACCCATTCGACGTAGCGCCAGCGGTGGCCCGTGAAGTTGGGTTCGATGATCGCGATCCACTCGCCGTCGGCCGTCGTGCCGTCGCTGGCGGTGCCGCTCGTGGCGGCATCGGCTGAATCGACGTCATCGGCATCGTCACGGCGGTATCTGGCGATCGACACGGTTTCCATGTGGTCGGCCTGTCTGAGGATTGTGCGTTTCACCATAGCAGCGACGCGCGTGCGCCACGCGCCAAAATGCGGGCCGGGTTGGCCGAAAATGCCTGGCAGCTAGCGGTGGGTGCGCGGGCGGGTGCGCTATGCGGTACGCGCCACACGCCGCAACATCGCGCGTCCGATTCCGCCTGGCAGATGGCGTCTGGTGACATTTGCGCCGCGGTAACGTCCAGAGGTCGGCCCCGCGAGACCCAGGGCCGGCGCTGCGCGCCGTTCACGCGCGCATTGCACGAGCGAGTACGGCATCAGTACCGGATAAGGAGAAGCGGATTGCGCGCGATGCGGGTGCCGGCGTGGCCGGTCAAGGCGGGGTTCGGTCCCGGCGCGGCGACGTGGGTGTTGCTGCAGCAGGTCGTCGTGCGCGGCCTCGTGGCCGTCAAATTTCTGGTGATCGGGCGCATTCTCGGGCCGTCCGCGATCGGTCTCGCGAGCGTGGCGCTGCTCGCGGTCGCGATCGCCGAAGCGCTCTCCGACACCGGGCTTGCGCAGGCCGTGATCCAGGGGCCGACGCCGCCCACGCGCGATCAGACCGGTAGCGTCTGGACCACGCTCGCCACGCGCGGCCTGCTGATCGCGCTGCTGCTGGTCGCCTGCGCGCCGCTGATGGACGCGCAATTCCATCTCGGCGGCGCGCTCGGCCTCGTGCAGCTGGCGGCGCTGCTGCCGCTGTTGCGCGGCCTCGCGTCGCCGGCCTATTTCATTGCGCAGCGCGAGCGGCGCTTCCAGCATATCGCGGGCATCGAGATCGCCGCCGCGTGCGTCGATTGCACGGTCGGCGTGGGTCTCGCGCTCACGGGCATGGGGCCGTACGCGCTGTTGCTCGGCATGATGGTCGGCGAGGCCTTCAAGAGCGTGCTGACGTGGACCACGCTCGCGCCGCGTCCGCCGATCCGGCTGCGCTGGTCGGGCATCGGCCATTACGTGGGGTTCTCGCGCTGGATCTGGGCGAGCAGCGTGATCATCCTCATCACCAACCAGTTCGACAAAGTGGTGGTCGGCAAGCTGCTCGGGCCGGCGCAACTGGGCGCATGGCAGATGTCGTCGAAGCTCGCGCAGATGCTGCTCGCCGATGCCGCCATCGCCATGTCGCAATATCTCTTTCCGACCTTCGCCGCGCATCATCGCGGCGGCGCGCAGGCGGCCGCGCGGCTGTTCCGCATCTACCTCGGCGTGACGGCGCTCGGTCTCGCCGTCGTGGTGATCGTGCTGCGATTCGCGGCCGAGCCGCTGTTCTCGCTCGTGCTCGGCGCGGCGTGGCTGTCGGCGGTGCCGCTGTTTCGCATCTTCGTCATCAACATGGCGATCAGCGCGCTGAATTCGGTGCTCGCGTCGTATGTGCGCGCGGTCGGCGATGCGCGCGCGGTCACGGTCGCCTCGCTGATCCAGGTCGCGACGCTCGCGGTGAGCGTGCCGATCGCCACGCAGCATTGGGGCGTGATGGGCATCGCGTGGTCGATGACGCTGGGCCTTGCGTCGGGCGCGGGCTGGATGCTGTATCGCGTGTGGCGCAAGCGCTGACGCTTGTGCACTGAGTGTCGATGCGCGTCGATGCGCGTCGATGTCGGGCGCGGCGTGCGGCGTGCGTCAAATGCGACTCAGACGCACTCAAGCCCGCAGCGACGCCTCGACGATTTCCGCAAGCTGATGCCCGAGCGTCGGCGTGTTGAGCCGGCAATAGGCCGCGTGCGCGGCCGTGGCCATCTCGCGCATCGTATCGGGCGGCAGCGCCCACGCGCGGCGCAGCGTGGCGGCGAGCGCGGCGACGCCGCCGTCGCGCCGGAACAGAAAACCGGTGTGGCCGTCTTCGACGTAGCCCGGCTCCGGTCCCATGTGCTGGCGCAGCCGGTTGTGCACGACGGGCGGCAGACTGAGCGCGAACATGTGCACGACCGACAGCCCCGCCGAGCCCGGATAGCAGCCCACGCGGCAGCGGCGGCTGATGGCGGCGATGGTGTCGTCGTCGTAGAGCGCGCCGTACCAGATCACGTCGCTGCGGTCGCGATAGCGGCGCTGCAGACTCGCGGCATGCTCGCCGCCGCCGACCACATGCAGCGCGATATCGCAGCCTTCGCGATGCAATTGCGCGATCACCTCGATCAAGCCCTCGATCTGCGAATTCTCGCGCAGCCGTCCGATGAAGAGCACGCCGTTTTCCGTGCCGGTTTTCGCGCTCGGCTCGACCGTCGACGAAACCTGGAGCGAGTTGTTGGCGACCACGAGCTTGCGCGCCGGGCAGCCGATGCGCACGAGCGAGCGCCGCGACGCCTCGGTATAGCAGACGTAACGCTGCGCGAGCGCGACCGCGATCCGGTAACAGAGCGTGCGCACGAATCCCGCATGCGTGTGGCGATACAGCCCCTGACCGTGGATCAGCACCGGCACGCGCATGGCGCGGCCCGCGATGAGCGCGAGCCAGAGCGAGAGATAGCGGACGTCGGCGAAAATCAGCACGGCGTCGGGACGTTCGAGAACGATGCGCGTGAGCACGCGGCTTTGCATGCGGATGCGCCGCGAGGACAGGCCCGCAATGCGCGTCTCGACGAATTCCTCGCAATCGGGCCGCTCGCGCGAAAAACCGTTCGCCTCCATGCCTTCCGAGCACGCGAACACCTTCACGCAGAACAGGCGGTTCAGCGATTCGATCACCTCGACGCGATAGCGCGCGATCAACGGCTGCACGTAGAAGACGACCGGCCGGTCGCGCACGGCGCTGCGCGCCTCGTGGTCCTGTGCGTAGAGGCTCGTCCCGGAAGAAACGATCTTGTTTTCCACAGCCTGGCTCCAGCGTGCAGACGCGGTCAAAAGGGGACGAGTGTCTCGGGTAAGCGGAATTCAGCCGGTCAAATTTTCATATCCTCAGAATGTTGTAGGCGAGCCGTAGCAAAAGTGGAACCCGAAAATTTCTATTGAATCCGTGCCGCTCGCGAGGCCGCGCTATGGGCGATGCGGCATCGATAAACGCACGGAAAAAGTGCGAAAAATGGCGTAAACCGACCGGCAGATTGGCGGGATGGGCGCGTGCGAACGCGAGTGTCGCTTTGTGTTCGACAACGTTTCGTTGAATTCAGCCGATGAATAGAATGTTTCGGACAACTTCGTTCTGGCGACTCGGCGACGACCGCGACCTCGGGTAATCTCGGAGCAAGCGGAAGAACGTGCGCGCGATGTGCGTGGCGCAGACGACACGCGCAGCGACCGTCGTGTGCCCGGCGAATGCGGAGAAACCGATGACGATGATCACAGGCGATGCATCCCCACCTTCGTTCGTGGACGGCGCAACCACGCAGCACGCGCGTGCGTCCGCTGCGACGGGCGCGCGCGTCGCCGCCGTGATCGCCACCAAGGGCCGCCCGGCCGCCACCGCGTGGGCCGTGCGCCTGCTCGCGCGGCAAACGGTGCCGCCCGCGCAGATCATTCTTTCCGCGAGCTGCGAAGACGATCTCGGTCCCTACGACGCCGAAGGTCTGCGCGTCGATGTGCTGATCGGCAGCGCGGGGTCGAGCGTGCAGCGCAATCGCGCGCTCGACGCGCTCGCGCCCGATATCGACATCGTGATTTTTCTCGACGACGACTTCGCGCCCGAGCGTCACTGGATCGCGCAATGCATCGAGGCGTTCGAGGCCGATAGCGGGCTTGTCGGCGTGTCGGGGCGCACGTTGCGCGACGGCGCACAAGGTCAGCCGGCGACGTGGGACGAAGCGCTCGCGCTCATCGACGGCGCGCACGACGAGGCGCGCCAGCGTCCGCCCTTGCGTGCGTGCGACGAGCTTTACGGCTGCAACATGGCGTGCCGCGCGCACGCGATCGCCGATCTGCGTTTCGACGAACGGCTCGTGCTGTACGGCTGGCTGGAGGACAAGGATTTTTCGCGACGCCTCGCGCGCAGCGGGCGGCTCGCGTACTGCGACTATCTGCTCGGCGTGCATCTGGGCCTGCGCGGCGGGCGCGTCTCGGGACGCCGCTACGGCTATTCGCAGGTGGTCAACGCGATGTATCTGTGCCGCAAGGGCGTGATGTCGCGCAAGGAAACGGCGAGCAACATCGTGCGCGCGCTCGGTATGAACTGCCTGAAGTCGATGCGGCCCGAGGCGCATCTCGACCGGCGCGGACGCCTGATCGGCAACGTGATCGGCATTGCCGATCTGTGCATCGGCGCCGTGCGTCCGGAGCGCGCGGCGCGGCTTTGAAGCCTGCGCCGCGCGCGGTTTGCCGATGAAGGCGTTGCCGCTTAATTGCCGCTGCCGCGCGCGACGCGGCGCTGCTTGACGCTTTCCGCGAGACCTTCGAGCACGTTCACGCTGTCTTCCCAGCCGATGCACGCGTCCGTGATGCTCTGGCCATAGGTGAGCTCGCAACCTTCCTTGAGGTCCTGGCGGCCCGCCACGAGGTGCGATTCCACCATCACGCCGACGATGCGCTCGTCGCCCGCCGCGATCTGGCGGCCGATGTCGGCGCACACGGGAATCTGGTTCTCGTGCTTCTTCGAGCTGTTGGCGTGGCTCGCGTCGATCATCAGACGCGCGGCCAGACCCGCCTTGCCGATGTCGGCGCACGCGGCGTTCACGCTTTCCGCATCGTAGTTCGGCGTCTTGCCGCCGCGCAGGATCACGTGGCAGTCCTCGTTACCTGCCGTCGAGACGATGGCCGAGTGGCCGCCCTTCGTCACCGAGAGGAAATGGTGCGGCTGCGACGCGGCCTTGATCGCGTCGACGGCGATCTTCACGTTGCCGTCCGTGCCGTTCTTGAAGCCGACCGGGCAGGAGAGGCCCGACGCCAGTTCGCGGTGCACCTGCGACTCGGTCGTGCGCGCGCCGATCGCGCCCCACGAGATCAGGTCGGCGATGTACTGCGGGCTGATCATGTCGAGGTATTCGGTGCCCGCGGGCAGGCCCAGTTCGTTGATCGAGACGAGCAGTTCGCGCGCCGTGCGCAGGCCGTCGTTGATCTTGAAGCTGTTGTCCATGAACGGGTCGTTGATGAGACCCTTCCAGCCCACCGTCGTGCGCGGCTTTTCGAAGTACACGCGCATGACGATCTCGAGTTCGTTCTTGAAGCGCTTGCGCTCCTCGACGAGGCGCTTCGCGTACTCGACCGCCGCCTTCGTGTCGTGAATCGAGCACGGTCCGACGATCACGATCAGCCGGTCATCCATGCCGTGCAGGATGCGGTGCATCGCGCGGCGCGATTCGTAGATCAGCGTCGAAGCGGCTTCCGAGCACGGGAATTCGCGGATCAGGTGCGCGGGCGGCGTCAGCTCCTTCAGTTCGCGGATACGGACATCGTCGGTGTTGTGCGGGGGCATGTTGTTTTCTCCTGATCCTGGGTGCGTAGCGTGCGTCGGTCGGACGGTGCTTCAAAAATCGGTTAGATGAAAATGCGGCTCTGAGGCAATGCACGAAAAGTGCGGGACGAAAAAAAACCGCCAGGCTTTGCTGGCGGTTTCTCGTGTGTTCGGGGTCCTGCGCGTACTATCAACCCTCTCGATCCGCCAGCGGTCTGAGATACCAAAAGAAGTAAAAATAAAACTTCGTGGCGAACATGGCGGATTGGGTGTCTTTAAAACGGTTTCGCTGAAAAAGCGTTCGTTACGTCGAAAAGGGTGATTGCCTTTATACCCCGGCGCTCTCGCGGCTGGCAAGCGGGTTTGCGAGAAAAAGCGGATTATCCGCGCAATTGCGCGGTGCGATGCAGAAAATCCGCGTGGCGGTGCGGAATTTCCGCATCGCCACGCATCGCGCGCCTGGACTGACCTGCGCGCGCGCCTGCCTTAAACCGTGCCGCCGACCGTCATGCGGTCGATGCGCAGCGTCGGCTGGCCGACGCCCACCGGCACGCTCTGGCCCTCCTTGCCGCACACGCCCACGCCCGAGTCGAGGCGCATGTCGTTGCCGATCATGCTCACGTACTTGAGCGATTCCGGGCCGCTGCCGATCAGCGTTGCGCCCTTCACGGGGTAGGTGATCTTGCCGTTCTCGATCATGTACGCCTCGGACGCCGAGAACACGAACTTGCCGTTCGTGATGTCGACCTGGCCGCCGCCGAAGTTCACGGCGTAGAGGCCGTTCTTCACCGAGGCGAGGATTTCCTGCGGGTCCTTGTCGCCGTTCAGCATGTAGGTGTTGGTCATGCGCGGCATCGGCAGCGCGGCGTACGACTCGCGGCGCGCGTTGCCGGTCACCGGCATCTTCATCAGGCGCGCGTTGAGCGAATCCTGAATGTAGCCCTTGAGAATGCCGTCCTCGATCAGCGTCGTGCACTGCGTCGGGTTGCCTTCGTCGTCGATGTTGAGCGAGCCGCGGCGATTCGGAATCGTGCCGTCGTCGACCACGGTGACGCCCTTGGCCGCCACGCGCTGGCCGATCTGGCCCGCGAACGCCGACGAACCCTTGCGGTTGAAGTCGCCTTCGAGACCATGGCCGATGGCTTCGTGCAGCAGCACGCCGGGCCAGCCCGGCCCGAGCACGACGGTCATCGCGCCCGCGGGCGCCGGACGCGCTTCGAGGTTCACGAGCGCCGCGTGCACGGCGTCGTCGACGTATTTGCTGAGCACGTCGTCGGTGAAATAGCCGTAGTCGTAACGGCCGCCGCCGCCGCCGCTGCCCACTTCGCGGCGGCCGTTCTGTTCGGCGATCACCGTGACCGAGACGCGCACGAGCGGACGGATGTCGGCGGCGAGCGCGCCGTCGCTGCGCGCGACCAGCACCACGTCGTATTCGCCCGCGAGACCCGCCATCACCTGGGTGATGCGCGGATCGCGCCCGCGCGCCATCTGCTCGATGCGTTCGAGCAGCTTGACCTTTTCGGTGGCTTCGAGCGAGCCGAGCGGGTCGGAGGGCAGATACAGATCGCGGCCCGCGATGCCCTTGAGCGAGGTGGCCACCTTGATCTTCTGCTTGCCGCCGCCAGCCTGGGCGATCGAACGCGTGGCGATGGCCGCCTGGCGGATCGCTTCGGGCGAAAGGTCGTCGGAGTAGGCGAACGCGGTGCGCTCGCCCGAGACCGCGCGCACGCCCACGCCCTGGTCGATGCTGAAGCTGCCCGACTTCACGATGCCTTCTTCCAGGCTCCACGCTTCGCTGCGGGTGGTCTGGAAGTAGAGGTCGGCGTAGTCGATGCGGTGCGTGAAGATCTCGCCGAGCGTGCGCGTGAGCACTGCCTCGTCGAGGCCGTAGGGCGTGAGGAGCAAGTCCTTCGCGGTCGCCAGATTGCGGATGCCGGGTTCGATGATGTTCATGCGCTCAGTGGGATCAATCGATGAGTCTGTGAAGGAAGATTCGGGCGCGGTGCGCTCAATTCAAGTGGCGCGCCCGGGTTCGTCAGGCACGGTCGAGCACGCGATGCCGCCACGCAGGCAGGCTCGCGCGCACGGCGGCGATACGGTCGAGGTCGAGGTTGCCGATCACCACGCCGGGGTTTTCGTCGAGCACGTCGACGACTTCGCCCCACGGGTCGATCAGCATGCTGTGGCCCCAGGTGCGGCGGCCGTTCTCGTGCGTGCCGCCCTGCGCCGCGGCGAGCACGTAGCACTGGTTCTCGGTTGCGCGGGCGCGCAGCAGGATCTCCCAGTGCGCGCGGCCCGTGGTGTACGTGAACGCCGACGGCACGACCATCAGCGCGCAGCCGTCCTGGCCGCCCATGCGGCGGTACAGCTCGGGAAAGCGCAGATCGTAGCAGACCGACAGGCCCACGCGGCCGAACGGCGCATCGAAGGTCTGCACCTCGGTGCCGGGGCGGATGGTGCGCGCCTCGTCGAACGATTCGGCGCCTTTCTCGAAGTTGAACAGGTGAATCTTGTCGTAGCGCGCGCGCTCCGCGCCGCTCGGGTCGAACACGAGCGTGGTGTTGAGCACGCGGGTTTCCTCGGGCGCTTTCAGCGGCAGCGTGCCGCCGATGATCCATACGCCGTGGCGCTGCGCGGCATCGGCGAGAAAGCGCTGGATCGGGCCGTCGCCGTAGGCTTCGCGGATCGCGAGCTTGTCGGTGTCCTTGTGGCCCATGAAGCAGAAGTACTCCGGCAGCAGCACGAGCTGCGCGCCCTGCGCGGCGGCGTCGGCGATCAGGCGTTCGGCTTCGGCGAGATTGCGCGCCGGATCGGGCGTGCTGACCATCTGCAGCGCCGCGACGCGGAACGGGGTGATCGGTGGGGTGGACGGGGCGGCGTGGGAGGGAGATTCGCTCATCGGCGGCTCGTGAGTGGACGGTGTTCGTTGCCGGCCCGTTCGGGCGGCCGCGCCAGCAAGGAGGAGTTCCGTGATCCGGACCTCAATGCGCCGCCGCCGGGACCTGCGTGTCCATCTTACCCTGATCGCCGCGCAGACGCTCGACGTGGGGTTTGGCCCAGGAGCCCGTGATCGCGTAGTCGCGCGCGAACGCCGACTCGACCGTGTGCGAGAGCGCGATGTCGCCGGCCAGCGCCGCGAGACCGAGCAGCGGATTGATGATCGCGGCGACCACCACGCCCGCGCCCGCGCTCACCGTGGGCACGACATGCACGCGCAGGTCCTGCGTTTCGTGCGCGAGATCGACGGTGCCCTGCATCTGCGCGCGGCCCGGCGCGGTGACGAGCCGGAAGTCGCTGGTGCGGCCGATGCCGTTCTCGATCTGCCCAGTGCCCGTGATGCTCGTGAAGGGCAGGCCCTGGCCGATCACGTCGCGGAAGTCCATGGTCGCGAAGCGCGCGAGGCTTTGCAGGCTCAGCACGCCGAGCAGCGTGGCCACGCCCTGATCGATCTTGAGGATCTGACCGTGGCGCAGGTCGAGCGCGAGATTGCCGTTGAGCGTCGGGAAGTCGATCTTCGAGGGGCCGCCGCGCCAGACCAGATTGCCGCTCAGCGTGCCTTCGCCGTTCTTGACGGCGTGCGCCACGCCCGCGCGTTCGAGCAGCTTGCCCGCGTCCTTGATATCGACGTGGAAATCGAGCGCGGTGCGGCGCGGCGTCTGCGAGGCGCCGCCGGCCGTGTCGGCAGGCGCGGTTTCGTCGCCGATCGCGCGCCAGTTTTCGGTGGCCGTGAAGTGCGCGTCCGGGTTCAGGATGTCGAGCTTGTCGAGCTGCCAGACCGGCACGCCGTTCTCGTCGTAGTTGTGCGCGTTGATCTGCAGGCGGCCGAGGTCGCGGCCGCGCACGATCAGCTGGTTCACCACGAGGTCGATCGACGGCATGTTCTGCGCGGGCTGCGAAACGGCCTGGCCGAGCAGGTCGTTTTCGGTCGCGGCGGGCACGACCAGACGCGCGAGGCGCGCTTCGAGCGTGCCTGGCGATCCCGGCACGGCGCCCGGTTTCCACGAGACGTGGCCCGAGACCTGGTTCGAGGCGAGATTGGCCTGCCATTCGTTGCCGTGCTCGCCGCTGCGCGAGGCGCCGACGATCACGTTTTCCCAGTGGCGCTTGAGCAGCGTCAGCATGCCGACGTGGACCGCGAAGCGCGACGGCAGGTACTGCGCGAACGCGCCGCCGGGGGCGAGCGGGGCGGCGGCAACGTTTGCCGCGCTGGCCGCCGTGTTGGCCGACGCCGTGTTAGGCGCATTGACCGACGCGCCGCTCGCCGGATTCGCCACGGCGTTGGCCGCGCTCGTCGCGGCGGGGCTGGAGGCGCCGTTCGTCATGGCCGTCGCGGCCGCGTTCGCCGGTGCGCCGGTGCTGGCGGCTTCGCGGTGATCGGCTCGATCGGCATGTTCCGCC
Organism: Paraburkholderia tropica; assembly: GCF_014171495.1. Classification (NCBI taxonomy): domain Bacteria; kingdom Pseudomonadati; phylum Pseudomonadota; class Betaproteobacteria; order Burkholderiales; family Burkholderiaceae; genus Paraburkholderia; species Paraburkholderia tropica. Next base: position 535,870 of record NZ_CP049134.1, read on the forward strand.
GCAGCGGTTGTGTTGCTCGCTGCCGCCTTGCCGCGCAGTTGCTGGACTACGAGGCGCCAGGCGTCGGCGTCGAAGGCGGGCAGGTCGACGGCCGCCGTCACGCCTTCGGCGGGCAGGTCGGCGGGCTTGTTCATGCCGATCGCGCCGCGCACCACGTCCGGCACATGGCCCGGATTGCGCCGCAGCACGTAACGCGCCGCGAGCGGGCCGAGCGTGAGTTCCGCGTGCTGATAATTCGCGGCGTCGGTGGCGCCGGCGACCGTGCCCGCGTCGCCCGCGTCGCCGGTGCCCGGTTGCAGATCGAATCGCAGCGGCATCTGCGCGCCCGCGGCCTTGCCGAACGGCGCGGGCAGGTCGATCGCGAGATCGGTGAGATCGGAACTCGCCTTCACGTCGGGCAGATGGCCGCGCGCGCCGTCGACCGAAAGCGAGTAGGGCGCCGTGCCCGAGAAGCGGTCGAGCACCGCCGCCGCCGTGCCGTGCAGATTGAGCCCGCGCGCCGCATCGACGGCCACGTTGCCCGCCACGTCCAGCTTGTAGCGGCCGTCCTCGCGCAGCCCGCCGTTCGCGCGCAGGTCGCCGCCGAGGAAGCGGCCCGTGAGGCGCTCGACCTGGGCGCTGCGGTTCGTGAAGCGCACCTTGCCGTTGAGCGCGGAGAGCGGCGGCACGTTGTCGGCGGCCAGCGTGTTGTTCTCGAAGCCGATCGCGCCGGCCACCAGCACCTTCGGCATCGGCTTGCGCGGGATCGTGAGCTTGAGCGCGAGCGTGGCCGGCCCTTGCGCGCGCACCTTTGCGGGCGCGTGCTTCGAGAGCGCGCCGATCGAGCTGTTGTCGGCATAGGCGAGCAGGTCGGCGAGCGGCCCGCGGCCCGCGCCCTGGATCACGAGGTCCGAGCCCTTGACGCCCAGTTCGTCGATGCGGCCGTTCACGTCGCGCAGCACGAAGTCGCGGTAATGGCCGCGCGCCACGTCGAAGCGCAACTGCTTTTCCTTGAGCGTGAACACGCCGTCGATGCCGTCGAACGCGGGCCACACATTGGGCACGCCGTTGCGCATGGTCTTGGGCGGATACGGCGACGGATCGAAACGGCCGTTCTGGAACGGCGCGACGATGCGGAACTGGCCCGCGTCCGGATCGCGCGAATAGGGGAATTTGGCGAGGTCGCCGTGAATCTCGATGGTCGCACCTTTCGAGATGCCCGCCTGCAGCCCGTGGCCGAGATAGATGCGCGTTTTCTCGCTGATGCTGGTGGGCAGATAGCGCGCGATGGCGTTGACCTTGGCCTCGTCGAAATGCGCGACGAGGTCGAGCGCGCCGCGACCGTGGCCCGGATTCGTGTAGTGCGCGGTCATCCTGGCGCTTGCGTCCGGGTTCTGCACGCCCAGTTCGGTCACGTCGACGGCGAAGGCCTTGAGCTTGTCGCCCGGATTGCGCTGCGCGGCCACGGTCCACTTTGCCGTGCCGTACAGACGGTCGAAGGTCAGGCGCGGGTCGTCGAACACGCCCGGCAGCGTGACTGCCGACTTCGAGGCGTCGAGGCGGATCGTGCCGTGCGACTCGTCGGCGTCGATATGCCCCCAGAGATTTTCGAAGCCCGGCAGGCCCGCGCGCGGGTGATTGCGCGGCGTGAGGCCCGGCCCCGGTTCCTGCGCCGCCACGCTGATGCCCTGCAGGTCGCCCTTGAAGCGGTAGTGCAGGATCGGCTCCGCCGCCGTCGAGCGCTGCTCGGTGGCCGCTTCGCCCGCTTCGGGCGCGGCGCGTTCGAGCGCGAGTTCGTAATCGGCGACGAGCCCTTGCGGATTGAAGCGCACCAGCGCGTTCAGCACGCGGCTGGGCAGCGGCAGCGCGCGCATGAATTCGGCGAGGATGCCGAGGTCGATGCGGTCGCCGCGCACGCTCACGAGCTGGCCCGCCTGCAGCGTCTGCTGGCGAAAGCGCGCGTCGAGCGTGGTGAGCGCGAGCGTGCGCACGAGCGGCGTGCCGTCTTCGAGCGGCGGCTGGCCGAGTTCGGCGTGGAAGTCGCGCAGTTGCAGCGTGAAGTCGCCGGGCGCGAGACCCATGCGCCAGTTGAAGCCGGCGACCGGCAGATCGAGGAGAGGCTGCGTGGGCTTCACGCGCAGCGCGATCGTGTTGCCGCTCAGCACGCCGTCGGCGGACTGGATGCGGCCGTTCTCGAAATGCGCCCAGATGGTGTTGTCGATGCGTCCCGCATAGGTCGTGATCGGCAGCGGAACGTAGCGCGCGAGCGTGGGCAGATCGACGGGGCCGGTCGACACATAGGCGTTGCCGCTCCAGGTGTTCGGCTTGCCGGCGGGCGCGAGGCGTGAGTGCTTGAACTGCGCGCGGAAATCGAGCGGACCGTGCAGCACCGTGCCCTCGGCGGGCGCCTGCAGCGCGATGCGGTGATCGTAACCGTCGTTGAGAATCGCGAGGCGGATGTCGGACAGCTTCAGCTCGGGCGCGTCGCGCGTGGCGTCGGCCCAGCGCAGCGTGCCGCCGCGCAGCACGATGGCTTCCTGGCGCATCAGCCAGGTCGTGAAGGTGGCGTTGCCGGTATGCGCGGTGGGTACGGGCACGCCCGCGACTGTGAGCGTGCCGTCGTCTTCGCGCGTGATCAGCACGTCGGGCCGCTCGACGATCATGCTCGACAGCAACGGCTCGAACAGCACGAGCGAGCGCCACGACACCGAGGCGGTCGCGTGCGGCACGTTCAGCGCGAGCTGGCCCTGGCGATTGCGGATCGTGAGGTCGGCCACGTCGATGCCGGGCTGGAAACCGGACCAGTGCGGCGAGAGTTTGCCGATGCGGAAATCGGCGTGGATCTTGTCGGAAACGAGCTTTTCGATGCGCGGACGGAAGTCGTCCACATGCGGCAGCACGACGTAGCGCAGACCGAGCAGCAGCACCGAAACGATGAAATACAGGACGAGCGCGATGCACGCCAGCACGCGCAGCGTGTGACGGAGTACCGGGTGGTGATGCTGGGAGCCCGCGTCTGCACTTTCCCGGCTGGCGTGTCCGGTGGGGTGCGGGCCGGCGGGGTCGTTACGCTCGGACATGCTGCGGCGGGTGGGGTATGGTAGCGTTGCGATCTGACGACGAAATGTATCACACAGGGCCGTATACAAGGCCATCCAGGGAAGCCGGGATGGCCGGTGGCGCGCGGCGTTTTACATGACGGGCAGGGCGGGTGGCGCGCACTTCGGTGTCCGGCGCAACGTTGCGGGCGAGGCGCCTGCGCACAGGCTCGGGGCCTCGCGTTTGCAAGCCTTGCAACGGAACGTCACAGCAAAACTTCATGGCGGATCCTCGTGCGCGTCATCTTCGTCGCTTCGCGGTTCGCGCGTGTTTTGCGTGCGTCCCACGTGCGTCCCGTGTATTTTCCCTTTCCCGTGCATCTTTCATCCGCGCGATCATCGACGTTTATCTCCGCTTATTCCGCCGGGCCAGGCTTTCATGACTGACATTCCCCTTCTGAGTTCCAGTTATTCGCGCTATGCGGCGCGCGCTTATGCGGCCCGTCCCGGCCTCGAAGCCCAGGTCGAAGCGCTCGCCGCCGCGCCGCTCACGCGCGAGCGCATCGTCGCGCGGCTCGACGCGCTGTGCGCGCAGGCGAGCGGCCAGACGCGTGACGCAGCAAGCGGCGCACCTGCTCAGGCAGACGCTCAAGCAGCACCGATCGCCCTCACCGACGAACAGTTGAAAACCGCGCTGCGCCAGTTGCGCGTGGAAGTGATCTGCGCGGTGATGGAGCGCGATCTCGGCGGTGTCGCCGACGTCGCCGAAGTCACCGGCACGATGACCGATTTCGCGGAAGTCACGATCCAGCGCGCGCTGGCGGTCGTGAGCGCCGATCTCGAAACCGTGTTCGGCGAGCCGCGCGGCCCGAACGGCGAAAAGCTCACGCTCGGCGTGGTCGGCATGGGCAAGCTCGGTGGGCGCGAGCTCAATGTGTCGTCGGATATCGACCTGATCTTCGTCTACGAAGACGACGGCGAAACCACTGGCGGCCAGCGTTCGCCGATCGCCACTCAGGATTACTTCACGCGCGTGGGCAAGCGGCTGATCGGCGCGCTCTCGGACGTGACCGCGGACGGCTTCGTGTTCCGCGTCGACATGCGGCTGCGGCCGAACGGCGACTCGGGCCCGCTCGTGTGCAGCCTCGGCATGCTGGAGGAATATTTCTACGTGCAGGGCCGCGAGTGGGAGCGCTACGCGTGGATCAAGGGGCGGCTGGTGTCGGAGCGCGAAAGCGACAGCGCGCAGCGCCTCGCCACGCAACTCGATTCGCTCGTGAAGCCCTTCGTGTACCGGCGTTACCTGGATTTCGGCGTGATCAGCGCGATCCGCTCGCTGCATCTGCAGATCCGTCAGGAAGCGCAGCGCCGCGCCATGATGCGCCCCGACAAGGCCGACGACATCAAGCTCGGGCGCGGCGGCATCCGCGAAATCGAATTCAGCGCGCAGGTGTTCCAGCTGATTCGCGGCGGCCAGGACGCGGGCTTTCGCGTGCGCCCGACGCTCGCCGTGCTCGGCTACGCGGCGGCGCGCGGCCTGATCGCGCCCGAGGTCTGCCACGACCTCACGCTCGCCTATAACTTTTTGCGCGAGCTGGAGCACCGCCTGCAATACCGCGACGACGCGCAGACGCACGCGATGCCCGTCGACGACGCCGAACGCGCGGCGCTCGCGAAGTCGATGGGATTCGCCGACTACGCCGCGCTGATGAGCGTGCTCGACGCGCACCGCGAAAAGGTCGAGCGCCAGTTCGACCAGATTTTCTCCGACAAGGTGGCCGGCGAAAGCGGCTGCGGCGCGCCCGAGGACGGCGCGGCGGCGTGGGTGTGGAGCGGCGCGCTCGCCGAGGAAAGCGCGGACGGCGCCCTGCTCGAACGTCTCGCGGAACTCGGTATCGACGATCCGGCGCCGCTGCTTGCGCGCCTGCGCGGGCTGTGGACCTCGGCGCGCTACACGGGCCTGCCCGAGAAGAGCCGCGAGCGCTTCGACGTCGTCGCGCAGCGCGCGCTCGACGCGGCGCGCACGCTGGAGCCGCGCGCGCGGCGCGGCGTCACGCTCGCGCGCATGTTCGACCTGCTCGAAACGGTGATCCGGCGCGGCGCCTATCTCGCGCTGCTGACCGAATACCCGGATGCGCTCGACCGCGTGCTCAAGGTGCTCGGCGCGTCGCGCTGGGCGTCGGGCTATCTGATTCGCCATCCGCAACTGCTCGACGAACTGCTCGACGACGAGGCGATTTCCTCGCCGTTCGACTGGCCCGAGTTTTCGCGCCTGCTGCGCGCGCGCCTCGCGGCCGCCGCCGATGTCGAGCAGCAAATGGACTTGCTGCGCCACGCGCACCAGGCCGAAGTGTTCCGCATCCTGCTCAACGACCTGGCCGGACGGCTCTCGGTCGAGCACGTGAGCGACCGCCTCTCGGAACTCGCCGACGCGGTGCTCGACGCGACCATCGAAACCGTCTGGAAGCAGTTCGCGAAACGCCACCGCGAGGTGCCGCGCTTCGCGGCGATCGCGTACGGCAAGCTGGGCGGCAAGGAACTGGGCTACGCGTCGGACCTCGACATCATCTTTCTCTACGACGACGAGGACGAGCGCGCCGCCGAAATCTACGCGACTTTCGCGCGCCGCCTGATCACCTGGCTCACGACCGCGACGGGCGCGGGGACGCTGTTCGACGTCGATCTGCGGTTGCGGCCGAACGGCGAATCGGGGCTGCTCGTCACCGATCTCGACGCGTTCCGCCGCTATCAGCTACGCGAAGGCGACGCCGCGAATACGGCGTGGGTGTGGGAGCACCAGGCGCTGACGCGCGCGCGTTTTTCGGCGGGCGACGCGGGCATCGGCCATGCGTTCGAGGCGATCCGCGTGCAGGTGCTCACCACGCCGCGCGCCGCCGCGCCGCTCGCGCAGGAGATCGTGCAGATGCGCCAGCGCGTCGAGGACGGCCATCCGAATCGCACCGAGCTGTTCGATCTGAAGCACGATCGCGGCGGCATGGTGGATATCGAATTTCTCGTGCAGTACTGGGTGCTGCTGCACGCGGCGCAGGACCCGGAGCTGATCCGCAATACCGGCAATATCGCGCTGCTGCGCGAGGTGTCGCGCTTCGGGCTGATGAGCGAGGCGGAGGCGGACACGATCGGCGCGGCGTACCGGCTGTATCGCAAGCTTCAGCATCAGCTGCGGCTCGACGGCATGGAGACGGCGCGCGTCGATCCGGCGCGCGTCGAGCGCGAGCGCGAGACCGTGCTCGCGTTGTGGAAGCGGGTGTTTGGGGAGGCGTGAGGGAGAAATGTCAGGCTGCCAACCTAAGCCGCCAACATCTCCTTCGCATGCCGCCGCGTGGTCGCGGTGATCTCCAGCCCGCCGAGCATGCGCGCGACTTCTTCCACGCGGCCCGGCTTGTCGAGCGGCGTGACGACCGAGACCGTGCCGCCGTTGCCGTCGCCGGACTTCGACACCTGGAAATGGTGATCGCCGCGCGCGGCCACTTGCGGCAGGTGCGTGACGCACAGCACCTGGCGCGCTTGCCCGAGCTGATGCAGCAGACGGCCGACCACTTCGGCCACGCCGCCGCCGATGCCCGTGTCCACTTCGTCGAAGATCAGCGTGGGCGTGGGGCTCGCGGCGCTGGCGATCACGGCGAGCGCGAGGCTGATACGCGCGAGTTCGCCGCCCGAAGCGATCTTCGCGAGCGGGCGCAGCGGCACGCCCGCGTGGCCCGCGACGCGGAACTCGATCTGCTCAAGCCCGTGCTGGCCGCCGATCGGCTCGCCATTCGAGCCGTTGCCGAGCGGCACGAGCGCCACTTCGAAACTGCCGCCCGCCATCGACAATTCCTGCATGCCTTGCGTGACCGCCGCGCCGAGCGTCTGCGCGGCCTTGGCGCGCGCTTTCGACAGCCGGCGCGCTTCGGCGAGGTAGGCGTTCTGTGCTTTGTCCGCGGCGGCGCGCAGGCCGTCGAGATCGGAGGCGGCGTCGAGCGCGGCGAGTTGCTGGCGGCGCGCCGCGTGTTCGTCGGGCAGCGACTCGGCCGGCAGACGGAATTTGCGTGACGCCGAATGCAGCGCATCCAGACGGTGTTCCACCTGCGCGAGCCGGTGCGGATCGAGGTCGAGACGCTGCGCGTAATGCGAGAGCGAATAGGACGCTTCCTGAAGCTGGATGGCGGCCGGTTCGAGCGCGGCGAGCGCGTCGTTGAGTTCGTTGTCGACTTCGGCGAGGTCGCGCAGCTTCGAGACGATCGAGTTCAGATGCGAAATCATCGCGTCGTCGGATTCGGAGAGCGCCGCGAGCGCGCCTTGCACGCCGTCGATCAGATTCGCGGAATTCGAGAGCCGCGTGTGCTCCGCGTTCACTTCTTCCCATTCGCCCGGCTGCGGCGCGAGCTTGTCGAGTTCGGCGAGCTGCCACGCGAGACGCTCGCGCTCCAGTTGCAGCTCGCGGTCGCGCGACATGGCGGTCTGCACGGCCAGACGCGCGTCGCGCGCATCGCGCCACGTGCGCGTGACGGCGGCGGCGAGGTCGGTGATGCCCGCGTGCGTGTCGAACAGCTCGCGCTGCGCGTCGGGGCGCATCAGCAGTTGATGCGCGTGCTGACCGTGAATGTCGACGAGCCGTTCGCCCACATCGCGCAACTGCGCGAGCGTGGCGGGCGTGCCGTTGATGAAGGCGCGCGAGCGGCCGTTGCTGTCCACGACGCGGCGCAGCATGACGACGCGCTCGCCGTCGGGCAGCGCGAGCGCCTGCTCGTCGAGCCATTGCTGAATGTGCGGCGGCGTGTCGAATTCGGCGGTGATGTCGGCGCGGCTTTCGCCCGTGCGCACGACGCCCGCGTCGGCGCGCGCGCCGAGCGTGAGCGCGAGGGCGTCGATGAGAATCGACTTGCCGGCGCCCGTCTCGCCGGAGAACACGGAAAAACCGCTGTCGAATTCGAGGTCGAGCGCGGCGACGATCACGAAGTCGCGTATCGAAAGGTGGCGGAGCATGGCGTCTTGGGTCGGGCTGGCGTGCCGTTTATACAGGGTTGTGGCGGGTTTGGGCGCGCTTAGTCCTGCGGGTCGTCCTGCAGCGACGGATGCTCGTTCCAGTGCAGCTTCTTGCGCAGCGTACGGTAGTAGCTATAGCCGACCGGATGCAGGAAGGGCACGGTATGGCGCGAGCGGCGCACCTCGATGACGTCGTTCAGTTCGACGGCCGTGAACGACTGCATGTCGAAATTCACGTTGACGTCGCGGCCCGCGACGATCTGGATGCTCACCTTGCAGTCGTCGGGCAGCACGATCGGGCGGTTCGAGAGCGCGTGCGGCGCGATCGGCACGAGCACGATGCCCTGCAGCTGCGGATGCAGAATCGGCCCTTGCGACGAGAGCGCGTAAGCCGTGGAGCCCGTGGGCGTGGCGACGATCAGGCCGTCCGAGCGCTGGTTGTACATGAAGCGGCCGTCCACGTGCACGCGCAGCTCGGCCATGCCGGAGAAGCCGCTGCGGTTCACCACCACGTCGTTGAACGCGAGCGCCTGATAGATCGGAGCGCCGTCGCGCGTGATGCGCGATTCGAGCAGCGAGCGCTCCTCGCGCTCGAAGCTGCCCGCGAGCAGTTGCGGCACGATCTCCTGCATGTCGGAGAACGGAATGTCGGTGATAAAGCCGAGCCGCCCATGGTTGATGCCGATGAGCGGCGTGCGGTAGGGCGCGAGCTGGCGGCCGATGCCGAGCATCGTGCCGTCGCCGCCGAGCACCACGGCCACGTCCGCGCGCGCGCCGATTTCGGCGGGCTGGAGCGACGGATAGCCGGTGGCGCCGATTTCCTGGGCGGTCTGCGCTTCGAACACGACGTCGAAGCCGCGTTGCGAAATGGTCTGGGCGAGCGCCATCAGCGGCTCGCCGATGCCTTGGGTGTTGCTGCGCCCGACGAGCGCAACCGTCTTGAACTGGCTCTCAATCTTCTGGATCTGCATGCCGCAATTACACCATAGTCAGGTCCCGAAAAGGAACCTGTGAGCCAATACGGGCGGGGCGGCGGCCGAAAAAACGCCGCCTCGCGGGCGATGCGCCCGCGGGTGCTTTTCCCGCGCAACGCGGCGCCTTTCTCCCAAAAGCCGGTGACGCGCCGATGACAGCGACCCATTTCGGGGGCTACGCCGCGTAGCGGGTTCCGCCAGCCGGCGGCCCGCTGCCGGCTCGGCACGCCGCCCGCGCGCCCGCGTGCGTACTCGCCCCGAACCCGGCATTAGGCTAAAATTTTCAGTCATGTTAGATCCCCGCGCACAAACCCTCCTCAAGACGCTGATCGAGCGCTACATCGCCGAAGGTCAGCCGGTTGGCTCGCGCACGCTGTCGCGATTCTCCGGGCTGGAGCTGAGCCCGGCGACCATCCGCAACGTGATGTCGGACCTGGAGGAGCTGGGGCTCGTGTCCAGTCCGCACACCTCGGCGGGGCGCGTGCCCACGCCGCGCGGCTACCGCCTGTTCGTCGACACCATGCTCACCGTCGAGCCGTCCGGCGACGAGGACGCGCTCACGCGCGCGGTGAAAACCACGCTGCGCCCCGGCGAGCCGCAGAAGGTGGTGGCGGCCGCGGCCAGCGTGCTCTCGAATCTCTCGCAGTTCGCCGGCGTGGTGCTCACGCCGCGCCGCAGCCACGTGTTCAAGCAGATCGAGTTCATGCGCCTGTCGGACAAGCGCATCCTGCTGATTATCGTGACGCCCGAAGGCGACGTGCAGAACCGCATCATGGCGACGCAGCGCGACTTCGCGCCTTCCGAGCTGATCGAAGCCTCCAATTACATCAACGCGCATTTCGCGGGCCTCTCGTTCGACGAGGTGCGCCGCCGCCTGCGCGAGGAAATCGACGCGCTGCGCGGCGACATGACCACGCTCATGCACGCCGCCGTGACCGCGAGCACCGAGGAGTCGGACACCGGCGAGACCGTGCTGATCTCGGGCGAGCGCAACCTGCTCGAAGTGGCCGACCTGTCCTCGGACATGGCGCGCCTGCGCAAGCTGTTCGACGTGTTCGACCAGAAGACCAGCCTGCTGCAACTGCTGGACGTCTCCAGCCACGCGCAGGGCGTGCAGATCTTCATTGGCGGCGAGTCGCAACTCGTGCCGATCGAGGAAATGAGCGTGGTGACCGCGCCGTACGAAGTGAACGGCAAGATCGTGGGCACGCTGGGCGTGATTGGCCCGACGCGCATGGCCTACAACCGCGTGATTCCGATCGTGGACATCACCGCGCGGCTGCTCTCGCTCACGCTCAGCCAGAACTGAGCGGCTTGCCGGCCATGATCGGCGAAAGCGGCGCGCCGCGCCATTAGCCGAATGGCTAACGTTGCGGCGCGAACTGCGCTGCGTTGCCTGACGTACGCCGCCGCACACGCGCGGCCCGCCCGCCGCCTGGCTGACCCGAAGCCGCCCGCTATAATGATCCCTTGTGCAACCGTTGCTGCGCTGCTCGCGCGGCGTCCCTGATCGCCTATGCGTTTCGACCTCGAGCGGCCCCTGCAATCCGCTGTCGCGCATCGTGTTGCGGTGCTGCTGATCAATCTCGGCACGCCCGACGCGCCCACGCCGCGCGCCGTGCGCCGCTATCTCGCGCAGTTTCTCTCCGACCCGCGCGTGGTCGAGATTCCCGCGCCCATCTGGCAGGTCATTCTGCGCGCGCTGATTTTGCCGCTGCGCGGGCGCTCGTCGGCGAAAAAGTACGCCGCCGTGTGGACGCCCGAGGGCTCGCCGCTGCGCGTGCACACGCAAAAGCAGACCGACGCGCTGCGCCATCTGCTGCAAATCAACGACTACACGGTGCTGGTCGATTACGCGATGCGCTACGGCACGCCCGACATCCCGGCGATGCTCAATCAGCTCAAGCTCGCGGGCGCCGAACGCATCCTGCTCGTGCCAATGTATCCGCAGTATTCGGCCTCGACCACGGCCACGGCCTTCGACGCCGCGTTTGCTGCACTGCGGCGCATGCGCAATCAGCCCGAGATCCGCACGCTGCGCGGCTATCACGACCATCCGGCCTACATCGCCGCGCTGGCCGCGCAGGTGCATCAGTACTGGAGCGCGCACGGCAAACCCGATTTCGCGGCCGGGGATCGTCTCGTACTGAGCTTTCATGGCGTGCCGAGCCGCACGCTCGATCTCGGCGACCCGTACCACGAGCAGTGTCAGCAGACTGCGTCGCTGCTCATGCACGCGCTGGAACTTACGTCGGTCGAATGCCGCGTCACGTTCCAGTCGCGCTTCGGGCGCGCGCAGTGGCTGCAGCCGTACACGGCGCCCACGCTCAAGGAGCTGGGGCAGGCGGGCGTGCGGCGTGCGGACGTATTCTGTCCGGGTTTCACGGCCGATTGCCTGGAAACCATCGAGGAAATCGGCATGGAAGTCCGCGACGAATTCCTGCACGGCGGCGGCAAGGAGTTCCACCGTATTCCGTGCCTGAACGACTCGCGCGCGTGGATCGCGGCGCTCGGCGAGATCGTGGCGCAAAACCTGCAAGGCTGGCCTGTGCAGGCGGCGAGCGCCGGCGTGCATGCTGCGGGCGCGGTGGCGTGAAGCTGCTGCGCCGAGCGCGTTTCGCTTAATCAGGACGCAACGTATGAACTACAAAATTTCGACGGAGCCGGGCGCGCGACTGCGCATCGACAAATGGCTCTGGTCCGCGCGCTTTTTCAAGACGCGCTCGCTGGCTACCGATGCGGTCGGCAAAGGCCGCGTGCGCATTGGCGGCGAAGCGGTGAAGGCGTCGAAGGAAGTGCGCGTGGGCGATCGCGTGGAATTCGAAATCGATCACGTGGTCTGGGAAGTGGATGTGCTGGGAATCTGCGAGGTGCGCGGCCCGGCCAGCGTGGCGCAGACGCTTTACGCGGAAACCGAAGCCGGGCGCGCCCGGCGCGCGGCCGAGCAGGAACGGCGCCGGCTCTTTCGCGAACCGGCGGCCGTATTGCAGGGCAGACCGACCAAGCGGGAGCGCCGCACTATCGACAAACTTTCGCGTGAGGATTGAAGAGGGCTTCCATCGTGGCGTGGACGCCGCCGTATTCGGTGGTGTTCTCGTTCACGACGCCGGACATGCAGATGGTGGTGGTTCCGGCGATGAGTACCAGAGCGACCACCGATATGGCAAAGGTCAGTTTCACGGTACTCCCCAAGGGATCGCGCCAAAACGGCCAGGTAAACCCGGTTTCGGGTTCAATCGGTGCGGTGCCGCGCTCAGGGTATACGTGTGATTGAGCAGCACCTGTTCCTGAGTGTAGGTCAGGTGGGCGGCGCACTCAATTTCAATTTTTCCGCACTGCGGTAATGATTGTAACGGGCAGTTTCGGCGGTTTGACCGTTGTATAAAAAACCGCTGGAAAGCCCTTGAAACAAGCGATCCGGCACCCATGTGCTGTCGCAATGTACGAAGCATCTGTCGCGCCGGCACAACGGCTGCCGGGGCGGCGGAACAGACGGTCCGCACGGGCCGGTGCTTCGTGTCCCTTTTTACTATTCAACGACGTTCAGCGACATGGAAAACACGCAAGAGAACCCGACGAGCCAGAACCCCACGCCCGCGGACGACGCGTCCCAGGCCGCCGCACAGCCGCAGGCCGACGCCGGCCAGGTGGAGCAAGGCGGCGCGGACGCCGCGCTTGCCGAGGCGCAAGCGAAGGTGGCCGAGCTGCAGGACGCCTTCATCCGCGCCAAGGCCGAGACGGAAAACGTCCGCCGCCGCGCGCAGGAAGACGTCGCCAAGGCTCACAAGTTCGCCATCGAAAACTTCGCCGAGCACCTGCTGCCGGTGGTCGACAGCCTCGAAGCCGCGCTCGCGCACGGCTCGGACGACCTCGCGAAGGTCAACGAAGGCGTCGAGCTCACGCTCAAGCAGCTGAGCGGCGCGCTGGAAAAGGGCAAGGTGCTCGCGATCAACCCGGTCGGCGAGAAGTTCGATCCGCACCGCCATCAGGCTATCTCGATGGTGCCGTCGGAGCAGGAAGCCAACACCGTCGTCAGCGTGCTGCAAAAGGGCTATGTGATCGCCGACCGCGTGCTGCGTCCGGCGCTCGTCACGGTGTCGCAGCCGAAGTAAGCGGTGTAAATGGCGCGCACCGCCGGGCGTCGGCAGTCAGACTGAAGACGCGGCGTCGCGCTGCCGTCATCCGCTGTAGCGCAGTCGTGCTTTCCGGCGGCCTTGCGGTCGTTTCGTAAGGCTTTAGAAAGCGAAGGTGGCGCTTTTTCCAAAACATCGCGAAAATGCGTCGCCGATTGAAAAAAATTAACGGACGCATAGCCCAAACCCCTTGAAAAGCGCCAACGCGGCACTTATTTGGGCAGCAGTTCCGAATTGAAGTGGACGCCAGCCGCGATCACGCGGATTGCAACCTTGTTGAAACCGCGTCGAAAACCGCGCAAAGCGGCGTCCGCGCAGCGATCAAAATTGGAGATTTGACAAAAATGGGCAAAATTATTGGTATTGACCTCGGCACCACGAACTCGTGCGTGGCGCTGATGGAAGGCAATCAGGTCAAGGTGATCGAGAACTCCGAAGGCGCCCGTACGACGCCGTCGATCATCGCCTACATGGACGACAACGAAGTCCTGGTCGGCGCGCCGGCCAAGCGCCAGTCGGTCACGAACCCGCGCAACACGCTTTACGCGGTCAAGCGCCTGATCGGCCGCCGCTTCGACGAGAAGGAAGTGCAGAAGGACATCAACCTGATGCCCTACAAGATCGTCAAGCACGACAACGGCGACGCCTGGGTCGAAGCGCATGGTCAGAACCTCGCGCCGTCGCAGGTTTCCGCAGAAGTGCTGCGCAAGATGAAGAAGACCGCTGAAGACTACCTCGGCGAGCCGGTCACCGAAGCCGTGATCACGGTTCCCGCGTACTTCAACGACAGCCAGCGTCAAGCCACCAAGGACGCGGGCCGCATCGCCGGTCTGGAAGTCAAGCGCATCATCAACGAACCGACCGCAGCCGCGCTCGCGTTCGGTCTGGACAAGGCCGAAAAGGGCGACCGCAAGATCGCCGTGTTCGACCTCGGCGGCGGCACGTTCGACATCTCGATCATCGAAATCGCGGACGTCGACGGCGAAATGCAGTTCGAAGTGCTCTCGACCAACGGCGACACGTTCCTCGGCGGCGAAGACTTCGACCAGCGCATCATCGATTACATCATCGGCGAGTTCAAGAAGGAGCAGGGCGTCGACCTCTCGAAGGACGTGCTCGCGCTGCAACGCCTGAAGGAAGCCGCTGAAAAGGCCAAGATCGAACTCTCGTCGGGCCAGCAGACCGAAATCAACCTGCCGTACATCACGGCGGACGCATCGGGTCCGAAGCACTTGAACCTGAAGATCACGCGCGCCAAGCTGGAAGCGCTGGTCGAAGACCTGATCGAGCGCACCATCGAGCCGTGCCGCGTCGCGATCAAGGACGCAGGCGTGAAGGTCGGCGACATCGACGACGTGATTCTCGTCGGCGGCCAGACGCGTATGCCGAAGGTGCAGGAAAAGGTGAAGGAGTTCTTCGGCAAGGATCCGCGCCGTGACGTGAACCCGGACGAAGCCGTTGCAGTCGGCGCCGCGATTCAAGGTCAGGTTCTGTCGGGCGACCGCAAGGACGTGCTGCTCCTCGACGTGACCCCGCTGTCGCTCGGTATCGAGACGCTCGGCGGCGTGATGACGAAGATGATCAACAAGAACACCACGATCCCGACCAAGCACTCGCAGGTCTACTCGACGGCGGACGACAGCCAGTCGGCCGTGACGATCAAGGTGTTCCAGGGCGAACGCGAAATGGCGGCGGGCAACAAGCTGCTGGGCGAGTTCAACCTCGAAGGCATTCCGCCCGCACCGCGCGGCGTGCCGCAGATCGAAGTGAGCTTCGACATCGACGCGAACGGCATTCTGCACGTCGGCGCGAAGGACAAGGCGACCGGCAAGGAAAACCGCATCACCATCAAGGCGAACTCGGGCCTGTCGGAAGCCGAAATCGAAAAGATGGTGAAGGACGCCGAAGCGAACGCGGAAGAAGATCACCGTCTGCGTGAGCTGGCCGACGCGCGCAACCAGGGCGATGCGCTGGTTCACAGCACGAAGAAGGCCGTGGCCGAGTACGGCGACAAGATCGACGCTTCCGAAAAGGAAAAGATCGAAGCTTCGCTGAAGGAACTCGAAGACACGCTGAAGGATTCGTCGGCTGACAAGGCGACGATCGAGGCGAAGGTCGAGGCGCTGTCGGCGGCATCGCAGAAGCTCGGCGAAAAGATGTACGCCGACATGCAGGCGCAGCAGGCCGGCGCCGCAGCGGGCGCGGGTGCCGAAGCCGGCGCCGAGCAGGCCGCGAAGAACGATGCCGACGACGTGGTCGACGCCGAGTTCAAGGAAGTCAAGAAGGACTAAGCCGGTGCGAACGGGCCGCCGCCCACGGGTGGCGGCTCGAACGAATGGACCGGAGCACGGCCGCATCGGTTACGATGCGCGTCAGCATTGCAGCGCCTGGCGAGCCTTCCGGCTCTCCGGGCACATTTGTTTTATGGAGGCCGTTCTGTAACAGGGGCCGCAAGGGCGCGAAAAGTGCCCGCGCGGGGCGTGAAAGGAACGGCGAACGGGTCACGAGATCCAGCATTCAAGAGGAGCCGGCGTGCGCTGCAAAGCGTCAGGCCGGCGTTGAACCGATATGGCGAAACGGGATTACTACGAGGTTCTGGGCGTCGCGAAGAACGCGAGCGACGACGAAATCAAGAAGGCGTATCGCAAGCTGGCGATGAAGTATCACCCCGACCGCAATCCGGACAACAAGGATGCGGAAGAGCATTTCAAGGAGGTCAAAGAGGCCTACGAAATGCTGTCGGACTCGCAAAAGCGCGCGGCATACGACCAGTACGGCCATGCGGGCGTCGATCCCAACATGGGCGGCGCGGGCGCGCAGGGCTTCGGCGGTTTCGCCGACGCCTTCGGCGACATTTTCGGCGACATCTTCGGCCAGGCGGCCGGTGCGCGCGGCGGCCGTAGCGGCCCGCAGGTGTACCGCGGCGCGGACCTGCGCTACAGCATGGAAATCACGCTGGAGCAGGCGGCGCACGGCTACGAGACGCAAATCCGCGTGCCGGGCTGGAGCGGCTGCGAAGTCTGCCACGGCTCGGGCGCGAAGCCCGGCACCAAGCCGGAAACCTGCCCGACCTGCCACGGCTCCGGCCAGGTGCGCATGTCGCAGGGCTTCTTTAGCATCCAGCAGACCTGTCCGAAGTGCCACGGCACGGGTTCCTACATCCCCGAACCGTGCACGGCCTGTCACGGCGCGGGCAAGGTGAAGGAAACCAAGACGCTCGAAGTGAAGATTCCGGCGGGTATCGACGACGGCATGCGCATCCGCTCGGCCGGCAACGGCGAGCCGGGCATCAACGGCGGTCCGTCGGGCGACCTGTATGTGGAAATCCACATCAAGCAGCACGCGGTCTTCGAGCGTGACGGCGACGACCTCCATTGCCAGATGCCGATTCCGTTCACCACGGCGGCGCTCGGCGGCGAGATCGAAGTGCCCACGCTGGCGGGCCGCGCGACCTTCACGGTTCCGGAAGGCACGCAGTCGGGCAAGACGTTCCGTCTGCGCGGCAAGGGCATCAAGGGTTTGCGTTCGAGCATCGCGGGCGATCTGTACGTGCACGTGCAGGTCGAAACGCCGGTCAAGCTCACCGACAACCAGCGCGATCTGCTCCAGCAGTTCGAGAAGTCGCTCGTGGAAGGCGGTTCGCGCCACAGCCCGCAGAGCAAGAGCTGGTTCGACCGCGTGAAGAGCTTCTTCGACTGATGCGCGTTCCCACGCGCGTCGGGTTGCATCGATGCAGTAGCAGGTAGCAAGTCCATGGCAGTCAATCCTGGCGGCGCGGTGTTCGCGCTGCTCGACGACGGCGACTCGACGGCCACGCGCCGCTCGAGCCGCCTCTACACGGGGTTCGTGCGCGAAGTCGCGTGCGAACGCGCGGCGGATCTCGACGCGGCCTGCGCCCAGGTGCAGGCCGAACAGCGCGCGGGGCGCCACGCGCTCGTGATCGGCGATTACGAATTCGGGCGCGCGCTTGAATTCGCGAAGCACGATGCGGCGTCATCGGCGCCATCGTCAACGGCCTCCGCCAGTCAGCCAACGCAGCACGGCCACGCCGCGCTGCGTTTTTTATTGTTCGCGCACTGCGAAATGCTTTCGCGCGAGGAAGCCGACGCGTGGCTCGCCGCGCGCGAAGGCCGTGAATCGCCCGCGCCCGCGGGCATCGCGGCGGTGACGATGGGCGTCGATCGCGAGCGTTTCGAGCACGACATCCACGCCGTGCAGGACGCTCTGCGCATCGGCGACTCGTATCAGATCAACTACACGTACCGGCTCGATTTCGAGACGTTCGGCACGCCCGTCGCGCTGTACCGGCGTCTGCGCGAGCGTCAGCGCGTGCGTTATGGCGCGCTGATCGCATTGCCGGGCGACCGCTGGGTGCTGTCGTGCTCGCCGGAACTGTTCGTCGAGAAGCACGGCGAGACGTTGCGCGCGAAACCGATGAAGGGCACCGCCGCGCGCGACCCCGATGCGGCGCGCGATGCCGCCGC
The DNA here is from genome assembly GCF_014171495.1 of Paraburkholderia tropica. Taxonomy (NCBI): domain Bacteria; kingdom Pseudomonadati; phylum Pseudomonadota; class Betaproteobacteria; order Burkholderiales; family Burkholderiaceae; genus Paraburkholderia; species Paraburkholderia tropica. The sequence continues at coordinate 553,467 of NZ_CP049134.1, forward strand.
CGCGCAATTCCTCGCGAACGATCCCAAGAATCGCGCTGAAAACGTGATGATCGTCGATCTCCTGCGCAACGATTTGTCGCGCGTGGCGCAGACGGGCTCGGTGCGCGTGCCGGCGCTGTTCAGCGTCGAGCCGTATGCGTCGGTCTGGCAGATGACGTCGACGGTTGAAGCCATCGTGCGCCAAGGCACCACGTTCGCCGACGCGATGCGCGCGCTGTTCCCGTGCGGTTCGATCACGGGCGCGCCCAAGCATCGCACGATGGAGTTGATCGAGGCGCTGGAGCACGGGCCGCGCGGGCTGTACACGGGCACGATCGGCTGGCTCGACGCCGCGCCGGACGGCGAGGCCTGCGGCGACTTTTGCCTCTCGGTCGTGATCCGCACGCTGACGCTCGACGCCGCACAATCCGGCGACGCGGTCATGCGCCGCGGCCAGATGGGCGTGGGCGCGGGCATCGTGCTCGACAGCGTGGCCGCCGACGAATACGAGGAGTGCCGTTTGAAAGCACGTTTTCTGACTCAGGCCGACCCCGGCATCGAACTGTTCGAGACGATGTACGCGACGCGCGCGCAAGGCGTGCGTCACCTCGACCGTCATCTCGCGCGGCTCGCGGCGAGTGCTGCGTGGCTCGATTTTCCGTGCGACGTCGAGGCGTTGCGGGCGCGTTTGAGCGAGACCTGCGCGAGCTTTGTCGACGAGGATGCGCCGCATCGCGTGCGCGTGGCGCTCGCCAAGCACGGCGAGTTCGTGCTCACGAGCGCGCCGCTCGCGCCGCTGGCGTCGGAAACCGTGGGCGTGTTACTTGCTTCGGATCACGGCTATGCGCCGGTTGCATCCGCCGATGCGCTGCTGCTGCGCAAATCCACGCGCCGTGTCGACTTCGACCACGCGTGGCGCGAAGCGGAGACGCAGGGCGGCTTCGACATGCTGTTCTTCAACGAACGCGGCGAGCTGACCGAAGGCGGGCGCTCGAACGTGTTCGTGAAACTCGGCGGCCAGTGGTTCACGCCGCCGCTCGCGTCGGGGCTGCTGCCGGGCGTGATGCGCGGCGTGCTGCTCGACGACGAGGCGTTCGGCGCGCAGGAGCGCGTGCTCACGCGCGACGACGTGCTCGACGCCGAAGCGCTGCTGCTGACCAACGCGCTGCGCGGCGCGCTGCCCGCGCGCTTGATGCTGATCTGAACGACCGGACAGGCGCGCGACAGATTTCGCGCGCCTCGGTTAGCCTGCTAGCTGCCTGGCCCCGGCAGGGCCGCGGAGAGCGGCGGCATGGCACGACCTTCCTTCTTGAACATGCGGGACGAGAGCGCCGTGCTGCGCCTCTCGATCGCCACCACGCTGCTGATCGCCACGGGCGGCGTGCTGTTCGGCCTCTTTTCCGGCTCCTTCTCGATCATTTTCGACGGCGTCTACTCGCTCGTCGACGCCAGCATGAGCGCGCTCGCGCTCGCCGTCGTCCGCCTGATCACCTCGCATGCCGTCGACGTCGATTTGCCGCGCAAATGGCGCGAGCGTTTCACGATGGGTTTCTGGCATCTCGAACCGATGGTGCTCGCGCTGAACGGCACGCTGCTCGTCGCGGTCACCGTCTATGCGCTGATCAACGCGATCACGAGCCTGCTGGGCGGCGGCCACGCGCTGCACTTCGGCCCGGCGCTGGTCTACGCGGTGATGACGGTGAGCGTCTGCGCGGCGATGGCCCTGCTCGAAATGCGCGCCAACCGGCGCATCCGCTCGGACTTCCTGCGGCTCGACATCAAGTCGTGGATCATGTCGGCGGGCATCACGGCGGCGCTGTTGATCGCGTTCGGCGCGGGCTACGCGATCGAAGGCACGGCGTGGGCAAGCTACACGCCGTATATCGACCCTGCGGCGCTGGCCTTCGTCTGCGTGGTCATCATGCCGATTCCGCTCGCGGAGATCCGCCAGGCGCTGCTCGACATGCTGCTGGTGGCGCCCGCCGACCTCAAGGCGCAGGTCGATGCGATCGCCGTGAAATTCGTCGAGCGTTACGCGTTCCAGTATCACCGCGCCTACGTGGCGAAAGTGGGGCGGTCGCGCGAAATCGAGCTGTATTTCGTGGTGCCGCCCGAGATGCCGGCGAAGCGGCTCGCCGAATGGGACGCGATCCGCGACGAGATCGGCCGGGCCATCGGCGGCGACGAAGCGCACCGCTGGCTCACGATCATGTTCACGTGCGACCCGGAATGGGCGGAATGAGAGGGGAGGGAACGGGCGCGGGCGTGTGCGGCCCGCGCGTGCATCGGCTGAATCAGAACGCGTCAGCAGAACGCGTCAGAACACGTGTTCGGGACCGGGGAAGCTGCCTTCCTTGACGGCCTGCACATAGGCGCGCACGGCCGATTCGATGTCGGGCTGACCCGTCATGAAGTCCTTCACGAAACGTGGACGCTTGCCGGGGAAAATGCCCAGCATGTCGTGCAGCACCAGCACCTGTCCCGAGCACTCGACGCCCGCACCGATGCCGATGGTCGGAATGCGCAGCTGCTTCGTGACTTCCGTGCCGAGCGCCGCCGGCACCGCTTCGATCACCACGAGTTGCGCACCGGCGTCCTGCAGCGCGAGCGCGTCGCGGATCAGTTGCGTCGCGCCCGCATCGCTCTTGCCCTGCACCTTGAAGCCGCCGAACGCATGCACCGACTGCGGCGTAAGACCGATGTGCGCGCACACGGGCACCGCGCGCTCGACCAGCATCTTCACGGTGGGCGCGAGCCATTCGCCGCCCTCGATCTTCACCATCTGCGCGCCCGCGCGCATCAGCTTGACCGAGTTCGCGAAGGCGTCTTCGGGCGTGCCGAAGGTACCGAACGGCAGATCGGCGACGATCAGCGCCTTGGGCTGCGCGCGCGCCACCGACGCCGTGTGATAGGCGATGTCGTCGATGGTGACGGGCAGCGTGGTCGTGTGGCCCTGGAGCACGTTGCCGAGCGAGTCGCCGATCAGCACGGAATCGACGCCCGCACGGTCGCACAGCGCCGAAAAGCTCGCGTCGTAGCAGGTCAGCATGGCGATGCGCTCGCCCGCGTCGCGCATTGCCTGGAGTTTGGGCACGGTGACCGCGCTGCGGCTCGTTTCCTGCAGGTAAGTCATGGGGAATCCGTTTGGAAAAGAGAGAAACCGGAGAGGAGCGCGCCGCTTAGAGCGACGTGCCCTTGACGAAGGATTCCTTGCGGCCGCGCATGGTTTCGATACGTTCGGCGATCAGCGCAAGGTCCGCATCGGAATCGAGCGGGTGCAGATTTTCCACGCCGACGGTCAGCACCGGCGCATGGTCGTAATGATAGAAAAATTCGTTGTAGCTGTCGCAGAGGCTACGCAGAAAGGCATCGGAAATGTGCTGCTCCGCAGCCACCGCGCGCTTCTGGATGCGCGCGTAGAGCGCTTCCGGGCTCGCCTGCAGATAGACGACGAGGTCGGGCGCGCTCGTCTGCGCGGGCAGCCGTTCGGCCAGCGCGCGATAGAGCGGCAGTTCGTCTTCCGGGAGCGTGAGGCGCGCGAACACGTCGTTGCGCTCGGCGAGGAAATTGGTCACGAGCGGCACACCGGCGGCGCGGCGCGCGGCCACTTCGTGCGAGAGGCGCTCGCGCTGCAGGGCCACCGAGAGCTGCGCGGCCAGCGCGTGCCGCGAGGCGTCGCGCCAGAAGCGTTCGAGAAAGGGATTGTCGGCGTGCGACTCGAACAGGGTCTGCATCGACCAGCGTTCGGCCAGACGCGTGGCGAGCGCGGTCTTGCCCGCGCCGATCGGCCCTTCGATCGCGATGTACTGATACGCCGGACGGGCCGCGCGTGCGGTGACGACAGGTAGCGGCGTGCTCATCCGCAACGGCCCGTGGGCGTGCCCGGCGTCGCGTCCGTCGTGCTGGCGGAGGCGCTGTTCGACGATGCGTCGGCCGGCGCCTGCGACGCCATGCCCAGACACTGGCACAGCGGCTTCATCTTCTCGATGCGCTGGTCGGCCACGCCGGGCAGGAAGTCGCTCACGCGGCCCTTGCCGGGAATCTCCAGTTCGGGATCGACCTCGGCGAGCGGCGCGAGCACGAACGCGCGCACGGTCATGCGCGGATGCGGCACCATGAGATCGGGTTCGTCGATGATCTCGCCGCCGTACAGCAGGATGTCGATGTCGAGCGTGCGCGGCGCGTTGCGAAAGGGGCGTTCGCGGCCGAAATGATGCTCGACGCGGTGACACAGGCCGAGCAGCTCGCGCACGGCGAGCCGCGTGTCGAGCTTCACGACGCAGTTGAAATAGTCGTCGCCGCCCGCGTCGATCGGCGCGGTGCGGTACAGACTCGATTTCGCGAGCACGGTGATGGAGTGCTGTTGCGCGAGGCACACCACCGTGTCTTTGAGGGTCTGGCGCGCATCCCCCAGATTCGCGCCGATTCCCAGCCAGGCAACCGTCATGGCTTCACTTCCGACTATCGTTGCGGTTGACGATGGACCTTACCGCACTTTGCCGCGCCTTGCATGGCGTCAGTCCTCGTGCGGGTTGCCGTCGTCGCCGAACGAGCCATCCGCGCCGGCGCTTTCGGCGCCCACCGCGGCTTCGCCCGTTTTGCGTTTCGCTCCGCCGCGACGGCGGCGCTTGCGCGGCGAACGCTCTTTCGTGCCGCCCTGCGTGAGCAGGGTTTCGCGCGCGGTCGGGTCGCCGCTGATGAAATCGGTCCACCATTGGCCGATTTCGGCGTCGAGCTCGCCCGATTCGCAGCGCAGCAGCAGGAAATCATAGCCCGCGCGGAAACGCGGATGCTCCAGCAGCTTGATGGCGCTGCGGCCGCGCTTTTCGAGGCGCAGTTGCAGGCCCCAGATTTCGCGCATATCCGACGAGAAGCGGCGATGGATCGCCAGTTTCTCCGTTTGCGCGTCGATCACGTCGTCCATCGCGCGGTGCAGCGCCGGCACCGGGAATTCGCCCTCGGCCGTGTATTGCTGCAGACGCTGCTGCACGTCGTGCCAGAGCAGCGTGGCGAACAGGAAGCCCGGCGAAACCGGCTTGCCCGCACGCACGCGCGCGTCGGTGCTGGACAGCGCGAGCGAGATGAAGCGCTCGCCCTGCGGCTGTTCGAGGACCACGTCGAGCAGCGGCAGCAGGCCGTGATGCAGGCCTTCCTTGCGCAGCCACTTGAGGCATTCGAGCGCGTGACCCGAGAGCAGCAGCTTGAGCATCTCGTCGAACAGACGCGCCGCAGGCACGTTGTTGATGAGGTCGGCGAGATCCTGAATCGGACCGCGGGTGTTTTCTTCGATGTCGAAACCGAGCTTGGCCGCGAAACGCACCACGCGCAGCATGCGCACCGGATCTTCGCGATAACGCGTGGCCGGGTCGCCGATCATGCGCAGCAGGCGCGCGCGCATGTCGGCCATGCCGTTGTGGTAGTCCAGCACGGTTTGCGTGGCCGGATCGTAGTACATCGCGTTGATCGTGAAGTCGCGGCGCGTGGCGTCCTCGTGCTGCTCGCCCCAGACGTTGTCGCGCAGCACGCGGCCGCTCGCGTCGACGTGGTGCGTCTTGCGGTCGAGTTCGTCGCGGCGCATGCGCTTGGCCGGCGGAGCCGATTCGGCGGGCGGCGGCGGTGCATCGACGAGCGCGCGGAAAGTCGAGACTTCGATGATTTCCTGGCCGAACTGCACGTGCACGATCTGGAAGCGGCGGCCGATGATGCGCGCGCGGCGGAACAGCTTCTGCACCTGGTCGGGCGTGGCGTCCGTGGCCACGTCGAAGTCCTTGGGCGCGACGCCGAGCAGCAGGTCGCGCACCGCGCCGCCGACGATGAACGCGCGAAAACCCGCTTGCTGCAGGCCTTCGGTCACGCGCACGGCGTTGCGGGAGATCAGCGACGGGTTGATGCCGTGCACGTCGGCCGAGAGGATCACGGGCGAGATCGGCTCGCTCGCGCCCATGGCGGCGCGCGGCTTGGTGAGCGTGGCGCGCGTGCCGGACTTTGCAGCGGGCTTGCGGCGCGTGCGGGGCGCGGCTTCGTCGTCGGATGCGGAGTGGGAGGCTGCGGCTTGCGCGCCTGCGTCGTCGTGCGCGGCGGCGCTGTCGTCCTGGCCGAACAGCTTGCGGATGAATTTCTTGATCACGATGCCTGGAACAAATCGAGGATGCGCCAGCCCTTTTGTTGCGCGTGGGCGCGCAGGGTGTCGTCGGGGTTGGTCGCGATCGGGTCGGTGACCTTTTCGAGCAGCGGAATGTCGTTGTGCGAGTCGCTATAGAAGTAGCTGTGCTCGAAGTCCGACCACGTTTTGCCGAGCGAGGCGAGCCATGCTTCGACGCGCACGATCTTGCCTTCACGGTAGCTCGGCGTGCCCGTCGGGCGGCCCGTGAAGCCCGAGGCCGGATGGCCGTCGACGGTTTCGACCTCGCAGCCGATCAGCTTGTCCACCGCGAACGCCTCGGCGATGGGCGCCGTGATGAACTCGTTGGTGGCCGTGACCACGCAGCACACATCGCCCGCTTCCTTGTGCTCGCGCACCAGTTCCAGCGCGGCCGGCAGGATGGCCGGACGGATGACTTCGTGCATGAACTGGTCGTGCCACGTCTTGAGCTGCGCGCGCGAATACTTCGCGAGCGGCGTGAGCATGGCGACGAGGTAAGCGTGGATGTCGAGCTTGCCGGCCTTGTAGTCGGCGTAGAAGCGGTCGTTCTGCTCGGCGAAGCTGGTGGCGTCCACGATGCCGAGCTTCACCATGAAGCGGCCCCATTCGTGGTCGCTGTCGGTGGGGATCAGCGTGTGATCGAGATCGAAAAGTGCGAGATTAGCCATGGGCGCTCATTTTACTTGAAGCGGGTGAAGCCGTTGCCCGCGCCCGCGTCGGGCGGCGAGCCGGGGCGCTCGGGGGCGTTCGGGGTCTGCTGGGATGCGCCGGGTTCGGACTGCGCGGTATTCGGGCCGGAGCGTGCCGGGTCGTGCTCGTCCGGCGAGACGGCGGGTTCGGTTTGGGCCGCGGCGGCAGCAGGATCGGCGGGATGGGCCGGATTGGCCGGGGCGTTCGGATCGGCGGCGGGCGGATCGAGGTCGCCGTTCAGTTCGCCGCTCATTTCGTCGCTGACGTCGGCTTCCACTTCGCCCTTCAGCTCGGTGCCCAGCTCGCGGTGCACCACCGCGCGGAACGGCGCGCCCAGCTCGCCTTCGACGTTGTCGGTCGGCGGCTGGAACGGCGGCGCGCCCAGCGGCGTGCGCGGTTGCAGCGCGGGCGGCTTGGGTGCTTCGTAACCGGCTTCCTGCGCCGATTCGCCGGCTGGCTCGTTCGGGAACAGTTCGAGTTCGACGCCGCGCGGGGCGGCGAAGTCGGGGGCGGTGGGCGCGGCGGGTTCGTTCGGGGCTTGAGGCGCGTCGTGATCGACGGATTCTGTGGATTCTGTGGATTCTGTGGATTCGGCAGATGCGGTCGATTCAGCGGATTCAGCCGCGTCGTCGCCCGTCTCGCTGCCAAACGGCGCATCAGTCTCGCCGAAGCCTTCGTCGCCGCCTTCCAGCGCCGTTTCGTCGCCATTCGCCGCGTCCTCGCCGTCACCCTTCGCCAGCATCGTGCGCAGCAGCGGCAGCGTCACTGCGCGCTTCTGTTCGAGCGAGAAACGGTCGAGCTGGTTGAGCAGCTTCATCAGGCTCGGCATGTCGCGGCGGAAATGCGTGAGCAGATAGGCGGGCACGTCGTCGGCGAGATTGATGCCGCGTTCGCGCGCCGCGTGCTTGAGCACGGCCGCCTTGCCCGCGTCCGAGAGCGGCGCGAGGTGGAACACGAGGCCCCAGCCGAGGCGCGTGCGCAGATCCTCGCGCACCGCGAGGCCCATCGGCGCGGCGTTGCCGGTGGCGACCAGCGCCGTGCCCGGATGCGAGCGCACTTCGTTGAAGAGGTTGAACAGCGCGATCTGCTGCGCGCCCGAGAGCGAGTCGCAGTCGTCGACGGCGTAGATCGGCACGCGCGCGTCGAAGGTGAAGGCGGCGAGGCCGCTTTTCGGTCCGAGATAGCGCACGCGTCCGGGCGGCGTCTCGCAGGCGAGCGCGTGCAGCAGATGCGAGCGGCCGTTGCCCGGTTCGCCCCAGATGTAGAACGTGCGGTCGGCCTGCGGGTCGGCGGCGTGCGCGCCCGCGGCGAGCGCGGCGTCCAGACCGCGCAGGCGTGCGACCAGCTCCGCGTTGGCGCCGGTGTGGAAGTTGTCGAAGGTCGATGGCGGCGGGGTGCCGAGATCGAGCGTTAACTGTCGCTGCACGGTTGTCTGGCGGAAGTCAGTTCTTGTAGAGCGCGCTCGCGAGATAGCTGCGCCGCAGTTCGCGCAGCGCGATCGAGAGGATCGCGCTCGCGGGCAAGGCGAGCAGCACGCCGAAGAAGCCGAAAAGTTGCCCGAACGCGAGCAACGCGAAGATCACCGCGAGCGGATGCAGGCCGATGCGCTCGCCGACGAGGCGCGGCGTGAGGAAAAAGCCCTCGAGCACCTGGCCCACGCCGTAGATCAGCGCCACCGCGCCGAAGCCGTACCAGTTGCCGAACTGGAGCAGCGCGGCGATCAGCGCGAGCACGAGGCCGGTCGCGTAGCCGAGATACGGAATCAGCACCGCGAGGCCCGTGAACACGCCCACCGGCAGCGCGACTTCGAAGCCCGCGATCGACAGCGTGATCGCGTAGAACGCGGCCAGCACGGCCATCACCAGCAACTGGCCGCGCAGATATTGCGCGAGCATGCGGTCCATTTCGCCCGCCAGCTCCATCGTGCGCCCAAACCAGCGGCGCGGGATGAAGGTCTGCACGCGCACCAGCATCGCGTTCCAGTCGTAGAGCAGATAAAACAGCACGAGCGGCACGAGCACGGCGTTCGAGACGACTTCGATCGCCACGTTGCTGCTGGTGCGGATCGACGTCCACGCGTAGAGCGCGATGGTCTGCGCGCTGCCTTCGACGCGGCTCGTGATCAGGTCGCGCAGGCTCTGGAAGTCGAGCATCGAATCGCTGACGCCGAGAAACGCGAGCTTGGGCGTGAGCCAGTCGTGCAGATGCGTGATCATCGCCGGCACCTGCTGTTTCAGTTGCGGCCCTTCTTTCTGGATCACCGCGAGCAGCAGCACGACCAGCATCGTCACGAGCAGCGCGAACAGCAGCATCATGGCGAGCGCGGCGAGGCCGCGCGGCACGCGGCGGCGCACGAGCCAGGCCACGCCCGGCTGCAGGATGTAGGCGAGCAGGCCGCCGAGCAGGAAGGGCGTGAGGACCGGGCGGAGCAGCCACAGCACGATGCCGAAGGCGAGCGCGAGCGCGGCCCAGATGAAGGCCTGGCGCTGATACGGCGTGAAAATCGGTGTGTTCGGCGACAAATCGTGGTTTCCGGTTCTGGAGCGCGGTTTGGCGGACGGGCGCGATCGTGCGGCATGCGCGCGCCCAGGCGTGCTCGATGCGTGTCCGGGCGCGGCTCAGCGGGGCTGACAGCACGCGGCCGGCGCATTCCTGGCGGCGTCTCGCCGCCCGTCTCCAAAATACTCGCCCCAGCCGCGGCGGCGGGGCACCTGCAATCGGTTAAAATCGCATTTTACCGACCTTCTGGCACTTCCCCATGAATCAACCGAAATCCGGCCCCGCTAATCAGGCGCAAGGCCTCTCCTACGCCGACGCCGGCGTCGACATGGTCGCGGGCGACGCGCTCGTCGACCGCATCAAGCCGTTTGCGAAGAAGACCCTGCGCGAAGGCGTGATGGGCGGCATCGGCGGATTCGGCGCGCTCTTCGAAGTGCCGAAGCGTTACAAGGAACCGGTGCTCGTTTCGGGCACCGACGGCGTGGGCACCAAGCTGCGCCTCGCGTTTCATCTGAACAAACACGATACGGTCGGCCAGGATCTCGTCGCGATGAGCGTGAACGACATTCTCGTGCAGGGCGCCGAGCCGCTGTTCTTCCTCGACTATTTCGCCTGCGGCAAGCTGGACGTCGACACGGCGGCCACGGTCGTGAAGGGCATCGCGCAGGGCTGCGAGCTGTCGGGCTGCGCGCTGATCGGCGGCGAAACGGCCGAAATGCCGGGCATGTACCCGGACGGCGAATACGACCTCGCGGGCTTCGCGGTCGGCGCCGTGGAAAAGAGCAAGATCATCGACGGTAGCACGATCGTCCCCGGCGACGTGGTGCTGGGCCTCGCGTCGAGCGGCATCCACTCGAACGGCTTCTCGCTCGTGCGCAAGATCATCGAGCGCGCGAACCCCGACCTGAACGCCGACTTCGACGGCCGCTCGCTGGGCGACGCGCTGATGGCGCCCACGCGCATCTACGTGAAGCCGCTGCTCAAGCTGATGGAAACCGTCGACGTGAAGGGCATGGCGCACATCACCGGCGGCGGTCTGGTCGAAAACATTCCGCGCGTGCTGCGCGAAGGCCTCACGGCTGAACTGGATCACGCGGCATGGCCGCTGCCGCCGCTGTTCTTGTGGCTGCAGAAGGAAGGCGGTGTCGCCGACGCGGAAATGCACCGCGTGTTCAACTGCGGCATCGGCATGGCCGTGATCGTGGCGGCGGATCAGGCCGATGCGGCCGCGTCGCTGCTGGCGGCGGCGGGCGAGCAGGTCTGGAAGATCGGCGTCGTGCGCGAAAGCAAGGAAGGCGAAGCGCAGACCGTGGTGGTCTGAGCGGGTCCAGCCGGCTAAGAAGGCAGTCTGAAACCATCGCGCCGGTTCGGCGAGGCTTCCCGAAAGAAGCCCGCCGAACCGGCGCGATGTCGTTTACGGCGCGCGAGCGTCGCGCGTCACAGCACCGTGCGCACGTGCCACAGCTCCGGAAACAGCACGACATCGAGCATCTTGCGCAGATACGGCGCGCCATTGGTGCCGCCCGTGCCCTGCTTGAAGCCGATGATGCGCTCGACCGTGGTCACGTGGCGGAAACGCCACTGGCGGAACGCGTCTTCGAGATCGACGAGTTCCTCGGCCATTTCGTACAGATCCCAGTGCTTCGACGGATTGCGGTAGATCTCCAGCCACGCGGCCTCGACGCTGCTGTCGTGCTCCGTCGCCTGCGTCCAGTCGCGCGCGAGCCGCTCGGGCGCGATCGCGAACCCGCGCCGCGCGAGCAGGCGGATCACTTCGTCGTAGAACGAGGGCGCGTCGAGCGTCGCCTTCACCTGCGCGTGGATTTCGGGCCGATGCTCGTGCGGCTTGAGCATCTGCGCGTTCTTGTTGCCGAGCAGAAACTCGATCATGCGGTACTGATACGACTGGAAGCCCGACGAAGCGCCCAGATACGGCCGCATCGACGTGTACTCCGAAGGCGTCATGGTCGACAACACGTTCCACGCCTGCACCAGTTGTTCGAGAATGCGCGAGACGCGCGCGAGCTGCTTGAACGCGGGCGGCAGCTCGTCGCGATGCACGTTCGCGAGCGCGGCGTGCAGTTCGTAGAGCGCGAGCTTCATCCACAATTCGCTCGTCTGATGCTGGACGATGAACAGCATCTCGTTGTGATCCGGCGAGAGCGGATGCTGCGCGTTGAGCACCTTGTCGAGGCCGAGGTAATCGCCGTAGCTCATCGACTTCGAGAAGTCGAGTTGCGCGTCGTGCCAGCCGTCGCCCTGTTCGGCGGCCGGTGCTGCCTCCGTGTGAGCCGGTGCCGCTGCCGTCGCCGCGCCATGCCCAAACGGACAACCGCCGCGCGGCGCGTCGTTCGACGCATTCGTCTCTTCGGGCACGCCGGGAATCTGCATGTGGTCGTTCATCGTGCGTTCCTCAGGTCACCGCGCCGCGCGCGGCGAATTCCGGCTTGCGCCATTGTTCCGTGGCGAGCACGTCGCGCAGCGTTTCGACGGCGTCCCAGACATCGGCGTAACCGATGTAGAGCGGCGTGAAGCCGAAGCGCAGCACGCGCGGCTCGCGATAGTCGCCGATCACGCCGCGCGCGATCAGCGCCTGCATCACTTCATAGCCGTGCGGGTGTTCGAAGCTCACGTGCGAGCCGCGGCGCGCATGCTCGCGCGGCGTGACGAGCGTGAGGTCGAGACCGGCGCAGCGCGTCTCCACCAGTTCGATGAAGAGATCGGTCAGCGCGAGCGATTTTTCGCGGATCGCCGGCATGCCCGTTTGCAGGAACACGTCGAGGCCGCATTCGACCAGCGCCATCGAAATGATCGGCTGCGTGCCGCACAGATAGCGGCCGATGCCGTCGTCGGGACGATATTGCGGATTCATTTCGAACGGCGACTTGTGCCCCCACCAGCCCGACAGCGGTTGCGAGAAGGTGTTCTGATTGCGCCTGGGCACCCACACGAAACCGGGCGAGCCGGGGCCGCCGTTCAGATACTTGTACGTGCAACCGACCGCGTAATCGGCGTTCACGCCATTCAGATCGACCGGCACCGCGCCCGCGGAATGCGCGAGATCCCAGAGCGCGAGCGCGCCTTGCGCGTGGATGTGCTCCGTGAGCGCGCGCATGTCGTGCATTTCGCCGGTGCGATAGTTCACGTGCGTGATCATGGCGACGGCGACGTCCTCGCGGATCGCCGCGGGCAATTCGCTCGGGTCGTCGACGAGACGCAGTTCGTAGCCGCGATCGAGCTGCTCGATCAGGCCTTGCGCGATGTACAGATCGCTCGGGAAATTCGAGCGTTCCGAGACAATCACGCGACGCTTCGGATCGCGCGCGTTCTGCACGCGCAGCGCGGCGGAGAGCGCCTTGAAGAGATTGATCGAGATGGTGTCGGTGACCACGACTTCGTCTTCGGCCGCGCCGATCAGCGGCGCGAGCTTGTTGCCGAGGCGGCGCGGCAGCGCGAACCAGCCCGCTGTGTTCCAGCTGCGGATCAGGCCTTCGCCCCATTCGCCGCCGATCACGGCCTGGGCGCGCGCGGCGCTCGCTTTCGGCGGCACGCCGAGCGAGTTGCCGTCGAGATAAATGGTATCGGGCGCGAGCGCGAACTGGTCGCGCCGCGCGGCGAGCGGGTCGGCGCGGTCGAGCGCGAGGGCTGCGTGTCGGTCGTTCATGGTCGATGCAATTCCGGTGGGGAGGAGAGTCAGTTTGCCGATGCCGGCAGCGCGCGCAGCACGGCGCGCACGGGGCTGGCGTCGAGCGTCGCGAATTTGAGCGGCAGCGCGATGAGTTCGTAGTCGCCGGGCGCGACGGCGTCGAGCACCACGCCTTCGAGGATCGCCATGCGATGCGCGCGGATGCGGTGATGCGCGTCCATCGTCTTCGATTCCTGCGGGTCGAGCGAGGGCGTGTCGATGCCGATCAGCCGTACGCCGTGCGCCGCGAGCAGATCGACGGTTTCGGGCGCGACCGCGCAGAACGCGCTGTCCCAGCGGTCCTGCGGCGCGCTCGCGTAAGTGCGCAGCAGCACGCGCGGCGGGATGCCGTCCAGCGCGGCCTGCACGTGTTCGGGCAGCACGACGGGCGTCGCGCCGACGCAGTCGATCACCCGGCACGCGCCGATATACGTATCGAGCGGCACCTCGCCGATGGGCGCGCCGTCGGCGTCGTAATGGAGCGGGGCGTCGGTGTGCGCGCCGGTGTGCGGCGAAAGCGTGACGCGCGCCACGTTCACCGGCGAACCCGCTTCCATGCGCCAGACGCGCTCGACGGTCACGGGCGTATCGCCCGGCCAGACGGGCGTTGCGGGGTGGATGGGCGGGGAAATGTCCCAGAGGTCGTTCATCTTGCTGACAAGGTTGTCTCGTTATTTTTCGAATGATAGGCAACCCGCCGCGAAATGTGCTTGCGAAAAAAACGCCGCAAGCTACAGTTCTTGGCACATAATTTGTTACAAGACGGGAAAGGAGACCAAATATGAACGCTATCTCGCTCGACGCTACCGATTGCCGGATTCTCTCCGTGCTGCAGAACGAGGGCCGCATCAGTAACCTCGATCTGGCCGAACGCATTTCACTGTCGCCGTCCGCGTGTTTGCGGCGACTGCGCCTGCTCGAAGAGCAAGGCGTGGTCGAGCGCTATCGCGCCTGTCTGAACCGGGAGATTCTCGGTTTCGAGATGGAAGCCTTCGTGCAGGTGTCGATGCGCAACGACCAGGAAAGCTGGCACGAGCGCTTCGTGACGGCGCTGCGCGACTGGCCGGAGGTGGTGGGAGCGTACGTCGTGACCGGGGAAACGCATTACCTGCTGCGGGTGCTCGCGCACAACCTCAAGCACTACTCGGACTTCGTGCTCAACAAGCTCTACAAGGCGCCCGGCGTGATGGACATCCGCTCGAACATCGTGCTGACGACGCTCAAGGTGGAGGCGGGCGTGCCCGTCGATCTGATCGCGCAGCGCGCCGAGCAGAAGACGGCACCGGTCTGACGTTTTTGCACGCGCCGATGTAAAAAGGGCCGCTTCGAGCGGCCCTTGGCGTTGGCGCGGCGGATCGTGCCTGCGATCCGCCTAAAGCGATTGCAGCCGATGGAAACCGCCGCCGTGGAAGACCAGCGGCGAGTCGGCGTCGAGATCCTCGCGCACGCCGCAACGCTCCACTTCGCCGACGAAGATCACGTGGTCGCCTTCGTCGTAGCGGCTGCGGTTGTGGCATTCGAACCAGGCGATGGCGCCGTCGAGCACGGGCATGCCGGTGTCGCCGGCCGCGTGCGAAACGCCTTCGAAGCGGTCGCCCTTCACGGTGGCGAAGCGCTTGCACAGGTCGAGCTGCGACGCCGCGAGCACATTCACCACATAATGGCTGTTGCTGCGGAACACCGGCATCGAGGCCGAGCGCGTGGCGAGGCTCCAGAGCACGAGCGGCGGCGTGAGCGACACCGAGTTGAACGAACTCGCGGTGATGCCGATCAGCGAGCCGTCGGGCGCCTGGGTCGTGATGACCGTGACGCCGGTCGCGAACTGGCCGAGCGCGCGGCGGAAGGCGGCGGCGTCGAAATTGGGCGGGCTGGCGCGGCGGGTCATCGTTGCGCGCCTTCGGCGTAATGGGTGGCGATCAGCAAAGTCATGTGGAATTTCAGCGGATTGCCCCAATTTTAGCGAAAAGCGGCGCGCGACAGGCTGTACACCCACTCGCGCGCCGGGTTACCTGGGGCGGCGTGGCGCCATGCGCGGCGTGCGAAGCCGGCGCGGCGCAGCGCCGGCGCCCCATCACAGGAGAGTTCAGCATGAGTCAGACAGTCGAAACGGCCACGCTCGGCGGCGGATGTTTCTGGTGCCTCGAGGCGGTATTTCTGCGCGTAGACGGCGTGCTCGCGGTCGAATCGGGCTACGCGGGCGGCCACACCACGAACCCGTCCTACGAGCAGGTCTGCGACGGCGAAACCGGCCACGCCGAAGTCGTGAAGGTCGATTTCGATCCCGCGAAGATCGGCTATCGCGAGATTCTCGACATCTTCTTCGCGATTCACGATCCGACCCAGTTGAACCGCCAGGGCAACGACGTCGGCACGCAATACCGCTCGGCGATCTTCACGCATTCGGATGCGCAGCGCGATATCGCCGAACAGGCCATTCGCGAGCTGGCGGCCGAGGGCGTCTACGACGGCAAGATCGTCACGCAGGTGCTGCCGCTCGACGGCAACTATTTCCCGGCCGAGGCGTATCACCAGAATTACTTCGCGCAGCACCCGGATCAGGGCTACTGCGCGTTCGTGGTGGCGCCGAAGGTGGCGAAATTCCGCCAGAAGTTCGCGCATCGGCTCAAGGCTGACTGATCTTCCGACTGGATAGCCGATGAAAACGGCGGGCGCTTTGCGGCGTCCGCCGTTTTTTATTGCGCGGACGAATCGATGGAGGCGGCGATGTCGGCGACATCGGTGGCCGCTTCGGCACGCAGACGCTGCACTTCATCGACGATGGCGCGCGCGAGCTTCTGGCAGGTCAGCGGCGCCGAGCCTTCGGCCTTGTTGTTGGTCGTGATCAGTACCGGCTGGCCCGCGATCACGTAGCGTGCCGCGAGTTCGGCGAGCGCGTCGCGCGTGTGCGGGTCTTCGTCGACGAGCTTGTCGAACGGCTCGTAGCGCGCCTTCGCCTGCTCGTACTTGAAGCCGCTGTGCAGGCTCCAGCGCACGATCAGCGGACCGGCGGGCGCTTCGCCGTCCATCAGCGCGAGCGCGGCGGCCTGGCGCAGCGGGTCGGGCATGCGCGCGTGCAGGCCCACGCAGTAGCGCACGCCCGCCGCGCGCAGCATGCGCACGAAGCGCGGCGTGAGCAGGATGGCGTCGCGGATCTCGACGGCGTAGCAGGTCGCATCGCCCGGCGCGGCGTCGGCGGCCGGTGCCGGGAGCGGCGGCAGCGCGGCCAGAAACGCGGCGAGGCGCTCGACGAAGGTCGTCGGATCGGCGAGCAACTGGTCGGTCAGCGGCGGAAACTGGAACACCAGCGCCCCCGCTTTCGCGCCGAGGCCCGCGAGGCACGGCTCGACGAATTCGCGCGCGGCCAGCTCGGGATTCAGGAAGCAGGGATTGGCCGAGACCGGCTCGCCGCGATCGCCGCGCACGCTGGCGTCGGTGATGAGCGCGGGCGCCTTGATGATGAAGCGGAAGTGGTCCGGCACCTGCTGCGCGTAGCGCAGGTAGTCGGTGACCGTGAGCGGCGCGTAGAACGAGCGGTCGATGCTCACCGAGCGCAACAGCGGATGCGCGCCGTAAGCGGCAAGACCGTCGCGGGCGAGCTTCGAATTGCTGTAGTCGTCGCCGTAGACGAGGCCGCGCCAGCCCGGAAACGACCACGACGACGTGCCCAGACGCACGCCTGCGGGCAGTTCGGCGCCGAGATCGAGCACGTCTTGCGCGAGTTCGGCGGGCAGCACGCCGCGCGCGCGGCGCTTCGGGGCGGGCGGGGTATCGCCGGATTCGGACGTCGGAGCGGGTTTGGGGCGTTTCGGTTTTGGCGCGGGGTCGCTGTCGGCGCTTGCGTTGGCGACATCGGCGGTCTTGGCGCGCTTCGGCAGTTCGGGCGGCACGAAGCCGAACAGATCGGTTTGCGGCGGTTCGCCCCTGGGCGTTGTGTCCACCGCGCGCGCGGTGCGGCGTTCGCGCGGTCGGCGTGTGGTCGATCCGGCGCTCGATCCACCCTCAGGCGCGAGGCCGGAACCGTCGTTCTCCAGGGCGCCGAAAAGGCCGTCGTCGCGTTCGTTCATGCTCGTCTGGTCAGTGGCGAAAGGCCGGTGGCAAAAAAGCGCCGTTCGCCTGGCGCGGACGGGCGGCGAATCCGTATTGCGCGCCGCCCGCGCCGTCGCCCCGTGTTACAGCGGCTTCTCGTACATGTAGCGGCGCGACCAGGGCAGCGTCGTCGCGCTGCGTCCGGCCTTGCGGCAGACGATCTGATAGATCGACACGTCGTCGTGCTCGAACGCGTACGCGCAGCCGGCCAGATAGACGCGCCAGATGCGGAACTTCTCGTCGTCGACGAGTTGCTTCGCTTCCTGCGCGCGCGCCTCGAAATTGTCCGCCCAGAGGTCGAGCGTGTGCGCATAGTGACGGCGCAGGCTCTCCACGTCAACCGCCTCCAGTCCGCCGCGCTGCGCCGCTTCGAGCGCGAGGCCGATATGCGGCAGTTCGCCGTCCGGGAACACGTAACGGTCGATGAACTCGCCGCCGCCCAGCGCTGTCTCGCCGCTTTCCGCGTCGCTCGACGTGATGCCGTGATTCATGGCGACGCCGTCGTCGGCGAGCAGTTCGCGCACCTTCGTGAAGTAGCCCGGCAGATTTTTGCGCCCGACGTGCTCGAACATGCCCACGCTCGTGATGCGATCGAACTGGCCCGTGACGTCGCGGTAATCCTGCAGACGGATCTCGATGCGGTCCTGCAGGCCCGCGTCCTTGACGCGCTGCGTCGCGAGATCGAACTGGTTCTGCGAAAGCGTCACGCCCACGCAGCGCGCGCCGAACTTCTGCGCGGCGCGCAGCACGAGCGCGCCCCAGCCGCAACCGATGTCGAGCAGCGTCTGGTCCGGCTGCAACTGGATCTTGGTGAGGATGTGATCGATCTTCTTCAGTTGCGCGGTGGCGAGGTCTTCGTCGCCGTTCTCGAAGTAGGCGCAGGAATAGACCATGTTCTCGTCGAGCCACAGCTTGTAGAAGTCGTTCGAGACATCGTAGTGATACTGGATCGCGCGCTTGTCGGTGGTCTTCGAGTGCGTGAAATAGCGGCGCACGCGCGCGAGCTTGCTGGCGCTCGTGACCGTGTTGCGGGCGAGCGAATAGCTGATGTTGATGATGTCGGCGAGCTTGCCTTCGATGTCGATCTTGCCCTTCACGTAGGCCTCGCCGAGATTGTCGAGGCTCGGTTCGAGCAGCAGCGGCAGCGCCGCCGCGCTATTGACCTTCAGCGTGACCTGCGGCGCGGCGAAATTCCCGAAGTCGTATTGCTGACCGCTCCAGAGCACGAGCCGCGCGGGCAGGTTGGCCTTGTTGCGCACTTCGTCGACCCATTGCGCGAGTTTTTTCTCCCAGAACATGCGTTTTCTCCCTGTCCGATGAACGAGTGAAGCCCAAAGACACAAGCGAATTGCGATGCCAGCGATGAAGCCAAAACGGGGCGGCGCGGCGGCGTCGGTCGCCGCGCCGGGGTACGGCGGGTGTGGCTGATACGGCGCCGCGTGGGCGGCGCGTTTGAAGCGATGTGCCTGATGCCTTACGGCGCGAGGCGCTCGATGCGCCAGGCGTCGGCTGCGTGCTCACGCACGTAGCGAATGCGGTCGTGCAGCCGCGACGGACGGCCTTGCCAGAATTCGATCGCCGTCGGCACGACGCGATAGCCGCCCCAATGCGCCGGACGCGGCGGATTCTCGCCGTACTGCGCGCTGATTTCGCGCTCGCGCGCTTCGAGCTGCTCGCGGCTTTCGATCACCGCGCTCTGCTCCGACGCCCAGGCGCCGATGCGCGAGCCGAGCGGACGCGACTGGAAATACGCCTCGCTTTCCGCCTCGCTGGTCTTTTCGACCGCGCCTTCGATGCGCACCTGACGCTCGAGTTCAACCCAGTGAAACAGCAGCGCCGCATGCGGATTGGCGCCCAGTTCGCGGCCCTTGCGGCTTTCGTAGTTCGTGAAGAACACGAAGCCGCGCTCGTCCACGCCCTTGATCAGCAGGATGCGCGCGGCGGGGCGGCCTTGCGCGTCGACGGTGGCGACCGTCATGGCGTTCGGCTCGGGCAGCTTCGCGTCCAGCGCCTGGGCGAACCAGGTGTGGAACTGGCGGATGGGATCGGGGTCGACGTCGGCGGCGTCGAGCGAGCCGAGCGAGTAGTTCTTGCGGAGGTCGGCGAGGGAGGTCATGTTTTATGCAGACGCTTCAGTGCGAACAAGTATATCGAAGAGGCGGAAATAGGGACGCGAACGACGGTTCGGCGGCCTGCCCACGGCGGCGGACCCGCAGCGATGCGGCCGCGTCCGGCCAGCTCGGGCGCGATCAGGCAAAATACGGGTCTCGCGAGGACCGGGGCAGTGCGCCGGTCCGCTTACGATTGCTACCGCCATGTCCAGTACCCCGATTTCCCCTGTCGCCGGCGCCGCCGGCCCCGCTGATCTTACCGCGAGCCTCGCCGCGGATGTTGCTGACCGGGCCCGTCGCTTCGGCGGCGTGGCGCGGCTTTACGGCGCACCCGCCCTCGATGCGTTCGAGCGCGCGCACATTGCCGTGATCGGCATCGGCGGGGTGGGCTCGTGGGTGGCGGAGGCGCTTGCGCGCAGCGCCATCGGCACGCTCACGCTGATCGACCTCGACAACGTCGCCGAAAGCAACACCAACCGCCAGATTCACGCGCTCGACGGCAACTACGGCAAGCCGAAAGTCGAGGCGATGGCTGAGCGCATCAAGCTGATCGATCCGGCCTGCGACGTGCGGCTCGTCGAGGACTTCGTCGAGCCGTCGAATTTCGACGCGCTGCTGGGCGGCGGATTCGATTACGTGGTGGACGCCATCGACAGCGTGCGCACCAAGACCGCGCTGATCGCGTGGTGCGTGGAGCATCGCGTGCCGCTCATCACCGTGGGCGGCGCGGGCGGGCAGCTCGACCCGACGCGTATCCGCATCGACGACCTCGCGCTGACGATCCAGGACCCGCTGCTTTCGAAGGTGCGCGGGCAACTGCGCAAGCATCATGGCTTTCCGCGCGGGCCGAAGGCGCGCTTCAAGGTGAGCGCGGTGTACTCCGACGAACCGCTGATCTATCCGGAAGCGGCGGTGTGCGATGTCGACAACGAGGCCGAACACCTGACGACCTCGCCGGGCCATCACGGGCCGGTCGGGCTCAACTGTGCGGGGTTCGGTTCGAGCGTCTGCGTGACGGCGAGCTTCGGGTTCGCAGCGGCGGCGTATGTGCTGCGGACGCTGGCGCATCAGGCGAATGCGCGGGCGGCGGGGTAATCGGAACTCAATGCGCGCCGGTTAGCGCGCGAGCGACCGGCAGGTAGGCGCGCAGAATCTCCAGCATGGCTGCCGCCTCGGCCTTCGAGACCGGCGGAAACGGCGACACGTACGACGTGCCGTTGCGCCGCTCATGAGCCTTCGTGATGAAGGCGAATTCCGCCGCACTCACGCCCAATGACGTGGACACGCGCTGGATGGCGAGGTTGCGTCCGGCGTCGCGCGTGCGCACCGCGTAGAACTCCAGCGTGGCCTGCACCAGCTGGAAATAGCCCTCGTAAGCCAGCGTGAAGATCTGCAAATGTCGTTCGGGGTCCAGACCTTCGGCGGTGACGAGATAGTCCGCCGCGTTGCGCAGGAAGCCCGCGATGGCGCCGGGCGTCGGGGCCACGGCTTCGAAGGCTTTCGTCTTGATGAGATTGTCGTATTCGGGCGGGCGCGTCATCACAGTATCGTCAGAGTGGGGCCCTGAACGATCTGGGCCATGACGGGATCTGACTGCACGAGCGCCGCCCATTCACCCGGCTCATACAACGAAAAGTTGATGGGGCGCAGCAAATCCTGTTCGACGGTGTGCATCGCCTCGGCGACTTCAAGAAGCGGCACGTTGCCGACCACGATCAGGTCGATATCGCTGCGGCCGCCGTCGGTACCTTTCGCCACTGAGCCGAACACGAACGCCGAATCGATACGCGCAGCGAACGGCGCGAGCGCTTCTTTCAGCGGCTCCACCACGGCAAACGACTTGCGCGCGATGCCGAGCAGTTCGGGATACAGCACAAATTCGGTATTCGCGCGGATGCTGCGCTGGCGGCCGCGCCGCGCATCTTCGCGCAGCACGCCCGCCTCGATCAGACGATCGACCTGTTTCTGCGCACTGCCACGTCCGCTGTCCGCGAGACGCAGCAGTTCCTGAAGCGTGAAGCTGCGCTCGGGTTGCAGCAGCGTGGCGCCCAGCACGCGTTGCATGCCCGCAGTGAAGAGGAAATCAGCGAGGCTCACGATAAATCCTCAAAATAGGGATATTTATCCCCATTATAAGGATTTACATGTTGATCCTCAATTCAAGGCCAACCGTCCCTCTTTTAAGGATTCGCCGTCAAAAAAAACGCCACGGTCTCCCGTGGCGCTTCTCCATCCGGCGCGGCGCGCTCAACCAGGCAAGCGCCGCTCAGTTCAACGTCGCGCTCAGCTTGCGCCGCCACTCGCTCACCAGTTGCGGCTGATGCGCGGCCAGATCGAACACCGACAGCATCGTCTTGCGGCCGATATCCTCGCGGAACGTCCGGTCGCGCTTCACGATTTCCAGCAGATGCTCCAGCGCGCCGGCGTATTTGCGCCGCGCGATCAGCGCGCTCGCCAGATCGAACTGCGCTTCCAGATCGTCCGGATTGTTCGCCACGCGCGTTTCGAGCGCGTCGGTCGGCGGCAAATCGGCGGCGGCGTCGAGCGCGTCGAGACGCGTCTTCAGCGCGTTGAAGCGCGCGTCGATGCCCTGCGTGGTCTTCGGCGAGAGCAGATCGACTTCGTTGTGCGCCTCGTCGGCGCGATTGTCGGCGAGCAGCATCTCGATCAGGTCCATGCGCGCGTCGTCGAAACCGGGGTCGTAGGCGAGCGCGGCCTGCAGCGCTTCATAGGCGTCCTCGCGGCGGCCTTCCTCGATGGCCTGCTGCGCGACCTGGCGCGCGGCCTGCGCCGAATCGGGAATCAGCCGGTCGATGAACTCGCGCAGCTGGCCTTCGGGCAGCACGCCGATGAACTGGTCGACGGCCTGGCGGTCGGCGAACGCGACGACGTGCGGAATGCTGCGCACCTGGAAGTGCGCGGCCAGCTCCTGGTTTTCGTCGACATTCACTTTGACGAGCCGCCATTTGCCCGCGTACTCGGCTTCGAGTTTTTCGAGCATCGGGCCGAGCGATTTGCACGGGCCGCACCACGGCGCCCAGAAGTCGACCAGCACCGGCGCGAGCGCCGACGCTTCGATCACGTCTCTTTCAAAAGTGGCCAGAGTGGTATCCATTGCGTCCTCGTTGGGAATTGGCAGTCACGCGTGAAGATGGGGGCGAATCGCCGCGCTTCAATGCGCGGGCTTTTTCTCGGGCAGCGGAATCCATTCGGTTTCGCCGGGCACCTGCCCCATTTCCTGACGCGTCCACGCGGCCTTCGCGGCGTCGATCTTCGCGCGCGAGCTGGCCACGAAGTTCCATTCGATGAAGCGTTCGCCTTCGAGCTTTTCGCCGCCGAGCAGCATCACGCGCGCGCCGTTCGCGCTCGCGAGCGTGACCGTTTCGCCCGGCACCAGCACCGCCATGCTGTGCTGGTCGAGCGGCGTGCCGTCGATCGACAGGTCGCCTTCGACCAGATACACGCCGCGCTCCTCGTGCTCGGGTTCGAGCGCGATGGCGCTGCCGGGCGCGAAGTCGGCGGCCACGTAAAGCGTGCCCGAGAAGGTCTCGACGGGCGAAGTCGCGCCGAACGCCGTGCCCGCGATCACGCGCAGCGTCACACCGTTGCGCTCGATTTCGGGCAGCGTCGCGGCTTCGTGATGGAAGAACGACGGCTCGACGTCCTCGTGATCGAGCGGCAGCGCGACCCACGTCTGGATGCCGTGCATCGTGAGGCCGGTGGCGCGGTTTTCGTCGGGCGTGCGCTCGGAATGGACGATGCCGCGGCCGGCCGTCATCCAGTTGACGTCGCCGGGCAGAATCTTCTGCTCCGAGCCGAGGCTGTCGCGATGCATCAGCGCGCCGTCGTAGAGATAGGTGACGGTGGCGAGGCCGATGTGCGGATGCGGACGCACGTCGACGCCCGCGCCGGGCGCGAGCGTGGCCGGGCCCATGTGGTCGAAGAAGATGAACGGGCCGACGAGTCGCGCGGCCATGGCCGGCAGCACGCGGCGCACGTACAGGTTGCCGATGTCGCGCTGATGAGGCTTGAGGACCGCTTTGATCGATGAGGACATGGACGCTTCCTTGATGAGCCGGACGGTTCGAATGAGTGGGGCAAGGCGGCGGGGCAGCAGGGCGGCAGAGCGGCCGCGCCTGCGCTGCGCGCGCGGACTGGCGCTCATTCTAACGCCCGCTTCGGCGCTGTGTCGGCAAGCGCGAAGCAGCGTGTAAGGCGTCCGCTCGGGCTTCGTGAGGCACGGGACGCACGCCCGGCCGGCATCGACGCAATTTGTCCGGCTGGGCGAGCACGCGCCGCAGCCGCTAAACTGACAGATTCGACAGAACAATAGAGGGAGCCGGAGAGATGTCGCCGAAGGATTTGTTGCTGGCGCTGGTGGTGGTGATCGCGTGGGGCGTGAATTTCGTCGTGATCAAGGTGGGTCTGCACGGCGTGCCGCCGCTGCTGCTCGGCGCGCTGCGCTTCATGCTGGCGGCGTTCCCGGCGGTGCTGTTCGTGAAGCGTCCCAAACTGCCGCTGCGCTGGCTGCTCGCCTACGGCGCGACCATTTCGTTCGGCCAGTTCGCGTTTCTCTTCACGGCGATGTACGTGGGCATGCCCGCCGGACTCGCCTCGGTCGTGCTGCAGGCGCAGGCGTTCTTCACGCTGGTGTTCGCGGCCGTGTTTCTCGGCGAGCGGTTTCGCGCGCAGAACGTCATCGGCCTGCTGATCGCGGCGGGCGGCCTGGCGCTGATCGGCCTGCAATCGACGGCGGCGGCAGGCGTGGGCGTGCAGACCATGACGGCCGCGGGCTTCATCCTCACGCTGTGCGCGGCCTGCATGTGGGCGCTCGGCAATATCGTCACGAAGAAAGTGGGCAAGGTCGATCTGGTCGGCCTCGTGGTGTGGGCGAGCCTGATTCCGCCGCTGCCGTTCCTCGTGCTCTCGTATTTCATGGAAGGGCCGCAGCGCATCGAAACCGCGCTCGAAGGCATCGGCATGACTTCGATCGGCGCGATCGTCTATCTCGCGTTCATCGCGACGATACTCGGCTACAGCCTCTGGAGCCGTCTGCTCGCGAAGTATCCGGCCAGCCAGGTCGCGCCGTTCTCGCTGCTGGTGCCGATCGTCGGGCTCGCGGCGGCCGCGCTGCTGCTCGGCGAGCGTCTGAGCGCCGCGCAGATCGGCGGCGCGGCGCTCGTGATGGCGGGCCTCGGCGTGAACGTGTTTGGCGGCTGGGTCAGGCAGCGTCTGGTGGCGGCGCGCACCTGACACGCACCTCACACGCAGCTGAACACGCACATTTGAGTTCGCGGCATCGGCGCATGAAAAAACGCCGCGCTTCCGCAAGGAAGGCGCGGCGTTTTCGCATCTGACGCGTCGATCGATCAGGTCATGCGGCTCTTCGCGAGCGGCGGATTGGCCGCGAAATAGCGCTTGATGCCCTTCATGATCGCGTTGGCCATCTTGTCGCGATAGGCCTCGTCGTTGAGCTTCTGCTCTTCTTCGGGATTGCTGATGAACGCGGTTTCCACGAGGATCGACGGAATATCGGGCGCCTTGAGCACCGCGAAACCGGCCTGCTCGACCGAGCCCTTGTGCAGCTTGTTGATCTCGCCGACCTCGTTGAGCACGAAGCCGCCGTAGCGCAGCGAGTCGCGGATCTGCGCCGTCGTCGACATGTCGAACAGCGCGCGGTTGACGGCGGCGTCCGCCGTCTTCACGTTGATGCCGCCGATCTGGTCCGACGAGTTTTCCTTGTTCGCCATCCAGCGCGCGGCCGCGCTGGTCGCGCCGTGCTCGGAAAGCGCGAACACCGACGAGCCGCGCGCGGCGGGCGTGGTGAACGCATCGGCGTGAATCGACACGAACAGGTCCGCGCCCACGCGGCGGGCCTTCTGCACGCGCACGTTCAGCGGCACGAAGAAGTCGGCGTCGCGCGTCATCATCGCGCGCATGTTGGGCTGGGCGTCGATCTTGGCGCGCAGGCGCTTGGCGATGTCGAGCGCGATGTGCTTCTCGTAGGTGCCGCCGCCGCCGATCGCGCCCGGGTCCTCGCCGCCGTGGCCGGGGTCGATCGCGACCGTGAGCAGGCGCGTGGTGCCGCCCTTGCCGGACTTCGGCGCGGTGAAGCCGTAGTTGTCGTCGTCCTTGTCGGAGTCGTCGTCGGTCTGGGCGACGACGGGCGGCTTCGGCGCGGGCTTCGGCTTGACCACGACCGCCGGCGGCACCGGCGGCACGGGACGCGGCGACGACGGTCCCGCCGATCCCGCCGATCCCGCCGATCCCGACGATCCCGAAGCCGTGCCGCCGTCGTTCTGCGCGTAGCGCTGGAAGAAGTCTTCGCTGTTGTCGTGGCGCGGCGGCGTGTTCGGACCCGCGAGCGTGGACGGCGTGGGCGGCGTGTTCTGGCGCATCGCCTCGTGGGCGTCGAGCTGCTGCTGCTTGTGCTCGGTCTGCGCGAGCAGATCCATGAGCGGATCGGGCGCGACGGCCGGATACAGGTCGAACACCAGCCGGTACTTGTACGAGCCGACCGGCTGCAGCGTGAACACCTGCGGCTTCACCGAGCCCTTCAGGTCGAACACCATGCGCACGACGTGCGGCTGATACTGCCCGACGCGCACGGCCTGGATCTGCGGATCGTTCGGCGTGATCTTGGAGACGAGATTCTTGAGCGCGTCGTCGAGGTCGAGGCCGCTCAGATCGACCACGAGGCGGTCGGGATTCTGCAGCAGCGTTTGCGTGGTCGTCAGCGCCTGATCGGATTCGATCGTGACGCGCGTGTAGTCGCGCGCGGGCCACACGCGCACGCCCATGACCGAGGTCGCCCAGGCGAGGCGCGGTGCCGCGAGGCCGAGCACCAGCGTGGACGCGCCCGCCTTCAGAATCTGCCGGCGCCGCCAGTTGTGCGTGGCGGTGGCGGCGGATTCGATCGAGCGGAACGGTTTGATTAACATCTTTCTAGACATGCCTTTCCTGATGCGCTGTATGCGTACGCGGTGAGCACGCGGCCTTCGCCGTCCGGGCCGGGTTCGAGCTGGAACACCAGGTCCGGCACGCCGAGCAGGCCGCCCGCGCGTTGCGGCCATTCGACGAGACACACCGCCCCTTGCGCGAAATATTCGCGAAAGCCGGCGTCGGCCCATTCGGCCGGGTCGCTGAAACGATACAGATCGAAGTGATAAAGCTGGAGTTCCCCGCTCGCGCTTGCGACCGTGTAGGGTTCGACGAGCGTGTACGTCGGACTGCGCACGCGCCCGTTGTGGCCGAGCGCGCGCAGCGCGGCGCGCACGAGCGAGGTCTTGCCTGCGCCGAGGTCGCCGAGAAGCTGAACGTGCAGGCCGCCGAATGCGTTGACGGCTGCGTGGCGTGCGGAACTGGCCGTATTGTCGGCAGGCTGGCGGGAAACTTGCGTGCTGGCGGTGCGCACCGCGTCGAGCGCGTGCGCGAAACGCGCGCCGAACGCATCGGTGGCGCTTTCATCCGCAAGCTCGAAACGGCGTTCGAGCAGAACAGGAGCGGCGGGCAGGCTCGCGTGGTCGTGACCGGGCGTGTCGGGCATTCTCGTAAAATAGCGTGATGAACCCCTCGCATTCCCCGTTGAACCAGACATTGGCCGCAGAGGCCGCGCGCGCGCCTGACAAGGCGAGTGCGTCGCGTGCATCGTCGTGCGCGCAGCAGACGCAGGGCGCCGGCGCGTCGGCGACGCTCGACGCAGCGGCACTGGCCGCGCTCGAAACGCAAATCCGCGCATGGGGACGCGAGCTGGGGTTCGGTGCGATCGGTATCAGCGACACCGACCTGTCCCATGCCGAGGCGGGCCTTGCCGCGTGGCTCGAAGCGGGCTGCCACGGCGAGATGGATTATATGGCCAAACATGGGATGAAACGCGCCAGGCCCGCCGAGCTCGTTGCCGGTACGCGACGTGTCATCACCGCGCGCATGGCCTATTTGCCGGCCGCCACGCTTGATCCGTCGACGACCGCGGCCACGGAGCATGCAACAGGTCAGCCTGCCGAAAGCGCTTCGCAAGGCGCGGATGAAGGGCGTCGCGGGCACGCCATCCACGACGACTGGCGTCAGCGCGAACATGCGCGTCTCGCCGACCCGCACGCCGCCGTGGTGTCGATCTACGCACGCGGACGCGACTATCACAAGGTCATGCGCGCGCGTTTGCAGCAACTCGCGGAGCGCATCGAAGGCGAGATCGGCGCATTCGGCTTTCGTGTTTTCACCGACTCGGCGCCTGTGCTCGAAGTGGAACTCGCGCAGAAGGCGGGCATCGGCTGGCGCGGCAAGCACACGCTGCTGCTTCAGCGCGACGCGGGCTCGCTGTTCTTTCTCGGCGAGATCTACGTCGATGTGCCGCTGCCGACCGACGCGGACGATCCGGCCAGCGCCGCCCCCGAAACGCCCGGCGCGCATTGCGGCAGTTGCACGCGCTGCATCGACGCGTGTCCGACGGGCGCGATCACCGGGCCGTATCGCGTCGATGCGCGCCGCTGCATCTCGTATCTGACGATCGAGCTGAAAGGCAGCATTCCCCTGGACATGCGGCCGCTGATCGGCAATCGTGTCTATGGTTGCGACGACTGTCAGCTCGTGTGTCCGTGGAACAAGTTCGCGAAGGCCGCGCCGGTCGCCGATTTCGACGTGCGCCACGGGCTCGACCGCGCGAGTCTCGTCGAGCTGTTCGGCTGGAGCGCGGCGCAGTTCGACGAGCGCATGCAGGGCAGCGCGATCCGGCGTATCGGTTACGAAAGCTGGTCGCGCAATATCGCGGTGGCGATGGGCAATGCGCTGCGCGCGCCGCGTGTGGACGACGCGACCGGAACAAGCGAAACAAGCGAAACAAGCGAAACAAGCGAGACAAGCGAAACACACGCGCGCCGCGAAGCCATCGTCGATGCGCTGCGTGCGCGCGCGCAGGACGAATCGGCGGTCGTGCGCGAACATGTGCAATGGGCGCTGGAAGCAGCATGATCGGCATGATCGATTGAACCGGCGCGGCGATTCAAGGAGAGCGGCGATGAGGAAACCATTGGCAAGCGCATCGGCAACGTATTCACTGTGGGACGACGCGGAAGACGCGGCGATGCGCGCCGCTGCCAACATTCCCGCGAACGCGCCCGCAGATCTTTCCGCCGATGCGTCCGCGCGTACGCCGAGCCGGCAGGCCTTGCGCAAGCTCGCGCCGCGCGTCTACAACGCGGTGATCGATGCACCGTTCGGCAAGGTCGGCATCGTCACGAGCGCGGACGGCGTGCGCGAAATCCACTATCTGCCCGCTTCGACGCCGGGTGTCGCGCCGGATTCCGCACTCGCCGAACTGGCCGCCGCGCAGATCGCGCGCTATCTGGACGATGCGTCGGCGTCGTTCGATCTGCCGCTCGCGTCGCCTGGCACGGCCTTTCAGCGCCGCGTCTGGGACGGCATCTGCTCGATCGGGGCGGGCGCGGTGCTGACTTACGGCGAACTTGCGCAACGCGTCGGCAGCATCAGCGCGCGCGCGGTGGGGCAGGCGTGCGGCTCGAACTATCTGCCGATCGTGATTCCGTGCCATCGCGTGGTCGCGGCGAGCGGCATCGGCGGCTTCAATCACCACGGCGGCGACGGTTTTTTCCGCGACGTCAAACGCTGGCTGCTCGCCCATGAAGGCGTAAGAATCCGATGACGAACACCCCCGCGCACGAAAACTCGCACGAAGACGCGCAAGATCACGAAGCCGGTTTCGAGGACGATGCGCAAGACCTCGACGATGCCGATCCCATCGGGCACATCGACGCAAGCGACGCAAGCGACGTAGACGAGGCCGCGCCGCTTTCCGACGCCGCTTCCGCCACGCTCGCCACGAGCCTGCTCGCCATCGACACGTTCTGCGACGCCATGTGGCTCGAACACGGTCTCTCGCGCAACACGCTCGACGCCTACCGGCGCGATCTGCGCCTGTTCGCCGAGTGGCTCGCACGCGCGCGCCAGCACGGCCTCGACGGCGTGCACGAAGACGATCTCTACGCCTACAGCGCGCGCCGCAAGGAGGACAAATCGACGTCGGCGAATCGTCGGCTGTCGGTATTCCGGCGCTACTACGGCTGGGCGCTGCGCGAGCGGCGCGTGAGCGTCGATCCCACCGTGCGCGTGCGTTCGGCGAAACAGCCGCCGCGTTTTCCCACCACGCTCACCGAAGCGCAGGTCGAAGCGCTGCTCAACGCGCCCGACGTGGCCACGCCGCTCGGGCTGCGCGACCGCACGATGCTCGAACTGATGTACGCGAGCGGACTGCGCGTGACCGAACTCGTCACGCTCAAGACCGTGGAAGTCGGCCTGAACGAAGGCGTCGTGCGCGTGCTCGGCAAGGGCTCGAAGGAGCGTCTCGTGCCGTTCGGCGAAGAGGCGTCGGCGTGGA
This sequence comes from Paraburkholderia tropica, assembly GCF_014171495.1. Lineage (NCBI taxonomy): Bacteria > Pseudomonadati > Pseudomonadota > Betaproteobacteria > Burkholderiales > Burkholderiaceae > Paraburkholderia > Paraburkholderia tropica. Next base: position 583,049 of record NZ_CP049134.1, read on the forward strand.
TCACGCGTTATCTGCGCGAGTCGCGGCCCGCGCTGCTCGGCCCGCGTCCGGCCGACGCGCTGTTCGTGACGGCGCGCGCCGACGGCATGACGCGCCAGCAGTTCTGGCACATCATCAAGCGTCACGCGATGAACGCGGGCGTGCACGCGCCGCTGTCGCCGCACACGCTGCGCCACGCGTTCGCCACGCATTTGCTCAATCACGGCGCCGATCTGCGCGTGGTGCAGATGCTGCTCGGCCACAGCGACATCTCCACCACGCAGATCTACACGCACGTCGCGCGCGAGCGTCTGCGTCTGCTGCATCAGAAGCATCACCCGCGCGGCTGAGCGCGAGCGCGCGGCCCACGCCGCTCGCGCATTACAATGCGCGCCATGAGCAAATCGAAACACGTCTCCGAAACGCCCGCCACGCAGATGCTGCGCCGCGCGGGCGTCGCGTTCGGCGAGCATCCTTACGAATATGTCGATCATGGCGGCACGGGCGAGTCCGCGCGCCAGCTCGGCGTGGACGAGCACCGCGTCGTCAAGACGCTCGTGATGGAAGACGAGAACGCGAAGCCGCTCATCGTCCTGATGCACGGCGACCGCAAGGTGTCGACCAAGAATCTCGCGCGGCAGATTGGCGCGAAGCGTGTCGAGCCCTGCAAGCCCGAAGTCGCGAACCGCCATTCGGGTTATCTGGTCGGCGGCACTTCGCCGTTCGGGACCAAAAAACGCATGCCGGTCTACGTCGAAGCGACGATTCTCGATCTCGACGAAATCTGGCTCAACGGCGGCAAACGCGGCTATCTGGTGAGCCTCGCACCCGCCGTGCTGACGTCGCTGCTCGACGCGAAGCCGGTTCAGTGCGCGAGCGTCGAATAAGCTCCGGCGCACCGCACGCGGGCCGGTACGCTCCCTGATTACCCTGGCGCGCCATCAAGGCGCGCCCGCGCTTCGGTAGAATGGGCGCCTTCGCCGCCGCGGCGCGGCCGTTGCGGGCATTGGCTGCGGGCCGGGCCCCGCGCGCTTCGTCTCACGTTTCGTTTTCATTACTTCGGGTTTCGTGCATGTACAACCTGTTCGTCGCCGTTCTGGCTTATCTGATCGGCTCGGTTTCGTTCGCGGTGATCGTGAGCGCCTTCATGGGCCTCGACGATCCGCGCTCCTACGGCTCCGGCAATCCGGGCGCGACCAATGTGCTGCGTAGCGGCAACAAAAAGGCCGCGATCCTCACGCTGATCGGCGACGCGTTCAAGGGCTGGCTCGCCGTCTGGCTCACGGTGCGTTTCGGGCCGCGTTTCGGTCTCGGCGATACGGCTGTCGCGCTCGCCGCCATCGCCGTGTTCCTCGGCCATCTGTATCCGGTGTTTTTCCGCTTCAAGGGCGGCAAGGGCGTGGCGACGGCCGCGGGCGTGCTGCTCGCCATCAATCCGCTGCTGGGCGGCCTGACGCTGCTCACCTGGCTGATCGTCGCCTTCTTCACGCGCTATTCGTCGCTGGCGGCGCTGGCCGCCGCCGTGTTCGCGCCGCTGTTCGACGTCTTCATGTTCGGCCCGCACGTGATTGCGCTCGCGATTCTCGCCATGAGCGCGCTGCTGTTCTGGCGCCATCGCGCCAACATCGGCAAGCTGATGAACGGCACCGAAAGCCGTATCGGCGATAAAAAGAAGAAGGCCGCCGCCGCGAGCGAGTGAGCGCGCGCCGCAAAATCAAATGGGCCAGACAGGCCAAAGCGGAGCCCGCCGCGAGGCAAGCGCGGCGCGGCGCCCTAAAAAGATGTTCGAGTTGTGAACCGACGCGCATTTTCTGCGCGTGTCGTCTGATCAGTTGCGCGCATTTGTCAGACGTTTGACTGCATTTTGTGCGCATTTGCACCAAAAAAGCGCCTTAAGTCGTCTGCCGGCGGGCCGTTAACCCGTATGTCATTTTCTTATTGCCATACGTACTCGCGGTCCGAATTACTTCTTCCCCCGGCGCTCCTCCCCATGTTCTCCACCATTCGCGCGCGCATCGTCGCGCTATGCGTTTCCATCGTCGTCGTGGCGCTCGCGGCCAATACCGCACTCGATTACTACGTCGCCAGCTCGCATAACAAGGATTCGATCGACGCCACGCTCTCGGCCGTCGCGGCCAGCCACGCCGAAGGCATCGGCGAATGGGCGGCGACGCACGCGCGCATGATCGAGTCGCTGCAGGACGCCGTGCTTCAACCCGATCCGTCGGCGGCGCTCAAGCAGATCGCAGCGGCGGGCGGCTTCACCAACGTCTACGTGGGCTACGCCGACAAGACCGCGAAATTCTCCGATCCGACCGGCATTCCGCCCGATTACGATCCGACCGGCCGTCCCTGGTACAAGCAGGCGGTCGCGGCGGGCAAGGGCGTGGTGACGCCGCCTTACGTCGACGTGGGCACCGGCAAGCTGGTGGTGGCGTTCGCCGCGCCCGTGATCCGCGACGGCCAGGTGAAGGGCGTGATTTCCGGCGACGTCGCGATGGACGACGTGGTGTCGAACGTGCAGTCGATCCATCCGACGCCCGCGAGCTTCGGGATGCTGGTGGACAGCGCGGGCCAGATCGTCGCGCACAACGACGCGAAGCTCACGCTCAAGCCGGTCACCGACCTCGCGCCGGAACTGACGGGCGACAAGCTGGCCGCGCTCGATGCGTCGGCGCGCCCGCCGTCGTTTGACGTGGGCGGCGACGCCAAGCTGATGCGCGCGCAGCCGATTCCGGGCACCGACTGGCGTCTGATCGTCGCGCTCGACCGCAGCGAAGCCACGGCGGGCATGCGCTCGCTGCTCACCGCGTCGCTGATCGCGCTCGTGGTGGTGGCCGTGGTGGCGGCGCTGGTGGTGGGCGCGGTCACGGCCGTGTCGTTCCAGCGCCTCTCGCGCATTCGCGACGCGATGGACGCGATCAGCGCGGGCGAGGGCGATCTCACGCAGCGCCTGCCCGCCACGGGCGACGACGAAGTGGCGCAGATCGCGCGCTCGTTCAACGCCTTCATGGACAAACTGCGCGACGTGATGCGCCATATTCGCGATGCGAGCGAGTCGGTGCGCACGGCGAGCGACGAGATCGCGGCGGGCAACGTCGACCTGTCGGGCCGCACCGAATCGGCGGCGGCGAGCCTCGAGCAAACGGCCGCGTCGATGGAGGAAATCACGGCGACGGTCGGCCAGTCGGCCAACGCGGCGCAGCAGGCGGACGTGACGGCCAATTCGGCGTCGGTGGTGGCGTCGCGCGGCGGCGCGGTGATCAACGACGTCGTCGATACGATGGGCGCGATCGAGAAGGCTTCGGTGAAGATCGCCGACATCATCGGCGTGATCGACGGCATCGCGTTCCAGACCAATATTCTCGCGCTCAACGCCGCCGTCGAAGCGGCGCGCGCGGGCGAGCAGGGGCGCGGTTTCGCGGTGGTCGCGGGCGAGGTGCGCAGCCTCGCGCAGCGTAGCGCGCAGGCGGCGCGCGAAATCAAGGCGCTGATCGAATCGACGGTGACGAGCGTGAATTCCGGCTCGCAACTCGTGCGCCGCGCGGGCGAAACGATGGACGAGATCGTGGCGAACGTGTCGAACGTGACGACCATCATCGCCGAAGTGACGAGCGCGGCCGGCGAACAGACGCGCGGCATTCAGGAAGTGAATCGCGCCGTGAGCCAGCTCGACGAAATGGTTCAGCAGAATGCGGCGCTGGTCGAGCAGTCGACGGCGGCGGCGTCGGCGCTGCGCGGTCAGGCGATGCGGCTCGCGGAAGCAGTCGGGCAGTTCAGGCTCGATTGACGCCAGACACGCGGCAAAAAAAGGCGGCGCTCAGGCGCCGTTTTTTTTCGCCTGATGACGCGTCCTACGCCATTCGGACGAGGTTTCAGACGCGGCGCGCGTCGCTAAGCTGTGTTCTCGATCACGCCGCCCGTTGGGGTTGATCCAGTGCAAGAGAGTGCACGGAAAACGGGCCGCGCGGCGCTCCAGAAACCCAACGTTAGGTTATTGTCTACGCCATGCCCACACTGCTTCGCGTATCCGGCGCCCGCGTCGTGATCTATTCGAACGATCATCGGCCCGCGCACGTGCATGTCGAGAGTCCGCAAGGCGCGTGTGTGTTCAACCTCAATTGCCCGCTCGGGCCGCTGGCGTTGCGCGAACGCTTCGCGCTCGGCGAGCGTGAAGTGGCGCGCCTCGCGCAGGCCATCGAACCCGAAGTCGCGCATTTGTGCCGCGAATGGCAACGCATCGCAACCTGGAGAACGCAAACATGGCCAGCAGCAGGGAGCATCTCAACCGCGAGCCCGTGGGCGCCCAGACCATCGGCCGCGAGCAGTTCGACGCCGCAGCGGGGGCGGCACAGGCGAGTCCGGTTGCGGTCGCCGCGCGGTACAGCCGTACGCATCACAAACTCGAAGTGTCGTTCGCGAACGGCGTAGACATCGCCGTGCCCATCGCGCTCATTCAGGACCTGCAGATGCTCGCGCACGCGCCCACGCCGGCCCAGCTTGCCGACGTCGAAATCTGGGGCGGCGGGCAGTCGATCTACTTCCCGCGCCTGGACGAGTCGGTGTGGGCGCCGGGGCTGCTGAGCGGCATCTACGGCACGAAGCTCTGGATGCGCGATCTGGCGCGTCAGATGGGCTCGGTCAAGTCGCCGGCGAAGGCCGCCGCCGCGCGCGAGAACGGGCGCAAGGGCGGGCGGCCGCGCAAGGCCGTCGCGTCCGTCGCGTCCGTCGGGGCCGTCACGTCCAGCAAGCCCGTTGCCGGCGCGCAGGCGCTCCCCAGCGAGCCGGTCAGCCGGGCGGCGGTGGGGCCAGGCGTCGCGGCGGGGGGCAAGGTCGTCGTGCGTAAGCGTCCATGAGCGTCGTGCGCGATCACTTGGCACGCGCCGGTTTCACCTTGACATGCAACCTCGTGGTTGCATAATAAAATCCATGAACGACGACGCCGTATTCCGCGCGCTCGCAGACGCGAGCCGCCGCCAGTTGCTGGATCGGCTGCACGCCAGGAACGGCCAGACGCTGTCGCAGCTCTGCGAAGGCCTGACGATGTCGCGCCAGGCGGTCACCAAGCATCTCGGCGTGCTCGAAGCGGCGAATCTCGTCGTCACGCGTCGCGAAGGGCGTGAAAAGCGCCATTTCATCAATCCGGTGCCCATCGGCGAAATGGCCGCGCGCTGGATCGGCAAGTTCGAGCGCGCGCAGGTAGACGCGCTCGTGGAGCTCAAACATTCGCTCGAGGAGTAAGCGCGCGCAGCGCGCAGACATCGAAGTCAGGAGGCAGCCATGAGCCAGCAAGACCGCGCAGCAACGCAGGCCGGCACGCACGCCGCGCAGGAGTCGGTGTTCGTCTACGTCACCTATATCCGCACCACGCCGCAGGCGCTCTGGACGGCGCTCACGAGCCCGGAATTCACCGCGCGCTACTGGCACGGCGTGCGCGCGGAAAGCGACTGGCAGCCGGGTTCGCCGTGGCAGTTGCGTTTCGCCGACGGACGTGTGGCTGACTCGGGCGAGATCGTCGAATCCGAGCCGCCGCATCGTCTGGTGATCCGCTGGCGCAATCAGTTTCGTCCCGACCTGAACGCGGAAGGCGACTCGCTGTGCACGATGGAAATCGTCGCGCAGGACGACGTGGCGAAGCTCACGGTCACGCACCGAATGGCGCGGCCGGGGTCGAAGTTTATCGAGGCGGTGGCGGGCGGCTGGCCGCTCATCCTCTCGAACCTCAAGACGCTGCTGGAAACCGGTGAGGTGATGATGCCGCTGCTGTTCAAGCCCGATTGACGGCCTGAAAGTACGCGGAAAAATGCGGAGAAATACAAAACGGGCGCGACGCCCACGTGAGTGCGCGCCGCGCCCGCCGAACCGACTATTGGGAGCGTTCGCGAAAGTTCGCGAACGCTCAGTCGCTCAGCATCAATCGCGGAAGTTATTGAAGTCGAGCGGCGTATCGGTCACGTCCTTGCGCAGCATGGCGATCACGCTTTGCAGGTCGTCGCGCTTGGTGCCGGTCACACGCACGGCGTCGCCCTGAATGCTCGCCTGCACCTTGATCTTGCTGTCCTTCACGAGGCGCACGATCTTTTTCGCGAGATCGCCGGACACGCCCTTCTTCACGGTGATGATCTGCTTCACCTTGTCGCCGCCGATTTTCTCGATCTTGCCGTAGTCGAGAAAACGCACGTCCACATTGCGCTTGGCCAGTTTCGACAGCAGCACGTCCTTGACCTGGCCGAGCTTGAAATCGTCGTCGGCGAACGCGGTCAGCTCGCGTTCCTTTTGCTCGACGCGCGAATCCGAGCCCTTGAAGTCGAAGCGCGTGGAGATTTCCTTGTTGGATTGCTCGATCGCGTTCTTCACTTCGATCATGTTGGCTTCGCTGACGACGTCAAACGATGGCATTGCTTTCTCCCAAAAGTGCGAGTGGCGCTGCGCGGGCGGGCCGCACCGGCGTTTTCCGGCGGCGTCGCGCGCACTCGCTATAATCACGGACCGACGCTATTTTACCGGCGCCTTCGTGTTTGCCCAAGGTTGCGCGGCGGGCCGGGCCTGCCTCGCATTGCCGGGTTCTACCGGGCTTTGTCCGGCTCGGCCTGATCTGGCCCGCGTCCTCCGTCCGTCTTTTCCGTATCCGTTCTTCCGCGATGTCCGCTTCCGCCTTGTCTGCTGATCCGTCCCCGCGCAACAGCGTGTGGTTCGCCGCCGCTTATCCGCTGCGTGCGCACAACACGTTCGGTTTCGACGTGCGCGCGCGTTACGCGTGCCGCGTCGAAAGCGAGGCCGATTTCGTCGCCGCCGTGCGCGATTCGCGCGCGCAAGGCTTGCGCACGCTTGTGCTGGGCGGCGGCAGCAACGTCGTGCTCACGCGCGACTTCGACGGCCTCGTGCTGCTGGTCGCGCTGGCGGGCAAGCGCGTCGTTCACGAGGACGGCGATGCCTGGTACGTCCAGGCCGCCGCCGGTGAGAACTGGCACGATTTCGTCGCGTGGACGCTCGCAGCAGGCATGCCCGGCCTCGAAAATCTCGCGCTGATCCCCGGCACGGTGGGCGCCGCGCCGATCCAGAACATCGGCGCTTACGGGCTGGAAATGGGCGATCGCTGCGCGGCCGTGCGCGCGATCGAAGTGGAGACCGGCACGCCCTATGAATTCGACGCGGCCGCCTGCGAGTTCGGATATCGCGACAGCTTCTTCAAGCGCGAAGGCCGCGACCGCTTCGTGATCACGGCGGTCACGTTCCGTCTGCCGAAGTCGTGGCAGCCGAATGCCGGTTACGCCGATCTCGCACGCGAGATCGCGCAGCGCGGTCTGAGCGAAGCGCAGTGCGCGCAGGACGTGTTCGACGCCGTGGTGGCCGTGCGCCGCGCCAAGCTGCCCGATCCGCGCGTGCTCGGCAACGCGGGCAGCTTCTTCAAGAATCCCGTGATCGAGGGCGAGCAGTTCGACGCGCTCGTCATGCGCGAGCCGGGCGTCGTGTCGTATCCGCAAGCCGACGGACGCGTGAAGCTCGCGGCGGGCTGGCTGATCGACCAGTGCGGCTGGAAAGGGCGCGCGTTGCGCGAGGCGGCCGTGCACGAGCGTCAGGCGCTGGTGCTCGTGAACCGCGGCGGCGCGACCGGCGCCGATATCCTCGAACTGGCCCAGGCGATCCGCCACGACGTGTTCGCGCGCTTCGGCGTGGAGCTGGAGCAGGAGCCGATCAGCCTCTAGGCCTTTTGTCCGTCGCGTAAAACCACGCACAAAAAAACGCCGCGCCTTCGCAAGAAAGCGCGGCGTTTTTCATGGCGGAGCGAGTCAGGCCGCGCTGTCCTGCGCGGTGAACACCGGCCCCTGCACGAAGCGCACGTCGTATTGCTGTAATTGCTCGAACTGCGCGGCATCGACCACGCGGTTGAAGATCAGCGGAATGCGCAGGCGCGCGGCATAGCTCACGAGCGGCTTCACCATCGAATCGCGCAGCGCCGAGCTGGCATCCATCTTCACGAAATCGAGCCGCGCCATGTCGGACACCGAAAGAATCTGTCCCGCATTCGGCAGATTGCCCGCCACCTTGAAGCCATAGCGCTGATAACTCTGCGTCAGATAGCCGACGAAGGTCCGGTGCGCGACCGCCGCCGCCGGTAACTCGATCACCACACGCCCCGGATTCAGGCCGAACGAGACCAGCACGTTCGAAAAATGCCGCCCGTGATCGTATTTCACGCTTTTAAGCAGACGCTCGTGCACGCGCAGAAAGAGCAGCCCATGCTGTTGCGAGCCGAGAAAGTTGATCGTGTGCAGCGCGCGAACGCAACGGTCGAGCGCGACCAGCTCGGGATCGTCGAGCGAGTCGGAAAACGGATCGTAAGGCCCGACCTTGCCGTCGACCTCGCGCAGCGTCACGGCCTGAAAACCGAGTTCGTCGCCGAAACGCGAGGCCTGCGCGAGATCCGCCGTCAGCGATTGCGCGCCGCCGTGCACGCTGATGTCGTAGATCGGTTCGTAGGCGCTCAGCAACTCCACGCCGCGCCGGTGGGCGACGGCCACGGCGCTGTGCGCGCCGGTCCCCATCGCCAGGTGCTCGCCGAGAAAAGGATGATCGGCGGCGCGGGCGACGAGCGCGGGAATGGTGGGAGCAAGCATGGTGACGAAAAAGAGGGCGTCTCGGAGCGCGGAGTGATCGGATCGGGCAGCCTCGGGGCCGCATGACTCGATGTTAGCAGTCCGCCGGCCTGCGGCATGCATGGATTGGTGATAACGATATCCACGCAAACGCGGCTTTGCCGGGGTTTCGACGTCCTCCCAGGGTTTACGTTGAATTTCACTAATCATAATCCGTTTTACTATTCGTAAATCGCGCGACGGATTCTGTCAGAGAAAGCCGCCGCGCCCGGCTCGATCAATCGAAAGTCGGCGTGCCGAGGGGCGTCTATGCTGAAGACGCGCCTGCACGCAGAACATGGAGACAGTGATGAATGCACCCTTGCGCCACGCCGCGGCCAATCGCGCCGCGACCGACGGCTATATGAGCGGCTTCGCCAACGAGTTCGCGACCGAGGCGCTGCCCGGCGCGCTGCCGGCCGCGCAGAACTCGCCACAGCGCTGCGCGTACGGCCTGTACGCCGAGCAGCTTTCGGGCACCGCCTTCACGGCGCCGCGCTCGCACAATCGCCGCACGTGGTTCTATCGGATCCGTCCGGGCGCGGTGCATCAGCCGTTCACGCCGCTCGTCGCGCACGCCCAGATCGGCGGCGCGACGCGCCTCGTCGCCGATTTCAACGACGTGCCGCCCACGCCGCCCAATCAGTTGCGCTGGGACCCGCTGCCGATGCCGACCGCGCCGACCGACTTCATCGACGGCTGGGTGACGATGGCGGGCAACGGCTCGGCGGCGTCGATGAGCGGTTGCGCGATCCATCTCTACGCGGCCAACCGCGCGATGACCGACCGCTTCTTCTTCAATACCGATGGCGAATTGCTGATCGTGCCGCAGGAAGGGCGCCTGTCGATTCGCACGGAAATGGGCAAGCTCGACGTCGAGCCGTTCGAAATCGCCGTGATTCCGCGCGGCGTGCGCTTCACGGTCGATCTGCCGGACGGCACGGCGCGCGGCTATCTCTGCGAGAACTTCGGCGCGTTGCTGCGCCTGCCGGATCTGGGCGTGATCGGTTCGAACGGCCTCGCGAATCCGCGCGACTTCCTCACGCCGCACGCCGCGTACGAAGATCTTGAAGGACAGTTCGAACTCGTCACCAAGCTCAACGGTCAGCTCTGGCGCGCCGACATCGGCCATTCGCCGCTCGACGTGGTGGCCTGGCACGGCAATTACGCGCCGTACAAATACGATCTGCGCCACTTCAATACGATCGGCTCGATCAGCTTCGACCATCCGGATCCATCGATCTTCCTCGTGCTGCACGCGCCGACTGACACGCCGGGCGTCGACTCGATCGACTTCGTGATCTTTCCGCCGCGCTGGCTCGCGGCCGAGAACACCTTCCGTCCGCCCTGGTATCACCGCAACGTCGCGAGCGAGTTCATGGGCCTCGTGCACGGCGCGTACGACGCGAAGGCCGAGGGCTTCGTGCCGGGCGGGTCGAGCCTGCACAACTGCATGTCGGGCCACGGCCCGGACGCCGAGACCTTCGAAAAAGCCTCGAACGCCGATACGACGAAGCCGCACAAGGTCGGCGACACGATGGCGTTCATGTTCGAGACCCGCACGCTGATCCGGCCGACGCGCTTCGCGCTCGAAACGGCGCAGTTGCAGGCGCATTACTACGAGTGCTGGCAAGGCCTCGAGAAACATTTCAATCCGGAGCAGCAATGAGCAGCCAAGCCCTTCCCGACGACCTGCGCGCCACGCTCGACCCGCGCCGCAAGAGCTGGATCGAGTCCGCCAACGACGCCGCGTGCGAATTCCCGATCCAGAATCTGCCGTTCGGCGTGTTCAGCACGGCGCAGCATGCCTCGGCGCGCGTGGGCGTGGCGATCGGCGATTCGGTGATCGACCTCGCGGTGCTGTATGACGCGGGCCTGCTGAGGCTGCCGGCCACGGTGAAGCACAACGTGTTCGCGCGCGGCGCGCTCAATGACTTCATCGAACTGGGTCGCGACGTGTGGCGCAGCGTGCGCGTGCAGCTTTCGTCGCTGCTTGCGCGCGACACGGCAGCCTTGCGCGATGACGCGGCGTTGCGCGCTCGCGCATTCGTGAAGCTCGCGGAGGCGAAGCTGCATTTGCCGGTGAATATTCCGGGCTATACCGACTTTTATTCGTCGAAGGAACACGCGACGAACGTGGGATCAATGTTTCGGGATCCGAAGAATGCGCTATTGCCGAACTGGTCGGAAATGCCGATCGGCTATAACGGGCGCGCTTCTTCCGTGGTGGTGAGCGGCACGCCGGTGCGTCGGCCCAATGGGCAGTTGAAGTTGCCGGATCAGGATCGGCCGGTGTTCGGCGCGTGCCGCAAGCTCGACATCGAACTGGAGACCGGATTCGTGATCGGGCGCGGCAATGCGCTGGGCGAGCCGATCGCGTGTGAGGATGCCGAGGCGCATATTTTCGGCATGGTGCTGCTCAACGACTGGAGCGCGCGCGATATTCAGCAGTGGGAATATGTGCCGCTTGGGCCGTTCAATGCGAAGACTTTTGCTTCGACGATTTCGCCCTGGATTGTGACGCTTGATGCGCTGGAGCCGTTCCGCGTCGCGCAGCCGGTGCAGGAGCCTAAGCCGCTGGAGTATTTGCGGCATGGCGGGGAGCATGCTTTCGATATCGAGCTGGAAGTGCTGTTGCAGCCTGCCGGGGCGCAGGAGGCGTCGACGATTTCACGGACTAATTTCCGGCACATGTACTGGAGCATGGCGCAGCAGCTTGCGCATCATACGGTGAGCGGGTGTAACACGCGCGTCGGGGATTTGATGGGCTCTGGGACGATCTCCGGGCCGACGCCCGATTCGTTTGGGAGCTTGCTGGAGATTACCTGGAATGCGAAGAATCCTGTTGAGTTGAAAGGGGGCGCTACGCGGGGGTTTATTGAGGATGGGGATGTGTTGACGCTGCGTGGGTGGTGTCAGGGGGAGGGGTATCGGGTGGGGTTTGGGGAGTGTGTTGGGGAGGTAGTGGCTGCATTAGGTTGATTGTTTGTTTTGCGCTTTTCTTGTTTTCTTGTCGGTCTGCACGCGTTGCCCCTGTGCGGGGCGGCACCTACTTTTCTTTGCAGCCGCAAAGAAAAGTAGGCAAAAGAAAGCGGCTCAAACCGCCAGTGTGACGCCGTCCACCCCGCACCTTCTTCGATAGTGGTTCCGGGGCGTCTGTCGCCTCGCACCACTCAACTCAGTGACAAAGCCGTCATTCATCCGGGGGCGCTCCGCGCCCCGTGGGGCATGGCAGCAAACCGAAGGTTTGCGAGTGCCCCAAAAAGATAAATTAGTACCTTTGGTTTCCCCCGCATACCCGGCCGTTGCGCGTTGAGCGCAACGGGATGTGAGGATGCCTTGTCACTACGTGGGAGGGCGCGGGACGACGGACGCTCCTGCACCACTCCGAATGACGTCGAGAGAAACACAGCGAAGCATTAGCGGTGTGAGCCGCTTTCTTTTGCCTACTTTTCTTTGCCGCGGCAAAGAAAAGTAGGTGCCGACCCGCACAGGGGCAACGCATGCAGACCGACAAGAAAACAGGAAAAAGCGCAAAACAAAAAAAATCACCGAATATGCGAAGCACCAGCCAATCCGCGCACCCGTTCCCACCTCAAAGCCCCAAGAAAAACAACCGCGGCGGCAAACAAAACCCAAAGCATGGCATCGCGCCCGGCATGCTCCATCAAAGCCCCGGTAACAATAGGCCCCCCAAAACTGGCGACACTCCATGAAGCACTAACCAGCGCACTAGCCGAAACGAGCGCCCCGCCTTCAAACCGCTCACCGCAGGCGACAATCGCCAACGTATAAATAGACCCGGCAGCGGCCCCCAAAACAAAAAGCAAAGGCCACCGCAACCAGGGCGTCCCCACAGCAAAAGGCAACAAAGGCAACAGCACGACAACAATCAAGCCCATCAACCCATGCACCCGCTCGCGCCCGAGCCGATCAGCGAGCCACCCGATGGGAAACTGCATCGTCGTATCGCCGAGCAACACAACCGAAGCAAACAGCACGGCCAGCTCGCTCCCAATCCCATGCCCCATTGCGAATAACGGCAGCAACGACAGCGCAAGCGTATCGAACAACGCAAAAAAACCGGTCGCGATAATCAGCGCCGGCATCTTCGGCAACACATGCCGCCAACTCCCATGCGGCTCATGCAGATCCGACTTGTGCGGACTCGACCGGATGGCAAACAGCATCGGCAACGCGATCAGGAAAATCGCCCCGCAGATCGCAAACCGCCACGCCGTAGAGTCCGCGATCTGGCTCACCAGCACGGGCCCGGACATCTGAAACAAGGTAAAGGTCGTCGCATAGATGGCGACCACGCGTCCGCGATTGGAGTCGTCCGCGAGTTCGTTCACCCACGCCTCGCCGATCGTGAACAGCAGCATGAGCGCCGCGCCGCACACCATCCGCAGCGCCGCCCATACCCACAGATTCGCGCAGGTCTGCATGAGCGCAGTGGCCGCCGCGACCGCAATCACCGATCCGACGATCACTTGCCGCGAGCCGAATCGCCCCGCGATCCACGCCGTGAGCGGCACGACGATCAGCCCGCCGAGCGCCTGTGCGGCAGTCAGCAGGCCGACGATGGCACTGCCGTATCCGGCGTCGGTGAGTGCGAGCGCCGTGAGCGGCAAGGTCGCGCCGGAGCCCAGGCCGACCACGGCCACGCTCAGGATCAGCGCGAGGAAATCTCGGGTAAGGACGGTTTTCATCGGGCGCCATCCTACACTGCGCACGCGAAAAACGCGGCATGGGATGCCGCGCTGCTTCAGTCAATCAGCGCGTCATCGCGCCGAGCGTCGAACGTCGAACGTCGAACGTCGAACGTCGAACGTCGAACGTCGAACGTCGAACGTCGAACGTCGAACGTCGAACGTCGAACGTCGAACGTCGAACGTCGCGCTTCGAGTCGACACGTCCCGTTCAGGCGACCGAGGTCGGCCCGTTGACCGCCACGCGGCGACGCGCGCGCCGCTCGAGTTGCGCCGAGACGAAGGTGAGCCCGAGCGCGGCGAGCGCCATCGCGAGTCCCACCCACGGCAGCGACGTCAACGGCGCGCCCGCGCTGATCGCCACGCCGCCGATCCACGCGCCGCTCGCATTGCCGAGATTGAACGCGCCCTGGTTCAGCGTCGAGGCGAGGTTCGGCGCATGGCTCGCGCGATTGACGATGAGAATCTGCAGCGGCGGCACGATCGCAAACGCGAGCACGCCCCACACGAAAATGGTCGCCATCGCCGCGATCTGATCGTGCATCGTGAACGCGAACACCGCGAGCAGTACGCCGATCATCGCGAGCAGACTCAGCAGCGAGCGCATCAGCTTCCAGTCGGCGAGCTTGCCGCCGAGCGTGCTGCCCACCGTCAGCCCGAGGCCGAACAGCAGCAGCACGAAGGTCACTTCGTGCGGCGAGAATCCGCTCACGTCCTCGAGAATCGGCGTGATGTAGGTGAACACCGAGAACAGGCTCGCCGATGCCAGCACGCTCATGCCCAGCACCATCAGCACCTGCGGATTCTTGAGCACGCTGAATTCGTGCACGAGGCTCGCCTTCTGCATTTCGATGTGCTTCGGCAGGCACACTTGCAACGCGAGCGCCGCGAAGAGGCCGATCACCGTCACGGCCCAGAACGTCGTGCGCCAGCCTGCAAGCTGACCGAGCGCGGTGCCGAGCGGCACGCCCAGCACATTGGCGAGCGTGAGGCCCGTGAACATCAGCGCGATCGCCTGGGCGCGCCGGTTGGGCGCGACGAGTCCGGCCGCGACCACCGAGCCGATGCCGAAGAACGCGCCGTGACAGAACGCCGTGACGATGCGCGCGGCCATCAGGATCGAATAGGTCGGCGCCAGTGCACACAGCAGATTGCCGACGATGAAGATGCCGATCAGCCGCATCAACGCCGCCTTGCGCGGCACGTTGGCGATGGCGATCGCCACGATGGGCGCACCGATCGTCACGCCCAGCGCATACGCCGAGACCAGCATGCCGGCGGCCGGAATCGACACGGACAGATCGCGCGCGACGTCGGGCAGCAGTCCCATGATGACGAATTCGGTGGTACCGATACCAAACGCGGCGACGGCAAGGGCAAGCAGGGGCAAGGGCATGGACGTGTGGGCCGGTTCTCGGCGGGGACGGCGTGGTCGGTTCGGTTCGCGAGGCCGGCGGTGAGCGGCTCGCGCGCTGTTTTTGTGCGACGGTTGTGCTGAACGTGCCAATCGTGCTGAATTTGGCGTACTGATTAAGCCAATGCCGAATTGTACTGAAATGCGCCTCGCTGCATCCGGCACGCTTTTCTTGCGTTCTTCTTACGCAACACTGCCCGCCACAGGCATGTCTTGACGATTTCTTCAGGTTGCGTCGATGGTGCCGCGCAGGCGCGGGCCGCACCATGCTTGCACGATCCAGCCCGCGCCAGTCGAGGCCCCGCATCGCGCGGGGCTCGCCGCCACGCCAGTTTGCGGCGCGGGCTGCATCGTCCGCGACGCGCATCGCGGGCCGGTTGGGGATGCGCGACTCTTTCCTGGAGCGATGACATGAACACCTTGAGCACCGTACGCATCGCGGTGGCCTGCTCGGCCGCCTTGCTGGCAGGACTTGCCTGGGCCGATTCGTCGACCGATCCGGCGTCGACTCCGCCGTCGGCATCGCAGGACGTGGGCGGCATGCCCATGAGCAACAGCGCGTCGGGCGCGCCCATCACGCTCACGCACGCGCAGGTCTATCAGGATCTGGTGCGCTCCGAGCAGTCGGGCGAACGCGCGCGTCTGAATGGCGATCTGTATCACGGGAATTAAGACACGGTAACTGAAACGCGGTCACTGGGACACGGAAACCAGTACGGCATCCGCACGCAGCGGACGGCAGATCGGCGGCGGCCCGGCGCGCGGCGTTCAGCGCGGCTGGCCGCCGCCGATGTGCTTTTCGATCAGGCGCATGCGTCCGCCCGGACGATAGGGCGCGAACCATGGATTCGAGCGCAATTCGCAGAGCCGCGAACTGCGCTCGGCGAGCGCGGCGTCGAGCCAGTGATACATCGGCTCCGGCTGTGCGAGTCGCGCGTAGAGTTCGGCGAGCAGCAGCGGCGAGGTGTACTGGCAGCGCCGCCGTTCGAGCAGATCGTCGAGATACCAGTGCAGCACCGCGTCGTAACCGCCCGCCTCCCATTGCGCGCGAATCGCCGCCGCGCGCGCGTGCTGGTCGCAGCGCACCAGCGCTTCCTCGGTTGCGTCGACGGCCTGCGCGTAGTGCTTCTTCACTTCGAACGCCGTCGCCAGCACCTGATAGACGAGCGGCGCATGCTCGCGATGGCCCGGCGACAGATACTCGCTCGCCACTTCCGCGTGCTTGCCCGCGAGCACCATGCCGAACGCGCGCGAACCCTGGAACGCCAGCGGATCGATCTTCTCGGCGCGCTCCAGCGCCGCGTCGCCTTCCGCGCGGCGGCCCGCCGCGAGCAGCAGGCGCGCGTAGAGCCGGTGCGCTTCCGGATAGCTCGGGTTGCGCTTGAGCGCTTCCTTGAAGCCGGCTTCGGCGCGCGGCCAGTCCCACTCGAAGAAATAGCGCACGGCGGCGAGCGCGTGATGCGCTTCCGGCAGATCGGGGTCGAGTTCGAGTGCGTTGTGGGCGAGCGCGCGCGCGAGCGGCCAGCCGTCTTCGGGCGCGTAGAGGCCGTGCACGACCGTCGATCCGTAATAGTTCGAGAGCCCCGCATAGCCGAGCGCGTAGTTCGGATCGCGTTCGATGGCCGCTTCGAAATAGGCGCGGCTGCGCGAAAAATCCTCGCCGTCGATGTTGTGATGCGCGCAGAACGCGGCGTCGAAATGCACGCGCCGATACCAGAAGTAGCGCCCGCGCACGTAGGCGTCGTGCGCCGCCGGATCGACGGGCAGACGGCGCGCGAGCAGCGAGCGCTGCTGGTCGGACAGCGTAGAGGCCAGATCGTCGACGATGGCGGCCGCCACTTCCTTCGGCAGATCGAGCGCGCGCGGCGAAACCGGCTCGTGCGCGCGGCTCCAGATCTGCACTTCGTCGGCGCAACGAATCAGACGCGCGAGAATGCGCGCGCGCCGCGCGTCGCGCGTGAGCGAGCCTTCGAGCACATAGTCGAGCTTCAATTCGCGCGCGATTTCGCCGATGCTCTTCGCGGTGTCGCGATAACGCGCGGCCGTGGTGCGCGCGATCATGCGCAGACGGTCCGCGCCCAGCGCGCCGAGCGTCGCCGAGATCTCGTCGGCGAGCGCGCTGCACAGGCACTCCTCGCGACCGTCGCCGGTGAGGTTTGCAAACGGCAGCACCAGCACGCGCACGGCCGCGCGCGCGGCGGGCTCGTTCGGCGGCGCGCTCGCAAAACGCGCGCCGTCGAGGCGATAGCCCTTGCCCTTCACGGTCACGAGATGGCGCGGCTTGAGCGGGTCGTCGGCGAGCGCGATGCGGATCTTGCGGATCGCCGTGTTGATGCCGTTCTCGGTGTCGCGATATGGATTGCCGTGCCACAGACGCTCGACGATATCGGCGCGTGAGATCAGTTCGCCGTGCCGCGACGCGAGCAGGATCAGCAGGTCCATCGGCAGGCGTTCGAGCCGCACGGCCTCGCCCTCGCGCCGAAGCTGATAACGCTCGACATCGAGCTCGAAATCCGCGAACCGGATGACGCGATCCGACGACATGGGATCACTCCCTGATGCGCGTGCGGGGTTGTTGTTCGCGTCGGCGTCTCGTCTGAGGATTGCCCGGAAAAAAGCGGGCCGATGCAGTGTGGCGGACGGCGCGGGCGGTGCATCGTGGCGACTGACAGATTCAATTTAGCGCCTTGAACAAGGGCCTTCAAGAATCAAGTGTGGCGAGGTTTTCGCGCGCTCAAAGCGGTTCGCCGTGGCGTCCCGCGCCTTGCGCGAAACGCGCGGCCATCGGCAGCCCTTCGTCGAGCGCGGCGCGATAGCCGCCGGCGCCTTCGCGGCGCAATGCTTCGGCGAAGTCGTCGAGTGCGCTGTTGTCCCAGGCCGAGCGGCGATCCGCGAGCAGCGCCGCTTGCGGGAACGCGGCGAGCGTGGCTGCGAGCGCTTCGGCTTCGGCGCGCGCGCATCCTTTGCCGACGACGCGATTCGCGAGACCGAAGTCGAGCGCCTCGCGCGCGTCGACGGCGCGCCCCGTGAGGATCAGATCGAGCGCGCGCGACAGGCCGATCAGGCGCGGCAGACGCACCGTGCCGCCGTCGATCAGCGGCACGCCCACGCGGCGGCAGAACACGCCGAGCACGGCGTCTTCCTCGACGATGCGCAGATCGCAGAGCAGCGCGAGTTCGAGCCCGCCCGCGACGGCGTAGCCCGTCACGGCCGCGATGCAAGGCTTGGCGAGCCGCATGCGCGTCGGGCCGAGCGGACCGGGGCCGCCGCCGTCTTCGCGCAGGGCGTTGCGCCGCGTGCCGTCGTTGAGCGCGCCGAGGTCGGCGCCCGCGCAAAAGGTGCCGCCCGCGCCGAACAGCACGGCCGCGCGCCAGTGCGGATGCGCCTCGACGCGCGCGAATGCGGCGGCGAGCGCATCGGCGGTCGGGCGGTCGATCGCGTTGCGCTGCGCGGGGCGATCGAGCACGATCGTCGCGACCTGGGCGCGGGCTTCGATGCGCACGGCGTCGCCGAACGTCTCCGTTATCGCGTGGTCCGGCGTGCTTTCGCGTGGCGCTGCGTCGTCGCGTTGCTTGTCGCTTCTGTCGTTGCCTTTTTCACCTTGGCTCATCGGGCTTTTCCTCGCGAGCGCGGGGCGTGCGCATCCACGCCGCATAGGTCACGAAACCGTCACGAATCCCTCGTAGCTTAGGCCGTTTTTCCTCCCCGCGAGAGGCGCATCACCCGCATGTCCCCGACGTCACTGCCCACGCCCGGCGCGCTGCCACCGAATCCTTCAACGCTGTCGAAACCGCTGCAATCCGCGTGCGGAACGCACTGGATCGTGTCCTTGCCCGATCACCCCGGCTACGATCATGTGCGCTTCAAACGCGTCTTCACGACCGACGGCACGCGCCACGAAGTGGTGGTCGTCGATCTGCACAAGCTGCTGCTGTGCGCCGACCGCGACGACACCGACTACGTGCTCAAGCCCGTCGACGACTGGCATGTCGGCAAGGTGCGCGGGATCCGCGAATTTCTCGATCCGGAAAACGAACGCGTGCCGCAGATGCCCTACGTGACGATCTCGAAGCGCCGCGCGGCGGGGATTGCAGGCTGGCTCGGCATCGCGCATGTGGGCGTGGTGGCGTTCCGCAACGGCCAGCATCGCGCGCGCTATCTGGCGTGGGCCGGCGCGCAGTGGCTGCCGGTCGAGGTGCACGAGCGCGAGGCGGCGCTGCTGCGCGAGTTGTGCGGCGCCGCGGGTCTGGAAAGCGAGCCGGCGGAATACGGCACGCCGCCGGGTTGAGCCGCGATGGCGCTGCCCGCGCCGGCGGTGCAGCGCTTCTTACGTGCTGCCTTACGTGCCTCAGCGTTCGTTCATCGCCTGCAACACGGCGCTGCTGCCGGGCGCGCCGTTCATCGGCCGCCACGCGGAGCCGCCTGCCGAAGTCGAAGCCGACGACGCCACGCTCGACGCCGACCGGTTCGCCAGCGCGCCGTCGTGCGCGTGCTCGAAATGCTCGACCGCGTGATCGACGAAGCGCCGCGTCTTGGCGGGCAAATACTGGCGGCTCGGATACACGATCGACATGCGTGCCTCGGGCGCGTCGATCTCGTAGTCGGGCAGCAGGCGCCTGAGCGTGCCGGCGGCGAAATCGTCGGCGACGAGCGGCGCGGGCACGATCGCCACGCCCATGCCCGCGAGCGCCGCGAGCCGCACCATCAGCATGTTGTTGACCGCGTAAGCGGGCTGGAGCGTGACCGGCTGCGCGCGTTCGCCGGCCTTCGCGAAGCGCCACGTCGCGCTGCGCTCTTCGGGCGGCAGCGTCACGGCCGCGTGCTGCGCGAGCGCGTCGGGCGTGCCCGGCTCGCCGTGCTCCGCGAGCCATGCGGGCGATGCGCAGGGCACGAACGAAGTGGTGCCGAGCGAGCGCTCGACGAGTTCGCCGTTGCCGTCGCCACTTTCCGTCGACGCCGCCACGATGCCCACGTCGAAGCCGTCCTCCGCCAGGTCCACGGGCCGCTCGGCGAGCGTGAGGCGCACATGCACGCGCGGATAACGCCGCCGGTAGCCGTCGATCAGCGGCGTGAGCGTGGCGAGCGACAGCGCGCCGGCGGCTACCACGCGCAGCGTGCCGCTCGGCTCCCGCTCGGTATGCGCGAGCGTATGTTCGAGGTGATCGAGTTCCTCCAGCACGCTGCGGCAGCCCTCGAGATAGCGCTGACCTGCTTCGGTGAGCGAAAGATTACGCGTGGTGCGGTTGATGAGCCGCGTGTGCAGATGCGCTTCGAGCATCGCGACCGAACGGGTGACGAGCGCGTTCGAAACGTCGAGGTGCTGCGCGGCGCGGCGAAAGCTCTGTGATTCCGCAACCCTGACGAAGACGCGCATGGCGTGTATCTGGTTCATGGAAATTCGCCTCGCATGCTGAATGCATTTACCGGTTAAGGGGCGTGCGCTCGAACAGAACAGCCGAGCGCGAATGAAGCGGACTGGCGGCTAGCTCGCGATTACGACTTTGAATGAAAATCATATTGACAGTCCTGTGAAATTACAATATCTATCTCAAAAAGCAGTGTCATTTCATGGTTGTAAAAGATTCAAATGCGCGGCTGGCATGGGTATTGAATGAGGCGGGAATATGGCACGTTCGCGCAGTCGTATTTGAATTTGAATTACGATCGAGCGGCGTTCATTCGACGGATAGCGGTTTTCCGGGTCTTGTACAAGCTTGCGAGGAATCGATGTCTGTGCAAATTGCGGAGATTTCCTGGCGAAAAACGTTTGTTGTCAATGCGTTGCAGCCGATGATTTTTATGCCGGTTCACAGCCTTTACATAAATAGCGAATAAAAGCGGTTTTCCGGATTTATTGCGTGTCACGCAAATATGCGATGCGCCCGGAAATAGATGCGTACATGCCATGGGCATGTCTTTTTATGCGCGTTTGGGCAAAAAGAACGTAAATCGGCAGACCAGACATGATCGTCGAATTGCTGAAGTCGCAACCCGAGATTGCCCTGTTTACGAGTCTCGCACTCGGTTATCTGATTGGTTCGATTCGATTCGGGCCCATTTCGCTTGGCGGCGTGTGCGGCACGCTGATCGTGGCGCTTTTGCTCGGTCAGACGGGCGCGCGTATCGCGCCCGATCTCAAGAACATCGCCTTCGCGCTGTTCATCTTCGCGCTCGGCTTCACGGGCGGCCCGCAGTTCTTCGCCAACATCGGCAAGGGCTGGCGTTACGGGCTGCTTTCGATCGTCGAGATCGTCTCAGTGATGACGCTCGTCATGATTGCAGTCGTCCTGATGAAGCTCGACGCGGGCACCGCCGCGGGCCTGCTGGCGGGCGCGGCGACCGAGTCGGCGGTGATCGGCACGGCTTCAGAGGCGATTGCGCGGCTCGGCATCAGCCCCGAGGCGGTGGGCACGTTGCAGGCGCACATCGTGACCGCGTATAGCGTGAGTTACCTGTTCGGTCTGGTCACCATCGTGCTGTTCACGAGCCAGGTCGCGCCGCTGATCCTGCGCGTGAATCTGCGCGACGAGGCCGCGCGTCTCTTTCGCAAGCTCGGCGGCGACGGCGTGCTCGACGAAGGTCAGCGTCTCGCGCTGCCGCCGCTGGTGGGCCGCGCGTTCAGGGCCGGTCCCGCCGCCGGCATCCAGGTCGCCCAGTTCGAGGCGCGTTTCGGCAACAACATCACGGTCGAGCGCGTGCTGCGCGAACAGCGCCAGATCGACGCGGACGGTCAGCTCGTGCTGCAGAGCGGCGACGTTGTCTTCATTGCGGGGCGCCGCGAAAGCATGGTCGATGCGTCCGCCAGTCTCGGCGAGGAAGTCTCGGGCGAAGGCTTCACGAAGCTGCTCGCGCAGCGGGTGGACGTGATGCTCACGCGCCGCGACGCCGACGGCCTCACGCTCGCGCAGATGCGCGAACGCGCCTCGGCGCAAGCGGGCCGCGGCATCTACGTGAGCGCGATCACGCGGCTCGACACTACGGTGCCCGCGCTGCCCGGCACGGTGGTGCGGCGCGGCGACGTGCTTACGCTGCTCGGCGCGCCCAGCGACGTCAAACGCGGCGCGCAGCGACTCGGCTACGTGATCCAGCAGACCACCAAGACCGACTTCGTCTATCTCGGGCTCGGCGTGCTTGTCGGCATGCTGATCGGCCGCTTCGGGCTGAAGGTGGGCGGCGTCTCGCTGGTGCTCGGCACCGGCGGCGGCTGCCTGCTCTCGGGCCTGCTGTTCGGCTGGGCGCGCTCGCACTTTCCCGTGGTCGGCTCGCTGCCTTCGGCGGCCGCCCAGGTGCTCAAGGACTTCGGCCTCGCGACCTTCATCGCCGCCGTGGGTCTGTCCGCCGGTCCGGACGCCATCAAGCTCGTGCGCGAGTACGGCCTCGCGCTGCCGCTCGCCGGCATCCTGATGGTGCTGATACCGGGCCTCCTCTCACTCTGGATCGGGCGCATGTTTCTCAAGCTCGAAGCGCCGATGCTGCTCGGCGCGATTGCAGGGCAGCAGTGCAGCACGCCGGCGATCAGTGCGCTCGTGGGCGTCACCGGCAATTCCACTCCCGTGATCGGTTACACGATCACCTATGCGTTGTCGAACATCCTGTTGCCGTTGATGGGGCCCGTCGTGGTTGGGCTCGCGGCGAAGTTCGGCTGACCCGCGCGGCGGCTCAAGCGTCGGGTTCGAGCGGCATCAGGCTGTCACACTTTCCAAGCGAGGGCACGATGGAATGGCTACATGACATCTTTCACAAATCTCCGGAAATCGCTCTGTTCCTCTCGCTGGCCGTGGGTTACTGGATCGGCCAGATCAATTTCGGCAAGTTCCAGTTAGGCGGCGTGGGCGGATCGCTGCTCGCGGCCGTGGTCATCAGTCAGGCGGGCGTGACCATCGACAACGGCGTGAAGTCGGTGATGTTCGCGGTGTTCATCTACGCCGTGGGTTACGACTCCGGGCCGGGCTTTTTCAACTCGCTCAACCGCAAGACGCTGCGTGAGATCGCCATGGCCGTGTTCATGGCCGTCGCGGGCCTCGTCACGGTGGTCATCTGCGCGAAGCTCTTTCACCTCAACAAGGGTCTCGCCGCCGGTCTCGCGGCGGGCGGCATGACGCAATCGGCGATCATCGGCACGGCCGGCGACGCCATCGCGCGTCTGGGTCTGCCGGCCGATCAGGTGAAAGCGATGCAGGCCGACGTGGCGATCGGCTATGCCGTGACCTATGTGTTCGGTTCGCTCGGCGCGATCATCGTCTGCGTGAACATCCTGCCGAAGTTCATGGGCCGCAGCCTCAAGGACGCGTCGATGGACGCCGAACGCGAAATGGCGGGCGGCTCGGCGGCGAGCGGGCCGGGCCAGATCACGGCGCTGCCCGAACTGTTCGGCCGCGTGTTCCGCGTGGACGCGGGCGCGGGCCAGACGGTCAAGCAGCTCGAAGCGGCGGAGAAGGATTTCATCGCGATCGAGAAGATCCGGCGCGCGGGCAAGGTGCTCGATTCGACGCCCGATTTCGTGCTGAGCCGCGACGACGTGGTGCTCGTGGTCGGCCGCCGCGAGCAGATGGTCGAAGTGGGCGCGCTGATCGGGCCGGAAGTGCCGGACTCGGGCGGCATGAGCCTTGTGATGCAGACGCGCCAGCTCGTCTTCACGAAGAAGGGCATGAATCACACGACGATCGCCGACGTGCGCAAGAACGTCGATCGCGACATGCGCCACGGCGTCTACATCGAGAAGATCGAGCGTGCGGGTCAGCCCGTGCCGGTGCTGCCGCAGACGCAGCTCGAACACGGCGACGTCATCACGATCTACGGCACGGCCACCGACACCAAACGCGCCGTGCAGGAAGCCGGCTACGAGCTTGCGTACAGCAACAAGACCGACTTCATCTACATGGGCGTCGGCCTCGTGCTCGGCTTGCTGATCGGCCTGATCGTGGTGAACGTGGCGGGCATTCCGCTCACGCTCGGCTCGGGCGGCGGCTGCCTGCTCGCGGGTCTGCTGTTCGGCTGGATGCGCGGCAAGCACCCGATGTACGGCGTGATGCCGCCCGCGGCCTCGCAGCTGCTCAAGGACTTCGGGCTCGCGGCGTTCGTCGCCGTGGTGGGTCTGAACTCCGGCCTCCAGGCGGTGGTGACGGTCAAGCAGAGCGGCATCACGATCTTCCTGCTCGGCGTGGTGGTGACCATCGTGCCGCTGATTCTCACCATGCTGTTTGGCCGCTACGTGCTGAAGTACAACAACGCGGCGATTCTCGCGGGCGCGCTGTCCGGCTCGCGCAGTGCGAACCCGGCGTTCGGCGGCATTCTCGACAAGGCCGAGAGCGCCGTGCCGACCGTGCCGTTCGCCATCACCTACGCGATCGCCAATGTGCTGCTCACGCTGCTCGGGCCGCTCGTGGTCGGTCTCGCATGACATGAAGCCAAAGCGGGCCGCGCGAGGAGCGCAGGCCCGTCCTCGATGATCTGTCGAAACGCGCGCCGCGTTCCACGCAACGACGACGTTCACCGCGCACGGTGAGCATGACGAACGAAGCGGCGCGCATCACGTCTTCCAATGGAGAGCACCATGGCAAAAGGTAAAGGCAACGATACGAAGGAAAAGGCGGGTCTCGACGCACTGAGCCCGTTCGAGCTCAAGGACGAACTGATCAAGGCGGCCGGCGGCGGCGCGGCCGAACGTCCGGCCAACTTCTCGATGCTCAACGCGGGTCGCGGCAACCCCAACTTCCTCGCCACCATTCCGCGCCACGGCTTCTGGCAGCTCGGTCTCTTCGCGATGCGCGAATCGGAGCGCTCGTTCTCGTACATGCCCGAAGGCGTGGGCGGCTTCCCGCAGCGCGCCGGCATCGTCGAGCGCTTCGACCAGTTCCTGCACGAAAAGCACGGCGAGCCGGGCATCGACTTCATCGGCGGCGCGGTGTCGTATGTGCGCGACCAGCTCGGTCTTTCCGCGGGCGATTTCCTCTACGAAATGTGCGAAGGCATTCTGGCCTGTAACTATCCGGTGCCCGACCGCATGCTCAAGCTCTCGGAGATCATCGTCGGGCAGTATCTGCGCCGCGAGATGATCGGCAAGCATCCGTTCGTGGGCGAGTTCGACGTGTTCGCGGTGGAAGGCGGCACGGCGGCCATGACGTACATCTTCAACACGATGCGCGAGAACTTCCTGATCAAGGCGGGCGACACCATCGCGCTCGGCATGCCGATCTTCACGCCGTACATCGAGATTCCCGAACTCAACGACTATCAGCTCAACGTCGTGCATCTGAATGCGACCGTCGAGAACCACTGGCAGTACTCGAAGAAGGAACTCGACAAGCTGCGCGATCCGAAGGTCAAGGCGTTCTTCCTCGTGAATCCGAGCAATCCGCCGTCGGTGAAGATCGATGACGAAAGCCTCGAATACATCGCCGAGATCATCAAGGAACGTCCGGACCTGATCCTGCTGACCGACGACGTGTACGGCACCTTCGCCGACAACTTCGTTTCGCTGTTCGCGCTCGCGCCGAAGAACACGATTCTCGTGTACTCGTATTCGAAGTATTTCGGCGCGACCGGCTGGCGTCTGGGCGCGATCGCGACGCATCGCGACAACGTGCTCGACGTCACGCTCGCGAAGCTGCCGAAGGACGAAAAGAAGATCCTGCACAAGCGCTACGAGTCGATCACGACGGAGCCGGACAAGCTCAAGTTCATCGACCGTCTGGTGGCCGACAGCCGCACCGTCGCGCTCAATCACACGGCCGGTCTGTCGACGCCGCAGCAGGTGCAGATGGTCCTGTTCTCGCTGTTCTCGCTGATGGATACGCCCGACGCGTACAAGAACGCGCTCAAGCGCGTGATCCGCAGCCGCAAGCGCGCGCTGTTCGAAGAGATGGGCATCGCCTACGACGAGAGCGATCCGAACCAGGTCGATTACTACACGATTCTCGACATGGAATATCTGGGCGAGAAGCTGTTCGGGCGCGACTTCGTCGAGTGGCTGCTCAAGCAGGTCCAGCCCAACGAGCTGCTGTTCCGTCTCGCGAGCGAAGCGCGCGTCGTGCTGCTGCCGGGCAAGGGCTTCGGCACGCCGCATCCGTCGGGCCGCGTGTCGCTTGCGAACCTCAACGAGTCGGATTACCGCAAGATCGGCCGCGCGGTGCGCAAGCTCACCGAGGAATACGTGCAGCGCTACAACGAGGCGACGGGCAAGAAGCTCGCGACCGATACGGTGCAGAAGAAGTAAGGCATCGATATCGGCTGCGATGAAAAAAACCGCCCGCAGCGCGAAGCGCGTTGCGGGCGGTTTTTCTATTGGGTGCGGTGAAGCCGCGAGTCTGACGAAAGCTCAGTCGGCGCGTTGTGTGGCGCTCGCGGCGGCTTTCGCTTCGGCGGCCGCCTTCACGCTCTTGCGATGCAGCGAGACCGACAGCGCCACGGCCGCCGCCGACGCAATCGCCGCGAACAGATACACCGAGCCATAGCCGAACAGATTCGCCACATAGCCCGCGAGCGGGCCGGTGATGCCGAGCGACAGATCGAGGAACACCGAGTACGCCGAGAGCGCCGCGCCGCGGCTCGCCGCCGGCACGAGGCCGACCGCCTCGACGCCCAGCGCCGGAAACACGAGCGCGAAGCCGAAGCCCGTGAGCGCCGCGCCCGCGAGCGCGAAATGCGGCGTCGGCGCGAGCCACAGCAGCAAAAGACCGGCGCACTCGCACGAGAACGAGGCGATGGCCACGCGGAAGCCGCCGAAGGTCTTGATGGTGTTGGCGAACAGCAGGCGCGCGCCGATGAACATCAGGCCGAACAGCGTCAGCGAGAACGCGGCGTTGTCCCAGTGGCGCGCCGCGTAGAACAGCGTGATGAAAGTGGCGATCGAGCCGAAACCCGCCGAGCCGAGCGCGAGGCCGAGGCCGTGCGGCAGCACGCGCGTGAACACGCTGCGGTACGACATGCGCTCGCCGTGCACGACCGGCACCGGCGCGATCGGGCGCGCGAGCCAGAAGCCGAGCGCGGCCAGCGCGATCACGGAGACGCCGAGCGTCCAGTAGCCGACGAAATGCACCATCTCCACGCCGAGCGGCGCGCCCAGCGCGAGCGCGCCATAGGTGGCGATGCCGTTCCACGAAATCACCTTGGCGTTGTGCGAGGTGCCCACGCGGCCGATGCCCCAGAGGATCGCGCCCGTGCCGCACAGGCTTTCGCCGCAGCCGAGCAGCAGGCGGCTCACGACCAGCAGCGTCAGCGAGAGGCCGGGCCAGTGATCGACGAGCGTGCCGAGCAGCAGCAGCACGCCGCTCGCGCCGCAGATCATCAGGCCGATCGACACGGTTTTCTTCGGGCCGAGCGTGTCCGCCGAGCGGCCGGCGAGGGCGCGCGAGCAGAGCGTCGCGATGTATTGCACGCTGATCGCCGCGCCCGCCACCACGGTGCTGAAACCGAGGTCGTTGTGCACGTAGCCCGGCAGCACGGCAAGCGGAATGCCGATCGTCAGGTAGCAGAGGAAGGTGAAAAAGACGACCGGAATGATCTGCAGGGTCGTCGATGCGGCGGAGCGCGGGGGCGCCAAATCAGCGGACATGGGGAAAACGCGGATGGAAAACGGCGGGAAAGGCGTGATTGTCCCATGGAACCGGTTCTTATGCAGACGTTGAAAAAACGTTTCGGTGAGCGGAACAACACCTTTTGCGCGTGTTTCGCTGTTTAAACGTTCTGTCATCTGCGCCGGCGGAAATGGGCAAGGTTGCGCGATGTTGGCGCAATTTGGCGAGCCCGGACGCCGCCAGGCCGTGTCATCGCGGAAAAAACGGGGCGCGAGCACCGGGATGAGGCATCGACACGGAGATTCCGGTGTCCTGTTTGCGTGAAACGTGAGAGAAATAACGCAATCAGGACGTCGCGACATAAGCCCGCCATGCGCGTGCGAGCGCGATTTATCGTCTCAACGATATATCCCCCATGCACTTGCGCCTATGGGATCGCAATATTGGTGGTGATAGCTTTCAAATCGTCCACTGTTGCGTGGCGAGCCGCAGACGCTTGCCGCGCACACGCATACAACGACGAGCCAGAAACCATGAATCAGCCGATCCGCTTTTATCACCGCAACGCGATCCGCGAAGTCAGCGACGCGGGCGTGACCCGCACCGTCCTTCAATACCTGCGCGAAGACGCGCGCTGCACCGGCACCAAGGAAGGTTGCGCCGAAGGCGATTGCGGCGCGTGCACGGTCGTCGTGGGCGAGCGCACCGCCGAGGGCGGCGTCAGCTTCAAGGCCGTCAACGCCTGCATCCAGTTCCTGCCGACGCTCGACGGCAAGGCGCTCTTCACGGTCGAAGACCTGCGCCAGCCCGACGGCTCGCTGCATCCCGTGCAGCAGGCGATGGTCGATTGCCACGGCTCGCAGTGCGGCTTCTGCACGCCCGGTTTCGTCATGTCGATGTGGTCGCTCTACGAGAAGCACGGCCATGAACACAGCCACGAGCACAGCCACGAGCAAGCGGCGCAAGGCTGCGCGGGCAAGGCGTCGTGCAGCGTGCCGTCGCGCGACGAGATCGCCAATGCGCTCACGGGCAATCTGTGCCGCTGCACGGGTTATCGCCCGATCCTCGACGCCGCCGAGCAGATGTTCAAGCTCGACGCGCCCAAGGCGCCCGTCGACGTGAAGGCGATCGCGGCCTCGCTCGCGACGATCGAGCGCGCCGAGACCTTCCACTACGAGCATCGCGGCCAGCAGTTCGACGCGCCGCGCACGGTCGAGGCGCTCGCCGCGATCAAGGCCGCGCGCCCGAACACGCGCATTCTCGCGGGCAGCACCGATATCGGCCTGTGGGTCACGAAGCAGATGCGCGATCTCGGCGACATCGTCTACGTGGGGCAGGTCGAGGCGATGCGCGCGATCGACGTGGACGAGCAATGGATACGCATCGGCGCGGGCGTGACGGTCGAGCGCGCCTATGCCGAACTCGCGAAGCACTATCCCGAACTCGAAGAAATGTGGCTGCGTTTCGCCTCGCTGCCGATCCGCAATGCGGGCACGCTCGGCGGCAACGTGGCGAACGGCTCGCCGATCGGCGACTCGATGCCGGGCCTGATCGCACTGGGCGCGCGCGTGGTGCTGCGCGGCGGCGAAGTCGAGCGCGAGCTGGCGCTCGAAGACCTCTATCTCGCGTACCAGAAGAAGGACATGGCCGAACACGAATTCGTGCTCGCGCTCAAGGTGCCCACGCGCAGCGGCGCGCGCGCGAATCTGAAATTCCGCACCTACAAGGTCTCGAAGCGTTTCGACTCCGATATCTCGGCCGTGTGCGCCGCGTTTTCGTATCTCGCCGATGGCGAGCATGGCGAGACGATCCGCGAGCCGCGCATCGCGTTCGGCGGCATGGCGGCCACACCGAAGCGCGCGAGCCACGCCGAAGCCGTGCTCGCCGATGCGCAGTGGCACGAAGCCACCGTGCAGGCCGCGATGATCGCGCTCGGCAACGACTACGCGCCGCTCTCGGACATGCGCGCGACGAGCGAGTATCGGCTCGAATCGGCGAAGAACACCTTGTATCGCTTCTGGCTGGAAACGCGTCCGCACAATCCGCTCGCGCCGCAGGCGCTGAACGTGCGCGCGGTGGCGGCGGAAAGTGCGGATAACGCGGACAGCATCGAAAGCAGCGCGGTTTGACCGGACAGGAAACGGGAAAAAGCGAAACAACATACGGAGAACGACATCATGAACCAGCAAGCCGAACCGTTCCTGGAAGAAGCGAAAGCGCGCGAGCCGTTCGCGCAGGTCCACGTCTCGCGGCCGCACGAATCGGCGCATCTGCACGTGAGCGGGCGCGCCACCTACACCGACGACATTCCGGTCGTCGCGGGCACGCTGCACGCGGCGCTCGGTCTCTCGCAGAAAGCGCATGCGCGCATCGTCGCGATGAATCTCGCCAAGGTGCGCGCGACGCCGGGCGTCGTCGCCGTGCTCACCGCCGAGGACATTCCGGGCGTGAACGATTGCGGCCCGATCATCCACGACGATCCGGTGCTCGCGGACGGCGTCGTGCAATACGTCGGCCAGCCGATGTTCGTCGTGGTGGCGACGTCGCACGATACGGCGCGTCTCGCCGCGCGCCGCGCCGAAATCGACTATGAGGAACTGCCGCCGATCCTCACGGCGCAGCAGGCGCGCGCCGCGCAGCAATACGTGTTGCCGCCGATGAAGCTCGCGCGCGGCGACGCGTCCACGCGCGCGGCGCGGGCCGCGCATCGTCATGAAGGCGAGATGCTGCTGGGCGGGCAGGAGCAGTTCTATCTGGAAGGGCAGATCGCCTACGCCGTGCCGAAGGACGACGACGGCATGCACGTCTGGTGCTCGACGCAGCATCCGAGCGAAATGCAGCACCTTGTCGCGCATGTGCTGGGCGTGCAATCGCACAACGTGCTGGTGGAATGCCGGCGCATGGGCGGCGGCTTCGGCGGCAAGGAATCGCAGTCGGGCCTGTTCGCGTGCTGCGCGGCGCTCGCGGCGTGGAAGCTGCTGTGCCCCGTCAAGCTGCGCCCCGATCGCGACGACGACATGATGGTGACCGGCAAGCGTCACGACTTCCACTACACCTATGAAGTGGGCTACGACGACGAGGGCATCATTGAGGGCGTGAGCGTGGACATGACCTCGCGCTGCGGCTTTTCGGCGGACCTCTCCGGCCCGGTGATGACGCGCGCCGTCTGCCACTTCGACAACGCCTACTGGCTGCCCGATGTGTCGATTTCGGGCTTCTGCGGCAAGACCAACACGCAGTCGAACACCGCGTTCCGCGGCTTCGGCGGCCCGCAGGGCGCGTTCGCGATCGAGTACATCATGGACGACATCGCGCGCTCGCTCGACCTCGATCCGCTCGACGTCCGCAAGCGCAATCTCTACGGCAAGACGGAGAACAACGAAACGCCGTACGGCCAGACCATCGAAGACAACGTGATTCACGAACTGATCGACGAGCTGGCGCAAACGAGCGGCTATCGCGCGCGCCGCGCGGCGGTTCGCGCGTTCAACGCGGACAACGAGGTGCTGAAAAAGGGCATCGCGATCACGCCGGTGAAGTTCGGCATCGCGTTCAACGTCACGCACTTCAACCAGGCGGGCGCGCTGGTGCACATCTACACCGATGGCTCGGTGCTCGTGAACCACGGCGGCACGGAAATGGGCCAGGGGCTGAACACCAAGGTCGCGCAGGTCGTCGCGCACGAACTCGGCATCGAGTTCGGCCGCGTGCGCGTGACGGCCACCGACACGAGCAAAGTCGCGAATACGTCCGCCACGGCGGCCTCGACGGGCAGCGATCTGAACGGCAAGGCCGCACAGGACGCCGCGCGCCAGTTGCGCGAGCGGCTGGCGACGCTCGCGGCCACCACCTGGGGCAAGGGCGCGGTGAACGCGGCGGACGTGCGGTTCGCGAACGACTGCGCGATCGTCGGCGACGAAGTGGTGCCGTTCGGCACGCTGGTGCAGAAGGCCTATCTCGCGCGCGTGCAATTGTGGTCCGACGGTTTCTACGCCACGCCCAAGCTCTACTGGGATCAGGCGACGCTGCGCGGCCGGCCGTTCTATTACTACTCGTATGGCGCGGCCGTGTCCGAAGTCGTGATCGACACGCTCACGGGCGAAATGCGCGTGCTGCGCGCCGATGCGCTGCACGACGTGGGCGATTCGCTGAATCCCGCGCTCGACGTGGGGCAAGTGGAAGGCGGCTTCATTCAGGGCATGGGCTGGCTCACGACCGAGGAACTCTGGTGGAAGCCGGACGGCAAGCTCATGACGCACGCGCCGTCCACGTACAAGATCCCGACCGTGAACGACACGCCGCCCGAGTTCAGCGTGAAGCTCTTCAAGAACCGCAACGCGGAGGACAGCATTCACCGCTCGAAGGCCGTGGGCGAGCCGCCGCTGCTGTTGCCGTTCTCGGTGTTCTTCGCGATTCGCGACGCCGTGGCGAGCGTGGCCGATTACCGCTTCAATCCGCCGATGAACGCCCCGGCGACCGCCGAGGAAATCCTCAAGAGCGTGCGTGCGGTGCGTGCGATGGCGCGGGCCTGAGTCCACGGATCAGCGAGGGAAACGCAACATGATCAGTCATCCGAATCATTGTGTGCGCGTGGATGCGACGGGGCGCGTCGTGATCGGCCGGCGCAGCACGCCGGTGCCGCAATACGGGCCGATGCACGTCGTGCTGTTCGGCGCGGGGCACGTGGGCCACGCGCTGGTGACGCTGCTCGGCATGCTGCCGTGCGTGGTGCAATGGGTCGACGAGCGCGACGAACTGTTCCCCGACGAAGTGCCCGCCAACGTGCAGGTCGAGGCCACCGACACGCCCGCGGCGATCGTCGACAGCGCGTCGCCGGGCGCATACTTCATCGTGATGACGCACAATCACGCGCTCGATTTCGAGCTGTCGCTGCGCATCATGAAGCGGCGCGATTTCGCGTGGTTCGGGCTGATCGGCTCGAAAACCAAGCGCGTGAAGTTCGAGCGGCGTCTGGCCGAGCGCGGCATCGCGCGCGAGCGCATGGACGAGATCACTTGCCCGATC
Organism: Paraburkholderia tropica; assembly: GCF_014171495.1. NCBI lineage: Bacteria > Pseudomonadati > Pseudomonadota > Betaproteobacteria > Burkholderiales > Burkholderiaceae > Paraburkholderia > Paraburkholderia tropica. The sequence continues at coordinate 615,330 of NZ_CP049134.1, forward strand.
GGTGTGACGGGAATCGTCGACAAGGCGCCGTCATCGATTGCGGTGGCCGTGGCCGCGCAGTTGATGCAGTTGCGCGTGGTGATGCCGCTCGACGTTCATCGGCATGCGCAGGAGAGCGGATTCGCGCGGGCGTAGCGCGCACGCTTGCGGAAGCTTGAAAAAGCCGGACGTTGTTGTCCGGCTTTTTTGTTTTTGCGGCGTCAGATGGCGGCTTTCGAGGCCGTGTCCTGCTTCGCGCGCCGCTTGCGCGCGGGCACCGTCAACGACACCGAGACGGCATCGATCAACTCGCGCAGCCAGCCCACGTCGCTAGGACGGTCCGGTTGCGGATGCCACATCTGATAGCAGCGGATGCGCGGAAACGCGAACGGCGGCTCCACCACCGCGAGCGGCAGCATGCCCGCGTAGTGCAGCGCGAAGCGGCGCGTGGTCGTGAAGATCAGATCCGATTGCAGCAGCACTTGCGGCACGAGGCCGAAATACGGCAGCGTCGCGACGATGTGGCGATGCGCGCGCGCCTTCGCGAAACCCAGCTCCACGGGGCTCGCGTTCGCGCCGGTGTAGGGCGTGGGCGCGAGATGGCCCGCCGCCAGGTAGTCCTCGCGCGAGAGCGGCGCGTGGGCGAGCGGGTGGTCGGCGCGCATCAGGCAGACGATCTTGTCGGCGAACAGGTCGCTGCGCGCGAAACGCGGATCGGGCTTCGGCCAGTTGCCGATCACGATGTCGAGTTCGCCCGCGTCGAGCGCGGCGTGATGGTCGAGCGTCGGCGAAAGCGAGAGGATCTCCAGCCGTGCGGCGGGCGCCGCTTCGCGAAAACGCGCGATCAGCGTCGGCATGAAGAAGTCGTTGAGATAGTCGGGCGCGGCGAGGCGAAACGTGCGCTTCGAGCGCAGCGGATCGAATTCGCCGTGCGGCGTGGCGACGAAATCGACGTCGCGCAGCACGCGCTGGGCGTATTGCAGCAGCGACTCGCCGTATTCCGTCGGCACCATGCCGGCCTTGCCGCGCACGAGGATCGGGTCGCCGAGCACTTCGCGCAGCCGCCGCAGCGCGGTGCTGATGGCGGGCTGCGTCTGGTTCAGCCGCAGCGCGGCCTGGGTGACGCTGCGCTCGACCAGCAGCGTGCGCAGCACGCGCACGAGCCAGATATCGAGGGAAAGGGCAGAGTCGTCCATGGCGATGAAAGCGGGAACGCGGGGAACGCAGTGAGCGCGCACGCGCCGCGCTTCGTGCGCACGGCGTCAGGCATAACCTTAAGCCGCGGCGCGCGCGCTGGCCATAGGGCGCGCGGTATGGCGGGGATCAGCGCGGGCGGCGGACGTGGTTTATACGTTGCTTATACGTTGCTTGGGCGTCGCTCGCCCGCGTGCGCCGCAGGTTTTCAGGCCTTTTCCGGCTTCGGCAAACCCGAAGGCAGCGCGCTGATGCGCTTGACCTCGCGCGAGTCGAGCCAGTTCGGCGTGCGCGCGCAGTAGAGCACCATCGGCAGCGCGTCTTCGCCCCAGAACAGCTGCTTGTTCATCCAGAACGTGGGCACGCCGAACACGCCCATCGAGATCGCGTCGTTGGTGTTGCGGCGCAGTTGCGCGCGCACCGCTTCTTCCTCGATCAGCGCCTCGCCGTGCGCGATGCCCACGCGCTCGCACAATTGCTCGAAGCCTTCCTCGGTCGACGGGTCGCGGCCTTCGCGCCAGATGAAGCGGAAGATCTCGCGCACGCAGGCGAAGTCGCCGCCCGCCGCGATGGCGAGCAGCATCGGCTTGACCGAGTCGAACGGATGCGCGGGTGGCATCTTGAACGGAATGCCCAATTGTTCGGCGCGGAACAGCGCGTGACGGTACGTGAAGATGCGCTTGGCCGGAATCGATGCGCCGAGCGGCTGGCCCCAATGGCGGTGCAGGTCGGTGAGCAGGACCGGCGTCGGCGCGAAGTCGAAGCCCGGCCACTTGTCGTACTGCTCCAGCAGCAGATACGAAAACGGCGACACGAAGTCGTAGAACCAGGCTGGCTGGCTGGCGTCGATGCCGCTGATCATGCTGTTCCTCCGCTATGGGCTTTCATGCGGGCCGCAGCGGCGACCCGTCGTTTGAGTATCGATCGTATTCGGTGCTGCGTGCTGCAATTTCTGCGCGGGCGGTGTCAGGCGCCGCGTGTTTCGTTGCGTGTTTCTGCCTTGTCTTCCACGTTCGCTCCCGCGTTATCTTCCGTGTTCGCTTCCGTGTTCGCTTCCGTGTTCGCTTCCGTGTTCGCTTCCGCGCCGGCTTCCTTCGCCTCGGACGCTTCTTCGGCGACGCGTTCGTCCATCGCGTCGCCCGTATCGACTTCGGCGTTCTCGGGCGCGCCGCTCATACCGCCAAATCCGCCGATTGTGCCGAATCCGTCCAGACCGCTCGCGCCATGCTCACCGCGCGCCGCGCCGCCCTCGCGGGCGGGCGACAGCCGCGAGCGCACAAAGCCGATGTGCTCGCGCAGCACGTAGAACTGATCCGCATACGCGAGCGGCATCTTCATGCCGTTGACCGATTCCTCGATGGTGTCGAGCTGGCGCAGCAGCGTGCGCCGCTCGGCGGGCGAGTTGTCGGCGAGCGCGGCGCGTTCCAGCGCGATCAGCGAGCCATACCAGCGGTAGATGCGCGATTTTACCCGCCAGGCGTAGAGGCCGGGCACGAGCCGCAGCCCCGGAATCAGCACGACGATGATCGGCACCAGCACCACCAGCAGGCGGTCGGCGAGGCTCGCGAGCCAGAACGGCAGCACGCGGTAGAGGAAGCCCTTGCCCGATTTGTAGTAGCGCGCGGCGTCGTCGCTGATCGGGAAGTCCTGGGCGCGCGGCGCCGGGAATTCGCCGGCGCGCTGGAGCAGCGTCGAGCGGCCGTGCACTTCCTTGGCTGCATCGACGAGCAGATCGGACAGCGCCGGATGCAGCGAGTCGCGCGCGACCAGTTCGGCCGTCGGCGCGATGAACTGCAACGGATGCGGCGGCAGGTTGCGGCCGAAATCGAACGCGCCCATCGGGATCGTGATCGCCGTGAGGTAGGGAAAGCGACGCGCGTAGGCATCGGCCTGGGTGAAGTCGAAAAAGCGCACCCCCGGCATGCGCATCAGGCGGCCCATGACGGGCGGCTGCGCGGAGTCGCCGGTCAGGAAAGCCGCGTCGATCTTGCCTTCGACGAGCGCGCGGGCGGCGTCGTCGCCGGAGAGCGGCAGCAACTGCGTCTTGCCGCCGGGCACGATGCCGTTGGCCTTGAGCAGCGTCAGCGCGAGTTCGCGCGTGCCGCTGCCCTCCGCGCCGATGGCGAGGCGCTCGCCTTCGAACTGCGACAGCCGCGTGACGGGCGGCCCGTGATAGAACACCGCGAGCGGCACGTAGGCGACGCTGCCGAGCGAGACGAGCCGGTCGGGCACCTTGCTGGCGAGGCCGTCCTGCACGAAGGCGACGTCGACGTGCGAAGCCGGATCGGCGAGCCGCTGCAGGTTCTGCGCGGAGCCTTCCGACTCCAGCACGTTCAGCGTGATGCGGTTGCGCGCGAGGATCGCCTTGTACTTCTGCGCGGCGTTCCAGAACGTGCTGCCCTTGGGGCCGGCGCTCATGGTGAGCGTGCTGGGCGGCGCGGGCTGGATCAGGCGCACGGCGAGCCAGATGGCGGCCACACTCACGAGCAGGATGGGACCGAAGGAGACGGCCAGGTCGCGCCACGAAATCGCCACGAAACGCGCGACGAGACGGGGAGGAGGTTTGCGGCCGGTGGGGGACTTCATCGGGGAAAGGCGGGCCTCGGAGGTTCGTGGGGCGGGCGATGCGAGCCGGGTAGTCGGACGCCGGTGCACGTGCGCGGACGTGGCGTCTGCACGGTCGGCGCGCGCTGTGCTCAGTGCGCCCGGCGCGCTCGCTGCGTCGGCCGTTTCGGGCGGGCGGTCCGCCCGGGCCGTTCGCGGCCGGTCCGCCCGCCGATGGTACATGAGAATCGCCGTTGCGGCGGCTAACAGGTTGCCGTGAGCGTGCCGCGCGGTTGCCGTGGCGCGCAAGCCGCGCCGCGCCCTTAAATCCTTTGCGCTCGCGCCGCGCCCAGGCTAAATTGTGGAGCGCCGCGGCGGCCCTTGCCGTTCGCCGCGAGACACAGAACAAAACGAACAAAAGACAATAACGAGGTACGCGGCCAGGGCGCGTCAGGGTGGATCGACCGATCCCGCCCCCGCCCAGCGCACCGTGCCCATTCCAGCCTCTCGCACTCTCTCGCATCAGCGTGGCCAGACCACGGCTATGTCGTCGCGCGCGCCCTCGAAGGCGCCTCCGGCGGCTGCCCGCGGGTGTCGTAACGAAGCCGCCGGTGCGCGACCGGCAGACGGCGCATGCGCCGTCTGCCGTCGGCCGAAGCGGTCCATCCTCGCTACGGAGCTAAGCATTGGGCGAAGCAATGAGCGAAGCAACGAGAGAAGTACTTACGCGATAGCAACAAGGAGAGAACATGAAATCGGTCGCTATTCTGAAGACCCTGGCCGCAGTCGCTTGCGTGACGGTGGCGTGCAGCGTGTACGCGCAGGACAACTCGGCAGCGAGCGGCGCGGCTGCCGCCACGACCACGAAGGCCGCTCCGGCCGGCAAGAAGGCCGACCGCAAGCTGGGCTACACGGTGCGCAAGGCGCTTTCGAAGGCGCAGGGCATCGACGTGTCGAACATCACGGTGCGCTCGCGTAGCGGCGCGGTTACGCTGACCGGCTCGGTGCCGTCGCAGGACCAGATCGATCAGGCCGGCCAGGTCGCGCAAGGCGTGGCGGGCGTGAAGTCGGTGACGAACAAGCTGACGGTCATGCAGCAATAAAGTCGTAAGCCGATCACTCGCGCCTCCGGCAGCACCGCCGGGCGCGCGGGCGGCACGAACGGGCTCCGGCATCGCGCCGGAGCCCGTTTTGTTTTTTTGGGGTGCTTTCATCGTCCGCGGTTTTCGGCCTGCGTTTATCGGCTCGCTTTTATCGGACTATTTCCAGCGCGCGAGGAAAAGCGCGCGCGCAAGTGCGGACTGACACACAGCGGACGCGCAATTGGCGGTATATGTTGGAAGTGCGCAGGTCCCGGTCATGCTATCCGTGGATCGTGCGCGGACTCATTGCAGGTAACTGTCATGACTATCCATACCTATACCGATTTGCCGCTGATCGACCGGGCCGCGTTCGAGCTGGCCTGTGCGCGGCATGGCTTTGCGCCCATCCATTTCGACGTGCGCGGCGAAACCGATCCCGACGATCCCGAGCACGGCGAACTCCTCGTCGTGCGGCGCGGCGCCTGGGCCCAGGCGTATCGCATCGATGCGCGCGGGCAGTGGCTGCGTCAATTCGAGGTCGATCTGAACGGGCGGTTTTTTCGCCAGGCGCCGTATCTCTGACGCGGGCTGAATCCGCCTGAAGCGGCTGAAGCGGCTTCTGGCCGGGGGCATGCCGGGTACGCCGATGGCGCGCGCCGGCGGGTCGTGGCGCGCGCGCCGCTGAGGCGCGGCGCGCCGGTTTCGCTATGTGAATCGCGCCACGCTGAATCGCGCGAGGCCGAATTCAGCCGCGCGGCGCTCAGGCCAGCACGAGGCGCACGCCGACCAGCGTCAGCGTGGCCGCGAGCAGCACGCGCAGCAGCTTCTCGGGCGCGCGCGACGACAGCATGCTGCCGATCGCGATACCCGGCAGCGAGCCGCACAGCAGCGAGAGCAGCATCGACCAGTCGATCGAGCCGAGCAGCCAGTGCCCCGCGCCCGCGAGCAGCGTGAGCGGCACCGCATGCGCGACGTCGGAGCCGACGATGCGCACCGTCGGCAGCGCGGGATAGAGCAGCAGCAGCACCGTCACGCCGATCGCGCCGGCGCCCACCGAAGTCATCGAGACCAGCACGCCGAGCACCGCGCCCGTGAGCACGGTGAAGAACAGCGTGCGCGCTTCGCCCGGCGCATGGCGATGGCGCGAGGCGAACGCCGCGAGCTGCGGCCGGAAGATCAGCGCGACAGCCGTGATGAGCAGCGCCGCCCCGAGCACCGACTGGATCAGATGCCCGGCGCGCGGCGTATCCATGCCGAAGCGGTGCAGCAGGATCAGCGTGATGGTCGCGGCGGGCACGCTGCCGGCCGCGAGCCGCAGCGTCACGCGCCAGTCCACCGATCCCTTGAGGCCGTGCACGAGCGTGCCCGCCGATTTGGTCGCCGCCGCGTAAAGCAGGTCGGTGCCGACGGCGGTCGCGGGGTGCACGTTGAACAGCAGGACGAGGATCGGCGTCATCAGCGAGCCGCCGCCCACGCCGGTCAGGCCGACCAGAAAGCCAACTGCGAGGCCGGAGACGGAATACAGCAGATCGATATGGGGTAGGGGCATCGCGGACGGCGCGGACTATCGCGGACTAAAGTGGCCTGACTGCCTGGGCTATGACGCTTCGCACCGTGTCGCGATCACGTCCGGACTGGCGCGGCGGCGTCGATCGCGTGGGGATCGTAAGCGCGTCGTCAGGCTGGACAGCGGCAAGGGCTGGCGGCGAAAATCCGCTATTGTCGCAAAACCGGCGGTTCGGCGCAGGGTTGGCCGATATTTCGCTCGCTCCGGACCTCGCGTGTCGGCCTGTCGTCGGCGTGAGTGCGTCCATCGGATGGGCGCGAGCCAGCTTGCCCCGGCCTTCTCGCAGCGCGGTTCGATCGCCGACAGTTCGCGGCCGGCCCGCAGTCAGACACCAGAACGAATCATGAATCCCGGCATCGCGTACGCATTCTCCGCCTTCACTCTGTGGGGGCTGTTTCCCGTCTACTTCAAGACGCTGCACCAGATTCCCGCGCTCGAAATGCTCGCGCATCGCATGGCGTGGTCGCTCGTGTTCGTGCTCGGCGTGCTCGTGGTGCGTCATCACTGGGCGTGGCTGCGGCCCGCGCTGCGCGACCGGCGTCTGCTCGCGCGCTTCGCGGCGAGCGCCGTGCTGCTGTCGGCCAACTGGGGGCTCTATATCTGGGCCGTGAACGCGGGGCATATCGTCGAGGCGAGTCTCGGCTACTTCATCAATCCGCTGATCAACGTGGTGTTCGGCTATGCGTTTTTGCGCGAACGGCTGCGGCCGCTGCAATGGTGCGCCGTGGCCATCGCGACGCTCGCCGTGGCCTGGCTCACCTGGCAGAACGGCACGCCGCCGTGGATCAGCCTCGCGCTGGCGGTGACCTTCGGCGGCTACGGGCTCTTGCGCAAGACCGCGAAGCTCGGCGCGCTCGAAGGGCTCGCGCTCGAAACCGTGCTGCTGTTTCCGGTCGCGCTGATCTATCTGACGATCATCGGCCTCGCGGGCGCGAGTCATTTCGCGCGCGCGCCGCTCGGCCTGCAACTGCTGCTGGTGGCGGCGGGGCCCATCACGGCCGTGCCGCTGCTGCTGTTCGCGGCGGCCGCGCGGCGCATTCCGCTTTCGATGCTCGGCCTCATTCAGTACGTGACGCCGACGCTCCAGTTGCTCACCGGCGTGCTGATCTATGGCGAGCCGTTCGGCTCGGTGCGCGCGTTCGGATACGGCGCGATCTGGGTCGCGCTGCTGATCTATTCGTTCGAAGGGCTGCGCAGCACCTTGCTGGCGGCGCGCCGCCTGCGCGAGACGGCTTGAGGTATCGCTTGAAGCGCGAGACGTGCACGCAGTGTTGTTGATCGGCAGCAAATCCTACGGCGACTGGCTGCTGCGCTGACGTCGCGGTAGGATGTTTCGGCAAGCTGCGAACACAGCACGGACAAGCCGCACACAAGCGGCATCCGCGATTCGCCGAACAGGGAGACACGCGCGCATGAGCAACGAAGCCGTCCATCGCTTCGAGGAAGAATTCGCGCCGCGCATTGCCGCGCGGCTCGCGAAGCAGTTTGGGCCGGACGTGCACGTGGAGGTCGTGCCGAACGCGGGCCGCGGCCATCCCACGCGCGTGCGCCTTTCGGGGACGTCGAGCGAGAACCGCCATCCGTATGCGTATCCGCTGAACGTGTTTTTGACGTGGGACGTCGACGAGATCGAGCGGCTCATGGAGCCCGGCGGCGAGGCGCGCTTCGCGCATTATCTCGACGCGACGATGCGCAAGATGGCCTCGTGGGAGACGGCGCGTCCGGTGGACTTTTCCACGCGCACGCAGGGCGAGCCGGAAGTGCTGATCGGCGGGCTCGATTTCGAGGGATGAGCGGCGCGGCGGCACTCAGCCGCCCCGCTTGAACCGAAGCCGCGCGCGTTACACCACGCCCGCCGCCATCATCGCGTGGACGGCCTTCACGGCCATGCCCACGGCCACGCATCCCGCGAACACCGCGAACGACTGCTGCAGACGCGCGCCGCTCACATGGCGCGCGAACACGCGGCCGATCAGCATGCCGACGAGCGCGCCCGCCGCGAACGGCACGGCGTTGAGCCAGAGCATGTGGCCGCTCGCCGCCGACGCGGCCACGCCCGCCGTCGAGACCAGCGCGATCACGGCCAGCGACGTCGCGACGATGCCTTGCATCGGAATGTCCGAGGCGCGCTTGAGCGCGGGCACGATCACGAAGCCGCCGCCCACGCCGAGCAAACCCGAGAGAAAGCCCGCCATCGCACCCGAGAGCGCGAGCGCCCGCGCGCAGGGCGCGGTCCAGTCGAGCTTGCCGCGATCAGCGTTGAGACGGCAGGGCAGGTCGGACGCGCACAGGTCGGCGCCGCCTTGCAGATCGAGCGCGTCGTCGTCGGTCCTCGCTCGTTGCTGATGAAACATGCGCCACGCCACGCGCGCCAGCACGAGCGCGAATATCAGCATGAGCGGCGCGTCGGGCACGCGATGCGCGACCCACAGCCCGGCGGGCGAGATGATTGCGCCCGAGACCGCCATCAGCGCGGCGGCCTTGTAGCGCACCTTGCCTTCGCGCAGCGCGAGCAGCGCGCCGATGCCCGCCGCGAGCGCCACCGCGAACAGGCCGATCGGCGCGGCCTGCGCGACTTCGAGGCCGAGCCCGAACACCAGCAGCGGCACCGCGACGATCGCGCCGCCCGCGCCCGTCAGCGCGAGGATCAGGCCGACGACCGAGCCGAGCGCGGCGCTGACCAGCGTGACCATATCCATATGCGCCATGTGGAACTTCTCCGAAGTGACGTCAGGTTCGGCAGGCAGCGCGACGCTTACTCGTGCGCCGCGCCGGTGAACCACTCGCGGCCCTTGAGCATGCCGCTCCAGTAGAAGCGCGGCAGCACGCTGGCCTTGAGGAACCACATCAGACGGCGCGGACGCGTGGGGTCGAGCGGGAACGTGGGCAGCAGCTTGCCGCCGTAGCCGAACTCCGCGAGCACGACCTTGCCCTTTTCGACCGTCAGCGGACACGAACCGTAGCCGTCGTAGCGATAGCGCAGCGGCTGGTTCGCGCGCGCGGCCAGCACATTTTCGGCGACGATCACCGCCTGCTTGCGCGCCGCCGCGCCCGTCTTCGCGTTGGGCGTCGAGCTGACGTCGCCGAGCGAGAACACATTGGGCCAGCGCGGATGCTGCAAGGTCGCGTGATCGACTTCGCACCAGCCCGCGGCGTCGGCGAGTTCGCTGTCGCGGATGAAGTCGGGCGGCACCTGCGGCGGCACCACGTGAATCATGTCGAAGCGCTTTTCCACGCGCGTGACGTTGCCGTCGGCGTCCTTCACTTCGAAGGTGGCCTTGCGCGCCGGGCCGTCGATCGCAACGAGGTTCGCGTTGAATTCGAGCTTCGCGTCGTAGCGCTTCACGTATTCCATGAGCGGCGGCACGAAGGTCGGCACGCCGAACAGCACCGCGCCCGCGAGATCGAATTCGACCTTGATCTTCGAGAGCACGCCGCGCTTCATCCAGTGATCGCAGGCCAGATACATCGCCTTTTGCGGCGCGCCCGCGCACTTGATCGGCATGCCCGGCTGCGTGAACAGCGCGGTGCCGCCCTGCATGCGCTGCACGAGTTCGAACGTGTACGGCGCGAGATCGTAGCGATAGTTCGAGGTGACGTTGTTCTTGCCGAGCGTTTCCTGCAGACCGGCGATGCGTTCCCACGCGAGGCGCAGCCCCGGCGCGACGATCAGTTGGCGATAGGCCACGGACTCGCCGTTGGTGAGGCGCACGAGGTTCGCATGCGGCTCGACGCGCTCGGCGGCGGCGCGGATCCACGTCGCGCCGCGCGGGATCACGCTCGCCATCGGACGGCGGGTTTTCTTCACGTCGAATGCGCCGCCGCCCACGAGCGTCCAGGCCGGCTGATAGTCGTGATGATCGTTGGGCTCGACGATGGCGATCCGTAGATTCGGCTGGCGGCGCAGCAGGCTCGACGTCACGCAGATGCCCGCGAGACCGCCGCCGATCACGACGACGTCCCAAGCTTTCTCGTCCGCGTTCCAGTCGCAGGCGGGCGTGGCCGTGACGGCGGGCGCGACCGGTTCGGCGACCGGATGCGCGGCGGCGCTGGCCTGCGCGAACTGCCAGAGGTTGGTCGCGCGATTGCCGGTGCGGCAATAGGCGAGCACGGGCGCGGGCAGGTCGGCGAGCAGTTGCGTGAACTGCGCGATTTCATTGGGGCCGATCTTGCCGGGCGTGACGGGCAGCCAGGCGAATTGCAGGCCGAGTTGCTCTGCGGCTGCGCGGATCTCGGCGGACGCGGGTTGCGTCGGGCCGCCTTCGCCGTCGGGCCGGTTGCAGATGACCGAGCGAAAGCCCGCAGCCGCGATCTCGGCGAGGTCGGCGGGCGAGATCTGATCGGCGCTCGCGAAGCGCGCGTCGTGTTGCACGATTTGCATGGACTCGAAAACTCCTGAGTGGGGCAGATTAAGAACGGCGGGTGCGCGACTCGAACACGGCGAACAGCGCCATGCCCGCGAGCATCGCGGCCACGAACAGCCACGCGCGCGGCTGACCGCTCGCGGCGCTGACGAGCGCGGGACCGGGGCAGAAGCCCGCGAGACCCCAGCCCGCGCCGAACAGCAGCGCGCCGATGGCGAGCCGCAGATCGATGCGCGTGGCGGTGGGCAGTTGCATGGGCGCGCCGAGCAGGCTCGCGGTGCGCGTGCGCGCGAAACGGAAAGCGGGTGCGGCGACGAGAATGGCGCCGGCCATCACGAAAGCCAGCGACGGGTCCCAGCGGCCCGCGAGGTCGAGGAAGGCTAGCACCTTGGCCGGGTTCGCCATACCCGAGACGATCAAGCCGAGGCCGAACAGCAGACCGCAGGCGAGGGCGACGAGTGGGCGGATTGCGCGCATGGTTCAGGCTCCGACGAGGTGCCGCGCCACGTAGACCGTGACGAAACCGGCGGCCATGAAGAGGCCGGTTGCGGCAAAAGAACGCAGCGAGCCGCGCGCGATGCCGCACACGCCATGACCGCTCGTGCAACCCGAGCCGTAACGCGTGCCGATGCCGACGAGCAGGCCCGCGACGATCAGCGTGAGCGGCGATGCGGTGATGACTGCGGCGATGCTTGAAGCGGGCAGGGCGGCGCTGGCTGTCGTGGACGAAGCCGCGCCCGACGTCGCATCCGACGTGGCGCCGACATTCATCCGCGCGAGCCACCACACCCAAGGCGCGGCGCACAGCCCCGCGACGAACGCGAGCCGCCACGCCCGCTCTCCCGCCGCATCGCGTACGCGTAGCAAGCCGCCGACGATGCCGCTGATGCCCGCCACGCGCCCATTGCCGAGCACGAGCAGCGCGGCCGCCGCACCGATCATGAGACCGCCCGCGAGCGAGGCGAGCGGCGTGAAGTGAGCGAGATCGATATTCATGGGCGTCACCTGGCCATCACACGGCTTACGCGGGGCGCGCCTTGAGGCGGCCGCAGTAGAGGCTCGACAGCGTCTGCATCACCTGAATGACTTCGTGGCTGGCGAGGCGGTAATAGATGTACTTGCCTTCGCGACGCGTCTCGACGAGACCTTCCTCGCGCAGCACGCCCAGATGCTGCGAGAGACTCGGCTGATGCACGCCGACGAGCGCTTCGAGCTCGCCCACGTTGCGCTCGCCTTCGGTGAGCTGGCACAGCAGCAGCAGACGGTCTTCGTGCGCGAGCGCCTTGAGCAGCGCACAGCATTTCTCGGCAGATTCGCGCAGGGCGCCGAGCGCTTCGGGAGTGATCGGTGAGTTCATGGTCGTGCGGCGAATGGGCGCCGGTGAGCGCCGGATCAAGGTTCGGTCGGCCCGGCCGCGTCACAGCGTCCCGGACAGGCTGACAGTTTGTTGAAAAACATTATATCCGTTCATAATATGTGTTTCAATAAAGCATCGCGATGACGTTGTCGGAATGAATGCGTCGGCCCGTACGCCGCCCCGCAGTCTCGCGCGCGTTTTAGTCGCATTTTTTGAAAGGGAAGGCGTCGCAGCGTGTTCCGGCCGCTGCGCGCCGTTGTCCGAATCTGTCCGAGTTTGTCGTCTGGAGCACCCATGTCCGAGTCCCCCATCGCTGCCGCCCCCGTGACCCCTGCGTCCCCCGCGGCGCTCGTCGAGCCGTTCTTCGATCCCGCCACGTCCACGGTGACCTACGTCGTGCACACGGGGCGCGGCTCGGTGTGCGCGGTCGTCGACCCCGTGCTCGACTACGATCCGAAGTCGGGCCGCACGTCCACGGGTTCCGCCGACCGCGTGATCGCTTTCGTGCGCGAGTACGGGCTCACCGTGCAGTGGCTGCTCGAAACCCACGCGCACGCCGACCACATCTCGGGCGCGCCGTATCTGAAGCAGCAACTGGGCGGCAAGATCGCGATCGGCGAACACATCCGCACGGTGCAGGGCGTGTTCCGCACGGTCTTCAATCTCGGCGATACGGTGGCCGCCGACGGCAGCGAGTTCGATCATCTGTTCAAGGACAACGAGACCTTCCACGTCGGTCCGCTCACGGCGCGCGCGATGCACGTGCCCGGCCACACGCCCGCCGATCTTGCCTACCAGATCGGCGACGCGGTGTTCGTCGGCGACACGCTGTTCATGCCCGACGTCGGCTCGGCGCGCTGCGACTTCCCGGGCGGCGACGCGCACACGCTCTATCGCTCGGTGCGCCGTCTGCTCGATCTGCCCGGCGAGACGCGTCTCTTCATGTGCCACGACTACCCGCCCGAGTCGCGCGGCCCGGCGTTCGAAACCACGGTCACCGCGCAGCGCCGCGGCAACATCCATCTGAACGACAGCGTGACCGAAGACGCCTTCGTGCAGATGCGCACGGCGCGCGACCGCACGCTGGCCATGCCGAATCTGATCCTGCCGTCGATCCAGGTGAATATCCGCGCGGGTCGCATGCCCGAGCCGGAGGCCAACGGCGTGCGCTATCTGAAGATTCCGCTGAACGCGCTCTGAGCGGCGTGTCTCGACGATGCCAAAACGGCCCGCCATCGCGCGGGCCGTTTTCTTGCGCGCGCCTTGTCCGAAATTCGAAAGCATCTGTCCACATCACGGCATCCCGGCAATCTAGACTGCTTCTCACGCTAGAACGCACTCACGGAGTCATGCCATGAAAGCCATCCGCTTCACGACCTTCGGTACGCCCGACGTCCTCGAATTCGTCGATCTCCCGACGCCGCAGCTCGCCGCCGGCCACGCGCTGGTCCAGGTGAAAAGCGCGTCGGTCAATCCGAGCGACGTGAAGAACGTCTCGGGCCATTTCGATCACACCGTGCCGCCGCGCGTGCCGGGCCGCGATTTCAGCGGCGTCGTGGTCGCCGGCCCCGACGAATGGCTCGGCGCCGAAGTCTGGGGCACGGGCGGCGACATCGGCTTCACGCGCGACGGCACGCACGCCGAGTTCATCGAGATTCCCGTGGCCGCGCTGGCGAAAAAGCCCGCGTCGCTGACGCATGCGCAGGCGGCCTCGATCGGCGTGAATTTCGTGGTGGGCTGGCTCGGCACCGTGGATTACGCGCAACTGGCCGCGGGCGAAACGATCGCCGTGATCGGCGTGTCGGGCGGCGTGGGCGGCGCGGTCACGCAGATCGCCAAGGCGCGCGGCGCGCGCGTGATCGGCATCGGCCGCGAGGCGCCGGACGCGGATTCGCCGGCGGCGCGCCTGATCGACGCCTTCGTGCCGATGGACGCCGACACCGCGCGCCGCGTGCGCGATCTCACGGGCGGCGCGGGCGCGGACGTGGTGTACGACGCGGTCGGCGGCGTGGCTTTCGAACTGGCGCTCTCGCTCGTGAAGCGGCGCGGCCGGGTGGTGGAGATCAGCGCGACGGGCAAGCGCCGCGTGGAGTTCGACCTGATCGACTTCTATCACAACGAAACGCAGCTGCTGGGCGCCGACAGCGCCAAGCTCGGCGTCGCCGACGCCGCGCCGATCATGCGCGCGCTGGCCGAAGCGTTCGACGCGGGCCGCTTCGCCGCGCCCGTGGTGGCGGCGCACTATCCGCTCGAACGCGCGAAGGACGCCTATGCGGCGGTCGCCGCGGGCACGCGCGGACGCGTCGTGATCGACATGGCTTGACGGACGTGATGAACCGGACGCAAGGGCGGGGAGCGCAACGATGAAGGCTTATCTGGTTTCGTTCGCGGTGGGCGCGCTTGCGGGCCTGCTCTACAGCTTGCTCGACGTGAAGTCGCCGGCGCCGCCCACGATCGCGCTCGTCGGCCTGCTAGGCATGCTGGCCGGCGAACACGCGATCGGCTTCGTGCGCACCTGTCTCGCGCACCTCGCGGGTTAGGCGGGCATTACGCAGGATCGGCGCGGGATCGACGCGATTTTTACGCGCGAAGGTTCAGGTTTCCGCGCGCACGAGCCGCTCGGGCAGATGCGTGCGCAGCGTGCGCGGATCGAGCAGCGCGAGATCCTTGTCGAGTTCGAGCGTGACGAGATGGCGCGTCTGCGCGTCGAGCGCCTTGCGCAGCGCGCCGAGAAACGCGGGCGGCGCGATCAGCGCGAGCGTGCCGTAACGCGCGTCGTTGCGCGCCTTCGCGAGCAGGGCCGCGACCTGCGCCGCGAACACCGTGGTTTCGTGCTCGTGATGCTGCGTGTCGGGGTCGCTCGACTGGCGGCCGGACCCGCCCGAGCGCTCGGTGCGGCCCGAGCGGTCGCTCACGAGGCTCTGTTCCTGCACGCGGCTTTCGGGATGAAGCAGCGTCTCGACTTCCTCGATGGCGCCGAGCGGATTATCCGTCGCGAAAATGCGTGCGGTGACGCGGTTGGCGACGACGACCCAGATCGTTTTCGACATGCTTTCCTCCCGGCCTGAAACAGCCAATGCGCTGCGGCGGATGAGGCGAACGCCCCGGCCGAAGCGATGAGTGGACTCGCGCGGCGCGGCGCGAGCTACAAGGGTAGCGCTTCGCGCAGCGCAAAGGAGCTACGATGCACGCGCGCTTTTTCTCTGTGCTGCGAGCCTCCCGAAATTCGGGAGGATGATTCCCGCTCGCGCGGGATTCTCTTTGCCGACGGTAGGCCCTATCTTGGTATCTCCAGCGCGCTGCCGCGCAGCCAGAAGGAGCCGAAGATGGAATCGCCCGTTCACGCTTACCCGAGCGACGTTGCGTTCACGCCCACCGTGAAGGCGATGCAGACGCAGCTGGGTTCCCGCGAAATGTATGCCCGGATGGAGACGCAGCGCGGTTTCGGCACCGACCTCACGCCCGATATCGAGGCGTTCGTCGAGGCGCAGCGCAGCGTGTTCCTCGCCACCGCGAACAGCGAAGGCCAGCCGTACATCCAGCATCGCGGCGGGCCGCCGGGCTTCCTGCGCGTGCTCGACGCGCGCACGATCGCGTTCGCGGATTTCATCGGCAATCAGCAATACATCACGCTCGGCAATTTGACCGACAACGCGAAGGCGTATCTGTTCCTGATCGATTACGCGCGCAGGCGCCGCGTCAAGATTTGGGGCGAGGCGCGCGTGATCGACGACGACCCGGCCTTGATCGAACGGCTGATGCCGTCCGGCTACAAGGCGCGCGCGGACCGTGCGATCGTCTTCACGGTGACGGCGTGGGATCTGAACTGCCCGCAGCATATTCCGCAGCGTTTCGAGGCCGCCGACGTGAAAGCGGCGCTGGACGAGCGCGACGCGCGCATCCGCGAGCTGGAGGAGGAGGTGGCGCGGCTGCGCGCGCAGCATTGAGGGCGAAGCACAAACGAAACGGCCCCGCGCGAAGGCGGGGCCGGGGGCAGGCCTATCGCGTTACTTGGCCTTGTCCGCTGAATTGGTGATGGCGTTGCCGCCCTTCGAGATGTCTTCGCCGGCTCCGGCGATGGTGTTGCAGGCGGCGAGGGTGACGGCGAACAGCGCAAGGGCAAAAGCAAGGTAACGGCTCATGTCGGCTCTCCTTGTGATGGATTCCCTGATCGCGGTGCACAACGGCGTGCGGTAAGGCGATGGCCGGCACCGGGCAGCCATCCGGTAAATTGTACCCGCACGGCGGGGCGCAGCGGGGCCATCTGTACGCGGAGGATGCGCGGCGGGTGCGGCAATTGCGCCGTTCGCCGCCGCTGCCACTGCCGTCGCCGCTTCAGGTCCGGCGCTGCTTGCGCACCACGAGCCACTTCGGCGAGCGAAAGCGCACGATGCTCACGTAGAGCCACACGTAAGTGAAGGCGAACACCACCACGAAGCAGAACAGATGCAGCGTGTGGCGCCAGAACAGCGTGGCCGGAATCACGGCGATCAGGCACAGCAGCCACAGATACGGCGACGTCAGCGAATTGCGGCGCGTGAGTTCGCGTGCGGTGCGCGCGCCCACGGCCCAGCGCATCAGGCGCTTGTAGACCAGCATGTGCAGATGCACGCCGTCGGGAATGCCGGGCGACATGCCGCGCACGAACTTCTTCCGGTAGATCGAGAAACAGGTCTCGAAGATCGGGTACATGAACAGCAGCACCGGATACCAGGCCGAGACGTCGCGGTTGCGCATGACGAGCAGGATCGCCAGTTCGGCGAGCATGAAACCGATGAAGTACGCGCCGCCGTCGCCGAGAAAGATCAGGCCCGCCGGGAAATTCCAGATGAAGAAGCCCATCACCGCGCCCATCATGATCAGCGAGGCAGAGAGCACGACCGGGTCGTGCACCTGGAATGCCACGTAGGCGAGCGAGGCGAACATCATGAACGCGACCATCGAGGCGAGGCCGTTGAAGCCGTCGATGATGTTGACGGCATTCGCGAGCGCCGCGACGGCCAGCACCGTGATCACGCACGAAATGGCCGCGTAGGAAAGCAGGAAGTCGAGCGGCGGCACGCTGATGCGCGTGACCGCGATGCCGAGCAGGAAATACGCGAGCGCGGCGGCGGCCATCGTGCAGACGAGGCGCGCGAGCGGCGAGACCTTCTTGGTCAGATCCTCGACGAGCCCGGAGCCGAACGCAGGCAACCCGCAGGCGACGATGCCGAGAATGCCGCCGGACACGGTCGGCCAGGCGTGGTGAAGCTGCGCGGCGGCCACCACGAGTCCCGCCAGAATGCCGGTTCCGCCGATGCGCGGCACGGGCCGCGCGTGGAATTTCTGCACGCCCGCGAGATCGGAATCGACGGAAAACCTTTCATGCAGATGCGCGTAACGCACGATCAGCAGCGTGACCAGCAGTGAAACGATGAAGCCGAGGGCGAAACTGAGCATGAAAGGTGAACGCCGGTCAAAAAGTTAAATGCGCGTTGAATGCGGGCTGAATGCAGCGTGAATGCGGGCCGAAACCGCGATTATACAAAGGCGCCGGGACGCCTCCGTGGGCTGCCGGGCGCATGCGCGCCGACGGACGCAGGATTGGAGCGAGGTCAATACGGAGCCTTGCCGCGCTGCCGATAATTGCGCCGATCATGCGCGAACCCAATCTACTCATTCCGTCGTCGCCGTCGCCGCTTGCGAGCGCCGATGTGCAAACAAACGCACAGCCCGCCGCGCCGTTGACGCCGCCGGCCTCCGCGCTCGACGCCCGCTCGCTCGTTTCGACGCTTTCCACGCGCTCGCCCAACCCGCTTAACGCCACCAGCTCGCCCACGCCGCTGCGCGCCGCACGCGGCGGAGCGTCGCGCGCCGACCGCGTCTACGAGAGTTTGCGCGAGGACATCTTCGAGCTGCGCCTCTTGCCGGGCGTCTGGCTGACCGAGGCGGCCGTCGCGGCGCGCTTCGAAGTGTCGCGCACGCCCGCGCGCGAAGCGCTGCAGCGCCTGCAAGGCGACGGCCTGATGCGCGGCTACGTGCGCGGCGGCTGGGAAGTCGCGCCGATCGACTTCAGCCGCTTCGACGATCTTTACGAAATGCGCGAGCTGATCGAAACCTTCGCGATCCGCCGACTCTGCGAGCGCCACGCGCGCGGCGATCGCGCGGCGGTGCAGGCACTCGACGCGCTGGGCGCGATCTGGCTCGTGCCGGAGGCGGCTCGGCTCACCGATGCACGCCGCGTGGCCGCGCTCGACGAGGCGTTTCATCTCGCGCTCGTCGACGCCGTGGGTAACGCCGAGCTTTCAGCGGCATTGCGGCGCGTGACCGACCGCATCCACGTGGTGCACCGGCTGGGCTTCGTGTACGGCGAGCGCGTCGGCGAAACGTATGCGGAGCATGCCGAACTGATTGGTGCGATTCGGGCGGGCGGCGTCGGGGTTGCCATCGAGCTGGCCGAACGCCACGTGCGCCGCTGCCGCGCCGAAATCTGCCGGCTCGGCGCCCAGCGTCTCGAACTCGCGCGCGGCGAGCCTGCGGGGGTGTGAGCGAGGACGGCGGTGTCGGCCCGACGCCACGGTGCGGCGGGCGCGCCCGCCAGGCGTTCCGGGTCAACGGGGCCGCATGATAGTATGGCCGCCCGCGCCGCCCGGACTGGCCTCCCGGCGGTGCCAACCCCACTCGTCCCACTCGCCCGCCTGCACGGGCCGCCCATCGCCGATGAACCTGGAAGACGAACGCACTGAGGCAGGTCCTGCCGTGTCCGCGAACGACGCCTCGCGCCCGCTGGTCTCGATGCTGCTCATCGCCTACAACCAGGCCGGTGTGATCGCCGATGCCGTCGCGGGCGCGCTCGCGCAACGCTATTCGCCGCTCGAAATCCTGATCTCCGACGACTGTTCGAGCGACGGCACCTTCGCCGCCATCGAAGCCGCCGTGCGCGACTATCGCGGACCGCATCGCGTCGTGCTCAACCGCAACGAGAAAAACGCGGGCATCAGCGCGCATCTGTCCCAGCTCGCGGCGAAAAGCCAGGGCGACCTGCTGGTCGTGACGGCCGGCGACGACGTCTCGTCGCCCGAACGTTGCGAGCGTCTCGTCGCGTGCTGGAACGCGCATGGACGCAAGATCGACCTGATCGCGTCCGACCTCGAAGAATTCGAAGGCGCGAAGGGGCAGCAAGGCAAAGACGGCGAGGCGGGCCGCATCGCGCCGACCGACCTCGGCCAGTACCGCAATTTCGACGACTGGGCGCGCGAGCGTCCGTGGCTCGTGGGCGCGTCGCACGCGTGGTCGCGGCGGCTGTTCGAGCGCTTCGGGCCGATGCTGCCGGGCGCGATGGCCGAAGATCAGATCATGACGTTTCGCGCCGTGATGTCGGGCGGCGCGGTCAGCCTGCGCGAACCGCTCGTGCGTTACCGGCGCGGCGGCTTGTCGGGCAAGAAGCGGCTGCGCACGGTCGAGCAGTTCATCGCGCGCGTGAAGCAGACCAATGCGTTCGGCCTCGTGGAGTCGGCGCAATTCGAACGCGATGCCGATATCGCGGGTGTCGGCGACGCGATGCGCGCGCTGCTCGTGCCCAAGCTCGCGCGCGAGTGCTACGTGCGCGATCTGTTCGCGGCGCGCGGTTTCGGCGAGCGCCTCATGCTCGCGCTGCGCAGGCCGCACATCAAACTCGGTTTTCGCATCCGCATGTTTCTGTACGCGGCGTGTCCGTCGGTGTATCGGCCATTCTTCGCGCTGCGCGCGCTCGTCAAACGTTAAAGCCCACAGGCGGGTTTTATCAGGCTTTTCAGCACGGCCATTTAATTCGTCATCCGAATGAATTGAAATCAGGTGCCCGGCGTACCGGCGGGCGTGATTTCCAGCAGGATCGGGTGATCGGGCACGTCCACGCTGATCTGGCCTTCATTGCGATGCGTCGCGAGCGGCTCGGCGGACACCATCGGATCGTACACATCCACGCGGCGCGCGTTCGCGCCGAGACCCACCTGAACGGGCACCGGCGGGCTGACGAGCGGCGTGCCTTTCGCCCGATCCCAGATCGGCGTTTCGTTCCAGAGCGCGAGCACGAAGCGGCCGTCCTTTTTCTTCAGCAATAAGCTGTACGCCGAAACCGGCATGCCGGAGAGCGTGTACGCGAGCGTGTCGCGCGCGGCCGCTCTGGTGCGATGCGGCGTGTTCGTGTTCAGAATCGTCGTCAGATTGCGGATGGTGTGCGCGACGACCTTCGGGCTGTTGTCATTGCGAAACATGCCGTAATGCATTTCGGCGTTCTTGTTTTGCGGATCGGGTTTCTGGTCGAGCAACTCGTAGACGAAAAGCCGCTTCACGCCCGCCGCCGCCGCATCCATATAGCCGTTGAGCACGCCTTTGGCCTGGGTCGGTTCATCCACGCCCAGCATGTACCAGCCCGATTGCGGCATCGAAAAATAGCCGAATTCGGTCACGACGACCGGCAACTCGAACTTCTTCACCGAGCCGAGGGCCGCCGGCAGCCAGTGGTCGCCGTTCGCGTTATAGCTCGGCTGTTCGCCGTTTTGCGGATAGACGTGGGTGTTCGAATAATCGGCGGAACTCGTGCGCGTGTCGACTCCCTTCGGGTCATAACCTGTCACGTCGTACACACGCACGCCCGCGAGCGCGGGCGTGGTCTGCACGCGACTATAGATGTCGCGCTGCGAGGCGAGCCCGGCGGCGGCGCCCTTGAGCCCGTTGTAAGTCACCGGAAAGTTATCGATCTCGTTGAAGCCTTCGATGGCGGCAACGCTGCCGGGCACGGCGGTATTCAAGGCCACGGCCTGGGCGATCGATTCGTCGATATTGGTGCGCACGAGAAAATTGAATTTGACGCCGCGACGCGCGAGGTACACATAGTTGTCGAAGGGCGGCGAGCCGTTCGGCACGATGTCGCGCACGTGGCGAATGCCGAGCCAGTTGAGATCGTCGGCGATGTTGTGGACGTTCACGTAGGCGCCATCGGTGTAATTCACGTGCGTGTTGACCGCGAGCGAGTCGATGAAATCGCTGGCGGGCATCGCGCGCACCGCATCGGCGGCGTGTGCCGGCGTTGCGGCGAGACCCACTATCAGGCCGAAGACGGCGCAAGCGCCGATGATCGTATCGACGAGGCGCCCAGTCGCGTGCGGGCGGGCTGCGTTTATAGAGAGCTTCACGGCAGGTTCCTCGCGTGGTGCGGTTTGCCGACATTCTGCGGCGGAGTGAACGCGCGAGTGTGTGCGTAGGCGAACGCGGCGAGCGAATGGTGAAAACGAATGGTGAAAACGAATGGGGAAAACGAATGCGGCATTCCGCAGAGGAATCGCCTTGTGTGTCCCGCCGCACACATCACGGAAAAAATTGCGTCGCCAATAATACGGATTCCTATTAAATGGCGTAAATCGTCACGCGCGCGCTGCTAAGAGAAAACGCAGATCACACAAAAAAAGAAGCCACGAAAAGACACGGCGAATGTGCGAGACCGTACATATCGCCTCGCCCGCGCATGGCGTGCTTCATGGTGTGCGTGCCTCGCCACGAAGCCGCCGCCACGAACACAAACCGTTGGTGGGATTGCGCACGGTTTGCCCGTTGTCCACACCGTAATGTGTCGCTGTGGCCTGTTGGGGCGGGCGAAGTACGAATCTGCATCCCCAGGCAAAGAGAGAGCGTGCGTTCGCTCTCCGAGGACGACCACGTCAGACCCAAAACGTCTGATGAACACGACACGCACTGGGGTAGGACATGTCAGATCTAACGCAAGGGCCTCAGCTGACGCAAGGAACGCAGCTGACGCGAAGTTCGCTACTGACGCAACGCACGGTCGACGTGGCGCTGATCGTGCTGGGCGCAGTGTGCGCCGTGCACCTGAACCTGAATTTCACGCAGGTCGGCGCGGCACATCATCCCGATCCGACGCTGGTGGCGTTTTGTGCGGCACTGGCGCTCTCGGTGTTTCCGGCTTGCGGCACTTACGGCTCGCGCGGCAGCCGCTCGATTTTCAGCGTCGCGGGACGCACGGCGCTCGCGTGGCTCGCCGTGCAGCTCTGCGGCCTCGTGCTGCTTTACGCGATTCATCACGATCATCTGCTGCAACTGCCGTGGTTCATCTACTGGACGCTGACGACCGGCATCTCGTTGATGGCCTCGCACACGCTGTTCTTTTCGGAATTCAGCGTGCTGCGTCTCACGCGCGCCTGGTGGCATCGCGAGCCGATCGAAGTGGAGATGGGTTCGGTGCGCGCCGCCGTGGTCGGCCACGCGCTCAAGCGCATGTTCGACATCGTCGCGGCGCTCAGCGCGCTGGTGCTGCTTTCGCCGGTGTTGTTCGTCGTGGCGCTGCTGGTCAAACGCGATGGCGGCGCGGCGTTCTATGGGCACACGCGGGTGGGCCGTCACGGCAAGCCGTTCCGTTGCCTGAAGTTCCGCTCGATGGTGGTGAATTCCGAGCAGGTGCTCAAGGACCTGCTCGCCCGCGATCCGGAAGCGCGGGCCGAATGGGAGCGCGAATTCAAGCTTAAAAACGATATCCGCGTGACGCGCATCGGCCGCTTCCTGCGCCATTCGAGTCTCGATGAACTGCCGCAACTCTGGAACGTGCTGCGCGGCGAAATGAGCTTCGTGGGCCCGCGCCCGATCATCGATCAGGAACTGGAACGCTACGGCGACGCGCGCAAGTATTACCTGATGGCGACGCCGGGCATCACCGGACTGTGGCAGGTGAGCGGCCGCAACGATATCGACTACGCCACGCGCGTCTCGCTCGACGTGTTCTACGTGATGAACTGGACCTTCCGTCGCGACATCGGAATTCTGTTCAAGACGTTTTTCGTCGTGATTCGCGGCAGCGGCGCGTACTGACGTACTGAGATTGCTTGAGTCGTTTTGTTTGAACACCGGATTCAGCAGGGGAAATGAGCGGCGCGTTTGCGCCGGGCGGACCAGGTATCCGCGTCACACGGAATGACGCGGAACATGGGCAACGGATGGGGGTAGGTCAATGGAAACGAACGCGTATCAATCGATTGGCGCGGGCGCGAAGCGCCGCGTCGGCTTGTGGGTCGTGTGCCTGGCGATGGCCGGGCTGGGCGGCTGCGCGCTCGCGCCGGGCATGACGTACGCCCCCGCGAAAGGCGGCGGCACGTCCGGCGAGGCGAACGCGGGCGCGACCGGCACAGGCGCGCCCGGCTCGAACGTGCCGGACAGCGTGGTGGCCAAGGGCTTCGCGGGCGCGCCCTCGGGCACGCTCGTCGAGATCACGCGCGACCTCGTGACGAAGGAAGCGGCGGCGCGCCCCACGGGCATTCCCACCGACGTGCAGAAGCTGTTCGCCAAGGCCGTGCCGTATGAAATCGGTCCTGGCGACATTCTCAGCATCGTGGTCTGGGACCACCCCGAACTGAACCTGCCGATGTCGGGCGGCGGCGGCGACGGCAGCGGCGCGAGTTCGGTGTCGTCGGGCTATACGGTCGATACCAACGGCTTCATCCAGTACGCCTATATCGGGCCGCTGAAAGTCGAAGGGCTCTCGGAAATGGGCGTGCGCGACGCGCTCGCCGACAAGCTTGCGAAATACGTGCGTCAGCCGCAGGTGACGGTGCGCATCCAGACCTATCGCAGCAAGCGCGTGTATCTGGACGGCGAGGTCAAAACGCCGGGCGTCGAAGTGCTCAACGACCGCCCGATGACCTTGCCCGAAGCGATCAACCGCGCGGGCGGCTTCACGAGCAACGCCGATCGCTCGCAGGTCGCGGTCACGCGCGGCGATACGACGGTGGTCGTCGACATGCCGGAGATGATCCGCAAGGGCTTCAATCCCGACCGCATCATCCTGCGCGACGGCGATCTCGTGCGCGTCTTCGGGCAGGCCGACAGCAAGGTGTTCGTGGTGGGCGAAGTGGAGCGTCCGGGCGGCGTGATGTTCAACAACGGCCACATGTCGCTCAACGAAGCGCTCGGTAACGCGGGCGGCATCAGCCAGGCGTCGGGCGACGCTTCGCAGGTGTACGTCGTGCGCGGCCGCGATACTTCGCAGCCCACGGTGTTCCATCTCGATGCGAGCAATGCGTCGGCGATGGCCACGGCCGATTCGTTCCAGCTCAAGCCCAACGATGTGGTGTTTGTCGATACGTCTTCTCTCGTCAAGTGGAGCCGTGTCATCAGCCTGATTTTGCCGACGACGCAGGCCGCGGCAGCAACCCGCGCGGTCGGCTACTGATGTCCGCATGAACGCGAAGCGCGCCTTTCGGCGCCTTCGTCACGGAGAGGATAAAAATGAATCAGCGCGAATATTTGCTTGAGGGGCCGGCCGACTCGATGATGCCGGTCGCGCCCGAAAGCGGACACATGGGCAATCTGCTCGATACGCTCTATGCCGGCCGCAAGACGATCCTGGTCGCGACCGTGCTGTGCACGCTCGTCGGCTGCGTGTATGCGCTGCTGGCGGCGCCGGTGTATGAATCGGACATGCTGATCCAGGTGGAGGAAAATCCGAACGCCGCGAAGTCGGCGCTCGCCGATCTGTCTTCGCAGTTCGCGATCAAGACCGAGGCCTCGGCGGAAATGGAAGTGCTGCGTTCGCGCATGGTCGTTTCGGCGGCCGTCAACGCGACCAAGCTCTATATTCATGCGTCGCCGCGCTATTTTCCGGTCGTGGGGCGCTGGGCCGCGCAGCATCTGAATCTCTCGAACTGGTCCGGCTGGGGCGGTTATGCGTGGGGCGACGAAGCCATCGAGGTGTCGAGCTTCGAAGTGCCGGCGCGCCTGATGGGCCGCCCGTTCGTGCTGACGTATCAGGGCGAGGGCGCGTACACGCTCGCGTTCGGCGGCACCACGCTCGAAGGCAAGGTGGGCGAGACGCTGCACGCGCCGGTGGTGGGCGGCACGATCGACCTGCTCGTGAACCGCATCGACGGCGAGCCCGGCGTGGTGTTCAACCTCTCGCGCAGCTCCGAACTGAGTGCGATCCAGCAGTTGCAGTCGGCGCTGGCGATTTCGGAAAAGGGCAAGGAATCCGATGTGATCGGCGTCGCGCTCGACGGCGGCGATCCAGTGCTGACCAGCACGATTCTCAACGCGATCGGCAACGAGTACATCCGCCAGAACGCGCAGCGCACCCAGGAAGAAGCGGAGAAGTCGATCGCCTTCCTCGACAAGCAATTGCCGCAACTGAAGGATCAGCTCGAAAAGGCCGAGAACGAATACAACACGTTCCGTTCCGAACATGGCGCCGTGAATCTGGGCGCCGAAGCGACCTCGCTGCTGGCGAGTTCGGCGCAAGCGCAGCAACATCTCGCTGACCTGCGTGGGCAACGCGCGCTGTTGCTCGCGCGTTTCACCGACGACAACCCGGCCGTGATTGCAATCAACGGTCAATTGTCGGAAGCCGAAAAGGCGATGAGCGAACTCGCGGGACAGACGCGCGCCTTGCCGCCGCTCGAACAGCATCTCGTGCGCCTGCAACGCGAAGTCACCGTCGATACGAACATCTACACGAACCTGCTGAACAACCGTGAGCAGATGCGTCTGCTCAAGGCCGGGCGCGTGTCGAACGTGCGCATGATCGACGCGGCCGTGCCGCCGGAAGGGCCGATTCGTCCCAAGCGCGCGGTGCTGGTGATCGCCGCGTTCTTCACGGGGCTGTTCGTTGGCGCGGCGATCGTGCTGGTGCGTCATCGCCTCAAGCGCGGCGTGTCGCTCGTCGACGAGATCGAAGTGGGAACCGGCCTTGCCGTGTTCGCTGCCGTGCCGCGCAGCCGTCTGCAACATACGCTCACGCGCCGCGTGCCGAACGGCACGCCCGGCACGAACACGGTGCTCGCGCATACGGCGGCCTTCGACGCCGCGGTCGAAAGCCTGCGCAGCTTCCGCAGCGCGCTCGAATATTCGCTGGCGAATGCGTCGAATCATGTCGTGCTGCTCGCGGGGCCGACGCCGATGGTGGGCAAATCGTTCGTCTCGGTGAATCTCGCCGCAGTGTCCGGCGCATCGGGCAAGCGCGTGTTGCTGATCGACGCCGACCTGCGGCGCGGCTCGCTGAATCTGCACACGGGCGTGCCGAGCAGCCCGGGTCTGACCGATGTGGTCGATTATCTGCAGGACTATGACCAGGTCGTGCATCGTCAGGTGATGCCGGGCGTGGACTTCGTGGCCACGGGCGGTTATGTGACCAACGCGAGCGAACTGTTGCGTCAGGACAGCTTCAAGGATTTCGTGGATTGGGCCAACGAGACCTACGACCTCGTGCTGATCGACGCGCCGCCGGTGCTGCCGGTCGCGGACGCCGGCATCATCGGACAGCTTGCGGGCACGGTGTTCGTGATCGCGCGTCAGGGCACGACGAGCGTGGCGGAACTGCGCGAGTCGGTGCGCCGTTTCGAACAGGTCGGTGTGCCGATTCGCGGCGTGATCTTCAACGATATGACCTCGCGTCCAGGCCGTTACGGCGATGCGTATGCCGCTTACGGTTATTCGAGCCACGGTTTCGCGAAAGACGCGGGCATGGCGCAGCGCTGAATTCCACGAAAGCGTTAAACAGGAAGCCCACCACGGTGAACCCGTGGTGGGCTTCTTCCATTCTGCGGATGAATGCGGACGAGCGCGGGTGAATGGCGACAAAGAAGCAATTGCCAAGGCCTAGTTCCGGTTCGCACATCCGCGCGCGCGAACAGGAATGCAAGCCGTGATGAACATCCTGAACCGCGCGATACACGCATGAAAAGCCGCTCGACGCAGTGACTTTAATCGTCGCCGATACGCGGAAGCCGGACGCAAAAAAGCCCGACGTAAGACCGTCGGGCTTTCATTTTCAGACGTTTTAAATTCCGCTTGAAACCTCAGCTCATAGCCGCTTCGCGCAGACGCGAACGCTTGCCGTCGAGCTTCGAAAGCAGCGGTTTCTCCAGATACCGGTGAACCACCAGCGCGAACACCACCGCGATACAGGCCACGCACGCGGCGGCGAAATAAAGACTGAACGTCGAATGAAACACGCCCGCTTTGATCGCCTTCGCGAAGGCGTTCATCCAGAAACCGTGCGTGAGATACAGCACATAGGAAGCGTTGCCGAGCGTCGTCAGCGAACGGCCGATGCGGTTTCGATCGTCGGGGATCTGCATGAACAGCGCGACCAGCAGCATGGACGGCAGGCCCCACGCCCACCATCTGAACGAATTCGGCAGACCGAACGTCGCGGTGTCGGGCGAGGCGGCGGAGGCCCACCAGAACAGCGCGACGCAAGCCAGCAACAGGAGTTGCCACGTGCGCCGGCCCAGCTCGGGCAAATGCGTGCCGATCGCGCCGAGCGCAATGCCGAGCAGGAATTCGATGACGAGCGGACTGCCGTAATACTGCGCCTGCGCGGTTGCGCCGAGTTTATCGAGCACGAAGGGCAGGGCGGCCAGCAGCGCGACGATGCCCAGCGTGCGTAGCCGCTGCCACGGCAGACACAGCACGACGGTGCAGACGAGATAGAAATACAGCTCGTAGATGAGCGTCCACGCCACGCCGAGAATCAGACCGGACGACGTCGTGGGCGGCAACAGGAAAACCGATTCGGCGATGCCGACCGCGTCCAGTTCCATATGCTTGAACGCGAGCCCGCTGCCGGCCAGCACGACCATGATGGCGACGCAGGCCCAATACGACGGAAAAATGCGCGTGAGGCGGCGGGAGAAGAATCGGCGTGCCGACGTTTGCGCGGAAAAGCCGCCCGTCGTATGCCACATCACCAGTCCGCTGATGACGAAAAAGATATCGACGCCGCACGCGCCGACGCGCGTCGCCGAAGCGGGCACGATGGCCAGCGAACTGCCGGCGGCTTCTTCGAGAATGTGATGCGCGAGCACCGCGAACGCGGCGAAAAAGCGCAAATGCTGGAGGCCGTACAGGCGGGTTGGACGTGCCATGGATGTCGTCGGTGAGTGCAGCGATGGCGAAAGGCGCCGCCCGGAATAGACGGGACGCGCTGACGCATTCGTCCAACTCGATGCTCCGGCGGCGTGGCGGGATTTTCCGGAGGAATTATAGAAATGTCTTTATTTCAGCGGACCAATTAACTGCTTCGCTACGTGGTGCGCAGCACATTGCGCCTTGCTTGCGCTTCGGTCGCGCCTCGCTCGCGCCGCGCGCCGCGCGAAATGGCGCGGCATGAGCGTAGGCGAACATTCGACGCGGGGAAGATCGGCCACACTTCGGTCCATACCAATTGCATGGTGTGGCTCGTCGAATCCGGTCGTGTGTCGCGGTGCTTGCGCGCACGGATGACGCCGGGTCATGAGCGATGCCCTGGACCGATCCAATGAAAGACCCGCTTGCTCCCAATCTGCTGATCAACGGCCGTTTTCTCGGACGGCGCGCGACCGGCGTCGATCGTTTCGCGTTCGAGACCATTCGGGCGCTCGATCAATTGATCGAGTCGGGCGATCCGCGTGTGGCCGGACTGCGCAGCGAGATCATCGTGCCCGCTGCGTTGGCGGGCATGGCGAATCCGTTCCGGCATGTCGGGCTGCGTGCGAGCGGCAAGGGCGGCGGTTTGCGTTGGGAACAACTGGCTTTGCCGCAGGCCGCGCGTGGGCGCTTGCTGCTCAATCTCTGCAATTCCGGGCCGCTGATGTATCGGCGTCAGGTCACGGTGTTGCACGATGCGGCGCCCGCGCGTGTGCCCGATAGCTACAGCCGCTCGTTCGTCGCGTGGTATCGGCTGATGGCGCCGCGTATCGGCCGGGTTTCGCAGCGCGTGATTACCGTGTCGGAATTCTCGCGGCGCGAGTTGTCCGACGCGTACCGGATTCCGGCGCGCAAGATCGGCGTGGTGTACGAGAGTGGCGAGCACATGCTGCGCGTGCAACAGGACGAGAACAAGGTGGCCGCGTCGCTGGGCGAGCGCCCCTTCGTGCTCGCCGTTGGCAGCCTCAATCGTCACAAGAATTTTCAGCTTGTAGCCGATGCGGCGCGCCGGATTCGCGACGCGAAATTCGACATCGTGGTGGTGGGCGGCGGCGATGCCAAAGTCTACGGCACGGGGCAGGACGCGTTGCCCGGCTTCGTCAGGCATCTCGGCTACGTGAGCGACGGCGAACTGGCCGCGCTGTATCGCCGCGCGGCGTGCTTCGTGTATCCGTCGCGTTATGAAGGTTTTGGGCTGCCGCCGGTCGAGGCGCTGGCGCTCGGCTGTCCGGTGATCGCCTCGCGTCTGCCGGCCGTGCAGGAAGCGTGCGGCGATGCCGTGCTCTACACCTCGCCGGACGACCCCGCGGAACTCGCGCAACTGCTCGAACGCATCACGGCCGACGCCGCGTTGCGCGCGACCCTGCGCGAACGTGGCCGCGCACGCACGGCGGAGCTGACTTGGCACGCCACCGCCGTCAAGCTGATCGAGGAGATTTCGCCGTGGCTAATGTAACACTTGCCTCGAACCTCGCCAATCTCGCGAACGTGGCCAATGTGGCTAACGTGGTCAATGCGGCGAACGACACGCGCCGCTTTGGCCGCGTCGCGCTCGTGCACGAATGGCTGGTGACCTATGCGGGCTCGGAGAAGGTGGTCGAACAGATTCTCCAGCTGTTTCCGCAAGCCGATCTGTTCAGCGTGGTCGACTTCTTTCCGGAAGCGCAACGCGGCAAGCTCGGCGGACGTCATGCGAAAACGTCGTTCATTCAGCATCTGCCGCGCGCGCGTTCGTCGTTTCGCAGCTATTTGCCGCTGATGCCGCTCGCGATCGAGCAGTTCGATCTCTCTTCGTACGATCTCGTGATTTCGTCGAGCCACGCCGTGGCCAAGGGGATCTTGACGGGACCGAATCAGGTGCACGTGAGCTACGTGCATTCGCCGATTCGCTATGCGTGGGATCTGCAGCATCAATATCTTTCCGAAGCGGGTTTGCAGCGCGGCGTGAAAAGCTGGATCGTGCGCATGCTGCTGCATTACATGCGCATCTGGGATCAGCGCACGGCGCACGGCGTCGATACCTTCGTCGCCAATTCCGCCTTCGTGGGGCGGCGTATTCGCAAGGCCTACGGCAGCGAAGCGACCGTGGTGTATCCGCCCGTCGACGTGCAGCGTTTCGAATTGAGCGATCGGCACGAGGACTTCTATCTGATCGCCTCGCGCATGGTGCCGTACAAGCGCATTCCGCTGATTGTCGAGGCTTTCGCGGCGATGCCGTCCAAACGTCTCGTCGTGATCGGCGACGGCGCGGATTTCGAGCGCGTGAAAGCCTGCGCCGCGCCGAACGTGACCTTGCTCGGTTATCAGCCCGACTCGGTGCTCGTCGATCACATGCAACGCGCGCGCGCATTCGTCGTGGCAGCGGAAGAAGACTTCGGCATTTCGGTGGTCGAAGCCCAGGCGTGCGGCACGCCGGTGATCGCATTCGGACGCGGCGGCTCGCGCGAGATCGTGATCGATTCGCCGGACCCGGAACGTGGCACCGGCCTCTTCTTCGCGGAGCAGAGCGTGGAGGCCATCGTCGAAGCAGTGGAACGCTTCGAGCGTCAGCCCGCGCTCAAGCCCGAGGTATGCAGGCGCAATGCGATGCGCTTCACGGAAGAGCGCTTCAAACAGGAGTTTCTCAGCGTGGTTGAGCGCGCGATGGACGCCGGCAAGGGCTTCACCGATGCGCCACAAGTGGTGCGGCGGTGGCAGTCGGCATGACGGTTGTTCGAGCGCGCTTCGAATGTGCTTCGAATGTGCCTTGAGCCGCTGCCATAAGCAGGCCTGACGACATGAGCGACATCGCGCGCGCGTGATCGGCGGGCGAACGAATCTTGGGGGCAGGGACGTGTCGATATACGGGTTGATCGTGTTCGTCACCGGACTGGTGGCGTTGTACACCTCGCATCGCTGCGCCATCTACGCGATGATGGTGTTTGCGCTGTTTGGCAGCACACAGGCGGTGGGCCTCGGCAGCATCGGGATCTTGCCTGCGCAACTCTTTCTGGCTTTTTTCGCGATCCGGGCGTTCAATCTCGCCGGCGGCAAGACGCTCGCCGATGCGGTCTCGCTCGACAAGCCCGGCTTCTGGCTGCTGTGCACCTGCGTATGGGGCGTCGTGGGCGCGATCCTGTTGCCGCGCCTGCTGCTCGGCTCGACGCTCGTGTATCCGGTCGACCGCAGCAGCCAGGAAGTGCTGCTCAAACCGCTCGGGCCGGTGTCCGGCAATCTGTCCCAGTCGGTCTATTGCGTCAGCGATGTGATCGTCTATTGCGCGACCTACGCGTTCCTCAAATATCGCGGCGTCTATCGAACGCTCGCGAATGCGATCTTCGTGCTGGCAGCGCTCGACGTGGTTGCCGGTTGCCTCGATATCGTCTTTCACGCGGCCGGTATCGATGCGATGTCCGCGATCAAGACCGCTCAATTCGCCGACCTGACCGGCGAGGAAATGGGCGGCCTCGTGCGCATCAGCGGCACCTTCAGCGAGACCTCGGCGTTCTCGGGTTTTACGCTGCCGCTGTTCATCTTCTGCCTGAATCTCTGGCTCGTGGGCTATCGCACCAAAATCGCGGGCTCGCTCGCGCTGGCCACGGGCATTTTGCTGCTGCTGTCGACGTCGGGCACGGCCTATGTCGGGCTCGGCGCTTACGCGGGCGTGCTCGTGTTCAGCCGCCCCGGCGTGATCTCGCGTTCGGCGATCGCGCGCAAGCAGCGGCTCTGGGTGGTCGGCGCCTGCGCGGGGCTGCTGGTCGTGCTTTACGTGATTCTGTTCCTGCCGAGCGTGGCCAATGCGCTCACCGACTTCTTCAACACGGCCGTGTTCAGCAAGGCCGGCAGTTCGTCGGGCGTCGAGCGGATGGGCTGGAACGCGCAGGGCGTCACCAACTTTCTCGATACCTATGGCATCGGCGTCGGGCTCGGCAGCATTCGCACGTCGAGCTTCCTGATCGTCGTGCTGGCGAATCTCGGCGTGGTGGGCGTGGTGTGCTACGGCATGTTTCTCGGTACGTCGCTGCTCACGCCGATCCCCAGCGCGTACGGCTTCAGCGAGCGCGCCATCTGCTACGCGGCTCGTCACGGCATGATTGCGACGCTCATCGTGGCCTCCGCTTCCGCCGGGGTGTTCGAACTGGGCGCGCCGTTCTATATCTTCGCGGCGGCGGCCGGAGCCCTGTCGCCGCGCGTATCGCGTCGCGCGATGGCGCGTGCGCGCTGGGTTTCGCAGGGGGGATCATGAAAAAGCTCGACACCTCGCTGTCGAAACTCGATCTGTTCGCCGTCTACCTGTCGTACGCGTTTCGCTACCTCTATCCGCTCGTCCTGATTCCTTATTACGGACGCGTGCTGGGCGCGGGCGGCTACGGCGTGGTGCTGGCCGGCACGTCGTTGTCGAATTCGCTGTGGTTGTTCGTGAACTTCGGCTTGTCGACGGTCGGCGGACGCGAACTCGTGCAAACCGATCAGGCGGGCCATCACGACGTGGTCTTTCGCGAGCACTTCACGGCGCGCCTCGTGATCGCGGCACCGGCGGTAGTGATCGGCCTGATCGCGGCATTTCGTTCTGATGTGATTTCGAGCGTGCCGTACGCGCCGTTCTTCATCGTCGCGGGCGGTATTCTCGCCGCGTTCAATCTCGGCTGGTATTTCTCCAGCACGGGCCGCGTGCGTACGAACATGGCGATCGAAGTCATGGGGCTCGCGCTGTCGCTCATGATGCTGTTCGTGTTCATTCACAAGCCTTCGGACGTCGGCCTTGTTTTTCCGTTGACCTTCGCTTCCGGGCTGCTGCAAACCGGCGTGTCCTACTGGCTGGTCCGCAAGGAGTCGACGGGCTGGCTCGTGCCGCTGCGTGCCGCGTTCGCGCTGATCAAGCGTTCCACCACGATCTTTCTCTACAACGGCACGGCGATTCTGATGCTTGCCGCGTCGTCGTACATTTTGTCGCTGATGGCCTCGCCCGCCGAAGTCGGCGCGTTCGGGATCTCCGAGCGCCTGATCGCCGCCGCTTTAGGCGTGATGGCGCCCGCCGCCCAGGTGCTCGCGCCGAAAGTCATGTATCTGGTCGCGCACGACGAAGCGAAAGCCAACTGGTTCGCGCGGCGCATTTTTGCCGTGTTTCTCGTGGGCGCGATCGCGGGCGTGATTCTCACCGAAGCCCTCTCGGACTGGCTCGTGCCGCTCGCATTCGGTCAGGAATTCCGCCCCGCCGTGCCGATTCTCAACCTGATGGTGTTCGTGTTGCCGATCAGCGTGTGCACGCGCGTGCTGGGTCTGTATTTCATCTTGCCGCGCAAGCTCGAACGACTGTTGCTGTGGACGGGCTTCGCGAGCGCGCTGGTGAATCTGCTGGTGGCGATTCCGCTGGCCAGCTATCGCGGCGCGGAAGGCATGGCCGAAGCACGCTTGATCGGCGAAACCGCCTTGCTCGCGATGCTGATCTTCGGCGTCTCGCGCGCGGGCTTGCTGCGCGGTTTTATCGGCAATGGCAATGCAGTGTCCTTGAATGCGCGACTGGCGCGCTGGCGCGAATAACTTCGCAACAGGTAAAACAATGAATCCGTCTCCTTTCGACAAGAAGCCGAAAGTCTGCGTGATCTTCCCGACGCTGGGGCGTGCGGAAATTCTTCAGCAGGTCGTCGCCTTTGTGGACCTGCAAACGGTCAAACCCGATCTGATCATCGTGTCCTGCGTGTCGGATGCGGACGTCGGCGACCTGCGCTCGCGGCCCGGCCTGCTCGTGATCCAGGGGCGGCCCGGCAGTTCGGTGCAGCGCAATCGCGCGCTCGATCATGTGCCGTCCGATTTCGACGTCGTCATTATTCTCGACGACGATTTCCTCATGCATGGCCGCTGGATCGCCGAGGCATTGAAGGCGCTCGAAACCGACGCCTCGATTGCCTGCGTGACGGGCACCGTGCTCGCGGACGGCATTCACGGCCCCGGCTACTCGTACGAGGAAGCGCGCGCGATCGTCGCGAACACGAACGACCTGCCGGGCGACATGCACATCGCGCCGACCGGCGGTCCCTACGGCTGCAACATGGCGTTCCGGTGCAGCAGCATTGCGGGGCTGCGTTTCGACGAACGTCTCGTGCTGTACGGCTGGCAGGAGGATCGCGATTTCGGCGGCCAGATCTGGAATCGCGGCGGCCGCGTCGTGCGCATCAATACGGCGGTGGGCGTGCATATGGGCGTCAAGCGCGGACGCGTATCCGGGCGCAAGTTCGGCTATTCGCAGGTGATCAATCCGCTGTATCTGGTGCAGAAGAAAACCATGCCGCTGCGCGACGCGCTGCGTCATGTGCTGCGCAATGTATCGAGCAATGTCGTGCGCAGCTTCGTGCCGGAACCGTGGGTCGACCGGCGCGGGCGCTTGCGCGGCAACTGGATCGGCGTCTGCGATTTCGTGCGCGGCCGACTGACGCCCGAGCGCGCGGAAAAACTATGAGGACGATTGCGTTCAACGGCAAATTCTTCGGCGCGGCGCCGACGGGCGTGCATCGGGTGGCCGAACAGCTCGTGGCGGCCACCGACGCGTTGATTGCCGCGCACGCAGGCGGCGACGTCGATTACGCGCTGGTGGTGAGAGATCGCGTGAACGTGCCGCGTTACCGCAATATCGCGTGCATTCGCGAGAGCCGCTGGGCGCGCCGCATGCATCGCATTGCATGGGAGCAGTGCTATTTTCCGTTTGCGCGGCGCCGCGATTTCATTCTCAACCTCTGCAATCTCGGGCCGCTGCTGCATCGTGATTCGGCAACGATGATTCACGACGCGCAGGTGTATTCGTCGCCCGATTCCTATTCGCTGCCTTTCCGCCTCTGGTACAAGTTTCAATATTTCTTTATTGGCAAGCGGCACAAGATCATCTTCACTGTTTCCGAGTTCTCGAAACAGGAACTGGTGCGTTACGGCATTGCGAGCGCGGACAAGATCGTCGTGGTGCATAACGGCTGCGATCATGTTTTTCAGGTGCGTCCCGACGAAACACTGTTGGCTGCGTTGAAACTCACGCCCGAGCGTTACGTGCTGGCGCTCGCGAATACGCAGCGTCACAAGAATATCGGCGTGTTGTTAAAAGCATTTGCCGATCCGGCATTGCGCGACATCGAACTGGTTTTGTTCGGCGGCGCGACGCGCGCGGATTTCGAGTCGCTCGGCCATGCCGTGCCGCCGAACGTGCGATTCGCGGGCCGCGTGAGCGATGCGCAACTCGTCGGTCTGATGCAGCGCGCGGGGGCGCTCGCGTTTCCTTCGCTGACCGAAGGCTTCGGCTTGCCGCCGCTGGAAGCGATGGCGCTCGGCTGTCCGGTGATTGCCGCGCCGCTCGGCGCGTTGCCCGAAGTGTGCGGCGACGCTGCGCTCTACGCCGATCCGTTCAGCGTGCCGGCGTGGCGCGCGCAGATTCTCACGGCGCTCGACGACGTGTCCGCGCGGCAATCGCTGATCGCGAGCGGATACGGCCAGGCGGCGCGCTTCACCTGGCAGTCGGCGGCCCGCAGTCTGGTCGAATCGCTGCGAACCGTGACCGGCGCGACGCGCTGATGCAACGCATAGTGGAGCAAGCAATGTCGATCGATGTCGATTTTTCGCTGGCGCTGAACGACCGCACCGGCAAGCTATTTCTCGGCAAGGATATTATTTCGACGCTGGGCGGGCAGGTCTCGCGCGTGCGTTACGGACGGTGGCACGAGTTTCCGCACAGCGATCTGATGCGCCGCGTCGTGGGCCGTCTGACGCACAAGGAAACGCTCGCGCGCGTGTATCGCTCGCCGTTCGCCGCGGTGTTGCCGGTGATACGCGATCCGCGTCCGACCTTGCATCTCGATCCGTTGAGCGTGGTGCGCCATCGGCTGGAGCCGCGCGATATCGTGCTGTGTCACGACGTCGGCCCGATCACGCATCCGCAGTATTTCGCGCCGGGCGTCGACGACTTGTATCTGCGTGCGTACGACCAGATTCGCCGCGTGAAACCGCATATGGTGTTTGTCAGCAAGACCTCGCAGCAGGAATTTCACCGGCTGTATGGCTGTGATTTTGCGTCGTCGAAGGTGATTTACATTCCCACGCGGCTCGGCGTGAAGGACGGCGAAGCGAAGGCTGTCGACGGTGTGGGCGCGCGTTTTCTGTTGACGGTCGGCAGCGTGGGCGATCGCAAGAATCAGGCGCGCTGCATCGAGGCGTTCGCGGCGAGCAGACTCGCGCAGCAAGGCTGGCAGTATGTCGTGGTGGGTGGCCGCGAGCCGGGCGCCGACACGGCCATTAATCTCGCGCGGCAGACGCCAGGCGTCGTGCTGCCCGGTTATACGACGGACGAGCAATTGCGCTGGCTGTACCGCAACGCATCCGGCTTCGTGCTGATGAGCTTGCTCGAAGGTTTCGGCATGCCGGTGATCGAGGCGATCGAGCACGACTTGCCGTGCCTCGTGTCGCGCTCCAGCATTCTGACTGAAGTGGGCGGCGACGCGATGCTCGACGCCGATCCGCTCGAACTCGAATCGATCGCGATGGGCATGCAGGCGCTCGCCGCCATGCCCGCCGACGAGCGTCAGCGCAGAATCGACCAGGCTCGCCGCCATTTGCAGATCTTCGCGCGCGAACCGATTCTTGCCTGCTGGCGGGAATTGATCGAGCGGATGGGCTAACGCGTCGAGTGAGTCAAGGCGCAGCGGTGGAGGTGAGGGGAGCCGCCGCCGCATGCGTCGAACCCGCAGAATTCGCGGCAAAGCTCGGCTGCAAGAAGCCCAACACCTGCGCGTCCGTGATCGGTTCGATATGCAGCCCGAACGCGGTGTTCAGCGCGGCGATCAGATGCTGCGTCCAGAGCGTATTCCAGACCACGCCCGCGTGGCCGTCCGAGAGCACCGCATTGTGCGGATCGTCGCCCGACGTATTGGTCACAGCCCAACCCGGCGGAAGCCGCAGCGTCTTGTAGCGCGGGCGGCCCTGCGCGTCGCGCGCGCCCCATAGACCGCGGAACCACGCGCGATCGTCGAGAAAAACCACATGCTGTCGATCGGCGGCCGCGAGCTTGCGCAAGCCGTTGTCGTAGCGATCGAGGCCCGCATCGATATTGGCGATCGCCGCGCCGGACTGCCAGCTGTCGAACTCGATCGACCAGTCCGCATTGCTGAGCACGCCGACGAGCACGACATGCGTATCCGGATGATGCGAGCGGATCAGCGCCACCGTCTTGCCGATCTCGGCGAGGCAGGCGTCGATGCGCGCGTTCGGCTCCGGCGCGTTGCGATCGTGCGACAGCGCGTCGAGCACCGCGTGATCGCCGAGGTCGTTGATGCCGATGCGGATCAGCACGACGCCGCCGCGCCAGGCTTCGGATTCGCCGTCCATCAACTCGACGAGGCGAATGGCCTGGCGCTGCGAATGCCCGAGCAACTGGCTGCAATTCGCGCCGCTCACGGCGAAGTCGTAGCGATAGTCGTCCTTGCGCGGCGTGCGGGCCGACGCGCCGAACGCTTCGTCCACGTAGGCGCGCACCTTGCCGCTGCCCCAAGCGCCCCATGCGCCGAGATCGACCTGATCGCCGCGCAGGCGCGCCAGCACTTCGGTCCACTGCCAGGTGGTGGCGCGCCACGCGCCGCCGCGCATGTCGGGGCCACCGAGCATCAGCGTGTCGTGATAGGACTGGCTGTCCGAGTCGCCGAGCACGGCGAAACGGATCTTCGCGTCCGGCCGCTCCGCCGCCGACGCCGTTGCGGCCATCGCAACGGGCGGGCGGCGGAACAGGCCGGGCGCGGCCAGCTTCGCGCACAGCGCGACGAGCGTCAGCGCGCTGCAAAACGCCACCACCAGCACTCTGCGCGAAGGCGACATGAAGCGATCCTTGCGTGTCGTCAGGCGTGCGCCGGGCGCGTGAAGGGAGCGGGCGCGTCGCGGTCGTCCGCGCTGTTCGCCGCGCTGCTGCTGACATCGCTGCGAACACCTTGCGTCTCGATGCCCGCCAGGCGGTTGCGCAATTGTTCGCCCATCACCGCCGAGCCCGCTGCGCGGAACATCTGGTTGTGCATGCCAGGCACTTCGGTCACGACCAGCTTGCCCGTCACCACGTCGCCCCAGCCCATGTCGTTCGCGAACAGGCGTCCCTTGAGCACCTGCGCACTGCGGAAGATCTGCACGTTGCCGTCGTAAGGCGCGGGACGGTAGCGCGCCTGTTGCTCGCGCAGATAGCCGATATTGCGGCCATACCAGAGGTTTTCGTCGACCACGTTGCCGCCGGGATCCTGCTTCAGCAGGCCGAGCTTGAGGCCGATCTGGATCAGGCGGAACCAGCGTACCGTGCGGAATTGCTGGAGGAAATGGATCATCGACATTTCGCCGCGCCTCGTCGCGCGGAAGTCGCGCGGAATGTCGTCGCTGCGGACCTGAATCTTGCGCAGGATCTTGTCGTACCACGGCATCGATTCGCGATAGCCGGGCCGCCACGAGTCGTTGAGGATCACGAGTTCCACCGTGTCGCCTTCGCGCCGCATCTGATGAGCGGCTTCGAGCGCCATCGCGCCCAGCACGCAATAACCCATCAGGATGTACGGGCCTTCGGGCTGAATGCGCTTGATGAGGCGCACGGCGTCGGCGGCGATGTCCTCGAAGGCGCGCGGCGGGAAGTGCTGCGGCGTCTTCGGCACCATCGGCATGTCGACGATGGCGCGTTGCGCGCCCACCTGCTGCGCGAGTTCGTAGAACACGGCGACGTTGTTGAGCACGATGATGGGCGTCTGCGTGCCGTCCTCGTTGAAGCGCACGACGCTTTGCACCTTCGCATCCATCTCGGCCTGGCTGATGAAGGCGCTGTTGCCGACGCCCGCTGCGATTTGCGTCTGCGTTTGTGCCTGAACTTGAGAATGAACGGGTGCGGCTTTCTGCGCCGCCACCGGCGCCGTGATCTCCACGTTCTGCAGCACATCGCGCCACGTCGCGAGATGTGCGTCGATGGTGGCCACGTCGTAAAGATCGAGATCGCCTTCGCACGAAATGCGCCAGCCTTCCGGACGGCGCACCATGAAGAAGTTGAGGTCGTAGAGCGCGCCCGCGTTGAACGATGGCGAGGTGGTCGCGGCGAACGCGTCGCGGCGCACTTCGTCGCCCATGCCGACGAAGCTCTGCTGCAACGCGAAGTTCACCGAACACAGCGGCGGCCGATCCGTGCTTGCCGCTTCGCCGGCCATCTCGCGCATCTCCTCGAACGGCACGTGCAGATGTTCGATGGCGTCGCTGAGCTTCGCGCCGCATTGCGCGATCACCGAAGCGAGCGTGCTGTCCGGCGCGACGTCGAGGCGCAGGATCACCGTGTTGATCAGCGGTCCGATCACGCCTTCGAGTTCCTGCTGGTCGCGCACCGACATTTGCGTGCCGATGGCGACGCGCGCCGTGTTCGAGCTACCCGTGGCCTTCTGCAACGCCACGGCGAGACTCGCCGCCGCCACGCTGAACAGCGTCACGCCTTGCGCCTTCGCCGCCGCGATCAAATGCTCGCTCAGTTCGAGCGGCAGCAGGATCGAGCGAATTGCGCCCTGGAAGCGGCGCTCCTGCCCACGCGCGCGGTCGCCCGGCACGTCGAAGCGGCTGAAATCGCGCAGCTCGTTGCGCCAGTGCGCGCGCGCACGATCGAGCGCGCCGCTGGCGAGAAACTCTTCTTTCCACAGCGCGTAGTCGCCGTGATGCAGATCGACGTCGGCGTACGCGGCGTCCTTGCCCGCATGCAGCGCGGCGAGGCCTTCGACGAGTTCGCGCACGACAATCGCAAACGACCAGCCGTCCATCACGAGCGAATGGAAGGTCAGTTGCAGCTCGCCTTGCGTCGACGAACGCGGCAGCCACACGGCGCGGAAGTACGAGCGCGAGGCGAGATCGAACGGCGTGCGCGCCTGCTCGCCGCCCACGCGTTGCGCTTCGGCCAGCGCGGCCTGATCGTCGAGACCGCTCAGATCGATCACGTCGAGACGGAAGGGCGCGTCGCTCCACACCTGCTGACGCAACCCCGCGCCCGTCATCAGAAAACCGGTGCGCAGGATTTCGTGGCGCGCGACCAGATCGGCGAGCACCTGTTCGAGACTCGCGGCATTCAGCGGCCCCGACAGTTGCAGCCGGAACGCGATGTTCAGCGCCGACGCGTGCGGCGCGGCCTTCTGCTCATGCCAGAACCGCGTCTGGCAGGCGGTCGCCGGGAACAGCGCGTAGCCGCTATCCAACGCTGCCACGCTATCCGCTGCTTCCGTCGGCGCGATCTTCAACGCTATCCCGTTCATCGCTCACATGCCTCCTGCGTTGCGACGCTTGAAGTTGAGGATCGAGGGTCGCGCGACCGCGGCTACTTCGGCCACGGCTTCGACTTGCGCGCCATCGAGACTCGCCGCGAGTTGC
Source organism: Paraburkholderia tropica (assembly GCF_014171495.1). Classification (NCBI taxonomy): domain Bacteria; kingdom Pseudomonadati; phylum Pseudomonadota; class Betaproteobacteria; order Burkholderiales; family Burkholderiaceae; genus Paraburkholderia; species Paraburkholderia tropica. The sequence goes on from NZ_CP049134.1 coordinate 655,707, forward strand.
GCGATCGAGACGTTCTTCATCAGTTGACGCGCATCGACGCCGAGACCGCGCTCGTTCATGCGGGCGACGATGCGGAACAGTTGCAGGCTGTCCGCGCCGAGGCTGAAGAACGGCTGGTCGATGCCGATTTGCTGCACGCCGAGCACGTCCGACCAGATCGAGACGAGCGTGGCTTGCGTGGGCGTCAGCGCGGCGGGTTCGCTGGCGGCATCCGTGGTGCTCGCGGCGCCTTGCGCTTCGACCGGCGCGGCCGTCTGCGGCACGGCCTTGAGCGTCGCATGCGCGGCCGGAGCCGGACGCGCGGGCGCGGCCACCATGTCGGCGCTCGGCACCGGCAGCGCCTTGCGGTCGAGCTTGCCGTTCTGCGTTTGCGGCAGCGCGTCGAGCACCATCCACAGCGTCGGGACCATGTAGGTCGGCAGTTCCACCGCCACGTACGCGGCGATCTCGCCGAGATCGGCCATGCCTTGCTGCGTTTCGACGACATAACCGACGAGGCGCGGATGATCGTTGACCGTATGCAGCGCGACCGCCGCCGCCGCGACGCCCGGCGCTTTACGCAGCGCGGCCTCGATATCCTCGATCTCGATGCGGAAGCCGCGCAGCTTGATCTGCTGATCGCGGCGGCCCAGATGCTGGAGCGCGCCATCGGCCAGACGCTTCGCGAGGTCGCCGGTGCGATAGAGACGCGCGGGCGCCGCGCCTTCGACGGCGATGGTGCGGAACGCGGCGTCCGTGAGGTCGGGGCGGTTGAAGTAGCCCGTCGCGAGTCCTTCGCCGCCGATCCACAGTTCGCCGGTCACGCCTTCCGGCGCGAGACGCAGATCGTCGGTCAGCACGTGCAGTTGCGTGTTCGCGAGCGGCGCGCCGAGCACGACGGCGCCGTTCGGCTGCACGCGCGCGGCGGCGGACCAGATTGTCGTTTCGGTCGGGCCGTAGAGGTTCCAGACTTCGGCGCCGGTGGCGAGCAGCGCATCGGCGAGATCACGCGGCAGCGGTTCGCCGCCGCAGAGAATCTTGAAGCCTTGCGGCGCCTTGAAACCGGCTTCGAGCAGCATGCGCCACAGCGACGGCGTGGCTTGCAATACCGTGGACGCCTGCGCCTTCAGTCGCGACACCAGCTCGTAACCCGTGCGCACTTCCGCGTGGCCCGCGACGAACACCTGGCCGCCGGTCACGAGCGGCAGGAACAGTTCGAGGCCCGAAATATCGAACGAGAACGTGGTCACGGCGACGATGCGGTCCTGCGCGGTGAAGCCCGGCTCCTGCGCCATCGAAAGCAGGAAGTTGCTCAGCGCGCGATGGGGAATTTCCACGCCCTTCGGCTGGCCCGTCGAACCCGAGGTGAAGATCACGTAGGCCGCATCGGCGTCCTGCACGCGGGGCAGCGCGACGCTTGCGTCCTGATGCTGCGCGAGCAGCGTTTCCAGTTCGAGCACGCGATGATCGCCCGGTTCCAGCACGGCGCGGCTGCCCGCGTCGCTGAGCACGGCGGCAATGCCCGCGCCGTCGAGAATCTGACGCAGGCGCGCAGCCGGCATCGTCATGTCGAGCGGCACGTAGGCGCAGCCCGCGCGCCACACGCCGATCATCGCGGCGACGGTCATCGCCGTGCGTTCCATCGCGATCGCGACGCGGCCGTGCTGGGCGATGCCTGCCGCTACGAGACGGCGTGCGATCTGATTGGCGCGCGCGTCGAGTTCGCTGTAGCTCAAGCTCGCGAATTCGTCGGCGACGGCGACGGCATCGGGCGTCTTGTGCGCCTGCGCGGCGATCAGCGCGGGCGTCGTCTGCGTGAGATCGTAGGCGCGCTGCGAGGCGTTCAGTTCGTCGCGCAGATGGCGGATCTCGGCGTCGCCGAGCAGCGGCAGCGTGGCGATGGACGCGTCGGCGTCGCGGGCGATCGCGCCCAGCAGCGTTTCGTAGTAACCGAGCCAGCGCTGGATCGTCGATTCGTCGTAGACGTCGGTGTTGAAGTCGCAATCGAGACGCAGGCCTTGCGCCGATTCGATCACGTTCAGGAACAGATCGAAGTTGCTATACGCCTTCGCGTTCGGCGCGAAGCGCGTGCTCACGCCCGCCATGTCGAGCTGCGAATCGACCTTCTCCAGATTGAATTGCAGATCGGTCAGCGGCAGGCGGCTGAAGTCGCGCTTGATGCCGAGGTCGCGCACCAGCGCGCCGTAGGTGTAGTTCTGGCGATCGCCCGCATCGTAGAGATGATCGCGCACGGCCTTCATGTGCGTGGCGAACGACTGCGCGCCGTCGAACTTCACGCGCAGCGGCAGGAAGTTCACGCAGTGGCCCGCGAGCAGCGCTTCGCCGGCTTGCGATTGACCCGCCATCGGCGCGGCGATCACCACGTCGTCGCGGCCCGCGAGGCGGCCGAACAGCACTTGCGCTGCGCCGAACAGCGCGGCGAACAGCGAGCAGCCTTGTTTCGACGCGGTGGTCTTGACCTGCTTGAGCAGATCGGCGCTCAACAGACGCGTGGTCGATGCGCCATTGAAGCTCTTCACTTCGGGACGCGCGCGGTCGCCGGGCAAGTCGAGTTGGGGCGCGCCTTCGCGATGCAGATTCATCCAGAAGTCGCGCGTTTCCTGATCGACGCCGGCTTCGTCCTGCGCCTTCGCGAAAGCGAGGAAGCTCTGCACGTCATCGAGTTCGGCGGGCGTGCCCGAGACTTCGGCGGCGTAGAGCGCCTGCAGATCGCGCAGGATGATGTTGATCGACCAGCCGTCGCAGATGATGTGATGCGCCGTGAACACGAAGGCCCACTTGTTTGCTTCGAGACGCACGAGCGCGGCGCGGGCCAGCGGCGCACGCGTGAGGTCGAAGACTTCGCGCGCTTCGGCGTCGATGAGCGCGGCGAGTTGTGCGTGCGCGTCGGCTTGCGTCGAGAGGTCGATCTGTTCGAGCGGCACGCGGGCGTCGGCATCGGCGAACATCGTGTCGCCGACGCGCGAGAAGTGCGCGCGCAGCGCATCGTGTCGCGCGACCGTCGCCGCGAACGCACGCTCGAAGGCGGCTTCGTTCAGATCGCCCGACAATTCCAGCGTGAACGATTCATTGAACGCGAGCGAAGCTTCATGGCTTTGCTGCGCCGACATCCAGATTTCCTTCTGCGGTTCGGTCAGCGGCGCTTGCGTCGGCGCGGGCGCTGCGGTTGCGGCTGCCGGAATCGATGCTGGCTGCGCCGTGCCGCCGAGAATGCCCGCGGCTTGCAGCGCGGCGATCGCTTCGACGAAGGCGTCGCCGATCTTGCGGATGTCTTCGTCGGAATGGCTTGTGGTCAGGAAGCACGGGAAGCCTTCCATGATGTGCACGCCGAGGAAGCGCATATACGCGTAGAACAGGCTGCCCAGGCGATCTTCGCCCGCGAAGCTGATGTAGAACCAGCTCGAGAAGGTCTCCGCGCGCGTGGCGATGCCCACCTTTTCCAGATGCGTGTTGATGCGTTGCACGAGGCCGTCCATGCGCGCGCCGAGCGTTTCCTGCAGCGCGGGGCCGGCTGCCTGCAGATGCAGCAGCACGGCCTTCATCGCGGCGAGCACGACCGGATGACGCACGAAGGTGCCCGCGAAGAACGTCGGCGGCACTTCGGGCACCGAGGCATCGCCGAATTGCCATTGGCCGCCGTCGAGCGCGTCCATGTACTGCGCGCTACCTGCGAGCACGCCCACCGGCAAACCGCCGCCGACGACCTTGCCGTACGTGGCCATGTCGCCCTTGATGCCCCAGTAGCCTTGCATGCCGGCTGGGTGCACGCGGAAGCCCGTCACCACTTCGTCGACGATCAGCGCCGATTCGTTCGCGGCCGTCACGTCGCGCAGTTGCTGCACGAACTCCTTCGGACGCAGATTCGGATGGCGCGACTGCACCGGCTCGATCAGCACGGCGGCGATGTCGTCGATATTGGCCTTGATCCACTCCAGGCTTTCCGAGCGCGCGTAGGGCAGCACGACCATGTTGCCGACCGAGCTGTTCGGGATGCCGGGGGCGAGCGGGAACGCGCGCGGCACGCCGGCTTCGCTGCCCGGCTTGACGAGCACTTCGTCGAACTGGCCGTGATAGTCGCCGTCGAAGCAGACCACCTTGTCCTTGCCCGTCACCGTGCGCGCGAGACGCATCGCGGCCATCACGGCTTCCGAGCCCGTGTTGCAGAACGTGACGCGTTCGTGGCCGGTCATGTCGGCGAACATCTGCGCGACTTCGCCCGCGAGCGGCGATTGCGGTCCGATCGCGAAGCCTTCGGCCATTTGCGCGTTGACGGCCTCCACGACGAAGTCGGGCGTGTGGCCGAATGCGGTCTGGCCGTAGCCGTTCACGAGGTCGATGTATTCGTTGCCGTCGACGTCCCAGATCTTCGAGCCCTTCGAGCGTTGCGCGACGATCGGATAGACGAGTTCCTTCCATTCTTCGCGGAAGCCGCTCGCGGTGCGCGGGTCGGCGAGCACGGCGCGGTACGTCTGCGTGCGCGACTTCGACGTGGCGGTTTTGGCCGAGTAGCGCGTGGCGAGATCGGTGATGAAGGCGCTTTGCACGTCGGTCATCTGCGCCGAGGTCGTCGCGCCGGGCTTGTAGGCGGTGAAGCGCGTCGGGCGGTTTTCCTCGAACTTGATTTCGGGACCGGCGGCGTGGGCTGCTGCTGCGGGTGCTGCCGCTACGGGCGCTGCAACTGCTGCTGCAACCGGCGCTGCAACCGGTGTTGCAACTGCCGCCGGTGCCGCGATCGCCGCAACGGGCTGAGCGACGGCGACCGGCACGCCTTGCAGCACGTCGAGCTGACGCGTCATCAGCGACTGCATGGCGGCGATCTGATCGCGGATCACCGATTGCACGTCGCCCGTGACAGGCAGCGCGGTCACGGCGGTCACCGCAGTCGCAACCGGCGCGGTGACAGTCGGTGCAGCGACCGGCGCAGCAGCAACCGGTGCAACCACCGCAGCCGTTTCAACCGGCGCGGGCGCGGCTACGGGTTCCGGATCGGGCGGCAGCGCGCCGTCGAGGAACTGTGCGAGCGCGGGCAGCGTCGGGTAGTCGCTCATGATCTGGCGGAAGCTGATCGTCACGTCGTAACGGCGGCGCAACTGGCGCGAGACCTGACCCATGAACAGCGAGTCGTAGCCGAGATCCCAGAAGGTCACATCCGGATTGGACGTGTCCGGCGCTTCGCCCGACATTTCGGTGAGGAGCGACGCCAGTTCGGCGACGAGACGCGGCTTGCGGTCGATTTGAGCGGTTTGGGCCATGGCGGTCTGGGAATGGTCGGTAATCGCGTGAGTGGAAGCGGGCGTGGCAATCGCCGCCGCTTGCGTCTGCAGTTGCGTCTGTAGTTGCGTTTGTTCTTGCGTCGTTATTTGCGTTTGTTCTTGTGCGGCAGCGGGTCGAGCGGCGGCCGTGGCGGGCGCGTCGATCCAGTGGCGTTCGGGCTCGAACGGATACGTCGGCAGCGCGATACGGCGGGCATCCGCGCCATGCAGCGCGCGCCAGTCCGGCGTCGCGCCGTTGAGCCAGAGCCGCCCGGTCGCTTCGGCAAGCACGCTCAGTTCGCGTTCGCGCTGCGCGAAATCGGGCAGCGAGGCGATGGCGGCTTGATAGCGGTCCTTCGTCAGCCCTTGCGTCGCGAAGGTCGCGAGCGTGCGGCCCGGGCCGATTTCGAGCAGCAGCGGCTTACCCTGCGCGGTAACGGTCGCGAGCGCATCGGCGAAACGCACCACGTCGCGGCAATGGCTGGCCCAGTAGCGGCCCGACACCGGACGATCGGACGCCGCCCATTGCCCCGTCACCGACGACACATACGGAATCTTCGGCGGCGCGAACGTCAGGCGGTCCGCGACCTTGGCCAGTTCTTCCACCACGCCGGACATCATGCGCGAGTGGAACGCGTGCGACGTATGCAGGCGCCGATGTTCGATATCGCGCGCCTTCAGCGTGGCCTCGAACGCTTCGATGGCCGCGAACGGACCGGCCACGACGCTCAGCGTCGGCGCGTTGATGGCGGCGAGATCGACGTCTTCGGGCAGCGCGGCGCGCAGTTCGGCTTCGGGCAGACGCACGACCAGCATCGCGCCCGGTTCGGCCGACTGCATCAGCGCGCCGCGTTGCGCGATCAGCCGCAGCGCGTCCTCGAATTCGATCGCTTCGGCCACGCAGGCCGCGACCAGTTCGCCGACGCTATGGCCGATCATCGCCGTCGGCCGCACGCCGCGCGAGATCCACAACTGCGCCAGCGCGTATTCGGTGAGGAACAGCGCGGGCTGCGCGTAGATCGTCGAGCGGATCGGATGCGGTGTGTCGTCGCCTTCGGGCACGTCGCCCAGCAGCATCGTGCGGATGTCGAGGCCGAGATGCGGCGCGAGCGCTTCCGCACCCTTGTCGATCCACTCGCGATACACCGGCTCGCTGCGATAGAGCGCCGCGCCCATGCCCGGATACTGCGCGCCCTGACCGGGGAACATGAAGACGACGGCGGGCGCGGCTTGCGGCGCCTGCGCTTCGAGCGCGCCTTTTTGCAGCTTCGCCTGCGCCTGATCGAGCGTTTCGGCGACGATCACCGCGCGATGCGAAAACGCGCGACGGCCCGTTTGCAGCGTCGCGGCTACGTCGGCGAGCGCGAGTGGCGGATGGGATGCGAGCGGGTTGGCCAGGTAAGTTGCGAGATTCGCTTTCGCGCGTTCGAGCGCGGCGGCGCTGCGTGCCGAAATCGGCAGGATCTGCGGCGCGGGTTCCGCGTGCGCATCGACGCGTTCGCGCAGCGGCGCTTCTTCGAGCACGACGTGCACGTTCGTGCCGCCCACGCCGAACGAACTCACGCCCGCGCGGCGCGGTGTCGAGCCCTCGGTCCATGCGCGCGCGGCCGTGTTGAAGTAGAACGGGCTGCGCGCCGCATCGATGCCCGGATTCGGCGATTGGAAATGCGAGAGCGGCGGCAGCGTGCGCTCGCGCAGCGCGAGCGACGCCGCGATCAGACCGGTGACGCCCGCAGCCGCATCGAGATGGCCAACGTTTGCCTTCGCGGACCCGAGCGCGCAGAACTGGCCGCCTTCCACGCCGCCCAGACGGAACGCCTGCACGAGCCCCGCGAATTCGATCGGATCGCCTAGCGGCGTGGCCGTGCCGTGCGCTTCCACATAGCCGATGGTCGCCGGATCGATGCCCGCTTCGGCGTGCGCGATGGTGATGGCGCGCGCCTGCGCGTCGACGCTCGGCGCGGTGAAGCCGACCTTGTCCGAGCCGTCGTTGTTCATGCCGACGCCGCGAATCACGGCGCTGATCGGATCGTTGTCGGCGAGCGCGTCTTCGAGGCGCTTGAGTAGCACCACGCCCGCGCCGCTGCCGAACACCGTGCCTTGCGCGTGCGCGTCGAACGGACGGCACACGCCGTCGGCCGCGCCCATGCCGCCTTCCTGGTAGAAGTAGCCGCGCTTCTGCGGGAAGGTGATCGACACGCCGCCGGCCAGCGCCATGTCGCAGCGTCCCGCGCGCAGATTTTCGACGGCGAGGCCGATCGCGGTGAGCGAGGTCGAGCAGGCCGTCTGCACCGAAATCGCCGGGCCTTTGAGACCGAGCTTGTACGCCGTGCGCGTGGCGACGAAATCGCCCGCGCCGACCAGTTTCTGATACTCGCCGATCTGGAACTGGCTCGTGAATTCGTCGATCACGGCGCGGTCGGAGAGCACGTGCTTGAGGAAGTACGTGTTCATCGACGTGCCCGCGAACACGCCGACCGCGCCCGCGACGGCGGCGGGATCGTAGCCCGCGTCCTCGAACGCTTCCCACGCGATTTCGAGGAACAGGCGCTGCTGCGGATCGGTCAGCGCGGCTTCGCGCGCGAGCATGCCGAAGAAGCCCGCGTCGAAACGATCGACGTCGGGCAGGATCGGGCGCGCCTTCACGTAGCTCGGATCGCGGCGCATGGCGTCGTCGAAACTGTCTTCGAGTTCCGACACATCGAAATGCGTGACGCAGTCGCGGCCCGCGAGCAGATTCGCCCACAGTTGCGCGACGTTGCGCGCGCCCGGAAAGCGTCCGGCCATGCCGATCACGGCGATGGCGCCGCTCGTCTGCGTGCGGCGCGCTTCGAGCTTGCCGCCTTGCGGCGCGCCGAGCGTGGCGCGCAGATGCGCGGCCAAAGCGTCGACGTTCGGATGGCGGAACAGATCGACGAGCGCAAGACCTTGCGTGACGTCGCGCGCGATGATCGCGTGCGCGCGCATCAGATCGAGCGAGCGCAGACCGAGGTCGAAGAAGTTCGCGCGACGGTCGACGGGCTTGCCGAGCAGACCTTCGAACACGGCGGCGAGCGGGTCGGCGAGGTCGTGCTCTTGCGATTGCGATTGCGTCTGAGTTTGCGTGCTTGCCGAAGGCGCGGCGGCGATATCGAGTTCCGCGAGCAACGCCTTGCGATTGATCTTGCCGTTCGGCGTGAGCGGGAAGTCGGGCAGCACGCGCAGTTCGGTCGGCACCATGTAATCGGGCAGCGCCGCTTTCAGATGCGTGCGCAGCGCGTCGACGAAGGCGGCAGCCGAAGCCGCGTCGGCCTTCACGAAGCCCGCGATCGCTTTGCCGTTGCGGCCTTCGAATGCAGCGACTGCCGCATCGGCGACGCCCGGCGCGACGCGCAGCGCATGTTCGATTTCATCGAGTTCGATGCGCTTGCCAGCGATCTTGATCTGCCGGTCGTTGCGGCCGAGGAAGTCGATCGCGCCGTCCGCGCGGCGGCGCACGAGGTCGCCGGTGCGATAGAGCTTCGCGCCTTGCGTAAAGACATCGTCGACGAATTTCTCGGCCGTCAATTCCGGACGATTCAGATAGCCGAGCGCCACGCCGTCGCCGCCCACCACGAGTTCGCCCACTTCGCCATCGGTGACCGGCGCGAGTTTGTCATCGACGATATACGCCTGCGTGCCGGCAATCGCGTAGCCGATAGGAATCGCGTCGCCATGTGCGAGCGCTTCGTCGCGCGGAATGCGAAAGCAGCACGAAAACGTGGTGTTTTCGGTCGGACCATAACCGTTGACGACTTGCACTCCGGCGTGCGCGTCCATCACTTTGCGCACGTGCAGCGGCGACAGCACGTCGCCGCCCGTGAGCACGTCGTGGAGCGGCGCGAACGCTTCGAGCCGATAGTCGGCGAGCGCGTTGAAGAGGCCCGCCGTGAACCACGCGCTCGTCGCGCCGAGCCGCGCGATTTCGGCGGCGATGGCGTCGAGCGAAGGCTGGACTTCGTTGATGATCGCGGCGCATCCGCCGTTGAGCAGCGGGCCCCAGATTTCCAGCGTGCTTGCGTCGAACGCAAGCGGCGCGAGATTGAGCAAGCGCGTGTCCGGCGTGAGCGCGGTGAAGGTCTGGCCGTGCACGAGACGCAGGATCGCGCGATGCGGAACGATCACGCCCTTCGGCTTGCCGGTCGAACCCGACGTGTACATGATGTAGGCCGCGTCGTCGCGTTCGCTCGCGTGCGGCGCGGCGGGCGCGGCGTGTTGCGCGGCGGCGATGAGGTCGGCGAGATCGACGGGCGCGCCGTATGCGCCGTGCGAATCGCCGGCGTTCGCGAGCGTGCTCGCATCGGCGATCACGAGTTTGGGCGCGCAATCGGCGACGATGAAATCGAGCTGCGCGCGCGGATAGGCCGGATCGAGCGGCACATAGACCGCGCCCACGCGCAGGATCGCGAGGATCAGCGCGAGCGTGTCGCGGCTGCGCGGCACCATGATCGCGCAGCGTTCGCCCGCGGCGAGCCCGCGTTCGCGCAAAACGGTTGCGAGCCGCGCCGAACGGTCGCCGAGATCGGCATAGCGCTCGTCGCCCGTTGCGTCGACGGCGGCAAGGCGATCGCCGAATTGCGCGCGTATCGTTTCGAAACGTGCAACGACGCCCGGTCCCGTCTCTGAGCCGCGTGGCGATGCAGCGGACAAATCATCGCGATGTGACATTTGCCGGTCTCCCAATAACTTTTGATCGGCCATCGGAAATCATTGGATCGTCGATTCGTCACCGTTTGCGCGATGCCCCGTTGCACCGCGGTGAGTTCACGACCTGAAGAAAAACCCCGTTACCGCTCGACTTGTTCTCGCCTGGCCGCGTGTTCAGCGGCCATCTGGAGGCGAGAAATATTCTGTAAGTCAAATTTAATTTTCTGAGGCGCGACTGTCCGTACGGCGTCGCACACACGGACGCGCGGCGAGTCCTGCGCGCAACACCGCGTGCCGTTGCGCACGAACGTGCGCTGGCGCTCAGGCGGCGCCCGCCTGGCTCGCGGCAAGGCGGCGTCGCGCCGACGCGCGGCGCAGCACCGCAATGGCGGGGCGCTCGACCAGCAGATGGAACACGTAAGCGCTGGCGAGCGCGATGAAGAAACAGACGAAGGCCCAGAGGATGCTGACTTGACGCGTCGAATGCAGCAGCCAGGAAAACAGCGCGATGCAGACCGGCATGTGCACGATATAGAGCGAGTAGCTGAAGTCGCCGACTTTCTCGAGCGCGCGCATGACGAACGCGGGGCGCGGGCGGGCGTGCAGCAGCGCATCGAAGCAGGGCGTGAACGCGAGCGCCCAGGGCAGGCACCAGAGAATGCGCGCCTCGCGCGTCGACATGACGCCGCCCAGCACCAGCAACGGCGGCGTCGCAATCAGCAGCCAGCCGTGTGCGAGCCGCTGGCCGCGCACGTCGCGTTCGGCGATCCACGCGCCGAGATACCAGCAGGACCAGTAAGTCGTGAAGATCAGCACGCCGTGGCGGTCGAGCAGCGCATACGAGACGGCCGCGAGCGCCATCAGCGCGACGAGCGTGCGGTTCGGCCCGAGGCGGCGCTGCACGGCGAACAGCAGCGGGTAGAGCAGATAGAACTGCACTTCGAGCGAGAGCGTCCAGAGCGCGGTATTCGAGCCGTAGGTCGGCGCGACGATGCCTTGCAAGGCGAACAGATTCGCGACGAAGGTCCACAGACTGCCGTCGCCGAGCTGCGCGTCGTGCACGCGAAACTGAAGGCTGAAATTGTCGAGCGCCCAGGTCAGCAAGAGCGCGCAGAACAGCACAGGATAGATACGCACGAAGCGCCGCCACAGAAAGTCGTGCGTATCGAGCCGGAAGTGTGGATGGCGCGCGAGCCGCGCCGCCTGGCTGCGATGAATGCAGTAACCGCTGATGACGAAGAAAACCGGCACGCCGATCGGTCCCCAGACGAACGGAATCGTCAACCAGGCGAGCGCGGTGTCGAGCGAGAACGCAGGGTGTTGTCCGGATGCGTAGGCGCGTATGCCGATCCACGCAATCAGGCGGCAGTGGAATAACGCGACCGCGATCGCGGCGATACCTCGCATCGCCTCGATCGTGCGCGTGTTATCGGCGTCCTCGCCTGTGATGGCTTGGCTCATCGCTCGCCTCCCCTTGCGTGTGCCGCGCGAAGGAATTCGCGTCTTTTGCCACGCTGCTGGTCCGGGTGAAGCGATTGGAGCAAAGGGGCGCCGAAGCCTCTGTGCGCCGCCAGACATAGCGCGTGCGCATGAGACGAGCGCGCAGGGTTATTTCATCGGCGATTCATGAAGACGGGCGACCAGCCGGTATGGCGTGCGGCCACCGCGCCCGCGCAATCGGGCAGATCCGCGAGCGCGTGAACGCGCCAGTGCGCGGCTTCTTGCGCATCGCCGCCGACCCGGCACGGCGTGGTGTCGCCGCTGATCGCGAGATCGAATTCGAAATGATCGGGCGGCAGGATGAAGCCGGTGCCGAGCGCTTTCAGACAGGCTTCCTTGCGCGCCCAGGTTTCGAAGAACACCGCTTGCCGACGCGCGTCGGACAACGCGATGAATTGCGCGCGCTCGCGCGTGGAAAATACCTCGACAGGCAGGCTGTCTTCGAACGGTCGCACGATTTCCACGTCGATGCCGATCTCGATGCCGTTCGACACGGCGAGCGCCGCGCGGTTTTCGCTGTGGCTGAGATTGAAGCAGAGCGTCCAGTTTGCGGGCTGACTTGCGCAAAAGGGCTTGCCTTGCTCGCCGTAGTCGAGCGCGACCGCGTGCGCGGGGAGACCGAGATAGGCGCCGAGCAAGCGGCGCAGTTCGCCGCGCCCCGCCACGAAGCGGCGGCGATGGCGTTCGAAACGGAATTTACCGGCGCGCTCGCGCTCGTGATCGGTGAGCGTCTGCCAGTCGCTGTCGAGCTGCGCGTCGTCTGCATCGAGATCCCAACGCCAGATGTGGACGTCTTGTGCGGTGGGCGGCGTGAGCGGGGAAACGGCCATTGAAAGCTAAAGGGTGGCTAACAGTAAGCGAAATGATTGTAAGACTCGGTTAGATATCCGGAAAGCGAATTCGCCCCCGAATTGTTGGCCATCCCACGGAACGCCGTCGGGCATCGGTCTTACGATCCTTGACAGCATAGCGCACGCGGCGACGGGAAAATGCAGAGCGTCGTCGCGTGCCTCGACGCCAACGTCGACCGGCTCCCCTGTGGCGGCGAGCCGTTAGACGCAGCCTCTCCTGACGGCTGAACGGGCGCATGTGCTGTTCCAGACAAGATGCGATGCCGATCCCGGTCCGAAAAGCATGGGGATTGCGCGTCGGCACGAATACGCAAGGTTTGCTGCGGCTCGAGGACGCGATCGACGTATGCCACGCGTGGCACGCGTTTGTCTGTGCGTTTGCTCGTCTGTTCGTCCATTGGCCGGCTTTGAATTGAATCGATCGGTCCCGGGTTGATTTTCCAGGACCGGGAACGCGCTCGGCCCGAAGAAACGATTTCACGGTCGCCGCTATTTGTGCAGTCAGGCGGATCGTAAAAGCGAATCGTTATTCGTAAATTGGCCTGGTGTCATTCAACGCCCGCCGGTATCGCCGCAGGGATGGGCTCTTCTTTGCTCTTCGCGTGAGGGATTTTTCGAAATTTTGATCCGAGGTGTGGGATGCGGCATGAGTGTGTATCCGGCTATAACGTGAGTGTGATAATTCCGCACTACAACAGTGTGGATTTATTGTGGATGGCGATCGAATCGATCTCCACGCAAACGGTTATTCCGCACGAGATCATCGTGGTGGACGATGCGTCGGGCATGTCGTTCGACTTGCCGAGCCATTGCGGCGACGACATTGCGTTGCATCTGATTCGCGAGACTGTGAATCGCGGGGCCGCGTGGTGCCGAAACCGCGGCATCGAGGCGGCGACCGGCGACCTGATCGCCTTTCTGGACGCGGACGACCGCTGGCTGCCCGACAAGCTCGAACGGTGTCTCGCGGCCTTTGGCGCGCGGCCGTCGGAGAGCGAAGCGAAAGTGCTGTTCAGCAACGTGGTGCTGACCGATGGAAGCCGCCGCATGCTCGGCAATGCCGCGCCTTACGGCGGGCAGTCGATGCTCGATTTCATTCTGCTGGAGCGCGGCTATATCCAGACCTCGTCGATCATGATGTGGCGGCATCATTACCCGCTCATCAGTTTCGACGGGTCGTTGCGCCGCCATCAGGATTGGGATTTCGCGATCAATGCGCAATTGGCGGGCTGTGCGTTTGTGTATTTACATGACGCGCTGGTGGAATATTCACTAAGCGGCCGAGTGGACAAAATATCGCGCGTGCCGAGCAGTGAGCCGAGCCTGGTTTTTCTCGGGAAATATCACAAGCATATGTCGAAGTGGCATGTTTCCTCGTTCGTCTTCGACGTGCTGATTTACAAGAATATGAACTGGGTGATGCGGCTCGATTTCGTCGGACGAATCATGGCGGGTGAGATCGCGATTCCGGGAAAAGGGCGCGTACCGCTGTTCGCGCGGCTCGTGATCGGCCGCAGCGGCGTGAATCTGATCAAGCAGTTGCGCAGAAGAATTCAGCCCGGCAATTTGCCGGTTTGAGGGGATTGGCGGGTTTGGCGGTTTTGGCGATCTAAAGCGTGCAGCTTGTTTTGGGTCGGGCGGGCTTGTGTATGTCGGCGCACAGAGACCGCGGCTTGTCTCTGCTGTAATCGCCGAGCACACACGGGCAACGTTTGGACGAAGCGTGCGTATTGCACTTTTGCGCTATTGCGCAGGCTTCCGCAAGAACAGGCGCGTTGTTCTGCGCAACCGGTGTGCCTCCGTGCGGTTCAGAACGCTTTGACTCGAGGGGGCCGAAATGCGTCAATTTATCCGCGATTTCTTTTATACCTCCATCGCCGATAAACAGGTGAATTTGCCGCTGCCACCGACGTCGCTGGCCATCGATGCGCGCAAGCTCAATATTTTGCTGCTGGGTACGTGCGGCGTCGAGATTCTCGGCAAGCGCAGCGCGAACACCGGCCACAACATCCGGCACATCATCATGGGCTCGAAGCGTCACGAGCCGGTGCCGGTCGCTGCCGCGAACGACGACGTGGTGGTGGTGAACCTGACGTTGCGGCATATTCTGAGCGAGGCCGCGAACACGCCCGAGCCCGCTGTCGACATGCTCTTCGCGCGCCTGAAGTCCGACGACGAGGCGCGCGCGCTGCTGGCCAGCGTCGGCGAATTCATCGCGCTGAAGGTCGGCCAGCTCACGGCGAAAATCACCTCGGTGCCGATCCTGTTCATGTCGTTTTTCGAGCCGAGTTTCAATTACCTCGGCGACCTGATCGATCCATCGAGTTTGACGTCGCCCAGCTATCTGGTGCGCGAGATCAATCGGTTGTTGTTCGACGCGGTCCGCAAAACGAGCAACGGCTACTTTCTCGACGCCAACGAGATTCTGAATTTCGTTGGCCGCCGGCATTTGCAGGACGACGTGCTGCTGAGCAGTTCGCACGCTTCGTTTATCAACGATTGGGACTTCAAGCTCGACGCCAGCCGCTTGAATGCGCCGAAAGCGCTGATCAATATGGTGACGTATGAAGTGGCCTCGCGTGAATTCACGCTTGCGCTGCTCGCGCGCGTGGAAGCGATCGTCAAGATCGTGGCGCAGCGCAATCCGGTGAAACTGATTATCGTCGATCTGGACGACACGCTTTGGCGCGGCGTCGCTGCCGAAGGCGAGGGCCTGAATCCGTCCGAGCGAATCGAAGGCTGGCCGATCGGACTTGTCGAAGCGTTGTTGTTCTACAAGAAGCGCGGTGGTTTGCTCGCGATTTGCAGCAAGAACGACGAAGCGCCGACCATCGAGCGCTTCAACGCGATCTGGCGCGGCGCGATCACGCTCGACGATTTCGCGAGCGTGCGCATCAACTGGCAGCCGAAGTCGCAGAACATTCGCGAGATCATGAAGGAAGTGAATCTGCTGCCGGGCAATTGCGTGTTTATCGACGACAACGACCGTGAATTGTCGGAGGTAAAGGCGGCGATCCCCGAGATTCGCTGCCTGGGCGGCAATCACTACGACTGGCGGCGCATCATTTTGCGTTCGGCGGAAACGCAGGTGCCGGTCGTGACAGAGGAGTCGGCGCGGCGCACGGAACTCGTGCGCGCCATTTCGCAGCGCGAGGCCAGTGTGGAGGTGGAGAGCGGAGCGTCGCGCGAGGCATGGCTCGCGTCGTTGCAGCTTCGGCAGTCGTTTTATCTGATCAAGACGCCGAAATCGAAATACTTCGAGCGCGCATTCGAGTTGATCAACAAGACGAATCAATTCAATACCACGGGCAAGCGCTGGGAGAAGTCGGAGTTCGAGAAGTTCATCAGCAAGGGCGGCTATTGCATTGTTTCTTCGCTGCGCGACAAGCTGATCGACAACGGCATCATCTCCGTATGTCTGATCAAGTGCGAAAGCATCGTGCAAGTGGTGCTGTCGTGCCGCGTGTTCGGGCTGGGCGCGGAGCTGGTGGTGGGCGCGGTGGCGACCCGGCTGGCGCTGAAGGCGCAGCCGCAGATTCGCGCGGAACTGGTGGACACCGGCAAGAACGCGACGTGTCACGACTACTTCGAGCGCATCGGTTTTTCGCAGACGCAAACTGGCTTGTTTTCCAGCGCGGCGAATGAATGGCCTTCGTACATTCAGATCGAGAATCTGGGGACGTCGGATTTTCCTCCTGTGCAGATTCAGTAGCGCGGAGGCGGGGCGCACGGCGAGCGATTGGCGCCGTGCATGCCCGACACGGCGGCGGTAACAGAAAATAGAACGAGAATGCCGCGCCGATATTGCGCTGATGCCGCGCGAAATATGTTCCCAGTTTCCCCTTCCCTGGAAGCGCGCGTGCGTGCCACGCAGGTGCGCGTTCTACACTTTCCTCTCTCATCGTCCGGCGGCGAGCGGTTCACGCGCATGCGGCGCGACTGAATGAACGCCGGCTATCCGGCTGTCCGTGAACCTTCGCCTTTCAAATCGCAGATAGATTCTTTGCGATTATTTTGTTTTTCCCGACTGTTATCTGAATGTGCGCTTACGAACAGAAAGGGTTCGTGTGGCCGGTGTTTAATAGCACTATGGTAAATGCGGGAAATTCCGGGTAAGCGTCGGAAGGCGGGTGTTCGTCAGCGCACATCTGCAGGGTAGGGGCGATTGTAGCCTACAGGCAAATCTCCCCCTTCCCGTGAGGTCTGCCATGTCTACCCCCGACATTAGCGCTACGTGGGCGTTCGATCCGCACGAGCTTCCCGCAGACGGCAATCTTCTTCAAGCTTGTAAATCGGAATTTAAAAACAATTTCAATTGTAAGCCATTCAAATTCAATCACTCATTGCATCGATCTGGATTGTTTGAGATTCCACGAATTATGGAAGTCGCTGAAAATATGATGAAAAAGAATGGCAATTTCTGCGCCATTAATTTCAGGCATGGCTCCGTGGCGAGCAAGTTCAGCGACATGCCGCACAGCAGCCAGTTGAGAGAAGCCTTCGCGCACGTGGGAGAAACCGCCACGTGGATCAAGCTGACGCAAGCCCAGTACTACGACCCCGAGTACGCGAAGGTACTGGACCAGGTGACCGAAGAACTCGAAGGCTTGTCGGACTTTCCGCTGCGCAGGGACATGACGTGGCGCACGATGACTTTACTCATCGCGTCGCCGAAGATCGCGACGCCTTTTCATATCGATCACGAGACCAACTTTCTGTTTCAGATCCAGGGAGCGAAAGATGTTTGTCTGTTCCCTGCGACCGATCGCGAGCTGGTTCCCGATCAGGAAGTCGAACGCTATTACGGCGGCAATTTCGAAGCCGCGCATTATCGTCAGGAAATGCAGGACCGCGGCACGATCTTCCGCATCGCACCCGGCGATGTGGTGCACCACCCGTCGCTGGCGCCGCATTGGGTGAGAAACGACAACAACGTGTCGGTGAGTATCAGCATCAGCTATTGCATGAAGTCACTCGAGCGTCGGGCGAGGGTGTACCAGGCGAATTACATTCTGCGCAAGTTTGGATTGAAGCCGCTCTCGCCAGGTGTGTCGCCGATCCGGGACAACCTGAAGCGACTGTTCATGTCGACGCTCGAACACCGCAATCCGAAGACCTTTGCGGAAGTCGTGCACGAGCCGTTGAACCGGTTTAAATCGCCGCTGAACGCAGCGCGGCGGATGGTCAGGCGCTGAGCAAATGCAGCGCGCCCGGCGCATCGGGCGATGGCGGCGCGATAAATGACTTTTCTGCGATTACTTTACGTTCGTGGGGGAAATTCATGTTGATCAACGACGCTCCCGTCCTGACCCGTCCGCTCTGGCAGACTGTCGATCCGCTCGCGCAATGTCGCCAGCAACTTCACAAGACGGCATTCGCGGCGCGCCATCCGCTCGCCGGGCATCCGCTCTTTTCGATCGAGGCGCTGACGAAAGTGGCCGAGTCGGCCTGCAAGCGCAGGGGCGATGTGTATGTCGACGCCGGCGATCTCACGCTGGCGGACAAGTGGGGAAGCACGCCCACGCCCAATATGACGATTCCGGAAATCATCGATCGAATCGAAACAGCAGGCGCGTGGCTCGTGATGAAGCACGTCGAAAAAGATCCGGTTTATAAAGCGCTCCTCGACGAGTATGAAGCGTTTGTGCGCGAGATTGCAGGGCCGGAGGGATCGAGGTTGTTGAGCAATGCGGAAATGCTGGTGTTCATTACTTCGCCGTGGCGCAAGACGCCTTTTCATTTCGATGCGGAAGTCAATTTCCTGGTGCAGATTCAAGGATCGAAGGATCTCTGGGTATGCGATCCCCTGGATCGCAGCGTCACCACGGAAGAGGAACTCGAACAATATTATTGTGGCGCGATGAATGCAGGGACTTATAAACCCCATGCCGAGGAGGTGGCGCGGCAATTCACGCTCCATCCGGGCGATGCCGTGCATATTCCCACGCACGGTGCACACTGGGTCAAGAACCACGACAACGTGTCGATTTCGCTGAGTCTCAATATGGAATTTCCGCAGCGTTATGGCGACGCATACCGGGCCAATCACTACATGCGCAAACTGGGTTTGAAGCCGCGTGCGCCGGGTGGATCGGAATGGCTGGACCGCTCGAAAGCGGCCACCGTGTATGGCCTGCGCAATATCCGATCGCTGCTCAAGCGATAAGCGGTATGGGCATTCGCACGCGATGAAAACCGGGTGCGAATGCTTATCGATGTATCGACATATCGGCCGCGAATGACATCGCCAGGACTTTTGGCCGGGAAGATTGCCCGATGCTTCCTTAAGAATTCATCGAGCGATTCACGCGCTATGCAGCGGGTTGGCAGACGCCTTCGTGGTCGAGAAACTGCCGAAACTCCACAATATCGCCATTGCTCGTTTGCGATTGCGAATAAGCGAGCGCGGCCTCGGACGCCGCATTCAGGCTGGCTGCATCGGACAGCATCGCACTGATCTGCGCGGCGTCGATCAGAAAGGCACAGCGTTCGCTGCCGGGCGGCAAGCCTTCCAGCGAATGACGCGAGCCGAACACCGGTTTGCCGGCCGCCAACGCCTCGACCACCTTGATTTTCAGTCCCGTTCCATCGACCGGCGCGATTACGATTTTCGCGCGCCGGTAAAGCGCGTCCAGATCGTCGACGAAACCGAGTAGCTGGATAGTGCCGATTGCCGATGCCTTTTCGACCACTTCGGGATTCATGCTGACCTCGCCGGCGATCGCGAGAGAAAAACGTTGCAGCAGGTCGCGCTGCTCGTTGATGAAGTGGAGTATGCCGTCCACATTGAACGGATTGCGCGAGCCGATGAACAGCAGGTCGATATCGCGGCCAGCGGGGGGTGTTGCCGTAGTGCGATGGCTCGCGACGCTGTATTTCGGCAAAAAGAATACGGGCTTGTGCGGAAAGAACAACCGGAACATGCCGGCCTCCGTTCGCGCAATCGAGAGTAATGAAAGCGCGCTTTGCAGCAAGCCGGTTTCGCTGCGAAATTTTTCGGCGATTCTTCGGCTGGTGAGCGCGTGCCCGAAACGCTTGCTGAATTGCAGGAAGTCGATGTCGTGCGTTTCGATCACGCAGCACTCGGGATCGATGCCGTTGAGTTCGAGCAGGCCGTTGGCGTAGTTCACGATGAATAACGCGTCGGGATACTGCTTTCGGAGCCGATCGTAATTCGGCGTCAGAGTGGGCAGGTGCGCGCCGATCAGTTGCGGGATGAGGTTCGGAAACACGCCGCTCAGTTTCTTTTTGGCTTTGCCCCAATAGCGCAGCACGGGTGAACGTCGGTCAAGCACGAGTGCCACGCCTGGATACAGCTTGCTGAAGATCGCGCGCTCGGCGTCGCCCCAAGGACATTCGACATGGTTCGAATAGCTGTAGACGGTGACTTTGCAGCCGTAACTGATCAGCAGATTGAGCAGCGACGTCACGCGAACATGCGCGCCATTCCGGTTGTTGACGAAGGTGCCGTTGAAATACAGGATGAGTTTGCGATGCACGACATGGGCGAGGTCCGGAGCGGGCGTCGAATCTTCCAGCATCATTTTCTTCCGACAATTCGAGTTCGAGCGGCCACGGCCGGGCGACGAGGAGAGGGTGGGAGGGTGTCCGGCCTCAGCGTAGCGGCAGGGCAGGCCCGACACTGCTACCTACCGCACGAAATCCACTGCGCATATCCGGCCGCGGGCGAGCGGCGTCGCAGGCGCGCCATCGTCGGTGTTTACACCTGGTTTTTGGGGGCGTAAGCGGCATTCTGCGCGCCGTGAACGTCTTTATGTCATTGATTTTCTTGAGTTTGGCGGGTGCGCGCCCGCCTATGTTGCATCCCGCATCCGCCCCCCTTCTTGAATTTGTCACTACCCGTCCATATAATTAGCACTCACCGCATGAGAGTGCTAACAACGCTCGGTGTACACATATCTCTGGCTGGCACCTTCGCCAACCAGGTTTTCTTGAGTCTCTTCAAGTCCCAATCAAGAGAGAGGATCTATCCATGAACCTTCGTCCTTTGCATGATCGCGTGATCGTCAAGCGCCTGGATCAAGAAACCAAGACCGCTTCGGGCATCGTGATCCCGGACGCAGCGGCAGAAAAGCCGGATCAAGGTGAAGTCCTGGCCACGGGCCCGGGCAAGCGCGACGACAAGGGCTCCCTGATCGCGCTCGACGTCAAGGTCGGCGATCGCGTCCTGTTCGGCAAGTACGCTGGCCAGACCGTCAAGGTCGATGGCAACGAACTGCTCGTGATGCGCGAAGAAGACATCATGGCCGTGGTGCAGAAGTAAGCTCAGCCCACCGCTCATTCATCAAGAATTCAAGGAGTTAGAAGATGGCAGCTAAAGACGTCGTGTTCGGCGATTCCGCCCGTTCCAAGATGGTTGAAGGCGTGAACATTCTCGCCAACGCAGTGAAGGTCACGCTGGGTCCGAAGGGCCGCAACGTCGTCCTCGAGCGCTCGTTCGGCGGCCCGACGGTCACCAAGGACGGTGTCTCGGTCGCGAAGGAAATCGAGCTGAAGGACAAGCTCCAGAACATGGGCGCGCAAATGGTCAAGGAAGTGGCTTCCAAGACCAGCGACAACGCAGGCGACGGCACGACGACGGCAACCGTCCTCGCGCAATCGATCGTTCGCGAAGGCATGAAGTACGTCGCATCGGGCATGAACCCGATGGACCTGAAGCGCGGCATCGACAAGGCTGTTGCAGCCGCGATCGAAGAACTGCGCAAGATCAGCAAGCCCTGCACGACCAACAAGGAAATCGCGCAAGTCGGCTCGATCTCGGCGAACAGCGATTCGTCGATCGGCGACCGTATCGCTGAAGCGATGGACAAGGTCGGCAAGGAAGGCGTCATCACCGTCGAAGACGGCAAGTCGCTGCAGGACGAACTCGAAGTCGTCGAAGGTATGCAGTTCGACCGCGGCTACCTGTCGCCGTACTTCATCAACAACCCGGACAAGCAAGTCGCCGTTCTGGACAACCCGTTTGTCCTGCTGTTCGACAAGAAGATCTCGAACATCCGCGATCTGCTGCCGATCCTGGAACAAGTCGCGAAGGCTGGCCGTCCGCTGCTGATCATCGCTGAAGACGTCGAAGGCGAAGCGCTGGCTACGCTGGTCGTCAACAACATCCGTGGCATCCTGAAGACCGTCGCCGTCAAGGCTCCGGGCTTCGGCGACCGCCGCAAGGCCATGCTGGAAGACATCGCGATCCTGACCGGCGGTCAAGTCGTCGCGGAAGAAACCGGCCTGACGCTCGAAAAGGCAACGCTGAACGAACTCGGTCAAGCGAAGCGCATCGAAGTGGGCAAGGAAAACACGACGATCATCGACGGTGCAGGCGAAGCCGCAAGCATCGAAGCGCGCGTCAAGCAAATCCGCACGCAGATCGAAGAAGCGACGTCGGACTACGACCGTGAAAAGCTGCAAGAGCGCGTTGCCAAGCTGGCAGGCGGCGTGGCAGTGATCAAGGTTGGCGCTGCGACCGAAGTCGAAATGAAGGAAAAGAAGGCACGCGTGGAAGACGCGCTGCACGCAACCCGCGCTGCCGTTGAAGAAGGCATCGTCCCGGGCGGCGGCGTTGCGCTGATCCGTGCTCGCGTTGCTGTGACGGGCCTGAAGGGCGTCAACGCAGACCAGGATGCAGGTATCAAGATCGTCCTGCGCGCGATGGAAGAGCCGCTGCGCCAGATCGTCACGAACGGTGGCGAAGAAGCGTCGGTCGTCGTGGCAGCGGTTGCTCAAGGTTCGGGCAACTACGGCTACAACGCAGCAACGGGCGAGTACGTCGACATGGTCGAAGCCGGTGTCGTCGACCCGACGAAGGTTACGCGCACGGCGCTGCAAAACGCAGCTTCGGTCGCTGGCCTGCTCCTGACGACGGACGCAGCAGTGGTCGAAGTCGCGAAGGAAGATGCACCGATGCCCGGCGGCATGCCCGGCGGCATGGGCGGCATGGGCATGGACATGTAAATTCGGTGGGTCGAAAGACCGCCGCGATTTGCATCGACGTGCCGATGGAAATGCGCCTCGCGGCGTGTTTCCATCGTCCGCAAAAGAAAAAACCCGCAGCGATGCGGGTTTTTTTACGTCCAGCGTTTTTGTCTCGCGCGCGGGAGCCGGGGCTGCCGCGCGGGTTGATCGGCGTATGCCGGTTACGCCTCGCCTTCCTCGTCCGGCGTTTCGGCGTCGTTGCTGCGCGCCCAGAAGAAGCGGTCCGGCACCCACGCGCCCATGCCCGGGCGGAACGCGCCCTGCACGGTCTGATAGAGATACTCCTGCGCCTCGCGCACGGCCTCGGGCGGCTCCTGCCCGTTGGCGAGCAGGGCGGCGATGGCCGCGCCGAGCGTGTCGGTCACGCCCATCACCGGATTGTTCGCACGGTCCCAGAAGTCCTGACGCAACTGGCCTTCCTCGCTGTAGAGCGTGTTCACCACGCGGTGCGAGCCGGTTTCCATCGCGAGGATGTACTCGCAGCCCGTCGCGAGCAGATGCGAGATGGCGGCGTCGATGCTGGGCGCTTCGGCGTCGCCGTCCGGCTGCGCGAGCGCGAGCAGGACCGAGACGTCGGCGACCAGCAGCGTGGTTTGCGGCACGAGCAGGTCGGCGACCACTTCGCGCAGTTCGTCGGCGGCGAGCACATGTTCGTCGTCGAGCGTGAAGTCGGGCGCGAGCACGAGCGGCACCTCGTCATAATCGGCGACGACTTCGGCGATCGCGCTCACCACTTCCGCGCGCGTGCCGGCGCCGATCTTGAACGCCGCGACGGGCATGTCCTCGAGCAGCATGCGCGCCTGGCTCGCGACGGTTTCGGGATCGAGGCCGGTGACTTCGTCGCAGCCGGCGGAATCGCGCACGGTGTAACCCGTCAACGCGGTGACACCGTGGCAGCCCATGCTGGCGAGCGTGAGCAGATCGGCTTGCAGGCCGCCGCCGCTGGTCGGATCGGAGAGGCCGAAGGTAAGGACGATGGGAGGGGTGTCGCTGGGCATGAACGTGACGAGAAAGGTTGGCTCGCTGCAAATGCAAGGCGGTTGCGGCGGACGGCGAAACGCCGGTTTGCCGCTGTCCGTTCAATTATGCCGCCTGGCGGCGCTCACAGGGGCCGGATGAGCCGTCTCGCGCAAGGGAATTTCGCATGACCGCCGCACAGTGCGCAGTTGGCGCGCACGCGAGGCGCGCGGCGTCACGGTTGCTAGGCATAAAAACGGCAACACGGTACCATCATGGCTCTTGTTTCCTGGCAGGTTTCCCCAACCGCCTTCACCTCGCACCCGCAGGGTCATCGACGGGTGCGGGCGTGCGGTTTTTTGGACTTTTCGACGCGGCATAAGAATGGAATATAGAAGCTGGATGTGCCTGATCTGCGGCTGGATCTACGATGAAGAAGCCGGTTTGCCAGACGAAGGCATTGCGCCCGGCACGCGCTGGGAGGATGTGCCGATCAACTGGACGTGCCCCGAGTGCGGTGCGCGTAAGGAAGACTTCGAGATGGTCCAGATCTGAGGCACGGGCCGGGAGCATCGCTTCCGGCTGGCCGAAGATCGGTGCCGAAGCTGGCGCCGAAGTTGGCACCCAAGTCGCGGCGCAGGCTGGCGCTTCGGCGGTTTCGATTTCATCCGCATGGTTTTTCGCGGATGCCGCACGATGATGCCAATGGCGCACCGGCTGCTTCTGCTTCGCGCACTTCGCCGTGCGTCACTCGCACGACCGGCGTGCGGCGCGCAAATTGCTCAGTGAGGGCTCGTCCGCGGGCCGCCTGAGCGTAGTCGAGGCCGCCACGCCCTCGCGCCGCCCGATGTGCGGCCCGCTCGCGCCGCGTTCGGCCGTCTCGCCGGGCCGCGGTCATTGCAACCCGCACTGCTACCGCATTGCAACTGTTCTCGGCGCTGCATCATGAGTCTACGTTCAACGTCGGTCGCCCCTTTCGACGCGCTGCCCAACCCGCGCGGCGGCAGCGTGCCGTTCGCCCTCGCGGCGCTCGCGCAGGCGCTGGCCGCGCTCGACGAGCAGCGCGACGTCGCGCGTCCGCTGCGCCAGGCCACGCGCACGCTGCGTGACGCGGGCTGGCTCGCCGCCGCGCGTTTCGCCGATACGCTGCTGCTCGCTTCGCCGCTCGCGCTGGCGGCTTCCGTCGCCGTTGCGCCGCCGCCGGGCTTGCCTGCGCGTCCCGCGCACGAACACGACGGTCCCGACGACAGCCACATCCGCACGGCGTTTCGCGATGCGCTGATCGAGCTGTCCACCGTGCTGGAGCGCCGCAATCTGCGCGAGCTGGCCTGTTCGCCGGCGCTTTACGCGCATCAGCGCGCGCTTGTCGACATCATCGCGGAGCACGCGCCGGGCGTCTCGCTCGCTTACGAGGACGTGGCGCTGCATGGCCGTCCGATCGTCGGCGCGATTCTGAGTCCGCAGCCTGCGCAGCGGCTCGCACAGGCGCGTGCGCGCTTCGAGGCGGCCCTGCTGCCCGCGCTCAAGGCGCGTCTCGGCAACGGCAGCCGCGCGGCCAATGCGCTCGCGGAGGCCGCTTTCGACGAGATGGACGCCTGTTTCGCCGAACTGACCGGCTCCGATCCCTACGACTTCTGGCGCCTCGCCGTCGCCTGCGGACGCGCGCTGCGGCGCGGCGTGACGTATTGGGGCGACGAGGACGTGCGGCGTTTCTACGCACGCTGCAATCTGCTGCTCAGCGAGCACGCACGCGGCTTGCGCATCGTGCCGCAATCGTTCGTGCGCACGGCGCTCGCGCTGTTGTGGCGCGATTACGCGCTGTTCGGCGCGTCGGCCGACGACACCGCCGACGTCGAGCTGCTGCATGACTATGGTTTGACCGTCGACTGGCATGTGGCCGGTACGCAGGCGTCCGAGGCGCTGTGGGAGGCGGGCAGCGCGCAGGCCGGCGCTCTCGCGGCGCGTGTTGCGCCGTCGCGCGATCTCGGGGCGCTCGTCGTCAACGGCAATGCTTACGAGGATTTCCTGCAGACCGCCGATGCCGCGATGCTCGCGCTCGGCACCCAGGCGCGGGCGCTGTCGCTGCGCGCCGATGGGACGCATGGCGATCCGGCGACGTCGCTGCTGGCGGCCGAGGCGGCGTACCGCATCGGCGCGGCGGCCTGGGCGCTCGGGCTTGGCCACGTGGCGTTGCTGGCGGATGCGCTCGGACTGGCCTGGCGGCGCGCCGCGCACGCGACCAGTACGCCCGCTGCACGGGACGCGTATGGCGCGAGCACGGCGAATCCCGCGCCGTCCGTCGAGGCGATCGAGTACGCCAACGAATCGCTGCGCGCGATGCTGCACAAAGTGGCGGCAGGCGTGGCGCAGCCTGACGCGACCCCGACCGTGCGCGCGCTCGGCGCGGCCATCGCGAGCGGGGCGGGTAGTCATTCGAGCAACAACGCAAGCAACACCGCAGGCAGCGGCACGAGTCAAAACGCAGCCGAAACCACCGGCAGCAGCGCCGCAGTCGTCTCGCCAGACGCGGTGTCATCCGCACCAGGCGGTGTGGATGCCGAGCTTCCGCGCTAAGGCGTGCGCGCCCTTGACTGCGGTTAGCGCCGGTCGGCCTGCCGGGCGCGTCGCGCTGGCGTGTTAGAGTGAGCAATTCCCCGCTATACGGAGCGCGGGTCGCGTGCGCGCAGGTCTCTGGCGGGTTGGAAGCAGGTTGCAAACCAGGCGCAGATCGGCCTCAAAGCGGCGGCCTCGAGCGAGCCTGAAACCGGTCGCGAACACGCCGCAAGCAGGGCGCGATGCAGGTCCACGGGACCTCGCGCGTCCGGCGCACCGGGCCGCCGCCATTCCGTATCGTCTTTGCTAGAATTCAAACCATGTCCAAGAGTAACGATCGCATCAATCTGACCAACCAGTTCCTGATCGCCATGCCCAGCATGGCGGACCCCACGTTTTCAGGAACGGTGGTCTACCTTTGCGATCATTCCGAGCGCGGCGCGCTCGGTCTCGTGATCAATCGTCCCACCGACATCGACCTCGAAGCGCTGTTCTCGCGCATCGACCTCAAGCTCGAAATCGAACCGTTGCTGCACGTGCCCGTCTATTTCGGCGGCCCGGTGCAGACCGAGCGTGGCTTCGTGCTGCACGCGCCGCGATCGGGCACGAACTACACCTCGTCGATGGCGGTGCCCGGCGGGCTCGAGATGACCACGTCGAAAGACGTGCTCGAAGCCGTCGCGAACGGCAGCGGTCCCGAGCAGTTCCTGCTCACGCTCGGCCACGCAGGCTGGGGCGCGGGCCAGCTCGAAGACGAAATCTCGAAGAACGGCTGGCTGACCGTGGAAGCCGACCCCAAGATCGTCTTCGACGTGCCCGCCGAAGAGCGCTTCGAAGCGGCGCTCGCGCTGCTCGGCATTTCCTCGACGATGCTCTCGGGCGAAGCGGGTCACGCATGAGCGTGGCCGCGAAGCGAGGCGCCGCCGAGGCGACCTTGCTGGCGTTCGATTACGGCGAAAAGCGCATCGGCGTCGCGCTCGGCAACGTGCTCACGCACAGCGCCCGCGCGCTCACCGTGATTCCCAACAAGAGCAGGGAATATCGGTTCGAAGCCATCGGCGCACTGCTGCGCGAGTGGCAGCCGGACCTGCTCGTGGTCGGCCTGCCGCGCCATCCCGACGGCACGCCGCACGCCATGACGCAGCTCGCCACGCGCTTCGGCAATCAACTGAATGGCCGCTTCAATCTGCCCGTCGTGTGGGTGGACGAGCGCTATTCGTCGGTCGACGCCGAGGCGCGTCTGCGCGAGCGCGGCGAACGCGCCGAGCACATCGACGCCGAAGCCGCCTGCGTGATTCTGCAGCAATATCTCGACGAACATTCGTCGCAACCCCTCTGACGCGCCCGTGATGAGCCCACCCGACGCCGAGGCGCTGTACCGCGCCGTTCTCGACCAGATCCGCGCGGCGTATCTCAGCGATGCGGCGAGCAACGCCTTCAGCGCCGCCGGCGGCATCGCCATCGCCGGCATTCACAGCGGCGGCGCGTGGCTCGCCGAACGGCTCGCGCGCGATCTCGGCGCGCCGCATCATGGCGTGGTGAACGTCTCGCTGCATCGCGACGACTACGCGAAAAAAGGCTTGCACAGCGAGGCGAGCCCGACCGCGCTGCCGTTCGAGGTGGAGAACCGCCGCATCCTGCTCGTCGACGACGTGCTGCACACGGGCCGCACCGTGCGCGCCGCGCTCAACGAACTCTACGATTACGGCCGTCCCGCGTCCGTCGAACTGGCCGTGCTCGCCGATCGCGGCGGCCGCGAATTGCCGGTGTCGGCGCGTTTCGTGGGCGCCGAACTGGCCGTGCCCGCAGGCTCGACGCTCGTGCTCGCACGCGAGGGCGACGATGGCGACGATGGCGATCAGGGCCGCTTCGCGTTCAGGATCGACGCGAACGCCGCCTGATCCGCGAGGCCACGCGCGCTGCGCAATGCGCACGACGTGGCCCGCCTCAGATACACCCAACTTTCTCCCGACTCCGATCTCACCGCAGGACGCATCGCGATGAACACACAGCCCACGCCCGCTTCGCCCGATCGCGGCGACTCGCGCTTTCGCTACGGCTTTCTGAAGGGCAATCCGCAGCTCACGAAAAACGGCGAGCTCAAGCATCTGCTCTCGATCGAAGGACTGCCGCGCAAGATTCTCACGCACATTCTCGACACGGCCACGCAGTTCGTCAGCGTGACCGACCGCGACGTGAAAAAGGTCCCGCTGCTGCGCGGCAAGTCGGTGTTCAACCTGTTCTTCGAGAACTCGACGCGCACGCGCACGACCTTCGAGATTGCCGCCAAGCGTCTCTCGGCGGACGTGCTGAATCTGAACATCAACGCGTCGTCGACGAGCAAGGGCGAATCGCTGCTCGACACCATCGGCAACCTTTCCGCGATGCACGCCGACATGTTCGTCGTGCGTCACGCGTCGAGCGGCGCGCCGTATCTGATCGCCGAGCATTGCGCGCCGCACGTGCACGTGATCAACGCCGGCGACGGCCGTCACGCGCACCCGACCCAGGGTCTGCTCGACATGTACACGATCCGCCACTACAAGCGCGATTTCACGAATCTGCGCGTGGCGATCGTCGGCGACATCCTGCATTCGCGCGTGGCGCGCTCGGACATCCACGCGCTCACCACGCTCGGCGTGCCGGAAGTGCGCGCGATCGGTCCGCGCACGCTGCTGCCGGGCGGCCTCGAACAGATGGGCGTGCGCGTGTTCCACAACCTCGACGAAGGGCTCAAGGATGTGGACGTCATCATCATGCTGCGGTTGCAGAACGAGCGCATGAGCGGCGCGCTGCTGCCGTCGGCGCAGGAGTATTTCAAGAGCTGGGGGCTCACGCCCGAGCGTCTCGCGCTCGCCGCGCCCGACGCGATCGTGATGCACCCCGGTCCGATGAACCGCGGCGTCGAAATCGACTCGCAGGTCGCGGACGGCCCGCAGTCGGTGATTCTCGATCAGGTGAGTTTCGGCATCGCGGTGCGCATGGCGGTGATGGGCATCGTCGCCGGTAACAACGATTAATGCAGCAGGGCAGACAGGGCAGCGCATGAAGATTCATATTCAAGGCGGCACGCTGATCGATCCGGCGAGCGGCGAACAGACGCGTCGGGACGTGTTCATCGAAGCGGGCAAGATCGCCGCGCTCGGCGACGCGCCCGCGGGCTTTCACGCGGATCGCACGATCGACGCGAACGGACTCATGGTCGCGCCGGGTTTCGTCGACCTGAGCGCGCGGCTGCGCGAGCCGGGCTACGAGCACAAGGCCACGCTCGACTCCGAAATGGCGGCCGCGCTGGCGGGCGGCGTGACGAGCCTCGTGTGTCCGCCGGACACCGATCCGGTGCTCGACGAAGCGGGCCTCGTGGAGATGCTCAAGTACCGCGCGGGCAAGCTCGAACGCGCGCACGTGCATCCGCTCGGCGCGCTCACGGTCGGGCTCAAGGGGCAGGTGATCACCGAGATGGTGTCGCTGACCGAGGCGGGCTGTATCGGCTTCACGCAGGCCGATCAGCCGATCGTCGATACCTCGGTGCTGCTGCGCGCGCTGCAATACGCGAGCACGTACGGTTACGCGGTGTGGCTGCGTCCGCAGGATGCGTATCTCTCGAAGGGCGGCGTGGCCGCGAGCGGCGCGCTGGCGTCGCGCCTTGGGCTGTCGGGCGTGCCGCAGAGCGCGGAAACCATCGCGCTCTTCACGCTGTTCGAGATGATGCGCGTGACGGGCGCGCGCGTGCATGTGCAGCATCTGTCGTCGGCGGCGGGCGTCGCGCTCGTGCGCGCGGCGAAGGCCGAAGGGCTGCCCGTGACCTGCGACGTCACGGCGAACCATCTGCATCTGATCGACATGGACATCGGCTATTTCGACGCGCAGTTTCGCCTCGATCCGCCGCTACGCCAGCAACGCGACCGCGAGGCGCTGCGCGCCGGTCTCGCCGATGGCACGATCGACGCGATCTGCTCGCAGCACACGCCCGTGGACGACGACGAAAAGCTGCTGCCGTTCGGCGAAGCGACGCCGGGCGCGACGGGTCTCGAACTGCTGCTTTCGCTGACCGTGAAGTGGGCGCAGGAAGCGGGCGTGCCGCTCGCGAAGGCGCTGGCGCGCATCACGTCCGCGCCGGCCGCCGTGATGGCGCACGAGGCGGGCGGTGTGAGCGTGGGCGCGCGTGCGGACCTGTGTGTGTTCGACGCGAACACGCACTGGCACGTCGAGCCGCGTGCGCTCAAGAGCCAGGGCCACAACACGCCGTTCCTCGGTTACGAGCTGCCCGCCGTGGTGCGCGCGACGCTCGTGGCGGGGCGCATCGGCTTCGAACGTCATATCGAACGTAACTGAGCGCATCGACATGAGCCTCTTCTTTCGCAAAGCCCGTCTGCTCTCGCATCTGCTGCGCGGCGCGTGGACCGTCGCGATGCGCTTTCCGCGCGCGACGCCCGAAAAACGTCACGCGCTCAATCGCGCCTGGTCGCTGCGGATGCTCGAGCTGTGCGGCTTGCAGCTCGTCGTGCACAACGACGCCGCGCGTCTCGACGCGGGCGCGCTGGTCGTCAGCAATCATATTTCGTGGATCGACATCTATGTGATCAACGCGTGGCGGCCGACGCCGTTCGTCTCGAAGGCCGAGGTGCGTAGCTGGCCGCTGATCGGCTGGTTCGCGCAGAATCTCGACACCGTGTTCATCGAACGCGAAAAGCGCAGCGAAGCGCGCCGCATCATGCAGGAACTGGCCGAGCGGCTGCAGCGCGGCGAACTGATGTGCGTGTTTCCGGAAGGCACGACGACGGACGGTCTCGGGCTCAAGCCGTTTCACTCGAACATGTTCCAGGCGCCGGTGACGGCGTGCACGCCGGTGCAGCCGATCTGCATCATGTACGAGGACGCGCAGGGGCGTCAGTCGCTCGCGCCGGCGTATATCGACGATCTGTCGCTCAAGGATTCGCTCGACGCGATGCTGAAGTCGGGGCCGCTGACCGCGCACGTCTATGTCGGCGACGCGTTGGAACCCGGCGACGATCGCCGCAAGCTCGCGGCGCGCGCGCAGGAGGCAGTGGGTGTGGCGTTGGAGACGATGCGCTCGCAAGGGCAGAACGTGGCGGAGCGGGCGTGAGCGCGCATGAGCGTGCGCGCCGATAATCAGCGAACCAGCAGCGAAAGCAGGACAGACATCATGGATCGTACGGAACTGGGCGCGCGCATCGCGCAGCGCCTCGAAGCGGAACTCGCGCGGCTGCGTGAGCAGTGGACGCAGACGGCGCCTATCAACCATTTCCATATCGACGACGTATTGCCGGACGACGTCGCGCACGAAATTCGCGCCGCATTTCCGGATGCGTCGAAGATGATGCTGCGTAAAAGCCTGCGCGAATTGAAGTACGTGTCGGCGCAAATGGATGCGCATGCGCCGCTGCTCGAAGAGATCATCTTCGCATTCCAGATGCCGCGCGTGGTCGAACTGGTGAAAGAGATCACGGGGCTGCGCTCGCTTTATCCGGACGAGCATCTCTACGCGGGCGGCATTTCGATGATGGGGCCGGGCCACTTCCTGAACCCGCATCTCGACAACTCGCACGACAAGGATCGCGCGCACTATCGCGTGCTCAATCTGCTGTATTACGTGTCGCCGGACTGGGCGCTGGAGAAGGGCGGCAACCTCGAAGTGTGGCCGCAGGGCACGAAGGCCGAACCGACCACGATCGTGAGCCGCTTCAATCGCCTCGCCGTGATGGTGACGAACCAGCACTCGTGGCATTCGGTGTCGAAGAATCAGAGCGCCGAGCAGCGTTGCTGCGTGTCGAATTACTACTTCTCCGATCATCCGGTCGGCGACGACGCGTATTTTCATCCGACGTCGTTTCGCGGTCGCCCGGACGAACCGGTGCGCGATGTCGTGTTGCAGGCCGACGCCGCCGCGCGGGGTCTTGTGCGCCGCGTATTCCCGAAGGGCGTCGCGGCGACCACGCACGTGTACAACAAGAAGCGCTGATGCCGACCGGCGCGCTGCACGTCATGCAGGCGCGCCGGGGCCGGTTCAAACCGATACCGCGCGGCAGGTTTCGCAGGGCACCTGGGTGAGCACGCGCTGAACCGGATCGGCGACCAGATGCACGGCCGAGAGCCGCTCGCCCCACACGCAGCCCGAATCGAGCCCGACGAGGTTCTGACGCAAGGTCAGGCCAAGCGCCGCCCAGTGGCCGAACACCACCGTGATATCGGCCGTCTTGCGGCCGGGCACGTCGAACCAGGGCAGGGTGCCCGGCGGCGCGGAATCGAGGCCACCGCTCGCGCTGAAATCCATCACGCCGTCGCGATCGCAAAAACGCATGCGCGTGAGCGCGCTGCACGTCACGCGCAGACGCTCGATCCCTTTGAGATTCTTCGACCAGCGGCTCGGCTCGTTGCCGTATAGACCCGCGAGCGTTTCCTTCCAGTTGTCGCGCCGTAGCGCTTTTTCCAGATCGCGAGCGAGTTCCATCGTCAGACCGACGTCCCACTGCGGCAGCACGCCCGCGTGCACCATCAGCATGCCGTTCTCGTAGTGCGCGATCGGGCGATGACGGACCCAGTGCAGCAGATCGTCGGCGTCAGGCGCATTGAGAATGTCGTCGATCGTGTCGCCTTTTTTCGACTTGCGGATGCCCGCCGACACCGATAGCAGATGCAGATCGTGATTGCCGAGCACCGCCACGCCGCGCTCGCCCAGCGCGATCACCTCGCGCAGCGTCGCCAGCGATTCGGGGCCACGATTGATGAGGTCGCCGGCGAACCACAGCGGCGTGTCGGGCGAGGGCGCGGCCTTGGCGAGCAGTTCGCGAAACGGCGTGAGGCAACCCTGGAGATCGCCGAAGGCAAGAGGAGCGGGAGACGGCGCGTGCTTGGTCATGAATCGGAATCAGTTGCAGTACAAGTTGCAGTACAACGCGGTGCGCACGAAGAAGGGAGTGACGGTATCACAGGAATACTTTTGTCGCGTGATCGCACCTGAATTTGACATCATCGAGACAGATGAGCCGCGAGGCAGCGTAGAAAAGGCGCGGTAAGTGTCGGATTAAATTTTGTCAAGCTGTTTCAAGATGTTAGCGGTATGGTTTTCGCTTCCGCTGGCCTTATAATTGCAAGGATAAAATCAGAGCCAGAGTATGCTGAGTGGGTAATTTCTGGCGTTTTTGGCGTCAAAAGTCCCTTTTTTACAGCATTCTTTCGCGCATCTGGCGGCCGGGGTGGTAACGCCAGACCTGCAATCCAACACGCGACAAGAAAGGAGTTCCATGATTCTCGTAACGGGCGGTGCCGGCTTTATCGGCGCCAATTTTGTGCTTGATTGGCTGAGCCAGGCCGACGAAGCCGTTCTCAACGTAGACAAGCTGACCTACGCGGGCAATCTTGGGACGTTGAAGTCGTTGCAGGGCAACCCGAAGCACGTGTTCGCCCGTGTGGACATCTGCGACCGCGAGGCGCTCGACACGCTGTTCGCCGAGCACAAGCCGCGCGCCGTGCTGCATTTCGCCGCGGAAAGCCACGTCGACCGCTCGATTCATGGTCCGGCCGATTTTGTTCAGACGAATGTGGTCGGTACCTTCACGCTGCTCGAAGCCACGCGTCAGTACTGGAACACGCTGCCCGAAGCCGAGAAAGCCGCTTTCCGCTTCCTGCACGTCTCGACCGACGAAGTGTTCGGCTCGCTTTCCGCGACCGATCCGCAGTTCTCGGAAACCACGCCGTACGCGCCCAACAGCCCGTACTCGGCCACCAAAGCCGGTTCCGACCATCTCGTACGCGCCTACCATCACACGTATGGTCTGCCTGTGCTCACGACCAACTGCTCGAACAATTACGGTCCGTACCAGTTCCCCGAAAAGCTCATTCCGCTGATGATCGCCAACGCGCTCGCCGGCAAGCCGCTGCCCGTCTACGGTGACGGTCAGAACGTGCGCGACTGGCTTTACGTGGGTGATCATTGCAGCGCGATCCGCGAAGTGCTCGCGCGCGGCAAGAGCGGCGAAACGTACAACGTCGGCGGCTGGAACGAGAAGAAGAACCTCGAAGTCGTGCACACGCTGTGCGACCTGCTCGACGAAATGCGTCCGAAGGCAGCCGGCTCGTATCGCGATCAGATTACCTACGTGACGGATCGCCCGGGTCACGACCGCCGCTACGCAATCGACGCGCGCAAGCTCGAACGCGAACTCGGCTGGAAGCCCGCGGAAACCTTTGAAACCGGTCTCGCGAAGACGGTGCGCTGGTATCTGGACAACCAGGCATGGGCCGACGAAGTCGCTTCGGGCGACTATCGCAAGTGGGTCGAAACCAACTACGCGCAACGCACGTAAAAGGCGGTCGACATGGCTCGTAAAGGCATTATTCTCGCCGGCGGTTCCGGCACGCGGCTCTATCCGATCACCCACGCAGTCTCGAAGCAGCTGCTGCCGGTGTACGACAAGCCGATGATCTACTACCCGCTGTCGACGCTGATGATCGCGGGCATTCGCGACGTGCTCATCATCTCGACGCCGCAGGACACGCCGCGTTTCGAGGCGATGCTCGGCGACGGCAGCCAGTGGGGCATGAACATCCAGTACGCGGTGCAGCCCTCGCCGGACGGCCTCGCGCAGGCGTTCATCATCGGTAAGGATTTCGTCGGCAATGATCCGTCGGCGCTCATTCTTGGCGATAACATTTTCTACGGTCACGATCTCGCGAAGCAGCTCGAGCGCGCCGATGCGCAAGAGGCGGGCGCCACGGTCTTCGCTTATCACGTGCATGACCCGGAACGCTACGGCGTGGTCGAATTCGACAAGGGTTTTCGTGCGCTGTCGATCGAAGAAAAGCCCGAGCAGCCGCGTTCGAATTACGCGGTCACGGGTCTGTACTTCTACGACAACCGCGTGTGCGATATTGCGGCGGACATCAAGCCGTCGCCGCGCGGCGAGCTGGAAATCACCGACGTCAACTCGCGCTATCTGAGCGACGGCGCGCTGAATGTCGAGATCATGGGCCGCGGCTATGCGTGGCTCGACACCGGTACGCACGACTCGCTGATCGAGGCGGCAACGTTCATCGCCACGCTGCAGAAGCGTCAGGGTCTCGTGGTCGCCTGTCCTGAGGAAATCGCGTTTCGCCGCGGCTGGATCGGCGCGGAAGCGGTGGAGAAGCTCGCCAAGCCGCTGTCGAAGAACGCTTATGGCAAGTACTTGTTGAATCTTCTTACGGATCAGGTCGCATGGCCATCACGGTAACCGCTACGGCGCTCCCCGAAGTCAAGATCATCGAGCCGAAGGTGTTCGGCGATGCACGGGGCTACTTCTACGAAAGCTTTAACGCACGCGAGTTTGAAGAACTGGTCGCGCCTGGCGTCGTGTTCGTGCAGGACAATCATTCGCGTTCGGCGAAGGGCGTGCTGCGCGGCCTGCACTATCAGATCCAGCATGCGCAGGGCAAGCTCGTGCGCGTGGTGGAAGGCGAAGTGTTCGACGTGGCCGTCGATCTGCGCCGCGACTCGCCGAATTTCGGCAAGTGGGTGGGGGTGACGCTGTCGGCGGAGAATTGCCGTCAGGTATGGGTGCCGCCCGGTTTTGCGCACGGCTTCGTCGTGATGTCCGAGTCGGCGCAGTTCCTCTATAAAACGACCGACTACTGGTTTCCCGAGCACGAGCGCAGCATCCTGTGGAACGATCCGGCCATCGGCATCGAGTGGCCGATTGATTTCGAGCCCGTCCTCGCAGCGAAGGATGCGGCGGGCAAACTCCTGTCGGATGCGGATGTTTTTGCGTGAGGATGGCAATGGCGTCGTTTGAACAACCGACCATCCTGCTAACCGGTGTGAACGGCCAGGTTGGCTTCGAGTTGGCGCGCAATCTCCAGGGTCTCGGCAACGTCGTGGCCCTGGGCCGCGACAAGCTCGATTTGACCGATCTCGATCAGTTGCGCCGGGTCGTGCAGGACGTCAAGCCGCAACTGATTGTGAATCCGGCCGCGCATACGGCCGTCGACAAGGCCGAGTCGGAAGCCGGTCTCGCGATGCGTCTGAACGCGGAAGCGCCGGCCGTGCTGGCCGAGCAGGCAAAGAAGCTTGGTGCAGCGCTGGTCCATTACTCCACGGACTATGTATTCGACGGGAGCAAGGTCGGTGAGTACGAGGAAACCGACCTCACCAATCCGCAAAATATTTACGGCGAAAGCAAGCTGGCGGGCGAGCAGGCGATCGCGGCATCTGGCTGCTCGCATCTGATCTTCCGCACGAGCTGGGTCTACGGCACGCGCGGCAAGAATTTTTTGCTCACGATGCTGCGTCTTGGCGCAGAGCGCGATCAGCTGAGCGTCGTGTCCGACCAGTTTGGCGCGCCGACCTGGGCGAATACGATTGCCGCGTTGACGTCGAATGTGCTGGCGCAGGAAAGCGCGGCGGCCGATCGCAATGCGTGGTGGGCGGAGCACTCCGGTGTCTACCATTTGACCGCTGGTGGCGCGACTTCCTGGCACGGTTTTGCCGAGGCGATTTTCGAACTGGCCGATCTGGCCACGAAACCGCAGGTCAATCCGATTCCCGCGTCGTCCTATCCGACCCCCGCGAAGCGGCCCGTTAATTCGCGGATGTCAAACGACAAGCTGGCGCGGACTTTTCGCGTGAGGGCGCCGCATTGGCGCGAAGCGTTGCAGCTATGCATGACGGCACGCTGACGAGCGCATGGACGACTCACCGTGCTGGTGCGGTAGTCGTTTTCTACAATCCGGATGCGGCCTGCATCGAACGAGCCAATCGGCTCGCGTCGATGCTGCCTTGCGTCGTTGTCGATAACACGCCGAGCATGCGGACGGGCGCCAGCCTGGGGCTGTCCGCTTCGATTGAGTACGTGCCGAATGGCGAGAACGTCGGCATAGCGACGGCGCTCAATCAGGGTGTGGAATATCTCAAGCGCGCCGGTGCGGAAATGGCGCTGCTTTTCGACCAGGATAGTGAACCGTCGGATACGTTGCTGGCGGGACTTCCCGCCGAAATTGCGCGCGCCAACGAGCGAGGCGAGCGTGTCGCGCTCGTGGGTCCGGCCTATGACGATCCGCGACTGAGAGGCACCGCGCCATTTGTCAGGTTCCGGTACTGGAAGCTCGAGCGGCTGGTGCCCCAGGGTAGCGAGCCGATGGATGTCGATTTTCTGATCACATCGGGATCTTGCATCAATCTGCGCTTTTGGTCTGAAGTGGGTCCGATGGACGACGCGCTTTTTATCGATTTCGTCGATCTCGAGTGGTGCGTGAGAGCGAAGCAGAAGGGTTATCACATCCTGGGTCTGCCATGGCTGCGAATGAGTCACGAACTCGGCGGTGAGCCGGTGCGCATTTTTGGTCGGGCCTATCCGATGCATGGTCCTTTGCGTCACTACTACCAGTTCCGCAACGTTATCGCCTTGCTCAAGCGTTCGTATATTCCCTGGAGCTGGAAGACCACGGAATTGCTGAAGCTTCCTGTGCGGCTCGTGATCTATTCATTTTTCCCCGAACAGCGCTCACAGCACATAAGAATGGCGCTGGAAGGTTTGAGGGACGGGTGGATGGGCCGCCTGGGCCGCTATGGTGATCGCAGCGTCCCGCGCAGCTAATTGCCTCGCGCGCGTTTGAGCGCAGCCGGGGCACTCCCAATTTTGGTGTTACGTTAGCGTGGTCGACGACAGAGCCTGTAAGGTTCACGCTCGTCGCCACGGAGTTAAGGAGCTTACATTGGAGCTTTACGCATGAGCGCGCCGTTGACTCGGTCGGTCGACCCTCACGCAGCGCCGCCTTGTGGTCCCGGTTCTTTGATTCGAGGACTCTGGCGTAATCGTCAACTGATCGCCCAGATGACGCGGCGCGAAGTGCTGGGCCGCTACAAGGGCTCTGCGATCGGTCTGGCGTGGTCTTTTGTGCAGCCGTTATTCATGTTGACGGTCTACACCTTCGTCTTTTCCGAGGTGTTCAAAGCCCGTTGGGGAGGCGCTGGCGCCGTGCAAAGCAAAACCAGCTTTGCGGTGCTGTTGTTCGTCGGCCTGATCGTTCTGAACCTGTTCTCGGAAGTGATTAATCGGGCCCCTGGGCTGGTCATCGCGAACGTCAATTTCGTCAAGAAGGTCGTCTTTCCGATTGAAGTGCTCCCGGTTTCCACAATGGGCGCGGCCTTGTTTCATGGTTGCGTCAGCGTGGCCGTGTTGTTGGGCGCCTGTGTCGTCTTCAACGGCGGCATTCCCTGGACGGCGATATTTTTCCCGCTGGTGCTTCTGCCGCTCGTGATCGTGACGCTTGGGCTGGCCTGGGTGCTCGCGTCGCTCGGAGTGTTCCTGCGAGATGTCGGGCAGACCATTTCGCTCCTGACGACGGTGCTGATGTTTCTGTCGCCGGTGTTCTACCCCGTGACGGCCGTCCCGCCGCGATTCCGGCCATTCATCATGGCGAATCCGCTGACGTTTGTGATCGAGCAGGCGCGCGATGTGCTTGTTTGGGGAAAGTTGCCTGACTGGGCAGGACTGACTATTTATACGATTGCCGCCTTCGTCGTGGCATGGGCCGGGTATGCCTGGTTCCAAAAGACAAGAAAAGGGTTTGCCGATGTCCTCTGACGATATCGCCATTGGCGTGCATAACCTCGGCAAGCGCTACCAGATTTACGAAACTCCGCGTGATCGGTTGAAGCAATTCGTCTTGCCGCGGCTTTACAGGATGGCAGGCGCGCAGCCGAAGCAGTATTGCAGCGAATTCTGGGCGCTCAACGACGTCTCCTTCGATGTGAAGAAGGGCGAGACGGTTGGCATCATCGGGCGCAATGGCAGCGGAAAGTCGACGTTGTTGCAGATGATTTGCGGCACGTTGAGCCCGACGCAGGGGCATGTCGATGTCAACGGCCGGGTCGCCGCATTGCTCGAGCTGGGCGCGGGTTTTAATCCCGAGTTCACCGGACGCGAAAACATCTTCATGAACGGAACGCTGCTCGGTCTGAGCAAGCAGGAAATCGAAGAGCGTTACGACGATATCGTGGCCTTCGCCGATGTCGGGATGTTCATCGACCAGCCGGTCAAGATGTATTCCTCCGGTATGTATGTGCGCGTGGCATTCGCGATTGCCGCGAGCATGGACCCCGCGATTCTGATCGTCGACGAGGCGCTGGCCGTCGGCGATCTGGCGTTTCAGGCGAAGTGCATGATCCGTCTGCGTGAACTCATGGATCGCGGCACGACCGTGTTGTTCGTGAGTCATGACATGAGCAGCGTACAAAACATCTGTAGCAAGGTGCTGTGGCTCAAGCAGGGGCGTTCAGTCGCTTACGGTGACCCGAAGCAGGTGGTTGGCGAATACATCAGCGAGATGAATCTCGACATCAACCGGATTACGCAGGCACACACGGAAGAAGCTGAAGCCGTAGTCGATGTCGGGTCGACGTCCGTTGCGGAGTCGATTTCCCTGGAACCCGCGATGTTTCTCGACGGCCATACGCGCTATGGAGATGGTCGTGCGACGATTCTGAATGTCACGTTGATCGATCAGCAAGGGCGTCCCACGGAGCTGCTGGAGCTGCATGAGCGATTCACGGTGAGGATCATCGTGAAGGCTAACAACACGATCGAGCGGCCCGCTGTGGGTTATTCGCTGCGCGACTTCAAGGGTAACAAGGTCGTGGGAACCATGAATTCCAATTTCCCCAATGTGGAAATGCCGACATTCGAAGCGGGCAAGGTTTACTGCATTGATGTCGCGGGCGTCAATTCACTCGCACAAGGCGGATACACGGTTGCCGTGGGAGTCGAGCAGATCGTTCAGCAGAATAAGGTTCATCAGTATCTCGATGTGCTCGAGAATGCGAGAGTATTCCAGAGCACCTTTGGCTCCCGTGCAGAGAACATCTTCCCGGCGATGGTCTGGCAGGATGTCTCGTTCGAGATCAGGGAAATCAAAGCTGGCGTTGCAGTGTAAGTAAAAATTGTCGTTGCTAGAGGTGTGTCTATGGCGTCATCCAACCGGTTTGAAGATATTGGCTTCGAAGATTTCCGGCGCTTTGCGCAGGACCAGTCAATGTCGAAGTACGAGCGGATTGGTTTTCCCGACTCGTATCGCCAGGGCTATGAAGCGTCGATTTTTGCGGATATCTGCGGAAAGCTGAGTAATCTGCAGGCGCAGGGCCGACATGTCGTCGACATTGGACCCGGATGTAGTGACCTGCCGCGCATGCTGGTTGAACTGTGTGCATCAAACAACCATGCATTGACGCTGATCGACAGTCAGGAAATGCTCGACCTGCTCGGCGATGCGGATTTCATTGCCAAGGTGCCGGCGATGTACCCCAATGCCCGGACTGGATTGCCAGTCAGGTGGGTAAAGTCGATGTCATCTTGTGCTACAGCGTCCTGCAGTATGTCTTCGTCGACGTGAGCTTTTTCCAATTTCTGGACGTATCACTTTCCTTGCTCGCGCCCGGCGGGCAAATGCTGATTGGTGACATACCCAATGTTTCCAAGCGCAAGCGTTTCTTTGCGAGCGAAACGGGCAAGCAGTTTCATATGCGTCATATGAAGACGGATCAGGCGCCCGTCGTGGAGTTCAACAAAATCGAGCACGGCCAGATCGACGACGCCGTTGTAATGGCCTTGGTCGAGCGGGCTCGTGCCCAGGGCTTCGATGCTTATGTATTGCCACAGGGCAATGGGTTGCCAATGGCCAATCGACGCGAGGATGTCCTGATTGTCCGACCTTGAGAGCGCAAAATGACGAAGACAAGAAAGCTGGTGATCCTCGGCGACAGTGCATTCGCTGAAGTTGCCTACGAGTGTTTTACTCACGACTCGGAATACGAAGTCGTCGGGTTCTCTGTCGACTCCGCGTTTCTTACCCGGGACAGCCTCTTTGGCTTGCCCGTGGTCCCCTTCGAGGAGATCGAGCGTTCTTTCGATCCGGGCGAGGTCGAATTTTACGCAGCCCTCGTTTATTCCGAGCTCAACCGTCTGCGAACGCGTTTCTATCAGGCGGCGAAAAGTAAGGGCTATCGCGCCGCAAGCTACGTCAGCAGCAGGGCGTTTGTCTGGCATAACGTCGTGCTGGGCGAGCACTGTTTTATCTTCGAAGACAATACCGTACAGCCCTTCGTCAAGATTGGCGATAACGTCGTGCTGTGGAGCGGCAATCACGTCGGTCATCACTCGGTGATCGAAGATAACTGCTTTGTGTCCTCGCACGCAGTCATCTCGGGCTTTTGTACCGTCGGTAGAAATACCTTTATCGGTGTGAATTCCGCGCTCGCCAACAACGTCGTCATTGGTCCGGATAACTGGCTTGGCGTCGGGGTCAATATCATCAAGAACACCGATGCCGATTGCGTGTTCAAGGGTGAACAGCCCCAACCCTCGAAGGTTTCGGCGCGTCGCTTTTTCAAGGTCAAGGAATGATGGGGAATCGATTGGGCGCTCGCTGGAGCGCCACGAACCCGCCGTTCCTGCATGCGTTCGCGTCCGACGGCGTCGACAAAGGCGAAGTGCGGACTCTCCTCGCCGCGGAGTGGCTCTGGTGACCTTCGACGTTATCCGCTATCGGCCCGACCTGAGCGACGCCTGGGATGCGTTTTGCGCAAACGCAGTGAACGGCACGTTTCTGCATACGCG
The DNA here is from genome assembly GCF_014171495.1 of Paraburkholderia tropica. Taxonomy (NCBI): domain Bacteria; kingdom Pseudomonadati; phylum Pseudomonadota; class Betaproteobacteria; order Burkholderiales; family Burkholderiaceae; genus Paraburkholderia; species Paraburkholderia tropica. Next base: position 697,083 of record NZ_CP049134.1, read on the forward strand.
GCGCTTCCTTGGGTACCACGGTGACCGCTTCGACGACGTCTCCACCTTGCTGATGCAAGGTGACCGCATCGTGGCCGTCTTTCCTGCAGCGCAAGCCCGTCGAGATGCCACGATGGTGGTCAGTCATCCGGGCATAACGTACGGCGGCGTCGTTCACGACGGGACGCTGTGCGGCGAAAGGATGATAGAGGCGCTAGCGCTTTTGTCGGCGCACTACGGCGCGGCGGAGTACAAACGCCTGCGCTATAAGGTCGTACCGCATCTTTACCACCAGCGAGCATCGCAGGACGATTTGTATGCTCTGTTTCGTTTGCGGGCGAATCGGAGCCGTTGCGACCTCTCCTGTGCGATCGATCTGGCCGAGCGTCCGAAGCCGTCGGAGCGTCGTCGTCGGGGATTGAAAAAGGCCAGCAAAGTCGTCTCTGTCGCCGTTGGTGCCGAGCAAGTCGCAGCCCTGTGGCGAGTATTGATCGATAACCTCGAGCGCAAGCACGGCGCGGCGCCCGTTCATACCCTGGACGAGATGAAACACCTGATCGCCTTGTTTCCCGAGTCGATCGAGTTATTTTGCGCCACGATCGAAGGACAAGTCGAGGCGGGAATCGTTGTGTTCAAAACACCGAAGGTCTGGCATGCGCAGTACATCGCAGCGAGCGACGTTGCCTATTCGGTGTCCGCGCTCGATGCGGTATTTGAACGCGCGATTGAAATCGCCCATTCCGGAGGAATCCGATATTTCGATTTCGGAACGAGTAATGAGTCCGAGGGTACCGTTCTCAATCAAGGTCTGTATCAGTACAAGCATGAATACGGCGGTGGCGGAGTGGTACACGAGTTTTACGACATAGATCTATCAGGTAGCCACCATGCCGATTTCTGATTGCAAGATCATCAATTTTCCGAAGATCACCGACCCGCGGGGGAATCTGACTTTCCTTGAGGGGAACCGGCACGTTCCTTTTGATATCAAGCGGATTTTCTATCTGTACGACATCCCGACCGGCGAGTCGCGCGGTGCGCACGCGCACAAGGAGTTGCATCAGCTTTTGATCTGCTTGTCGGGCAGTTTCGACGTTGCGCTCGACGATGGTACGGAGCAGAAAACGGTTCACCTGAATCGCCCGTGGCAAGGACTCCATATCCCGCCGATGATCTGGGCCGCAGAACTCAACTTCGATCCTGGTTCAGTCTGCCTGGTGCTGGCCTCGATGGCTTTCAATGAATCCGACTATTTCCGGGAATACGAGGACTACTTGCGTGCAGTTCGCGCAAGCTGAATGCCGGAAGATCGGTGAATTTCGCCTGAGGAATGTTCGAATCATGCGGAACGACTATAGCGATTCCGTTTGAGAGTAAGGAGCACGATTGTGAAAGTACCATTCCTTGATGTCCGTAGCGCCTATCTCGAACTTAAGCCTGAACTCGATCGAGCCGTCGCACGCGCCCTCGATTCTGGCTGGTATATCTTCGGGGCCGAGGTCGCACAATTTGAAAAGCTGTTTGCGGAGTACACGAATGCGCGCTTCGCCATTGGTGTGGGCAACGGCCTGGACGCTTTGCGAATCGCCTTGATGGCAATGGGCGTGACCGAGGGCGATGAAGTCATCGTGCCCTCCAATACCTATATTGCGACCTGGCTCGCTGTGACGCAATGCGGCGCGCGTCCGGTTCCTGTCGAACCCGATGCGAATACGCTCAACATTGATCCGCTTCGTATTGAAGAGGCGGTGACCGAAAAGACCAAGGTTATCCTGCCTGTTCACCTGTACGGGCGGCCGGCTGACATGGGGCCGATCCTCGACATCGCCAGGAGGAAGGGGCTGAAGGTGCTCGAGGACGGTGCACAGGCACACGGTGCGCGATATCGAGGTGACATCATTGGCGCTCATGGCGACGCAGTCGCCTGGAGCTTCTATCCCGGCAAGAATCTCGGCGCCTTTGGCGACGCCGGCGGCGTGACAACCAACGACGCGGAATTAGCCGAAAGAATTCGCGTGATCGCGAACTACGGCTCGAAAGTGAAATATGTCAACGATGTCTGCGGTGTGAATAGTCGGCTTGATCCCATTCACGCGGCGGCGCTGGCCGAAAAATTGCCGCTGCTGGAAGAATGGAATGCGCGCCGTACCGCTATCGCAAACTTTTATCACCTGCACCTGAAGAATTCGTCAGTAAGCGTTCCTGCGCTCGATCCGGATTGTGTGTCGTCCTGGCATTTGTTCCCAATATTCTCGCCGCGTCGCGATGCGCTGCAGGCGCACTTGAAGGAGGCGGGAGTCGAATCATTGATTCATTACCCGATTCCGCCCCATCTGCAAGAGGCGTACGGATTCCTTGGTTTCCAGAAAGGGGCCTTTCCGATCGCTGAAGCGCTGGCTGACGAAGAACTCAGTTTGCCTATTGGCCCGCACATGAGCCTGGACCAGGCTGCGTATGTTTGTGAAACGATAATAAACTTCCAGTAATGCAAGACTTGAAACTCGACGGCCTGCAAGAATCGGTCGCGAATAGTATTTCTCAGGCGCGATTTGGCGATGCTCTGCTGAGCATCAAGTCGTTCGCCGAAGAGGTTATCAACGATCCGGAATCGATTGCTGTCGTTTTCGCCAGCCGGGAGATCGATAACCTGTGCACGGCAGTGGCGGATGCCTATTACGCCGACATTCATCCGGAGAAAGGTGGCTGTCAGGGGACCGTCGTTCTGGCGACGGAACTCGTCAGGGCCGGCGGCCACGTCGAGCTAATCAAGGACTATCTCGCGTCAGGACAATTTCCAGGGCCTGTCCGTGTCGTTCAGACGGATCTATTCAATCGAGTCGATCTCGCGCTGATCGCGGACTGGCAATCGCTTCTTGGCTGCGAAGTGTATGTCACGAGCCAGCCGGAACTCGACGGAAAACTGAGCGCGCTAACTGAAAAGTTGCGTGAGTGGAATCCTTCCACGATCTTGACGCTGGGCCATAACCAGGATGTCGTGTGCGTGGTCGGTGCCCACTTTCCGGGCGTCACCAACCGCTATTACATTCACCACGGGGACCACCATCTGTCTCTCGGCGTGACATGCGATGCGTTTCAGCACGTCGATCTGCACAACATGTCCTATGAGTTGTGCAAGAACGAGATCGGTGTGCGGCATCAACTCTATTGGCCGCTTGGCAGCAGGAATCCAGAGAGAACGAAAAACCGTTTTCTCGAGCGCGGAGCGCTGACTACGTGTTCATGTGGTCGAACGTCTAAATTCGAATCCGGAACCTACGATCTGCATTACGAGCGTGCTGTCGCGCGCATTTTGGCGGCGTCAGGCGGCTACCATATCCATATTGGTGAATTGCCGGAGACTTTCCTTCAGCGAATTTACGCGGAACTCGATGCAGCGGATGTCAGCCGTGATAGGTTTATTCACATCGAGTGGGTCGCTTCGTTGTCGCGCGCACTGATTGAACATTCGGTCGATGTCTATATTTCCTCTTTTCCGCTCGGAGGTGGAAAAGCATTGATCGAAGCGATGTCGGTTGGGCTGCCTGTCGTTACCCACGACTCTTACCGTTCTCGCTATCACGGTGGTGGCGATCTCACCTATCCGGGAAGCTTTTCCTGGGTGGAGTATGAGGATCTCAAAAATATTTTGAGCGTTGGGACGAACCGCTGCTTAAACAGCACAGTGAGGCCGCATTACAGCACTTTCGCCGCTACTACTCCGAAGAGGCGTTCTTGAGTGCCGTCGCGAGCGGCGCTGATTGCGCACAGCATGTACCACCACTGCGTCGCTATCGCCAGAATCACTTGAAGAATTATCTCGATTTTCGGCGTAGGCGGACGGAGAGAATGGGGCACCTTGAAACCGAAAATGCGCGAATTCTCGCTGAGTGGCAAAAAGTTTTCACAGCGTATGATCGATGTGTGAAAACGATTGATGAAGTCGTAGCCGAGAAGGACAGAGTCTTTGCAGAGTGGCAGAAGGTCCACCTAGCGTATGAGGAGTGCAAAGGAGTGATTGCACGCCAACAGATCGCCATTGAACAGTTGACGCAAGATAGAGATGCTTTAAACGCCTCATATGCTGCAATGAATGCCTCACACGCTGCGATCGTTCAGGATATCATGGATCGCCAGCTCAGAGATAAAGAGCGCTCGTCTACGTTGGGCAGCAAATTCAGGAGGTTGTTGGCTGTCGTGTTGGGGAAATAAAGCTGGATACACCGTCTAAAACTAATTTTTAATTTATTTTTTCAACGCAGATGAGAATATTCAACAATCTATTCGAGGCTTTTCGCCGCAGAGTGGTGCGATCAAATCCGGGCTTGCCCAATGATTTTGATCCTGATGTGTATTTGAAACTGCATGATGACGTGCGTGAGGCAGGTGTCGATCCGGCACAGCACTACATGGAATTTGGCATGGCGGAAAAGCGGCCTTATCGGCTCCCTCCAGAAAATAAAGCTGTCGTGCGCCGCCTGGGTTGGGGTAGGCGTTCGACGCCGGCCGATTTCGATCCTGCGGTCTATCTTAGACTTCACGCGGATCTGCGCGATGCGGGCGTCGATCCGGTCGCGCACTACATCGAATTTGGAGAGGCGGAGAAGCGGGAGTATCAATTTCCGCCTTTCGAGTACCTGCGAAGCACCGTCTTTGATCCCAAACGACAAACAGCGCTGCTGGTGACGCACGAGTGCTCGCTCACCGGTGCGCCGGTACTCGTTTACAACATAGCCGAACAATTGTCTGGCTCCATGAATGTGATCGTTCTCTCATTGGGAGGCGGCATACTCGAAGAGCTATTCAAGGAACTGGATGTCACTTTTGTGCCAGCGCACTATGCGCGCTTCAGTAGTGCACATGCAGAATACGTCATTGGCTGCGTTACGCGAGACCTTTCGCCATCCTTCGCAATCGTCAATAGCATTGAGTCGCAGTGGGTCGTCGAACCGCTTCAGCATGCGGGCGTGCGCACCGTTAGCTTGATTCACGAATTCGCGTCCTGCTATCCGGATCCTGCGGCGCGATTCAACGCCATGATGACCTTGCCTCAGCAAGTCGTGTTCTCGTCGGAAATCACGCTCAAGGATGCGGCTAGATTCGTCAGTGGCTACCAGCCTGAAAGGACCCATGTGTTGCCTCAGGGGCGCTCCAGAATCCCGGGTAAGCGCACGCAGGACGCCTCGGCAGAGAAGGAGCAGCAAAGGTTGCGTTCTATTCTCCGTCCGTCCGGACAACAGGCGCCGAAATACGTGGTGCTCGGTGCAGGGTCGGTCAACTATCGCAAAGGCATCGATCTCTTCCTTCAATGCGCGCGTGCGGTTTTGTCGAAAGTCGGGGAGGGCCAATGTCGGTTCATTTGGATCGGACAAGGTTACGAGCCGCGAAAGGACGCGGCGTACTCTGTCTATCTGGAGGACCAGATCACGCGTGCGGGTCTTTCGGATTCGGTCGAGATTATCGGTGAGACCACCGAGATCGAAACGGCTTATCAACTGTCTGATCTCTTTCTGCTGAGTTCGAGACTGGATCCCTTGCCGAATGTGGCAATTGATTCGATGTTCTTCGAGAAACCGCTTGTTTGTTTCGACAAAACGACGGGGATTGTCTCCTTCCTGGAGAGTATCGGGCTGAAGGATCCTTGCGTCGCGGACTATCTGGACGTCGAAGGCATGGCTAGCAAGGTGGTGCGCCTGCTTACAGAGCCTGAACTCAGATCGCAGGTGTCTGCTACGCTTGCCGCGCATGTCGCGGAAAGCTTCGATATGGAGCAGTATGTGCGCAATATCGTTGCACTGATTGAGCCGGTTGCTTAATGCAGAGCTCGGCTAGTTGCAGTAGCAGGCTGACAACGTAGACTTTGATGTCTCAGAGGCAGTGAGTGCCGGGAGACAACACTTGAGCGAGTCGGTTACGCCGTTCTTGCCGGGTCATGCTGTTGCGGGGGCCGGGGGATCTGCCGCGCGCGCCTTTGCGCACGATGTGTGCGCAAAGGCTGTAAGCGGGGCGTTGCCTCGCTCAGCCACCATCTACCGACTGCATCGCATGGTGGTCGTCAGCAATGATCTTTGTGCACATCGGCGTCGGGTGGACTGCTGCCTGAGGCCGCGCTAGAGGTGAGCGTCCGTTGGGTGCCAATGACGGTCTACGTTGCCGCGTTTGAACAGCTCTGTGGGGCCATTCATCAGTTCAGATGTGCGATACGTTGGCCGTCAAGGTCACCGCGCTGTGATGGTCCCGCTGGAAAGTGGGCCGCAGCTCTGAATAGCCATATTCAGAGGGAGGCGGCCAGGCAGAGTACGATTGTTGCGGATTGAACCGAGCCGGGAATCGTGGAGGCTATTGGGTTTAAGTTAAAGCAGGCGCATCCGCAGTATTTCTGAGTTGCCTGTAGTAGTTTGCCTCAGCTTCAGCGGGCGGGATATAGCCGAGCGGTTCCATCAGTCGATGATGATTGAACCAGGCCACCCATTGCAGCGTTGCCAGTTCGACGGATTCCTTCGTTTTCCACGGGGCGCGCCGATGAATCAGTTCCGTCTTGTACAGGCCGTTAATCGTTTCAGCCAGCGCGTTGTCATAGCTATCGCCACGGCTGCCGACCGAAGGCTCGATGCCCGCTTCGGCCAGACGTTCGCTGTAGCGAATGCTGACGTATTGGGACCCCCTGTCGGAATGGTGTATCAATGTCCCGTTCTCGCCTGGTTGCCGCGCATACAGCGCCTGTTCAAGTGCGTCCAGAACGAAGTCCGTGGTCATCGACGAACTGACTCGCCAGCCAACGATACGGCGAGCAAACACGTCGATCACGAACGCCACGTAAAGCCAGCCTTGCCATGTCGAAACGTACGTGAAGTCCGAAACCCAGAGCTGATTCGGCCGCTGCGCCTTGAATTGCCGGTTGACTCGGTCCAGCGGACGCGGTGCGCTTTTGTCGGCAATCGTGGTGCGAATGCGCTTGCCGCGAACCGCACCACGCAGACCTTGCAGCTTCATCAACCGACCGACCGTGCAGCGCGCGACCACAATGCCCTCGCGATTCATCTGCTTCCAGACCTTCGGCACACCATAGACCTGCATGTTGGCCTGCCAGACACGCCTGATCTCGGGTTGCAGAATCTCATCTCGTTTCGCGCGGGCGCAGCGTCTGGACGGATCGCGAAGCTGTGCCGCATGGCGTCGGTAGCCCGACGGGGCAATCCGCAAGACCTTGCCGATCGGCTCGACCCCAAAGGTGTCGCGATACTGATCGACGAAGGCCTTCAGGACTTGAAACGGCGGTCGAGCTCCGCCTGGGCGAAAAACGCGCTCGCGACCTTGAGAATCTCGTTGGCACGACGCAATTCCTTGACCTCGCGCTCCAGGGCCTTCAGCCGTTCGCGTTCGTCGGTGCTCACGCCATCACGCTCACCCTGGTCAACCTGGTCACGCTTGACCCATTCGTGCAGCGTCTGCGGCGTACAGCCGATCATCGGTGCAATCGATTCGACCGCCGCCCACATCGACGGATGTTCCCTACGTTGCTCGCGCACCAGACGCACTGCGCGCTCGCGGACTTCCGGGGAAAACTTGGTTGCCTTCTTGTTCATGGCTCCATTCTCTCAAGAGTTGGAGCCTCCACCAAACCCGGCTCGGTTCAGATTGTCTTGAGCGAATTGCCCGCAATCGATCGAATCTGCAGTCGAAGATGCGTTCGACCGCATGCTATGGCAGTGGCCCAGCGGGCCACTGTTAGACGCTAGCTCCGCGGTAGGCGCCGCTCGCGCCAATTCTTTGCATCGGTCGCCGGGGACCAGCGGAAGCCTAAATACTTTCGTACGCTTGGATCTGTTGGTGGGGCAATACCCGTGCTCTCAAATGCGGTCTCAAAACTCACCTGCTGCGCCAGAAACGGAAGTCCGATGACGTGGTTGACAGCGCGACGGATATTGTTCGATACATTCAGGCCGCCTCGGTGATAAAGCATGGCATCCAGAACGATGAATGATCCGGCGGGCGCAGCAATTTGCTTCTCATGCTTCCGCACGAATTGATCGGTCGGAAACTCTTCAATATGATGCGTCGCTGGCAAGACGAATGACGCGCCGTTCTCGTGCGTGAATTCATCAATGCACAGAAGCGCATTGAATGCGATTATTTTAGAACTCGTCCAGTGCTGATAGCTAAGGTCGCGATGCCATTTTATTTGATAGTTCTGTCGATCGGGACGGTTGATAATCCCATTCTGTTGCATCAATACGAATTCCGGGCCTAGCAACTTCGTCGCCAGTTTCAGCAGATTCGGAGTGGTGGCTACGGTCAGAAAATCCGTGTCATAGGCCATCGCACAACGCGCAATGTCGGTGTCGCTAATACTTTCGAGTGCCTGCTCGCCGCCGAGTTCGCTGACTTGCGTACTATAGATCCGGTCAATCCCGGTTTTCAGGCGCTCAATGAATTCTGCGGAAAGTCCACTGTCGATCACCGTGTAGCCGTTAACGCGCATTTCTGCTGCGGCTTCATCAACGACATCTTCACCTGCCAGCCGCCGCGCTACTCCGTGAGTCGATACTGGCGTATTGGAATCCATCATATCTGCAACCTTATATAGAGAAGCTAAGGGGCGATGAGTTCTGCAACTGCGAAACCTTCGCGGCCAAATGCGTTGCCGTTATAAAAACAATAAGTTTTGTCTCTTACGCTAATCAACGCAGTATAGGAGATGCTATCCGAGTCGAATGATGCTGGCGAAACGTCCAAGCCAACTTGCTGGTCCATTCGTGCCCACTGGCGTCCATCGCAAGACTCTGCATATCCCAGGCGGTACGCCGCGACCGAAATGCGGCGAATGGAGTAGTAAAGCTGATATTTCCCCTCTGTCGTCTTGACGATCCACGGCCGTCCGATTCCGTGTTCATCCTCGTTAAAGCTCATGCACGAAATCCCTTCGTCGCCCCAGTTGATTCCATCGGTTGATTCGAGATACTTCAGCGAGTATCGAGGAACCTCTTTGCCATTTACGATGTCCCAAGTCGACCCTGCGGTGTACCACATCCTGAATTTGTCATCTTCTGCGATGACAAACGGCGCGCAGCGAAACATGGTCTCAGCATCTGTTGCGCCGAGAATAGGCTTCTCCTGTACGCGCTCGAACGTCTTCCCGTTATCGAAGCTCCGGGCCAGGCCCATGAAGATCTGATATCGAACAGTTTGAGACCGCGCGAAACCTGAGTAGTACATCAGCAGAGTACCGTCGGTATCACTGAGAACCTGGGCGCAAACGATGCCTCGCTCGTCGAAGGTGCCTTGATTGCCAACATCCATCAACGGCCCTGGCGAAGTTCCAATGATCTTCGTTGGATCCGAGGCATCAACGTCGACGAAATAGGGGCGACCGACGTTGTCTGCATCGCAGATCGTCAGGAATACGCGAATCGTCTTGTCGTCGATTAACAGGGGAGTTGGAACCATGGCACGTGTAGTTCCAGCCGGCGCATGCCTTGAGGTGTGGAAGACAAGTCCACGTTTGAGCCATTGCATGTTTGATTCGATGCTGAAAATAAGAGTCTGAATTATAGCTACCCGGTCGTGCTCCAGCGGAACCTTGGGGACACCAGCAATAGAGCTACTCGCGCTCTTGAGTATGCTTGCGAAGCCAATCGGCAGTCAGTCCAATCCCGACATCCAACGACACCTTCGGCGTCCAGCCCAGATGCGTTTGAGCCGCATTATTGTTCAATACACTAGCGGGCACATCAAAAATCCGGCCCGGTTGGTAAGTCCGCAGCACGGGATGTCCAACGTAGCCCTCGATCTTCTCAATGATCTCGTTCAGGCTCGTACCATAGCCGGAACTGATATTGAACACCGATTCTGTGCCTTCATACTGAATGGCACGTGCAAATGCCTCCGCAACATCCGAGATGTAGATGTAGTCACGCGTGACTGAACCATCGCCCCAAATTTCGATAGCTTCGGACCGAAGTGCCTTATCGAGAAATACTGTAATCGCGCCTTGAGCTGTCTGCACCCGTTGCCGCTCTCCGTAGGGGTTTGCCACACGGAGGATACTTGCCCTGATCCCATACTGTTGCTGGTAAAGCAGTAGATACTTCTCGATGGCAAGCTTCGAAATGCCATACGATACGCGTGGATTCGTCGGGTGCTTTTCGTCGATAGGCAGGTAAACCGGGTCGCCATACACAGTGCCACCCGATGAACTGAAGACGATTTTCTTCACGCCTTTCGCAACCATGACGTTCAGCAATTGCAGCGTTGCCACAACGTTGCTTTGCACGTCGTAAATCGGATCGTCATTCGAATTCTTCGGCAACGTCGTCGACACGAGATGAATGACCGCGTCGGCACCTTCAACCGCTTCCGTCACGTCGGCCAGACTGTTGAGGTCGCCGGTTAGCCAGCGGACGCTCTCGTTCTGCTCAAACTCACGATAAGCGGGAACGCGCGGCCGTTCGAAGACGCAAATTTCGTGGCCGTCTCGCAGCAGGCGATCTACGATAGTTGAGCCAATAAAACCACCACCGCCGAAGACAGTAATTTTCATGCTGTTACCTTCTTTTCCTGCTGCGAGATTTCAAGAGAAAGAGGGGCGACGCGAGGTGGCCATGCCAGGGAAAAATCCTCGAGATCGAGCGAAAGATTCGGACTGTAAGCGCGATCCTGAGTCAGTGCATCGCCCCAGCGCTTAAGCATGTATTCAACCTCCCGATTGAAGCGAGCCACTTTCTTTGGATTGTCTTCAAGGCCACGCGTTGCCGATTCATGATGAAACAGTTCTGCGTAGGGCGTCCAGACATTCCGGTACCCCGCTTCGAGGATGCGCAGGCAGAAGTCGACATCGTTGAACGCGACCTCAAGGTCGACTTCGTTGAGGCCGCCGACCTCTTCGTAGATCGCTTTGCGCATGACGAGGCATGCAGCCGTTACCGCGGAAAAGGAACTGATAGCGACAGCGCGCGAGAAATAGCCAAGACTGTCTCGCGGGAAAAGCTTATGCGCATGGCCAGCGACACCGCCCACGCCGATGGTAACGCCTGCGTGCTGGATTCTTCCATCGGGATACAGCAGTCTTGCGCCGACTGCGCCGACACCGGGCTGAATGGCAAGCGACACCATTTCCTCAAGCCATGTTTCTGAAATGACTTCGATATCGTTATTGAGGAGGCCGACGATCTCGCCATTCGCATGCGCGCACGCCATGTTGTTGAGCGCGGAGTAGTTGAATGGCCGATCATCGCGAATCACACGAATGTTTTCTGCTGCCTGAATCTGTTCCAGATAGTCCAGCGTCGCTTGCTCGTCCGAGCCGTTGTCGACGATGATGATTTCATAGGGAGCGTAAGTCGTCTTTTCGACAATGCTGTCGATGCATTGTTTCAGAAGTTCGAGGCCGTTCCGGGTGGGAATGATCAGGCTGACGAGGGGGCGTTGCTCGGGCAGGCGGTACGTTGCGCGATAGCAGTACGGCGTGCCCGTGACGCTGCCGTCGATATTCTGCCGCGCGAAATGTTCATTCAGCGCGCGCTCGCCCGCGAGCATTGCGTAGGGCTTTGCATCTACCGTTGCCGCAGTGCTGCTCGAATGGACTCGCCAATGGTAGAGCACGCGTGGAATGTGGACGAATGCGGAGACGCCGGCGCGCTCGAGGCAGCGAAGCGCCAGATCGTAGTCCTGAGCACCCTCGAAGCCGATACGAAAGCCGCCGATCTCGTCAAGGAGCTGCTTCTGATAAACGCCGAGGTGACAAATGATATTTTGCGAATAAAACAAATCAATGTTCATTTCGCATTTGAAGTACGGGTCGTGGCGCTTGCCCTGTACATCGATTTTGTCTTCGTCCGAATAGAATACGCGTGCCTGCGGTTGCCGAATGATTTCCTTGGCGACGCAGTAAAGCGCGTGTTGTGCGAACAGATCGTCCTGATCCAGCAACGCCACCCATTCGGATGTCACCAATTCCAGTGCGCTGTTCGACGCCGCCGAAATGTGGCCATTTTCTTTCCGGTAGGTCACGCGGATGCGCGAATCCTCGCGAGCATATTGCTCAAGCAAAGGGCGGACTTCCGGGCTCGTCGAAGCATCATCCGCGATGCACAGTTCCCAGTGCGGATAAAGCTGATTGCGAACGGAATCGATCGCCTCGATCAGCCAGCTGAGTTCGGCATTGTAGGTCGGCATGACCACGGAAATCCGCGGCGGCGTGGGCATGCTCGCAATATCGGATTTGATGAGTTCGATAGCGTCGTGATCGAGGCTGTCGTAGCGCTTGATCCATTCGGCATAGTCGTGGTTGGGCGCGGGGCGGCTGATGGCGCGTCGCTTCAGTCCGTCAAGCCCCTCTCGCTGGATGACGTTCGTTGCTTTCCTCAGGAGGGGATATACGCCGTCGCGTCTGATAAGACTCGCAAGTCTTCTGACAATTGAGGTGTATTTCTTCATAGAGACAGATCTATATTCCTGAGTGATCAAAATGGCCTGCTATGTCGCCGCCAGCCCAATGGGAAACGCTTTTCATCCACGTGGCCAGTTAAGGTCTAGCAAATAGCACCCATTTTTTAATGTTTTTTTGCGATTAATTTGCCGATGGAGCTATTGTACCGGCTGCCGTCTCGGGCAATCGATATGTCGTGCTATCGACAGAGTAAAAGGGACGGAGCTGGTCGTCCGTGAGATGGAGATGCCTGGCTTTGCGTGCAGAACACTATGCACCTGCTCTGCACCGCAGCTCGTGCCGAGTATGGTACATGATCAGATTGGAGGCGACAAAGTGTTTGGGGTGCGTAGCGTCCTGCCTTGACTCTCTGGATGGATCGGGTGCTACGGGGTGCTACGGGGCGCTGCGGCGCCGCTGCAGGCAATTCCGGGCGCAAAGGTACGATGCGATCGATCAAAAAGATCAAATGTAAGCATTAGTCTCACGAAGACACAAGCGGTGGCGAGGATCGGCTAATATAGCGGCACGTCAATTTTGCGTACCAGCGGTGAGCACGTTGTTTTTTGTCAGTCCGGCGACCTGTCTCCGGAACTTTTCGATCTGCAATATGAGCACCTGATTAAATGTACGGAAGCCCGTCTGATGCCAACATCATCGCAGCAAAAATATCGAAAAAAAAGCGGAGTGTCGAAACTCGCAATAACCTACGCGATTCTGGCGGCCATTGCCACCGCAATTAATATTGGCGCGCAGGATGTTTCGCTTCGAATCTATTCTGGCCAATTTTCAATCGCAGTGTCGGTAGCAGTCGGAACTATCGTTGGTCTGATCGCGAAATATATACTCGATAAAAAGTATATTTTTTCGTTTAAAGCCAAAGATGCAGCTCACGATGTGCGAACTTTTGTTGCTTATGCCGCAATGGGTCTCGTCACAACGGCTATCTTCTGGTCATTCGAATTCGGCTTCAATCAGATGTTTCACACCAAAGAAGCGAGATTTACCGGTGCGGTCATAGGATTGGCGATTGGCTATATTTCGAAATATATGCTCGACAGGAAGTTTGTGTTCGTCTCTGCCGAAGCAGAGTGATCGATATTCTGTGTGCTGTCAGGTTTAGCCGATTTCGCTAGTTGTCTTGTGTCACAACATTGAGGTCGCGAGCGCGGGGACTCGATAGAGTTCCCCGGCTGAACAAAGGCGATAGGGATAACTGGTCAGATTTCGTGACCGAGGAACGATCGGAAAATACGATCGAAATCCGTAAAATGGTAGATTTCACCCCAAATCGGGGAGAAATCCTGATTGAGTTTGTTGAATATCTGAAGATCAGTTTTATTCAGCTCAGTCGCGAGATGAATATCGTCGGCATCAAAATTATTATAGCCGGCTTCTGAAACGCGAATTGTGTGTTGGGGTGAAAATCGCATGCCGCTCATCGCAAACAGCAATTTTACAGACGCTACGTAATTCTCCTGGAAGCCAATCCAGTAGTAATTTTTCTTGATCCATTCGGCCGCTTCCTCCCCGTTATCGTGGATTCCAGGAGTCAGTTGCCGGGAAATTCCGTTGATATTCTCCGGGCATTGGATAAAATGGCGGAAATTGGGATATTGCTGCTTGAAGGCGGCGTTATCGGGATGCGCGCTCGAGGAGTGATACTCGTAGAAAGACGTAAGGCGGGAGATCGGATTCCGGATGAAGGTTACGAGTCGGCCATCCGCAATATTTTTTGTCCGCGCGAGCTGGTTATAAGAGAAGTGTCCCGACACCATTCTGCATTTCGCTATGCGATGGCTATCGAGATCCGCCAGATTGCTCTCCATGACCGCCGTGTACTTTTCGGCGCTCACAGGCAGTTCGATTTTTGAAAAATCGACGAATACGTTCTCGGATGGCTGAAATCGATCGGCAAGTTCTTCGCGAAACGATGAGCCGGCGGTTTTCGCAACGTGCAGGAAAACAAGGGGTTTTCTTTGCGCGTGCTCGTCGCCAAGGCATTGCTCAAGAAAAGCTTTGGTTCCGAGTTCGAATAAACTGCCAATCATTTTGCTATTCCTTTTATCTGAACTGATGTGTTCACGACGTCGCTTCCGCAAAAGGCGTAAGTCCTTGGTCTCGCGATAGCCTGGATGGGTGAATTACCCGCTCAGGTTTTCAGGCGAGAAGTGAAGGCTGACGTCCAGGTTAGCTAACCCGCCTCGAGGCGATTGCATCTACAGCGGCGCTATCACGATAGTTCTGATTGTTGCCAATAAAAAATTAGTTGTGCAAGAAGCGTGCGCCCTGCGTCGCTCGTAGCATCGATTTAATCGACGCTGAGACTCGCCGCAGGGCGGTTAGTGCGCGGCTTACTTGCCGCAGCCGGTCGGCTCAATGTTGAGGTTGAGCCAGTCGCTATCGGGGTTTCCGTGGTCGTCGACGAGCACCTTCACGGGCGGGGATCCGACAGCAACCGAAAAGTCCACATCGTGTCCTCGGCTCACGACACCCTTTTGCGTCTGGCCCTGGCTATTGATCGTGGTAATACCGATCACGCCACCTCCGCGTTGAATTGCATCTGGCAAGACGCCCTTGTCGAGGGTGGCGACTACGTTGACGCCAGAGCAGGTGGCATCGTCGGCCAGGCGCCCGAGATCGATCGAAAGGGCGGTCGGATCGCCGACGCCCGGATGGACGAAAAGGACTTCGTCGGTCATTTTCGAAACAGTACCGGTCTGACGCCCGAGGTGATCGACGTGGACATAGTTCATGATGCTGCTGGTCTGAACATTGCCCCAATCGGTCATGTCGAGCGACGTGCGGCGAAGCAGGGTGTAATAGCGCGAGAGGGGGATCTTTGTCCAGCCAGGCGCGCCATTCTGCAGAAATTCAGTGAATTCCGTGTGCCCGGTTTCCTTGGACCATTCGAGTAGCGGGGCGCTGACCATGACGCCATTGATGTGCGCCTGATCGAGATATTGGATCATGTTCTGTGCCTGGGCATCCAGCGCGTAGAGCGAGTGGCAGTTCTTCGCCGCGTAATAGCACCAGCCGCCGTCCATCTCAAGCAATGCCCCGAATGGTTTTTGCATTCGGAGCGCCGTGGCGGTGTCGAGGTGAGGTTGTTCGCCGGCTGGAAGCGGCTTGACGACTGCCGCTGTCAGCACCAGCAGAATCGCCGCACCGATTGCCGTATCGCGAGCACCAAGCCAGCGAAACACCAGCGCGATCAGGAGCATCATCAGCGTGGCGGCCACGACGAGATAGTGGTCGCGAGCAAAGATGAGGACAATCGACATCGCAGTGGGCACCGCGATGACGATCCAGGCGACCACGCTGGCGAGATCGAGAGGACGTCGGGTCCGCTTCGTGAGGCACCATGCAGCCAACGCGACGACCGCGATTGCAATGACGGGGTGGTTGGTGGCTATGCCTGCCAGTGCGCCCAACCCGGCTTTCACGCCGCTCTCGATGTTGTAAACGAAATACCCCAGCACGCGGGCGGGGTAGAGTCGGAGCGCATTCATCTCCGACGTGGCACCCGGAAGATACTGGGCCAGAAGCTTCTCGTAGTTGAAGAACGGGTCGATATTGATCTTGCCCGTGTCCCGAAGATAGAGGCTGAAATGCTGGCCAAACGCCTGAAGCGCGCGCGCGCCGCCACGCAGGACAGGGAACGTCCAGAGCTTGACCAACACAGCGACGATCACCAGGATCCCGACGGTAACCCAGGGCCACGGCCGCGCTGTAACGAACTGCCGGTAGCTGAACGCCAGGGCCACGATGGCGATGGCGGTCGCGGCGTAAAAGGCAATCACGAATTCAGGCCGGATGAAGGTGACGATAAAAGCCGTCAACGCAACGCAGGCCATTTTCGAATGAAAGCGGGGCAGGCGCGTGGAAATTGCAAAACCGATGCTCATGAGCGCGATGGCCGCGTAGACGAGTTTCGGGAGCGCTTGTGAGTAGCCCGAAGAGATCAGAATCGCGGTGGTGATTGCCGACAGTGCGACATTCCGGCTGATGACGAAAACCGCCAGTGAGGTAGCGATGATCCCAGCAGCAACGACCGCGACGCCCATCCAGATGTGCAGGGTCATCGGATCGGGGTCAATCGCCGACGCGATCCGGTAAATGTATGAGTAAAGCGGAGATCCCTCGTAATTGAGGAATCCGTGGTTCCAGTTGAATATCCCGCTTGCCATGTAGAACGTTTCGTCCCACATCTGAATGTCCCAGATATGTGGGGCATTTCGTAAAAACATGGCGACACAGAAGATTGTGAGCACGCTCACCAAACCGACTAGAGCCTTCCGTTTCATGATCACTTGATTATGTATCTTCGTATCAGACATGGCATGCGAGTTTAACAGTACTTCCTTACTGCGATTCCGGGGCTGTAAAGGATCGTGAATACCTCGCGGTTTTGCACGATACGACAGCTTGTGGCAGCGCCCGGCGCGTCGATCTGGCAATGCATTCAACGCGCTGATGCTTGCTCATTAATCCAGTTTCAGTTCGATAGGGCAGCGTGAAGCTTTGCCATCGGCCTGCACCATCCATTCGACGGTTCGCGGATGATCGAGCGTGCTCAGATCGAGCATGACACTGAATCCCGATGTGGCGAGTTCCGGGCGGTGAAGCGCGAGTGCGACGTCGGGGCGATTTCTCGGCTCGGCCGTGAAGTAATGGGGGCCGTTGGCATCACGCACGATGAAGTACGAACGGATCGATTTCGCGTCTGCTGCCGAAGCCGGCGCCGACCAGCCTTGCAGCGACAAGACGTTGCCCGGAGTCGCGACATGCGTTTGCGCGACGTATGGCGTGTTGTTGACGAGGTCGAACGTGCAGCGCGGTGGCGAACTGGTCTGTGCCGTGTCAGGCGGCGCGTCCGTCGGTGACGACAGGATCAGCTTGCTCGCGGAGGGTTGCGGAGTAATTTCGATACGACGAAGCTGGACGCTGTAGTTGTCGCTCCACAAATGCCGGTGTGACGCTTCAACCTTGAATGCCACGACCTTGCGCGCGGACTGGACGCCACTCGCCAGCGCGATGAGATCCTCGGGGCGGTTCAGGAAGGGCGACAGAATAAAACCGCCGCTGCCGACTGCGGCGATGAAGCGCCGGCGCACGACGCTGCCGTCGTCGAGCGTCAACTCCAGTGAGAGTTCCGGGAGCCTCCAGGCCGCGCTCAACAGCTTGCCGGCAAGCGTCGGTTTGATATCGAGCGTGGCCCATAGCGGCTGGCTTGCGCTGAGTTCAACGCGTTCGCCAAGACGGGCATGGCGGGTCATGAGCGGCGTCGGCTCGATCGCTGCGGCAGGCGGCCCGGCGTGTCGTTCGAAGCGCACGTACTGCCCATCGTACGCGACCGGCGAATATCGGGCCAGCAGGCCGACTACGCTGGACGCATCGTCAAGCGTGGGCATGCGGTTGTCGATTGGCGCGAAGGTGAAAAAGACGGTGTGGGCGCCCGAGCGCTCGAGATGCTCGGCATTGGCGGCGTCGAGGCGCGGATCGTAGACCGAATAGCTCTGAAAAATCGGCCGGGGCTTCCAGTGGAGGCCGTTTGCGAAGACCGAAGAAAGCTCCGTCGGATAGAGGTCGACGGTACCGCTTACGGCGGGCAGGCGCTCCTGGGTGCGAATGGCTTCGTTTGCGTTCGCGAACTGGGCCGGCAGGCTGGACGGCGACTCGATGCGCGTTTCGATGCCCGCGATTGTGCGCGTCCATGCGCCGTTCAAAAGTTCGCCGGCGTAGCCGAATCCCATCGGGAATACGGCGTGCCCGACGATCTTCCACGTCGCGACGACGACGATCCACAACATGCAGGCCGGCAGCGGTGCGCTTCGAGCGGCGGCAGCAAAGGCGATGAAGAGCAGGAAGCCGGTCGTGATGAACACGTGCCCGTCTTGTCGCACCATCCCCGCCTTGAAGCCCACGAACAAGACCATGACGAGTCCGAGCGTGGCGCACCAGCCGACCAGACCTCGTCCGCGCCCGAACGTTACATGGAAGTAGATCGCGATGATGAGCGAGACCCCGGCGACGAGGGCGGGAATCCAGAGGCGGCCCGGAAACGACATCGCATTCGTGTAGCCGGAGATGATCGGTGCTTGCGCAATAAAGTAGCCAGGCAGTGCCTCGAGCGGTTGGCCCGTGCTCGTCCACGCCACGATCAGACCGGCGACGCAGAGTAGAAAGAACATCGCGGCTTTCGCGCGATTCTGGCGGGCCAGCATGACGAAGGCGAGCGCGCAGGTCGCCCAGACCGAGCCAGCGAAGCTGGCCTTGACGATCGGCGTGATGATGATGGCAATCGTGGCGAAGCCGATCCCGAGTTGTACGGGTATCGTCGGGCGCAGATAGAAGCGGTCTTCGGCGACGAGTTGCGTCCGCGCGATGACGTACAGCAGGAGAAACGGCGCGGCAAGGAACACGCTGTCGCGCACGAGCGCCATCGCGACGATGGCGGGAAGGAGAAGGGCGTAGGCGAGCCTGCCGGGCGACAGCGCCAGCGCCATCAGCAGACCGAACCCGCAGGCGAAAACGGTGCTTCCGACCATCATCAGCGTGTCGGTTGCGGGGCTATAGAGCGTCGAGTAGACCGAAGCAAGCGGGCCGAACGTGAAGATAACATCGCGGCCAAATACGAGCTTGTGCTCGACCGCGACGTTCAGCGCATAACGCCACGAATTGTCGAGCCCTGCGAGCGGCATGCTGGGGGCGAATGGGATCAGGAGCAACGCGGCGATCACCAGTGAGGCGATGCCAATTATGTTGCCTGTCGCCAGGAGGCGCTTGCTCGAAGTGGTAATCATCGTTTTCGTGCTTCTTTGACCGGACTTCGACGGTCCTGATCGTGTTTTCAGGCCCTGCGTGCATTGCTGCGGCCTGCCGCGAAGCGAACGCAGGCTGCGGCGCTCGACGCCGGGCCTTCTCGGGTAATTCGGGAAATGCGTACCGATACAGGCACCCACACCCGGTTGCCATGTCCGGCTTCCACGCCAGGCCGCGTGCCGATGGCCATCACGCGGATGTCGTGACTGCGGCAATGGCCATCGGGGAAGGGCAAGCTGCGCATTCGTCGCGTCGATACGTCATGGTCGACGGGATCGCACATCACGTGCCGCGTTGCTGACGTTCTCGCGCACCTGTTCGGCGTCGGTGGCCGGTTACAGCGAAGCGCGTTTGAACAGGAATTTGGGCACGCTCCGGATGATCAACATGATCAGCGACCAGAACCACGGCGTGTACAGCACGTCCTTCTTCTTTTCGATGGCACGCGTGATATCGCCCGCGACCTTGTCCGCCGTGGCGACGAGCGGACCCGGGAGCGGCAGGCCCTGCGTCATCGGCGTGGCGACGAAGCCCGGCTTGATGGTCACGACGTGTGCGCCAGCCTTGAAGAGGCGCGCATTCAAGCCCTCGCAGAAGTTCGAGAGGGCGGCCTTCGCGCTGCCGTAGAGATAGTTCGACGGACGACCGCGATCGCCGGCCACCGAGGAGATGACCGCGATGGTGCCGCTGCGCTGCGCTTCAATCAGGTTCGCGATGGGCGTGAGGAGGCCGATGATCGACGTGACGTTCGTGTTGAATTCGCGCATGGCCACTTCGGCGCTGTCCTGGCACTGCGCCTGGTCGGGCAGCGTACCCGGTGCGACGAGAACGATATCGATCTTGCCCAGTTCCGCCTGGCAACTTTCCAGCATGGCGGCGTGGCGCTCGACCTCGTTGATGTCGAGTTGAAAGCATGCCGCGCGCTTCGCGCCGCGTGCAACGAGGTCGTCCGCGACTTGTTGCAGGCGTTCGCCGTTGCGAGCAACGAGAAAGAGGTTTGCGCCTTCAGTGGCCCAGCGACGGGCACAGGCCGTAGCGATCGCCGAGGTCGCGCCTACGATGAGGATATTTTTCATGTTCGAGTAGTTCGTTCCCAGAATCGCGAAAGCATTGCGGGGTCCCGCAAGGTTTCCAGTTGTTCCCATTGTGGATAAGCCGCCCGGAAGTCCTCTCCCGACATATGGGCGTCCTTCGCGGGGTACAGGCGCCCGCTCGCTTCCCTGACGATCGCATCGAGGCGTGAGAAAAGTTGCGCGTTAGCCGCGTCTCGCTGAGGAAAGTCGAGTGCGAGCGAAGTACCCTCGCGTGGGAACGACAGCAGCCCCGGCGAGCGAATATCGCCGCAACGCTTGAGCACGGCGAGGAAGGAGCCGGTGCCGCTGGTTGCAATCGCATCGAGAATGGCACGCGTCGCATCGCGTGCAGCCTCCGGAGGAATGACGCACTGGTACTGCTGAAAACCTTTGCGCCCATAGATGCGGTTCCATTCGAGCAGGCTGTCGAGCGGATAAAAATACGCGTCGTAACTGACCTTCGCGCGCGTCTCGCCCCTGGGTTGGCGGTGATAGTAGAGGCCGTTGAACGCCCGCAGGGTGAGCGGATTGAAAAGCGGGATAGGCAACGTCACCGGGACGGTCCGCTTTTTTCGGCAGTCGACTTCCAGCGGACCGTCCTGCGCATGATCGCCGACCATGAAGATGCCGCGCCCCAGCGCCTGTCCGCGGCTCTGGCAATCGACCCATGCGACGCTGTATTCGTGTAGCGGATCGAGGCGGGTGGAAAGCTCGAAAAACTCGTCGAGATTATCGAAGCGGATATTTCTGACGTCGATGAGACTCGAGCGGATCGGCATCAGTTGGATTTCCGCCCACAGAATGAGTCCGGTGAGCCCGAGGCCCCCGATCGTTGCGGCGTAGAGGTCCGCGTGAAGCTCCGCTGAGCACTCGAGCACATTGCCGTCGCTGCGCGCGAGGCCGAAGCGGCGCACGTGGCGGCCAAACGTCCCGCGCACATGATGGTTCTTGCCGTGCACGTCGTTCGCAATCGAGCCGCCGAGCGTGGCGTACTTCGTACCGGGCGTGACCGGGAGCATCCAGCCACGCGGGATGGCGACGGCGAGAATCTGCTCGAGCGTGACGCCCGGCTCGGCGCGCAGTACGCCCGTCGTCCAGTCTGCGGCGATTACGCGATCGAGAGGCAGCGTCTGCAGCACGTGGTCCGATGCGGCGAGGCAACTGTCTCCGTAGCTGCGACCGTTGCCGAAGACGAGTGCGTTGCCGTGCTCCTGCGCGAGTGCCTGCCAGGCGGTCATGGCGCTGTCGCGCCACGCAATCGGGTGCGCCTCTTGTGGGTGGACGGGATATCGTCCCCAGGACAGAACCGTGCTCATAGATCAGATCGCAGCCCAGAACACGATGCCGCAAAGCGCAACGACGGCAAGGCTGACCCGATCACGCGCGGCAAACACGATCGGATCGTCGTGCATCAGGCCGCGGTGGGCGATGATCCACGTTCTGCTGATCCAGTAGAGCAGCAGCGGGCAGGCCAACCAGATGAACTGGGCGTTCCGGTACAGCTTGGCCGTGTTGGCGTCCTGAATGTAGAGCGCCAGCACGAGTACGGACAGATATCCCGATGCCGTTCCGAGCGAAGAGATGAGCGACAGGTCGCTCGCCACGTAGCCGCGCCCGCGCGTTTTCACGAGACCGCGCGCCTTCATCGAGTGCAGTTCCGCGTATCGCTTGACGAGCGCGAGGCTCAGGAAAATGAACATCGAAAACGCCAGCAGCCAGAAAGTGGGCTGCGCGCCGATAGCTGCCGTGCCGGCAATGATGCGAATGGTGTAGAGGATCGCCAGCACGACGACATCGACCATGACCTGCCGCTTGAGGTACATCGAATAGGCGAGCGTGAGCGCGTAATATCCCACGAGCACCGCAGCGAACCGCCAGGGCAGGAACAGCACAGTGAGTACGAAGGCGCTCACCAGCAAGACTGGAAAGAGTCCGATTCCCCAAGTTAGCGGCAACGCGCCGGACGCGAGAGGGCGCTTTCGCTTGGTCGGATGGTGCCGGTCGTCTTCGAGGTCGAGCAGGTCGTTCAGCAGATAGACGCTCGATGCACACAGTCCGAAGGCGAAAAACGCGAGCAGCGAAGCAAGGACGAGTCCCGTATTCGAGAGTTCGTGGGCGGCAAGCAGCGGCACGAAGATCAGAAGGTTCTTCAGCCACTGATGTAGACGCAGCGATTTCGACCACGTTTTCAGGGAGGGCGGCCGCGATTCGATCACGCGCTCGACGTTACCCACTTTACGCGCCGCGCGTTCGACGCCAGCCGACGGGTTGACCACGTACGCGCGCGCTGCGGATTGCCAGACGGCCACGTCGTCATGCGAGTTGCCCGCATAGTCGAAATTCTTCTCGCCGAATTCAGCCACGAGTTTGTCGCGCTTGCGCTCGGCAGAGAGATTCGTGTTGCTGTCCGTTGCGAAGGTCTGGTCGAACAGGCCGAGGTGATTGGCGATCGCGTGTGCGTAGCGTTCGTGACTCGCCGTTGCGAGCACGAGGGTTCGGCCAGTCTTGCGCTCCTCTTCGAGCCAGCTGAGCACGGCGGGATCATACGGCAGCACGGAAACGTCAACGTTCGTCGTTTCCGCGAGTCCTGCCTTCAGTGCGGGCTTGCCGCCACGCGTCAGCCACAGCAACGGCCTGTAAAAGCGATGCGGCGCTGACGTCAAATAAGCGAAGCCCGATTCGATCAGGATATCGGAGCGTATCAGCGTGCCGTCCAGGTCAACAACGAGTGGTCTGCTGTTCATACGGTAGGCCTGCGGGCACCTTATTGATGGGGCGTGGAAGGTAGAAATGGCGCTTCGCCCGGGAAGTCCGGGAAAGTTGCCAAACACGAAATTTTACCGGATATCGCCAACCGGTTACATTTGTTGCGGTTCAATTCACGTACGGTGGCTCACTCCAGGCAGCCGTATGCGGTGTAGGAGCCGGCGTCCGCCAGGCATGCCGATGCTCGCTTCATTCGGCGATGCAGGCTGCGCGGCGCGCTGCGATCGCCGCATCGCTGCGGACAAGTTCGGTGTTGCTGGGAGCCTCGGGCGTCGTGGTCAGGAGCGCCGTCAAGCCGGATTGCAAAGAAAATAGGGGGCGATTGAGTGGCGGCCAGATGCGTTTCGGAGTGGTCGAGCTCGCCTCGCCTCGGCGAAACCTGGCGGTGACGCCAGATGGTGCCTTGAAGTAACAGCAAGTAATAACGCCGGCGGCAGGGCAACAGTCAGGTGTTGGGTTTTGACACGGCTATTCCGGGTATGTGGGCTGTGCGCGGGCGCCGCTACTGTACTATTCGCCCACGTCAGGGGCAACCGCGCGCCCCGGAGATATCGGGCGCGGAGGAGCGTAACCCCCGTAACACTTCGAAAGTGCAATTGCCGAAAGTCGAAGTTTTCGCGACACTACGTTTTTTCTGGCACCTATTTAGTCACATTTGCGCGTGGCGTTGTCCCGTCGTCAAGAGAGAATGAGTCCGGTATCAAGTAACAAGCATCCGCATTTGTCGGTGTCAGTCGTGGTCTACCATCCTGATCCGGCATTGCTGGCTCGCACATTGGCAAGTCTTGCCCGAGCCGCTTCTTCTGAGACGCTCTCGGGCAGGGAAGTGCACCTGCTTATTGTCGACAACGACGGGCTGCCCGATGTCGGCGCCAGCGTCGACGAACTGTCGCGCGCGGGCATCAGTCATACGGTGTTGCGCGGCCACGGCAACGTCGGCTACGGCTGCGGCCACAATCTCGCGATTGCGCAGGCATCGAGCCGCTACCACCTGATCCTGAATCCCGACGTCGACATCGAGCCCAGCGCGCTGCTGAAAGCGCTGGAGTTCATGGACGCCCATCCGGACGCCGGCCTGCTGACGCCCGCAATCGTCGACGACTCGGGCCAGCTTCAATACCTCTGCCGCCAGTTCCCCACGCTCGTCGATCTGTTCGTGCGTGGTTTCCTGCCGCGCGCGGCGCGCCGGCCGTTCGAGTCGCGTCTCGCGCGCTACGAAATGCGCGCGCAGATCAACGAGCGCGACACGCTCTGGGATCCGCCCATCGTCAGCGGCTGCTTCATGCTGTTCCGCACCGACGTGCTGAAAAAGCTCGCGGGTTTCGACGCGCGCTACTTCCTCTATTTCGAGGACTACGACCTGAGCCTGCGCACGCACGAAGTCGCGCGCGTGGTCTACGCGCCCGCCGTGCGCGTGCTGCACCACGGCGGCGGCGCGTCGCGCAAGGGCATGGCGCACATCCGCATGTTCGCGGCGTCGGCGTTCAAGTTCTACAACCGGTTCGGATGGAAGTGGCTTTGAGCAGCGTACTGGTGACAGGAGCCAACGGTTTCGTCGGGCGCGCGCTGTGCTGCACGCTCGCACACGCGGGTCACGAGGTGACCGCGCTGGTGCGGCAAGGCGGTACCGATCGCGCGGATGGCGTGCGCGAATGGCGTCACGCCACGGCGGATTTCGCTGGACTCGAGCAAGCCTGGCCGCAAGGCTATGCGCCCGATTGCGTCGTGCATCTGGCGGCGCGCGTCCACGTCATGCACGATGAAGCGCCGGACCCGCTCGCGGCGTTCATGGCGACTAATGTCGAAGGCACGCTGCGGGTGGCGCGTGCCGCGCGGGAGCAGGGCGCGCGGCGCATGGTGTACGTCAGCAGCATCAAGGCCATCGCGGAAACCGACGGCGGCGTGCCCCTCGCCGAATCGACGCCGCCTCAGCCGCTCGATCCTTACGGACGCTCGAAGCGCGCGGCGGAAGAGGCGCTGTGGCGCTTGAGCGAAGAAACGGGCATGGAGATCGTGGTGGTGCGGCCGCCGCTCGTCTATGGTCCCGGCGTCGGCGCCAATTTCTTGCAGATGATGAATGCGGTGTCGCGCGGCATTCCGTTGCCGCTCGGACTCGTCGATGCGCGCCGCAGTCTCGTCTACTCCGATAATCTGGCCGATGCGCTGATGCATTGCGCCACCGACCCGCGCGCCGCCAACACCTGCTTGCATGTCACCGATGGCGACGATCCGTCGGTCGCGCAGTTGCTGCGCACGCTCGGCCGCCACCTCGGCAAGCCCGCGCGCCTGCTGCCGGTACCGCCGCGTCTGCTGCGCGCGGCCGGTGCGCTCGCGGGCCGTGCCGCCCAGATCGAGCGGTTGACGACGAGCCTTCAGGTCGACGCCTCGCGCATCCGCGCGCAGCTCGGCTGGTATCCGCCGGTGAGCCTGGATGCCGGGCTCGAGGCCACCGCACGCTGGTTTCGTGCGACGCACTGATCACGCGGAGACCGTATATCTACATGCTGCACGCACCGAATTCGCTGTTGTTTTCTTCGTCGATCTTGACGCTCGTGTCGATCGCGCTGGTGTGCGCCGTCGCGTGCGCCGCCGTCCTCGCGTTCCTGCTCAAGACCGGCCTCGCCTGGCGGCTCGCGACCGACATCCCCAATGAGCGCTCGCTCCACGTGCGCCCGACGCCGCGCGTAGGCGGCTGGGGCGTGATTCCGGTCGCGGTCGTGGCGATCCTGCTGGTTGCGCCGTCGCTCTGGCTGATCGCGCTCGGCGCGGCGTTCCTCGCCGCCGTCTCGCAGATCGACGACCGGCGCGGCCTGCCCGCGCGCGTGCGCTTTGCGGCGCACTTCGTCGCCGTGCTGGCGCTGATCGTCGGCTATCCGGCCCCGATTCCCTGGTGGTGCGCGGCCATACTGGCGTTTTTGCTGCTGTGGCTGGTCAATCTCTACAATTTCATGGACGGCGCGGACGGCCTCGCCGGCGGCATGGCGCTGTTCGGTTTCGGCGGCTACGCGCTGGCGGCGTTCGCCGGACCACAGCCGATGCTCCCGTTGAGCTGGGCGTGCGTGGCCGTCGCGGGCGCGGCGGCGGGCTTTTTGCTCTTCAACTTTCACCCTGCCAAAATCTTTCTCGGCGACGCCGGCTCGATTCCGACCGGCTTTCTGGCCGGTGCGCTAGGCTACTGGGGTTGGCGCGGCGGCGCGTGGCCGATCTGGTTCCCGGCGCTGGTTTTCGCGCCGTTTATCGGCGACGCGTCGGTCACGCTGATTCGCCGCCTGCTGCGCGGCGAAAAATTTTGGCAGGCGCATCGCGAACACTATTATCAACGGATGGTTCGACTCGGTACCGGCCACGCTGTCACGGCGCTGTCATGGTATCTGGTAATATGCGTGGGCATAGTAATTGCTTTATGGGCTTTGGGGCGCTCCCCGGCCCAGCAGTGGGGGATCGTTGCAGGCTGGGCTGTCGTTCTTGTTCTGATGGGTGCGGCAATCGACGTGCGCTGGCGTAGTTTCCAGTCCCTAACCAGTCAATCTGAGGTCGACGCTGATGCTCCGCAATAAAGCCACCTGGCTCTCGTTCAGCGCCTTTCTGTTCGATATCGGCGCCGTGGCCGCCGCCTGGCTGACGGCCTATCTTCTACGCTTCAATGCGTCCGTGCCGTCCGAGTTCTGGCACGGCGCGGTGAACACCCTCGTCTGGGTGCTGCCGATCTACGCGATCATGTTTCGCATCTTCGGGCTCTACCGCGGCATGTGGGTGTTCGCGAGCCTGCCCGACCTGTTGCGCATCTCGAAGGCCATCATCTCGGCCGGGCTGATCGTCATGATCGTCTCGGTCCTGTTGCAGCCGATGCCGATCATCCCGCGCTCGGTGCTGATTGTCTCGCCGCTGTTGCTGTTCTTCGTCATGGGCGGCGCGCGCGCGCTCTATCGCGCAACCAAGGAGTTCTACCTGTACGGTGGTCTCGTCGCCCAGGGCAAGCCGGTGATCGTGGTGGGCGCAGGCGGCGCGGGCGCGAGCCTCGCGCGCGAACTGTCGCGTTCGGCGGAGTGGCGTCTCGTCGGTCTGCTCGACGACGATCCGGCCAAGCAGGGCCGCGAAATCTACGGCTACAAGGTGCTCGGCCCGATCAGCGACATCTCGCGCTGGGCCGAAGAACTGCGCTGCGAGTTCGCAATCATCGCGATTCCCTCGGCGTCGGCGGAAGTGCAGCGGCGTGCGGCAACGCAATGCGTGCGCACAGGCGTGAAGGCGCTGATGCTGCCGTCGCTGACCGAACTCACGCCTGGGCGCGGCTTCCTCTCGCAGGTCCGCAACATCGACCTCGAGGATCTGCTCGGGCGCGACGCGGTCAAGATCGACACGCCGCACGTGGAAGCGCTCCTGAGCGGCCGCGTGGTGATGGTGACGGGCGCGGGCGGCTCGATCGGTTCCGAACTCTGCCGCCAGATTTTGCGCTTCGCGCCGGCGCAACTCGTCGCGCTCGATCTCTCCGAATTCGCGATGTACAAGCTGACCGAGGAGATCCGCGAACGCTTCCCCGAGCTCTCTGTGGTGCCGATCGTCGGCGATGCCAAGGATTCCTTGCTGCTCGACCAGGTGATGGCGCGTTATACGCCGCACATCGTCTTCCATGCGGCGGCGTACAAGCACGTGCCGCTGATGGAGGAACTGAACTCGTGGCAGGCGATCCGCAATAACGTGCTCGGCACCTATCGCGTGGCGCGTGCGGCGATCAAGCATCAGGTCCGCCACTTCGTGCTCATTTCGACCGACAAGGCCGTCAATCCCACCAACGTGATGGGCGCGAGCAAGCGGCTCGCGGAAATGTCGTGTCAGGCCTTGCAGCAGATCAGCGAGCGCACGCAGTTCGAAACCGTGCGTTTCGGCAACGTGCTGGGCAGCGCGGGCAGCGTGATTCCGAAGTTCCAGCAGCAGATCGCGAAGGGCGGCCCGGTGACGGTCACGCACCCCGAGATCACGCGCTTTTTCATGACGATTCCGGAAGCGTCGCAGCTCGTGCTGCAGGCATCGAGCATGGGGCACGGCGGCGAAATCTTCATTCTCGACATGGGCAAGCCCGTCAAGATCGTCGATCTCGCGCGCGATCTGATTCGTCTGTATGGCTACTCGGAGGAGCAGATTCGCGTGGTGTTCACGGGACTGCGGCCCGGCGAGAAGCTCTACGAAGAACTGCTCGCCGACGACGAAGCCACGACGCGCACGCCGCATCCGAAGCTGCGTATCGCGCGTGCGCGCGAGGTGCCGAACAACCTGCTCGATGAACTGCTGCCGTGGCTCATGCAGCATCGCGTGCCTTCCGACGACGAAGTGCGGCGCGATTTGCGGCGATGGGTGCCGGAGTATCAGCCTGCGGTCGCGCCTCAGCTTCAGTCAGTCGGCACGAGTTCTGTGCGGGCGGCGAGCTAAAAGAAAAAGGCGAAACACCTGTGTGTTTCGCCTTTTTTGTTGGGCGTCTGAAGCAAGCGCATGAAGCGTGGACGCAACCGTGCCGCGCGATCCTTTAGCCGATGACGCCGGCGCCAACGTGATGCTTGCGCGCGAGATGCTCGACGATGTCGTCGACGCAACGTTCGACCGAGGCGCTGTGCGTTCGCAAGGTGAGGTCGGGGTGAGCCGGCGCATGATATGGCGAGCCGATGCCCGTGAACTGCGGAATCTCACCGCGCCGTGCGCGCTTGTACAGCCCCTTTGGGTCGCGTTCTTCGCAGATCTCGAACGGCGTGTCGATGAACACTTCCACGAATCGGGCGTCGCCCACGATGCGTCGCGCATTGTCGCGGTGTTCCGGTTCCGGCGAGATCGTCGCGGTGATGGCGACAAAACCTTCCCGACAAAACAAATCCGCCACGTGAGCCACGCGGCGGAGGTTTTCGGTGCGGTCGGCTTCGCTGAAGCCCAGATCGGAGTTGAGGCCGGTGCGCAACACGTCGCCGTCGAGCACGGTAGAGCGAATGCCGAGCGCTTTCAGTCGTTCGACCAGCGCACGCGCGATTGTCGATTTGCCCGCCCCGGACATGCCGGTGAGCCAGACGACGGCACCCGTCGATGTTGCTGTTTCCACCCCTTTGCGCCCCACTCAAGTAAAGATTGGTTTAATTGAGTGGATATTCTAACTTCATTACGGGCGCTGTAACGTCGACGTAATAAAGTGCAATAAAAAATCAGCGGGCGGATTTTTTGTCACTTCGACCCTAAGTGCGCTCCGGCGGGGCCTGGCAGGCCGCCCCTTATTTTTTCTTTACTCAAACCCGTGCGGATTATTTTCCTGCCAGCGCCAGTGGTCCACGCACATGCGCTCGATGCCGAATTGCGCTTTCCAGCCAATCAGCTTTTCCGCCGTGGCCGGGTTCGCATAGCACTCGGCGATGTCGCCCGGCCGGCGCGCGACGATCTCATACGGCACCGGTCGGCCCGACGCCTTTTCGAACGCCTTCACCACGTCCAGCACGCTATAACCCTGACCGGTCCCGAGATTCACGACAAAGCCTTCGCCGCGCGCGGCCAGCGCGTCGAGCGCCTTCAGATGCCCCTGCGCCAGATCGACCACGTGGATGTAATCGCGCACGCCCGTGCCGTCCGGCGTCGGGTAATCGCCGCCGAACACGCGCAGGCGCTCCAGCTTGCCCACCGCCACCTGCGCGACATACGGCATCAGATTGTTCGGAATACCGGCCGGATCTTCGCCGATCAGGCCGCTTTCGTGCGCGCCCACCGGGTTGAAATAGCGCAGCACGGCGATGCGCCACGACGGATCGGAGATCGCGACGTCGCGCAGAATCTGTTCGGCGATCAGCTTGGACTGGCCGTACGGATTCGTCGCCGACAGCGGGAACGTCTCGTCGATGGGCGAGCGCTCCGGCACGCCGTAGACGGTCGCCGACGAGCTGAACACGAACTCCTTCACGCCGTGCTGGCGCATCACGTCGAGCACCACGAGCAGGCCGTCGAGGTTGTTGCGGTAGTACTCGATCGGCTTCGCGACCGATTCGCCGACCGCCTTGAGCGCCGCGAAATGGATCACGCCCGTGATCGGATGCGCCTTGAAAATGCGCTCGAGCGCCTGCGCATCGCGCACGTCGGCCTCGTAGAAGGCGACCGGCTTGCCGGTGATCTGCGTGACGCGCTTGAGCGATTCCTGACGGCTGTTGACGAGATTGTCGACGGCGACGACGTCGTAGCCGCCGTTGAGCAGTTCGACGCAAGTGTGCGAGCCGATAAAGCCCGCGCCGCCCGTGACGAGGATCGTGCCTTTTGAGTTCGTCGCTGCCATGCTCTGGTTCCGTATCGTCAGACTGCGTTCAAAACGTCGATCCGGTCAACTCCCGGATCGTTTCCCGGTAGCGTTGTACCACAACGCGTTCGTCGAATTCTTTCGCAATTTTTTTCCGGCCGCGCTCGGCCATTTTTGTTCGGTCCGATGGGGACATATCGAGCATGCGCGCCATCGCCTGCGCGAGCGAAGCCGCGTCGCGGGCGGCGCAGAGCAGGCCGTTTTCGCCGTCCGCGACCACTTCGCGGCAGCCGGGCACGTCGGTCGCCACGATCGGGCGGCCCATCGCGCTCGCTTCCATCAGCGTGCGCGGCACGCCTTCGCGGTACGAGGGCAGCACTACGCAATCGGCGTCCGCAATATAGGGGCGAACGTCCGCCGTTTCGCCCAGATAAGCGATCACGCCTTCGCGTTCCCACGCGGCCACTTCGTCGCGCGTGATCGCGCTCGGGTTGTCGACGCCGACCGGGCCGAGCAGGCAGAAGCGCGCCTGCGGATACCGCGCGCGCAGCGAGCGCGCGGCTTCGACATATTCGCCGACGCCCTTGTCCCAGAGCAGGCGGCCAATCAGCACGAACGAAAATTCGCTGCGCTCGGGCAGCGGCGTGAACGCGAAGTCGTCGAGATCGACGCCTTCGCCGTGCAGCAGTCGCGCGCGCTCAGGATGAACCAGCAAATTCTGCTCGCGGAAGGCGGTTTCGTCGTCGCGATTGAGGAACCAGACTTCGCGCGGGAAGCGGAACGCGAAGCGATAGAGCCGTTTGGCGACCTGCGCCGCGCGGCTTTTCTGGATGAAGACGTAGCCGAGCCCTGTGGTCACCGCCACCGACGGCACGCGCGCGAGCCACGCCGCCACCGAGCCGTAGATGTTCGGCTTGATCGTGTAGTGGAACACGACGTCGGGCCTGAGCGCGCGATAGTGGCGGCGCAGCGCGAGCAGCGTGCGCAGATCGTCGAGCGGATTGGTGCCTTTCGACGCCACGTGCAGGTCGATGCAGCGGCAACCCATCTGCTCCAGCGGTTCGAAGGTGCGGTCGCGCGGCGCGATCACCGTGACCTGCGCGCCGGCTTCGTTGAGCGCGCGCAGCAGGCCCCGTCGATAGGTGTAGATGGCCCAGGCCGTATTGCAGACGAGCACCACGTGCAGCGGCAGGCGGCGGGCGGGCGAGGGTTGGGCGGCGGGAGCAGCGGAGGAATTCACGAAGGCCGGATCGTCGAGAGCGTCGATGGGCCGGGCGCGAGCCCGGCAAGGGGCCACATTTTAGCCGAGGCGGCGTGGGCCGCCGGGGCGCTTCGGGCGCGCAGGAACGATTGTCGCGGCGATTGTGGCGGAGCCAGGGCGCGACCGATGGGCGCGAGGGTGCAGGCGGCTTACACGTGGGCTACACTCCAGGCCAGCGCGCGGGCGTCGGCTGGCATCGCATTGCACCGGCCTTGTATCGCCTTTGCATCGGCCTTGTATTGGCCACACACCGCGCGCTGGACCTTGCCGGGTCCAGACTCACTCAGACCCATTCCAACAAGCGCGCCGCTCCTTCCGCCATGCTCCGTTCCCTTGCCGCTCTGCTGATCTTCCAGTGTCTCGGCGAGAGCGTTTCCTACGTGTTCTCGCTGCCCGTGCCCGGTCCCGTGATCGGCATGCTCCTGCTGTTCGCCTTCGCGATGATGCGGCCCGCCGCCGCCGAAGCCATCGAGCCGACCGCGCTCGAATTGTTGCGCCACCTGTCGCTGCTCTTCATTCCGGCGGGCGTCGGCATCATGGTGTCGGCGCAGGCCGTGCGCGGCGAAGCGTTCGCCGTGATCGCGAGCCTCGTCGTGAGCACGACGCTCGGCATCGCCGTCACCGCGCTCGTGACGCGCGCGCTGCTGCGTCGCCAGCGCCGCCACGAAATCGGCGAGGAGGGCGCAGCGTGAATACGACTCTGCCGTTCGCGAAACTCGACGCCATCTGGGTCTATCTCGCCGCTTCGCCGCTGCTCGGACTCACGCTCACACTGGTCGCGTATCTGATCGCGCTGAACGTCTACGCGCGCGCGAAACACAACCCGCTGGCGAATCCGGTGCTGATCGCGGTGGCGATCGTGGTCGTCGCGCTCAAGATCACCGACACGCCGTATCGCACCTATTTCGAAGGCGCGCAGTTCGTGCACTTCCTGCTCGGACCGGCGACGGTCGCGCTCGCGCTGCCGCTCTATCGCCAATGGAACAAGCTGCGGCGCACGGCGCTGCCGCTCATCGGCGGGCTCGTGGCCGGTTCGCTCACCGCGATCGTGTCGGCGGTCGGCATCGCAAAACTGTTCGGCGCGACGCATCAGACGCTCGCGTCGATCGCGCCCAAGTCGGCGACCACGCCCATCGCGATGGCGGTCGCCGACAAGGTCGGCGGCATTCCCTCGCTCACCGCCGTGCTGGTGATCTCGACGGGCGTGTTCGGCGCGGTGACGGCGCGCTGGATCCTCAACCTGCTGCGCGTGCGCGAGACCGAAGTGCGCGGTTTCGCGATCGGCGTGGCGTCGCACGGCATCGGCACCGCGCGGGCGTTTCAGGTCAGCGAGGAGATGGGCGCGTTCGCGGGGCTCGGCATGGGGCTCAATGGGGTTTTCACTGCGTTCGTCGTGCCGCTGCTGTTGCCGACGCTGCTCGGCTGGTTATGAAACGTCGCTTTTGCGCGCGTCTTGTGCAGCGCGTTATGAGGTTAACCCCGCATCCACGACGCCCTTTTGATTGGAGTTCTTCCTGCAAACTGCAAAAATTCCGTGTCCGCGAATTTCTGTCCGGAATGGTTTTGCAGCCAGGAGCCGCCCATGCAGGTTTTTGTCATTTCATTAAAAGGAAGTCAGTCTGAGAGCAACCGGAAACTCGCGTCGATGCTCGAAAACGAGCGCTTCACGGTAAGCGTGATCGACGCGGTGTATGGCCCGGAACTGAATGCGAAAGATTATTTTTCGGCGATCCAGCATTACCTGAGCTTTCGCAACCGGCTCATCACGCCTTCGGAACTGGGCTGCGCGCTGAGCCATAAAAAAGCCTACGAAGCGCTCTTGCGCACGGGCGAATCGCACGCGCTGATTCTCGAAGACGACGTGATTCTCGACGCCGACGCGTGCGCGAACATTCGCCAGATCATGGAAAAGATGGGCCAGTTCGACGGCTATCTGCATCTGGGCGGCATGGACGGCCTGCTGCGCAGTTTCGAGCGCGTGGGCGGCACGATCTGCTGCGAGATTCCGCCGGTGTTCCGGGTTCACGACGGCGATCTCGGCCATCTTTATCGCACCGTCGGCTATGTGATTTCGGCGTCGTTCGCGAAGGAAGTCCTGAGCCTGATGGAGCGCGACATCTTCGTGATCGACGATTTTTCGCACGTCCGCAATCACGTTCAGGTCGGCGATTTTTATTTTTCCAGCATCGTTAAGCATCCAACCGATTTGAGCGCTTCAAGCATCCAGAGCGAGCGCACGACGATGGTGACGCGTCCGAAGCGTCCGGGTCTCGCGCGGCAGATCTGGCGCGAGATCGACCTCACGCTGCGCGCGAAGCGGAAAATCGCCAATCAGCTTCGGGCGATCGACGCCGGAAGTTTGCCGAACGAGTAGTGGCGGAATAGCGGTTTGTGCGGCGGCAGGCGTCGGGCTTGAATGTGCCCGGCCTGCCGCCGCTTTGCATTGTGCTTCGCGTTCTGCTTTGCGTTCTGTTGCAGGACGTTTTCCTCGCCGGCCGACCCGCCGTTCGCGCCGCGCGACCTCACTTCCCAGGCTTCATCAAGCCCAGCGGCTTCGCATCGATGCGAACACGCCGAGCACGCGCGCGAACAGCGCCGGTTGCGCACGTGCGCTCCAAGCGAGCGCGACGCCGGTCGTGGCGATCCACATCGTGATCGACGGCAGGCTCAGCGGCGCGAGGACCAGCGTGCCGACGTAGGCGATGCCGATGATCAGCGTCGGCGCGGCAAGCATGCGCAGCGGGCGGATTTCGAGGCGCGCCGCGCGATACAGCAGGAAGCCGTCGATCACGCAGCGCGCGCTCCACGCGAGCGCCGCGCCGAGCACGCCGAAGGTCTGCATCGCCCACCAGAGAAACGCGAAGAACGGCACGAGTTCGTAGATCAGGAGACGCGCGACGATGCCGGGGCGGCCCGTTGCCTGCAGATGGCAGCCCGCGATCAGCGCGAGGCAATTGAACCAGACGCCCACGAGTATCGTTTCGCCGACGGAGTCCGAGCGCGCCGCGAAATCCTGTCCGACCCACAGCGAAAGAAACGGATGCATGAGGAACATGCCGAACACGATCATCGGCGTGAGTGCGGCCAGGAAACCGCGCAGCGTGGTCGCGGAAAGCGCCGTCGCGCTCGTGATTTCGAGCGACGAGAGGCGCGGAAACAGCGTGCGCGCGATCACGTTGGGCAGGAATCGCACGCGCACGGCGAGATTGAACGGCACCTGATAGTACGCGACCGCCTGCGGCCCGAGGATGTGGCCGATCATGACGCGATCGGCGGTTTCGTGGAGCGCGGAGGTCAGGTTCTGCACGCTCATCCACGCGCCGAACGAAAACAGTTTGGGAATCAGCGCGCGGCGCGGACCCGCGCAAAAGCGCAGCGGAAAGACGCGCCACACCACGATTGCGTAGATGCCGAGCGTGCCGAGCCCCGCGCCCAACGTGCCGTACACGATGTAGTTCAGGCGCGGGCCCATCACGTACGCCACGATCAGCGGCGTGAGCTGATACATCAGCGTGACGGGAATCTGCACCAGCGTGAGGATGCCGAAGCGCTCGCGCGCGGAAAGCGAGCCGCTGAGCACGCCGATCAGATTCGCGAGCGGCATCAGACACGCCACGAAAGGCAGCGCGGGCTGCAACTCGGCGCGCAGCGCCGGACCGAGATTGAAGTACGGCAGCAGCAGATGCATCGCCACGAACAGCACCGCGCCGCTCGCCACGCCGAGCCCGACGTTGAGGATCAGCGCCGTCCACAGCACGGATTCGCGCTCCTGATGCGTGGCGTCGGCGAGCTGGGCAATGCGATTGGCCGTCGCGGACGACAGCCCCATGTCGAGAAAGCCGAAATAGCCCTGAATCATCCAGACGATGGCCAGCACGCCGTACCGCGCCGTCCCGATGTAGTGCAGATAGATCGGCGTGGTCACTAACGCAATGATCATCGGCAGCAGGCTGCCGATCAGGTTGAACAGGGCGCTGCGTTTCAGGCTGGGTTTGGCGGTCATGGTGTGGTCCGGTGCGTGCATTCGATGCGCCACTTTGGCCGCGCCGCAGCGCGCCGTGACGGACTCGTGACGCGCGCGGACCCGCGCGGCGCTATGACTGCGCCTCTGCGGCGACGCGTGAAGCGCCGTCCGGCTGCGTCCGAATGCGAACGTCCTATTCTGCGCCGGGAGACGGATGGCAGTTTGTGCGTCGGCGCACGGTTGCACGCGGGGCGGACGTGGGACCGCATGTGGGGCCGGACCGTAGCTTTCAGGGACCGCGCGAGCCCGGACTTCGCGTTATGCGCCGAGCCGCGTTTTCAGCCGGTGAAGCAACCTGTAAGGCGTGACGAGATGCAGCGTGTTCTTGGCGAGCCCGGCCCAGTCGCGCCAGTTCAGCACGTTCAGATAACGCGCCTGCAAACGCAAGGTCGAGACGATCTGCCGACGCCGTTTGGTCGCGCTGATGCCGCCTTCGTTCAGCTCGTAATAGAGCCCGAGTTCGGGCAGATTCGCGCAGTCGTAACGCTCCATCAGACGCAGGAAAAGATCGAGGTCTTCCGCAGCCGGATACTGCACGCGATAGTTGCCGACGGCGAGCACCGCGTCGACGCGCAGCATCACCGAAGGATGCACGAGCGGCGAGCGCAGCATGCGCGTGCGGCGCAGTGCGCGCGCGTCGGCGGGCGGGCGCAGCATGAAGAGCGGCTCGCCCGCGCGATTGACGACCTGCGTCCACGTGCCGAGCGCGGCTAGTTCAGGCTCGGCTTCCATGCGCGCGCGCTGCTTCGCGAGGCGGTGCGGCACGGCCAGATCGCCCGCGTCGATGCGCGCCGCGTAGCGGAAATCGCGCGAGGCCAGCGCCTCGATACCGGCCTGCAAGGCGCGTTCGATGCCGCCGTTTTTTGGCATGCGCAATACTTCGATTTCCATGCCGGGCACCGTCGGCGCGACGATGGGCGGCGTGCTGCCGTCGTCGACGACGAGCGCGTAGATCGGCGCGTCTTCCGCGAACGAGGCGAGCGTGCGCTCGACGTCGGCCTGGCCGTTGTAGGCGGGCATGAGCAGGGCGACATCGGCGAGAGCGCCGGTTCGAGCGCGCGCGGCGGCGGGGGATGGCGTCATGAGGCGGGCAGCGAGGTTCAGGTCAGTTTGAAGCGGATGTAATAGAAGTTCACGCAGGCCGCCGCGAGGTAGCCGCACGCCAGCCCGACGAGCGCACCGTACGCGCCGAGGCGCGGGATCGCCACGAGATTCACGGCGAACGCCACCGCGAGCGCGAGCAGCCACTTGGCGAGCAAGACGAACTTCGCCTGATATTTGAGCACCACGAGATTGCCGATCGCCTCGATGCCCGCGGGCACCGAGAGCCACACGGCCCAGCGGAAAATATTCACGGCGCCCGCGTAGTCCGGGCCGAACACGCGATGGATGATGAAGCCCGCGAGCGCGTCGAGCACCAGCGCGCCCGCGATCATGATGACGCCCGTCATCGCGAACAGGCGCACGAGGTTGCGGCGCAACTGCGCGGCCTGCTGCACGCGATAGACGAAGGCGGGCGCGATGGTCTGCGAGAGCATCAGCGCGAGCGTGATCCAGTTTTCGTTGAGCTGCTGCGCGGCCGAATAGCGGCCGAGATCGGCGAACGAAATGGTGCGTTCGAGCATCAGCCGGTCGAGCTTCAGGAACAGATACATGCAGATCAGGCCGAGCCAGAACACCGTGCCCGCCGTCGCGAAATGCTTGAAGAGCGCGCGGTCGACGTGCCAGCCGAGCTTGCCGCCGTGACGCTTGCGGAAATAGAGCACCAGCGCCGCGCCGATCGCCGCCGATTCGAGCGCCCACAGCCAGCCGAAGGTGGCGGGCGCGAACGCCGCGCGCGCGAGCAGAAACACGAGCAGCGCCTTGACGATCGCCGTGCTCATACTCGCGATAAGCTGTGGCTTGCTGTACGTCATGCTCTGCAGCCACGCGTTGATCACGCCGACGAACGGCTCGCGAAACAGCATGGTGACGGCGAGTCCGGCGAGCATCGCGCCGACCATCGGATCGGTCGCGCCGAGCCCGATGCCGATCCACGTGACGACGAGCGCCGCCGCCGACACGCCGATGCGCAGCGCGAACGCGCTGCCGAGCACCGTGCCGACGGCCTCGCGCGGTTTGTTGACGATTGTCGGCACGAGAATTTCGGCGCCGCACACCCAGGTGATGGGCGAGAGCACGAGCAGCAGCGTGTTGGCGTACTGCCATTTGCCAAACACGTCGGGACCGAAATAGCGCGCCAGCACGCCGCTGATCGCGATGGCGACGGCGATCTGCGTGACGCGTTCGAGGCCGAGCCACACGATGTTCGTGAACGCGCGCGTGACGTCGGGGTTGGCGGGGCGCTTGAGGCTCAGCATGCCGGACCGTCCTGACGACGCGGACGCATCGGGCACGCATGGGCATGGCGCTTGCTGGCGCGAGGCGCCAGACCCGGCGCGGATTTTGTCGTCAGGAGGAAACGGCGAGGCATTAAAATGGGTGCATAACCTTCGGCGGTCGCCGAAAAACGGCAATTATAGTTTGTAACGGTTCCGACTTTTCGTAACGCGGGGTCGCGGCAGCCCGCCGAAACGTGTTACGAATAATCCCCCCGACTTTCCATCGCACGGTGAGCCTCATCATGATTTCTCAATCGATTTTCAAGGCCTATGACATTCGCGGCGTGATCGGCAAGACGCTCGATACCGACACGGCACGCGCCATCGGCCAGGCCTTCGGCAGCGAGGTGCGTGCGCAGGGCGGCGACGCGGTGGTGATCGCGCGCGACGGCCGCCTCTCGGGCCCCGACCTGTCCGCCGCGCTCGCCGACGGCCTGCGCTCGGCGGGCGTCGACGTCGTCAACGTGGGCATGGTGCCCACGCCGGTCGGCTACTTCGCGGCGAGCGTGCCGCTCAAGCTCGCCACGGGCGAGCGCAGCATCGACTCGTGCATCGTCGTGACCGGCAGCCACAATCCGCCCGACTACAACGGCTTCAAGATGGTCCTGCGCGGCAAGGCCATTTACGGCGACCAGATCCAGGCGCTCTATCAGCGCATCGTCGACAAGCGTTTCGAAAGCGGCGCGGGCACCTATGCCGATTACGATATTCGCGATGAATATATCGACCGCATCGTCGGCGACATCAAGCTGGCGCGTCCGCTGAAGATCGTCGTCGATACCGGCAACGGCGTGGCGGGCGGTCTCGCGCCGCGTCTGTTCAAGGCGCTCGGCTGCGAACTGGTCGAACTGTTCACCGAAGTCGACGGCACCTTCCCGAATCACCATCCGGATCCGGCGCACCCGGAAAACCTCCAGGACGTGATCCGCGCGCTCAAGGAAACCGATGCCGAAGTGGGCTTCGCGTTCGACGGCGACGGCGACCGTCTGGGCGTGGTCACGAAGGACGGCGAGATCATCTATCCGGATCGTCAGCTCATGCTGTTCGCCGAGGAAGTGCTGTCGCGCAATCCGGGCAAGCAGATCATTTACGACGTCAAGTGCACGCGCAACCTGGCGAAGTGGGTGAAGGAAAAGGGCGGCGAGCCGCTGATGTGGAAGACGGGCCACTCGCTCGTGAAGGCGAAGCTGCGTGAAACCGGCGCGCCGCTGGCGGGCGAAATGAGCGGCCACGTGTTCTTCAAGGACCGCTGGTATGGTTTCGACGACGGTTTGTATACGGGTGCGCGTCTGCTTGAAATCCTCGCGCGCGTCGACGATCCGAGCAAGCTGCTCAACGATCTGCCGAACTCGCACGCCACGCCGGAGCTGCAACTGAAGCTCGAGGAAGGCGAGAATTTCGCGCTGATCGCGAAGCTGCAGGAGAACGCGACGTTCACGGGCGCCGATGAGGTGATCAAGATCGACGGTCTGCGTGTGGAGTATCCGGATGGGTTCGGCCTCGCGCGTTCGTCGAATACGACGCCGGTCGTCGTGATGCGTTTCGAAGCCGATAACGACGCCGCGCTCGCGCGTATTCAGGCGGATTTCAAGCGCGTGATTCTGGCTGAGAAGCCGGATGCGAAGTTGCCGTTTTGAGTGTTTCAGTGCGTCATTGCAGCGGCCGGGCGCCGCTGCAATGACGCTGTTGGGAGGCATCGTTCTGATTTCGACTCGTTTCGCTTGCCACAACGTGCGCCAACTATTGCGTACGTGTCTTGCCGACATAATCCTCAAACTCAACCGCCGATCGTTGATTCGTGCCGCAGTAGCGTACACAAAATGCGTCTAAAGGCAAGTTGTTCGAGCGCAAAATCGATTGCCGATAGAAGAAGGGGCGACGGCAATACAACAATCAATATTGTTGGCTGGGAAAGTGGCCTTAGGCCTTGCGTATAATCCCCGCGAAATAAGGGGAGGCCATTCAATGGCGACACAAATAATCTCGCGCGCGCGCCGACTGCCGGAAATTCTTATTACCGTTGCAGTTCTGGTTCTGATCTACGCTCGCATGCCCGAGAGGATCATTCATGGTTTTCTGTGGGCTGAAGACGTCACGACGTTCCTGACTCAGGCGTATGACCTCGGCCTGCCTTCCATCGTTACGCCCTACGCTGGGTACCTGCATCTCGTCCCGCGGGTGATTGCTTACCTGTTCTCCCTGATGTTCCCCATTACGAGGGCTCCATGGGCGTTCGCTATCGTTAGCCTGCTCATTACGTGCGCCAGCGCAGCGTGGATCTTTTCGATCGCAAGACGGGTGCTGCCGATTTATGTCGCGGCAATCATGTCGCTCGCGCTTGTGCTGGTGCCGGGCAATGGCGAAATATGGCTGACGATTACCAATCTGCAATGGGTGCTGGCACCGCTGCTGCTCGCGCTCATCTGGGAAGAGTTCTGGTCCGATAGGCCACGCTCAACCGTAAGGACTGTGGCAATCGTCGTGTTTTCGCTCACCGGACCATTCGGTATTTTCTTCACTCCTTTTACGCTGGTTGGCATCGCCAGGCGTCGCAGGGGTTACGGCTATCTTATTCCGGTGGCAATTCAGGCGGCCATGACGGCCCTTTACGGCTTGCCGTTGCCGCCGAATGCACACGCTCCGCTTTCGTACATTCACTACCCATGGTTGCCCGAAGCAGCGCAGCATCTGGTGTACGACATGTTTCTGCTGCCGGGCATTCACCACTGGGCGCTGGCGGCATTTGCGCTTGCAGCCGTCGTGTGTCTGTGCGCATTTTCCGTCCGAGGCTATGCATGCGTGGCGCTTCTCGCGTTGAGCGCGGCGCTGTGGGGAATCGGCGTCGTCAGAACGGGCGTGTGGACGGACAGCGTCGTGGCGTGGTACGGGGCTGGCTCACGATATTTCTACCTTCCCGCTGTGTTTATCGCATGGTCACTCGCGATTGCGACTTCGCGGTCTCGCTACGTGTCGATGCGGCTGGGTGCTGCATTGCTTCTGCTCATGATGCTCCACGTCAGCCACTCGTCATTCCGGGTAACCCGATACCCCGACACCACGTTCACCCGGACGCCGGAAGGCTGGAGAGTCGTCCCACCTCCCGCTAAAGGCTGGGGAAGAGTGATCAAATAGGTCGATCTCTGCGGGGGGGCTCCTGCGCTCGAGTAGCAGCGCGGGGGCATTCAACCTGATATACGACGAGCATTTCAACGGGGTGCGCCGTTGACCGGCAGCATTGGTTTCGGTTGAAACAGTCGATACACGGGGCCACTGCGTCGCCTCGACACTTGCAACAAGGGAAGCCCTAGCCCGGGCGGCATTCGCGATGATCTGGCGCCGTATTCCCCAATCGGCGCCGATCTTCGAAAACACGCACTTTCCCCCCTCAATTCACGCCAGCTCTCGCCCAACCCCGCGGGCGCGCTAAAATTGCGGACCTTTCAACCAGTCCGCCCTTCCTGCCTTGAGCGTGCAAAAGATCCTCATCGTGCGCGTGTCGTCGCTTGGCGACGTCGTCCACAACATGCCCGCCATCGCCGATATCCGGCGGCGGTATCCCGACGCGCAGATCGACTGGCTCGTCGAAGAAAGCTTCCAGTCGCTCGTCGAGCTCGTGCAGGGCGTGCGCCGGCCGATCCCGTTTTCGCTGCGGCGCTGGCGCAAGCGCCTGCTGTCGGGCGCCAACTGGCGTGAGATCGGCGCGTTCCGCCGCGCGCTCGCCGCCGAGAAGTACGACCTCGTGATCGACTGTCAGGGCCTCATCAAGACCGCGTGGGTCGCGAGCTGGGCGCGCGGGCCGCTCGTCGGGCTCGGTAACCGCACGGACGGCGCGGGCTACGAATGGCCGGTGCGCTTCTTCTACGACCGCTCGATCCGCATCGAGCCGCGCACGCACGTCGTCGAGCGCACGCGACAACTGGTCGCGGCGGCGCTCGATCTGCCCGCGCCGCAGCCCACCGACGAGATCGACTTCGGCCTCGACACCTACCGCGCCGCGCAGGCGCTCGCGGGCGTCGGCCTGAATCTGCCGGTGCCCTACGTGGTGTTCGTGCACGCAACTTCGCGCGCCGACAAGCAATGGCCCGACGCCCACTGGATCGAACTCGGTCAGGCGCTGGTGCGCCGCGGCGCGTCGCTCGTGCTGCCCTGGGGCAGCGACGCCGAGCGCGCGACCAGCGAGCGCCTCGCGCGCGAGTTCGGCGAGGCGGCCATCGTGCCGCCGAAGCTCTCGCTGCCCGCCGTGGTCGGCCTGATCGACGGCGCGGCGGCCACGGTCGGCGTGGACACGGGGCTCGTGCACATCGCGGCGGCGCTGAAGCGGCCGACCGTCGAGTTGTACAATTTCGCGACCGCCTGGCGCACCGGCGGCTATTGGTCGCCGAACGTCGTCAATCTCGGCACCGCCGGGCAGCCGCCCACGCTCGCGCAGGTCAAGAGCGCGCTGGCCGGTTTCGGGCTGCTGTGACGGCCAGGGCGCCGGAAGCGCGAAGGGCAATCTCTGACAGACTGCGTCGCATCAAAGCGCGCCGCGCGGCCCGCGGGGTATAAGGAGCGGCGCGTGCGGCAAGATAACGTCCGCCGCGCGCCACTTCGGGCCGGGCCGTGAACGTGCCGACGATATTGTCGATAGCGCCGATCTCGTCGATATCACGCACGCCGCGCACCACACACAGGCCGGGCAACCAGATCCAATCGCTTGCAGGGGCGACCATGAAAGAATCCCAGATCATCGAAATCACTTCCGCCGACTGGCAAGGCAAGGGCCTCGCGATGCCGCGAGAGACGCTGCTCGATGCCGTCGAGCAGGGCAAGGTGCTGTACTTTCCGAAGCTCGAATTCGCGGTCGAAGGCGGCGAGCGCGCGCTGCTCGATCCGGCCATCGCCGATCCGAAGCGCAAGAACATCAGCCTCGATCCGAACGGCGGCGCGCTGCACGGCGTGCTCGGCGACACTGTCACGCAGTCGGCCGTGCGCGCGCTGATCGCGCGTTATCAGGCGTGCGCGCGTTCGCTCGTCGACGGTCTCTTTCCCGAGTACACGGGCAAGCTGCGCGTGGCGCCCACGAGTCTGCGCCTGCATCAGGTGGAAACGCGCGAGACTTCGTGGCGCAAGGACGATTCGCGTCTGCACGTCGATGCGTTCCCGTCGCGCCCGAACTACGGCGAGCGCATCCTGCGCGTCTTCACCAACGTGAACCCGAACGGCGTGCCGCGCGTGTGGCGCGTGGGCGAGCCGTTCGAGGACATGGCCAAACGCTTCCTGCCGAACATCAAGCCGCAGTTTCCGGGCTCGGCGTGGCTGCAGAATCTGCTGCACATCACCAAGTCGCCGCGCAGCGAGTACGACCATCTGATGCTCAATCTGCACGACGGCATGAAGGCCGATCTCGACTATCAGAAGTCGAGCCCGCAGCAGACCATCAACTTTCCGCCGGGCAGCGTCTGGGTGTGTTTCTCCGATCACACCTCGCACGCCGTGATGTCCGGCCAGTTCATGATGGAACAGACCTTCTTCCTGCCGGCGAAGGACATGGTGCATCCGGAATGGGCGCCGCTCGGCATTCTCGAACGCCTCAAGGGCAAGGAACTGGTTTGATCTTCGATTTGAGCGTCGATTCGAGCGTCGATTTGAGCGCTGACTTTAACGTCGAGCCGGGCGCGCGGGCTGCGATCGCGGAGGCCCGATGCTGAGGGCGGTTTATCGCGCGGCCTGGTGGCTGATCGCGCCGCTCGCGGTGCTGCGCCTGTTCATCCGCTCGCGTC
This sequence comes from Paraburkholderia tropica, assembly GCF_014171495.1. Taxonomy (NCBI): domain Bacteria; kingdom Pseudomonadati; phylum Pseudomonadota; class Betaproteobacteria; order Burkholderiales; family Burkholderiaceae; genus Paraburkholderia; species Paraburkholderia tropica. The sequence goes on from NZ_CP049134.1 coordinate 740,830, forward strand.
GCGAGCGCGGCTATCGCGAACACGTCTGCGAGCGTTTCGGTTTTGCGGACGGCCGTCTGCCCGAGGACGACACGCCGCTGATCTGGGTGCATGCCGTCTCGGTCGGCGAAACGCGCGCGGCGCAGCCGCTCATCGACGCGCTGCTGGCGGCGCGTCCCGACGCGCGCATTCTGCTCACGCACATGACGCCCGGCGGGCGCGCACAAGGCGAGCAACTGTTCGGCGACCGCGTGCTGCGCTGCTATCTGCCGTACGACATGCCGCACGCGGTGCGGCGTTTTCTGCGCACGTGGCGGCCATCGCTCGGCCTCGTGATGGAAACCGAGGTGTGGCCCACGCTCATCGACGAATGCAGGCGTGCCGACGTGCCGCTCGTGCTCACGAATGCGCGCATGTCGGCGCGTTCGTTCAAGCGCGCGGCCAAGTTCGGCGCGGGCGCGCGCGAGGTGTTCGGCGGCTTCACGCGCGTGCTCGCGCAAAGCCCGTCGGATGCCGAACGTCTGACCGCGCTCGGCGCGCGCAACGTGGCCGTGCTTGGCAATCTGAAGTTCGATATGGCGAGCCCGCCCGCGCTCGTCGCGCGCGGCCGCGACTGGCGACGCGCGATCGGCGCGCGTCCCGTGTGGGTGGCGGCGAGCACGCGCGAGGGCGAAGAGGAACTAGTGTTGCAGGCGTTCGCGGCGCTCGACGTGCCCGACGCTTTGCTGATTCTCGTGCCGCGTCATCCGCAGCGTTTCGACGAAGTCGCCGCGCTGGTCGCGCGCAGGAATCTGAAGCTCGAACGGCGCTCGCAGTGGGCGCCGGCGTCCACCGGCACTGCGCATGCGGATGTGCCGGCCTTGCCGCAGGACGTGAACGTGCTGCTCGGCGATTCGATGGGCGAGATGGGCGCGTACTACGCGGCCGCCGATGTCGCGTTTATCGGCGGAAGTCTGTTGCCGCTGGGCGGGCAGAATCTGATCGAGGCGTGCGCCGTGGGCACGCCGGTGCTGATCGGCCCGCACGTGTTCAACTTCACGCAGGCGACGGCCGATGCCGTGGCGGCGGGCGGGGCGCTGCAGGTGCAGGACCCGGCCGACCTCGCGCGCGTGTTGCGCGAACTCTTCAAGGACAAGTCGCGCCGCGTGACGATGGGCGCGGCGGCGTCGGCTTTCGCCTCGCGCCATCGCGGTGCGACCGCGCGCACGGTCGACGTGCTCACGACGCTGTTGCCCGAGCGCGCCTCGGCGACGACGCTCGATCTCTGAACGACGCACTCACCAGGTGCTCACCGCGTTCTCACCGCGTTCTCACCGCGTTCTCACGATACGCGCCGCCCGGCACGCATCGTGAGCCGCGCGCTCAACCCACCAGCAATCCCTTCTTCTCGATGAAGCCGATCACCTGATCGAGGCCGTCGAGCGCCTTCAGATTGCACATCACGAACGGCCGCTCGCCGCGCATCTTCTGCGCGTCGGAGGCCATGATGTCGAGATTCGCGCCCACGAGCGGCGCGAGATCGGTCTTGTTGATCACCAGCAGATCCGACTTTGTGATGCCGGGGCCGCCCTTGCGCGGAATCTTTTCGCCGCCCGCCACGTCGATCACGTAGATCGTCAGGTCCGACAACTCCGGGCTGAAGGTGGCCGCGAGATTGTCGCCGCCCGACTCGATGAACACGATGTCCGCATCGGGAAAGCGCGTGAGCATCTGGTCGACGGCTTCGAGGTTGATCGACGCATCCTCGCGGATCGCCGTGTGCGGGCAGCCGCCCGTTTCCACGCCCATGATGCGCTCGGCGGGCAGGGCGCCCGCGACGGTCAGCAGGCGCTGATCTTCCTTCGTGTAGATATCGTTGGTGATGGCGACGAGGTCGTAGCGCTCGCGCATCGCCTTGCAGAGCATTTCGAGCAGCGTGGTCTTGCCGGAGCCAACCGGGCCGCCGACGCCGACGCGCAGCGGCGGCAGTTTCTTGGTGCGCTTATTGGACGAATTGTTGGGCGAATTCATGTGTGAGTGCGAACGCGAAGTGACGCGAAGTGAGGAGAGCGCGGCGCTCAGGAACGAAACAGCCGCGAGTATTGCGATTCATGGCGCGCGCTCAGAATGCCGAGCTGCGGCGCGAACGTGTTGAGCGAGTCGGGCGGCGTGGCGAGCGCGCGCGCCACGGCATCGGCGATCGCAGGCCGCAGCGCGACGACGATGCGTTGCCCCGCGACCTGGCCGAGCGGCACCGCCTTGAGCGCGGCGGCCGTCTGGTTCTCGACCCAGCTGAACGCGTAGGCGGCGAGCGTCGCTTCCGTGGACGCATCGTGCGCGTAAGCCGCGAAGGCGAACGCCGTGGGCTGCGCGACGGGCGTCATGCGATCGAGCGTGGCGCGGCGCGCGGCGTCGCCCCATTCGAGTTGCGCGCAAAGCTGGCGCAGCGACCAGCCCATCTGCGCGGTCTCGCGACGGAGTTCCGCCGATTCGCGGCTCGCGATGAACTCCGCGTTGGCGTCGATCAGCGCTTGCGTGGCAGCGGCGGCGTTATCCGTATCGTGCGCGCGCCAGCGTTCGAGCTGATGCGCGAGGAACGGCAACTCGCCGGGCGCGAGCACGTTGGCGAGGCCGTGGGCGATCCAGTGCGCGGCGTCTTCGGCGGTTTCGACCAGTCTGGCGTCGATCGCCGCTTCGAGTCCCTGCGAATAGCTGAACGCGCCGATCGGCAGCGCCGGCGACGCGAGATGCAGCAGCGCGGTGAGTTCAGCGATGTTCATGGCTGTGGTCGTGCGCGTGGCCGTCGCAATGACCGTGGTCGTGGCCGCATTCGTGGTCATCACCGTGATCGTGCGGATGTTTGTGATCGTGCGAATGATCGTGGCCGTGTGCGTGGCTGTGGTCGTGTGCGTGATCGTGATCGTGATCGTGATCGTGCGAGTGACCGTGATGCTCGTCGTACACGCGCTGCGCGAGCGCGTAGTCCTCGGCGAACGTCGCATCGTGACCGTGACGATGCCCGCCGCCATACGCGCCCGACTCGGGCTGGAACGGCAGTTCCGCGCGCTCGACCTGCGCGCCGAGGCGCTTGAGCATGTCTTCGAGCACCGGATCGGCTTCGAGCTTCAGTTCGTCGACGCCCACTTCCACGGGCGTATGGCGATTGCCGAGGTGATACGCCGCGCGCGTGAGCGTGAGGCGGTCGTGCGCGCGCACGCGCAGCACGCTTTGCGCCGCCGCGATCACGCGCACGAGGCCGCCATCGTCGGCGACCAGCATGTCGCCGTCACGCAGCACCGTGCCGCGCGGCAGCACCACGCCCACGTCCTCGCCCGTGTCGAGCCTGGCCGCGAGGCGGCTCTTGCAGCGCTCGTCGTAGGCGAGCGTGAGGGTGGGCGCGCGCTTGACCAGCACGGGCGCGAGTTTGGCGTTGAGTCGTTTGTCGATCGTGCGCATATCAATACTTCAAACTTCATGAATGCTGTTCGTGAATCCCGAACAGATCAGAACAGAAAATACCGCTGCGCCATCGGCAGCACCGTGGCGGGTTCGCAGGTGAGCAACTGGCCGTCCGCGACCACCTGGTAGGTTTCGGGATCGACGCTGATCGACGGCTGCCATGCATTGTGGATCATGTCGGCCTTCGTCACGCTCCGGCAATTGCGCACCGCGACCACGCGCTTTTGCAGACCATAACGATCGACGATGCCTTTGTCGAGCGAGAGTTGCGAGACGAAGGTGAGCGAGGTCTGCGTGAGCGCGCGTCCGCGCGTGCCGAACATCTCACGATAATGCACGGGCTGCGGCGTCGGAATCGACGCATTCGGGTCGCCCATCTGCGCGAGCGCGATCATGCCGCCCTTGAGAATCAGCGAGGGCTTGATGCCGAAGAAGGCCGGATCCCAGAACACCAGATCGGCCCATTTGCCCGGCTCGATCGATCCCACTTCATGCGCGATGCCGTGCGTGAGCGCCGGATTGATCGTGTACTTCGCCACATAGCGCTTGACGCGGAAGTTGTCGTTGCGCGCGTTGTCCTCGGGCAGCGCGCCGCGTTGCACCTTCATCTTGTGTGCGGTCTGCCACGTGCGGATGATGACTTCGCCCACGCGGCCCATTGCCTGGGAATCCGAAGAAAGCATCGACAGCGCGCCGAGGTCGTGCAGGATGTCTTCGGCGGCGATGGTTTCGCGGCGAATGCGCGATTCGGCGAAAGCAATATCTTCGGCAATCGACGGATCGAGGTGATGGCAGACCATCAGCATGTCGAGGTGTTCGTCGAGCGTGTTGACGGTGTACGGGCGCGTGGGATTGGTCGAGGAGGGCAGCACGTTCGCCTCGCCGCAGACCTTGATGATGTCGGGCGCGTGGCCGCCGCCCGCGCCTTCGGTGTGATACGTGTGGATCGTGCGGCCCTTGAACGCGCCCACGGTCGCTTCCACGAAGCCCGATTCGTTGAGCGTGTCGGTGTGGATTGCCACCTGGGTGTCGGTGTCGTCGGCCACGCTCAGGCAGTTGTCGATGGCTGCGGGCGTCGAGCCCCAGTCCTCGTGCAGCTTCAGGCCGATCGCGCCGGCCGCGATCTGTTCCTCGGCGGGCGCGGGCAGGCTCACGTTGCCCTTGCCGAGAAAGCCGAGGTTGATCGGCCAGCCGTCGGCGGCCTGGAGCATGCGTTCCATGTGCCACGGGCCCGGCGTGCAGGTGGTGGCGTTGGTGCCCGTCGCCGGGCCGGTGCCGCCGCCGAGCATCGTCGTCACGCCGCTCGCGAGCGCCTCGTCGATCTGCTGCGGGCTGATGAAGTGGATGTGCGTGTCGATGCCGCCCGCCGTGACGATCTGGCCTTCGCCCGCGATCACTTCGGTCGAGGCGCCGATGGGAATCGTCACGCCCGGCTGCACGTCCGGATTGCCCGCCTTGCCGATGCGCCAGACGCGCCCGTCCTTGATGCCGATGTCGGCCTTCACGATGCCCCAGTGATCGATGATCACGGCGTTGGTCACGACCGTATCGGCGACTTCGGCGTGCAGGCGCTGCGACTGGCCCATGCCGTCGCGGATCACTTTGCCGCCGCCGAACTTCACTTCGTCGCCGTAGACGGTGTAGTCGCGCTCGATCTCGATGAGCAGTTCGGTGTCGGCGAGACGCACGCGGTCGCCGGTCGTGGGGCCGAACATCTCCGCGTAGGCGCGGCGGCCGATCTTCAATGTCATATCGGATTCCTGATGAATTCGGGGCGTGACGCGCCGCTCAGAGCGGGCCCATCACCTTGCCGTTGAAGCCGTAGACCGCGCGCTCGCCCGCGAGCGCGACGAGTTCGACGGTGCGCTCCTGGCCGGGCTCGAAGCGCACGGCGGTGCCCGCCGCGATGTTCAGCCGGAAGCCGCGCGTAACCTCGCGCTCGAACACGAGCGCTTCGTTCACTTCGTAGAAGTGGTAGTGCGAGCCGATCTGCACCGGGCGGTCGCCCGTGTTCGCGACCGTCACGCTGAGCGTCTCGCGGCCCGCGTTGAGTTCGATTTCGCCGTCGTCGATCAGCATTTCGCCGGGGATCATGGGCGCGTCCTTCAGGGAATCGGATGGTGGACGGTGACGAGCTTGGTGCCGTCGGGGAAGGTCGCTTCGACCTGAATGTCGGGGATCATTTCGGGCACGCCGTCCATCACGTCGTCGCGCGTGAGCAGCGTGGTGCCGTAGTGCATGACCTCGGCGACGGTCTTGCCGTCGCGGGCGGCTTCCATCAGCGCGGCGCTGATGAACGCCACCGCTTCCGGATAGTTGAGCTTGAGGCCGCGCGCGCGGCGCCGTTCGGCGAGCAGCGCGGCGGTGAAGATCAGGAGCTTGTCTTTCTCGCGTGGCGTGAGCTTCATCGTTCTGGTTCGGTTGGGGCAAGTCTGGACGCGTGACAGCCGAAGCGGCCAGGCGCGCGGGAAGGGCGCGGACCAGCTTACGGGAGCCAGGTTACGGACAGCTTGCTGCCTCGCGCGCGGCGCGCACGATTCGCTGCAAGCTCACAGCAAGGTGTGTGCCAATGAAGGGGCCAGCGTGGATGCACCATATGCGCGGCGTTCATGCACCGCCTTGACGTTTCGATGTCGCGAGTTTGTGCGTTGACGCGCGAACGCGCGCCAGGATGGTGCGACATTCAGCAGGAGCGATGCAGGAACGATGCGGATCAGGTCGTCCACAGTCGCAGCGGCGCGGCCTTCACGCCGTGCACGAACGGGCGCAGTTGCGTCCAGCACTGCGCGAGCGTGGTTTGCAGCGGTTCCATCGAGCGGCCCACCACGCGCACGAGCAGCACGCCCGGCGCGATGCAGCTCGCGCCCGAGCGCAGCGCGTCGTCGAAAGGCAGCGTGGCGGCGAGATCCTGCGCGAGCGCGTCGGTGCAGGCGGGGCCGATCGCCCACAGCACGCCGAACGCCGGAAAGCCCGCGAGACCTTGCGGCGCGTCGCGCAGCGGATCGGCGGCGTCGATCAGCGCGCGCTCGAACCAGAGCAACTGTTCCTCGGCCTCGGGCGTGGCCACGCGCACGACGCGCGTGAGCGCGCGCAGCATGCCCGCCGACCAGCGCTCGCCCGCCGCCTGGCGGCCCAGTTGCGTCGCGTCCCAGCCGATGGCCGTCGCGCCCGCGCCGAGCGTGAGCGCGAAGTCGAGTTCCGCGTGCGCGTGATCGAAGACGAGATTGTTCTGCGGCAGCCAGTCGAGCTTCGCGCCGTCGCCCACGCGCACCTTGATGCGCTGGCGCGCGACGCGGCCGTTCGACTTGTACCACTTGGTCGCGCCCGGCGTGGTGAGCACGGCGTGCGCGCCGTCACCTACATTCACGTTGATGTCGAGGCGGTCGCCGCCCGCGATCCCCGCCGGCGGATGCACGATCACCGCGTGGCAGATCGCGTCGCCTTCCGGATAGAGTGGACGTTGCACGCGCAGCGGTCCCACGTGCAAACGATGCGTGAGCGCCGTGCGCGCCTTTTGAAGTTCGAAACCGAGTTCGAGCTTCGCGGCCCATTCGGGTTGCGCGACCTGGCGCAGCGTGGTGTTGGCGAGCGCGGCGTGATCTTCGTGAAGCGACATGCGGATTTCGTGCGGACCAGTGCGGAAGTTGGCGTGGAGGATAGCACGCGGGGCCGCGCGTTCCGGCCGGTCCACAATCCGCGCGATCTCGCCGCTTGATTTCCCGCTCAGACGGCGATCAGCTCGCGCACGCCGTCCGCATCCATCTGCGCGCCCGCGCCGCCCGCGACGATTTCGCCGCGGCTCATCACCCAGTAACGGTCGGCGATGGCCTTCGCGAAGTCGTAATACTGCTCGACCAGCAGCACGGTGAGATTCATTTCCTCGACGAGCCTGCGCAGCGTGCGCCCGATCTCCTGAATGATCGACGGCTGAATGCCTTCGGTCGGTTCGTCGAGTATCAGCAGTTGCGGTTCGCTCATCAGCGCGCGGCCGATGGCGAGCTGCTGCTGCTGGCCGCCCGAGAGATCGCCGCCGCGCCGCGCCTTCATGTCCTTGAGCACGGGAAAGAGCGTGTAGATGTGCTCGGGCACGCCCTTGGGCATGCGCTTCTTGCTCGCCGCGCCCACCAGCAGATTCTCCTCGACCGTGAGACGCGGAAAGATATCGCGCCCTTGCGGCACATACGCGAGGCCGTGCGCCACGCGCGCATGCGTGGGCATTTTCGTGAGCGCGGTGTCGCGCCACGCGATGCTGCCGTTCTTCGTCGGCACCACGCCCATCAGGCAGCGCAGCAGCGTGGTCTTGCCCACGCCGTTGCGGCCGAGCAGCACCGTGAGTTCGCCTTCGGGCACCGTCATCGAGACGTTGCGCAGGATGTGGCTGCCGCCGTAATACTGGTTCAGCGATTCGATTGTGAGCATGTCGATGCCTTGTCGAGGCTTTGTCGATCCCTTCTCGGGCCGGTGGGGAGAGGCTCAGCGGCCCAGATACGATTCGATCACCGTTTCGTCGCGCTTGACCTCGTCGAGCGTGCCGTGCGCGAGCACGCGGCCTTCGGCCATCACGGTCACGCGTCCGGTCGCGCCCGCGAGCGCCGCGACGAACTCCATGTCGTGCTCGACCACCATCATCGAGCAACTGCCGCGCAGCCGGTTGAGCAGCGCGGCGAGTTCCATCGTCTCGTCGTCGGTCATGCCCGCGGCGGGTTCGTCGAGCAGCAGCAACTGCGGCTTCTGCATCAGCAGCATGCCGATTTCGAGCCGCTGCTTTTGCCCGTGCGAGAGCTCGCCCGCGAGCCGGCGCGCCTCGCTTTCGAGGCGGATCGTTTCGAGCGTCTGCTCGATCTTCGCCTGCGCGTCGCGCCCGAGCCGCGCGCGCAGCGTGGCGAACCAGCCCTTGTCGGCCTTCATCGCGAGTTCGAGGTTTTCCCACACGGGATGCTGCTCGAACACGGTCGGCTTCTGGAACTTGCGGCCGATGCCCACGCGCGCGATCGCCGGTTCGTTCATGCGCGTGAGGTCGAGCGTCTGGCCGAGAAACACCTTGCCCGAATCGGGCGAGGTCTTGCCGGTGATGACGTCCATCATCGTGGTCTTGCCCGCGCCGTTCGGGCCGATCACGCAGCGCAGTTCGCCCGCATCGATCTCGAGCGAGAGCTTGTTGAGCGCGCGAAAGCCGTCGAAGCTCACGGTCACGTCCTCGAGATACAGAATCGTGCCGTGCGAGGTGTCGATCACGCCGGGCTCGACCACGTGACCCATGTCGGCGACGCCCGAGAGCGTGAGGCTTTCCTCGTCGAACGGATTGTGATTGAGCGGATCGTTGAGCAGGATGTGTCCGTTCATGAGCGCTTGCCTCCTGCCGCGAGCTTCATGCGCCGCACGGCGAGTTCGATGAGGCCCATGATGCCGTTGGGCAGCAACAGCGGCACGAGCACGAAAATGAGGCCGAGGAAGAACAGCCAGTATTCGGCGAAATAGGCGGTGAAGAAGCTCTTCGCGCCGTTCACCGCGAACGCGCCGATGATCGGGCCGATCAGCGTGCCGCGTCCGCCCACGGCCACCCAGATCGCCATTTCGATCGAGTTGCCCGGCGACATTTCGCTCGGATTGATGATGCCCACCTGCGGCACGTAGAGTGCGCCCGCGATGCCGCAGAGCATCGCCGACACGGTCCAGATAAACAGCTTGTAGCCGAGCGGGCTGTAGCCGAGAAACATCAGGCGCGTTTCGCCGTCGCGCACGGCGGTGACCACGCGTCCGAGCTTCGAGGTGACGATCGCGCGCGCCGCAAGAAACGCGAGCACGAGCGTGGCGAAGGTCAGCAGGAGCAGCACCGTGCGCGTGCCCGGATGCGTGATCGGCATGCCGGCGATGCGCTTGAAATCGGTGAAGCCGTTATTGCCGCCGAAGCCGGTCTCGTTGCGATAGAACAGCAGCATCGCCGCGAAGGTCATGGCCTGCGTGATGATCGACAGATACACACCCTTCACGCGCGAGCGGAACGTGAAGAAGCCGAACACCCACGCGACCACGGCGGGCACGAGCACGACGAGCAGCAGCGCGTAGCCGAGATGCTGCGTGCCGCTCCAGTACCACGGCAGGCTGTGCCAGTCGAGAAACACCATGAAGTCGGGCAGATCGCTGCCGTACTTGCCGTCGTGGCCGATCTGGCGCATCAGGTACATGCCGATGGCGTAGCCGCCCAGCGCGAAGAACAGGCCGTGGCCGAGGCTCAGGATGCCGCAGTAGCCCCAGACGAGATCGAGCGCCAGCGCGGCGATCGCGTAGCACATGAGCTTGCCCGCGAGCGTCATCGTGTAGGCGGAGAGATGCAGCGCGCTCGTTTGCGGCAGCACCAGCGCGCACAGCGGCACGCCCACGCCCATCGCGATGATCAGCGTGATGAGCGCGAGCCACGCGCGCCGCGAGAGCAGGGCGGGGCGCGCGGGCAGGCCGAGCGCGAAGGTGTCGGCGTTGCCGTCGTGCGGCGCGAGCGCCGAACGCGGCGAAGTGGAGGTGGCGGTCGTCATGGTCAAGCCTCCGCGCTGCGGCCCTTGAGGGCGAACAGGCCCTGCGGACGCTTCTGGATGAACAGCACGATCAGCACGAGCACGGCGATCTTCGCGAGCACCGCGCCCCAGAACGGCTCGATGGCCTTCGAGACGAGCCCGAGCCCGAAGCCGCCGATCACCGTACCGGCGATCTGGCCCACGCCGCCGAGCACCACGGCCATGAACGAGTCGATGATGTAGCTCTGGCCGAGGTCCGGGCCGACATTGCCGATCTGCGAGAGCGCGCAGCCGCCGAGTCCGGCGATGCCCGCGCCGAAAGCGAACGCCCATGCATCGACGCGCGCGGTGCGCACGCCCACGCAGGCGGCCATGCGGCGATTCTGCGTGACGGCACGCACGAACAGGCCGAGGCGCGTTTTCGTCAGCACGGTCCACGCGATGCCGACCACGATCAGCGCGAAGGCGAGAATCGCGAGGCGGTTGTACGGCAGGATCAGGTTCTGCATCACGGTCACGCCGCCGCTCATCCACGCGGGGTTTTCGACCTGCACGTTCTGCGCGCCGAAGATCATGCGCGTGGCCTGAATCAGGATCAGGCTGATGCCGAAGGTGGTGAGCAGCGTTTCGAGCGGGCGGCCATACAGATGGCGGATCACGAGGCGCTCGATCACCGCGCCCACGAGCGCGGCGGCGACGAACGAGGCCGGAATCGCCAGCAGCGGATACCAGTCGAACGCGCCCGGCGCGTAGCGCTGGAACAGCGTCTGCACGACATAGGTGGCGTACGCGCCGATCATCAGAAACTCGCCGTGCGCCATGTTGATCACGCCGATCAGACCGTACGTGATCGCGAGGCCGAGCGCCGCGAGCAGCAGCACGCTGCCAAGCGAGAGACCCGCGAACAGCGTGCCCGCGATTTCGCTGCGGCGCTGGATCGAGTCGAGCGCGTCGATGCCTTGCTGCGCGACGGCGCGCACATCGGCGTCGGGTTCGTTGAATGCGCCGCTCGCGTTCTTCGCGACGAGCGGGCGCAGCAGTTCGTACATGTCGAGATCGTGGCGCGCCGCGACGAGCCTGGTCGCTTCGAGGCGCGTGGCCGCGTTCGGGTCGCGCAGCGCGGTCATCGCCCAGAGCGTGTCGAGGCGGCGCTTGAGCGCGGCGTCGGTTTCCTTCGCGCGGGCGGCGTCGATCATCGGCTTCATCGACGGATCGGGATTCTTCAGCAGCTCGGCGATGGCCGCGCGGCGCGTTGCCAGATCGGGCGACGCGAGTTGCAGGCCCGAGACCGCGCCGGCCACTTTCGAGCGCAGCAGATTGTTCAGCGTGATGGGCTGCGCACTCGACGAGACGTCGGCGGCGACCGGTTTGCCGGTGGCGGCGTCGCGCGCGGCGTCGCCGTCGGTGACGAGCACTTCGCCGGCGTCGGTGGCGCTCACGTTGTCCTCGGCGAGCGCCTTGAGCAGCGCGAGCGAGGCGGCGTCGTGGAGGGCAATGAGTTTGTCGACGGCGGCGGACTTGGCGTCGAAGTCGTCGCCGCCGAGCGGGGCGACGTCGGCGGCTTCAAGCGCGTGCGCGGCGGTCGTGAAGGTGGCGAACAGCGTCATGCACAGCGTGACGCTGGCAATCGCGCGCCGCAAGCCCAGGCGGGCGTACCTCGGGAATGAGAGAGCCATGATGAGGTCTTTATGATGCGGGCCGCCGCGTCGCGCGAACGCGGGCGCAAGCGGCGGCCCGTGGGCAGAACGCGCGCGGCGCTCAGAGTGCGCCGCGCGTGGCTTGCATGACGTGCATGGCGCGCAGGATGGCCGTGCGATCGCGACGATCAGGCCGTGCGCGAACGGCGCAGGAAGTTCGGCAGCACGTCCTGCGTGACCACATCCGGCTTGCCTTCGTTGCCGGCGATATACGGGCTCCACGGCTGCGCGCGGATCGCGGTCTTGGTGCGCCACACGACGTTGAACTGACCGTCGCCGCGAATCTCGCCGATCATCACCGGCTTGTGCAGGTGATGGTTGCCGTCCATCGTCAGCGTGAAGCCCGAGGGCGCCGCCACGGTCTGGCCGATCATCGCCGTGCGCACCTTGTCGACGTCGGTGCTCTTCGCTTTTTCGACGGCCTGCTTCCACATGTGGATGCCGACGAAGGTCGCTTCCATCGGATCGTTGGTGACGCGCTTGCTGCCGCCCGGCAGATTGTTCGCCTTCACCCACGCCTCGAACTGCTCCTTGAACTTCGTGTTCTGCGCGCCCTTCACCGACATGAAGTAATTCCACGCCGCGAGGTGGCCGACGAGCGGCTTGGTGTCGATGCCGCGCAGTTCTTCCTCGCCCACCGAGAACGCGACAACGGGCACGTCGGTCGCCTTGATGCCCTGGTTGCCGAGTTCCTTGTAGAACGGCACGTTCGAGTCGCCGTTGATGGTCGAGACGACGGTGGTCTTGCCGCCCTGCGAGAAGGTCTTGATGTTCGCGACGATGGTCTGATAGTCGCTATGACCGAACGGCGTGTAGACCTCCTGAATATCGGCGTCCTGCACGCCCTTCGAGTGCAGGAAGGCGCGCAGGATCTTGTTGGTCGTGCGCGGATACACATAGTCGGTGCCGAGCAGGAAGAAACGCTTCGCGCCGCCGCCTTCCGCGCTCATCAGATATTCCACGGCGGGAAGCGCCTGCTGGTTCGGCGCGGCGCCCGTGTAGAACACGTTGCGCGACATTTCCTCGCCTTCGTACTGCACCGGGTAGTAGAGCAGGCCGTTCAGCTCCTCGAACACCGGCAGCACCGACTTGCGCGACACCGAGGTCCAGCAGCCGAACACGCATGCGACCTTGTCCTGCGTGAGCAGCTGGCGGGCCTTCTCGGCGAACAGCGGCCAGTTCGATGCGGGGTCCACGACCACGGGCTGAATCTGACGCCCCATCACGCCGCCGTTCTTGTTGATGTCGGCGATCGTCATCAACGCGGTGTCCTTGAGCGACGTCTCCGAGATCGCCATCGTGCCCGAGAGCGAATGCAGGATGCCGACCTTGATCGGCCCGCTGCCCGTGTCGGCATGCGCGAACGGCACGCGCCCCGCTACGGCGAGCGCGCCCGACATCGTCCCGAGTTTCAACAGACTGCGACGTTTCATGTAGATGCCCCTATGGGTGAAGTCGTGGGTCTCGGCGCGTCTGATTACGCGCCCCCGTTGGTGTGTCCAGCCTTGCGGGGTTGTTACTGCAAAGGCTATGCCAGCGCGCGTGAGAAGCGCGATGCGCGTGCCGTCGACGCGTGCCGAGCGCGGGGCGGGCTTCCGGCGAAGCAAGACGAGACGGACGTACGCGAACGCGACGTGCGGCGGGCGGGCGAATCTGGTGCAGCGGGACGCATGTTCGGGCGCGCTGCATCGTTGCAGTGCGCGCGTGCATGAAAGCCGATGATCGTCGCGGTGCATGCGTCGCGCGCAGTGCATGACGATGCGATCAGGTGCATGCGGGGTGCATGCGGCAGGCGGAGAAGTCGGCGCGCGCGCTACATCGTTGTGCAAGCACGCATTCCGATCGAAGTGCGACGAGGCGCTGCACGCATGAATGCGAAGCGCGCAGAAATGCGAAAGGGCGCGGTGTGAACCGCGCCCTTCGACGAAGACATCCTCTTGACCGGTGATGGACCGGTCTTGCCGCAATCAGTACGTCGGCACCTTCGGATCGACCTGACGCGACCACGCGTCGATGCCGCCTTGCAGGTTAAACACTTGCGTGTGGCCGCGCGATTCGAGGAACATCGCGACCTGGGCGCTGCGCGCGCCGTGATGGCAGATGCAGACGATCTGCGCGTCGTCGTCGAGTTCTTCGCTGCGCGCGGGGATCTGCGCCATCGGAATCGAGATGCTGCCGTCGATCTTCGCGGTCTCGATTTCCCACGGCTCGCGCACGTCGAGCAGGACGGGCGCCGGGCGCGCGGAGTCGGCGAGCCATTCGGCGAGGGCGGGGGCGGTCAGGATCTGCATGGAAGACTCAGTCGGAGAAAGCGGAGAAAAACGGAAGATAAACGTAACACAGGGACGTAATGCAGGGCGCGGGCCGCACACGCGGCCCGGCGACCACTTAGAACTTGAAGCGCGACGGCTGCACGGCGTTTTGCAGCGGTTCGACGTAGGTTTCGAACACGCCCGCGATGCGGTACTGCTTCTCGTCCATACGCGTGATGATCTGCATTTCCATGACCGGCGCGCTGCCGACGAACGCCGCCAGACGGCCGCCCACCTTGAGCTGCTCGAGCAGTTCCTGCGGCACGACCGGCAGGCCGCCCGAGACGCAGATCACGTCGTACGGCGCGTTCGCGGCCCAGCCGCGTGCCGCGTCGCCGACCGCGACTTCGGCGTTCAGCACGCCGTTCTTCACGAAGTTGGCGCGCGCGAATTCGGCCAGTTCCGTGTCGATTTCTACCGTCAGCACCTGTTGTGCGCGGTGCGCGAGCAGGGCGGCCATGTAGCCCGAACCGGCGCCGATTTCGAGCACGCTCTCGTGCTTTTTCACCGCGAGTTCCTGCAGCACGCGCGCTTCGACGCGCGGCGCGAGCATGTGCTGACCATTGGGCAGCGGCAGTTCCAGGTCGGCGAACGCGATATCGACATAGGCCGCGGGGACGAAATGCTCACGCTTGACGATCGAGAGCAGATTCAGCACGTCCTGGTCGAGCACTTCCCAGGGGCGAATCTGCTGTTCGATCATGTTGAAACGCGCTTGTTCGATGTTCATGGTGACTCGGCGTTATGGTTCGGTTCGAAGTTCGGGCGATACGTAAGGGGGACTGGCGGGGACTGGCTGTCCTGGCGGCCGCGTGCCGCTGCGGACGCCCCGAAAAACGGTGCCAGGCAATCGCGAGATTGTACCAAAGGCCTTTGCGGCGGCGTCCGCCCGCCGGCAGCGCGGGGCCGGCGCGGGATCAGTATTTGTCCTGGCTTCGTGCGCCTTGAAGTTTCGCCGTTCGCGAACCAAGAATGTAATCGATTACATTACCGACGCGCCCGCGCGGCCATCTTCGACAGCCTCGACCCTGCCACCGATCGCCTTTTTCATGACGACCACCGCCCAGCCGCACGCCTCACAAGCCGATCCGGCGGCGTCAGCCGAAGCGGACGAGGCCGCGGCGCAGGCCGCCGCCGCCGGCGGCGACGCGCGCGGCGGCTCCATCGCGGCAGTGGCGCGGCGCGTGGGCGTCTCGGTGGCCACGGTGTCGCGTGTGCTCAACGGCCACACCAACGTGCGGCCCGCCACGCGCGCACGTGTGCTCGCCGAGGTCGAAACGAGCGGCTATCGCGTCAACGAGCTGGCGCGCAACCTGCGCACGGCGGAAAGCCGACTGCTGCTGACGATGGTGCCGGACTTCGGCAATCCGTTTTACGCCGAGATCGTGCGCGGCATCGACAGCGTCGCGCGCCAGCACGGCTATTTCATGCTGCTCTGCGACACGGGCGCCGACGCGGGCCGCGAGCGCAGTTACTTCGACCTGCTGCGCCGCCATCGCGCGGACGGCGCTATCTGCCTCGATCCGGCCACGGTGCAGCAGGCCAACCGCGCCGCCGCGCACGAACCGGCGCTGCCGTGGGTCGCGTGCTGCGAGTTCGATCCGGCCGCGGGCGTGCCTTACGTGGGCATCGACAATTTCGGGGCGGCGCGCGACGCGGTGCGCCATCTGATCGCGCGCGGGCGGCGGCGCATCGCGCTGATCAATTCCGACGATCACTATCTGTATGCGCAGCAGCGCCGCGACGGCTACCTCGCCGCGCTCGCCGAAGCGGGCATCGAGGCGCGCGAAGCGTGGCGCGTGAACCTGAACTGTCTGGATTACGACGCGGGCGCGCAGGCCGCCGCCGCGCTCATGGCGCAACGCGGCGGCGCGCGCGCGGCGAAGCCGGACGCGATTTTCGCGGTTTCGGACACGCTCGCGGTGGGCGTCGTCAATGGTTTGCGCGGCAGCGGCTGGGCGGTGCCCGACGACGTCGCCGTGGTCGGTTTCGACGACATCGCGCTGGCCGCGCAGATCGATCCGCCGCTCACGACCATCGCGCAGCCGATGCGCGAACTCGGCGAAACGGCCGCGCGTCTGCTGCTGAAGCGGCTCGCCGATCCGCGCGCGAGCGTGCCGGGCGTGCTGTTGCCGCATCGGCTGGTGGTGCGGCGCAGCGCCTGAACGCGCGGGGTCGGCTGAACATGCTGGATCGCAGGACAAACGCTTATTAGCAGGGGAGACCAGCGAGAGAAGGCGGGCAGCGCCGCACGGCTTGTCGACGTGCACGCGGCCCGCCGGACCCCGCGCGAACCGGAGGAGCGAGCGGCCATGAGCGTCGCCGTGCGATTCAACGATATCCGCAAGGACTTTGGCCCCGTGCGCGTGCTGCACGGCGTGAGCTTCGACCTCGCGCCGGGCCGCATTCACGGACTGCTGGGCGAGAACGGCGCGGGCAAATCCACGCTGATGAAAATCCTCGCGGGCTACGAGCGCCCGAGCGCGGGCGAGATGCTCGTCGACGGCCGCGCCTGCCAGTTCGACGGTTCGCGCGCCGCCGAAGCCGCGGGCATCGTGCTGATCCATCAGGAGTTCAATCTCGCCGAGCATCTGACGATCGCGCAGAACATCTTTCTGGGCCACGAAAAGAAGCGCGGCCTCTTTGTCGACGACACGGCGATGCGCCGCGAAGCGCGCGCGCTGCTCGCCCAGGTCGGGCTCGAACGGCATCCCGACACGCTCGTGCGCGAGCTGATCGTCGCCGAAAAGCAGCTCGTGGAAATCGCCAAGGCGCTCGCGCGCCGCGCGCGCCTGCTCATCATGGACGAACCCACGGCCACGCTCACGCCCAGCGAAACCGCGCGCCTGTTCACGCTGATGACGAAGCTGCGCGCGGACGGCGCGACGATCGTCTACATCTCGCACAAGCTCGACGAAGTGGAGCGCATCACCGACGACGTGATCGTGATGCGCGACGGCCGCTTCGTGGCCGCGAGCGCGACAGCGGGCCTCGCGCGTCAGCAGATGGCCAACCTGATGGTGGGCCGCGACGTCTCCGACATGTTTCCCGACAAGCGCCTCGTCGCCGCCGACGCGCCCGTCGCGTTGCGGGTGCGCGGCCTCGCCGTGCCGGGCTGGGTCGAGGACCTGAGCTTCGAGGTGCGCGCGGGCGAGATTCTCGGCTTCGCGGGACTCGTGGGCGCGGGGCGCAGCGAAGCCTTCGAGGCGCTCGTCGGGCTGCGCCGCAAGCTGGCGGGCGAGGTGGAGATCGGCGGGCGGGCGGTGACGCTCAAGCATCCGCGCGACGCCATGCGCCACGGCCTCACGTATCTGAGCGAGGACCGCAAGGGCAAAGGCCTGCATCTGAATCTGAACCTCCAGGACAACCTCACGCTGATGACGCTCGAACGCTACGGCCATCCGCTGCTCGACCTGAAGGCCGCGCGCGGCGCGCTCGAAACGGCGGTGCGCGAATTCGGCATTCGCACCGGCGACTTGTCGAGCCGCGCGCGCATGCTCTCGGGCGGCAATCAGCAGAAGCTCGCGCTCGCCAAATTCCTGCAGCCCGATCCGCGCGTGATCGTGCTCGACGAACCCACGCGCGGCGTCGATATCGGCGCGAAACGCGACATCTATTTCCTGATCGAGCGGCTCGCGGCCTCGGGACGCGCGGTGGTGGTGATTTCGTCGGAGCTGATCGAGTTGATCGGCCTCGCGCATCGCGTCGCGGTGATGCGCGCGGGGCGGCTCGTCGCCACGCTCGGCCGCGACCATCTGAACGAAGAGGAGCTGATCGCCCATGCAACCGGCACCCACTGAAGCGGCGAGCGCCCAGGCGCGCACGCGGCGCTTCGTCGTGCGGCTCGCGCACCGGCTCGCGGGCGTGGGGCCGCTGATCGGCCTCGTCGCGCTGTGCGTGGTCGGCACGCTGCTTAACCGCGACTTCGCGACCGTCGACAATCTGCTCAACGTGCTCACGCGCACGTCGTTCATCGGCATCATCGCGGTGGGCATGACCTTCGTGATCATCTCGGGCGGTATCGATCTTTCCGTGGGCTCGATGGCGGCGCTGATCGCGGGCGTGATGATCTGGGTGATGAACGCGCTCGCGGCGGGCGTGAACAGCCACGCGTTCGCGCCGCTCGCCATCATTGCGATCGGCATGGCGATCGCGCTCGTGCTGGGCGCGCTGTTCGGTCTCGCGCACGGGCTGCTCATCACGCGCGGACGCATCGAGCCGTTCATCGTCACGCTCGGCACGCTGGGCATTTTCCGCTCGGTGCTCACGTGGCTCGCCGACGGCGGCGCGCTCACGCTGCAAAACAATCTCGTCGATCTCTACGGTCCCGTGTATTACGCGAGCCTCTTCGGCGTGCCGGTGCCCGTGTGGGTGTTCGCGCTGATGGCGGCGGGCGGCGCGCTGGTGCTCAACCGCACGGCGTTCGGGCGGCACGTGCAGGCGATCGGCTCGAACGAACAGGTCGCGCGTTATGCGGCGATTCGCGTCGATCGCGTGAAGTGCGCGACCTATGTGCTGCTCGGCGTGTGCGTGGGCGTGGCGACGGTGCTCTACGTGCCGCGTCTGGGCTCGGCCACGCCGACCACCGGCATCTTGTGGGAACTCGAAGCGATCGCGGCCGTGGTGGTGGGCGGCACGGCGCTCAAGGGCGGCGAAGGACGCGTGGCGGGCACCGTGGTGGGCGCGATCCTGCTCTCGGTGATCGCGAACATTCTGAATCTCACGAGCATCATCAGCGTGTATCTGAACGCGGCGGTGCAGGGCGTGGCGATCATTGCCGTGGCCTTCCTGCAACGCGGCAGGCGGTAGTCGTGTGAGCGCTATTGTGTTCGGATAGCGAAATAATAGTCGGTGCAAGGCGTGGTCAAAGGACGGGCGTGCGCGCCCGCACAACAATCATCGGAGACGGCATCATGAAGAATACGATTCGTGCGATGTGGACGGGCGCGCTGACGCTCGGCGTGGCGGCGATGTTCGCTTCGCCTTTCACGGCAAGCCCGGCGCACGCCGAGGACAAGGTCACGCTCGGCGTCGCCATTCCCACGGCCGATCACGGCTTCACGGGCGGCATCGTCTGGTGGGCCAACGAGGCGAAGAAAGAGCTGGAGAAGGCGCATCCGGACCTGAAAGTCATCGTCAAGACGGCGGCCAACGCGCCCGATCAGGCGAACCAGTTGCAGGACCTTGTGACCGTCAACAAGATCAACGCGCTGGTGATCTTCCCGTTTGAATCGGCCTCGCTCACGCAGCCGGTCGCGCAGGTCAAGAAGAAGGGCGTGTACGTGACGGTGGTCGATCGCGGCCTGACCGACAAGAGCGCGCAGGACGCCTACGTGGCCGGCGACAACACCGCGTTCGGCCGCATTCCCGCCGAGTATCTCGCGAAGCAGTTGAACGGCAAGGGCAACATCGTCGCGCTGCGCGGCATTCCGACCACGCTCGACAACGAGCGCTGGAACGCCTTTACGGCGGTGCTGAAGAACTATCCGGACATGAAGATTCTCGACGCGAAGTACGCGAACTGGAATCGCGACGACGCCTTCAAGACCATGCAGGACTTCCTGACGCGCTTCAAGCACATCGACGCCGTCTGGGCCGCCGACGACGACATGGCCGTGGGCGTGCTCAAGGCGATCGATCAGGCCAAACGCAGCGACATCAAGATCGTGTTCGGCGGTGCGGGCTCGAAGGACATGGTCAAGCGCGTGATGGACGGCGATCCGCTGATTCAGGCCGACGTGTCGTATTCGCCGAAGTTCATCTACGACGCGATCAAGCTCACGGCCGAGGCGCGGCTCGCGGGCAACGCGCTGCCGCCCACGACGATCATTCCTTCGGTGCTGATCACGAAGGAGAACGCCAAACAGTTCTATTTCCCGGATTCGCCGTTCTGAGCGCGGCGCATCACGCTGGCCTGCATCGTTCGTCAACCGCCGCCGCGCCGCGGTGGCTTTGCTGAGGACTCGGACCGATGAAAACCCTCAAGGGTCCGGCGATCTTTCTCGCCCAGTTTCTAGGTGAGGAAGCGCCGTTCGACAGCTTCGCGCACATGGCGCAATGGGCCGCGCAACTGGGCTACAAAGGCATTCAGGTGCCGACCGATGCGCGCCTGATCGATCTCGAACAGGCGGCCGCGAGCCCGGCGTATTGCGACGATCTGCGCCAGACCGCCGACGACGCGGGGATCGCGATCACCGAGTTGTCGACGCATCTGCAAGGTCAGCTCGTGGCCGTGCATCCCGCGTACGACGCGCTGTTCGACGGCTTCGCCGCGCCGCACGTGCGCGGCAATCGCGAGGCGCGCACGGCGTGGGCCATCGAGCAGCTGAAGCTCGCCGCGCGCGCGTCGCGCAACCTGGGCTTGAGCGCGCACGTGACGTTTTCGGGCGCGCTCGCGTGGCCTTATGTGTATCCGTGGCCGCAGCGTCCGCCCGGTCTCGTCGAGGCCGCGTTCGACGAACTCGCGCGTCGCTGGCGGCCGATTCTCGATGCATTCGACGCAGCGGGCGTGGACGTCTGCTACGAACTGCATCCGGGCGAGGATCTGCACGACGGCGTGACTTTCGAGCGTTTTCTGGCCGCCGTGGACGATCATCCGCGCGCGAACATTCTCTACGACCCGAGCCATTTCGTGCTCCAGCAGCTCGATTACCTCGCGTTCATCGACCTCTATCACGCGCGCATCAAGGCCTTTCACGTGAAGGACGCGGAATTCCGGCCCACGGGGCGGCAGGGCGTGTACGGCGGCTATAGCGATTGGGTCGAGCGCGCGGGGCGTTTCCGTTCGCCCGGCGACGGGCAGATCGACTTCGGCGCGATTTTCTCGAAGCTCACGCAGTACGATTTTCCGGGCTGGGCGGTGCTCGAATGGGAATGCGCGCTCAAGCATCCGCACGACGGCGCGCGCGAGGGCGCGGAGTTCATCAAGCGGCATCTGATCCGCGTGGCCGAGCATGCGTTCGACGACTTCGCGGGCAGCGGCGTGGACGACGCGCAACTCAAAAGCGTGCTGGGCCTCTGATACGCAGTGACGCACAACGCGGAGCACGACGATGACACGCAGACTGAAACTCGGCATGGTGGGCGGCGGCGAGGGCGCGTTCATCGGCGCGGTGCATCGGATCGCCGCACGCCTCGACGACGATTTCGAACTGGTGGCGGGCGCGTTGTCGTCCGATGCGGCACGCGCGCAGTCGAGCGCCGACGCCATCGGCCTCGCGCGCAGTTACGCCGACTGGCGCGAGATGGCGCGCGAAGAAGGCGTGCGCGCGGACGGCATCGACGCGGTCGCGATCGTCACGCCCAATCATCTGCACGCGCCGGTGGCGCATGCGTTCATGGCGGCGGGCATCCACGTGATCTGCGATAAGCCGCTGGCCGTCTCGCTCGACGAAGGGCGCGCGATCGCCCAGCACGCGCGCGACGCGAACGTGGTGTTCGCGCTCACGCACACGTATTCCGGGTATCCGCTCGTGCGCCATGCGCGAGAAATGGTGGCGGCGGGCGAACTGGGCGAGGTGCGCGTCGTGCAGGTGGAGTACGCGCAGGACTGGCTCGCGCATCCGATCGAGCAGGGCGGCGCGGACGGCCGCAATCGTCAGGCGAGCTGGCGCACCGATCCGGCGCTGGCGGGTCCGGCGGGTTGTCTCGGCGATATCGGCACGCACGCGTATCAGCTGGCGGCGTTTGTCAGCGGCATGGAGCCGGTGGCGGTCGCGGCGGAGTTGCATACCTTCGTGCCCGGACGGCGTATCGACGATCACGTGCAGGCGATGCTGCGTTACGCGAACGGCGCGCGCGGCATGCTGTGGGCGAGCCAGGTCGCGAGCGGCGCGGAGAATGCGTTGCGTTTGCGCGTCTTTGGCGCGAAGGCCGGGCTCGCGTTCGATCAGGAAGCGCCAAACGAACTGTGGTTCACGCCGCAGGGCGGCGAGGCGCAGCGGCTCACGCGCGGACGGGTGACGGGCGCGGCCGCCGCGCACGCGACGCGCGTGCCGCCGGGGCATCCGGAAGGGTATCTGGAAGCGTTCGCGCAGCTTTATCGCGATGCGGCGGCGCAGATTCGTGCGCGCGACATGGGCGTGCCGCCGCCGCCCGAAAGTACGTTGCTCACGACCGTCGACGATGGCGTGGCCGGGCTGCGTTTTATCGAAGCGGTGCTGGCCAGCAGTGACGCCGATGGCGCCTGGCGCGCGCTGGGTTGAGGGTTGGGGCGAGCGCCGACGGTCGCGGGCAGCGCGCTGCGTTAGCCATTCGGATGAATGGCGCGGATTTCCGGACGCGACAAAACTTGCAGTGTGTTTAACGCACTTCAAGGATGCTCATGTCTAATGTAATACAGTTGAATTACAATGCGGCTTCGATCACCACGCGAGGGAGTGAGGCGATGGGCGCAAGCGCATTGGTACAGGTCCGCATCGACCCGGCGTTGAAAGAACGCGCCACGGCGGTGCTGGAAAAGATGGGACTCACGGTGTCGGACGCGGTGCGCATCCTGCTCACGCGGGTGGCGAACGAGGGCGCGCTGCCCGTCGGCTTCGCGGTCGATCCGGCCACGCACGACGCGTGGCTCCGCGCGAAAGTGCTGGAAGCGCTGGAAGACGCGCGCCCGGCCGTGGAGGCGGACGCGGTCGAGGCGCATTTCGCGAAGCGGCGCGCGGCGGCGGCGAGGCACGTGGACGAGGCCGAGCCGGCGGCTCCGAAGCTGAACCCCGTTCGCAAGCGCAAAAATTGAAACTCGAATGGTCGCCGCTCGCGCTGGCCGACCGCGAAGCGATATTCGACTTCAACGAGACACGCGGCGCGCATGCAGCCGTGAGCGTGGACGAGTGCATCGCCTCCGCGGTCCGTCGGCTGCGCCTCTATCCGGAGATCGGCCGTCGTGGCCGGGTAAGCGGCACGCGCGAACTGGTCGTGCATGGCGCGCCGTTCGTCATCGCTTACCGTGTCGAACGGCAAACGCTCACGGTGCTACGCGTGCTGCACGGCGCGCGGCGCTGGCCTGCCGAGCTGGATTAGCACGCGCTGCGCCGACTCACTGCTCGAACTCACTGCGCGAACTCACTGCGCGAACTCACTGCGCCAGATACACGAACTTGCCGCCGCGTATCGTGCCCATCACGCTCGCGCGCTGGTCCAGTCCAACGTGGTCCTTCTCGCTCGTGTTGACCACGCCGTTGGGCACGACCAGTTCGTGCGCGTGCTCCAGTTCGCTGCGCAGCGCCACGCGGAACGCCTCGGTGCCGGGCTGCGCGGTCTTGAGCGCGCGCGTTACGGCGTCCGCGAGGCGCGGATACACGCCGGCCGCGTCGCCCGCGAACTGCGTGACGGTGCCAGGACCGTATTTGACCTCATAGGCGTCCACGAAGGCGAGCGCCGCTTTCTGCGCGGGCTGATCGGCAGGCAGCGTGCGCGCCACCACCACGGGCTGCGTCGGGAACAGCGTGCCTTCCACATCCTTGCCGCCGAGCTTGATGAACTCGGGCGTGGCGATGCCGTGCGTCTGATAGATCGCGCCCTTGTACCCGCGCTCGACCAGCGTGCGCTGCGGCAGTACGGTCGGCGTGCCCGCGCCCGCGATCAGCACGGCATCCGGTTTCGCGGCGATCAGCTTGAGGATCTGGCCGGTCACGCTCGCGTCGGTGCGGTTGAAGCGCTCGGTCGCCACGATCTGAAGGTTGCGCTCCTTCGCGAACTTCGTGAACGCGTTGAGCCAGCTGTCGCCGTAGCTGTCGGCGAAACCGATGAAGCCCACCGTCTTCACGCCGTGCGCGGACATGTAGCGCGTCATCACGTCGGCCATGGCGGCGTCGGTCTGCGCCATCTTGAACGCCCAGGTGCGCGCGCCCTGCTGCGGCTCGACCACCGAGGCCGAGCCGACCAGCGTGATCATCGGCGTCTTGCTTTCGGCCACGGCGTCGAGCGCCGCGAGCGCGGCGGGCGTGATGTTCGGCCCGACGATCACGTCCACATGGTCCTCGTTGACCAGTTTGCGGATGTTGCGCACCGCCGCGCCCGGGTCGGAGCCGTCGTCGAGCACGATGTAATCGGCTTTCTGGCCCGCGATCGTCGGGGGCCACATCAGCATGGCGTTCTTGCTGGTGATGCCGATGGCGGCGGCGGGGCCGGTGCTCGACAGGTCGATGCCTACCTTGAGGTCGGCGTGGGCGGCGGGGGCGGCAACGCCCAGCGCGACGGCGGCGGCGAGCGCCAGCGGACGAAGGGCAGGGCGCAAGCCCGGATTCGGAAGATGCAGACGCAGATACGACTTCATGCAGCGGTCTCCAGGAAGGAAAAAAGCGAGAAGCGTTCTATCTAGTTAGTTGTGGGTGAATCTGCGGGTGAATCCGCGCGGTTGAATGCGGCACGCGCCGTCCGCTTACAGTTCGCATTACAGCGCGCATTACAGCGCGTATTACAGCTCGTACGTCTCGTGCTCGCCCTTGAGCGCCTGTTCGATCAGCTTGCGGTTCAGGCTCGGCGAAAGCAGCTCGACGAGCGTATACACATAACTGCGCAGATACGCGCCCTGCTTGAGCGCCACGCGCGTCACGTTGCTGCCGAACAGATGCCCCACCGGCACGGCGCGCAGATGGCGGTCGCGTTCCGCGTTGAAGGCGATATCGGCCATGATCCCCACGCCGAGGCCCAGTTCCACATAGGTCTTGATCACGTCCGCGTCGATGGCTTCGAGCACGATATCGGGCGAGAGTCCGCGCAGGCGGAACGCCTCGTTGATCTTGGTGCGGCCCGCAAACGCGTTGTCGTAGGTAATCAGCGGAAATTGGGCCAGATCGTCGAGCGAGAGCGGCTTGCGTTCCAGCAACGGATGATCGGGTAGCATCACGGCCACGTGATGCCAGGTGAAGCAGGGCAGCGAGACCAGTTCCTTATAGTTGGAGATGGCCTCGGTGGCGATCGCCAGATCGGCCTGGTCGTGCAGCACCATTTCGGCGACCTGGGTCGGGCTGCCTTGCAGAATCGAAAGGTGGACCTTGGGGAAGCGCCGCTTGAACTCGGCGATGGCGGCCGGCAGCGAGTAGCGCGCCTGCGTATGCGTGGCCGCGATCACCAGATTGCCTTGATCCTGGGCCGCGTAGTCCTTACCTACGCGCTTGAGGCTCTCCACTTCCTGAAGGATGCGCTCCACGGAGGCGAGGATGATGCGGCCGGGTTCCGTGAGCGAGCGCACGCGCTTGCCGTGGCGTGTGAAGATTTCGACCCCTAATTCATCCTCGAGCTCGATGATCGCCTTCGAGACGCCGGGCTGGCTGGTATACAGGGCCTTCGCGGCTTCCGTGAGGTTGAAATTCTGGCGCACGGCCTCGCGTACGAAGCGGAACTGGTGCAGGTTCATATATAACCCCTTGGCATATCAACCTGATTTTTGAATCGTTTGAAATATAAGGCGAGTTTATTACCATTTCCCCAACTTTTCCAATATGGATATCTGTTTTGGTCATTAGCAAATGACCGGCGAGTTGAAGGCGCCGGTCGGGCTGGAACAGAAATAGCGAAGTCGAAGTCGGAGAACGCGGCGTAACCGGAACGCCGCGATTGATACAACCCTGGGGTCCCCGAATGTACCAATACGATCAGTACGACCAGACCATCGTCGACGAGCGCGTCGCGCAATACAGCGACCAGGTTCGCCGCCGCCTGTCGGGCGAATTGAGCGAAGAAGAGTTCCGTCCGCTGCGTCTGCAGAACGGCCTGTACTACCAGCGCCATGCCTACATGCATCGCATCGCGATTCCGTACGGCAATCTGCGCAGCGACCAGATGCGCATGCTCGGCACCATCGCGCGCGAGCACGACCGCGGTTACGGCCACTTCTCGACGCGCTCGAACATCCAGTACAACTGGATCAAGCTCGAAGAAACGCCCGAAATCCTGCGCAAGCTCGCGTCGGTCCAGATGCACGGCATCCAGACCTCGGGTAACTGCATCCGCAATATCACCGCCGACCAGTTCGCGGGCGTCGCGCCCGACGAAGTCATCGATCCGCGCCCGTGGGCCGAGATCATGCGTCAGTGGTCGACGTTCCACCCCGAATTCGCGTGGCTGCCGCGCAAGTTCAAGATCGCCGTCTCGGGTTCGAAGGAAGACCGCGCCGCCGTGCAGATCCACGATCTGGGCGTCTACCTCGACCGCAACGAGCAGGGCGAAGTCGTCGCGAGCATTCTCGCGGGCGGCGGCCTCGGCCGTACGCCGATCATCGGCGCGATCATCAAGCGCGACCTGCCGTGGCAGCATCTGCTGACCTACTGCGAAGCCGTGCTGCGCGTGTACAACCGCTACGGCCGCCGCGACAACCTCTACAAGGCGCGTATCAAGATTCTCGTGAAGGCGCTTTCGCCCGAGAAGTTCGCGCAGCAAGTGGAAGAAGAGTGGCAGCACCTGAAGGACGGCCCGTCGACGATCACGCAGGCCGAAGTGGACCGCGTGTCGCAATACTTCGCGCCGCCGGCCTACGAAAAGCTGACCGACACCGACACCTCGTACGAAAAGCATCTGCTCGAAAACCGCGCGTTCGCGCGCTGGGTCGAGCGCAACGTGCGTCCGCACCGCGTGCCGGGCTACGCTTCGGTCACGCTCTCGCTCAAGCCGCAGGGCATCGCCCCGGGCGACGCGACCGACGTGCAGATGGAAGCCGTGGCCGACTGGGCCGACGCTTACTCGTTCGGCCAGGTGCGCGTCTCGCACGAGCAGAACCTGATTCTCGCGGACGTGAAAAAGCAGGACCTGTTCGGGCTGTGGGAAAAGGCGAAGGCAGTTGGTTTCGCGACGGCCAACGTCGGCCTGCTGACCGACATCATCGCGTGCCCGGGCGGCGACTTCTGCTCGCTCGCGAACGCCAAGTCGCTGCCGATCGCCGAAGCGATCCAGCAACGTTTCAGCGACCTCGATTTCGTCTACGACCTCGGCGACGTCTCGCTCAACATCTCGGGCTGCATGAACTCGTGCGGTCACCACCACGTCGGCAACATCGGCATTCTGGGCGTCGATAAAGACGGCTCGGAGTGGTATCAGGTGTCGCTCGGCGGCGAGCAGGGCAACGGCGCCAACGGCGCACGCCTTGGCCGCGTGATCGGCCCGTCGTTCTCGGCGGAAGAGATGCCCGACGTGATGCAGAAGGTGATCGACACGTTCGTCGAACTGCGCATCGACGGCGAGCGTTTCATCGACACCTACGACCGCCTCGGCATCGCGCCCTTCAAGGAGCGCGTGTACGCCTCGCGCCAGACGGCGCACGCCTGAGCCGCACGCAACGAATCGAGAGTTAAGCAATGGCATTGATCATCAAGAACCGCGAGATCGTCGAAGACAACTGGCAGGTCGTGCGTGCCGCCGAAGACGGCGCGCTGCCCGACGTGGCCGCGCTGCCCGACGTGGCCGCGCTGCCGGCCGGCAAGGTGCTGGTCCCGTTCGCGTACTGGCAGGCCAACCGCGACGCGCTGGCCGCGCGCGGCAAGGACGAACTGGGCGTGTGGCTCGCGCCGGACAGCGAACCGGCTGACGTGGTCGCCGACTTCGACAAGATCGCGCTGATCGCAATCGACTTCCCGGTGTTCCGCGACGGCCGCGGCTATTCGATCGCGCGTCTGTTGCGCGAGCGTTATGGCTACAAGGGCGAGATTCGCGCGATCGGCGACGTGCTGCGCGACCAGCTGCGCTTCTACGAGCGCTGCGGCTTCGACGCCTACGCGCTACGCGCCGACAAGGACATCCACGACGCGCTGAAGGCGTTCACGGAATTCACGGTGCAGTACCAGGGCGCGTTCGACGAACCGTCGCCGCTGTTCCGCCGCCGCGCGGCACAAGCGGCACAAGCGGCCGAATCGGGCGCGGCAGCATGAGCACCGCCCCTACCGCAGCCAGCGAGATCACGGCTGACCTGCAGGCGAAGATCGAGCGGCTCGATGCGCTGCTCGACTCGATCGCCGCGCGTCACGCCGACGTCAAGCTAGCCAGCAGCCTCGCCGCCGAAGACATGCTGCTCACGCACGCGATCCTGTCGCGCGGCGTGAAGATCGGCATCTTCTCGCTGAACACGGGCCGCCTGCACGCCGAAACGCTCGGCATGCTCGACGCGGTGCGCGAGCGCTACGGTTACGCGATCGAGCAGTTCCATCCGCAGCAGGACGCGGTGGACGAATATGTCGCGCAGCACGGCCTGAACGCGTTCTACGAGAGCGTCGATCTGCGCAAGCGCTGCTGCGAAATTCGCAAGGTCGAGCCGCTCAACCGCGCGCTGTCGGGCGTGTCGGCGTGGGTCACGGGCCAGCGCCGCGAGCAGTCGGTCACGCGCGCCGAGCTGCACGAGGAAGAACGCGACGAAGCGCGCAACATCGACAAGTTCAATCCGCTCGCGGACTGGACCGAAGCCGATGTCTGGGATTACCTGCGCGCCTTCGCGGTGCCGGTGAATCCGCTGCATGCGCGCGGCTATCCGAGCATCGGCTGCGAACCCTGCACGCGTGCGATCCGTCCCGGCGAAGACAGCCGCGCGGGCCGCTGGTGGTGGGAGTCGCGCGATACGAAGGAATGCGGGCTGCACATCACGTCGGTGTCCGCGATTCCGGTGGTGGCGGTGTCGCCGATCGGCCAGGCGAGCTAAGATTGAAGTTTTCGCGCCGCTTTCGACGTTTTAACGAACGCCGAACGGCAGCGAAGTCGAATACAGAGTAACGCGCCCGATGCAAAGGGCGCGATCAGACGAAGGATTCCGAACATGAGCACGACGCTCGATTCCGCAGTGAACGCCCCGCTTCAGGTGACGGCGAACCGCATGGACCATCTCGACTGGCTCGAAGCCGAGTCGATCCACATCCTGCGCGAGCTGGTCGCCGAATGCAGCAAGCCGGCGCTGCTGTTCTCGGGCGGCAAGGATTCGGTCGTCGTGCTGGCGCTCGCCCTCAAGGCGTTCGGTCTCGGCGCGAACCGCAAGACCTCGCTGCCGTTCCCGCTCGTTCACATCGACACGGGCCACAACTACGAGGAAGTGATCGACTTCCGCGATCGCCGCGCGGCTGAAATCGGCGCGGAACTCGTGGTCGGTCACGTCGAAGATTCGATCAAGAAGGGCACCGTGCGCCTGCGCCGCGAAACCGATTCGCGCAACGCCGCGCAAGCGGTCACGCTGCTCGAAACCATCGAGCAATACGGCTACACCGCGATGATCGGCGGCGCGCGCCGCGACGAAGAGAAGGCCCGCGCGAAGGAGCGCATCTTCTCGTTCCGCGACGAATTCGGCCAGTGGGACCCGAAGGCGCAGCGCCCGGAACTGTGGAGCCTGTACAACGCGCGTCTGCACAACGGCGAACACCTGCGCGTGTTCCCGATCTCGAACTGGACCGAACTCGACGTGTGGCAATACATCGAGCGCGAAAAGCTCGAACTGCCGTCGATCTACTACGCGCACCAGCGCGAGATCGTGCGCCGCAACGGCCTGCTGGTGCCGGTCACGCCGCTCACGCCGATGAAGGAAGGCGAAGTCAGCGAAATGGCGCAAGTGCGTTTCCGCACCGTGGGCGACATCAGCTGCACGTGCCCGGTGGCGAGCGATGCCGACAACGTCGAGAAGATCATCGCCGAAACGGCCGTGACCGAAATCACGGAACGCGGCGCGACGCGCATGGACGACCAGGCGTCGGAAGCCGCGATGGAACAGCGCAAGAAGCAAGGTTATTTCTAAAGAGCACGCAG
Source organism: Paraburkholderia tropica (assembly GCF_014171495.1). Lineage (NCBI taxonomy): Bacteria > Pseudomonadati > Pseudomonadota > Betaproteobacteria > Burkholderiales > Burkholderiaceae > Paraburkholderia > Paraburkholderia tropica. The sequence continues at coordinate 770,473 of NZ_CP049134.1, forward strand.
AGGAAGAATTGAACATGGTTACGACGCATCAACCTGAAGACCTCGGCGTGCTGCGCTTCATCACGGCGGGCAGCGTGGACGACGGCAAGAGCACGCTGATCGGCCGCCTGCTGTACGACAGCAAGGCAGTGCTTTCGGATCAACTCTCGGCGCTTTCGCGTGCCAAGAACAAGCGCACGGTCGGCGACGAAATCGACCTGTCGCTGCTCACGGACGGCCTCGAAGCCGAGCGCGAGCAGGGCATCACGATCGACGTGGCGTATCGCTACTTCGCCACGGCCAAGCGCAAGTTCATCATCGCCGATACGCCGGGCCACGAGCAGTACACGCGCAACATGGTCACGGGCGCCTCGACGGCGCACGCCGCGATCATCCTGATCGACCCCACGCGCGTGACGGTCGAGAACGGCGTGACGCAACTGCTGCCGCAAACCAAGCGCCATAGCGCGATCGTCAAGTTGCTCGGTCTGCAACACGTGATCGTTGCGATCAACAAGATGGATCTGGTCGATTACAGTGAAGCGACTTTCAACCTGATCCGCGAAGCCTACGTCGAACTCGCGCGCCAGCTCGGCCTGGAAGACGTGCGTTTCGTGCCGGTGTCGGCGCTCAAGGGCGACAACATCGTCGGCGCGAGCGAGCGCATGCCGTGGTACGCAGGCGAAGCGTTGCTCGACGTGCTCGAACAACTGCCGGTCGCGCAGGCAACGGGCGAAGCGCTGCGCTTCCCGGTGCAGTGGGTCGCGCGCCAGGACGGTTCGAGCGCCGACGACTTCCGCGGCTACATGGGCCGTATCGAAGCGGGCGAAGTGAAGCTCGGCGACGCCATCACGGTGCTGCCGGCGGGCCGCGCGGCCACGGTCGCGGAAATCATCGCGCCGGTGCCGGGCGGCACGGCGCAGGTCGACCGCGCGTTCGCGGGCCAGACCGTCACGATCCGTCTCGCGGAAGACGTCGACGTCTCGCGCGGCGACACCTTCGTGCCGGCCGGCGACGACACACAACCGGCCAAGAAGCTCGAAGCGGACCTCTGCTGGTTCGACGAGGAGCCGCTCTCGCCGCAGCGCAAGTACCTGCTCAAGCAGACCACCAGCACGGTGTTCGCGAAGATCGGCGCGATCAAGGAAGTGCTCGACGTGCATACGCTTTCGCACGCCGTCGACCGTCACGACCTGGCGATGAACGACATTGGCCGCGTCTCGCTCACGCTGCAAAAGCCGCTCGTCGCGGACCTGTATGATGTGCATCCGGGCACCGGCGCGTTCGTCCTGATCGACGAAGCCACGCACCACACGGTGGCCGCGGGCATGATCCGCGCCGTCGCCGCCTGACGCCGCAGCGCGCCACGCCCGCGCCATCCACGTCATGTGGCGGCGCGCGGCGGTGCGCCGGGCTTGCGCGTTTCGAGCGTGCGGTATGGGAGTCTTCTAGCAAATGGGTAAGGTCTATCTGATCGGCGCCGGTCCGGGCGCCGCGGATCTCATTACGGTGCGCGGCGCGCGTCTGCTCGGGCAGGCGCAGGTCGTCCTGCACGACGCGCTCGTCGAACCGGCGATGCTCGAGTACGCGCCGGCCGATGCGAAGTTCATCGCGGTCGGCAAGCGTTGCGGGCAACGCTCGACGGCGCAGCACTTCATCAACAAGCAGCTCGTCGATGCCGCGCTGGAGCACGACGTGGTCGTGCGCCTGAAGGGCGGCGACCCGATGCTGTTCGGCCGCGCCGACGAAGAAATGCGCGCGCTCGAAGCGGCGGGCATCGAGTACGAAATCGTGCCGGGCATCACGGCGGCGCTCGCGAGCGCGGCCACGCTGCAACGCTCGCTCACGCTGCGCGGTGTGTCGCGCAGCGTCGCGCTCGCGACGTATTCGCGCGCGGCGGGCAGCGAGGAAATCCGCGAGCACGTGAACGCCGATTCGCTGGTGTTCTATATGGGCCGCGACAGCGCGCCCGAGATCGCGCGCCAGCTGATCGAAGCGGGCCGCGCGGGCGAGACGCCGGTGGCGATCGTCGAGGCGTGCAGCACCGCGCGCGAGCGCACGCTGACGCTCACGCTGGCGGCGTTGCAGGCGGGCGAGGCGCAAGACTGGCTCGACGCCGCGCAGCCGAGCCTGCTGATGATCGGCGAAGCGTTTCGTGCGCGCGCCGCGCAGGAAGACGCCTCGCAGGACGAACAGGATCCGCGCCGCGCCGCCGCGTAAAGTATAAAAAACGGGGGTTGTGCGTAGTACGAGCACGAAAGCAGAAAGGGAAAGGGCCGCTGAGAAGCGGCCCTTTTCTTTTGTGCGGTTGCGCGACGCATTCAGGCGTCGCCGGGCGACGCGTGCTGCGATGCGTGAGTCAGGCAATAGCCGACGATGGCGTCGAGCACGGCATCGTCTTCGCCGACGGCGGTGGCGCAGCGGATCTGCACGTCCGGATGATCGGCCTGACATTGCGCGATGAGCGCGGGCAGATCGCGGCGAATATGGCCGCCCTGGCCGAAGAACACCGGCACCACGGTGATGACCGTGCAGCCTTGCGCGGCCTGCGCGGCGATGGCGTCGGGCAGGCTCGGTTCCATGAGTTCGAGGAAGGCGAGGGCGACCGGGCCGCCGGCGTTGTCAGCGGTGTCAGTAGTGCGCGCCGCCGCGAGTTTCGCGGCGAGGCGCGTGAACGGCTCTTTCCAGCGCGCGTCGCGCGCGCCGTGGCCGAAGAGAATCATGCCGTGCGTGCTCATCGTCGATTCTCCGTGATCCATGTGGCCGCTAGTGCCGGTCGACCCACTTCAGCCCGATCAGACCGAGCGCGAGATAGATCAGCGCGGGTGTGGCGGCCGTGAGCGGCGCGGGCCAGCTACTCAGATTGCCGATGTGCGAGAACAGCGTGTTGACGAGCTGGAAGCTCATGCCGAGCATGATGCCGCCGAACACCTTCACGCCGACCACGCCCGCGCGCGTATGCAGATACGCGAACGGCAGCGAGAGCACCAGCATCACGAACACCGCGAACGGGTAGAGCAGCTTGCGCCAGAGCGCGATTTCGTAGCGCTGCGTGTCCTGATGGTTTTCCTGCAAATGCTGGATGTAGCGGAACAGGTTGAACATCGACATGCGATCCGGCGACACCAGCAGCACCGAGAGAATCTGCGGCGTCAGTTCCGAGCGCAGCGAGTATTCGGGCAGCGCGGTCTGACTCGCGCGATAGACGGGCGCGAGCGCGTCGGTCGGCTGGTTCGGCGGCGGCGGCACGCTGACCAGCTCGGTGTCGGTCACGTCCTTGAGCAGCCAGTGGCCCGGCGGCTGGTACGTGCCGCTCTTCGCGATGCGCACGTTCGAGAGCTTGAACTGCTTGTCGAATTCGTAGATGCGCACGTCGGTGATGGTGGCGTCCGGCTGCAGCTTGCCGACGTTCACGAAACGCGTGACCTGCTCGCCGTCGAGGCGCGCCGTGAGCGTGTCCTTCACCCACACGCCCGACTGAAAGTTGGTCGACACGGCCGAGCCCAACGCTTCGAGACGCACGCGCTCGGAAAGCTGGTCGGTGTACGGACCGACGACTTCGCCGATCAGATAGGTCAGCAGCACGAGCGGCACGCCGATCTTCAGCAGCGAGCGCAGCGCCTGGCCGGTCGCGAGACCCGAGACGCGGAAAATCGTGAATTCCGAGCTGGCCGCCATCTGCGCGAACACGTAGATCGCGCTGATCAGCGCCGCGACGGGAATGATTTCATAGAGCCGCGAGGGCGCCTGCAAGCCCACGCGCAGCACCGCGTAGCCGAACTTGTAGTTGCCGTGGCCGACCGAGTTCAGCTCGTTGATCAGGTCGAAGAAGAAGAACAGACCCGAGAAGGCGAACAGGATGAACACGAACGTCAGGTAGACCTGACGCGCGAAGTATTTCTCGTAAATGCGCATCGGTCAGTTCCCCTGCGACGCGCGGCGGAACATCGCGCGTGTAAAGAGCGGCCGGTTGCGCACGCGCAGCCAGAAAATGAAAACAACGAGCGCCAGCACGACCACGTGCAGCACCACGAGCCCGAGGCCGAACGACATCTTGCCTTGTTCGATCTGCGACTGAATGACGTTCAGCAGATTCGAATACGTGAGGTAGATCAGGACGGCCATCACGAGGTTGATGGTGCGGCTGCGGCGCGGATTCTGATACGCAAGCGGGATCGCCAGCAGCATCAGATTGATCGCGATCAGCGGCAGGCCCGCGCGCCAGGCGAATTCGCCGAGATTGTCGTCGGTGGGCTGGCGCAGCAGGTCGGGCGTGGAGGTCGAGCTGGCCGACGGCGTGTTCACGACCGGCTGGCTCTGGATCTTGACGCCGTAACGCTGGAATTCGGAAATGCGGAAGTCGGGATGGCCCGGCTCGCCGTCGTAGCGGCGGCCGTTTTCGAGCACCACGAAGCGGTCGCCGTTCTTCTCGGTTTCCGTGTGCCCCGTCTTCGAGACGATGACGTTGACCTTGCCGTTCTCCGTGCTCGTGACGAACACGTTCTCCACGCGCGCCTGGTCGGGGCTCATGGACTCGATGAAGAACACGCGGTGCGTGGTGGGCGATTCGCGGAACTGGCCCGGCGCGAGCAGCGAGACCTCGTCGCGCTGCTGGAAGCGCGCGCGAATGAGCTTGCTCTGCGCGTTCGACCACGGCCAGCCGATGAAGGCGAAAAACACGATCAGCAGGATGATCGGCGTGGAAAACACGGCGATCGGCTTGATCAGGCGCGTGAGGCTCACCCCGGAGGCGAGCCAGACGACCATTTCGGAATCCTTGTACCAGCGCGTGAGGACGAACAGGATCGACACGAAGAGCGTGACGATGAGCATCACGGCGAGATAGCCGATCACGGTGAGGCCGATCAGGACCAGCACGTCGCGCGGGTCGATCTGGCCCGAAGCCGCGAAACCGACGATGCGGATCATCATCGTCGTCAGCATGATCGTGAGCAGAACCATGAACACAGCGCCGGCCGTGTACGCGAGTTCGCGCTGCAGGGAACGTTCGAAGATCATTCTAGATGGGCAGGGCGGGCGGCTCGGACCAGGCGCCGCGCCTTTCGCGCAACCGCCGAGGAGCCGCCGCGGGAAAAATAGCGGATAATTGCGGCTTTCATCCTAAGCCCTGATTTTATCCGAGGACAAGCGCGATGGACTTTAGCATAAAAGCCTGTGATTGGAGCAAAGGCGGGGAAGGCCCCTTCCTGACCGGCAAGTCGGATTGCGTCGTGGTGGGTGTCTTCGAGGCCCAAACCCTCTCCGGCGCGGCATTCGCGCTCAATGCGGCGCTCGGCGGCACGATCGCCCGCGTCGTCAAGGCCGGCGATATCGACGGCAAGGCCGGTTCCACGCTGTTCCTGCCCGAAGTGACGGGCATCGGCGCGTCGCGCGTGCTGCTCGTCGGTCTCGGCAAGCAGGATGCGTTCGGCCAGAAAGCCTATAACGACGCAGCCCGTGCGGCATGGCGCGCGATCCTCGGCACGCGCATCGCCCAGGTGACCTTCACGCTCGCGCAACTGCCCATCAAGGAGCGCACGAGCGACTGGGGCGTGCGCGCCGCGATTCAGGTCCTGCGCACCGAGACCTACCGCTTCACGCAGATGAAGAGCAAGCCCGACGTCACGCAGCGCGCGCTCAAGCGCGTGGTGTTCAGCGTCGACGCCGCCGACGAGAAGGTGGCGAAGGTCGCCGCGAAGCAGGCCGTGGCGCTCGCCAACGGCATGGACCTCACGCGCGACCTCGGCAACCTGCCGGGCAACGTCTGCACGCCCACCTATCTGGCCGCCACCGCGAAGAAGCTCGCGCGCGACTGGAAGCTCAAGGTCGAAGTGCTGGGCCAGCGTCAGATCGAAGCGCTCAAGATGGGTTCGTTTCTTTCTGTAACAAAGGGCTCGGTCGAACCGCCGCAGTTCATCGTGCTGCATTACCAGGGCGCCAGCGCGAAATCCGCGCCGATCGTGCTGGTCGGCAAGGGCGTCACGTTCGACACCGGCGGCATTTCGCTCAAGCCCGGCGAGGGCATGGACGAGATGAAGTACGACATGTGCGGCGCGGGCTCGGTGCTCGGCACGATTCGCGCGGTCGCCGAAATGGGCCTGAAGCTCAACGTGATCGGCATCATCCCGGCCTGCGAGAACATGCCCGCGGGCAACGCCACCAAGCCGGGCGACGTCGTCACGACGATGGCGGGCCTCACGGTCGAAGTGCTCAACACCGACGCCGAAGGCCGTCTGATCCTGTGCGACGCGCTCACCTACGCCGAACGCTTCAAGCCGGCAGCGGTGATCGACATCGCCACGCTCACGGGCGCGTGCATCATCGCGCTCGGCCATCACAACAGCGGCCTGTTCTCGAAGGACGACGCGCTCGCGGGCGAACTGCTCGACGCGTCGCGCGAAGCTTCCGACCCGGCCTGGCGTATGCCGCTCGACGACGAGTATCAGGATCAGCTCAAGTCGAATTTCGCCGATCTCGCCAATATCGGCGGGCGTCCGGCGGGCAGCGTGACGGCGGCGTGCTTCCTCTCGCGCTTCACCGAAGCGTATCCGTGGGCGCACCTCGACATCGCGGGCACCGCATGGAAGAGCGGCGCGGCGAAGGGCGCAACGGGCCGTCCGGTGCCGCTGCTGGCGCAATTCCTGATCGATCGCGCCGCGCAGTGATGCAGGTGTTGCAAACCATGTTGCAAAGCGGGGCAGGCATGAAAATAGCGGCGGGGCGGGCATGACGCGCATCGACTTTCATACGAATGTCGGCGACTCGCTGCTGTACGCATGCCGTCTCGTGCGCAAGGCGTATCAGGCGGGCCAGCAGGCGGTTGTGCTGGCCGAGCCTGGGCGCCTGCGCGCTTTCGACGAGATGTTGTGGACGTTCTCGCCGCTCGACTTCGTGCCGCATTGCATGGCCGACAGCGCGCACGCGGCCGAGACGCCCATCGTGCTGGCCACGGACCTTGAGCGCGCGCCGCATCATCGCGTGCTGCTCAATCTGGGCGCCGAGGTGCCGCCGCAGTTCGCCCGCTTCGAGCGCCTGCTCGAAGTGATCGGCGATGCGCCCGAGGAACTCGCGTCCGGGCGCGAGCGCTACCGCTTCTATCGCGATCGCGGCTATGCGCTGAACAACTACAAGCAGGGCAGTTGACGCGCCTCGCCTTGCTTGACCGACTTTCGAAGGAGGCGATCATGCCCGATCTCCACGACGTCGACGAGGCGCCGATTCCCATGCTGGACGAGGTGCTGGTCAACGGCAACCTGCTGCGTGCGCGTTCGCCGTTCGAGCGCGCCGAGACGCCACAGGACGAAGCCGCGGCTGCGGCCGTTCACGTTCAGGCGGATGAAGCCGGTCACGGCGAGCACGCGGAATTGAGCGGCGATGCCGGCCACGGTAGCCGCCTCGATCACATCGATCACGACGATCTGCCCGAGCTGGTCGATCGCTTCGAACCGCTCGTGCCGGCGACGCCTGCCAGTGCGGCGGCCGCGCTCGCAGCCGCGAACGCCGTGCCGGAGCCGCAGTTGTCGGCGCAAACTTCGGCCGAGCCGCCCGCGCAATCCACCGCTTATGAACCCGAAGGTCTCTTCGCCCACGACGCCGACGCGCTCGTCGAGCGTCTGCGCGGACGCGCGCTGAGCTGGCTCACCGGCGAAGGGCGCGGCGTGATCGAAGCGCGTTGCAGTGCCGCCATGCAGGAGCACGCGCACTGGATCGTCGGACAGGTGTCGCGCGAGATCGGTCTCGCGCTCGAAACGGAACTGAAGGGCTGGGTGAAGGCCGCGGTGCGCGAGGAACTCGCCGCGCGCGCCGGACATGGCGGCTCGCACAAAGCCTGAGCGGCGCGCGTTCTTCGCGCTCGCTGCATCCTTGATTGTTTTCGCTGCGGCGCGTCACGACTTGTGCGCGCCGCACGCGTCTTCATGGCACGCGTCTTTGGGACGCGCGCGTTATCCCATCATTTCAGCGTGAGAATCCAGCCGGCGAGCGTGGCCGCCTGGCCGGGGCTCAGTTGCGTGTTGGCGGGCATGGGCACGACGCCCCAGACGCCGCTGCTGCCTTCCGCGATCTTGTGGGCGAGATAGTTCTGCGCGTCCGGCTTGCCGGCGTACTTCGCGGCGACGTCGCGCAGTGCGGGACCCATGAAGGTGCGCGTGACCGAATGACAGCTCATGCAGTTCTGCTGCTGGGCGAGGGCGAGTCCGCCGGGCGCGTTCTGCACCTGCGCTTGTGCCTGTACGTGCGACGCGGCGAGGAGAAACGTGAGCGCGGCGGCGAGCGTCGCTGTCTTGTTCTTCGCTTGCGACTTCTGTTTCATGCTGGTCTCCGCCAGCGTAGGCGCCGGCTGTGTCGACGCATTATAAGAGCAAAGGGCGCGCGGATTTTCCGTGCGCCCTTTGCCGGGTTGCCGCCTGTGTTATCGCGCGCGCATTGCTGTGTGGATTGCGTCTGGCCCAGTTCGCCGCGATGCCTGCCAGCTCACCCTCAGCCCGTCACGGCGCCCTTGTTCGCGGGCCGCGCGAGCGCCGCGAACTTCGCGAGCACGCCGCGCGTATAACGCGGTGCGGGTTGCTTCCACGCGGCGCGGCGGCGCGCGAGTTCGGCATCGTCGATGTTCAGTTGCAGCAACAGCCGGTGCGCATCGATGGTGATCGAATCGCCTTCCTGCACGAGCGCGATCGTGCCGCCCTCGAACGCCTCGGGCGCGACGTGCCCGACCACCATGCCCCACGTGCCGCCCGAGAAGCGACCGTCGGTGATGAGCCCGACCGTTTCGCCGAGCCCCTTGCCGATGATCGCCGACGTCGGCGCGAGCATCTCCGGCATGCCGGGTCCGCCCTTCGGCCCGAGGTAGCGCAGCACGACCACGTCGCCGGCCTGGATCTTGTCGGCGAGGATCGCATCCATCGCGCTCTGCTCGTCGTCGAACACGCGCGCCGGGCCGGTGATCACCGGATTCTTCAGCCCCGTGATCTTGGCGACCGCGCCCTCGGTCGCGAGATTGCCCTTGAGAATCGCGAGGTGGCCTTCCTTGTAGAGCGCCTGGTCGATCGGATAAATCACCTTCTGGTCGGCGCGCGGTTGCGACGGCACGTCCTTGAGTTCTTCCGCGATCGTGCGGCCCGTGATGGTCATGCAGTCGCCGTTGAGCAGGCCTGCGTCGAGCAGCAGCTTGAGCACCTGCGGAATGCCGCCCGCCGCGTGCAGGTCGGTGGCCACATACTGGCCCGAGGGCTTGAGGTCGCAGATGACCGGCACCTTCTTGCGCATGCGCTCGAAGTCGTCGATGGTCCAGTCGATTTCGGCGGCGTGCGCGATGGCCAGATAGTGCAGCACGGCATTGGTCGAGCCGCCCGTCGCCATGATCAGCGCCACGGCGTTTTCGATCGATGCCTTCGTGATGATGTCGCGCGGCTTGAGGTCTTTCTTGACCGCTTCGACGAGCACGCGCGCCGACTCCGCCGCCGAATCCACCTTCTCCTGATCGGGATTCGCCATCGTCGACGAATAGAGCAGCGACATGCCGAGCGCCTCGAACGACGAGCTCATGGTGTTGGCCGTGTACATGCCGCCGCACGAGCCGGTCGACGGACACGCGTTCTGTTCGACGCCCTCGAAATCCTCCTCGCTCATGCGGCCCGCCGTGAATTCGCCGACGGCCTCGAACGCCGAGACGATCGTCAGGTCCTTGCCCTTCCAGTGGCCCGGCCGGATCGTGCCGCCGTACACGTAGATGCCCGGCACGTTGATGCGGGCGAGCGCGATCATGCCGCCGGGCATGTTCTTGTCGCAGCCGCCGATCACGACCACGCCGTCCATCCACTGGCCCTGGACGCAGGTCTCGATGCAGTCGGCGATCACTTCGCGCGAGACGAGCGAGTACTTCATACCTTCGGTGCCCATCGACATGCCGTCGGAAATGGTCGGCGTGCCGAAAGTCTGGGCGTTGGCGTCGGCGTCCTTGAGCGCGCCCACGGCGGCGTCGGCGAGCCGTTGCAGGCCCGCGTTGCAAGGCGTGATGGTCGAATGGCCGTTGGCGACGCCGATCATCGGCTTGTCGAAGTCAGCCTTCTCGTAGCCGAGCGCGTAAAACATCGAACGGTTCGGCGAGCGCGCGACGCCTTGCGTGATGTGCTTCGAACGACGGTTGTATGCCATGGGGACGCTCCGTGTCTCGATTTCGATTGTTGTGGGGATGAGGGGACGTGCGTGTCAGGATGGTGTGTCGCGAGCGCAATGTCCAATATATTATTCGTGGCTTATTGAGTCGAAAAACATATCAACGGAGTGGTCACGATGAGTCTCGCGAGTCCCGATCTGCGCCAGTTGCGCTACTTCGTGGCGGTGGCGGAGGAGCAGCATTTCGGCCGCGCCGCCGCGCGCCTGTCGATGACGCAGCCGCCGCTCTCGCAGGCGATCCGCGCGCTGGAGGAGGCGCTTGGCGTGGAGCTGTTCGCGCGCACGCGCCGCTCGGTCGAGCTGACGGCCGTGGGTGCCGATCTGCTGCCGGAGGTGCGGCGCATTCTGGCTTCGGCGGACGCCTTGCGCCCGCTCGCGCAGAGTCTCGCGCGCGGCGAGGCGGGCGTGCTGGCGCTGGCTTTCGTCTCGACCGCCGACTACGGCCTGCTGCCGCTCCTGCTGCGCGACTTCGGCGCGCGCTATCCGCGCGTGCGGCTGCAACTGGCCGAAGCGACCAGCGACGTGCAGGTGGACGAACTGGTGGCGGGGCGCATCGACGCGGGCCTCGTGATCGCGCCCGTGCCGCCGCGCCACGCGGCGCAGCTCGCGTATCTGCCGGTCGCGCGCGAGCCGCTGGTGATCGCGATGCCGGCGGCGCTCTCGGCGCAACTCGGCGGCGCGGAAGCCGAAGCCGACGCCGACGACGGCTGGTGCGCCACGCCCGTGAACCTGCGCGAACTCGCCGACGTGCCGCTCGTCGTGTTTCCGCGCCATCTGGCCCCGGGTTTTCACGACACGATCATGGACTGCTACGGCGCGGCCGGTCTCGCGCCGCGCGTGGGCCAGGAAGCGGTCCAGATGCAGACGATCGTGAGCCTCGTCTCGGCGGGCATGGGCGTGGCGCTGGTGCCGCAGTCGCTGCGCCATCTGCGGCGCACGGGCGTGGTCTACCGGCCGCTCGCGCAGGCCGTGCCGACGATCGAAACCGGCCTCGTCTGGCGCGTGCAGGAGGTGAGCCCGGTGCTGGCGGCGTTCATCGAGATCGTGCGCGCGCACGCGGCGACGGTGAACGCGCAGCCGCACGCGTGAAGTCCCGGCGGCCGACGCGTGTGCACGGCGCCTTCATCTCTGTCCCTTAAAATCGCGGATCAGCACGATCAGCGAGAAATGTGCATTTTGGCTCGCGCGCCCCGGCGTCGGCGATAATGTCACCCCTCGGCGCCGCGTAACGTGCAACCCGCGTGGCGTATCTTGCAACCCGCTTTCAAGCTCACCGCCGACAAGAATCCACTTCACGATGCTCATCCATCCGAATTTCGACCCCGTCGCCATCCATCTGGGGCCGCTCGCCGTGCGCTGGTACGGCCTCATGTATCTCGTCGGCTTTATTCTCGCGATCGTGATCGGCCGTCTGCGCCTGCGTCTGCCGTATGTGGCCGCGCAGGGCTGGACCGCCAAGGACATCGACGACATGCTGTTCTACGGCGTGCTCGGCACGATCCTCGGCGGGCGTCTCGGCTACGTGCTGTTCTACAAGGCGAGCTGGTACTTCGCGCATCCGCTCGACATCTTCAAGGTGTGGGAAGGCGGCATGTCGTTCCACGGCGGTTTCCTCGGCGTGACCTTCGCGATGATCCTGTTCGCGTGGCAACGCGGCCGCACGTGGCTGCAGGTCACCGACTTCGTCGCGCCGATGGTGCCGACGGGTCTCGCCGCCGGGCGTCTCGGCAACTTCATCAACGGCGAACTGTGGGGCCGCGTGACCTCGCCGGATTCGCCCTGGGCGATGATGTTCCCGGGCGCCGCGAACGACGACGCCGCGTGGCTGCAAACGCATCCCGCGCTGGCCGCGAAGTGGCATCTGAACGAAGTGTTCGCGCAATATCATCTGCTGCCGCGCCATCCGTCCGAGCTGTACGAGATCGCGCTCGAAGGCATCGCGCTGTTCTTCGTGCTGATCCTGTTCTCGCGCAAGCAGCGCCCCGTCGGCGCGATTTCGGCGATGTTCCTGATCGGCTATGGCCTCGCGCGCTTCACGGTGGAATTCGCGCGCGAACCCGACGACTTCCTCGGCCTGCTCGCGCTCGGTCTGTCGATGGGCCAATGGCTGTCGCTGCCGATGATCATCGTGGGCGTGCTGCTGATGATCTGGGCGTATCGCCGCGCGAAGCGGGCCAGCGGTGACAGCGGTGCGAACGGTGCGAACGGCACGCAGCAGACGGCTGCCGCGAAAAGCTGAAGCGCACAGCGCCCACGCTGAAGTCCCATGAAAAAAGCCACGGTGTTTGCCGTGGCTTTTTTGTTTGGCAGCGCGTTAAAACGTGCTTTCGCAGGCGCTGTCGCGTTACTTCATCTGCACCGAGCCCGAGACGTTGACCGTCACGGTGGAGGTGCCGCCTTCGAGCGGCATGGGTGCCATCTTCGCGTCGGCGCTGGCGGCACGCGCGCTCATCATCATCATCGGACGCGGCGGCACGCCGGAGTGACCCACGTTGACGTCGCGGATCGCATAGCCGCTGTAGCCGAACGCGCGCGCATTCGCGGACGCCTGATCGCGGAACGACGCGATCGCTTCGCTCGACAGCTTCTGTTCGGCGGCGCGCTGCGCTTCGGGCGAGAGCGAGAACGCCACGTTGCCGACCTGCATGACCGACGAGATATCGCCCGCGAGTTTCGACGCGGCGGCGAAGTTGCGCGATTCGAGCACGACCTCGGTGCGGCCGCGCCAGGCGGAGATGCGGCCGTCGCGGTCGGTGGACGGGTAGATCGAGAACTGGCCCGAGCGCGCGGTCACGCCGTTGACGCCCTTGGCTTTTTGCAGCGCGGAGTCGGCGCGCTGATTGAGCGTGCTGGTCAGCGACGCGGGATCGCTCGCTTCCTGCTCGTAGAACAACGTGATCGTGACGACATCCTGCGGCACCTCGGCGCTCGCCTGGGCCGACAGCGAGAGCACGCCGGAGGGCTGATAGCGCGCATCGCTCTGCGCGAAGGCGGCGCTGGGCGCGAGCGTCAAGGCGAACGGAATCGCAGCGGAAAGGGCGGCGGCGAGCGTGACGGCGGTTCTTTTCTTCATTGTGGCTCCTTGCAGAACGAATGCGCCGGCGGGTCGTTGCAGCACGTGGCAGCGCTGCATATTGCGCGACTGCCTGGACTGACGCGTACCGGCACGAGCGCATGATTGTGCTGAACTTCGCGCACACGTGTCGGCTGCCTGTACGAGGGCGCGGTGTGCTGCGTGGCGGCCGGCGTGTTCGTTAGGCGATGCGCCGCGCGCGGGGTTCCCGCACGCTGGCGGTTTTGCACACTTTGAAGATCGAGCGCCTGAAACAGGCTACATCAGCCGCTTCGTGATGAAATCCCACTCGGCGCGCGTGACCGGCGTGATCGAAAGGCGATTGCCCTTGGCGAGCACGCGCATCTCGGCAAGCTCGTCGTGCTCGCGCAGCGTGGCGAGCGGAATCAGCGCGCACTTCTTCTTGAACACGACGTCGACGAGCATCCAGCGCGGCGTTTCCTGCGTGGATTTCGCGTCGTAGTAAGGGCTTTTCGGATCGAACTGCGTGGGATCGGGATACGCGGTGGAGGACACTTGCGCGAGCCCCGCGATGCCGGGTTCGGGACAGCTCGAATGATAGAAGAGCACGCCGTCGCCGATCTGCATGGTGTCGCGCATGAAATTGCGCGCCTGATAGTTGCGCACGCCGGTCCAGGGCAGCGAGTGCTGCGGCGCGTTGGCGAGATCGTCGATGCTCGCTTCGTCGGGTTCGGACTTCATCAGCCAGTAGCGCATGACGTGAAGATCGATTTGGAGAGCACAAAAGGAAAACGGCATCGGACGCGTGTCCGATGCCGTTCGAATAGGTCCCCGCCTTAGCCGCTAGGCCGGCATCCTGAACCTGAGGTTCAGAATTGGTCGCAGTTAGCAGCACTTCGGGTACATCAGACAAGTGACGCGCACACCCGTGCTACAAATTTCCGCAACCGTGCACATGGCATTGGTTCAAGGAATATATGACCTTGGCGAACCAGGCAGGGAAGCTGAACTGATTGCAACTGCCGTTGATGACAACCACAGCTGCTTAAACCTGTTTAGAAACGTATTCACTTCCTACGTTTCGATGAATCCATTTTAGCGCATTATGCAGCGGCGTTTTTATTGCACGCCATATTGCTGGATCACTGCGCCAAGCTGATCATTCATTTGGCGCATTGTACGACGGATTTCTTCGGCTGGGAATGCTTCTCCGTGACGCACGCTGGTCTGCAAACGCAGCAGTTCCGAGGCGAGCGAGAGCGCCGCCATGACGGCGATGCGATCCTGGCCGCGCACGTTGCTGTGATTGCGGATCTTCGACATTTCCGCGTCCACGCGTGCCACTGCTTCGAGCAGCGCGCCTTCGGTTTCAGGCGAACAGGCGAGGCGATAGCTCTGGCCGAGAATGGTCGCTTCGATCTGTTTGGTCGTCATGCATTTTCTCCGTGGCGAGCGGCGTTGTCGTCGTCGGCGCTTTGCTGCGGTTCGAGCAGGTCGAGCTGATTGTCGCGATCGGCGCCGGCGCGTGCGCGCGGCAGCTTTTCGAGGATCGCGTTCAGGCGCACCTGTGCGTCGTCGATCTTCGCCGACAGCCCGTCGCGTTCGGCTTGCAGCGCGTTACGCTCTTCGCGCACCTGCTCGAGTTCCGTACGCGTGGCTTCGCATTGCGCTTGAAGTTGTGCGAGTTGCTCTTCGAGCGCCACGCGTGCTTCGTGATGGCGCTGATTGATCTCGATCAGCCGCCCGATGTTTTGTGAGAGTGTTTCGAGTTCGTTGAGCATGTGCTGCGTCCTCTAAAGACAGGCATTCTAGCGCGGATTGTGGCGTATTCCGATAATTGCGTCGTTTCCAGACGTAACAGCCCTGCTTCGTGCCTGTATCTTGCGTTTTTTAACGGTTGGCGTGTTGCGTGCCGTGCTGCGGGAACATATTTTGCCGAGCGTTGTCGGATGCGCGCTCACGCTCGATCGCCACGTTTACGGCAATAATCGCGCTTTCTTGACGCTTGATTCGCGCAGTCTCAGTACTTTTTTTGCGCGTCGTTTTATGTTGCGGTTCGTGGCAGTCAGTTGCTTCGTGCAGCGCGTCACGCGAAAGAGGGCGCGAAGTGCAGGCGCTCGAACTGCCGAGCGAATTGCATATGCGATGGGGAATCGGCGGCCAAACGCGCCGCGCGCGTTATAACATCTCGACATCTCAAATTTGCGACGCGCAACGATCGATACGCACGCGAGCGCAGCCACACTCCAGCCACGTCCGAGCCACGCCGAACCCAGCATGCAAACCGTCAGTCCCGATGAACCGCGCCACGCGCGCGAACGCTCGACGCACGCGCCGGGCGTTCGTGTTGCGCCGCCGCGTCGCGGCATGCACGCGCGCCGCGCAGCGGCGATCTGGTGCGGGCTCGCGCTTGCGGCGGTCGCGGTGTTCGCGGCGTCGCTGCTGATCGGCAGCGTGCCGGTGTCGTTCGCGCAGGCACTGCATGCGCTCATGCCTTCGACGTCGCTTCATACCGCTGTCGCGAACGCGGCGGCCGACGACATGACCACAGAAATCGTCCGCACGTTGCGCATGCCGCGCGCGCTTGGCGGCTTCGCGTGCGGTGCGTTGCTCGCGCTCGCGGGCGCGCTGCTGCAGGTGCTGTTGCGCAATCCGCTCGCGGAACCTTACGTGCTCGGCGTGTCGGGCGGCGCGGCGGCCTTTGCGTTGTGCGCGATGATCGCGGGTCTCGCGACGTGGGCCGTGCAGGCGAGCGCCTGCGCGGGCGCGTTCGTGTCGATCCTGCTCGTGCTCGGTCTTGCGCGCCGCGAGTTGTGGCGCGGCGAGCCGCAGGACAGCGCGCCGCGTCTGCTGCTCACGGGCGCGGTCACGGCGGCCGGGTGGGGCGCGCTGATCACCTTGCTGCTGACGCTCGCGCCCGACGCGCGTCTGCGCGGCATGCTGTTCTGGCTGACCGGCGATCTCAACGGCATCGCCGCGCCGTGGCCCGCGTTCGCGGCGCTCGCGGTGGTGCTCGCGTTCGCCGTGCATGCCGCGCCGCGTCTGAATGTGCTGCTGCGCGGCGACGCCGCGGCGCAGGCGCTCGGCGTGCCGGTGCGGCGTCTGCGCGTGGGCGTGTATCTTGCCGCGTCGCTCGCCGCCGCCGCCGCGGTGACGACGGGCGGCACCATCGGCTTCGTCGGGCTCGTCGTGCCGCATATGCTGCGGCTCGCGTTCGGCAACGACCAGCGCATGCTCGTGCCCGCCGCCGCGCTTGCGGGCGGCCTCGCCGTGATGGGCGCCGATCTCGTCGCGCGCACCGTGGCCGCGCCGACGCAATTGCCGGTCGGCGTGGTGACGGCGCTCGCGGGCGTGCCCGTGTTCCTGTGGATGCTGCTGCGGAGGCGCACGCGATGAGCGCCTTGCCGATCACGCCGTCGAGTGCATCGCCGGGTGCATCGTCATTACTCGCCACGCGCGCGCTCACCTTGCGCGCGGGTTCGCGCACGCTCGTCGAACACCTCACGCTCGACATTGGCGCGGGCGAAATCTGGTGCTTCGCGGGCGCGAACGGCGCGGGCAAAACCACCTTGATTTCCGCGCTCGCCGGTTTGCGCGACGCCGCGTCGGGCCATGTCGAAGTCGACGGCGTGACACTGCGCGACTGGCCGCCCGTGCGACTCGCGCAACGACGCGCGCTGATGCCGCAAGACGTGCGCGACGCGTTCAGCGCGAGCGTGCTCGACACCGTGCTGCTCAACCGCTATCCGCATCTCGCGGGTTGGGGCTGGGAAAGCGAAGACGATCGCGCTGCCGCGTACGCAGCGCTGGCCACGCTCGGCCTCGAAGCCTTCGTCGGGCGCGACGTGCTCTCGCTCTCGGGCGGCGAGCGTCAGCGCGTCGCGCTCGCGGCGGTGCTGTGTCAGGATGCGCCGCTGTTGCTGCTCGACGAACCGCTCGCGCATCTCGATCTGCATCATCAGATTGCGTGTCTCGATGCGCTCACGCAATGGGTTCGCGCCGGGACAGCAGACGACCTGCGCGCCGTCGTGCTCTCGTGCCACGATCTCAATCTCGCGCGCCGATTCGCGACCCACGCGCTCCTGCTCGACGGACGCGGCGGCTATTACGCCGGCCCCGTGCGCGACGTCTTGACGGCGGAGCGCGCGAGCGACGCCTTCGGCCACGCGCTGTTGCTGATCCGCGACGGCCCGCACGAAGCGCTCGTGCCGGCGCTCGCTTCCACGCACGCGCCCGGCTGATCCGCATTGACCTGATTTCGCCCATCACAAATGATTCGCGCGCGGCGACAAACACCCACGCGCCGCGCGCGCCGAACGCTAACGAACGACCTATGACCACGACGCTTTCCGATCTGCTGACCATCGAACCGCTCGACGTCTCGCTGCGCGACACGCTGCAACATCTGATCGATACCAAGACCAAGCCGCCGGGCAGCCTCGGCCGCCTCGAAACGCTCGCGCGCCAGCTCGGCATGATCCAGCGCAGCACGCAGCCGCGCGTGACGCGTCCCGCGATGATCGTGTTCGCCGGCGATCACGGCATCGCGCACGAAGGCGTGAGCCCGTATCCGCAGGCCGTCACGGTGCAGATGGTCGCGAACTTTCTCGCGGGCGGCGCGGCGATCAACGCGTTCAGCGGCGTGGGCGGGCTCGAACTCGAAATCGTCGATGCGGGCGTGGCCGCGCCGTTGCCCGAATCGGCGCAACTCGTCAGCGTGCCGATCGCACGCGGCACGCGCAATTTCGCGCACGAACCGGCGATGACGCGCGACGAAGCGGTGCGCGCGCTCGCGGCGGGCGCGGCGCGCGTGCGTCATCATGCGGCGCTCGGTACCAACGTGATCGGCTTCGGCGAGATGGGCATCGCGAACACGTCGGCGGCGGCGTGTCTGATGAGCCGTCTGTGCAACGTGCCCATCGACGAATGCGTCGGGCGCGGCACCGGACTCGACAACGCCGGTCTCGCGAAGAAGCGCAACGTGCTGGCGGCGGCGCTCGCGAAGCACGCTCAGGTGCGCGAGCCGCTCGACGTGCTCGCCACGTTCGGCGGCTTCGAAATCGCGATGATGACGGGCGCGTTTCTCGAAGCGGCGCGTCAGCGCATGGCGATTCTCGTCGATGGCTTCATCGCGACCTCGGCGCTGCTGGTGGCCGATTCGCTCGCGCCGAACGTGCGCGATTACTGCGTGTTCGCGCACGCGTCGAACGAAGCGGGCCATCGCCGCATGCTCGATCATTTCGGCGGACGCGAACTGCTCGCGCTCGATCTGCGCCTCGGCGAAGGCACGGGCGCGGCGCTCGCGGTGCCGCTGCTGCGTGCGGCCGTGGCCTTCCTCAACGAGATGGCGAGCTTCGAGTCGGCGGGCGTGGACGATCGCGCCGATCACAGCGCCGATCACAGCGCCAATACGCCCGGCGCAGGCCACTGATCCCGCGATGAATCCGCTCGCGGAACTGCGTTACTTCTTCACGGCGCTCGGTTATTTCACGCGCGTGCCGGTGCCGCGCTGGGTCGGCTTCGAGCCGCAGTGGCTCAATGCGGCGGCGCGTTATTTTCCGCTCGTCGGCGCGTTGATCGGGGCGCTCGCGGCGCTCGTCTATCTGGCGGCGCTGCGCGTGTTTCCGCCGGGCGTGGCGGTGCTGCTGTCGATGGCGGCGACGCTGCTCGCCACCGGCGCATTCCACGAAGACGGTCTCGCCGATTGTCTCGATGCGTTCGGCGGCGGCTACACGCGCGAGGACGTGCTGCGCATCATGCACGACTCGCGGATCGGCGCGTTCGGCGCGATTGGCGCGGTGCTTGCGCTGCTCATCAAGTGGCAGACGCTCGCGGCGCTGCCGCCGCTGCGCGCGGCCACGCTGATGATCGCGGGTCACGCGGCGAGCCGTGCGTTCGCGATCAGCTATCTCGTCACGCTCGAGTATGTCCGGCCCGAGGGCAAGGCCAAGCCGGTCGCGCAGCGCATGGGCGTGGCCGCGCTCGGCTGCGCGCTGCTGTTCGGGCTGCCGTGGCTGCTGTGGCCCGCGTGGCCAGACTGGCGCGCGGCGATCGTCACGTTTGTCGTGCTGATCGCGCTGCGCCATGCGCTCGGCCGCTATTTCGTGCGGCGCATCGGCGGCTACACGGGCGATTGTCTCGGCTTCGCGCAGCAGGTGTTCGAGCTGGCGATCTATCTCGTGGGGCTCGCATGGATCTCGTACTGATCCGCCATCCGGCCGTCGCGGTCGAGCCGGGTGTTTGCTACGGCAGCACCGACGTACCGCTCGCCGCGTCCGTCGAAGCGGGCGCGGCGGCGATTGCCGCGCGGCTTGCGGCGCTCGGCGTGCGCGCGCCGCATCGCATCGCATCGAGTCCGCTGTCGCGTTGTGCGGGGATCGCGGAAGCGCTCGCGCAACAGCATGAAACGCTTGTGCCGCAACACGATGCGCGTCTCGCGGAGATGGATTTCGGCGCGTGGGAAATGCAGCGCTGGGACGCGATCGAGCGCGCGCAGCTCGACGCCTGGGCCGCCGATTTCGAGCATGCACGCGCGCATGGCGGCGAGAGCGTCGCGCAGTTCGACGCGCGCGTGACGGCGTGGTTCGAAGGCCTCGATGCGCTGGGACTGGCGCCGCGCGCGTGCCTGTGGACCGTCGCGCATGCGGGCGTGATCCGCGCGATTACGGCGCGTGCGCTGGGACTGACGCTTGCGCGTTGTTCGAACTGGCCGCTGGAGATGGCCGCGATCGTGTGGCTACGCCGCGACCTGCACAGCGGCGAGTGGCAACTGGCGCGTTGGAACGCCTGATCGATTCGTTGTTTTGAATTGATTCGGATGGCGAATCAATTTGTCTTGCCGGTCGCGTCACGCACGCGCGCCTGATCGAGATCCTTGCAAAGCTGCTCCGCGCCTTGCGCGAGACGCGGACCCGCGCGCGAGAGCAGATCGCCGTCGATGGCGAACAGGTTGCCCTGCGCGACGGCCGCGAGTTGCGGCCACGCGCGCCAGCGGTCGAGCGCGGGCAAGGGCCGGTCCGGCGCGGTCGCGCCCGGCGAGGCGGTCACGATCGCCTCGGGATTCGCGGCGAGCACGGCTTCGGTCGAGAGCGTCGGGACGGGCGGGCGCAGCGCGGCGAACACATTGCGGCCGCCACAGAGCGTGATGGCATCGCTGATGATCTGCTCGCCGTTGATCGTCATGAGCGGCTGATCCCAGACTTCATAGAACACGCGCACGGGCGCGCGCTGCGCGTAGCGCGTGCGCAGTTGCGCGATGTCGCGGCGATAGGCGTCGGCGGCGGCCCGCGCGGCGGTGTCGGTGCCGAACAGCGTGCCGAGCCGTGTCAGCGATGTGGCCACGTCGTCGAGACGATGCGGCTCGCTGAAGAACAGCGGGATATGCAGGTCGCGCAGGCGATCGATCTGCTGCTGCGCGTTGCCGTGCCGCCAGACCACGATCAGGTCGGGCTTGAGCGCGGCGATGCGTTCGAGGTCGAGCGCGCGATTGTCGCCGATGTGCGGGACCTTCAGCGCGGCGGGCGGGTAATCGCTATAACTCACGGTGCCGACGAGCTTCGCCCCGCCGCCTGCTGCGTAGATCAATTCGGTGGCGTGCGGCGCGAGGCTGATCACGCGCTGCGCGGGCGCGTCGAGCGTGACGGTGTTGCCGGCGTCGTCGGTGGCGCTGACGCCGGCGTGTGCCGTGCCGATTGAACACGCGACGCACGCGGCGTACGCGATGAAGGCGGCGAAGCGGCGCATCAGCGCGATGCCTCCAGCGTGGCCATCGCGTGACCCAGCGCGATCTCGAAGCGCTGCCATTCTTCCTCCGATGCGGGCAGGCCGAAGCGCAGGCTCGCGGGCGCGTCGAAGCGGCGCGTCCACACCGCATGGCGGGCGAGCGCGTCCTGCAATGGCGCGGCGCGCGGGTCGTCGATCCACGCGAACAGCGGCGTGGCGCGCGGCGCGAAACCGTGCGCGCGCAGCAGGGCGGCGAGCCGTGCGCCCTCGCGCGCGAGTTGCTCGCGCATCGCGTGTTGCCACGCGGTATCGGCGAAAGCGTGCATGACGGCATGACGCGCGGGGCCGTTCACCGTCCACGCGCCCAGCCGTTCGCGCAAGGCCGCGAGCAGCGCGGGCTGCGCGAGCGCGAAACCGCAGCGCGCGCCCGCGAGACCGAAGAACTTGCCCGGCGAGCGCAGCACCACGAGGCCCGCGCGATCGGTGGCGTTCGCGAGCGAGCGCGCGGACGTGTCAGCGAACGCATCCGCGAAGGTTTCGTCGACGATCAGCGTGCCGCCGCGCGCGGCGAGTTGCGCGTGCCAGCGCAGCAGCGTGTCGCGGTCGATCAATGCGGCGGTGGGATTGTTCGGATTCACGACGACGGCGTGCGTCGCGTCGGCGGGGAGATCGGCGTGCGTGACGTCGAGCGGCACGACTGTGTGACCGGCCTGCGCGAAGGCGGGCGCGTACTCGCCATACGTGAGCGGCGCGATGGCCACGCGCGCGCGCGGCGACAGGGCAGGCAGCAGGGCAGGCAGCAGCGCGGGCAGCGCGCGGATCGCGGCCTGGCTGCCCGCGACCGGCAGCACGTGCGCGGCGTCGGGCGCGCCGTAGTAACGCGCGGCGCAGTCGGCGAGACCGTCGCCATCCTCGGGCAGGCGCCGCCACGCCGAAGCGGGCACGGGCGGCACCGGATAGCCATGCGGATTGATGCCCGTCGAGAGATCGATCCACGTTTCCCATGCGATGCCGTAGCGGCGCGCCGCCTCGTGCAGATTGCCGCCGTGCGCGATCGTGCGCGCTACGGTGTCGGTTGTCGTCGTCGTCGTCGTCGTCGTCGAAGTCATGGATGGCTCAGACATGGGTCGCCACGTTCACGAAAGCCAGCGCGACGATCACGGCGAGCCACAGCAGCGTGGTGCGCTCGACGAGGCGCAGGGCGGCGTCGACGTCCTGCGCGCGCGGCGGCGAACCCGCGCCGAGCGCGGGACGCTCCTCGAGCGCGCCGTGATAGACGGCCGCGCCGCCGAGCAGCACGTTCAGGCTGCCCGCGCCCGCCGCCATCACCGGACCGGCGTTCGGGCTGTCCCAGCGCGGCGCCTGTTCGCGCCAGCAGCGCAGCGCGACGCGCGTGTCGCCGAGCAGCGCGTAGCTCAGCGCGGTGAGGCGCGCGGGCGCGAAGTTGAGCACGTCGTCGATGCGTGCGGCGGCCCAGCCGAAGCGCAGGAAACGCGGCGTGCGGTAACCCCACATCGCGTCGAGCGTGTTGGCGAGCCGGAACGCCAGCGCGCCCGGTCCGCCCGCGAGCGCGAACCAGAACAGCGCGCCGAAGATCGCGTCGTTGCCGTTTTCGAGCGCCGATTCGCAGGCCGCGCGCGAGAGCGCGGTCGCGTCGGCTTGGGCGGTGTCGCGCGAGACGATGCGCGCCGTCAGTTCGCGCGCGGCGGCCAGATCGCGCTGCGCGAGCGCGCGGGCGATGGGCGCGATGTGTTCTTCGAGGCTGCGCGCGCCGAGCGCGAACCACAGCAGCGCGACGTGCAGCGCCCAGGCGAGCGGCCAGGGCAGCAGCGCGCACAGCAGCAGGGCGATCAGCACCGGCGGCGCGACAGCGGCGAGCCACGCGACGAGTCCGAGCGGACGTCCGCGCCGGCCCGTGTTGAAGCGTTTTTCGAGGCGTTGGGCGTAGTTGCCGAAGGCGATCAGCGGATGCGCGCGGCGCGGTTCGCCGAACCAGCGGTCGACGGCGACGCCGGCGACGGCGAGCGCGGCGGTGACGGGCAGGCTCAACATCGTCATGCTCGCGGCGCCTTGAGCACGAGCGGCAGGCCGGCGGCGACGAGCGTCGCGCGGTCGGCGAGCGCGGCGATGCGTTGGTTCAGGCGACCCAGTTCGTCGACGTAGAGGCGCGTGGCCGCGCCCATCGGCACCACGCCCATGCCGATCTCGTTGCTGACCACCAGCACCGTGCCTTGCGCGCGCTCGCAGGCGGCGGCGAACGCGTCGAGGCGCGCTTGCCAGTCGGCGCGCGGCGCGTCGGAGCCGGGCGGGCAGAGCAGATTCGCGAGCCAGAGCGTGAGGCAGTCGATCAGCACGCAGTGGCCGGGCGCGGCATGCGCGTCCAGCGCTTGGGCGAGGGCCAGCGGCGCGGCGGCGAAGCCCCAGTGCGCGGGGCGGCGCGCCTGGTGATGCGCGATGCGCGCGGCGAATTCGGCGTCGGCGTGCGCGCCCGTTGGCGTGGCCGCCGTGGCGATGTAGGTGACCGGCAGGCCGCTGTCGGCCGCGAGGCGTTCGGCGTGCGCGCTCTTGCCCGAGCGCGCGCCGCCGACGATGAAGGTGAGGTCGCGCGAAATCATCGCGTGATTGTAGCGTTTGGGCGCGCGACTTCCGGCGTGGACGGGGCTGGCCGAATGGCGGATCGGCCGTTCGGCCAGCCGGGCCGTTGCGCAGGCGATGGGATAATGCGCATTCGTTTTATCGGCCTTGCGCCGCAACCGCACTCCGTATCGACCATGTCCGCTTCGAAATCCGCCGAGTCCGCCGAGTCCGCCGAGTCCGCCGAGTCCGCCGAGTCCGCCGAGTCCGCCGAGTCCGCCGTGCCTGTCGTGCCCGCCGTGCCGAGGGGCACGCTCATGATCCAGGGCACGACCTCCGACGCCGGCAAGAGCACGCTCGTCGCCGGCCTGTGCCGTCTCGCGCGCCGCGCGGGCGTGCGGGTCGCGCCGTTCAAGCCGCAGAACATGGCGCTCAACAGCGCGGTGACCGCCGACGGTGGCGAGATCGGCCGCGCTCAAGCCTTGCAGGCGGTCGCCGCGGGCATCGCCCCGCACACCGACCTCAATCCCGTCCTGCTCAAGCCGAACAGCGATCTGGGCTCGCAGGTCATCATCCACGGCAAGGCGCGCATGAATCTGAACGCGCGCGCGTATCAGGACTACAAGCCGCTGGCGCGCGTGGCCGTGCTCGAATCGTATGGGCGACTGCGCGCGGCCTACGACACGGTGTTCGTCGAGGGCGCGGGCAGCCCGGCGGAAATCAATCTGCGCGCCAACGACATCGCCAACATGGGCTTTGCCGAAGCCGTCGATTGCCCGGTCGTGCTGGTCGCCGACATCGACCGCGGCGGCGTGTTCGCGCATCTGATCGGCACGCTCGCGTGTCTGTCGGAGAGCGAGCGGGCACGCGTGCAGGGTTTCATCATCAACCGGTTTCGCGGCGATCCGGGGTTGCTCAAGCCCGGCCTGGACTGGCTCGAGGCGCAGACGGGCAAGCCCGTGCTCGGCGTGGTGCCGTATCTGCACGGCCTCACGCTCGACGCCGAGGACATGCTGCCGGGCGCTGCCCATACCCACGCGCAGGCGGGCGGGCAGACGCTGCGTGTGGTCGTGCCCGCGCTGCCGCACATCAGCAATCACACCGACTTCGACGCGCTGCGCGCGCATCCGCAGGTCGAATTCAGTTACGTGCGCACGAACGAAGCGCCGCCGGCCGCCGATCTGGTGATACTGCCGGGTTCCAAAAACGTCCGCGACGACCTCGCGTGGCTGCGCGCGCAGGGGTGGGAAAGCGCGCTCGCGCGGCACCTGCGCTACGGCGGCCGCGTGATCGGGATTTGCGGTGGCATGCAGATGCTCGGGCGCGCGATTACGGATCCGCATGGCGTGGAAGGCGAGCCCGGCGCGACGGCGGGTTTCGGCTGGCTCGACTACGAAACGGAACTTACGCGCGAGAAGGCGCTGCGCAATGTGACGGGGCGGCTTGCCTTGGGGCTGGGCGAGGGTGGCGCGCAAGCCGGTGCACCCGTGCGCGGCTACGAGATTCACATGGGCGTGACGCGCGGCGCGGCGCTGGCGCAACCGGCGCTGCGGATCGACTCGATCGAGGGCGAGGCGCAAGAGGCGCAAGAAACGCCGGAGGCGCAGCGCGAACCGCGCCTGGACGGCGCGCAATCGGCGGACGGCCAGATTCTCGCGACCTATGTGCACGGCCTGTTCGACACGCCCGAGGCGTGCGCCGCGCTGCTGCGCTGGGCCGGGCTCGACGCGGCGCAGAGCGTGGATTACCCGGCGCTGCGCGAGGCGTCGCTGGAGCGGCTTGCCGACACGCTGGCCGCAAGCCTCGACCTCGACCGCCTGTACGGCGCGATGCGCTGAACGAGGGCGCGTCGGTCAGCATCAGTCAGTACAACACCATCTGCGTGCAGCGGAACAGCGCGGTGGTCCTGCCGTCCGGGCCGGTCACGGTGGCGTCCCAGATCTGCGTGCTGCGGCCCAGATGCACGCCCGTCGCGACCACGCTCAGCGTGCCTTCGCGCGCCGTGCCGACGAAGTTGCTCTTGAGTTCGACGGTCGTGAAGTTCTTCGCCGTAGGCGGCAGATGCGCGTAGCAACCGTAGCCGCAGGCCGTATCTGCGAGACCAATCACGGTGGCGGCGTGCAGGAAGCCGTTGGGCGCAAGCAGATTGCTGCGGATATCGAGCTCGGCGCGCAGGATGCCTTGCTCGAGCGCCACCGCGCGAAATCCGAGCAGGTCGGGCAGCCGGCCTTGCTGGCGCTCGTGCAGGGAGGCGAGGGTGATCTCGGGGCGCAGCGTGCTCATGGGGCATGTCTCCTTGGATGGGGGGTGAAGTGAAGTCGAGGCAAGGCCGGAGCCCGGCCAGGCGGGGCGCCGCAACGGTTTTCATGCGGTCCGGATGCGCTCGGAAAGCCGGGTTGAGGCTCGATGCTGCGCCACCCTGACGCCGTCGGGGGCTTCGGCGCCACGGCATTTGCCGATATTATCGGACGGTTGCGCTGCTGCGCGGCCGGCTTTGCAGACGGCTCCAGGCCACGCGGCGCGACCGTGGGGCGCCTGGCGGCGGCCCGCAAGCGTGCCGAAGTCCGCGGGATGCGCACTGTCGGTACGAGCTCGCGCACGCTCATATCGGCACGTATAGGCACGTATAGGCACGTATCAACACGCACAAGCAGCAGAATCGGCAAACCGGCTGGCCCGTGTGCCAGCCTTCCTGACGGGAGCATTCATGACGGTGATCGTGGTGGCGAACCCCAAGGGCGGCGTCGGCAAAAGCACGCTGTCCACCAATCTGGCCGGCTATTTCGCGGCGCAAGGCGAGTGGGTCGCGCTCGCCGACCTCGACCGGCAGCAGTCGTCGCATGCGTGGCTCGACCTGCGGCCCGCGACGCTGCCCGCCATCGAGAGCTGGCCGGTCGATCTGGACCATCCACAGAAGCCGCCCAAGGGCCTCGAGCACGCCGTCATCGACACGCCCGCGGGTCTGCACGGCAACCGGCTCGCCACGGTGATCGAACTGGCGGACAAGGTGATCGTGCCGCTGCAGCCGTCCATGTTCGACATTCTCGCCACGAAAGACTTCCTCGACCGGCTGTCGAAGGAAAAGGCGGTGCGCAAGGGCGCGATTCAGGTGGGCGTGGTGGGCATGCGCGTCGATGCGCGCACGCGCTCGGCGGAGCAGTTGCAGCGCTTCGTCGAAGGGCTCGACTTGCCGGTGCTCGGCTATCTGCGCGACACGCAAAACTACGTGCAACTCGCCGCGCACGGGCTCACGCTCTGGGACGTCGCGAAAAGCCGCGTGGAGAAGGATCTGGACCAGTGGCAGCCGATCATCAGCTGGCTCAACGCGAAGTGAGCGCATAAGCGCATAAGCGCACCCGCGCGCCGATCCGCACGCGCCGCCGGAAATGCAAACGGCGCGCAGAACGCGCGCCGTTTGCCGTAGCAAAGCCAGCCAATCTGTTAGTGAGTCACTCAGTCAGCTAGCCAGCCATCGCCCGGAAGCGGATCACAATCCGCCGCCGTTCAGCTCCAGGCCTGGGTCGGCACGTGGTCGCGGCTGCCCTTGATGCGGTTGTTTTCGTCGACGAACACGAGGTCCGGCTTCCAGCCCGCCTTGAGTTCTTCTTCTTCGACGTTCGCGAAGGCCGCGATGATCACAAGGTCGCCCAGTTGCGCGCGGCGCGCGGCCGAACCGTTTAGCGAAATCATGCCGCTGCCGCGTTCGCCCTTGATCGCGTAGGTCGTGAAGCGCTCGCCGTTGTTGATGTTCCAGATGTCGATGCGCTCGTTTTCGACGATGTTCGCGGCTTCGAGCAGATCCTCGTCGATCGCGCACGAACCTTCGTAGTGCAGTTCGCAGTGCGTGACCGCGACGCGGTGGATCTTCGACTTGAGCATGTGGCGTTGCATGGTGCGTCTCCTCAGGCGGACGGGCAGGCAGCCCGCCGCACGGCATTCGATGGGTTGGAACCGGAGCGGATGTCCGAGCGGCGTGGCGCTCAAATTTCCAGGTTGTCGATCAGGCGCGTCGCGCCGAGTTTTGCGGCGGCCACTACGACGAGCGGCGCGCCGGTCTCGCCCGGTGCGGGCGGCAGCAGGTTCGCACGCTTGCGGATCGAGATGTAGTCGGGCTTCCAGCCGCGCGCGGCCAGCGTGGCCATGGCGTCCAGTTCGAGTTGCGGATAATCGTGGCGGCCCGCGAGCACCGACTCGCGAATCGCGCGCAGCACGGCCGCCAGTTGCGGCGCCTCGGCGCGTTCCGGCTGCGTGAGATAGCGGTTGCGCGAGCTGAGCGCGAGGCCGTCGTCGTCGCGCACGGTTTCGGCGGCGATTACTTCGGTCGGCAGCGAGAACTGCTGGCACATCGCGCGCACGATCATCAACTGCTGGTAATCCTTCTTGCCGAACACGGCCACGCGCGGCTGCACGCACGACATCAGCTTCATCACGACCGTGCAGACGCCCTCGAAGAAACCGGGGCGGAATTCGCCTTCGAGAATATCGCCGAGGTTATGCGGCGGATGCACGCGGTATTCCTGCGGTTGCGGGTACATGTCGGCCTCGGTGGGCGCGAACAGCACGTACACGTTTTCCTTCTGCAGCTTCTCGATGTCGTCTTGCAGCGTGCGCGGGTATTTGTCGAAATCCTCGTTCGGCCCGAACTGCAGACGGTTGACGAAGATGCTCGCCACGACCGGATCGCCATGCTGGCGCGCGAGGCGCATCAGCGAGAGGTGGCCTTCGTGGAGGTTGCCCATGGTCGGCACGAACGCGGTGCGGTTTTGGCCGCGCAGCTGGTCGCGCAGTTCCTGAATCGAGCTGATGACTTTCATGATCGGATGCGTTATGCCTCGCGCGGGGCAAGACGTAGGTTGCGGCAACCGGCGCTCGCGCGGGCGAGCCGGCCGGATGGCGTGCCAACCCCTGTCAGGAGCAGGCGCGGGCGATTGTAGAGGATTTGACCGGGCCGCGCAGCGCCTTCGGCTACGGGATTATCCTGGCCCGGCGGCGTGAAATATTGATGGGGACGGAACGTCGCAGGCGCGCGCAGCCGCTTCGCGCGCACCGGGAAGGTGCGTGGCGAAGCGTGATTTTGGCTGCTTGAGCGGAATTTGGCGCGACTTGAACCGGGTTAAACCGGCAGATAGGCGAGGCGCACGTAGATGGGCGCGAACGGCTCGGGCTGGGTGATTTCGATCAGCGATTCGCGCGACAGTTCGAGCATGGCGATGAAGTTCACGACCACGACCGGCACGCCGCGCGTGACGTCGAACAGTTCCGAGAATTCCATGAAGCGTGCGCCCTGGAGCTTGCGCAGGATCGTGCTCATATGCTCGCGCACCGACAGTTCCTCGCGCGAGATCTTGTGGTGCTGCACGAGCTTCGCGCGCTTGATGACGTCGGCCCACGCGGCGCGCAGGTCGACGGCGTCCACGTCCGGGAAGCGCGGCGTGATGCTCTGCTCGATATAGACCTCGGCGCGCATGAAGTCGCGGCCGAGTTGCGGCAGCTTGTCGATGCGCTGCGCGGCGAGCTTCATCTGCTCGTATTCCAGCAGGCGGCGCACGAGTTCGGCGCGTGGATCTTCGGCTTCCTCGCCGGTGTCGGCCTTCTTGACCGGCAGCAGCATGCGCGACTTGATCTCAATCAGCATCGCCGCCATCAGCAGATACTCCGCCGCCAGTTCCAGATTGGTCTTGCGCAGTTGCTCGACGTAGCCGAGGTACTGCACGGTGACCTCCGCCATCGGAATGTCGAGAACGTTGAAGTTCTGCTTGCGGATCAGGTAGAGCAGCAGGTCGAGCGGACCTTCGAACGTTTCGAGGAACACCTCGAGCGCATCGGGCGGGATATAGAGATCCTGCGGCAGCTTGAAAAGCGGCTCGCCGTACAGGCGAGCGAACGCGACGCCGTCGATCGTGTCGGGCGTCGAGTCGGTGGCGGGGGCGGCCAGCGCTTGCGGATTCGCCGGCGCGGCCGGATGGCCGGCCGCGTGCGCCGCGGAATGCGCCGCCTCGGCGCCGGGTGGAGGCGTCAAGGCCTCCTTGGCGCCTTCGGCCCCGTCGGCTTCAGCCATCAGAAGTTCTGGTAGTAGACGTAGGGCGTCTGCTTGACGCGCGACGCCTGCTGGCGCTCGCGTTCGTCGAGGTCGATCGGCTGCTTGTCCCACAGGAGCGAGCGGCCCTTGCGCTGCTGCTCTTCGAGCTGCGGCTTCTGCTGCTTGAGTTGGGTCAGGAACTGGGTGATGTCCGACTGATACATGGCTGACGTCCGTCGAGTGAGGCAGCTGTTTCTGACAGCCGCCGATGTTCGTGTCGGCGGCAATTTTACCGCAAGCGGCGGGCGCGGAACATCCGGGCGGGCGGCGCGTCGAAGGCACGCGATGCGTCTGCGCAGGAAGGGCGGCATTGGCCGTCCGCGTGGCTTGCGGTCCACTTTGCGCCTCGTCCTGGGGTTTTGGAGCGCTGATGTGGTGAAATAGCGCGTTTGGGTCTGCGCGCAGTCCGCGCGGCGGCGCGAGCCGCACGAAAGCAAACCGTAGCGAACCGATGCGAAGCGAACCGCAGCGAACCGCAGCGAAGCGAACCGAAGTGAACGAAATAACGTCTGGAGGTCCTGTTTGGCGGGATGGCTGATCGAAGCATTGCGCGCATGGCGGCGTCCCGTATGGGCGGCGCGGCCGTGGCACGCCGCCCGCCGTGTGGCGGAGCGCGCACAGCGTGACAAACCGCTCGCCACACGCCACTCGACCCACGCTCCCGGCCACGCTATCGCAAAAATCTTCGCGACTTTTTCCGTCAATCGACCCCATCACTTTGCTCGCCGCGTCGCGGCGTGCTTTGCTCTCGGCATGGCGCTGAGCGCGCTGACCGCCACGCCCGCGCACGCGGATCTGGCGAGCCTGCTGCCCTGGTCGCGCGCGCGCACCTATTACGACGTCAAGGTCGACGCCTCGCCGCGCGAACTGCGCAAGCTGCTCGAAGCGCACCTCGACATCGCCCGCTTCGCCACGCGCGCCGACATCAGCGAAGATCAGTTCGAATTCCTCGTCACGGCCACGCCGCAGCAGGTGCGCGATCTCGCGTCCACCGACGGCTATTTCACGCCGGTCGTGCGCACCGACGTCGGCAGCGACGAAAACGGCCGCCGCCATGTGACGGTGAGCGTCGATCCGGGGCCGCGCACGACGATTTCGGCGGTCACGCTCACGTTTCGCGGCCCCGTGCTGACCGAGGACAAGGCGCAGGAAAACGCCACGCGCTTCGCCTTCTCGCTGCACACGGGCGACGCCTTCACGCAGTCCGGCTGGGACGACGCCAAGAACGCGTCGCTGCGGGCCTTGCAGGCGCGGCGCTATCTGGGCGCGAAGATCGCGCGTTCGGAGGCGCGCGTCGATCCGCTCAAGCACGACGCGCAACTGGCCGTCACGTTCGACAGCGGCCCGACCTTCACGATGGGCGCGCTCGACGTGTCCGGACCGCGCCGCTATCCGGAAAAGATCGTGACCGACGTGAATCCGCTGTCGCCCGGCGAGATCTACGACGTCAACCGCGTAACCGAGCTACAGCGTCAGCTCCAGAACACGCCGTACTACGCGAGCGTCGCCATCGACGTCGACGACAACACGCAAAAGCCGCTCAACACGCCGCTGCACGTGAAGGTGAGCGAGTATCCGTACAACAATTTCCGTGGCGGCGTGGGTTATTCGACTGATACGGGCGCGCACGTGCAGGGCTCGTATTCGTATCTCGATACCTTCGGCAAGGCCTGGCCGTTCCAGGTGCAGGGGCGTCTGGACCAGATCCAGCAGTACGGGCAGGTGACCTTGTCGATGCCGCCGGGGCCGCGCGCGTGGACCAACAGCGCGCTCGCGTCCTACACCACGACGGATGTGTCCGACACGCGGATCTACAGCCTGCGCGCGGGCGTGCAGCGCACGCGCACTTCGCAGAACATCGACTACGCGTATTCGCTGCTCTACTACCAGGACCGGCTCGACCAGAACGCCGGGCCGCCGACCACGAGCCGCGCGCTGGTGCCGCAATGGTCGTGGACGCGCCGCAACGTCGACGACCCGCTGTTTCCGCGCTCGGGCAACCTGATTCGCGTGGAGGCGGGTTTCGCCGTGAAGGGCGCGCTCGCCGACGCCACCTTCTTCCGCGGCTACATGCGCGGCCAGCAATACCTGCCGATCGGCCATAGCGACCTCATGCTGTTCCGCGCGGAGCTGGGCGGCGTGTTCACGTCGAGCAGTTCGCAGGATGTGCCCGCGTCGCTGCTGTTCCGCGCGGGCGGCTCGAACTCGGTGCGCGGCTACGGCTTCCAGAGCATCGGTAACGACGTCGACGGCTCGATCTTGCCGGCCAAATATCTCGTGACCGCTTCGGCGGAGTATCAGCACTGGTTCACGCACGACTGGGGCGGCGCGGCGTTCTTCGACGTCGGCACCGCGACCGATACCTGGGGCGAGAAAGTGTTCTATCCGGGCGCGGGTCTCGGCGCGCGCTGGCGCAGCCCCGTCGGCCCGGTCAATCTCGACCTCGCTTACGGCTTCCGCGAACGCCGCGTGCGGCCGTATCTGACGCTGGGGATCGCCTTCTGATGACGATGCGCGCGATCCTTTCCTTCTTGCTGCCCGCCGGTTCGCGAGCCTGGACGCCGATGGCCGCGCCGCCGGGCGGCGGTGCGCCATCGCCGGAATCGCCGCGCGACGAAGATCGCAATGGTGACGCAGCGGGCGAAAGCGGCGAACGTGGCGACACGCCCCCGCCGCCGCGCCGCCCGCGTCGGCTCTGGAAAGCGCTGGCCTGGGCGATTGCCGTGCCGGTGCTGCTGGTCGCGCTCGTCGCGGGACTGCTGTATGGCGTGCTGACGACCGAGCGCGGCACCGCTTACGCGTGGCGCGCGGCCGTGAGGATCCTCGACGGCAAGCTGTCGGGCACCCTCGAAGGCGGCACGCTCGCGAGCGGCGTGCGCTTCTCCAACGTCGCCTGGCGCGGCGGCGACGGCACCACGGCGAGCGTCGATCGCCTCGGCGGCCAGTGGGTGCTGGAGATGCCGCACGGCAAGCCGTGGCGCTTCGTCATCGACTATCTGCATGTGGGCGACGTCGATCTGCGCATCGTGCCGTCGAACGCGCCGTCGTCCGGGCCGATGTCGCTGCCCGACGATCTGCGTCTGCCGCTCGCCATCGACATCCGCGACGTGCAGGTGGACAAGCTCACGCTGCATCAGGGCACGTCGGCGACCGAATTTTCGCGCTTCCAGTTTCATGGCCGCAGCGACGGACGCCATCACGAAGCCGCCGTCGAGCGGCTCGATACGCCGTTCGGCGCGGTGAGCGCCAGCGCGAAACTCGACGGCGTCAAACCGTTCGCGCTCTCGGGCGACGCGGGCTACGCGGGCAAGGTCAACGGCGAGGACGTGCAGGTGAACGCGAGGCTCGGCGGCTCGCTCGAGGCGCTCACCGCGGAGATCGAGGCGACCGGGATGAAGCTCACGGGCCATGCGCACGTGGAAGCGACGCCGTTCGCCGCCGTGCCTTTGCAGCGCGCCACGCTGGCCTTCGATCACGTCAATCCGCAAGCTTTTGCGCCCGGCGCGCCGTTCGCCGACCTCGCGCTGCGCGCGCAGTTGCAGCCGGTGCAGACGGCGCACGGTGGGGCGGCGGCGAGCCCGCAGGCGGTGGCGTCGGCGGTGCGGGCGGCCTCGGCTTCGGTGGCGTCGGCGGCTTCGGTGCCGGCGATGGCTTCGGTTTCCGTGGCGTCGGCGGCGTCCGGTGCAGTGGTCGCTTCGGCGGCTTCCGCGGTGGCGATGGCGTCGGCGCCGGTTGCCGCGTCCGCCGCCGCGGCGCACAGCGACGCGGCCGGTTTCACGGTCGCGGGCAGCGTCTCCATCGTCAACGCGAAGCCGGGCGCCATCGACCAGCAACTGCTGCCGCTGATCGACGCGCACACCGACGTCGTGCTCGACGCCAAGGCGCAGCGCCTCTCGAATCTGAACGTGCGGCTCGTCAAGAACGCGACGATCACGGGCGGCGGCGCGCTGGCGGGCGGCAATGGGCGCTTCGACCTCAAGGTGGCGGGCCTCGACCTCAACGCCATCGAGGCGAGCGTGCTGCCGACGCAGCTGGCGGGTCCGATCGGCGTGCGTCTGAACGGCGACACGCAGAGCGTCACGCTCGATCTCGCCGATCCGAAGGCCGCGCTGCGTCTGCAAGGCAAGATCACGCAGGACCCGGCGCGCCTCTCGTTCAACGACGTGCGGCTGACTTCGGGCGCGGGTCACATCGACCTGTCGGGCGCGCTCAAGCACGACGCGAATTCCAGCTACACGCTGAAGGCGGCGCTCACGAACTTCGATCCGCTCTCGCTCGTGCCGCCCGCGAAGGCGGCGACGGCTGCGAGGTCGACGAAAACCGCGCCGAAGCCGACGAAGTCCACGAAGCCCACAAAGAGCGCGCCGCGCGACGCGACGCAAGCGGCCACGTCCGGCGATGCGCTGAATCCCAAGCGCAATCTCGCGCTCAATCCGTCGCTGAATCCGGCGTTGAATCCCGCGCAGATCGGCGGCGAGCAGGCGCAGGCGCAAAAGCGCGTCGAGAACGACAAACAGACCGTGCAATCCGGCGCAACGCACGCCGCGAATAACGCATCGAGCGACGTGAAGCACCCGGCGCCCAAGCCCAAAACCCCGCCGCGCCCCGCCAACCGCCGCATCGAGGCGCGCGTGAACGGCACGCTGACGGCCACCGGCATGCTCGCGCCCACGCTCACGACCAAGGCCGAGTTCAAGCTCGGGCCGAGCGTCTACGACGACCTGCCGCTCACGGGCGCGGGCCTGATCCAGCTCGCGGGCACGCGCATCCTGCCGAGCCGCGCGAATCTGTCCGTGGCGGGCAATACCGTCGATCTGCAAGGCAGCTTCGGCGCGCGCGGCGACCGTCTGCGTTTCAAGGTCGACGCGCCGCAACTCGACCGGCTCGGTTTCGGCGTCGCGGGCCAGGTGGCGGCGAACGGCGATCTGACCGGCACCTTCGCGCATCCCGATGTCGCGCTCGACTACAAGCTCGACAACGTCGTGTTCGGCGACAACCGCGTTGGCCATGCGCAAGGCCACGCCGAAGCGCACGACGGCGCGAACGGCGCGCTCGCCTTCAACACGGATGCGAGCAACATCGCCGTGGCGGGCGTCGATATCGCCAGCCTCACCGCGCGGCTCTCGGGCACGCGCGCGCATCACACGCTCACGGCCAGCGCGAAGGGCAAGCTGCAAGGCCAGCCGATCGATCTGTCGGTGGCCGCCAACGGCAAGCTCACCGACACGCGCGAGGGCTCGCGCTGGGACGGCACCGTCACGCAGTTGCAGAATCGCGGCGTGCCGGACCTCACGATGCAGTCGCCGCTCACGGTGAGCGCGGGCGCGGGCAAGGTGACGCTGGGCGCGACGCGCATCGTCGCCGAGGGCGCGGCGCTCGACCTCAAGGGTTTCGATCTCGATCACGGCAGGATCCGCTCGGCGGGCTCGCTCACCAACGTCTCGGTGGCGCGCATGATGGCGCTGCGCCAGCAGTTCACGGGCGAGCCGTCGACGCTCAAGACCGACCTCGTGTTCGACGGCGACTGGGACTTCTCGATCGGGCCGACGGCCACGGGCTACGTGCAGCTCAAACGCCGCAGCGGCGACGTCACGGTGGAAATCGGTCGCGGCCTCGCCTCGCTCGGTCTCGGCGACATCAACGCGCGCGCGGCCTTCAGCGGCGGCAACCGGCTGACGCTTGCGGCGCACGCGCAGGCGAGCCGCGTGGGCGTGATCGACGTCGACGCGAACACCACGCTTGCGCCGCGCGACGGCGTGCTCACGGTCGTGGACGAAGCGCCGCTCGGCGGCACGATCAAGGCGAACGTGCCGTCGCTCAAGACCACGGGCGGGCTGCTCGGTCCGAGCTATCTGCTCGACGGCCACCTCGCGCTGCAACTCGCGCTGGGCGGCACGGTCGCGAAGCCCGACCTGACCGGCTCGCTGATCGGCGACGGGCTGTCCGCGACGGTGGTCGATCAGGGCGTGCAACTGAAGGACGGCGTGATTCATATCGCGCTGTCGCACAATCTGGTCGACTTCCAGCAGGTCGAGTTCCACGGCGCGAGCGGCACGCTGCGCGCGACGGGCCGCGTGCGTCTCGACAACGAGGACCCCGATCTCACGGCGAACATCGTTGCCGACAAGCTCGAACTGTTCGCCGCGCCCGATCGCCGCCTGTCGCTCTCGGGCAGCGCGAGCGTCGCCAACGGCGGGCATCTGGGCGGCATGCAGATCGACGGCAAATTCACCGTCGATCACGCGCTGTTCGATCTGCCGGAGTCGGCGGCGCCCTCGCTCGGCGACGACGTCGTGCTCGTGCGTCCCGACGGCACCACGCGCGGCGGTCCGCCGCCGCTCGACGAAACCGCCTCGACGAAACCCGCGCCGCGTTTTGCGCCGCGCGCGAACATCGACATCAATCTCGGCCGCAACTTCCGCTTCCGCGGGCAGGGCGCGGATCTCGGCCTTGCGGGCACCATCACGGCCATGAGCGCGCCGGGCGTGCCGCTGCGCGCCGTGGGCAACGTGCGCGTGACCGAGGGCAGCAGCTATACGGCGTTCGGCCGCAAGCTCAACATCGAGAACGGCTTTTTCACGTTCAACGGGCCGGTGGCGAATCCGGGCATCAACATTCTGGCGATGCGGCGCAACCAGCAGGTCGAGGCGGGCGTGTCGGTCACCGGCACGGTGCAGGCGCCGGTCGCGAAGCTGGTGTCCGAGCCGAACGTGACCGACAACGAAAAGCTCTCCTGGCTGCTGTTCGGCCACGGCACCGACCAGGGCAACAACCTCGGCCAGCAGAGCGCGATGACCACGGCGCTGGCGCTGCTCGGCAGCGCGCAGGGCAAGCGCATCGCGCAGAGCATCGGGCTCGACGAGTTCTCGATCGGCCGCTCGGACGTGGGCCTGACCGACCCGCAGGTGGTGATGCTGTCGAAGGCGATCAACGAGCGGCTCGTGATCGGCTACGAGCAGGGCTTGCAGTCGGCGGCGAACGCGATCAAGGCAACCATCAACTTCTCGCGTTACTGGTCGGTGTCCGTGTACGGCGGCACTTTCAATGGCGCGGACATCAACTACACGCGTCGCTTCGACCGCATTCGCTGGTAGCCGCGAGGCGCGGGCTTCGGCCCGCGCCCACGCCTCGCTGTGCTCCTGGCGGTGCTCCTGGCAGGACGCCTGGCTGTGCGCCGGAAACCGCCCCGCATGCGACGCCGCAATTCTTCCTTCCTCGTTTGACCCAGATCGACCGGGCCTCTGAACATCGCCTGTCAGACGGTCGCGTCGACGTGTCGAAATCCCCCACGTTTATCGGCGAAATTTCTCACGCGCAGGGGAAATTTCAAGCGATTCACTTATAGAAAACCTTTTGTTTAAGACAAATCTTATGGATTGGTCTGAACGCTAAGGCAAAAATGGCGCTGCGTTCAATTGAGGGTGGATCCCTCACTCACGTCCCCGGCAACGAGGCTGAGCGCATTACTTTCTAGCGTGAGAGACCCGCCCTTCTGGGCATTTCGTTTTAAAAAAAGGAGTCCTGATCAAAATGAGTCGGGACGATCTAAACGCTGTCACTGGAGTGCAATAAATGAACAAGTATGCAATTACCCTGATCGCCTCGGTGCTGGGTCTGGCTGCCGCGGGCGCGCATGCGGCGGATGTCGGCGACGGCACGCTGACGATCAACGGCAAGCTGACCGCCGCGACCTGCACCGTCAGCGGCAACGGTCAGGGCAAGGACTTCACGGTCACGCTGCCGACGCTGTCGGCGCAAACGCTGTCGTCGGCGGGCGCGACCGCGGGTTCGACCGGCTTCTCGATCGCGCTGACGAACTGCACGCCGGCGACCGGCAACGTGCATACGTTCTGGCAGTACGGCGCGAACACGCTGGCCGACGGCAATCTGAAGAACAACGGCAGCGCGGGCAACGTCGAAGTCCAGCTCGTCGACTACAACGGCACGCCCGCGACGATCGACGTGAGCAAGGCCGACGGCGCGCAGAATTCGCAAACGGCCGCGATCGCGAGCGGCGCGGCGAACCTCAAGTACGCGGCGCAGTACGTCTCGCCGGCCGGCTCGGCCACCGCGGGCGACGTGACGACCAGCGTCACGTACTCGATGAGCTACCAGTAAGCCGTGTTAGCGGCGCGGGGCGCGTTCCGCAGGGAAACGGCCCCGCCCCGCGCGTGCGGTGAGCACCGCAAGCTCAAGCCTGGCGTGGAGCGTGCGGATCGGATCGGTGCTGGCGTCGATGTCGAGGGCGCAGGGTATTGATCAGTACAACGATTGAATCCGCCCGAGCGCCGGCCGGTGCCCGAT
Source organism: Paraburkholderia tropica (assembly GCF_014171495.1). Classification (NCBI taxonomy): domain Bacteria; kingdom Pseudomonadati; phylum Pseudomonadota; class Betaproteobacteria; order Burkholderiales; family Burkholderiaceae; genus Paraburkholderia; species Paraburkholderia tropica. The sequence goes on from NZ_CP049134.1 coordinate 808,338, forward strand.
GTCGCGTGCGCGGCGTCGCGAATCGAAGGCCGCAGGTCTTCCCAAGGTCATCAAGTGAATATTCAACCTTTCTCCAAGCTGCTGTCGCGTGTCGTGTGCGCGGGACTGATCGTGGCGGGGGCGCTGGCGCCGCTCGAATCCGGCGCGTCGATCGTCATCGGCGGCACGCGCGTGGTGTACAAGTCGTCCGATAGCGAGGTCACGGTCAAGCTGTCGAACGCGGGCGAGCAGCCTGCGTTGACCCAGGTCTGGCTTGACAAGGGCGACCCGCACGCCGATCCGTCCACGCTCGATCTGCCGTTCATGATCACGCCGCCGATGTCGCGCATCGATCCGGGCAAAGGGCAGACGGTGCGCGTGCTCTACACGGGCGAGCCGCTGGCGAAGGATCGCGAAACGGTGTTCTGGCTCAACGTGCTGGAAGTGCCGCCCAAGCCGACCGCCGCGCAGGCCGGCGCGAACTACGTGCAGCTTGCCTTTCGCTCGCGCATCAAATTCTTCTTTCGCCCGGACGGTCTGCCGGGTAGCGCCGACGATGCGCCCGGCAAGCTCGTGTGGCGTCTCGATACGGCAAGCGCCAAACCGGCGCTGACGGTGGCGAATCCCACGCCGTACCACATCACGATTATCGAAGCGCATGTGGGCGCCGAGCCCAATGCGCCGACCTTCGACGAAGGCACGATGGTGGAGCCGGGCGGCCAGCAGACGCTGCGGCTCTCGGGGCCGGTCCGCGCCGGCGCGAAAGTCATGTTCACGACGATCAACGACTACGGCGGTCCCGTCCACCACGAAGCGACCTTGCCCTGATCGGCGAGGGTCCCTCATCGGGCCGCCGGAGATGGTGTCCGCCGGCCTGTCCTGTTCACCGAACTGCTCGCTGACCACACCCACGCACCCCGCACGCGAGCGCGCGCTGGGCAGGGCTTCGCTTTGCCTGTTTTTAGCCTGATTTCGCCGGCTTTGGCCTGCTTGCCGCACCTCATCATAATGAACGACAACACGCACAATCAGCCCGTCACGGCGTCCCGGGGCGACGGGTATCGGCTGACGCCGCTCGCTGCCGCCGTGTTCGCACTGGCTTCCAGCAGCGCCCTCGCGGACGTGACGCCGGGCGGCGACGAGCTGGCCGTGGCGGCCGCCGCCGCGACGAACCCGTCGGCGCCCGCTACCGCCAACGTCGAATTCAACGAGCAATTTCTCTCGGGCGCGGGCGCGCGGAACCTCGACATCAGCCGCTTCAATGCGGGCAATGCCGCCGCGGCGGGCGAGTATCGGGCCGCGGTCTATGTGAATCAGGTCTGGGTCGGCGTCAACGACGTCTCGCTCGCCGAGATCGACGGACACAAGGACAACGTCCAGCCCGTGGTCGATCGCGATCTGCTCGAACGCATGGGCGTCGATCCGCGCCGCCTGAGCGACGCGGCGCGCACACGGATCGAAGCGGCGGGATCGCGCGGCATCGCCACGTTGCCGGAACTGATCCCCGGGGCGGCGGCCACGTTCGACATGGGCGAGCAGCGTCTCGACGTGAGTCTGCCGCAGGCGGTGCTCAATCGCAGCGCGCGCGGCTGGGTGGACCCCGCCTACTGGGACGACGGCATCAACTCGGCGATGCTGCAATACAACGCCAACGTGTTCCACACGAACGGCATCGGCCCGGCGAGCACCCAGAGCTACCTCGGCCTGACCGGCGGGATCAACGCCGGACCGTGGCGCTTCCGTTACAACGGCAACGTCACCAGCACGACGGGGCAGGGCACACACGTCCAGTCGCTTCAGACCTACCTGCAGCGCTCGATCGTCCCGCTCAAGAGCGAACTCACGCTCGGCGATTCGTACACGGACGGCAGCATATTCGACAGTTTCGGCGTGCGCGGCGTGCAACTCGCGACCGACGACCGCATGTACCCGGAATCGCAGCGCGGCTATGCGCCGACCGTGCGCGGCTTCGCCAACTCGAACGCGCGGGTGCAGGTCCGGCAGAACGGCAACATCATCTACGAGACGACGGTTGCGCCCGGCCCGTTCCAGATCGACGATCTCTACGCGACCGGTTACGGCGGCGACCTTCAGCTCGTGATTACCGAGGCGGACGGCAGCCAGCGCGTCTCCGCCGTGCCGTACTCCGCGCCGGTCAATGCGTTGCGCGAGGGCCGCTGGCGCTATAGCGCCGCCATGGGCCTGTATCGCGCCTCGTTCTCCGAGCATGCGCCGTTCGTGTTCGAAGCAAACGTGCAGCACGGCTTGAACAATCTGGTCACGTTGTACGGCGGGCTGATCGCCTCGGAAAAGTATCTGTCCGGCGCGGCGGGCGTGGCGCTGAACACGCCGCTCGGCGCATTCGGTTTCGACGTCACCGAAGCGGCCACGCAGTTCCGCACGCTGCCCAGCCGCAGCGGGCAAAGCCTGCGCCTGTCGTACTCGCGCATCATCGCGCCGACCAACACCAACATCACCCTGGCCGCCTATCGCTATTCGACGAGCGGCTTCCTTTCCCTGCCGGACGCGGTGAACCTGCACGACCTCGATGCGCGCGGGCTGGCGTTCTCGGCGAGCGGCCTCCAGAAGGGACGGGTGCAGGTCACGCTGAACCAGAGCCTCGGCAGTCTCGGCTCGTTCTATCTGTCGGGCTACACGCAGAACTACTGGAACAGGAGCGGGCGCGATACCTCGTACCAGTTCGGCTACAACACGCTGCTCAGGCGCGTGGGCATCGGCGTGTCCGCGTCGCGCGATCTCGATGTGTCGAACCGGCGCTGGGACAACCGCCTGATGCTGAACGTCACGGTTCCGCTGAATCTCGGCTCGTCGATCGGTACGTCGAACACGGCGTTCGTTCACGACACGCGTGACGGCAGCGACCAGTTGCAGGAAAGCTTCAGCGGCGCGTTCGGCAAGAACTACGAAGTCAACTACGGCGTGACGGCGGCCCACACCTTCGGCGGCCCGACGGGCAGCAACAGCAGCATCAGCGCCAACGGCGGCTATCTGGGCCCGTACACGCAACTGCGCGCGAACGCGAGCCATGCGAACGGCTACACGCAGGTGGGCGCGGGCATGTCGGGTTCGCTCGTCGCCTGGCCGGACGACGGCCACGGGCGCGGCGGCGTGGCCGTGACGTCGCAAACCGGCGACACCTTCGCCGTGATCGACGCGAAGGACGCGGCGGGCGCGCGGATCGCCAGCGCGCCGGGCGTGCGTGTCGACCCGTTCGGTCATGCCGTCGTCGCGGGCATGAATCCCTACGAGCAGAACACCGTCGAGATCGATCCGAAGGGCCTGTCGCTCGGCGTCGAACTCAAGAACACGGAGCAGCACTTCGCGCCGAGCGCGGGCGCGGTCGTCAGACTCAACTTCGAGACCGTCAATCGCGGCAAGCCGTTGCTGCTGCGCGTGAAGCACAGCGGCGGCGTCATTCCGCTCGGCGCGCAGGTGTTCGACGCGGGCGGCAACAACGTCGGCTCGGTCGCGCAAGGCGGGCGGGTGCTCGTCTACAGCAAGGCGCAGGCGGGCGAGTTCGCCGTCAAGTGGGGCGACGGCGCGCAGCAGACCTGCAAGGTGTCGTACTACGCGGCACGCGAGAAGCCGGAGAAAGCCGGCGCCTACGAGCCGGTCGACGCCGAGTGCCGGTAAGGCTCCCCCCGGGGCGCCCGATTGGCGAACAACCACCATCACGTAACGAAACAGCTATGAATCCACTCAGAATGTTCGCGGCCGTCGCGGCCCTGGGCTTCGCCGCGCAGGCGCAGGCGGCGGACGTCACGCTCAGCTTCACGGGCAACATCATCGTGCCGACCTGTACGGTCGACAGCACGACCGCCAATCAGACGATTCCGCTGACCACGGCGTCGTCGTCGGATTTCGCGAGCGTCGGCAGCACGCAACTGCCCGCGGCGTTCAACCTCAAGCTCAAAAGCTGTACGGCCGGCGCGGGCGTGAGCATGACGGTCAGCGGCACGAGCGACACCGTCACCAGCGTGCTCAAGAACACCGGCACCGCGACGGGCGTCGGCGTGCAACTGCTGCTCGGTTCGAGTGTCGGCGCAACCACGGGGACGGCCATCGCGCTCAATGCGCTACAGAGCGTCGGCACGGTCGACGCGACCAACGCGATGACGATCCCGATGGTGGCGCAGTACTACCGTCTCGGCACGATGACGGCGGGCACCGTGGCCGCGGCGGCGACGGTCAATTTCACATACAAGTGAGCGGCGTGAGCGTGCCGCTTCCGGGCGGTGCGCCTGTTTCGAGGTGAAGTCATGTTTGTGATACGAATCGCGGCATGGGCGTTGACCCTGCTGACGGCGATGGCCGTGCGCGGCCGCGCCCGAACCGGCGCGCGCGCCGTCCCGAAGCTGCTGTGCGCGGCCGGAGTGCTGCTGGCGCTGTCGCCCGGCGCCTGGGCGTCCTGCGTCGTGGTGGGCGGCGCGCCAGGCGTCTTCGCGTTCTCCTTCAATTTCCCGGCCTTCGATCCGACTGTTGCGGACGGGACGACACTCGCGACCTCGACCGTAGCGGCTTCGGCTGCGATCGAAGTCGACTGCACGACGGGCGGCAACAACACGTATTTCGGCACGGCGGGAACGGGGGCGCAGGCGTCGGTCGGGCAGTACGGCGAGTACGCCACGGGCATCCCCGGAATCGGTGTCATCCTGAGCTTCGCGTCGGGGCAATTCCCCATCACGAGGAGCTTCAGTTACCAGGTGAACTTTGTGTACCGCCCGACGCTGACGGCCACGCTGATCAAGACCGGCGACATCACCGCCGGCGGCATGCTGACCGGAGAGTTCGGACAATGGTGGATCTCGCAAACCACGGGCTCGCCGCTCTTTGCCTTCAGCCTGCGATACAACGGGGCGCTGAGCGTGATCCCGAAAGTGCCGACCTGCACGGTGAGCACCAAGTCGGTATCGGGCAACCTCGGTCCGGTGTCGAGCGGCGCCTTTGCCGGAGCCGGTTCGACCGCAGGCGCGGCGTCGGCCAATGTGCAACTGTCGTGCAGCGGAGGCGTGACCGGCTCGACCACGAAACTCTACGCGACCATGACGGACGCCACGGCGCCCGCCAACCGCACCAACCAGTTGTCCCTGACGCCGACGTCGACAGCGAAGGGCGTCAAGGTGCAGTTGAGCTACAACGGCCAGGTGCTGGCGTATGGCGCGGATTCGGCGGTGGCCGGCAACGCGAATCAGTTCTTCGTGTCGGCGGCCCAGAACGGCACTGTCACGATACCGATCGTCGCGAAATACGTGGCGACGGGCGACCCCATCGTCGCGGGCACCGCCAACGCAACAGCGACCATGACGATGAGCTATCAGTAAGCGGCGCACAAAAGAAAACACCCCTGAAACAGGGGTGTTTTTTCATGCCGCGGTGGTACGCCGAACTTAGCGCACGCGCATGCCGGGCTTCGCGCCGCTGTGCGGTTCGAGGATGTAAAGACCCGGTTCGGACTTCTCGTCCTTCGCGGACGCCGCGAGCACCATGCCTTCGGACATGCCGAACTTCATCTTGCGCGGCGCGAGGTTCGCGACCATCACCGTCAGCTTGCCCTTGAGGTCTTCCGGCTTGTAGGCCGAACGGATCCCCGAGAACACGTTGCGCGTCTTTTCTTCGCCGACGTCGAGCGTGAGTTGCAGCAGCTTGTCCGAGCCTTCGACGATGTTGCAGTCGACGATCAGCGCCACGCGCAGGTCGATCTTCGCGAAGTCGTCGATCGAAATGGTTTCCGGCGTTTCGGGCTCGGCCTTCTTCGCTTCCTTCGCGGCCTTCGACTTCTTGTTCGCATCGGCGGCAGCGGCGGGCGCGGCGTCGGTCGCTTGCAGCGAGTCGCGGTTCGCGGCCAGCAGCGCTTCGACCTGCTTCGGATCGACGCGCGTCATCAGATGCTTGTACGCGTTGATCGGCTGCTGCGAGGACAGCGCGGTGTTCGCGTCGGCCCACGTGAGCGGCGCGATCGAGAGGAATTCCTCGACGCCTTGCGCGAGCTGCGGCAGCACCGGCTTGAGCGCGAGCGACAGCAGACGGAACGCTTCGAGGCTGACGCTGCAGGTTTCATGCAGCGCGACCGCGTTGGCCGGATCCTTCGCCTGTTCCCACGGCTTGGCCGTGTCGACGTAACCGTTCACCGCGTCGGCGAGTTCCATCGTCTGACGCAGCGCTCGGTTGTACTCGCGCGCCTCGTAGTTCGCGGCGATCTGCGGAATCGCGGCGCGCAGTTGCTGCAGCAGCGGATGATGCATCGCGCTGTCCTGCACGCGGCCGTCGAAACGCTTGATCAGGAAGCCCGCCGCGCGGCTCGCGATGTTGATGTACTTGCCGACGAGGTCGCTGTTCACGCGCGCCTGGAAGTCTTCGAGGTTCAGGTCGAGATCTTCCATCGTGCTGTTGAGCTTCGCCGCGAAGTAGTAGCGCAGCCACTCGGGGTTCAGGCCCGTCGTGACGTAGCTTTCCGCGGTGATGAAGGTGCCGCGCGACTTCGACATCTTCGCGCCGTCCACCGTCAGGAAGCCGTGTGCGAACACGTTCGTCGGCGTGCGATGGCCCGAGAACTCCAGCATCGCCGGCCAGAACAGCGTGTGGAAATACAGGATGTCCTTGCCGATGAAGTGGTACTGCTCGGTTTTCGTGCCGGGCTTGACCCACGCGTCGAAGTCGAGCCCGCGCTGTTCGCACAGGTTCTTGAAGCTCGCGTAGTAGCCGACCGGCGCGTCGAGCCACACGTAGAAGTACTTGCCCGGCGCGCCCGGAATCTCGAAGCCGAAGTACGGCGCGTCGCGCGAGATGTCCCAGTCGGCGAGCTTCGATTCGCCCGCGTCGCCGAGCCATTCGCGCATCTTGTTGGTCGCTTCCGGCTGTGCGAGTCCCGCCACCCAGCCGCGCAGGAATTCTTCGCAGCGCGAGTCGGAAAGACGGAAGAAGTAGTGCGTCGAGGTCTTGCGGATCGGCGTGGCGCCCGACACGACCGAGTACGGATTCTTCAGATCGGTCGGTGCGTAGGTCGAGCCGCAGACTTCGCAGCTGTCGCCGTACTGATCCTTCGCGCCGCACTTCGGGCACTCGCCCTTGATGAAGCGGTCCGGCAGAAACATGTTCTTGACCGGATCGTAGGCCTGCTCGATATCGCGCGTTTCGATGAAACCGGCTTCCTTGAGCGCCAGATAGACGGACTCGGACAGCACGCGGTTCTCGTCCGAATCGGTCGAGTAGTAGTTGTCGAACGACACGCCGAAGCTGTCGAAATCGCGCTTGTGTTCCTGCCAGACGCGCGCGATCAGCTGCTGCGGCGTGAGGCCTTCCTTCTCGGCGCGCAGCATGACGGGCGTGCCGTGCGTGTCGTCGGCACCGACGTAATAGACCTCGTGGCCGTGCATTCGCAGCGCGCGAACCCAGATGTCCGTCTGGATGTACTCGACCAGGTGGCCGATATGGATCTGGCCGTTGGCGTAAGGCAGAGCAGACGTGACGAGAATCTGGCGGCGTCCCTGGACGGCAGGCGCGCCGGCGGCGAGGTCGGTAGAGGGTGCTGACATAAGTGGATGGAAGTCCGATGTTGCGGGGGGAAAGGGCGATTTTAGCAGGGCGGCCGGTCCGCGCGGTCGGCTGCCGGATGGCGCGGACGAAAGCGGGCTCAGGCGGGCCGACGCTCAACCGTGGCGCGCGGATCCGGGCGGACGGCGCGTTACGGCGTGCGCTCCAGTCTGCGACCCGATGCGCGAGGCATCGGCATGACGAAATCGAGGGGCAAAAAAAACCGGGGCAGGATGGCCCCGGAGCAACAACGACAAGAGGAGAATGGTGACGCGGCGGCGTCGCCGCACACGTACCGTAAAGACAGACAGCACCTTTCAACGAGAGTTCGAAATTTTTTTAACTTTCCCGGCGAGCGTCGCGGCGCGACGGGCTGAGCGCCCGGCTGGCGGGGCGTTGGCGTGATCGGCGTTCATCTGCGGAAATAAAAACGGGACAGCGAAGCCGCTGTCCCGTTGGTGTGTCACTTATTTATGGCGCTAATTTCTGGCGCGCCATGCGCCGCGCGAGCTTAGCCGCCCTGATGCTGCGCCGTTGCACGCAGATAGATTTCCACGCGACGGTTCGCGGCGCGGCCGGCTTCGGTGCTGTTGTCGGCGATCGGTTGCGTGTCGCCACGGCCTTCGGCCGCCATGCGCTGCATCTGGATGCCGCGCGAGGCGAGGTAGTTCACGACGCTCTGTGCACGGTTGACCGACAGCGTCTGGTTGTACGCCGGCTGGCCGGTGTTATCCGTATGGCCGACGACCTGCGCGACCACTTCCGGGTTCTGTTGCAGCGTCTGCGCAACCTGGTCGAGCACCGGCGCGAACGTCGGCTTGATGGCGTAGCTGTTCGTGTCGAACGTCACGTTGCTCGGGATGTTGAGCTTGAGCGAGCCGTCCGGCTGCTCGGTGATCTGCGTGCCCGTGCCCTTGGTCGCGCCCGAGAGCTTGTTCTTGATGTTCTGCCAGTTGTAGCCGGTGACGCCGCCGACCAGCGCACCCGCGCCAGCGCCGATTGCCGCGCCCTTGCCGCCGCCGAAGATCGCGCCGATGGCGGCGCCCGTGCCGGCGCCGACGCCGGTGCCGAGCGCCGTGTCGGTGCCCTGCTGGGTCGCGCAGCCGGCGACGAGCGCACCGGCGACGGCGAAGACGGACAGGCGGGTCAAGATTCTTGTGTTCATTTTCAATCCTTCCTCTCTGGAGTGGAACGTGACGGCTGCGTGCGCTTCCTGTGGGCCCCGATTGCAGTCAGGGTCTTCAAACGACGCGCCGCGGCAGCTACTACAATGACGGCTTGAGGGCTGGCTTGCGCCGTTGTCGCATCTGATGCATCCGGTACACCTGCTGCTCGGCGGCCGCTTGACACAGGCGCGCGCGGTTCAGGATAACCGTTGCCGCGAAGCGTGCCTTGTCGCAGACAATTGCGCAATCCAGCTTAACAATTTCTTTCGATTTCCGGCGTCTGCGCGGCCTGATGCCGCTTGCGCCGGGACATTCCCCACGGAGTTTCAATGAGCATAGATCGGGCTTTGGTCGACGCCGCGCTCGCGGCCCTCGCGGATCCCAACACGGGCAAGCCGTACACGGTCGCCAAAGGCGTGCGCAACGTCACGATCGACGGCGACACGGTGGGCGTCGAGATCGTGCTCGGCTACCCGGCGAAGAGCCAGTACGACGCGGTGCGCGCGCAGGTCGAAGCCGCGCTGGCCGCCGTGCCGGGCGTCGCATCGAGCCGCGTGAACGTGCGTCACGAAGTGGCCGCGCATACGGTGCAGCGCGGCGTGAAGCTGCTGCCGAACGTGAAGAACATCGTGGCCGTGGCGTCGGGCAAGGGCGGCGTCGGCAAGAGCACGACCGCCGTGAACCTCGCGCTCGCGCTGGCGGCCGAGGGCGCCTCGGTGGGCGTACTCGACGCGGACATCTACGGCCCGTCGCTGCCGATGATGCTCGGCATCGAAGGCCGCCCCGAGTCGCCGGACGGCCAGTCGATGAATCCGCTCGAAGGCCACGGCGTGCAGGCCAATTCGATCGGCTTTCTCGTCGATCAGGACAACCCGATGGTCTGGCGCGGCCCGATGGCCACGTCCGCGCTCGAACAGCTGCTGCGGCAGACCAACTGGCGCGAGCTGGACTATCTGGTGGTCGACATGCCGCCGGGCACGGGCGACATCCAGCTCACGCTCTCGCAGCGCGTGCCGGTCACGGGCGCCGTGATCGTGACGACGCCGCAGGACATCGCGCTGCTCGACGCCAAGAAGGGCCTCAAGATGTTCGAGAAAGTGGGTATTCCGATTCTCGGCATCGTCGAGAACATGGCTGTGCACGTCTGCTCGAACTGCGGCCACGCCGAGCATATCTTCGGCGCGGGCGGCGGCGAGCGCATGGCGAAGGAGTACGGCGTCGAGGTGCTGGGCAGCCTGCCGCTCGATATCTCGATCCGCGAGCAGGCCGATTCGGGCCAGCCGACCGTGGTCGCGGATCCGGCCGGGCAGGTCGCGTCGACCTATAAGGCGATCGCGCGCCGCGTGGCCATTCAGATCGCCGAACGCGCCCGCGACATGACCTCGAAGTTCCCGACCATCGTCGTGCAGAACACCTGATCGACGGCGGCGTTCGCGCGATTCTTCGCATCGCTTGCTGAGCAAGGCCTGCGGCGGCACGCAACGTGCTCGCCGCCGTGCTCATGCAAGGCCCGCGAGAGCGCGTGCGCGCGGTATCATGTGGGCTTCATGGGTCCGGATCGACGGCCGCAGGGGCGGCCGCGAGACGGCAAGAGGATCGCATGGTTAAACGGAACGACAGGAACGCGGTAGACGCAGTCGTGCTGGCCGTGGTTGCGTGTGCGCTGCTGGGCGGCTGCACGAGCTTCATGGGGCAGCAGGACAAGCGCGCAGGCGCGCAGGTGCTGCCCACGGTCGGCAGCCAGGTGCGCGGGACCGTGTCCTTCGTCGAGCGTTCGGACGGCGTGCAGGTGAGCTACAACCTCGCCGGCCTGCAACCGGACAGCGACCATGCGCTGCAGGTACACGAGCGCGGCGACTGCAACGCCGCCGACGCCTCCAGCGCGGGCGCCGTGTTCGCGCCCGCGGCCGACCGGCTCAAGGCCGGCGCGCGCGTGGAAGGCGACCTCGGCAATATTCATGCGGATTCGAACGGCGTAGCTATCGGCTTCATCGTCGCGCCGGATGTTTCGCTCGACGGCGTGCGCTCGGTCATCCAGCGCGCGGTGATCGTGCATCACGACGCCATCGACCCGTATGCGTATCCGCAGCGCGGCACCGGCGCGGCGATCGCGTGCGGCGTCATCAAGGCGCAGTAAGCCGACGCGAATCGCTGCAAGCCGCCCCAAGCCGCCCCAAGCCGCCCGGCCCGAAGTCCCCGCCAGGCTGCGGATTGGCACGATTCCCGCCCGACTCACACGTGATCCGCGCCCGCCCGAAGCCGTCCTCGCAAACAACGCTTGCATTGCAGCGCCCGAGCGCGCATGATGCGCCGCGGCAAGCCCTGCGGCGCCCGCGTAGATGCGCCTCGTGGCGCACTTCCCGGCACGCCGGTTGACATCGCGTAAAATAGTCGCCTTTCGCGAGCGGCCCGCCCGTCGGCCCGTTCGCGCGGCTTTCCCCCGGGTCGCGGCCCGGGGTTACATCCCCGTTTTTTCTGGACCGTAGCGAAACATGGCAATCAAATCCGACAAGTGGATCCGGCGCATGGCCGAAGAGCAGAACATGATCGAGCCGTTCGTGCGCGACCAGGTCCGCACGTCGGAAGACGGCCGCAAGATCGTGAGCTACGGCACCTCGAGCTACGGCTACGACATCCGCTGCGCCGACGAATTCAAGATCTTCACGAACATCAATTCGACCATCGTCGATCCGAAGAATTTCGACGAGAAGTCGTTCGTGGACTTCAAGGGCGACGTCTGCATCATCCCGCCGAATTCGTTCGCGCTGGCGCGCACGGTCGAGTATTTCCGCATTCCGCGCAACGTCCTGACGGTCTGCCTCGGCAAATCGACCTATGCGCGTTGCGGCATCATCGTGAACGTCACGCCGTTCGAACCCGAGTGGGAAGGCTACGTGACGCTCGAATTCTCGAATACGACACCTTTGCCTGCGAAAATCTACGCGAACGAAGGCGTGGCTCAAGTGCTCTTCTTCGAGAGCGACGAGATCTGCGAAGTGTCGTACGCCGACCGCGGCGGCAAGTATCAAGGCCAGCACGGCGTCACGCTGCCGAAGACCTGAGTTCGAGCGCAAACCCACTCCGGCTTCAACGACATACGGGGACCGCTGCGCGTTTAAAGCAGCGGTCGTTTCTTTTGGAGATTCGCCCATGAAGTTTCGCTTTCCCGTCGTCATCATCGACGAAGACTTTCGCTCCGAGAACATCTCGGGTTCCGGCATCCGGGCACTCGCCGAAGCCATCGAGAAAGAGGGCGCGGAAGTCCTCGGGCTGACGAGCTACGGCGACCTCACGTCGTTCGCGCAGCAATCGAGCCGCGCGGCCTGTTTCATCCTGTCGATCGACGACGACGAACTGCTGCCCTACGTGGAAGGCAGCGACGGCGAAGCGCCCGAGCACGCGCCCGCGATCGTCGCGCTGCGCGCGTTCATGGAAGCGGTGCGCAAGCGCAACGCCGACATCCCCATCTTCCTGTACGGCGAAACGCGCACCTCGCGCCATCTGCCCAACGACATCCTGCGCGAGCTGCACGGCTTCATCCACATGTTCGAGGACACGCCGGAGTTCGTGGCGCGCCACGTCATTCGCGAAGCGAAGGTGTATCTCGATGCGCTCTCGCCGCCGTTCTTCAAGGAACTCGTCAAGTACGCCGACGAAGGCTCGTACTCGTGGCACTGCCCGGGTCACTCGGGCGGCGTGGCGTTCCTGAAGAACCCGCTCGGCCAGATGTTCCACCAGTTCTTCGGCGAGAACATGCTGCGCGCCGACGTCTGCAACGCCGTGGAAGAACTCGGCCAGCTGCTCGATCACACCGGCCCGGTCGCGGCGTCGGAGCGCAACGCCGCGCGCATTTTCAGCGCGGACCACGTGTTCTTCGTGACCAACGGCACGTCCACCTCGAACAAGATCGTCTGGCACGCCACCGTGGCGCCGGGCGACATCGTGCTGGTCGACCGCAACTGCCACAAGTCGATCCTGCACGCGATCACGATGACGGGCGCGATTCCCGTGTTCCTCACGCCGACGCGCAACAACTTCGGCATCATCGGCCCGATTCCGCGCGACGAGTTCAAGCCGGAAAACATCCGCAAGAAGATCGAGGCGAATCCGTTCGCGCGTGAAGCGCTGGCGAAGAACCCGAACGTCAAGCCGCGCATTCTGACGATCACGCAGAGCACGTACGACGGCGTGGTCTACAACGTCGAGATGATCAAGGATCTGCTCGGCGACATGCTCGACACGCTGCACTTCGACGAAGCGTGGCTGCCGCACGCCGAGTTCCACGCGTTCTATCAGGACATGCACGCGATCGGCGCGGGCCGTCCGCGCACCAAGGCGCTCGTGTTCGCGACGCACTCGACGCACAAGCTGCTGGCCGGCATCTCGCAGGCTTCGCAGATCGTCGTGCAGGATTCGGAAGACAGCGCATTCGACCGCCATCGTTTCAACGAGGCGTATCTGATGCACACGTCGACCTCGCCGCAGTACGCGATCATCGCGTCGTGCGACGTGGCCGCGGCCATGATGGAAGCGCCGGGCGGTCCGGCGCTGGTCGAAGAGTCGATCGCCGAGGCGCTCGACTTCCGCCGCGCGATGCGCAAGGTGGACGCCGAATACGGCGACGACTGGTTCTTCCAGGTCTGGGGTCCGGACGATCTGGCCGAGGAAGGCATCGGCTCGCGCGACGACTGGATCCTGCGTCCGAACGACCACTGGCACGGCTTCGGCGCGCTGGCGGAAGGCTTCAACATGCTGGACCCGATCAAGGCGACCATCGTCACGCCGGGTCTGGACGTGGACGGCGAGTTCGGCGAAACCGGCATTCCGGCGGCGATCGTCACGAAGTACCTGGCCGAGCACGGCATCATCGTCGAGAAGACCGGTCTGTACTCGTTCTTCATCATGTTCACGATCGGCATCACGAAGGGCCGCTGGAACTCGATGGTCACCGAACTGCAGCAGTTCAAGGACGACTACGACAACAACCAGCCGCTCTGGCGCGTGCTGCCCGAGTTCGTGGCGCAGCATCCGATGTACGAGCGCGTGGGCCTGCGCGATCTGTGCCAGCAGATCCACAGCGTCTACCGCGCCAACGACATCGCGCGTCTGACGACCGAGATGTATCTGTCGACGATGGAGCCGGCCATGAAACCGTCCGACGCGTTCGCGAAGCTCGCGCACCGCGAGATCGATCGCGTGCCGGTCGACGAACTCGAAGGCCGCGTGACGTCGATCCTGCTCACGCCGTATCCGCCGGGCATTCCGCTGCTGATTCCGGGCGAGCGCTTCAACAAGACGATCGTGAACTACCTCAAGTTCGCGCGCGAATTCAACGAGCGCTTCCCGGGTTTCCACACCGACATCCACGGACTCGTGGGCGAGACCATCAACGGCCGCATCGAGTATTTCGTGGATTGCGTGCGCGGCTGAGCGCGGAGGCGGGCGGCATGACGGTGCGAACTTCGCGAACCCTGCGGGCGCTGACGGCGGCGCTGGCGCTGGCGGCGACGATGTTCGCCGCCGCGCCCGCGCGCGCCGAAGTGGCGGCCGCCGATCCGATCGATACGGCGATGCGCGCGTGTCTCGCGCGCGCGGACCGCTCGACGACAGCGGGCCAGATCCAGTGCATGGAAGAGGCGCGCGGCGCATGGCGCGCCGCCACGGAATCCGCGCTCGTGCAACTGAACGCGAAGCTCAAACCGGCGGACCAGAAACGCTGGAAGCTGAGCCAGCAGAAGTGGGTGGCGTGGCGCGACGCCGAGGACACCATGCTTGGCGCCGCGTTCGCGACCACGAGCGGCAGCACGTATCAGCTCTACGAGGCCGACATGCGCTTGCAGCCGGTGCGCGACCGCGCGCTTGCGCTGCGCAACGAAGCCGCGAGCTGGGACGGCCAGGCGCCGCGTTCGCGCGCCTGTAGCGCCGATGCGCGCTGCGAGCACGTGAGCTACGACCTCAACCGCTATTACCGGCAGCTTTACGCGCGGATGCCGAAGCACGCGCGGCCTGCCGTGTCGCGCGCGCAGAGCGCGTGGCGCGCGTATCGCGATGCAACCACGCCGCTCATCGACGAGCGCGCGCGCCTCGATCTGCTCGGTGCGCGGCTGGCCACATTGAAGCGTTTGTCGGAGACGGTGAACAACCGCTGACCGTTGCGTGCGTTCCATGAAAAAACCGGCGTGTATCTTCGCGATACACGCCGGTTTTGTTTTGGGCGCGGTTTTGAGCCGCGGATTTGGGCCGCGTCAGTCGAGAATGAACTGCTCGGGCGGATGGGACGGCGTGCGCGTCGGGTCGCCGAGCAGATCGTGCAGCGCCGACTCGATGCCCGTCGACATCGCGTTGAGGGCGAGGTCGTTGTCTTCGATGCCGAACGGGTCCTCGATCTGCGAGGCGATCGCTTCGTGCGCCATGAACGCGTAGGCCACGAACACGGCGAAGATCGGCGTGAGCGCGCCGATGCTGTCGACGAGCCCGAACGGCAGCATCGCGCAGAAGAAGTAGACCGTGCGATGGATCATCACCGTGTAGGCGAACGGTAGCGGCGTGGAGGCGATGCGCTCGCAGCCGCCGATCACGTCCGAGAGTCCGTTGAGATTGCGCTCGAAGGCGAGCACCGCATAGCCGTCCAGACGGCCCGCGCGCGCTTCGCCGCGCATCCAC
Organism: Paraburkholderia tropica; assembly: GCF_014171495.1. Lineage (NCBI taxonomy): Bacteria > Pseudomonadati > Pseudomonadota > Betaproteobacteria > Burkholderiales > Burkholderiaceae > Paraburkholderia > Paraburkholderia tropica. The sequence goes on from NZ_CP049134.1 coordinate 823,697, forward strand.
TCGGACGCGCACAGCAGCAGCGTGGCGGGACGGAATTGCGAGGCCATCGCGCGCTCGAGCAGTGCGGGCGGCAGACGCGTTTCGAGGTCGGCGCGCGGGTCCGTGTGGCGCAGTTGATGGCGCAGCGCATGCGGCAGCGCGCACAGGATCTCGACGAACGGACGCGCGTGGCTGCGGGCGTCCTCGCCTTGATTGGGCGTGACGAGCGTGAGCGCCTCGCGCGCGAGCGAGCGCGATTCGTTGAGCAGTTGCCCCCAGAGCTTGCGGCCTTCCCAGTAGCGGTCGTAGCTCGCGTTGTTGCGAAAGCCGAGAAACACGGCGAGCGCGATGCCGATCAGCGAAAACGGCACCGTGCTGAGGTTCACGGTCACGCGCAGGATGTGGTCGTGCGCGGCGACGGCGACGATCGACAGACACAGCACGATAAAGAGCCGCGGCAGCAGTTGCGGCAGGACTGAACCGCGCCACGCGAGCAGCATGCGGAACCAGTTGAGGTGAGGGCGGACGATCATCGGGGCGGAGACTCGGAGCGGGAAAGCGACGGAACGCGATAGAAGCGCAACAGTAACGATCTCGATTCTAGGTCAAGGGGCGCGATCGTCAGGCGTACAACTGGGGCCATTCGAAGCGGGTACAGCCGCGCGGTTTGCCTCTGCGCAATTTACACGCCGCGCGCAAAAACAAAACGGGCGCGCGACGTTGTCCGTCGCGCGCCCGTTTCGGGTGCATGGCCTGGCGGCCCGCTGCGCTTGCTTCGCGCTTGCTTCGCGCTTACTTCGCCGCGCCGAGCGCCGCGCGCGCCGCGACAATCGCCGCACGCACCTGTTCGGGCGCAGTGCCGCCCGGATGATTGCGCGACGACACCGAGCCTTCCAGCGTCAGCACTTCGAACACGTCTTCGGCGAGCAGATGCGCGACGGCCGGCAGTTCGCTGCGCATTTCGTCGAGTGTCAGGTCGGCGAGATCGCAGTTGCGATCCACGCAGATCCGCACCGCGTGCGCCACGGCTTCGTGCGCGTCACGGAACGGCAGACCCTTCTTCACCAGATAGTCGGCGAGATCGGTGGCCGTCGAGAAGCCTTGCAGCGCGGCGGCGCGCATGGCGTCGGCCTTGACCGTGATGCCGGCGACCATTTCCGCGAAGATGCGCAGCGTGTCCGCGACCGTATCGACGGTATCGAACAGCGGCTCCTTGTCTTCCTGATTGTCCTTGTTGTACGCGAGCGGCTGGCCTTTCATCAGCGTGAGCAGGCCCATCAGATGGCCGTTCACGCGGCCGGTCTTGCCGCGCGCCAGTTCGGGCACGTCGGGGTTCTTCTTCTGCGGCATGATCGACGAGCCGGTGCAGAAGCGGTCGGCGATGTCGATGAAGCCGACGCGCGGGCTCATCCACAGCACCAGTTCTTCCGAGAAGCGCGACACGTGCGTCATGACGAGCGCGGCGGCGGCCGTGAATTCGATCGCGAAGTCGCGGTCGGAGACGGCGTCGAGCGAGTTCGTGCAGATGCCGTCGAAGCCGAGCGTCTTCGCCACGGCGAAGCGGTCGATCGGATAGCTCGTGCCCGCGAGCGCCGCCGCGCCGAGCGGCAGGCGGTTCACGCGCTTGCGGCAGTCGACCATGCGCTCTGCGTCGCGCGTGAACATTTCCACGTAGGCGAGCAGGTGATGGCCGAAGGTGACCGGCTGCGCGACCTGCAGGTGCGTGAAGCCCGGCATGATCGTGCCCGCGTGTTGCTCGGCGAGGTCCAGCAGCGCGCCGCGCAGGTCGCCGATCAGACCGCCGATGCGGTCGATCTCGCCGCGCAGCCACAGGCGGATGTCGGTCGCGACCTGGTCGTTACGCGAACGGCCTGTGTGCAGACGCTTGCCCGCGTCGCCGATCAGCGCCGTGAGGCGCGCTTCGATGTTCAGGTGCACGTCTTCGAGATCGAGCTTCCACTCGAATTCGCCGCGCTCGATCTCGCCCTTGATCTGCGCCATGCCGCCCTGGATGGCGGCGAGGTCGTCGGCGGAGATGATCTTCTGCGCGGCCAGCATCGACGCGTGCGCGAGCGAGCCCTCGATGTCCACGAGCGCGAGTCGCTTGTCGAAGAAGACCGACGACGTGTAGCGCTTGACCAGCTCCGACATGGGTTCGGAGAAGCGAGCCGACCAGGCTTCGCCTTTTTTGTGCAGTTGGGACGTCATGATGATGAGCGGTGAGCGATGGGAAAGCGGGCCGCGCGCTGAGTGCCTCGCAGGGCGCCGGGTGCGGCAGGAAAGTTCAGGATTTTACCATCCGCGCAGGCGCGGACCGGCGATGCGGCGCGTCCGGGGCACACTCAGAGGCGCACCAGCACCACCAGCTTGAGATCCTCGCGGTGCGCGGGCTTGAACGTGATCTGGTCGTAAGCGATGCGGCCGTGGCGCGGATGATGGAATTCGCGCCGTCCGCCTTCGCGCTCGAACACGTCCTGCGAGCCCCAGTAGCGGCCGAATTCGTCGCTCGCGGCGATCAGCGAATCGATCAGCGCGCGCGTGGGCGCGTCGTTCAGATGGCGGATGGAGTCGGCGCGGAACTCGGCGGCCAGACGGCGCGCGCGGGTTTCCCAGTCGACGATCAGCTCGCGCCCGAGCGGCTCCGTGAAGGTGAAACGCAGCAGGTTGCGGTCGTGATCGCCGTCGAGCCAGCCCGTGAACAGATCCGCGGCCTGCGCGTTCCAGGCGAGCGCGGTCCACTGGCGGTCGAGCACGTAGGCGGGCGCGTCGATCAGGCCGACGGTTTGCAGCAGGGTGGCGGGTGCGTCGGCGGCGCTGGCGGTGTCGGGTTCGGCGGGATCGCGCTGCGCGGCGAGTTCGAACAGATACGCGCGCTCGGCGCGCGAGAGCCGCAGCGCCACGGCGATGCGCGCGAGCGCGTCCGCCGACGCCGAGACCGGCCGGCCCTGCTCGATCCACGTGTACCAGGTCGGACTCACGCCGCAAAGCTGCGCGACTTCCTCGCGGCGCAGGCCGGGCGTGCGCCGGCGCGGGCCGGGCGGCAGGCCGACTTCCTGCGGCGACAGACGCTCGCGATGGGCGCGGATGAACTCGCCGAGCGCGCGCGCGGGCGTGGCGTCGAGGGTTTTAGCGGGGCCGGAATCGCCGGTAGTGGAGGTATCGAGGCTCATGGAAGGCTGGCGGGTGCTGGCGATACCAGAATAATCGCTCAACTTGTACTGGTACAGAACGGGCTCTATTGTAACGGCTGACGCGGCGCCGGGCCGCCGCGCCGACCCGCCCCGGGGACAGAAGCAAAAAGATCGACGCGAGGCCGCAGCCGCAGATGTCGTGGTCCATGCAGCTGAACTCGCGCCCCACACAACCGGAATACCGGTGCGCGCGCAGGAGCGTCGGCGCGCCGGATCCGCACCAGGAGCATGTCATGAAGCATCACGATCAGGTCGCCGACGCCTTCGGCACGACCGCCGCCGCCTATCTCACCAGCCAGGTCCACGCAACCGGTGCCGATCTCGAAAACCTGGCCGCGACCTTCGCGGCGACCTGCGGCAACGCGCTGGTGCTCGACATGGGCTGCGGCGCGGGTCACGCGAGCTTCGCGGTCGCGCCGCATGTGCGGGAAGTCGTCGCCTACGATATCGCGCCGCCGATGCTCGCGACCGTCGAAGCCGCCGCGAAGGAGCGCGGTTTGAGCACGATCCGCACGCAGCAGGGCGCCGCCGAGACGTTGCCGTTCGCCGACGCGAGCTTCAACTGGGCGATCAGCCGCATGAGCGCGCACCACTGGCGCGACGTGCCGCGCGCGCTCGCCGAAGTGCATCGCGTGCTCAAACCGGGCGGCCGGCTCAAGTTCATCGATATCGCGGGCATCGACGATCCGCTTTTCGACACGCATATTCAGGCGGTGGAATTGCTGCGCGATGCGTCGCATATCCGCGATTACCGCGCCGACGAGTGGGTGAGCATGCTCGATGCGGCGGGCTTCGACGCGAAGGTGACGGAGCGCTGGCGCATCGCGCTCGACTTCGACACGTGGGTCGCGCGCATGCGCACGCCGCCGGAGCGCGTGACGGCGATCCGCTCGATGTGGGACAACGCGCCCGATGAAGTGCGCCAGTATTTCGATGTGCAGAGCGATCGCTCGTTCAAGCTCGATACGCTGATGATCGAGGCGACGCGGCGGGATTGAGGGGCATGTTGCGCAACAGGTTAGCCTGCGCGCAATTCAATGCATGGGCGGCTGCCAGGCCACGTCGAAGCGTTCGGCGAGACCTGCCAGCCGCCTGTCGAGCGTCCAGAGGCGCGCGCCCGGCGTGATCAGCACGGAGCCGAGCAGGATCAGGTCGACCACGCCGCAGCCGAGGCCGTAGAGTTGTTCGCGTTCGATCAGCGCCATGACTTCCTGCAGGCTCACCGGATTCGCCGACCGCAGCAGGCCAATGTCGCCTAGTGTGCGCACGCGTGGCGCGGGCGGCGTGCCGCAGGCCAGTTCGGCGAGCACCATCGGATGAGCCAGCGCTTCGTCGCTCAGCATCAGTTCGACGAGCGCTCCGTTTCGGCGTCTGAAATGATCGACCCAGACCGACGTGTCGACGAGCACGCTCATGACGCGGGCGTGTCGTCGCGCCGACGCGCGATGTCCGCCATCTCGGGCGCGCTGCCGCCTAATGCGGCCAGCCGCTTGGCCGCTTGAACCCGCACGAACGTCTTGACGGCTTCGCGAAACAGATCGGCCTTCTCCATGCCGGGATCGGCCATTTCGAGCGCTTTCTCATAAAGCGCGTCGTCCAGGGTCACCGTGGTGCGCATGCTGCCCTCCGTGATTCAGATTCTGATGCGATTTTGCATCAGAATTTTGCATCCCGGCAAGCATCGTCCAAAAGAAAAGCCTCGCAGATCAAAGACCTGCGAGGCTTTTTTATACGGTGTCAACCCGTGCGGTCGCCCGCGCAGTTAACCCGTATTCCGCAACCCCGCCGCGATCCCGTTGATCGTCAGATGAATCCCGCGCCGCACGCGCGGGCTCGGGTCGCCCGCGCGATAGCGTTTGATCAGCTCGACCTGCAAGTGATTGAGCGGATCGAGATACGGGAAGCGGTTCTTGATCGAGCGCGCGAGCAGCGGGTTGTCGGCGAGACGGCCGTTCGAACCGGTGATCTCGTCGAGCACCTTCGTCGTGCGCTCCCACTCGGCCACGATGCGCTCGAACACATGCTTGCGCAGCTTCTTGTCGGCGACGAGTTGCGCGTAGCGCGACGCCACCGCGAGATCGGTCTTCGCGAGCGTCATGTCCATGTTCGACAGCAGGTTCGCAAAGAACGGCCAGGTCTTGTACATCTTCCTGAACAGCGCGAGGCGGCGCGCGCGTTCGGCGTCGCTGTCCGCTTCGTCGAGATACGAGGACACCGCGCTGCCGAAGCCATACCAGCCCGTCAGCAGCAGACGGCACTGGCCCCACGAAAAGCCCCACGGAATCGCGCGCAGGTCGTCGATCTTGCGGTTCTTCGGATCCTGCAGCTTGCGCGAAGCCGGGCGGCTGCCGATGTTCAGTTCCGCGATTTCGGTGATCGGCGTCGAGGCGAAGAAGTAGTCGGTGAAGCCGGGCGTCTCGTAGACGAGCGAGCGGTACGCCGCCATCGCCGCATCGGAGAGATGCTGCATGGTTGCTTCGAACGCCGGCAGTTGATCCGGCGCATTGCCCGCGGTGTTGTCCATCGGCAGCAGCGTGGCTTCGAGCGTGGCCGCGATCACCGTCTCCAGATTGCGGCGGCCGATTTCCGGATTGCCGAACTTGCTGGCGATCACCTCGCCCTGTTCGGTCAGGCGGATCTGGCCGTCCACCGTGCCCGGCGGCTGCGACAGGATCGCGTTGTAGGTCGGGCCGCCTCCGCGTCCGACCGTGCCTCCGCGCCCGTGGAACAGACGCAGCGTGATGCCGCGTTCGCGATACAGCGAGACGAGCGCGAGTTCGGCGCGATACAGCTCCCAGTTCGACGTGAGGAAGCCGCCGTCCTTGTTGCTGTCCGAATAGCCGAGCATGATTTCCTGCTCGTTACCCCAATGCTCGACGATGCCGTCGATGCCCGGCAGCGCGAGCAGGTCGCGCATGATGCCCGGCGCGTGGCGCAAGTCGGGAATCGTTTCGAACAGCGGGATCACCATCAGCGCGGCCTGCGCGGGATCGTCCGTGTGGCCGAGGCGGCCGCCGAGCAGACCGGTTTCCTTCTGCAACAGCATCACTTCGAGCAGGTCCGACACCGTTTCGGTGTGCGAGATGATGTAGTTGCGCACCGCGCGCGCGCCGAACTTTTCGCGCGTCACGCGCGCCATTTCCAGCACGCCGAGTTCGCTCTTCACGAGGGCGGAGTAGTCGAGATACGGCGAGCGCAGCGGACGCTGATCGGCGAGTTGCGCGAGCAGCACGATCTGCTTGTCTTCTTCGGAGAGCGCCGCGTAATCGGCCTGCACGCCCGCGCGCGCGAGCAGTTCGGTGATGACGGCTTCGTGGATGTCCGAGCTTTGACGCAGGTCGATCGAGGCCAGATGGAAGCCGAACACTTCCACCGCGCGCACGAGCGGCGCGAGGCGCGGCGTGGCGAGCGAAGCGCCGTGATGCGCGGCGAGCGAATCCATCAGGATGTGCAGATCGCGCGAGAACTCGGCGGCGTCGGCGTACGGCTGCGCGCGCACGGGCGCGGCGTTGCGGCCCGCGCTGCGCACGGCCACGACGCCTTCTCCCAGGCGCACGCGCGCGCTCGCGGCGAGGCGCGTGTACACGCCAATCAGCGCGCGCCGATACGGTTCGTCCACGCGATGCGGCGACTGGTCGGGCGAGGCTTCGGCCAGCGCCTTGAGTTCGTCGCTCGCGCCGGCAAGCAGATTCGACACCGACAGTTCCGCGCCGAGCTTGTGCACTTCGTCGAGATAGTGCTGCAGGATCACCTGCGCCTGGCGCTCGCTGGCTTCTTCGAGCGTGGCCGACGTGACATTCGGATTGCCGTCGCGGTCGCCGCCGATCCAGCTGCCCATCTGGAAGAACGCGGGCAGGCGCGCGGAAAGACCGTGCTCCTTGAGCGAGGTTTCGATCTCGCCGTACAGCGCGGGAATCTCGGTGAGGAAGGTGGTGTGGTAGTACGAGAGCGCGTTTTCGATTTCGTCGGTGACGGTCAGGCGCGCGTCGCGCAGCATGCGCGTCTGCCACAGCGAGGTCACGCGTGCGCGCAGCAGCGCTTCGTTATGCTCGCGTTCGCGATGCGTGAGCGGCTGGTCGCGTTCGGCGAGCAGGCGCGCGACGTCGTGCTGCGAATCGAGCGTGCTCTTGCGCTGCACTTCCGTGGGGTGCGCGGTGAGCACGGGCACGATCAGCGCATCGTTGAAGAACTGCTGGAGCATCGGCGTGGCGGCGGCGCCCGCTTGCGCGAGACGTTCGAGCGAATGCGCGATGGTGCCCGCCTGTGGCGCCGAACCGGCCAGATCGTGGATACGGCGGCGACGGTTGCGGTGACGGTCCTCGGCGATGTTCGCCAGATGCGAGAAATAGCTGAACGCGCGCACCACGCTCACGGTCTGCTCGGGCGAGAGTCCGCGCAACTGTTTTTCCAGCGCGAGCGCGGCGGCGTTGTCGTCCTCGCGGCGAAAACGCACGGCCGTCTGGCGGATGCTTTCGACCACCTCGAACACGGCATCGCCTTCCTGTTCGCGCACGACGTCGCCGAGCAGGCGTCCGAGATAGCGGATGTCTTCGAAGAGCGGCTGGTCCTTGTCGTCGCGCTGTTCTTCGTCGCGCGTGCGGCCGCCGCGCGGCGCGCCGGCGGTTTTCGGCGCCTTGGCGGGCTTTGCGGCCTTGGTGGCTTTCGTCGCCTTCGCGGCTTTTTCAGGCTTTGCCGCCTGCGCCACTTCGACGATCCCGGCGGATTCGGCGACCTTCGACGCGGCTTTCGACGCGGCTTTTGACGACTTGCCGGCCTTGACCGCCTTCGTCGCTTTCGTTTTCGTGGTCTTGCTGGCGTCGGCCGGTTTCGATGTCTTCGTCGTCTTCTTCGTTTCAGTGGCCGTTGCGGCTTTCACGGCCCTGGCGGTTTTGGCCTTGTCGGCGGCCGCGGGGGAAGAAGAGGCAAGCGATGCGTTGTTGCGGCGCTCTGCGCGCGCCGATCCGGAAGACTTCACGATGTTTTCCTCAAGACTAGCCAGGAGTGTGGACAGGGTATTCGGGGACTGCCAACTGCATGGCCGCGGCGCGGGCCGCGGTCAGGGTACTTCGGTGCTACCAGAAACCACCAGAACGGATGGCGGGAGCCATCCTGCGCGAGCCGCGCGGACTGCGGTGCTGCGGTATCGCGGCGGACCGAACGGCAAGCGACGGCGAAGACGATACGACGACGGCGAAAAACTGCGGATACCGGCGCGCCGGGAGCAGGCTTTGCGAAAGCGCGGCACCATGGAGCGGACGCAGGTTCGCGCCGGGTGCCGGGGAGGGCGTGCAGGATCAGCGCCGCCGACGCGCAGATAGCGCGTACGTCAGCGACGGACCGTGTCTCTTCCTTGCCGCCGCACGCGCGGGCCTAAAAAGGGGCGCGTGCTAACATTGCCTGTTATCCGATTCTGTTTTTCGAACCCGTCATTCGATGTGCTAGCCATGAATTCCGAGACGTTATCCGCGCCCATGCCCCGCACGCTTGTCATCGCTTCGCGGGAGAGCCGCCTCGCGATGTGGCAGGCCGAGCATGTGCAAGCTGCGCTGCACAAATTATATCCATCCTGCGACGTGAGCATCGTCGGAATGACGACCCGCGGCGATCAAATTCTCGACCGCACGCTGTCGAAGGTCGGCGGCAAGGGTTTGTTCGTGAAGGAGCTGGAGCAGGCGCTGGCCGAAGGGCGCGCCGATCTGGCCGTGCATTCGCTCAAGGACGTGCCGATGGAGCTGCCCGAGGGCTTCGCGCTCGCGTGCATCATGGAGCGCGAAGATCCGCGCGACGCCTTTGTGTCTAACGAATACGACTCGCTCGCGACGCTGCCGCCGGGCGCCGTGGTCGGCACCTCCAGCCTGCGCCGCGAGTCGATGATCCGCGCGCGTTATCCGCATCTCGACGTGAAGCCGCTGCGCGGCAATCTCGACACGCGCCTCGGCAAACTCGACCGCGGCGACTACGCGGCCATCATTCTCGCGGCGGCGGGGCTCAAGCGTCTGGGTCTCGGCGCACGCATCCGCGCGCTGCTCGAACCGGCGGACAGCCTGCCGGCGGCGGGACAGGGCGCGCTCGGCATCGAGATCCGCGCCGACCGCGCCGACATCGCCGCCTGGCTCGCGCCGCTGCACGACGACGCCACCGCGAAGGCCGTCGAGGCCGAACGCATGGTGTCGCGCGCGCTCGGCGGCAGTTGCTCGGTGCCGCTCGCGGCCTACGCGCAGTGGCAGGACGGCAAGCTCGCGCTGCGCGGCACCATCGCCACGCCGGACGCGAGCCGCGTGCTGGCCGCCGAAGATGCGGCCACGCCCGCCACGGTCGCGGACGCCGTCGCGCTCGGCCGCAAGGTCGCCGACGAACTGATCGCCCAGGGCGCGCTCGAGATCGTGCGCGCGCTGTCCGAAGCGGGGCCTGAAGAACAACGCGTGCCGAACGCGCCCCCGGCAACTTCCGGCAACGCCAACCGCGCGGGCGACGATCCCGCCGAGCCGCGATGACCGGCGGCCCGTGGCAGCCGCGCCAGGGCGGCCCGGGTTCGGCCCAGCCCGACGAATGGCGCGGGCCGGCCGATTCGTCCGCGCCGCATCATGACGCGCGCGGCACGGCAGCGGGCACGGATTTCACCGTTGTCATCACCCGTCCGGCCGGTCAGTCGGACGCGCTGTCCGCGCAACTGGCCGCGAGCGGCCTGCGCACGCTCGAATTTCCGCTGATCGCCATCGCGCCCGTGCGCGACGACGCGCCGTTGCGCGAAGCGCTCGGCGCGCTCGACCGCTATGCGCTCGTGGTGTTCGTTTCGCCGAATGCGGTCGACCGCGCGTTCGAGTGCTACCGGTCGATTTCGTCGATCTGGCCGCACGCGCTGCCCGTCGGCGTGGTCGGTCCGGCGAGCGTCGCCGCGCTCGCGCGCCACGGCGTTGCCGCCCCCGCGCATCGCGTGATCAGCCCGGCCGGTTCCGCCGACGAGGAGCCGGCGCGCTTCGACTCGGAATCGCTGTACGCCGCACTCGAAAAAGAGCTTGGCGAGAACGCCTTCGCGGGCAAGCGCGTGCTGATCGTGCGCGGCGACGGCGGCCGCGAATGGCTCGCCGACCGCCTGCGCGAAGCGGGCGCGGAAGTGGAGGCCGTCGCGGCCTACCGCCGCATCGTGCCCGAGCCGCCGATGGGCGCGTGGGCGGCGGTTCACACGCTGCTCGAAGGCGCGCCGCACGCGTGGCTCGTGACCAGCTCGGAAGGCGTGCGCAATCTCGACGAACTCGCGCGCGAGCACCTCACGGCAGGCGAGATCGTCGAGCTGCGCCATGCGCAACTGGTCGCGCCGCATCCGCGTATTGCCGAGACGGCGCGCGGATTGGGTTTTGATAGGATGACGGTGTCCGGCGCGGGCGACGAGCGCATCGTCGAGACGCTGCTGGGGCTTGCCGCATCCGCGCCAGCCAGCACGGTTTCTTCCGATCTCTCTTCAGCCGCGCTTTCGGCGGCTCAACCGGTTCAGAACACCCCGGCCTCGCCGCCGGCACAACCACGCATGACTGATTCGAACGATTCCAGCCACGTTCCCAATCAAGGCGCCGCTTCGGCAGGCGCTTCGCAAACCGCTTCCCCGACGGCATCGAAACCGGCCGCCCAGGCCGCGAGCGCGCGACCTGCGTCGTCCGCTGCGTCGTCATCCGCATCGACGTCCTATTCGTCCGCGCCGCTGACGCCGGCCGGCAACGGCGGCGCGCGCCGCGGCGGCGGCACCGCGATCCTCTGGCTCGTGGTCGTGCTGCTCGCGGCAGGTGCGGCGGGCGGCGGCTATGCGCTCAATCGCAAGCTCGACCGCGTCGACGCCTCGCTTGCGCAGCGCCAGCAGAGCGCCGACCAGCAGACCGCCGCCTTGCGCGCGCGCGCCGACGAAGCCGCGTCGAGCGCGCAGCAGATCGACAAGCAGATGGCGCAGCTCGAAGGCAAGATCGCCGACGCGCAGAACTCGCAGCAGGCGCTCTCGCAGCAATATGCCGACCTCGCGAAGAACCGCGACGACTGGACGCTCGCCGAAGTCGGCCAGATGCTGTCGAGTGCGAGCGAGCAGCTCCAGCTCACCGGCAACACGCAGCTCGCGCTGTTCGCGCTGCAAAGCGCCGACACGCGCCTCGCCGCGTCGGCCAGCCCGCAGGCGCTCGCCGTGCGCAAGGCCATCGCCGAGGACATCGACAAGCTCAAGGCCGCGCCGTCCACCGACCTCGCCGGTCTCGCCATCAAGCTCGACACCGCGCTCGCCGAAATCGACGCGCTGCCGCTCGCGGGCGAAGCGCTCGTCGCGCACACGAAGCCCGAAGCCGCCGCGCCCGCCGACGTCGCCGTGACGGCCGCCGCCACCGGCGAGCCGCGCTGGAAGGCGTGGCTCGACACCTTCGTGCACGGCGTCGGCCAGCAGATCGCGAGCCTCGTGCAGGTGCGCCGCATCGACAACGCCGACGCCATGCTCGTCTCGCCCGATCAGGGCTACTTCATGCGCGAGAACCTGAAGCTGCGCCTGCTGTCGGCGCGTCTGTCGCTGCTCTCGCGCAATCCGGCCACGCTCAAGTCCGACCTCGCCGCCGCCGACGCAACGCTCGCGCGCTACTTCGACGGCGCGTCGAAAGAAACGCAGAACGTGCGCGACCTGCTCAAGCAGGTGGACGCGGGCTCGGCCGCTGTCGCGCTGCCCACGCTCGACACGAGCCTGAAGGCGCTGCAGCAATACCAGAGCCGGGGGTAAGCATGGCGATCCGTGGACTTCTCTGGCTCGCGCTCCTGTTCATCGTGGCGGTCGCGCTCGCGACCGTCGGCCGGTTCGACGCGGGGCAGGTGCTGCTCGTCTATCCGCCGTATCGCGTGGATGTGTCGCTCAATCTGTTCGTGGTCGGCATCGTGGTGGCCTTCCTGCTGCTCTACGCGATCCTGCGTTTCGTGCGCAACGTCGTGACGATGCCGCGCCGCGTGGCCGCGTACCGCGCACGCGCGCGCAAGGAAAAGGCGCATTCGGCGCTGCGCGACGCGATCGGCAATCTCTACGCGGGCCGTTTCTCGCGCGCCGAGAAGGCCGCGCGCGACTCGCTCGCCGACGACAACAACAAGGGCGCCGCGGGCCTGATCGCCGCGAACGCCGCGCATCGTCTGCACGAGTACGCGCGCCGCGACGACTGGCTCACGCAGGTCGACGACCCCGAGTTGCAGGAAGCGCGTCTGATGGCGACCGCCGACATGCGCGCCGACGGCCGCGATGCGGACGGCGCGCTCGCCGCGCTCACCGAAATGCGCTCGCAGGGCGGCCGCCGCATTCACGCGCAGCAGATCGCGCTGCGCGCGCAGCAGCAGCTCAAGAACTGGAGCGAAGTGCTCAAGCTCGTGAAGACGCTGGAAAAGCGCGAGGCGCTGCATCCGGCCGTGGCGGTGCGTCTGCGCCAGCTGGCGGCCGAGAACCTGCTGCGCGACCGTCGCCATAACGCCGACGCGCTGCTCGAACTCTGGCACGCGCTGTCGCCGATCGAGCGTCATTCGCCGCGTCTGGCCGATTGCGCGGCCGAACTGCTGATCGCGCTGGAGCGTCAGGCGGACGCGCGCAAGATCGTCGAGGAAGCGCTCGCGCAGAACTGGGACGCGCGCCTGCTGCGCCGCTATCCGGACACGGCCGGCGATGACGCGCTGCCGCTGATCCAGAAGGCCGAGGCGTGGCGCAAGGAGCGTCCCGAAGACGGCGATCTGCTGTTCGCGCTGGGTCGCCTGTGCCTGAAGCAGCAGTTGTGGGGCAAGGCGCAGTCGTTCCTCGAGGCGGCGCTGAAGTCGGCCAACGCGAGCAACAACGAGCCGCTCAAGATCCGCTCGCACCGCGCGCTCGCGCGTCTGCACGAGGAACTGGGCGACGCCGGCAAGGCGGCCACGCACTATCGCGAAAGCGCGATGTCGATGAACGTGGTGTGATCGTCCGATAGTCCGATCGTGCGCTATCGCTGCGCATGCTGCAACGAAAAACGGCCGCTGCTAGCGGCCGTTTTTTTTCGACGCAGCGTGTTACGCGCGTTTATCGATCGACCAGCGTCTTCGGCGCCGACAGCGCGAGCAGCCCGCCGAGGATCATGAACGCCGCGAGCATGTACATGCCCGAGTCGTTGGCGGCGGTCGCCTGCTTGAGCCAGCCCACGGCGTACGGGCTCAGGAAGCCCGCGAGATTGCCGATCGAGTTGATGAGCGCGATGCCCGCCGCGGCGCCCGTGCCCGCGAGCCACGCTGTGGGCAGGCTCCAGAACAGCGGCAGCGTGGTGAGGATGCCGAAGGTCGCGAGCGTGAGCGCGGCCATCGCGAGCGCGGTGTCGTGCGCCCATGTCACCGAGAGCACGAGGCCGAGCGCGCCCACGGCCGCCGGAATCGCGATGTGCCAGCGACGTTCGCGGCGACGGTCGGCGCTCTTCGCCACCAGCACCATGCCGACCACCGCCGCCGCGAACGGAATCGCCGAGAGCAGGCCGATCGCCAGCGCGTCCTTCACGCCCGTCGCCTTGATGATGGTCGGCAGCCAGAAACTCACGCCGTACAGACCCATCACGAACGAGAAGTAGGTGAGGCTCATGAGCAGCACGCGCGGACTCGTGAGCACGGTGACGAGCGGCGGATCTTCCTTGGTCGCGTCTTCGGCGGCGATGTTGCGTTCGAGCAGCGCGCGTTCGTCGGGCGTGAGCCACTTCGCGTTGCCGATGCGGTCGTCGAGCACAAAAAACACCAGCACGCCGACGATCACCGACGGCAGCCCTTCGAGCAGAAACAGCCACTGCCAGCCTTGCCAGCCGTTCGCGCCGTCGAAGGCCTTGAGGATCCAGCCCGACACCGGACCGCCGATCACGCCCGAGAGCGCGATGGCCGTCATGAACCACGTCGTCATGCGGCCGCGCCGGTGCGCCGGATACCAGTAGGTCAGATAGAGGATGATGCCGGGGAAGAAGCCCGCTTCGCACAGGCCGAGCAGGAAGCGCATCACGTAGAACATCGTCGGCGTGGTGACGAACATCGTGAGAATGGACACGAGCCCCCACGTGACCATGATGCGCGCGATCCAGATGCGCGCGCCCACGCGATGCAGGATCACATTGCTTGGCACTTCGAACAGGAAGTAGCCGATGAAGAAAATGCCCGCGCCGAAGCCGTAGACCGCATCGGAGAGATTGAGCGCCGCGCTCATCTGCAACTTGGCGAAGCCGACGTTCACGCGGTCGAGATACGCGACCACGTAGCAGAGCATCAGGAGCGGCGTGAGCCGCCAGGCGACCTTGCGGTAAGTGGCTTCTTCGAACGCCGAAGGCGGCGCGCCCGCGCTCGCATGCGGCAGGGGATTCGCTGGACTGGCCATGGTGTCTCCAATGTCGTGTGTCGGCTGTTATTCGTGTTGTTTGCGTCGAGTACACCGGATTAAAGCACGACCATTCTAGCCGCGCCGCCGGAGCGTGGCGGCGCGGGAAAACACTCATGCGTCAAGCACTTACGAGCGAGGCGAAAGCGGCGCGGCGTGGCTCAGACGCAGCGCCCGCCGTCCACTTCGAGACACGCGCCGGTGATGAACGCGGCTTCGTCGGAGGCCAGATAGAGGCAGGCGTTGGCCACGTCCTGCGGCGTGGAGAAGCGCCCGAGCGGGATCGTCGCGACGAAGCGCGCGCGGTTCTCGGGCGTGTCGGGCACGCCCATGAATTCGGCGGTGAGGCCCGTATCGCCGATCACGGGATTCACACAGTTCACGCGGATGCGGTCGGGGCCGAGTTCGGCGGCGAGCGCCTTGCTCGCGACGATCATCGCGCCCTTGCTGCCGTTGTACCAGACGAGCCCGGGGCGCGGCCGGATGCCCGCCGTCGAGGCGATGTTGACGAACGCGCCGCCGCCGCGCTCGCGAAAATGCGGCACGAACGCGCGCACGCTCCAGTAGAGTCCTTTCACGTTGACGGCGAAAACGCGGTCGAATTCCGCTTCGCTGACTTCCATCACGGGCTTGTTGCGATGCGTGGTGCCCGCGTTATTGACGACGATCTCCACGCTGCCGAAGCGGCCGATGGCGGCGTCGCGCAGCGCGTGCCAGTCGGCTTCGCGCGTGATGTCGCCTTGCACGGCGATCGCCTGGCCGCCCGCGTGCGCGATCTCGCTCGCGACGCGCTGTGCGGCCTCGGCGTTCAGATCGTTGACGACGACATTCGCGCCTTCGCGCGCATAGGTTTTGGCGATGCCTTCGCCGAATCCCGAACCGGCGCCCGTCACGACGGCCGTCTTGCCTGTGAGTCGCATGCTGTCTCCGAATTTTTTATCAGCGATGAAAAAACGGTGTGGCCTCAGCCGTGCTTGAGCGCGATGGTTTTCAGCACGGTGAAGCCGTAGAGCGCTTCGAAGCCTTTTTCGCGGCCGTGGCCCGACTGGCGCGAGCCGCCGAACGGCAGTTCGACGCCGCCGCCCGCGCCGTAGTTGTTGACGAACACCTGGCCCGCGCGCACGCGCCGCGCGATGCGCATCTGGCGCGCGCCGTCGCGCGTCCACACGCCCGCGACGAGGCCGTAGGGCGTGCCGTTGGCGAGCGCGAGCGCGTGGGCTTCGTCGTCGAAAGGCATGGCGGCGAGCACGGGGCCGAACACTTCTTCCTGAGCGAGACGGCTTTGCGGTGGCACGTCGCGCAGCAGCGTCGGGGCTTCGTAGAAACCGCCGGAGGGCGCGGCGGCGTCGAGCGTGCCGCGCGCGGCCACGGCGATGCCGTCGCGCTGCGCTTCGTCGAGAAAGCCGCGCACGCGCCGCCGCTGCTTCTCGTTGATGAGCGGGCCGCAGTCGAGATCGGCGCTCGCGGGCCCGACTCGCAGCGTTTCGAACGCAGCCGCGAGCCGCTCGAGCAGCGGCGCATAGGCGCTGCGCTCGATCAGCACGCGGCTGCCCGCCGAGCAGGTCTGCCCGGCGTTCTGCACGATCGCGGCGACGAGCACGGGCAGCGCGGCGTCGAAGTCGGCGTCGGCGAACACGATCTGGGGCGACTTGCCGCCCAGTTCGAGCGTGACCGGCACGTGATGTTCGGCGGCGGCCTGCGCGACGAGCTTGCCGGTTTGCGGCGAGCCCGTGAACGAGATGTGGTCGATGCCCGGATGCGCCGAGAGCGCCGCGCCCGCCTCGTGGCCGAGCCCGGTGACGAGATTGAGCGCGCCGGGCGGAAAGCCCGCTTCATGCGCGAGCGCCGCCACGCGCAGCAGCGACACGCAGGCGTCCTCGGCGGGCTTCACCACGCAGGCGTTGCCGGTCGCGAGCGCGGCGCCCACGCTGCGTCCGAAGATCTGCATCGGATAATTCCACGGCACGATGTGGCCCGTCACGCCGTGCGGCTCGCGGATCGTGAGGACCGTGTAGCCGTGCTGATAGGGCAGCGTTTCGCCGTGCAGCTTGTCGGCGGCGCCCGCGTAGAACTCGAAGTAGCGCGCGAGCGCGGCGGCGTCGGCGCGGGCCTGCTTGAGCGGTTTGCCGGTGTCCTGCGCTTCGAGTTGCGCGAGCGTTTCCTGATGCTGCGCGACGAGTCCCGAGAGCTTGAACAGCAGGCGTCCGCGTTCGGCGGCGCTGAGCGCGCCCCAGATGCCTTCATACGCGGCGCGCGCGGCCTGCACTGCGGCGTCGATGTCGGCGGCATTGCCGCGCGCGAGTTGCGCGAAGGGTTGACCGGTGGAGGGATCGAGGGCGGCGAGGGTTTCGCCGCTGGCGGGCGCGCGCCACGCGCCGCTGATGAAATGCTTCGCTTCTTCCATGCATGCGCCTCGTAAATAGGAGATGAAACGAGGGAAGGGAACGCAAGACGAAAACACGAACGGCCAGTATCAGGCCATCAACAGGCAGGCGCCGCGCGTTGCGTGCGCGAGCGCCGGCCTGCCGGGCCATTATCGCGCCAATCGCGGCGCACGCGTGGGTTTTCAGGAGACGCTTCATCCGGGCTTCATCCGGACGCCGCAGCCGATTGGCTATAATGCTGCGAACCTGTGACGTCCGGTTTCGCACCGGCACGCCTCGCGCGAGAGCCGCGTGCTCGCCGCGCGCCTCGCGTGAACCGTCGCTTTTTTCCCCTTCTCTCAGAGAGCGCTCATGAGCTTCGCAAATGTCCCCGCCGGCAAGGATCTGCCGCACGACTTCAACGTGATCATCGAGATTCCGGCGCAGAGCGATCCGGTCAAGTACGAAGCCGACAAGGATCTGGGCGTGCTCGTCGTCGACCGTTTCGTCGGCACCGGCATGCGTTATCCGGTCAACTACGGTTTCATTCCGCAGACGCTCTCGGGCGACGGCGACCCCGTCGACGTGCTCGTGATCACGCCGTTCCCGCTGCTGGCCGGCTCGGTCGTGCGTTCGCGCGCGCTCGGCATGCTGCAGATGACGGACGAGTCGGGCGTCGACGCGAAGCTGATCGCCGTGCCGCACGACAAGGTTTGCCCGATGACGGCGAACATCAAGACGCTGGACGACGTGCCCGAGTACCTGAAAGACCAGATCAAGCACTTCTTCGAGAACTACAAGGCGCTCGAAAAGGGCAAGTGGGTCAAGGTCGAAGGCTGGGTCGGCATCGAAGCCGCTCACAAGGAAATCACCGAAGGCCTCGCGAACGCGAAGAAGTAAGCGTCGCGATTCCTGGCGGTAAAAAAACCGCACGTGCCGAAAGGCCGTGCGGTTTTTTCATGGGCGCGGGTTTGGCTTCAAGCGGGCGCTTCGGCTTCCGGTTCGTCGCTTGCGGGCACTTCGAGCGGCACCGGCGGCAGCACCGATTCGAGCGTGCGCGCGCCTGCCGCGAGCGCGCGTTTCTCACGCGGCGTGAGGCGCTTGACCCAGTATTCGGCGCGGGAGGCGCTCGCGCGATCGGCGAGTTCGAATTGCGCGAGCACCTGCACGGGCTTGCGCGAGCGCGTGTAGCGCGCGCCCGTGCCGTCGGCGTGCTGCGCGAAACGCGCGGCCACGTCGATGGCGATGCCCGTGTAGACGCTGCCGTCGGCGCATTCGAGCAGATAGAGAAACCACGGCATATTTCTGGAAGCGATGATCGTGAGGCTTGGGTGAGTGTGCGTCGGCGTTTGCGTTCGGGCTGGCGTTATCCGCGAAACGGATTGTGCTCGTTCAACTCGTGCATATAGGCGTGAATCTGGTTCGTCTCGCTGTCGAGAAAGCGCGCGACGGCGTCGGCGAACGCGGGATGTGCGAGCCAGTGCGCCGAGCGCGTGACGGTCGGCATGAAGCCGCGCGCCATTTTATGCTCGCCTTGCGCGCCGCCTTCGAACACGTCGAGTTTTTCCTCGATGCAGAATTCGAGCGGCTGATAGTACGCGGTCTCGAAGTGCAGGCAGGGCACGTGTTCGAGCGCGCCCCAATAGCGGCCGTAGAGCGTGCCGCCGCGGCCGTCCGCGCCGCGCTGATACACCACGAGCGAGCTGGCGATCGGCTTGCCTTCGTATTCGGCGATCACGAGCAGCAGGTTCTCGGGCATCGACGCGCCGATCATGCGGAAAAAATCGAGGTTCAGATACGGCGACGAAAAATGCTCGCGGTAGGTCTGCCGATAGCAGCGGCTGAAAAAGCGCCAGTCCTCGTCGCGGATGTCCTCGCCGCGCACGCGCCGCAGCGTCACGCCGGCCTCGCGCACCTTGCGGCGCTCGGCGCGGATGTTTTTGCGCTTCTTCTGTTCGAGCGTCGAGAGGAAGTCGTCGAAGTCGCGGTAGCCCTGGTTGAGCCAGTGAAACTGCACGCCTTCGCGCTGCATCATGCCGAGGTCGGTGAGCGCGCGCGCATCGTCTTCGGGCGGAAACAGCACGTGCAGCGACGAGACTTCGGCCTGCTCCGCGAACGCCAGCAGCGTGGCGGCCAGATGGCGGCGCGCGGGTTCGTCGGCGGCCAGCAGGCGGGTGCCTTGCACCGGCGTGAACGGCACGGCGCACAGCAGCTTCGGGTAGTACTCCAGGCCGTTGCGCTTGTAGGCGTCGGCCCAGGCCCAGTCGAACACGTATTCCCCGTACGAATGGCCCTTGAGATAGACCGGCGCGGCGGCGGCAAGCTTGCCCGTTTGCGGGTCGGTGAGCGTGACGAACTGCGGCGCCCAGCCCGCGTCGGGCGCGGCGCAGCGCGTGGCGTCGAGCGCCGTGAGGAATTCGTGGCGCAAAAAGGGCGTCGGCTGCGCCTGGCGCGCGAGCAGCGCGTTCCATTCGGCGGCGTCGATCTCGGCCGGTGAGCCGAGAATGCCCGTGCGATAATCGAAATGTTCCTTTTTCAACTTGCGTGCCCGTTCTGGCGTGGCGAGGTGGGAGGCGGGCGGCGAGGGTTTCGGCCCGTCGCGGCGCGGGTGCGCCGGTTTCGCCGCGCCGCGGCAAGCGGTCATGGTAAAGCAAACCCTCCGAACGGGTGAGCGCTGGCGCGCCGCCGCTATCGTGCCGCTGCCGTCGTTGCGCCGTCGTCATGCAATGCGCACGTTCGCGCGGCCAGCACGAACCGTACCAGAACCTCGCCATTCGCTTGCCAGGCGCCGCGTGCGCCGACTGCCTCAAGAGCCCAAGGTTATCGACATGAAAGAGCGCTTCTTCAATCTCTACTCGCATGGTTTCGCGCGCGTGGCCGTGGGCTTGCCGCGCTGCCACGTGGCCGATCCGGTCTTCAACACCGAACAGACGCTCGCGCTCGCCCGCGAGGCGGCGGCGAAGGGCGCGGTGCTCGTCGCGTTTCCGGAACTCGGTTTGTCGGCGTATAGCTGCGACGATCTCTTCCATCAACAGGCGCTGCTCGATGCCTGCGAGCACGCGCTCGCGCAGATCGCCGAAGCTTCGAAGACGCTGCCGCTCGCGATGATCGTCGGTTTGCCGCTGCGCGTCGGGCATTCGCTGTTCAACTGCGCCGCCGTGGTGGCGGGCGGCCGCGTCGCGGGCATCGTGCCGAAGAGCTATCTGCCGAACTACGGCGAGTTCTACGAGCCGCGCCAGTTCAGCGCCGCCGACAGCGCGAGCGTCGACAGCGTGCGCATCGCGGGCGCGGACGTGCCGTTCGGCGCCGCGCTGCTGTTCGACGTGCCGGAGGTCGCGGGCCTGCGCTTCCAGGTGGAAATCTGCGAGGACGTCTGGGTGCCGATTCCGCCGTCGTCGTTCGCGGCGCTTGCGGGCGCGTCGGTGCTCGTGAATCTGTCGGCGTCCAACGTGGTGGTGGGCAAGGCGGGCTATCGCCATCAACTGGTTTCGCAGCAGTCGGCGCGCTGCCTCGCGGCGTATCTCTACACCTCGGCGGGCAAGGGCGAATCGACCACGGACCTCGCGTGGGACGGTCAGGCGCTCGTCTGCGAAAACGGCGAATTGCTCGCGCAGTCCGAGCGTTTCTTCGACGATTCGCAGATCATTTACGCCGATGTCGATCTGGAGCGCCTCCAGCAGGAGCGCATTCGCCAGACCACATTCGGCGATTCGATCCGCCGTCACGCCGACGAAATCGCGAAGTTCCGCGTGATCGAATGCGCCGTCGGCAATGCACAAGACAACGCGCAAGGGGCGGCGCCGTGGCAGCAGGAAACGCTCGCGCTGGAGCGCCGCGTCGAGCGCTTCCCGTATGTGCCGGCCGATCCGAAGCGCCGCGACGAACGCTGCAACGAGGTCTACAACATTCAGGTGCAGGCGCTCGTGCAGCGTCTCTCGCAGGCCAACATCAAGAAGGTGGTGATCGGCGTGTCGGGCGGGCTCGATTCCACGCACGCGCTGCTCGTCTGTGCGAAGGCGATGGACCGCCTCAAGCTGCCGCGCGCGAACATCCTCGCGTACACGATGCCGGGCTTCGCGACCAGCGAACGCACGCTGCGCCAGGCGCGCGAGCTGATGAATCTCGTGGGCTGCACGGCGCGCGAAATCGACATCCGCAAGAGCTGCATGCAGATGCTCGAAGACCTCGGCCATCCGTATTCGGAAGGCAAGGAAAGCTACGACATCACGTTTGAAAACGTGCAGGCGGGCGAGCGCACGAATCATCTGTTCCGTCTCGCGAACTTCAATCATGCGATCGTGATCGGCACGGGCGATCTGTCCGAGCTCGCGCTCGGCTGGTGCACCTACGGCGTCGGCGATCACATGTCGCATTACAACGTGAACGCCAGCGTGCCGAAGACGCTCATCACGCACCTCGTGCGCTGGGTCGCGGAAACCGGCCAGATCGGCCAGAACGGCGAGAGCGGACGCGACGTGCTCGAAGCGATTCTCGGCACCGACATCAGCCCCGAACTGATTCCCGGCAAGTCGGACGGCGCGCCCGAGCAGAAGACCGAAAGCACGATCGGACCGTACGAGCTGCAGGACTTCAATCTCTACTACACGCTGCGCTTCGGCTTCACGCCCGCGAAGGTCGCGTTCCTCGCGCGTCACGCGTGGCGCGACCGCGAGACGGGCGCGTGGCCGGAGAACGCCGAGGTCGCGCGCAATCAGTACGATCTGGCGGCCATCAAGCGCAATCTGCGGATTTTCCTCGACCGCTTCTTCCGCCAGAGCCAGTTCAAGCGCAGTTGCGTGCCGAACGCGCCGAAGGTGGGCACGGGGGGCTCGCTGTCGCCGCGCGGCGACTGGCGCGCGCCGAGTGATTCGGAATCGGTCGTCTGGCTCGCCGATCTGGAGCGCGTGCCCGCGCAGGAGCCGGCGGCGTAAAATTACGCCAGTCACATTGCCCATTTACCGCAAGTCACCGGATACGAAACCTACGTAACCGATACCGAACGAGGATCGCCATGAAACGCATTACCGCCGTCATCAAACCGTTCAAGCTCGACGAAGTGCGCGAGGCGCTCGCCGAAGTGGGCCTCACGGGCCTGACCGTCACCGAAGTGAAGGGCTTCGGCCGCCAGAAGGGCCACACGGAGCTGTATCGCGGCGCCGAATACGTGGTCGACTTCCTGCCGAAGGTGAAGATCGAAGTCGTGGTCGCCGACGAGCAGACCGACCAGGTGATCGACGCGATCATCGGCGCGG
The DNA here is from genome assembly GCF_014171495.1 of Paraburkholderia tropica. Taxonomy (NCBI): domain Bacteria; kingdom Pseudomonadati; phylum Pseudomonadota; class Betaproteobacteria; order Burkholderiales; family Burkholderiaceae; genus Paraburkholderia; species Paraburkholderia tropica. The sequence goes on from NZ_CP049134.1 coordinate 845,844, forward strand.
CGCGCACCGGCAAGATCGGCGACGGCAAGATCTTCGTCACCGACGTCGAGCGCGTGATCCGCATCCGCACGGGCGAAGAGAACGAAGCGGCGGTCTGATCGATCGTCCGCACGGGCGTCACGTCACAGCGTGACGCCGGCAAAGAAAAAGGGCGGCCCGAAGGTCGCCCAGGAATAAAAAACGGTGCGGTACCCTTTCGGACACCGCACCGATACGCGCCTCTCGCAGCAGCGTGAAAACGTCGATGTAGCTGTTCTGTCTACACTCGTCCGGAATTAGAACGAGTGCTGGATGCCTGCGTACACGCCGGTCTGGCTGTGGCCGGCCAGCGGGTTGCCCGTGGCAGCCGAGTCGCCGTAGTTGTTGGCGTTCAGACCGAAGTTGGCCGACTTGCTGTTCTGCACCGTGGCGACCTGCAGGTCGAGCAGCGTGCGCTTGGACAGGTTGTACGAGCCGCCGATCGTGTACAGCGTGGCGTTGCCGCCGCCGTTGTTCGCGTTGACGTGGTAGACCGCGGCGATCAGCGCGGCAGCCGGCGTGGCTTGCCACGTCACACCGCCCCACTCGTGATCGAGCGTGCTCGGCTGGCCGATTGCCAGACCCGTCATGCCCGACGAGCGAACGGCTTCGTAGCCGCCCTGAACCTTGAACGGACCGAGGAACACGTTGACCATCGCCATGTAGTCGCGCGAGTACGCGAAGACGCCTTGCGAGGCGTTGTCTGCGTTGGTCTGGTCGTACGTGCCACCCAGCGTACCGTTGGCCGGATTGCGGATTTCGTCGTAGATACCGCGAACCTGGAACAGCGAGTTCGTGTAGGTCAGCTGGATGCCGTTCTGGCGGCCTTGCGACGTCGTGCCGTTACCGTTCCAGTTCGTGGCGTTCGAGAACGAGTACTGGCCGTACACGTCGAAGCCGTAGAACTTCGGCGACTGGTACGAAATGTTGTTGCTTGATTGCGGCCAGTTACGACCACGGACCATCGATGCCGACGACCAGTTCGACTGACCGAACGGGTCGAAGTCCCAAATGCCGTTGACGATCATCAGTTCGCGGCCCAACAGCAGCGTACCGTAGTTGTCGTTCGACATACCGACCGTTGCCCAGCGATTGAAGAGGCCGCCGTTGCCCGGACCTGCGCCCGTTGCCGTGCTGAAGCTGCCTTCCAACTGGAAGAGTGCCTTGTTGCCGCCGCCGAGGTCTTCAACGCCCTTCATGCCCCAGAGGCTGGTGCCCCAGTAGCCGCTTTCGAGCTGAACCTGGCTCGTGCCATGGGTAGCCTGGCCGTTTGCGCCCGAACCGGCGCCGACGCCGTTCATGTACGCCACACCTGCGTCGAGGCGGCCGTAGAGCGTCACGCTGCTTTGCGCATGCGCCACGACGCCAGCCGACATCAATGCTGCGGCGAGCAATGCTTTCTTCATCTTCTCCTCCATACCCTGTCAAAGAGTCAACCTTAGTACTGCGAAAGACGTCCGCGCGCCTTCGGGGTGCTGCGGACAGAAACGGTCGCGTAAAGGGAGTGTGACCCGGAGGATCGGCGTACGGAAACGATGCGAGCAGGACAACCTGATCGAGTCGTCATGCAGATCCCCTGGTTGACTGGCATCTCCCGTTCTTATTTGAAGTGAAACTACTTTTAAAGAAGTTTGTTTTGCTACTTTGGTTACTAATTTAGCAAAAAAGGTGGGCGGTGGCGAACGAAATCGCGCGGGCGGCGCCGGGTGTCGTCAAATTGCCATATGGCCTTCCTGGATGGTGGTCACCCGAGTCTGAAAAGTATGCCTAAATCCTTATCAGACAAGGGACACACGGATCGTCAGGGGGGCTCCTCAGGATTGCCACTATTGACGCGTGAAGGACGCAGGAGTAATGCGAAAAACGCGCTTTTGGCGGCGATTTTCGGGGGCGAGAGGCGGGTTGCGAAGGAAAAAAGAAAAGGCGCAGAAAGCGCCTTGAAATACTACTTTTACTACATCGCCGCTGGAACGGATGTAGTCGACTACATAGACTGACTATGCAGCGCGACTACAAAACCCGGCATCACTTCAGACTGCCCGACAAAAACTGGCGCAGACGGTCGCTCTTCGGATTGGCGAACACCTCGGCGGGCACGCCTTCCTCTTCCACGCGGCCTTGATGCAGGAACATCACATGATTCGAAACGTTGCGCGCGAAACCCATTTCGTGCGTCACGACGATCATCGTGCGGCCTTCCTCGGCGAGCTGCTGCATCACCTTGAGCACTTCGCCGACGAGTTCGGGGTCGAGCGCCGAAGTCGGTTCGTCGAACAGCATCACGTCGGGGTTCATGGTGAGCGCGCGGGCGATCGCCACGCGCTGCTGCTGGCCGCCCGAGAGATGCGACGGATACTGCTTCTCCACGCGCGGCGCGAGCCCGACCTTCTCCAGATAGACGCGCGCGCGGTCCTCGGCCTCCTTGCGCGAAAGACCGAGCACGTGCACCGGCGCCTCGATCACGTTCTCGAGCACCGTCATGTGCGACCACAGGTTGAAGTGCTGGAACACCATCGCGAGCTTGGTGCGCACGCGCTGCAACTGCTTGACGTCGGCGGCCACGAGCGCGCCGCTGCGGCGGTCGGCCTTCGTGACGACTTCTTCGCCGTCGACGAAGATGCGGCCCGCGTTCGGCTGCTCGAGGAAGTTAATGCAGCGCAGCATCGTGCTCTTGCCGGAGCCCGACGAGCCGATCACGCTGATCACGTCGCCGGCGTTCGCCTTGAGCGAGACGCCTTTGAGCACTTCGTTGTCGCCGTACTGCTTGTGGATCGAATCGACGAAAAGTTTCTGCTTCTGGGAATTCATCAAAGACCTCGTTGGCTCACTTGCCTTGCGGTCGCAGGTATGCGAGCCAGCGGCGCTCGGCTTGGCGGAACAGCCACACGAGCGTGAATGAAATGATCAGGTACAGCACCGCGGCGATGCCGAACGCGCCGAACGACTGGTACGTCGCCGAGTTCACGTCGCGCGCGATCTTCAGGATGTCCGGCACGGTGGCCGTGAACGCGACGGTGGTCGCGTGCAGCATCAGGATGACTTCGTTGCTGTAGTAGGGCAGCGCGCGGCGCAGCGCCGACGGCAGGATCACGCGGCGATACAGCGTGAACGGGCTCATGCCGTAGGCGCGCGCGGCCTCGATCTCGCCGTAGGGCGTCGCCTTGATGGCGCCCGCGAAGATCTCGGTCGTGTACGCGCAGGTGTTGAGCGTGAACGCGAGCAGCGTGCAGTTCATGCCGCTGCGGAAGAACGCGCTCGTCAGCTCGTGATTGCGGATGATTTCGAGGCTGTAGAGGCCCGTGTAGCAGAGCAGCAGTTGCACGTAGAGCGGCGTGCCGCGAAAGATGTACGTGTACAGCCACACGAGGCCCGAGAGCCACTTCTTCTTCGAGACGCGCGCGACGGCGAGCGGCACCGAGAGGCAGAAGCCGAGGCCGATCGAAATCACCAGCAGCCAGGCCGTGATCGCGACGCCCGTGAAGTGATACCCGTCGGTGTAGAGATAGTTGCGCCAGTATTGCTGGATCAGCTGGATCAGGTCTTGCATTGTCGTTGGCCTTGTCTTGTCTTCTGGCTAAGTTCCGCCTGAGCCTGGATCTCAGAGATCCGCTTTGCGCACGCCCGTGGAGTAGCGCTTGTCGAGATACATCAGCACGAAGTTCGAGACCGTCGTGATGCCGAGATAGATCGCGCCCGCGAGCAGCGTGAAGAAGAAAAAGCGCAGCGTGCCCTTGCCGGCGTCCTGGCTGGCCTTCACGACGTCGGCGAGACCGATGATCGAGACGAGCGCCGTGGACTTCACGAGCACCTGCCAGTTGTTGCCGATGCCGGGCAGCGCGAAGCGCATCATCTGCGGGAACATGATGCGCGTGAACACCTGCCAGTTCGTCATGCCGTAGGCGTGGCCCGCTTCGAGCTGGCCGCGCGGCACGGCGAGAAATGCGCCGCGGAAGGTTTCCGTGAAGTACGCGCCGTAGATGAAGCCGAGCACCACCACGCCGGCGAGGAACGGGTCAATGTCGATCTGATCCCAGCCGAGCATGTCGGTGAGGTCGTTCAGCCAGATCTGGATGCTGTAGAACAGCAGCAGCATCAGCACGAGATCGGGCACGCCGCGGATCAGCGTGGTGTAGGCCGTGCCCGCGCCGTGCACGGCGCGGTTTTTCGAGAGCTTCGCCGCCGCGCCGATCAGCCCGAGCACGAAGGAGAGCACGAGCGAGAGCACCGCGAGCTTGACGGTCTGCCAGGTGCCGGCGAGGATCAGCGGGCCGTAGCCTTGAAGAAACATAGGTGAGTCCTCGACGAAGCGTCCTCGATGCCGAGGGGCGCCTCGCGAAAGGCGCGGCAGCGACTGCCGCGGTTCAAATCCGGTCAAGCGCGGCTGGCGAGGCTTCGCCGCGTGGCCGTCGGTCTCCGTGTCCTGGAGGCGCGTGTCGAATGGTGTCGAATGGCGCTCTGGACGGCGTCTTCGCAGGACGCGCTTCGCACTGTATACGAAGCGCCTGCGCGGTCCATCGGGGCGAGCCCCGGGCGCGCCGCGCGCGCCGGCCTTTTGCCCGGCTCGCTTGCCCGAGTTACTTGCCCTTGTAGATCGGGAAGTCGAAATACTGCTTCGCGATCTGGTCGAACGTACCGTCCTTGTGCAGCGAGGCGAGGGCCGCGTTGAACTTCGCCTTCAGGTCGGCGTCGTCCTTGCGCAGGCCGATGGCGGTGCCGTCGCCGATCGTCGCCAGATCCTCGACTTCCGGACCGGCCCAGCCGAAGCCCTTGCCGCGCGGCGTCTTCAGGAAACCGTAGTCGGCCTGCACTTCATCCTGCAGCGTGGCGTCGAGGCGGCCCGCGATCAGATCCTGATAGACCTGATCCTGGTTCTGGTACGACACCACGTTCACCCCCTTGGGCGCCCAGTGGACCTTCGCGTACGCTTCCTGGGTCGAGCCCTGTTCCACGCCGACGTTCTTGCCCTTGAGCGATTCGGGCGTCGGCAGCAGCGGCGAACCGCTGCGCGCGATCATGCGCGCGGGCGCGTCGAACAGCTTGTCGGAGTAGTCGATCTGCTGGCGGCGCTGCGGCGTGATCGTCAGCGACGAGACGATCGCATCGAACTTGCGCGCCTTGAGCGCCGGAATGATGCCGTCGAGGTCGTTTTCCACCCACACGCACTTCACGTTCATGCGCGCGCACAGCGCCTTCGTGAGGTCGACGTCGAAACCGACGATCTGGCCGTTGGCGGCCTTGGACTCGAACGGCGGATAGCTCGCATCGACGCCGATACGCACGGTATGCCAATCCCTGGCCGCGGCGCTGCCCGCCATCAGGGCGAGCGCGACGCACACTGCGAACTTCTTCATCTTTCTCCTGTCGGGGCGCAGCGAGTGGTTCATCACTGACTCCGTCCCTTCCATAGCTGAGGCGGGCGCTTCGGGACCGCGGCGCCGGCGGCGCGCGTCGATACCGGCGCTCGCTCGCGACTTGCGCGAACCGGCTCGTGGCCGGAGCGCCGCCATTGTAGGCGATCAAAAATACGGGTCGGACGCGCAGGGCGTCCAGGCTGGCGCCCAAAGCCGGCGCCGGGTCGCGCGCGAGCTGGCGCTGGCCGAAAAGCGCGGTATTTTACCCGAAGCCAGGGCGCACGCGGGCGACTCGGCACCAGGCATGTGGTTCAGGCCTGACAGAATTGGTCGCGGGGCGCGTATCGAGCGGCGATCGGGCGCCCGATCGGTGTCCGGACGGCCGCGACGCGCCCGCGCCGGCCATTGATGTTGCTGGCGAAACGATGCGGTGCGCAGGTGCGGATTGTGCGCGAGGCCGTCCGCCCCTACCTTCGGACATCGACATGACTGAACGGAGAATCCCCATGCTTGCGATCCGACGCGCCGACGAACGCGGCCATGCCAACCACGGCTGGCTCGACACGTATCACAGCTTCTCGTTCGCGGACTATTTCGACGAAGCGCATCTGCACTACGGCGCACTGCGCGTGCTCAACGACGACCGCATCGCGGGCGGACGCGGCTTCGGCGCGCACGGCCACCGCGACATGGAAATCGTCACCTATGTGCTTTCCGGCGCGCTCGCGCACCGCGACAGCATGGGCAACGGCTCGACCATCCGCCCCGGCGACGTGCAGCGCATGAGCGCCGGCACGGGCGTGATGCACAGCGAGTTCAACGCCTCGAAGGACGAGGAAGCGCATCTGCTGCAGATCTGGCTGCTGCCGACCGAACGCGGCGGCGCGCCGGGCTACGAGGAAAAGCGGTTCGACGACGCCGACAAGCGCGGCCGTCTGCGCCTGATCGCCTCGCCCGACGGGCGCGACGGCTCGGTGACGGTGCAGGCCGACGCCTCGATTCACGCAGCGCTGATCGACGGCGACGAGCGCGCCGAATATGCGGTGCCGGCGGGGCGGCGGGTCTACGTGCAGGTGGCGCGCGGCGTGCTGGAGGTCAACGGCGAGCGCCTGGACACCGGCGACGCGGCGATGATCGAAGCCGAAACGGCCGTGGTGCTCGCGAAGGGCGAAGCGGCGGAAGTGCTGCTGTTCGACGTGGCGTGATGCCGCACGGGACGCGCAGGCCGTGCGTGTGACGCTGCGCGCGGGGCGGCCCCCCGCGCGCGGCCATGAAAAAAGCGCCGCGAGGGATGAGACTCGCGGCGCTTTCGCTTTTGTTTGCGTCTTTGCTGAACCGGGCGGTCAGGCCCGCGCCGGGCGGACGTGCGGCGGCGCGACCCGCCGCGCGTCCGCTCAGGCGCGCGCCTCGATTGGCGCCCGGTTGCTTACTGCGCGCCCGGCGCCGATGCCGCGCCCTTGTCGTGGCGGTGCTGTTCCCAGCGCTGACGCATCTTCTCGTGGCGCTGTTCCATCTTCGCGAAGTGCTCCTTGAGCGCCGAGCTGACGGTGGTCTTCTGCTGGTCGTTCAGGCCGTTGTAGAACGCGAGCCAGGCTTGCGCGGTCTGCTCGCGCAGTTGCGCTTCCTGCTGCTCGATCTGCTGATGCGTGGCGTGCATCGCGTTCAGGTCGAGGATCGGCTGGTTCTTCTGCGCGTCGAACTGCTGCTTGAGCTGTTCATGGTTCTTGCGCATGGCCTGGCCGTTCTGCTTCATGGTGTCGACGGCGGTTTGCCATTGCTTTTCCTGAGCGGCGTTCAGGTTGAGCTTGTCGTGCAGCTTTTTGGCGCCCATCATGAAGTCGCCGTGCATGCCCGGGCCGCCGTGCGGGCCGTGCATCATGCCGGGACCGCCCGGGGCGGCGGCGGCGTTTGTGCATTGGCGGCGGTTGCGCCGACCGTGAGAGCGAGAGAGGCAGCGGCGATCGCGAGAAGGCGCGAAGTAGTCTTGTACATGGTGATGCTCCTGACAAATCCTTGAAGGTTTGGTCCGGTTTGGCACGGCGTCCGAAGCAGGGTGGCCGCAACCGGTGTCCCTAGCGTATAGGCCGGTCAGGAGCGGCGTGTTACGGGCCACGGCGTTGTCATTACGCGACATTACATGTGCCTTTCGCGGTAACTTCTCGTAACCCAAAGCGCCTCCGTGTAAGCAAACGGCTTACATGCGCGCGTTAAACTTCGTCCCATGGCTACTCAAATTCTGGTCGTCGATGACGACGTCGAACTGCGCGACCTGCTGCGCGACTATCTGGCGCGGCAAGGCATGGAAGTGTCGGTGCTGCACGATGCGGGCTCGCTCGAGCGCCGCCTCGAGCGCGAGCGCCCCGACCTGATCGTGCTCGATCTCATGATGCCGGGCGTCGACGGACTCACCGCGCTGCGCAAGCTGCGCGCGTCCGGCGACGACATCCCCGTCATCATGCTGACCGCGCGCGCCGACGACGTGGACCGCATCGTCGGTCTCGAACTGGGCGCCGACGATTACCTCGGCAAACCCTTCAACCCGCGCGAACTGCTGGCGCGCGTGCAGGCCGTGCTGCGCCGTCGCCGCACGCTGCCCTCGGCCGCCGCGCCCGAGCAGCGCGAGCCGTTCTCGTTCGGCCGCTTCACGCTCGACTTCCAGTCGCGCACGCTCCAGCAGGAAGGCAAGCCCATCATGCTGTCGGGCAGCGAGTTCGCGCTCCTGAAGATTTTCGTCAATCACCCCATGCGCACGCTCACGCGCGAGCGCCTGCTCGAACTGCTGCACGGTCCGGAATACGACGGCACCGACCGCGGCATCGACGTGCAGGTGTGGCGTCTGCGACGCATCCTCGAAACCGATCCGTCCACGCCGCGCTTCATCCAGACGGTGCGTGGCCGCGGCTACGTTTTCGTGCCGGACGGCGAGCAGAGTGGTCATGCGCCGGCCGGTTGATTCGCTGTTCGGGCGGCTTGCGCTGCTCTTCATTGGCGTTCTGCTGCTGTCGCACGTCGCCTGGTTCGCGCTCATGCGTCTCGAGCGCGACCAGATGCAATCGCGCTACGCGGTCGAAGAGGCCATGTTCCTCGTCGACGCCGTGCGCCAGCACGTCCAGCGCGAGCCCGACCAGCCGCTGCCCTCGCGGGTGCAGCTGGTGCCGGCCGACAGCCCGGACGTGCCGACCATGCGCAGCGAAATGCCGGAGCCGCTTCACCGCTTCCTTGACGACATCCGCGAGCGCATGCCGCCGGGCACGGAAGTGCGCCCCGGCATGCCGGGCCGTCCGCCCACGCTGTGGGTGAAGGGGCCGCAGGACGCGAAGTGGATCGTGGTGCCGGGGCAGCCGCTGCGCATGATGCGGCCGATCGACCGCGCGCCGTGGTTCATCATCATCTTCTCGGCGGCGCTGGTGGCCGCGCTGGTGGCGGCGTGGATGGTGCAAAAGCCGCTGCGCGCGCTGGCTCACGCGGTCGCGCGCTTCGGCCGCGGCCAGCCCGTGCCGCCGCTGCGCGAGCGCGGTCCGCGCGAGCTGCGCCAGCTCACGCGCGGCTTCAATCAGATGGTGAAGGAAGTCGAGCGCACCGAGAAAGACCGCGCGGTCATGCTCGCGGGCGTGGCGCACGACCTCAAGACGCCGCTGGCGCGTTTGCGTCTGCGCGCCGAAATGATGGACGAGCAAAAGGTGCGTGACGGCGTGGTGCGCGACGTGGAGTCCATGGCGCACATCGTCGACCAGTTTCTGGTGTTCGCGCACGATGGCGCCGACCGCAGCGAGCCCGTCGAAGTCGACGAGCAGTGCGAGCGCATCGCGCGCAATTACCGCACGGTGGGCGGCGAGACGCTGGCGATCGAGCGGCGTTTCAAGGCCGGTCCGGACTTCCGTCTGCCGGCCGCCACGCTCGACCGCGTGGTCGCGAATCTGCTCGACAATGCGCACGCCTATGGCGCGCCGCCCGTTGTGATCGAAACGTCGCGCGATGCCGAGGGCTACACGCTCACGGTGCGCGACCACGGCAAGGGCATCGCCGACCAGGACCTTACGCAGGCGAGCCGTCCGTTCGTGCGGCTCGACCCGGCGCGCGGCGGCAACGGCCACAGCGGCCTGGGTCTCGCGATTGTCGAGCGGCTGGTGCGGCGCGCGGGTGGCGAGATCGCCATCGGCAACGGCGAAAGCGGCGGCCTCGCGGTGCGCATGAGCTTTCCGTTCGAAGTGGTCGAACGTACGGTGGCCGAGGCGGCTCAGATCTGGTGAGCGCCGGCGTGCTGTAGACGGTTTGGGGATTTGCGCGGCGGGCGTCCGGGCTGTGCCGGAGCCGACCGAAAGTCCAGCGGATGCGTGTTGGCGAATATGAATCAGTGTGACCCGGAGCGGCTGCGAACCAGCCGCTCTTTTTATTTTCAGGCCGAGAACAGCGTGTCGAGCGCGGCGGCGGCTTCGCTGTCGACCGTGTTGTAGACAACGCTGTCGGCTTCGAAGATGTAGTGCGTCGTGTATTTGCCGATGCGGGCGAGAATCTCTTCCTGGACCAGCTCGGGCGCAGCCTCGAGCTTCAGATACCACGCGGTCGAAGAGAGGCGCGTCTGGAACGCGCCGTATTCCACCATCAACTGGTCGAACGCGAGAGCATCCTGATCGCGGCAGACGATGACCAGATTTCCCTTCATGCATGCCTCCTGATATGTGCTGTGAAACGACCTGACGCGCCGCGCGCCGGACTTCGGCGATGCGCATAGCATGGCGGAGCGTGCTGCGCTGGTCCGATGATACCGCGTCGGGCCGGTTTGCCCCGGTCGAGTTCGGCAGTTAAGTGAGTGTGTGCTGATGTCCGGCGTGCGCGGCGACGGCGCGTTCACCACGTTTCGGCGGCGGTGCGCGGCGGCACGGCGCCGTCGGCGGTCATCGCCTCGCAGCGGTCGCGGCCGCCCGCTTTCGCCATGTAGAGCGCCAGATCGGCACGGCTCATCAGCCGTTCGGGCTGATCTTGCGACGCGGCCAGTTCGGTGACGCCGATGCTCACGCTCAGGTTCGATTCCGCGGGCAATTCCGCGCACGGGCTCGACTTCACTTCGCGGCGCAGACGCTCGATTACGTCGTGCGCGGTCGAGAGCGAGGTGTCGGTTAGCAGGATGCCGAACTCCTCGCCGCCGAGCCGTCCCACGGCGTCGCCGGAGCGCAGTTCGGCGCGGCAGGTTTCCACGAAATGCTGAAGCGCGCGGTCGCCCGCCGGATGGCCGAAGCGGTCGTTGATCTGCTTGAAGTGATCGAGGTCGGCGATCGCCATGCACAGCGGCTTGCCCTGCGCATAGGCGGCGTCGATTTCGCGGCGCAGCAGGTCGAGGAAATAGCGGCGCGACAGGGCGCCGGTCAGCGCGTCGTGGCGCGCTTCGGCGGCGAGCAGCGCGTTGGCGGCCTGCAGTTGCCCCGCGAGATCGCGGCTCGCGCGATGCAGACGCCGCTCGCGCACCCACGAGATCGAAATCACGGCCGCGAGCGCCGCGGTGCCCGCGAGCGTCAGAAAAATCAGCAGACGATCGCGCCGATGGTTGGCGAGCAGTTCAGGCCAGGCGTTGAGCGGATCGACGAGATGCGCCGAGAGTCCCGAGTTGAGCCCGCCGCGCACCTCATAAAGAGCGGGCAGGGGCTGGCCCGGCAGATCGACGAGCGACTGCGCGGCCTGCGCGGGCATCCACGGCGCCTGGCTCGTGGCGGCGTCGGCGGCGTTTTGCAGCGACAGTTCGGAGAAGCGCTCGCGCAGATAGGTGTTCACGCGGTCGACGGCGTTCATTTCTTCGACGTGCGAGCCGGGCATCGCGAGCCCTTCGAGCGCGCTGTCGTGCGCCATCACGATCACGCCGTTGCTGTCCGAGACGAAGGTGCCCGGATGCGTCACCCAGTGGCGCAGCCGCGCGATGCTCACCTTGGCGACCACGGCGCCCACCAGCAGGCCGTTGTCGTAGGCCGGTGCGGCGACGAAGATGCCCGGCTCGCCGCTCGAGGTGCCCACACCATAGGTTTCTGAGAACGCACCGAGCAGCGTGTCGGTGAGGTACGCGCGCGGACGCATGTCGACGCCCACGTAGGAAATCTTGTCCATCGCGTTGCTCGACGCGATGCAGATGCCGTTGCTGTTGACGAGCCAGATCGCATCGAGGCCGGAGAAGCCTTGCGCGTCGTGCAGGAAGCGGTTGACGGTGGCGAGCTCGGGCATCTGCTGCAACGCTTCGCGTCGCGCCAGTTCCGTAGATGTGCGCAAAGCGGCATAATGCCCGGCCTCGGTGAGCGCCTGTTGCACCACGCGGGTCTCGGCCATAGTGGCGGGAATCGCACGCGACATGGCGAGATCGCTGGCGATCACTTCCGCCATGTTGTCGACGACGGAACGCGTCATCTGACGCTGGACCTTGAGCGCCGTGTCGAGCTCCTGACGCACCATGCGGTCGGCGAGCCAGCCGGCGCCCAGCCAGCAGACGAGGGCGACCGCCACGACTCCGAGCGGCCCGGCTGCCTGACGCAAGAGTCTCCTGTTCATCGGCCTTCTGATTCGTGGATGGGCATGGCGCGCCTGATGCTTGAGCGGGCGGCTCGCCCGATATCCCGGCGCGTGAAGCACCGGCCCGGCACAACGGGACACTGCGCGGCGAAGGGGTGGCCGTCGCCGCGTGACGATTCTACCTCTCGAACGGCGTCTGCGAGCCTGCAAACGCCGTCCGGCGGGCCTCGCGCGTGATCGCCGTGTGCGCGGGCGCACGTTGGGGAGTCGTCGGCAGGCTTTGCCGCATGCTGGCCGGAATGTCGCGGAAAGCGCGCCGAAAGTGGCTCGAAAGCCCCGCCTGGCGGGCGTTTGCTGGAATCCTGCCGGCGTGGCGCGCGAGGTTGAATGTGTCACGAAGGTTGGTGTAGTGTCGTGCCGTTCCGAACCAGGCAAGCCTGCCGCGTGAGCGCGCCGCCGCGGGTTGCGCCGGCCGCGCCGGACGGCAGCGGGCGCGCTTCCTTGGGTCCGGCCCCTGCGTGCGGCGGCATGCGTCCTCGTGGGGCGCCGCCGCGTCATCAACGCTAACGAAATACTCAGTCCATGCGTCTTGCCTTTGCTGATTTCCGCTCTCCGCGCGCCGCTTGCGTTGCTTGCGTGGCTGGTGCCGCGCGCGCACCGCACCGCGAGGCCGCCGCATCGATCTTCAACGGGGAGGGCGTCTGATGGAATTCAAGTTCAACCTGAACCGCACGGCCAACGCTTCGGCGTGGCGCGTGCTGCCTAATCGCTGGGACTTCGTGGCGTTCCCGCTGATCATCTGCCTGATCGCGATGGCCGCCGTGGGCTTTCACGAAACGATGGCGCCCATCGCCACGCTCAAGGCGCAGCCGATCTCGCTCGACGCCGCGAACCTGCCCGAATACGCGATGCGCACGACGCTGCGCATGCTGGCGGCGATGGTCGCCTCGCTGATCTTCACGCTGGTCTACGGCACGCTCGCGGCCAAGAGCCGCCGCGCCGGTCTCGTGCTGGTGCCGATCCTCGACATTCTTCAGTCGGTGCCGGTGCTGGGCTACATTTCGTTCACGGTCACGTTTTTCCTCGCGCTGTTTCCCTCGCGCGTGCTCGGCGCCGAACTCGCGGCGATCTTCGCGATCTTCACGAGCCAGGCGTGGAACATGACCTTCAGCTTCTATCAGTCGCTGCGCACGGTGCCGCGCGATCTCGACGAAGTCTCGAAAGGTTTCCATCTGACCAACTGGCAGCGCTTCTGGAAGCTCGAAGTGCCGTTCTCGATGCCGGGCCTCATCTGGAACATGATGATGTCGATGTCGGGCGGCTGGTTCTTCGTGGTGGCTTCCGAAGCGATCACGGTGGGCAACAACACGATCACGCTGCCGGGCGTCGGCGCCTATCTCGCGCAGGCCATCGCCGAGCGCAACATGCACGCGATCGGCTGGGTGATCCTGACGATGACGGTCGTGATTCTCGCCTACGACCAGCTGCTGTTCCGACCGCTCGTCGCGTGGGCCGACAAGTTCCGCATGGAGAACACCAGTTCCGGCGACGCGCCGCAGTCGTGGCTGCTCGACCTGATCCGCCGCACGCATCTGATTCACGAACTGCTCGTGCCGCTCGGCTGGGTTTTCGCCAAGGCCGCGCGCATTCCGTTCCGTCTGCCCGCGTTTCCGACGATCCAGCGCGCCGCGCCCGCGGCCCCCGCGCGCGGCGGCGCGCGCTCGAAGCTCGGCGATATCGTCTGGGCGCTCTTCGTGATCGCGCTCACGCTGTTCGTGGTCTGGCGCGTGGTGGCCTACGTGCGCACGGGCGTCTCGCTCGACGAAGTCGGCCACGTGCTCATGCTCGGCCTCATCACGCTGCTGCGCGTGATCGTGCTGATCGCGATCGCTTCGGTGATCTGGGTGCCGCTCGGCGTGCTGATCGGCATGCGCCCGGCGCTCGCGGAAAAGATCCAGCCGCTCGCGCAGTTTCTCGCGGCGTTTCCGGCGAACCTGCTGTTCCCCGTGTTCGTGATCGTGATCGTGCGCTTCCACCTCAATCCTGACATCTGGCTGTCACCGCTGATCGTGCTCGGCACGCAGTGGTATATCCTGTTCAACGTGATTGCCGGGGCGAGCGCCTACCCGAACGACTACAAGGAAGCGGCGAAGAATTTCCGCATCCGTGGCTGGCAGTGGTGGCGTCAGGCGGTGCTGCCGGGCATCTTCCCGTACTACATCACCGGCGCGATCACGGCCTCGGGCGGCGCGTGGAACGCGAGCATCGTCGCCGAATACGTGCAGTGGGGCGACACGAAGCTCGAAGCGCATGGCCTCGGCGCGTACATCGCGCAGATGACCGCCGCCGGCGACTTTCCGAAGATCATCCTCGGCATCGCCGTGATGTCGCTGTTCGTCACGCTGTTCAACCGCGTGCTCTGGCGCCCGCTGTACACGCATGCCGAATCGCGGCTGCGGCTCGATTGATCGCCATCGGGCGAAGACTGCGACAATTCAGCGAATCAACGAAGGATCGAAGGTAACGCGATGCAAAACCCCAAGACCCTGAGCACCGCGCACGGCGACGTGCAGACGGCCCCGAATCCGCCGCGGCTCGGCGAGGAAATCCTGCGTGTCAAGGACGTATGCCGGGGCTTCAACAAGTCGCAGGGCGAACTGCTGGTGCTCGACGACGCCAATCTCTCGCTGCGCGAAGGCGAGATCGTCGGGCTGCTCGGCCGCTCCGGTTCGGGTAAGTCGACGCTGCTGCGCATCATCGCCGGGCTGATCGAGCCGACCGGCGGCGAAGTGACGTGGCGCGGCAAGCCGCTCGACGGCCCGGCCGAAGGCGTGGCAATGGTGTTCCAGACCTTCGCGCTGTTCCCATGGCTCACGGTGCTGCAGAACGTGGAAGCCGGTCTGGAAGCGCAGGGCGTGGGCGCGCGCGCGCGTCGCGAACGCGCGCTGGCGGCGATCGACCTGATCGGTCTCGACGGCTTCGAAAACGCCTATCCGCGCGAACTCTCGGGCGGCATGCGCCAGCGCGTGGGCTTCGCGCGCGCGCTCGTCGTCGATCCGATGCTCATGCTGATGGACGAGCCGTTCTCCGCGCTCGACGTGCTGACCGCCGAAACGCTGCGTACCGACCTGCTCGATCTGTGGACGCAAGGGCGTCTGCCGATCAAGTCGGTGCTGATCGTCACGCACAACATCGAGGAAGCGGTGTTCATGTGCGACCGCATTCTGGTGCTGTCGTCGAATCCGGGTCGCGTGGTCGCGGAAATCAAGGTGCCGTTCAAGCATCCGCGCAATCGTCTGGACCCGGCGTTCCGCAAGCTGGTCGACGACATCTACGCGAAGATGACCGCGCGTCAGACCGGCGAGACGACGAGGAAGGGCCTCGAACTCGGCAGCTGGCTGCCGCGCGTGTCGACCAACCTGATGGCCGGTCTGATCGAAACGCTCGCCGCCGCGCCGTATCACGGCCGCGCCGACATGCCGGAAATCGCCCGCTCGCTGCATCTGGAAGTGGACGATCTGTTCCCGATCGCGGAAGTGCTGCAACACCTCGGTTTCGCCGATGTGCGCGAAGGCGACGTGCTGCTCACGCCGCCCGCCCGCGTGTTCGCGGAATTCGGCACGCAGGAGCGCAAGATGATGTTCGCCGAGCATCTGCTGCGTCATGTGCCGCTCGCGGCGCGGATCAAGAAGGTGCTCAACGAGCGTCCGGGCCACCGCGCGCCGCGCGTGCGCTTCGAGCAGGAACTCGAAGACTTTCTCTCCGACGGCGCGGCCGAGGAGACGCTCGACACCGTGATCGACTGGGGCCGTTACGGCGAGATCTTCTCGTACAACGACCAGTCGGAAATCTTCAGTCTCGAAGACGTGGAGTCCTGATCGATTTGCGGATCGCATTCACGCGATACGCACCATGAAAAACGGTCGCCGAGGCGACCGTTTTTTCGTGTTGTGCGAGCGATTATTGCAGCGCGCCCCAGCGCTCGACGGCAGGCTCGGCCGTCGCCCATTTCCAGGTGCTCTGATCCTGGCACGCGGTGGCGGTGTACCACTGCTCGGGCGAGTTGGCGGCGTCGCCGTCCTGCACGGAGAACACGAAGTCCTTGCACAGCGCGAGCGCCGACGCGAACGCGCGCGTCACGCGCACCTTGCCGTGGCCGTTTTCCACGGGCAGCGTGTGCTTGATGCGCCAGGTGTCGGTGCCGTCGACGGGCAGACGTCCGGCGGTTTCCGCGATCAGCTCCTGCTGGTCGGCGTGCATGCTCTTCATGAAGCGGTTGACGGCTTCGTCGGTGGCCGCCTGCACGGCGATACCCACGCCCACGCCCACGGCCGGATTCGCGGTGACGATGCCGGTGGCGGCCGCGGCGGCGGCCCCGCTGGCCGCGCCGATTGAGCCGCAGCCGCTGGTGGTGAGCGCAACGCTCGCGCAGAGCGCCGCGAGTGCAACGAGCGAGAGCCCGCGCGATGCGCCGGGACGCCGCGCGCGCGCCGCACGTGTCGCGGCCACGGCCGGGGAATTCACGCCGTTCATTGCAGCGCGCCCCAGCGCGCGGTGGCCGGTTCGGCCGACGCCCACTTCCAGTTCTGACCGTCGCGGCACACCGAGGCCACGTAGAACGCGCTCGTCGCGGCCTTGTCCTTCGTCGCGTCGTGATCGACGGAGAAGACGATTTCCTTGCAGTCGAGCGCGCCCGAACTGATCGTGCGGCTCACCGTCACGCGGCCGTGTTCGTCGTCTTCGATCGGAAACGAATGGACGATCGACCAGGGCGCGACGGCGCCGACGTCGAGCGGGCCCGCGGCCTTCGCGATGCTGTCCTGGGTGTTGGTGTGCACGACGCGCTCGGAGTACTGCACGCCGGCCTTGGCGGCGGCCAGCGCGCCGAGGCCGATGCCGGTCGCCACGGCCGCGTTGTTCGTCACCTTCGCGGCGACGGCGGCGCCCGCGATACCGGCGCCGGTTTGCGCGCCCTCGGAGTAGAGCGAGCTGCACGCCGAACACGCGAAGCTGGCCACGGTGGCGAGCAGCGAGAGCGACGCGGCGCGGCGCCAGCGCGCCGACGAAGCGGCGTGCCGTGCGAGCGCGATACGAATCGTTTCACGCGGCGAATCAGCGATCGGGTGAGTCGTCGAGTCGATCGGCGATGCCGCCATCGGCGCGTTGCACGCCAGAGCACTTCGTTCTTGCATGATCCTTTCCCTGCCGCTTGCGGCCGGAAGCCGCGTTGCGCAAGCCTCCAGCACGTTTTCGTGCTGCGGATTGTGCAGGAAGGACTTACACAAGGGCATAGGTAAAGTGCAAGAAATTGCAAAATGCCGTGCACCGCTTGTCCTAACGTGATTGCGATGACGGCTATTTCGCAACATTTCGAGGCTTTTTGCCGACGCTTTCGTCGACGTATTCGGCAACGCGCTTGCCGATAACCGACAGCCTCGTTTCAGATTCCTTTCGCCTGAAATCTTCCGCGCGCGATCATGCGTCGTCGCGCGCGTCGTCGCCTTCGTCGCTGTCGATGTCCTCCGGCGGCGGCGCGTCGCCGTCCTCGGCGCCGTAGCTGCCGAGCCGGTTGTACAGCGTCTTCAGACTCACGCCGAGCGTGCGCGCCGCGAGACGCTTGTCGCCGCCGCAATGCTTGAGCGTGCCGAGAATGATCTGCTTTTGCGCGTCCGCGAGCGGCGTGCCGATCCACACGCTCATCGCATCGCCCTGCGTGACGGGCTTCTTCACGCGCGGCACGAGTTGCGGATGCGCGATCTCCACCTGCTTCTCGGCGAGGATGAACGCGCGATACACCGCGTTCTTCAGCTCGCGCACGTTGCCGGGCCACGACCAGTTGCGCACCGTTTCGAGCGCGCGCTTGCTGAACACCTTCTGCGTGCCGCTCTCGTCGTTGAGTTCGTTGAGAAAGAGCTGGGCGAGCAGTTCGCGGTCGCGCTCGCGTTCGCGCAGCGGCGGCGCGCGCAGCGGAAACACCGCGAGGCGATACATCAGATCCTCGCGCAGCGCCATGTCGCGCACGGCGGCCACGGGGTCGCGATTGGTCGCGGCGATCACGCGCACGTCGCCGCGAATCGCCTCGTTGCTGCCGACGGGGTAGTACTCGCCGGACTCCAGCGCGCGCAGCAGCTTGACCTGATGCAGCAGCGACATTTCGGTGACTTCGTCGAGAAACAGCGTGCCGCCGCGCGCGTGCTCGAAGTGGCCGTCGCGCGCCTGCACCGCGCCCGTGAAGCTGCCTTTTTCGTGGCCGAAGAGTTCGGCTTCGATCAGCTCGTCGGGAATCGCGCCGCAGTTCACGGCGATGAACGGACCGTCGCGGCGATTGCTTTCCTCGTGAATCGTGCGCGCGACCAACTCCTTGCCGGTGCCCGATTCGCCGACGATCAGCGCCGTCGCCTCGGTCACCGAAACGCGCCGGATCTGCTCGTAGAGGTCCTGCATGACCGCCGACGAACCGTACAGGCGTCCGTACGATTCCAGGCCCGCGACGCGCGCGCTCCGTTCCTCGCTCATGCGCGCGTCGTCGGGCTTGTCGGGCTTGTCGGTTTTGTCGCGGCGTGCCGCGGCGCGCGGCTTGTCGCTGCGTTTTTCACTGCGCTTTCCTGCACGCTTCTCGTCAGGCCGTTCATCCAGCATCTCGTTACGTTGTTCGTCGCGCATTGCATCGCGCTCGGCGGCGGGCGAGCCCGGCTCGATTGTCGCCATAGGGTAGTCGTCCTGCAAAGTGTGGTGTGTGGCCCGAAGCCGGGGCGCTGGCGTTGCGCGCGTCGGGCGGATCGGGCATGGCTTGCCGGCCTCGGCGGCTGGCGAGCCGCACGATCTGGCCAACTGGCTGTGCGAAACGGCGCAGGCGATACCTTGCCCGGCGGCCACGGGATTTCCATCTCGTAAACATTTAACCACTGCCGCGCGTCGCAGGGCAATGGACGTGCCCGGATTGTCGCTGCGCGCCGCGTTCTGCGCGAATGCGCCCCGATGCGCGCCCGGACGCCGTCGACTGCGGCCAGAATTCGGCGCGCGGACCGGCTGGCACGCCTCGTGCTCCGCATGTCGGACTGCGCACGGGCGTCTATCCTACCTGGCGCGGCGTATGCGCCGATAGATCGGTGGCCGGTTCATCTGCTCACGGCTGCCGATTCTGACCGCATTTCCGACAACAACCTGGGAGAGTGCGACATGGCGAAGAACAAGCCTGGACTGATTGGGACCCTCGTGGCGGTGGGTGCGCTCGGCGCGACGGCAGGCATGCTGGCGTGGCGTTTTGCGCAGCGTCACCGCATGCAGCGTCAGACGTTTCACCGCGAGCTGAACCGCTGGGAGGGCGAGGGCGGCTCGCTGGCGGAGAGCGGCGTGGCGCCGGGCGCGGCAGCGACGGGCGATGCGATGGCCGCCGGCGTGATGGCGCGCGGCGAGCCGGTCAACGGCGCGGCGGGCGACGCCTCGAGCGGCGCATGGCCGTTTCCGCAAAGCGGCAGCGATCCGGCCACGCGGCATTGAGGTGCAGGAGGACGCATTCCGGTAGCGGATGCGGCTTTCGACGCAACATCGGCACGGCGCTCACGTCCTCGCGACGCGCGCGCCGGGCGTCCGATGTCACCGTGAATGCCACGCATCCGCATCTGGAATATGTCTATAATGGCCATATCCACAACAATCAAGGTTTGGGTTGACTGCGGGTCGCGAGATTGTTGCGATCATGCAGCTAAAAGACCGCGCTCGCCGTCCTGAGCGTACCCGGCCGTTTCGCACTCCACTTGCAGCGCCACCCTCGCGCCGCGCAGCCCGCGACGTCGGACTCTGTTGTCCGTCGCGCTGGAACTTGCTGCGGCGCGTCGTGTTGTGCGCCCAGGAGCCACTCACCTTTCAGGGCTGACGAGACGCGATGCCACATGTATTGATTGTCGATGACGACGCAGAAACCCGCGAAGCGCTCGCCGCCGTGGTGGGCGAAGACGGACTCACCACCGCGCAGGCCGGCGACCTGCGGGAAGCGCGCATCCAGCTGATCCGGCAAATGCCGGACGTTGTGTTCACCGATCTGAAGCTGCCCGACGGCAGCGGCACCGATCTGTTCCAGGATCTCGATCCGCGCTCGGGCGTGGAACTCGTGGTCATCACCGGTCACGCGACCGTGGAGACGGCCGTCGACGCGCTCAAGAACGGCGCGATCGACTACCTCGTGAAGCCGATCAACCTCCAGCGCGTGAAGGCGATTCTCAATCGTCTGCCGCGCGCGGGCGATCTCAAGGCCGAAATCGGCACGCTGCGCGGCGAGCTGCGCCGCATGGGCCGTTTCGGTCTGATGCTCGGCAATTCGCCGGTCATGCAGGACGTCTACGACCAGATCAGCCGCGTCGCGCCCACGCCCGCCTCGGTGATGCTGGTGGGCGAGTCGGGCACCGGCAAGGAAGTCGCCGCGCAGACCATCCATCAGTTGAGCCTGCGCCGCAAGCACGAATTCCTCGCGGTGAACTGCGGCGCGATTTCGCCGAACCTGATCGAATCCGAAATGTTCGGCCACGAACGCGGCTCGTTCACGGGTGCGGACCGTCAGCACAAGGGGTATTTCGAACGCGCGAACGGCGGCACGCTGTTCCTCGATGAAATCACCGAAATGCCGATCGAGCTGCAGGTGAAACTGCTGCGCGTGCTCGAAACCGGCATGTTCATGCGCGTCGGCACGACCAAGGAAATCGAGACCGACGTGCGCCTGATCGCGGCCACCAATCGCGATCCGGAGCAGGCCGTGGCCGAGGGCAAGCTGCGTCTGGACCTGTATCACCGTCTGAACGTGTTCCCGATCAACCTGCCGCCGCTGCGCGAGCGCGGCAAGGACGTCGAGCTGCTGGCGCAGGCCTTCCTCGACGAACTCAACGAGCGCCACGGCACGAAGAAGCAGTTTCCGCCCGCGGTGCGCGAGATGCTCGCGGCCTATCCGTGGGCCGGCAACGTGCGCGAACTGAAGAACTACGTGCAGCGCGCGCACATCATGTCGGGCAACGAAGGCGATCTCACGGCGGCCGTGCCTTTGCAGATCTCGCTGTCGAAGCCCGTGGCGGGCACGGCCGTGACGATCCCGTTCGGCACCTCGCTCGCCGACGCCGATCGTCAACTGATTCTCGCGACGCTCGAACAGTGCGGCGGCGTGAAGACGCGCGCGGCGGAGATTCTCGGCATCAGCCTGAAGACGCTCTATAACCGGCTGGTCGAGTATGGCAACGAGACGGGCAAGGGCGAGACGCCCGCGCGCGCGGGAGCCTGAGCCGCCCTGTCCGGATAAGGCGATAAGCCTCAAGACGCACTGAAGTCAGCGCCCGTTCGTGCCGGTATGCGATGTAAATCGCGCCGGCCGAACGGGCGCTTTGCATTGGGCGCAGATTGCCGATACCGCGCCGATGCCGCGCAGACGCGGGGCGAGAGCCGCCGATCGACATGGCTGGTATGTCGCTTGCAGACGGGTTCATCGACGACCTTTGGAGGAGTGCACGATGCCCAGTTGCAAACAATCCGATCCGTTCCGCGTGAAGCCGTGGCTTGCCCATACGCCGCAGCCCGACGATCCGCCGCCCAGCGAACCCGGCACGCCCGATGTGCCGCCGGTCGGCGATCCGCCGCCGCAGCCGGGCGAAGTGCCGCGCTCGATCCGACACTATCCCGTGATGCGCACGCGCGAGTCGCACGACGAGTGGGCGCGCGTGGCCGCGTATGCGCGCGAGGCGGGCCGCTCGGCGTGGGCGCGCTGGGCGCGCTGGGCGCGTTGGGTAAGCTGGACCTGCCGTCCCGGCGACGATCGAACCCCGTCCGCGCCGTCCCGGGCCGCGCCAGTGTTGCAGCATCGGTGACATCCGCGATTTTTATGTACGAGTTACAAACCAATCGCCATATTTACCGGCAAATTCACGCGGCGAACCCTAGACTATAAAAAACGCCCACGCCGCGTGGCAGCCTTCCCGCTGGAGGCATCGACATGAGACATCCCGCATTGCGCCGCTCCGCACGTCACTCGGCCCGGCGCGGCTCGCGTGACGGAGAACCGAAAAGCGGCAGTTCCGCCGATCCGTCTTCCGGCTCGCCCGGCGCTTCCGGTGCGTCCGGTGCGTCCGGTGCGTCCGGTGCGTCCGGATACAGCCCCGATCCGGCCGGCCAGAATCGCCCCGCGCCCGGCGTGCCGCCCGACGGCGAGCACAATCAGGGCGGCGCGCGCGCCGAGGGCATCGACTATCAGCGGGATCTGGGCTCGGAGCAGGACGCTTGATCGATCGGTTCAAGTCGCGCTGCCGAGCGCTCCGTCGGCGAACGCGGCTCCCGTCGAAGTTCAGTTGAAGTTCGGTCGCGGTTCACTCGCAGTCAGGCATCCCACCCTGCTTTTGCACAGCGCATTCACCGCGCGCGCAGTCGGGACGCGTGCGCGCGGAAGGTGTCTGCGTTCGTTTGTGCCCCGTTTAAATCCGTTCCTCGTCGGACAAAGGAGGCGCGGATCTTGCGTGCGTGCCTGAGGCAACGTCTTCGGACGCACGAGAAACAACGAAGCAACGAAACAGGAGGATTGGCCGCAATGGGCAGACTGATCGTGGTATCGAATCGCGTGGCACCGACGCAAGAAGGCCGTCCCGCAGCAGGCGGGCTGGCGGTCGGCGTGCTCGACGCGCTCAAGGAGACGGGCGGCGTGTGGTTTGGGTGGAGCGGCGAAACGGTCGCCGAGCCGGCCGCGCCGGTCATCGAGCAGCAGGGCAGCGTCACCTACGCGACGGTAGGACTCACCCGCCGTGACTACGACCAGTACTACAAGGGCTTCTCGAATACGACGCTCTGGCCGACGTTCCACTATCGCAACGACCTCGCGCGCTACGAGCGCCAGGAATATGGCGGCTATCTGCGCGTGAACGTGACGCTCGCGCGCCAGCTCAAGCCGCTGATTCAGCCCGACGACATCATCTGGGTTCACGACTATCACCTGATTCCGTTCGCGCGCTGCCTGCGCGACCTCGGCGTGAAGAATCCGATCGGCTTCTTCCTGCACATTCCGCTGCCGGTGCCCGAAGTGATGCGCTCGGTGCCGCCGCACGAAGAACTGATGAAGTTCATGTGCCATTACGACGTGGTCGGTTTCCAGACCGATGCGGACCGTCAGGCGTTCGTCGACTACATTGAGCGCGGCGGCCACGGCACCGCGAGCGAAGACGGCATGGTGCACGCCTGGGATCGCTTCCTGAAGGTGGGCGCGTACCCGATCGGCATCTATCCCGATTCGATCGCGAAGTCGGCGGCGCAATTCACCGACCGCAAGCCGGTGCGCAGCCTGCGCGACGCGATGCGCGGACGCAAGCTCATCATGAGCGTCGATCGTCTCGATTATTCGAAGGGGCTCGCCGAGCGCTTCCAGGCGTTCGAGCGCATGCTGCAGAACGGGCCGGGCTGGCATGGCCGCGTCTCGCTCCTGCAGATCGCGCCGCCGACGCGCTCCGACGTGCAGACCTATCAGACCATCCGCCGCAATCTGGAAGGCGAGGCCGGACGCATCAACGGCCGCTTCGCGCAGCTCGACTGGACGCCGATCCAGTATCTGAACCGCAAGTACGAACGTCATCTGTTGATGGCGCTGTTCCGCCAGGCGCAGGTGGGTTATGTCGCGCCGCTGCGTGACGGCATGAACCTCGTCGCGAAGGAATACGTGGCGTCGCAGAATCCTGAGGATCCGGGCGTGCTGGTGCTCTCGCAGTTCGCGGGCGCGGCAGAGCAGTTGCCTGGCGCATTGGTTGTGAATCCTTACGATTTGAATCAGACCGCCGAGGCGCTGGAGCGCGCGCTCTCGATGTCGCATGCCGAGCGCCAGTCGCGCTACGAGGACATGATGGCGTCGCTGCGCGAGAACAATCTTTCGGTGTGGCGCGATACGTTCCTCGCCGATCTGCGCAGCGTCGCGACGGCGGCTTCGGTGACGGCCACGGCGAAGGCGCGCAGTGCGACGCCGGGCGTGCCGAATGCATCGATTGCACCGATCGCTCCGGTCCCGCCGGTCGCGGTTCCGGTCGCGAAAGCTGCGCAAGTCGATCTGCCTTCGAAGGCGTCGGCGAAGGCCGCCGCGAAGCCGGCGTCGAGCGCCGCCGCGGTCAGCAAGGCGAAGGCGGAATGATCGCGATGCACATCGTCGTCACGCGTTAACGCGGACGACAGACGATTCACCCCCCGGCGGCTTTCGAGTCGCCGTTTTTTTGCGCACGCTTGCCGCGCCGCGTGGTGCCGCGTGTCGCTTCAGGCGCGTTGCGCGCCCGCTTCGCCGAACGGATGCGGCGCGGCGGTCGGATCGAAATCCGCCCAGTGGCCGCCGTGCCATTGGCCCGACGCGCGCTCGACGTCGTCGGCGCCGGCTTCGCGCAGCACGTCGGCGGCGACGGCCTGGTTATCGGGGCTCACGTGCACGGCGAGCAGCACGCCCGACTGACGCATCTCGTGATGCACGCGCTCCTCGTGCTCGCTCGCGCGGTGCCAGCCCGCGCCGATGCGTGCGCCGATCCACGCGCCCACGCCCGCCGCGATCACCACCGCCGGCAGCGACGCCGACAGCAGCGCGCCGAACAGCGCGACACCGGCCACGGCGCCCGCGACCGCGCCGAGCGTGAGATTGCGCGTGCGATGCGGCGGCGCGGCGGCCACGGCCACCGGATGCGGCGTGTGGCGCGCGTGTTGTCCGCGCGGATTGACGAAGAACAGGTTGACGTCTTCTTCGACGAAACCGCGCGCGAACAGCTTGTCGGCGACGGCTTCGGCGGCGGGGAAGGTCGTGAAGCGCCCGGCGACGATCAGTGACATGGGAATCCCCCTTCGCAAGGTTGACTCACCGAAGGAAGACGCGCCGCGCGTGCGGCGCGCCGTAATCCCATGTTAGTGCGTGCCTGTGCGAAACGTGAGGGCAAACGCGAGGCGAGCCGCGCGGCCCGCGTCAGCCGCGCAGGCGTGCGTTGCGCTGCGGCACGAGCCGCATCAGGCTCACGACGGCGGCCACGGCGGAGAACGCCGTCGCCACATACAGCGCGAGCGCCGGTCCGTGCTGCGGCGCGACGCCGAAAATCAGCGCGACCAGTGCCGCGCCGAGCGTTTGCCCCGTGAGCCGCGCGGTGCCGAGCATGCCGCTCGCGCCGCCGCTGCGTTCGCGCGGCGCGGACGAGAGAATCTGCCGGTTATTGGGCGACTGGAAAATGCCGAAACCCGCGCCGCACAGCGCCATGCGCCAGCCGATGTCGAACACCGAGGGATGCGCGCCGAGCGTCGCGAGCGACAACAGCCCGAGCGCGAACAGCACGAGGCCGATGCCGCCGAGCATGCCGGCGGCGTAGCGGTCGGACAGCCAGCCCGCGAGCGGCGCCGCGCCGATGATGACGAGCGGCCAGGGCGTCATCAGCAAGCCGGTGTCGACCTGCGAAAAACCGAACGCGTCCTGCAACATGAACGGCAGCGCCACGAACGCGAGCATCTGCGCGCAGAACGAGCAGACCGAAGTGCTGATCGAGAGCGCGAACACCGGATTCGCAAGCAGATCGACGGGCAGCAGCGGCGCGGGCTGGCTGAGCTGGCGGCGCACGAAGAACCAGCCGACGACCACCGCGCCCGTGAGTTGGGCGGCGATCCAGAGCGGGTTTTCGCCGTGGCCGAAGCCGTCGACGGCAAAGATCAGGAGACCGAACACGATGGCGTTGAAGACGGCGCTCACGTAGTCGTAGGGCGCGGGATGCCCTTCGTTCATCGGCAGCGCGCGCACGCCGAGCGCGAAGGCGGCGATGCCGATCGGCACGTTGATCGCGAACAGCCAGGGCCACGAGGCGATGGCGAGCACGCCCGAGGCGAGCGTCGGGCCAACCGCCGAGGCGACGGCCACCACCATCGCGTTGATCGCCACGCCGCGCCCGAGCTGCGCACGCGGATAGATCATGCGCACGAGCGCGGTGTTCACGCTCATGATGCCCGCGCCGCCGAAGCCCTGGATCATGCGCGCGAGCGCCAGTTGCGTGAGCGTCCCCGCGAGCGCGCAGCCGAGCGAGGCGACCGTGAAGAGCGCGAGACCGGCCAGATAGACGCGCTTGTAGCCGATGCGGTCGCCGAGCGAGGCGAGCGGCAGGAGCGAGATCGTCACCGAAAGCTGGTAGGCGTTGACGATCCAGATCGAGCTGGCCGCGCTCGCGCGCAGGTCGTGCGCGATGGTCGGCAGCGCGACGTTGGCGATCGCGCCGTCGAGCACGGCAAGCGTGATGCCGAGCGCGACCACGAGGATCGCGTAATAGCGTTGGGGGAAGGGCAGGCCGGATTCGGCGTCGTCGGCGGGGTGCGCGGCGGGTGCGCGCGATGAGGCGGTTGGCGTGGTGATCGGCATCGAGGAAAGGACGGCGCGCGCCGCCGGAAGCTGCATGGCGGCGCGCGCGGTGCGTGGGCGCGCGGCGCGCGTTATTTCAGTTCGTAGAGCCCGACGTAGGTCGTCGAGTCGATTTCGTTCAGATGCGTCATGAAGCGCGCGACCGCGTTGGTGGTCTCGGGCGTGACGGGCAGTTGCGCCGCCTTCAGCGCGTGCACGCGGAAGATGTAGCGGTGCGGCTTGTCCCCGCGCGGCGGCGCGGCGCCGCCGAAGCCGACCGTGCCGTAGTCGTTGCGCATCTGCACGGCGCCTTGCGGCAGCAGGCTGCCGTCGGGCTTGCCCGCGTTGCGCGCGAGCGAGCGCACGTCGGGCGGAATGTTGACCACGACCCAGTGCCAGAAACCGCTGCCGGTGGGCGCGTCGGGATCGTAGACGGTGATGGCGAAGCTTTGCGTGTCGGCGGGCGGGGCGTCCCATTGCAGCGCGGGCGAGACGTTGTCGCCATCGACGCCGAAGGCCCGATCGTCGAACTCCTGCGCCTTCGGCATGAAGCCATTGCCCGGAAAGTCGTCGGACCAGAGTCGAAAGTCAGCCATCGCTTGTCTCCTTTTCGTGGGTGCCGGGTCTTGAGCGGATGCGCGGACGTATGCGGCTCGCACAGCCTGCGCAGAGCGTGTCGATCCAGTTTAGCACCGCGATGCGCAGGCGCTTTTCCGCGACGACGCAGGTTCGCGCGGCTTCAGGTCGCAACGTCTCAGGCGCGCGCTTCGAACCACGCGCCTTGCTCGGTGGCGAGCCACGCGGCGAGCCGGTCGACGACCGCCTGCGGATCGCGTGACGCGCCGCGCAACGCGCATTCCCAGATCACGGCGACGCGCCAGCCCTGGGCGGCGAGCGCGGCGATGGCTTTGGCGTCGTTGGCGCGGTTGCGGGCGATCTTGTCGCGCCAGAATTCGGGCCGCGTGGCGGGCCACTTGAAAAGCGCGCAGTCGTGGCCGTGCCAGAAACAGCCGTGCACGAACACGGCGGCGCGATAGCGCGGCAGGACGATGTCGGGGCGGCCCGGCAGTTCGCGCACGTCGAGGCGAAAGCGGAAGCCGCGGCGATGCAGCAGGCTGCGAATCAGGATTTCCGGCTTCGTGTTGCGCCCGCGAATGCCGGACATCATCCGGCTTCGGGTGGCGGCATCCACGACGTCGACCATGCTGATTCGTCCTGACGTGTGTGCGAAGGTCCGCTCAGGCCGAGGCGGCGGCTTCGGCGGTGGCTGGTGCGCGGCGGCGGGGGCTTTCGCGGCGGCTTTCGCTGCGGGTTGTGCTTCGCCCAGCGTGGCCGCTTCCTCAACCGATTTCTTGCCCGACTTCGCCGCGCGCTTGCCGGCCGGCGCTTTCGCGAGCATCGCGTCGAGATGCGGCATCATCGTGCGCGCCACTTCGCGCATCACCGGCATCACCACGCTGTTGCCGAACTGGCGATACGCCTGCGTGTCGCTCACGGTAATGCGGAACGTGTCGGGAAAGCCCATCAGGCGCGCGCACTCGCGCGGCGTCAGGCGGCGCGGACGCAAGCCTTCGCCCTGATGCACGAGGATCTCGCTGCCGTCCTTGTGATAGCGCGCCGACAGCGTGCGCGTCACGCTCTCCGGAAACGCGAGGCCGTAGCCGAAGCCGTTACCGGCTGCGCGATGCTTCTCGGCGTATTGCTGGAGATAGGCCCAGAGACCGGGCGTGAGCGTGTACTTCGGCTGCACGCGGCGCGCGGTGTGATCGAAGAAACGCTCGCCGTCCCACGGCAGAACCGGTTCGCTGCCGTCGGTGCGATGCAGGATCGAGGCGAGGCGCGGGCCGTCTTCGGGCAGGCCGAGCGCGTCCCACGAAAAATCGGTCGGCTCGCGAAATCCGGCGATGATGATGCGCTCGCGATGCTGCGGCGTGAAATGGCGGCCGTCGATCACGCGGTAGTGCACGTCGTAGCCGAGTTCGTCACGCAGGACCTGAAGAATTACGTCGAAGGTGCGGCCCTTGTCGTGCGACAGCAGGTTCTTGACGTTCTCCAGCAGAAAGGCGGCCGGCCGCTTTTCGGCGATGATGCGCGCCACGTCGAAAAAGAGCGTGCCTTGCGTGGTGCACTCGAAACCGTGCGGACGGCCGAGCGCGTTCTTCTTCGAGACGCCCGCGATCGAAAACGGCTGGCACGGAAAGCCCGCGAGCAGCACGTCGTGGTCGGGCACGTCGGCGGCCTCGAACGCGGTGATATCGCCGACGAAGGCGTGGCCTTCGGCATCGGTCTGGCCGTAGTTCTCGAGATAGGTCTTCTTCGAGAACGGATTCCACTCGCTCGTCATCACGCAGCGGCCGCCGTGCGCCTCGAAGCCCATGCGGATCCCGCCGATGCCCGCGAACAGATCGACGAAACGAAAGCGCGCGGGCGCGGCGCCGGCGCCCGACGCGGCGCCCGGAACGGATTCGGCGCTGCGCAGCAATTCGCGCAACGCGGCTTCGAGCATGGCGGGGCAAGGCGTTTCGCCTTTTTCCCACCGGCGCACGGTCTTGACGTCCTTGCCGACGTGGGCGGCGATCTGCTGCTGCGTGAAGCGCTGACGTGCCTGCGCAAGCAGGTCTCGCGGTTGGGCCGGGTGCACGAAGTCCTCTCTGGGTATTTTGGCGGACATTATGACCGATGGTCGACCCGCGGCACCAGGATTTCCGGGCACGATCAGACAGACGTGCGCGCGCCTCGACCGCGAAGCGGCGGCGAGAAACGGCAAGGTGCGGTGAAAAGGCGTGAAAAGCGTCGAAACGCGGCAGAACGGCGCCGATCAGTGGCGCGCGGCTTGTCCGATGATTTGCCTGGCGGTTGCGGCAGCGGATGTCTCGGCGTTCAGTTCGTAGAGATCGAGCTGGATCAGCAGACTGTCGATCTTGGCGAGCTGGCCTTTGTTGACGTGCCCGGTATCGAGCAGCCGATGCAGACGCGAGCGCCAGTACATGACGGGGAGGATGGGGCCGCCGAAATCGCCCGAGAGCGAAAGCGGCATGACGCGCCGAATATGCGCAATGTCCTGGTCGATGAGATTCGACATCAGGTGGCCGGCCGGGAGGGGACGTGTCGTGTCCATGTACGAAGATTACGACAGTTCCGACCCTAACTTGAGGGTCGCAGACCCCCGTATTTACCCTGATGTGCGTCGGCCGCTCAGCCGATCAGCAACATGGCCAGCGACGACGCGACCATGGCGGCGAGCGCGGCAATCAAGGCGAATACGTAGGGCGAAGTCATGACGGTGGTCTCCTTCTTTTGTTGGAGACCATGGTAGGCGATGCCGCTCCGCGTGAACGTTAACAATTGACAAACCACTGTCAGACGACGCGCGCGGCCCGTCGCGCTTACTCCTCGGACGAATCCGCGGCTTCCGGCGAATCCGGCGAATCCGGTTCGACCGGCGCCGGGCCTTGCGCCGCGCCTTCGAGGAAACGGCGCGTCGCTTCGAACGACGCGAGCATCTGCTCGGGCCAAGGCGTTTGCAGCATCACGGCCTGATGGTTTTCGAACGCCGAGTTCAACAGCTTCACGAGTTCGGGCGAGCTCAGATGGCGCAGCAGCACGCTCACGGCGATCGCGGTGGCCTGGCTCGCGCCGGCCGTCTGCAGTTCCGAATGGGTGAGAGCGGCGACTTGCTTGTGGATGTCCATGGTGAATCTGCCTGAAAAAATTGGATGCGATGAAGGGCGGGCGCTCGCGCAAGCGTAATGCATTGGCAATGCCTGGCCGGCACGACGAAAAGGGAAACGCCTGGAGCGGCGGATGAGGCTGACGCGGGAGTCGGGGCTGGAATCGAATCCGAACCGGCGCAGGACGCGTGCCGCCGGAAACGATGCAACGAGGCGAGCGGTCTCGCGTGTGGGCTGGTCCCCCTGGCAGGAATCGAACCTGCATCTAGCGCTTAGGAGGCACTTGTTCTATCCATTGAACTACAGGGAGATGACCAAAATCACTGGATAGACTGGAAGCCTTGTGAATCAGGGCTCTTGCCTTGTCCGGTGGGCGATTCCGGCTGTTCAGCTTCTTCCTAAATGAAGCGCCGTGAACCATTGTGTAGCATCGTTTAACGACTCCGCTGCTACAATTCTGCTACAGATTCCAGTCTGTAGCAGCGCACTGATCTTGCCCTGCTACAGCCAAACCTGACGGGGCAACATGGCATCCATCCTTCCCATCGGCAGCCGTTGGCGGGCACAGGTCCGGCGCAGCGGCGGCAAGAGTATATCAAAGACGTTTGCGACAAAGCGCGCCGCCGAGGTCTGGGCGCGCGAGATCGAAACCGAACTCGATCGCGGCGGCAAGGTCGAGGCGTCCACGGTCACGCTCGGCGAGCTGATTCTGAAATATCGCGAGGCCCGGAAGGAATCCGGCCGTGCCGTGGTCGACAAGTCCAACGAGGATTACATTCTCGACCGGCTGTACGATACCTTCCAAAGCGACTTTGCCGCGAAGCTCACGACCGAGCGTATCGTCGCGTTCGCACAGTTACGCCGCAAGGCGGGTGCCGGCGGCTATACCGTCGATATGGATATCTCCAAGCTCGGGACCGTGATGCGGCACATGGCGTCGCTGCTCGGTATCACGCTGTCCGACGCGGTTGCCGCCGCACGGCCGAGTCTGCGCCACCTTGGTCTGGTCGAGTCGGGTAAGCGGCGCGAGCGGCGCCCGACTCCCGAGGAAATCGAGAAGATCTTTGAATGGTTTGCCGAGCATCCCGAGCGCGAGCAGGCGATGCCCGATCTGTTGCGCATCGCGATGCAATGCGCGTTCCGGCGAGGTGAACTGTTCAACCTGCGCTGGGACGACCTCGATCATGAGCGGCACCTCGCGCTCGTGCGCGACCGCAAGCATCCCCGCCAGAAGAAGGGTAATAACGAGTGGGTGCCGCTGATTGGGGACGCCTACGAAGTCATCATGCGCCAGCCGCGCTATCCGGTGCCGGAGGGCTACGCGGAGCGTTGTGCTGCTGACCCGTCGCTGCCGGCACACAAGAACGATTTCATCTTCCGTTTCGATAAGGGTACGGCTAGCAAGTACTTCAAGCAGGCCTGTGACGAGAAAGGCATCGTTGACCTGCATCTGCACGACCTGCGGCACGAGGCGACGAGTGCGCTGTTTGAGGCAGGCTGGGAGATTCCGGAGGTGGCGACCGTCACCGGGCACAAGGACTGGCGCAACTTGAAGCGCTACACCAACCTAGATCCTGCGGCCGTTGCGAGGAAGGGGCGGCTCAAGCTGGTAAAGGCGGCGTGAGTCATCGGAAGTAGTGCATGGCGTCAGTTTCGCGTACTATCGCGCGAGTGTCGGCGTCGCGGGGCGCCGATGTTATGAATTTATACCCATAAAAAATGAGAACAGTCGCCGATCGAGAGCAAAACGGGGGCGGAGCAGCCGCGAGTCGGCGCTTTGGAAAGCCTGCAGGCGTTTCCCCGTTCAGGGTTGTTTCTTTCTTCGCGGGGTGTGGGGGGCTGGATCTCGGCTTCCGCGGAGACTTCGTCTATCGAGGTGAAGAATATCGAAGGCTTCCTTTTCAGCTGCTGAAGGCATACGAATTCGAAGAGCGGTGCCAGGCAACGTATGAGCAGAATGTCGGGAAGCATTTTGAGCTATGCGATTTGAGTACTGCCGACGTCAGCGAAATGCCGGCGGCCGACGTGCTTATTGGCGGATTCCCGTGTCAAGAATTTTCGATTTGCGGCCCGCGGCGCGGGATTCAAAGTCAGCGCGGAAATCTGTTCAAAGTGATGTCGCGCTACGCGCGGCATCACAAGCCCATGGTTGTCGTTGCAGAGAACGTGGCGCACATCGCCCGACTGAACGACGGCGAAGATTTGGCCACGATCCGGAGGTCATTCGCGCGAGCTGGATATCGCAGCTACGTCTGGAGCATGTTTGCCCCGGATTATGGAGTGCCGCAGGCGCGGGATCGTGTGGTCCTTGTTTTTGTCCGCAGTGACATAAAGCAGGTACCGGAGGCACCCCGTCGCTCCTTCGCCGACAATCACCGAAGTATTGAGTGGGCAATCGGCGATCTGATTGAGGTCGCGGACGAGTCGGTACCAAATCAAAGCCAGTACTTTAAGGCCGGTCTCGCGGCGTCCGGGCATGGGCAAGGGGATGAGACCAGCCGGAAAGCTGAGCCCGGCTACACGGTGCGAGCGAATGCCAAATCGCGCGTTCAGTTTCACTATTCGCTACCGCGGCGGTTGACGGTGCGTGAATGTGCTCGCTTGCAGACGTTCCCGGATGAATTCATCTTTCCGCATGCGGCGACCACAAACATCATGCAAATTGGCAACGCCGTGCCGCCTGTTCTCGGCCATGTTGTCGCGTGTCAGATGGAAGAATTTTTGGGCGGGGTTGTCCGAAAGAACAAAAGTCGTACTGTGGGGGCCTAAGGATGGTGGCGCGGAAGGTAATCGAAGTCGATACGATCGCGAAGTATGCGGCGAAGATCGAAGAACTGTTGGAGTCGACACTTAGTCGGCAGGCCGATGCCAGTTATAAAGGCAATTGGTACCGCGGCATCGGAAGTGCCAGCCATCATAAACTTATGCCGACGCTGTATCGTCATCCTTCGATGAAGGACGTCGAAGAGTTGATAAAGCTGGAGCGCACGATGTTGGAGGATTTTGAGAGACAGAACGTCCTCCACACAGCTACACCGATGCCGTTCGGGTGGTCGAACGAAGCAAAGCCATTGTTGTCACTATTTGTGATGCAGCATCATGGCATACCGACGCGATTGCTCGACTGGACAAGCAATCCGTTCATCGCCCTCTACTTTGCCCTCAGTTCTGCGCATATGACGGATGACGCGAAAGGTTACAAGGATGATGCGGCGATCTGGGTTCTCGATCCGGTGGCTTGGAACGAGGAATCGCTCAAGCAGGTTACGCACGGAAAGGGTGGCCCCCTGTCTCATGATTCGGATATTCCAGTCACGGGATACGGCCCACGAAAAATCTACGGAGGTAAGCTGGAGCCGACGGCGATCAGTACGCTTTATGACAGCCCCGCTGCCATCCTTGGGGTTGCCAACAGTGCTCGAATGTTCGCGCAACGGGGAGTGTTCACGATTTTTGGCCGAACGGTGAAGCCTCTGGAAGAGCAAATGGCTGCTGGCAAGTATGCCAATGGCACATTGACCAAAATCATCATTCCCAAACGGTGCATCGGCGAGCTGTTGCAAAAATTGCTGCACATAGGCTACACGGATTCGGTTTCGTACCCGGATCTCAGCGGGCTTGCAATGGAAATTAAGCGCTCTCGTGGATTCAGGGTGTAGTCATGCTTAAAGTCATTTCACACGATCCAAAGCCACTTTCTTGGTGGTATGAGCAGTATCTTCTCGGTCGCATCAACATGGCTCCGGCGTATCAGCGTCGCTCCTATATCTGGAGTACGTGGAAGCGGGCGCACTTGATCGATTCGCTGCTCAACGATTTTGACGTCCCAAAGTTCTATGTCGCGAACTTTGTGGAGATGCACGTTCAGGCCTTGAACAAAGAGCGGAAATCCTACGCGATCATTGACGGAAAGCAGCGCATGCAGGCCATCTTTGATTTTTTCGACGGCACGCTTCCTCTTAACCCGTCATTCGTCTTGGACGATGCGCCGGATCTCAAGCTTGGAAAGTTTACGTACGTGGAACTGAAGAGCAAATTTCCGACCCTTGCGCGCAAGGTGGAGGGATTTGTCCCGACGGTCATGGACGTTCTAACTGACGATGAACATAAGATCGAGGAACTCTTTGTTCGTCTGAATAGTGGCGAGGCCGCGACGGGTGCTGAGAAGCGCAATGCGATGGGCGGTCCGGTCCCCGCGATTGTCCGTGAAATCGTGCTGCATCCGTTCTTTCAAAAGAAGATTCGTTTTGACACAAAGCGGATGCAGGAGCACAACCTCGCAACCAAACTTTTGCTGATCGAATACCGTCAAGGTTTTCAGGACACAAAAGCGGCGAAACTCAATGAGTTCGCCGAGGAAGCGAAGCGCTGGGCTGACGAACAGCCTGAGGATCGACTCGATTTGGGCCCCTTCGGTGCCGCGCGTGATCGGGTGTATGCAGTGCTCGATGCGCTAAGTCCTGAGTTTCATGAGCGCGATAAGCTGCTGTCTTCGGCAGGACAAATTCCCGTCTACTATTGGTTGGCTCGTGAGCGACCTGATCTTTTGCCCGAATTGCACGATTTCCTCGACGAGCTGACGGTAGCCATAAAAGACTTGATTGCGGGAGAGCGGCTTCAACCCGGTCGGGCCGATCCTGAGTTGGTGTCGTATTACACGATGTCGCGGACAACCAATGACCAGAGCAGCCTGGAGAACCGGTACAGAATCCTTGTAAAGCGGCTTCAGGCATATGTTGGCCCTGTGCGTGGTCGCCGTCGGGCTGTATAACACGGCAGCACGTGAGTTCGAAAGAGGGGGCCAGCGGCCTCCTTTTTTTTAAGCGCGCACCATCACTCTATCGCGCCGCCCCAGCCAAGGTAGTTCAGAGCGCGCCTCGGCGGCACTAAATTTTTGGCTTATGCGGTCGTTAAGAGTGGGAAACCACTTAGATCGAGGTGCGTTGCATGAAACACAAAATCTACTTCTGGATCTGGAAGCATTTTTCTGCGCCGGGCTTGATCCGCAGGCTTCGTGCGGCTGGCGAGCATGCTGCTGCGGATGCACTAGAAAAAAGGCGTCATGAGCCCGCGAAAACGCAGGCGCAGACGGTTGAGGACACCGTCCAGTCGTTGATCAGGCAGGGGCGGATGGACGAGGCGATAGAGTTCAAGAAGATCGCTGCGGCGGTAGAGCACTGGCAGAAACATGGTGGCGAACGGCCGTTCTAGGCGCTAAGTGGCCCGAGCAAACGGCCGGGCGCCGATTCGGGCCAACTGGGGCGTGTTTGACTCGCCCAAGCTGGCCAAGCTGCCCACTTCATGCTGCCTTCTGCCTAGCATTTTCCGACATCCTGTCGAGATAGTCCGCGACAGCCTCATACGGCGCGAACCGTGCCGATCCTTCCTTATACGTCGGGATCGGAAAGATCTCTGCGCTGATCTGGTTGCGCACCGTGCCTTCGGCCATCGAGAGCAGTTGCGCGAGCTGCGGCACCGACAGGCGCACGCCGAATTTTTCGAGAATATACGCACGCGTAAGCAGGCTCATGCGCGGCCTCCGGTTGCGAGTTGAAGAGCGTGGGCCTGCATCGCTGCAAGCACAGCAGCCGCGTTGAATCGCGCCGTCGTTTTCGCGGGGGCCATTCCGGCGATGCACCAGTATTCGTCCATGCGCTTGCGTGGGCTGAGCTTGCGGAAGCGCTCGATTTCGCCGTCGGTTTCGGCCTTCTCCATTACCTCGTCGACGAGCCATTTGACGGTGCGAAGCGCGGTGATGATCTTTTTCTTCGGCAACGGTCCGCTCTCGCGAAGGAGCGCCACGGCATCGATCTGCAAAGTCGCTTTGTCTCGCTTGTGCTGAACCGTCCCGTTGATCAGAGTAGGCGTGTAGCGGCCCGGCAGCGCGTTGAT
This sequence comes from Paraburkholderia tropica, assembly GCF_014171495.1. Lineage (NCBI taxonomy): Bacteria > Pseudomonadati > Pseudomonadota > Betaproteobacteria > Burkholderiales > Burkholderiaceae > Paraburkholderia > Paraburkholderia tropica. The sequence goes on from NZ_CP049134.1 coordinate 881,612, forward strand.
CGGCGTTCTCATCGTTGTTCCCCGTTAATTCTGTTAAGTCGTGCGCCGCGCTCCACAAGGCGATTGACCAGCCACTCCGCAGCGCTCTGAGGGTCGCCGAGCTGGCCGGTCACGCGTCGACGCTTGTTCATCGCAGCGCACTGGCGCAATGTAATTTCGACCGCGCCGGCGGCGATGGCGAGCTCACGCTTGCTCATGCAGATGTCGTAGTGACTGCCTGACGTGGCGGTGAGCGGTTGCCAGTGGCGGCGCGCGACGCCGATCTGTTGGGCGAGCGCATGGAGTTCTTCGTCGGTGTCCGCGATCAGATGCGACATCTTCATGCGGCCGAAGCGTCCGATGCTGTGAAGGTACATGTCGTCAACGTACACCGTCATGGTCGCCACCTGTGGGATCGGGGTTACCTTCGGTTTGCACCGCCGCTTTGCGCTTGAGGTAGTCGTCGAGTTGGACGACATACTCGTCATGCGTTGGCCCATCGTGGACGGTTAGCCAATGCTCGTAGCCGGAACCGTACCCGCCGGAGATCGAGTGCGACGAGAGATCACCACCTGAGACGCGATTGGACAGGTTGAACAGCGCGTCCGAAAGCTCTTGCTTCGTGTCGGCTTGCACGTCGACACGGAAGATGATCGCGCGCCGTGGCGCAAGGGGTGGTGTCGCGGCCGACAGGGCGATAGCGCTCATCAGATAAAGAGGCCAGAAACGGTCTTCGAACGGAGACAGGTTGCGATCAATGCGCGCGACAGCGGCGCACGCCTGCGCGTGAATCGCGCGGAGTTGGTGTTCGTTCATGGTCATCCTCGAATGGTCGTGGAGCGCATCGCACGCTCCAGTTGCATCAATCCAGTCTCAACGGTCAGGCGCCCTTGTTCGGCCCACGTGCGCGCTTCCTGCGCTGCTTTGTGTCGGCTATAGCTGCCCGTCTCGTCGCGCATGAGGTCGAGCAGCTCGATGTCCGCGCCGAGTACGATTGCCTCGGCCAGCGAGCGGATCTCAATTGCGAGCGCTTCGATGCGCGCGAGGTTGCCCCGTCGATCAGACGGGGCTTCGTTCGTCTGGATTGGTTTGCGCCGCGCACGCGGCGCTTCGTCCTTCTGGATAGCGGGCGTGAGCCCGCTGTTGTTGTCGTTGACGTTCGAAGGCTGCGCCGGAACGGCGCCAGCGAGGGAAAGCCTCGGGCGCTTTTCCGCGTCGCCCCGCTGACGCGGCAGCGGACGTTGGGTAGAAGTGGCCGCGAGCACCGTCATTGGGGCCTCGCAGCGGTGTTGGCAAGTGCTTCCGTCCAGTCAGGGTCCGGAGCGAGGTAGAGCTTGTCGAGCCACATGTGAACCGATGGCAGCTCTTTCGCTTTGCTGAAATTCGGATGGTCAAGCTTGCGGGTCAATTCCTGCACTGCCGCACGAATGGCTGCGCCGCGCGTTGGATAGGCGGCTTCGCCCGAATAACGCTTGCACGGGCTGCTCGAAACGCCATTGCCGAGCGAGAGTGACGTCGAATAGATCCATTCGTTATCCGTTACCCGTGCCAGATGGATCTCAGCGGGCGCGACGCCGAGTCTGTTTCCTTTGGGTGAGGCAATCGTTTCATGCGAATAGACGCCATGCTCATTGGGCACATCGATCGGTCGAGCCTTCGTGCGCTTCGACAATGAGGCGTCCAGCAGATCGGTCAACGGCGTAAGCGCTCGATGCACGCCTTCGATCGTGCCGGGAGACAGCTTGCCGAACAGCGGGTCATGCAGCACCGACTGAAGCGCCTGCAAAAGTTGCTTTGTCTGCGTGTCGTTGATTTTTTTCGGCGCGAGTGCTGCTGGCGCGGCGGATGCGGCCTCCACGTGCTTTTTCGTTGCTTTAGCTTTGCCAGTCGCCTTCGCCGCCTCGATGCCGCGCTGCAGCCGTTCAAGTGCCTTTTCGGGCCCGTGCGCGCGGATCTGTTCGATAGCAAGCGTGGACGTTACCGCTTGCTCGCGAACAAGCTTGTGGATCGCTATCGGCGCGTTCGCCAGCAGCAGACAGTCACGGATCGTCTGATCGGTGATGTCCAGGCGCTCGCAGATCGTCTTGTTTTCCTCGCCGAGGGCCTGCAGTTCGACGATCTGCTCAGCCAACTGAAGCGGCGTGAGCTTCTCGCTATCGTTGTTGATGACTCCGGCGTAGATCAGGTTCGCTCGGGTCACGGACTTCGCTTCGTCGATGACGAGCGGCAGCCGGTCGATCTCGTAGCCTTCGCTGATCGCGAGCAGGGCGCCGTGGTAGCGATGCTGGCCCTCGTAGACGAAGATCCGATCCTCGCCGCCGACCTTGCGCACGAAGCAGCCGAGCGGCTTCTTGCGGTCGTATCCGTTGGCCTTGATCAGATCCGCAATCTTGCGCACCCGCTCCTTATTGAGCGGCCGCACGTTGTCGCGCGGGTCGTAATGAATGTGCTCGGGCGGCACCGTCCAGAGGTCAGACGAACCGCCGCCTGCTGCTTTCACTGCGGCCTTCGTGTTGCCCGTAACGATCATGGCGTCAAGCACGAGCGGGCTGGTGCGTTTGTCGCTCATGCTGCACCTCCCTGTGCCAGCGTGAGCTGCAGGCGCTCGACCTCGTCATCGAGATAGAAGCGGGCTTCCTTGATCGCTTTGATCTGCTCGCGCGCTGCGCGCGAAGATCCGTCGCGCAGGCCAACACACCAAAGGTGACGGATAGCGCTCCCGACGTTGTAGTTCCGGTGGCGCGTGATCTGCACACAGGCAACGCCGCTAGGATCTTCGCCAGTGTGTGCGTCGGCGCGCGAGCCATTGTCTACGGTCGCGGGCGACGCGCCAATCCCGGCGACATAGACTTTCCCACCACGGAACACCGTCCTGATTGCCAGTGAATCATCGTGCGAAGACGGCTCGCCGGTGACGGCTAGTTCCAGTTTTGCGGGCGTCTGATGGGAGCTGCGGCCGCCCGCGCCGCCGAGGTAGTAGCAGGGCACGCGACCCCGGGCGTCGTCGGCTCCGACCAGATCGCCCTCGATGACAACGGTGGCACGTACGAGCATGTCGAGCGTTTGGTCGACGGTTGCGCGGTCTGCGTCCGGAAGCGCGCTATAAATCTCGCCTCGGGTGAAGGAGGCGCCCGAGGCGAGCAGTGCGATCAACGACTTGCAGATAGGTGAAAGATCAGTTTGCATGCTTGCTCCCGAAAAGGCTCACCGATCGGCTGCGCAGAAGGGGGCGCAGAAAGCACAGTGCGCAGAATGCGGCGATGAGGATGACGGCAGTCTTGCCGGCGGCGATGCCGGCGACGAGCCAGAGAATCGAGTCGATCAGTCCGAAGAGGCCGCCGACGGTTCGATTGGGTTGCGGGCTGGTCAACAACCACGCGGTCGCGCAGGTCGCGATCGTGATGAGGATCGCGAGCATCAAGCAACCTCCGCCACTGCGGGTTGTGCGCGGCGCTTCTTTGCTTTCGTGATCGTCGTATCAGCCATCGATGCCGCCTGCGCGGCGCGGTAGCGCAGAACTGCCGAGGCGCAATCCGCTTCCGAGGGATACGAGATCTGGGTGCCGACGACGGTCTTGCCGTCAAGGATCATGTAAAGGGTGTAGATGCTGTCGAGAAGCGGGCGACGAGCGACGACGTATTGCCCGACCATAACCGGCGTAGTCGGGCGCGGAGCTGTCGGGTCGTAGAAGACGACCGAACGCAAGCCAAGTGTGTCGCGGCGCGATTGCTGCAATTCAGGCGCTGTGGTCTGTTTGATGCGGGGCATGTGGTGTTACTCCGAATCGCCAGCGGCGAGACGCTTCCCGTCGACCAGTTGATCGGCAGGCTGCTCGCGTTTCTTCCTCATCTCAGCGAGGTTTGTGAGGCAGATACGCATGGCTGGGTTTGTGATGGCGTCAGCGGCGGAGCCGGGAAAGCGGCCGAGGCGGTGTTCCCGTGCGATATCCAGATCGGAGACGGGAACACGCGGCGGCATGTCAGGCTCCGGCCGAGTCTTGAGCTGCGTGGCTGGGTTGGGTTGACACCCACTTGCGAGCGTCTACAGCCGCCTGAGATCGGAGGGGATGGGCGCGTTGCGCGCCTGAACCGACATCGGGATCGGGTGAAAAGACGTTAATTCCAATCACTATCACTGCGATCAGCAGGCAGATTCGCCAGTGCGGCGACTCCTCAAAGTTGCTTTGGGGTACGTGCTGCCGAACGCGTGGCTCTTGCTCCTCCCGTAGCCACGCGCGCCTCCCGTCCCCGTTCACGTCTTCGAAACTCATGTGGATCTCCAGCGCGCACCGTGCGCGTGGGACGAAGAATAACCATTAATGGTTTTTGTGTAAAGCCATAAATGGTTATTTTTGGGTCTGACGTTCAGCCGGGAGGGAGGCCGTTATGTCAGAAAAGGTTGCGCTTCGAAAGGTAGCCGGCGGCGATTTGAGCGGCAAGGGATAGGGCGGCGTCGATCCACGCAACGTCGTTCCAGTAAGTTGCGGCCGCGAAGCTGATGGCGATTAAGGTTCCGATGAGCGCAACGCCGCGTTGTTTTTTAGGGCGTGTGCGTTGCTTTGTGGCGTGGCTTTCGATCGATCGAGCGAGCGCTCGAAGTTCATCGGCTAGAGGGATCGCCATCTCTGGCTCGATACCTGCGGCAGCTATGCCGATGCAACCGTTTGCATCGATATAAGCAGCGGCGGCTGCGAGCGCGGGTTTTTGAGGGTGCTTCAGTCTCGACAGGACGATGTCGTTGACTAGCCTTATGCGTGCTGCATGTGCTTGCGTCGCATCATCCCTGGTGGGCCGTTCGGGCTCCCGGAAGTCAACGAGATGAAGAACGTTTGTGGTGCTGCACGGTGTGTTTGGTCTCTTGTTCGCGTTCATTGCTCAGGCTCAGCGTGTCATTATTAAGCTCACGCTGGATTGCCTGCATTAGCCGCCCTGCCAATTCGGCCGGCAATTTCTTCATCTGGTCGGTATTGAAAGTCTCGGCAACGGCTGCCGAGTATTCGTCCGCCTGCCTTCTAGCCTCAGCTTTGGTCGTGGTAGTTCGCTTGACCTCTCCAACGATTACGGGGCGCTCGTCCGAATCGTGACGACCCGCCAAGAACACCACAAAGTCATGTACCTGCCGCTTCTCGTCATCGGAGAGGCGTTCGAACGTGTCGTCGTGTGGTCCGCTCGCGTTCGTGTCGATTGGGCCGCTCTCATTCAGTAGCGCCGTCACGTCGACCTTAAATGCCTCCGCCAATGACTCGATTTGCGAGAGCTGCGCGTGCACCTCTCCGCGCAGTAGGCGGCCTACTGTGCTCTGTGCAATGCCCGCGCGCTGGGCGACCTTCACCTGTGTGTCGAGCGAATCGCTCCGGCGCATGAGTTCGCGAAGGTTTCTCGCAAGGATCTGCTTTGTGTCTTGTCTGCTCATGGCAGCGAGCGTGCCATTAATGGGTAACCAGTTGCGGCTATGTTTAGCCATCATTGGGTTGCTTAAATAACCATTTATGGTTAATATGCCGGTATTCATATCAGGGGGTCGTATGGAGATCCAAGGCACGACGTTGCTGGAGCAGGTCCTCGTCCGGCTCGGCAGCGAAAAAGGCAATCTGCGGGCAATCGCGGTTGGCGCTGGCGTTCCGTACTCGACGCTTATGAAGCTGAGCGCGCGAAGCGTCACCGATCCGCGTTTTTCCACCGTCCAGGCGTTGCATAACTATTTCGAGTCGCATCCGACGGTGCGATCCGGTGAGCAGTAGCTGACCGGATCGCGACCGTGCAAGGTGAATCGTAGTCGGCGCGATCGGCGGTAAACAGAATGAAAAATCAGGTCCACAAAGATAAGCGGGGCACGAATGACTTGCAGATATAGCGGCGCCGAGTGGCTTGACGTGCTGTACACGTCGGTCCGTAACACCAAGGGTGGCGTGGCAGACGCTGCGGCGTTTCTCACGAATCGTCGCGGCCGTAACATCGGCACGGAAAGCCTGCGTCTTCGTCTGCGTGGTGAGGGCGAAAACCGGCTCTCGATGGAGATGTTCGAGTTGCTGATCGAATGGATGGAAGAGCGCCGTGAGCCGCACTATCGCGACGCCCTTATCGCGCTCAACGAGCGCTTCGGCCTGAGCGCGACGCCAGTCGAAACGCCGTCTGCGGGCAATACGACAAGCGACGTTGCCTTGCACGCACTTGACCTAGCTCGTCATACCGGCATCGTCGCCGAGCAGGTTCATGCGGCGCTTGAAGATGACGTCGTCACTGGTCAGGAGGCAGACGATATCGTTGCCGCCGCACGCGGGAGCCAGCGAATGCTCGATCGCCTGGTTGCGACGGTGCGTCGCGTGAGCAACAAGCCCGCGCGCTAAGCATGCACTTCGAAAGGGGTATGGCGTGTTGCAACCGGTTCCGCGCGAAAGCGGGGCTTTGTTGCGATCTCGATCACCAGCTCGAATGCGCATCCATTGAGATGGCTCGTCTCGCACAGCATGCGCCCGCCGATCTGTTTCCCTTCCTGTTGACCCTTTGCCCCATTTTCCCGGCGGACATGCTGCTTGTCCGCGCGCGGCAGATCGGGCATTTCGACGAATTTATAAAGGCCGCCGCCTATCACTGCGCCACATTGCGCACAGTGACTGAGCGGCGCCTATTTGCGGGCTTCATCGCGGGCTACATGACAGCAGGGCAGATCCAGACGTTCCGGAGCCTGCATGAAGCCGAGTGGCGCCGCCTACGCGGCAAATAACTTTCCGGGGCTCAAAGTGACTTTGTCTAGTACCGCATCTGCGCTTCGAGCGCGGCATCCTCTCGTGTCCAAACTGTCGAATGGTGCCGTTTCACGCTTCGGCGCTGGCCGTCGCCAATGGCGCTCGTATTTCAATAACGAGGGTCTTCTCTTCCCGCGCATCATTGTCGAAGGCACGGGGCGCTAATCAATGGCGACACTCGATCAGATCGCAAATCAATTGATGGCTGCGGGCCATCCGAAACCTCCGGAAGGGCATCCGCGCGTCTCCGACAATGGCAGACCTCATCGTTACGGCCCGGGCAAGAAGTATTGGTATTCGATTCACGAGATCGTCCAGGGCGGCTCCGTCATCGGATACACGGGCGCATTTGGCTATTGGTCCGGCAACGACAATGGCGCACAGACTTTCCGATGGGAGGGCGCAGCGCTGTCTCCGGAGACCCTCGCAGAATCGCGCCAGCGCCAGAAGCGGCTCGAAGAAGTTTCGGCCGCGAAGGCGCGTGAAAAGGCGAAACTCGCTGCGAATCGCGCGCGCTCGCAGTGGGATGCGGCGTCGGAAGATGGCGCGTCGGAGTACCTCGGCCGCAAGCAGATCACGCCGGAAGGCGTGCGCTTTGCTGCGGACGGCACGTTGTATGTGCCGATGTACCACTATCGCGCCGACGGGGCGGAGCTCGCCGGGCTGCAGAAGATCGCGCCGAACGGCAGCAAGCTTTTCAACAAGGGCATGGAAAAGGGCGGCGCCGCGCTCCAGCTCGGCGATATCGAGCCAGACGACAAACTGGTGATGATCGCGGAAGGCTATGCGACTGGCCGCTCGATCCGTATGGCGACCGAGAACCGCATTCCGCTCGTTGTCTGCTTTGACGCGGGCGGCATCCATGGCGCTGCGCGTTCGCTTCGAGAAGCATGCCCGGACATTCATATCCTCATTTGCGCCGATGACGATTGGGTCATCGAGCGCCGCATGCGCGAACATTTGCGTGACGAGTATGGGTTCGACGGCGAGTTCTTCGTGGACGCCGACGACGCCACGCAGATCTCGCACAACAAGCTCCAGTACGCTGTGCGTGCAACTGGCAAGCGCGACGACAACGGTGTTTCGTTCATTGAGCTCGTGATTGAGCGCAACGGCGTTGCACCGCGCGTTCGCCGATTCGAAAACACAGGCGTCAAGTACGCCCGCGCTGCGGCGGCAGCCGTCGGCAACGCGAGCGTCACGATCCCGATGTTCGCGGGTCGCGGTGAGCGCAAGCTCACGGATTTCAACGATCTCCACGTCGAGGAAGGGCTGCACGTGGTCAAGGCACAGGTCGAGAGCGCGTTGCTCGCGGCGCTCGCGCCGGCCAACGACGAAATCCCTCCATTTCCACATCTGCACGCCGTTGATCGCGGGCAAGATCCGCTATACGAGCAAGCCGCAGCTCATGTGCGCAAGGGCAAGCGCATATCGATATCGGCGCTGCAGCGCGAGCTAAAGATTGGTTATAACCGCGCCGCTCATCTGCTCGATGATCTCGAAAAGGCGGGTGTCGTGAGCGCTGTCGGTGACAACGGCGTTCGTTCGCTCGTCGGCACTCCCTCGGCTACCCCTTCGTCGGCTGACGCGGAGAGCGATACGCCCGAGTGGGACGGCGTCGAAGGGGAGAACAGTCACTTCACGTGGCAACAGCGCCTGCGCCGCGCGGAAAAATCCAACGCGCTGCTGCCTTGTCTCGATAACGTGTTCGCGATCCTCACGCACGACAAGCGTTGGCAGGGCGTGCTGGCCTTCGAGAAGTTTGCGCTGCGCATCATGAAGCTGACGGCGCCCCCCTTCGAAGGCGGCGAGAAGGGCGAGTGGGGTGATCGAGACGATGCGCGCTGCGCGCTCTGGCTTGGCCAGAACTACTCTTTCAGCCCGCGCCCTGATGTGATCGCAGACGCGGTCTTTCTCGCGGCCGAACGCAATAGCTATCATGAAGTCCGGGACTATCTCGCTGGCCTGCAGTGGGATCGTCAGCCTCGCCTGCGTGGCTGGCTGACGACGTGGCTTGGCGTGCAGGATAGCGAGTATGTCCGCCACGTATCGTACAAGTGGCTGCTCGGCGCGGTCGGGCGCGTGATGCGTCCTGGCTGCAAGATGGACAACGTGCTGATTTTCGAAGGCAAACAGGATGCTGGTAAGTCCGCCGCATTCCGTACACTGTTCGGCCCTGGCTGGTTCACCGACGCGAATATTGTGATCGGCGATAAGGATTCGTTCGCGGTGATGGCTGGCAAATGGGTGATCGAGCTGGCCGAACTGGATGCGCTGAGCAAGTCTGATTCGTCGAACGCCAAACGCTTCTTTACGACGGCAGTGGATACGTATCGACCGCCATATGCTCGTCGGGCTATTGATGTGCCGCGCCAGAGCGTTTTCGGCGGAACGGTGAATTTCGACACGTATCTGAAGGACGAATCCGGTAATCGCCGCTACTGGCCTGTTCGAACGGCGGACGTCCTCGATCTGAAGGGGCTCGCAGCGAACCGCGATCAGATCTGGGCCGAGGCGTACACGGAATACTGCGAGTGGGAACGGGCCAATGCCGAAGCGGAGGGCATTTTGCCTGCGCCGTGGCAGGTGCTTCCGGAAGAGAAGCATCTGTTCTCGGCGGAGCAGGACGCGCGCTATGAAGGCGACATTTACGAAACGATGATCGCTCGCTTTTGCGAGTTCCTTCCGCGCGTGACAATGGAAGACATCCTCAATTCGTGCCTCAAGCTCGAAATCTCGAAGTGGACGCCAGCCGAGCAGCGGCGTATCGGGAAGGCGATGAAGTCGTTGGGATGGGTCCGCAAGCGCGAATCGAAGGGTACGCGCGAGTGGTACTACGAGCCGCCCGCACAGGAGCCTGTATCCGTAATCGCCGCAGACGGCGCGCTCGCAGAAGTGACGGAGGACGACGATGCGCCGCTGTAAATCGACTCGCGCCGCGTCCCGTGGCGCGCGCGTCAGCCTGTATCGGCGCGCCAGTGACGTCGCGGCGGCGCGCCCGATGGCGTCCCATGTCCCGACGTCCCAAGCGCCGGCCCTCGTGTGCGTGCGCGTGACGCCTGCGACGTGCGCGATGTGCGGGCGAGGGTGCGCATGTCGCAGGCGCCCGCGCGCAGTCACGACCCTTTTTCATTGGGACATTGGGACAGTAGGACGAAAGGGAGTAACTCGATGATCGACCTGAAAGAGCAAGCCGGTGTCGCGATGAATGTGCGCGGGCAATTCTCCGATCCGATCGCGGACCCACAAGTTACTTTGGGCGCGCTCGCGTTTGCCAACGATCTCGGTCGACTGCTGTGGCGAATGAAATACGGGCAGGACGTGAAGCGGTCCGGCCTGAATCGGGCCGCGCTGCTTCTGGCGAAGCGAATGCGTGAACCCGGTAAATTCGCGCGCTCGAAATTTACCGGTGTGACGCGAGCGGCGGAGAAGACTGCTGCGCTCACGGGAAAAAAGGTCGAACGGCTTGCGACGGACATCATTGAGCGCTTCGCACGGCAGGCCATCGTCGAATGGATCGCGGACGTCTGTATCGCGTGCGACGGACGAGGCGTGAGCGGTCGCGGTAAGGCTGTGACCCATCAGCGCGTGGTCTGCGCGAGCTGCAATGGGGACGGTCGAGTGTGCCGGGACGAGTATCGGATTCCGTTCGCAGCGCGACGTGACGGAAGTGGCCCAATCGTGTATCGCGAGTTTGAGCGATGCGAGCAGTGTCACGGCATCGGTGAGCATGACGTCGAAATCGCGTCAAAAATTGCAGGGCGGCAGATCTGCGGCGTGTGTCGCGGGACAGGCCGACGGCCGGAAGATCACGGCGCGCGAGCAAGGGCTCTCAGTGTTCCGCTGGAGCAATATCATGCGCGATGGAAGTCTCATTTCCACGCTGTTCACGCGCTGCTGGACGAGCTGGACGGTGCCGCACACGACACAGTGCGCCGCCGGATGCAACGATGAAAAAGTTGCATTCCAAGAAAAACCCTGCCTATACTCCGCGCCATGCAACCTTTACCGCGTCACTGGAAGCTGTGAGCCCCGCACACTCGTGGAGCAACCCTGTCCCGGCAGTCGTACAGAATCGCGCGAGCGGCGCGACGAATAACATGCCAACAGCCTGCCGGGAATTGTTCGGCGGGCGTTCGTCCGTACGAAACCCGCATATCTAAAGCCCTGAGCGCGCGAGCCTCGGGGCTTTTTGCATTGGAGGCTGTCCATGTCTCTGAAATCCATTCTTCAGTCGATCTTCCACTGGGGCCGTTCCGAAGCCCAGTCGGTCGAATCGACTGTCGAACGTGTTGCTTCCTCTGTGGAAGCAATTGTCGATGCGATCGAGCAGTCACCGCTCGACGCGCTAATTTCCACCATCGAGGGAAAAATGCCGGAAGCTTCGAACCAACAGGCCCCGAAAACCAGCAGCAATGTCGACGCAGCGATCAAGATCGCGCTCGCTCTGAAGGCGGTCGACGCTCAGCAAACCGACGTGGCAATTCAGGCCGCGACGAATGCGGCGTTGTCGGTGTTGTATCCGCAGCAGGCTGTCGAGCAAGCAACGGCGTAGTCGCTGGCACTGAAAGTGCGAAAGGCGATTCGCTCAGGCGTTTCGCCTTTCTACGGGGTTGAAAATGTCGAGATCTTCGTTTGCGGTCAATCTGGACACCACGCAGTTTGAAGCAGCTGTCGACGATCACGTGCAGCGGCAATTACCATACGCCGCTTCGGTTGCGCTGAATCGCACCGGCAAAGCGGTGATAGCCGTTGAGCAGGCAACGATGCGCAACGTGTTCGATCGCCCGACGCCATATACGCTCAATGCTCTGCGGCTCAAGCCCGCGACGAAAACGAAACTGATTGCGGAAGTCAGCTACAAGGATGAGTCGTTCAAGGGTACGCCCGCGACAAAGTACCTTGCACCTCAAGTCGACGGTGGGCCGCGAAGTGTGAAGCGCGTTGAGGCGCTCCTTCGCGCGCGCGGGTTGCTGCCCGCCGACATGTACACCGTGCCCGGCAGCGCGGCAAAGGTTGACCAGTACGGCAACTTCAGCCGTGGCCAGTATTCGCAGATCCTCGCGCAGCTACAGGCTTCGCGAGATTCCGCGCAGAACGAAACGCCAACATCGCGCCGCCGCAAGCGACGTAACCCGACGGCGGACGTTCGTTACTTCGTTGGTCGGCCCGGCGGCGGACGCTTGCCGCTTGGGGTCTGGGCGCGATACCAGTTTGCGCAGGGTTATGCGGTGCGTCCGATTCTGATGTTCGTCCGCGCGCCAACATACTCGCGCCGGTTTCCGTTTTACGACGTGGCCGATGCGACGTCAGCCGCGACGTTGCCGACGGAGATGGAGGCAGCGCTTGCGATGGCGCTAGCGACGCGTCGCTAGACATTCGCTATTGAGTGTCTAGGTCGATAGCCTGTTGCGGGTGCGCGCCGCAGGGCCGCAACCACATAGATAAGAATCATTCGCATTGTCGTGGGTCCCTCCTGGACTCCTGCCGATGCGGGTAATTCGAGCCACGTTCCGCATGCGTTGTCAAAGCTTTTTCAGGGTGGTCGCCTGGGTGGTCAGGTGGTCATTTTCGGTGGTCAAAGGGTGGTCAGATGGCCGAGATGAGTCAGCGGGCCTTTGCCCGCCACATGGGCGTGGCGCTCAACGCGGTGCAGAAGGCGATCAAGTCTGGCCGCATCGCGTTGAACGCCAACGGCAAGATCGACGCCGCGATTGCCGAAACGGCATGGCGACGCAACACCGATGAGAGCCGTCGCTCATTCACGGACCTCTCGCGCTCGACGCGGGCGCTCGAATCGGACTCAACGCTTCCCCCGGCTGACGGCGAAGACGACTTCCCGGCTGCCGCGAAATCGAACGACCCTCACATGACGGCGTACCGCGCAGCGCGTGCCGAGCGCGAGACCACGCGCGCGAAGCGCGAGTCGATGGAGCTGGAGCGCGATCTCGGAAACCTGCTCGACCTCGCTGACGCAACCCGCCTCGCATTCACCGCATTTCGGACGTTGCGCGACAGCGTCATGAATGTGCCCGTGCGCATCAAGGACCTGCTCGCAGCGGAAAGCGATCCGCACCGTGTCGAGTCGATGCTCGAAGACGAGCTGGCGCGGGCGCTGTCATCGATCGACGTCAGCAAGCTGATGCAGGAAGAAGATACGGACGAAGACGATGGGAGCGATCGACAGCTTTCTGAAGACGATCGGGGAGGCGATTCGGCCTGACAAGCGCATTGGCATTGCACAGTGGTCCGAAGACCACCGCGTTCTGCCGGAGAGCAGTCCTGAGCCGGGCAAGTGGCGCAATTCGCGCACGCCGTACCTCGTCGGCATTATGGACGCGTTGTCCGGTCATGCGAGCAGCGTCACTCGATACGATCACGATGACACGCGCCCGTTCGATAACAGTTGGGTCACGGTAGTTGGTCTGCAGAAGGGACACCAGCTCGGTGGCTCAGCGCTCGGCGAGAATTTCATCGGGCGCAGCATCACGAGCGCCGCCGGCAATATCCTCGCGGTGTTCGCGACGAAGGATGATGCCGAGAAGTGGGAGATGGACCGCTTCGAGCCGATGCGTCTGTCGACGCCGGAGCTGCGGCGGCGCGTAAAGGACGCCAATCGCAAGGGCAGCGCCAACACGAAGCTGCGCAAGCGGTTCCCGGGCGGGATCATGAATCTCGTCAGCGCAACACGCGCTGGGCGCCTGAAGTCGACGACAGTGCGCTATGTGCTGCTCGAAGAGATCGACGAATACCTGCTCAATGTCGACGGGCAGGGCAACCCGATCGACCTCGCGAAGAACCGCACAAGCAACTTTGGGCGCCGTGCAAAGATCTTCGCGAACAGTACGCCGACGATCAAACGTCGATCCCAGATCGAAAAGCTGTACGAGGCGGGTGATCAGCGACGGTATTACGTGCCGTGTCCCGAATGCGGCGTTGCGCAGTATTTCGACTGGGCCAATTTCAAACGCGTTGAGTCCGCGCCCGAGACGGTTCTTTGCTATTGCACGTCGCCGGGGTGTGGCGTTGGCAGTCCGGAGCACGCGTGGAAGTCTCGGTATCCAGACGCGTACTGGATGCCGACAGCGAGAGGCGATGGTCGCACGGCAAGCTTCCACCTTAGCGCGCTCTACGCGCCTCTGGGTTGGCGTCCATGGTCGGAGTTGATGGCCGACTATGAGGCGAGCGAGAACGATGTCGAAAAGCGCATTGCGTTCACGAACAATGCGCTCGCGGAGTGCTGGGAGGATAAGAGCGCCGAAATGAAGTGGGAGTCGATCAAGCGCCGGGCGGAAGCGTACCGGTTGCGCTCGATCCCGCTCGGCGTTCTCCTGCTCACGGCGTCGGTAGATACACAGGGCGATCGCCTCGAAGTCGAGATATCCGGCTGGGGGCGCGGTATGCGCAACTGGACGGTCGATCACGTTGTGATTCGAGGCGACCCGGCGACGCCGGAGCCGTGGGCGGCGCTCGATCGCATTCTCGACACGCCGATCGAAAACAGCTTCGGCGTGCCGATGCGAATCGAGCTGTGCGCGGTGGACACCGGCGGCAACCGCACGCAGGACGCATACGACTATTGCCGCACTCGAGCGCATCGCGGGGTGTTTGCCGTCAAGGGCGCGTCAACAAAGCATCGCCCGATCGTCGGCCGGCCGAGCGATCAGGACGTGACGAAAAACGGTAAGACGATCAAAAACGGCGTCAAGGTGTGGCAGGTCGGCACCGACACGGCGAAGGATCGGATTTTCGGCACGCTCGCGGCCGATGAGGATCGCGAAGTCATTGACCGCCGCATGCACTTCTCCGAAGACCTCGAAGACGAGTATTTCGAGCAGCTCTGCGCGGAGGCATACAACCCGGCAAAAGATCGCTGGGACAAGCTGCGCAAGCGTAACGAAGCTCTCGACCTGAAGGTCTACAACTTCGCGTGCGCGTATCACCCACGTTTGCGGCTCAACACGTATCAGGACGCTGATTGGACGGCGCTTGAGCTGATCATGCAGCCGCGCGTGCGCGATCTCTTTGCGCAGCCCGTCGAGGCCGCCCAGAGCGATCCCGAGGCAATGGACGATGTTACCCCGTGGCCCGAGTTGCCTGAGCCCGCTACGGCCGCTGTAGACGTTGCTGGCGCAACCATTCAACCCGTCGCGGCGCAGCCGCAGCAGCAACCTGCGTCGAATTCGTGGGTTCCGCGTCGTGACAACTGGCTAAGGCGATCGTAATGGCATTTACAACGCAGGATCTCAACGCCGTCGAGCGCGCAATCGCGAGCGGCACGCTCACTGTCGAATACAACGGGAAAAAAGTAACTTTCCGGCAGATGAGCGAGCTGCTCTCGGCTCGCGACACGATCAAGGCTGATCTGGATGCGCAAAACCCCTGGCGCCGGCCGCGCTCCAGTATCGCGATCATGGAGCGCTTCTGATGAAACGAAATCTGCTCGACAGGATGATCGAAGCGGTCGCACCGGCGGCGGGTGCGCGGCGAATGCGGGCGCGCATGATGCTCGATGCGGCTCGCGGATTCGACGGCGCGAAGCGTGGCCCGCGCGCGATCGGTTGGAAGGCTACCGGCACGAGCGCGAATGCCGAGCTGGGGCCAGCGCTCGCGACATTGCGCAACCGGTCGCGCGACTTGATCCGAAACAATCCGTATCTATCGCATGCGCTTAACGTCAAGGTGGCGAATCTCGTCGGCACGGGCATTCGCGCCAAGTTCAAAGACCCGGCATTGCAGACGTTGTGGAAGCAATGGATCAAGGAATGCGACGCGGGCGGCTTGCTCAACCTGTACGGCATTCAGGCGCAGGCATATCGGGCGATGGAGGAGTCGGGCGAAGTCTTTATTCGCTTCCGGGCACGGCTTCCGCAGGACGGCTTGAGCATTCCCCTGCAGCTTCAGGTGCTCGAAGCTGACTTTCTCGACAGCACGAAAACGGGCCCGGTGCCCGGCGGCTTCGTGATTCTCGGCGTGCAGTTCAACATGATCGGGCAGCGCACCGGTTACTGGTTCTACAACCAGCATCCGGGCGAGATTGCGACGGTGCCGCGTAACATGGTCAGCAGCTTCGTGCCGGCCGCTGACGTGATTCACCTGTTTGATGCCATCAAGCGGCCCGGGTCGGTGCGCGGCTTGCCCGAATTCGCGACGGTAATCTGGAAGGCGCGCGATCTGGACGAATATCAGGAAGCCGAGCTGATCCGCAAAAAGATCGAAGCGTGCTTCACGGCGTTTGTCACGTCGAGCGACGAAAGTTTCCAGGTTGGCCGGCAGACATCGACAGGTGCAGCGAACGGCCCGCGTGTCGAATCGCTTTCGCCTGGCCAGATCGAATACATGCGGCCTGGTGAGGATGTCACGTTTGCCGCTCCGGCCGCGAGCGACGGCTACAAGGATCACGTATCGATCGAGCTGCAGGCGCTCGCCGCTGGCACTAACACGACGTATGAGCAGCTTACCGGTGACTACTCGCGAGTCAATTTCACGAGCGGCCGGATGGGCAAGATGGAATACAAGCGGATCATGGAGCAGCGGCAATGGCTTCTGATGATTCCGATGCTCTGCGAGCGTATCGCCGCGCGGTTCGTCACCACGGCTTACCTGTCGGGGCTTACGCCGAAGCCGACGGCCGAGGAAAGCTGGACACCGGAGCGCATCGAATTCATCGATCCGGTGCGTGAGGCGAACGGCCTGATCTCGCTGATCGAGGCGCGTCTCAAAAGTCGTCAGCAGGGCATTCGCGAGCTTGGCGACGACCCGGATGAAGTCGATGCCGATATCGAGTCCGATCCTTACGCGCAAGACATCGTCCCGCCGACCACAACCGTCAACTAGACGTCAATTCAAACCGCAAACGCCCGCCATCGCGGGCGTTTTTCATTGGAGCCCTAGATGCCCCAGGCAACCCAGCAGGAAGGCGCGCAGCAGCGCGGCTCGTCGATGCCGATTCTCGGCCGCGACATGCCGGTGTCGTCGGTCAACGCCGATTCGCGCACGGTCGACGTGACGTGGACGACCGGCGCGCAGGTGCTGCGCTACGACTGGATGCGTGATCGCAACTATCTCGAAGAGCTGAGCACGCAGCCCGGTGCTGTGCGTATGCAGCGCCTCGAATCGGGCAGCGCACCGCTGCTCAACAACCATAGCCGCTGGGCTGGCCTTGATGGCGTGCTCGGCGTCGTGTCTTCGGCGTCGCTGAACAGCGCATCGGGAACCGGCCAAGCGACTTTGCGGTTCTCGAAGCGTGACATAGCCGAGCCGTACTTTCAGGACGTGCAGGACGGCATTCTCCGCAACGTCTCTGTCGGCTATCGGACGTACAAGGTCGAAATGATCCCGCCCGGCCAGCAGGGCAACGATCAATGGATTTACCGCGCGACGGACTGGGAGCCTTACGAGGTTTCGCTCGTCGCGATCCCGGCTGACGCCGGCTCGACCACGCGTGGTGAGCCGGACGGCCAGCAGCGTTTCTATCCCTGCGAATTCGTCGAGCGAGGCGCAGGAAGTCAACCCAACGGGGCCAACGCCTCGCCGCAAACCCAAGGAGCAGCAATGCCGGATGAAAACAACCAGACCCGCGCCGCCGGCGCAGCCAATGCGACGACCGCTACGGCGGCACACTCGACTACCGCGTCGACCGAAGGCGTTGAAGGGGCTCGCACTCAGGCCCAGTCGGAAGAGCGGCAACGCGTCCAGGAAATCCGCGTAGCGGTGCGCTCCAGCACGCTCGAAGATCAGCAGGGGCTGATCGATCGTTTCGTCGACAACGGTGCGACGGTCGATGCGGTGCGTGTCGAGTTGCTGCGCATGCTGGCCGAACGTTCGAACGCGACGCAGACGCGCTCGCAGACGAACGTCCAGACGGTCGCCGACGAAACGGACGCGCGTCGTGACGCGATGACGAATGCGCTCATGCATCGTATCAATCCGCGCGTGGAACTCACGGATGCAGGTCGTCAGTATCGCGGCATGACGCTCGGCGAATTCTGCCGCGTCGGTCTCGAAGCGGTTGGCGTCGATACGCGCGGTTTTGATCGTCGCCAGCTCGCAGGCGTCGCGCTCGGCATGGGCGAGCGTGGTTACAACACGACGTCGGATCTGCCCGTCGTGTTCGGCAACGTCATCAACCGCACACTGCGCGATGCCTACGGTGCCGCGCCGCGCTCGTTCTCGCAGTGGGCTCGCCAGGGAACGTTGAACGACTTCCGAGCTGCAACCCGCGTGATGGTCGACGGTGCGCTGAACCTCGAAAAGGTGAACGAGGCCGGCGAATACAAATACGGCAAGCTCGTCGACGGTGGCGAAACGATCCAGCTCGGCACGTACGGCAAGATCGTCGCCTTCACGCGTCAGATGATCATCAACGATGATCTGTCGGCGCTTGAGCGCGTGCCGCTGTATTTCGGGCGTGCGGCTGCGAACCTCGAACTGGACATGGTCTATGGCGCTCTGACGGCCAACGCGGCGATGTCCGACGGTACGGCGATTTTCCACGCGAAGCACGGCAACCTCGGCCAGGCGGCAGCAATCGGCATCCCGTCGCTGTCGGCCGGGCGCGCTGCGATGCGAGTGCAGAAGGCACCCGGCGACGGCACCGCGCTGAATCTGGCGCCGAGCTTCCTGCTGGTTCCGGCTGCGCTCGAAACGATCGCCGGCCAGTACACGAGCAACCAGTACACGCCGAATCAGGCGGGCGATCAGAACCCGTTCTTCGGCACGCTCACGCCGATCGTCGAGGCGCGTCTGGATGCTGTGAGCCCGTCCGCCTGGTATCTCGTCGCCGACCCCGCGGTAATCGACACGGTCGAATACTGCTACCTAGACGGCGAACAGGGGCTCTACACGGAACAGGCGCTCGACTTCGACGTCGACGGCCTCAAGGTGAAGGCCCGCCTCGATTTCGCGGCAAAGGCGATCGACTTCCGCGGTCTCTACAAGAACGCGGGCGCGTAAGGCAGCGTCGGGCACATTCGTGTGCCCGACGTGATCTGCAGTTCATGCGAACCATTTCCGACAGGAACCCTATATGAACAACTTCATTCAGCAAGGTAAGACGCTGACGGCGACGCTTGCCGCAGCGGTCACTTCCGGTCAACCCGTCGCTCTCGGGGGTGCCAAGGTGCCCGCAGTCGCATTCGGCACGTATGCCGCGAATACGCCGGGAGAGTACGCCGTGGTCGGAGTCTACGAATTCCCGGCAGATGCGGCGGCTGCCGGTGCGGTTGGCGATGCAGCCTATCTCACGGCCGCCGGCACGATCGCGACGGTGTCCGACGGCAATACGGCGTACGGCGTGCTCGCAGCGCCCGTGGTCGCGAACAGCGCGACCGCACGCGTTCGTTTGCCCGGTGGCTGACGTGTTTGATCCCAGCGTGTTCTGGGCGGCCATCGCTGCCGTCGGGATGCTGAAGACAGCCTATGTCGACGGCATTCCCGATGGCGTGCTGGTCGGCTTCGCATCGCCCGATCAACTCGAGCTGGACAGTCAGGTGACAGTCGCTGAGTACCAGATCGAGTACCAGGCGGATGATCTGCCGGACCTCGCTCGCTTCTCGATTCTAACGATCGATGCGGTGCGATACCGTGTGCGCCGACCGCCGAGGCGCAAGGACGACGGTTTCTTCATGCTCGCCGATCTGGAGGTTGCCAAATGACGACGCGTCGGGAGTCGTATGTCGAAGCTCTCATGCAGTTGTTGTCCGCCGACGTGCAGCTGCAGGCGCTCGGGGTGCGTGTCGAGCGCTCCATTTATGACGCTGTCGGCAGCAACGAGCCGCTTGTGCTCGTTGTGCATCGCGGTCGTGACGTGCCGACGCCTGACATCGGTGTGACGACGCGAGAGTGCATTTTTATGCTCACAGCGGTCGTACGCGATGCGGCACCTGATCGCGCCTCCGATTCTATCTTTGAGCTAGCTCATCCTCTCGTCATGAATTTCGACGCAGCCGGCCTCATGGGGGTGCTCGAAGGGACGACTGACGAGCCGCGCGCGGCCGATGCTGAGGGCGGCATCGGGGTTGTCACGCTCCAGTACATCTTCCAGTACCAGACGCCTACTGACGCCCTGTAGGGCGTGCGTCGCATACATATAGAGGTGCGCCTCGATGGCAAAATCCATCAAGAACACAGTCATTCTCGCAAAGCTCCAGACCGCGATCGGCACGCCCGCTGTGCCGACGGGGGCTGACGACGCAATGCTCGTCACTAACCCGAGCCACACACCGGTGGCGTCGACGATGGTCAGCCGGGATCTCATCCGACCGTATTTCGGCAACAGCCAACAGCTCTCGGCCGGCGTGCACACGGAGCTGAGCTTCGATGTGGAAATCGCGGGCTCAGGTGTCGCGGGCACCGCGCCGGCATGGGGCCGCTTGCTAGTCGCCTGCTATTTTGCCGAGACCGTGACGGAAAACGTCGACGTGAAATACACCCCGGTCAGCCAGAAGCCGGCGACACCGTTGACGATTTTCTATCACCTCGACGGCCTGCTTCATAAGCTGACCGACGCGTATGGCACCGTCTCGTTCGATATCACGTCGGCGGGTATTCCGAAGATGTCGTTCAAGTTCATGGGGACGTACAACCCGGTGACTGACACGCCGCTCCCGGCAGATACCGACTTTTCCAAGTTCCTCACGCCCAAGCTGGCGCTCACCGCCAATACGACGTGGTCGATGTTCGGATACAGTGGGCCACTGCAGTCGCTCTCGGTCGATATCGCGAATACGCTCAACTGGTTCCAGCTGATCGGCGAAGAGGGCGCAGAGGTCGACGATCGCGCGCCGTCGGGCAAGATCGTGATGGAGCTGTCATCGGTCGCGAGCCAGGACTGGTGGTCTGCGGCGAAGGATGCGGTGCTCGGTGCCTTGACCGTTCAGCAAGGTCAGACGGCAGGCAACATCGTGCAGTTCGACGCTCCACAGGTTCAGATCAGCAATCTGTCGTACTCCGACCAGAACAACAAGGCACTGCTCAACGGCGACCTCGGCCTGAGTCCGCTCGCCGGCAACGACGAGCTGGTCATCACCGTAAAGTAACTTTGCCGTTCTCCCTGTTTGGGCCGCCCTAGCGCGGCCCATTTTCATTTGAGGTTCCTGATGCCATACGTTTTGACGAGTCGTCCCACGTTCACCTGGCCGGTCACGGTCATCGAGCCCGGCAATGCGCCCGATGGCGCAGTCGAAGAATCGCAATTCGTTGTCGAATTCGCGCGCAAGGATGGTGACGAGCTGGAGGCGCTTTTCAAGGACAACAAGCCGGTGCGCGTGGCGCTGAAGGATCTGGTCGTCGGCTGGACGGGGCTGCGTGACGAAGGCGGCAGTGAGCTCCCGTTCGATCAGGCGTATCTCGACGCGCTGTTGAAGGTTCCTCACGCCGTCGTTGGTCTGTGGACCGCATTTCTTGAAGGCGCGGGCGGGGCGACGCGAAAAAACTGATCGGGGCGGCGCGGCACTGGGCCGGCGCACCGCCCGATGACGGCAACGCTATTGACGATGGTGTTGCGTCCGCGCTTGCGGCATTCGGAGCGCGGACGCAGGACGTCGACGCCGCGCGTAAGCAGGCGGCCCCTGCGGCCTTCGAGGTCTATGCGGAGAACTGGGACGCGGTCCAGCTATTCGAGGCGCTATCGACGCAATGGCGTGCGGTTGCATTCGGCACTATGGCCTCTGCTCGAATCGTGCATATGGGCCTCGACTATGCGGCGATCGAGCCGGTTGCGCGCTTGATCGGGATTGGAAAGCGTCGTCGTCCCGCCGTGTTTCAGCAACTCAGGGTCATGGAAGATGCCGCGCTCGCGGTGCTGCTCGCCGAGGTCTCCTGATTGCTTCGTGCCCCTCGCGGGCAATACAAGGTGGTGATTATGGGGATTACGACAGGGAATCTCGGGCAACTCGTGGTGCAGATCACGATGGACCCATCCCGTTATAACGCCGGCGCGCAGGATCTCAAGACCGGCGCACGGAACGTCGCGTCCACGCTGAGTCAGGCGGGCGAGTCCGGCGCCGCCGGTATGGACAAAATCACGTCACATACGGCGGGAGCTCGAAAGGAACTGCTCGTGATGGCGCACGAGCTCGCGACCGGCAACATTTCGAATTTCGAGGGGTCGTTGATGGTGTTCGCAGAACGCATCGACGCCTTCAAGTTCCTTCTGTCTCCCGTTGGCGCAGCGGTCACGTCCGTAGTGGCTGTGATCGGCTCGTTCGCTCTTGCCGCGTATAAGGGGCACGAGGAGACGGAGCGGTTCAACAACTCGCTGATCCTTACGGGCAACTATGCTGGCCAGACGGCAAGCAGTTTTGCCGCGCTTACGCAGGCTATAGCGTCCAGCACCGGGTCAGGCCTCGGTACGGCCCGCGACGGGCTGCAGGCACTCGTGTCGTCCGGTCAGGTTACTGGCCAGTCACTGCAGGTGCTCGGCGAGGATGTTGTGCGGATGCACGACCTCACCGGACAAAGTCTCGACGATATCGCAAAGGACTACGCGAAGATGCCGGAAGGCGTGGCGAAGTGGGCTGAGCAGCACAACAGCAGCATGCATTTCATCACGACGGCGCAATACGATTACATTCGCGCGCTCGAAGAGGCAGGAGACAAGCAAGGTGCGATGCTCGCGGTGGCGAAGGCGCTCGATGCGCAACTGAGCTCGGAGTCAATCCCGAATCTCGGATTGCTTGAGCGAGGGTGGAAAGCGGTAGGGTCGGCAATCAGTGGCGCATGGGACTGGATGAAGTCGATCGGGCGCGACGAAACTGCTGCCGAGAAAATCGCGAAGGCGACGGCCGAGGTGCAACGCCTGCAGAATGCCCTGAAATCCCCCACTGGCCAGATGAATGCGGACCAGATCAATCCGCAGTTGCAGGCCGCGCAAGAGCAACTCGATGCGCTGAATCGCGACGCGTTGCGTGAGCAAAACCATGCGATCGACAAGTCGCAGCAGGACCAGATTCAGCAGGCTGGGATCGCCGCGTCAGACTTCCTTAAGAAGTTGCAGGACGAAGAGCGCGGCATTAACCGCGTCGACGATGCTCTCAAGGACTATCGGAAGAATGTCGCCGCATACAACGCGGCCAATCCGGGCAAGGCGATCACCCCGACGCAGCAGGCGACGGATGAATCGTTCCTGCGCAAGCAGTACGCTGATCACGGTGCAGACTCAGCAGCCAATCGGGCGAGGAAGAATGCGCTGGATGCAGCGTTAGCAACCACGAAGAACGGCCTTGAACTGATCAATGCCGCGTACAAGTCGTCGGATGAGCAGTTGCAGGCTCTGCGCAAAGCAACTTTGATTTCGGATCAGGCGTACTACCAGGCCGAAATCACGCTGACGAACGATACTGCGCAACAGCAGATCACGGCGTATCAGCAGGAGAAAAAGACCCTGCAGGATGCGTACTGGAAGGCCCCGGCTGAGGACCGCATCAGGATCACCCAGGAAATCGGCGACGTCGACACCAAGATTGCCAAGGTGAGGCAGGACAACGCGGCCAAGGTGCAGGTTTTGCTCACGCAGCAAACGGACGCGCAGCGGCAATATCTGAAGTCGATTACCGACACGCGTGATGCGCTGCTCGCACAAGCCGGCATTTCCGCGCCCAAGGCGCTGCACGATTTCGACGAACGCAATCGCGGGGCCATGCTGCAGGCGGCGACAACGGGTGACGTCGGATCGGCGGCATTTCTTGATCAGGACCGTCAGCTCACGAAGTTGACTGCGCAGTACAACGATCTGATCGCTCAGGCGAATGATGCGAAGACGAAGATCTCGCTCGATCAGCAGGAGGGGTTGACCGGTCTGTTCGACGGCTTCTCGCAGTTGCGTACAAACTCGGCAGACACCGTCGACTCGCTGCGTCAACTGTACGATCAGGTCAATCAGCTTTCGTGGCAAACGACCGACCCTGGCGTGCTGGCGAACCTCGATCAATTGCGCGACAAGATCCGGCAGTCGATGCTCGATAGCTCGAACTACATCAAGGACTTTACGGACGCGGGGCGCAGTGCTTTCGACGGATTTTTCTCTGACATCACAGAGGGCACGAAGACGCCGGCGCAGGCATTGAAATCGATGGTCGCGAGCATGCTGTCGTCGCTCGCTTCTCTCTTCGCGAATCAGGCATACACCGGGCTGATCAACACGATCTTCGGTGGTGCGATGTCGGCCGCCTCGGGGGGCACCGGAAATTCGGCATATGGCTTCAGCATGCCATCGTCGATCTCGGGCAGTGGTGCACTCTTCGGAACGATGGCCGGGATGCTGTTCAAGGCCGATGGCGGCCTGATTACGGGCCCCGGCACTGCGACGAGCGACAGCATCCCTGCGCGGCTATCGACGGGCGAATTCGTCGTGAACGCAAAGTCTGTGTCCCAGCCGGGCGTGCTTGCCATGCTGACGGCACTTAACAGCGGCGCGAGCGTTTCGCCGCGTAATCGCTTTGCCAAAGGCGGCCTCGTCGGCTCTTCCGGGGCTGGTTCAACTGCGCAGGGCGGCGATCTTCAGATCAGCGTATCGACGACGGTGGAGGCGCCACGCTCGGCATCTGATTCGTCGGGGCAATCCGCTGGCGTCACTGAGCAGCAGATGGCAGCTGTGATCGATGCACGCGTCAAGCAGGCCATCGCCAAGGAAACTCAGCAGGGCGGCATCATCTGGAGGTATAGGAATGGCCGTTGAAACCTTCACCTGGGGCGCGCGTATAGGCGATCAGGGCGATATTACCTACGCGACCCAATCTGCGGCATTTGCCGATGGCTACGAGCAGACAGTATCAGTCGGTATCAACAACAAGTCGGGGTCATGGCCGTACACCTATATCGGCCCGATCGAAGAAGTGCAGCCGATTATGGATTTTTTGGATGCACACGCGGGATCGAAATCCTTTCAGTGGACGCCGCCATTCAGTGCGCAGGGACTCTACAAATGCGCGGGCTACAGCATCTCGCCAAAGGGCGGTCCGCTCCTGCAGCTTACGGCAACGTTCAAGCAATCCTTTTCTTTGTGACGAGATATGGGCTCACTTCAAAAAGTCAATTTGGGTACGCCTCCCGATGCGGAAGATGGCGATACAGCCCGTGCCGCGAACACGAAGGCAAATCTCAACGTCGACATTCTCAGTACGCAGGCCACTCTGACAAGCTCCTCGCCGAACGCGGTGCGCGACCTGGCGGCCGCAGACATGGGAAAACGGGTGAACTTCACGCCGACGGCGGCGAGCACCGTACATTTCCCGGCTGCCAACACGACGGGCGCGGACCAGCTCGTCGCGATCCACAACCTGTCTGCCGCATACGACATCACGATGGCGAGCGCGGCGGGCAGCGGCGATACGGCGCCCGCGATCTTCGTTGTGAAGCCGGGCGAGATGCTGACGTACGAAACGGATGGCGTTTCGGTGTGGCGCACGATCGGGCGCAAGAAGGCGTTCGACGAGACGGTGCAGGGGAAGCTGATCGTGGCGGGCGCGACTACGCTTGCCGGCCCGGTCACGATGACGGGCGGTGTGGCCGGCCCGGTTACGGCGACGGGCGCCCTGCAGGGAACGTCTCTCTCAATCGGCACCGGGCCGACCTACGTGGCTTCGATCTCTGCGGCAGGTGCGTTTTCTGGCCCGAGCGCAAGCTACACAGGCAATGTCACGGTGGGCGGTACGCTGGGTGTGACGTCCAGCGTGACTTTCGGCGGAACGCTCGGCGTGACCGGTCAAGCGACCTTTACGGTACGGCCGACTTTCGCGAACAAAGTGCCTTGGGACGCTGGAAATCTTGCTTCGCCGATGACGTTGGACACCGCGCAGACCTTCACTGCGGCTAAAACCGGCAACGCGCCGATCACGCTTACTCCCGCCGCTCCGTCCGGCACGACGGGAGTAACGAACCAAGCGCCGAGTTTTGCGACAACCGCACGCGGCTCTTACCAGTTCGTGATGTATGCCCAGGAAGTTGTCGGCTCGTCGGTCACTGGCATTTTGGGCGCGTGGTCGGGGTCGTGGAAGTACTGGTTTTTCGACGCGAACACGGGAAATGCGACATGTGCGAGCGGCTCGTGGGTGAATTCGTCCGATCGCCGCTTGAAGACGAACATCGAGGTCATCGAATCGCCGCTGGAGAAGATGCGCAAGATTCGCGGCTATACGTGGGATCGTCTCGACGCGGAGTCGCACGGCATGGGCTTCATCGCGCAGGAGATCGAGGCAGTCTTTCCGAACGGCGCGCATGAGATCGGCGAGACGGCGGAATTGCTCGACGGCACCGTCATAGAGAAGCCGCTTGGGATCGACACTGGAGGCGTCGCAGCAGCGCTGCATCACGAGGCCATTCTTGCGGTGATGGAAGAGATTGACGCATTAAAGGCGGAGGTCGCGGCACTGAGGGGCGCAGCATGACGATCACAGCAGACGTTCAGCAGCTTGAGCCAGGACGCCTGATCGAGCTTTTCGAGGTCGACTGTACTGCGATTGGAGGCGATGTACTGCGTTTCCACGGGCACCTTCAGTCAGCGTCAATATGGTGGCAGGGCAACGAGTACAAGCCGTGGCCGATTCAGGCGGCGGGCTTCGAGCGCACGGGCGATGCTCAACAGCCGTCTCCGACTGTAACGGTTGGCAATGTCGATGGCGTTATCGGTGCGATGTGCATCGCGCTCGGCGATCTCGTCGGGGCAAGCGTTCGTCGAAGGCGGACATTCAGCACTTACCTCGACGCGGTGAATTTTCCAGACGGCAACCCTACTGCCGATCCGGGCGAGGAAATGCCGCCGGAACTTTGGTACATCGAGCAGAAGAGTGGAGATATCTATCCACAGATCGAATTTACGCTCGCCTCAGCGCTCGATCTGAATGGCCAGCAACTGCCCGCTCGGCCGATCGTCGCGAACGTATGCATGTGGTTGATGAAAGGCGGCTATCGAGGGGCGTACTGCGGCTATACGGGCGCAGCATATTTCGATCTTAACGATCAGGCCGTCGATGATCCGGCGAAAGACAAATGCGCCGGTCGGGTCGCTTCGTGCAAGTGCCGCTTCGGTGCGAATAACCCGTTGCCCTACGGATCGTTTCCGGCGGCGGACTTGACCTCGGGGGTGTGATGCAGGAAAGCACGCTGAATGATATTCGCGCTCATGCGCAGCGGGATTATCCGCGCGAGGCCTGCGGCGTCGTAATCGTCGAGCGGGGCCGTGAGCTCTATGTGCCTTGTCGCAACATGTCTGCAACGGCATCTGAACAGTTCAAGCTGCCAGCCGACGACTTCGCTTCGGCCGAGGACCGCGGCGAGGTCGTTGCAATCGTGCACTCTCATCCCGATGCGTCGCCGGAACCCACTGATGCAGACCGCGTGTCATGTGAGGGGAGCGGTTTGCCGTGGCACATCATATCGTGGCCGGATGGCCGGATACGCACGATCGAACCATGCGGTTATGAGGCACCCCTCGTAGGGCGCGCGTACGCGCATGGAGTACTCGACTGCTGGAGCCTGATAAGGGACTGGTATGCGCGGGAGCGGAACGTCTCGCTGCCGGACTTTCAGCGTCAGGATAAGTGGTGGGACGACGGTGCCAGCGACCTGTACACCGAGCACTGTCGCGCTGCAGGCGGAAAGATCGTCTGGGAGGCGGGTCACGATGTAGCCGCCGCATCGGTGCTTGAGGTGGGGGACGTGATCTTGATGCAAATCCGCAGTCGCAACGGCGTGCCAAACCACGGTGCGGTGTATATCGGCGATACGCGGATTCTGCATCACCCGTATGGACGGTTATCGACGCGGGATGTGTATGGCGGGTACTGGCACGACTGTACGCGCCGCATCGTGCGGTATGCGAAGTGATCCAGTTTTCAAAGCAACTTTGAACCCGCCCTGAGCGGGTTTTTTTACGTCCAGAGCATGAGCGAAAAAATCCGCAATATTCGCCTTTACGGAAAACTCGGTGCGCGCTTCGGGCGCCTCCATCGCCTCGCCGTGGCGAGCGCGGCGGAAGCAACGCGTGCGCTCTGCGTGCTTCTTCCCGGATTCGAACGGGAGCTCGTCGGCAGCAAGGATCGAGGTGTGACTTACGCGGTGTTCATCGGGAAGCGGAATATCGACGAATCAGCGCTGCACTATCCGGTGGGCGACGACGATATTCGTATCGCCCCAGTTCTGCAGGGCGCAAAGAGCGGCGGGTTGTTTTCGACAATCCTCGGTGCGGTGATCATTGCTGCTTCTGCGATCGGTAGCTATTTCGCGCCGGGCAATCCGTTGAGCGCATACGGCTTTCAGTTCGGCGCAGCGCTTTTGCTGGGGGGCGTCGCGCAAATGCTCTCGCCGCAGCAAACGGGGCTTGCGACCAAGGACAGCCCTGACAATGGGGCCTCCTACAACTTCAATGGGCCGGTGAATACGCAGGCGCAGGGCAACCCTGTGCCAATCCTGTACGGCCGCATGATCGTCGGCTCGGCGGTCATTTCCGCTGGTATATACGCGGAGGATCAGCTATGAGGGATATCGTCGGTTGGAAGGGGCAGTCGAGTGGCGGCTCATCCGGTACGGAATCGCCCGACAGCCTGCACAGCACCGCGCATGCAAAGGTGCTCGATCTGGTCTCGGAAGGTGAGATTCTCGGACTCGTTGCCGGTCTGCAATCGGTGTATCTCGATGGGACGCCGATCCAGAATCCGGACGGGTCGGAGAACTTTTCCGGCTACTCGATCGACTGGCGCTGGGGTACGCAGGACCAGACGTACCTGTCCGGCTTCCCGTCAGTCGAGAACGAGCATTCCGTCGGCGTCGAGCTGAAGGATACGCAGCCATGGACTCAGGCGATCACTGACCTGTCACTGTCGGCTGTGCGGATTTTAATGGCGGTGCCCCAGTTGCAGCAGAGCAACGCGAGCACGGGCGACATTACTGGTTACAGGATCGAGTATGCGATCGACCTTTCGACGGACGGTGCAGCGTTCCAACAGGTATTGACGGGCGCATTCGACGGAAAGACGACGTCTCAGTACGAGCGCAGCATCCGTATTGAGCTTCCGGGTGCCGCTCTAGGGTGGACTTTGCGCGTGAGGCGCACGACTGCGAACGCGAACAGCAGCTTGATCGCCGATACCGTCAACCTCGTCTCATATACGGAGATTGTTGACGCGAAGTTGCGCTATCCGATGAGTGCTGTCATCGGCCTGCAGATTGACGCCTCGCAGTTTCAGTCTGTTCCGACGCGCTCATTCGATCTGTATGGTCGCATCATCAAGGTGCCGACGAATTACGACCCGGTATTGCGCACGTATTCAGGCGCATGGGACGGAACATTCAAGCTCGCATGGTCGAACAATCCCGCATGGGTGTTCTATGACCTGGTGCTCAACGATCGCTACGGGCTCGGGCAGCGCGTAAATGCGGCGCAGATTGACAAGTGGGGGCTGTACTCGATCGCGCAGTATTGCGATGTCATGGTGTCTGACGGGAAGGGCGCCCAGGAGCCGCGCTTTACCTGCAACGTCTACATCCAGAGCACCGCCGACGCCTATCAGGTGCTGCAGGATCTAGCGGGCATTTTTCGGGGGATGGCTTACTGGGCGAACAGTCAGGTTTTCGCGGTGGCAGATATGCCTGGCGATTCCGTGTACACATATACAGCGGCCAATGTCGTGGGCGGCCAGTTCAAGTACGTGGGAAGTCCGCGAACGAAGCGGTTCACAGTTGCTTTGGTCTCGTGGAACGATCCTTCGGACCAGTACAAGCAGAAGGTCGAATACGTTGCCGACGATGCAGGTATTGCTCGCTACGGCGTGCAGCAAACATCGATCTCAGCATTCGGATGCACATCGCAAGGCCAGGCTCAACGCGTCGGGCAGTGGGCGCTGCTGACATCGCGGCTGGAAACCGAGACGGTGACGTTTCAGGTGGGGCTGGACGCCACTATCGTGTCGCCGGGCAAGGTTTTCAAAGTCGCGGACCCGAACCGCGCGGGGCGTCGCAACAGCGGCCGGATTCGCGCGGTAAGTGGACGCACGGTAACGCTCGACAAGGCGCCGATAGTTAACGTTGGAGACACGCTGACAATCATTCTGCCTGCTGGCACGGCAGAGAAACATACGGTGCAGTCGGTCGAAGGCAATGACGTAACGGTCGTCGACAACTTCTCGACGGCGCCTGTGCTGCAATCGATCTGGCTTATCGAGAGCGATGACCTTGTGGCGCAGACGTTCCGGTGTCTATCCGTGGCCGAGCAGGACGGCATCGTGTTCGAAATCACCGCCACGCAGCACGAGCCCGGCAAGTTTGACGCGATTGATAACGGCACGCGTATCGATCCGCGGCCAATCACGGTCATTCCGCCGTCGGTGCAACCGCCTCCTGCGAACGTGCGTCTCGCGACGTACAACATCATCGATCAGGGCATAGCGCGGACGGTGATGACGATCGCCTGGGATGCTGCAGCTAACGGAGTCGCCTATCAGGCCCAGTGGCGTAAGGACAACGGTGAGTGGGTGAGTGTGCCGCAAACCGGCTCGCTCAGTGTCGACGTCATCGGCATCTATCAGGGCGAATACCTCGCGGCGGTGCGAGCGGTCAACGCGATGGGCGTCGTCTCGATCCCGGCATATTCCGAGCAAACGCCGCTGCAGGGCAAGACATCCCCGCCGCCGGCGGTGACGTTTCTTCGCACGACGTCGCAGATATTCGGGATTGGGCTCGACTGGGGCTTTCCTGACGGTGCGGGGGACACCGAACGTACGGAGATCTGGTACAGCAAGACTGCAGATCGTGACGATGCACAGAAGTTTTCTGATTTCGCTTACCCGCAGGCGACGACGATCTATCAGGGACTGGCCGCAGGGCAGTCGTTTTTTTTCTGGGCGCGATTGATTGATCGGTCGGGAAACATCGGCCCATGGTATCCGGATGGTGCAGGCGTAAACGGCCAGAGCAGCAGCGACGCGACGCCACTTCTCGCGTACCTCACGGGCGAGATCACGAAAACGCAGCTTGGTGAGGACGTGCTTGATCCAATCAACGCGATCCCGGGACTGCAGCAGGACGTGCAGGAGACTGCGGCGGCTATCACGGACGAACAGCAGGCGCGAGTCGATGGTGATGCAGCGCTTTCTAGCCGGCTGGATCAGGTGAGTGCGCAGGTTGTTATCCCGCCGATGGCTGGAAGCGAGAAAGACTATGCGGGCTCGACGACTGTGTACGCTGGGGTCTGGTCCGAACAGTCGGCGCGTGCTGAAGCTGACCTTGCACTCGCGCAGAACAACGAGACAACGACGGCGCAGATCAGCTCGACGAAAGCGACGATGCTGGCCGCAGTGCAGACGGAGACTCAGGCGCGCGTGGACGCAGTTAGTGCGCTTACGACTCAGGTTACGACGGTGCAGGCGCAGGCCGACGACAACACGGCTGCTGTGCAGACAGTGGCGCAATCGTACGCAAACCTGAACGGTCAGCTCTCGGCGTCGTACACCATCAAGACGCAGATCACGTCTAACGGTCGCACTTACATCGCTGGGATTGGCATCGGGATTGACAACAACAATGGTGTCGTCGAGTCGCAGGTGCTCGTCGCGGCGCAGCGGTTCGCGATCCTCGATAACACAGGGTCTACGGTGTCGTCGCCTTTCATCGTACAGGGCGGTCAAGTGTTTTTGGCGCAGGCGTTTATCGGCACGGGCTGGATTCAAAACGCGATGATTGGCGACGTGATCCAGTCCACGGCGGTGGGCGCGAACGGGCAACCGCGATGGAAGCTCGACAAGAACGGCACGCTCACGCTTAACGGCGCGAACGGAGGCAGCGGTTACATGACGCTGACTGACTCGACGCTGCTGGTCTACGACAACAACAATGTGCTGCGCGTCCGTCTGGGGCTCTGGTAATGACGGCCGGTCTGCAGATCTTCGACGCGAGCGGAAACATCGTTCTCGATGCGACGTATCGCGTTATGCGGCTGGGTGGCTTCAGGCAGATCTACGGAGGTACCAACGATAGCGTCACGGACAGTCGCCTTGCGCAAGGTGGATGGTTCACGTTTCAGCCCGGAGGTACGCGCGGAGACGGGTACCTGTCGGGCGGCGTGATCGTCCCGCGCTTTACGCTGAGCGGCAGCACGCTCTCGTGGACGTGGAACGCGAAGAACAGCACGTACGACATTTATCAGGAAGGCTATATCGTCTATGGGGGGAGTTGATGACGGCCGGATTTCAGGCGTGGACAGATACTGGCCTGGTCCAGATTGACGGCAGTTCGCAGAATTTTGCGCTTCGCCAGTCGTTCAGTGTGACGACCGGTTCCGGCACTGTGAACGTCGGGAAATCGAACGCAGGCGTTCAGTACACCGTCGCCGCCAACGTCGCGAATTTCACCGTCTCAGCCGTATATCCGTTGATCGCGCTTTACAGCCCGAACGCGTACGCGACGATCCTGAAGTGCCAGAACGTCGGCACCAATTCGTGGTCGATTCAGGTCTGGTCGAACGTCGCTGCGACGGTGCAGGTCTACGTATTCGACCAGTCGTTAGCGGCTGCGCCGTCGGGTGCCGGGTACGGACTGCAGGTGTTCGACGCGAGCGGCAACCTGATCGCGGACGCGCGCCAGCGTCTCGCGCGCGTGCTCGACATGCAGAGCGGCAACATCATGGGTGCGGGTCCGGGCTGGGGGCAGTGGAATCAGGTCGATCTGCGGCAATACACGTTCGGGCCGTATTCGGGCGTCGCCAAGATCGGCGTGGCAGCAATCGCGACCGCGTGGGTTTCTGCGCCGGCGGGCGGAAACGATAGCGGCTGGTACAACGTGAGCGGCCTACAGACAGTCGGCAACACCATCAATTTCCAATATGCCTATAACGCGGTCGGCAGCACGACGCATCCGGGCAACAACACGTGTTTCGGCTCTCAATACGACTGGGCGTTTCTGGCGGTCGATCTGAGCTATATCTGACAGGAGAAAGTATGCCGATTAAGAAGGACTACGAGACGCCCGCGACGGGCGCGATTGCGAGCTACCACGTAGCGGCGATGGTGACACTCGACGCGATTTCGAAAGCGACGTCCGTCACGCTGCAGTCGTTTCTCAGCGCTGACGCGCGCGGCGCAGGCAAATCGCCGATGTATCAGCAGCAGATCATGATCACCGGCCTGCCGGATTCTGGCACGGACGCTTTCGCGTTCGCCGACGCGCAGCTCGTGGCCGCGCCGCCGAGCGACGGCGCGGAAGCGCTCAACCCGGCACGCTACGCGTTCACCGGCGCCGAGATCGTCGACTGAGCGATCAGCTATCACGAAGAACACGCCGCCCAAGAGGCGGCTTTTTTATTTCCGGGGGGCAGATGGAAGGCCATGAGCAGATCGTGCAAGCGATCGATGAATTGCGAAGCGACATTGAGCAGCGGCACAGCGAGAACGTGACCTCACTGGGAGTCACGGAGCTGAAGCTTGACGAGGTGATCCGTCGTGTCGACGACCTTCATAAAGCGTTTCCGGGTGGTGACCCGGATGGCCATCGTCGTTATCACGAATCGCTGATCGAGCGCGCGGAAGCGCGCACCAAGTTTTACAACGAGCTGCGGGCCGAGCTGGCGAAGAAGGGGCTGTGGGCGCTTCTTGCGCTGATCGGCGTGGCCCTCTGGCAATACCTCAAATCGAGGGTGATCGCGTGAAGCCTGTTTCGTATTGGCGCAAGGCGCACCGGCGCAACTCGGTGCGCGCGTTGATCGCGTCGACCGCCGTTTCGTTTGCCGGCGGCGTCTGGTCAGCGCTCCCTGAAGCATGGATCGAGAGGCTGCCTACGTGGGTTGTCCTGTCGGTGCCGTTCGCAATCAGTGCAGCAGGCCTTGTACTCGCCTACCTGCATCAGCCGTCCTTGGAGGACTGATGGCAAACCGTGTTGGAAAAAAAGGCCTCGCGGCGCTGGTTGGTGCAGGCGCCGCGTCGCTGTTGATGTACGGCGCGTCCTATTTTCCCGGCGTGCCGGGGTTCGAGGGCGTAGTAAATCGCGGATATCTCGATCCTGTCGGCATCCCGACGAAGTGCATGGGCGACACGCACGACGTCGTCGTCGGTAAGCGGTATAGCGACGCGGAGTGCCGCGAATCGCTCGAAACGCAGCTGATCGCACATGCCGAGCCGGTGTTGAAGTGCACGCCGTCGCTCGCGGGCCACGCGTACCAACTCGCGGCGGCCGTGAGCTTTGCCTACAACATCGGCGCGAGCGCGTACTGCGGAAGTTCGACGGCTCGCCGGTTCAACGCGGGCGACTGGCGCGGCGCGTGTCGGGCGATGAACGAATCGGACGCGGGCAGGGCGCAATGGGTGACGTCGGGAGGCCGTGTGCTTCCCGGTCTGGTGAAACGGCGTGCCGACGAGCGCGCGCTTTGTGAAAAGGGGTTGTGATGCTGAAAGCTACTTTGCCGTATCTGATTGCGGCGCTGCTCGGCGCGGGCATCGGCTTTGGTGCCGAATACGTTCGCGCGAGCGCCGCGCTAGCCGTCGAGCAGGCGGCGCACGCGAAGGACAACGAGCGGCACACGAACGACATGCTCAATGTGTCGCGCGCGGCGCTGGAGGGCGAGAACCGCGCGATCGATGCGCATAACCTGGCCGCTTCGGCGGTCGCTGCGGCGGATGCCGAAACTACGAAGGAGATGAACGCACATGAAACCGACAATCGCCGCTATCGCGCTGCTCTCGCTGCTGGCACTGAGCGCGTGCGCGTCGCGGTGCGAAACTGCACTGCAGCCGATCCCGGCGGCATCGCCGGATCTCCCGGCGCCGCCGGCGTGGGCGATGGAAGCGCCGCCGTCGCAGACCTCGACTCAGCGGTTGCAGAACGCGTTTTCCGGGTCGCTGGAGACGACCAGCACGAAATCGACAAAGTGAAGGTGTTGCAGGCGTACGTCTGCGCCGTACGGCCGAAAACGCCCGGGTGTTCGTAGGCGTACCGTAAACCCGTGTAAACTTTATTGCGCGGCTTGAGAGGGCCGCGCCAACAAGAAACCGAACCGGGGAACAAGAATGAAAAAGAGACTTTCTGCTGCTTTGCTTTTGGCGGCCGGCCTGGCCGCGTGTGGCGGTGGCAGTGGCGACGACAGCGCCAGCGCAACGCCCGCATCGAAATCGCTCACGATCTCGATGTACGGCAAGCCAGTCGTGTCGAGCACTACGACCGCAGTCGCACACTCACAATTCAGCCTGATCTCGGCCGCTGTGGCGGCTGACACGTCGAATCCTGCATCGGACGCGCAGGCCACGGCGAAGTCGCTGACCGATGCGCTCGCTGCGCGCGGCGTGACGGCTGACATCACGAGCCAGGTGGTCGACGGGACAGCGCTGCATCAAATCGTGACCACCGAGTACAACGGCAAATCGCCGACGGCGGACCAGTTCAAGACGGACCCCAGCTCGTGGCTGGTCGTGAATTTCCAGCTCGACGACATGGTGACGCCGACGACCGATCCGGCGCAGCAGGCAGCATTGCAGCAATTCACTGCTGACTTGCTCGTTTTCTCGCAATGGGCTGCGGTGTCGGGAAAGGCCGTATTTGTGGTGCGGCCGATCCCG
The DNA here is from genome assembly GCF_014171495.1 of Paraburkholderia tropica. Classification (NCBI taxonomy): domain Bacteria; kingdom Pseudomonadati; phylum Pseudomonadota; class Betaproteobacteria; order Burkholderiales; family Burkholderiaceae; genus Paraburkholderia; species Paraburkholderia tropica. The sequence continues at coordinate 916,868 of NZ_CP049134.1, forward strand.
ACCTGCGATTCACTGTATTCAGCATCGAGTGGGTTGTATAACGCGGAGACTGCCGCGTTGAGCAACGGTGCGCCGATTCGCTTCATGGGTGAAGTCGGAGCGAGTTTCAGCTTCGATCAAAATGGAAATGCGGTGCCGGATGCTGGAACTGACTTCGCGCACTACGGTGCCGATTGCCGGACGCCCGACGCTTATCTGCAAAACAAGCAGGTCGATTCGATGGCCGACACCATCGCACTCGCTTATAAAGAGCAGGCAAGCAGCGCGAGCGCGGCGAGCGCAGCGTCGACCGCGCAGTGACGAAAAAAAGCCGCCTGGGCACGAGCCCGGCGGCTTGAACGTAATACACCGAAGCTGCCCGGGACCACATCGGGCAGCAGGCGCGGACTCTACCACGTGAAGACGATCGGCGCGAGATAGCGGTGCCCCAGCGCTAGCGGCGATCTCCGGTTAGGGGCCCGATGCGCTCCATCTCCTGTCGCAGACGGCGCCTGATGCGCGCGATCGCCTTGCGTGCGTCTGCGATCGTCGCGCTGTCTTTGTCGATGTGCCAATACTCTTCCGCCGTGAGCGCCTCCAGCTCGCTCAACGCATGGCGCCCGCATTGCACCTCTAGTGCCAGCCGGCGCACGTCCTCGTTACGTTGCTCGGTCCAGATCCGGCGCAGCTCCTCGTACGTGGGCGTGAAAAAGGGCGGTAACTTGTAGCGTGACACGTCGGCACGCGCGCGGCGCTCGCGCGGCCAGTCAACGTCGTGGGCCGGAGGGTCAATCAGAGGCCCGATCGAGCGGTTCCGGTCGCGTTTCGTGTGCTCGATTTTGTGTGAGCGCTGATCGTTGAAGGCCCACCAATCGGCGCGCGCCTCTGCATCGGTCATCCAGACGGGCGTCGGGACAAAGCACCCGGCCCTCTCGTCCCACGCGGCCCACTTCCATTCCCATAGAGGTTCCATCTAAGCGCTCAAAATACTGTATATATATACAGTACCACGACATCTCAAAATTGCGCCAGCGCTGGCACAATGAACCGAGATCAGGGAGCCAAAATGTGTACGAATTATGCCGCCGCACGCCGCGACCGCCTGTTCAAACAGTTTGGCGTCGAGCCGCCTGAGAGCGCTTGGCGCGATGAGGTTTACAAAGATTATCCGGCGCCGATCATCCGGCGTCAGGCAGATGCAGCGCGCGCGGACGTCGCGACATTCGGGATCGTGCCGCGCAAGCATATTCCGTCCGGCGTACGGGTGTTCGACACGATGAACGCGCGCGCAGAGACCGTCGGCGAAAAGCGGTCATTCAGCGGCGCATGGAAGAAACAGCAGCTCTGCCTTATACCGTGCGAGGCTTTCTACGAGCCGGATTACGAAACGGGGAAAGCGGTGCGCTGGCGTATCGGCATGGCCGATGGTTCGTCGTTTGCAATCGCTGGCTTGTGGCGCGAATGGGCAGAAGAAGGGGGGAAGGCGTTCTCGTTCACCATGCTGACTGTCAACGCGGCGGAGCATCCGCTGATGAGTAGATTCCACAAGCCAGGCGACGAGAAGCGATCAGTCGTGATCGTGCCGCGAAACGAATACGATGGATGGCTGTCGAGCAGGACGATGGATGAGGCACGGTCGTTCCTGAACCTGTTTCCGGCCAATTTGATGCACGCCGAGCCGTTTCCTGCGCCTCCGCGACCGGCGAAGGTCGCGGAGGCGCAGCCGAATCGCGGCAGTCCTAAAGCGTGAATGGGGTACGATTGCGCTGCTACAGATTTGCTACAGCACGTTGTGCAGCCTATATCTGGCGCGGGTTTGCGGTCTCATTCCACCCCCTGAACTACAGGGAGCGGTCAGGTCCGCTGCGAGGCGCATGCGCCGGGCTCCGCCAAGCCGCCATGTTTCCCAAGTCACCCGTCATGGCGCGGAGCCGTCGCACGCGTCGCACTGTTCTGGGGCGGCCCGGACTGCACGCGGATCGAACCGCGGCCGGGCTGCGCGCCACGTGCGACGCAGGCGCAAGAGTATAGCAAACACATTCCGGCTGGAAACCACCCGCCGATGCGTCAGTGGCTCGGTTCAGCGGACCCGTTCAGCAAGCCCGCGCGCGCCGATCAGAACTCGACGACGGCGAATTCGGCCTTGCCCACGTCGCACAGCGGGCAGCGCCAGTCTTCGGGGATATCCGCGAAGCGCGTGCCGGCGGCGATGCCTTCGTCGGGCAACCCTTCTTCTTCGTTATAGATCCATCCGCAGATCAGACAGACCCAGCTTTTGTATTCGATCACTTCGCTCACAACATACCTTTCGTTCAATTCGATGCCGATGCCCGTCATTTGCCCCCATTTGGCGGGGCGATGGGCGACCCGCGATGTTACCGGAAAACGGAGAAGGCGCCGAAAGCGGCCTGGGCCAACATGTCGCAGTTTGACGGCGCGCAGTCACGGACGCGGTGTAAGCTGGGGCGCAAACGAACCAAGGATCGCAAGCAGGGTCGCAAGCAGGATCACAAACCGCCGCGGGGAACGCGCCGGGCAGATCGCCCGCCAATCACCTACAACCGACAGCATCGACATCATTCTCAGGAGCATCACGATGACTCGCAAAATCTGGCTCGCCGGCGCGACGTTGAGCGCCTTCGCAACCTTGTTCGCGGCAAGCGGCGTGGCGCGCGCCGAGGGCGTCTACTTCGTCGAGCCGAAAGACGGCGCGACGGTCAGCAACCCCGTGCACGTGAAATTCGGCGTCGACGGCATGACGGTCGCGCCCGCCGGCACGACCACGCCGAACACGGGCCACCATCATCTGCTGATCGACGGCAAGGCGCTGCCGCAGGGCGAAGTCGTGCCCGTCAACGAAAAATCGATCCACTACGGCAAAGGCCAGACCGAAGCCGACGTGACGCTGCCGCCCGGCGACCACACGCTCACGGCGCAATTCGCCAACGGCGCGCACCAGTCCTACGGCCCGGCTTGGAGCCAGACCATCACGGTGCACGTGAAGTAAGCGGCGCAGCCGTGTGACGGCGCGCGGCGCGTTCAGCCTGAGCCTGGTCGGGTTCGCCCCGATCGGCCCAGGTCCCGCCCGCGCGCCCCGGTACAATACGCGCTTGCTCTCCAACGCAGGCCACGGTCCCATCCATGTCGCTTTACACCATCACCGGCGCGCAACTCGCGTTCGGCCACGTCGCGCTGCTCGATCACGCGGACTTTTCGCTCGAAGCCGGCGAACGCGTCGGCCTGATCGGCCGTAACGGCGCGGGCAAGTCGTCGCTGCTCACGATCGTCGCCGATCTCGCGAAGCCCGACGACGGGCTCGTCACGCGCCAACAGAATCTCTCGACCGTCTACGTGCCGCAGGAGCCCGATTTCGATGTCGAGGCCACGGTGTTCGACACGGTCGCCTCGGGTCTCGCTACGGCGCGCGCGCTGCTCGACGAATACGACGCGGTCGCGCACAAGCTCGCCGACACGCCCGAAGGCGTGGAACACGATGCGCTGCTCGCGCGCATGAACGTGCTGCAATCGTCGCTCGACGCCGCCGACGCCTGGAACTGGCGCACGCGCGTCGCGACCACGCTCGCGCAGATCGGCCTCGACGGCGATGCGCGCGTCGGCGCGCTCTCGGGCGGCATGCAAAAGCGCGTGGCGCTGGCGCGCGCGCTGGTCGTGCAGCCCGACGTGCTGCTGCTCGACGAACCGACCAACCACCTCGATTTCGACGGCATCCGCTGGCTCGAAGACCTGCTCGTGTCGCAGCGTTCGAGCCTGCTGTTCATCACCCACGATCGCGCGTTCCTCGACCGCGTGGCCACGCGCATCGTCGAACTCGATCGCGGCAAGCTGCTCTCGTATCCGGGCAACTTCACGCAGTATCAGGAGCGCAAAGCGCAGCAGCTCGAAGTGGAGCGCGTCGAAAACGACAAGTTCGACAAACTGCTCGCACAGGAAGAAGTGTGGATCCGCAAGGGCGTGGAAGCGCGCCGCACGCGTAGCGTCGGGCGCATCGCGCGGCTCGTGCAGATGCGCAGCGAGCGTAGCGAACGCCGCAACGTGCAGGGCAACGTCAAGCTCGACGTCGCGCAGGGCGACAAGTCGGGCAAGATCGTCGCCGAACTGACCGACGTGACCAAGCGCTACGGCGGACGCACCATCGTCGATACGTTCTCGGCCACGGTCATGCGCGGCGACAAGATCGGCTTCGTCGGCCCGAACGGCGCGGGCAAGACCACGCTGCTCAAGATGATTCTCGGCGAACTGAAGCCCGACGAGGGCACGGTGCGCGTCGGCACGAACCTGCAGGTGGCGTACTTCGACCAGATGCGCGCGCAGCTCGACCTCGAAAAGAGTCTCGCCGACACCATCAGCCCGGGCAGCGACTGGGTCGAGATCAACGGCGCGAAGAAGCACGTGATGAGCTATCTGGGCGACTTCCTGTTCGCGCCGGAGCGCGCGCGTTCGCCCGTGAAGTCGCTCTCGGGCGGCGAGCGCAACCGGCTGCTGCTGGCGCGTCTGTTCGCGCGTCCGGCGAACGTGCTGGTGCTCGACGAACCGACCAACGACCTCGACATCCCCACGCTCGAACTGCTCGAAGAACTGCTCGCGGACTACGACGGCACCGTGCTGCTCGTGAGCCACGACCGCGCGTTCCTCGACAACGTGGCGACGTCGGTGATCGCCTCGGAAGGCGAGGGCAAGTGGCGCGAATACGTGGGCGGCTTCAGCGACTGGCAGACGCAGAGCGCGCGCTCGCAGGAAATGGCCGAAGCCCGCGCGCCGAAGGAAGCCGCGCCGGCCGCCGCCGCGCCGAAAGATAGCGCGACGGGCCGCAACGCGCAGCGCAGCGTGAAGCTGTCGTTCAAGGAGCAGCGCGAGCTGGAGGAACTGCCCAAGCGCATCGAGGCGCTGGAAACGGAGCAGAAGACCATCGGCGCGACCATCGAGGAAGGCTCGATCTTCGCGAAGGACGCGCAGGAAGGCACGCGGTTGAGCGAGCGTTATGCGGCGATCGACGAGGAATTGCTGCTCGCGCTGGAGCGCTGGGAAGAACTGGAAGCGAAGCGCAAGTGATGTGATGTGAGAGAAGCGGCCTGCGGGCCGCTTTTTTATTCCGCCTGCAAATTCAACAGCTTTTGCTGCAGCTCGGGCACCCAGGTTTGCACGGTGCTCCAGACGATGCTCGTGTCGACAGAAAAATACGCGTGCGAGACGCGATTGCGCATGCCATAAACCGCTTCCCACGGTATTTCCGGGTGCGCGGCGGCAAACTCCGGGTCGCCGCGCATGATATTGCGGGCGGCTTCACCGATGATTTCGAGGTTCCGCACGACGGCGTCGATCGCCATGGGGGTGGCTTCGAAGCTTTCTAGCGAAAGCGGCGCGACGTAGCTGCGAATACGGTCTACAGCGTCGAGCATGTGCTGCAGGTAATCCGGCGTGCGCAGATCTTCCTTCCTCATACCGGCACCGAATTCGCCACGACGCTCGCGCGAAATTTTTCCGGCAAGGCTTTGGGTGTCAGCACGTCGACCTTCACGCCGAGCAGCGCTTCCAGCCGCAGCTGGATTTGCGCGATGTCGATCAGTGTGGTCTGCGGCGTCGGATCGACCAGCAGATCGAGATCGCTCCCCTCATCATCCTCGTCGCGCGCGGACGAACCGAACACGCGTGCATTCGTCGCGTGATGACGCGCGACGATTTCACGGATTTCCGCGCGGTGCACGCGCAAAGCTTCGGACGGTCTCATGACAGCTCCCGGCTCCCCATTCCCAGCAAAGGTTGCAACGAACGGTCCACCCCGATCCGGCGCCGGACGAGGTGCCCAAACCGGCACCCAAACCGGCGCCCAAACCCCTTGCCGCAAGCGGCCCATTCTACGCGAAGCGCGTCTCGCGCCGCCCCTCGGCCGAACGGCCGACCCCTTCGCAAATTGCCGCGCGGTCCCAAATCAGTACAATACCTCGCGAATACGGTGGAGCGGGCACGCGCGCCGCGCCTGCGAGCCAGGCGAGCAGCCCGACCACGCCCTTGTTTCGTTTCGATTTTTTTGAACGCTCAACGCGTTTTCCACGCAGATGTCCACAGAAGCTGTGGACAAGCGCGGACAACCCCTGTGGATCACCATGTCAACGAAGAAGTCCAACGCTGGAAACACTGGCTATAGCGAAGCGTCGATCAAGGTGCTCAAGGGCCTCGAGCCCGTCCGGCAGCGGCCGGGCATGTACACGCGCACCGAGAATCCGCTGCACATCATCCAGGAAGTCATCGACAACGCCTCGGACGAGGCGCTTGGCGGCTACGGCAAGCGCATCACGGTGACGCTGCACGCCGACCATTCCGTGTCGGTCGAGGACGACGGCCGCGGCATTCCGTTCGGCCTGCATCCCGAAGAAAAGGTGCCGGTCGTCGAGATCGTGTTCACGCGCCTGCACGCGGGCGGCAAGTTCGACAAGGCCGCCGGCGGCGCCTACACGTTCTCGGGCGGCCTGCACGGCGTCGGCGTGTCGGTCACCAACGCGCTCTCCACGCGCCTCGACGTGACCGTCTGGCGCGACGGCAAGGTCGCCGAAATCGGCTTCTCGAACGGCGACGTCACCAAGCCGCTGACTTCGCGCAACGCCGCGCGCGACGAAAAGAAAACCGGCACGCGCGTGACCGCGTGGGCCGATCCCAAGTATTTCGACTCGCCCAATCTGCCGCTCGGCGAATTGCAGCGTCTGCTGCGTTCGAAGGCCGTGCTGCTGCCGGGCGTCGAAGTGACGCTCGTCGTCGAGAAGACCGGCGAGCGCCAGAGCTGGAAGTACGAAGACGGCCTGCGCGGCTACCTGCTCGAAGGCATGGGCGGCGCCGATCTGCTGATCCCGCTGTTCGAAGGCGAGCGCTACGCCGACGCCCGCACGACCGACGACACCTTCGCCGAAGGCGAGGGCGCCGCGTGGGTCGTGGCCTGGAGCGAGGAAGGCGCGCTCACGCGCGAGTCTTACGTCAACCTGATTCCCACGCCCGCGGGCGGCACGCACGAAAGCGGCCTGCGCGACGGCCTGTTCCAGGCGGTCAAGAGCTTCGTCGAACTGCACAATCTGCAGCCGAAGGGCGTGAAGCTGCTGCCCGAAGACGTGTTCGCGCGCGTCTCGTTCGTGCTCTCGGCGAAGGTGCTCGATCCGCAGTTCCAGGGGCAGATCAAGGAACGCCTGAACAGCCGCGACGCCGTCAAGCTCGTCTCGTCGTTCTCGCGTCCGGCGCTCGAACTGTGGCTCAACCAGCACGTCGAGCACGGCAAGAAGCTCGCCGATCTCGTCATCAAGCAGGCGCAGGCGCGCACGCGCGCGGGCCAGAAGGTCGAGAAGCGCAAGAGCTCGGGCGTGGCCGTGCTGCCCGGCAAGCTGACCGACTGCGAAGCGACCGACATCGCGCGCAACGAGCTGTTCCTCGTCGAGGGCGACTCGGCGGGCGGTTCGGCGAAGATGGGCCGCGACAAGGAGTACCAGGCCATCCTGCCGCTGCGCGGCAAGGTGCTCAACACCTGGGAAACCGAGCGCGACCGCCTGTTCGCCAACAACGAAGTGCATGACATTTCGGTGGCGATCGGCGTCGATCCGCATAGCCCCGACGAGACCGTCGATCTCTCGAATCTGCGCTACGGCAAGATCTGCATTCTCTCGGATGCTGACGTCGACGGCTCGCACATCCAGGTGCTGCTGCTCACGCTGTTCTTCAAGCATTTCCCGCAGCTGATCGAGCGCGGCCACGTGTACGTGGCGCGTCCGCCGCTGTTCCGCGTCGACGCGCCCGCGCGCGGCAAGAAGCCCGCGCAGAAGCTCTACGCGCTCGACGAAGGCGAACTCGAAGCGATTCTCGACAAGCTGCGCAAGGACGGCGTGCGCGAGACGCAATGGAGCATCAGCCGCTTCAAGGGCCTCGGCGAAATGAGCGCCGAACAGCTCTGGGACACGACGATGAATCCCGACACGCGCCGCCTCTCGCCCATCCTGCTCGGCGACCTCGACTACGAGTCGACCGTCGCGCGCATGACCATGCTGATGGGCAAGGGCGAGGCGGCCTCGCGTCGCTCGTGGCTCGAAGAAAAGGGCAACGAAGTCGAAGCGGACATCTGACCGCCTCCCGTTCACCCGCCCGCACACGATTACGGACTGATTGAAACATGGACGATCTTTTTGCTGAAGTGAATGGCGCCGCGGAAGGCGGCGACTCGCTCACGCTCGGCCACTACGCGGAGCGCGCGTATCTCGACTACGCCGTGAGCGTGGTCAAGGGCCGCGCGCTGCCCGACGTCTGCGACGGCCAGAAGCCGGTGCAGCGCCGCATCCTGTTCGCGATGAACGAAATGGGCCTCGGCGATAACGCCAAGCCCGTGAAGTCGGCGCGCGTGGTCGGCGACGTGCTCGGCAAGTACCACCCGCACGGCGACCAGTCGGCGTACGACGCGCTCGTGCGTCTCGCCCAGGACTTCTCGATGCGCTATCCGCTCATCGACGGTCAGGGCAATTTCGGCTCGCGCGACGGCGACGGCGCGGCGGCCATGCGTTACACCGAAGCGCGCCTCACGCCCATCGCGAAGCTGCTGCTCGACGAAATCGACATGGGCACCGTCGATTTCATGCCGAACTACGACGGCTCGTTCCAGGAACCGAAGACGCTGCCCGCGCGTCTGCCGATGCTGCTGCTCAACGGCGCGTCGGGCATCGCGGTCGGTCTCGCCACGGAAATCCCGTCGCACAACCTGCGCGAAGTCGCGGCGGCGGCCGTCGCCATGATCCGCAATCCGAAGCTCACGCACGCGGAGATCATGGAGAAGGTGCCGGGCCCCGACTTCCCGGGCGGCGGCCAGATCATTTCGAGCGAAGCGGAAATCGCGGCGGCCTACGAATCGGGCCGCGGCAGCCTGAAGGTGCGCGCGCGCTGGAAGATCGAAGACCTCGCGCGCGGCCAGTGGCAACTGGTCGTCACCGAACTGCCGCCGAATACGTCCGGCCAGAAGGTGCTCGAGGAAATCGAGGAGCTGACCAACCCGAAGCTTAAGCTCGGCAAGAAGACGCTCACGCCCGAGCAGTTGCAGAACAAGCAGACCATGCTCGGCCTGCTCGACGCCGTGCGCGACGAGTCGGGCAAGGACGCGCCCGTGCGTCTCGTGTTCGAGCCCAAGACCAGCAAGATCGATCAGGCCGAGTTCGTCAATTCGCTGCTCGCGAACACGAGTCTCGAATCGAACGCCTCGCTCAATCTGGTGATGATCGGCGCCGACGGACGTCCGCGCCAGAAGGGCATCAGCGAGATCATCGGCGAGTGGATCGGCTTCCGTTTCGCCACGGTCACGCGCCGCACGCAGCATCGCCTGACCAAGGTCGACGACCGCATCCACATCCTCGAAGGGCGGATGATCGTCTTCCTCAACATCGACGAAGTCATCCGCATCATCCGCGAGTCGGACGAGCCGAAGGCCGCGCTGATGAGCGCGTTCGGTCTGTCCGAGCGCCAGGCCGAGGACATTCTTGAAATCCGTCTGCGTCAGTTGGCGCGGCTGGAGAAGATCAAGATCGAGAAGGAACTCGCGGAACTGCGCGACGAGAAGGCCAAGCTCGAGGAACTGCTCGCGAACGAGTCGTCGATGAAGCGGCTCATCGTGAAGGAAATCGAAGCCGACGCGAAGCAATACGGCGACGACCGCCGCACGCTGATCCAGCAGGAAAAGCGCGCGACCTTCGAAGCGCGTGTCGTCGACGAGCCGGTCACGGTCGTGGTGTCGCAGAAGGGCTGGGTGCGTGCGCTCAAGGGCCACGGCCTCGACAGCCAGAGCTTCACGTTCAAGGCCGGCGACGGCCTCTACGCGGCGTTCCAGTGCCGCACGCCCGACGTGCTGATCGCGTGGGGCAGCAAGGGCCGCGTCTATTCGGTGTCGGTCGCGCAACTGCCGGGCGGCCGCGGTGACGGCGTGCCGGTCACGTCGCTGATCGAGCTGGAAGCGGGCACGCATCTGCTGCATTACTTCGCGGCGAGCGCCGACCAGGCGCTGCTGCTCGCGTCGAGCAACGGCTTCGGCTTTATCGCGAAGATCGGCGACATGGTCAGCCGCGTGAAGGCGGGCAAGGCCTTCATGACGATCGACGAAGGCTGCACGCCGCTCGCGCCGATGCCGATGCTGCCGGGCGCGATCCAGGTCGCGTGTCTGTCCTCGGGCGGACGCCTGCTGGTGTTCGGCCTCGACGAGATGAAGACGCTGTCGGGCGGCGGCCGCGGCGTCACGCTGATGCAGCTCGACGACAAGGAAACGCTGACGCAGGCGCTGGCGATCTCGGCGGCGGGCGTGGTGCTCGTGGGCACGGGCCGCGCGCAGAAGCCGGGCGAGGACCTGATGGCGGGCGCGGTGCTTGCGCCGCAGATCGGCAAGCGTGCGCGCAAGGGCCGCGCGCCGGACTCGAAGCTCAAGGTCATCACGGGCATGCGTCCGGTGCTGCCGGGCTGATTGGCTTGGCAGTCAGCGTCGCACACGGCGGCGCACCTCCGGTACGAACGGTCGACGGGCATGGAATAATGCCGCGGCGGTTCGTACCGGAATCTTTTTCAAGCACGAGGAATTTCAAGCATGGGTCACGCGATCGAAGTCGCGCTGTTTTTGCATCTCTTGAGCGTGGCCGTGTGGGTAGGCGGCATGGTGTTCGCACACTTCTGTCTGCGCCCGGCGCTGGAAGATCTTTCGCCGCAGTTGCGCCTGCCGCTGATCGAATCGGTGTTCAGCCGCTTCTTCAACTGGGTGGGCATCTCCATCATCGTGATCCTGCTGACGGGCGGCTTCCTGCTGATGCAATTCGGCGGCGGTCACGCCACGTGGCAACTGCACGCGATGGCGGGTCTGGGCGTCATCATGATGCTGATCTTCGGTCACGTGCGCTTCGCGGTGTTTCCGCGCATCCGCCGCGCCGTGCAGGCGCAGAAGTGGCCCGACGGCGCGCGCGCCGTGGGTTCGATGCGCCGCCTCGTGTTCATCAATCTCGTGCTCGGCGTCGTGACGATCGGCGTGGCGGCGCTGGCGCGCGGGTTCTGATTTTTCCGCTTTAGCGCGCTTTGCCGTCAATTCGCGGCGCGTCGTGAGTTGCCGCTTCAACGCGACTCAAAGACGCTCCGCGAGTGCGTAACGCTGCATGCAGCGCTCCATCGCGCCGAAGAACGCTTCTTCGGCCGCATTCATCTTGCGGTCGCGATGCCACAGCAAGTGGATATCGACATCCGCAAGACCTTCCTCCGGCGGCAGCCGCCATAAGCGCTGCCGCGCCAGATCGTCCTTCACCGCGTGCTCGGGCAGGCAGCCGATGCCGTAGCCCGCGAAGATCAGCCGCCGCACTTCGTCCAGACTCGGCGACGACGCCACGATCCGCCCCGTAAAGCCGCGCTGATCGCGAAACACCGTGAGCGGCGAGAGGCTGTCGCCGATCTGGTCGCTCGTGAACGACACGAAATTCTCCGCGAGCAGATCCTCCATCGTCAGTTGCGAGAGGCCGAACAGCCGGTGATGGCGGCCGCAGAAGATCGCATAGCGCTGGCGCAGGAAGCAGCGCATCTCCAGTTTGTCGACGGGCGTGCGGCACAGGCTCAGGCCCGCAGTCGCGGTCTTCTGCAGCACCGACGAAATGATGTCCGACGAGCGCATCACCTCGATCTGGAGATCGATACGCGGATACGCGACGTGGAATTCCGCGAGGAATTCGTCGTAGACGCGCGACTCGATGCGGCTCACCGTGAGCAGACGGATCGAGCCGGTGATGTCGGCGGTGCGCTCGTCGAGTTCGGTTTCGAGCCGCGAGATGTTGCCGTAGATGTCGCTCGCGATCCGATACACCTCTTCGCCCGCCTGGGTGGGCACGAACTGCGCGCCGCGCCGCTCGATGAGCTTGCGGCCGAGCGCGTCTTCGAGGCGCTTGAGCGCCTGGCTCACGGCGGGCTGCGTGACGTAGAGGCGCGCGGCGGCGCGGCTCAGGCTGCGCTCCTGCATGATCGCGAGGTAGGTGCGCAGCAGATTCCAGTCGAGGCGGTCGTTCAGAAAACGGGTGGTGTCGGCGCGCATGGGCGTCTCCGAAAGGCGGTGCGGCGGGGCATTCCGCCGTAGGTATAAGCCAGAATTATGCGTTGAATAATAACGCGAAATTTGACTAATGATTTGTGGCCGGCGATAAAGCTTGCGTGCGCGTTGCCTGCCGTCGGCTTCGATGCGACGCAGAACGCCGGACAACGCCGGACAAAACATCACGCAACACCCGTGCAACACCCGCGCAAGACGATTCGCGCCTGAGGAGACTGACCAGATGACCACCCCGCAAACCCCCGCCCGGCAACCGGTGCGCGCCGCCGCCGCGGCGTTCATCGGCACCATGATCGAGTGGTACGACTTCTACATCTACGCCACGGCCGCCGCGCTCGTGTTCGGCGAACTGTATTTCCCGTCCGAAGACCGCTTCGTGAGCACGATGGCTTCGTTCGCCACCTTCGCCGTGGGCTTCTTCGCGCGTCCGCTCGGCGGCCTGATCTTCGGGCATCTCGGTGACCGCATCGGCCGCAAGAAAGCGCTCATGACCACGCTGATGATGATGGGCGTGGCGACCGTCTGCGTCGGCCTGCTGCCGTCGTACGCGAAGGTCGGCGCGCTCGCGCCCGTGCTGCTCGTGCTGCTGCGCGTGGTGCAGGGCATCGCCGTGGGCGGCGAGTGGGGCGGCGCGGTGCTGATGGCGGGCGAACATGCGCCCGAAGGCCGTCGCACCTTCTTCGCCTCGTTTGCGCAGCTCGGCTCGCCGGCGGGTTTGATTCTGTCGCTGCTCGCGTTCCGCTCGGTCACGTCGCTCGACAAGGCCGATTTCCTCTCGTGGGGCTGGCGTCTGCCGTTCCTCGTCTCGGCCGTGCTGCTCGTGGTCGGCATCATGATCCGTCTGGGCGTGAACGAATCGCCGGAATTCGAGAAGCTCAAGGATCAGCGCCGCACCGTGAAGCTGCCGGTCGCGGAGGTGTTCAAGTCGGCGTGGGGCCTCGTGCTGCTGTGCATCGGCGCGAACACGATCGGCATCGCGGGCGTGTACTTCACGAACACTTTCATGATCGCGTACACGACGCAGTACGTCGGCATCACGCGTTCGCTGATTCTCGACTGCCTGTTTATCGTCGCGTTCATCCAGTTCCTTTCGCAGCCGCTCGCCGCGTGGCTCGCCGAACGCATGGGCGGCGCGCGCTTCCTCAAGTGCGCGGCACTCGCGGCGATGGTCTCGCCGTACCCGATGTTCATGCTCGTGCAAACGGGGCAGGTCGTGCCGATGGTGATCGGCATCGCCATCGCGGTGGTCTGCATGGCGAGCTTCTATTCGGTGATCGCGGGCTTCGTCTCGGGCGTGTTCCCGACGCGCGTGCGCTACTCGGCGATCTCGCTCTCGTACCAGGTGTGCGGCGCGATCGCGGGCGGTCTCACGCCGCTCGTCGGCACCTGGCTCGCGCATCGCTACACGGGCCAGTGGTGGCCGCTGGCGGTGTTCTACACCTGCCTCGCAGGCATCTCGTTGTTCTGCATCGTCGGGCTCGATGCGCGCCGCAGCCAGCACGCGCACGACGAGTCCGCCGCCAAGGCCGTGGGTTCGCATTGACGCGCCTGTAATTCGCCTTGTGAAGCAAAGAGTCACGCAAAGAATCAGGCAACAAACCAGGAATTGAATCGATGAAAGCACTTCTGCATATCGACGGCCCGCGTCTGTGGGCGAGTCTCACGGAGATGGCAAAGATCGGTGCGACGGCGGGCGGCGGCGTGCGCCGTCTCGCGCTCACCGAAGAAGACCGCCGCGGCCGCGAGCTGTTCGCGACGTGGTGCCGCGAAGCCGGCATGAGCGTGTGGACCGACGAAGTCGGCAACCTGTTCGCGCGCCGCGCCGGCGCCGACGCGAACGCCGCGCCCGTGATGATGGGCAGCCACCTCGACACGCAGCCCGAAGGCGGCCGCTTCGACGGCGTGTATGGCGTGCTGGCCGCGCTCGAAGTGGTGCGTGCGCTCAACGACGCCGACGCCGTCACGGAGAAGCCGATCGAGATCTGCTCGTGGACCAACGAGGAAGGCGCGCGCTTCACGCCCGCGATGCTCGGTTCGGCGGTGTTCGCCGGCGCGATGACGCTCGACGACGCGCTCGCGCGCACCGACGCCGACGGCGTGACGCTCGGCGCGGCGCTCGACGCGTGCGGCGCGCGCGGCACGCATCCCGTGCAGGGCGTGGCGGTCGACAGCTACTTCGAGGCGCACATCGAACAAGGCCCGATTCTCGAAGCGAACGGCACCACCATCGGCGTGGTGACGGGCGGCCAGGCGATTCGCTGGTTCGACGTGACGGTGACGGGCGTGGCCGCGCACGCGGGCACGACGCCGATGCGCTATCGCAAGGACGCCTTCTTCGGCGCGGCGCAGATGGCGCTGGAAATCGAGCGTGTGATGGCGCGCTACGCGCCGCTCGGTCTGGTGACGATCGGCCAGATCCAGGTCGCCAATTCGTCGCGCAATACGATTGCCGCGAACCTCACGTTCACCGTCGATCTGCGTCATCCCGACGATGCGCAGATCGACGCGATGGAGCGCGATCTGCGCGCCGTCTGTGCGTCGGTGGCGGCGGGGCGCGGTCTCGGTGCGCAGATCCAGCATTGCTGGACCAGCCCGGCGACGCCGTTCGACGCCGCGTGCGTGGGTCTCGTCGCCGAGGCCGTCGAAGCGCTTGGCTATCCTAACGAACGCATCGTGAGCGGCGCGGGCCACGACGCTATCCACCTCGCGCGCTATTGCCCAACCGCGATGGTGTTCATCCCCTGCGTGGACGGCCTCTCGCACAACGAAGCCGAAGACGCGCTGCCCGAGGACGTGACCGCGGGCACCAACGTATTGCTCAACGCCGTGGCCGCGCGCGCCGGTGCGCGCGTATCGCAGGCGGTGAACGCAGAAGCCGACGCATGACGGAGAACGAACGATGAAGACCTGGTTTCACCCCGAACAGTTGCTGCACCATCCGCGTACCTATCTGTCGCGCGGCCAGATGCGCGAGCCGCAGGAAGTGCCCGAGCGCGCCGCGCGTCTCGTGGCCGCCGCGCATTCGCTCGGCTTCAGCGTGAGCGAGCCCGACGATTTCGGCACCGCGCCGATCGCGGCCGTGCACGACATGAACTATCTGCGCTTCCTCGAAGAAGCGCACGCCGAATGGAAGCGCATGCCCGACGATTGGGGCGACGAAGTGATGTCGAACATCTACGTGCGCGATCCGAATCCGCTGCGCGGCGTGCTCGCGCAGGCGGCGCGTTATCTCGCCGACGGCAGTTGCCCGGTCGGCGCGAACACGTGGCGCGCGGCGTACTGGTCGGCGCAGAGCGCGCTGGCCGCGGCGGCAACCGTCAACGAAGGCGCGGGCGCGTCGTACGCGCTGTGTCGTCCGCCCGGCCATCACGCGCGTGCGGACGCGGCGGGCGGCTTCTGCTACCTGAACAACGCGGCGATCGCGGCGCAGTCGCTCAAGAGCCGCTTCAAGCGCGTGGCGATTCTCGACACCGACATGCACCACGGCCAGGGCGTGCAGGAAATCTTCTATGGCCGCGACGACGTGCTCTACATCTCGATCCACGGCGATCCGACCAACTTCTATCCGGTGGTCGCGGGCTACGAAGACGAACGCGGCGCGGGCGAGGGCGAGGGCTACAACGTCAATCTGCCGATGCCGCATGGCGCGAGCGAGGATGTGTTCTTCGAGCGCGTCGAGTCGGCGTTGCGCGTGCTGCGCCGGTTCCAGCCCGACGCGCTGGTGCTCGCGCTCGGCTTCGACATCTACAAGGACGATCCGCAGTCGAAGGTGGCCGTGAGCACCGAGGGCTTCGGCAAGCTCGGCGAAGCGATCGGCGCGCTCGGTCTGCCTTCGGTGATCGTGCAGGAAGGCGGTTACCACCTCGAAAGTCTCGAAGACAATGCGCGGGCGTTCTTCGGTGGTTTTGGCGCGAAGCGTGCGCGCTGACGCAGGCTGACGCCCGGGTCGAAAGACAAAGGCGCACCCATCGGGGTGCGCCTTTTTTGCATCGGCGTCGAAGCGCTAATTCACGCTCGACGTCCGATCAACGCTTTATCAACGCGGCTGCGAAGCGTCGCTCACGCGCTCGGTGCGCTGCTCGCTCGCGCCGGAACCCGGCTGCGCCGCGCCGCATACGCCGAAGCGCTCGATCAGCGCCGGCACGCCTTCCACGGGCACGGGCCGAGAGAACAGGAAGCCTTGCGCCTCGATCGGACCGAGCGCGGCGAGCCACGCGATCTGCTCCTCGGTTTCCGTGCCTTCGACGACCACGGTGAGCCCCAGCGAGCGCGCGAGATTGACGATGGCCGACACCATCACGCAGACGCTGCGGTCGGCGGGAATCGCCTGCACGAACGAGCGGTCGACCTTGAGCGTGTCCACGGCGAAACGGTTCAGATACGAGAGCGACGAATAGCCCGTGCCGAAGTCGTCGAGCGCGACGCGCACGCCAAGGCGCTTGAGCGCGAAGATCTTCTCGGAGACGAGTTCCGGATATTCCATCATCGCCGTCTCGGTGATTTCAAGTTCGAGCTTGTGCGCGGCGATGCCGGTTTCTTCGATCGCGTGCGAGATGGTCTCGTAGAGATCGCCGCGCCAGAACTGCACCGCCGAAATGTTGACGGCGAGCGAGAGCGTTTCGTAGCCCTGCTGCTGCCACAGCGCGAGCTGCGCGCACGCGGTGCGAATGACGAAGTCGCCGACCGGCACGATCAGGCCCGTCGATTCGGCCACCGGAATGAATTCGCTCGCGGGAATCAGACCGTATTGCGGATGGTTCCAGCGCACCAGCGCCTCGAAGCCCGTGATGCAGCGGCGGCGCAGATCGATCTTCGGCTGATAGGCGAGGAACAACTGGCCTTCGGAGAGCGCCACGCGCAGTTGCTGCTCCCACTTCATCAGATGGTCGGCGCGATGCGCGAGCTGCGGCGAATAGAAGCGGAAGCAGTTGCGGCCCGCTTCCTTGGCCGCGTACATCGCGAGGTCGGCCTTCTTGAGCAGGTCGATCTCGCTTTCGTGTGCGACCGCGTAGAGCGCGATGCCCGTGCTCGCATGCAGCACGAACGCGCTGCCGCGCACGTCGAACGGATGCGTGAAGGCGGCGTTGGTGGTTTCGGCGAGCGTGCTCGCGCGCTTCTCGATGTCGTCGCCCTTGATGATGACGACGAACTCGTCGCCGCCGATCCGCGCGAGCGTGCCCGAGCCGCCGACGGCGTCGGCCAGACGCGCCGCGCTCATTTGCAGCACGATGTCGCCGGCGTTGTGGCCGAGCGTGTCGTTGACCGTCTTGAAGTTGTCGAGGTCGATGAAGAGAATCGCGAGACGCCCGAGGTTGCCGGGCTGCGAGACTTCGTGGCGCAGCCGCTGCAAGGTGGCGTAGCGGTTGGGCAGGCCGGTCAGCAGGTCGTACTGCACGAGTTGCGACATCTCGCGCTCGCGGCCCAGCAGCTTGCCGAT
This sequence comes from Paraburkholderia tropica, assembly GCF_014171495.1. NCBI lineage: Bacteria > Pseudomonadati > Pseudomonadota > Betaproteobacteria > Burkholderiales > Burkholderiaceae > Paraburkholderia > Paraburkholderia tropica. The sequence continues at coordinate 934,375 of NZ_CP049134.1, forward strand.
CAGACCCGTGGCCACCGCGAAGAACGACAGCATGGCGAGCGAGATGAACGTCGCCATCATCAGATAGACGTCGCGCGTGTGGTTGTAGTCGGCGAACTCCTCGGCTTGCGAGAGGCCCACCAGCACGCCGAGCGGATAGCCGTCGATATGGCGGTACGAGACGATGCGCGTCACGTGGTCGATCGGATCGACATAGGTGCCCGAGACGTGCTCGGATATCGGATACACGCCGCTCGCCGAGAACGTGCCGTTCGCGCGTTCGGCGCTGCCGGTGCGGCGCGCGAGCACGGCGCCGGTGTCGGAGATCACGGCGATCACGCCTTCGCGGCCGATCGCGGCGTTGTTGTAGAAGTCGCTGGTGAAATAGCTCGGGTCTTCGGAGACCACCACCACGCCCGCGAACGAACCGTCCGGATGATTGAGGCGGCGCGTCATCTGCAAGGTCCAGTGACCGGAGACGCGCCCGAGCAGCGGCTTGCTGATGAAGAGCTGATCGTCGTTCTCGTGCTCGTGCACCTTGAAGTGCTCGCGGTCCGAGAGATCGATGGGCTTGGGATTCGGGTCGGCGGTGTTGGCGACCAGCTTGCCGTGCTCGTCGATGATCGACACCTGCACGAGCGAGTCGCTCTGCACGACGCCTTTCTCGACCGTGGTCGCGAGATTGAAGCGCTCAGGCGTTTTCTCGAACTCGTACTTCACGAAGCGCGTGATCTGGTCGACCTGATGGATCGCCTTCACGGTGTGCTGTTCGAGCGCCGCCGAGAGGATGGCCGCGGAGGCGGTGGCCTCGCGCATGGTGGCTTCTTTCTCGACCGAGAGACGCGTGAAGATGACGGCCCACAGCAGAATGAGCACCAGCACGCCGAGCAGCGGAATCGCGAGCAGCGTACGCGGACGCGTGTAGGCCGGTCCCGTCGTGCCACGCAGGCCCGGTTCGCGCGAGAACGGACGCCAGTTCGTGCTCATCGTGTGCGCGGCGAACGCGAGGGTGCCTGCCGCTGATGCGACGGCCGGGACGACGACAAGGCGCTCGGTTGAATCGGCGGCATCTATGCGGAGCGGCTGTGGTAGTGGCGCGGGAAGCGCGGGCATGGGCCAGCGGACGCTGCAATGCGTCCAATGTCTGGATCTTAATGGTTGGGGAATGATTAAGGAAGCGGTACCCCCTCGGGTATACGCCAGTCGGTCGCGCGATGCTTAAGTCCATCATGTGTCGCGCATAGTTCACGCATGGCGCATATGCCTGGTGGACGTGCCTCGCGCGTGCGCAGTGCGCATGCCTGGTGCACAGGCCGGGTAAGTATTCGAAAGGCATGCCGGGGCGTTGCACCCCGGCGGATTCCTTCCGTTTCACTCGATCAAGGCAGGGCGATCAGGGCAGCGCGATCGTGCCGTCGATCACCGTGACCGACGCGCCGCCCACCCACATCTTGCCCGCCGCGTCGTCGTAGTCGATGGAAACGCGGCCGTCACGCCCCATCGCGGTGCCCTGGCGCACGGTGTAGCGTCTGCCGGGGCGGCGCTGCTGCTGCGCGAGCAACAACGCGATCGCGGCATTGGCACTGCCGGTGACAGGGTCTTCGCCGTTGCCCAGACCGGTCATCAGGCAGCGCACTTCGAAGGTCGCGGGGCCGTCCGCCGCGTGCGGGCCGTAGGCCGCGAGTCCCTGTGCGCCCACGCCGGACGCGACGCTCGCGAGCGCGCCGTAGTCGACGTCGAGCGCGAGCACATCGTCGGCGCTTGCGAAGCGCACCACGAGCCACGGTGCGCCATTATTTACGCCACACGGTTGCGCGGAGAAGTCGATGGCCGTGCTGTGCGGCGCGATCTGCAACGCGGCGCGCAATGCGTCGTACTGCGATTCAGGCAGCGGCGTGACGCTCGCGGGCGGCGCGGCGAAAGCCCAGGCGGGCTCGGCCTTCGCCTCCTGCGAGTCCTGCGTGCGATCGGTGCGATCGGCGAGATCGATGAGACCCGCCGCGCATTCCTGCACGAGGCGGCCCGGCGTTTTCGGCGTGCGGCCGCTGTCGAGAAACGCGTGCGCGGTGCCGAGCGTCGGATGGCCCGCGAAGGGCAGCTCGCCCTGGGTCGTGAAGATGCGCACGCGATAGTCGGCGCGCGCGTCGGTGGGCGCGAGCAGGAAGCTGGTTTCGGAGAGATTGGTCCAGCGCGCGATGGCCTGCATCTGCGCGGTGTCGAGCGCGTCGGCGTCGAACACCACGGCGAGCGGATTGCCCTTGAAGGGCCGCGACGTGAAGACGTCGACCTGTTTGAAGCGGACGCTGCGAAGTGTCATGGTCGGCAATATCCGGGTGGAAACGTACGGCGAAAAAAAACCGCACCTCGCGGCGCGGTTGAGTATCGCTGAGGCGAGCCGGCGCGCGAGGCGCAAGCTCGCGCAAACGGCTCGCGCAACGCGGCGCTTACTCGACTTCGGCGATCAGTTCGATCTCGACGCACGCGCCGAGCGGAATCTGCGCGACGCCGAATGCCGAGCGCGCGTGCTTGCCCTTCTCGCCGAACACGTCGGCGATCAGCTCCGAGGCGCCGTTCGTCACGATGTGCTGTTCCGTGAAGTCGAGCGTCGAGTTCACGAGGCTCATCAGCTTGACGATGCGCTTGACCTTGTTGAGGTCGCCCACGTGCGCGTGCAGCGTCGCCAGCAGGTCGATCGCGATCGAACGTGCGGCGGCCTTGCCTTCTTCGGTCGAGAGCGAGTCGCCGAGCTTGCCGGCCCAGACCTTGCCGTCCTTCTTCGCGATGTGGCCCGAGAGGTACACCGTGTTGCCGCTTTGCGCGCTCATCACGTAGGCCGCGGCGGGTGCGCCGGCGGTCGGCAGTTCGATGCCGAGTTCTTTGAGGCGGTCGTAGACGTTGATGTCAGCCATGATCAGGAGTCCTTTTACGTTGAACGGGGTTTGTCGCGGTTCGGGCGTGCGCCTCAGAGGCGCGCGCGGATCAGCGCGGCCAGCTTCGCCACGCCTTCTTCGATCTTCGCGGGCGGCACGGTCACGAACGACAGACGCAGCTTGTTGCGCTGCGGTTCGCTCGCGAAGAACGGCGCGCCGGGCACGAAGGCCACATTCTGCGCGACCGCTTCTTCGAGCAACTTCATACTGTCGATCTGTTGCGGCAGCGTGACCCAGATGAACATGCCGCCTTCGGGGCGATTCCAGCTCACGCCTTCGGGCATGTTGCGCGCGAGCGAGTCGAGCATCGCCTCGCACTGGTCGCGATAGAGCGCGCGCACCTTCGGAATGTGCGTATCGAGGAAGCCATCCTTGACGACTTCGTGGACGATGCGCTGCGTGAAGCTCGGCGTGTGCAGGTCGGTGGCCTGCTTGGCCTGCACGAGTTTGAAATGCAGATCCTCGGGCGCGATGATGTAGCCCACGCGCAGACCCGGCGCCAGCACCTTCGAGAACGAACCGAGATGCACGATGTGCTCGGGCGCCATCGAGTGGACCGTCGGCAGCGGCTCGCCCGCGTAGAGCAGCGCGCCGTAGGGATCGTCCTCGATGACCGGGAAGGGCGCGCGCTTCGCGAATTCGGCGAGCGCCTGGCGGCGGTCGAGCGGCAGACGGCGGCCGGTCGGATTCTGGAAGTTCGGGATCGCGTAGAGCAGGCGCGCGCCGGCCGTCACGTCGGGCGTCAGGCCTTCGATGACAAGACCCTTTTCGTCGGTCGGCACCTGCACGTAGCGCGGTTCGTAGAGCGAAAACGACTGCAGCGCGCCGAGATAGGTCGGCGTTTCCACCAGCACCGGGCTGTCCGGCGAGACCAGCACCTTGCCGATCAGGTCGAGCGCCTGCTGCGAACCCGTGGTGATCAGCACCTGCGACGGACGCACTTTCGCGCCGCCCACCGAGTGACGCTCGGCGACCCATTCGCGCAGCGGCATATAGCCTTCGGTCGCGCTGTACTGGAGCGCGCCCGATGGATCGTCGCGCAGGATGCGATCGGCGGCGGCGCGCATTTCCTCGGCCGGGAAGCTGGCCGGCGCGGGCAGACCGCCGGCGAACGAAATGACTTCGGGGCGCTCGGTGACCTTGAGGATTTCGCGAATCGCCGAGCTGGTCAGCTTGATCGCACGCTCGGACAGTTGCCACGCGGGGGCGGCTTTGAGATCGCTCTGGTCCATGGGGTCTCCTTGTTGGTTCCTGGAATTCGGGTCGGCGAATTCGATTCGGCAAATTCGGTGAACGGGTGCTGAACGATGCGATTTTCGAGGCGGCGCGCCAGACTTTTGCGCCGCCGAAAACCTTGGATTATGACGTGAAACGCGCTCAAGCGCGCGCGGGCACGGGCGCGGTGCGGATGGCGGCGCGGCGGCCGAGCACGACGGTGGCGATCACGGCCGCCGCGTAGAGCCACGCGGATGCCGCGACCTGCTCGTCGAACACGAGCGCCGAGAACGCCATCGTGAAGAAAATCTGCAGCAGCTGGACCTGGCCGACGCGCGCCGTGCCGCCCATCGCCAGCCCTGCGTACCACGCGAAGAAGCCGAGAAACTGCGAGAACAGCGTGACGTAGCCGAAGGCGAGCCAGGTCTTGAGCGCGACCGGTTCCGGATGCGCGACGTGGTGCGCCCACGCGAGCCAGCCCACCGGAATCGCCAGAAACGGCGCCGAAAGCACCAGCGCCCAGCAGATCACCTGCCAGCCGCCCAGTTGCCGCGCGAGGCGCGCGCCTTCGGCGTAACCGAGCGCGCCGATGCCGACCGCGACCAGCATCCACGCGTCGCCGGCGTGCAGCGCGCCGCCGCCCGCCTGGAGCGCGAACGCCACCACGAGCGCGCTGCCGATCAGCGCGCTGAACCAGAACGCCTTCGACGGGCGCTCGTGCGAGAGCCACGCGGCGTAGATTGCCACCGCGAGCGGTTGCAGGCCGTTGACGATTGCGCCGTGCGAAGCGGGCACGCTCTTCATCGCCCATGCCGAAAACACCGGATACGCGACGATCACGCCCAGCGACACCACGGCGAGACTCTTGACCTGCGCCCGGTTGGGCCGCTTTTCGCGGCGCAGCCACAGCAGCAGGGCGGCGGGGACGGCGGCGGCGAGCGCGCGGCCGAGACCGTTCAGCAGCGGATGGAATTCGGTGACGACGATGCGCGTCATCGGCAGCGTCAGACTGAAGATCATGACGCCGACGAGGCCGAGCAGCATGCCCTGGGTTTCGCGTGCTTTCATTATGCGGATTCGCGCTCGACAGATCGGCGTGCGGGCGCGCCGAGCGATCGCGGTCCCGACGGGGTTTCGAAGTGCGCGACGAGCGCGGGGGAATCGGCTTGCTCGACGGTCATCAGCGCCGAAGCGCCGAGCCAGTCCAGTTGCGCGCGGATCGTGTCCGCCTGCGGGTGATAGCCGGTGAGCGAGGTGAGCGCGATGCCGCTTTCGTCGAGCGTTTGCGACGGATGGCGCGGCGTATCCCACTGAATGAGCGAGGGCAGCACGCCGTCGCCGGCGCCTTGCCACGCGGGGAACGCGCCGTCGAGCGGCACGCTCAGTTGCCAGCTCAGGTTGCCGCGCGTCATCGGCACGAGGTCGGCGATGCGCTGCGGATACTGCGCACGCCAGCGTGCGAGGCTGCGCGGCGGCTCCACGCGCGCGACCCAGTGCGAAAGGTACGGGCCCGCGTCGAGCCGCGCCTGCACGGCCGGATCGTCGAGCGCGAACAGGCGCGCGCGGCCTTGGCCCTGACTTTGCCCCGATGCGTTCGCCGCCGGATCGACCGCGATCACTTCCAGATAGACGCCGCCCCACAGACCGAGCAGGCGGTTGTGGGTGCGCATCAGCGGATGCGCGCCGCCGCCCGTGGGCGCGACGCCGAGCGTGTCCGCCACGTATTGCGTGCCTTCTTCCAGCGTGCGGGCGGAAACGACGAGATGATCGAGACGAAGCGGCGTAGCGGTCATGTGAGGACGGTCGAGCGGACGGAAAGATACAGCGGCGAGGACAGCCGCAGGGAAAAGCTGGAACAGCGCGCAGTACGGTTCGGTACGGTTGAGTACAGCAGGACGGCGCTGTACCCGTGTTGCCGGATCCTTACCGGTACGCATGTGAATAAATGTACCGGTATGGCTGCGGACAGTAACGGTACAATCGCTCCGATAGTGCTCGGTACAGTTGGAGATCCCATGTCGTCCGTCCCGCTTGACCAGATTCCGGCTCCGCACGACGCGGCCACGCTCACGCTCGTCGACCAGCTCGTTCAGTGGGGACGCCGCCGCATCGAGGAACGCGTGTTCCGGCCCGGCATGCGCATGCCGTCGATCCGCAAGCTCGCGCTCGATAAAGGCGTGTCGCGCTTCACCGTGGTCGAGGCGTACGAGCGTCTCGTCGCGCAGGGTTATCTGGATTCGCGGCGCGGATCGGGTTTCTACGTGCGCGAGCGGCTCGGCAACCTGGCCTCCGTCACGCCGATCGAACGGCGCGCGGGCGCGGAGACGCCGACGTCCGCCGAACCGCCCGCGCCGCCCACGCTCGACGTGGTCTGGCTGCTGCGCAACATGCTCCATCAGTCGACGCATCCGGAAAAAGGGCCGGGTCTCGGCTATCTGCCCGCACGCTGGCTCGACGGCGAACTGCTCGCGGGCGCGATGCGCTCGCTCGGCCGCCAGAGCGGCACGCAACTGCTCGGCTTCGGCTCGCCGCAAGGCTTTTTGCCGCTGCGCCAGCAATTGCAGACGCGCATGGCCGAACTCGAAATCGGCGCCACGCCCGAGCAGATCGTGCTGGTCTCTGGCATCACCCAGGCGATCGATCTGCTCGCGCGCATCTACGTGCAGCCCGGCGACACCGTCGTGGTCGGCGACCCCGCGTGGTTCCAGATGTTCGGCCGTTTCGCCTCGCAGGGCGCGCGGCTCGTCGGCATGCCGTATACGCCCGAGGGCCCGGACCTCGACGCGCTCGAAGCGCTCGTCGAAACCTGGCGGCCCAAGATGCTCGTCATCAATTCGGTGCTGCAGAATCCCACCGGCACCTCGCTGACGGCTGCCCAGGCGTTCCGCATCCTGCGGCTCGCGGAACAGTACGACTTCATCGTGGTCGAGGACGATGTCTACGGCGACCTCTGCCCCGCGGGCTATCCGGCCACGCGGCTCGCGAGTCTCGACCAGTTGCGCCGCGTGATCTATCTCGGCAGCTTTTCGAAGACGCTCGCGCCGAATCTGCGCGTGGGCTTCGTCGCGGCCTCGCCGGAGGTGACGCAGGCCGTGGCGGACCAGAAAATGCTGGTCGGCATGACGAGCCCCGAGATCAACGAGCGCGTGCTGTACCGCGTGCTGACCGAAGGCCACTATCGCCGCCACGTCGAGCGGCTGCGCGCGCGGCTCGATACCGTGCGCGACAAGGCCGCGCGCATGCTGGAGCGCACCGGCTGCAAGCTGTTCACGGCGCCGGGCGCGGGCATGTTCCTGTGGACCGACACCGGCGTGGACGCCGACGCGCTCACGGCCGCCGGTCACGAAGCGGGCTTCCTGCTCACGCCGGGCAGCCTGTTCTCGCCCCATCAGTCGCCGACCACGTGGATGCGCTTCAATATCGCGAACTGCGCCGATCCGGGCTTGCCCGCGTTCCTCTCCGGCTATCTGGACGGGGTGGCGCGGCGGGGCGCCTGAACATGCGGTGAATCTGGTTAAATCCGCACTCTTGAAACCCGCGCCGCGCGCCCCCATTTATGCGCGCATTACGCCGCGAACTGTCGCTTGAAACGACTCGCGCACGCGGCTTTGAATTCAACGCATTGCAACGCAATTACAACGAACGAGGACCCTCGAACATGGCACAAGAAACCATGAGCTTCCAGGCGGAAGTGAAACAGCTTCTGCACCTGATGATCCATTCGCTGTACAGCAACAAGGAAATCTTCCTGCGCGAACTGGTCTCGAACGCCTCCGACGCCGCCGACAAGCTGCGCTTCGAAGCGCTCGAAAACAGCGCGCTCTACGAAAACGATCCGAACCTGCACATCCGCGTGGGTTACGACAAGGCGGCGCGCACCGTCACGATCGAGGACAACGGCATCGGCATGAGCCACGACGAAGCCGTCGCGAACCTCGGCACGATCGCGCGCTCGGGCACCAAGGAGTTCTTCGGCAAGCTCTCGGGCGACCAGAAGAAGGACGCGGCGCTGATCGGCCAGTTCGGCGTGGGCTTCTATTCGGGCTTTATCGTCGCCGACAAGATCACCGTGGAAACGCGCCGCGCGGGTCTGCCCGCGAGCGAAGGCGTGCGCTGGGAAAGCGCGGGCGAGGGCGAATTCTCGGTCGACAAGATCGAGCGCGCGCAACGCGGCACCACCATCACGCTGCATCTGCGCGAAGGCGAGGACGAACTGCTGTCGTCGCACAAGCTCAAGAGCATCATCCAGAAGTACTCGGATCACGTCGGTCTGCCGATCGAAATGAAGGCCGAGGAATGGGACGCCGAAAAGAGCGAGATGGTCACGAAGGACGAGTTCGAGACCATCAACCAGGCGAGCGCGCTGTGGACGCGTTCGAAGAGCGAGATTAGCGACGAGCAGTATCAGCAGTTCTATCAGCATCTCGCGCACGATCACGAGAACCCGCTCGCGTGGACGCATAACCGCGTCGAAGGCCGCAGCGAATACACGCAACTGCTTTACGTGCCCGCGCACGCGCCGTTCGACATGTGGAACCGCGACCACAAGAGCGGCCTGAAGCTCTACGTGAAGCGCGTCTTCATCATGGACGACGCCGAGCAGTTGCTGCCGAACTATCTGCGCTTCGTGAAGGGCGTGGTCGATTCGGCGGATCTGCCGCTGAACGTCTCGCGCGAAATCCTCCAGGAAAGCCGCGACGTGAAGGCGATTCGCGACGGCGTGACCAAGCGCGTGCTGTCGATGCTCGAAGAACTCGCGAACGCGCAGACCGACGCCGAAGCGAAGGACGAGGACAAGGCGAAGTTCGCCGGCTTCTGGAGCGAGTTCGGCCAGGTGCTCAAGGAAGGCGTGGGCGAAGATCACGCGAACAAGGACCGCATCGCGAAGCTGCTGCGTTTTGCGTCGACGCACAACGACACGTCCGAGCAGAGCGTCTCGCTCGCGGACTACGTCGCGCGCATGAAGCCCGAGCAGTCGAAGATCTATTACGTGACCGCCGACACCTGGCAGGCCGCGACCCACAGCCCGCACCTCGAAGTGTTCCGCAAGAAGGGCGTGGAAGTGCTGCTGCTGACGGATCGCGTCGACGAATGGATGCTGTCGTTCCTGAACGAGTTCGACGGCAAGCCGCTCGCGAGCGTGGCGCGCGGCGACCTCGATCTGGGCGCGCTCAACGACGAGGAAAAGCAGCAGCAGGAGAAGGTCAGCGAAGAACTCAAGCCGCTCGTCGAGCAGATGAAGGAAGCGCTCAAGGACAAGGCCAAGGACGTGCGTCTGACGTTCCGCCTGACCGATTCGCCGTCCTGCCTCGTGGCCGACGACAACGACATGAGCGGCTATCTCCAGCGCATGCTCAAGGCCGCCGGCCAGCAGGCGCCGCAGATGCAGCCGATTCTCGAAGTGAATCCGGAGCATCCGCTCGTCAAGGCACTGCACGCCGATAGCCCCAATTTCGCAGACTGGTGCCATCTGCTGTTCGATCAGGCGATGCTGGCCGAAGGCGGCTCGCTCGAAGATCCGGCGAGCTTCGTGAAGCGCACGAATGCGCTGTTGCTGGCGCGCTAAGTTGTAGCGCCGGAGCGCCGACGCAAGAAAGGGCACGCCGCAGGGAAACCTGCGGCGTGCTTTTTATTTGGCCTTGCGCTCCTTGTTGGATTGCGCAAGCACCGATGCCGCGAGCGTTTTGGTCTCCGTCGAATATTTCGGGCTGTGCAGGACTTCGCTCGCCTCGTGCTCCATCGTGGCGCCGGTCTGTTTGGATGTGTGTGATTGCGCGAGCGCCGAAGCGGCCAGGCGCTTCTTGATCGCGGACGCCTTGGGGTCATGCAGCGTTTGCGCTGCGAGACGACTGACTTTTTGCGAAGTCTGCTTCCGGTTGTCTGCCATGCGAGTCTTCTGGTGCACCGACCGTGTCTGGCGGGGTGCGGCAGAATGCACGTCGGTGTATCCGGCAGTTTTCCGCGTCCCATGCCGTGCTGCCATACGAATCGTCCTAACTGTGCGCAGCCTATAATCGCGCCATGCCTATCCGATTCGATGCCGCCGACGCGCACTGGCGCGTCGCGCCCCTCGCGGCCTTCAGCGCCGCCCAGAAAGACTGGCTCACGCGCGGCGGTTCGCTCACCGCGCATTTGCGCACGCTCGGCCAGGTTCGGGTGCGCGTGACGCGCGAAGCCGTCGATATGCCCTGGTCCGACGAATGTGCCGCACTCGGTCTCGCGCCGCGCGAGCGCGCATGGGTGCGCGAGATCGTGCTCGAAGTCGATGGCGTGCCGTTCGTGGCGGCGCATAGCGCGACGCCGCTTGGTGCGAGTCACGGCGTCTGGCAGGCCATGCGGCGCTTGCGCACGCGACCGCTCGCCGAACTGCTTTACAGCGATAGCGGCGTGGCGCGTTCGGCGCTGGTGAGCCGGCGCGTGATCGCGCGGCATCCGCTGCATGCGCTCGCAGCGCGCGAAATCGGCGAGACCGGTTCTGCCTGCGCGCATGCGCCGCATGCGTTCGTCGCGCGGCGTTCGGTGTTCGAGCGTCACGGCAAGCCGCTGCTCGTCACCGAATGCATGCTGCCCGCGCTGTGGGCGTATCTTGCGGAGTCGGCTGGCAAGGCGTCGGCCGCGCATACGTCGCATACGTCGCATACGTCACATTCGGCGCGCGAGCGCGGTCCGCTCGGACATACGGCTTCGCGTGCGCATCAAGTTGCGCATCAAAACCTCCCTCCCGGCGCGCCGCGCTGAATCGCATTGCGCTCGCCCATGTCGTTCAAACGCTGCTTCCCGCCCGTCGTCGATGCGCACACGCGCGTGCTGATTCTCGGCAGCCTGCCGGGCGAGGCGTCGCTCGCGCATCAGCAGTATTACGCGCACAAGCAGAATAAATTCTGGGCGCTGGTGGGAGACGTGATCGGCGCGGACCTCGTCGCGATGGAATACGACGCACGTTTACACGCGCTGCGTGCGAATCGGGTCGGATTGTGGGACGTGGTGGCCGAGGCGCGCCGCGAAGGCAGTCTCGACGCCGCGATCCGCGACCACGCCGGCAACGATCTCGTCACGCTGATCAAGAGCCTGCCCGCGCTCGAAGCGATCGCGTTCAACGGCGGCACGGCGGCGCGCATCGGCGAGCGCATTCTGGGCGCGCACGCGCCGCGCCTCGCGATCCTGCATCTGCCGTCGAGCAGCCCGGCGTACGCGTCGATGAACTTCGCGGCGAAACTGGTGGCGTGGCGCGCGATCGGCGCATTCGCGGGCAAGCCGGACGACGCGGCGCGTCGCCGGGATGCCGGGGCCGCGTAAGCGCACTGCAATCTCGCCGCGCTAGCATGCTCCCGCGCACGCCGAGGTGCGCATTCATTATCGACGGGACACGAAACCACAATGAACAAGAAACGCCTGCTCCTGCTCGCTTTTCCCTGCGCGCTCGCACTGGCCGCCTGCGCTTCCGACGAGCCGGCCGCCGCCGGTCCGCAGGTGCATCCTTCACCCGAAGCCGTGATGAGCCGCTGCCTCGCGTCGGTCGCCGAAAGCGGCGCGCCCGCGCCTACCGAAGCCACGCTGGACGCGCGGCAGTGGGAGCGCTACGTGAACTGCAAACTCGGCGGCAATATGTTTTCGAATCCGAAGAAAGTGTCGGTGGACACCGAGGCCGTGGTGTCGATCCGCGCCGCGCCTGACGGCCGCATTCTTTCCGTGAAGCTGCTGCATTCGAGCGGCAATCACGATTACGACAAGGCCGTCGAGCGCGCCATCGACGTCGCCACGCCGTTGCCGCCGGTGCCGACGGCCTTGCACATCGCGCGCATCGACCTGCACTTTCATCCGGTGAGCGTGAATCCGCTCGCACTGCAATCGAGCGGGCCGGCGATCGGCGGCATGAACGTGGGCGTCGGCATCAGCGATCAGAGTCATTGGCGCGCGGAGCACTGCAACATCGTGAACGGGGTGAGCGCTTGCGATTGAACGTCGGCTGTTCGTGATTGCAGGGCTTTTTTCGTGGTGTTTTGTCGCGCGATTGTGGTGTTAAGGCGGCGTCATTGCCGTGTAATTGCAGCGCGATGCGCGGCGAATGCTATGCTCTCGGTCGCCCCCGCAGTCGCGCTGCAGATGTGCTGTTGCCGCGGCTGCTTTTGCTCCTTCCAAGCATCGCATTTTCCACATGACGACTCTGATCAAGCGCGCTTCGGCTGAGGCCCGCGCATTCAACAAAACCGACGCTGCCGAGAGCGCGCCGACGACCGGAACGACGCCGGAAACCGAAGCGCCGCAGCAGATCGAGGCAGCGCCGCAAGCCGAGGCTGCGGTGCAGGCAGCGGCGCCGGCCGCCGTCGAAGCCGCACCGGCTGCGGTGGCGGAAGTGACGGAAGCGGCGCAAGCGCCGGCAGCGGTCGAAGCCGCGCCAGCCGTCGTGGCAGCCGAAGCTGCGCCGGCAGTCGTCGAAGCGCCGAAGCAGGCGGCAGTCAAGCCTGCTGCGAAGCGCGCTGCGAAGCCTGTCGCCAAGCCGGAAGCGAAGCCTGTCGCTGAAGTAGCAGCGAAGGCTGAAGCGAAGCCGGTTGCGAAGAAGGCAGCGAAGCCCGCAGCGAAGGTGGATGCGACGCCGGTTGCAAAGGCAGAAGCCAAGCCCGCCGCAAAGAAGGCAGCGAAGCCTGCGGTAAAGGCGGAAGTCAAGCCGGTCGCGAAGCCTGCCGCTGAAGTGGCGGCGAAGGCTGAAGCAAAGCCGGTTGAGAAGAAGGCAGCGAAGCCTGCGGTGAAGGCGGAAGCGAAGCCCGCAGCGAAGGTGGATGCGACGCCGGTTGCAAAGGCAGAAGCCAAGCCCGTCTCGAAGAAGGCAGCGAAGCCCGCAGCGAAGGCAGAAGCCAAGCCCGCAGCACGCGTGAAGCGCGCGCCGGTTGCTGCCACGGTCGTTGCAGAAGCAGCAGCGCCGAAGGCCGCAAAGGCAGAAAAAGCCGCCAAGCCGACCAAGGCAGCCAAACCCGCTAAACCGGCCAAGGCGATCAAACCCGCCAAGTCCACCAAGCTCGCGCGCCGCGCCGCCCTGGCCGCGGAAGAACTCGAACACGCACCGGTCATCGAAAAGCCGCGCAAGCCGCGCTTCGCACCGGTCACGTTCTCGGAAGAGGGCGGCGTGCGCTACCTGCACTTCGGCACCGAATGGGTGCAAGGCGCGATGCGTCTGTCGAAGCCGCAGCACATCGAACTCGAATACGCGCAGCAGATGATGGCCTGGCTGCTGTTCCTCGCGACGCCCGCGCGCATCGTGCAACTCGGTCTGGGCGCCGCGGCGCTGACCAAGTTCGCGCATCGCTACCTGCGTCCCGCGAAGGTCGAGGCGATCGAGCTGAACCCGGCGGTCGTGGTGGCCGCGCGCACGATGTTCGATCTGCCGATGGACGACGCGCGCCTCGCCGTGCGTGAACTCGACGCATGGGACTTCGTGCAGGACCGCTCGAACCACGGCACGGTCGGCGCACTGCAAATCGACATCTACGACGCGACCGCACGCGGTCCGGTGCTCGACAGCGTGGCGTTCTACCGCGCCGCGCGCGCCTGTCTCGCGGAGGCGGGCGTCGCGACGATCAACCTGTTCGGCGACCACCCGAGCTACGTGCGCAACATGAAGCGCCTGAAGGAAGCCTTCGACGGCCGCGTGATCGCGCTGCCCGAAGTGCACGACGGCAATCGCGTCGCGCTGGCGTTCTCGGGTCCGGCGCTCGACGTGAGCTGGACGGCGCTCGAAAAGCGTGCGCGCATGCTCGAAAGCAAGCTCGGCCTGCCCGCGCACCAGTGGGTCAAGTCGCTGCGCGCAGCGTGCAAGGAAATCGGTAAGGAAGGTGCGTCGTTCGCCATCTGAGTCTGCTCGCCTGGTGCGTTCGTCACGTTCGTCATGTTCGTCGAGCGCACCAAGAAAGAAACCGGCTTTCTGGCCGGTTTTTTTTCGTCCCCGTTTTTTGCGGGCTTTCGGATAGCTGACGATTGCGAATCCGAAACGATGCCCACGCACCGTTCTCGCGCCTTGACAGCACGGCCGGGGTTGGGGTCCGCCCCGGCTTGACCCGCTATCGGGGCCTCGCTACTCTTTTCAGCGCTTTCGGGGACCTTGCGAGGCACGAGCTCGCGGGCCATCGGCCCTTTCGCGGCCGTACAGGCGGCGCACCGACGTCGCATAACAACATAAGTGAGGAGGAGACGTCATGGCTCACGACGCCGACGCCGGAAAAGCCAGCAAGCACTGGCTCTGGCTGCTGTTGCTGCCCTGGATCGCGATGATCTGGGTGCCGTCGTACAACAAGGTCGAACCCACATTGTGGGACTTCCCGTTCTTCTACTGGTATCAGCTCTTCTGGGTGCTGATCAGCGCGGTCATCACCGCGCTCGTCTATCACAAGACCAAGGACCGCTCGAAGCGCGGCAACGCGGGAGGCGCGCAATGAACGTCACCGCAACCTTCGTCTTCGTCCTGTTCTTCATCGGCGTGACCATCATCGGCTTTCTGGCCGCGCATTGGCGCAAGGGCGATCTCGCGCATCTCGACGAATGGGGTCTCGGCGGGCGCCGCTTCGGCACCATCGTCACCTGGTTCCTGCTCGGCGGCGATCTCTATACGGCGTACACCTTCGTGGCGGTCCCCGCTCTCGTGTTCGGCGCGGGCGCAACGGGTTTCTTCGCGCTGCCGTACACGATCCTGATCTATCCGTTCGCATTCGTGGTGTTCCCGAAGCTCTGGGCCATCGCCAAGCGCCATCACTACGTGACGTCCGCCGACTTCGTGAGCGCGCGTTACGGCAGCCGCATGCTCGCGCTCGCCATCGCGGTCACGGGCATCGTCGCGACCATGCCGTATATCGCGCTGCAGCTGGTGGGGATCGAAGTGGTGATCGGCGCGCTGGGTTTCGACACCACGGGCTTCGTCGGCGACCTGCCGCTCATCATCGCGTTCGCGATTCTCGCGGCCTATACCTACACCTCGGGTCTGCGTGCGCCGGCGATGATCGCGGTCGTGAAGGACATTCTGATCTACGTGACCATCGCGGTGGCGATCATCGTGATTCCGGCGCAGATGGGCGGTTTCGGCCATATCTTCGCTTCGGTGCCGCCGGCCAAACTGCTGCTCAAGGCACCGGACGCGTCGAGCCTGAACGGCTATAGCGCGTACGCGACGCTCGCGGTGGGTTCGGCACTCGCGCTGTTCCTCTATCCGCATTCGATCACGGCGGTGCTGTCGTCGTCGTCGGGCAACACCATCCGCCGCAACATGGCGATGCTGCCCGCGTACTCGCTCGTGCTCGGCCTGCTCGCGCTGCTCGGCTTCATGGCGCTCGCCTCGGGCGTGAAGGACATGCCGGAATTCGCACCGTACTTCAAGGCTTTCGGCCCGAACTTCGCGGTACCGGCGCTGTTCCTGCACTTCTTCCCATCGTGGTTCGTGGGCGTGGCGTTCGCGGCGATCGGCATCGGCGCGCTGGTGCCCGCGGCGATCATGTCGATCGCGGCCGCCAACCTGTACACGCGCAACATCCACAAGGAGTTCATCAACCGCAAGATGAGTAACGAGCAGGAAACCAACATCGCCAAGCTGGTTTCGCTGATCGTGAAAGTGGGCGCGGTGGCGTTCATTCTCGGGTTGCCGCTCACGTACGCGATCCAGCTGCAACTGCTCGGCGGCATCTGGATCATCCAGACGCTGCCCGCGATCGTGCTCGGTCTCTACACGCGCATGCTCGACTGGCGCGGTCTGCTGATCGGCTGGGCGGTGGGCATCGGCACCGGCACGTGGATGGCGATCTCGCTGCATCTCAAGGGCTCGATCTTCGTCGTGCATCTGTTCGGCATCGACGTGCCGGGCTACGCGGCGGTGTGGTCGCTGATCGTGAATCTCGTGGTGGCGGTGGTGGTGTCGGCGCTCGTGCATCTGTTCGGGATGCAGAAGGGCGAGGACCGCACGCGTCCGGAAGATTATCTGGACGTGGTCGAAAGCTGATCGGCGAGGGCGCGGCGAGGGCGCGGCGAATGCGCCCACTGTGCCCGCTTGATGCCGCAAACAAGCCGCCATCAAGCCGCCATCAAGCCGCAATCACGCATGCCCGCGCCGATGACGGTTGCGGGCATTCGTTTTTCTGGTGCACGATGTGCGCTGCACGGTGTCATTCCGACGACACCGGCCCGAATGTCCAGCGCGCAACATGAACTTGTCCGAACCGAAGTCCACACACTCCGCCGTGCCGCGCCGGCGCGTCCGCTCGCGCGTCGCGCGGGTCTGGCGCGCGCTCACGTCGCCGTTCTATCGCTACCGCAACGCGGCGCTCATCCACGCCATCCGCGTGGGCCTCGCGATGCTGACGTCGATTCTCGCCACCACCGGCATCAACATACCGCACGGTATCTGGGCCTCGGTCACGCTGCTGGTGGTGATCGGCGGCTTGCAGCATCACGGCAATATTCGCAAGAAGGCCGCGGAGCGCGCGCTCGGCACGCTGCTCGGCGCGCTCATCGGCCTGACGCTGATCGTCGTGCAGGCCGTCACGGGTTCGTCGTGGCTCACCTATTCGCTGATGTCGATCGTCGCGGCCGTCTGTAGTTACTACGCGATCGGCAAGCCCGGTTACGTGGCGCTGCTCACGGCGATCACGATGTGCATCGTCGCGGGCCACGGCGACAATCTCATCGACACCGGCTTGTGGCGCACGCTCAACGTGATGATCGGCATCGTGATCGCGCTGGCGTTTTCGTTCGCGCTGCCGCTGCACGCGACCTATTCGTGGCGCTACCGGCTCGCCGACAGCCTGCGCGAATGCGCGCGCGTCTACACGCAGATCGTGAGCGGCGTGCACGTCGACAACGACGAGCACATCGAGATCTTTCGCCGCCTGAACCAGCGTCTCGTGCAACTGCGTTCGCTGATGCCTTCCGTGGCGAAGGAGATCGACGTGCCGGCGGCGCGGCTCGAACAGATCCAGCGCCAGCATCGCGCGATCCTCAGCTCGCTGGAGATGATGGCGACCGGGCTTGGACGCTACGAGCAGCAACTCGTGCGCGTGGCGTTCGCCGGGCGCAGTGCGTGCGTGCGCGAAGCGCTGCTGGCGACGGCGCGGGCGCTGCGTTTTGGCGGCGCGCGTCATCCGGAAGCGGCGGCCAAGGCGTTGCGCGCACCGTCGCTCGACAGCGCTCAGGCGCTGGCGGCCGAGCCCGCCGCGCCGCTCGCGCCGGACATGCAGGGGCCGTACTGGCTGGGTTTGCGATTCGAGGAGCAGGTGGCGCAGCTACGGTCCCTGTTGCTGGAGACCGAGCCGCGCTGGAACATCGAGCGCGCGCACCTGCATCGGATGGTGTGAGGCGCGCGGCGGGTGCAGAAACCGCTTTCGAGGCGATTTAAGCGGCCGGGCTTTCGAGCGGCGGCGCGGTGACCATCCACGGCACGCCGAACTTGTCGGTCAGCATGCCGAAGCCCGGCGACCAGAAGGTTTTCTGGAACGGCATGGTCACCTGGGCGCCTTGCGATAGCGCGTCGAAGTAGCGTTGCGCGGTGGCGGCGTCGGCGGCCGTGAGCGAGACGCTGAAGCCGGTGAACTTGTCGTTGCCGGTCATACAGCCGCCATCGGACATCATGATCTGCGCATCGCCGACCTGAAGCGTGGCGTGCATGATCTTCTCGGCGAATTCGGCGGGCATGGGACGCGCCGGATCGGGCGGCGCTTCCTTGAAGCGCATCGTGAACAGCGTCTGCGCGCCGAGCGCCTCGTGATAGAACGCGATCGCCTCTTCGCAGTTGCCGGGGTAGAACAGGTAGGGCTGGATCTGCATCATCGTTTTCCTTGCGGACCGGTTCCCCGCAGGGGCGGCCCGCGCGCGCGGATGCGCAACGGTTGTGGGGATGTTGTGGGAGCCAAACGCGCGGCTGTGTGCGCCGCTGTCCTGATTCTAGGCGCAGGCCCGCGCGGCGCCGCGCGGCGCGTCGCCAGGGTTTGCGAGAGCGCAGGCTGGAATGGAGGTTGCAGGGCGCGGGCACGCTAATACAAAGCGCCAATAACGCGCCGCAAAAAAGAAAAGGGCCGCACGTTCTGCACGCGCGGCCCTTCGTATTTTTCGGCGATCAGTAAGCGTTTAACGCGCGCTCACCGAGTGTCGAGCGCCTTACTTCGCGCGCAGTTCCTCGACCATCTTGTCGAGCTTCACCGCATCGGCGGCGAAGGCGCGGATGCCTTCCGCGAGCTTCTCGGTAGCCATCGCATCTTCGTTGAGCAGGAAGCGGAACGACGCTTCGTCCACGGCCACGCGTTCGATCTGCGCGTCCTTGAAGGCTTCCGCCGACAGCTTGCGCTCGATCTTTTCGCTGCTGTCCTGCAGCTTCTGCAGCAGGTCCGGGCTGATCGTGAGCAGGTCGCAGCCCGCCAGTTCGACGATCTGGCTCGTGTTGCGGAAGCTCGCGCCCATCACCTCGGTCTTGTAGCCGAACTTCTTGTAGTACGCGTAGATCTTGCGCACCGACTGCACGCCCGGATCGTTCGCGCCGCCGTCCTTCGCGTCGTCCCAGTCGGCGCCCTTGGCCTTCTTGTACCAGTCGTAGATGCGGCCGACGAACGGCGAGATCAGTTGCGCGCCCGCTTCGGCGCACGCGGCGGCCTGCGCGAGCGAGAACAGCAGCGTCATGTTGCAGCGGATGCCTTCCTTCTGCAGCACTTCCGCCGCGCGGATGCCTTCCCACGTCGACGCGAGCTTGATCAGCACGCGCTCTTTCTCGATGCCTGCTTTCTTGTACAGGTCGATGATGTGATGAGCCTTGTCGATCGACTTCTTCGTGTCGAACGAGAGACGCGCGTCGACTTCGGTCGAGACGCGGCCCGGAATGATCTTGAGGATTTCGGTGCCGAAGGCGATCAGCAGATGGTCGATGATCGCTTCGACCGATTCGCCCGCGTGATCGCGCACGGTTTTTTCGAGCAGCGGCCGGTACTCGGCTTTCTGCACGGCCTTGAGAATCAGCGACGGATTGGTGGTCGCGTCCTGCGGCTTGTACTGGACGAATTGCTGGAAGTCGCCCGTGTCGGCGACGACGGTGGTGTACTGCTTGAGCTGATCGAGTGCGGTAGTCATGTCAGGCCTTGTGGGCGCATGCGCGCCAGCGTCGGTGAAAGGGAACGGCCTGCGCGCGGGCCGGCGAGCCGGGATTCGCGGGAGCAGGGCGAAACGCGAAATTACGCGTATTAACGTGGATCGCAGGGATCGGCGCTGCGTCGCCGCCGGATGGCGGCAGCGCGCTGCCGCGCGGCCGGGTTGGGGCCTGCGCGGCGCACACCCCCATTTTATGGCGGATCGGAAGGCGGTGCGATGTCGCGCGCGCAGTCGTCATGGCGGCCATGCCGGTGTTGCAGTTTTCAGGCCCGCCGCGCGTTCAGAATGACCTGCGTGAGCACGCCGGCGACCAGGCCCCAGAACGCCGCGCCGATCGACAGCAACGTGAGGCCGGAGGCCGTCACCATGAAGGTGACGAGAGCCGCTTCGCGCTCGCTCGGGTTCTGCATCGCGTTGGTCAGCCCGCTCATGATCGAGCCGAACAGCGCGAGCGCGGCGATCGAGACCACCAGCGCCTGCGGAAACGCCGCGAACAGCGCCGCGATGGTCGCGCCGAAGGTGCCCGCGATCAGATAGAAGATGCCGCACCAGACGGCCGCCATATAGCGCTTGTTGCGGTCCTCGTGCGCGTGCGGGCCGGTGCAGATCGCCGCCGTGATGGCCGCGAGGTTGATGCCGTGCGAGCCGAACGGCGCGAGCACGAGCGACGCGAGGCCCGTGGTGGCGATCAGCGGCGAGGAGGGCGTGTTGTAGCCGTCGGCGCGCAGCACGGCGATGCCGGGCACGTTCTGCGAAGCCATCGCCACCACGAACAGCGGAATGCCGATGCTGACGATCGCCTGCACCGAGAACGCGGGCATCGTGAACACCGGTTTTGCGACCGCCACGCGGAAGTGGCTGAAGTCGAGCAGGCCGAGCGTCGCGGCGGCCGCCACGCCCACCACCAGCGTGCCGACAATCGCGTAACGCGGCACCGCGCGCTTGAGCAGCAGATACGCGAAGAACATCGTGAGCACGAGCGGCGTTTGCACCTGCGCCGCATGGAAGATCTCGATGCCGATCTCGAACAGGATGCCCGCGAGCAGCGCCGCGGCGATGCCGCCGGGAATGCGCTTCATCAGCGTGTCGAACCAGCCCGTGAGGCCCACGGCGGTCAGCAGCAGCGCGCAGACGATATAGGCGCCAATGGCTTCGGCGTAGGGCACGTGCGGCAGCGAGCTGATCAGCAGCGCCGCGCCCGGCGTGGACCAGGCGATCACGGTGGGCGCGCGGAACCACAGCGAGAGGCCGATGGTGGTGACGCCCATGCCGATCGAGAGCGACCAGATCCACGAGGAAATCTGTTCGGGCGTCAGGTGTGCGGCCTGGCCCGCCTGGAACATCAGCACGAGCGAACTCGTGTAGCCCGTCATCATCGCGACGAAACCGGCCACGATCGTGGCGACCGACGTGTCGGCGAGCGGCCGCAGCGGTCCCGGCCGGACGCTCGCCGGCAGGTCGGGGGATGAAGGCGCGGTCATGCTGGAACTCTCCTCGTTTTACTTGTGAATGCCCGCTTGGGCGGGTGTGGCGTGTGTGATGTGCAGGGGAGAAGGGGCGTTACTTGCTCAGCACGCGCATGGCGGTTTCGAGCCCCGCGACGGTGAGCGGATACATGCGATGCCCGAGAATCTCGCGGATCACCGATACCGATTGCCGGTATTCCCAGAGCCGTTCGGGTTCGGGATTGAGCCACGCGAAATGCGGGAACTGATCGGCGAGACGGCGCAGCCACACGGCGCCCGCTTCCGGGTTGTTGTACTCGACCGAGCCGCCCGGTTGCAGCACTTCGTACGGGCTCATGGTGGCGTCGCCGACGAAGATCAGCTTGTAGTCGGGCGTGAACTTGTGCAGCAGGTCCCACGTGGACGTGCGCTCCGCGTGGCGGCGGCGATTGTTCTTCCACAGGTAGTCGTAGACGCAGTTGTGGAAGTAGTAGAACTCCAGATGCTTGAACTCGGCCTTCGCGGCGGAGAAGAGTTCCTCGGTGCGCTTGATGTGGTCGTCCATCGAGCCGCCCACGTCGAGCAGCATCAGCACTTTCACCTTGTTGTGGCGCTCCGGCACCATCTTGAGGTCGAGCCAGCCCGCGTTGGCGGCGGTGCTGCGGATGGTGTCGGTGAGATCGAGTTCTTCGGCCGCGCCTTCGCGCGCGAAGCGGCGCAGACGGCGCAGCGCGACCTTGATGTTGCGCGTGCCGATTTCCACCTGATCGTCGTAGTCGCGATACGCGCGCGCGTCCCACACCTTCACGGCGCTGCGCTGGCCGCCTTCGCCGCCGATGCGGATGCCTTCGGGGTTATAGCCGCCGTTGCCGAACGGCGAGGTGGCGCCCGTGCCGATCCACTTGCTGCCGCCTTCGTGGCGCTCCTTCTGCTCGTCGAACAGTTGCTTGAGGCGTTCCATGAGCTTGTCGAGCCCGCCCATCGCTTCGATCTGCGCGCGCTGCTCGGGCGTGAAGTCGCGTTCGAGCCGCTTCTTGAGCCAGTCCTCGGGAATCTCGAACGCCTGCGCCGACTTCTTCTCGATGCCGCGGAAATACGCGCCGAACGCCTGATCGAAGCGGTCGAAATACTGCTCGTCCTTCACGAGCGTCATGCGCGCGAGAAAGTAGAAGTCGTCGAGCGAGGGCGCGATCACGCGCTCCTTGAGCGCTTCCACGAGCGTGAGGTACTCCTTGACGGAGACCGGCAGCTTCGCGTCGCGCAGCGTGTAGAAGAAGTCGATCAGCATGCGGATTCTCCGTGCCTTCTTGCGTGCCTCGTGCGTGCCATTGACGCGCTCACCCGCGGCTTAGCGGTTGTGGCGGTTCATGTAGATGAGCCGCTCGAACAGCGTCATGTCCTGCTCGTTCTTGAGCAGCGCGCCCGCGAGCGGCGGCATCGACTTCGAGCCGTCGACGGCGCGCAGCGCTTCGGGCGGCACCTCTTCGGCGAGCAGCAGCTTGAGCCAGTCGAGCAGTTCCGACGTGGACGGCTTCTTCTTCAGGCCCGCGACGTTGCGCAGTTCGAAGAAACTCTCCATCGCGGCGCTCAGCAGTTCCTTGCGGATGCCCGGATAGTGCACCTCGACGATGCGCTGCATCGTGGCCGGATCGGGAAAGCTGATGTAGTGGAAGAAGCAGCGGCGCAGGAAGGCGTCGGGCAGCTCCTTCTCGTTGTTCGACGTGATGATCACGAGCGGACGCTGCTTCGCCTTGATGAGTTCGCGCGTCTCGTAGACGTAGAACTCCATGCGGTCGAGTTCGCGCAGCAGGTCGTTCGGGAATTCGATGTCGGCCTTGTCGATCTCGTCGATCAGCAAGACGCCCGGCTGCTCCGACTCGAACGCCTGCCACAGCACGCCCTTGACGATGTAGTTGCGGATGTCCTTCACGCGCTCGTCGCCGAGCTGCGAATCGCGCAGGCGCGACACCGCGTCGTATTCGTAGAGGCCTTGCTGCGCCTTCGTGGTGGACTTGATGTGCCACTGCATGAGCGGCATGTCGAGCGCGGCCGCGACTTCCTCGGCCAGCATCGTCTTGCCGGTGCCCGGCTCGCCCTTGATGAGCAGCGGACGCTTCAGGGTGATCGCGGCATTGACCGCGAGCTTGAGGTCGTCGGTGGCGACGTACTGCGAAGAGCCTTCGAAACGCGTGGCGCGCATGATGAACCGCTCGCTAAAAAAATCCCAGTATAAGTCAGAAGGGGTGTTGGCCCGGAGGGGGCTCGCGTATCGTTGGCACCGCCCGATGCGGCACCTGTTTATCGCCGGAACTGTCGTGAACGGCGCACCAGGGTTCCCCCGCACGACCCGCCCGGAGGCCCCTCGCACAACGCCGGAGCCCCGTGTGGCGGGCCTGAGCGGGCGCCTCACGGGCGGCCGCCCGATGGACGTGCGGCGTGGCGTCGCGGTATACTCGGACCGATTTTTTTCGGCCTGCACGGCGACCCCCAAAAGTAAAACAGCAGTAATGCGGCGCAGGCCGTGGCCTGCGGTTCGGGCGTTCGAATCCCCTCAAGCCAGGTTGGATGCTATGAAAAAAATTGTCGGCAAGCACGTCATGTTCGGAGCATTGACCGTGCTGGCGGGCTTCGCGGCCACGGCACACGCGGACGTCGTGGGCAACGCGAAGGCAGGGCAGGACAAGGTGGCGATGTGTATCGGCTGTCATGGTATTCCCGACTATCGCACGGCCTATCCCGAGGTCTATCACGTGCCGATCCTGGGCGGCCAGAATGCCCAGTACATCGACAACGCCCTGCACGGCTACAAGAAAGGCGACCGCCACTTCGAGACCATGCACGCCATTGCGGCGTCGCTCAGCGATCAGGATATTGCGGACATCGCGGCGTATTACTCGTCGCAGACGCCCGCCTCGAAGAACAATCCCGAGAAGTAACCGGCACGCGACTGAGAGGAAAAACCATGAACAAGTCCCGCATGGCCGTGCCCGCGCATGCCCGCCGCCGTCCGTACGCGCCGGCCGCCGCGATCGTTGCCGCCGCATCGGCACTGGCCTTCACGCTCGTCGCGCTGCCCGCGCAGGCCGCCGACGCCGCCAAAGGCAAGGTGCTGTCCGACAGCCACAACTGCGCCGCCTGCCACGGCGAAAACCTCAACAAGCCGGTGAGCCCGGAGTATCCGAAGCTCGCGGGCCAGCATGCCGATTACATCTACTGGGCGCTGCGCCAGTACCAGATGGGCGGCAATAACCCGCATCTCGGTCGCAACAATCCGATCATGCAGGCGCAGGTGCAGAGCCTGTCGCAGGGCGACATGAAGGATCTGGCCGCGTATATCGAATCGCTCAAGGGCGATCTCGTCGAGAAGAAATAAGCGCTGGGGCGCACGAACGCACGAACGCGCCGCCGAAAGCAAAAACACCCCGTTCGGGCCGCGTGGCGGTTCGAACGGGGTGTTTTTGTTTGTGGATGCCGCTTGAATCGACGTGTATCGATGAATCGGCGTATCGACAGATCCGCTCAGTCGCGCGTCGCGCGGCGCTCGATGCGTTGCAGATAGGCGTCGGTGTCGGGCGGCGTATTCGTGCGCTGCGCTTCCCAGATGGTCTCGCCGAGACATTCCATGATCGCGTGCTGCGCGTCGTGCGTGGAGCCCATGCGCGCCGCGAGCCGGTCGTGCGCCGCGCGGATGCCCGGCGGCTGGTCGATCGACAATTGCTCGCTGATCGCCAGATGCATCGACAGATGCAGGAAGGGATTGCTTTGCCCGCGCTCGGGCGAATAGTCCTGCGCGGCGGCCTGATCGGCGTCGGCGAGCTCCGCGTGATACTCGGGATGCTCGACGATCCAGTCGGCGGCAATCGCCTCGAGCGGCGTGAGGATTTCGCCCGCGCGCTGCTTGCGCCAGGTCTCGGTGAAAAAGCGGCGGACTTCGTCGCGGCTGGGATTGAACATCGTGAACGTGCTGGGTGGGGAGTCGGTTCGAACCCGAACCGGCTTCGTCGTTGGACTGTGATGGCCGATTTTACGCCGCCGTGCGCGCACTTGCCGGAGCTGGAGCCGCAACACACGACTGTGTTTTCAGGGCCGGATCTGGGGCGCGGATCTCAGGCATCGCTCAAAGATCGGGCGGCGGCGTCTTCTGCCTGAATTCGCAGACCGGCTCGATCACGCAATGCCAGCATTCCGGACGGCGCGCCTTGCAGACGTAGCGGCCATGCAGGATCAGCCAGTGATGCGCGTTCACGAGGAATTCCTTCGGCGTGTACTTTTCGAGCGCGATCTCGACGGCCTTCACGTCCTTGCCGGGCGCGAGGCCGGTGCGGTTCGCGACCCGGAAGATATGCGTGTCGACGGCGATGGTCGGCTCGCCGAACGCCACGTTGAGCACCACGTTCGCGGTCTTGCGGCCCACGCCGGGCAGTCCTTCGAGCGCCTCGCGCGTGCGCGGCACTTCGCCGCCGTACTGCTCGATCAGCTTTTCGCAGGTGGCGATCACGTTCTTCGCCTTGGTGCGGTAGAGGCCGATCGTCTTGATGTAATCGGCCACGCCTTCCTCGCCGAGCGCGAGCACGGTCTGCGGCGTGTTCGCGACCGGAAACATCCGTCGCATGGCCTTGTTCACCGACACATCGGTGGCCTGCGCGGACAACAGCACGGCGATCAGGAGTTCGAACGGCGTCGTGAACTCCAGCTCGGTTTCCGGATGCGGATTGATGCTTTGCAGCGTTTCGTAGATGGCGCGGCGCTTGGTGGCGTTCATGCGGATAGGCGTGGGCGCGGTGGTTACGTGGGCTTGTCGTCGTTGGGCGTGTTGGCGGCGGCGCTGTCGCTCTTCTTGCTTTTCTCGCTCGCGTCGTCGCTCTGGCCACTCTGGCCGTTCTGCGATGCGGCGATGCCCAGACGCTGTCGGCGCGCCTCGGCGGCGTCGATCTGCGCCTGCACGTCGGCGCTGACGTGCTCGGTGTTGCGCGGGCCTTCGCCGCGCGCCGACAGTTCCGCCTTCTTCTGGCGCGCGCGTTCCAGCGCGGCCTGGATGATCGCTTTCTTCTTCGCTTCGGCGTCGTTGGCGGGCGCGGCTTGCGCGGCGGCGGGCGCGGTGGTCGCGCCTGCGTGAGCCGCTTGCTCGGTCTGGTCCGCCTGCGCCTTCTGCGCGTCTTGGGCGTCTTGCGCGGGGGCGGCAGCCGCCGCGCGGCGGGCGGCGGCGCGCGCTTCGGCGGCGTTGCGCTCGGCGGCGAGGCGCGCCTGGCGGCGGTCGTGGCGCAGGCGTGCTTCATCGGCCTGCTGCTGCGTCCAGGCGTCCCAGCCGGTGGCGTCGCCCGTCACCGGAATCATCGCGATGCAATCGACCGGGCAGGGCGCCACGCACAGGTCGCAACCCGTGCAGAGATCCTTGACGATGGTGTGCATCTGCTTGGGCGCGCCGACGATCGCATCGACGGGACACGCCTGCATGCACAGCGTGCAGCCGATGCAGACCTGTTCGTCGATGAACGCGACGGGACGCGCACGTTCGACGCCGTTGACCGGATTGATCGGAATAACCGGCTTGCCCAGCAGTCTCGCGAGGCGTTCGACGCCCTCGGCGCCGCCGGGCGGGCACTGGTTGTAGTTGGCGCTGCCGGCCGCGACAGCGTCGGCGTAGGGCCGGCAGCCGTCATAGCCGCACTTGGTGCATTGCGTCTGGGGCAGCAGATCTTCGATGCGATCTGCAAGTGTTTTAGGTTCGTTCACGGTCGCGACTTCTGGGCGGGCCCGGGGGAATGGGGAGCGGGCCGGGCGGCGGCACGCTGACAACTCAAGCGAGGCGACAGGGCCGCCTGGCGAGGCTCGCGCGCGCGGCGCCAAAGCCCGCATTATCGCCGATTTCCCGCATTGCCATCGGCAGGGCATGTGCCATAATCAAAGCGCTTAATTCGAATCGCGAACGGCCGCGCAGGTGTCGCGCCAGCCTCGCGGGCATGCCGGATTCGGATCGGGCGCAGAGGAGTGCTTCACGACGCATCGTCAGGCGAGGGGGCCGGTGACGGCGCACGTCGACATGCAAGACCGAAAAAGAAGGGTGTCAGTCCATTAACCTGGCGCGCCCCGCAGTCACGCTGCCGCTACATGGGTTTGGAGAGGCCCGGCGGCGCGAAGCGGGAGCCCGCGCGCCTATCGAGCGATCCTGCCACCATGAATCAGCCGAAAATCAAAAGAGATCCTGAAGGCACGCGCCGCCGCATCCTGCTCGCCGCGGCGGAAGAATTCGCGAGCGGCGGCCTGTTTGGCGCCCGCGTCGACCAGATTGCGCGACGCGCGGAAACCAACGAGCGCATGCTCTACTACTACTTCGGAAGCAAGGAGCAGTTGTTCACTGCGGTGCTCGAACACGCGTTCGGCGCGCTGAACGAAGCCGAGCGCGCGC
The DNA here is from genome assembly GCF_014171495.1 of Paraburkholderia tropica. Classification (NCBI taxonomy): domain Bacteria; kingdom Pseudomonadati; phylum Pseudomonadota; class Betaproteobacteria; order Burkholderiales; family Burkholderiaceae; genus Paraburkholderia; species Paraburkholderia tropica. The sequence goes on from NZ_CP049134.1 coordinate 961,452, forward strand.
TCGACCTGGCCGGGCTCGCACCGGTCGAGGCCATCACGCGGCTCGCGCATTTCGTCTGGGATTACTACCGCGATCATCCCGAACTCTTGCGGCTCGTGAATAACGAGAACCTGCACGAGGCGCGCTACATGCAGAAGTCCACGCGCATTCACGAGATGGTGTCGCCGATCGTCGCCACGCTCGGTTCGATCCTCGCGCGCGGCGAGGCCGCCGGCCTGTTCCGTTCCGACGTCGATCCGCTGCGTCTGTACGTGACGCTCTCGGGCATGGGCTACTACATCGTCTCGAACCGCTACACCATCAACGCGACGATGGGCCGCGACTTCAGCGCGCCCGCCGAACGCGCCGAGATCATCAAGCTCAATACCGACATGCTGCTCGCGTTCCTGCTGCGCAAGTAGCCCGTTACGCGCCGCCATGAAAAAACGCCGCGCCGGTTGGAGAACCGGTGCGGCGTTTTTGTGTGCGGTATCGCGTGTGCGGAGGCGAACTCAGACGACCGCGCTTTCCTTGCTCGACTGCTTGGTCTGCTGATACTGGCGGAAGAATTCGCGCAGTTGCGGATAAATGATGGTGCGCCAGCGGCGGCCCGAGAAAATGCCGTAGTGGCCGCACTTTTCCGCGGTCAGGCGATGGCGGTGCGCTTCGGGAATGCTCGTGCACAGATCGTGAGCGGCATGCGTCTGGCCCGAGCCCGAAATGTCGTCGAGTTCGCCTTCGATCGTGAAGAGCGCCGTTTCGCGAATGTCCTGCGGCCGCACGCGCTCGCCCGCGACATCCCACGTGCCTTCGGCCAGGCGGAAGTCCTGGAACACGGTCTGGATGGTCTCGAGGTAATACTCGGCGGCCATGTCGAGCACCGCGTTGTATTCGTCGTAGAAACGGCGATGTGCTTCGGCATCCTCTTCGTCGCCGCGCAGCAGGCTCTTGTAGAAGTCCCAATGCGCGGTGGTGTGGCGGCCCGGATTCATCGCCACGAAGCCCGCATGCTGGAGGAAGCCCGGATAGACCTCGCGGCCCTCGCCCGGATAGTTGGCCGGCACCGTGTGGATGACGTTGTTCGCAAACCACTCCAGCGAGTGCTCGGTGGCCAGCGAGTTGACCGCCGTCGGGCTGCGGCGCGCGTCGATCGGACCGCCCATCATCGTCATGGTGAGCGGCGTGGCTTCGCCGCGCGAGGCCATCAGCGAAATGGCCGCGAGCACCGGCACCGTGGGCTGGCACACCGACATCACGTGCAGGTTCTTCGCGCCGATATGACGGATGAATTCCTGGATGTACGCGATGTAGTCGTCGAGATGGAACGGACCGGCGTCGAGCGGCACCATGCGCGCGTCGATCCAGTCGGTGATGTAGACCTTGTGGTCCTGCAGCAGCGTGCGCACCGTGTCGCGCAGCAGCGTGGCGTGGTGGCCCGAGAGCGGCGCACAGACCAGCACCGAGGGCTCGTCCTTGAGCGCGGCGACGGCGCCGGAGTCGTCGGCGTAGCGCTTGAAACGCAGCAGGCGGCAGAACGGCTTCTCGACGATGGTCTGCTCGACGATCGGAATGTGAAAACCGTCTTTCTCGATCTGGCGGATGTCGAATTCAGGCTTTTCGTAGTCCTTGCCGAGTCGATACAGCAGTTCGTAGCCGGCCGCGAGACGCGTGGCGCCCGGGATCAGCGAGAACGGGCTCGACGGGTTCGAAAACGACTTGGACGCCGCCTGGGCCCACGCGGTAAGCGGGCTCAGCAAGGCGCGCTGGTATTCACGAATTTGGTAGAGCATGGATGCTCCGGCATCAGGGGTGGTTCGCCCCCGCGCCGCGCCGCTGCGCGGGTGGGCGGCGGCGGGCTGGGAGAGTGGGTCGGTCAGGCAGTTTATCGGCCTGGGATGGCGCCGCTTGAGGCGCATGCGTGGCTTTCGCGCGGATCGCGCGCGCATGCGGCCCGGATTGCCCGCGCGGCGTGCCCCGCAGGGACGGGATACCGTGGACGACAGCCTGCTCGAATACGCGGTCGATCATATCGGACCCCAGAATGTTGTGCAATGCAGCATCCCAGTGTAACCCACCTCGCGCAAAGCGATCCGCGCTTTCGCCCACGCTTTCGAACAATTACGATGCGGCTGTCACCGATCTGTCCGCAAGGTCCGCCTCCATGGCCGTTTCCGGCGTGGTCGGGTGGCCCGTCTCGCTGGCCATTTCCTGCTCGTGCCGCATCAGATTCAGCCCGGTGTGCACAAGCGCCACATGCGAGAAAGCTTGTGGGAAATTTCCCACAAGACGGCCGGCGATCGGATCGTATTCCTCGGCGAGCAGGCCGACGTCGTTGGCGAGCGCGAGCAGCCTTTCGTACATCTTGCGCGCGTCGTCCATGCGGCCCTGGAGCGCGAGGTTGTCGACCATCCAGAAGCTGCACGCGAGGAAGGTGCCTTCGCCGGGCGGCAGGCCGTCGTTGAAGTCGGTGGTGCGGTAGCGCATCACGAAGCCTTCGCACATGAGGTCGCGCTCGATGGCCTTCACCGTGCCCGCGATGCGGGGGTCCTTCGCGGGCAGGAAGCCGACCAGCGGCATCAGCAGCAGGCTCGCGTCGAGGTCGGTGCCGCCGTAGATCTGCGTGAAGGAGTTCAGCTCCGTATTGAAGCTGCGCTCGCAGATGGTCGCGTGGATGGTGTCGCGCAGCTCGCGCCAGTGATCGACCGGGCCGGGCAGGTCGAACTGCTCCGCCGAGCGCACGCAGCGGTCGAACGCGACCCACGCCATGACCTTCGAGAACGTGAAGTGCTGGCGGCCGCCGCGCGTTTCCCAGATGCCTTCGTCGGGCTCGGTCCAGATCGTTTCCAGATGTTCGAGCATCGCGCACTGGATCGACCACGCGGTTTCGTCGGCTTGCAGGCCGCCCACGCGCGCGAGATGCAGCGCGTTCATCACTTCGCCGTAGACGTCGAGCTGCAACTGCCCGACCGCGTTATTGCCGACGCGCACCGGCTTCGCGCCTTCGTAGCCGGGCAGCCAGTCGAGTTCGAACTCGGGCAGGCGGCGCTCGCCCGCGATGCCGTACATGATCTGCAACTGCGAGGGCGAACCCGCCATCACGCGGCCGAGCCACGCACGCCAGGCGCGCGCTTCGTCGTAATAGCCGCCGCGCATCATGGCGAGCAGCGTGATGGTGGCGTCGCGCAGCCAGCAGTAGCGGTAGTCCCAGTTGCGCGTGCCGCCGAGCTGCTCGGGCAGCGAGGTCGTGGGCGCGGCGACGATGCCGCCCGTCGGCTCGTAGGCCAGCGCCTTGAGCGTGATGAGCGAGCGGCGAATCGGCTCGGCCCAGCGTCCTTCGACGGTGCCGCGCGCGGCCCATTCGGCCCAGTAGTTCTCGGTGCGCGCGAGCGCCGTGAACGGATCGCGCGGCGGCGGCAGACGCAGATGCGAGGCCGCGTAAGCCATCGAAAACGGCACGCGCTCGCCTTCCTTGACCTCGAATTCGGCGACCGTGTGCATGTTTTCGCCCTGCAGATCGACGGGCGTGCGCAGCACGACGGTGTCCGGGCCGACGGTGGCCTTGATGCCGCTCTCGTAGGTGAGGCGGCTCACCCACGGCACCGAAAAGCCGTAGTCGAAGCGCATCACGAGTTCGCACCGCATGGGCACCGTGCCGCGGCGTCCCACGACGATGCGCACCAGTTCGCTCCAGCCGTTGCCGGGCGGCATGAAGTCGATCAGCGTGACGGCGCCGTCGGGCGTTTCGAAATCGGTTTCGAGGATCAGCGTGTCGCCGCGATAACGGCGCGTGATCTTGATGTCGGCGCGCGAGCCGTCGGCGGCGGGTGCGGGGGCGATCAGCCAGCGGCCGTTGGCTTCGGTGCCGAGCAGCGCGGCGAAGCACGCGCCGGAGTCGAAGCGCGGCCAGCAGAGCCAGTCGATGGAACCCTCACGGGACACGAGCGCGGCCGTGTGGCCGTCGCCGATCAAGGCATAGTCTTCGATAAGTGCAGGCATGGTAAGCAGATTGACAGCGTTACGCGAAAAAACGGTCAAAACGGTCGATAAGGCGCATGCACGCACAAGAGTAGTGGGTGCAGGCCCGCTCGCGCAACGCGTTTCGACGTGCACGGCGCGCAACAAGCTGATGCGGGAACTTTCGGATAAGGCGATTTCGTGTCGGCCGGGCGTCAGAAATGCCCGTTCGTGCCGAACAATCCGATGATCCCGATGATGATGAGGTAGAGCGCAACGATGTAGTTGAGCAGACGCGGCACGACGAGAATCAGAATGCCGGCGATGAGCGCGACGAGCGGGCCGATGGCGACATGGATGTTCATATTCACTCCTTTGAGCGGGGCGCGGGGGGACTCAAATCGGACGCGCATGCAGCGCGATCCGGGTGATACCGATGTCGAGGCTCGCGCATCCGGCGTCTAATGAACGTCTGGCCATCAGGCGCGCGCATCCTCACTTATACTGGTCTAACCCTCATAACAATCGTGCTCGCGCAACGCTTTCCGGGTTCCGCCCGCCACGCGCCGCGCGCTGCCGATCAGCTCCATCCAGGTTCGACAAGAAGAAAGGAGGTCGACATGTTTCAAGGCCACGCAGCCGCAATCGGCGTGCCCGTCTCGCGCATGCCTGCGCGTACGCACGCACAATCGAACGCGCAATCGCCAGCAGATTCGCACGCACAATCGCGCACCGCGCCGCGCGGGCTCATTCGTCAGATCATCAAAGGTATCGCCATCATGGCCAGCGTTGCCGCCGCCACAACCGCATTCGCACAAGGCAGCACGGGTGCGGCGCCCGCCGAGGCTTCGGCGAATGGCGTCTACAACCTGATCGTCGGCACCTACACCGGCGGCAAGAGCGAAGGCCTCTACGTCTATCGTTTCGACTCGAAGACCGGCGACGCGCAGCAGGTGAGCGTCGCGAAGACGGTGAACCCGTCGTATCTCGTGGTCAGCAAGGACAAGCGCCACGTCTACGCCGTCAACGAACTGCCCGGCGACAACGGCCCGGCCAGCGTGCGCGGCGACGTCAGCGCGTTCGGCTTCGACGCCGCGAGCGGCCAGCTCACGTTCCTCGACAAGGTGTCGGCGCAAGGCAACGATCCGTGCTATCTGAGCCTGTCGCCGGACGGCAAGTATCTGTTCGTCGCCAACTACTCGGTGGCGGCCGACCCGGGCGGCAGCTTCGCGGTGCTGCCGATCGAGCAGGACGGCAAGCTCGGCCAGTCGGTGCTGACCGTGCATCACGAAGGCGGCGGTCCGGTGAAGGGCCGCCAGGACAACGCGCACGTGCACTCGACAGTGTTCTCGCCCGACGGCCGCTATCTCTTCACGCAGGATCTCGGCACCGACAAGCTCTGGACCTACCGCTACACGCCGGACGGTTCGCGCGGTCTCGTGAGCCCGGCCGAATGGCGCTACACCGACGTGAAGGCCGGCACCGGCCCGCGTCACCTCGTGTTCGGCAACGACGGCCGCCATGCGTATCTGACGAGCGAACTCGCGGGCACCGTGAGCGTGTTCAACTACGACGACGGCCATCTGAAGCTCGAACAGGTCGAGAAACTCGCCGAGCCGGGCTTCAAGGGCGCGGTGGGCGCAGCGGCGCTGCATCTGTCGCCGGACGGCAAGTTCCTTTACGTGTCGAATCGCGGCGATGCCAACGACATCTCGATCTTCGCCGTCGATCAGACGAGCGGCAAGCTCAAGCGCGTCGGCCGCCAGGCGAGCCTCGGCAAGTCGCCGCGCGAGTTCGCGATCGATCCGAGCGGCCAGTGGCTGATCGTCGGCAACCAGAACAGCGACACGGCTTACGTGTTCCGTCGCGATCAGGAAACGGGTCTGCTCGAAGCGAACCCGAAGAAGATCGAGATCGGTTCGCCGGTCGACTTCAAGTTCGTCGCGCAGTAAGCGCGTTTAGCGCACTGAGCGCACGCGCAAACAAAAACGCCGCGCCGGATTCGTCCGGCGCGGCGTTTTTCGTTGCTGCCCGCGTTGCGTGTTGCGCGAGCGGGCAAGCGGTGCTGGTGGCTTATTCGGCCTGACCCGGCACGAGCACTTCGCGGCTGCCGTTGATGCCCATCGGCGAGACCAGACCGGCGGCTTCCATCTGCTCGACGAGGCGCGCGGCGCGGTTGTAGCCGATGCGCAACTGCCGCTGCACCGACGAGATCGACGCGCGCCGCGTGCGCACGACGAACGAGACCGCTTCGTCGTACAGCGGATCGGCTTCCGCCTCGGGCGACTCGCCGAACAGGTCCTGCGGCGCGCCTTCGCTGGTCGGACCGTCGAGAATGCCCTCGACGTACTCCGGCTCGCCGAACTGCTTCAGATACTCGACCACCGCATGCACTTCCTCGTCGGCGACGAACGCCCCGTGCACGCGCTGCGGATAGCCGGTGCCCGGCGGCAGGAACAGCATGTCGCCCTGACCGAGCAGCGACTCGGCGCCCATCTGGTCGAGAATCGTGCGCGAGTCGATCTTCGACGACACCTGGAACGCCACACGCGTCGGAATGTTCGCCTTGATGAGACCCGTGATGACGTCCACCGAAGGCCGCTGCGTCGCGAGAATCAGGTGGATGCCCGCCGCGCGCGCCTTCTGCGCGAGACGCGCGATCAGCTCTTCGATCTTCTTGCCCGCGACCATCATGAGGTCGGCGAGTTCGTCGATCACCACGACGATCATCGGCAGCGGCGAGAGCGGCTCGGGCGCCTCGGGCGTGAGCGAGAACGGATTGCCGATCTTCTTCTCGTTCGCCTCGGCGTCGCGGATCTTCTGGTTGAAGCCCGCGAGATTGCGCACGCCCACGGCCGACATCAGCCGGTAGCGCTTCTCCATCTCGCCGACGCACCAGTTCAGCGCGTTGGCCGCGAGCTTCATGTCGGTCACGACCGGCGCGAGCAGATGCGGGATGCCTTCGTAGACGGAAAGCTCCAGCATCTTCGGGTCGATCATGATGAGCCGCACGTCCTCGGGCGTCGCCTTGTAGAGCAGCGAGAGGATCATCGCGTTGATGGCGACCGACTTGCCCGAACCCGTCGTGCCCGCGACGAGCATGTGCGGCGCCTTGGCGAGATCGGTGACGACCGGCAGCCCGACGATGTCCTTGCCCATCGCGATCGTGAGCTTCGACTGCGAGCGCTGATAAGGCGTCGATTCGAGGATCTCCGAAAGGCGGATCATCTGGCGTTTTGCATTGGGCAGTTCGAGGCCCATGCAGGTCTTGCCGGGAATCGTCTCGACCACGCGGATCGACGTGAGGCCGAGGCCGCGCGACAGATCCTTCATCAGCCCGACGATCTGGCTGCCGCGCACGCCGAGCGCGGGCTCGACTTCGAAGCGCGTGATGACCGGGCCCGCCGAGGCGCCGACCACCGTCACGGGCACCTTGAATTCCTGCAGGCGCTGCTCGATGAGCTGGCTGGTTTCGGCGAGCTTTTCCTCGGAGACGTATTCGATTTCGGTCGACGAGCGTTCGAGCAGCTCGAAGCCCGGCAACTCGACCGACGAGGCGGACAGCGGCTGGAACTCGAACGCCGTCGGCGCATGACCGCGCACGGGCTGGCGCGCGGCGGGTTCGGCGGCGGGCGGTGCGGCTACAGGCGCCGGTGTTGCCGGTGCTTGCGCGGGTTCCGGCGACGGCGCCGCTACGGCGGGGGACCACGGTGCGGGCGGCGCGAGATCGATCGACGGGACGAACGGCGCGGGCGGCTCCGGCGCGAACACCAGCGGCGCGGCTTCCCACGGCGGGATATCCGCGAACGGCGCGGGAATCGGCGCAGGAATCGGTGCAGGAATCGGCGCGATGTACGGCGCGTCGGCGAGCGCGGGCAGCGGCGGGATGATCGGCGCTGCCGGTGCTTCTACGTGCTGCGGCGCGCTGACTTGCGCGCTGTCCGACGGCGTAATCGTGGACGAAGTGATGGGCTCGGGCTCTGCTTCGGCCTCCGCCGCGAAAGCCGGAACGGGTGCGGGCAGCGGTTCGGTTTCCGGCAGATGCTCGGGCTGTGTTGCTGGCGTAGTCGACTGAACCAGCGCAGCGGGTGTTTCCGCGGCATCGCTCGCCGCGACGACCACAGGCGCTTCGCTTACGTGCGATGCCGGTTCGGTTTCAGCGCTGACGACGTGCGTCTCGGCGGTTTCAGCGTCCGTGTTTGCTTCTTCGTCAGCCGGTTCCACGAAACGCGCCAGCGCCGCCGCGAACGATTGCGCGAACGCGTCGGCGGGTGCCAGCGAGTGGGTTGCGTGCGCAACGGCCTGTTCCGCTTGCTGCGCGACGGGTTCTTCTGCGGCGATGGCGTGTGCCGCCGCGTGAACGGGGTCGTCCGCGGGCCATGCTTCGGCGGCCGGTTCGACCTCAGGCGTCTGCGCGGCTTCCGGCGCGAGACGCGGGAAGTGCATGACGCTATCGGTTTCGTGGCTGACCGCTTCGCTCGCGGCTTCGTGTGCGGTTTCGGGCTGCGCTTCGGCTTCCGGCTCGTCGTCGTCGAGCAGGACCCAGGGCATGCCGTTGTCGAACGTCGGCCAGACCGTTGAAGTTGTCGTGGACGCGGGCGTTTCCGTGGCGGTTGCTTCGGCCTTTGCCTGTTCCGCCACCGGTTCCGCGTGTTCGGCTTCGACGTACTGCGCGTGGAACGCGTCGCTGCTGACTTCGGCGTGCGCGGCGGGCGCAACGAAATTCGGCAGCGCGATCGCTTCGTCGTCGTGGCTGTCGTGGGCGTGGTCGTGCTCGTCGGCGATCAGGAACGACGGCAGTGTTTCGTCTTGCGATTCGGTCGTGCCGACGTGATCCACGTGATCCACGCGATCGGCCACTTCCTCGGCCTGCGTGGCCTCGGTGAGGGCGATCTGCGGCGCGGCGAGCGGGAAATGCGCGCGCGTTTCGTCTTCGACGGCGTGCTCAGAGTCGGATGCGAAGGCTTCCGCCGTATCGATCTCGACAGGCGCGGCAACCGGCGCGACGGTTTCTTCAACCGCTTCGACAGCGTGCGCCGGGATCGTTTCGATCGCCTCGGCGGCGGGGTAGGGCGCTGCGTGCGCGACATCGACATCGGCCGTGTCCGGCGTGTCGTCATCGGACTGAATGCGGCGCGCGAGGCTTGCGCCCGCGAGCGAGGTCCAGCGCGCGGCGTTTTCCTCGATCGAGCGCAGTGTTTCCAGCACGCTCGTCGAGAGCGGCGCTTGCGGCGCGGGCTGTGTGGCCGTGGCCGGACGCGAGTAGGCGGGCGTCACGGCGTTGGCGTCGGCGATCGGCGCGCTGACGGGAGCGCCGATGCGCGCGCCGCCCTGCGTCATGCCCTGGCTCGCGGCCAGCGGGCGCGCGGCGGCGGGCGTGGTGCGGGTCGGCCAGACGAACGGGCGCGGCGGCTTGGCCGGACGCGGCTGCGTCGCGGCGGCGGCGGCCGAGGCGCGCGCGGCCGTGCTGCCCGCGACGGGCGGCGGCGCGCTGCGGCGCACAGGCGCGGGCTGCGCGAAAGGCGAGGTGAGCGGATCGGCGACGGCTGCGCGCGCGGCGGCAGCGGCGGCGGCCGTCGCTGCCGCCGGAACGGTGGGGACGGCGTACGACGTATGGGTGGCCTGAGTGGCGGACACGGCGGCGCGGGCGGCTTGCGCGGCCTGTGCGCTGGCGGCGGCCGCCGATGCGGACGACGCCACGCCAAACGCCGTGCCTGCTTGCGCGGCGGTCTGCGCCTGCGAGGCCGGACGCGGCGCGGGCGCGCGCCACGGCGTCGGATTCGCGGATGCGCCGGTCTGCGGCGCACCCGTGGCCATGCGCGACGCCGTTTGTGCGGCGGTCGCCGACATCGCGGGCATGGCGCCGTTCATCGGGGCGGCGCCCATCGCGTTCGTGTTGATCGGCTGACGACGCGGATCGGCGGCGAATGAGGCGCTGTTCGTGCCGTTGCCGGCGCCGGCGGGCGTCGCGACAGTCGCGCCCGATGCCGCCGCTGCGCGGCGCGTGTCGCCCGGCATCGGCGGTGCAGTTTGCGCTTGCGGCGCGCGCGCGGCGTTCTGGCCGTCACGCAGCCAGCCCGTGGGTACGGTCGGTTCGGTGCGCGCCCACGCTGCGGCGGGCGACGGTTCCGGCGAGGCGAAATCCGGCTCGACGCGCCACGGATTCGCGGCGCTGGCCCGCGCGACTTCGGCCGCCGCTGCCGCCGCCGAAGCGTGCGCGGCGCGCTTGCCCGGCATCGGCGGACGCCAGATGGTCGGACGCTTGCGGCGCGTGCCGTCGAGCGGCGCGGCGTCGCCGGTGCCCGAGCCGATGTTCGGTCCCGTGCCCGCGGCGAGGCCGCCGCCAAGTCCTGCGCCCGGTCCCTGGCCGTAGGCCTGGCCCAATCCTGAGCCGAGTCCAGCGCCCATGCCCGCGCCCGTTGCGCCACCGCCGCCCAGACTCGCAGACAGGCCCGGCTGCGCGAGGTCCGCGTTCGATTCGCGGCGGCTGCGGCGCGAGCGGCGTTCGCCGCCGTCGTCGTCGTCGCGCGCGGGGCGGATGTTCAGGCCGAGGCCGAGCGAGATGTCGGCCCACACGAAGAAGTCGCGCCAGCGGAAGTCGATGAGCCAGGGCAGGCTCACGAAAAACAGCGCCGTCATGACGAGCGGAGTCGCGACGTGGCCGATCAGCTTGCCGAGCCCGTCGGCGAGCGCGTGTCCGAACGCATCGAAACCCACGATGTGCATCAGCGACGCTTCGAGCACGCAACTCGAAACGAACACGCAGAAAAAGCCGAGCCAGAGCCGGATCGTGCCGGGACCGCGCAGTCCCGCGCCGCCGGGCAGCACCGACTTCACGAGACGCCAGATCAGGGGGATGAACCAGACGGCCGACAAGCCGAACCAGCCAGGAACTACCGTGTGCATGCCAGAGATCAGTGATTAAAAAAGGTGCAACGTGACGAGTGTTCGAGTGTAACCGCAAGGACCCCGCGCGCCGCAACGCGCGTTGTCGCCGCGCCGCAGTGTGCTTTGCACTGCGCTGTTTAGTACGCCTGGCGGCGCGCACGAGTGCGCGCGCTGGCGGCGGCCTGTGCCGCAAAAAAGAGCCGCGCCGGACGAGGGCGCGGCTGCAAGTCGGTGCGGATCGTCAGCGGAACGTCACTCGCCTTGCTTCGCGGGCTGCGCACCCGAGGCCGGCGGGGCCGCCGCGGCGACCGTGCTCGCGAAAGTCAGGCGGTCGCCGTTTTCCAGGACGAGCAGGAGCGCCTGCGGATCGCGCATCTGCACGCCGCTGCGCGCGATGTGCGAGAGCGCGTCGAGATAGGCGCTTTCGATCTCGCCGCCCGCGCCGATGCACGCCATGCGCGTGCCGGCGAGCTGGCCGAACGAGAGCAGGCCGTTCTTGAGCACGTAAGCGCCGGTGTAGCGGTTGCAACCCGAGAAACCGCTCGCGCGGCGCTGGCCGGTGGCGGTCGACAGATCGAGCGTGACCGGACGCGCGCCGGGCGCGGCCGCGGCGGCGCCCGACGCGGCGGCGCCTGGCAGCGAGCGCAGCGAACCGTCGGCGTTCTTCCACTCGACGAGCTGCCAGTGCGAATTGTCGAGCAACTGCGTGGCGGCCGGATTGAACGGATCGGGCGGCGGCGCGGACGTGTCCTGATGCACCGGCAGCTTGCAGGCGGCCAGCAGCAGCGCGGCGGCCGTGGCGGCCGCGAGCGGCGCCGTGCGTGAAACGAGCGACATGAGCGAAGCGCGCGAGGCGCGAGTCTGGCGCGCCGTGGAGCGTCCGGCAAGGCGGTGGCTCGATCGTTTGAGCATCGCGAAATTCCTGGTAAGCGGCGAGAAGGCGTAAGCGTAACGCACCCGCCCCGCACAAGCGAGTGCAAACGGCTCGGCGGCGCGCTATCTAACTGTGTCCAGATGTATCCGCGAAGTCTCCAGGCGGCATGCGCGCGCGTGTTAACATCGGCGCTCTCTCGCATTCGTGCATCACCCGTGGCGCGCGCCGGGTCCCGTGCGTACCGCCCACCGTCATTCTCTGGAGACATCATGCAGACCGGCCCCCGCATCGGCACGCCGCTTTCCGCTTCCGCCACCCGCGTCATGCTGCTGGGCGCAGGCGAGCTCGGCAAAGAAGTGATCATCGCGCTGCAACGCCTGGGCGTGGAAGTGATCGCCGTCGACCGCTACGAGAACGCGCCCGGCCACCAGGTCGCGCATCGCGCGCACGTCATCGACATGGCCGATCCCAAGGCGCTGCGCGCACTGATCGACGCTGAGCGTCCGCATCTGATCGTGCCGGAAATCGAGGCCATCGCCACCGACGCGCTCGCGGCCGTCGAAGCCGAGCGTGTCGCCGAGGTGATCCCGACCGCGCGCGCCGCGCAGCTCACCATGAACCGCGAGGGCATCCGCCGTCTCGCCGCCGAGGAACTGGGTCTCGCGACCTCGCCGTACGCGTTCGCCGACTCGCTCGACGAACTCAAGGCGGGCATCGCCAAGGTCGGTTATCCGTGTGTCGTGAAGCCGGTGATGTCGTCGTCGGGCAAGGGCCAGTCGGTGCTGCGCAGCGACGCCGACGTCGAGGCCGCGTGGCAATACGCGCTCGCGGGCGGGCGCGTGAACCATGGCCGCGTGATCGTCGAGGGTTTCATCGACTTCGAATATGAGATCACGCAACTGACCGTGCGCGCCACCGATCCGTCGAGCGGCCAGGTGCAGACGTATTTCTGCGATCCGATCGGCCACCGGCAGGTCGACGGCGACTACGTGGAATCGTGGCAGCCGCAGCCGATGAGCCCGAAGGCGCTCGAGCGCTCGCGCGAAATCGCGCACAAGGTGACCGCGGCGCTGGGCGGGCGCGGCCTGTTCGGCGTCGAGCTGTTCGTGCGCGGCGACGAGGTGTGGTTCTCGGAAGTGAGCCCGCGTCCGCACGACACGGGGCTCGTCACGCTCGCGTCGCAGCGTTTCTCGGAATTCGAACTCCATGCGCGCGCGATTCTCGGCCTGCCCGTCGATACGACGGCGCGCGGCCCGTCGGCGTCGGCGGTGATCTATGGCGGCATGGACGAGCGCGGCATCGCGTTCGAGGGCGTCGCGGACGCGCTGGCCGTGCCGGGCGCGGACCTGCGCCTGTTCGGCAAGCCGGAAAGCTTCACGAAGCGCCGCATGGGCGTGGCGCTCGCAACCGGCGCGGATCTCGAAGAGGCGCGTGCGCGCGCTCGCGCGGCGGCGGCGGCGGTGCGTCCGGTCAAGGGCTGAGCGGCGAATCGGCGTGGCCTGCGCTTGCGCGTGCCGGCATTGATCGAGGGTAAGCCCGCCGCGCGCGGGACGTCCCATAATCGCCGGTCCAGCGCGTGGCGCGGCGTCGCATGACGGTTGCTGCGGCGCGCGGGACATCCGGCGGGCGGCGCAACGCGGCCCGGGTTATCGTGTCGGGCAAGCGCGTAGAGGTCGGAGCATGAAGTCGATGCTGGGTGAACGTGGAGCACGTAGCCGTGGAGCACGAAGCGGGGTCGTTCGCCGCGCAACCGTGCTGGTGATGCTGACGGTCTGTGGCGTCGCGCTGGCGGGTTGCGGCGCCGTGGCCGCGCCGTGCCGCGTGGCGTCGGCGGGACTCAAGATCGTGCCGGTCGTCGGGCATCTGGCGGCGGCGCCCACCGACGCCTGCGCGGACGTGATCGATCCGTGACGCCGCCGTGCGCCCGATTCCCGGCGCGCGGGCCGCGTTTCGCGAAAACCGCCGGAGAATCCGCAATGACAGCCGTTGGTGCAGCGCTTCGTTCGAAGTTGCCTTCTTTTCTTTCCTCTCCGTGGCGCGCGCCACTCGCGCTCGGCCTTGCCTGCGCCGCCTTGCACGCGAGCGCCGCGCCGCTCGAAGTGCGCGAAATCCAGACTCAGGCGCGCCACACGTTCAGCTACACCTGCGCGGACGGCAAGACCTTCAAGGTCACCTATATCAACGGCACGAACGGCCAGAGTTTCGCGCTCGTGCCCGTCGACGGCCGCAGGCTGTTGTTCGTCGGCGTGATTGCGGCGTCGGGCGTGAAGTATGTGGCCGACCGCTATACGTGGTGGACCAAGGGGCCGGGCGCCGATCTCTACGACGCCATGTCCGAAGCGAGCCCCAAGCCGCTGCTGAGCGGCTGCGCGACCATCATGCGCTGAGGCCGCCGCCTCGCGCTTACGCCTTTGCCGCGCCTTTTGCCCGCGCTTTTGCCCGCGCTTTTGCCCGCGCTTTTGCCCGCGCATTTGCCCGTTTCGCCGACGCGTTCTCGTCCCCGGTAGTACTCTGTCGTGCGTGAAACCGGGTGCGCGCCGGCGCGCGCGCTGGATGCGAATTCCGGGCGAAATTCGAGCGGATTTCGCGCCGATTGCAGCGAAACGAAGCGTAGCGAGGTAGCCGATGAAAGCATCCGATCTGTTCGTGAAAGCGCTGGAGGCGGAGGGCGTCGAATACGTGTTCGGCATCCCCGGCGAGGAAAATCTCGATCTGCTCGAATCGCTGCGGCGCTCGAAGATCCGCCTGATCGTCACGCGTCACGAACAGGCTGCCGGTTTCATGGCCGCCACGTACGGACGGCTGACGGGGCGCACCGGCGTCTGTCTGTCGACGCTCGGCCCCGGCGCGACCAACTTCGTGACCGCCGCGGCCTACGCGCAGCTCGGCGGCATGCCGATGCTGATGGTCACCGGCCAGAAGCCGATCAAGTCCAGCAAGCAGGGCCATTTCCAGATCGTCGACGTGGTGCGCATGATGGAGCCGCTCACCAAATACGCGCGCCAGATCGTGTCGATCGGCAATATTCCGGCGCTCGTGCGCGAGGCGTTCCGCCAGGCCGAGCAGGAGCGACCGGGCGCCGTGCATCTCGAACTGCCCGAGGACGTCGCCGACGAAGAAGGCGACGGCAAGCCCATTCCCAAGAGCTTCAGCCGCCGTCCGGTCGCCGAGGAAAAGGCCGTCGCGCACGCGGTGTCGGCGATCTGCGCGGCGCGTCATCCGCTGCTGATGATCGGCGCGGGCGGCAACCGCAAGACCACGCGCAACGTGCTGCGCGAATTCGTCGACCAGACCGGCATCCCGTTCTTCACCACGCAGATGGGCAAGGGCGTGATCGACGAATCGCATCCGCTCTGGCTCGGCAACGCCACGCTGTCCGATGGCGATTTCGTGCACCGCGCGATCGAGCACGCCGACTGCATCATCAACGTCGGCCACGACGTGATCGAAAAGCCGCCGTTCTTCATGCGCAGCGCCGAGGAAAAGACCGTGATCCACGTGAATTTTCTGGGCGCGGAAGTCGATCCGGTCTATTTCCCGCAGATCGAGGTCGTGGGCGACATCGCCAACGCGGTGTGGCAGCTCAAGGAAAGCCTCAAGCCGCGCGAGCACGCGTGGGATTTCACGCGCTTCGAGGAGATCAAGCGCCACTTCGACGCGCATCTCGCCAAGGGCCAGCACGACGCGCGCTTTCCGATGTACCCGGTGCGCCTCGTGCACGATGTCTACGGCGCGATGCCCGAGGACGGCATCCTCTGTCTCGACAACGGCATGTACAAGATCTGGTTCGCGCGCTACTACCGCGCCCGCGAGCCGAATTCGGTGTTGCTCGACAACGCGCTCGCGTCGATGGGCGCGGGGCTGCCCTCGGCGATCGCGACGCGCATCGTGCATCCCGAGCGCAAGGTCGTGGCCGTGTGCGGCGACGGCGGCTTCATGATGAATTCGCAGGAGCTGGAGACGGCGGTGCGCATGAAGCTCGATCTCGTCGTGCTGATCCTGCGCGACGACGCCTTCGGCATGATTCGCTGGAAGCAGGAAAACATGAATTTCCCCGACTACGGCATGACGCTGCAAAACCCGGATTTCGTCGATTACGCGCGCAGCTACGGTGCGCACGGTCATCGCGTGACGGAAGCCGATCAGCTCAAGCCGCTGCTGGAGCAATGTTTCGCGCAGCCGGGCGTGCACGTGATCGACGTGCCGATCGACTACTCGGACAACGAGCGCGTGCTCAATCGCGAGATCAAGCGTCTGAGCGCGCAGCTTTGAGCCGTTCGTTGAGCCGTTCGTTGAGTCATTCGTTGAGCCATTCGCGCGGGCGCGCGCCTTGCGCGCCGTCCCGCATTGCCTGACTTCAGGCGCAGTGCAGGCGCGGCTGATCCGACGCGACCCGACGGACCGCGCTTCCCCGGAGAACACGCCATGCTCAAGCCGACTTATCCGTACTATCTGGCGAATCAGGCCGTCGCCGCCAACACCGATCTCGAGGTCACCGACAAATACAGCGGCGAAGTCGCCACGCGCGTCGCGCTTGCCGACGCGAAGGCGATCGACGAGGCCATCGCCGCCGCCGAAGCCGCCATGCCTGCCATGCGCGCGTTCCCGCCGTTCAAGCGCCAGGCGGTGATCGACCATTGCGTGGCGCGCTTTCGCGAGCGATTCGACGAGCTGGCGATGGCGCTCTGCATCGAGGCCGGCAAGCCGATCAACGATGCGCGCGGCGAAGTCACGCGCCTGATCGACACCTTCCGCGTGGCGGCCGAGGAGAGCGTGCGCATCGACGGCGAAATCGTGAATCTGGAGATTTCGCCGCGCGCGAAGGGCTATCACGGCTACGTCAAACGCGTGCCGATCGGGCCGTGCTCGTTCATCTCGCCGTTCAACTTTCCGCTCAATCTGGCCGCGCACAAGGTCGCGCCCGCGCTGGCGGCGGGCGTGCCGTTCGTGCTCAAGCCCGCGAGCCGCACGCCGGTGGGCGCGCTGATCATCGGCGAGGTGCTGGCGGAAACCGATCTGCCGAAAGGCGCGTTCTCGATCCTGCCCGCGCATCGCGACGGCGCCGATCTGTTCACGACCGACGAGCGCTTCAAGCTGCTCTCGTTCACGGGCTCGCCGGGCGTCGGCTGGGATCTCAAGAAGAAGGCGGGCAAGAAAAAGGTGGTGCTGGAACTGGGCGGCAACGCGGCGGCCGTGGTCGACGCGGATCAGGGCGCGAAGCTCGATTATGTCGTGGACCGGCTGGCGTTCGGCGCGTATTACCAGTCGGGGCAGAGCTGCATCGGCGTGCAGCGCATTCTCGTGCACGCCTCGCTCTACGACGCGCTGCGCGACAAGCTGATCGCCAAGGTCAAGACGCTCAAGATGGGCGATCCGAAAGACGAAAAGACTTTCGTCGGGCCGATGATCTCGGAGTCGGAGGCGAAGCGTCTCGCGGGCTGGATGGAGCAGGCGGTGCTGGCGGGCGCGAAGATCCTCGCGGGCGGCCAGGTCGACGGCGCGATGTTCGAGGCCACGCTGCTCGAAGACGTGGGGCGCGGCACCGATCTGTATCGCAAGGAAGCCTTCGGGCCGGTGGCGATCCTCGAACGTTTCAAGGATTTCGGCCAGGCGCTCGATATCGTCAACGACAGCGACTTCGGTCTTCAGGCGGGTGTGTTCACCGACTCGCTCGCCAACGCGCATCGCGCGTGGGACGGGCTCGATGTGGGCGGCGTGGTGATCAACGATATTCCGTCATTTCGCGTCGATAACATGCCGTATGGCGGCGTGAAGGACTCGGGGCTCGGGCGCGAGGGCGTGCGCTACGCGATCGAGGACATGACCGAGTTGCGGCTGATGGTGATGCGCGAAACGTGGCAGGGCTGAGGGAGGCGCGGCATCCGCGTGAGGGGCCGGATGTCGATGCCTGACGCCTCGGTCCGCACTTCGGGCGCGCCGAGGCAAATGGCCCGGCGCCGTCAGGTAAAAGTAAGCACCATTGACAGAAGGCCGCCCCTGCGGCCATAGGGATTTATGCCAAGGTGCTACAATACCGGCCTTTCGCCGTATTGCGCCTGCACCCTTTGCGGGGGCGACATGGCAAAAACCCGTGGCGGCGCAGGTCTGCGCGCCCGGATACGCCGGCGCAAGCGCCGGCATCGACTGAAGCGGCCGCGCCCGAGCGCGCAGCCGGAAAGAGGGTACGAGCAAACGCTCGAGCGCAAGGGGGCTGCCCCGCTCGCGTGAAGGCATCGGTTGGACCGGATGACGCGGGTCGAGCGCGGTCGGAGCGCCAGCGCACCCCGTCGCCATCGCCGCCGTTGCCGTTCAGCACGCCGCCGCGCTCTGCGTCGCGAGCCGTCCGCCGGACGGCCCACGCCCGAGCGTCCGTCCCGGTGTCGGGTTGCGTCACCGCCGGCCCGGCGTCAGGCAGGGCCTCGCGACACGCGGCCCACCGGGCGTACCCAGCGACACCAGGCGTACCCAGCGACACCAGGCGTACCCAGCAACATCCGCAGTGATTATTTGAGGCGCGCCGCGCCTCGCGCGCATAGCGCCTTTATAGCGAAAGCCACCATGTCCGACACAGCCGTCACGCCCAGCACTGAGACCTTCGATCAGTTCGGCCTCGCGCCCGAGATCCTCAGGGCGATCCAGGAGCAGGGCTACACGACGCCCACGCCGATCCAGGCGCAGGCCATCCCCGTGGTCCTCACGGGCCGCGACGTGATGGGCGCCGCGCAAACCGGCACCGGCAAGACCGCGAGCTTCTCGCTGCCGATCCTCCAGCGTCTCCTGCCGCTCGCGAGCACGAGCGCATCGCCCGCGCGCCATCCGGTGCGCGCGCTGATCCTCACGCCCACGCGCGAGCTGGCCGACCAGGTTGCCAACAACGTGCGCACCTACGCGCAGCACACGCCGCTGCGCAGCGCGGTGGTGTTCGGCGGCGTCGACATGAATCCGCAATCGGACGAACTGCGCCGCGGCGTGGAAATCCTGATCGCGACGCCGGGCCGTCTGCTCGACCACGTCCAGCAGAAGACCACGAACCTCGGCCAGGTGCAGATGCTCGTGCTCGACGAAGCCGACCGCATGCTCGACATGGGCTTCCTGCCCGACCTCCAGCGCATCCTGAACCTGCTGCCGAAGGAGCGTCAGACGCTGCTGTTCTCGGCCACGTTCTCGGCGGAAATCAAGAAGCTGGCGGCGACCTACCTGCGCACGCCGCAGACCATCGAAGTCGCGCGCAGCAACTCCACGAACGCCAACGTCACGCAGATCGTCTATGAAGTCGCCGAAGGCGACAAGACGGGCGCGGTCGTGCAACTGATCCGCGATCGCGGCCTCAAGCAGGTGATCGTGTTCTGCAACAGCAAGATCGGCGCGAGCCGTCTCGCGCGCCAGATCGAGAAGCAGGGCATCGTGGCCGCCGCGATTCACGGCGACCGCACGCAGAGCGAGCGCATGCAGGCGCTCGACGCCTTCAAGCGCGGCGAGATCGAGGCGCTGGTGGCCACCGACGTGGCCGCGCGCGGTCTCGACATCGCCGAACTGCCGGCCGTCATCAACTTCGACCTGCCGTTCAACGCGGAAGACTACGTGCACCGTATCGGCCGTACGGGCCGCGCGGGCGCGACCGGCGACGCGCTGTCGCTGTGCTCGCCGAACGAGAAAAAGCAGCTCGCCGATATCGAAAAGCTCATCAAGCGTCCGCTGACCGTCGAGCATCTCGCGGTCGATACGCCGGTGGCGCACCACGAAGGCGGCAGCCGCCGCCGCGAGCGCGACGGTCATGAAGGTCGCGAGGGTCGTGAAAGCCGCGAGGGTCGCGAAGGTCGTGGCGAGCGCGTCGGCCACCGCCGTCCGGGCGCGCACGAGCGCACGCATCATCACCGTTCGGCGCAGCCGGTCGACGACTTCTTCCTGAAGCCGTACGAAGCGCCGGCATCCGCGCGCAGCAAGGCCGAAGACAAGGCCGTGCCGGACAGCGCGCCGCAGAAGCAGTCGAAGCAGCCGCTCGCCGCGCTGCTCGGCGGTCTGGGCGCGGGCTGGCGCAACAAGCCGACTTCGTCGTCGTCTTCGTAAGCTTCGCCTCGCGCTGGATCGGCGCGTAAAAAAACGGCATGTCGTGGTGAACGACATGCCGTTTTTGTTTGTGCGGCTGTTTTATTCCGATGCCGATGGTGCGGGCAATGACGCGAGCCGCCGCTTCCAGGCGTCGATGGCGTCGGCCTGAAACGCTTCGAGCGTGGTCGGCGCGCCGTCGTGCAGGTCGAGCCCGAGATGGCGCGCGGCGCCCACCAGCGCATCGATCGGACGCGCGGCGTCGAGCGCCAGCGCGCCGGTCTGCTTCGAGAGCTTGTCGCCGTCCGCGTTGGTGACGACCGGCACGTGCAGATACGCGGGCGTCGGCACGCCGAGGCACTGCTGGAGCCAGATCTGGCGCGCTGTGGAATCGAGCAGATCCGCGCCGCGCACGATGTGCGTGATGCGTTGATCGGCGTCGTCCACGACGACCGCGAGCTGATACGCCCACTGGCCGTCGGCGCGCAGCAGCACGAAGTCGCCGACCTCGGTCGCGAGATCCTGCTGCTGCGGACCTTGCCAGCGATCGTCGAAGCGGATCAGGGCGGGATGAGTGCGCGGATCGCCGGCGTCGGTGGGTTCGTCGGCGAGTTCGTCGGGCACGCGCAGCCGCCACGCGCGCGCGGGCTTGCCGTGCAGCCCGTCGCGGCAGGTGCCGGGATAGATCAGCGTGGTGTTGCGCCGATGCGCGTGCAGTTGCGAATCGGCGATTTCCTTGCGCGTGCAGCCGCACGGATAGACGTGGCCGGACGCGATCAGCGCGTCGAGCGCCGTGCGATAAAGCGCAATGCGGCGGCTTTGCCACTCGGGCGGTTCGTCGGCGTGAAAGCCGAAACGTTCGAGTGTTGCCAGAATGTCTTCGGCCGCGCCCGGCACCGTGCGCGGCCCGTCGATGTCCTCGATGCGCACGAGCCACGCGCCGCCGTGCGCGCGCGCGTCGAGCCAGCTCGCGAGCGCGGACACGAGCGAGCCGACATGCAGCGGACCGGTGGGCGACGGCGCGAAACGCCCGCGATAACCGTGCGGCGACGCGCTCACGCGCTCGCGCACCTTACGCGGCTTGCACGCTGGCCGCGCGCTGCGGATGGCACGCCGGGCAGCTCTTGCCCGCTTCGTAGAGCGGCGAAGCCTGCTCGGCGGGCGTGACCACGGCGCGGCAGGCGAAGCACTGCACGGTGTCGGTGGGTTCGAGTTGCGGATTGAGCGCGGTGCGCTGGTCGAACACGAAGCAGTCGCCGGTGTAATGTGCGCCGCCCACTTCCTCGAAGTACTTCAGGATGCCGCCTTCGAGCTGATAAACGTGGTCGATACCCACTTCCTTCATGTGGATCGCGGCCTTTTCGCAGCGGATGCCGCCCGTGCAGAACGACACCACGGTCTTGCCGTCGAGGTCGGCGCGGTTCGCGGCGATCACCTCGGGGAATTCGCTGAACTTGTCGATGCGGTAATCGAGCGCGTTGTCGAAGGTGCCGACGTCGATTTCGAACGCATTGCGCGTGTCGAGCATGACGACCGGACGGCCTTCGTCGTCGAAGCCGCGGTCGAGCCATTGCTTGAGCACGACCGGGGCGACCGACGGCGCGCGACCTTCCTCGGGACGGATGGCCGGCTTCTTCATCGTAATGATCTCGCGCTTGAGGCGCACGAGCATGCGGTTGAAGGGGCGCGTTTCCGAGAAGCTCTCCTTGAACGGCAGCGTCGCGAACTTGCCTTCGAACAGCGGATCGTTGTTGATGTAATCCATGAAGGCGCGCACGTTCGGCTCGTCGCCGGCGACGAACAGATTGATGCCTTCGGGCGCGAGCAGAATGGTGCCGCGCAGGTCGAGCTGCTTGCAGCGTTCGAGCACGAACGGGCGCCATTGCTCGGTCTTGTCGAGCGTCGCGAACTGATACGTAGAGAGATTGAGAATACGCATGGCCAAACGGTAAAAGCGGGATCGGACGGGCCCGGCGGGCTGCCTCGACGAAAATTGGGGCGATTCCTGCGATTCGGGCGGTTTCGTCGAGGAAAGACGAGGGCGCAAAACGGTGAAATCGGGGCGAGATCGGCTGAAAATACCGGGTCTCGCGAGGCGTCGGGCGCGGCGGGCGCAATCCGCTATTATCCCTCAATCGCGCGATGCGCTGCCCGTCCGGTGCACGCATGCGCCGGGGCCGTTACGGCATCGGCGTGACCTCGCGCAAAGCCTTGTCCGTTTGGCCAACGTGGTCCCGACGCCGCCCGGCGCGGCAAAAATCGCGCGACCGTAGAGGTACAATCACGTCCATGTCAGATCCCCGCTTCGTCCATCTTCGCGTCCACTCCGAATTCTCGATTGCCGACGGCATCGTGCGCCTCGACGACCTCGTCAAGGCGGCGGCCAAAGACGGTCAGGGCGCGCTCGCGCTCACCGACCTCAGCAACGCATTCGGCCTCGTCCGTTTTTACCAGGAAGCCCGCGGCAAAGGGGTCAAACCCATTGCCGGCTGCGACGTCTGGATCATGAATCCCGACGACCGCGACAAACCTTCGCGCCTGCTGCTGCTCGTGAAGGATAAGCGCGGCTACCTGAATCTCTGCGAGCTGCTCTCCAAGGCGTGGCTCACGAACCAGTATCGCGGCCGCGCGGAAGTCGACGTCGCATGGCTCGAAGCGGGTCTCGGCGAAGGGCTGCTGGCCATTTCGGGCGCGCAGCAGGGCGACGTGGGCCTCGCACTCGCGGCGGGCAACGTCGAAAGCGCGAAGCGTCATGCGCAGCGCTGGGCGAAGCTGTTCCCGAACGCGTATTACATCGAGCTGCAACGTTGCGGCCAGCCGGGCGGCGAACAGTACGTCGAGCAGGCGGTGGGCATCGCGGCCGAGCTGCAACTACCGGTGGTCGCCACGCACCCCATGCAGTTCATGACCGACGAGGAATTCACCGCGCACGAAGCGCGCGTGTGTATTTCCGAAGGCGACATGCTCGCGAATCCGCGCCGCCAGAAGCGCTTTACGACCGATCAGCGTTTTCGCACCCAGGACGAAATGGTCGCGCTGTTCGCGGACATTCCCTCGGCCATCGCGAACACCATCGAGATCGCCAAGCGCTGCAATCTGACGCTCGAACTCGGCAAGCCCAAGCTGCCGCTGTTCCCCACGCCGGACGGCCTGTCGCTCGACGACTACCTCGTGCAGCTTTCTAAGGAAGGTCTGGAAACGCGCCTCGTGCAGCTGTATCCGGACGAAGCCGAACGCGAAAAAGAGCGCGCGCATTACTACGAGCGTCTGGATTTCGAGTGCGGGACCATCATCAAGATGGGCTTCCCGGGCTACTTCCTGATCGTGGCGGACTTCATCAACTGGGCGAAGAACAACGGCGTGCCGGTCGGTCCGGGCCGGGGCTCGGGCGCGGGCTCGCTGGTCGCCTACGCGCTCGGCATTACCGACCTCGACCCGCTGCGCTACAACCTGCTGTTCGAGCGTTTCCTGAATCCGGAACGCGTCTCGATGCCCGACTTCGACATCGACTTCTGCCAGCACGGGCGCGACCGCGTCATTCAGTACGTGAAGGACAAGTACGGCGCGGACGCGGTGTCGCAGATCGCCACGTTCGGCACGATGGCGGCAAAGGCGGCGGTGCGCGACATCGGCCGCGTGCTCGACCTCGGCTACAACTTCACCGACGGCGTGGCCAAGCTCATCCCGTTCAAGCCGGGCAAGCACGTCACCATCGCCGACGCGATGAAGGAAGAGCCGCAGCTCCAGGAGCGCTACGACAACGAAGACGAAGTCCATCAGCTGCTCGACCTCGCGCAGCTCGTGGAAGGGCTCACGCGTAACGTGGGCATGCACGCGGGCGGCGTGCTGATCGCGCCCGGCAAGCTCACCGACTTCTGCCCGCTCTACACGCAGGGCGACGAAAGCGGCGTCGTGAGCCAGTACGACAAGGACGACGTGGAAGCCGTCGGCCTCGTCAAGTTCGACTTTCTGGGTCTGACCACGCTCACGATTCTCGACTGGGCCGAGCGCTATATCCGCATGCTCGATCCGTCGAAGAAAGACTGGTCGCTCGCCCAGGTGCCGCTCGACGACGCGCCGTCGTTCCAGATCCTCAAGAAAGCGAATACGGTCGCCGTGTTCCAGCTGGAAAGCCGCGGCATGCAGGGCATGCTCAAAGACGCGCAGCCCGACCGCTTCGAGGACATCATCGCGCTCGTGGCCTTGTACCGTCCGGGCCCGATGGACCTGATCCCGAGCTTCTGCGCGCGTAAGCACGGCCGCGAAGTGGTGGAGTATCCGGACCCGCGCGTCGAACCTGTTCTGAAAGAGACCTACGGCATCATGGTCTATCAGGAGCAGGTGATGCAGATGGCGCAGATCATCGGCGGCTACTCGCTCGGCGGCGCCGACTTGCTGCGCCGCGCGATGGGTAAGAAGAAGCCCGAGGAAATGGCCAAGCACCGCGAGATCTTCGCGGAAGGCGCGGCGAAGAACGGCCTCACGCGCGAGAAGGCGGACGAAACCTTCGACTTGATGGAGAAGTTCGCGGGCTACGGCTTCAACAAGTCGCACGCGGCCGCTTACGCGCTGCTCGCGTATCACACGGCTTGGCTGAAGGCGCACCATCCGGCGGAATTCATGGCGGCCAATATGTCGCTCGCCATGGACGACACCGACAAGGTCAAGATCCTCTTCGAGGACTGCCTGACGAACAAGATGGTCGTGCTGCCGCCGGACGTGAACGCGTCGGCGTATCGCTTCGAGCCGGTCGCCGATGCTCACGTGGCCGAAGGCAAACGCTCGCGCACGATCCGCTACGGTCTGGGTGCGATCAAGGGCAGCGGCCAGAACGCCATCGAAGAAATTCTGCGCGCGCGCGAGGAAGGCGGTCCGTTCAAGGATCTGTTCGACTTCTGCGAGCGTATCGACCGCCGTCTCGTGAACCGCCGCACGATCGAAGCCATGATTCGCGCGGGCGCGTTCGACACGATTCACGCGAACCGTGCGCAGTTGCTCGCGTCGGTGCCCATGGCGATGGAAGCCGCCGAGCAGGCGAGCGCCAACGCCATGCAGGCCGGTCTGTTCGACATGGGCGACGCGCCGCTGGCCGCGCACGAACTCGTCGACGAACCGGCTTGGGGCGAAAAGCGCAAGCTCCAGGAAGAGAAGGGCGCGCTCGGCTTCTATCTGTCGGGCCACCTGTTCGACGCCTACAAGGACGAAGTGCGCCGCTTCGTGCGCCAGAAGATCGGCGAACTCAAGGAAGGCCGCGACAAGCTGGTGGCGGGCGTGATCGCCTCGCTGCGCACGCAGATGACCCAGCGCGGCAAGATGCTGATCGCGCTGCTCGACGACGGCACCGGCCAGTGCGAAGTGACGGTGTTCAACGAGCAGTTCGAGGCGCACAAGGCGTTGTTCAAGGAAGACGAACTGCTGGTCGTGCAGGGCGGCGCGCGTAACGACGCGTTCACGGGCGGCATCCGCTTCACCGTGGATACCGTGATGGATCTGGAGCGCGCGCGCAGCCGCTACGCCCAGGCCGTGAAGGTGCAGATGAACGGCAACGCGAATGCGGGCGCGCTGCGTGCGGTGCTCGAAGCCCATCGCGCGAAACCCGACGACTCGCTGCCCGCGCCGGTCGAACAGGCGCGCGGCCGTGGCGGGCGCGATGGTGGCGGTGGTGGATATGGCGGCCGCGATCGCGACCGTGCGCAGGCCGTGATTCCGAACGGGCTCGCGGTGCAGATCGTCTATCGCAACGAACGCGCGGAAGGGGAAGTGCGGCTTGGCGACGCCTGGCGCGTGAAGCCCACCGACGACCTGCTCGTCGCCCTGCGCGGCGAATTCGCGAACAGCTCGGTCGAAATCGTCTACTGACGATTCAGGCGGATGTGGGATGCGGCGCGCGATGTTTCATCGGCGCCGCGCCGTGCATTTCAGGTGTATCGCGCTGAGTCGCGGGTATTGGTCGCAAGCGCCGGTTGCAAGCCCCAGTTGCAAACCTCAGCGCTTTTTCGCCACCTTGCCGTCGCGCGTGAGCAGCGCGAGTTTCGCGTAGCGGTAGTACGTCGTTTCGGCGTTGTTGATCGCCAGCATCAGGCCTTCGGCACCGTCCAGAAAGCCCGCGCGTATCACCCACGTGCGGAAGAATGCCCAGAAACCCTTGCCCAGCGCCTTCGCGAGCGACGAGCGCTTGCCGTTCTCGGCCATCGTCAGCGCGCCCTCCGACGAATAGACGTTGGTCTTGTCGAGCGCTTCGTGCAGATCGGGCATCGAAATATGGATGAACGGGCCGTCGAAACGTCCGGTCGTGCCGTCGATTTCCAGATGCGTGTGCGTGCGCACATCGGTGAAGCGCGCGCTGCCGCGCCGGAACAGGCGCACGATGCGGTCGGGCCACCAGCCCGAATGCTTCATGAACCGGCCGCAGAAGCTCGAACGGCGCGGCGTGCTGAAGGCCGCATGCGGGCTGCCTTGCGCGAGCAGTGTTTCGATTTCGGCGCGCAGCTCGGGGCTCAGGCGTTCGTCGGCGTCGAGGCAGATCACCCAGTCGCCGCGCGCTTCGGCGAGCGCACGGTTTTTTTGCGGACCGTCGCCGGGCCAGTCGGTTTCGAACACGCGCGCGCCCAGCGCGCGGCAGATATCGGGCGTGCCGTCCGTGCTGCCGGAATCGAACACGATGGTTTCCAGGGCGAGTCCGCGCACGGATTCGAGGCAGTCGCGAATGTCGTGCGCCTCGTTCATCGCGACCACGATCACGGAGAGCGTGGCGCGCGGCGTGCGGCTGCTGGCCTCGCGGCCCGCGCGGTTCGGGGAAAGTCCTTCGGACATGAAGATGACGCCTGTGCTGGAAATGTGTCGAATGCGGCGCGCCTGCCGGTGGCGGCCCGGCGCGCAGAGGTGCGTATTCTAGTCCATGTCCCGCCGACGGCCAGGGGGCGGGCGGCCGGCACGTCCTGTGCGCGCCCTGCGGACGCCGCGCCACACTGGCCCGACTCGCGAGGCGAGCCGCCGCGCCTAGCGTATACAATGCGGTACCTTGCTGTCGCGACCGGGCAAAAGCCCCGCGCGCGGCGCGAGACGAGACCATATTTTCAGCATCCGCCTTTCCAGAGGATTCCTTGAGCGAGAAGCCAAAACAATCCACCCTCAGCAAGCCGATCGGTAACGGTGCGGCTTCGAATCCGGCATCGGTTGGCCGCCGGTTGTGGCCCTATCTTAAGCCGCTCATCTGGGTCTCGATCGCCGCCATCCTCACGCTGGCGCTGGTGGCCGCGACCGAGGCCGGCATTCCGGCGCTGCTCAAGCCGCTGCTCGACCACGGCTTCGGCACCAAGGGCAGCCCGAGCGCGATGTGGATCGTGCCGGTCGCCATCATCGGGCTCGCGCTGGTGCGCGGTCTGGCGCAATACGCGTCGGGCTATCTGCTGCAGTACGTGTCGAACCGCATCCTGCTGGAACTGCGTCTGAAGATGTTCGAGCGGATGATTCACGCGAGCGTCGGCTTCTTCCAGCGCGAGACGGCCAGCACGGTCATCAACGCGATCGTGTTCGAGGTCAACCAGATCCTGAGCGTGCTGATGGGCGTGCTCGTCACGTCCGTGCGCGACTCGCTCACGGTGTTCTTCCTGCTCGGCTATCTGTTCATTCTCAACTGGCGCCTGACGCTGATCGTGGCGGTGCTGCTGCCCGCCATCGGCTGGCTGGTCAGCAAGATCAACCGCCGCCTGCGCCGCCTGAACCGCGAGCATCAGTTGCTGACCAACGAACTGTCCTACATCGTCGAAGAGACGGTGGGCGGGTACAAGGTCGTCAAGGTGCACAACGGCGAGCAGTACGAAATGAGCCGTTTCGGCGAGATGAGCCGCCGTCTGCGCGGCTACCAGATGCGCATGACGGTGTCGGGCGGTCTGGCTCAGCCGCTCACGCAGTTCCTCGCGTCGATCGCGCTCGCCATCGTGGTGACCATCGCCGTGGTGCAGGCGTCGCACGACCAGACCACGGTCGGCGGCTTCGTCGCGTTCGTCACGTCGATGCTGCTCGTGATCTCGCCGCTCAAGCATCTGATCGACGTGAACCAGCCGCTGCAGCGCGGCATGACGGCGGCCGAGCTGATCTTCGGTCTGATCGACGAGCCGGCGGAACCGGAAGGCGGCGGCAAGCCGCTCGAACGCGCGCGCGGCGAGATCGAGTTCCGCGATGTGTCGTTTGCGTATGGGCCGGAAGGGCGTCCGATTCTCGAAAGCGTGCATTTCAGCGCCGCGCCGGGCGAGATGATCGCGCTGGCGGGGCCGTCGGGCAGTGGCAAGACCACGCTCGTGAACCTGCTGCCGCGCTTCTTCGATCCGAGCGGCGGCCAGATTCTGGTCGACGGCGTGCCGCTGCCGGAGTACGACATTCACGCGCTGCGCAGCCAGATCGCGATGGTGAGCCAGGACGTCACGCTGTTCAACGACACGGTCGCCAACAACGTCGCGTATGGCCAGACGGCCGACCCGGAGCGCGTCGAGCACGCGCTGCGCGCCGCCAATCTGTGGGACACGATTGCCGCGCTACCCGAAGGCGCGGCCACGCTCGTGGGCGACAACGGCATGAAGCTCTCGGGCGGCCAACGTCAGCGTCTCGCGATCGCACGCGCGATCTACAAGGACGCGCCGATCCTGATTCTCGACGAAGCCACCTCGGCGCTCGATTCGGAATCGGAACGCCACGTGCAGGCGGCGCTCGAAACGCTGATGAAGGGCCGCACGACGCTCGTGATCGCCCACCGTCTGTCGACCATCGAGCGCGCGGACCGCATCCTCGTGATGGAAGCGGGCCGTATCGTCGAGCGCGGTTCGCATCAGCAATTGCTGGAGCAGCGCGGTTTGTACGCGCATCTGCACAAGATCCAGTTCCAGCAGCACGCCGCGTAACGTCGCGTATCGTCGCGTATCGTCGCGGACTATGCCTGAAGCCACGCGGGCGTCGCGTGCCTTTGGCGCACACTGCCCCGACAACGCAAAACGGGCCGCGCAATGCGGCCCGTTTTCATTTCTTGAGCGATATCCGAAGGGAAAGGCTTTTCCGTTGTGCACGCAACGGAGCGAAGGCGTGCGCGCGAGTCGCGCACGGCCGCCCGGCGCTTGTTCAGCGCATCAGACGCGCGGCGCGTCTGCGGCGAGTTCGCGCCGGCGCGACACGATGATCGCGAGGAAAGTGGCGGTGAGCAGCGAGACCAGCACGGTCACCTGAATGGGCACCAGCACGTCGATCGTCAGTCCGAACAGGATCGTGCTGAACGAAATCGCGAGCCCGCCGCAGGCCGCCGTGCGGATCACGGCGTCGTCCGAGCGGCGCGCGCGCCAGAAGTGCACCGAGGTGCCGACATAGAACAGCAGCAGCGTCGCCACGCCCATCGCGCCCATTTCCGCGATGGCCGAGAAGAAGTCGCTGTGCGCGCGTTCGTTGACGATCTGCGTGCTCGCCTCGCCATGCTGCGCGAGGTCGCCGAGCGCGCGTTCCAGATGCCCCTTGCCCACGCCATAGAACGGATGGCGTTCGAACAGCGTGATCGACGCGCTCCACAACTGCAGGCGCAGGCCGACCGAGGTGTCCTTGTCGCCGCGCTGCATCAGGGTGACGTCCGATCCGGCTGCGGCCACGCGCTCGCGGATGTTGCCCGTCGACAGCAGCACGCCCGCGGCGGCGGCCAGCAGCACGACGCTGATAAGCACGCGCTTCCAGTGCGAGAACCAGCCGTATTGCAAGCCGAGCAGCAGCACGAAGACGGGAATCGCGATCCAGCCGCCGCGCGTGCCCGAGAAGTAGGAGGCGAAGCCGCCCGCGACGAGCGCCGCGAGTTTCACGACCAGGGCGAGCGGACGCGCCTTCGTGTCCCAGCCGAATGTGAACACGGCGAGGAAGGCGAGCAGCAGGGCGGTATCGCCGAACGGAATGGCGTTCGTGTACGAGTTCGTGAGACGGTCCGCGACGTTCCAGCCACCCGCGGGACGGTCGACGACGATCCATGCGCTGGCGGCGAGCGCGCCGAGCGCGCAGCCCCAGCCGACCACCGTCAGATAGCGCGAAGGCAGGCGGCACAGCAGCAAAAAGAGCGGCAGCGCGAGCGCGAAGCGCGAGAGCGGGTCGAACTGGTGCGGCGCCCAGTAGCCGAACAGGGCTTGCTGCACGATGACGACGCAAAGCGGCACGATCATCGCGGCGGTGTACCAGCCGTATTCACGCCACGGGGCGAAGTAGCTGCGGTCGTGCCGCCAGGCCCAGGCGCTGTAGAGCGAAAAGGCGAGCAGCAGGAAGAAGCCGTAACCCGTTCCGCCGCGCCAGACCAGATTGACGGCCGGTGCGAGCACGAGAAGCAGGGAAGCGATTGGAGCCAGGCGGCGTGGGTATGTCGTCGTATCTTGATTCATGGCGGCCGGCGCAAATCGGTCGGGCAGTCGATTGTTATGTCGCTATGGCCGCGCCCGAGTGACCTCGCGCCCGGCACGCCCAAGGATGGACACGTGATGCCCAAAAAGCCGGTCGATTATACCGGAGGCACTTTTGGCTACGCAGTTCGGGGCAAGTCCCTGCACTCCGGTAGGGCGCGAAGCGCCCGCTATATAATCGTCGGCACCAGATTGCACAAAAAATCACGTCGGACGGGTCATGAAGGTCGGAATTTCCAGCAACGCGCTCAAGCACAGTGGCGGTCTCGAACGCTATGCGATGGATCTCGTGCGCGGTCTCGCCGCGCGCGGCATGCGGCCCGCGTTCTTCGCGCGCAAGTTCGATGTCTCGGTGCCTGAATGCGCGCTCGTCGAGCGGCATCGCATCAACGTGTCCTTGTTGCCGGGCAAGCTGCGCGACGCCTGGTTCTCCTGGCGGCTCGCCGCGCTGCGCCGTCGCGCGCGCGTGGACGTGCTGGTCGGCTGCAACCGGGTCGATTCGTCGGAAATCGCCATTTGCGGCGGCACGCATCGCGGTTTTCTGCGTGCGACCGGGCGGCCGCTGCGCGCCTCCGATCGGCGTCAGATCGCGCTGGAGAGCCGTCAATATGCGCAATCGCGAGTCGTCGTCGCGCACTCGGAACTGATGCGCGACGAACTGCGCGAACTCTACGGCGTCGACGACAGCAAGATCCGCGTGCTTTGCCCGCCGGTCGACGGCGAGCGGTTTTCGCCGGTGGACGCCGCCACGCGCGCCGCGCTGCGCAAGCAATACGGTTTCGCGGACAACGAAACGGTCCTGCTGTTTCCGTCGAGCAGCCACACGCGCAAGGGTCTGCCGCTGATCCAGTCGGTGGTCGAGGCGCTCGATCTGCCGGTCGTGGTGGCGGTGGCGGGGCGGCCGCCGGAGCGCACGAGCACGCGCGTGCGCTACATCGGCTACGTGAAGGATCTCGAAAACGCCTATCGCGCCGCCGACTATTCGATCCTCGCCTCGACCTACGAGCCGTTCGGGCTCGTCGGCATCGAGTCGGTGATGTGCGGCACGCCGGTGATCTTCTCGACGAACATCGGTTGCGCCGACGCCATCGCCGGGTCCGCCAAACAGCTTTTCGCGCCCGGCGACGCCGCCGGACTGCGCCGCATCATCGAGTCGGCCGTGGCCGCGCGCGCGCCGCGACTCGATGCGACCCCGCGCGACGCCATCCTCTACGACGCCAGCGTGCCCGCGCACGTGGACGCGCTTCTCGCCCTCGCAACGGACATCGTTTCCACACGATAGTGGCGTGTCCGGGTGCGGCGCGACTGCGTGTCGCGTCGCGCAACCGCCCGTGTGACGGGGCTTTCCGCGATATTTCCTGAATCTGGAACGGTCTTCTGAGAGGGACGGGGTTAACCCTGGTCTTCTACAGGACTAGGATGTGTACATCGGTCGCATGCACATACCGTCGCACGTCGGCCGTCTAGTCCAAACTGGAGGTCGTATCATGAAGTCCCTGATTCAAGCCGTTGCTGTTGCCGCCGCTCTCGTCGTCCCCGTTGCTTCGTTTGCGCAGCAAGCCCCCGTCACCCGCGCCCAGGTGCGCGCCGAACTCGCCCAGCTCCAGCAGGTCGGTTACCACGTCGGCGACGGCGATCAGGCTCACTATCCGCAAGCCATCCAGGCCGCCGAAGCGAAGGTCGCCGCGCTGAATGGCCAGAGCGCCTACGGCGGCGTCGCGAACGCATCGCAATCGGGTGTGCGTGCCGCCACCGTTTCGCAGCAAGACTGGAACGCGATGTACTCGCGCTAAGCACCAGCAAGCGAAACACGTTGTAAGGCAGTACAGAATACGCGTCACGCCGCAGGAGGGCGGCACAGCATGAGCTGACGCGACGATGCGGGTCCGGCGCCCACGCCCTGTGAAGGCGCCGCCGGCATCGTAAGCAACCTCCACCATCGGTCATGCCGATGGTTTAGCCCGGGCACGGATGGGTGCCCGGGCGCTTTTTCCCCGGGAGCGGCCGGCGCCATCACCGCGAGGCTAGCCCCCCGGCATCTCGCCGATGAGGTCTTCGCCGCGCAGTTGCGCGAGCAACGAATGCGCCTCGTCGAGCGGATTCCCCGACATCGGATGAAAGGCAAAACGCGGCGAACGCGCCAGCGTCGGAAAATGCTTGCGCGTGCTGCGCGCATAGGCCGGATCGTAGTGTTCGGTCACGAGCGCTTCCGACAACGCCAGGCGGTTGTCCTCGTCGAGCAGTTTGCACCACGATTCGATACGTTCGCGCCCATGCAGCGGCGTGAGCCTCACCAACTGTTCCCTGAAGTACTCGCGCTCGTCGAGCAGATGCCCGTATTCCTCGAGCAGCAGCGCGACGCGCTCCGCGTGCGTCACGTCCACGACGACGCACGGCGCGCCGTGCATCGTATCGACGAGCGAAAGCGGCAACGTGATCGCGCCGATGCGCCGGCTCTCCGCTTCCACGAACACCGGCTGCGCGGCGTCGAAGCCGCGCAGCGTCTGCGCGAGCGTGGTGTCGAACCACTTCTGCGAAGGCTGCGTGCGCGTGGGCAACGCGCCGAGCAGCGAACCGCGATGCGCCGCGAGCGCTTCCAGATCGAGAATCTGCGCGCCGGCACGGCCTAGCGCCTGCAACAGACGCGTCTTGCCGCTGCCGGTCGGGCCGGTGAGCACGAGGTAGCGGAATTGGGCGGGCAGGGCGTCGAGCGTCTCGAGCACGCTATGCCGATACGACTTGTAGCCGCCTTCGAGCTGCCGCGCGCGCCAGCCGATCATGTTGAACATGGCCGTCATCGAAGCGGAGCGCTTGCCGCCGCGCCAGCAGTAAATGAGCGGGCGCCAGTTGCGCGGACGCTCGGCGAACGTGGTGTCGAGATGATGCGCGATGTTGCGCGCGGCGAGCGCGGCACCCAGACGCGTGGCGTCGAACGGCGACTGCCTGTACAGCGTGCCGACGATCACGCGCTCCTCGTTGCTGAGCACGGGCGCGTTGATCGCGCCCGGCATGTGGTCCTCGGCGAATTCGAGCGGCGTGCGGACGTCGATAACTTCTTCGAATTCGCCGAGCTGGGCAAGGGTGACGCGCTGGTGATTCAACTGCGGTACTCCGGTGAAGCGATGACCTGCGTGCGGTGATGGCTTACATCAGCACGATGTCATACTGCTGCGAACTAATTTGAAAATTCACATTAAATCAATGATTTACATGTAAATTTAACTCTGGGTGACGTCGCTGGCTACCCATCTAGCTACCAATCGGCTTTGCAGATCGTCGCGTTAGGGTAATGCGCGCGCTAGTCCTCTCCCGAGTTGGGCTTCGTACGACCGCGCACATGGGGCGGTGCAATTGGGCTGGCATACCGGATCACTGCCCATAGATTTCATCGATTCGTTCTGCGACGTCGTCATAGCATTGCGCTGTGGGAGTGCAATAAAAGGCCCGCCCAATCTTCCTCGGTGCCGGGAGGATCTTGCCGTTGCGCGCCCACCTGCGCAACGTTTGGATTGACGGTGCGTGTTCTCCGAAAACTTGCCGTGCCCATACTTCCATTGGGATCAGTTTCTGGAAATCTTGGGTCTGCCGCGTCCTTGGCTGTTCGCGGGTGACTGCTTGCTCCGGTCCGGCGGGGAGGGTATGTGCGATGCGCTCCCCAAGGGGCGGTGTATGGTGTCGAACCTCGACTTCCAGCCACTTAAAATAAGCGTCAACGTTGATCTCTATTACCCAAGCTCCCTTACGCGGTAATGCTGGCCGCGGATTAGCTGGCCGCTCTTGATTTGAGAGCGAATGCGCGCTGCGCTGCGCTGCATTCCTTGGGCTGCTTCTTCGAGTGTCCGCCACCCATATCGTTCCATATTCGAATTTCCGATGCACGTGCCGTGCGTTGGCTGCAAGGCCGCCCCGCTTGGGGGCGCGCAGCGCTATCCCGCAGTCCATCCGTGGCGGATCAGTACGCTCTTCGAGCGCGGCTTACGCTGTTGATCATCACCTTAGTAAACGATTTAAGTCGTTTGGTCGATGTTACGCCACAAGCCGAATAACTTTGATGCTTGAGTTGCGACCTGGTTTACGGCACGCTCTTCGCGTCGAAAACGAACGTCGGGGTCCGTCAAATGAAGTGCCCACATTGCTTGGTTGAGGTTCATGCTGGATTTTTGTCTGATCGCTTGAATACGTATCCCATCGCAGGCGGCGGCACACATCACGACCAGATCGGCAGCCGATATTGGACTGCGGGTCACATGACATGTCCGTCGTGCAAAGATGCAATTATCTTCCTTGAGGCAAGTACAGGGTCAAAGTCACAGGTGCTGCCATTTATGGCTTACCCGTCAACCACGGGCCGACCACCGGCACCTATCGAAGTGCCATCACACATAGCGGAAGACTACGAAGAAGCAAGCTCCACAATAACGGCTAGCCCAAAGGCTTCGGCAGCGCTCAGTCGTCGGTGTCTTCAGACGATCTTGCGCGAGCATGGTTTTACGCAATACAACTTAGCCGAGGCGATTCAAGCAGTAATCGATTCTGGCAAGTTGCCGACCGGCGTAGCTGAAAACATTGACGCTATTCGCAATATCGGAAATTTCGCAGCGCATCCGATGAAGGATACGAGTACAGGCCAAATCTTGCCGGTCGAGCCGGAAGAGGCTGAGTGGAACCTTGACGTGCTGGAGGAACTTTTCGATTTCTTCTATGTACAGCCGGAGAAGGCCCGACAGCGGCGAGCAGCTTTGGATGCAAAGCTCGCCGCGGCTGGCAAGCCTCCGATGAAGTGACGTTGGGATCGCCAATCAAGAGTATCGTCGGGCCCCCGATGGTGGCATCTACGTGTCACTAGATGGGTTCCGGCGCTGGGCAGGGAGCCGCTACTTTCAAGTTGGTATGCGCGCCGGCTTTCATTGCCTCAGCTAATGTGGCCATGAAAAAGCCCCGGGGATTAGGCCGGGGCTTCGTCATATTTAGCGCCGCCTCACTTTTTCTTCGTCGGTGCGGGCGCCGGCTTTTTCGCCTGGCTCAGATCTGACCCAGCAACCGACTTCTGCGCTGGCGTGCTCTTCTTGTTCGACAGCTGTTTGCTGGCGAGCGAAGCGTCCTTTTTCCCGTAGTCATAGACAGTCCTTGGTTATTTAGTTGGGCACGTACTATCGCCTAAATGTAGGAAGAATTCATCGTTACCGCCGACTATCGTTTACCCGCGTGTTACCGCGAAGGTGATGGGACGTCATTGAACTCAAAATACGTTTACGGCACTCTCTTTCTCCCAACACCGGGGTCGCCTTAGAGGTTGATGCTGCGGGATAAGTACATTACGGAAAAGCAGAGCGGCTGCTGTTGATAGGTGACGGGATAGCAGGCCACTTATTGGACGGGTATATGAAAAATAACAGATGGAAACCCGAAGAGAAGGAGTTGCTTCGAAAAATATATCCGGACGCAACACCTGCGGAATTGGAGTCTAATTTTGATAAGTCTTATTCGACGGTAAGAGCCTATGCCGTTAGGATTGGCCTTAAAAAATCAGATGAATATATGAGGAGATTGATTGCGCGACGTGGATATGAACCTCGACCGGTTGGGTATGAGCGTATATGCAAAAATGGCTTTCTTTGGCGTAAGGTAAGCATCGAGCGAGGGTTCGTACTAGTTCACCAACTTGTGTGGGAAGAGGCGCATGGAGCGATTCCGCCAAATCATCATTTTAATTTTTTGGATGGAAATAGATTAAACGTAGACTTGGCTAATCTCCAACTCGAATCTAATGTGGATAAGGTGCTTAGAATATCTGTGCACAATTTGCCAGAGGAGCTTCGGGACGTTATTCGTTTAAAATCATTGATTACGAAGAAAATTAATGGAAAATAATATAGAAACACTAAGAGGGCATCTTTTCGATACATTGCGAGCTCTCAATGATAAGGAAAAGCCGATGGATATTGAGAGGGCTAAGGCTGTTGCTGAGGTCGCACAAGTGATCATCAATTCGGCAAAGGCTGAGGTCGAGCACTTGAAGGTTGTGGGTGGGAAAAGTACCGGTTTCATTTCTCCTCCCGGAACGATTCAGCATAAGCTCGGAGGGTAGTGCATACGGACTTCGCCATAGGCTTAGTGTCCGGAAAATCTGAGGGTGTCACAAGGGAGGATGAAGCAAGCCCGCTTAGTTAGAGCGGGCTTCATCGTTTTTTTCAGTCGTTCGCGGCGCGGATCATCGCCACTACTTCGCAGATCCTTTTGCGCAGATCGAGTACATCGAGATTTGCTGGCATCTGACAGACAGCCCGCGCGACCTTTACCTTGTCAACGTCGACGAATATCTCGCTGGAGCGAGACTTTGAGCGTTGTCCCGGCGTCTGATAGAACGGCAAGACATGATCATATTGCCCGTTCGCGGCCGGGGCACTGTAGCGCTCACCGTAAACCTGCCTCATGGCAATATCGAGGTCAGGGGGCGAAACGTAGTTTTCGATCTCACGTCCCTGTGTGAGCCAGCCAACGCCGCCATCGGCATTGAATTCGTCGAGAATTCTTTTCTTCGTTGCGTTGATTCGAGCATGGGCCGACTTCTTATCGCTATCGATGACAATAGCAAGGTGCCTGTTGAGCCTTCTCAATGCGATGAAGTCACTGATCTCCTGATCGCTTGCGCTCAGATGGCTCAGTAACCGGCCGCCGTAAAACATGATCGAATAGTGAGTCCCCTCGATCAGATCGGGGGCAAAAGCTGCTAGCCAATGGCGGAGATAGATGCGGTCAGACGGCCCTTCGACCCAGATAACCGCATTGGCTTGCATAAGGTCGGATGCTTTGTATCCTAGATCTCGACATATGCCGAACCGCTGATTCGGTGAAATCGTTCTATCAGCGACCGTTTCGCCGGAGTGCGCGTGGACATGGAAAACCGCGGCGTCGGGGGTGTCAATGAATGCAGCGGAGTGGGTTGCGATGAAGTACTGATTCGACGTGTTTCCTTGGAGGTAGCGGATCAGCTTGCGTTGAAGGACCGGATGGAGATGGATTTCGGGCTCTTCAATGCAGACGATTGATTCTTGTCGCAACGTGCAAAACGAGGCAAGCATGACGACCTCGTGAATTCCCGTACCCAGCGACTCCAAGGGAAGAAGCTTGTCGCCAATGTGGACCAACACATGTTCCCTGCTATGTGGAATCTCGATGCGGGCCGACGGCTCGTCCGTTACTTGCTGAACAAAACGATTGATTTCGTTGAACTGTTCAACCTTTCCTCTCTCATGTATGTCGGGATTTTGCAGGTTGGCGAGCTCCGCGATTAAGCCGCGGCCGCTATGATCGAAAGGAGTCCCGTCGTCTGCTCCGATTTGCCGGATGGCTGGAATTAGAACGCAGCCCGGAAAGTTCAACTGGATGCCCGTCAAGGTCTTGGTGAAGCATTGATTGATCGCTTGCTCTAGAGTCCCGCCGTGGTAATTCGGAAACATTGCGCCTGAAAGGCGTCCCCACGTCGTTTGGTCAAGCTGTTGCTGCGCAGCGAGTTCGTTTCCGAGGCTCCATCGCTCCTTGGCCCCACTCGGCGGAGATAACCATATCAACCCGTCTTCCGCCAACAGTCTGCTGATCCTCTCGGCTGTGGTACCCATGGCCGATCTATTCTGCTCGTTATCGATTTTCGCTAACAATGCGTCACTAACAAGTGATGGCTCTACGCCTATTCGCGCCGAAACTGCTGATGCCATGGCGCCCAGATGAATCTCAAGCGGATTCAGTTCAAAAACTGGCTTCTTGGTCGACAGGCTTCGCAACGAGCGCAGATGACGCGAGATGAAATTCAGGACCGTAGATTTGCCGGAGTTGTTTGCTCCAACGAAAAGGTTGCACGATCTGAATGGGCCCATCTGTTGGTACTTGTCCCCGAATCCACAGTAATTCCTCAGCGCGAGACCATGCAGAAAGTTCGCCATCTTTGTTCTGATGTTTGTGTTGTGATCGCAAATGCTAGCACGCGCTCACGCTGGCGCTCTTCTGGATCCTCAATCGGTGAGTGGAGCGAGTGGGGCGGCCTAACAAGAGCTGGGTGTTACCTTCGATTTTGTTACCCAAGTGCTGCTACTTCATCGTTTGGGTAACGGCATGGGTAACAGCGCAATGCCTTTCTGCATAAGGCTGCGCCCTCTCTGTTACCTGTTACCCGAATTCAAAAATTTCACAGCTAGACGAAGATCGCGGCTCGAATTGCCC
The DNA here is from genome assembly GCF_014171495.1 of Paraburkholderia tropica. NCBI lineage: Bacteria > Pseudomonadati > Pseudomonadota > Betaproteobacteria > Burkholderiales > Burkholderiaceae > Paraburkholderia > Paraburkholderia tropica. The sequence goes on from NZ_CP049134.1 coordinate 999,822, forward strand.
TCATGTCAACGTTCCGTAGGGGGACCCGCGCCCCTTGATCGGAGGATTTCCCGGCCGGAAACTGACCTCGCCATGGTCAAAAGAGAGCTCCAGATGGCCCTATGCGGCGAGCGAAGGGCGGTTGACTCTGCACAACTCACGATAAAGGCAGGTGCCTTGCTGGGCGGCTGTTTGCTGGTGCTTTTCGCCACTCGTTCGCCACAGGGTCGGAGTGGGCTCACTAGAAGCCGCATTGCTCAGCGATGAGAGCTTGGGCGCGTGCTGCATGGACCAGGTCGACTTCGAGATAACCCATGGTCGTAAGCGGGCTCTTGTGTCGCATGACGCGCTGGATGACTTGAACGGGGGCGCCGTTCTCGCTCAACAATGTGGCGAACGTTCCGCGTAGCCGATGCGGCGTGATCTCGCCGATGCCGGTGTGCGCATTGGCAGTCTTGATTGTTGCGCGTGTGAAGCCACGGGCGAACGCTCGGCTGTCCGGTCGAGCGACCATCAGACCTGTCGACTGGCGCATGGGGCGCAGATAGTCGGCGAGCCATGCCGGAACTGGCACCGGGTCAGCTTCCCGCCCCTTCGTGCGCCCAGGGGTGTACGTCTGGCGAACGAGGTCCAGCCACTCCCAGCGCGCGCTGGCAGCCTCTGATTCCCGCAACCCCATTCCGAGCATCAGCCGAATGGCAACGCGCACTGGATTGCTGGCCACTGCGTCGACTGCCTCCAGCCATTGGCGTGCGAGTGCGACGGGCAGCGTAGCGCGCGGCCGTCGCTGGATCTTCAGCATCTTTACCTTGAACGGCACCTGACCGATGAGGCCGCGGTGTACGGCCCAGTTGCAGAGCAGTCTGATGATGCGCGACCAATGATTGACCGAACTCGGGGAGTGCGTTCGAAGGTGCTTGTTGCGTGCATCTTCCACACTGGCCGTCGTCAGACGGTCAATTGCCGTTTCGCCCAGGTCGTAGAGGTGCAGGCGTCTGAAGGCGTCGACGCCGTTCAGGTGTGATGCGCTGGCGATTGCAGCGTGGGAGTCAATCCACGCTTTGGCTAACTGCGCCAACGTCAGCGCGGGCCGAACCGGAAAGTGGTTTGCAACTGCAGATGCAGACTGGTAGGCAGCTTGCGCCACGGCCAACGCGTCACCATAAGCCAGGAGCCTTGTGGATCTTTGTATGCGGCGGCCGTCTACTTGAAAGCGATAGTGCCAGACGCTCCCGACACGGAATAGGCGCACCTTCATTTGGCAGTCGCGATCGCCTGATCGAGGCGGGCACGCATGAAGCGGTCAAAGTTCTTTTCGACGCTTTCCTCGACAACAGCGCCGAACGGGAATCTGGCCTTGTATGTCGGCGACTGGACGAAGAGGATCACTGGCGTGATGATTGCGCCATGCGTGCCACTTTTGGCGTAGATGCCCGGCGCGAGATGGACCGTTTTGCCTCTGCCATTGGCTGCGAAATACACCACGCCGTTGATTTTCTTGTATCCCCGGGTACTGACGCCGACCTTGGCGAGTTTTGCTATGCGCTTTTGCGTCATGTTGGCGCGGTAACCCGTTTCCGAGAAGGCTTGGAAATACGAAAGGAGTCGCACGAGGAAGCTGCCCGGGATATTACCGTTGCCGTTGATCGGAGCGCCGTCCCCGGGTACGGCATAAGTGCCTGCGGGCATGATTCCCTTGATCTGAAGTGCTTTCTCGAATCGCTTGTGGTTGCGCGGGCCGCCGAGAATTTCCGGCGATAGGTATTTCGCCGGCGGGATTCCCTTGTCCGGATCGTCACTGATAGCTACCGTGGCCACGGGCCGAGCCTTCGTCGCCAGCTTCAGGCGCACGCTGTTTAGTGTGTAAGGCACAGGATTTTCGAACACGCTTTGCATCGTGTCCCGAAGGTCCGTCCGAGCGTGTCTTGAGACATCGTTGATGGCCATCGCGGTTGCGAAAGGGATCTGCTTACGAGCGAGGTCGTCGAGCTGACGCTCGATCGCTTTCGAATCGATCTTGATGTCGAGATTCATTGCATCGCACTCCGTGGCTCTGTCCATGGGAACGCATCGAGCGTAGGCGGAGTCTCGAATCCTCCGGAAAGGGCGACGTCGATGAGGCCCCGAGCTGCGAGCATGAGGGCGGCCTCGCGCGAGTCGGCGAGCAATCCGAAGAAGCCGAGGTAGAGCCCGACGCGATTGTGCTCGAGCGGCAGGAGCACCAACATCGGATGGATCGCCGCGTCCTCCTCTTCGCCTTTGATGTTCACTAGCTGGGTGACAGGCTCTCCGAGTGCGTAATCCATTCCGGCGATGAACAGGTCGGCGCCCTGACCGGTAACACCCACGCTATGCAGCGCGGAGTGCGGGTTGTCGAAGTTGCCCATATGCACGGCTGGATAGAACTTTCCGCTCATGAGAATTCCGGTTTGATGGAAACATGACGCGCGAGGCCGATCTAAGGCCGTCGGCTGGTTTGTTACGCACTTGCCGGCGAGTTTTCCGGTGGTGTGCTGAACAGCCCATTGCTATATGTGCCGCCGATATAAGCCGGCCCGGATTGCTCGGTAACCTCCACCGCGGTCGTGTCTTCCGGGGGAGACCAAGACGCTGAGCCGTCCCAGACAACGATGTTCACGACGATTCCGTCTTTCACGAGTGCGTACATGAGTGCTCCTTATGCGTATTCCCAGAAAATGACCTTGCCGACACCACCCACGAGTCCGGGAATCGCAGACGACGATGCGCCGAGCGACTGACCGGCACCGCCTGCCCCGGGCCCGTTCGTGCCCCTGTTGATAGGCGACGAGCCGCCTGGGCCACTGATAACTCCGCCGGCGCTCGTGCCAACTGCCGGCGAGCCGACATTGCCTTGGCTTGAAATGATCACCGAGCCACTGTTGACCGTAGGCGCCGCCGATACCGAAGGAGCGGTTGCCACGACTACCGTGCTAGACGTCGGGCCATAGGACGTACTCCCAACACCACCCGGACAGGAGACAAGCGAACCAACCGACGTCGTTCCGCCGGTACCGCCCGTGCCAGCACCAGTCGGGCCAGCGGTGCCGCCCGAGCCGATGGTGACAGACTGACTTGCCCCAATTTGAGCTGCAGTCAGTTTCACCATCGCATACGTGCCGGACGGAGCGCCGGGCGAGCCGCTAAAGCCACCTGCGCCAGTCGCCGGAGCGCCGCCTGAGCCACCGCCCGCGCCTTGAACTTCCATGATCACCGTGCCCACTCCGGCGGTGGGCGTGTACGTTCCCGAGGTCGCGAAGGGCTGGACGTTGAGCAGTCGCCCGGGAGCGTTTGCCGGAACGAGTGCTTTGATGGCCGATAGCACCTGGTTGTACGTGGTCTTGCTCGGAGTCAGGCCCGCAGCCACGACAATGGCCCGCAGCTCTTCCTGAATCATGTTCATCCAGGAACCACGCACTTTTGTAGCAGGCGTGCCGGTCACAGGATTTCCCTCGGAGAAATAGCCTTCTGTGCCGGCGGTCTCAGGCGTCGGCAGTGTGGTGGATGCGGTTGCGTCGTCAATTCTGTACATCGTTCACCTCCTTTTCGCAATTGCGCTCCTCGGCCGGCGCTTGTGCGCACGGTTGTCCAGCGACGAGGCAATCAATCGGATTCGGATCTTTGTCGTCAGTTTGGAGTCCTTCGTTATTTGCGTTTTCCATTTCCTGTTTCCATACGGATATGAGTGTTTGAGGAGGCACCGCCCGCCGCGGCCGGAACTGGGAGAGGCATCCCAGGTGAGAACGCCGCTTCCATGAGCGTCGGTGCTTGCCGGTGTTTTAGCCCACCGCCGGCTGGGGCATACGATGCGCTTTGCCGGACTAGTTGTGGCCGCTCATGTCGAGCCGATGGAAGTTGCCCTGGTAGTCTCGAGGCGCGAAGATCTCGACCGTTCGAGGTGCGTCCTCAGGCACAGGTGCGATGACCTTAGGGGATACGGCATCGGCCGTCTGTTCTGGCATTTCGTCTTCGCCGTGAATGAGGACCATGTTTCGCTCGCGCAGGTAACGCGCGGTGGGCTCGTCGATCAGCACGTCCTCGCCGGGCCCGAAAGAGATGTCGCGTCGGTCGATGATCTTGCCGGTCTTCCCGGATCGGATGACTTCCGGGTCGCCGTTGATGGTTCCCTTCCTGACTCGGACCTTGATGCGAGCCACCTCCGGGAGCGGACGGGCCGGCTCTTCGCAGTCGACGCCAAGTTTGCGCAACTCGTCGACGATCGCTGCCGCCTCTCTGACGCCGAGACCTTCGGTCAGCGGATCAGCCCACGCCGGATGGAACCAGTAGTCCGGGTAGTCCGGCGTATAGGTCGCAGCGATTTTAGGATCGGCCAAGCGCGATGCCGTGTAGGGCACGCGTACGCCGTTCGAGCGAAGGTCTTCGAGAACCTGATTGCCGCGGCCCGGGAATGCTGCATGGTCGAGCGACGCACGCGCGTGGCGCCATGCTTGCTCGGCACCGGCCATCGCTGCGACGCCTTCCTCCATCGCGGCGACAGCCGCCAGATATTTCGCGAGGCCCGCGTCATGCTGGGCCATGATTTCCGCAGCGATTGCCGCGCGGTACTGTTCACTGAGGCTATCGAGCTCTGCGTCCGCGATCCGCAGGCCTTCGTCATAGATGTCCAGCGCGTCGCGCGACGTTTCGGCCGCAGTCTGTGCTGCCTCGTGCTGCTTCTCCGCGTTCGCGATCTGTGCGTCGATCGCAGACGTGTTCGCCGTCTTTTTTGCGATCAGCGCCTCGGCGCGCAGTGTGCGACGCTGGGCCTTCAGTTGCTCGAGCGTTTCGAGGTGCGCATCGGCGCCGTCGATCGCGGCTTGCGCGGCTGCGCGATCGGCAGTCAGGCGTTCAATGGCCTTGTGCTGGTCGGCGATCTTGTTCTTGATCTTGGTGATGTTGCTCATCGGGTGACTCCGGTGCGCGAAGAGTTGGTGCGGCGATTGATTTGATGTGCATCCACGGTATGAGGCGGTTGCTTTGCAAGCTTGGAAAACTCGTCGATGAAGGCGGTAGCTTCGTCAGCGGACACATTGGTTTTTGCGAGAGCGAGTCCAAGCCTCGGCACGTCGCACTTGACGGCGGATTCCATGATTCGTTCGAAGCGCGCCGCGGACGCGCCATCTACGCGACCGTGAGCGGACGACGGGGCGGTTACCGGCGGATTGGGCTGCACCGGCATGACCGCTGTTGCACTATTGACGTGACCACCGACTTCGTCCGCCTTGGCCGAAGATGCCTTCGGGATCACACGTGCAACAGCACGCGTGACCGCCCCGGGAACGCGCATGCGAGCGAACAGTGCGCCGAACGGATTCGGTATGGACTGCCGGATTGCCTTCGGCGCGCCGCCTGATTCCGTGTGCTTAGCTGCGATGCGGGCAAGCGATTTGGTGTCGAGTGCCATTGAACCCCTCCATCAGGGCAAGAACGTCAGAAAGCGATGGGAGAAGGTTCGTTGCGCAAACTGAGCAACGCAATAGCTGATTGCTGCCAGAAATGAAAAATGCGGCAGAGGCTCAAAGCCTTGCCGCATAAGGGATTCGATGGAGTTGGTTGATCAGCGCGGGTGAGCAGGTCAGATATTTTTCTGCTGCTCAGGTTGCGCAGCGGTCGCAGAGGCCGCGGAGTAGGTGAATTTCCACTCCTTCAGGCAGTGTCGTCGTATCGATTTGTCGGACCAGTCCTTCTTGAACTCTGCTTTGAGCAATGGGCGAATCGCCCGGGATGCCCCTACTGCTTTGAGGATTGAGCCATCCTTGTCAAACAGTTCGCATGCTTTCTGATTTGCGAAGGCGATCGCGGCGGCCACGACGTGCTCGCTTTGAAGCGTCGGCTCGTCGTCGTGACCGGGAGTACCGACAAAGTCACGGTCTGTGACTTCGATACCGACTCCCATGACCGTGAGGTAACGATTGAGTTCGGGAAGAGTAACGCGCGCAGAAGTGAACGTGCCGACGATTGCCCCGGGGCCTGCCGGATCAATCGGCGTGCACTCGAATCCAGCAAGCATGCGGAGCTCGCCTGCAATGAAGCTCTTTGCAAGTACCTGCAGCCAGCTCTTGGCAATTTCCTTTTGCTTTCCGGCGTCGCCCGGGGCGAGCCGCCGCGCGACTGCGCCGGCGGCATCGTAGATAGAGTGCATGTCACGGTCCTCCCCGAGAGTTGCGTGCGATCCGAAGCCGCGCATTGAAATATGCGAGGTCCGGTCGAAGCGTGCTGATCGGCTGCCGCTCGATACAGTACACCACGTGGTCGAAGTACTCGTCGGGCCACCGCTCAAACCGGGCAAGCTCCTCGACAGCGGCTAGGAGATCGCGTTGCATTTGCTGCAATTGCCCGGGTTCGACATACGGCCCCCACGGAAGATATGGACCGCCATCCGGGTGGTGCAGCGCGCCGACACAATCCAACGGGGGAGTCTCGGCTGCGCCGCCGCTCGCCGCTCGCTGAACATCAGCGTAATTCGATCCACGCCTCCCTAGGGTAGGTTCAAAAGGTTCGGAAGCCCCTTGTGAACCTTTTGAACCGATGCCCCCGGTGTCCTTTACGTTTTTCAACTGACTCGTATTGTTGTCAGCCAGTGTACGGTTCGCGCAATTCAATTTCTCGATATGCCTATCCGGAGCAGGTTCAAAAGGTTCAGAAGCATGCACGGAGAGAATCGACGGACGTGCGATTTGCTGATTGTGGCTACCCGTGGCAGGTTCAAAAGGTTCGGAAGTTCCTTTTGAACCTTTTGAACCTGCACTCCCGGCGCGCTTTTCAGATTTGATCAGTTGAAGGTACTTGTTCACGGCAGAACCTCCGGATTGATCCGGTAGACGGTTTTGCGACGGCCCCGGGTGTCGAAAGTCTCCGGCTGAATGTAGCCATATTCGGTCAGCACGGAGATAGCATTAGTGACGGCCTCAGCGTTCTCAAGACGCGCCCAGTGCTTCGCGTGGTAGACGTCTCGCGCGGCAAAGCCATCACCGATGTCTCCGGACTTGATACGCTTAAGCAGGGCCTTTGCGCCCTCCATTTCCGCGAGCAAGACCGATCCGTAGGCCCGCTCTGCATGGCTCCGAAGGTAGATGCTCCACGCCAGGGCGCGGGCCATCGCTGCGGCGGAAACCGGGCCTCTGCCGCCGTCAGTGAGATGGAAGATCAGCGCCAGAGACGGTACGAGCTTTCGGTACTTCGCGAGATGAGACTCCATCGCCGGGTGCAGGTCGCCGCCCCGGAGTTCGTTTTCCAGTTCACTGCGCCACTCAACGAACATCGTGGCCGCGTCATCGCCGAGCCGAAGAAACGGAGGATTGCCGTCTGGCTGCCCGTCGGGCCCGATCGGTACTTCTGCGAACCAGTGCTCGACCGGATCAGCGTCCGCCAACCGCCGGAATACCGTATGGGCAGCGTGCTTTGCTTCGGCGTCCGGCCAGCAGTCGACGTTCTCCCACGCTGCGCGCGGCACATCGGGCCAGACGAGCACTCCGAAGCGCTGCACGAGGCCATCATCTGCGACGCCGCCGGCGATTGCGCTGCGCAGGTACTCGGAGAGACGCCCGGGTTGCGTCGACCCGATCAACGACAGGCACACGGCCTCGATACGCTGATGTCCGCGCATGATCCGGTCGACGGTATAGCCGTCGTTTCCATTCCAGCCGGTCAGGTAGAAGCCGCGCGCGCTCTCTTGCCCGTCGCGCTCGAGGCCCTTGAGCAGGCTGACGAGCTCATCCCGAAATACGCCGACGCCTTGCGGATTCTCCGCGCAGATCTCGCCCAGTTTCTCGACCGTCGCATCGTTCACGAGGTAGCGTGTGAGCTTTGGCGGCTCCGGGGCTTCTGATTCGTGCAGGTCGACCGCCGCATCGGGGTTCTTTTTCAGTGCAGCCATCGCCTTCTTTTCGGCGGCGTCATGGCGCATCCTGTGAACCTTTGCCTCGGACTCATGCAGCGCCAGCTCGTTCTCGAACCGCTCGCTGGCCTCGATGTCGAGCCGCTTCACTGGAGCGAGTACGGCGCTCATCGCGGGCGACTTCATGACGCCAGGGCGGCCCACGATGCAGACCCATTGATTGGCGTACTCGGTCCAGTCGTCGCGCAGCTTCGGACGAACACCGACGCGCCGGCCGATAATGATTCCCAGCGCGCCAATGATCGTTGCGCCGATGAAATCGGGTGGGCACTGCACTCGGCTGGCAATGTCTTCGACCCATGGACGCAGGCTCTCCGGCATCAGCTCCATATCGAATGGCTCGACGGCTTTCAACGAGTCCGGGAGTCGATCGAGTTTCGGCCAGCTTGTCGCATTTTCTTTGGCAGCGGTGTCCGCTTGCTGAAAGAACTTGTTTCGAGCAGAGGCGATCACAGCGCGTTCTCGTGCGGCCTCACTTTCCGCAGTAGCAGCGTCAAAATCGACACCGGAAAGATAGTCAATCGCGTTCATAGCGCCCCCTTCGATGCCTGTTGCGCGATCCATTCCTTCGCGCTTGCGATCGCGTGCTGCGTCACCCATTCCCGATGTCTCTCCCATTCTTGCGATCCCATCGCATTCGCACAGCGTTGTAACTCACGCGCTATCGCCTGATTGAGGCGGTCCTTTATTGCTTGACCGTCGCGCATACGCCTCCCGACTTAGATGAGGACTGCTTAGCAACTGAGAAACGACGAAACTCGTCAAGGCCAAGTGCACGCGAATGCTGTTCGCTGCCGCGCGAAAACTCGAGACTGTAATTCGTGAAGTCGCTCTCGAGGTTGTCGCAGAGATTCTGGCCTGCGCGGGCGATGCGGCTTTGAAGCGAACCAGCCGGCGCGGCGGCCACAACAGCCTCAAGCAGCGCGGCGAGATCCGCGAACGACTGGGCAGCACTCGCGAGGAGGCCAGATGCCTGGTCGATCTCGTCGAGCAGTTCAAGTTCGTTCGGCGCGTTGACGGCGATGTTTTCCTGTTGCTTGCTCATTGCACACCTCCGCGCGCGCTGATGGTAAAGGCTTCTGCGATCGCGCTTCCTGCTGCGCTCCACGCGGCGAGATCCTTGGGGTTGATGCGACCGCCATCTGCAATGAACTGCATGGCTTGCTGAAGGCGCGAACGTCCAGCCGGATCGAGTTGGTCAGCGAGTGCAACCGCTTCTACCATCGAGACGTCAAATTGGGCGCCAAGGCTGTCGGCGAGACGGATGTGCACGCGCCCGGTGTCGTCGGACATTCCGATGTTGTCGCCGAGCCAGAACAGAGCATTAGCCATGGCACACCTCCGCGCGGACGATGGCCTCGGCGAGACGGCGTGCGAAGGCGTCGTTGAACGCTTCGCGGCGGAGTGCGTCGCCAGGCATCTCGTCGGTATCAGCGACCAGATTGCGAAAGTGAAGATCACGCAGGGCGCCAGCGCTCATCGGCGCAGAGAGCAGCCAGAGCTCGGCGGCGAGACGGCCAGCGCGAACGAACAGGGGAAATCGGTCAGGGGATTGCGTTTGCTCGGAACGAGCGGGGATATGGCGCAGCATCGTGCGGCCTCCAATTCGGGTTTCGGAACCCGGCTCCCAACGCCAATTGGGGTGGCCGGGCACAAGACAGGGTTGGCGTACCGGCGAATTGGAAACCGGCGTGCCCGAAGGCACCCCCGCCAAGGCCCGACCATTGAAGGCGTGCAAAGGCGTACGGACGTAAAAAAACCGCACTGCGGCGGTTGTCCGCCAATTCATTACCCGGACGCCAATCCGGTGGCCTGTTGTTTCAGGCACGAAAAAAGTATACGCCCCCGGGTTTACGCGGTGCAAGGTCTTTTTCTGGGGCGTCATCAGTTCACCGCCTTCGGATCGAAGGCGCGCGCCGCGAGCGCGAGGCCACGCATCAGCTCGGCCGCCAGGGACGGCTTGAACATCACGCCCTTGCTCGACGGTCGATACTCGCCGTCGTCCGTCACGTACCAGACGCGAATGTCGATGTAGGTGTTGCCCCGATATTCCTTGACGTCGACGCGCAGGCGCTCGCTTGGATTCTTCACAGCATCGAGGAATCGCGCCAGAAGGTCGGAACCGGTGTTAACATTGGCGCTGTCTAGGGCGCTCGTCATTCCTTCGGGGAGGCGGGCGTTTTTCTTTTGCATTACGCGGCCTCCGGCATCAGGTTGGCACGGAGCTGTCCTGCGTTCCAACGTGTGGAGTGGCCGAATTTCTTCGGCGCGGGGATGAGGCCGGCGGCCACTCGCCGCCAGACGGTTGGGACGGAGCAGCCGTATAGCGCCGCGACGGTACGCACGTCGACGTGCGCCGAGTTCGGCAGAGAGTCGAACGAAATGAGCGCTTTCGAGAGCAGCGCTTTGGCGAGATCGGACATCAGTATCACTCCTGTTATGGCGCGATACTGCTCGGGGGTATCGCGCCGTCAGTTGATTCAACTTGCGACGAGCGACCCCAATACTATGGATGATTAATCAGCGTTTCGAGTAACGGCAATTCTCGAAATTGGCTCCGGTTTGGTAAGCTCAAAAATACCGTCCGGAATTGAATTTTTGGATCAAGATTCCGGAGCGGAATTTTGAGTTTCCCGTTCCGCTTTCAGATACTGAGATTGCATAGCGCGCACAACATGTGGGCTCATCAGGTCCGCCGCGTAATCTGCGACCACCTTTCTGACCCGGTCATCGAGCCCGATGTCGAACTCATCGGGGAAAAGCACCCGACCCAAAACGGCGTTAGTCGCTTTCTGCTCAGTGAGTAAGAGCCAGGATTGCAAGTCGATGTACGCCAACACTCGCATGTCGGCCCACTTTTGCATGTCATTGAGGGAGAATTCGCGGGCGGCAGCACGCACGCCACGTGTTTCGCGTGCGTGGCGCAGCCATTTCCGGAAATCATCTGCCAGTTCGTCGTCTGATGCGTTTAGATCGACTGTCGCGAATGCGAACGAGCTGTCGTCATACTTTTGGACGAAAGCAGGTATTTCTGGTCGTTCAGCCGCTGTATCGCTTGGCTCTATCTGCCACTCTGGAGTGTCGGTGAGAAATTTTAGGCAGGCATCTTTCTTGGCGGCGATTTCATCGCGAGTCGCTTCGTCGTTCCAATGAGTCGGCCTTTCGAATGTGCCGTCAGCATTGAATCGAATTTTCAATGTCTCAAGAAATCGATAGGCATCGGCATATTTTGCAAATGCTTCGTTGGTGAAAATTTCGTGCGCGCTTAGATATTCCAGGCAACTAACATCACGCACGCGACAGGCGTACGCCTTGGATCCGGAGGAAAGCATCCTGCGACCATCCTCATCAGAGGCCCATTCTATTTCTGGATCTTTGAAGACATCAAGGCACGCGTCGCGCAGCATTGATGCGTACTTTGGCTCCGGGTTTTTGAGAACCGATTCAATTTCTCGTCTCCGATAGATCCGACGGTCCAGGTTTATTGCCCAGAGTCCAGCGTTCCACGTTCTGCAGATGCTGTACTTCTCAATGGAGAATTCCGGTGGAAGGTCGGCCGCCTTGATAAACCGATTTGCCATTGCTCGCCCCGAAGCAAAGCCCTATTGAGGAGCCGCGCCAGCCGGGTAGGGCACCCGGTCTTCGCCCCGTCGGGCTAGGCGCGGCAAACCGTTACGCCGCCCCGCGAAGCGGCGTTACATTCCATTGTTCGTTGCGCATGCGCGCCGTCAGAAACATCGCCCACAATTCCAACGCGGCCTTCCGCTCGTCCCAATACGTGTACTGGTCGTAGATGCCTTCGACGCCGGTGAGCTTGTGGTTCAGGCACATTTCGGAAATGTCGCGCGAGACGCCCAGCTTGCGCATGTGGCTCTTCATCGTGCTACGCAGGTCGTGCGGCGTGAATCTCCGGATCTCGGGCGAATGGTTCTCGATCCAGTAGTCGATAGCTTCGCGGATGGCATCCTTCGACACGTGCGTGTCGCCGTCGTAGCGCTCGAGCCGATTGCTCAAGCGTGCAGGTAGCACATAGTCGGATGTAGCCGCTAGCTCGAAGAGACGCTCAAACCATTCGATGACGACCGGTGCCAATGGAATATCCATCGCCGGGCCTGTCTTGCTTTCCGGGATATGCCAGCGCGCCTCGTCGAGATGAACGTCCTCGCGGCGTGCCGTGTATAGCTCACTGATCCGCACGCCGGTTGCTACACAGACACGCAGCGCGAATAGGTTCACGTCGCGCATCTTCGCGTTCATCAGCACGTGGATCTCGTCGTCGGTGAGCATCAGGCGCTTGCGCACAGGTGGCCGCTTCCCGATGATCGCCTCCAGTACGACGCCGGCGCATGGATTCGCGTCGATCAATCGTTTGCCGACAGCGTGTTTGAAGATCGCCTTCAGTACGCACCAATGCGTGAATTCCTCAACCCATCCGAGCTTCGTGCGCTCGATCTCGGCGACGATGTCGGCAGCAGTGACGACTCGCACTGACAGAGATCCCATGCCACGCTCGACGCGGTCGAGATTCCTGCCGTAGCTCTGTTGCGTGCTGTCCGCTAGTTCCGCCAGGACGCGCTCGCGATAGTCCTTGGCGAGCTGTCGAACGCTCCAGTCCTTCCGCGCTCTTTCCTTGCGCTTCTCGACGGCGGGGTTTGTGCCTTGCTGGACCTCGACGCGTTTCGCTGCGGCGAGCTTGCGTGCCGCAGTCAGAGCGAGGTCGGGGTAGTTGCCGAGCGTCAGTTCGTGGCGGCGCCCGCCGTGACTGAAGCGGAGCACCCACGTCGCTGTGCCCGCCGGCGACAGCGTGAATGTGAGTCCAGCACCATCCGATTTTGCGACAGGCGAGCCGATGCGCACGAGGTGCTTAAGCTCGATGTCCGAGAGGAGATTCGTCTGCCGCTTTGCCACCTGTTTTGCTCCTGACCAGCACCCGCATTGTTCTGAACTCTAGCTACCAATCTAGCTACCAATTTGAGGCGCGCTTAGCTGAGTTAAAATGATACGGGAAAATACAGGGAAATTAAAAAAGCCTTGTAGAACAAGGCTTTTGGTGGGGTCGGGTGATATGGCTTGATATAGGGTAAACCCTACATCAAAACTATGTCATACTGTTCCTGACTCAGATTCGACTCCACCTGCAACGACACCGGCTTGCCGATGAAATCGATCAGCATCGCGAGATGCTGCGACTCTTCCTCGAGGAACAGATCGATCACCTGCTGCGACGCCACCACGCGGAATTCGCGCGGATTGAACTGGCGCGACTCGCGCAGGATTTCGCGCAGCACGTCGTAACAGACCGTGCGCGAGGTTTTCACCTGACCTTTGCCGAGACACGTCGGGCACGGCTCGCAGAGCACGTGCGCGAGCGATTCGCGCGTGCGCTTGCGCGTCATTTCCACGAGACCGAGCTGCGAGAAACCGTTCACGGTCACGCGCGTGCGGTCGCGCGCGAGCGCCTTCTTGAGTTCGCCGAGCACCTGATCGCGATGCTCGAGGTTCTCCATGTCGATGAAGTCGATGATGATCACGCCGCCCAGATTGCGCAGACGCAATTGCCGCGCGATCGTGTGCGCCGCTTCGAGATTGGTCTTGAAGATCGTGTCGTCGAAGTTGCGCGCGCCCACGTAGCCGCCCGTGTTCACGTCGATCGTCGTCATCGCCTCGGTCTGGTCGATCACGAGGTAGCCGCCCGACTTGAGGTCGACGCGGCGCGACAGCGCGCGCTGGATTTCGGCCTCGATGTTGTAGAGGTCGAACAGCGGACGCTCGCCGGTGTAGTGATGCAGCTTCGGCAGCACGGCGGGCGTGAACTCGCCGGCGAATTCGCTGAGCTTCTGGAAGGTCTCGCGCGAATCCACCTGGATGCGCGTGGTTTCGTCGTTGACGAAATCGCGCAGCACGCGCTGGCCGAGATTCAGGTCCTGATAGAGCAGGCTCGTCGCGGGCAGGCGCTGCCCCTGCGCGATGATGGTCGCCCAGGTCTTGCGCAGATAGGCGACGTCGGCGGCCAGTTCTTCGCTGGTCGCGTCTTCGGCGATCGTGCGCACGATGTAGCCGCCTTTCTCGTCGGCGGGCAGCACGGCCGTGAGGCGCGCGCGCACGGCTTCGCGTTCGGCTTCGCTTTCGATCTTCTGCGAGATGCCGATATGCGGCTCCTGCGGCAGATAGACGAGCGTGCGGCCCGCGATGCTGACCTGCGTGGACAGGCGCGCGCCCTTGGTGCCGATCGGATCCTTCACGACCTGCACCATCAGCGTCTGGCCTTCGAACACGGTCTTTTCGATCGGCTGATGATGCGCGCTCGAATGCGTTTCGCCGGCGATGCGCGGATGCCAGATGTCGGCGACGTGCAGAAACGCGGCACGCTCCAGACCGATGTCGATAAAAGCCGACTGCATGCCGGGCAGCACACGCACGACCTTGCCGAGATACACATTGCCGACGCGCCCGCGCGACAGCGTGCGCTCGACGTGAAGCTCCTGTACTGCGCCCTGCTGGACCAGCGCGACGCGCGTCTCCTGTGGCGTAATGTTGATCAGGATTTCTTCGTTCATGATTGTTGTTTAGAAGTCGATGCTCGCGGCGCGCAGGAGAGCGGCCGTTTCGAACAGAGGCAAACCCATGATACCCGAATAGGACCCGTCGATTCGCTCGATGAATTCCGCCGCGCGGCCCTGAATGCCGTACGCGCCGGCCTTGCCGAACGGCTCGCCGCTCGCCACATAGTGGGCGATCGCGGCGGGCAGGGCGGCGGCGAAACGCACGTGCGAACGCGAGACCGCGACGGGCAGGCACACGCCTTCCGCATTCACCACGGCCACGGCGGTGAGCACTTCGTGCTCGCGGCCCGCGAGGCGTTCGAGCATCGCGAAGGCCTCGGCGGCGTCGTGCGGCTTGCCGAGGATGTGGCCGTCGATGCTCACGGTCGTGTCGGCGGTCAGGATCGGCGCGTGCGCATGCGCGCCCGCCACGAGCCGGGCGCGCGCGGCGTCGGCTTTCGCGGCGCACACGCGCTCGACGTAGACGGCGGCGCTTTCGCCGGGCAGCACGGCTTCGAGCGCTTCGGCGTCTTCGTCGGGACGCGGCAGCAGGAGTTCGAAACGCACGCCGAGCTGTTGCAGTAGCTCCTGGCGGCGTGGGCTCTGCGAGGCGAGATAGACGAACGGATAAGTCGCGGTGGTGGTCATCGGGGCGTCTTCACGGGCGGAGTTCGGGGGGAGCGGCGTTGCGGCGTCGATGCGTCCGGCATGATGCGCGCACGGCGGCACGCGCCGGCCGCTTTGAGGCTGCAGCGAAGCCGCTTCGAAGCCGCTTAGAGCCTGCGACGATGGCCGAAGGCGGTCATCGTGGCGGGCGCTCGAGCGGACATCAATCCGGCATCAATCCAGCTTCAAATGGATATCAAACGGATATCAAACGCGATGATAGGGGTGATTCTGCGTGATGGTCCACGCGCGGTAAAGCTGCTCGGCGAGCAGCACGCGCACCATCGCGTGCGGCAGGGTGAGGGAGGACAGGCGCAGCAGCGTGTCGGCGCGCGCCTTGAGCTGCGGATCGAGGCCGTCCGCGCCGCCGATCAGGAAGGCCACGTCGCGGCCGTCCTGCTGCCAGCCGGGCAGCGCCTGGGCGAGCTGCATCGTGGTCCAGTCCTTGCCGCGTTCGTCGAGCGCGACAAGGCGCGCGTTCTTCGGCAGCGCCGCCTCGATGCGCGTGCGCTCGGCGGCCATCACGCTTTCGGCGGAGCGGCCCGACGAGCGCTGCTCGGGCTTCACTTCGCGCAGCTCGATGCGCAGCTCGGGCGGCATGCGCTTCGTGTATTCCTCGAAGCCCTCGGCGATCCAGTCCGGCATCTTGTGGCCGACGGCGACGATATGCAGTTTCATCGTGCGTAACTCGACGTGCGCAATGCGACGCGCGCGCTTACTTCGCGCTCTTGCGCGCCGGCGTCTTGCGCGCGGTCTTCTTCGCGGCGACCGGTGCGTCGACTTCGTCCTCGTCGTCCATCGGCTCGCTCGGACGCGCGCCCACGAAGCCCGTGTTTTCCGCGAGCTTCAGACGCACCGGCTTGTCGCCCCAGATTTCTTCGAGGTTGTAGTACTGGCGCAGCGCCGGTTGCAGGATGTGGACGATCGCGTCGCCGCAATCCACGAGCACCCATTCGCCGGTCTCTTCGCCTTCCGTGCTGACGATGTCGCCGCCGGCTTCCTTGACCTTTTCGCGCACGCTCGAAGCGAGTGCCTTGGTCTGACGGTTCGACGTACCGCTCGCCACGACCACGCGATCGAACAGCTCGGTCAGATGGCTCGTGTTGAAGACGCGGATGTCCTGTGCCTTGACGTCTTCGAGAGCGTCGACGATGGTGCGCTGAAGTTTGCGGATGTCCATATTTACCCGTGGTGCCTGTACAAATGATGTTGAAGAATATAGTCCCACACTGGCGCGGGAATTTTTTCGGCGATGTCGCCGGCGCGTTGCCGCGCCGCCACGCAGGCGGCGATATCGCGCCGGATTTCGGTCGCCGAGACGTCGAGTGCGAGCGTGTCGTCGATCAGCAGATGGCCGTTCGGCGTGCTCGCGAGCGTGGCTGCATCGGCGCGCCGCGCGGCCGCTTCGGCGGCGACGGCGGCGGGCAGCGCCGCAAAATCGAAACCGGGGCGGCTCGCCACGCCCAGATGCGCGAGCGCGAACAGCTCGCGCCATTCGTGCCACGAATCCAGATGCAGCAGTTGATCCGCGCCCATCAGCATGGTGAGCGCGGCGTCGGCGTTGGGCCGGCCGTGCGCGTCGGACTTCGCACGCCAGCGGCGCAGCGTTTCGACCGTGTAGGTCGGGCCGTCGTGCTCGATCTCGTCGGTGTCGACCGTGACCGTCACGCCCGGCAGCGCCAGCGTGGCGGCGGCCGCGCGCGTCATCGCGAGGCGGTGCGCGGCGGGCGTCACGCCGGGCTTCTGCCACGGCTGACCGGCCGGCAGCAGGATCAGCTCCGTCAGGCCGAGCACGCGCGCGAAATGCCGCGCGAGCGCCAGATGGCCCTCGTGGATCGGGTCGAAAGTGCCGCCGAGCAGGCCGACGCGCCGTGCGAGCGCGTGAGCCGGAGCGATGAACGCTTGCGTCACGGTGTCAGATCCAGTCGCGCACGGGCAGGAAGTCGGTGTAGAGGCGCGCTTCCGGCGTGCCCGCTTCCGGCTCCCAGTCGTAGCGCCAGCTTGCGCCCGGCGGCATCGACATCAGGATCGATTCGGTGCGGCCGCCGCTTTGCAGGCCGAAGTGCGTGCCGCGGTCCCAGACGAGGTTGAATTCCACGTAGCGGCCGCGCCGGTACGCCTGGAAGTCGCGCTCGGCCTCGCCGTACGGCAGGGCGCGGCGTTTTTCGATGATCGGCACATACGCCTTCAGGAAGCCTTCGCCGACGCTCTTGAGCATCGCGAACGCCTGCTCGAAGCCGCCTTCGGCGTAGTCGTCGAAGAAGATGCCGCCCACGCCGCGCGCTTCGTTGCGATGCTTGAGGAAGAAGTACTCGTCGCACCATTGCTTGAAGCGCGGATACAGCTCCGCGCCGTAGGGCGCGAGCGCGTCGCGGCAGACGCGGTGGAAATGCTGCGCGTCTTCCTCGAAGCCGTAATACGGTGTCAGATCCATGCCGCCGCCGAACCAGAACACGGGCGCTTCGCCAGGCTTGGTGGCCATCAGCAGGCGCACGTTCATGTGCACGGTCGGGCAGTACGGATTGCGCGGATGCAGCACGAGCGAGACGCCCATCGCCTCGAAACCGCGTCCGGCGAGTTGCGAGCGCGCCGCCGTGGCCGAGGGCGGCAGGGCGTCGCCCTGCACGTCCGAAAAGCCGATGCCGCCACGCTCGAAGAACTGGCCGTTTTCGAGGATGCGCGTGCAGCCGCCGCCGCGCAGCTTTTCGCCGGGCGCGCGCTGCCAGGCGTCGGTCGCGAAGGGCGTGCCGTCGAAAGCGCCGAGCGTGTCGGCGATCTGCGTCTGCAGGCCCGCGAGCCAGGCGCGTACTGCCGCGCTATCGGGCGTGGCGCCGGTCTGGCCAGTCTGAATCGGTTCGTTCATCGGTGCTGAAGGGGTTGTCGGCCTCGGGCCGAACGGTGCCGCGCCGGCTTGTGCCGGTTTGCGCGGAGGTCGGGACGGCGTTCCGAACGCCGCTATGTGTCACTACGCGGCAGTGTAGCGCCGCATCGGCCTGGCTTCGAGCCTGCGCGGACAGGCGGTCGGACGAAGGGGCCAGATGACGCGCGGGCGCCGCATGGCGCCCGTCGTCGAGATGCTGTGTCGACAGGCAGCGCGCACACCGTGGTCCGCGCGCCGCGTGCCGCTGTCTTACTGCTTGCGCCCCGCGGCGCGATAGCCGATGTCGTGGCGATACTGCATGCCGTCGAACGAGATGCGGTTCACGGTCTCGTAGGCCACGTTCTGCGCGCTGCGCACCGAGTCGGCGAGACCGACCACGCACAGCACCCGGCCGCCCGCCGTCACCAGCTTGCCGTCGACGATCTGCGTGCCAGCGTGGAAGGTGACCGAGTCGTCGGTTTCCGCCGGAATTTCGCTGATGCGATCGCCCTTGCGCGGCGTTTCCGGGTAGTTGTACGCGGCCAGCACCACGCCCAGCGCGGTACGGCGGTCCCATTCCAGCTCGACCTGGTTGAGCGTGCCGGCGATGGCATGCTCGACGACCTTCGAGAAGTCGCCCTTCAGGCGCGCCATGATCGGCTGTGTTTCCGGATCGCCCATGCGGCAGTTGAATTCGAGCGTCTTCGGGTTGCCTTGCGCGTCGATCATCAGACCGGCGTACAGGAAGCCCGTGTAGCGGATGCCTTCCTTCTCCATGCCCGCCACGGTCGGCAGGATGATTTCGCGCATCACGCGCGCGTGCAGCTGCGGCGTGACGATGGGCGCGGGCGAGTAGGCGCCCATGCCGCCCGTGTTCGGGCCCTGGTCGCCGTCCTGCAGACGCTTGTGGTCCTGGCTCGACGCCAGCGCCAGCACGTGCTTGCCGTCGACCATGACGATGAAGCTTGCTTCCTCGCCCGCGAGGAATTCCTCGATCACGACGCGCGCGCCGGCGTCGCCGAGCTTGTTGTCGGCGAGCATCGAATCGATCGCCTGATGCGCTTCTTCCAGCGACATCGCCACGACCACGCCCTTGCCCGCGGCGAGGCCGTCGGCCTTGATGACGATGGGCGCGCCCTGCTGATCGACGTAGGCGTGCGCGGCCGTCGCGTCGGCGAAGGTCTCGTAGGCAGCGGTCGGGATGTTGTGGCGCTTCATGAACGCCTTGGCGAAGTCCTTCGAGCTTTCGAGCTGCGCGGCTTCCTTGCTCGGGCCGAAGACCTTCAGACCGCGCGAGCGGAAGACGTTGACGATGCCCGCGGCGAGCGGTGCTTCCGGGCCGACCACGGTGAGCGCCACCTGTTCGCGCTCGGCGAAATCGGCAAGCTCGTTGATGTCCGTGATGTCGACATTGGCGAGCCGCTCGTCCTGCGCGGTGCCGCCGTTGCCCGGTGCGACGTAGACGAGCTGCACGCGCGGCGACTGGGCGAGTTTCCACGCCAGCGCATGTTCGCGGCCGCCAGAACCGACGACGAGTAACTTCATGTAAATCCCCGAAAGACCAGAACCAGAAACAGTTGCGGCCGGCGCGACCTGCGCCAGCCGTGGAATGCGCGTGCGGGCGCGGGGCTGCCCGCGCCCGCGCCGATGCCATTATTCGTCGGCGATCGACGCGTTGGTGTACACCTCCTGGACGTCGTCCAGGTTTTCGAGCGCGTCGAGCAGCTTCTGCATCTTCACGGCGTCGTCGCCGGTGAACTCGACTTCGGTCTGCGGCTTCATCGTGACTTCGGCCACTTCGGCCTTGAAGCCCGCGGCTTCCAGCGCGTCCTTGACCTTCTGGAAGTCGTTCGGCGGGCAGACCACTTCGATGCTGCCGTCTTCGTTCGTCACGACGTCGTCGGCGCCCGCTTCGAGCGCGGCGTCCATCAGCTTGTCTTCGGGCGTGCCCGGCGCGAACACGAACTGGCCGATGTGATCGAACATGAACGACACCGAGCCGTCCGTGCCCATGTTGCCGCCGAACTTCGAGAACGCGTGGCGCACTTCCGCGACCGTGCGGGTGCGGTTGTCGGTCATGGTGTCGACGATGACCGCCGCGCCGCCGATGCCGTAGCCTTCGTAGCGGATTTCTTCGTAGTTCGCGCCATCGACGCCGCCCACGCCGCGCTGGATCGCGCGGTTGATGTTGTCCTTGGGCATGTTGGCGTCATAGGCCTTGTCGACGGCCAGACGCAGACGCGGGTTCGAGTCGATTTCACCCCCGCCCATGCGCGCCGCCACCTGGATTTCCTTGATGAGCCGCGTCCAGACCTTGCCGCGCTTGGCGTCAGCCGCAGCTTTCTTGTGTTTGATGTTGGCCCATTTCGAATGACCCGCCATACCTTTCTCCGTCGCACGCTCCGCGCGTGCATGGTGCTAGTGCAGTTGTCGTTGCTGCAGTGTCGATGCCGCAGTGCTCAATACCGTGCTCAATACGATTGCCGGACGCGCTCGCGCGCTGTCGAGCGGCGAGGCCGGTGTGCCCTTGAGTGTCTTGTCCGCCCTGGGTGGCTGCCGCTCAGGCGCCGATCCTTCCCGATCGTTGCCGGTCGCTGCATGCGGCCGAAACGCCCGGCGCACGCGAATGGTCCAACGCATTCGAGGCGTCCGGCGTGTACGGCGCACGCGAGCGGGACCGGTTTCCGGTGCGCGCGCCCGGGCGCATCGGCCTTGCATCGGTTCCGGGCGGGTTGCGCCGCGCGCGGGACCGGCCGTGCTTCGGACCACAGCGGCCGTCAGGTGGATCTGAATTTTATCACGCCGGGACCCGTCGGCTTCGCCCCGTCGCTGCGATTGCGCGCGGCGTGCGGGTTCGGGCCGGACGGCGGCGGGGTTGTCCGCGCGTGGCCGGACGATTCGTGTGGCGAAGCGCTCAGGCGCGGCGGGGCGCCGTAAACGGGGCGCGAGCAGGAGGCCGCGAACGCTGGCTGTGGCGCTATACGCCGCGCAAAGCCAGGCGCGACAAGCGCGACAAGCGCGACAAGCGGCAGACAGTCCGTGCGGAGCCGGCGCGGGCGTGGGCACAAACGCGCGCCCACGTCCCACGACGCCCGCCTGTCTTAGTTCTTGGTGCCGAACAGGCGGTCGCCGGCGTCGCCGAGACCCGGAATGATGTACGCGTGGCTGTCGAGGTGCGAATCGAGCGAGGCCACGTAGAGCTTCACGTCCGGGTGCGCCTTCTGGAACACCTCGACGCCCTCGGGCGCGGCCACCAGCGCGAGGAACAGAATGCGATCGCCGGGCACGCCGCGGCGCTTGAGCACGTCGATGGCGTGCGCGGCCGAGTAGCCCGTGGCGACCATCGGATCGCAGAGGATGAAGGTGCGGTCTTCCAGATCCGGCAGGCGCACGAGGTATTCGACCGGACGGTGGTCGTCGGCGCGATAGACGCCGATATGGCCCACGCGCGCCGACGGCACCAGTTCGAGCAGGCCGTCGGACATGCCCACGCCCGCGCGCAGCACCGGCACGATCGCGAGCTTCTTGCCGGCGATCACCGGGGCGTCGACTTCGACGAGCGGCGTCTGCACGCGGCGCGACGCGACCGGCAGGTCGCGCGTGATTTCATAGCCCATCAGCAGCGTGATCTCGCGCAGCAGCTCGCGGAACGTGCGCGTGGACGTGTCCTTGTCGCGCATGTGGGTGAGCTTGTGCTGGATCAGCGGGTGATTGAGGATGAAGAGATTTGGAAAACGGCTGTCCTGTTTCATGACGGGGCGCACAAGGCTGCTAGAGATATCGGGGGCGCTGGACGGGGCCTGAAAACGGCCGGTCCGCGTGACGGACTCAAGTATACGGGAACGGCGGGCGAACGACGCGGCCGTGGCGTGGGATCGGCGTGCGGATTGGCGTGTGGATCGACCAGGATCGGCAGCGGCGTCCCACGCGTGCGGCGCGATTCTTCTAGAATCGCAAAAATCGGACGCGGACGTGGGTGCCGGATCGCCGGACCGCCGGATCGCCGGATCGCCACGCCGCCGTCACGCTTCGTTCATGCAGGTTCACGCAGGCACAGAAAGAGGACGCAACAAGATGGACATGGGCATCGCAGGACGCAGCGCGCTGGTGTGCGCCGCAAGCAAGGGACTGGGGCGCGGCTGCGCCGAGGCGCTCGCCGCCGAGGGCGTGAACGTGACGATCGTCGCGCGCACGGAGCAGACGCTCGAGGAAACCGCCGCGCAGATCCGCGCCGCGACCGGCGTCGAGGTCAAGGCCGTGGCCTGCGACATCACCACCGAAGCGGGCCGCGCCGCCGCGCTGGCTGCGTGCCCGTCGCCGGACATTCTCGTGAACAATGCGGGCGGTCCGCCGCCGGGCGATTTCCGCAGCTTCACGCACGAGCAGTGGATCGCCGCGCTCGAAGGCAACATGCTCACGCCGATCGCGCTGATCCAGGCGACCATCGACGGCATGACCGCGCGCGGTTTCGGGCGCATCGTCAACATCACGAGTTCGTCGGTGAAGGCGCCGATCGACGTGCTGGGCCTGTCGAACGGCGCGCGCTCGGGACTCACGGGCTTCGTCGCGGGCGTCGCGCGCCAGGTCGCGAGCACGGGCGTGACGATCAACAACCTGCTGCCGGGCGCGTTCGACACCGACCGCATCCGCTCGACCATCGTCGCTCAGGCGCAGAAGCAGAATCTTTCGCTCGACGAAGTGCGCGCGCGCCGCGTGAAGTCGATTCCGGTCGGCCGCTTCGGCACGCCCGACGAATTCGGCCGCGCCTGCGCGTTCCTGTGCAGCGTGCACGCGGGCTATATCACCGGACAGAACTGGCTCATCGACGGCGGCGCCTATCCGGGCACCTTCTGAGCGGGCATAGTGCGCACGACGGCGTCCGGTCATCCGGCCGGCACGCCGCGATTCTTTCATCGACACCCGACATACCCAAGGAGCAGAAGGCCATGCCCACCCGCGTCGCGCTGATCGCGCACGACCATAAAAAAGACGACATCGTCCGGCTGACCGGCGAATACGTCGACACGTTGCGCCGCTGCGCGCTGCTCGCCACGGGCACGACCGGCGGGCGCATCGAGGCGGCGCACGGCCTGAACGTCGAGCGCATGCTGTCCGGCCCGCACGGCGGCGATTTGCAGATCGGCGCGCAACTGGCCGAGGGCAAGGTCGACGTGGTGATTTTCCTGCGCGATCCGATGACCCCGCAGCCGCACGAACCCGACATCAACGCACTCGTGCGCGCCTGCGACGTGCACGACGTGCCGTGCGCGACCAACATCTCGACGGCGCGCATGATTCTCGACGTGCTCACGCAGCGTATGAAGGACGTGGTGTAAGCCGCATCGAGACACATCGAAACGCAGCGAGACAGATTGACTCCGACTTTTGCACGCATTGGCACGACTCAAGGAGACATGAGATGAGCAAGGCAATCCGATACGACAAGACCGGCGGCCCCGACGTCATGAAGTGGGTGGACGTCGAAGTGGGCGAGCCGGGCGAGGGCGAGATCCGCGTGAAGCAGACCGCCTGCGGTCTGAATTACATCGACGTGTATTTCCGCACCGGCCTCTATCCGCAGGCGCTGCCCGCGGGTCTGGGCATGGAAGCGGCCGGCGAGGTGACGGCGGTCGGCGCGGGCGTGACGAGCGTGAAGGTGGGCGAGCGCATCGCCTATGTCGCGCGTCCGCCGGGCGCGTATGCGCAGGAGCGCGTGCTGCGCGCCGACCAGGTGATCCGCGTGCCCGATTCGATCAGCGACGAGCAGGCCGCCTCGCTCATGCTGCAAGGCCTGACCGCGCAATATCTGCTGCGCCGCACCTATCGCGTGAAGGCCGGCGACACGATCCTGATTTCGGCGGCGGCGGGCGGCGTGGGCCTGATCGTCTGCCAGTGGGCGAAGGCGCTGGGCGCGACCGTGATCGGCACAGTGGGCTCGGACGAAAAGGCCGAGATCGCGAAGGCGCACGGCTGCGATCACCCGATCGTCTACACGCGCGAGGACTTCACGGCGCGCGTGCGCGAGATCACGAACGGCGCAGGCGTGCCCGTGGTGTACGACTCGATCGGCAAGGACACGTACACGAAGTCGCTCGACTGCCTCGCGCCGCTGGGCATGTTCGTGAGCTTCGGCAATGCGTCGGGGCCGCTGCCGCCGATCGATTCGTCGGAGTTCGCGGGACGCGGCTCGCTGTTCTTCACGCGCCCGACCTTGTTCACCTATATCGCCAAACGCGCCGACTACGAAGCGATGGCCGCCGAGCTGTTCGAGGCGGTGGCTTCGGGCAAGGTGAAGACGTCGATCAATCAGCGTTACGCGCTCCAGGACGTGGGCCAGGCGCACACCGATCTCGAAGCGCGCCGCACCACGGGTTCGACGATCCTGCTGCCGTAAACACGCGGTTTCGCTCACGGCGTTTCCAGCCGATAAAAAAGGCGCGCATGTCAGCCATGCGCGCCTTTTTGTTTGTCCTTTGTTTGTCTTTTACTTTCCGCCCGTTTGCTTTCGCGCGCCGCCGCGCCTTGTCCGACAAGGCGGCGCGCGCGCATGCGCATACCGATGCCGTCCGCGTTTACGCGTTTTTTATACGCACGCCCCAAGCTTTGATCCGGATTTAACGCGATAAACCTTACCTTACCGCCATCCATCAATGGAGAACACGACAATGGATGTGCTGTATATCGGGGGGCTGGCGGTCTTCGCCGCGCTCACTTATGCGTTGATCGCCGGCTGCGAGAAGCTCATGCAGTACCGCCGCGCCGATCAGGGTGTCAAGGGAGCGCGCTCATGACCTGGATTTTCTGGTTGTCGGGGCGGCGACGCTGTTGCTGTTCGTCTATCTCGTCCATGCGCTGCTGCGCGCGGAGGACATCGAATGAACGCCAACAATCTGCTGCAAACCGGGCTGTTCATCGCCGTGCTGCTGGCGCTCGCGGTGCCCGTCGCGGGCTATATCACGCGCGTGCTCGACGGCCGTTCGCGCGTCGTGCGCCTGTTCGCGCCGGTGGAGAATCTGCTCTATCGCCTCGCGGGCGTGGACGTCAACGCCGAGATGAACTGGAAGCGCTATGCGTTCGTCACCATCTCGTTCAACGTGCTGGGCGTGGGTTTCCTCTACCTGCTGCTGCGCATTCAAGGCTGGCTGCCGGGCAATCCGCAGACCTTCGGCGCGATGACCGTGGACGGCGCGTTCAACACGGCGGTCAGCTTCGTCACCAACACGAACTGGCAGGACTATTCGCCCGAACAGACCGTGAGCTATCTCACGCAGATGCTCGGTCTCACGGTGCAGAACTTCCTTTCGGCGGCCACCGGCATCGTCGTGGTGGTCGCGCTGATTCGCGGTTTCGCACGCCATTCGGCGCAGACCATCGGCAACTTCTGGGTCGACCTCACGCGCACGACGCTCTACATCCTCGTGCCGATGGCGGCGCTCGTCACGGCGCTGCTGATGAGCCAGGGCATGATCCAGAACTTCAAGTCGTATCAGGACGTGCCGACGCTGCAAACCACGACCTATGCCGCGCCGAAGCTCGATGCGCAGGGCAATCCGGTCAAGGACGAGAAGGGCAACGCCGTCACCGTCGATACCAAGGTGACGACGCAGACGCTCGCGATGGGTCCGGTCGCCTCGCAGGAAGCGATCAAGATGCTCGGCACCAACGGCGGCGGTTTCTTCAACGCCAATTCCGCGCATCCGTACGAAAACCCGACGCCGTTTTCGAACTTCGTCGAAATGTTGGCGATCCTGATCATTCCGGCCGCGCTCTGTCTCGTGTTTGGCAACATGGTCGGCGACCGCCGGCAGGGCGTGGCGGTGCTCGCGGTGATGACGATCGCGTTCGCCGTGGCGGTGGGCGTCGAATTGTCCGCGGAACAAAGCGGCAACCCGATGTTCACGTCGCTCAACGTCGATCAGCACGCGAGTGCGCTGCAGGCCGGCGGCAACATGGAAGGCAAGGAAACGCGCTTTGGTATCGCGCAGACGGGCATTTTCGTCGTGACCACCACGGCGGCGTCGTGCGGCGCGGTCAACGCGATGCACGATTCGCTCACGCCGATCGGCGGCCTCGTGCCGATGCTCTTCATTCAACTCGGCGAAGTGATCTTCGGCGGCGTGGGCTCGGGCCTCTACGGCATGCTCGTGTTCGCATTGCTCGCGGTGTTCGTGGCGGGCCTGATGATCGGCCGCACGCCCGAATACGTGGGCAAGAAGATCGAATCGTTCGAGATGAAGATGGTGTCGATCGTGATTCTGCTCACGCCGCTGCTGGTGCTGCTCGGCACCTCGATCGCCGTGCTCACCGCCGCGGGCAAGGCCGGCATCGCCAATCCGGGCGCGCACGGTTTCTCCGAAATCCTCTACGCGTTCAGCTCTGCCGCGAACAACAACGGCAGCGCGTTCGCGGGCCTGACCGTCAGCACGCCGTTCTACAACTGGCTGCTCGGCATTGCGATGTGGTTCGGCCGTTTCGGCACCATCGTGCCGGTGCTGGCGATCGCGGGTTCGCTCGCGAGCAAGAAGCGCATCGCCGTGACGGGCGGCACGCTGCCCACGCATGGCCCGCTGTTCGTCGTGCTGCTGCTCGGCTGCGTGCTGCTGGTGGGCGCGCTCACCTACGTGCCGGCGCTTGCGCTCGGTCCGGGTGTCGAGCATCTGATCATGCTCGGCGTGCATTGAACGGGGATCTTTCGAAATGACACAACATAGTGCAACACGGTCCATGTTCGATCCGGCGCTGGTGCGCCCGGCCATCGTGGACTCGTTCAGGAAACTCAATCCGCGCACGCAGCTGCGCAACCCGGTGATGTTCTGCGTCTACGTGGGCAGCGTGCTCACGACGATCCTCTGGATCGCGGCGCTGATGGGGCAGGCCGAAGCGCCCGCGGGCTTCATTCTCGCGGTCGCGCTGTGGCTCTGGTTCACGGTGCTGTTCGCGAACTTCGCCGAAGCGCTCGCCGAAGGCCGCTCGAAGGCGCAGGCCGCCTCGCTGCGCCAGGCCAAGCGCGACGTGATGGCGAAGAAGCTCAACGAGCCGCATCCGAAGGCGCCGATCCGCATCACGACCGCCACCGATCTGCGCAAGGGCGACGTGGTGCTGGTCGAAACCGGCGACACGATTCCCGCCGACGGCGAGGTGATCGAAGGCGTGGCCTCGGTCGACGAATCGGCGATCACGGGCGAATCCGCGCCGGTGATCCGCGAGTCGGGCGGCGACTTTTCGTCGGTCACGGGCGGCACGCGCGTGCTGTCCGACTGGATCGTCGTGCGCGTCACGGCGAATCCGGGCGAGGCGTTTCTCGACCGCATGATCGCGATGGTCGAAGGCGCGAAGCGCCAGAAAACGCCGAACGAAATCGCGCTGACGATCCTGCTGGTCGCGCTGACGCTCGTGCTGCTGCTCGCCACCGCAACGCTGCTGCCGTTCTCGATGTTCTCGGTCGAAGCCGCGAAGATGGGCCACGTGGTGACGATCACGGCGTTGACCGCGCTGCTCGTCTGCCTGATTCCGACCACCATCGGCGGGCTGCTCTCGGCGATCGGCGTGGCGGGCATGAGCCGCATGATGCAGGCCAACGTGATCGCCACTTCGGGCCGCGCCGTGGAAGCGGCCGGCGACGTCGACGTGCTGCTGCTCGACAAGACCGGCACGATCACGCTCGGCAACCGTCAGGCGTCGGCTTTCGTGGCCGCGCCGGGCGTGAACGAAGAAGCGCTCGCGGACGCCGCGCAACTGGCCTCGCTTGCCGACGAAACGCCCGAGGGCCGCAGCATCGTCGTGCTCGCGAAGCAGCGCTTCAACATTCGCCAGCGCGACATGCATGCGCTCCAGGCCGTGTTTCTCGCGTTCAGCGCGCAGACGCGCATGAGCGGCGTGGACCTGCCGGGGCGCGAGATCCGCAAGGGCGCCGCCGACGCGGTGAAGAACTACGTCGAGCAGCACGGCGGCCGCTTCCCCTCGGAAGTGAACACGGCCGTGGACGAAGTCGCGCGGCGCGGCAGCACGCCGCTCGTCGTGGCCGAGCGTCACGGCGACGATGCGCGCGTGCTGGGCGTGATCGAGCTGAAGGACGTGGTGAAGGGCGGCATCAAGGAGCGCTTCGCCGAGCTGCGCAAGATGGGCATCAAGACCGTGATGGTGACGGGCGACAACCGCCTGACCGCCGCCGCGATCGCCGCCGAAGCCGGTGTCGACGACTTCCTCGCGCAAGCCACGCCGGAAACCAAGCTGGCGACGATTCGCGAGCATCAGGCGCAGGGCAAGCTCGTGGCGATGACCGGCGACGGCACCAACGACGCGCCGGCGCTCGCGCAGGCCGACGTCGCCGTGGCGATGAACACCGGCACGCAGGCCGCGAAGGAAGCGGGCAACATGGTCGATCTGGATTCGAATCCGACCAAGCTCATCGAGATCGTCGAGATCGGCAAGCAGATGCTGATGACGCGCGGCTCACTCACGACCTTCTCGATCGCCAACGACGTCGCCAAGTACTTCGCGATCATTCCGGCCGCGTTCGCCACCACGTATCCGCAGCTGAACGCGCTCAACGTGATGCATCTCGCCACGCCGGCCTCCGCGATTCTCTCGGCGGTGATCTTCAACGCGCTGATCATCGTGCTGCTGATTCCGCTCGCGCTCAAGGGCGTGAAGTACCGGCCGCTCGGCGCGGCGATCCTGCTGCGCCGCAATCTGCTGGTCTACGGGCTCGGCGGGATTCTGGTGCCGTTCGTCGGCATCAAGCTGATCGACATGGTGCTCGCGGCGTTCGGTTGGGTTTGAGGTGCGCCTTGCAAATGCGCTTTGCAATTGAACAGGAAGCCAAAATGAAATCGCAGTTTCGTCCTCTGATCGTGATCTTCGCCGTGCTCGCGGCGATCACCGGGCTCGTCTATCCGGCCGTGATGACCGCGTTCGGGCAGGCCGTGTTCCACCGCCAGGTCAACGGCAGCCTCGTCGAAGTCGACGGCAAGGTGGTCGGCAGCGAGCTGATCGGCCAGCAGTTCGACGCGCCCCAGTATTTCTGGGGCCGCCTCTCGGCCACCTCGCCGATGCCGTACAACGCGCAGGGTTCGGGCGGTTCGAACCTGGGCCCGACCAACCCGGCGCTCGCCGATGAAGTCAAAGGCCGCATCGACGCGCTCAAGGCTGCGGGCACCGACGTCTCGCAGCCGATTCCCGCCGATCTCGTGACCTCGTCGGCGAGCGGTCTCGATCCGGAGATCTCGCCCGCCGCCGCCGCGTACCAGGTCGCACGCGTGGCGAAGGCGCGTCATCTGAGCGCCGGCGACGTGCAGGCGCTCGTGGACCGCTACACCCAGGGCCGCCAGTTCGGCCTGCTCGGCGAGCCGCGCGTGAACGTGCTGGAGCTGAACCTCGCGCTCGACGGCAAGGAAGTGAGCTGAATCCGCTGACGGGGTAAGCCTCGCAGGCTGGATGGGCACCGCACGCCGCCTTTCGCGCGGCGTGCGGTTTGCCATTTCGGCGCCACGGTGAGACGATCGGCGATGGCGTTCCGGCGCTTGCCGACCCGCGCCGGGTGCGAATCACCACACTGCGCACAACACGCGAAACACATAACGCGAAATCCGCATGAACCGTCCCGATCCCGACGAACTCCTCGACCGGCTGCAACGCGATGAAGAAAAACGCCGCCGCGGCAAGCTGAAGATTTTCTTCGGCGCGTCGGCGGGCGTCGGCAAGACTTACGCGATGCTGCAAGCCGCGCGCCGCCGCGCCGACGAAGGCGTGGACGTGGTGGTCGGCATCGTCGAAACGCATGGGCGCAGCGAAACCGCCGCGCTTACGAACGGCCTCGACGTGATGCCGCGCCAGCGCCTCGCGTATCGCGGCCGCATGCTCGACGAATTCGATCTCGACGCCGCGCTCGCGCGCAAGCCGCAACTCGTGCTGGTCGACGAACTCGCGCATTCGAACGTGCCGGGCGCGCGCCATCTGAAGCGCTGGCAGGACGTCTACGAACTGCTCGACGCGGGCATCGACGTTTATACGACCGTCAACGTGCAGCACCTCGAAAGCCTCAACGACGTGGTCGGGCAGATCACCGGCATCCGCGTCTGGGAGACGGTGCCCGACCGCGTGTTCGACGGCGCCGACGAAGTCACGCTGGTCGACCTGCCCGCCGAGGAACTGCTCGACCGCATGCGCGACGGCAAGGTGTATCTGCCCGCGCAGGCCGAGCGCGCGGTGCGCAACTTCTTCCGCAAGGGCAATCTGATCGCGCTGCGCGAACTGGCGCTGCGCCGCACGGCCGACCGCGTCGACGCGCAGATGCACGAATACCGCGCCGACCGCTCGATCCAGCACGTCTGGCAGGCGCGCGAGCGGCTGCTCGTGTGCGTCGGGCCGGGGCCGGAAGCGCCTGCGCTGGTGCGCGCGGCGGCGCGCCTCGCCGCGAGTCTCAAGGCCGACTGGATTGCCGTCTACGTCGAAACGCCGAAGCTCCAGCGCCTGCCCGACGCGATCCGCGAACGCACGCTCGGCGCGCTCAAGCTGGCCTCCGAACTGGGCGCGGAAACCTCGACGCTCGCGGGCGAGGACGCCGCCGTCACGCTCGCGGGTTACGCGCGGCTGCGCAACGTCTCGAAGCTGGTCGCGGGCGCGTCGCTGCGCAGCGGCTTCTCGCGCTGGTGGCGCAGGCCGTTCGGCGAGCGGCTCGCGGAACAATCCGGCGACGTCGACCTGACGCTGGTGCGCGCGAGCGGCAACGACGTCGACCGTTTGATCGGCCGCAGCGGGCGCGATGGGCGCGACGCGGGCTCGGCCGCCGCGCGCGCCGCCAACGCGTGGCGCGAGGCCATCGCCGAGGGCGCCGCGCATCGCTCGCCGCCGCGCGCGTATGCGGCGGCGCTGGCGATCTGCGCGGGCATCACGCTGCTCGCCAACCAGTTGAACGACCGCATCGCGCTCGCCAATCTCGTGATGCTGTATCTGCTCGGCGTGATCTTCGCGGCCACGAAGCTCGGGCGCGGGCCGGGCGTCATGCTCTCGTTCGCGAGCGTGGCCGCCTACGACTTTTTCTTCGTGCCGCCGCGCCTGTCGTTCTCGGTCAGCGACACGCAGTATCTGCTGACCTTCGTGGGCATGTTGCTGACCTCGCTCGTCATCAGCCATCTCACGTCGAGCCTGCGCCGCGAGGCGAGCGTCGCGCAGCGCCGCGAACAGCGCACCGGCGCGATGTATGCGATGGCGCGCGAACTCGCCGCCGCGCTCGCGACCGAGCAGATCGTCGCGATCGGCAGCCGCCATGTGAGCGAGGTGTTCAACGCGCGCGTCGGCATTCTGTTGCCCGATAGCGCCGACAAGGTGCAGCAGAAGATCGAGGACCCCGATCCGCAGATCATGCTCGACGCCGCGAGCCTCGATCTCGACGTCGGCCAGTGGGTCTACGACCAGCAGAAACCGGCGGGTCACGGCACCGACACCTTGCCCGCGGCCGCCGCGCGCTATCTGCCGCTCAAGGCGCCGATGCGCACGCGCGGCGTGCTGGCCGTGGTCACGCGCGATGCGCGCGAATTGCAGGTGCCCGAGCAGCAGCGCATGCTCGACGCCTTCGCTGCGCAGATCGCGCTCGCGCTCGAACGCGTGCACTACGTGGAGATCGCGCGCGACGCGCTCGTCAACATGGAGTCCGAACGGCTGCGCAACTCGCTGCTTTCGGCGATTTCGCACGATCTGCGCACGCCGCTCACGACCATCGTCGGCTTTTCGTCGATGCTGGCGCAGACGCACGAGCCCGGCGCGCCTGACGACACGCACAGCGCGCGCACCGGCGAGCTGATCGAGGCGATACACGACGAGGCGCTGCGCATGACCGGCATCGTCACGAATCTGCTCGACATGGCGCGTCTGCAGGCCGGCAGCCTCAAGCTCAACCGGCAGTGGACGCTGCTGGAGGAAACCGTCGGCGCGGCGCTCGCCGCGTGCCGCCGCGTGCTCGCGCGCCATCCGGTGCAGGTGAAGCTGGAGGCGGGCTTGCCGTTGCTGCAGCTCGACGCCGTGCTGATGGAGCGGCTCTTTTCGAATCTGCTGGAAAACGCGGCGAAATACACGCCGCCCGACACGCCGCTGACGATCGCCGCGCGCCGCATCGAGGAGCACGGCCAGCCTTTCGTGCGCGTGAGCATCGACGATCGCGGGCCGGGCCTGCCGCCTGGCATGAACGAGCGCATCTTCGAGAAGTTCACGCGTGGCGAGAAAGAGTCGGCGAAACCGGGCATCGGGCTCGGGCTCGCGATCTGCCGCGCGATTGTGGAAGCGCACGGCGGTACAATCGGCGCGGCCAATCGCGTCGATGCCGACGGCCAGACGGAAGGCGCGTCGTTCTGGTTCGCGCTGCCCGTGGAGGCGCCGCCGCCGTTGCCGAGCGACGTCGCCGAGTCCGAAGAGGCCGATGCAGCCGACGCGGAACACGGCCTTCATGACGCGCTCGACGCGCATGACGACGCGCATGACGAGACGCATGAAGCGCGCGACGGCGCTTCGGCGCCTTCAACCTTCGATCTGAAACCTGCATCGCATTCGAACCCGCATCCCGACCATGAGTGATCCGAGTCTTGCCGTTGTCCTGATCGAAGACGAAAAACAGATCCGCCGCTTCGTGCGTGCTTCGCTGGAGGGCGAGGGCATCACGGTCTACGACGCCGAAACCGGCAAGCAGGGGCTCGTCGAGGCGGCCACGCGCAAGCCCGACCTCGTGATCGTCGATCTGGGGCTGCCCGACACGGACGGTCTCGATGTGATCCGCGAGCTGCGCGGCTGGAGCGATCTGCCGGTGATCGTGCTGTCCGCGCGCACCCAGGAAAGCGAAAAAGTCGCCGCGCTCGATGCAGGCGCCGACGACTATCTGACCAAGCCCTTCGGCGTCTCCGAACTGCTGGCGCGGATTCGCGCGCATCTGCGGCGGCGCAACCGCGGCGGCGCGAACGAGGCGCCGCAGGTGAGCTTCGGCGCGGTGACCGTCGATCTGGGCATGCGCCAGGTGACGCGCGAGGGCGCGCCCGTGCATCTCACGCCGATCGAATATCGCCTGCTCGCCACGCTCGTGCGCGACGCGGGCCGCGTGCTCACGCATCGCCAGTTGCTGCGCGAGGTGTGGGGGCCGTCGCACGTGGAAAGCAGCCACTATCTGCGCATCTACATGGCGCATCTGCGGCAGAAACTGGAGCGCGATCCGGCGCAGCCCGAGCACATCGTCACCGAGACGGGCGTGGGCTATCGCCTCGTGGGCGTGCAGTGACGCAGGTGAAGCAGCCGCGTCGCGAGTAGGGCGGCAAGGCGGTTCGGTGACGCGCGTCGCGCACCAGACTGGTGCTATACTTACAGGCGTGTAAGGACGACCTTGCACGTCTTTCTTCGGGGACGGCCCCATTTTTTCAAGTGGAGCGTCCCGGATGCCCTGGTTCATTCTTCTCATTGCTGGCCTGCTCGAAGTCGCCTGGGCGGCCGGTCTCAAGTCCTCCGAAGGTTTCACGCGTTTCTGGCCCTCCGTGTTCACGATCGTGACCGCGCTCGGCAGTTTCGTGCTGCTCTCGATCGCCATGCGTCAGTTGCCGCTCGGCACGGCCTACGCCGTGTGGACGGGCATCGGTGCGGTGGGCGCGTTCGTGTTCGGCATCGTGATGATGGGCGAGGCCGTGAGCGCCGCGCGCGTGGCGAGTGCGGCGCTGATCGTGCTCGGCATCATCGGGCTGAAGCTCAGTTCGGCGGCCTGATCCGGTTCCGGATCGGCGAGACCTTCCACGCGCCGTGCGGCGATGCGGCGCGCATTTTCCCCACATTTTCGGCAAAAATCGTGGGTTTTTGCGTGGCGCGCATGCGCAACACCGCTGCGGCGGTGCAGCGAGCGTGGCTATAATGGGATGGTCATCAACCGATAACACTCCGCGCCGCGGATAACGCGAGCGCCGCTGCCCGATGGCGCCGTGTCCGGCGAAGCGGGCGCGCTGCGTTTGCGCCAGATTCGTGGGGGACGGCGCCGCGCGAGCCTCGCGCGAGGAGGCAGTCATGCTCGAACCGATTTCGCTTGCCGCGGGCCTGTCCTGGGGCAGCGGCCTGCGCCTCTACCTCACGGTCCTCATGGCCGGCGTGCTTCAGCGCCTCGGCTTCATCCATCTGCCCGACACGCTCGCGGTGCTCGCTTCGCCCTGGGTGATCGGCATCGCCGCCGCGCTCACGGTGCTCGAATTCCTCGCCGACAAAGTCCCCGCGTTCGATTCGCTGTGGGACGCGCTGCACACCTTCATCCGCATTCCCGCCGGCGCCGTGCTGGCGGCGGGCGCGCTCGGCCACGCCGATCCGGCGGTGCTGACGATCGCCGCGCTCGCGGGCGGCACGCTCGCGGGCACCGCGCATCTGGCGAAGGCGGGCACGCGCGCGCTCATCAATCTGTCGCCGGAACCGGTCTCGAACGTGGTCACGTCGAGCGCCGAGGACGGCATGACCTTCGTCGGCGTGCTGCTCGCGCTGTTCGTGCCGCTGCTGTTCCTCGTCATGCTCGCCGCGTTCCTGCTGGTGGCGACCTGGGCGCTGCCGCGTCTGTGGCGCGGCGTGCAGGGCGGCTTTCGCGGCATGGCGACGCATATGGTCTCGCGTTTCTCGCTGCGGAGCCGTCACGATTGAACCCGCCGAATCTGTCCTCGCCACCGTCTACGCCATCTTCTAACCCCGTTTCTTCTCGATCCACGCGCGCCGCCCCCGGCTGGGGCGACCTCGTGCGCCTCGCCGCCCGCATGACCGCACGCGACTGGCGCGCGGGCGAACTGACGATGCTGCTGCTCGCCCTCGTGCTCGCGGTGGCCGCGCTCGCGAGCGTGGGTTTTCTCGCTGATCGTCTGCAACGCGGACTGGAGCGCGACGCGCGCCGCATGATCGCCGCCGATTTCATCGTGCGCGCCGATCATCCCGTCGATCCGGCGTTCGCGCGCGAGGCACAGGCGCTCAAGCTGCAAACCGCGAATACGGCGATTTTCCCGAGCATGGTCAGCGCGGCCGGCGATGCCGACGGCGCGCAGACGCCCACGCGGCTCGCGGCGGTCAAGTCGGTGTCGGCAGCCTATCCGCTGCGCGGCGCGCTGCGTATATCGAGCGGCCCCGGCGCGCCCGATCACGCGGCGCAGGGCATTCCGCCGTCCGGCACCGTCTGGGTCGACGATCAACTGCTCGACGCGCTCAAGGTCCACGTCGGCAGCCAGGTGCGCGTGGGCACGCGCACGTTCACGATCGGCGCGCTCATCACACGCGAACTCGATCGCGGCTTCTCGTTCGTCAACTTCTCGCCGCGCCTGATGCTCAACGAGGCCGATCTCGCCTCGACCGGCCTCACGGGCTACGGCAGCCGCGTGACCTATCGCCTGCTGGTGGCGGGCGCCGATCAGGCCGTCGCGCAGTTCGCGCAATTCGCGCATGCGCGCGTCGACGGCGGCAAGATGCGCGGCGTCGGCCTCGAATCGCTGCAGGACGGCCAGCCGCAAGTGCGGCAGACGCTCGACCGCGCGCGCCATTTCCTCACGCTCGTCTCGCTGCTGACCGCTTTGCTCGCGGCCGTGGCGATCGCGATGGCCGCGCACCGTTACACGCGCCGCCATCTCGACGGCTGCGCGGCCATGCGCTGCCTCGGCGCGAGCCAGCGCACGCTGCGTACGCTGTTCGTGCTCGAATTCGCGGGCCTTGGGCTGGTGGGCGGCGCGATTGGCGTCGCGCTCGGTTATGCGGGCCATCTCGCGCTGCTCGCGTGGCTCGGCACCTTGATCGATGTCGCGCTGCCGTATCCGGGGCCGCTGCCCGCGCTCGAAGGCGTCGCCGCCGGACTGGTGCTGCTGCTCGGCTTCGCGCTGCCGCCGCTGTTGCCGCTCACGCGCGTGCCGCCGGTGCGCGTGCTGCGCCGCGAATGGGGCGAGGAAAGCCGCACGGCGTGGGCTGCGTATGCCGTGGGCATCGCGCTGTTCGCGGGCCTGCTCGTGATCGCGGCGGGCGAACTGAAGCTCGGCGGCATCGTCGCGGGCGGGTTCGCGCTCGGCCTGCTCGTGTTCGCGGGGCTCGCGCGTCTCGCGCTGTGGGGCGCGGCGCGTCTCGCGCGCAGTCAGCGCAATGGTTTGGAGGCGCGCGCGGGCGTGGGCTGGCGCTATGCGCTGGCGTCGCTTGAACGGCGGCCCGGCGCGAGCGCACTGCAGATCACCTCGCTCGCCATCGGGCTGATGTGTCTGCTGCTGATCGCCATGACGCGCAACGACCTGATCGAAGGCTGGCGCAAGTCGACGCCGCCCGACGCGCCCAACGAATTCCTGATCGACATCCAGCCCGACCAGCGCGATGCGGTGGCCGCCTGGCTCTCGCAGCACGGCATCGCGAGCCCCGATCTGGCGCCGATGGTGCGCGGCCGCCTCATCAGCATCAACGGCAAGCCGGTCGATCCCGAGCAGTACAAGAGCGAGGATGCGCGCCGTCTCGTCGACCGCGAATTCAATCTCTCGTACACGACGCAACTGCCCGACGACAACCGCATCGAAGCCGGCCAGTGGTACGGCGAGACGAGCACGCCGCAACTGTCGATCGAGCAGGGACTCGCGAAAATCCTCAACGTGAAGCCCGGCGACGTGCTGACCTTCGACGTGACCGGCCTCGAAGTGACCGCGCCCGTGACGAGTCTGCGCAAGCTCGACTGGGGCTCGTTCAAGGTCAACTTCTTCGTGCTGATGCCGCCCGCGCTGCTGCACGATTTTCCGGCCACGTTCATCACGAGTTTCCATCTGCCCGACGCGCAGCGTAATGTCGTCGACGGGCTGGTTGCGAAGTATCCGAACGTGACGGCCATCGACGTCGGGCCGATCCTCGCGCAGATCCAGCGCGTGCTGGAGCAGGTGATCGGCGCGGTGCAGTTTCTCTTTATTTTCACGCTCGCGGCGGGTGTGCTCGTGTTGTACGCGGCGCTCGCCGGCACGCGCGACGAACGCATGCGCGAGTCGGCGCTGCTGCGCGCGCTGGGCGCGTCGCATCGGCAGGTGAGGTCGGTGCAGATTGCGGAGTTTGTCGCCGTGGGCGCGCTCGCCGGGTTGATGGCGGCGCTCGGCGCGCAGGCTGTCGGCTACGTGCTGGCCACGCGCGTGTTCGACTTCTATCTCGCCTTCGATCCGTGGCTCGTGCCCGCGGGCATCGCGGCGGGCGTGGTGTGCGCGGGCGTGGGCGGCTGGGTCAGTCTGCGTCACGTGCTGGCGCGGCCCGCGTTGCAATCGTTGCGTGACGCTTGACGTTCGAACCGTGATGCGGATGCGCGCGGCGGTGCTTGCCTCACGCGGGTGTCGTGCGCGCGCATTCCGTTATAGGATGCCGGTGCTGCTCACACCGACACCATGACCACCGACTCGACAGAATCAAGCGCATCGACTGAGAAAGCCACGCCAATGCGCTTTCTCGACACCTATCTCGCCGCGCTGCTCGCGCGCGCGAGCGCGCTCATCTCCGACGAATTCCACGCCACGCTCGCGCGCAAGAAGATTCCTGCGCTGCAATGGCGCGTGCTCGCCTGTCTGTCCGATGGTCCGTTGCCGATGGGCGATCTCGGCCGCCTGATCCTCGCCAAGCAGCCGACCGTGAGCAAGCTGATCGATCGCATGGAAGCGGCGGGCATGGTCGCGCGTCAGGACGATCCGCAGAGCCGCCGCCGCACGCTCGTCGCGCTCACGCCGCAGGGCCGCGCGCTCGCGGCGGAGTTGATCGCGCTGGCGCTGGAGCACGAGGCGTCGGTGCTGCTGCCGTTTCCGCCCGAGTCGGCGAAGCTGTTCGTCGAGATGCTGCGTCAGCTGATCGAGCAGCACGCAAAATAACGCACTTTCCCCGCACTTTCCCGCAGCTTCACGGCAAGCGCGGTTAAAGCGCGAGACTGCCCGTGCTCGTCCCGCCGCACACATAAAGCGTTTGTCCCGTGACGAAGCCGTTTTCCGGCGCCGCGAAGAACATCGCGGCGCGCGCGATGTCGTCGGGCTGGCCAAGGCGGCCGACCGGAATGCCCGCCGCGATCTGCGCGACCTTGGGGCTGTCGGCGGGCACGACCGCATGGAACATGTCGGTCTGCACGGGGCCGGGCGCGATGGCGTTCGCGGTCACGCCGAGCGGCCCGAGTTCGAGTGCCCACGTGCGCACGAGGCCGAGCATGCCCGCCTTGGTCGCCGAATACGCGGTGCGCGTGGCGAGCCCGAGCGCCGCGCGCGACGAGATCAGCACGAGCCGCCCGAAATGCTGCGCGCGCATCGCGGGCAACATCGCCTGGGCGAGCGCGATGGGCGCGTCGAGATGCAGATTCGCGAGCGCGATCACGTCGTCGTGCGTGACGTCGGGCAGCAGCGCCGCGCGGATTACGCCCGCGTTGTGCACGAGCGTCGTGGGCGCATGGCGCGCGACGACCTCGGCAGCGGCGGCGCGCGTGGCGGCGGCGTCGCAGAGATCGACTTCGAGGGTGTGCAGGCGCGCGTGGCCCGGCGCGTCGGCGCGCAGATCGAGCGAGATCACTTCGTAGTTCGCTTCGAGCAGATGCTCGACGATGGCGCGGCCAATGCCCGCGTTGCCCCCGGTGACGAGGGCGGTGCGCGGTGCGGCGGATGGCTGGCGGGTGGAGTCGGTCATATCAGTCCTGGCGTTTTTTCAGGGCGCGCGTGTCGATGCAGCGCGCGGTGCCGGGCAACGTGCGCGCGAGTTCCTTGAGCGCGGCGCGTTGCACCTTCTGCGTGCCGGTGAGCGGCAGTGCGTCGACGAACGCGACGTAACCGGGCGCCTTGAAATAGGCGAGTTGCGCGAGACACAGTTGCGCGAGTTCGGCGGCGAGCGGCGCGGCGGCGGCATCGGCGAGCGGTTCGCGCGCGATGATGCAGGCGAGCACTTCGTCGCCGCGCACGGCATCGGGCGTCGCGGCCACGGCGACATCCGCCACGCACGGATGCTTGCGCAGCACGCTCTCGACTTCGACCGCCGAGATGTTCTCGCCGCTGCGCCGGAT
The DNA here is from genome assembly GCF_014171495.1 of Paraburkholderia tropica. NCBI lineage: Bacteria > Pseudomonadati > Pseudomonadota > Betaproteobacteria > Burkholderiales > Burkholderiaceae > Paraburkholderia > Paraburkholderia tropica. The sequence goes on from NZ_CP049134.1 coordinate 1,038,791, forward strand.
CACGTTCTTCTTGCGATCGACGAAATAGAGCCGGCCTTGCGCGTCCTGCCTGACGATGTCGCCGGTATGGAACCAGCCGCCTTCCCACGCGGCGGCGGTGGCTTCGGGATCCTTGAGATATTCGCGGAAGAAGCCACGACGCGGATGCTCGCCGCGCGCGCGCACGAGCAGTTCGCCGGGCGTGTCGATGCCGACGTCGCGTCCATCGTCGCCGACGATGCGCACGTCGAGCGACGCTTCGGGCTGGCCGAAGCACGACTGGCCGACCTGACGCGGCTCGCGATTGGCGATCACCACGGCGCCCGCGCCGGTTTCGGTCATCGCCCAGGCTTCGAGCAAGGGCATGCCGAAGCGCGTTTCGAACGGCGCGTGCAGCGTTTTATCGACGCCCGCGCCGAAGCCGAAGCGCACCGAATGCTCGCGATCCTGCGCGCTGGCGGGCGCGCCGAGCAGCATCGCGGGCATCACGCCGAGATAGTGGACGACGCTCGCGCGCGCGGCGCGCACGCTGGCCCACCAGGTGCGCGGATGAAAGCGGTCGAGCGGGACGATCGCGCCGCCCGCGAGGATCATCGCCATGGTCGAGTAGGCCATCGCGTTCATGTGCGTCATCGGCAGCGGCGTGACGAGGCGCTCGACGCCGGGACGCAGCGCGCACAAGCCGCCGATGCGGTTGTACCACTCGCCCGCGCGCAGGAAATACGCGTTGGGCAGCACGCAGGCTTTCGGGCGGCCCGTCGTGCCCGAGGTGTAGAGCAGGGCGCATTCGGTGTCGGCGTCGGGCGTGTCGGCGCGGGCGGGCGTGGCGGCGTGCTGGAGCGTCGCGCCGTCCGTCATGCAGTCGGCTTCGCAGATCGAGACGTTGCGTTGCGCGGCGCGCGCCGCCGCGTGCAGATCGGCATGACGCGCGGCGGGCGCGACGGCGAGATCGAGTTCGCTATGGCCTGCGATGTAGTCGAGTTCCGCGGCGCGCAGTTCGGTCGAGAGCGGCACGACCGAGACGCCGAGCGCATTGAGCGCGAACCAGTGCAGGAAAAATGCGGGCCGGTTTTCGAGCATCAGACCTGCGCGATGTCCGCTGCCAAAACCGGCTTCGCGATAGCGCGCGGCGAGCGCATCGACGCGTGCGAGCGCTTTGCCGTAGCGCAGCGTGTGCGCGTCGATGCCGTAGATCGCGGCGGTTTCGGGCAGCACGACGAGGAAGTCGTGATCGGGCCAGCGTGCGGCGCTGGCGGCGAAGGCCGCGTAGACGCTGGTGTTTGCGTCGGACTTGGCGTGATGGGGCGTATCGGCTGAAGGCATCGCGCGCCTCACAGGAACAGTTGCACGGACGGCAGCGCCGCGTCGCAGTTGAGCAGATCGATGCGCTTTTCGCGGATGCGTAGCGCGCCGTCCTGCTCGACGACGTGATGGCGGACGATGCCGGTGAACACCAGTTGCTCGTCGCCGCGCGCCTCGGCGTAGAAGAACGGCGTGCGCAGGCGATAGCCGCCGGCGTCGGCGGATTCGATTTCGGGGCGCTGCATGACGTGCTGGCAACGGCTCTCGGGCTGCTGCGAAAACGCGCGCGGCTGCTTGAGGCGTTCGATGCGCAGCTTGAGCAGCAGCCGGTCCTCGTACATCAGCGAGGCGTGATTGAGGCCGTCGTGCTGGCCGTGCGCAAGCGGTATCCAGTAGAGGCCGTCGTCGGCGAACAGCGTGTACCAGGCGTCGAACTGCTTGTCGTCGATGAGGCGCGCCTCGCGATAGACGAAGTCGGCGAGCGTGTCGCGCAGGGCGGGATCGTGGGCGTGGGTCATTGCGCGGTTCCGGTTTCGTGCTGGTGTTGCTGCTGGGTTTGCGGCGCCATATGCCGCGCCCAGGCGCGGAACTGGTTGCGCATCGAAATTTCGCTCGTGCCGTTCACGGTGAGATCGGCGACGTGCGCTTCATCCGCGCGATAGTCGCGATGCAGACTCACCCAATCGTTGCCGTTGGCCGCGAGCCCTTCCTGAATCGCGCGATACGCATGCAGATCGTCGTGGCCCACGACCGACATCGGCGAATTGATCAGCCGCGAATAGGTGAGCGTGCGTTGCAGCAGCGCGTCGGGCGCGCCCTTGAGGCGAAAGGTCCACGACTCGATCACCGTCTTGTCGGGCGCGATCGGGCGCACGACGCGGATCGCCTGAATCGCGCCCTTGATCGTGAGGCTCGGGTAATAGACCGTGTTGTGGCGCGCGGTGCCGAGCACCTGTTTCGCCTTCTCTTCGCCCCACGCGGCGATCAGTTGCTGCTCGTATTCGGGCACGGCGGCGTAGCTCGAATGAATCGAGAAGTTCACGCCGGTGTAGCTGTGGCCGTGTTCGAACACGCGCACGCCCATGCCGTCGAAAAAGCCGTAATCGGAGACAAAAGGCACGAACTGTTCGATCGCCATCGGCTTGGGTTCGTCGGCGGATTTGCCTTCCCAGAGTTTCTTCGCCGTGCCCGCCGATGATTCGTGCGCCACCATCGGATGCATCGTGTCGTTCAGGTTCTCGACGAACATCTTCCAGTTGCAGTTGTGCACGTAGCGCAGGCAGCCGCCCGCGATTTCGAGTTCGCCTTCGGGCGAGCGGTCGGCCATGTTATCGATCGACGACAGCGACGCGCCGAAATACTCGCTGAACGTCGGGCCTTCGTCGGCGAGACGCACGAACACGAAGCCGCGATAGATCTCGACGTTCGTCACCGCCTGGAGACCTTGTCCCGAGGGACATTCGGAAAGCCGCGTGCCTTCGTAGCCGTTCTTCAGCGGAATCGCGAGCGGCTTGCCATCGGTTTTATAGGTCCACGCGTGATACGGGCAGCGGAAGAATTTGCCGGTGTTGCCGCTCGGCGCGCTGACGAGTTTCGCGCCCTTGTGCGCGCAGCGGTTCATCAGCACGCGCACGCCGCCGTTGGCCTCGCGCACCATGACGAGCGGCTGGCGCGCGATGTCGACGCTCACGTAGTCGCCCGCATTGGGCACCTGGCTCGTGTGGCCGAGATAGATCCACGTGCGGCTGAAGAGCCGCTCCATTTCGAGGTCGAAGACTTCCTGGTCCAGATAGACGTCGCGATGAACCTGATCGGGTTCGACGAGCGCGGCGAGCGCTGCGGCGTCTTCGCGATAGCGTGGCATGCGGGGCTCCTTGGCGTGGGCGGTGACGAGACGGGTTTCAGGCGTCGATGACGAGGCGCGCCGCGCAGGCGCGCGAGACGCAGATGTGCATGACCTTGCCCGCGCGTTTTTCGGCGTCGCTCAGGCAGTAGTCGCGGTGATCGACCTCGCCTTCGATCACGCCGACCTGGCAGACGCCGCATTCGCCGCGCTTGCAGTCGTAGAGCGGATCGAGTCCGGCGTCGAGCATCGCGTCGAGGATCGATTGCGCGGGCGCGACGCTCAGCGTCATGCCCGACTGGCGCAACTCGACTTCGAAACTCGCGTCGCCGGATTTGGGCGCGGCGGCGGCGAACAGCTCGGAGCGGATGCGCTCGCGCGGCCAGCCTCGCGCCGTCGCCTGCGCGATCGTGGCGTCGATCAGACCTTGCGGGCCGCACACGTAGAGCGGCTGGCCCGGCGTGAGCGAGGCGAGCAGGCGGGCGAGATCGAAGCGCTGCGCGGCGTCGCCGACGTCGTCGCCGTAGAGATGCAGTGCGTCGCCCGCGAGCGTGCGCAGCGCGTCGACGAAGGCGAGTTGCGCGATCGAGCGGCCCGTGTAGTGCAGCGCGTAGCGATGGCCGCGCGACGCGAGTTTCGTGGCCATCGACGCGATCGGCGTAATGCCGATACCGCCCGCGATCAGCACGGCGTCGGCGCAGCCTTCGGGCGCGCTGTCGAGCGCGAAGGCGTTGACGGGCGCGGCGATGCGCAGCGTGTCGCCCGCACGGACCTGCGTGTGCATCCAAAGCGAGCCGCCCGCGCCGTGGTCTTCGCGGCGCACGGCAATCAGGTAATGCGCAGGCGCGGCGGTGGGTTCGAAATCGATCAGCGAATAGGCGTTCCAGGCGGTGCCGTTGCGCGCCTGCACCTGCACGCGCAGATGCGCGCCCGCGCGATACGCAGGCAGCGCGTGGCCGTTGGCGGCGCGCAGGCGGAACGCGGTGACGTGCCCGGTGAGCGGCTCGACGGCTTCGACGATGACGTCGAGTAATTCGGCCTCCTGAGGGAGGGGCGCGGCGCTCATGTCGAGGCTCCTTGCGCGGCGGCGCGTCGTGGGAACGGACTGCGTGTCATGGGGCGTCTCCTGCCCGCCGCGAGAGGCGGCGAGTTTTTTGTCGGCGAAATTCCGGTTTTCGATGCCCGGGTCGGCGCGATTAGGCGTAAACCCTTTAGATTCGAAAATATGAAAATTCATGTGTTTTATTGGATAATGAAAAAAACCGGCTGTCAAGACGAACGCGACCGGGGCCAAAACAGGAGGATCGATGGAGGCGGATTTCGAAGGCGTGGCGCTCGTCTGCGGCGTGGAAGTGCCGTACCGGCGGCAGGCGCCGGAGCACAGCACGGGCGATCTGCTCGCGCAGGCGTTCGACGCGGCGCTCGCGCAGTCGGGCTTTTCGGCGCGCGAGGTGGATGGGCTGGGCGTGGCGTCGTTCACGCTCGCGCCCGATCACGCGATCGACATGGCGTGGCGGCTCGGCCTGAGCCCGCGCTGGTGCATGGACGACTGCCACGGCGGCGCGAGCGCGATCAATCTGTTGCAGCACGCGATCCGCGCGATCCAGCATGGCGACGCGAGCGTGATCGTGCTGCTCTCGGGCGACCGCTTCGAGGCCGCCGATTTTCGTCAGCTCGTCGAGCACTACAACCTCACGACGCGCACGTATCTGCGCCCGCTCGAAAACGGCGGCCCGAACAGCCTCTTTGCGATGCTCACGCAGCGTCATGCGCGCAAGCACGGGCTCGACGCGCGCGATTACGGCGCGCTGTGCGTGGCGCAGCGCGCATGGGCGGCGCTCAATCCGGGCGCGGTGTATCGCACGCCGCTCACGCTCGACGATTATCTGAACGCGCCGCGCGTCGCGGACCCGCTCGGGCGTTTCGATTGCGTGCCGGTCGTGTGCGGCGCGAACGCCGTGGTGGTGGCGCGCGCGGATCTCGCGGCGCGGCGCGCGCAAGCGGGCGCGCCCACGCCGCTGCGCGTGCGCGCGCTGCAATGCCGCTACAACACCGATCATCAGGCGGCCGATGGTTTGCAGACCGGCCTCGCCGCGCTCGCCGACACGCTCTGGCAGCAGGCGAACGCCGCGCCCGCCGACATCGACGTGATCTCGGTCTACGACGACTATCCGGTGATGAGCCTGATCCAGCTCGCCGATCTCGGTTTCGCGCCCGACGTCGATCTGCGTGCGCTGATCGCGCGTATCGCGTCGCGCGAACTGGCGGTGAATACGTCGGGCGGACAGCTTTCGGCGGGACAGGCGGGCGCGGCGGGCGGCATGCACGGGCTCGTCGAAACGATCCGCCAGTTGCAGGGGCTCGCGGGCGCGCGTCAGGTGGCGGGCGCGCGTCTCGCGCTCGCAAGCGGCTACGGCATGGTGCAGTATCGATACGGCATGTGCGCGAATGCGGTCGTGCTCGACAAGGAGAACGCATGACGACGGTGCTGCATATCGAACGCTGCCGCGTCTGCGCGCAGGCGCTGTTTCCCGCGCGTTATCGGTGTCCGCATTGCGGCGCCGCCGATTGGGCGAGCGAGGCCGCGCCGCATGGCGTCGTGGAGGAGAGCACGGTGGTGCGCCATCGCGTGGGCGCGCAGGGAACGGGCGACGTGCATCTCGCGACCGTGCGCACCGCGGCGGGCGCGTTCGTGATCGCGCGTGCCGACGCGCCGCTCGCGCGCGGCACAAGCGTGGCGCTGAGTATCGACGAGACGAACCGCGTCTGGGCGAGTGCGTCCGGAGTGTCGCACCGAGCGTCGCACTGAGCGTCGCCCGGCCTCGTACGCTTCGCTATGCGAAAATCGGCGTCTCCGGCGGGCGCGCGTGCGCCTTGCCGTCCCCGTTTTCGTATCGAAACGTATCGAAACGCCTCGACTCCACCCGAATCAACCGTATGACCGATCCAGCCGACGAAGCGCCGCAGCAACCCACGGCCTTCGAACTCGTCGGCGGCGAGGCGCGCGTGCGCGAACTCGTCGACCGTTTCTATGACCTGATGGACCTGGAGCCCGAATTCGCGGGCATCCGCGCGCTCCATCCGCAGTCGCTCGACGGCTCGCGCGACAAGACCTTCTGGTTCCTGTGCGGCTGGATGGGCGGCCCGGACCACTACGTCTCGCGCTTTGGCCATCCGCGTCTGCGCGCGCGCCATCTGCCGTTCGCGATCGCGTCGTCGGAGCGCGACCAGTGGCTGCGCTGCATGGCGTGGGCGATGCAGGACATCGGCCTCGCCGAACCGCTGCGCGAGCGCCTGCTGCATTCGTTCTTCGACACCGCCGACTGGATGCGCAACCGTCCGGGTTGAGTCGCGCTTGCGGCGCTCCCCGGCTGGCCCGGTGCGAGCGCCGATACAGTCCGGTGCAGGAGCGTGCGAGGCGTATTTTGCGAGTGCGCGCGCATCGCCATAATGGAGGCTCCCGCAGAACGACGAGGAGACGCTTCCCCATGACAACGATTTCCGCCACGTCGGCCACGGCCGCCACGCGCGCGCTCTTTCGCGACGACGCCTATCTCACGCACTGCGACGCCACCGTGCTGGCCGTGGGCGAGGACGGCGTGCGGCTCGACCAGACCGTGTTCTATCCGCTCGGCGGCGGCCAGGCCGGCGACACCGGCGCGCTGGTGCTCGAAGACGGCACGCGCATCGCGATCGCCGACACCCGCAAGGCCAAATTCGAAGGCGCGACGCCCGACGACGCGCTTCATCTTCCCGCGCCCGGCCAGGACGCCGCGCTCGCGCGGCTCGCGGCGGGCATGCGTGTACGCGCCGAGATCGACTGGGCGCGCCGCCATCGGCATATGCGGCTGCATACGGCGAGCCATCTGATGTGCGCGGTGCTGCCGTACGCCGTGGACGGCTGCAGCATCACGAGCGAGTACGCGCGGCTCGATTTCGCGACCGTGGAGCCGATCGAGCGCGAGCACGTCGAGGCGCGGCTCGCGCAACTCGTCGCGGGCGCGCATGCGGTGGCGACCGAATGGATCACCGACGAAGCGATGGCGCAGCGCCCCGAACTCGTGCGCACGATGAGCGTGAAGCCGCCGATGGGTCTCGGGCGCGTGCGCCTGCTGCGCATCGAGAGCGTCGATCTTCAGCCGTGCGGCGGCACGCATGTGCGCAACACGCAGGAAATCGGCGCGCTGCGCGTGGCCAAGCTCGAAAAGAAAAGTGCGCGCACGCGCCGCCTCGTGCTGGAACTCGTCGAATGACGTCGCTCGATCCGCGTGCGCGCGAGGTGCTGGACTTCTGGTTCGGCGCGCCGGATTCGGAGGATTTCGGCCGCGCGCGCAAGATCTGGTTTCGCAAACGCGAGGCGTTCGACGCGCAGTTGCGCGAGCGCTTCGGCGCGCTGCTCGGCGCGGCGTGCGCGGGCGAACTCGACGCCTGGTGCGCGACGCCCGAAGGCGCACTCGCGCTGATCGTCGTGCTCGACCAGTTCTCGCGTAACTGCCATCGGGGCACGCCGCGCGCGTTCGCCGCCGACGCGCACGCGCTGCGCATCGCGCGCGCGATGGTGGCGCGCGGCGACGACCTCAAGCTGCCGACGGCGCAGCATCGCGCGTTCGCGTATCTGCCGTTCGAGCATGCGGAAAACGCCGAGGCGCAGCGCGAGTCGGTGCGGTTGTTCGGTGAACTGGCGAAGGGCGGGGAAGGCGGGGATTACTACGATTACGCGCTGAAGCACGCGAACGTGATCGAACGCTTCGGGCGGTTTCCGCATCGCAATGCGGTGCTGGGCCGCGCGTCGAGCGAGAACGAAACCGCGTTCCTGAGCGAACCCGGCTCGTCGTTCTAAACGGCAGTCCCCGCGAAAATCAGCGGCCGCCGCTCACGTCGATCAGCGCGCCGGTGACGTAGGACGCGGCATCGCTCATCAGCCAGACAATCGTTTCCGCGACTTCGTCGGCGCTGCCGGGACGGCCCAGCGGCGTTTGCGCGCCGAGCACGGCGGCGCGGTCCGGGCGGCCGCCGCTCGCGTGGATCTCCGTGTCGATGAGGCCGGGCCGTACCGCGTTCACGCGCACGCCTTGCGGTCCGAGTTCTTTCGCGAGCCCGAGCGTCATCGTATCGACGGCGCCTTTCGAGGCCGCGTAATCGACGTACTCGTTCGGCGACCCGAGCCGCGCCGCTGCCGACGACACGTTCACGATCGCGCCGCCGTCGCCGCCGCGGTCTTTCGACATGCGCCGCGCCGCCTCGCGCGCGCACAGAAACGCGCCGTAGACGTTCACGTCGAACATGCGTTTCAGACGCGCGGCGTCCATGTCGGCCACCTGGCTCGACGGCGCGACGATGCCCGCGTTGTTCACGAGCGCGTCGATGCGCCCGTAGGCCTGTTCGAGCGTGTCGAACATGGCGATGACGTCGGCTTCGTTCGCCACGTCGCCGCGCACGAGACGCGCGTGGCCGCCCGCGCGGCCCACTTCGGCGGCGGTTTCCTCGGCGGCGGGTTCGTTGTGCAGATAGTTGACGCCCACGGTCCAGCCGCGCGCGCCCAGCAACCGCGCGCACGCACGGCCGATGCCGCGGCTCGCACCCGTGATCAGGACGACCTTGCCCATCGGTATGTCTCCTTCGGGAAGGCGCGCGGCGCGCGCCGTGGTGCATCAAGTGCGCATTAATGGCGCACTAATCGCGCATTAATCGCGCCTCAAACGTTCTCGCGCAGATCGGCCCACTTGTCCTTCGCGGGCGCGTGATAGCGCTGGAGCTTGCCGATCAGCGCGGTGGGATCGCTGTCGAACTGCAGCAGATCGAGGTAGGTCTCGCGCATGAAACCTTCGCGCACGGTGTGCTGAAGCAGCGCGACGAGCGGATCGTAGAAGCCGTCGATGTTGAGCACGCCGACCGGCTTGTGGTGATAGCCGAGCTGCGCCCACGTGTAGACCTCGAACAGCTCTTCGAGCGTGCCCACGCCGCCGGGCAGCGCGACGAAGCCGTCGGAGAGATCGGCCATCATCTTCTTGCGGTGGTGCATGTCGGGCACGACGTGCAGCTCGGTCAGGCCGTTATGGCCCACTTCCTTGTCCACCAGCAGCTCGGGGATCACGCCGATCGCGCGGCCGCCCTCGGCCATCACCGTGTCGGCGATCACGCCCATCAGGCCGACCTTGCCGCCGCCGTAGACGAGACCGAGGTCTGCCGCGACGAGCGCGCGGCCGAACGCGCGCGCCGCGTCGCCATATTTCGGATCGGCTCCGTTCGAGGAGCCGCAATACACACAGACTGCTTTCATTCGCGAGTTTCCTTGCTGTCCTTGCCGGTGGGCGCGCCCGCGCCGTCGCGCGGCGGCAGGTAATCGTAGAACTCGCGCTTGGGCAGCTTGCCCGAGACGAGATCGTCGAAAAGCTGCTTCGCGCGGCCGCGCAGATACGGCGCCATCAGCGACACGATCTGCACGCTCACCTGATGGAGTTCGTCGCGGATCGCTTCCTGGTCGTTGTATTTGCGCGGGTTCATCACGAACTGGTACGAGAGCCAGTAGGTGGCGATCACGCCGATGTTGGTCGAGATCACGGCGATTTCGGCGGCGGTGGCGACCATGTCGCCATCTTCCACGAGCTGCTCGCAGAACTGCTTCGCGAAGTGCACCTTGTGGCTGATGATCTGCTTGAAGTGCATCTCCAGCGTGCGGTTGCGCGCGAGCAGATCGTTCAGGTCGCGATACAGGAAACGGTAGCGCCAGGTGAAATCGACCATGTACTGCAAATACGCCCACATCTCGTCGATGGTGGCGCGGTGGTCGTCGGGGAAACGCAGACGCTTTTCGATCTCCTGCTCGAACTGGCTGAAGATGCTGTTGATGATGTCGTCTTTGTTGCGGAAGTGGTAGTACAGGTTGCCTGGACTGATCTCCATTTCCTCGGCGATGGTCGTCGTGGTGACGTTCGGCTCGCCGATCTCGTTGAACAGTTTCAACGACAACTCAAGAATCCGTTCGCGTGTACGGCGGGGAGGTTTGGCTTCCATGTCCGGCCCTGAATGTGCGGCGCCGGGCGTGGCGCTGCCGCTGATGCGTCGCGTAATGTGCCCGGTCGCGGTTGGTCTTTTTTAAGACTGTCGTTCGATTATAAACCGACGCTTGGGGCGCAAAACGCACCCGCAAGGAATGGAGGGTAGAGGCCGCGCGCGCGTCGCGCAAGGGCGAGCGGCGTCCGGCGTGTGCGGCGGCTGTCCGGAGTCGGTGCGCAGGCGGCCCGAAGTCCGTGTGCAGTCAGCGCAAAAGCGGCCCGAAGTCAGGCCCCGAAGTCAGCGCGATTGCAGCCAGTGCAGCAGCGACGGACCGAAGCGCGGCACGAGGATCAAGCCCCACGTCATCACGCAGGTGAGGAGCGCGACCGTGACCGCCGCGCTGCCCAGATCCTTGGCGCGGCCCGAGAGTTCGTTGCGTTCGAGGCCGATCCGGTCGACGGCGTTTTCGATACTCGAATTGAGCAACTCGACGATCAGCACCAGCATGACCGAGCCGAGCAGCAGCACGCGCTCGACGGGATCGACCGGCACGAATATGCCGATCGGCACGAGGATGGCCGCGAGCGTCAGTTCCTGACGAAACGCGCTTTCTTCGCGGATGGCCGCGCGAAAGCCCTTGATCGAATATTTGAGCGCCTTCAAGGCGCGCGTGGCGCCGCGGTTGCCCTTGTAGGGATTGAAGGGCGCGGGCGCGAGCGGGTCGTCCGGACTCAGCGGCTCGTGCAGATGCGCGGGCTCGGGCGGCTCGGCCGGCATGCCGGGCTTCGGATGAGGCTGAGTCGGCTGGGCGCTCGGCGCATTCGCGGCGCCGCTGGCGCGCCACGGCGAACTGCCGGCGCTGCCCGGCTGGGCGGCGGACGGCGCCTGCGGATCGCGAGGCGCGGGAGACGGCTGCGGCGGGAGCGGGGACGAGGGACGAGGGGCCATATCAGTGCGAGTGGATGCCGCAGTATCGCACGCATGTTGGCCGGTTGCGCGGGAAACGTATGAGGATGCGGCCGGAGCGGCGCGCGGCCCGGCGGACGCCGCCCGCGCGTCGTCGGGCAGCGTCTGCACGCCGTCGTCGGCGCTCGGGCGATCGGTGGCCGCCGGGGCGCAGGGGGCGTTCGAGGCGTCGGGCCGCTTCATCGCTCGCTCCGGTCTTTGGCGGGTGCCGCGTCGCGCGGCCTGCTCAGGCCGCCGCGCTGCTTTCCTGCATCGAGGCGCGCGGACGCGGCTTAAGATGCGAGGCGAACTGCTCGGACGCCGCGTGCCACGAAAAGCGCTCGGCCCACGCACGCGCCGTCGCGCGGTCGATCTTGAGCGCTTCGAGACAGGCTTCGCGCAGATCCTCGTTCATCGCGCCGGCGTCGCCGCCGCTGAGCACGTCGATCGGGCCCGTCACCGGATACGCGGCCACCGGCGTGCCGCAGGCGAGCGCTTCGAGCAGCACGAGGCCGAAGGTGTCGGTGCGGCTCGGGAACACGAACACGTCGGCAGCCGCGTAAACCTTCGCGAGCTCGGGCTGGCTCAGCACGCCCAGATAGTTCGCCTGCGGATAGCGGGACTTCAGCTCGGCGAGCGCCGGCCCTTCGCCGCACACCCACTTCGAGCCCGGCAGATCGAGCTTGAGAAAAGCCTCGACGTTCTTCTCCACGGCCACGCGGCCGACGTAGAGGAAGATCGGGCGCGCGGTGTTGAGCACCTTCGAATCCATCGGATGGAAAATGTCGAGATCGACGCCGCGCGTCCACAGCACGACGTTGGTGAAGCCGAATTTTTCGAGGTCGGCCTTCACGACGGGCGTGGGCGCCATCACCGCGAGCGACGGCTTGTGGAACCAGCGCAGGAAGCGATAGGTCGCCGACAGCGGAATGCCGAAGCGCGCCTGCACGTACTCCGGAAAGCGCGTGTGATAGGCGGTCGTGAAGGGCAGGTCGTGGTCGATCGCGTAGCGGCGCGCGGCGAGACCGAGCGGGCCTTCGGTCGCGATATGGATGGCGTCGGGGCCGAACGCGTCGATGCGCTCGCGCAGATGGCGGCGCGCAAACAGCGAGAGCCGGATTTCCGGATAGGTCGGGCACGGAATCGTGCGGAATTCGAGCGGCGTGAGCAGCTCGACCTGATGGCCGAGCGCGATCAGCTCGCGCGTGGTGTTCTTGAGCGTGCGGACTACGCCGTTGACCTGCGGCTCCCATGCATCGGTCACGATCATGATCTTCATCGGTCGGAGGCCCTCTGGTGGTGCGGTTGGTGTGGCGTCGGCGCGCCGTGTCGGACGGGCGCGGCCGGCGCCGTGCCCGATGTGTTTACTGCGCGTTCACGGCGTGCGTGCGGATAAAAGACGGCGCATGTTCACGCGGGGCCCGTGTGAATCCGGCGAGGCGGCCGCGCCGCTCAGGCCGCGCTCACGCGCGCCTTGCGGCTCGCCGTCTGCGCCTGCGGCGACTGCATCACCGTCCAGTAGACGATGCGCAGTTCGCCCTCGAAGGTCTCCACGAGCGCCGACAGGCTCTCGACCCAGTCGCCGTCGTTGCAGTACAGCACGCCGTCGATTTCGCGGATCTCGGCCTTGTGGATGTGGCCGCAAACCACGCCGTCGCAGCCGCGGCGGCGCGCTTCGTCGGTCATCACGCGCTCGAACGACGAGATGAAGTTCACGGCGTTCTTGACCTGATGCTTGAGGTACTGCGAGAGCGACCAGTACTGAAAGCCGAGCTTTGCGCGGATGCGGTTGAACCAGCGGTTCAGCACGAGGATCACGGTATAGGCCGAGTCGCCGAGATAGGCGAGCCACTTCGCGTGCTGGATCACGCCGTCGAACAGATCGCCGTGCACGACCCACAGGCGCTTGCCGGCGAGCGTGGTGTGGAACGCTTCCTCGCGCACGTGGATGTCGCCGAACGCGAGGTTGCAGAACTGGCGCGCGCCTTCGTCGTGATTGCCCGGGATGTAGACGACCTGGGTGCCCTTGCGCGCCTTGCGCAGCACTTTCTGCACGACGTCGTTGTGCGCCTGCGGCCAGAACCAGCCCTTGCGCAACTGCCAGCCGTCGATGATGTCGCCGACGAGGTACAGGTACTCCGACTCGTTATGGCGCAGGAAGTCGAGCAGATAGTTCGCCTGACAGCCGTTGGTGCCGAGATGGATGTCGGAGAGCCAGATCGTGCGGTAGCGGGTCGGGGCGGGGTGATCGTCGTCGTGAGCATCGGGCGACGTGTCGCCCTGGAAGGGCAGCGGAGGCGGGTTGAGCGACGCGGCGCCCGGACCGGGGTGGAAGGCGGCGGGATCGGCGCCAGGGCCGGAAGTCTGCCGGAAAAGTGGGGTCGCGGTCGTCTTTTGGGCCATGGCACACGCGGCAGGTTGCAATGTGCGCATTGCGCCATGTGCCCATGACGACGCCGTGACAGTCACAAGAAGGTCTTGTTACTCGCCCTCGGCTGCGTTTGCGGGCGAGCGCCAAGTCTGCGCGGGGCCTGGCGTTGCGTCGCGGCGCGCGTGAACGGTGACGCGCGCGTACCGCCCCATGACATATCGATGACGTGGTTTGGCGGCAACGCGGCGGCTCAGCCGGATGATTTCGCTCCGCCGCGTGCGGTGGTTTGTCGGCTTTCAGCGCGGCACGGCGACGATGCGCGTGCCCGCAAGTCGATCGTGCGGGAAGCGACGCTCGCGGTCCAAACGCGCGGCGCCGGCCCAGAGCGCGAACCAGACGGCTTCGAGCGCAAGCGTGTGGGGAATCGTGAGATCGAGCAGCGGATGCAGCACGAGCGGCGGCAGGAACCAGAGCCACGCGGCCAGGTAGCGCAGCGTCGCGCGGCCTAGCGTCGGCGGCGCGCCATCGGGGCCGACGACGCGCATGCGCCAGGTTTTCATCGGCAGCGTCTGGCCGCCGCGATGCCAGAAGCCGACGAAGTAGAGCCCGGCCACCAGCACGATCCACGCGGACATCGCCCGATGGTAGGTGTAGCCATTGCGCTGTTGCATGACGAGGCTGAATGCGAGCCCGGCGATGAAGATCACGCCGAACAGCAGCACGCTTTCGTAGACGAGCGAGGCGAGGCGGCGTCGCAGGGTGACGGGTGCGGGCGCGGCGGGGATGCGTGAAGCGGCGGTCGCGGGATCGGCGCGATCGGCGGAATCCGCAACGGGCAGAGCAGTGGAAGCGCGGTCGTTCACGTTGGCGTCGCGGTGTCGGCGGTGTCGGAATGAGGGCGGGACACCGCAAGAATAACCGCGAACGGGGGCAGGGCGAAACGCGTGCTAATGCCAGGCTTAACGCGAGGCGAAGCGGCGGCGCACGCCGGGCTCAGGAGCCCTTGAATGCCGCAGGCGCTTCGGCGGGCGACACCGGCACCGGAACTGCGGGCTCGAAGCTGCCGGCCGCCGGAATGCTGGCGGCGGCCGCCGCGGCCGTGCCGCTGTTCTGGCCGGTCGAGCCCGGTTGCTCGGGCACCACGGGCGCGGGCACGCCGTTCACACCCGACGCGTTGCCGGCGGCGCGTGCACGGGCGCGATGCTCGCGTTCGTTGACGAGACGCTCGATGTCGCGGATTTCGCTCTTGTTGCCGCTCGGCGGCGCGCTGACCACCGTGCGGCGCTTGCGCTCGCTGGCGGCGAGCTTCGCCTTCTGCTCGTCGGAGAGTTCCTGGTACGCCTTCCACGCACGCTGACGCGCCTGTGCGGGCAGTTCCTTCGACACCTGATAGTTCTCGCGCGCAACGCGGCGCTGTTCGGGCGTCATGCGCACCCATTCGGCCATGCGTTCTTGTAAGCGTTTTTGCGCTTCGGGCGTCATCTTCGGATAACGCGCGGCGATCCGCAGCCATTTGCGCTTGCGTTCATCGCTGAAACGGTCCCACTCGCTGGCGAACGGCGCGAGCGCGACACGTTGCGCGTCGCTCAGGCGCGACCACGCCAGCGGGCTGCCGCTGCCGGGTTGCTGCGCGAACGGTGCAGTGGCCGCCGGCTCGGCGACGGTGGCGGTGGAACCCGGAGCGGGCGCATTGGCCGCGTTGGCGGCTTCCGGCGCGGCGAGCTCGGGATGAAAGCGCGGGTAGGTCGCTGCATACGACACCAGCGCCGCGACCACAGATCCAATGACAACGGCCAGGCCGCGCTTGTAACTCACCCCGTCAATCCCCCGGTTTTCCGTATTAATGCGAGCGCGACAGGTACGCGTTGAAGCCGTGATCGAGATAGGCCGTGAGCGGCAGGTCGTCGCTCAGCATGGCCGCGTCGATATCGGCGAGTTCCGCGGTACGTTGTTGATCTTCGAAGTACGCGATCGCGAAGAGGCCGGCCACCAGCGCGGCGAGCGGCCACGCGAGCGCGAAGCGTGCGAGGGCGGAGCGGCGGCGCGGCGCCGGCAGGCCGCCCGGCACACCACCGATGGCGCCGACACCCGCGGCGGCCAGCGCCGGCGCGCGCACGAGCACGGGCTCGGCCTTCTTGCGGGCGAGCGCGGCCTTGCGGGCGGCGGACAATCGGACAGTGGTGGCAGAGGGCAGGCTGGCGGCGCTCTCGTCGAGCGCGCGGCGCAACTCCTGCACGAACTCTAGTTCTTGTTTATCGAGAGCGGAGCTCATAGCGTGATTCCTTTGGCCTTGAGCGCCTGAGCCAGCGTATGCGTGGCCCGCGAGCAGTGCGTTTTCACACTGCCCTCGGAACAGCCCATGGCAGCGGCGGTTTCGGCGACATCCATATCTTCCCAGTAACGCATCAGAAACGCCTCCCGTTGACGTGCTGGCAATTTCTGGATTTCGTCGTCGATGAGCTGGAGGACCTGGGCGCGCTCCATCTGCTGTTCGCTGCTTTCCGCACCGGGAGAGCCCGATTCGGCCTCGAAGGTTTCGAGCGGGTCGAAATCCTCGTCGTCGGCGCCGCTCAGCGAGGAGAACAGGCTCACCCACGTATTGCGTACTTTCTGCCGACGAAAATAGTCGTGCATCGTATTCTGCAGAATACGCTGGAAGAGCAGCGGGAGCTCGGCGGGGGGCGGTCTCCGTATTTTTCCGCGAGCTTGATCATCGCGTCCTGCACGATGTCGAGCGAGGCGTCGTCGTCGCGCACGGCGTAGACCGTCTGCTTGAACGCGCGTCTTTCGACGCCCGCCAGGAAATCGGCGAGTTCCTTGTCTGATGCCATCCGTTGCAGGGCGCCGCCACCAGCGTACGCGTAATCGTTCGAAAAATGTCGTAAAACTCGCGGATGCTAGCAAATTTTCGCGCCGGCGGGTGATCCGGGCGTCCACGCAGCCGTGTCGCGTCAGCTTGGGCGCGGCGCGGATCATGTCCGGCGCCGCTGCCGCGCACTTTACCCGATCCGCGGCGCGCCGGTGCGGGTGAACGCACCGGATGCGCAGATGGAGTCGGTTTGAAGGTTGTTGGCAAGCCGGCGCAGCGTATTAGTAAGCGACTGCGCCTTAACAGCGCCTTAATTGCGTTTTTTCGCTTTGGCTGCGCTCCCGTTTTGCTTCCGTTTTGCTCCCTTGCGCTCGCGTTTCGCCGCCTCGCCGGCCCATGCCGATGTCCGGCGCCTGCGCAACCTTTGTACCTGTGATTCGAAAATGCGCCACGAATCGACAATAAGCGCTTGACCGAATGCTTTCGAGCCGCTATCTTCGACGGTTCGCAACATAAGTGACTGTCTCAATTGAGATGAGCCCAAGAAGCTCATCTGTCAACTGGACGCGCCGCTTGAACCCGAGCCACAAGCCCGGCAGAGAGCACCCGATCAATTTTTTGCCGAAAATTCGAAAGGTGAATGATGAACATGCCCAGCGCGGAATTCTCCACGTCGGTCCCCCCCTCGCAAGAATCTGACCCTCAAGCTCAAAACTCCATCGGCGGAACCGTGCTGATGAAGGCGCTCGCCGACGAGCAGGTCGAATTCATCTGGGGCTATCCCGGCGGCTCGGTGCTCTACATTTACGACGAGCTGTACAAGCAGGACAAAATCCAGCACGTTCTCGTGCGCCACGAACAGGCAGCCGTGCACGCGGCCGACGCCTATGCGCGCTCGACCGGCAACGTCGGCGTGTGTCTCGTGACCTCGGGTCCTGGCGTCACCAACGCGGTGACCGGCATCGCAACGGCCTACATGGACTCGATCCCGATGGTGATCATCAGCGGCCAGGTGCCGACTGCCGCCATCGGTCAAGATGCGTTCCAGGAGTGCGATACGGTCGGCATCACGCGTCCCTGCGTGAAGCACAACTTCCTCGTGAAGGACGTGCGCGACCTCGCCGCCACCGTCAAGAAAGCTTTCTACATTGCGCGCACCGGCCGTCCCGGCCCCGTGCTGATCGACATTCCGAAGGACGTGTCGAAGACGCCGTGCGCGTACGAACCGGTCAAGAGCGTTTCGCTGCGCTCGTACAACCCGGTCACCAAGGGCCACTCGGGGCAGATCCGCAAGGCGGTGTCGCTGCTTCTCTCGGCCAGGCGTCCGTACATCTACACCGGCGGCGGCATCATCCTCGCGGATGCGTCGCGCGAACTGAACCAGTTCGCCGACCTGCTCGGCTACCCGGTCACGAACACGCTGATGGGTCTGGGCGGCTATCGCGCGAGCGACCGCAAGTTCCTCGGCATGCTCGGCATGCACGGCACCTACGAAGCCAACATGGCGATGCAGCACTGCGACGTGCTGATCGCGATCGGCGCGCGTTTCGACGACCGCGTGATCGGCGACCCGGCGCACTTCGCGTCGCGTCCGCGCAAGATCATTCACATCGACATCGACCCGTCGTCGATCTCGAAGCGCGTGAAGGTCGATATCCCCATCGTCGGCGACGTCAAGGAAGTGCTCAAGGAGCTCATCGAGCAACTGCAGCACGCCGAACACGGTCCGGACACGGCCGCGCTCGCCGACTGGTGGAAGGACATCGAAGGCTGGCGTGAAAAGAACTGCCTGAAGTTCGACCGTTCGAGCGACATCATCAAGCCGCAGTTCGTGGTCGAAAAGGCGTGGGAACTCACGGGCGGCAATGCTTTCGTGTGTTCGGACGTCGGCCAGCACCAGATGTGGGCCGCGCAGTTCTACCGCTTCAACCAGCCGCGCCGCTGGATCAACTCCGGTGGTCTCGGCACGATGGGCTTCGGCCTGCCGGCGGCGATGGGCGTGAAGATGGCCCACCCCGACGACGACGTGCTGTGCATCACGGGCGAAGGCTCGATCCAGATGTGCATTCAGGAGCTGTCGACCTGCAAGCAGTACGACACGCCCGTGAAGATCATTTCGCTGAACAACCGCTACCTCGGCATGGTCCGCCAGTGGCAGCAGATCGAATACAGCAAGCGCTATTCGCATTCGTACATGGATGCGCTGCCTGACTTCGTGAAGCTCGCCGAAGCGTATGGCCACGTCGGCATGCGGATCGAAAAGACGGCCGATGTGGAGCCGGCGCTCAAAGAAGCGCTGCGCCTGAAGGACCGCACGGTGTTCCTCGATTTCCAGACCGACCCTTCCGAAAACGTCTGGCCGATGGTTCAGGCCGGCAAGGGCATCACCGAGATGCTGCTCGGCTCGGAAGACCTGTAACGGTTTTTGCACGGCGCCGTTCCAACCTCGCGCGGCGCGCGTCCACACAACGGGCGCGCGGGTTCGCGGGGAAGGGCGGCAACCACGCTCACTGGATAAATCGCGGATCACATCATGAGACACATCATTTCCGTTCTGCTGGAAAACGAGCCGGGCGCGCTGTCGCGCGTGGTCGGCCTCTTCTCCGCACGCGGCTACAACATTGAAACCTTGACGGTGGCGCCGACCGAAGACCGTTCGCTGTCGCGCATGACCATCGTTTCCATTGGCTCGGACGACGTGATCGAACAGATCACGAAGCATCTGAACCGCCTGATCGAGGTGGTGAAAGTGGTCGACCTTACCGAGGGCGCCCACATCGAGCGCGAGCTGATGCTGATCAAGGTAAGGGCGGTCGGCAAGGAACGTGAGGAGATGAAGCGGATGGCGGATATTTTCCGTGGCCGCATCATCGACGTCACCGAAAAGACCTACACGATCGAACTGACGGGTGCGAGCGACAAGCTCGACGCGTTCATCGAGGCGCTCGACAGCACCGCGATTCTCGAAACCGTCCGTACGGGCGGCTCGGGCATCGGGCGCGGAGAGCGCATTCTGAAGGTGTGACCCGACTCAGTCGATCTTGCACCGGAACTTGACCGGATGCGCGGCCCGCGACAAGCGACGACGCATCCGGCGCAGCACTAGCTAATTGCAGTACCGAAATTCACCAGACTCTCGCCAAGGAACCAACATGAAAGTTTTCTACGACAAGGACGCCGATCTCTCCCTCATCAAGGGCAAGCAGGTCACCATCATCGGTTACGGCTCGCAAGGCCATGCTCACGCGCTGAACCTGAAGGAAAGCGGCGTGAACGTCACGGTTGGCCTGCGCAAGAACGGCGCATCGTGGAGCAAGGCTGAGAACGCCGGTCTCCAGGTCAAGGAAGTGGCCGAAGCGGTGAAGAACGCCGACGTCGTCATGATGCTGCTGCCGGACGAGCAGATCGCCGACGTGTACGCGAAGGAAGTTCACGCGAACATCAAGAACGGCGCAGCCCTCGCGTTCGCGCACGGCTTCAACGTTCACTACGGCCAGGTGATCCCGCGTGCGGATCTGGACGTCATCATGATCGCGCCGAAGGCGCCGGGCCACACGGTTCGCGGCACCTACTCGCAAGGCGGCGGCGTGCCCCACCTGATCGCTGTCCACCAGGACAAGTCGGGCGCAGCACGTGACATCGCCCTGTCGTACGCGGCAGCGAACGGCGGCGGCCGTGCCGGCATCATCGAAACGAACTTCCGCGAAGAAACCGAAACCGACCTGTTCGGCGAACAAGCCGTGCTGTGCGGCGGTACGGTCGATCTGATCAAGGCCGGCTTCGAAACGCTGGTCGAAGCAGGTTACGCGCCGGAAATGGCGTACTTCGAGTGCCTGCACGAACTCAAGCTGATCGTCGACCTGATCTACGAAGGCGGCATCGCGAACATGAACTACTCGATCTCGAACAACGCCGAATACGGCGAGTACGTGACGGGCCCGCGCGTGATCACGGCCGAAACGAAGAAGGTCATGAAGGAAGTCCTGAAGGACATCCAGACCGGCGAATACGCGAAGAGCTTCATTCTCGAAAACAAGGCCGGCGCGCCGACGCTGCAATCGCGCCGCCGCCTGGGCGCCGAGCACCAGATCGAAGTGGTCGGTGCGAAGCTCCGCGCGATGATGCCGTGGATCGCTGCAAACAAGCTCGTCGACCAGTCGAAGAACTAATCTGACGGACTGAGTACGACCTCGCGTGCGGTTTTATACTGCTTCGCGACAGTGAGTGCCAAGAAAAGCCGCCCAGGTGGGACGAAGCCTGGGCGGCTTTTGCTATCCTACGGTTTTTAAAATAACAGCGAAGCCACCATGAATTACCCTCATCCGATCATCGCGCGCGAAGGCTGGCCGTTCATCGCCATTGCGGCCGTCGTGGCGCTCTTGATCCATGCGGTCGCAGGCTTCGGACTCGCATGGCCGTTCTGGCTGATCCTGATCTTCGTCGTTCAGTTCTTCCGCGATCCGCCGCGCCCGATTCCCACCCAGGCCAACGCCGTCCTGTGCCCCGCCGACGGCCGCATCGTCGCCGTGGAAACCGCGCACGACCCGTACGCCAACCGTGAAGCGCTGAAGATCAGCGTGTTCATGAACGTTTTCAACGTCCACTCGCAGCGTTCGCCCGTCGACGGCGCCGTCGCGAAGGTCGAATATTTCCCGGGCGCGTACCTGAACGCCGCCATCGACAAGGCCTCGACCGAGAACGAACGCAACGCCGTCGTGCTGACGATGGCCGACGGCACGACCGTCACCTCGGTGCAGATCGCGGGCCTGATCGCGCGCCGGATTCTCTGCTACGTGCGCGCAGGCGAGCCGCTCTCGCGCGGCCAGCGCTACGGCTTCATCCGCTTCGGCTCGCGCGTCGACGTGTATCTGCCGGTGGGTAGCCGTCCGCGCGTGTCGATCGGCGAGAAGGTGTCCGCCTCGTCGACGATTCTCGCCGAGCTGCCGACCCAATCGGCATAAGGAGGGCAGGTATGGCCGGATTCAAACCGCGTCGTCCCCGCAATCCCGCCGGCGGCCCGCTGCCGCGTCCGTTTCGCCGCAACAAGGCGGTGCAGGATCAGGTCGGCGTGGCGGCGAGCCGTCGCGCCGCGCGCCAGGATTTCCTGAAGAAGCGCGGCATTTATCTGCTGCCGAACGCGTTCACGACCGCGGCGCTGTTCTGCGGTTTCTTCGCCGTCGTGCAGGCGATGAACGTGCGCTTCGAAGTGGCGGCCATCGCCATTTTCGTGGCGATGGTGCTCGACGGCATGGACGGGCGCGTCGCGCGCATGACGCACTCGCAGAGCGCGTTCGGCGAGCAGTTCGACAGCCTTTCGGACATGGTGTCGTTCGGCGTCGCGCCGGCGCTCGTGATGTACGAGTGGGTGCTCAAGGATCTCGGGCGCTGGGGCTGGCTTGCGGCCTTCGTCTACTGCTCGGGTGCGGCGCTGCGGCTCGCGCGCTTCAACACCAACATCGGTTCGGTGGACAAGCGTTTCTTCCAGGGCCTGCCGAGCCCGGCCGCGGCCGCGCTGATCGCCGGTTTCGTCTGGCTCGCGACCGATAACCGCGTGCCGGTGAAGCTGTCCTGGCTGCCGTGGGTCGCCTTCGTGCTGACGATCTACGCGGGCGTGACGATGGTCTCCAACGCGCCGTTCTACAGCGGCAAGGCGCTCGACGTGCGGCATCGCGTGCCGTTCGCGGCCACGCTGCTCGTGGTGGTGGCGTTCGTGCTGGTGTCGTCGGATCCGCCGTTGATGCTGTTCGGCCTGTTCGTGCTCTATGGCCTGTCGGGCTATGTCTTCTGGGCGTATCAGGGGCTGCGCGGGCGCGCCAATCCGGCGCGTTCGTCGCCGCGCGAGCGCTAGGGCGCGCGGCGACTTCTGTCGCGAATACGATGAAAGGGCCACGCGCGAGCGCGGCCCTTTTTCTTTTTCGCCTGTTTCTTTCGCGTCACGGCAACGCCGGGCGGCGCTTTGCGCCCGCAGGACTTATCGGATTGCGCTATCGCCGGTTTCCGGCTATAGTCGGGCGATGGACACCATCCAGTTCCCCCTCTTTTCCCTTCAAGCCGGCGCGCTGCTAAGCACGCTAGCGCTAGCGCGCCTGCCGCGCTGATCTCGCTCGCCCTCCGTAAGCCTCGTTCATTGTCAGCGTCGCCATCGGTGGCGCGAACACCCAAAATCCGTTTTTAGACACTGAACAAGTCCCCCCGGAGACCCAAAATGGCAGCAGAAAAGCTCATCATTTTCGATACGACGTTGCGCGACGGCGAGCAGTCGCCCGGTGCGTCGATGACGAAGGAAGAGAAAATCCGCATCGCGAAGCAGCTCGAGCGGATGAAGGTCGACATCATCGAAGCGGGCTTCGCGGCCAGCTCGAACGGCGACTTCGACGCGATCCACACGATCGCCGGCATGATCAAGGACAGCACGATCTGCTCGCTCGCCCGCGCGAACGACAAGGACATCCAGCGCGCCGCCGACGCGCTCAAGCCCGCCGACCACTTCCGCATTCACACCTTCATCGCCACGTCGCCGCTGCACATGGAGAAGAAGCTGCGCATGTCGCCGGAGCAGGTGCTCGAACAGGCGAAGCTGGCGGTGCGTTTCGCGCGCAAGTTCACCAACGACGTGGAGTTCTCGCCCGAAGACGGCAGCCGCTCGGACATGGATTTCCTGTGCCGCGTGCTCGAAGCCGTCATCAACGAAGGCGCGACCACGATCAACATCGCCGATACGGTCGGCTACGGCGTGCCGGAACTCTACGGCAATCTCGTGAAGACGCTGCGCGAGCGCATTCCGAATTCGGACAAGGCTGTGTTCTCGGTGCACTGCCATAACGACCTCGGCATGGCCGTGGCGAACTCGCTGGCCGGCGTGCAGATCGGCGGCGCGCGTCAGGTCGAGTGCACGATCAACGGTCTCGGCGAGCGCGCGGGCAATACGTCGCTCGAAGAAATCGTCATGGCCGTGAAGACCCGCAAGGACTACTTCGGCCTCGACCTCGGCATCGACACCACGCAGATCGTGCCGGCCTCGAAGCTCGTTTCGCAGATCACCGGTTTCGTCGTGCAGCCGAACAAGGCGGTGGTGGGCGCGAACGCGTTCGCGCACGCGTCGGGCATTCACCAGGACGGCGTGCTCAAGGCACGCGACACCTACGAAATCATGCGCGCGGAAGACGTGGGCTGGACCGCGAACAAGATCGTGCTCGGCAAGCTCTCGGGCCGCAACGCGTTCAAGCAGCGTCTCCAGGAACTCGGCGTGCAGCTCGAAAGCGAAGCCGAACTCAACAGCGCGTTCGCCCGCTTCAAGGAACTCGCCGACCGCAAGTCGGAGATTTTCGACGAAGACATCATGGCGATCGTCACCGAGGAATCGGCCGAGCAGCAAGAGAAGGAACACTACAAGTTCATCGCGCTCTCGCAGCGTTCGGAAACCGGCGAGCGCCCGCACGCGCGCATCGTGTTCTCGGCGGACGGCTCGGAAGTGACGGGCGAAGCCGCGGGTAACGGCCCGGTCGACGCAACCTTCAACGCGATCGAAACCGAAGTGGGCAGCGGTTCGGAACTGCTGCTGTACTCGGTGAACGCGATCACGACCGGCACGCAGGCGCAGGGCGAAGTGACGGTGCGTCTGTCGAAGGGCGGCCGCATCGTGAACGGCGTGGGCACCGATCCGGATATCGTCGCGGCGTCGGCCAAGGCGTACATCTCGGCGCTCAACAAGCTCTACTCGTCGGACACGAACAAGCTCAATCCGCAGCTTTCGTAAGCGTTCGGCCGGTGCGTCGCCTCGTGCGGCGCGCGCCAATGAAAAACCCCGCGTTCGCGAGAGCGCGGGGGTTTTGTTTTGCCGGGCCAGGTCCGGATCAGAAGCGGGCGCGCAGATCCGGATCGTGCAGCGGATCGGGCGTTTTCTGCGTGAGGCGCAGGATGCCCTGATCGTCGAAATAGAAGCTGTAGAGCATGTACCAGACGCCGTCTTCCAGATAGCGATAAGTCCATGCTTCCTTCTTCATCAGCGGGAAATAGGACGTATCGACCGGGCGGCCGAAGTTCACGAGCACATCGGCGCGCGTCCATTTGCCGATCTCGGCCTTGTAGAACTCATTCGGCTGCAGGACCTGGCGCACGTTGACGACCTTGCCGTTCTTGTCGATGTCGGCGGCCGTGGTGACTTCGCCCATCGGCTGCGTGGGCCACATCAGGCGCTTGCCGCCGTCGGGCAGGTCGTAGACTTCGCGCGGCGGGCCGAAGCGGGCGATCACGGACTGGGCGTCGTCGCCCGCGTGGAACTGCTGCCAGGGCTGCGCGCAGCCCGCGAGCGCGAGCGCGCCGAGGCCCGCGAGCAGGACGCGGCGCGGCGCGCGCGGCGCCTCGCGCGTGAAGCCGCGCAGCGTGGCGATGGCGGAGGAAAGGCGGTCGAACATGAATGCTCCCCGGGGCGCCGTGCGAACCGGCGCCGAATATGGAGCCGTTATTTTGACACGTCGCGATCACGGCGGGCTTGCGGGCGTGCGCCGGTGCGCCCTATGATCCGCGCTTTATTCGAGTTTGCGTAGCGAGAGGGCAGAGCGCATGACGGCACGATTCACGCGATATTTCACCCACGCCCCGGCGCTGTTGACGCTGGCGGCGGCGCTCCTGAGCGTGGCGGCCCCGGGCGCGTTGCGTACGGTGGACGCCGCCGAGGCGAGCGGCGTTGCGGCAGGCAAGCCGATCCCGCTCGCGCTGATCGAAGGCATGTCCGGCCCGTTTGCCGATGCGGGCGCGGCGGTCGAGCGCAACCTGCGTTTCGGCGTCGAGCGCGTGAACGCGCAGGGCGGCGTGGCGCTGCCCGACGGGCGGCATCCGCTCGAACTGGTCGTGCTCGACAGCAAGGGCAGCACCGAAGCCGCGCTGATGCAGCTGCGCGCGGCGCAGGACCGCCACATCGGCTTCGTCATGCAGGGCAACAGCTCGGCGGTGGCGGCGGCGCTGGTGACGGCCATCGACCGTCAGAACACGCGCGAGCCCGATAACCGCGAGCTGTTCCTCAACTATTCCGCCGACGATCCCGCGCTCACCAACGCGAATTGCAGCTTCTGGCACTTCCGCTTCGACGCGCACGCGGGCATGCGTATGGACGCGCTCGCGGACGTGATCGCCGCCGACAAATCGGTCAGGAAGGTCTACCTGCTCAATCAGGACTACAGCTTCGGCCACGACGTGAGCACGCTCGCGCGCTCGGCGCTGGCTAAGGACCGGCCCGATATCGCGATCGTCGGCGACGAGTTTCACCCGATCGGCCGCGTGAAGGATTTCGCGCCGTATATCGCGAAGATCCGCGCGGCGGGCGCCGACGCGGTCGTCACGGGCAACTGGGGCAACGACCTCACGCTGCTGGTGAAGGCGGCGCGCGAGCAGGGCCTCGACGCGAAGTTCTACACCTTCTACGGCAACAGCCTCGGCGCCCCGGCCGCGCTCGGCGACGCAGGCGTCAAGCACGTGATCGCCGTGGCCGACTGGCACCCGAACGCGGGCGGCGCGGCCTCCGACGCGTGGTACAAGGCATTCCGCGCGCGCTATCCGGCGGCGCAGGACGACTACCCGGTGCTGCGCATGTCGATGATGGTCGAGATGCTCGCCCAGGCGATGACGAAGGCGGCCTCGGCCGAACCGGCGGCGGTCGCGAAGGCGCTCGAAGGGCTGCGTTTCGACAACGGCTTCCATCCGATCCTGATGCGCGCCGACGATCATCAGGCGATCCAGCCCCTTTACGTCATGCAGATGGACAAGCAGGGTACGCCGGGCGTGCGCTTCGACAACGAGGGCTCCGGCTACGGTTTTCGCACCGTGCTGGCGCTGCCGGCGGAGCGTACCGCGCCGTCGACGGTCTGCAAGATGAAGCGTCCGTGAACGCGTCGTGACAGGTGGGTTCGCGGCGCATGGTCGCTGTGCTACAATACGCGCCTTGTCGAAAATCTCGGCAAGGCTGTATCGCAGTAAAAGCGCAGTAGAAGCCGCTGTAAAAACCTCGTAGTTGCAACTAACCACGGCACGGCCGTTCTTCCGTGACCGCTTGTTTGTTTCAAAGGAAAAGCAAATGTCCGTAGCAGATATCAAGAAGTCCGACATCGTCGCGCAATTCGCGCGCGGCACCGGCGACACGGGTTCGCCCGAAGTTCAGGTTGCACTCCTGACGTCGCGTATCAACGAACTGACTGGCCACTTCAAGTCGCACGCAAAGGATCACCACAGCCGTCGTGGTCTGCTGCGCATGGTGAGCCGCCGTCGCAAGCTGCTCGACTACCTGAAGGGCAAGGACGCTGATCGTTACCGCGCACTGATCGAAAAGCTGGGTCTGCGCAAGTAACCGGAAGGTCTTCCAGAAAGATGCCTGTGTCAGTTCCACTGATACAGGCATTTTGTTTTTGAACGGTACGCTTCTCGCGATGCGTATCGGCTGGCAGTACAAGGCAGTAGCAGGAAAACGCAGGGCAAACGCAGGAAAACGCAGTACCGCAGCACAAAGCAGCCAGGGCCGCACTTCGGGGCAGAGCTTTGTGTCATTCCAGCAGATCGTGCGCGGCCATTGGCCGCGAGGGCGCGCCCAACGCACCCGCGCGCTCCGCTGGAATGGCATAACACTCCTCTTCCCGCGCGGTGCCGGAACCTTGACTTGCCGTGACGTCCGCGTGTGCGGGCGCCGCATAACAAATGAGTAAGGAGTGAGTGACCATGACCATGTTCAATAAAGTCGTGAAGGAATTCAAATGGGGCCAGCACAATGTGCGCCTCGAAACCGGTGAAATTGCCCGTCAGGCGAGCGGCGCCGTCATCGTCGACGTCGAAGACACCGTGGTGCTCGCGACCGTCGTCGGCGCGAAGACCGCCAAGCCGGGTCAAGACTTCTTCCCGCTCACCGTCGATTACCTCGAGAAGACCTATTCGGCCGGCAAGATCCCGGGCGGTTTCTTCCGCCGCGAAGGCCGTCCGTCGGAAGGCGAAACGCTGATCTCGCGCCTGATCGATCGTCCGCTGCGCCCGCTGTTCCCGGAAGGCTTCTACAACGAAGTCCAGGTCGTGATCCACGTCCTGTCGATCAACCCGGAAGTCCCGGCTGACATCCCCGCGCTGATCGGCGCGTCGGCTGCGCTGGCGATCTCGGGTCTGCCGTTCAACGGCCCGGTCGGCGCCGCACGCGTGGCCTACATCAACAACGAATACGTCCTGAACCCGACGCGTTCGCAAAGCAAGCAGTCGCGCCTCGACCTCGTGGTCGCCGGCACGGAGCGCGCGGTGCTGATGGTGGAATCGGAAGCCGACCAGCTGCCGGAAGACGTGATGCTCGGCGCGGTCGTGTTCGGCCACGAGCAGATGCAAACGGCGATCGACGCGATCCACGAACTGGTTCGCGACGGCGGCAAGCCCGAGTGGGACTGGCAGCCGGCCCCGAAGAACGAAGCGCTGATCGCGCGC
The DNA here is from genome assembly GCF_014171495.1 of Paraburkholderia tropica. Classification (NCBI taxonomy): domain Bacteria; kingdom Pseudomonadati; phylum Pseudomonadota; class Betaproteobacteria; order Burkholderiales; family Burkholderiaceae; genus Paraburkholderia; species Paraburkholderia tropica. The sequence continues at coordinate 1,066,481 of NZ_CP049134.1, forward strand.
GTCGCGGAAATCGCTCACAGCGACCTGCTCGCCGCGTACCAGCTGCGCGACAAGCAACAACGTTCGGCCAAGCTGAAGGAAGTCTACGCAGCAACGTCGGCGAAGCTCGAAGAAGATGCGGCTGCGGCCGGCACGACGGCGGCCGACAAGGCGACCGTCGGCAACATGCTGTTCGACATCGAAGCCAAGATCGTCCGTTCGCAGATCCTGAACGGCGAGCCGCGTATCGACGGCCGTGACACGCGCACGGTTCGCCCGATCGAAATCCGTACGGGCGTGCTGCCGCGCACCCACGGGTCGGCACTGTTCACGCGTGGCGAAACGCAGGCGCTGGTCGTCGCGACGCTCGGCACGAAGGGCGACGAGCAGATCATCGACGCGCTCGAAGGCGAGTACCGCGACCGCTTCATGCTCCACTACAACATGCCTCCGTTCGCGACCGGCGAAACGGGCCGTGTTGGTTCGCCCAAGCGCCGCGAAGTCGGCCACGGCCGTCTGGCCAAGCGCGCGCTGGTCGCGTGCCTGCCGAGCGCTGAAGAATTCGGCTACTCGATCCGCGTCGTCTCGGAAATCACCGAGTCGAACGGTTCGTCGTCGATGGCTTCGGTCTGCGGCGGCTGCCTCGCGCTGATGGACGCCGGCGTGCCGATGAAGGCGCACGTTGCCGGTATCGCGATGGGCCTGATCCTCGAAGACAACAAGTTCGCGGTGCTGACCGACATCCTCGGCGATGAAGATCACCTCGGCGACATGGACTTCAAGGTTGCGGGTACGGAAGCTGGCGTGACCGCGCTGCAGATGGACATCAAGATCCAGGGCATCACCAAGGAAATCATGCAGGTCGCGCTCGCGCAAGCGCACGAAGCGCGTCTGCACATCCTCGGCAAGATGACCTCGGCGGTGTCGGGCGTGAACACGGAGCTGTCGGCTTACGCTCCGCGCATGATCACCATCAAGATCAACCCGGAAAAGATCCGCGACGTGATCGGCAAGGGCGGTTCGGTGATCCGCGCGCTGACGGAAGAAACCGGCACGACGATCGACATCTCGGACGACGGCGTCGTGACGATTGCTTCGACCTCGAGCGAAGGCATGGCCGAAGCGAAGAAGCGCATCGAGAACATCACGGCCGAAGTCGAAGTGGGCCAGGTGTACGAAGGCGCGGTCCTCAAGCTGCTGGACTTCGGCGCGATCGTGAACCTGCTGCCGGGCAAGGATGGTCTGCTGCACATCTCCGAAATCGCCAACGAGCGCATCAAGGACATCAACGACTACCTGAAGGAAGGCCAGATCGTTAAGGTCAAGGTCATCCAGACGGATGAGAAGGGTCGTGTGCGTCTGTCGGCGAAGGCTCTGCTGAACGAAGGCAATGCACCGCAAGGCGAACCGCAGCAGTAAGGCGGCAAGCTGAAACGGCCGGCAGCGTGATGAGCGCGCCGGCCGTTTTTTTATGAGAATGTCGGAAGAGATTACCGTGCGTCCGCCTTGCGGGCGCGACATCATTCATGCGCGGGGCGCGCAGCCCTTGGGAGACCTGAGATGAAGGCCGTTGAAATAACCGAATTCGGTACGCCGGACGTGCTCAAGCTGACCGAGCGCCCGACCCCCGAGCCGAAGGCCGGCGAAGTGCTGATCAAGGTGAGCGCGTCGGGCGTGAATCGTCCGGACGTGTTTCAGCGCAAGGGGTCCTATGCGCCGCCGCCGGGTATTTCGGATCTGCCTGGCCTCGAAGTGGCGGGCGAGATCGTCGGCGGCACGCTCGACGAGAAGTACAATCCGTTCGGCCTGAAGATCGGCGACCGCGTGTGCGCGCTGATCGCGGGCGGCGGTTACGCCGAATACGTGGTTGCGCCGCTCGGCCAGTGTCTGCCGGTGCCGCAAGGTCTGACGGACGTCGAGGCGGCGTCGCTGCCCGAAACGTTCTTCACGGTGTGGAGCAACGTGTTTCAGCGCGCGCAGCTCGGCAAAGGCGAGGGTGGCGAGAACGAAACGCTGATGGTGCAGGGCGGCTCGAGCGGCATCGGCGTGACGGCGATCCAGATCGCGCACGCGCTCGGTTTCCGCGTGTTCGCGACCGCGGGCTCGGACGAGAAGTGCCGCGCCTGCGAGGCGCTCGGCGCGGAACGGGCGATCAACTATCGCACCGAGGATTTCGTCGAGGTCGTGAAGTCGCTCACGCACGATCGCGGCGTGGACGTGATTCTCGACATGGTGGCGGGCGGCTACGTGCCGCGCGAACTGTCGGCGCTCGCGACCGGCGGCCGTATCGTGCTGATCGCGACGCTCGGCGGCTCGAAGTCCGAACTCAACATGGGCGAGATCCTGCGCCGCCGTCTGACGGTCACGGGCTCCACGTTGCGCGCGCGCTCGGTCGATTTCAAGGCGCAGATCGCGCAGGAACTGAAGGCGAATGTGTGGCCGCTGATTGAAGAGGGTCGCATCAAGCCGGTCGTGTTCAAGGTGTTTCCGGCCGCGCAGGCCGCCGAAGCCCATGCGCTCATGGAGAGCAGCGAGCACATCGGCAAAATCGTGCTCGACTGGTCCTGATCCGCCAAACGGACCTCGAATGTGGCGGGAACCGGCGTCATCAAGGCGCGCAAACAGGTTCGAGCTTGATTTTTCGAGGCTTTTTCGGCGCGTTTTTTCGCCGATCGGGTGTCTGCCGGTTTGACCCGTCCGGATTACGCACAGTAAAATAGTGTGTTTTGCGTCCGCTTTTAACAGCAACCGAAACAATGACGAATCAACGATCGAAGCTCGTAGTCGGTAACTGGAAGATGCATGGCCGCCTGGCGGCCAATGCGGCACTGCTCGAAGGCGTCGCGCAAGGCGCGCAGGCGTTGGCCGCCGACGTGCGCGTCGGCGTGTGCGTGCCGTTCCCTTATCTTGCGCAGGCTCAGGCGTTGCTCGGCGGCAGCCGGGTCGTGTGGGGCGCGCAGGATGTGTCGGCGCACGAACAGGGCGCCTACACGGGCGAAGTCGCGGCCGGCATGATCGCCGACTTCGAGGCGGGTTTCGCGATCGTTGGTCACTCGGAGCGTCGCGCTTATCACGGCGAAAGCTCGGAGCTCGTCGCGGTCAAGACGCAGCGCGCGCTGGCGGTCGGCATCACGCCGATCGTCTGCGTGGGCGAAACGCTGGAACAGCGCGAGAGCGGTGCGACCGAGCAGGTCGTCGGCGCGCAGCTCGATGCGGTGCTGGCGGTGTTGTCGGTGGAAGAGGCGGCGCGCATCGTCGTCGCGTACGAGCCGGTCTGGGCCATTGGCACGGGCAAGAGCGCAAGCTCGGAGCAGGCGCAGCAGGTGCACGCGTTCCTGCGCGCGAAGCTCGCGGCGAAGGGCGCGCAAGTGGCCGACGTGCCGCTGCTCTACGGCGGCAGCGTGAAGCCGGACAACGCGGCGGAGCTGTTCCGTCAGGCCGACATCGACGGCGGCCTGATCGGCGGCGCAGCGCTGAAGGCGCAGGATTTTCTCGCGATCTGCGCGGCCGCTGCGGCGGGCGCGAGCGTCGCGGGCTGAAGGTGAAGCCAGGCCGGTGTGCGGCGCTCTAGCGGGCGCCGGGCGCGGGCAGCATATGCGCGTGTCTCAGGGGAGGCAGGCGCTCAACAAGGACTCAGGTGAGTGTGATGCTGTATTTGAAAACGTTGATTATCGTCGTTCAGCTTCTGTCGGCGCTCGGGGTGATCGGCCTCGTTTTGCTGCAGCATGGCAAGGGCGCGGACATGGGTGCGGCATTCGGCAGCGGCGCGTCGGGCAGCCTGTTCGGCGCGAGCGGTTCGGCCAACTTCCTGTCGCGGACTACTGCAGTTCTCGCAACAGTTTTTTTCCTGTCGACGCTTGCGCTAACCTACTTGGGGTCGTATCATGCGAAGCCTTCGGCGGGTGTGTTGGGTGCTTCGGCTCCTGCCCCGGTCGTGGCCTCGGCTCCGGTCGCTGCAAGCCTTACCGCAGCGCCTGTCGCAAGCGCTCCGGCGGCGGCTTCGGCAGCATCGAGCAGCGGCAACGACGTACCGAAATAAATTCAAAAAACTTGTTTTTGTGCATTGAACAAACGTCAGGAACAAGTTAGAATTTAAGTCTTGAAGCGATTCGCGGGTTTCAATAAATTGTTGTCCCGGATTGCATGCAGTGCCGACGTGGTGAAATTGGTAGACACGCTATCTTGAGGGGGTAGTGGCGAAAGCTGTGCGAGTTCGAGTCTCGCCGTCGGCACCAAATGTATCTACAAAATGCCAGCCGCTTGCTTCAGCTTCGGCTGGCATTTTTGCTTTATACGTCGTGTTTGTTTCGTTCGCAGCGCGAAGTACGTAAAGTGATTCCCGCAGTGCGACATGATGTGTTCCTGCGGAACCTCAGAACCAACCGATAGAGGATAGCCTTGAACCTCGCTACCTATTACCCCGTCCTGTTGTTCCTTCTCGTAGGTCTTGGTCTGGGCGTAGCGCTGGTATCAATCGGCAAGATCCTCGGTCCCAACCGGCCCGACAGCGAAAAGAATTCTCCGTACGAGTGCGGCTTCGAAGCGTTCGAAGACGCGCGCATGAAGTTCGATGTACGGTATTACCTCGTGGCCATTCTCTTCATCATCTTCGATCTCGAAACGGCATTCCTGTTTCCGTGGGGCGTAGCCCTGCGCGATATCGGCTGGCCGGGCTTTCTGTCGATGATGGTGTTTCTGCTCGAATTCCTGCTGGGCTTTGCCTACATCTGGAAGAAAGGTGGTCTCGACTGGGAATGAGGGGTTAATCGCCGGTTAGCATGGGCGGCACTGTAGGGACAACTGCAGGCCGTCCGCTGGAGTGGAAAGCACATGAGTATCGAAGGGGTCTTGAAGGAAGGGTTTGTCACCACCACGGCTGACAAGCTGATCAACTGGACGCGCACCGGCTCCCTGTGGCCGATGACGTTCGGGCTTGCGTGTTGCGCGGTCGAGATGATGCACGCGGGCGCGGCCCGCTACGACCTCGACCGCTTCGGCGTGGTGTTCCGTCCGAGCCCGCGGCAGTCCGACGTCATGATCGTGGCCGGCACGCTCTGCAACAAGATGGCGCCCGCGCTGCGCAAGGTCTACGACCAGATGGCCGAACCGCGCTGGGTGATCTCGATGGGGTCGTGCGCCAACGGCGGCGGCTACTATCATTATTCGTATTCGGTCGTGCGCGGTTGTGACCGCATCGTGCCGGTCGATGTCTATGTGCCAGGCTGCCCGCCCACCGCGGAAGCTCTGGTCTACGGGGTGATCCAGTTGCAGGCGAAGATTCGCCGCACCAGCACCATCGCCCGTCAATAAAGGCCAAGCGCCTCCCCACAATATGGCAAGCAAACTCGAGACCCTGAAAGCGAACCTCGAAGCGGCCCTTGGTGCGCGCATCGTCACTCTCACTGAAAAGCTCGGTGAGTTGACCTTGGTCATAAAGGCGGTAGATTACCTGAACGTAGCGCAGGAACTCCGCGACAATGCGTCGCTCCGCTTCGAGCAGTTGATGGACCTGTGCGGCGTCGACTACCAAACCTATGGCGACGGCGCCTGGGAAGGCCCGCGCTTCGCGGCTGTGTCGCATCTGCTCTCCGTCACGAACAACTGGCGTCTGCGTCTGCGCGTCTACGCGCCGGACGACGACGTGCCCATCGTGCCTTCGCTCGTCGAAATCTGGAGTTCGGCCAACTGGTACGAACGTGAAGCGTTCGACCTGTTCGGCATCGTCTTCGAAGGCCACCCCGACCTGCGCCGCATCCTGACCGACTACGGTTTCATCGGCCATCCGTTCCGCAAGGACTTCCCCGTCTCCGGCTACGTCGAAATGCGTTACGACCCGGAGCAGAAGCGCGTGGTCTACCAGCCGGTCACCATCGAGCCGCGCGAAATCACGCCGCGCGTGATCCGCGAGGATCGTTACGGCGGTCTGAGGAAACACTAAGAGGGTCGCATGTCAGAGATCAAGAACTACACGCTCAACTTCGGCCCGCAGCATCCGGCAGCGCACGGTGTGCTGCGCCTCGTGCTCGAGCTCGACGGCGAAGTGATCCAGCGCGCCGATCCGCACATCGGTCTGCTGCACCGCGCGACCGAGAAGCTCGCCGAAAGCAAGACCTTCCTGCAGTCCGTGCCGTACATGGACCGTCTCGACTACGTGTCGATGATGGTCAACGAGCACGGCTACGTGATGGCCATCGAAAAGCTGCTCGGCATCGAAGTGCCGATCCGCGCCAAATACATCCGCGTGCTGTTCGACGAAATCACGCGCGTGCTGAACCACCTGATGTGGATCGGCTCGCACGGTCTCGACGTGGGCGCGATGGCGGTGTTCCTCTACGCGTTCCGCGAGCGGGAAGACCTGATGGACGTCTACGAGGCGGTGTCGGGCGCGCGCATGCACGCGGCCTACTACCGTCCGGGCGGCGTCTATCGCGATCTGCCCGACGCAATGCCGCAATACAAGGCGTCGAAAATCCACAACGAGAAGGCGCTCGCCAAGATGAACGAGGCGCGCCAGGGCTCGCTGCTCGATTTCATCGACGACTTCTTCACGCGCTTCCCGGGTTGTGTCGACGAGTACGAAACGCTGCTCACCGACAACCGCATCTGGAAGCAGCGTCTCGTGGGCATCGGCGTGGTGAGCCCCGAGCGTGCGATGCAGCTTGGTCTGTCGGGCGCGATGCTGCGGGGTTCGGGCATCGAGTGGGATCTGCGCAAGAAGCAGCCGTACGAAGTCTACGACCAGCTCGATTTCGACATTCCGGTCGGCGTGAACGGCGACTGTTACGACCGCTATCTCGTCCGTGTGGAGGAGATGCGTCAATCGACCCGCATCGCGAAACAGTGCATTGAGTGGTTGCGCAAGAATCCGGGTCCCGTGATGGTCGACAATCACAAGGTTGCGCCCCCGTCGCGCGTGAACATGAAGTCGAACATGGAAGAGCTGATTCACCACTTCAAGCTCTTCACGGAAGGCTTCCACGTGCCCGAAGGCGAAGCCTACGCAGCAGTGGAACATCCGAAGGGTGAATTCGGCATCTACCTGGTGTCGGATGGCGCGAACAAGCCGTATCGTCTGAAGATCCGCGCCCCGGGTTACGCCCACCTGGCCGCGCTGGACGAGATGGCGCGCGGTCACATGATTGCCGACGCGGTCACGATCATCGGCACGCAGGACATCGTGTTCGGCGAAATCGACCGCTAAGGCAGCAACAGCCGGTGCGCCCCCGAAGCAAGAGGAGGCGCGCCGCGCGAGAATACCGGGAATACCACGTCTGTCGCAGCGAGCAGTGCGCTACACGCGCGGCAGGGTTGTGTCTGGTGTGAAATGAATTAACGAGCCGTGACAGAAAATGATCTCAGCTGAAGGCCTGAAAGAAATCGATCGCGCGTTGTCGAAGTACCCCGCCGATCAGCGACAGTCCGCCGTGATGGCGGCTTTGGCCGTTGCTCAGGAAGAGCATGGCTGGCTGTCCCCCGAACTCATGCAGTTCGTGGCCGACTACATCGGCATGCCGCCGGTGGCCGTCGAGGAAGTCGCCACGTTCTACACGATGTTCGAGACGAAGCCCGTCGGCAAGCACAAGATCACGCTCTGCACGAATCTGCCGTGCCAGCTCGGCCCCGATGGCGGCTCGGAGAGCGCCGCCGACTACCTGAAGCAGAAGCTCGGTATCGACTTCGGCGAAACCACGTCCGACGGCAAGTTCACCTTGAAAGAAGGTGAGTGCATGGGCGCGTGCGGCGACGCACCGGTGATGCTTGTGAACAACCACCGCATGTGCAGCTTCATGAGCCGCGAGAAAATCGACCAGCTGCTCGAGGAGCTTTCGAAATGACTTCGTTGCACGACCGTCACATCAAACCGCTGATTCTCGCGGGCCTCAACGGCGAGAACTGGCATCTCGAGGACTACGTCGCGCGCGGCGGCTACAAGCAGCTGCGCCGTATTCTCGAAGAGAAAATTCCGCCCGAGCAGGTGATCGCCGACGTCAAGGCAGGCGGTCTGCGCGGCCGCGGCGGCGCGGGCTTCCCGACCGGTCTGAAGTGGAGCTTCATGCCGCGTCAGTTCCCGGGGCAGAAGTACCTCGTCTGCAACTCGGACGAAGGCGAGCCGGGCACGTTCAAGGACCGCGACATCCTGCGCTGGAATCCGCATGCCGTGATCGAAGGCATGGCGATCGGCGCGTACGCGATGGGCATCACGGTCGGCTACAACTACATCCACGGTGAGATCTTCGAGGTCTATCGCCGCTTCGAGGCCGCGCTGGAAGAAGCGCGCCAGGCGGGCTACCTCGGCGACAACATTCTGGGCACCGACTTCACGTTCCAGCTGCACGCGCACCACGGTTACGGCGCGTATGTCTGCGGCGAGGAAACGGCGCTGCTCGAATCGCTCGAAGGCAAGAAAGGCCAGCCGCGCTTCAAGCCGCCGTTCCCGGCGAGCTTCGGCGTGTACGGCAAGCCGACCACGATCAACAACACCGAAACGTTCGCGGCGGTGCCCTTCCTGCTGACCGTCGGTCCGCAGACCTACATGGAACTGGGCAAGCCGAACAACGGCGGCACCAAGATCTTCTCGATCTCGGGCGACGTCGAGCGTCCGGGCAACTATGAGATTCCGCTCGGCACGCCGTTCGCGACGCTCATGGAACTCGCCGGCGGCGTGCGTGGCGGCAAGAAACTGAAGGCCGTGATTCCGGGCGGCTCGTCGGCGCCGGTCATTCCGGGCGACCTGATGATGCAGACCGACATGGACTACGACTCGATCGCCAAGCAGGGCTCGATGCTCGGCTCCGGCGCGGTCATCGTCATGGACGAAACGCGCTGCATGGTGCGCTCGCTGCTGCGTCTCTCGTACTTCTACTACGAAGAGTCGTGCGGCCAGTGCACGCCGTGCCGCGAAGGCACGGGCTGGCTGTACCGCGTGGTGAACCGCATCGAGCACGGCCTCGGCCGTCAGGAAGACCTGGATCTGCTGAACTCGGTCGCGGGCAACATCATGGGCCGCACGATCTGCGCGCTGGGCGACGCAGCGGCCATGCCGGTGCGCGGCATGCTCAAGCATTACTGGGACGAATTCGAATATCACGTGCACAACAAGCGCTGTCTCGTCGGCGGACATGCCGGCTCGCACGCGGCCTCGGAATCGGTGGCCGCCTGAGGGTACGGGCAGACGTAAGCGTTAGCGCGTTGTGCGCGGGCCGCGTGGCTCGACGCAACGGGGTAGACCGCTGTGAAATTGAGCGGTAACAGGTTAGGGACGATTAACCATCATGGTTGAACTTGAAATAGACGGCAAGAAGGTGCAGGTGCCCGAGGGCAGCATGGTGATCCAGGCCGCGCAGCGGGTGGACACGTACATCCCGCACTTCTGCTATCACAAGAAGCTGTCGATCGCGGCCAACTGCCGGATGTGTCTCGTCGATGTCGAGAAGATGCCGAAGGCCGTGCCTGCGTGCGCCACGCCGGTGTCGCAAGGCATGATCGTGCGCACGACGTCCGACAAGGCCGTGCAGGGTCAGCAAGCCGTGATGGAATTCCTGCTGATCAACCACCCGCTCGACTGCCCGATCTGCGATCAGGGCGGCGAATGCCAGCTGCAGGATCTGGCGGTGGGCTACGGCAAATCGGCATCGCGTTACAGCGAAGAAAAGCGCGTGGTGTTCCACAAGAACGTGGGCCCGCTCATCTCGATGGAAGAGATGTCGCGCTGCATTCACTGCACGCGCTGCGTGCGCTTCGGCGACGAGATCGCCGGCGTGATGGAACTCGGCATGCTCGGCCGCGGCCAGCATTCGGAAATCAGCACGTTCCTCGGCAAGACCGTCGACTCGGAACTGTCGGGCAACATGATCGATCTGTGCCCGGTGGGCGCGCTCACGAGCAAGCCGTTCCGCTTCTCGGCGCGTACGTGGGAACTGTCGCGCCGCAAGTCGGTGAGTCCGCACGACGGCACGGGCGCGAACCTCGTCGTGCAGGTCAAGAACAACCGCGTGATGCGCGTGCTGCCGTTCGAGAACGAAGCCATCAACGAATGCTGGATCTCGGACAAGGACCGTTTCGCGTACGAAGGTCTGAACAGCGAAGATCGCCTCACGCACCCCATGATCAAGCAAGGCGGCGAGTGGGTGGAAACCGACTGGCAGACCGCGCTCGACTACGTGGTGAAGGGCATCAAGGGCATCAGCGACGAACACGGCGAGAGCCATCTCGCCATGCTCGCGAGCCCGCACAGCACGGCTGAAGAACTCTATCTGGTCAAGCAGCTGGCCGACGCGATCGGCACGCCGAACGTCGACTTCCGTCTGCGTCAGAGCGACTTCTCGGCGCCGCTTTCGGGCGCGCCGTGGCTCGGCACGAAGATCGCCGAACTCTCGCTCGCCGACTCGGCGCTCGTGATCGGCTCGTTCCTGCGCCGCGACCACGCGCTGTTCGCCGCGCGTCTGCGTCAGGCTGCCAAGGGCGGCGCGCAGATCACGCTGCTCAACGCAACGGGCGACGGCTCGCTGATCCCGAACGCGCAACGCATCGTCGCCGCGCCGTCGGCATGGCTCGACGAACTCGCCACGATCGCGGCCGCGGTGTCGGAAGCGAAGGGCGTGGCGCTGCCGGAAGCCTTCGCGGGCACGCAGTCGAACGACGCGGCGAAGCAGGTTGCCGCTTCGCTCTCGACGGGCGAACGCCGCTTCGTGCTGATTGGCAACGCCGTCGTGCAGCATCCCGATTTTGCGCTGCTGCACGCAGCCGCGCAGTTCATCGCCGAACACACGGGCGCGACGCTCGGCTTCCTCACGGAAGCGGCTAACACGGTCGGCGCGCACCTCGTGGGCGCACTGCCGGGCCGCGACGGCCTGAACGCACGCGAAGCGTTCGAGCAGCCGCGCAAGGGCTATCTGCTGTTCAACGTCGAGCCGGAATTCGACACGGCCAACCCCGCCGCCGCGCGCGCCGCGCTCGCGCAGGCCGAAATGGTCGCCGTGTTCTCGCCGTACAAGACGGGTCTCGACTACGCGGACGTGCTGCTGCCGATCGCGCCGTTCACGGAAACCTCGGGTACGTTCGTGAACGCCGAAGGCACGGTGCAGACCTTCAACGGCGTGGTGCGCCCGCTCGGCGACACGCGTCCGGCCTGGAAGGTCCTGCGCGTGCTGGGTACGCTCATGAAGCTGCCCGGCTTCGAATACGAAACGGCCGACGAAGTGCGCCGCAAAGCGCTCGGCGACGGCAGCTTCGACACGCGTCTGTCGAACAAGGCCGTGGCGCAGGTTGCGCGCGGCAGCGTCGCCAAGGCGGCGGAAGGGCGCTTCGAGCGCGTCGCCGACGTGCCCATCTACAGCGCCGACCCGATCGTGCGCCGTGGCGAAGCCCTGCAACTCACGATGGCGGCCCGCGTGGCGAACACGGTCGGTCTGCCGGCAGCGCTGTTCGATCAGCTCGGCCTGAAGGAAGGCGACGCCGTGCGCGTGCGCCAGGGCGAACTGTCGGTGACCGCGCCGGCAACGCGCGATGCGAATCTTGCGCCGACGACGGTGCGCGTGTCGGCGGCCACGCCGGCCGGCGCGCAGCTCGGCAGCCTGTTCGGTGAACTGCTGGTGGAGAAGGCGTAAATGAGCTTGTTCGATACGATCAATGCAGGCGGCAGCCAGCTGCTCGGCGTGGCCTGGCCCACGGTCTGGGCGCTGGTGCGCATTCTCGTCGTCGCGGTGGTGATCCTGCTGTGCGTGGCGTACCTGATCCTCTGGGAGCGCAAGCTGATCGGCTGGATGCACGTGCGTCTCGGCCCGAACCGCGTCGGTCCCGGCGGCCTGCTGCAGCCGATCGCCGACGTGCTGAAGCTGCTGCTCAAGGAAGTCATTCAGCCCGCGCAGGCGAGCCGCTGGGTCTACATGATCGCGCCGATCATGGTGGTGGTGCCGGCCTTCGCGGTCTGGGCGGTGATTCCGTTCCAGGCGGGCGCGGTGCTCGGCAACATCAACGCGGGTCTGCTCTACGTGATGGCGATCTCGTCGATCGGCGTCTACGGCGTGATTCTCGCGGGCTGGGCCTCGAACTCGAAGTACGCGTTCCTCGGCGCGATGCGCGCCGCGGCGCAGATGGTGTCGTACGAAATCGCGATGGGCTTCGCGCTCGTCGTGGTGCTGATGGTGTCGGGCAGCCTGAACCTCTCGGACATCGTCCAGGGTCAGATGCGCGGCATGTTCGCGAGCTGGGGCATCACGTTCCTCTCGTGGAACTGGCTGCCGCTGCTGCCGATGTTCGTCGTCTACTTCATCTCGGGCATCGCCGAAACGAACCGCCACCCGTTCGACGTGGTGGAAGGGGAGTCGGAAATCGTCGCGGGTCACATGGTCGACTACTCGGGGATGGGCTTCGCGCTGTTCTTCCTCGCCGAGTACATCAACATGATCGTGATCTCGGCGCTGGCTTCGGTGCTGTTCCTCGGCGGCTGGAGCGCGCCGTTCGGGTTCCTCGACTTCATCCCGGGCGTGTTCTGGCTCGTGCTGAAGGTCTTCTGCCTGCTGTCGGTGTTCATCTGGGCGCGCGCCACGTTCCCGCGTTACCGCTATGACCAGATCATGCGTCTGGGCTGGAAGGTCTTCATTCCGGTCTGCGTGGTGTGGCTGATCGTGGTCGGCTTCTGGTATATGTCGCCGCTGAGCATCTGGAAATAAGGGGCGAACGAAACATGAACGCGATTCAAAACTTCTTCAAGACGTTCTTCCTGACCGAGCTGCTCAAAGGTCTGGCGCTGACGGGCCGTTATACGTTCAAGCGCAAGGTCACCGTGCAGTTCCCGGAAGAGAAGACCCCGATGTCGCCGCGTTTCCGTGGCCTGCACGCGCTGCGTCGCTATGAAAATGGCGAAGAGCGCTGCATCGCGTGCAAGCTGTGCGAGGCCGTGTGCCCCGCGATGGCGATCACAATCGAATCGGAAGTGCGCGAGGACAATACGCGCCGCACGACGCGCTACGACATCGACCTGACCAAGTGCATCTTCTGCGGTTTCTGCGAAGAGAGCTGCCCGGTCGACTCGATCGTCGAAACGCACATTCTCGAGTATCACGGCGAGAAGCGCGGCGATCTGTATTTCACGAAGGACATGCTGCTGGCCGTCGGCGACCGCTACGAAGCGCAGATCGCGGCGAACAAGGCAGCAGATGCACCGTACCGTTGATCTTAAGCTTGACGCTGCATCGGCCCGCGGTTCGGGCCGGCTGCGGGGAACGCGCGTGCCGCAAAACGCCGCGCGCCGCAGTCTGACCGCCGCCGCGGCGCACTCTGGTCTGGCCGCCAGTCCGCGCCGCGCAATCCGCCTCACGATGGCCTCAACGATGAACCAGTAATCATGGAATTCACGACCGTCCTGTTTTACATCTTCGCGCTGCTGCTCACGCTATCAGGGCTGAAGGTGATCACCTCGCGCAATCCCGTCTCGTCGGCGCTCTTTCTCGTGCTCGCGTTCTTCAACGCGGCGGCGGTCTGGATGCTGCTCGAGGCCGAATTCCTCGCAATCCTGCTGGTGCTCGTCTACGTGGGCGCGGTGATGGTGCTGTTCCTGTTCGTGGTGATGATGCTGGACATCAACATCGACGTGCTGAGCCGCGACTTCAAGCGCTTCATCCCGGTGGCGACCATCGTCGGCGCGATCATCGTGGTCGAAACCGCGCTGATCCTGTGGCATGGCTACGGCGCGACGAGCGCACCGGTGCCGGATACCTCGGCGGCCGCTGCGGCGTCGTTGTCGAACACGCATCTGATCGGCAAGATCATCTACACCGATTACATCTTCGCGTTCGAAGTCGCGGGCCTCGTGCTGCTGGTGGCGATCGTCGCCGCGATCAGCCTGACCGTGCGCGAGCCGAAGGACAGCAAGCGCCAGAACGTCTCGAAGCAGGTGGCCGTGCGTCGCGAAGACCGCGTGCGTCTCGTGAAGATGCAGGCCGTCGTGGAAGTGCCGGAGCCGGAACCGGCGCCGGAAGACGCGGCAGCTGCGGCGCCTGCCGCCGGCGCGGCGCCCGCTGCCCCGGCCGCACCGGCAACGAAGAGCTAAGCGCGAAGGAGCGAAACATGTTGACTCTGGCCCATTACCTCGTGCTTGGCGCGATCCTCTTCGCGATCTCGATCGTCGGAATCTTTCTTAATCGGCGCAACGTCATCATCATCCTGATGGCGATTGAGCTGATGCTGTTGGCGGTGAACACGAACTTCGTCGCGTTCTCGCATTACCTCGGTGACGTTCACGGACAGATTTTCGTGTTCTTCGTGCTAACTGTTGCGGCCGCGGAAGCCGCGATTGGTCTGGCTATTCTTGTGACTCTGTTCCGCAGCCTCGACACGATCAACGTCGAGGACCTCGATCAGCTCAAAGGCTAAGGCAGGCTGCTATGGCAACAACACTCAACGAATCCTTATTGCTGGCGATTCCGCTTGCGCCTCTCGCCGGTTCCCTCATTGCCGGTCTGTTCGGCAAGACGGTCGGGCGCGCGGGCGCGCATACGGTGACCATTCTCGGCGTGGCGATCGCGTTCGTGCTCTCGTGCATCACGTTCCTGGACGTGCTGAACGGCGCGAGCTTCAACGCCACGGTGTACGAATGGATGTCGGTCGGCGGCCTGAAGTTCGAGGTCGGCTTCCTGATCGACTCGTTGACGGCGCTCATGATGATCGTCGTGACTTTCGTGTCGCTGATGGTGCACATCTACACGATCGGCTACATGGCCGAGGAAGAGGGCTACCAGCGCTTCTTCTCGTACATCGCGCTGTTCACCTTCTCGATGCTGATGCTCGTGATGAGCAACAACTTCCTGCAGCTGTTCTTCGGCTGGGAAGCGGTGGGCCTCGTCTCGTACCTGCTGATCGGCTTCTACTTCAAGCGTGAAAGCGCCATCTACGCGAACATGAAGGCGTTCCTCGTGAACCGCGTGGGCGACTTCGGCTTCCTGCTGGGCATTGGTCTGCTGCTCGCCTACGGCGGCTCGCTGAACTACAACGACGTGTTCGCGAAGGGCCACGAAATCGCGGCGCTGACGTTCCCGGGCACCTCGTGGAATCTGCTCACGGTCGCGTGTATCTGCCTGTTCATCGGCGCGATGGGTAAGTCGGCGCAGTTCCCGCTGCACGTCTGGCTGCCCGACTCGATGGAAGGCCCGACGCCGATCTCCGCACTGATCCACGCGGCAACGATGGTCACGGCCGGTATCTTCATGGTCGCGCGCATGTCGCCGCTGTTCGAACTTTCCGAAGCGGCGCTGTCGTTCATCGTCGTGATCGGTGCAATCACCGCGCTGTTCATGGGCTTCCTCGGCGTCGTGCAGAACGACATCAAACGCGTGGTTGCTTACTCGACGCTCTCGCAGCTCGGCTACATGACGGTCGCGCTCGGCGTGTCGGCGTATCCGGTCGCGATCTTCCACCTGATGACCCACGCGTTCTTCAAGGCGCTGCTGTTCCTCGGCGCGGGTTCGGTCATCATCGGCATGCACCACGACCAGGACATGCGCAACATGGGCGGCCTGCGCAAGTACATGCCCATCACGTGGATCACCTCGCTGGTCGGTTCGCTCGCGCTGATCGGCACGCCGTTCTTCTCGGGCTTCTATTCGAAGGACTCGATCATCGACGCCGTGAAGCTCTCGCACCTGCCGGGTTCGGGCTTCGCGTACTTCGCGGTCGTGGCGAGCGTGTTCGTGACCGCGCTGTACTCGTTCCGCATGTACTTCCTCGTGTTCCACGGTCCGGAGCGTTTCCGCGGTCCGAAGCATCCGGAATCGCCGATGGCGATCGAGGCGGCGCAAGGCCACGGTCACGGCGATCATGGTCACGACGAGCATCACGTGCATGTGCCGCACGAGTCGCCGTGGGTGATCTGGGTGCCGCTGGTGCTGCTCGCGATTCCGTCGGTGATCGCCGGTGCGTACGCGATCCAGCCGCTGCTGTTCGGCTCGTTCTTCCAGAACGGCGTGGCGTTCGACAAGGTGATCTTCATCGGTCAGAACCACGAAGCACTCACGGAAATGGCTTCGGAATTCCAGGGCTGGGCCGCGATGGGCGCGCATGCGTTCTCGGGTCTGCCGGTTTGGCTCGCGCTGGCGGGTGTGGTGGTGGCGTGGTTCTTCTACATGAAGCGCCCGGATCTGCCGGCCGTCGTGCAACGTACGTTCGCACCGGTCTACAAGCTGCTGGCTAACGCGTATTACCTCGACAAGATCAACGAAATCGTCTTCGCTCGCGGAGCGGTCGCAATCGGTCGCGGTCTGTGGAAGGAGGGCGATGTCGTCGTGATCGACGGCGTCGTAAATGGGAGCGCCAAGTTTATCGGCTGGTTTGCGACTGTTATTCGATTCCTGCAATCCGGCTATATCTACCACTACGCATTTGCCATGATCATTGGCATGCTTGGCCTCCTTACCCTGTTTGTAACGCTCAGCGGCAAATAAGGCGAGGAAACGCATGCACGCAACTCCGATTCTCAGTATTGCGATCTGGATGCCGATTTTATTCGGCGTCGTCGTTCTAGTAGTGGGTTCCGACCGGAACCCGGGCCGAGCCCGCTGGCTCGCGCTTATCGGTTCAGTGCTTAGTTTCCTCGTCACGCTTCCGCTCGTTTCGGGCTTCGACACCACCACGGCTGCGCTGCAGTTCGAGGAGAAGGCGGTCTGGATCGACCGGTTCAACATCGCCTATCACCTGGGCGTCGACGGCATCGCGATGTGGTTCGTGGTGCTGACGGCGCTCATTACCGTGATCGTCGTGATCGCGGGCTGGCAGGTCATCAAGGAAGACGTCGCGCAGTATTTCGCCGCCTTCCTTGTCCTGTCGGGTCTGATGATCGGCGTGTTCTGCGCGGCTGACGGTCTGCTGTTCTACGTGTTCTTCGAAGCCACGCTGATCCCGATGTACATCATCATCGGTATCTGGGGCGGCCCGAATCGCGTGTATGCGGCCTTCAAGTTTTTTCTGTACACGCTGGCCGGCTCGCTGCTGATGCTGGTCGCGTTGCTGTACATGTACCGTGTGACGCACACGTTCGACCTCGCCACCTGGCAGGACGCCAAGCTCGCCATGACGCCGCAGATTCTGCTGTTCATCGCGTTCTTCTTCGCGTTCGCCGTGAAGGTGCCGATGTGGCCGGTCCACACGTGGCTGCCGGACGCGCACGTCGAGGCGCCCACGGGCGGCTCGGTGGTGCTGGCCGCCATCATGCTGAAGCTCGGTGCATACGGTTTCCTGCGTTTCTCGTTGCCGGTCACGCCGGACGCGAGTCATTACCTGGCGCCGGTCATCATCACGCTCTCGCTGATCGCTGTCATCTACATCGGTCTCGTGGCGATGGTGCAGGCGGATATGAAGAAGCTGGTCGCGTATTCGTCGATCGCCCACATGGGCTTCGTCACGCTCGGCTTCTTTATGTTCGGCCCGTCGAGCCAGCTTGCGATTGAAGGCGCGATCATCCAGATGATCTCGCACGGCTTCGTCTCGGGCGCCATGTTCCTGTGCATCGGGGTGCTGTACGACCGCATGCATACGCGTCAGATCGCCGATTACGGCGGCGTCGTCAACACGATGCCGAAGTTCGCGGCGCTGGCCATGCTGTTCGCCATGGCCAACTGCGGCCTGCCGGGCACCTCCGGGTTCGTCGGCGAATTCATGGTGATTCTGGCGGCTGTGAAGTTCAACTTCTGGATCGCATTCGGGGCGGCGTTCACGCTGATCCTGGGCGCGGCCTATACGTTGTGGATGTACAAGCGGGTGTACTTCGGCGCCATCTCGAACGATCATGTTCGCGAGCTGAAGGACATCAACGGTCGCGAATACTTCATTCTTGCGGTGCTCGCGCTGTTCACGCTTTTCATGGGCATCTACCCGAAGCCCTTTACCGATGTGATGCACGTCTCCGTGGAAAACCTCCTCTCCCACGTCGCAGTGTCGAAACTGCCGCTGTCACAGTAATACCGAGCGGAGGAACAAAAGATCATGCCAAACGCCCCTATGAACGCTCTGCTACCCGACGCGCTGGTGATGACCGGCCTCATCGTCGCGTGGCTCAACGACACGTTCTCCGGTCCTTCGGGCCGGCGCACGACCTACTTTATCGCGCTGCTGACCACGGTCATCGCCGGTATCTGGTTTGCGGTGAACGCGTTCGACCCGCACGTGTACTACTACTTCACGCGCATGTACGTGGTGGATGCGTTCGCCAGTGCCATGAAGGCGGTCGTCACGCTCGGCTACGCCGTGTCGATTGTCTATTCGCGCAAGTATCTCGAAGACCGCGACATGTTCCGGGGCGAGTTCTTCCTGCTTGGCATGTTCTCGCTGCTCGGCCAGCTCGTGATGATCTCGGGCAACAACTTCCTCACGCTGTACCTCGGCCTCGAGCTGATGTCGCTGTCGCTGTACGCGGTTATCGCGCTGCGCCGTGACGCGACGCAGTCGAACGAAGCGGCCATGAAGTACTACGTGCTGGGCGCGCTCGCATCGGGCTTCCTGCTCTACGGCATCTCGATGCTGTACGGCGCGACCGGTTCGCTCGAACTCGGCGAAGTGTTCAAGGCGGTTGCGTCAGGCCACATCAACGACATCGTGCTGCTGTTCGGCGTGGTGTTCATCGTGGCGGGCGTGGCGTTCAAGATGGGCGCGGTGCCGTTCCACATGTGGGTGCCCGACGTCTATCAAGGCGCGCCCACGGCCATGTCGCTGCTGACCGGCGGCGGCCCGAAGGTCGCGGCGTTCGCCTGGGCGGTGCGTTTCCTGGTCATGGGTCTGCTGCCGCTGGCCGTGGACTGGCAGCAAATGCTGATCATCCTGGCGGCGCTGTCGATGATCGTCGGCAACATCACGGGTATCGTCCAGCGCAACGTCAAGCGCATGCTCGCGTACTCGGCCATCTCGAACATGGGCTTCGTGCTGCTCGGCCTGCTCGCCGGCATCGTCGACAACAAGGCGACGGGCGCGGCCAGCGCATACAGCTCGGCCATGTTCTACAGCATCGTCTACCTGATCACCACGCTCGGCGCGTTCGGTATCGTGATGCTGCTGTCGCGTCGCGACTTCGAAGCCGAAACGCTCGACGACTTCAAGGGCCTGAATCACCGCAGCCCGATGTTCGCGGCGGTCATGATGGTCATGATGTTCTCGCTCGCCGGCATTCCGCCGACGGTCGGCTTCTATGCGAAGCTCGCCGTGCTCGAAGCGACGATGAACGCCGGCCTCACGTGGCTCGCGATCCTCGCCGTCGTGACGTCGCTGTTCGGTGCGTTCTACTACCTGCGTATCGTCAAGCTGATGTACTTCGACGCGCCGACCGACACCACGCCGATCGAAAGCCATAGCTGCAATCGCGCGCTGCTCACGCTCAACGGCGTGGCCGTGCTGGCACTGGGTATCATCCCGGGTCCGCTGATGTCCGTCTGCCTGCAAGCCGTTTCGCATACGCTGCCGCTGTAATGTCGTCTGCTGGCTGGTTTATTGTGTTGTTGGCGCTTGCAGGCGCCAACCTGCCGTTCTTCAATCAACGGTTGTTCGGCCTGGTGCCGGTGCGCGCGCAGAAGAAGAGCGCGTGGATCCGCATCGCCGAACTGATCGTGCTGTATTTCGTGGTCGGTGCGTTCGGCTTCCTGCTGGAAGCGCGCGCCGGTAACCGCTTTGACCAGGGCTGGCAGTTCTACGCCATCACGTTCAGTCTTTTTGTCGTGTTCGCGTTTCCCGGCTTCGCCTGGCAATATCTCGTCAAACGCCGTCAGGCGTGATGCGCGCGCCTCGTCCCGCACGAGGCGCGCGTTGTCAGTTTCTCGCGGCTTTCCCGCGCCTTCCCGATCACGCGTCTTTCCGAGGTTTCAACATGGCTGCTGAAGATCAGAAACACGACCCGGCGCTCGCCGAGACGTGCGTCGAAAGCACGACGCTCCACGCGGGCAAATTTCTCACGCTCAAATGCGATACGGTCGCGCTGCCGGACGGCAAGCACGCCACGCGCGAATACGTGCAGCATCCCGGCGCGGTCATGGTGATTCCGCTGTTCGACGACGGGCGCGTGCTGATGGAGCGCCAGTATCGCTATCCGCTGTCGCGCGTGATGACCGAGTTTCCGGCAGGCAAGCTCGATCCGCAGGAAGGCGCGCTCGCATGCGCGATCCGCGAATTGAAGGAAGAGACCGGCTACACGGCGCGCGAATACATTTATCTGACGAAGATTCACCCGGTCATTTCGTACTCGACCGAGTTCATCGACATCTATCTCGCGCGTGGCCTCACGGCGGGCGAGTCGAAGCTCGACGAAGGCGAATTCCTCGAAACCTTCACGGCCACGCTGCCCGAACTGCTCGAATGGGTGCGTGACGGCAAGATCACCGACGTGAAGACGGTGATCGGCACGTTCTGGCTCGAAAAGGCGCTGTCGGGCGAGTGGCCGCTCGGCAAGGCGGAGCAGGGCTGATCCCGAATCCGCGCGGCACCCACGCATGAGGTGTACAGCAAACACGGCGGCCCGCGAGGCCGCCGTGTGCATTCTGGCGCGCGGTTGTCGGCCCGGCTGCATCAGCGCGCAAAATCGGGCGGCGCTACAATCCATCACCGGCATTCCCGGCGCATCGATGCCACAACCGAAGCGGGCAGGGCAGTGAATACCCCACCCCAAAAATTTACGAACGGTCGTTCACAAATTTTCGATTTACGCTACACTTCAACGCAAGCCTTGATTCCCCATGAAGGTCCTCGATCTACAGTGCCCAGACGGCCATCGGTTTGAAGGCTGGTTCGCTTCCGCAGACGACTTCGAGTCGCAGCGCGAGCGCAAGCTGGTCGAATGTCCGATGTGCGGCGCGAACGAAGTCACGCGCCTGCCGTCCGCGCCCCGGCTGAATTTGTCGGGCGCGCGCGCAGCGTCCGACACGCCGCCCCGCGCTCAGGGCGAACACGCTGAGCAGGCGGCGCAGTGGCAGGCGCAGGTGATGCGCGTGATGCGCGAGGTCCTGGAGAAGACGGAGAACGTAGGCGACCGTTTCGTCGAGGAGGCGCGGCGCATTCACTACAACGAAGCGCCGTCGCGCAACATTCGCGGAGTCGCTTCCGTGGAGGATGCGCAAGCTCTCGTCGAAGAAGGCATCGATGTGATGCCGCTGCCGGTGCCGGCCGCGCTGAAGGGTCCGCTGCAATAGCCATGCGGGTCTTCGTCGAGGCTGGGGGGATCGTCCCCAACCAGCCGCGGCCAGGAGACAACCCGCATGGATCTCGATTACTCCCCCACCGACGACGCATTCCGCGCCGAAGTCCGCACCTGGCTCGAGGCCAATTTGCCTCAGGCCATGCGCGACAAAGTCCTGAATCACAAGCGCCTCTCGCGCGACGACATCGCCAGCTGGCACGCGCTGCTCGGCCAGAAGGGCTGGTCCGTACCCGCATGGCCCGTCGAATTCGGCGGCCCCGGCTGGACCGAAGCGCAACGCCATATCTGGGACGCGGAATGCGGGCGCATCGGCGCGCCGCCGGTGCTGCCGTTCGGCGTGTCGATGGTCGCGCCCGTCATCATGAAGTACGGCAACGAAGCGCAGAAGCGTCGCTATCTGCCGCGCATCCGTTCGGGCGAAGACTGGTGGTGTCAGGGCTATTCCGAACCCGGTTCCGGTTCCGATCTCG
Source organism: Paraburkholderia tropica (assembly GCF_014171495.1). Lineage (NCBI taxonomy): Bacteria > Pseudomonadati > Pseudomonadota > Betaproteobacteria > Burkholderiales > Burkholderiaceae > Paraburkholderia > Paraburkholderia tropica. The sequence goes on from NZ_CP049134.1 coordinate 1,088,093, forward strand.
CTTCGCTGCGCACGCGCGCCGTTCGTGTCCAGGACGCGGCGGGCGACCATTACGTCGTGAATGGCCAGAAGACCTGGACCACGCTCGGCCAGCACGCCGACATGATGTTCTGCCTCGTGCGCACCGACCCCGCCGCGAAGAAGCAGGAAGGCATTTCGTTCCTGCTGATCGACATGAAGACGCCTGGCATTACCGTGCGTCCGATCATCACGCTCGACGAAGACCATGAGGTCAACGAAGTGTTCTTCGAGGACGTGAAGGTGCCGGTCGAGAATCTCGTCGGCGAGGAGAACCGCGGCTGGACTTACGCGAAATATCTGCTCGGCCACGAGCGCACGGGCATCGCCCGCGTGGGCGCCTCGAACCGCGAACTCGCGTTCCTCAAGACCGTCGCGCTGAACCAGAAGAAGAACGGCAAGCCGCTGCTGCTCGATCCGGTGTTCGCCGCGCGCGTGGCCGCCGTCGAAATCGAACTGATGGCGCTCGAAGTCACCGCCGAGCGCGTGATCGCGAGCACCAGCAACGGTCGCGGTCCCGGTCCCGAAGCGTCGATGCTGAAGATCAAGGGCACCGAAATCCAGCAGGCGCTCACCGAGTTGATGGTCGAGGCGGTCGGTCCGCTGGCCGCGCCGTTCGATCCGGCGTTCCTCGAAGGCGAGCACGCGCACGCAGCAGGCGGCGACGACGACGCGGCCCCGCTCGCGGCGTACTACTTCAACTATCGCAAGACGTCGATTTACGGCGGGTCGAACGAAATCCAGAAGAACATCATCTCGCAGATGATCCTGGGGATTTGAGGAGCGGCGCAATGGACTTCAATTTCACCGAAGAGCAACAGCAACTCGCCGACGCGCTGCGTCGCTATCTCGACAAGAACTACGGCTTCGAAGCGCGTCAGTCGATCGTGAAGACGCCCGAGGGCGTCTCGGCCGATCACTGGAATGCGTTCGTCGAACTCGGCCTCACGGCGTTGCCGGTGCCGCAAGCGCAGGGCGGTTTCGACGGCACGCCGTTCGACATGCTGGTGGTCATGCAGGAACTGGGCCGCGCGCTCGTGATCGAGCCGTACTGGGCGACGGTCGTGGGCGTCGAGGCGCTCAAGCTCGCTGGCGCGGACAACGCTGAAAACGCGCAATTGCTCGAACGCGTCGCGAGCGGCGAGGTCAAGCTCGCGCCCGCGTTCCACGAACCGGAAGCGCGCTACGACCTGTTCTCGCTTGCCACCACGGCGAAGGAAACCGGCAACGGTTTCGCGCTCAGCGGCGCGAAGTCGGTCGTGCAGCACGGTGCGCAAGCGGACTTCTGGATCGTGCCGGTGCGCCTTGCGGGCGAAGTCGCGTTGTTCGTGGTCGCGCGCGACGCGAAGGGCGTGACGCTCAGCGACTACCGCACGATCGACGGCCAGCGCGCCGCCACGATCCGGTTCGACGCCGTGCAGGCCCGCCGTCTGGGCGACGCGAAAACGGGCGCGGCCACGTGGGAGCGTATCGCCGATTACGCCACCTTCCTGCTGTGCGCGGAAGCGGTCGGCGCCATCGACGCGCTCAATCACGCGACGGTCGAATACACGAAAACGCGTCAGCAGTTCGGCGTGCCGATCGCGCGCTTCCAGGCGCTCCAGCACCGCATGGCCGAGATGCTGATCCACGGCGAACAGGCGCGCTCGCTGACCTACCTCGCGGCCGCGCGTTACAGTAGCGAGTCGCCCGACGAGCGTCGTCGCGCGATTTCGGCGGCGAAGGCGCGGGTGGGCCAGGCGGCGCGCTACGTCGGTCAGCAGGCCGTGCAACTGCATGGCGGCATGGGCGTGACCAACGAAGTCGCGGCGGCGCATCTGTTCAAGCGCCTCGCGATTATCGAAACCACGCTCGGCGACGTCGATTACCACCTCGAACGCTTCGCCTCGCTGCCGGGCTTCGCACAAGCGGCCGCCTGAGCCGCGCGCCGACGCCGGCGTCGCTAGCATCGCCAGCGTCGGCGGCATCATGAAACGGAGAGTTAGCGATGGGCGTGAGTTACGAAGACCTCGAAGTGGGCAAGTCGTATGAAGTCGGCTCGCACACGTTCGGGCGCGACGAGATCGTGCAGTTCGCGCAGCAATACGATCCGCAGCCGTTCCATGTGAGCGAGGCGGGCGGCGAGGCGTCGATGTTCCGCGGCCTCGTCGCGAGCGGCTGGCACACCTGCTCGGTCATGATGGGCATGCTCGTGCGCAATTTCCTCGACGGTTCGACGTCGATGGGCTCGCCGGGCATCGACGAAATCCGCTGGATCAAGCCGGTGCGAGTCGGCGATACGCTCACGATGGTCAACAGCATCGTCAGCAAGCGCGTGTCGGAGAGCAAGCCGGATCGCGGTATCGTCGAAACGCGCTGGGAAGGGCGCAATCAGCACGGCGAAGTCGTCGTGACGGTCAGTTCGAAGGCGTTGTTCGGTTTGCGCCACCCCGGCGCGCGTCATTCTGGAGAGGCGAAATGAGCGAAGCATCCGTCATCGAAATCGCCGATCTCGACGCCTTGCGCGCACGCGTGGGCGCCGAGCCGTTCGTGAGCGGCTGGCGCACCGTGAGCGCGGCGAGCGTGCAGGGTTTCGCCGACGCCACCGGCGATCATCAGTGGATTCACCTCGACGCCGAGCGCGCGCGCCGCGAGTCGCCGTTCGGCGGTCCGATCGCACATGGCTTTCTCACGCTGTCGCTCGTGCCGGTGCTGCTGGAGTCGACGATTTCGCTGCGTCAGCGCATGGGCGTGAACTATGGGATGAACCGCGTGCGCTTCACGTCGCCGGTGCCGGTGGATGCGCGCGTGCGCGGGCGCTTCGGCGTGAAGGAAGTGAGCGAGGTCGAACGCGGCGGCGCGCAGGTCGTGTGGGACGTGACGATCGAGTGCGAAGGCAGCGAGCGTCCGGCCTGCGTGGCCGAATTCATCACGCGGCATTACTTTTGAGGCGCTTTTGAGGAGCTTCTGAGCCTTTGGGCGCCACGCGCTCGATCCATGAAAAAAGCGGCATCCGGTGCAAACCGGACGCCGCTTTTCTTTTAGCGCGGGCGCGGAGTCTGCGGGCGAATCACGCCGCCTTCGCGCCGTGCTTCGCGTACTGCGTCGCGCCGAACAGCATTTCCTTCGCCTTGTCGTCCATCAGCGGCTTGCGCGCGTTCGCGAGCACTTCCACGCCGCGCTTGACCGCCGGTCGCGCGGCGATGGTTTCATGCCAGCGCTTCACGTTCGGCAGCGCGTCGAGATCGATGCCCTGGTTCTGCCAGGAACGCGTCCACGGGAACGCGGCGATATCGGCGATCGTGTAGTCGTCGCCGGCCAGATACTCGCTCTTTTCGAGCTTTGTTTCCATCACGTTGTAGAGACGCTTCGCTTCGTTCGTGTAGCGGTTGACCGCGTACTCGATCTTCTCGGGCGCGTAGATGCGGAAGTGGTGCGCCTGGCCGAGCATCGGGCCGAGGCCGCCCATCTGGAACATCACCCACTGCAGCACGTCGTAGCGCGCGGCGAGATCGTCGGGCATGAACTTGCCGGTTTTCGCCGCGAGATAAATCAGAATCGCGCCCGATTCGAACAGCGAGAACGGCTTGCCGTCGGCGCGCGTCGGGCCTCCGGAATCGACGATCGCCGGAATCTTGTTGTTGGGGCTGATCTCGAGAAACTCGGGCTTGAACTGGTCGCCCGCGCCGATATCGATCGGATGCGCGCGGTACTCGAGGCCCGTTTCCTCGAGCATGATGTGGACTTTGTGGCCGTTGGGCGTGGCCCAGCTGTAGACGTCGATCATCGTGGCTCCTTGGGACGATGGCGCCACGGTATGGGCGTCGGCGCCTGAACTGGCGCAAATTAGCATAGTTCGCCGCGCCGCGCAGAAGCCCGCAAAGTGACCTCAATGTCAGCGTGGGATCGCGCGGGCGCACGGCGGTGGCATCATGTTGCGCAGTGTCCCACTTTCGCGCTTTGCACCCGCATGCGCACACGTCGACGATGACTGCATCCGCTGCCGCACACACGCGCTTTTTGCCGAGTCACCAGTTCTATGAGCGACACGCGGCGTCCGTGGACGAGACGTCGCCGGCGCGCATTCTCGACGCGCTCGTGGCGCTCGACATGCGCGACGATTGGGTCATCGATACGCTGATGCGCGTGCGCGAAGCGCCGACGCGTCTGGTGCAGCGCCTGCATGGCGAGGCGCGCGCGCCGTTCGGCCTGAGTACGTTCACGCCGCTCGATCGCGGTGAGCGCGAGTTGTCGTTCGGGCTGGCGGGGCGCTTCTGGCGTCCGGATTTCGGGCTCGTCGATGTCGCGGATGCGGCAGCTTTTCTCGCGCTAGCGCGCACCGATATCGCGAAGCTGGTGCTGCGGTTTCGCGTGGAGGAGGGCGAGCGCGCGTCGCGGCTCGTGACCGAGACGTTCGTGCATTGCCCGTCGTGGTCCACCCGGATGTTGATGACGCCGTACTGGCTCGCGATCCGTGCGGCCAGCGGCTGGATCCGGCGCAGAACGCTGGCGTCGGTGGCCAGATCGCTCGCGGCGCAGCGCGCGAGCGCAAACTGAGATCTGACTGAGCGCACGCATCGAGCGGTGTTCGATCCGCCCGATGCGGCGCTGAGTGCTACGCCGGAATTACGAGCGCGTGACCGGCATTTCCACGCGCGACGCCGCGCCCGGCTCCAGATGACGCGCGAGTTCGAGCTTGGCGATGGCGTTGCGGTGCACTTCGTCCGGGCCGTCGGCGAAACGCAGCGTGCGTGCCTGCGCATACGCGTAAGCGAGCGGGAAGTCGCCGCTCACGCCGCCGCCGCCATGCACCTGAATCGCCCAGTCGAGTACCTGGCAGGCCATGCTCGGCGCGACCACCTTGATCATCGCGATCTCGCCGCGCGCGCCCTTGTTGCCGACCGTGTCCATCATGTACGCAGTCTTCAGCGTGAGCAGGCGCGCCTGTTCGATCATGCAGCGCGCTTCGGCGAGACGTTCCTGCGTGACTGTCTGCTGCGCGATGCTCTTGCCGAACGCGACGCGCGAGAGCGCGCGCTTCGCCATGAATTCGATCGCGCGTTCCGCCAGTCCGATCAGCCGCATGCAGTGATGGATGCGGCCCGGCCCGAGACGGCCTTGCGCGATCTCGAAGCCGCGCCCTTCGCCGAGCAGGATGTTCGACGCCGGCACGCGCACATTTTCCAGCTTGATCTCCATGTGGCCGTGCGGCGCGTCGTCGTAGCCGAACACCGTGAGCGGGCGCTTGACCGTGATGCCCGCCGCGTCGGACGGCACGAGGATCATCGACTGCTGCGCGTGGCGCGGACCATCGGGATCGGTCTTGCCCATCACGATGTACACCGCGCAGCGCGGATCGCCCGCACCCGACGACCACCACTTCGTGCCGTTGATCACGTAGTCGTCGCCGTCACGCTCGATGCGCGTCTGGATGTTGGTCGCATCCGACGAAGCGACTTCCGGCTCCGTCATCAGGAAGGCCGAGCGAATCTGCCCCTGCAGCAGCGGATCGAGCCACTGGCGCTTGTGTTCCTCGGTGCCGTAGCGCTCGATGGTTTCCATGTTGCCGGTGTCGGGCGCGCTGCAATTGAACACTTCGGGCGCCCAGATCACGCGGCCCATGATCTCGCACAGTGGCGCGTATTCGAGGTTCGTCAGGCCCGCGCCGCGATGCGACTCCGGCAGGAACAGATTCCACAGTCCGGCTTCGCGCGCCTTGACCTTGAGTTTCTCGACAATTTCGGTGGGCACCCACGCGTTGCCGGCGGCGCGGTTGCGCTCGACTTCCTCGTGATAGACGGACTCGTTCGGATAGATGTGTTCGTCGAAGAACGCGAGCAGCTTCTCGCGCAGCGCCTGCACTTTCGGGGTGTAATCGAAATTCATCTGGGACCTCGCTAAAGAGCACCGAATACGTTTCGAGTGCGATGGGTTTGCTGATCGGTTTGCCGATGATGAGTCAGGAAATCCGGCGCGCGGCTAGCGCACCTTTTGCGCGTAGTGCCACGCGAGTTCGGCCATCGGCCGCGCGCGGCGTCCGGCGTCGGCGGCCTGGGCGCTGGCGGCGGTGCCGTCGACCACGCGTTTCATGATCCCTTGCAGGATGGCCGCGATGCGGAACATGTTGTAGGCGAGATAGAAGTTCCAGTCGCCGCGGATTTCGAGGCCGGTGCGCTCGCAATACCGCTGCACGTAATGCTGCTCGTCGGGAATGCCGAGCGCCTGCCAGTCGAGTCCGCCGATGCCGCGGAACTGGCCAGGCTCGACGTGCCACGCCATGCAGTGATACGAGAAGTCGGCGAGCGGATCGCCGAGCGTCGAGAGTTCCCAGTCGAGCACGGCGAGCACGCGCGGCTCGGTCGGATGGAAGATGAGGTTGTCGAGGCGGAAGTCGCCGTGCACGACCGACACGCGCGAGCCCTGATCGTCGGGCATATGCTGCGGCAGCCATTCGATCAGGCGATTCATCGCGTCGATCGACTCGGTTTCCGAGGCCTGATATTGACGGCTCCAGCGATCGATCTGGCGTGCGAAATAATTGCCGGGCTTGCCGAAGTCCGCGAGACCGATGGCGTCGGGCTTCACGTTGTGGAGCGCGGCGATCACGCGGTTCATTTCCTCGTAGATCGCGCCGCGTTCCTCGCGCGTCATGCCGGGCAGTGCCTGGTTCCAGAGCACGCGGCCCTCGACGAACTCCATCACATAGAACGCGCGGCCGATCACGGCTTCGTCTTCGCACAGCGCGAGCATCTTCGCGACGGGCACGTCGGTGGCGCCGAGCGCATCCATCACGCGATATTCACGCTCGATGGCGTGCGCCGAAGGCAGCAGCTTCGCCTTCGGCCCCGGCTTCGCGCGCATCACGTAGCTGCGCGTGGGCGTGACGAGCTTGAAGGTGGGATTCGACTGGCCGCCGGCGAACTGCTCGACTGTGAGCGGTCCGGCGAAGCCCGCGACGTGCGCCGTGAGCCACGCGCTCAAGGCGTCGATATCGAAACGTTGACGGTCGGCCACGGGCCGCGTGCCTTCGAACGCCGAGAAGTCGGTGGACTTGTCGGCGGCGTTCTTGTCTCCATCCGGGGTGGCTTGCGCCATGTTTGTCTCCGTTCTTGTGTAAGCCGTCGGTGCAACGCGCTAGCGCTGCGGGCGATAGCGCAGATATTGCGCGTACAGCATCTCCATCGTGGTGTTGCGGGTGTCGCGATGCAAAGGCGAGGGCGGCGCGTGGTTCAGCGCGCGCACGACCCAGTCGTGCGGCGCCGCGCCCGCATCGAGCACGTTGATGCAGCCGGTGGTTTGCGCGAGGTGGCCGAAGAACATGCGACCGCCTGCCGTGATCGCGTGCGAGAGAATCGCGCGGTTCACGCCGCCGTGCAGCACGAGCAGCGCCGTGTCCCAGGCGGGATCGGCGCGCAGTTCGGCGATAGCGGGCAGCACGCGATCGAGCAGTTCGCCGATGCTTTCGCCGCCGAGAAAGCGCGTCTCTTCGGACACGACGCCGTCGAAGGCGCGCAGAAACGCGTTCTCGATGTCGGCGGGCGCGATGTCGGCGAGACGGCCGCCGCGGATTTCCTGCCACGCCGGTTGTTCTTCGAGGGCGATCTGCTGGCCGGTCGCGTCGAGCACATGCTGCGCGGTTTCGATCGTGCGCCGCAAGCCGCTCACGATCACGCGGTCGAAGCGCACGCCTTGCTGCGCGAACGCCGCGCCGGCGGCGCTCGCCTGGGCGCGGCCGTTGTCGTTGAGCGGCACGGTGTCCGGATCGATCGCGCGGCCTGAATCGTCGAAATAGGTGACGTCGCCATGGCGCATCAGATAGATGCGGCGGCGCTGCGGCAACTGGAATTCGCTCATCGCTTGTAGACCGGGGAACGTTTTTCGAGGAACGCGGTGATGCCTTCGAGGCCGTCGCTGTGATGCAGCGAGGCGACGAAGTTGTCGCGTTCGGCGGCGAGCTGCTCGTCGAGCGTGTGCGTGACGGCGACGTTCGTCAGACCCTTGATGCGCGAGACCGAGTTCGGTGCGATCTTCGCGAGTTCGTCGGCCCAGGCGAGCGCGGCGTCGAGCGCGCCCTGCGGTTTGGCGAGGCGGTTGACGACGCCCAGTTCGGCGAGGCGCGGCGCGGCGATCGGCTTGCCTTCGGCCATCAATTCGAACGCGAGCGCGCGCGGCAGCGACTGCGCGAGGAACCACGAGCCGCCGCCGTCGGGCGTGAGGCCGACACGCGCGTAGGCCATGACGAACTTCGCGTCCTCGGCGGCCACCAGCAGGTCGGCGGCCAGCGCGAGCGAGAAGCCCGCGCCTGCCGCGGCGCCTTCCACGGCGGCGATCACGGGCTTGCTGCACTGGCGCATGGCCGTCACCCATTGGGCGAGCATGTCGATGCTGGCGGCCTGCACCGACGGGTCTTTCGCGCGGTTTTCGAGCAGGCGGTTCAGGTTGCCGCCCGCGCAGAAGAAGTTGTCGGCGCCCGTGAGGACGATCGCGCGCAGCGACGGATCGCGCTCGGCGGTGTCGAACGCTTCGATCGCGGCGGCGTACATGTCGGGATGCAGCGCATTGCGCGCGCCGGGATTCGAGAGCGTGAGCACGAGCGTCGATTCGTGGCCGTGCGGGCGGGTGCTGAGGAGTTCGGCGCTCATGACTGGGCCTCGTTCGATGCGATGGTAACGGCGCGCAGGCGCGTGACGCTGCACGCGGCGCGTTTGCCGGACTTGCCTTTTACGGCGAGTTTCGCGAAGGTGTCGGCGGGATACGTTGCCGCATCGTCGCCGGATGTCTCAATATTGAAATGATGGAAAGTCATTGGAAGCCTGGCTCCATGATTGGCCTAGAATAGCACGGTCGTACATTTTCATGAAAACGGTTCGGCAATCCCGGATTGCCGCGCATCGCCCCCAAGGAGGAGACGAGGATGATCAAGCTGCATGGTTTTGCGGTCTCGAACTACTACAACAAGGTGAAGTTCGTGCTGCTCGAGCACGGCATTCCGTTCGAGGAAGTGCTGACGAAGCTGCCGCTCGCCGAGGCGCAGCTCGCCGAATCGCCGGGCGGCAAGGTGCCCTACATCGAAACGGAGCAGGGCTTTCTGTGCGAGTCGGAAGTGATTGTCGAGTATCTGGCGGCGCGCTTTCCGGAGAAGCGCATCTTCGCGGCCGATCCGTGGCAGGCCGCCAAGGAGCGTGAGCTGATCACCTTCATCGAAACGCATCTGGAGCTGGTCGCGCGCGAGCTGTACGGCGAGGCGTTCTTCGGCGGCAAGGCCAGCGACGAAGTGAAGGCGACGGTCGAAAAGCGTCTGAACCGCTATGTGGCGAGCTTCAAGCGGCTCGCGAAGTTCGCGCCGTACGTGGGCGGCGAGCAGTTCGGCGTGGCCGACATGGCGGCGTTCGTGAGCCTGCCGCTCGTCGGCATGGCGACGCAGAAGGTCTACGGCCGCGATTTCCTCGCCGAGGCCGGCGTGGACTGGAAGGCGTACGTCAAGCTCGTGAGCGAGCGCCCGGCCGCGCAGCGCGTGGGCGCCGACCGCAAGGCGTACCTCGAAGCGAACGCGTAACGCGCGCAAGCGCGCCCTGCCGTGCGATGACCGGACACGCCTCGAGGCGGTTCGCGGCGTCATCGCGCTGGCGGGGCGGCGGGATGTTACGCGCTCAGAGCCGCGCGAGCCGTTCGAGCGCGCTGGCGAGGGTGCTCTCCTGCTTGGCGAAGCAAAAGCGCACCACGCCCGATTCGTGCGACTCGTGATAGAACGCCGACACCGGAATAGCCGCCACGCCGATCTCCGAAGTGAGCCACTTCGAGAACTCCGCTTCAGGCAGGTCGCTGATCGCCGAATAATCGACGCACTGGAAGTAGGTGCCTTCGCACGGCAGCAGCTTGAAGCGCGAGTTCGCGAGGCCAGCGCGGAAGAAGTCGCGCTTGCGCTGATAGAACGCGGGCAGGTCCAGATACGGCTGCGGATCGCGCAGATACTGCGCCAGACCCACCTGCATCGGCGTATTCACCGTGAACACGTTGAACTGATGCACCTTGCGGAATTCGGCCGTGAGCGGCGCGGGCGCGGCCACGTAGCCCACTTTCCAGCCGGTCACGTGAAACGTCTTGCCGAAGCTCGACACGATGAAGCTGCGCGCGGCCAGTTCCGGATAGCGCGCCACGCTCTCGTGCGGCTGGCCGTCGTAGACCATGTGTTCGTAGACTTCGTCGGAGAGGATCAGCACGTTGGTGCCGCGCACGATCTCTTCGAGCTTGCGCATGTCCTCGGCGCGCCAGACCGTGCCGGTCGGATTGTGCGGCGTGTTGATGAGGATCAGGCGCGTTTTCGGCGTGATGGCCGCGGCGAGGCGGTCGAACGGAATCGCGTAATCGGGCGCTTCGAGCGTCACGAACACGGGCTTGCCGCCCGCGAGTTCGATCGACGGCAGATAGCTGTCGTAGGTCGGCTCGACCACGATCACTTCGTCGCCGGGATGCACGGTCGCGAGAATCGTCGTGAGGAGCGCCTGCGTGGCGCCCGCCGTCACCGTGATTTCGCTGTTGGCGTCGTAGCGGCGGCCGTAGACCTGCTCGATCTTGCCGGCGATCGCTTCGCGCAGCGCAGCGACGCCGGCCATCGGCGGATACTGGTTGTGCCCGTCGCGCATGGCTTGCGCCACCGCGTCGACGATGCGCGCATCGCAGTTGAAATCGGGGAAGCCCTGACCGAGATTGACCGCGCCCTTTTCGGCGGCGAGCGCGCTCATCACCGTGAAGATCGTCGTGCCGACGTCGGGCAGGCGCGACGGAAAAGAGGGCGTGAGCAGGTTCTGCGTCGACGGAGCTTGCGAAGGATGCGGTGCGTTCATGGCGCGGTCGTCTGGAATCGGAGGAACAGGAAAGCCTGATTGTAGGGAAATCGGCGCGGCTGCGTGCGCCGGTTCAGGCGGCGGCTTCGGCCGCGCCGCCCAGCCCGCATTCGGCGACGAACACATCGGGCGTGCCGATCCGGAAACCGAAGTCGCGCGCGATGCGCTTCGCGAGCTTGAGCACGGCGCGGTCCTTCGAGACCAGCCACGCCGCGCCGCTCGCGCGCGCGAGTTCGAGAAACTTCTGGTCGTCGCGGTCGCGGCATTGCGGCAGCGCGCGCGCGTCGGCGGGCAACTCGGGCGGCTCGATCAGCGAGACGAGCGGCGCAAGCGCGGCCAGCGCGCCGGCCTTGTCCACGCCGCGCCCCTGCAGATGCGGATAATCGAGCACGAACGCGAGCTCGCCGCGGCAGCGCGCGTCGATCAGCGCTGTGAGCGCGCCGCGTTCGAGCGCGGCGCGGATCGGCCGCGTGTGGGGATCGTCGAAGATGAGGATGTCGAGCCAGACATTGGAGTCGAGCACCACGATGGGCGCGTCGGGATTCCGGGGCGTAAAACCGGTCATTCGTGAATTCGCTACAATCGGGCTTTCGCCTTTGAACATGGGCACCGCGTGCCCTGCAAGCCTCTATGATAATCGTTCTGTCGCCGGCCAAATCGCTCGACTATGACACGCCGGCGCACGTCGACACCCACACCATCCCCGATTTCGTCGACGACGCGGCCGAGCTGATCGACGGCCTGCGCCGCCTGTCGCCGCAGCAGATCGGCACGTTGATGAGCATTTCCGACCCGCTCGCGCGCCTGAATTTCCAGCGTTACGCCGACTGGTCCACGCGCTTTAGCCAGAGCAACGCGAAGCAGGCCGTGCTCGCGTTCAACGGCGACGTGTACGAGGGTCTCGACGCCCGATCGCTTTCGCACGCCGACCTCGACTACGCGCAAAACCACGTGCGCGTGCTTTCGGGTCTCTACGGCCTGCTGCGTCCGCTCGATCTGCTGCAACCGTATCGCCTGGAGATGGGCACGCGCTTCGAGAACGCGCGCGGCAAAGATCTCTACGCGTTCTGGGGCGAGCGCATCACGCACGCGCTCAACGCGCAGTTCGAGCACAACCACGCGAAGAGCGCGAAGCACGGCGCACGCGTGCTCGTGAATTGCGCGTCGAACGAATACTTCAAGGCCGTGAAGCCGAAGAAGCTCGACGCGCCTGTGATTACGCCGGTTTTCGAAGACTGGAAGGGCGGCCGCTACAAGATCATCAGCTTCCACGCGAAACGCGCGCGCGGTCTGATGGCGCGCTATGCGGTCGAGAACCGCATCGCCGAACCCGAAGCGCTCAAGGCCTTCGACAGCGAAGGCTATGCATTCGATGCGGGCGCATCGAACGATTCGACCTACGTATTCCGCCGTCGCATCGCCGATTGAGCGATTTGACCGATTGATAGATTGATAGATTGACCGTTTGAGCGGCGCGCGAGCACCGATCCAGCCAAGGATATTGCCATGACGATTTCCATCTCCAGCCAGTTCGACGCGGGCGCGATCGAAGTGCTGTCGTGCGAGCAGCCCGACGACATCCGCCTGCGCGTGCGCCCCGACAATCAGTCCGAATTCGCGCAGTGGTTCTACTTCCGCCTGACGGGCGCGCGCGGCGAGCCGTGCACGATGACCTTCGAAAACGCATCGGCATGCGCGTTTCCCGAAGGCTGGCGCGACTATCAGGCCGTCGCGAGCTACGACCGCGTGAACTGGTTCCGCGTGCCGACCTCGTACGACGGCAAGGCGCTGACCATCGAGCACACGCCCGATTTCGACAGCATTTACTACGCGTATTTCGAGCCGTACGGCGAGGAGCGCCACTCGGAATTCCTCGGCGCGCTGCAGCAGTTGCCGCACGCCACGCTGAGCGAGCTCGGCCAGAGCGTCGAGGGCCGGCCGATGTCGCTGCTCTCGCTCGGCATGCCCGGCGACACCACGCCCGAAGGCAAGCCCAAGCAGACCGTGTGGATCATCGCGCGCCAGCATCCGGGCGAATCGATGGCCGAATGGTTCGTCGAAGGTCTCGTGAAGCGGCTGGCGGGTTGGGGCGACTGGTCGGGCGATCCGGTCGCGCGCAAGCTGCTCGACCGAGCGATTTTCCACATCGTGCCGAACATGAACCCGGACGGCAGCGTGCACGGCAATCTGCGCACGAACGCCGTGGGCGCGAACCTCAATCGCGAATGGATGGAGCCGGATGCGCAGCGCAGCCCGGAAGTGCTCGTGGTGCGCGACGCGATCGAGCAGACCGGCTGCGATCTGTTCTTCGACATTCACGGCGACGAAACGCTGCCTTATGTGTTCGTGGCGGGATCGGAAATGCTGCCGGGTTTCACGGATCAGCAGCGCACGGAGCAGAAGGCGTTCATCGACGCCTTCAAGATCGCGAGCCCCGACTTCCAGGACAAGCACGGCTACGAAGCGAGCCGCTATCGCGAGGACGCGCTCAAGCTGGCGTCGAAGTACATCGGCCATCGTTACGGCTGTCTCTCGCTCACGCTCGAAATGCCGTTCAAGGACAACGCGAATCTGCCCGACGAGCGCGTGGGCTGGAACGGCGAGCGCAGCGCGTCGCTCGGTGCGGCGATGCTGCAGGCCATTCTCCATCACGTTGAGACCTTCGCCTGAGGTTCGCCTGACGGCATCGCCACGACGGTGACGATATGAAAAAGGGGGAAGCGGTGTGAGCCGCTTCCCCCTTTTTTGTTCGCGCTGTTGTGTGCGTGAACTGTCGTGCCGCGCTTACTGCGCCGTCGACTTTTTCTTCGTCGACGACTTCTTCGCTGTGGCTTTCGCGGTGGACTTCGTGGTCGATTTCGATGCGGACTTCGTGGCGCTCTTCGACGAGGTGGACGAGGACTTGTGGCTGGACTTGCTCGTCGACTTCTTCGTCGTGCCCTTGCTCTTGCCGGTCGCCTTTTTCGACTTGGCGGTGTGTTTGCCGCTCACGTGCGCCGCGCCGGGCGACGCGCTGCTGCGCTCGCTGCGCGCACGTGCGGGCGGTTCGGGATCGTTCCAGCTGAAGGCGAGGATCTGCTGACCGACGTAGCCGCAACGGAATTTGAGATCGTACGGCGCGTGGCTGCTGTCTTGCGGAATGCCGATGCCGTCGACGGTGACGATCGTATCAACCTTCACGCGCTGCTTGCCTTCATCGAAGGAATCGTTCCAGGGCGTGACGGTGGCGTGCGCGCTATCGAAGGAACTGGGCGGGAATTCGACGTGATCGAGCACACTCGACGTGCCGGCGATGAAGTTGCCGTGCGCGGCGCAACGCGCGACCAGCGGATCGGCATGCATCTGCGTGACGTAGGTGTTGACGAGATCGTTTTGCTGCTCGAGCTGATCGGCCTCGGCGGGCAGCGTGCAGACGAGCATCAGGCTCGCGGCGCAGGCGACCAGTCGGCCTCCAGTACGCAGCAACTGGCGGAAAGCGATGTTGCGGTCCATCTGATTGTTCTGGATGAGGGTGGAACGTCTGGCACCGTAAGATGCTGCGCTGCGTGGTTGAGTTCAATCCTGAAACAATTATTTCGCGCGTTGCCCTCGTGGGATCGACCGTTGTTGCCGCACACGCACTGAGCGCGACGCGGCGTGTGGCCGCAGGCGCCGATTCATTCTAGCGTACGACCGGCGGACCGCAATCGAGGAAACCATCAGGGAGGCGACGCGTTGCTTGCGTCAGCGTTGCTTAGGTGCTCTCAGGTGCTCTCAGGTGCGCTCGGTTTTGCTCAGCCTGGCTCAGGTGCGAGGGCCGCCGAGGCGATAGCGTCGCACGTCGTAAGTCGTGACCCACGCGGGACGGTAGACAGCGATCAGTGCGGTCGCCATGCCGGTGAACCAGGCCTCGCCGGACGCGAGCAGGAACACGCTGAACGCGTAGCCGGCCGGCACCGCGAGCATCGAGCCGTTGTTGAGCGCGATGTGCGTGCCGAGCGCGAGATACGCCGCGGCGGAGACGGCGATGGCAGGTGAGACGAAGCCCTGCCCGACGATGAACATGAAGAGATTGCGCGGCAGCCAGGCCGTGAAGGCGCGCTGCAGCAACGCCGACAGGCAGACCGGAAACGCACCGTAGACGAGGAAGGTGAGCGCGACGCCGTCCCACGGCGAGTCGAACACCAGCGCCGCGAGGGCGACGACCACGGCCATGGCAATGAGCGCCAGGCCCCAGTCGAACAGCGTGACCACGAGGGTGGCGCCGAGCAGATGCAGCACGGTGCCGTCTTCGAGCCACGCGTTACTCGCCCACAGCACGGAGACGGCCACGATAATGGCGAGCCACACGTGCTGGAGCGTCGCGTCCTGCAGACGCTTGAACGGGTTGTTCCATAGCGCGAACGCGAGCAGACCCGCCGATGCAACCCATGCACCGACGATGACCCACAACGGTAGTGGCGTATAGAGGAACCCCATGAGCTTCATATTACTCGTTGGAGGGCAAAACGTGTGCGCTGCCTGGCGGCGCTTCGGGGTCTTCTGTATCGACGAGGGTGGTCCCGGGCGGGTTGCAGGGCGCGGGCGCCGTGTCGCCGTAAGGCGGCGTGGGCTCCGCGGCCATCGGTAGCGGCGCGAAGGTGTCGTCTGTCAGCAACGGATAGCGGAACTCCGCTTCTACGCGGGCGCGCAGTGGCGTGGGGCCGTGTTCGCCATGTGCGGGTTTGCGCGGACTGTCGCGACGCGTGCGCAGCACCTGCAGCTGATTCGACAGCAAGCCGTTGTAGATCGCCACGGCCGCCGCCCGGTTGGGCGCGCCGAGTTGCTGGAAGATGCTCGCCAGGTGAACCTTGACCGTGCCTTCGCTGATGCCGAGTGCGCGCGCGATCATCTTGTTCGTGCTGCCCATATGCACGCAACGCAGGATCTGCTCCTGGCGCGGCGAGAGTGCCACCCGGGTCGAGAGTTTGCGCGGCAGTGGCATGCCGCGTGCATTGCGGCGTGGCGGAACCGGCCACGCACCGGGCGGGCAGAACGTCGGACCAAAGACATCGGCGGGCAGATGGTCGCCGCCAAGCAGAATCAGTTCGAGCAGTTTGACGATCAGAATCGAATCCGTGGTGCGGCGGATGATGCCGCGCGCGCCTTCGGAGAGGAGGGCGCGAACCTTATGCGGCGGTTCGGTGCGATCGACGAGCACGGCGATGGGCAGCGTGCGGTGCCGGCTCACGAACTGACGCAGTTCGCCGGCGACGATGCCGTCGTGCCAGTCGATCACGAACAGATTCGGGGTGAAACGTTGCGCCGCGCGTTCGGCGCTACGCCAGTCAGGGGCGTCGCTGAAACGCGCGCGACGGTCGATTTGTCTTAACAGCGCCTTGAGCCCTTCGCGCCGTTCGGCGTCCGGATTGAATACAGCAAACCGCATAACACTGCCCTCCCGTGTATTGCCTCTCGAAATGTTGTGCTGCGCGTACCTTCGGCACACGTCGCTCGAAACCGGAACTACCGCACCATGATGACAAAAAGGCCGCCGTTTGACGGCCTGTCCAGATGGCGTAGGACGTAGGGCAAAAAAAAATCCCGCACAGTGGCGGGACTTGGGATGCAGCGGGTAGGAATACGCCGCGTTGCTTAGTGGAAGTGCGGCTGAACGGGCTCAGCATCTTCCGGCATCTCGGCGTGGACGATTTCACCGAGCGGATCGGCATAGAGCGGCACGCCGCAATCGTCGCAATATTCCGGCTCGAAGCGGCCCGCGTGGCGACGGATATCGGTGATGCCCGATTCCTTGAGCAGCGTCACGATTTCTTCGAGCGGGCCGGTGGCGTCGCTTTCTTCGGACGGCTCTTCGTCGATCTCCGCGTCACCGTTTTCGCGACCGTAGAGCGGCCAGACGACGCCGTACAGCACGTCGTTGCTGCCGCGCTTCGTGAAGCCGATGCGGTATTCGTCGATGCGACGTTCGCCGAAGCCGGCGACGACGGCGCGCAGGTCTTGCGCCGTCGCGCCGATCGTGTCGAGCAGATAGCGTACGGCGGTGCGGATGGTGTGCGGGCGCACGCGCTCGTCGGCGTCGCGGCAGGCGGAGTAGTACGCGTCCGGCAGCAGGCATTCGAACTCGCAGCCCGGCATGACGACGGCCAGATTGGCACCGCCCTGCGTGGCCCATTGTTCGAGGCACTGCCCGCGCTCGATGCGCGAGCCGTTTTCTTCTTCCTGCCAGCGGAACAGCGGCGCGCCGAGCGGTGCAGCCACCACGGCGAGCAGGAAACGCGGATCGGCGAGGATCGGCGACGTCTCGGGCAGCTCGCCCGTGCTGATCTTCGCGACGTTGCCGGTCAGCGCCGACTGCGAAAGCTGCTGGGCGAGGCGCCACGTTTCCACGTGATGGCGCGGCAGCTGGTCGATGCTATAGAGATAGGGCGCCATCGCGACATGCGTGCCGCTCGCCAGCACGTGTGCCTGCAGATGCGTGCGCAGGGCTTCCGAGGCATCGGCCTTCAGCGGACCCGACGGAATCACGTAGCGCGTCCAGGCGAGCACGGGCGCGGCAACCAGCAGCGCTTCGTACTTCTCGCCCTCGTGCTCGAGAATGAACGACTCGCTATGCGTTTCCGCCATGTCAGCGAGCGCGCCGTAGGCGTCCGGATGATTCTGCTGCAGATGATCGAGCGCGGCGTCGAGCGTGGTCTGATTGCCGTTTCGCACGACCTTCGCTAGGAGCGTGTCGAGCTTGGCCTCCCAGAAGCGGTCTTCGGTGCGGCTGCCCGAGGCGAACAGGGCGAGCGACAGGCCGACAAGCTTGTCGGCGTCAGGGGGGAGGCGTTTGGCGATTCGCGAGCGCATAAATCTGTGAGTTGGGATGCAGAGAACCCCATATTCTAGTCTGTTCCGCGCAGGCCATCGGTTTGCCCTACAGGATGGGGAGAAGAGGGCGTGCGGCCGCGTGCCGTTCTATGCGTTGGCGGGCTTCTGCTGGGGGTGTCGTGCGGTTTGAAGCCTCGGTTTGACGCTTGAAGGACATACCAAAAATCCGCTTGCAATAAGTCATGCGTGTGACTAGAATTCGCCTCCTTCGCAATTCGATGTCACTGACACCGCAGCGCGAAGCCCGCGACGAAACGAGCGGGTTCGCAGGATCAACAAGCTTTTTAAGCGGCGACGTAAAAAAAGAAGTTGACGAAACGAAAAAGAGACTTCATAATCTCGTTTCTCTGCTGCTGACGCAGCAACGCAGCAAACGCCGGGTAGTAACAGCGCACTACGGTGCGGCAGTCGAACCGGGCAGTTTGCGCGACGCGATCTTTAAAAATTTACAGCCGATAAGTGTGGGCGCTTGATAGGTGATGCGACCTGGCGGGTTCTTCGGAGCCGGTCAGGAGAAGCAAAAGTATCAAGAGTCTCACACTAAAGTAAGTCAGGTTTTTGAAGCAATTCAGATACCTGTCAGCTTTGAGTGAGCGACCGGTTCGAAAGAACCGAAAACAGTAACAGGTTTAAACTGAAGAGTTTGATCCTGGCTCAGATTGAACGCTGGCGGCATGCCTTACACATGCAAGTCGAACGGCAGCACGGGTGCTTGCACCTGGTGGCGAGTGGCGAACGGGTGAGTAATACATCGGAACGTGTCCTGTAGTGGGGGATAGCCCGGCGAAAGCCGGATTAATACCGCATACGATCTACGGATGAAAGCGGGGGATCTTCGGACCTCGCGCTATAGGGGCGGCCGATGGCGGATTAGCTAGTTGGTGAGGTAAAGGCTCACCAAGGCGACGATCCGTAGCTGGTCTGAGAGGACGACCAGCCACACTGGGACTGAGACACGGCCCAGACTCCTACGGGAGGCAGCAGTGGGGAATTTTGGACAATGGGCGAAAGCCTGATCCAGCAATGCCGCGTGTGTGAAGAAGGCCTTCGGGTTGTAAAGCACTTTTGTCCGGAAAGAAATCCCTGGTCCTAATATGGCCGGGGGATGACGGTACCGGAAGAATAAGCACCGGCTAACTACGTGCCAGCAGCCGCGGTAATACGTAGGGTGCAAGCGTTAATCGGAATTACTGGGCGTAAAGCGTGCGCAGGCGGTGATGTAAGACCGATGTGAAATCCCCGGGCTCAACCTGGGAACTGCATTGGTGACTGCATCGCTTGAGTATGGCAGAGGGGGGTAGAATTCCACGTGTAGCAGTGAAATGCGTAGAGATGTGGAGGAATACCGATGGCGAAGGCAGCCCCCTGGGTCAATACTGACGCTCATGCACGAAAGCGTGGGGAGCAAACAGGATTAGATACCCTGGTAGTCCACGCCCTAAACGATGTCAACTGGTTGTCGGGTCTTCATTGACTTGGTAACGTAGCTAACGCGTGAAGTTGACCGCCTGGGGAGTACGGTCGCAAGATTAAAACTCAAAGGAATTGACGGGGACCCGCACAAGCGGTGGATGATGTGGATTAATTCGATGCAACGCGAAAAACCTTACCTACCCTTGACATGTACGGAATTCCGCTGAGAGGTGGAAGTGCCCGAAAGGGAGCCGTAACACAGGTGCTGCATGGCTGTCGTCAGCTCGTGTCGTGAGATGTTGGGTTAAGTCCCGCAACGAGCGCAACCCTTGTCCCTAGTTGCTACGCAAGAGCACTCCAGGGAGACTGCCGGTGACAAACCGGAGGAAGGTGGGGATGACGTCAAGTCCTCATGGCCCTTATGGGTAGGGCTTCACACGTCATACAATGGTCGGAACAGAGGGTTGCCAAGCCGCGAGGTGGAGCCAATCCCAGAAAACCGATCGTAGTCCGGATCGCAGTCTGCAACTCGACTGCGTGAAGCTGGAATCGCTAGTAATCGCGGATCAGCATGCCGCGGTGAATACGTTCCCGGGTCTTGTACACACCGCCCGTCACACCATGGGAGTGGGTTTTGCCAGAAGTGGCTAGTCTAACCGCAAGGAGGACGGTCACCACGGCAGGATTCATGACTGGGGTGAAGTCGTAACAAGGTAGCCGTATCGGAAGGTGCGGCTGGATCACCTCCTTTCCAGAGCTCACGCACTCGCGTATCAAAGCGCTCACACTTGTCGGCTGTAATAAAGACAGACTCAGGGGTCTGTAGCTCAGTCGGTTAGAGCACCGTCTTGATAAGGCGGGGGTCGATGGTTCGAATCCATCCAGACCCACCAACTGGTCTGACGGGCAGTTCCCTGAAGTATGCATGACTGGGGGATTAGCTCAGCTGGGAGAGCACCTGCTTTGCAAGCAGGGGGTCGTCGGTTCGATCCCGTCATCCTCCACCAATCCTCAATGCCTAGTGTCCGGTGAAACACAAACCGGGTATTACGCATTGGCGATTGAGCCAGTCAGAGCGATGTGAGTAAAACCATGTCGGCTGTCGTTCTTTAACAATCAGGAAGAAGTAGTAAAGAGATTCATCTGAAAGCACTTAGAGATGGGTGCGAGTAGGTGAATCAGGGTTGTGATTGTATCAATGTATTTTTAAGTGATCGAAAGATTGCCTTGAAATACGGCGCAACACGAATACTCAACCTGTAGCGAGTGGATTGAGTGGTTCCTCCGGGGATCATGAGACACACCCGTTATAGGGTCAAGCGAACAAGTGCATGTGGTGGATGCCTTGGCGATCACAGGCGATGAAGGACGCGGTAGCCTGCGAAAAGCGGTGGGGAGCTGGCAAACAAGCTTTGATCCACCGATATCCGAATGGGGAAACCCACTCCGTATGGAGTATCCATGACTGAATACATAGGTCATGCGAAGCGAACGCGGCGAACTGAAACATCTAAGTAGCCGCAGGAAAAGAAATCAACCGAGATTCCCAAAGTAGTGGCGAGCGAAATGGGATCAGCCTGTACTCTTTATCTTCGTTGTTAGCCAAACGCTCTGGAAAGTGCGGCCATAGTGGGTGATAGCCCCGTAGGCGAAAACAGCGAGGAAGAACTAGGTGTACGACAAGTAGGGCGGGACACGTGAAATCCTGTCTGAAGATGGGGGGACCATCCTCCAAGGCTAAATACTCGTGATCGACCGATAGTGAACCAGTACCGTGAGGGAAAGGCGAAAAGAACCCCGGGAGGGGAGTGAAATAGATCCTGAAACCGCATGCATACAAACAGTCGGAGCCTCGCAAGGGGTGACGGCGTACCTTTTGTATAATGGGTCAGCGACTTACATTCAGTGGCAAGCTTAACCGAATAGGGCAGGCGTAGCGAAAGCGAGTCCGAACAGGGCGTTCAGTCGCTGGGTGTAGACCCGAAACCAGGTGATCTATCCATGGCCAGGTTGAAGGCACGGTAACACGTGCTGGAGGACCGAACCCACTAACGTTGAAAAGTTAGGGGATGAGCTGTGGATAGGGGTGAAAGGCTAAACAAACCTGGAAATAGCTGGTTCTCTCCGAAAACTATTTAGGTAGTGCCTCGTGTATCACCTTCGGGGGTAGAGCACTGTCATGGTTGATGGGTCCATTGCGGATTACGTCGCCATAGCAAACTCCGAATACCGAAGAGTGCAATCACGGGAGACAGACATCGGGTGCTAACGTCCGGTGTCAAGAGGGAAACAACCCAGACCGCCAGCTAAGGTCCCCAAATATGGCTAAGTGGGAAACGAAGTGGGAAGGCTAAAACAGTCAGGAGGTTGGCTTAGAAGCAGCCACCCTTTAAAGAAAGCGTAATAGCTCACTGATCGAGTCGTCCTGCGCGGAAGATGTAACGGGGCTAAGCCATATACCGAAGCTGCGGATGCACATTTATGTGCATGGTAGGAGAGCGTTCTGTAAGCCTGCGAAGGTGCGTTGAAAAGCGTGCTGGAGGTATCAGAAGTGCGAATGCTGACATGAGTAGCGATAAAGGGGGTGAAAGGCCCCCTCGCCGTAAGCCCAAGGTTTCCTACGCAACGTTCATCGGCGTAGGGTGAGTCGGCCCCTAAGGCGAGGCAGAAATGCGTAGCTGATGGGAAGCAGGTCAATATTCCTGCACCATTGTTGAATGCGATGGGGGGACGGATCGCGGAAGGTTGTCCGGGTGTTGGAAGTCCCGGTCCTTGCATTGGAGAAGGCGCTTTGGCAAATCCGGGCGCGGAATTCAAGGGTGCGAGGCCATGCTCTTCGGAGCAGAAGCAACTGGAAGTGGTTCCAAGAAAAGCCTCTAAGCTTCAGTTCAACAGTGACCGTACCGCAAACCGACACAGGTGGGCGAGATGAGTATTCTAAGGCGCTTGAGAGAACTCGGGAGAAGGAACTCGGCAAATTGGTACCGTAACTTCGGGATAAGGTACGCCCTTGTAGCTTGACTGGCCTGCGCCAGGAGGGTGAAGGGGTTGCAATAAACTGGTGGCTGCGACTGTTTAATAAAAACACAGCACTCTGCAAACACGAAAGTGGACGTATAGGGTGTGACGCCTGCCCGGTGCCGGAAGATTAAATGATGGGGTGCAAGCTCTTGATTGAAGTCCCGGTAAACGGCGGCCGTAACTATAACGGTCCTAAGGTAGCGAAATTCCTTGTCGGGTAAGTTCCGACCTGCACGAATGGCGTAACGATGGCCACACTGTCTCCTCCCGAGACTCAGCGAAGTTGAAGTGTTTGTGATGATGCAATCTCCCCGCGGCTAGACGGAAAGACCCCATGAACCTTTACTGTAGCTTTGCATTGGACTTTGAACCGGTTTGTGTAGGATAGGTGGGAGGCTGTGAAGTGTGGACGCTAGTCTGCATGGAGCCGTCCTTGAAATACCACCCTGATCTGTTTGAGGTTCTAACCTTGGTCCGTAATCCGGATCGGGGACAGTGCATGGTAGGCAGTTTGACTGGGGCGGTCTCCTCCCAAAGGGTAACGGAGGAGTACGAAGGTACGCTAGGTACGGTCGGAAATCGTGCTGATAGTGCAATGGCATAAGCGTGCTTGACTGCGAGACTGACAAGTCGAGCAGGTGCGAAAGCAGGTCATAGTGATCCGGTGGTTCTGTATGGAAGGGCCATCGCTCAACGGATAAAAGGTACTCTGGGGATAACAGGCTGATACCGCCCAAGAGTTCATATCGACGGCGGTGTTTGGCACCTCGATGTCGGCTCATCTCATCCTGGGGCTGTAGCCGGTCCCAAGGGTATGGCTGTTCGCCATTTAAAGAGGTACGTGAGCTGGGTTTAAAACGTCGTGAGACAGTTTGGTCCCTATCTGCCGTGGGCGCTGGATATTTGAAGGGACCTGCTCCTAGTACGAGAGGACCGGAGTGGACGAACCTCTGGTGTACCGGTTGTCACGCCAGTGGCATCGCCGGGTAGCTATGTTCGGAAGAGATAACCGCTGAAAGCATCTAAGCGGGAAACTCGCCTTGAGATGAGATATCCCCGGGGCTTCGAGCCCCTTGAAGGGTCGTTCAAGACCAGGACGTTGATAGGTCAGGTGTGGAAGCGCAGTAATGCGTTAAGCTAACTGATACTAATTGCCCGTAAGGCTTGATCCTATAACAGGTGTGTTTTGCGATGATCGTTAGTGCTTCAGCACTTACGGGCATCCCACCCCCGCAGGGGGCAAAGCGCACGGTTGAGAGATCAGTGTTGTGCCGATATAAACAACACAACCCGAATTCAGTAAAAACTCTTTACGCTTCTTCCAGATTGGCTGTGGCGCCCCCAAAGGCGACGCAGCAACCCGTCATGCCTGATGACCATAGCGAGTCGGTCCCACCCCTTCCCATCCCGAACAGGACCGTGAAACGACTCTACGCCGATGATAGTGCGGATTGCCCGTGTGAAAGTAGGTAATCGTCAGGCTTCTTATGCAGTACGTCCAGAACCCCGGCTTCTCCAGAAAGAGAGCCGGGGTTCTGGCGTTTGGGCGTGGGAAATACGCGTGCCGGCTAGTGACTAACGTGCTCGGCTAGCTCACGGTAGCGCGAATAGCAAACCGCTCCCCGCAGCTGCTATCGAGCAGCCGCAGAATAGACGCAACGTCCGTCTGACCACAACCAAGGGCCGCAATGGCCCCCGCCTCAGCTCAATGTCTGCGGCGCACGCGCTCGAGCACGTGATGCTCGGCGAGCCAGTGGTGCATCATGCCTTCCCCGTTGTGTTCCTTCCGGTAAGCGCGCGATTCGAAAATCGATAGCCCCAAAAGAACGAGCAGGCCGACAGCAAGGCCAGCGAGCCCAGCGATGGTTTCGGTATCCATGGCAGCCTCCTTGGGTTGCAGCCATATCACCATCTTAGGACAGAGGCGGCCAGGAAAAAATGATGGTGTTTGCGAACCGGCGCGTCACGCGCGCAGCCTGTACACTGCTGCGCGGCAACATTTTTTTGGGATTTAAATCGATGTCACGTGTCTGGCTGGCCATCGCAATGGCCGCACTGCTTTCGGCTTGCGCCGACAATTCGGCGAGCAAGCATCATGGTCCGCCGCCTCACGATCCCGCCGACTATCACGGCGTACCGACCGACGACCGGCCGCCCGTGATGATCGAAACGCCGCCCGCGCAGTAATCGGCCCCGAGCAGGCAGAGCAGCGAAGCAGCAGAGCAGGGCAAGAGGACGATGAAGCCGCGCGCCTCAAGGAGCCTTGAGGCGCTCAGCGAGCCATCGCAGGCTGAATCGCTCCCGTAATGCGCGGGAGGAGCGGATAGAGTGTCAGACCGCGCGCCGCCATGAAGATCAGCAGCGCGGCCCAGAGCCCGTGGTTGCCGAACGGCGCAACGAGCGCCCACGAAGCGGCGAGAAACACCAGCAACGAAATCGCCATCGCCTGCATGAGCTCGCGCGTGCGCGTGGCGCCGATGAAGACGCCGTCGAGCAGGAAGCCCCACACAGAGATAATCGGCGAGAGTGCTGCCCACGGCAGGAAAGCCCGGGCCGCGGCGCGGACCGTCGACTGATCGGTGAGCTTGTCGATGATCCAGCCGCCGGCGCCCCAATAGACCACCGAGAATCCGAGCGCGCCGAGCGCCGCCCAGAACAGATTCACCTTGACGGCTTGGCGGAACGCATGGCGGTCGCGCGCGCCGATCGCTGCGCCGACCAGCGCCTCACTCGCGTGAGCGAATCCGTCGAGCCCATACGCCATGAAGGTCTGAAAGTTCAGCAGCAGCGCGTTGGCGGCGAGGATCGCGTCGCCCTGCCGCGCGCCCAGGTGGGCGAACCAGCCGAACGAACCGAGCAGACATATCGTCCGCAAAAAGATGTCGCGATTGATCGCGACTAGCCGTTTGAGCGCGGCCGGTTCGACGGCGGCGCGCCAGTCGAGCGGCGTGAGCCCGCGCGGGCGCAGATGCCAGAGCACTGCCGCGCCGAAAAAGAAACCAACTGTGTCGGCGGTCGCGGTCGCCGCGCCGATGCCGGCGATACCCCAGCCGAAGCCGTAGACGTAAGCCAGCACGGCCACGATATTGACGGCGTTGATCAGCACTTGCGAGACCAGCGCGATACGCACGCGTTGCATCCCCAACAGGTAGCCGAGGACGACGTAGTTCGCCAGCGCGAACGGCGCCGAGCCAATGCGCGCGTGGCTATACACGGTGGCGTTGCGCTGCACCGCGTCGCTGCCGCCGATCAGCGCGAGCGCGTAATGGATCAGCGGCGTCTGCACGAGCAGGATGAACGCGCCGATGCCGAACGCCAGCACTAACGCGCGTACGACATTCACGCGCAATGCCGCCTGGTCGCCGGCGCCGTGCGCCTGCGCGATCAGTCCGGTCGTGCCCATGCGCAGGAAACCAAAGCCCCAGAAGACGAAATTGAAGAAGAGGCCGCCGAGCGCGACGCCGCCCAGATCGGCGGCACGGCCCAAATGCCCGGCGACGGCCGTGTCGACGGCGCCGAGAATCGGCTGGGTGAGATTGGCGAGGACGATCGGAAACGCGAGCGTCAACACGCGCCGATGCCAGTCGCCCCGCGAAGGCAGGGAGGCGCCGTCGCTCAACTGCGCTCCTGCACGCAGACCCACGGCGAGACGACCACCGCCCACAATTCCGGCTTGCGATCGGCGAAATCGGCGGCCGTCTCGGCTTGCATGCGCTGCACGAGACCCGACGAGAGCCACTGCGTCACGCGCGTGCCGTCGTCGCTTGCGATCGCTTCGGCGACGCTCACGAGGTCGAGGTCGCGCGCCACCGAAAGCAGCTTGCCTTGGGCGAAGAAACGCTCGAGATCCTGCCAGTCGATCTTGGCGGTCTCTCCGAGCAACTTGGCGTAGAGGGGGCTGGGCGTGGCGTTGTCGTTTTGGGTCATGATCGTGAGAATCGATTGCGGCCGATACTATAAACGATAGACGGCGAGGCGGTCTGGCGCTTCCGAACTGCGACGCTCAGGCGTGCAATCCCGCTTGCGCTGACGTGCGCATTTCGTCTGATAAAAAGTCGGTAAATTAACGATTAACGCTTTATTCGATCGGCGCGAACTGAAGGATATGAAGAAGCGCGGATTAATCGGACGAAAGGCAAATTGGCAATGCCCGTAAAACGTGATCGCCGTGAGCCGATTGGAAAACGGAGTCGGGTGTTCCAAAAAACCAACTTCGGCGAATAATTGCATTCCTTTGTGCGTTGGACCACTTAATGACTATCGGTGGCGCGCGGGTCGAAACTGCTCGCTGCGGTGCAGTGAAGGCAGTCCGTTCCGTCACTCGCGCGCTATTGATCAGTCTGTCGCAAAGTCCCGCCGCAAAAGGCTTTTCGGCGAAACGGCCGCGCAATCGTGCGCGCGCTGCAACGCGCATTTTTATGCGTGTAAGGCGGCGCTTTACAACATCGTTTCACCAGGGAAAGTCCGGGCGACACATAATCCGTGCGCCGCGACACATATTCGATCTAATTAAGTGATTGCGCGGGCAGGGTCGCGTTGATAGATTGCCATTCGGCGCATGGTAAACCGGTCCTTTGCCGATATGCGCCAAACCCCCGTTAGCCCGGCGCCACGCCGGGCTTTTTTTTGTGCGTTCTATTTCATTCGCCGCGAGCGTTAATCGAGTAAAACGACGCGGCGAATGAGAACGTTCAGCGCGGCGGCAGATCGCGTGCCGGGTCGATCGAGCGCCCCTGGTAACGGAGTTCGAAATGGAGCATCACGCGGTCGTTATCCGAATCGCCCATCGCGGCAATCTTCTGTCCTTGCGCAACCGACTCGCCTTCCTTTACGAATAGCGCCTGATTGTGCGCATACGCGGTGAGGTAATCGCCGCCATGTTTGATGATGAGCAGGTTGCCGTAGCCACGCAGGCCGTTGCCCGCGTACACGACGGTGCCGGGCGCGGCGGCGACGATCGGCGTGCCGGGAGCATTCACGATGTCGATGCCTTTCGAGTTGCGGCCGTCGAAGTTGCGGACCACCTGGCCGGCGGTCGGCCAGATCAGCGAAATGGACGAGACGGGTGCGGGCGCCGGACCCGAGCT
This sequence comes from Paraburkholderia tropica, assembly GCF_014171495.1. Taxonomy (NCBI): domain Bacteria; kingdom Pseudomonadati; phylum Pseudomonadota; class Betaproteobacteria; order Burkholderiales; family Burkholderiaceae; genus Paraburkholderia; species Paraburkholderia tropica. The sequence continues at coordinate 1,115,303 of NZ_CP049134.1, forward strand.
GTCGGGCGCCGACTCGCGAGGCGCGGCAGCCGTGGCGCGCGGCGTGGTGCGCTCCGCGCCCGCCGCGGAACCGGCCGGCGGCGCGACGCGCAACACCTGGCCGACTTCGATCGCATCGGGGTTCGACAGATTGTTCCAGCGAACGATGTTCGACACCGATTGCCGATTGCCGCGCGCGATCTTGCTGACCGTGTCGCCGCGTTCCACGCGGTAGAAACCCGGGCCGACCGGTGCCGAGCCGCAGGCGGCGAGCAGCGCGACGAGCGCCGCGCACGCGAGTTGTCTGAATCCTCGTCTAAATCGTTGTGCCAATGTTGAACCTCGCAGGACGCCGTCGCGCGGTTCGACCGGAAGGCGAAACGCGGCGGCAAAACGTCTGATTTTAACGGTTTTGCCGCCGCGCCAGCGCCTTTCAAGCCGGCGGGAACGGATGCGTCAGACGAGCGCTTCGACGTGCAGACGCAGCGTCGCGGTTTCGGTCGCGCCCGGCGCGAGCCAGCGCAGACCGAGCCCGTTGTGGATCGCGTCGGGCAGACCGAGCCACGGTTCGACGCAATAGAAGTCCGAATCGGCGGCTTCCGTCCACGTCGTCACCGCGTACCACGGCAGCGAATCGGGACGGTCGAGATCGATCGTGACCGCGCGCCGCAGGCCCGGCGTGACGAGGCGCACCGGGACCGACGGCGGCGTCGGTTCGAGCACGTGAAAGCGGTCGGTGATGCCGGCGTCGTCGAGACGATAGAGCGTCTCGCCGCGCTCCGGCGCGCTGATCGAACCGTCGGGCGACTGGTGACGGCGCACCGCCAGCGGCATCTCGAGCGTGCTTTCAGCGCGCTGCGCGTGCGGCAGCGCAAAGTAAAAGTGATGGCCCGCGTACCAGGGCAGCGGCGCGTCGCCGGTATTGGCGACGGTCAGCGACACGTCGAGCGTGTGATCGTCGGCGAGACGGTAAGCGGCCTCGAAGCGAAAGCCGAACGGATAGCCCGCGCGCGTCGCCGCCGAGTCGTCGAGCGTCATGCTCACGCCACGCCCGTCGTCGTCCACCTGGGCGGCAAACGGCAGGTCGCGAGCGAAACCGTGCATCGGCAGATCGCGCACGACGCCGTCGGCGTCACGCCAGCGGCCGATCTGGCCATCGACGAAATGGCGCCCGAGAAACGGAAACAGCAACGGATTGCCGCCGCGTATGCGCGCGGGCTGCTCCCAGTTCGCGTTGTCGGGCCAGCGGATGACCGCTTCGCCGCCGACGTGCCACGAGAGCAGGCGGCCGCCGGCCCACGGTGCGAAGCGCAGCGTGGAGACGCCGCTGTTGAGTTCGAGAAGGTCCTGCGGAGGGCGTGTTTCCATGGCCTGTCACTGAGTCGAGGGGAAGGAAAGGCCGCGCCGGAGCGGCGGCGGGCCGCGATTGCACGATTCTGGCGCAATTCTGGTCCGAGTCGCGCGGGTGCGCCGGATTGTGCGCCGCTTTCAGATGCGTGAAAACCCTCGTCGGGAAATCGTGGGTGTTGTGCAAGGCTGGCCGCCGCCATAATCGGCCTGAATGAATGTGCGATTTCGCACACTGCACGAGTGAAGGAGGGCGCGGAAAATGGATATCGCAATGGCCATGAGCATGGGATTGTTCAGCCTGTTCGTCGGGAGCAGCGCGTACTTCTTCTACAAGATGGCGCGCTAAGCGAAAAAACGCGCAAGCAGCGAGCCGTACACCGCGTGTGGCTTGCAGTTATCTTTCATTCTGGCCGGCGTTTGCCGGCTTGTTCCTTTCTGAATGGCGCGCGCTCGCTGCGCCTTCTGTCCATATCGCCGCTATTTTGTTGCGACGCGGTAACTTTTCCGACAAATGAGTCTTGAAGCTTGGCGCTGCAATTCGGGCCAGGCATAATCGGTGCGCTTTGCCGCACTGTCCCCGCGATGGTCGGCGCCATGTCCAACCATTCCGAGGATCCGCGCGTGAGTCTCTCGTTTCTTTTCTTCCTGAGCGTGCTGCAAGGCGTCACCGAACTGTTCCCGGTCAGCAGCCTCGGTCACACGCTGCTTGTGCCGGCGCTGTTCGGCATGCATATCGACAAACACGCTCCGCAACTGTTGCCGTTTCTCGTCGCGCTGCATCTCGGCACGGCGATCGCGCTGCTCTGGTATTTCCGTGCGCGTTGGGTCGCGCTGATCAGCGGTTTCTTCGCTTCGCTCGGCGGCCGCAAGAACGACGACGGCCACATGATGTGGGCGCTGATCATCGGCACGATTCCGACCGGCATCGTGGGTCTGGTGCTCGAAAAGCGCATCGAGGCGATCTTTCACGACCTGCGCATCGTCGCCGCCGCGCTGATGGTGAACGGCGTGCTGCTGTGGCTCGGTGACCGTCTCCAGCAGGCGCGCGCGCATCGCGCGCCAGAAAAGCTCACGTTTCGCCAGGCGTTCCTGGTCGGTCTTGCGCAGATTGGCGCGCTGATTCCGGGTTTCTCGCGCAGCGGTTTGACGATGATCGCCGGTAACGCCGCGGGTCTCACGACCGAGAAGGCCGCGGAATTCTCATTCCTGCTCGGTACGCCGATCATCTTCGCGGCGGGCGTGCTCGAACTGCCGAAGCTGTTCCATGCGCGCGACCAACTGACGACGGCGCTCGTCGGCGGCGTGCTGACCGGCATCGCCGCGTGGCTGAGCGTGAAGTTCCTGATGCGCTATTTCGAGGGCCGCGGCCGTCTGGCGTCGTTCGGCCTGTACTGCGTGATCGCGGGCGCGATTTTCCTCGGCTGGTTCGTGATGCATCCGCAACCCGCTTGATGGCGGGCCGTGGGCGGGACGTCCGGCTCGAGGCGAACGCGGTATAATTCACGCCCGTCTTCGGCCGCGCCCCGCGTTGGGCCGAAAACGCGCAGATTTTCCACGCGACAGTAGCTCAGCTGGATAGAGCATCGGCCTTCTAAGCCGAGGGTCGGGGGTTCGAGCCCCTCCTGTCGCGCCAATATTTTCAAGCACTTAGCCCGGTCATTGTGATCGGGCTTTTTGCTTTCTGAAACGCATGTAGGTGCTGTGTAGTTTTTTCGGTCCACGTGGTGTGGCGTTTCGGTGATTGACGGTGCGAGATCGCATCGCAGATCTACCATTGCGTGGTACGCCACCAATTCCTAGGGAAGACTTAACACTTGATCTGTGCGATGAGTTAATCGGCTAACTCATCCTACTTTGCGTGGTAACGCCTTGCGCTGTACCCCTCTCAGTTCACCCGAAATCTCCGAAAGGCACGTCAAGCCTCTGCCCCGGCCCTCCATCCGGCGCGGCATACGCCAACTGCAATGTGGCAAAATGTATTCCTCGATTCGACCCGTATTCCAAATGCCAAATCAAACTACATCGGTCGCAGGCGCTCTTGCGGATTTTTTTCAAAAATCGTCATTCCCCATTCTTTTCACTGGTGCTGGGGTATCGATGTTAGCGGGGCTACCTGACTGGAAAGGGCTGTTGAATCGCATGGCGGAGACTATTCGCCCCAACGATCCGATGACCGCGACCCAGATAACGCACTACGTTGCGAGAGGTAGTCTGACGAAGGCAGCGGATTTTTTCTGGATCACCGACGAGACACTTGAAAGCGATAAGCATTTGATCATCAAGACAATCCTTGATGAATACGACGCCAGACCGCTCAAACATCTTGCATCCCTCCCGTTCAAGGGCGTTATAACGACTAACTTCGACCGTTCAATTCTCGACGCAATCGCGCTCGCAGGCCGGCAAGTACCGAGAGACTATCGGCTAGGCGACGCAAGCTTCGGACAAGCAACTTGGGAAACTGAGCCCTACGTAGCGCGAATCCACGGTTGCGCGGAGTTTCCGCAGAGCATGGTTCTGTCGGAAAGGCAGTTCGAGAAGTTGCTAGCTAATGACGCGTACATTGACCTCCTGACGCAAATTTTCCTCCACAGAGAAGTCCTATTTCTCGGATTTTCTTTTTACGATCCAGCGATTCGCTACGTTCTCGAACAGATAGAGAGACGGTTCGGAGTAGCGCCGCCTGGACGCCATATGGCGATACTGCCCGAGTCGAACGCGTCCGAACTCATACAAAAGGCGAGTCGCCTCAATATTGCCGTCATCAAGTATGACGAGAGCAACAAACATGAAGCACTTTGGTCGGGAATCGCGGAGTTTGCCGACACAACGAAACGCGTTCAACAACGCGCATCTGCATCAATAGACCATCCCTATTCGAAAACGAAGCAGTACCTTGCGGCATGTTACGCACGTGTGAGCGTTGCGTCGGAAAATACGCCTCTTCGTGAAATCGTAATCGAAGGCATTCTGTCTGCGTCGCTTCAGCGCGAGCATCCCAAATCGCTCGGTCTTCTTGATCTTCGCGAGACCGTAAGAACTGCGCTTGGCATAAAGGGCAAAGATGTAGACCAGATTGTTGAGGCAGCAATTAAAGAACTTATCGATGCAAAGCTAGTCCGCAAACACCGAGTTGAAGGTGCAAAAGGTAATCGTTTCGCCTGGATTGGCGATCCCGACGCTACGTCTACGTTGAACGATGCCATAGAGTGCCTCAAGTCGAGCCTGATGGACCGCGCTCATGTTCAGGAGGGATGGCGTCCGCCGCCGCACGTTGCTGACACACTCGCGTTGTTCTTGAAGGAAATTGTTCATCGGCGCGGATGGGACTTGGGTGCTGCCTTCGCGGCTGGCAAAGCACCTGACAATTTGGCATTCCGCCCGGTGCTAGCCGAGTGTGCACACAAATTGTCGGCGTTCGATCGTGAGCGTGTGGAACGGACAATTGAGAGCTTGTTTCAGCACCCGACCGAACGAGAGGCGGAACTTCTGGGAGAACTGGGTCGCATAAGCTTCGCCGTCGAGTTGGCGTTCCAAGCCCCGCACACGACCCTACTGCACCGCGCGACGCTTCCGCAGAGAATCTATTTCGATACAAACCTGCTCTTGCCGACGTTCATAGATGGTCACCCTCATCATCAAACTTACGTTGATTTGCTGGGGCGGATAAAAAGTGCTGCCTCAAAAGCGGGAAACAAACTTCAACTCACTGCGTACAGTGGCTACCTTAACGAGATGATTAGCCACAAGAACGCCGCAATGGCGTACGCGAAAGAGGCTGGTGACAATTTTGAAGCTTTGGCTCGCAGCGACGCCTTGTATCATGGCCCGGGCAATATTAATGTGTTCGTTGGTGCGTATGTGAACTCGGTGGAAAATGGGCATCCTCGCGGATTCGAAGCGTTCTTGAAGCGAGTTTCCCCCTACACAACGGAGACAGAACTGAGACGCTGGATTGAGAAGAATGGCTTTGTGGTTGTGGATTCGGTAAAGAATGGGGTCTACGGCAAGCTCTACCCGACTCTTGAGCAGCGTAATGCGACTCGTCTTTCAAATGGAAAGCAACCTATTCTTGTTGAGCATGATGCGTTGCAGCTTTCACTTTTAGATGCGGATCACAAAAAGGGAGAGCGAGCGCTATTCGCTACGGCCGACAGGCAATTGTATGAGGATGTGGCCTCGTCTTCGTTTAAACATCTCACCGAATTTATGGTGAGCCATATTGGAATTGTGCAGTTTGTTGACCTTTTGGTTGGCCTGAAAAGTGACGATCGGACACTTGGTGAGTTGCTGTGGAGCAATAAGGTTTCCGAGAAAGCACAAAGAATTCGCTCGTACCTCACAGTAGAGGCATTGAGCAAGTACGACGCTGCGATGGCAATGACTCTGCATTCGGTTGTTGAAGCCCAGTCTGAAGATATCGCGAAGAAATTGGACCGACAAGGTGCCGATCTAGAATCCCATGATCCTACTACTCGCGTAAAAGCGTTCAAATCGTTAGGGACCCTAGAGGCAAACTTCTTTTCGGGACTTAGCGAGCAGATGTCAAAAAAGAAACGATGAATTCTCTTCGCGTCGCGTTTAGCGACTCGTTTGTGCGGAGCTAAACGGCTCCGCGTCTCATTTGCTCAAATTCAGCCATTGTTCTCGCTTGGTTTCGAGCGCTAAATAGAGGGGGCGTAGTCGTGGCCGAACCTATTTTTCAAATTAGGAACACAGAGAAATCCTTGCCGTAGCGCTGAGTCTGTCGCATCGGAGAGATGCGAGCCAGAGCTTCAACTTAATGGTGTGGCCCGATGCGCGACGGGTTTTTGGCTGATAGAGCGAGTGTTTTTAATAGGCAGTCGCGCCGGTTTAGGTGGAGTGCTGAATCAAGACTCACGCGAATACTCCACGGAAAGGCCATCTCTCTACAAACTTGGCGCGAGCCTGTTCGTAAGTGCGAACCTTCAAGCGGATGGCTTCGATCTTCTGTGGCCCACTTACCAACACCGCCGTGCATAGGCCAATCTCGGGAGCAAAGCTCTCTCGTTGCGCGGCCGCAAAGCGGTCAAGGTCGGCTCTGTCTTGCCTCATTTCGCCGGGTTGCGAACGCAAATCGATAAGGCGTGCGCGAAGGACATCGGCCACACTCTTGCCAGAAGCATCGGCCTTCAAGACTGATTGTTTCGGCAATTCTGGTCAACACAGGGAAATGTGCATTTGCTCGGCCTTCTAAGCCGAGGGTCGGGGGTTCGAGCCCCTCCTGTCGCGCCAAACAAAAAAAGCCCGCAATTTGCGGGCTTTTTGCCATTTATCTGCGATCACCATCGCGCGCGCCTCAACGAAAAGACGCCCCTCAAGCCGCCAGCTTCATCTGCGCGACGATCACCTCGCGCAACCTCGCGAGCCGCTCACGAAGTACGAAGGGTTGATCGATACTCGCGATCCTGAGCGCCGGCGCACTCGCGCGCCCGATCACGATCGTCCCGTAGTCGAACAGTGCGCCGACCGGTCCTTGACGCACATGCACGCGGCGCACATCGCCCAGCTCGAACGCGACACGGCGATGACGCACGATGCCGAAGGTCGCGATCACGCGCTTTCTCGTCAGCGCGAGTTGCGTCGTCAGCAGCAGGGCGATTGCGAACGCGAACAACAACACGCCCGCGCCAAACAACATCGCCGCCGAAAACATCGCGTCGCCGAGACAGCCCACCAGCACGCCCCAGATCATCAACACGATGCCGAACGTGATCCACGGGCTCATGGCCCACATGCTGAGATGGCCCTCATAAACGACCCGCTCTCCGGGAGGCAGCACCGATTCGACGCGCACCATGTTTGATCTCCATTAAATATTGCCTAGTCAACTAATAACAGACTAGTGGATATGATGGAATCATGACTGTGGTCAAAAGTCGCGTTAGAAAAGCCGCTCAAACCGCAAATAAATCGCGCTGTGTCAAAAAAATAGCGGGCAGCCACATGGCTGCCCGCGAAGAAAGCTGGACACCCTGATGTCCAGCGATCGATGGCCGTTGTCGATCAGCGCATCAACGTCTCAAAACATCAGAGCTTCAGGTCGAGCGCGTTGGTCAAATCGCCCATCGTCTGGCCGCCGTTGCTCTTGAGCGCGGCGTCGCGCGTGGTGATGCCTTGCAGCGTCGGCAGCGAGAAGCGGCGCGTGATCAGGCGCAGGATCGACGTCGTGTCGTACTGCGTATGGTCGACGTAACCCTTCTTCGCGTAAGGCGAAATGACGAGCGCCGGAATGCGCGAGCCCGGACCCCAGCGGTCGCCCTTCGGTGGTGCCACGTGATCCCAGAAGCCGCCGTTTTCGTCGTAGGTCACCACGACAACCATGTCCTTCCACTGCGGGCTCTTCTGCAGATGCGAAATCACGTCGGCGATGTGCTGGTCGCCGCTCGCCACGTCGGTGTAGCCCGCGTGCTCGTTCAGGTTGCCCTGCGGCTTGTAGAACGACACTGAGGGCAGCGTGCCCGCGTCGATCGCCTTGATGAACTCGCTGCCGTCCATGCCGCCGTCGAGCAGGTGAGCCGCGCGCGCGGCGGTGCCCGGCGCGTAGTTCGAGAAGTAGTTGAACGGCTGATGGTGCGGCTGGAAGTTCGGCGCCGTCATGTTCGCGCCGTAGATCACGTTCGAGGTGCTGTTCTGCACCGCGCTCACGGCCGCGCCCCATGCGCCGCCGTACCACGCCCACGTGACGTTCGCGTTCGAGAGCAGGTCGCCGATGTTCTGCGCCGACTGCGGCGGCATCGTCGAGGCGTTGTTCGGATCGGCGAGATTCGCTTCGCCGCCCGAGGCGGCCGTATTGCCGCTTGGCTGATACGGCGGCTGCATCGTGTTGACGGCGTAGAAGTCGGGCGTCAGGTTGCCCGACTTCACGAACTTCGGCACGCCGGTGAGCGCCGAGGCCGGCGAGTTCGAAGCGAGCGTGAGCGACACGCCGTCGGCGTTGACGCTGGAAATGGTCGGCTGGGCGGTGGCCGTCGCGGCGTTCGCGTAGTACGGCGTGCACGCGCAGATCAACCATTGGTGGTTCAGGAACGAGCCGCCGAACGCGCCCATGAAGAAGTTGTCGGCGAGCGTGTATTGCTGCGCGATCTTCCAGAGCGGCAGTTTTTCGGCGCTGGTCGTGTAGTGGCCCATCACCAGGCCGCCCGAGTCGGCCCACGCGGCGAACATGTCGTTCTTGCCGCCGTGGATCTGCATCTGGTTTTCGTAGAAGCGGTGATAGAGGTCGCGCGTCGTCGTCGAGAGCGGGACGTTGAAGCCGTTCGGATCGTCGATGGCAAAGGGCGCGTTCGCCATGTTTTCGGTCATCGCCGCGGTAACGACGGGCGTCACGCCCGTTTGCGTCAGGCCGTTCCAGACCGTCGGCAGCGTGGCGAGCACCGAGCCGTCGCGATCGAGCTGCTGCGCGCTCGCGGCCGTGACGTTCTGCAGGCCGTTGGCGCCGGGGAAGTTGCCGTACAGGTTGTCGAAGCTGCGGTTTTCCGCATAGATCACGACGATGTTCTTCACCGACGACAGGCCCGGCTTGCTGTCATTGCCGCCGCAGGCCGCGACGGCCAATGCCGCCGCCGCTGCTGCGATCGGCGTCGCATAGAACCATTTTCTGTTGAACATTTTTTCTCTCTCGCGTTGGGGGCGCCGGGCGGCGAGCGCGGGAGTGACACCGGCCGTCGGGCGAGGCGCAGTGTCTCAGCGAAATTTGACAGCTATATGTAAATAATTACATTTAGCTTTTCTTATCCCTCGATTTGCGTAACGCGCAAATTACACGGCGTCATTGGAATGTCATGAGCCTGACATACGCTTTCGCGACTTCGATGCGTTGCCTGCTGGATGCATCGGTTTTCGCGGCAGCGCGGTGCGCGGGTTCGACGGACCGGACCTGAGCGTACTTTCGCGCGCGCCGCACACCAGTTCGGGGATCAGTTTATGTGGCATCGTTCGGCGCGACGCGCGGCGCTTGAGGGCAGTTTTTCCAACACGCATTCGCAGACTTGCGCGCGCAGGCCGCGCGGTGTTGGCCACGGCCGTTTGCTGATCGCGGCCGCGTTGCTGTCGATGCTGGCGGGCTGCGACGGCGGCACGCAGGACGCGTCGGCCGGGGTGGAAAACGGCACGCAAAACGGCACGCAAAACGGCGCGAGCGCACAGGACGCGCAAGCCCGATCGAAGGCCAACGCACCGGTCAACGGCGCGAAGCTGATCAAGATTTCCGCATCGACGGCCGCGACGCCGACAGCCCAGCTGATAGCCCAGCCGACAACTCAACCGCACGCCCAGTCGCGCGCCGAGGTCTACGCGCAGGTGCGCCGCATGACGGCGCTCGGCAAGCAGATGTTCTTCGATCCGTCGCTGTCGGGCTCGGGCAAGATGTCGTGCGCGACCTGCCACAGCCCGAATCACGCGTTCACGCCGGCCAATGCGCTCGACGTGCAGATCGGCGGCGCCGACATGCATCGTCAGGGTATGCGCGCCGTGCCCACGCTCAAGTATCTGCAATCGGTGCCCGCGTTTGCCGAGCACTATCACGATTCCGACGACGAAGGCGACGAGAGCGTCGACGCGGGCCCGACCGGCGGCCTCACGTGGGACGGTCGCGTCGATCATGGCGGCGACCAGGCGCGCATTCCGCTGCTGTCGTCGTTCGAGATGGCGAGCACGCCCGCGAAGGTGACGGCGGCGGTGCGTGCGGCGCCGTACGCCAACGCGTTTCGCGAGGCCTTCGGCGAGCACGTTTTCGACGACGACAACGCCACCTTCCAGGCCGTGCTGAAGTCGCTCGAAACCTTCGAGCAGGCGCCCGAGGTGTTCTATCCGTACACCAGCAAGTACGACGCGTATCTCGCGGGCAAGACCGCGCTCAGCGCCGCCGAATTGCGCGGCCTGCAACTGTTCAACGACGAGAAGAAGGGCAATTGCGCGAGCTGCCACATCAGCCAGCGCGCCAAGGACGGCGCGCCGCCGCAGTTCAGCGACTTCGGCCTGATTGCGATCGGCGTGCCGCGCAATCGCACGCTCGCCGTCAATCGCGATCCGCGTTTCTTCGATCTCGGCGCGTGCGGGCCCGAGCGCACGGATCTCGATCATCGCGCCGAATTCTGCGGCCTGTTCCGCACGCCGACGCTGCGCAACGTCGCGCTCAAGAAGACGTTCTTCCACAACGGCGTCTATCACTCGCTCGAAGACGTGCTGCGCTTCTACGCGCGGCGCGACACGAATCCGCAGGAGTTCTATCCGGTGGTGAAGGGCAAGGTGAAGAAGTTCGACGATCTGCCGCAGCAATACTGGGCGAACCTGAACACGGAGCCGCCGTTCGACCGCAAGCCCGGCGATGCGCCGGTGTTTTCCGACGCGGAGATCAAGGATGTGATGGCGTTTCTCGACACGCTCACCGACGGCTGGCAGCCCCCGGCGCACTGAGCGCGCGCATGTAAGCGTGCGTTCCGTTCAGGACGACACGATCAGCAGGCAGGTCGCCGTGAGCATCACGAACGACACCAGCAGGCAGATGAAGCCGCCGCGCACCGCGAACTCCGGCCAGGCCGGCGCCTGATCGACGACGCCGAAGCTCAGGTCCGCCATGGCCGGATCGGTGCACGGCGCCTTTGAATGGTGGGCGAGCACCGCCATCAGGCCGATGCACAGCAACGCCAGGACGACGGCGAACAGGCTGAGCGCGGCGGCGTAAGTCATGACAGAAAAATCCTTGTATCACGTCAGTGGATGACAGAGGAATCGTAGAGCCGGGGCAGGCAGGCAGCTATCGGACCAATCCGAAAAACCGTGGGGCAGACTGACGTGGAGCGTCGGACGAAAACAGGGCCCGTGCTATCCTTTTTGAGATCCAACGATTGCCCTACAAGATCGCTCTACAAGGAGAACATTCGATGTCGAAGTCGCCCCGAGTTCTGTCAGGTATTGCCGCCGTGTTGCTGCTCGCGTTCGGCGCGAGCGCGCAGGCGGCCAATCTGGGTTTTCTGCATGACACGCCCGCGTCGTGGATGAAGCAGGCGGACTACGACTCCCTCACGCACGCCGTGCGCGACGCGGTCGCCAACAAGGCGGACGGCGAGTCGTCGACCTGGAACAACGACGGCCTGCGCAACAGCGTCAAGATCGACGCCACCATCACGCCCACCAAGACGGAAAAGGACGGCAACAAGACGTGCCGCGACACGGACGTCGTCGTCAACGCGAAGGGCCAGACGATGACGCTGCATCCGCAGTTCTGCCGCGAAGGCGAGGGTCAGTGGGTCTACCAGAAGCGGCACTGAGCGCGTGGTGAACGGCAAGACCGTGTCGTGCGGCATCGTGCTGCTCGACCCCGAGGGGCGCGTGCTGCTCGCGCACGCGACCGGCACCGACCATTGGGACATTCCGAAGGGACAAGGCGAGACGGGCGAAACCGAGGTGCAGAGCGCGCGGCGCGAGATGGTCGAAGAGACCGGTATCGACGTGAGCGCCGCGCGGCTCGTCGATCTCGGGCGTTTCGCGTATCGGCGCGACAAGGATCTGCATCTGTTCGCGGCGCGCGCGCTGGCGAGCGAGAGCGATCTGTCGCGCTGCGTGTGCGTGTCGATGTTTCCGCGCCGCCACGACGGTGTGATGATTCCCGAGATGGACGCCTGGCGCTGGGTCGCGCCCGCCGACGTCGCTCAGTACGCGAGCCGCAGTCTCACGCGCCTGTTCAACACGGCGCTGTCGCTGACGGAGCTGCATCGGCGGATCGAAACGGCCTGAGCCGGCCAGAGCGTTTCGCGCGCCGCCGCCATGAAAAAAGCCCGCACGGCAAACGTGCGGGCTTTTTCATTCGCGCGATGCTGCGCCGGCGGCCTTACTTGCCCCAGCTGTCGCGCAGACCGACGATGCGGTTGAACACCGGCGCGCCCGGCTTCGAGTCGTAGCGGTCGGCGACAAAGTAGCCGTGACGCTCGAACTGGAAGCGGTCTTCCGGCGCCGCGTTGCGCGCGCCCGGCTCGACGAACGCCTGGACGACGCGCTTCGAGTCCGGATTCAGCGCTTCGAGGAAGTCGCGGCCGCCCGCGTCCGGCTGTTCTTCGCGGAACAGGCGGTCGTAGAGGCGCACTTCGGCCGGCACGGCGTTGTCGGCGCTGATGAACTGGATCGTGCCCTTGACCTTGTAGTTGCTCGATCCTTCGGTGCCCGACTTGCTGTCCGGGAAGTAGTTGCAATGCACGGCGACGATGTTGCCGTCGGCATCCTTCTCCGCGCCCGTGCATTCCACGACGAAGCCGTACTTCAGGCGCACCTTGTTGCCCGGGAACAGGCGGAAATAGCCCTTGGGCGGCGTTTCCTGGAAGTCCTCGCGCTCGATCCACAGTTCACGCGAGAACGTGAATTCGCGGACGCCGCGCTCCGGATGATGCGGATGCACCGGCGCGCTGCACTGCTCCGACTGACCTTCGGGATAGTTGTCGACGATCAGCTTGAGCGGATCGAGCACGGCCGTCGCGCGCGGCGCCTTGTCGTCGAGGTCGTCGCGCAGCGCGCCTTCGAACACGCTCATGTCGATCCACGAATCGACCTTGGTCACGCCGATACGCTCGCAGAACAGCTGGATCGCTTCGGGCGTGAAGCCGCGGCGGCGCACGCCGACGATGGTCGGCATACGCGGATCGTCCCAGCCGTCCACGTGGTTTTCGGTCACGAGTTGCAGCAGCTTGCGCTTGCTGGTGATCGCGTACGTGAGGTTCAGGCGCGAAAACTCGATCTGTTGCGGCAGCGGACGCGTGAACACGCCGGCGTCGGCCAGTTCGTTGAGCACCCAGTCGTAGAGCGGACGGTGATCTTCGAATTCGAGCGTGCACAGCGAATGCGTGATGCCCTCGAGCGCGTCCGAAATGCAGTGCGTGTAGTCGTACATCGGATACACGCACCACTTGTCGCCCGTGCGGTAGTGATGCGCGAAGCGGATGCGGTAGATGACCGGGTCGCGCATGTTGAAGTTCGGCGACGCCATGTCGATCTTCGCGCGCAGCACGTGCGCGCCTTCCTCGAACTCGCCGGCCTTCATGCGGCGGAACAGGTCGAGGTTTTCGTCGACGGAGCGCTCGCGGAACGGCGAATTCTTGCCCGCTTCCGTGGCCGAGCCGCGGTTCGCGCGCATCTCTTCCGGCGTCTGGCTGTCGACGTACGCCTTGCCGCGCTGGATCAGCAGTTCGGCAAATTCGTAGAGCTTGTCGTAGTAGTCGCTCGCGTAGAAGAGGTACTCGTGGTCTTCCTTCTTCCAGTCGAAGCCGAGCCACGTGACCGCGTCGATGATCGAGTTGACGTATTCGACGCTTTCCTTTTCCGGATTGGTGTCGTCGAAGCGCAGGTGACAGACGCCGCCGTAGCGCTGCGCCACGCCGAAGTTCAGGCAGATGCTCTTCGCGTGGCCGATGTGCAGATAGCCGTTCGGCTCCGGCGGGAAGCGCGTTTCCACGCGCTGCGCCCACTTGCCCGAGCGGTTGTCGTCGTCGATGATGTTGCGGATGAAATTGGATGCCGCAGGCGCGTCCGTGCGGTCGGCGTCTTTACGTTCGGTATTCATGCGAAAAGGGAAGTCGTTCGAGGGCGCGCCGCACATCGCACTGCACGTTGCAGGCCAACGTTGCAAGCCGGGCGCCCGGTGGTGCCTTCCATTCTACCTGACGCGCCCCACCGTGCCAGCCCTGGCGCCGGAGCGGGGCGCACAACGCCGCGAAGCAAGGAAAAAATGACGACGATCGACACACGGGTGCGGGTTTTGCCGGGCTACATGAACTCGGGGCCGGGGCACTGGCAGACGCGCTGGGAGGCCGCGCACGCGGGCTTCGCGCGCGTGGCGATGCCCGACTGGCTGCATCCGGACTGCGCGGCGTGGTGCCGTGCGCTGGAGGCGGCGCTGGCGGCCGAACCGCAGCGCGACGGTGAGCGTGAAGGCGAGGGCGGCGTGCTGCTGGCGGCGCACAGCCTCGGCTGCCTGACGGTGGCGCACTGGGCGGCGCGTTTTTCGAGCGCGGCGACGCGCGCGAAGGTCGCGGGCGCGCTGCTGGTGGCGCCGCCGGACCCGCATGGCCCCGAATTTCCGCGCGACGCGAGCGGCTTCGATCCGGTGCCGCTGGCGGCGCTGCCGTTCCCGAGTGTCGTGGTCGCGAGCAGCGACGATCCGTACGGCGGGCTGGATTTCGCGCAACGCTGTGCGCAGGGCTGGGGCAGCCGCTGGGAGGCGATCGGCGCGCGCGGGCACATCAACGCCGAAAGCGGCCTTGGCGACTGGCCGCAGGGCTTTGAATGGCTGATGTCGATGGGTTGATGTCGATGGCGCTAAACGAAATCCGGCGGCGCGCGAAGCGAAGTCCGCTCGCCGCCGGCGCGCCGCCAAGGCGTCAAAGCACGCCTTTTGCGCGCAATGCCTCGATCTGCTCGTCGCCGTAACCGAGCACGCCGCGCAGCACGTCGGCCGTGTGCTCGCCGAGCGTCGGCGGATGGCTCGCCACCACAGGCGGCGTCTCGCTCATCCGGATGGGATTGCGTACGAGCCGCGCCATGCCGCCCGTCGGGTGCGGCACGTCCACCTGCAGGCCGCGCGCGATCACCTGCTCGTTCTCGAACACTTCGCCCAGATCGTTGATCGGCCCGCACGGCACGCCCGCGGCTTCGAGCGAGCCGATCCAGTCGGCCTTGCTGCGCGTGCGGATGAGGTCGGCGACGATCGGCACCAGCGTGTCGCGATGGCGCACGCGCTCCGGATTGGTCGCGAAACGCGCGTCGTCGGCGAGATCGGCGCGGCCCGCGACTTCGACGAACTTGCGGAACTGCCCGTCGTTGCCCACGGCGAGAATGATCCAGCTATCGCTCGTCTGGAAGGCCTGATAGGGCACGATGTTCGGATGCGCATTGCCCCAGCGCACCGGCGGCTTGCCGCTCGCGAGGTAGTTCGTGTTCATGTTCGCGAGCATGGCGACCTGCACGTCGAGCAGCGCCATGTCGATGTACTGGCCCGCGCCCGTGCGGTCGCGGTGCGCGAGCGCCGTGAGCACGGCGATGGTCGAGTACATGCCGGTCATGAGGTCGGCGATCGCCACGCCGGCCTTCTGCGGGCCGCCGCCCGGCAGGCCGTCGCGCTCGCCCGTGATGCTCATGAAGCCGCCCATGCCCTGCACGATGAAGTCGTAGCCCGCGCGCGGCGCATACGGGCCGGTCTGACCGAAGCCCGTCACCGAGCAATAGACGATGTCCGGCTTCACTTCGCGCAGCGAGTCGTAGTCGAGCCCGTACTTCTTCAACTGCCCGACCTTGTAGTTCTCCAGCACGACGTCGCTCTGCGCGGCCAGCTCGCGCACGATGCGCTGACCTTCCGGCGTGGCGATATCGACGGTCACCGAGCGCTTGTTGCGGTTCGGCGCGAGATAGTAGGCGGCCTCGGCGGTGTCCTCGCCGTCGGGCGTTTTGAGATACGGAGGCCCCCAGTGGCGCGTGTCGTCGCCGGCGCCCGGACGCTCGACCTTGATCACGTCGGCGCCGAAATCGGCGAGAGTCTGCGCGCACCACGGTCCGGCGAGAACGCGGGTGAGATCGAGTACGCGGATATGGCTGAGAGCGCCCATGCTGTATGTCTTCCAATATCGTTTTGAGGCGGGCCGTCGAGGCGGCCGTTGCGTCCATATTAAGCGATTCGCGCTCTGCACGGCTTATTTCGGTACAAAGTTTCGCTTGGCGGAACAAATTGCCGCGCGACAGCGCTCGCCCGACGCCCCGCGCGCAACGAATCGTCAAGCGCGTGCACACGCCGCCGCATACGGCGTGGCAGCGATGCACGCCGGTCCGCGGACGCCGCCGCGCGCGTGCGTCGATCCCGTATAATCGTTCGATTCAGCATCGAGGAAACCGCGCACGCGCAAGCTGCGGCCCGTGTTTTCGAGATCAAACAAGATTCAGCACAGACGCCCCGAAGGTAAATACAGCACGCCATGAAAGCCTCCGAAATCCGCGAGAAATTCCTCAAGTTCTTCGAATCGAAGGGCCACACGATCGTGCGCTCGTCGAGCCTCGTGCCGGGCAACGACCCGACCTTGCTCTTTACCAACTCGGGCATGGTGCAGTTCAAGGACGTGTTCCTCGGCGCCGAATCGCGTCCGTACTCGCGCGCGACCACTGCGCAGCGCAGCGTGCGCGCGGGCGGCAAGCACAACGACCTCGAAAACGTCGGCTACACGGCGCGCCACCACACGTTCTTCGAGATGCTCGGCAACTTCTCGTTCGGCGACTACTTCAAGCGCGACGCGATCCACTACTGCTGGGAACTGCTGACCAAGGTCTACAGCCTGCCGGCCGACAAGCTCACGGTCACGGTCTACAAGGAAGACGACGAAGCCTTCGACATCTGGGCGAAGGAAATCGGCGTGCCGGTCGAGCGCATCATCCGCATCGGCGACAACAAGGGCGCGCGCTACGCGTCGGACAACTTCTGGCAGATGGCCGACACCGGCCCGTGCGGCCCGTGTTCGGAAGTGTTCTACGACCACGGTCCGGACGTCTGGGGCGGCCCGCCGGGATCGCCTGAGGAAGACGGCGACCGCTTCATCGAGATCTGGAATCTCGTGTTCATGCAGTTCAACCGCGACGCGCAGGGCAACATGACGCCGCTGCCCAAGCAGTGCGTCGACACCGGCATGGGTCTCGAACGTCTGGCCGCCGTGCTCCAGCACGTGCACAGCAACTACGAGATCGACCTGTTCCAGAACCTGATCAAGGCCGCCGCGCGCGAAACCGGCATCAGCGACCTCACGAACAACTCGCTGAAGGTGATCGCCGACCACATCCGCGCGTGCTCGTTCCTGATCGTCGACGGCGTGATTCCGGGCAACGAAGGCCGCGGCTACGTGCTGCGCCGCATCGTGCGCCGCGCGATCCGCCACGGCTACAAGCTCGGCAAGAAGGGTTCGTTCTTCCACAAGCTGGTGAACGATCTGGTCGTCGAAATGGGCGCGGCCTATCCGGAACTGACCGAAGCGCAACAGCGCGTGACGGATGTGCTCCGCCAGGAAGAAGAACGCTTCTTCGAGACCATCGAGCACGGCATGTCGATCCTCGACGGCGCGCTGGCCGACCTCGAAGCGAAGGGCGGCAAGACGCTCGACGGCGAACTCGCGTTCAAGCTGCACGACACCTACGGCTTCCCGCTCGACCTCACGGCGGACGTCTGCCGCGAGCGCAACGTCACGGTCGACGAACCGGCGTTCGACGAAGCCATGGCGCGCCAGCGCGAGCAGGCGCGCGCCGCGGGCAAGTTCAAGATGGCGCAGGGCCTCGAATACTCGGGCGCCAAGACCACGTTCCACGGTTACGAAGAGATCGCGTTCGACGACGCCAAGGTCGTCGCGCTGTATGTCGACGGCTCGTCGGTCAACGAAGTGAAGACCGGTCAGGACGCCGTGGTCGTGCTCGACCACACGCCGTTCTACGCGGAATCGGGCGGCCAGGTCGGCGACCAGGGTGTGATCTCGAACGCGAGCATCCG
The DNA here is from genome assembly GCF_014171495.1 of Paraburkholderia tropica. Taxonomy (NCBI): domain Bacteria; kingdom Pseudomonadati; phylum Pseudomonadota; class Betaproteobacteria; order Burkholderiales; family Burkholderiaceae; genus Paraburkholderia; species Paraburkholderia tropica. The sequence goes on from NZ_CP049134.1 coordinate 1,133,154, forward strand.
CTTCGCCGTCGCCGACACGCTCAAGGTGCAGGCCGACGTCTCGGGCCACCACGGCACGCTGGAGCAGGGCACGCTGAAGGTCGGCGACGTCGTGAAGGCGGAAATCGACGCCGTGCGTCGCGCCCGCACGGCCCGCAACCACTCGGCGACGCACTTGATGCACAAGGCGCTGCGCGAAGTGCTGGGCGCGCACGTGCAACAGAAGGGCTCGCTCGTCGACGCCGATAAAACGCGCTTCGACTTCGCCCACAACGCGCCGATGACCGACGACGAAATCCGTCGCGTCGAGCAGATCGTCAACGCGGAAGTGCTCGCGAACGCGCCCGGCATCGTGCGCGTGATGTCCTACGACGAAGCGGTCAAGGGCGGCGCGATGGCGCTGTTCGGCGAAAAGTACGGCGACGAAGTGCGCGTGCTCGACCTCGGCTTCTCGCGCGAACTCTGCGGCGGCACGCACGTGACGCGCAGCGGCGACATCGGCCTGTTCAAGATCGTGGTGGAAGGCGGCGTCGCGGCCGGCATCCGCCGCGTGGAAGCGATCACCGGCGACAACGCCGTGCGCTTCGTGCAGGACCTCGACGCGCGCATCAACGCGGCGGCGGCGGTGCTCAAGGCGCAACCGGCCGAACTCACGCAGCGCATCGTGCAGGTGCAGGATCAGGTGAAGTCGCTCGAAAAGGAACTGGGCGCGCTCAAGTCGAAGCTGGCGTCGAGCCAGGGCGACGAACTCGCGGGCCAGGCGATCGACGTGAACGGCGTGCACGTGCTCGCCGCCACGCTCGAAGGCGCGGACTCGAAGACGCTGCGCGAAACGGTGGACAAGCTCAAGGACAAGCTCAAGAGCGCGGCCATCGTGCTGGCGGCCGTCGAAGGCGGCAAGGTCAGCCTGATCGCGGGCGTGACCGCCGAGGCCAGCAAGAAGGTCAAGGCCGGCGAACTCGTGAACTTCGTCGCCCAGCAGGTGGGCGGCAAGGGCGGCGGCCGTCCGGACATGGCGCAGGCGGGCGGCACCGAGCCGGCGAACCTGCCGGCAGCGCTCGCGGGCGTGAAGGGCTGGGTCGAAGCGAAGCTGTAATCGCGCAGATTCGCCGATGAAAAAAGGGCTGTCCGCAAGGGCAGCCCTTTTTGTTTTTGTGCCGACGAGCGCGCGTGCTTCAGGCCACAGCCGCCGCGGCGGCTTCGGCGGGCGTGTGCGTTTCACCGCGCGCATGCGCAAGCAACGCCGACTTCAGCGCATCGAGCGCCGGCGACAGATGCCCGCGCCGCCAGACAAGCAGCGTGTCGATCTGGCCGAGCGTGCCGAGCGAATGCACGGCGATGTCGTCGGCATTGCGCTGCAGATCGAGCACCGAGCGCGGCGCGACGGCCACGCCCGCACCTGCCGCCACGCACGCGACGATCGCGTGATACGAGCCCAGCTCCAGCACGCGCGTGGGCCGGATGCCGTGCTCCAGATACCACGCCTCCACGTAGTTGCGATACGCGCAGCCGCGCTCGAACGCGACCAGCGTCGAGAGCGCGACGTCGCCCGGCTGGCGGATCGGCCGATGCCCGCGCGGCGTGATCATCACCAGTTCCTCGCGATAAACGCTTACGTGCTCGAAGACGTCGGCGGCGGGCGGACCCGCGAACGGCGTCGCGACCAGCGCGGCGTCGATCTCGAATTCGCGCAGCCGCTCCATCAGACAGCCAGTCGTGGCCGTTTCCAGTTCGAGCGTGACGTCGGGCCATGCCTGGTGATAGCGCGCGAGCACGCCGGGCAGACGGCTCGCGGCAGCGCTTTCCATGGTGCCGAGCCGCAGCCGCCCCGCCGGCCGCGCCGCCTTGAGCGCGTGACGCGCTTCATCGGCGAGCGCGAGCATCCGTTCGGCGTAGGGCAGCAGCGTTTCGCCGGCGGGCGTGAGCACGAGGCGGCGGCCGTCGCGCGTGAACAGCGGCGTGCCAAGCTCCTCCTCGAGCTGCTTGATGCGCGTGGTCACGTTCGACTGCACGCGGTTGAGCTTGGCGGCGGCGCGCGTCACGCCGTTTTCGCGGACGACGGCCCGGAAGATCGCGAGCTCGGCGAGATCCATGATAGTTCTCTAAACGGGAATGATTCGTTCATCATAATTCATTTTTAAGGAATGTTTTCAGCGACTACCATGCTGGGAAACCTCGTTGCGCGATGCCGCCTCGCGTCGCCCATGCCGCCCCGTTTCTTCGTCTCCTTCCGTGTTTCGCCGATCATGACCGACCTTGCCGCCCGCCGTTCCGGCTCCCAGACCGCCCGCCGCCCGCATGCCGCCCGACGCGCCGCGCTCGCGTGCATGGCGACGCTCGCCGCAGCGCTCGGCATCGGACGTTTCGCGTTCACGCCGCTCCTGCCGCTGATGCTGCACGGCGGCGGACTCGATCTGCAACACGGCGGCTGGCTCGCGTCGCTGAACTACGCGGGCTACTTCGTCGGCGCGGTCGGCTGCGCGGCGCTGCGTTTCGCGCCCGCGCGCATCGTGCGCGCCGGGCTGGCGGCGACGGCGCTGCTCACGCTCGTCATGGGCCTCACGCACGCGTTCTGGATCTGGGCCATCGTGCGCTTCCTGGGCGGCGCGGTGAGTGCGGCGACCTTCGTGTTCGCGTCGCAATGGGGACTGCGCCGGCTCGCGCAACTGGGCGCGCACGAGTGGGGCGGCGTGATCTTCACGGGACCGGGCGTCGGCATCGCGCTGACGGGGCTGGCCGTGAGCGCGGCGGGCGCGCTCGGCGGCATCGATGCGCGCGTCGGCTGGCTCGGGTTCGGGCTGGTGTGCGTGCTGATCGCGGTCTGCGTGTGGCCCGTTTTCGGCGATGAAACGCGCGAGGCGGGCGAGGCGGCGACGTCAGCGGCAGCGTCTGGATCGCCTGCATCGACTGCGTCCGGCGCTTCGGCGCAAGCCGCAACGTCTTCCGGCAGCGGCAGCACGTCGAACCGCGCCGACGCCTTCTGGCTCGTCCTGCTTTACGGCGTGCCGGGCTTCGGCTACATCATCACGGCGACTTTCTTGCCGGTGATCGCGCGCCACGCGCTGCCGGGCTCGATGTGGCCCGACCTGTTCTGGCCGATGTTCGGCGTCGCGTTGATCGTGGGCGCGCTCTCGGCGGCGCGTCTGCCGCTGCACTGGGACAACCGCCTGATGCTGGCCGTCTCGTACGTATTGCAGGCGCTCGGGATCGCGCTCGGCATCGTCTGGCCGAACGCCGCAGGCTTCGCTTTCGGCAGCGTGCTGATCGGCTTGCCGTTCACGGCGATCACGTTGTTCGCGATGCGCGAAGCGCGTCTGCTGCGCGGCGAGCATGCGGCCGCGCTGATGGGCTACGCGACGGGCGCCTACGGCATCGGCCAGATCGCCGGGCCGTTGGTCGCCGCGCCGCTGGCGGCGTCGAGCGGCTCGTTCACGAGTTCGCTCGCGCTCGCCGCCGCCGCGCTCGTGCTCGGCGCGCTGGGGCTCGTTTGGCGCGCGCTGCGTTCGCGCGCCTGAAACGGGGCGAGCGGCACCGCCGGTTTCGTCAGGATCGCCAGGCGCCTCCCGGCATCTTCCCGCATCTCCCGCCATTTCGTGGACGCCGTTTCGTGGATTTTTGCGCCCATGAACGCCGCCGCTGCGCGCCGTCACGTCCACGCCCGCCGAAGCCCACTCGCACGCCAACGCCGATAGCGCACTAAAATGGCAGCTTCGCGCCGCCTGCGCGCGCCTGCCGGGCGGCTCGCAGCGGCGCGGTTGTGTCCCGCGCTTGCTTCCCGCGTCTGTGCCCTGCGAATCCATCGAGCCATGAGCGAATACCAGTTTTGCCCGCGCTGCGCCTCGCGTCTCATCGAGCGCGCCGATGCGGCGCACGAAGGCGGCCGCGTCCGCCGCGCCTGTCCGGACCCTGTCTGCGGCTACACGCATTGGGACAATCCGCTGCCCGTCGTGGCGGCCATCGTCGAATATGAAGGGCGCATTCTGCTGGCGCGCAACGCGGCCTGGCAGGAGGGCATGTTCGCGCTCATCACCGGTTTCCTCGAAAACGGCGAGACGCCCGAAGAGGGCATCGCGCGCGAAGTGCTCGAGGAGACCTCGCTGCTCACCCAGAGCGTCGAGCTGATCGGCGTCTACGAATTCATCCGCAAGAACGAACTGATCATCGCGTATCACGTGAAGGCGACGGGCACGATCGCGCTGTCGCCGGAACTGCTCGAATACCGTCTGGTCGAGCCCGCGAAGCTGCGGCCCTGGCGCGCGGGCACCGGTCAGGCGCTCGGCGAATGGATGCGCCGCCGCGGCCTGCCGTTCGAATTCGTCGAGCGGCCGGGGCAGTGAGTCCGGCGCGCCGTCATGCCGCCTGTGCCTGCGCAGGCTTCCTCAACTTCATGTTCCCGATCCGATGAACCGACCGCTCGCCCGTGACCGTTCCGGCTATCGCCACTTCCTCACCATCACCACGCGCTGGATGGACAACGACGTCTACGGACACGTCAACAACGTCGTCTACTACAGCTATTTCGATACCGTGGTGAACGAGTATCTGATCCGCGCGCAGGCGCTCGACATCGAGCACGGCGAGACGATCGGCCTCGTGGTCGAGACGCAGTGCAACTACTTCGCGCCGCTCGTCTTTCCCGATCGCGTGGAGGCGGGACTGCGCGTGGCGCGGCTCGGTTCGTCGAGCGTGCGCTACGAGGTCGGCCTGTTTCGCGAGGGCGACGCCACGCCCGCCGCGCAGGGCCATTTCGTGCACGTCTATGTCGATCGCGAGACGCGCCGTCCCGTGAAAGCGCTGCCCGACGCGTTGCGCGCGGCGCTTGCGCCGCTCGTCGTCGAGGATGACGCCGACGCCGACGCCGACGCCGACGCCGACGCCGACGCCGACGCCGACGCCGGCGCACGAAGCTAGCCGCCGCGCACATCGACACGCTGTCGTGCAGGCCTTTCTCATCGATACGCTCAACGGCGCGAGCTACGGCCTGCTGCTGTTCCTGCTCTCCGCCGGGCTCACGCTGATCTTCAGCATGCTCGGCGTGCTCAACTTCGCGCACGCGAGCTTCTACATGCTCGGCGCGTATCTGGGCGTGACGCTCGCGGGCTGGTGCGGCTTCGGCTGGGCGCTCGTGCTCGCGCCGCTCGCGGCCGGACTCGTGGGCGCGCTGTTCGAAGTCGCGCTGCTGCGCCGCGCGCGGCCCGGCGGTCCGCTGAATGCGCTGCTGCTGACGTTCGGCGCGGCCTGGGCGATCGGCGAAATCGTCAAGCTCGTCTGGGGTTTGCAACCGCTCGCGGCGACCGTGCCCGCGTGGCTCGACGGTCCGCTGTTCACTTTCGGCGGCGCGGCGTTCTCGCGCTATCGCGGGTTCGCGATGCTGATGTCGGCGGCCATGCTGCTGCTGATTTTCATCGCGCTGCGCGTGTCGCAGACGGGCCTCGTCGTGCGCGCCGCGCTCACGCACGCGGCCGCCGTCGAAGCGCTCGGCCACGACGTGCCGCGCGTGCGCACGCTGGTCTTCGCGCTCGGCACCGCGCTCGCGGCGCTGGCGGGCGTGGTGGCCGCGCCGCTGTTCGTCGTCGAGCCCGCGATGGCCGAATCGGTCGGTTCCATCGTGTTCGTGGTGGTGGTGACGGGCGGGCTCGGCTCGCTCGGCGGCGCGTTCGTGGCGTCGCTCGCGGTCGGTTTCCTGCAGACCTTCGCGGTGGCGAGCGACGTGTCGTTCGGTGCGCTCGCCGCGCGCGCGGGCGTGACGCTCGCGCCCGCGTGGAGCGCGCTCACGCTCGCGCAGGCCGCGCCGCTGCTGCCGTATCTGTTGCTCGTCGCGATGCTCGCCGTGCGTCCGCAAGGGCTGTTCGGCCGGCGCGGCGAGGATGCGTGACGCCATGCGCGCCAAACCTCACGCCGATCGCCCCTTCGCTCGCACGCCGCACACGCGTGTTTCGGCGCTGATGTGGCTCGCGCTCGCGGTGCTGCTGGTCGCGCCGCCGCTCGTCTCGGCGTGGCTTTCGCCGTCGGGCGCGCCGCAAGGCTGGCTGCTCGCGTGTCTCGCGCAAACCGCCGCGATGATCGTGTTCGCGCTCTCGTACAACCTGCTGCTCGGCGAGACCGGCTTGCTCTCGTTCGGCCACGCCGTGCCGGCGGGGCTTGGCGCGCTGGCGGCCGCGCATTGCTTCAACCGCTACGCGATGGCGTTGCCCTTATTGCCCGTGATCGGCGGCGTGGCGGGCGCGGCGGTCGGCGCGTTGACGGCCTGCGTCGCCGCGCGCCGCGCGGGCACCGCGTTCGCGATGATCACGCTCGGCCTCGGCGAACTGGTCGCCGCCGCGGCGTGGGCGCTGCCCGGCTGGTTCGGCGGCGAGGCCGGCGTGCCGATCGACCGCGCGAGCGGCCCGGCGCTCGCGGGCTGGAGCTTCGGCCCTGATCGTCAGGCGTACTGGCTGATCGCGGCGTGGTGTTTCGCGGCGTGCGTGGCGATGCGCGTGCTGTCGCGCGCGCCGTTCGTGCGCCTCGCCAACGCCGTGCGCGACAACCCGCGGCGCGCCGCGTCGCTGGGCGCGTCGCCCGCGCGCGTGCGGGCCGCGATGATCGTGCTGGGCTCGGCGTTCGCGGGCGTTGCGGGCACGCTCGCGCTCATCAACGTCGAACTCGCCGCGGCCGAGAGCGTCGGCATGATGCGTTCGGCCGCCGTGCTGATCGCGACGGTGACGGGCGGAGCGGGCGCGTTCTTCGGTCCGGTGCTCGGCGCGCTCGTGTGGGTGGCGTTCAGCGTCGGCGTGGCGAGCCTCTCGCGCGCGTGGATGCTCTACGTGGGCGTGTTTTTCATCGTGGTCGTGCTGATGGCGCCCGAGGGTCTCGCGGGCCTCGCCGCGCGCGAACGCGCGACGCTCGCGCGTAACGGCTGGCGAGCCTGCGTCGCGCCGTGGTGCCTGGCGCTGCTCGCGGCGATCAGCGGCACGCTCGCGTTCGTGCTCGCGGTGCAATGGGCCTACGCCATCCGTTTCGGCGACGACGATGCGTCGGCCAACGCCTTCGCCGCGCTGTCCACGCATGCGCAGTGGTCGCTCGGCGCGGCGATCGGCGTGTTCAGTGCAATCGGCTGGCTGGCCGCACGCCGCGCCTCTGCGCTGCGCCGCGCACGCTTCGGCGCGAACGTCGCTCACCCGGAGACGCGGCCATGACGATCGCACTGCGGCTGAGCGGTATCGAGAAGCGCTTTGGCGCGACGCCCGTGCTGCGCGGCGTCGATCTCGACGTGCGCGCGGGCGAACGTCATGCGCTGATCGGCCCGAACGGCGCGGGCAAGTCCACGCTCTTCAGCCTGATCGCAGGCGAGCAGCGCGCGAGCGCGGGCCGCATCGAACTGTATGGCCGCGACGTCACGCGGCTCGGCCCGCCCGCGCTCGCGCGCCGTGGCCTCGCGCGCAGCTTCCAGACCACCAGCGTGTTCGCGCGTCTCTCGGTGCGCGAGAACCTGCGCTGCGCCGTGCTCGCCTCGTTGCGCGGCGGCGCGGGCTTCGCGGCGCGCTGGTTCGGCTCCGCGCAGGCCGACGCGCGCGCCGCAGATGTGCTCGACGCCATCGGCCTCGCGCATGCCGCCGAACGCGAAGCGGCGACGTTGAGCTACGCCGAACAACGCGCGCTCGACCTCGGCCTCGCGCTCGCGGGCGGCGGGCAGACGCTGCTGCTCGACGAACCCACGGCAGGCATGAACCGCGCCGAAGCCGCGCGCGCGCTGGCGCTGATCCGCGCGACCACGGCGGGCAAGACGCTGCTGCTCGTCGAGCACGACATGGACGCCGTGTTCGGTCTCGCCGATCGCGTCTCGGTGCTGGTGCAAGGCCGCGTGATCGCCACCGGCACGCCGCAGGCGATTCGCGCCGATGCCGCCGTGCGCGAGGCCTATCTGGGCGCCGACTTCGGCGCGGCATCGTCATGAGCACGACGAGATCGTTACTGCTCGACGTCGCGGGCCTGCGCGCGTGGTACGGCGCGAGCCAGGTGCTGCATGGCGTCGATCTGCGCATCCACGCGGGCGAAATCGTGGCGCTGGCGGGCCGCAATGGCTCGGGGCGCTCGACCTTTGCAAAGGCGCTGATGTCGATGGTCGCCGCCGATGGCGTGCGCCGCTTTGCTGGCGTCGATCTCGCGCCGCTGCGGACCTTCGAGATCGCGCGCCTCGGCCTGGGCTACGTGGCGGAGCAGCGCGACGTTTTCCCCACGCTGAGCGTCGACGAGAACCTGCGGCTCGGCGTTGTGAAGCGCGGCCGCCGCACGCCGCGCTTCACGCTCGACGAAGCGCGCGCGCTGTTCCCGATCCTGCACGAGCGGCGCGCGGCGCGCGCGGGCGTGCTCTCGGGCGGCGAGCAGCAGATGCTCGTGCTGGCCCGCGCGCTGATGGGCGATCCCGATCTGTTGATCGTCGATGAACCGGCCGAAGGTTTGTCCGCGCAGATGACCGCGCGCGTCGGCGATGCGCTGCGCGCGTTGCGCGAGCGCGGCGTCGCGGTGCTGCTGATCGAGCAGCGGCTCGCGCTCGCGCCGACGCTCGCCGATCGCGTCGCGGTGATGGGGCATGGCCGCATCGTATTCGAGGGCGCGCCGGCGGAACTCGCGCAGCGCGAGGACATCGTGAGCGAATGGCTCGGCGTCGGTTGAGATCGTTGCGTGCTCAACGAGGTTGAGCGACGCGCGCGAGCGCCGTCATCGGTCCGATGTGCGCGAGCGCGGCGCGCTGCTGCGCGTCGCGCACGAATAGCGAACCCGCGAAACCGAGCGCATTGATCGACATGCCGTCCACGCATTCCTGCGTGCGCGGCACCACCAGCATCCAGCGCCGCGTGACGAGCAGGTTGTAGGGCGCACGTTGATGCGCCAGTCCTTCCACGTCGATCGCGCCGATTCCCACCGCATCGAGCAGCGCGCGATAGGTGCGCCACGCATGCCGCGCGGCCTCGTCGGCGCTGCCTTGCCGCAGATCGAGCGCGGCGAGTGCGTGCGCGAACGGCAAGCCCGGCACGCGCGCGATGCCGCTTTTGACTAGCGCCGATTGCCATAAAATTTCCATCGGCAGCGCGGTTTCGGTCGCATCATCGAGCGGCAACGGCACCGCCTGCAGATGTTTGTGCGGCTGACTCGCGCCCGCCGCCGCGCCGCCGTTGTAGAAACCGAGCGCGTCGAACCCGCGCAAGGCGACGAGCAGCGCCGCGAAATCGTCGAGATCGAGCAGCGCTTCCTGCGGCACGAAACGCCGCGTGACGATCAGCAGATGATCGTCGATCACGTTGTATTTGTTGAGCAGCGCGAGATGCGTCGGCGAGAGCGTGCCGACGCACAGATCGTCGTCGCAGGGCAGAAATGGGTTGCGGCGCGTTGCGCTGCTTTCAATGGCCTCGGTGCGCCGCGCCATCTCCTTGCGCGCGAGGCTCGACACCTGGCGCACGGCGAAACGCACGCCGCCGTCGTCGAGATGCGTGAGGACCGTGTCGATGGGTTGCAGCGCGCCGCATTGCAGCGCGTGGCGCGTTTGCGCGTCGAGCGCGGCGCGCAGCGTGGCGGACGTGAGCGGTGTCGATGTCATCGGCGAATGTGTGACGGACCCGGCTCTCACGCCTTGTAGCCGATCGCGCGCAGCAGATCCTTGCGCCAGCGCACGTCGTCGTCGGTCTCGACGCCGAGTGGCGGCGCGCCATCCACCACGCCGACGATGCCGCGTCCGCGATCGGTCTCCGCGATCAGCACGTCGGTCGGATTGGCCGTCGCGCAGAAGATGCGGCACACCTCGGGCACGGCTTTGACCGCGTTGAGCACGTTGACGGGAAAGAAGCCGTCGCCGAGAAACACGATAAAGCTGTGGCCCGCCGCGATGCGCAGAGCGTTATCGGTCGCCATGTCGACGAGCGCTTCGTGCGTGCCCGAGCGGCGCACGAGGCGCTTGCCCGACGCCTCGCAGAAGGCCAGCCCGAACGCGATGCCCGGCGCCGCGCCGTACAGCGCTTCGTGCAGGTCCTCGACCGTTTTGATGAAGTGCGATTGCCCGAGGATGAAGTTGGTCGCTTCGGGCTTGACGATTTCAACCGTGGAAAGCTGCATGGCGGACCTCGCGCGAACGTCTCGAAGGCAGAGGCTTCCAGCATGGTTCGAAGTCGCGGCCAATGCAAGCGGCGCGGATCGTCGACGAAAAAACGGCCGGCGCCTTCGCAGGCAGCCGGCCGTTTTCGGTGCGACGCGCGCAGCGCGGTTTAAGCAGCGGCCTTCGCGCGTTTCTTCTTCCCTTCGACGTCGGGCAGGAACACCGTGAGAATGCCGATCAGCGGGAGGAACGAGCAGACCTTGTAGACGAACGTGATGCTGGTGGCATCCGCGAGCTGGCCGAGCACGGCCGCGCCGATGCCGCCGAGACCGAACGCGAAGCCGAAGAACAGGCCCGCGACCATGCCCACCTTGCCCGGAATCAGTTCCTGCGCGTAGACGAGGATCGCCGAGAACGCCGAGGCCAGCACGATGCCGATGATCACCGTGAGCACGCTGGTCCAGAACAGGTTCGCGTAGGGCAGCAGCAGCGTGAACGGCGCGACGCCCAGGATCGAACCCCAGATCACATACTTGCGGCCGATGCGGTCGCCGACCGGGCCGCCGATGATCGTGCCCGCGGCCACGGCGGCGAGGAACACGAACAGGTGCACCTGCGCGGCCTGCACGGGCAGATGGAAGCGGTCGATCAGATAGAACGTGAAGTAGCTGTTGATGCTCGCGAGGTAGAAGTACTTCGAGAACACCAGCAGCACGAGGATGCTGATGGCCATCGCCACGCGTCCACGCGAGAGGGCGACGGCGGGCGCTTCGGCGCGCTTCTTCTTGAGATTCGGATGCGCCTTGTACCAGCGGCCGATCTGCGTGAGCACGAACATCGCCACCAGCGCGGCCACCGAGAACCACGCGATGCTGCGCTGACCATGCGGAATGATGATCGCGGCGGCCAGCAGCGGTCCGAGCGACGAGCCCGCGTTGCCGCCGACCTGGAACAACGACTGCGCGAGGCCGTGGCGGCCGCCCGAGGCCATGCGCGCAACCCGCGACGACTCCGGATGGAACACCGACGAGCCGCAGCCAACCAGCGCGGCGGCGACCAGCAGCACGCCGAAGCTCGGCGCGACCGACATCAGCAGCAGGCCGCAGAGCGTGAAGCCCATGCCGACGGGCAGCGAATACGGCATCGGGCGCTTGTCCGTATAGACGCCGACGAGCGGCTGCAACATCGACGCCGTGATCTGGTACGTGAGCGTGATCAGGCCGATCTGCGTGAACGACAGCGCGAAGTTGTCCTTGAGCATCGGATAGATGGCCAGGATCAGCGACTGGATCATGTCGTTGAGCAGGTGCGAAAAACTGATCGCACCGAGCACGCTGTAGACCGTGCGCTGCACGGCCGGCGCGGCGGAAGGTGTGGCGGTGGACGCTGCGGACGCAGCGGCGGCGCCGGACAGGGCGCGCTTGTCGAGGCTGGTTTCCATATGTCTTTGGCAGGAGAGCATCAAGCGGACGCCGGCTGAATGCGCGAGGCAATCAATGCGGCGACGGCATGAAAGAGTCGTATATAGGAGTTATGAAGCGCAGTGTAATGTGTCTTGGAAGAATCGTACGGACAAGTTTTGTCGCGATTCGGACACCGATCACCGCGATTCCGCCGCGACGCCTTGCCGCAGGCGTCTCGCGCAAACGGGAAATTTGTCGCGGCAATTTTGGCGGCGGATTTTGGCCGGTTATAACCCGCGAAGATGCGCGAACATTTCCGCGACATTACGGGGCCGGTACGCGGACGACGACGCCAGTGCGACACGCTAAAGATCGCGCGGCGCCGTGCCGTTGACCGGAGTTGAGGCGTTGCGCCATGCATGAGTCGCCACGAGCGCTCAGCGAGAGGCGTCGGCGGGTTTGGGCGGATATCGGAGAGCCTGGACGCAGCCGGCGCGGCGCACGTCGTACAACAAGCTGGAGACCGATAACGATGCGAGCAATGACTGAAGCGAGCCGCCATGCGGGGTTCGTGCCGGACGAATTGGGGGCGCCAGGCGCAAACGGCGCAACGGGGCGCGGTGGCAGTAAAGGCAAGGGCAAGAGCAGGAAGCGCGCGGCGGCGGACACCGCCTCGCACCTCTCGGTGAAAGCGACGCTGCGTCTCGCGTTCGCCGTGGTGCTGGTGGGAACGCTCGCGATTGGCGCGTTCTCGCTCACGCAGATCAGCCGCCTCAACGATTCCACGGAATCGATCTACGAACAGGGGCACGTCGCGAGCCGCGCCGCCGAGGAAGCGCGCGGTCACGTGCTGCGCGCGAGCCGCGCGCAGAAGATGCTGCTCACGGCGACCACGGCGAAGGAACGCGACGAACTCGGCGACGGCATCGAAAAGGATCTGTCCGCGATCGTCGACGAAATGAAGGTGCTCGACGATCTCTCCGCCCACGCCGGCAGCGGCCACGCGCGCGCCGACGCGCTCGCCTCGCAGAAACAGTTCTCCGATGCCATGCAGACCTGGAGCGGCCATCTGCGCGACTTCGTCACGCTCGTGAAGGCGCAGCCTCTCGATCTGTCGCAGATGAGCTGGCAGGTCGGCACCCAGGACGTCTCGCTGCTGGTCGAAACCGAAAAGCTCGAAAAGCTCGTCGATCAACTCGTCGAGCAACGCGGCGCGGCGGCCAAGGCGACCATCGCGGCGTCGGCGTTCATCTTCAAGTCGTCGTTCGTGATGATGGCGGCGGCCACGATCGCGCTGTTCGTCGTGGCGTTCTTCGTTAGCGAATGGGTCGTGCGGCGGCTGTCGCGCGCGCTCGGCGGCGAGCCCGCGCATGCGAAAGCCATCGCCGCGCGCATCGCTTCCGGCGATCTCGCGCAACCGGTCGTCGTGCGCGAGCGCGACGCGCACAGCATGCTCGGCGCGCTGCGCGACATGCAGCAAGGTCTCTCGACGACGGTCGCGGAAATCGCGGCGAGCGCGGAAGCCATCGCCGCCGCGTCCGGCCAGATCTCGACCGGCAATCTCGATCTCTCGCAGCGCACCGAGGAACAGGCCGTCGCGCTCGAACGCACGGCCAGCAGCATGGAGCAACTGACCTCGACCGTGCGCCTGAACGCGGAGAACGCGCAGCAGGCCAGCACGCTCGCGGGCAACGCCTCGCAGATCGCGGAGAAGGGCGGCGCCGTGGTGGGCCGTGTGGTCGCGACGATGGGCGAGATCAACGAGAGCGCCAAGAGCATCGCGGACATCATCGGCGTGATCGAGGGCATCGCGTTTCAAACTAATATTCTCGCGCTGAACGCGGCCGTGGAAGCGGCGCGCGCGGGCGAGGAAGGGCGCGGCTTCTCGGTGGTCGCGGGCGAGGTGCGCAATCTCGCGCAGCGCAGCGCGGCGGCGGCCAAGGAGATCAAGACGCTGATCAGCGCCTCGGTCGAGCGCGTGGCGAACGGGTCGACGCTCGCCACCGACGCGGGCAACACGATGGACGAAGTCGTGAAGGCGGTGCGCCGCGTGAACGACATCATCGGCGAGATTTCGGCGGCGTCCAGCGAGCAGCGCGCGGGCATCGAGGAGATCAGCCGCGCGGTCACGCAGATGGATTCGGGCACGCAGCAGAACGCGGCGCTCGTGGAAGAAGCGACGGCCGCGGCGCAGTCGCTCGACGATCAGGCGAAGGTGCTCAAGCGGCTGGTCGGCAAGTTCCATCTGGCGTGACGGATCGTCCGCGAGCGATCGCGTAAGTGGAAAAGAAAACGCCGCGTTTTACGCGGCGTTTTGCATCGTGACGCGTTTATGTCGCAGCTATTTCGCGTCGCGCTCGATGATCCATTCGTGCGCGGGATCGTTATGGAAGTGCCATTCGCGCCTGGGGCCCGCCATCACGTTCAGATAGTACGAGTCGTAACCGTACGGCACGACCACCGGATGATAGCCGCGCGGCACCATCACGACGTCGTGATCTTCCACGGCGAGGGTTTCGTCGAGATCGCGCGCGTCGGTGTAGACGCGCTGGAACGCGAAGCCTTGCGGCGGATTCAGGCGATGGTAGTAGGTCTCTTCGAGCGCGCTTTCCTGCGGCAGGCGATCGGCGTCGTGCTTGTGCGGAGGATAACTCGACGAATGCCCCGACGGCGTGCGCACTTCCACCACGAGCAGCGATTCCGCAGGCTCGGTCTGCGGAAGAATATCGCAGACGTAACGCGTATTCGCACTCTTGCCGCGCGTCGAACGCTTCATCTGCGCGGACTCGATCAGGCGCACGGGCAGCGTGCCTTTCGCGGGCGCGCTCGCGACGCCCACTTCGGCGTCGCGCGTCGCGCGCACGACGGCTTTCACGCCCGGCGGCACGTAGAGCGCGACCGGCGCGGCGTCCTCGAACACGCTGTCGCGCGAGCCGAGGCTCGAATAGCGCTGTCCATCGGCTTCGATATCCACGGCGCCCGAGAGCACGACGATGCAGCTCTCGCGGTCGACCTCGTGCACGTAGACGAGTTCATCCTTGCCGAGCCGGTACGCGGCGAACCCGACATAGCGCCAGCCCGCGCTGGCGGGCGTGACGCGCGCGATCGTCTGGCCTTCGCGCGCGGCCTTCACGAGCAGGCTCATGCTGCCTCCTTCGTTCGAGAAAGTGTTTCGGTATCCGAATCGACCAGCGAACGCAGCGTGCGATAACCCTTCTGCGCATACGCATACGACGGCGCGATCACGGGGTCCTGTTCGGCCTCCACGACGAGCCAGCCGCGATAGCCATGCTGCTTGAGCTTCGCGATGATCGACGCGAAATCCACGGCGCCGTCGCCCGGCACCGAGAACGCGCCCGCGAGCACCGCATCGAGAAAACTCCAGTTGCGATTGCGCGCGAGCTTCACGACGGCGGGGCGCACGTCCTTGCAATGCACGTGGCACACGCGCGCGATATGCTTGTCGAGTTCCGCGACCGGGTCGCCGCCCGCGAAGGTAATGTGGCCCGCGTCGAACAGCAGGCCCACGGCATCGCTCGTGCGCGCCATCAGCTTGTCGACGTCGGCGGGCGTTTCCACGTACGCGCCCATGTGATGGTGATACGCAAGCCGCACGCCGCGCGAAAGCGTATGTCGAGCGAAGGCGTCGACGCGCTCCGCGTATGCGTCCCACTGCTGCTCGCTGAAAAAACGCGGTCGCTGATAGAGCGGTCGCGGCGCGCCCTGAATCGAGTCGGCGACCTCGCCATAGACCATCACCGTCGCGCCGTTCTGCGCGAGCAGATCGAGATGGCGATCCACGGCGGCGATTTCCTCCTGCACGCTGCGCTTCGCGAGCATGCCCGAGTACCAGCCCGAGACCAGCGACAAATCGTATTGCGCGAGCAGTGTCTTGAGCGCCTGCGGCTCGCGCGGAAACTTGTTGCCGAGTTCGAAACCCTCGTAGCCGATCTCGCGGCCTTCGGTCAGCGCCGTGGAAAGCGGCGTCTCGCCGCCGAGCGAAGGCAGGTCGTCGTTCATCCACGACAGCGGATTGATGCCGATGCGTACTTCAAATGCGCTCATGTGCGTTCCTCGATCTGTGGAGCGTCGGGTGCTTCATGCTTCGTTTTTGGGGGCGTCGCCGTCTGACGCGTGCGAGGCGTGTGCGTGGCGTTCCGCGATCTGCTGCACGTAGCGCTCGCGCGCCTCGCGCACCGCCGCGCGCGGCGACACTTCCGGCACCGCCACTTCCCACCACCAGCCGCCTTCCTCGGTGGTGCGCGCCGGATCGGTGTCGATGCACACGAGATACGTGCGCGTCGCCGCGCGCGCGCGTTGCATCGCGGCGTCCAGTTCGGCCACGTTCGCGACGTGCTCGGCCTCTGCGCCGAGCGCGCGCGCATGCGCGGCGAAGTCGATCTGCGGCGCGCCGAGCGGACCTTGCGCGCAATCGTCGAACAGGTTGTTGAAGGGCGCGCCGCCACACGCCTGTTGCAGACGATTGATGCAGCCATAACCGCGATTGTCGAGCACGACGATGATGAGCTTCGCGCCCAGCATCACCGAGGTGGCGATCTCGCTGTTCATCATCAGATAGCTGCCGTCGCCGACCATCACGATCACTTCGCGCTCGGGTCGCGCGAGCTTCGCGCCGAGGCCGCCCGCGATCTCGTAGCCCATGCACGAATAGCCGTATTCGACGTGATACGCGCCGGGGCGTCCCGCGCGCCAGAGCTTGTGCAGTTCGGCCGGCAGCGTGCCCGCCGCACACACGACGATGTCGTCGGTATCCGAGCGAGGAGACGAGCGCTGCACGGCGCCGATCACATCGGCGTCGTAGGGCAAGGTGTCGGGTTCCTGCTGCGCGTGCGTGAGTGCCGTCACGCTCGCGCGCCACGCATCGGCGAGACGCGTGGCTTGCGCGGTCCACGCGGCGTCGGCGCGCCAGCCGTCGAGATGTGCATTCAGTTGCGCGTCGAGCGCGGCGATTGCAAGCTTCGCGTCGGCTTGCACGGCGATCGCGTCGAGCTTGAGCGTGTCGAAACCGTTCGCGTTGATACTGACGATGCTCGCGTGCGCGAACAGCGTGTTCGAGCCCGTCGTGAAGTCCTGCAGGCGTGTGCCGACGGCGAGGATGCAATCGGCGTCGCGCGCGAGCGCATTGGCGGCGGGCGAGCCGGTCACGCCAATCGCGCCCGCGTTGAGCGGATCGTCCCACGCGAGCGCGCCTTTGCCCGCCTGGGTTTCGGCGACGGGAATGCCGCGTGCGGCGGCGAACGCTCGCAGCGCTTCCGACGCGCGCGCATAAAGCACGCCGCCGCCCGCGACGATCAGCGGCTGGCGCGCGCGGCACAACTGCGCGAGCGCCGCGTCGATTTCGCTCGCGATGGGCGCGGGCGCATGGAAGTTCACGAGACGCGGCGTGAAGAAGCTGGCCGGGTAATCCCACGCGGTGGCCTGCACGTCCTGCGGCAGCGCGAGCGTGACGGGGCCGCACTGCGCGGCGTCGGTCAGCACGCGCAGCGCGCGCGGCAACGCGCTCAGCAATTGCGCCGGATGCACGATGCGATCGAAGTAACGCGAGACCGGCTTCAGCGCGTCGTTCGCGGAGAGCCCGCCGTCCTGCTGATCCTCGATCTGTTGCAGCACCGGATCGGGCTCGCGCGACACGAAGATATCGCCGGGCAGCAGCAGCAGCGGCAGACGGTTCACGTGCGCGAGCGCCGCGGCGGTGACGAGGTTGGTCGCGCCGGGGCCGATCGAGGTCGTCACCGCCATCATGCGGCGGCGGAAATGCGCCTTGGCATAGGCAATCGCGCTGTGCGCCATCGCCTGCTCGTTGTGCGCGCGCAGCGTCGGCAATTCGTGGCGATATTGATAGAGCGCTTCGCCAAGGCCCGCGACGTTGCCGTGGCCGAAGATCGCGAACACGCCGCCGAACAGCGGTTCGGTGCGGCCCGAACCGTCCTCGCAGGCCACCCGTTGCGCCGCGAGCCAGCGCACCACGGCTTGCGCGGCGGTCAGGCGCACGGTGGCGCCTGGCGGATGCTGCGCAACGCTCGTCGAGCTTTCCTGCGCCGCGTGCGAGATCGGAGCGATGCGTTGATTCATGCTGCTTTCTCCTCGCGCGCGGCTTGATGAGTCTGCGCGGTCTGCGTGGTCAGCGCTTCGGCACGCGCCTCGCGCCACGCGGCGATCAGCGTTTCGAACGCCGTGCGCACGCGTGCGATCACCGTCTTGTCGTCGATATCGCCCTTGAGCCACGCGTAGCTCGGCTCGTAGAAGATCGTGCGGCCGACCGTGAAGCCGCGGCAGGTCTGCGAGGCCGCCGCCGCCTTGAAGCCGCTCATCAATTGATCCATCGGCGCGGAGAGCCCGAGCAGCACCACGCCGCGGCAATGCGGATCGCGCTCGGCGATCAGCGCGTCGACCTCGCGCCATTGCGCCGCGTCCAGCGGTTCGAGCTTCCACCACTCGGGATAGAGGCCGATGTTGTAGAGCCGCTTGAGCGCGCGCGCGATCGTGCCGGGCGGATTCGGCTTGCCGTCGAGTTTGGGCGGAATCACTTCGAGCAGCAGTTCGTGGCCGCTCGCCTGCACGGCGTCGTAGAGCGCGCGCAATTGCGCTTCCTGTTCGAGACGCTGCTCGATCGGTTCGTCGGGATGGAATTGCACGAGGCACTTCACGGTATGGCCGATGGGCCAGCTCGCGAGCGTGGTGCCGATCGAGCGGCCATGGTCGAACACGAGCGGCACGGAACCCGGCAACTCGACCGGGCGGCCGATCCACCAGTCGCGGCCCGTGGCGGCGTTGAGCGCGTCCTGACCGTAGCGGTCGTCGATCAGCACGCCGATCTTGCCCTGCAGGCCGAGCGCGCTTTCGGTTTGCGCGACCGCTTCCACATAGAGATTCTTCAGATGCGCGATGCGCGATTCGTCCGCGCCCGTTTGCTGCGCGAGATCGAAGAACTGATTGCGATGATCGAAGGCGAAGCCGAGCACTTCGTCATGACGTTTGCGTGCGGGCGTGACGCGATGCAGGCGCGCGAGCGTCGCGTCGCGGTCGGGGCGGCGCATGCGCACGGGGTCGGCTTGCGCTTCGCTCAGGAAGTAGTCGAGCTCGGCGGGCGTGGGCATGGCGGGCGCGCAGCCGTGACGCGAGACGACCAGCGCGCCGCACGCATTCGCGGCGCGCGCGCAGTCTTCGAGCGGCGCGTCGCGCAGCCAGCCCGAGAGAAAGCCCGAGGCGAACGCGTCGCCCGCGCCGAGCACGTTGAGCACCTCGACTTCCACGCCGCGCTGCATCGGCACGTCGTCGAGCGAATCGGGCACCGCGCCTTCGACGATCTGGCAGCCGAGCGGCCCACGCTTGACCAGCAGCGTCGCGGACGTGACCTCGCGCACGCGCTTGAGCGCATCGACGAGCGCTTCCTTGCCGCCCGCGATACGGAACTCCTCCTCGGTGCCGATCACGAGATCGAAGTTCGGCAGAATGCGCTGCAGATGCTCGCTCACCCCCGCGCTGGCGACGAAGCGCGTCTCGCCGTCGGCCTTGCCCGTGAGACCCCAGAGCACCGGACGATAATCGATGTCGAGCACCGTGCGCACGTTGTTGCGGCGCGCGTAGTCGAGCGCGGCGAGGCTCGTGCGGTTCACCTGTTCGGTGGAGAAGTGCGTGCCGGTGATCAGCAGCGCTTTCGCGGAGGCGATGAACGCTTCGTCGAAGTCGGCGGGATCGACGGCCATGTCGGCGCAGTTCTCGCGGTAGAAGATCAGCGGGAACGTGTCGCGGTCCTTGATGCCCAGCAGCACGAGCGCGGTGAGGCGTTCGGGATCGACGCGAATGTGGCTCGTATCGCAGCCTTCCTTCGCGAGCGTTTCGGTGAGAAAGCGGCCCATGTGGTCGTCGCCGACGCGCGTGAGCATCGCCGACTGCAGGCCGAGGCGCGCGCAGCCGAACGCGATGTTCGCGGACGAGCCGCCCAGATACTTGGCGAACGTGGACACGTCTTCGAGCCGCGCGCCGACCTGCTGCGCGTAGAGATCGACGCCCAGCCGGCCCAGACACACGATGTCGCGGCTGCGGCCCGGCGCAAAACGGCTCGGCGTGGTGCGGGTCGGGTTGGTGGGGATGATAGCCATGAGCATTCCTGATGAGTTCGGTGCGGGACGCGGGCCTGCTCAGATGGTGGCGCCGTCGAGTTCGGCGATCATCTTCTGCATTTCGGCGCCGCCGGCCATCATGTCGAGCACTTCGTTCTTGCTGATCGTGTCTTTCGTGTAGGTGCCGAGCGAGCGGCCGCGATTGAGCAGCGTGAACGAGTCGCCGATGGGGTAGGCGTGATGCACGTTGTGCGTGATGAAGATCACCGAGATGCCTTTCGCGCGCGCCGCGTGAATCAGCTTGAGCACGTTGAAGCTCTGCTTCACGCCGAGTGCGGCGGTCGGTTCGTCGAGAATCAGCACGCGGGCGCCGAAGTGAATGGCGCGCGCGATCGCGAGACACTGGCGTTCGCCGCCCGACATCGTGCCGATGGCCTGATGCGGATCGCGCACGTGGATGCCCATTTCCGAGAGCCGGTCGCGGGCGATCTGCGCGCTCGAATCGAGATCCATCACGTTGATGAAACCGAACAGCTTTTTCTGCGGCTCGCGGCCCATGAAGAAGTTGCGCGCAACGGAAAGCAGCGGCACCAGCGCGAGATCCTGATACACGGTGGCGATGCCGAGGTCGAGCGCGTCTTTCGGCGACTCGAAGCGCACGGGCTTGCCGTCGACAAAGTATTGACCGTCGGTGGGCGCGTGCACGCCGGCGAGCGTCTTGATGAGCGTGGACTTGCCCGCGCCGTTGTCGCCGAGCAGGCAGTGCACTTCGCCGCGCTTCAGGCGCAACGTGACGCCGTTGAGCGCGATGACCTTGCCGAAGTACTTGCTGACGTTTTCGAGCGCGAGAATCGTGTCGCTGCCGGGCGCGGCGGCCTGCGCCGCTTGCGCGCTTTGTGCACCCGGTTGTGCGAAATCTTGTGATTCGGACATGGTGAGCCTCCCGTTACGATTGCGCGACGCGGCGGCGCACGTAGTGATTGAAGAGCACGGCGATCAGCAGCATCATGCCGAGGAACACGCGGAACCAGTCCGAATCGATGTTCGTGTAGGTAATGCCGATCTGCACCACACCGAAGATCAACGCGCCGAACGCCGCGCCGATCACCGAGCCGTAACCGCCCGTGAGCAGCGTGCCGCCGATGACCGCGGCGATGATCGCTTCGAATTCCTTTTGCAGACCGCGGTCGGCGGCGGCCGAACCGATATCGCACACCTGCAGCACCGCGAACAGGCACGAGCAGAACGCGGTCAGCATGAACAGCGAAATCTTGACGCGCTTGACCGGCACGCCCACGTTCTTCGCGGCGTTCGAGTCGCCGCCCACGGCGAGAATCCAGTTGCCGTAACGCGTCTTGGCCAGCACGAATGCGCCGACGATCACGAGCGCGAACCACCAGAGAATGACCTTCGGCACGCCGGGCACGAGCGGCTGGCCGCTGTCGAGCATCTTGCCGATGCCGATATGCGCGAGCGCCACGAACAGGCCTTTGAACGCGGTGCCGTGAAAGAGCAGGTTGGTCACGTAGTCGGCTTTCGCGACGTCGCCCACGCCCGAGACGATGGTGCGATCGGCGAACATGATCGAGAGCGCGAGCGTGAGGCCGCGCAGGATGAACAGGAACGCGAGCGTGACGATGAACGAGGGCAGCCGCGTGCGCATCACGAGGTAGCCGTTGAGCGCGCCGAGCGCGGTGCAGCCCACGAACGCGAAGACGATCGACAGCGCGATGGGCCAGTGGAAATACATGGTGGGAATTGCCACCATCATGCCCGCGAAGCCGATCATCGAGCCGATCGAAAGATCGAACTCGCCCGCGATCATCAGCAGGCACGCGCCAACGGAAAGGATGCCTAAATATGCGGCGACCTGCGACCAGTTCATCACGCCGTCGAGGTCGAACATGCCGGAGCCGCCCGCGCCGATCGCGAACACGGCGAATACGAGCACGGTGCCGGAAATCGCGGCGAATTCGGGGCGGCCGAGCAGATGGCCGAACCACGATTCGCGGCGCACGCGTTCATCGCCATGCGAGGCGCTCGCCTGAGCGGGCTGGGGCGCCCGCGGATCTTGCGCGTCGTCCGGTGCATGCGAGGGAAAGTGTTTGCCGGCTACACCCATGATGTCTCCTGTGTCCCGGACCTATGTGCCGTGATGGCGTGACTGGCCCGGTGAATGACGCGCGGCGAGGCTGGCGAGAGGCGAGTCGGTGTCGCGTGTAGCGAACCGCCGCCGCGCGTGGCTGACGAAATGACGTGACGGATCAGCGGTACTGACCCGCGTACTTCACCACCTTGTCCAGATTCTCTTTGGTGATGAAACCCGGACCCGAGCGGATGTTCTTCGGGCCATAGGACGGTTGCAGTCCGTAGGTTTCGAGGCGCTGCTTGAACTTCGGATTCGCTTCGAGGATCTGGCGGATCTTCGCCGGATCGGTCGTGTGGTCCTTCTTCACGATCGCCAGCACGGCCACGGGAATGTAGCCCTGCAGATACGGCTGCTGGTCGATGGCGAACTGGATCGTGCCCGCGCGGATCGCCTTGGCGATGTCGTCCGAGAAGTCGAAGGTGCAGAAGTAGATCTTGTTCGCGAGGCCCATCTGCTGCACCGCCTTGAGCGTGGCGGCGGCCGGCACCGGGCCGAGCGTGAGGATCGCGCCCGTGTTCGGATGGTTGCGCAGATACGCGCTGACCTTCGACTGGATTTCCGTCGGGTCCTGGCCCGAGTCGATCGTCGAGGTCTTGTAGTCGACGCCGATGGCCTCCGCGAAGCCGCGGCAGCGGTCGAACGACACGGTGTTGGTGGCGATGTGGTTCACGCACAGGAACGACTTCACGCCTGCGGCCTTGGCCTTTTCGCCGGCGGCGTGGCCCGCCACGTATTCGGGCTGGCCCACGTGCATGATCGCGCCCAGTTGCGCGCTTTGTTCCTCGGTGCCGGAATTGATCGTCACGAGCGGAATCTTCTTGGCCGTGACCTTGCCGATGGAGCTTTTGAGCACGTCGAAGTCGGCGATGGTGGTGATGACGCCGTCGTAATTGCGCGCGGCCGCCTGTTCGATCAGGCGCGCCATGTCGGCGATGTCGCCGTTGGGCGGATTGCGGTAGTCGGTCTCGACGTTGAAGTCTTCGTCGGCCTGCTTGATGGCGTTCTTGATCACGTTCCACCACGAGTCCGAATCCGGCGCGTGGCTGATCAGCACGAAGTGCGCGTCGGCGGCCTGCGCCGTCTGCGCACCCAATCCGCTCAAGCCGCCCAGTCCCGCTGCCAGCGCGAGCGCCGCGGCCAACCGTCTGAGCATGGTCTTGCCCTTGCGTTGCGTCATTGTCTCCACCTTTCTCGGTCTGTCGTTCGTTTTTGAGGTGAGCGCGGTGCGCGTTCGCCGTGCACGTCGGCATGCGTGCTTCACGTTGCTCATGGACAAGATTAGGCGATCGTTCGAGCCGTTGCAACAGAAATTTCATTGCAAATAAAAATGGAAAATCTGTTCCATTCATGAGCGCGCGTGCCTATAATCGGCTCCGTCGGCTTGCCCTCAAACGCCCGCCCAGCAAGGGTTTTGCGGCACTGCGGCAAGCCAGGGGAAAAAACGATCATGGCCGACGAGACAAGCGACGCCGTAGCGGGCGTCGACGAATTGATGCAGCGCATCGCACACGACTACGAAGCGCTGCCGCGACAGTTGAAGAACGTCGCGACTTACATCGAACAGAACCGCGCGAGCGTGATGATGGACCGCACGAGCGACATCGCCGCGAGCTGCGGCGTGCATCCCTCGGCGGTGGTGCGCTTCGCGCAGCGCTTCGGCTTTTCGGGTTTCTCCGATCTGCAGGCGGTGTTTCGTCAGGCGTACGCGGGCCAGGGCGGCTCGCCCACGAGCTATCAGCAGCGCATTCGCCAGCTGATCGACGAGAAGGACGGCAAGGCCGATCCGGCGCTCGGCGGCACGGTGGCGCGCGAGTTTATCGGCGCGTGCCGCAGCGGGCTGGACGAACTCGAAGCGGGTCTCGACGACGCGCAGTTCGACGCCGCCGTGCGCATGCTCGAACACGCCGACAACATCTACGTGATCGGCGTGCGCCGTTCGTTCGCGGTGGCGAGCTATATCGTCTACGCGCTGCAGCACACGCGCAAACGCGTGCACCTCGTTTCGGGGCTCGGCGGCATGTATCACGAGCAGATCCGCAGCGTGAAGAAGGGCGACGTGGTGATCGCCATCAGCTTCGCGCCGTACGGCAAGGAAACGCAGTACTGCCTGCGCGTGGCGCAGCAGCATCAGGCGAAGACGCTCGTGATCACCGACAGCCAGCTGTCGCCACTCGCGCGTCACGCGGACGCGCAACTCTATGTGAAGGAGGGGAGCGCGTTCGCGTTCCGCTCGCTGACCAGCACGTTTTGTCTGTGCCAGGCGCTGTTCGTGGCGCTTGCGTACCGGCTCGAACTCAACGTAGAAGAATCGACCGACACCGGAGGATACGATGACTAGTGGAGCAGCAGGCCAGGCGCTGGACGTAGCGGTTTTCGGCGCGGGACGCATCGGCCGCATTCACGCGGCGAATCTCGCGCGCCAGCCCGGCGTGCGCCTGAAGTACGTGATCGACGTGAACCGCGAGGCGGCGCAGGCGCTCGCGGCACAGCACGGCGCGCAGGTGGCCGGGATCGACGAAGCGTTCGGCGATGCGTCGATCGGCGCGACGGTGATCTGCTCGTCGACCGATACGCACTCGGAGCTGATCATGCGGTCGGCGGCGGCGGGCAAGCATATCTTTTGCGAAAAGCCCGTCGATCTCGCGATTGGCCGCGCGCGCGAATGCGCCGACGCCGTGGCGCGCGCGGGCGTGGTCGCGATGATCGGCTTTCAGCGCCGCTACGATCCGACTTTCGCCGCGCTCAAGCAGCGCCTCGACGCGGGCGAAATCGGCACGCCGGAAATGCTGGTGGTGACGAGCCGCGATCCGGGCGCGCCGCCCGTGGAGTACATCAAGCATTCGGGCGGCATCTTCAAGGACATGCTGATTCACGACTTCGACATCTTCCGCTGGATTCTCGACGACGAAGCCGACACCGTGCACGCCACGGGCAGTTGCCTCTCCGATCCGGCCATCGCGGAAGCGGGCGATATCGACGCGACGGCCGTGACGATCCGCACGAAGCGCGGCCGCCTTTGCCAGATCAATACGGCGCGGCGCGCGGCCTACGGCTACGACCAGCGCTTCGAGGTGCTCGGCAGCGCGGGCATGCTGCAGGCCGGCAACATGAAGCCGACCGAAGTGGTGGCGTGGTCGAAGACTTCGGTCGCGCAGGACGTGCCCGAAGCGTTTTTCCTCGAGCGTTATCGCGCCGCGTATGCGAGCGAAATGGCGCACTTCCACGAAGCGGTCACGCAGGGCAAACCGGTGCGCACGACGGTCGCCGACGGCCTCAAGGCGCTGGAACTCGCGGAAGCGGCGGCGCTGTCGTGGCGCGAAGGACGCGTGGTGAAAGTGGGCGCTTGACGCGTTCACGAAGCATCGATGCAGTGTGAGGGGCGTCGCGATTGGTTCGCGGCGTCGCCCAAATAGCTAGGATGACGAAATAGTATTCTGGAGGCGGACTATGCAGGCAAACGAACGTGCCCGGCCGTTGCGCGTGGGCGTGGTGGGACTGGGGCGGCTCGGGCGGCGGCATGCGCTCAATCTCGCGTACCGTGTGCCGGGCGCGGTGCTGGCGGCGGCGTGCAGTCCGCTCGACGACGACCTCGCATGGGCGCGCGACACGCTGCCCGCGACGCGGCTCTACGGCGACTACGCGCAACTGCTCGCCGATAGCGAAATCGACGCGGTCTGGCTGGTCACGCCGTCGTCGCTGCATGCGCAGCAGATCGTCGACGCATTGCGCGCGGGCAAGCACGTATTCTGCGAAAAGCCGCTCTCGCTCGACGTCGCGGAATGCGAGCGCGTGGTCGACGAGGCGCGCCGCCATGCGGGCCAGCAGGTCATGATCGGCTTCATGCGCCGTTTCGACCCGAGCTATCACGATGCCTTCGAGAAGGTGCGCGCGGGCAAGATCGGCAAACCGTTTCTCGTGCGCTCGCAGAACTGCGATCTCAATGATCCCGATGGTTTTTTCGTGCGTTTCGCGCCCACCTCGGGCGGCATCTTTCTCGACTGCACGGTGCACGATATCGACGTCGCGCGCTGGCTGCTCGGCAAGCCGCGCGCCACGCGCGTCTATGCGGCGGGCGCGATCGCGCTGCACGACGGCCTGCGCGATTTCGGCGACGTCGACAACGGCGTCGCGATCTGCGAATTCGAAGGCGGCAAGCTCGCGATGTTCTACGCCTCGCGCACGATGGCGCACGGCAACGACACGTCGAGCGAGGTGATCGGCACGGCGGGCGCGCTGGCGATCGGTCGTGTGCCGCGCAGCAACCGCGTCGAGATCTACGACGCGCTCGGCATGCGCAGCGAATGCACGCCGACGTTCTTCGAGCGTTTCGAGGAAGCGTTTCTGATCGAGGCGCAGGCGTTCGTGGCGTCGGTGCGCGCGCGACTCAACGGCGCCACGGCCGATGCTGGCGAGGGTGCGTCGCTGGAGGACGCGCTGGAGGCGACGCGCATCGGCTGTGCGCTGCGCGAATCGCTGCATACGGGGCAGGCGGTGACGCTCTGACTCGCGCGGGGTGCATCCGCCGTGCGTTCATGGGCGAGCGGGGCAGGGCGCTGCTGCGGTAAAATCGCCGCTATCTGACGTCACGTCAAGCAGAGCACCAGCGCCGCGAGCAGCCTCGGCGGCGCGCCACAGAAGGAAGCACCCCGATGCAGATTCAGGTTCACAAGGAAGTGGATGCACGCGGGCTGAACTGCCCGCTGCCGATCCTGCGCGCCAAGAAGGCGCTCGCCGACATGGAAAGCGGCCAGATTCTCAAGGTGCTCGCGACCGATCCCGGCTCGCAGCGCGATTTCGCCGCGTTCGCGAAGCAGACCGGCAACGAGATCGTGGAGAGCACGCAGCAGGACAAGACGTTCGTGTTCCTGATGCGCCGGCGATAAACTCGCGCGCCGCCGCTCACGCGCATAAAAAAAGCCCGCAATCGCGAGATTGCGGGCTTTTTTCTGTCTGGCGGAAAGCGGATCAGCCTTCCATCAGCCTTCGAGCACCGGGTTGCGCGTGCGCAGGTATTCGGCGAAGTCGTCGCCCACTTCGGGGTGACGCAGCGCGAATTCCACGGTCGCCTTCAGGTAGCCGAGCTTGCTGCCGCAGTCGAAACGCGTGCCGTGATACTTGTACGCCAGCACCTGCTCGTCGGCGAGCAGCGACTGGATGGCGTCGGTCAGTTGCAGTTCGCCGCCCGCGCCCGGCTTGATCGAGCGGAGGTGGTCGAAAATGCGCGGCTTGAGCACGTAGCGGCCCACGACGCCGAGGTTCGACGGCGCGACTTCGGGCGCCGGCTTTTCGACGATGCCCGACAGCTTGACGATCGAGTCTTCCCACTCCTTGCCGTCGACGATGCCGTACGAGCGCGTTTCCGAGGGCGGGATTTCTTCCACGCCCAGCACCGAGCTATGGTAGTGGTCGAACACTTCGACCATCTGCTGCATGACGGGCGGCGTGCCGTACAGCAGGTCGTCCGCGAGAATCACGGCGAACGGGTTGTCGCCCACGAGCTTTTCCGCGCACAGCACGGCGTGACCGAGACCGAGCGCTTCCGGCTGGCGCACGTAGAAGCAGTCGACGTTGTTCGGCTTGATGTTGCGAACCAGTTCGAGCAGCTTTTCCTTGCCGCGCGCTTCGAGTTCGGCTTCGATCTCATACGACTTGTCGAAATGGTCCTCGATCGCGCGCTTGCTGCGCCCGGTCACGAAGATCATTTCGGTGATGCCCGCCGCGACGGCTTCCTCGACCGCGTACTGGATCAGCGGCTTGTCGACGACCGGCAGCATTTCCTTCGGGCTGGCCTTCGTTGCCGGAAGGAAGCGCGTGCCGAGGCCCGCCACCGGGAATACCGCTTTCGTTACTTTTAGCATGTCTATGGTCCTGGTCGTGGTGGGATGACGCCGCCCGCGCGCCGCCATCCGTCACCTTAGCCGAATCAGGCAGGCAGGCGCGCGAGTTGCGCGGTCAGCTTGCCGAGCGTGGCCTGGAATTCTGCCAGTCGTTTCTGCTCCTGTTCAACCACGGCAGGCGGAGCTTTTGCGACAAAACTTTCATTACCGAGCTTCGCGTTGCACTTCGTCACTTCATTGGACAGTCGTGCGATTTCCTTCGAGAGCCGCTCGCGTTCCGCGGCGACGTCGATTTCCACCTTCAGCACGAGCTTGTCCGTTCCTACGATAGCAACCGGCGCGCCCGCCGAAGCGGCGTCGAGCGCGGCCTCGTCGGCGATGATCTGGACCTCCGAAAGCTTCGCGAGCGCCTGCGCGTAAGGCGCAAACGTGGCGAGGCGTTCGGCGTTGCCGGTGGCCAGCAGCGGCACCTTGACCGCGGGCGAGAGGCTCATCTCGCCGCGCAGGTTACGGCAGGCGTCGATCACGGCCTTCAGGTCGGCGGCCCATTGCTCCGCGGCTTCGTCGACCTTCTTCGAATCCGCGAGCGGGTAGCGCTGCATCATGATCGATGCCTCGCCTTCCTTCGCGTCCTTCGGGTACGCGTCGGTCAGCGGCGCAACCTTCTGCCACAGCGCTTCGGTAATGAACGGAATCACCGGATGCGCGAGGCGCAGCACGGTTTCCAGCACGCGCAGCAGCGTGCGGCGCGTGGCGCGCTGCTGCTCGGGCGTACCGGTCTGGATCTGCACTTTCGCCAGTTCCAGATACCAGTCACAGTATTCATCCCAAACGAACTTGTAAATGGCATTGGCCACATTGTCGAAGCGATAGTCGGCGAAACCCTTCGCGACTTCGGCTTCGGTGCGCTGGAGCTGCGAGACGATCCAGCGGTCGGCCTGCGAGAAGTCCGTGTAGCCGCCCGGGCCGCAATCGCCCGGCTGGCAGTCGCCCGGCTTCGAGAAGCCGCAGTCGTGCCCTTCGCAGTTCATCAGCACGAAACGCGTGGCGTTCCAGAGCTTGTTGCAGAAGTTGCGGTAGCCCTCGCAGCGCGCCAGGTCGAAGTTGACGTTGCGGCCGAGCGTGGCCATGGATGCCATCGTGAAGCGCAGCGCGTCGGTGCCGTAGGCGGCGATGCCGTCCGGGAATTCCTTGCGCGTCTTCTTTTCGATGGTGGCGGCCTGCTTCGGGTTCATCAGGCCCGTGGTGCGTTTGGCGACCAGCGTTTCCAGGTCGATGCCGTCGACGATGTCGATCGGGTCGAGCGTGTTGCCCTTGCTCTTCGACATCTTCTGGCCTTCGGCGTCGCGCACGAGACCGTGCACGTAGACCGTCTCGAACGGCACCTGACCGGTGAAGTGCGTGGTCATCATGACCATGCGCGCCACCCAGAAGAAAATGATGTCGAAGCCCGTGACCAGCACCGAAGAGGGCAGGAAAGCCTTCAGTTCGGGCGTTTCTTCAGGCCAGCCGAGCGACGAGAACGGCACCAGCGCCGACGAGAACCACGTGTCGAGCACGTCTTCGTCGCGCTTGAGCGCGCCGGTGTAACCCTTGGCGTCGGCCTGCGCGCGGGCGTCTTCTTCGGTCTTCGCGACGAAGATTTCGCCGTTTTCGCCGTACCACGCCGGGATTTGATGGCCCCACCAGAGCTGACGCGAGATGCACCAGTCCTGGATGTTTTCGAGCCACTGGTTGTACGTGGTCGTCCAGTTTTCCGGCACGAACTTGATCTGGCCGTTGCGCACCACGTCGAGCGCGGTTTCGGTGATCGACTTGCCCGGGTTGAAGGTGCCTTCCGGCGCCGGCTTGGTCATTGCCACGAACCACTGGTCGGTGAGCAGCGGTTCGAGCACGACGCCCGTGCGGTCGCCGCGCGGCACCATCAGCTTGTGCGGCTGCACCGATTCGAGCGCGCCGAGCGCTTCGAGGTCGGCGACGACCTGCTTGCGCGCCTCGAAACGGTCGAGGCCGCGGTATTGTTCCGGCGCGTTCTCGTTGATCTTCGCTTCGAGCGTGAGGATCTCGATCATCGGCAGGCCGTGACGCTGGCCGACCTGATAGTCGTTGAAGTCGTGCGCCGGCGTGACCTTCACGACGCCCGTGCCGAATTCGCGGTCGACGTAGTCGTCGGCGATCACGGGGATTTCGCGGTCGGTCAGCGGCAGCTTGACCATCTTGCCGATCAGGTGCGCATAGCGCTCGTCTTCCGGATGCACCATCACGGCCGTGTCGCCGAGCATGGTTTCCGGACGCGTGGTGGCGACGGTGAGCGTGGCCGAGCCGTCCGCGAGCGGATAGCGGATGTGCCACAGATGACCGTTTTCCTCTTCGCTCGCCACTTCGAGGTCGGAGACGGCGGTGCCCAGCACCGGGTCCCAGTTCACGAGGCGCTTGCCGCGGTAGATCAGGCCCTGGTCGTAAAGGCGCACGAACACGTCGCGCACGGCGGCCGACATCTTGTCGTCCATCGTGAAGTACTCGCGCGACCAGTCGATCGACGCGCCGAGGCGGCGCACCTGGCCGGTGATGGTCGAGCCCGACTGCTGCTTCCATTCCCACACGCGTTCGACGAACTTCTCGCGGCCGAGGTCATGGCGCGAAACTTTCTGCGCGTCGAGCTGGCGCTCGACCACGATCTGCGTGGCGATGCCCGCGTGGTCGGTGCCGGGAACCCACAGCGTGTTTTCGCCGAGCATGCGGTGAAAGCGCGTGAGGCCGTCCATGATCGTCTGGTTGAACGCGTGCCCCATGTGCAGCGTGCCGGTGACGTTGGGCGGCGGCAACTGGATCGAGAAGTTCTTGCGGCCGGGCTCGAAGGTTGCGGCCGCGTAGCCTCGACGCTCCCACTCAGGGCCCCATTGGGCCTCGATGGTCTGGGGCTCGAAGCTTTTCGCTAGCGTGCTGTCGCTCATGGGTGGAATCTGCCGAAAAAGAGATGCGGAAACGGTCAATTATAAGGGGAAGTGCCGCGCGCGCCCCGTCCTGTCGAGAGCTTGCATGGCGCGCACGCGGCGGCGGCGCGGTTGAGCGGGTATTGCGAACACGTTGCGAACACGTTGCGCACATGTTGCGCGCCGCGAAGGACGCCGCGAAGGGCGGCATGACGGACGCGCCTTGACGATTCACCCGGGCACGCCGTTCAGGCCCGGATTCCGACCCGGATGGACGCACCGGTCCACGGACGGCAGCGCAGGCGGGCGGGATTTATAATGTCGTCCGGCTTTCCCGTTGCGCCGCCCCGCGCGCGCCTCACTCCTCGCTATTCCATGCCCGAACTGCTCGCGAATCTGAACCCCGAACAACACGCTGCCGTCACGCTGCCAAACGAACCGGCGCTCATTCTGGCCGGGGCGGGCAGCGGCAAGACGCGCGTGCTCATCACGCGCATCGCGTGGCTGATCCAGCAGGGTCTCGCCTCGCCGATGACCATTCTCGCCGTGACCTTCACGAACAAGGCCGCGCGCGAAATGATGAGCCGTCTGCAGGCCATGATGCCGATCGACACGCGCGGCATGTGGATCGGCACCTTTCACGGTCTCTGCAATCGCATGCTGCGCGCGCATTATCGCGACGCGGGCCTGCCGCAGACCTTCCAGATCCTCGATACGGCAGACCAGCTGTCGGCCATCAAGCGTCTGATGAAGGGCCTGAACATCGACGACGAGAAGTACCCGGCGAAGAACCTCCAGTACTTCATCAACAACGCGAAGGAGCAGGGTCTGCGTCCGAAGGACGTCGACGTCACCGACGACTTCAACCGCAAGTTCGTCGAGCTGTACGAGGCCTACGACCAGCAGTGCCAGCGCGAAGGCGTGGTCGATTTCGCCGAGCTGCTGCTGCGCTGCTACGAACTGCTGTCGTATAACGCGCCGCTGCGCGCGCATTACCAGAGCCGTTTCCGCGACATTCTCGTCGACGAGTTCCAGGACACCAACAAGCTCCAGTACGCGTGGCTCAAGCTGCTCGCGGGCCCGGGCAACGCGATCTTCGCGGTCGGCGACGACGACCAGTCGATCTACGCATTCCGTGGCGCGAACGTCGGCAACATGCGCGACTTCGAAGAGGAATTCCGCGTCAAGCATCTGATCAAGCTGGAGCAGAACTACCGCTCGCACGGCCATATTCTCGATGCGGCGAACCATCTGATCGCGCATAACTCGCGGCGTCTGGGCAAGAATCTGCGCACCGACGCGGGGCACGGCGAGCCGGTGCGCGTCTACGAGGCGGCCACCGATTCGCAGGAAGCAGGCTGGATCGTCGAAGAGATTCGCGCGCTCATCAACCAGGGGCTTGCGCGTCACGAAATCGCGATTCTGTATCGCAGCAACGCGCAGTCGCGCACGATCGAGCACACGCTCGTGAACGCCGGCGTGCCGTACAAGGTGTATGGCGGGCTGCGCTTCTTCGAGCGTCAGGAAGTGAAGCACGCGCTCGCGTATCTGCGCCTGATCGACAATCCGAACGACGACACCGCCTTCGCGCGCGTCGTGAACTTCCCGACGCGCGGCATCGGCGCGCGCTCGATCGAGCAACTGGCCGACGCGGCGCGTCTGTACAACTGCTCGATGGCCGCGGCGATTCCCTACGTCACGGGCAAGGCGGGCACGAGCCTCGGCGCGTTCGCCAATCTGGTCGCGAAGATGCGCGCCGAAACGGCGCAGATGAGCCTGCCGGAAACCGTCGAATACACGGTGCGCATGAGCGGTCTCGCCGAGTTCTATCAGAACGAGCGCGAAGGCCAGGACCGGCTGGAGAACTTGCAGGAACTCGTGACGGCGGCCACGGCCTTCGTCAGCGAAGAGGGCTACGGCATGGACACGCCGGCGCGCTCGATTCCGCTGCGTCCGGGCGCGAGCAAGGCGCCGGAACTGGTCTCGCAGGACGGCGAAATCGAAGTGCTCGACGCGGCCACGATCACCGATCCCGCGCAGAATCCCGACGTCATGACGCCGCTCGCGGGCTTCCTCTCGCACGCGTCGCTCGAAGCGGGCGACAACCAGGCGCAGGCGGGCCAGGATGCCGTTCAGCTGATGACGGTGCACGCGGCGAAGGGCCTGGAATTCACGGCGGTGTTCATCACCGGTCTCGAAGAGGGCCTGTTCCCGCACGAGAACAGCGCGATGGAAGCCGACGGTCTGGAAGAAGAGCGCCGCCTGATGTACGTGGCGATCACGCGCGCGAAGGAGCGGCTGTATATCTCGTTCGCGCAGAGCCGTCTGCTGCACGGCCAGACGCGCTACAACGTGCGCTCGCGCTTCTTCGACGAGCTGCCGCAGGAGTCGCTCAAGTGGCTCACGCCGAAGGTCGAGGCGGGCGCGCGTTGGGGCGGCCGCTCGGATAACGCGGGCTGGGGCCGCGACTGGTTCTCGCGCGGCGGAAATGGGAGCGGCGGCAATGGTGGCGGCTCGCGCGATCGCGACGCCTACGTGGCCGACAAGACGCCGCTGCCGTCCTACGCGAACGAACAGCGCGCCGCCGAGTCGGGTTTCCGCGTCGGTCAGGCCGTGTTCCACACCAAGTTCGGCGAGGGTGCGATCATCGCGCTCGAAGGCAGCGGCACCGATGCCAAGGCGCAAGTCCGCTTCAAGCGCCACGGCGAGAAGTGGCTCGCGCTGGCGGTGGCCAAGCTCCAGGCCGTCGACTGACGCACACGCCAAAGCGTAAAAAACGGGCGTGCCACGGCGCACGCCCATCACGCCTTTTCCGGAAGATTCCGACGATGAACACCACTTCCCGTCCGCTCGGCGTGCTCGCCGCGCTGCCCCAGGAACTCGGCGACCTGATCGCCGCCATGCAGGCCGAATCGGGCGTCGTCACGCGCACCTTCGGCAAGCGCGATTACCACCTCGGCACCGTGCACGGCGCGCCGTGCGTCGTCACGCTGGCGCGCGTCGGCAAGGTGGCGGCGGCGGCCACGACGAGCGCGCTGATCCACGCGTTCGATGTCGATGCGATCGTGTTTACCGGCGTGGCGGGCGGCGTGGGCGAGAACGTGCACGTGGGCGACGTGGTGGTCGGCGAAACGCTGCTCCAGCACGACATGAACGCCGAGCCGCTGTTTCCGCGTCACGAGATTCCGCTGCTCGCGCGCTCGCGTTTCGACGCCGACCGCGCGCTCGCCGATGCGCTGGCCGCCGCGTGCGAGCGCTTCATCGCGGAAGAGGGCGACGCGCTGTCGGCGCAGTTCGGCGCCGCGCTGCCGCGCCTCGCGAACGCGCGGCCGGGCGTGCATCGCGGCCTCGTGATCAGCGGCGATCAGTTCGTGGCGAGCGCCGCCGCCGTGGGCGCGTTGCGCGCGCTGCTGCCCGACGCGCTGGCGGTGGAAATGGAAGGCGCCGCGATCGCCCAGGTCTGCCACGAATACGACGTGCCGTGCGCGATCGTGCGCACCATCTCCGACACCGCCGACGAACACGCGAGCACGTCGTTTTCGTCGTTTCTCGCCGATATCGCCGGCACCTACTCGACCGGCATTCTCAAGCGTTTTCTCGCGGCCTACACCCCGGTCGCGCGCTGATTTTCAGCGACCTTGGCGTTCGCCTGCGGCGTTGACCGCCTCGCGAATCTGCTGGAGCGCCGACGCATCTTCGATCGTCGGCAGATCGCCGGGCTCGCGGCCTTCCGCGAGCGCCGCGATCGCGCGGCGCAGCAGCTTGCCCGAGCGCGTCTTCGGCAGCATCGAGACGAAATGCACGCGCGCGGGCCGGCCGATCGCGCCGAGCTGGCGGTCCACCGTCGTCGCGATGGCCGTGGCGAGCTTGTCCGCAGCTTTCGGGTCGGCCGCCGCCGCGGCGTCGCGCAACACCACGAAGGCGAGCGCGGCCTGGCCCTTCACCGCATCGTTGACGCCGACCACGGCTACTTCAGCCACCGCGGCGTGCGACGAGATCGCTTCTTCGATCTCGCGCGTGCCGAGCCGATGCCCGGCCACGTTGATGACGTCGTCGGTGCGCCCGAGGATCGTCACGTAGCCGTTTTCATCCTGCATGCCCCAGTCGAAGGTCGAATACACCTGCTGGCCGGGCACGCTTTCCCAGTACGTTTTCACGAAGCGCGCGTCGTCGCCCCAGACCGTCTGCATGCAGCCGGGCGGCAGCGGATAACCGAGGGTGATGACGCCTTTTTGGCCGCTCGCGCAGGGCTCGCCGGTGTGCTCGTCGCGCAGCACGAGGTCGTAGCCATAGCAGGGCACGCCCGGCGAACCGAGCTTCTGCGGCAGCGCTTCCACGCCGCCCTGGTTCGCCAGCATCGGCCAGCCGGTTTCGGTCTGCCAGTAGTTGTCGACGACCGGTTTGCCGAGCGCGTCCGAAATCCAGGTGGCGGTCGGTTCGTCGAGCGGTTCGCCCGCGAGAAAGAGCGTGCGCAGGCTCGACAGATCGGCGGCGTGCAGCAGCGCCGGGTCCTGCTTCTTGAGCACGCGGATCGCCGTGGGCGCGGTGAACATCAGGTTGATCTTGTGCTGTTCGACGAGCCGCCACCAGATGCCGCCGTCGGGGCGGATCGGCGTGCCTTCGTACATCACCGTGGTCATGCCCGCGAGCAAGGGCGCGTAGATGATGTAGCTGTGGCCTACGACCCAGCCGATGTCCGAGGCGGTGAACATCGTATCGCCCGGGCGGCCCTCGAAGATGTAGTCCATCGACGCCGCGAGCGCGACCGCGTAGCCGCCCACGTCGCGCTGCACGCCCTTCGGTTTGCCCGTGGTGCCGGAGGTGTAGAGGATGTACGAGGGCTCGTTCGATTCGAGCCATTCACACGGTATGCGGGCGTCGTAAAACTGCTCGCGCAACGGCTCGTAGTGGACCAGATAGGGCGCGTCGAGGCGTTCGGGTGCGAGCTGGCGGTCGATCAGCAACACGTGCGGCGGCGCGTGTGCCGCGCGCGACATCGCTTCGTCGACGAGCGGCGCGTAGTCGATCACCTTGCCGCCGCGCGCGCCGGCGTCGGCGCTCACGAGCAGCATGGGCTTCGCGTCGTCGATGCGGGCGGCGAGACTCGGCGCCGCGAAGCCGCCGAACACGACCGAATGGATCGCGCCCAGCCGCGCGCAGGCCAGCATGGCGAACACGGCCTCGGGAATCATCGGCAGATAGATCAGCACGCGGTCGCCGCGCTTGACGCCCAGCGAGCGCATCACGGCGGCCATGCGGTTCACTTCGGCGTGCAGGTCGGCGTAGGTGTAGCGCCGCTCGATGCCGGTTTCCGTCGAGACGTAGACCAGCGCGTTCTGCTGCGCGCGCGAGGCGAGATGGCGATCGACGGCGTTGAAGCACAGGTTCGTGCGCCCGCCTGTGAACCAGCGCGCGAAGGGCGGATTCGAGCGGTCTAGCACGGCGTCGAAGGGCGTTTCCCAGTGGACGCGCGCGGCTTCGCGGCGCCAGAAGGCGTCGGGCTGTTCGATCGACTCGCGGTGAAAATCGCGGTAACGGCGCATGAGGTGTTTCCTCCCGTGCGATGGGGCGCGGACTGCCGGAACTGGCCCTGGAGTGTCGAGCATAGTGCAGTGCAATGCGAGCGGGCAACGCGGGTTGACCCGTGGGCGCGGCGCGGATCCGGCGGGCGTGGCGGCGATGTGGCGGCGATGTGGCGAAAGCGGCCCGCGCGTTCGCCCGCGTCAGGCGATTTCGTCGGCGCAGCCGGCGCGCTCCGCGCGATGTTCGGTGCGATGTTCGGCGGCCTCGGTCGCCGCGAGCGGCTGGGGGCGCGCATGCCAGCGCCGCAGCCAGCGGCAGGCGGCCGCGACGGCCGGATCGAGCTGGGCGCGCACGGCGTCGTGGAGATCCGCGCCATATTCGGCATGCGCTTGCGGCTGCACGCCGATCAGCACCAGTTCGCGCGGATAGCGGCCCTTGAGCTGCGCGCAGGCGAGCGCATCGGCGAAATCCATCTGGTGCAGATTCACGGCGTGCGTGCGCAGGTGCGCCGTGGCGTCGTCGCCCGCGCGCGCGCACAGCGTGCCGGGCGGCTGGCCAAAATCGGCGGCATTGAACACGATCATGCGCTGCGCCGACTCCACGAGCGGCAGGAGCGCGCGGCCCTGCGTGCCGCCATCGACGCACTCGACATGTGGCGCGCACTGCCACGCCGATCTGAGCCGTTCGAGCGCGCGCACGCCGAAGCCCGCGTCGCCCCATTGCACATTGCCGATTCCGAGCACGACGATGCGCCCCGGCGTGAGCGCGCGCGCCGTCGTTTCCGACAGCGCCGCATGGCCGGACGCAAAGATAAAAGGAAGGTGCTCGGAGAGAAAACCCACGCTGGCAATCCGATCTAGGACGTAAAAATAAGAATAGTCCTAGGTGCAGCCGGTTTTGGGTTTGATGACCGTCAATGACGCGGAGATTTGGACTGTTTCTGAGACAATTTTTTCAAGCCCGAATGGTCGGCCGTCGGCCAATGCCTGGAATCTGGCAAGAACTGTTATGCGAACTTCAGGTGCGCGCGTCCATGCGCACCACGAAAAAGAGCGCCCGAAGGCGCTCTTTTTCGTGTCCCGTGCTCGCGGGCGTCGGCGGACCGGCTGGCCGCGCGACGCTAGCGCGCACGTTCGGCGCTTGCTCAGGCGCCGGGCTTCACGACCACCGTGCAGGTCGTGCCGGCCGCGAGCACCATGCCGTCGGGCACCTTGTCGATGTGGATGCGCACCGGCACGCGCTGCGCAAGGCGCACCCAGTTGAAGGTCGGATTCACGTCGGCGAGCAGTTCGCGGCTTTGCGGATTGTCGCGGTCGTAGATGCCGCGCGAGATGCTTTCCACGTGACCTTCGAGCGTGCCGCCGCTCATCAGTTTGATCTCGGCCTTGTTGCCCACCTTCACGTGCGGCAGCTTGGTTTCCTCGAAGTAGCCGTAGACCCAGAACGAGTGGCTGTCGACCACGGCGAGCTTCGCCTGGCCCGCGATCGCGTAGTCGCCCTTGAACACCTGCAGATTGGTGATGTAGCCGTCGACCGGCGAGATCACGCGCGTGCGTTCGAGGTTGAGCTTGGCGGCGTCGAGGGCGGCGATCGCCTGCTGATACTGCGCCTGCGCCGAATTCGCGGTGTGCGAGGCGTTTTCGCGGTTTTCCTGCGAGACCACGAGGCTGTCCATGTCGGCGCGGCGGCGGGCGTCGTCGAGCTTCATGGTCAGCTCGGCCTTGCGCGCGGCCACGGCGGCCTCGGCCTGCTCGACGGCGATCTGATAGTGCGACGGGTCGATCTGCATCAGCAGGTCGCCCTTGTGCACGAACTGGTTGTCCTTCACGGGCAGCTCGACCACCGCGCCTGAGACGTCGGGCGCGATGTTCACCACTTCGGCGCGCACGCGGCCGTCGCGCGTCCAGGGTTCGTCCATGTAGTGGACCCACAGCGCGCGGCCCACGAGGATGGCGATGACGAAGATGATCGCCGTCGCGATAAAGCCAATGATATTTCTGATAGTCATGATTCTACGTAGCCGGTTCAACGATAGACGGCGAGTCCGAGCACGCAGCACACGACTACGAGCAGACTCACGCGAAACAGGGACGGGTGCCACACGAGACGGTAGAGGCCGGTGCGGGCCAGCACGGAATCGAGCACCCAGGTGATCGCCGCGCCCAGGATGAAGAGCAGGACGATCGCCGGAATGTAGGCGTCGAGAAACGCAACGTCACGAGGCATGATGGGCTCCTTGCGCATTGCCGGAAGTGGGGGCCGCGCCGTTCTGGCTGAACGGCGCGAGCGGCGATTGCGGATCGATCAGCGCGGTGCGGATGAAATGCAGATGGCTGAGGATGCGCTGCACCGGATGGCGTTCCTCGCGCGGCGCTTCGTCGTTGAGCACGCGTTCGAGCAGATCGCGGCAGGCGGCGATGGCGCCTTCGTTCGCGGCGAGCGCGGCGGCGTAACGCTGCGCGCCCGGCTGGTCGAACAGCGCGCTCAGGTTCTTGAGCGTCGCGTCGACGTGGCCGCGCCAGGCCGTGTCCTTCGCGAAGCGCGGATGCGCGGGCAGCGCGGCCAGATCCTCGCGCAGATCGATCGCGGCGTTGCCGGTTTCGAGCGTCGCGAACATCCAGCGCAGCGTCTCCTGGCGGAACGCCTGATCGTTGCCCGCGAGCGCGCTGAGCTGGAACATCAGGTCGCGCGTGCCGCTTTCGAAGCGGTTGCGCAGACCCGCAAGGCCGGTCAGCCGCGCGCGGCACGCATGCACCACCTGGCCGCGCAGATTCGCGAGCAGACGGTTGCGCAGCCACGGCGTCGACGGCGGCAGCAGCACCGCGAACGCGGCGGCCGAGACGACCATCGAAAGACACAGCGCGAGCGCATCGTTGATATAGCCGGTCGGGTTGTACTGCACCACGTTGTCCGGGCCCGCGAGGAAGCACAGGAAGATGCAGTAGCCCATGCCGTAGCCCGCGTAGGCCGGACGCGTCGTCAGGAACACGCCGAAGGCGAGCGCGGGCGCGAGCGCGACGCACAGCATCGGAAAGCCGTCGATGTGCGGGAACACGCCGAAGGTCAGGATCATGCCGACGAGCGACGCGAGCATCGTGCCGCCCGCCATCTGGCTCGCCATGCGCGCGGGCTGCGGCGAGGCCGAGGCGAGCGCGCAGGTGGCGGCGGCGTTGAGCACGAGGTTCGTGCCGCTCGGCCAGGCCGTGGCGATCCAGAACGCGCCCAGCAGACCCATCACGATCGCGGCGCGCACGCCGTGCACGCCCGCCGCGACGAGGTTGGTCTTGGGCACGTAGCGCGCGATCCACTTTTCGCGTGCGTGAGTGTCGACGGCGAGCGAGGCGTAGGTCGCCGTGTACTCGTTCATCTCGTGCACGAAGCGGTAGAACAGCTCGGTGGCCGTGTCGAAGTCGAGCAGATCGGACGGCGCGTGCACCTCGCCGATGGCGCGCGCCGCGGCTTGCGCGGCTTCGAGCTGCGCGCGCGTGTCGCGCACGCGTTTGGGCAGCGTCGCGCGATACGCTTCGAGCTGCGCGGCCACATGCACCGCGTCGGCGGCCTTGAGCACGGGCTCGCCCGCCTTGTCGAACAGCGGCGCGATCTCGCGGAAATACGGTTCGAGCGCCTCGACGGTCGCGAGCTTGCCTTCGTCGCGCAGACGGTTCATCAGCTGATGCAGCGCGTGAAAGCGCGTCGAGGCCGACATGAACTCGGTGTTCATGCGCGCGAGACGTCCGGCGCGCATGCGCGAATCGGGCGATTCGAACACGGCGGTGCTGCGGCTCGCCTCGAAGCCGACGATGTCGGCCACGAAGCGCGCGTTGGTCGCCTCGATCTGCGAACGGTCCACGCGGCCGCCCAGCGACGCCGACACGTAATCGACGAACGACGAGAAGCGGCGGCGCACCGTCGAGCGCAGCAGCTCGCCGGTGTAGCGCGGGAACACCACGGCGCTCACGAAGCCCGAGGCGAGAATGCCGAGCGAGATCTCGGCCACGCGCGTCATCGCCGACATGAAGGCGCCGTCGGGATGCTGCGAGGCCGGAATGCCGATCAGCGCGGCCGTGTAACCCGCGAGCACGAAGCCGTACGAGCGGAAGTTGCGGTTGCGCGCCGCGCCCGCCGTGCAGATGCCGACCCACAGCGCCGTGCTGGCGATGAAGAGTTCGGGCTGCTGCGCGAACAGGCCGATCAGCGCGAGCATCACGACGAGGCCGACCAGCGTGCCGCAGATCCGGTAGAAGCTCTTGGCGAACACCGCGCCGCTTTGCGGCTGCATGACGATGAAGACCGTCGTCATGGCCGTGCGCGGCGAGGGCAGGTCGAGCTTCATCGCGATGCCGAGCGCGAGCAGCGCCGCGGCGATCGCCTTGAACAGATAGAGCCAGACGAGGCCGTCGGTGTTCGCCCAGTCGGCGAACGCCTTCACGACGCTCTGGCCGTCCCGCGCGGAAGTGGGTGAGGAGGCTTGCATGGACGTGCGCCTCAGTTCGCCGGGCTTGCCGCCGGGTTCGCCGCCGGGGTCGCCGACGTGGCCGCGCCCGCGGTGCTATCCGCGCTGTCGGCATTCTCGCCGCCGGACTTCGGCGCGAGCAGCGCGGCCGGCATCAGCGGGATCGAGCGCGTCTTCTTGCCGTGCGCGGGCAATTGCTCGGCCTGCGTCG
This sequence comes from Paraburkholderia tropica, assembly GCF_014171495.1. Lineage (NCBI taxonomy): Bacteria > Pseudomonadati > Pseudomonadota > Betaproteobacteria > Burkholderiales > Burkholderiaceae > Paraburkholderia > Paraburkholderia tropica. The sequence continues at coordinate 1,173,792 of NZ_CP049134.1, forward strand.
GGCCCTTCGCGGAAGGATCGTTCGATGCGTCGACCACGCCGCCGCCCAGCGCCGTCACGAGCGTCGCGTGCGCGCCCAGACGTTCGGCCTGAATGCGCGCCACGCCTTCCTGCGCACGCAGCAGCTGCGATTGCGCGATCAGCACGTTCAGATAGTCGGTCAGACCGCGGCGATAGCCTTCCTGCGAGAGGTCGTAGTTGCGCTGCGCGGCCGCGACCGAGCGATGCGCGTCTTCTTCCTGGGTCGCCAGCGAGCGCATGCGCACGACCTGGTCGGCGATTTCCTTGAGCGCGGTGACGATCGTCTGGTTGTACTGATCGACCGCAAAGTCGTATTCCGCCGACTGCGCGCCGAGTTGCGCGCGCAGGCGTCCGCCGTCGAAAATCGGCAGTGACAACGCGGGACCGGCCGCGTAGCTGCCGCTCATCGACTTGAGGAACTGGAATAGCGGGCCGGCGGCGGCATAGCCGCCCATCGACACCAGCAGGTTCACGTTCGGATAGAAGTCCGCCTTCGCCACGTCGATGCCGCGCGCCTGGGCGGCGACGGTCCAGCGCGCCGCCACGACATCCGGGCGATGGCCGATCAGCTCCGCCGGCAGCGCCGAGGGCAGGCCGGCCGGCGCCGACAGCACGAGCGCCGGACGCGTGATGGATTCGCCCGCGCCCGGACCCTTGCCCGCGAGCGCCGCGAGCTGGTTCTTGCCGAGCGCGATCGATTCTTCCAGCGCGTCGATCTGGCGTTCGTACTCGGGCAGCGGCGTTTCGGCCTGGCTCACTTCGAGCTGGGTGCCGATACCGCCCTTCAGGCGGCGCTGCGCGAGCGCGAGAATTTTCTGCTGTTCGCCGAGCGTCTGCTTCGCGATGTCGAGCAGCGCGTAGTTCATCGACATTTCGATGTAGGCGCGCGTGACGTTCGCTTCGAGTTCGAGCTGTGCGGCGCGCGCGTCGGCGGCCGTGGCGTGCGCCATGTCGAGCGCGCGCTCGGCGTTGTTCTTGTCCTGACCCCAGAGATCGAGGTGATAGGACAGGCCGAGCGAGGCCGTGTTGTTCCACGTATTCGAGTTCGCGAGCGAGCCGGGACCGTAGTAGATATTGTCCGACCAGTGCTGGCGCTGCACCGACATACTGCCGTTGATTTGCGGCAGCAGGCCGGCCTGGGCGACGCCCGCCATCGCGCGCGCTTCGCGAACGCGTGCCTGCGCGCCCGAGAGCGTCGGATTGCCCGCGATCGAGGCTTCGATCCAGGCATTGAGCTGCGGGTCGTTATAGGCGCGCCACCAGTCGCTGGCGGGCCATTGCGCGTCGGTATTGGCGGCGCGGATAGCCGTGCCCGCGTCCAGATCGGCCGCTTCCACGTGTTTCGCTTGCGGTGCGATTCCCCCGGTACTGGCGCAGCCCGCGATTATCAACGAGAACGTAAGAACCGTGAGTGCGGCGAGTCCTTTCGGTACCGGTGACTGCACGTTTTACTCCTTAACTTGGCTATAGATCACTGTGCGTCATTATATTTTTTGCTCGATTGGCGAATAACTGGTAAGGATGCAAGGCATTTTTACGGGATGTGAGATAATAGATTTTACGAAACGTGTAACAATTCGTCCGTCAGATAGAGGATTGGTATGGATACGCTTCAAAACATGCGGGTATTCGTGCGGGTGGTCGAAGCCGGCAGCTTCACCGGCGCGGCTCAGCACCTGAATACGACGACGGCGTACGCGTCGCGCGCGGTCTCCGATCTGGAGGCGCATCTGCGCACGCGTCTGCTGAACCGCACGACGCGCCGCATCGCGCTCACCGAGGCTGGCGAGCGTTATCTGCAACGTTGCGAGCAGATCCTGGCGTACGTCGATCAGGCGGAAGCCGAGGCCGGCGACGCGCATGCGCGTCCGTCGGGCAAGCTCAAGGTCCATGCCATGACGAGCTTCGGCCAGCACTATGTGGTGCCGGCGGTGGGGCAGTATCAACAGATGTATCCGGACGTGCAGGTGGAGCTGACGCTCGCGCAGCGCATGCCGGACCTGCTCGACGAGGGCTACGACGTCGCGCTCGTGCTGGCGACCGATCTGCCCGATTCGGGTTTCGTCTCGCAGCGGCTGACGAGCGCGTTCAGCATTGCGTGCGCATCGCCCGCCTATCTGGAGCGGCGCGGCGTGCCGCAAAAGCCCGCCGATCTCGTCAACCATACCTGTCTGCAACTCGTGACGCCGGTGTTTCCGGTGTCGCAATGGCAGTTCAGCGGCCCGAACGGCAACGAGACGATCGATCTGGGCGCGGCGCCCACGTTCCAGGTGAACGTGGCCGAGGCGCTGGCCGTGGCGGTGAGCGAGGGCATGGGCGTGGGGCTGCTGCCGATTTATTCGGCGATCAGCGGTCTGCGCAGCGGCGAACTCGTCTGGATCCTGCCCGAGTACACCTCGCAGGAGATGAACGTCTACGCGATGTATCCGTCGCGCCAGTATCTCGATGCGAAGATCCGCACATGGGTCGAGCTGCTGCGCGAAAAGCTGCCGACGACGCTCGCCGAGGATCAGGCCGAACTGCGTCGTTTCGCGCGCACCTGAGTGAATACCTGAACGCGCAGGGCGCCGGCCCGGCCGTTTTTGGGGCGGACCGTGACACGCTGTTACAGGATCGGGTTCTCGCAACACTTGCTTACGCACGGCCGCGGGGCGGCTTGGTAAGGTAGCGGGACTGAAACGTCAATTCGCCAGAACCCGAGGATTTCCATGGATACGCATCTGATGATCGGCATCGCCGTGATGATGGGCCTGATCGGCATCGCCGCATCGCGCGACCTGCTGCGCATGCGCCGCGCGCAGCTCCAGCCCGTCGCCCTGCGCGTGCAGCGCCCGGTTGATCGTTCGCGGCCGCTGCGCTGATTGTCGCGATCAAGCGCGATTTAGCGCGATCGAGCCCAATTTAGCGCGCGCCAGCTTTCCTTGCCTCACCGAGCCGGCTCCGTTCGCGAGCCGGCTGCCATGAAGCGGCAACGCTTCGTCTGACTTAAATTTCCACGACCTTGTCCCACGCGAAGGCCGGATTCTCCGGCAGGCCCGTGCGCCGGTCGCGATAACCGCGCGGATTGCACACCACGCGCGTGCCGCCGACCGTGTAGTCGAAGCACGTATGCGTGTGGCCGTGCACCCAGAGTGCGGCGGGCGCACCCACCAGCGCGCCGAGATCGCTCACGAATCCCGCCGACACCGGATCGGTCGCATAACGCGCCGCCAGGCTCTGCCGATGCGGCGCGTGGTGCGTCACCACGATCGTCTTGCCCGCAAACGGCTTCGCCAGTTCCGCCTCCAGCCACGCGCGCGAGCGAGCATGCAGCGCGAGCGAATCCGCGGGCGTGAAATCGCGCGCGCCCGCTTGCGGACTGTCCGGCCAGGACACCTGAATCAAACCCTTGAAATCGAGCATCACGCGCAGCGCCGCCGCGATGGCGGCCTCGCGCGCAGCGTCGCTCGCGCCGAACAGCGCGAAGTCGGCCCACAGCGTCGTGCCGAGCACGCGATAGCGGCCCTGCGGATCGACATAGACGCCGTTGTTCAGGAAGTGGACGTTGTCGAGCGTCGCGGCGGCGTCGCGCATCGCCGCTTCGAGCGCGCCGAGTTCGCCGTCGTAATACTCGTGATTGCCCGGCACGTAGATCACCGGCACGTCCGCGTCGAAGGTCTCGGCGGCCCAGCGCAGCCCGAGCCCGTGATTGTGGATGTCGCCCGCGAGCACGACGAGGTCGGCGTCGGCGTGCGGGATCAGGTCCGGCTCGTCGTTTTCCAGATGCAGATCGGACAGCACGCGAACTTTCACATCGGCTCCTTGCGCGTTCAGCGACGGGTTCAGCGACGTCTTCAGCGAATCACTTTGCCCGGATTCATCAGATCGAGCGGATCGAGCGCGTGCTTGATCGCGCGCATCATCGCCATTTCGACTTCGCTCTTGTAGTGCGCGTTTTCGTCGACTTTCAACTGGCCGAGGCCGTGTTCCGCGCTGATCGTGCCGCGATGACGCGCGACGCTGTCGTAGACGATGCGGTTCAGCGTTTTCTCGTTTTCCGCAAGAAAGCGCTTCGGGTCGCCGCCCTCGGGCGCCTGCACGTTGTAGTGCAGATTGCCGTCGCCGAGATGGCCGAACGTGACCATGCGCGCGCCGGGCACCGTGCGGGCGATTTCGGCGTCGGTTTCCTCGATGAAGTGGCCGATGCGCGAAATCGGCACGCCGATATCGTGCTTCACGTTCAGCCCTTCCTGCGCCTGCGCGAGCGGAATGTGCTCGCGGATATTCCAGAACGCCTGCGACTGCGTGAGGTTTTCGGCGACCACGGCGTCGTCGACGAGACCTTGTTCGAGCGCCGCTTCCATCAGCTTCTCGAACAGCGCGCGGCCGTGTTCCTCGCTTTCGTTATCCGAGAGTTCGAGCAGCACGACCTGCGCGTGGCGCGCCTGGAACGGATAGCGCAGTTGCGGGAAGTGACGATTGACGAGCTGCATGCAGAAGTCCGACATCAGCTCGAAGCCGGTCAGCAGCGGGCCCGCGTAGCGCTGCGCGAGCGAGAGAAAGTCGAGCGCGGCGTGGGCCGAGCCGAGCGCCGCGAGCGCGGTGACGCGCGCCGCCGGTTGCGGATGCAGCTTCATGACCGCCGCCGTGATGATGCCGAGCGTGCCTTCCGCGCCGATGAACAGATCGCGCAGATCGTAGCCCGTGTTGTCCTTGCGCAGTCCGCGCAGGCCGTCCCAGAGTTCGCCTTGCGGCGTGACCACTTCGAGACCGAGACACAGCTCGCGCGTGTTGCCGTAGCGCAGCACGCCGGTGCCGCCTGCGTTGGTCGACAGATTGCCGCCGATCGTACAGCTGCCTTCCGCGGCGAGCGAGAGCGGGAACAGACGACCCGCGTCGGCGGCGCGCGCCTGCACTTCGGCGAGGATCACGCCCGCTTCGACGGTGATGGTGTTGTTGTGCGCGTCGATCTCGCGCACGCGATTCAGGCGGCGCAGGCTCAGGACCGCTTGCGCGCCGCTCGTGTCGGGCGTCGCGCCGCCTGCCAGGCCCGTGTTGCCGCCCTGCGGCACGATCGCGACGCGATGGGCGTGCGCGAGTTTCACGATGGCGGCGACTTCATCGGCGTTGGCCGGGCAGAGCACCGCGAACGCCGCGCCCTGATAGCGCTTGCGCCAGTCGGCGAGGTAGGGCGCGGTGTCGTGGGCGTCGGTGAGCACATGCTGCGCGCCGATGGCGGCAGCGCAGGCGTCGAGGAAGGCGGGCTGGGCGGAGGCGTGGGTGTCGGTCATGGTGAGTCGGGTGTCTCGGGCGGGCGCGTCGGCGGTGGCGGCGTGCGGGCGCTGTTGTTCGATGTCGGTTGGGCTTGTTCGGTGCGGATCGGTGCTGTTCGGGGCGGGTGCTTGCTGCGCGTGGCGTGATGTCGGCGCGGCGTGTCGGGACGGCCAAAAGGCTAGTTTGACACGTCGGACGCGCTGCCGGGCGCGGCGCGGGCAGTGTGCTTATCGAGGCTGCTTTGAGACTTTGTTGACGGCGCGCCAGATGTCGTCCCCAGTTGTCGCACCCAACTGTCGTACCCAGACGCGCAGCCTTATTGTGCCCCGCGTTTCGCGCGCCGCGCTGCCCGCTTGTAAGGCGCGACGTAAGCCAGCGCGCAGGCAAAGAAGCCGGTCGACAGCGCCACCTCGACCCAGCCGAGCAGATTGCCCGGCGCGGGATCGGTCATGCCGCGCACGATGCCTTCGGCGAAGTAGAGCAGCACCAGCATCGACGCCCATTGCAGCGTATAAAGCCGTCGCCGCAGCACGCCGGGCAGCGCGCAGGCGAGCGGCAGCGCTTTGAGCACGAGCGCGCTGCCGCCGGGGCGCAGCGGCGCGAGCCGCCATTCCCAGGCAAGGCAGAGCAGCGTGAGCGCGGCCAGCATCGCAAAGGCGCCGAGCGCGGCAAAGCGTCGGCCGGCGACGCGGCCCGGCGCGCCGATTGCTGCGAGATCGCTGGCAAAGGTTGATGTCGATTCCGGTCCGATGTCGCGCATCGGCACATCGTCGCGACGCGAATTGCCCGATGACGGTAAAGTGCGCGGCTCCGTGGCGGACGAGGCGGTGGAAGCAGCCTTGGCCGCATGGTCAGCGTTCGCTGGTTTGTCCGCTTCGTCCGCGCGATTCACGGCCGTTCGCCTTGAGCGAGCGCCAGCGCCGAACGTGCGAGCCGCACGCCCAGCGCGACCGCGAGCGCTTTTTCGTCGGCGCTCAGGCCGTGGTTGCGTCCGTCCGGGCGCGCGTGATGCGAGGCGCCGTAAGGCGTGCCGCCGCCTTCGGTCGAGGCGAGCGCGCTTTCGGTGTAGGGAATGCCCACCAGCAGCATGCCGTGATGCAGCAGCGGCAGCATCATCGAGAGCAGCGTGCTTTCCTGGCCGCCGTGCAGGCTGCCGGTGGAGGTGAACACGCAGCCAGGCTTGCCCGCGAGCGCGCCCGCGAGCCACTGCGGCGTGGTGCCGTCGAGAAAATACTTGAGCGGCGCGGCCATGTTGCCGAAGCGCGTGGGCGAGCCGAGCGCGAGGCCGGCGCATTCCTCGAGGTCGCGCAGCTCCGCGTAGGGCGGGCCGTCGTCGGGAATGTCGGGCGCAGTGGCTTCGCAGACCGTGGACACGGGCGGGACCGTGCGCACGCGCGACTCGGCGCCCGGCACGCTGTCGATGCCCTGGGCGATGGCGCGCGCGAGTTCGCGCGTGGCGCCATGGCGGCTGTAGTAGAGCACAAGAATCGGTTTCATCGGACCTCGTCGGTGGACGGGATATTATAGGGGTTGGGTTCGCCGCCGATGCGGCCCAACGGTTGATGCTTTCTCGTCAGACGCACCTCGTTAGACGCATCGTTTCAGCAGGGCAGGCCAATGGATGTGTTGTCGAAAGTCCGGATCGATCTCGATATCGTGAAGCGTCTCGCGCGCTTCGCGGCGCGGCGTAGTCGCGAGGATCGCATTCCCCAGGTTGCGGGCAGCCTCACGTTCACGACGATGCTCTCGCTCGTGCCGCTCGCCACCGTGGCGTTCGCGCTGTTTACGGCGTTTCCCATCTTCGCGTCGTTCCAGAATTCCCTTCAGGGTTTTCTCGCCGACCACCTGATGCCGGCGCAGATCAATAGTCAGATCTTCAAATACCTGAACCAGTTCGCGTCGAAGGCCAAGGGCCTCACGACCATGGGCATGATCGTGCTATTCGTGACCTCCGTCATGACGATGATGACGGTCGAATCGGCCTTCAATCTGATCTGGCGCGTGCGCAAGGCGCGCCCGTTCGCGCAGCGCGTGCTGGTGTACTGGGCGATTCTCACGCTCGGGCCGATCCTGATTGGCGTGAGTCTGTCGATTTCGTCGTATCTGTTCACGCGCTCGCTCGCGATTGCCACCGAGCAGCATGTCTCGATGGTGTTCGACTGGCTGCTGATCAGCGCCTCGCTGCCGCTGACGGCGCTCGCGTTCACGATGCTCTATGTCTATCTGCCGAATTGCCGCGTGCAGTGGCGCGACGCGTTGGTGGGCGGCGTGGCGGCGGCGATTGCGTTCGAGCTGGCCAAGCGCGGCTTCGGTTATTACGTGCGCCGCATTCCCACTTATACGGCGGTGTACGGCGCGTTCGCGGCGGCGCCGATGTTCCTGCTCTGGATGTATCTGAGCTGGTTCATCACGCTGGTGGGCGCGATGATTACCTCGGCGTTGCCGGAAATCCGCACCGGGCGCTTCAACCGTCCGCGCTTTCCGGGTAGCGATCTGCTCGACGCGCTCGAATTGCTGGCGGGCCTCGCGGAAACGCGCGACGCCGGCCGTCCCGGCATGACCGGCGAGCAACTCGCGCAACTGCTGCGCCGCGACCTCGCGACGGTGACACGGCTTATAGCCGGTCTCGAAGACGACGAACTGATCGCCCGGCTGGAAATGGACGGCGCGAAGCCGCATTACGTGCTGATCGCGAATCCCGCGCGCATTTCCGTGGAGCGGATTTTCGGGCGTTTCGTGATCGACCGCGAGGAACTGGCGTATCAGCTCAAGTCGAGCGATATCGATTCGCATACGCTGCTGGCCGCGCTGGAAAACGACAAGCTGTCGATCTCGCTGGCTTCCTTGCTGGCCGCGCGCCGCGAACTCGCGCGGCTGGCGGAGGCGGGCGACTCCCCCCTGCGCTGCCGCATCCTGCGGGTTGAGGCGGGCAAGCGGCGCGAACGGCCGCTTGCATTGGGCACTGGCCGCGTCGGCTAGAGCGAAATCTTTCCGCGGCAGATATCCGAAAACATGACCCAATCGCCCATCAGGCTATAGATGGGATGGCGGAACGTGGCGGGGCGGTTCTTCTCGAACACGAAATGCCCGACCCACGCGAAGCCGTAACCGCACACGACGGCGGCGGGCAGCCAGAGCCAGTTACCGGTGGCGATGGCCATGGCGACGCAGCCGATCACCCCCAGCGAGCCGACGAAATGCAGGCGCCGCGACATGAGGTTGCTGTGCTCGCTCAGGTAAAACGGATAGAACTGCGCGAAATTCGCGAAGTGTTGCTCGGTGTGGGTGGCGTGGCTCATTGTCTCCTCCGTTGCGCTTCCGGCTTGACCGGCGAGCGCTTGAGGGCCGAGGCGCAAGGTGCGCGCCCGAAAGCCGCCTCGCTGTGCGGCCAGAAACCATTCTGCGGCGAATCGAACGACCGTGCAACCCGGACAAACGGCAGGTGATGCGTGGCGGGTTGGCGCGCGTCCGGCGGCAGCGTTTCACATGCTTGTATGCCCGCTGCTCAGCCGTTTCCGACCCTTGGCGCGGCGAAGCGATAGAGTGCGTCGAGCGTGGCGTCGGGCTGCTCCGTCATCAGCGCGTGTCCGGCGTCGAGCGCGACGGTGTCCACTTCACGCGCCTGAGTCAACGCGTCAGCGATGGCGCGGGCGGCACGCGGCGGCGTCATGGCGTCGCGCTGTCCAACGATCAGCCGCACCGGGCAGCGCACTTCGGCGGCGCTGGTCAGGCCGTTTGCGTACGCGTTGCAGGCAGCGAAGTCGGAGTGAAAAAGCTGCGGCTCGCCGTGCGCGGACACACGCTCCATCAGCCGCTGGTTCATGCCGCGCAGCCATGCGCCCGGGCCGGGGCTCGACGGCTTGGCCGCGAGCGTGGAATGCGACCACGCGTTGACGAGCGCAATGGCTTCGTCCTCGCGCTCGCGGGCCGCTTCCAGCAGCGCGGGCGATACCGCCATCGGGAAGGCCGTGGCGAGCAGCGCGATGCACGCGGCCCGGGCCGGATAACGCGCCGCGAATTCGAGCGTGACGAGCGAACCCATGCTGTGGCCCGCGACGAAAATATCTTGCTTGTCGGCCGGGCACACCGCGTCGAGCAGCGCGGCCAGCCAGTCGGCCAGCGCGCCGATGCTCTTGAGCGCCGGACCCGCGCTGCGCATATGGCCGGGCAGATCGACGGCCAGCACGCTGAAGCTGTGATGCGCGAAATAGCGCGATTGCAGCGCCCAGACGCTGTGATCGTGCTGCGCGCCGTGCACGAAAACGGCGATGGGCCGTTGGGGATCGAACGCCCGCCCGCCCGTGTAGGCGTAAGCCGCTTTGCCCGCGACATCGACGATCATGACACCTCCTTGCGCGCGGCCGCGCCGGTTTTGGCCGGCGCTTTCTGCGAAATCTTGAGCGCTCGCTTGAGGTCGTCGATCAGATCGTCGGGGTCTTCCAGACCGATCGACAGACGGATCGTGCCCGCGCCGATGCCCGCCGCGGCAAGCGCCGCCTCGTCCATGCGGAAATGCGTGGTGGAGGCGGGATGGATCACGAGCGAGCGCGCGTCGCCGACATTCGCGAGGTGCGAGAACAGCGCGAGCGATTCGATGAACCGCTTGCCCGCGTCGCGGCCGCCCGCGAGGTCGAAGCTGAACACCGCGCCCGCGCCGCGCGGCAGCAGCCGCCGGGCGAGCGCGTGGTCGGGATGGTCCGGCAGTTCCGGATAGGCGACCGTCTCCACCGCGTCGTGCGAGTCGAGAAACTCGACCACGCGCCGTGCGTTGGCCACATGCCGTTCCATGCGCAGCGGCAGCGTTTCGATCCCTTGCAGCAACTGCCACGCAGCTTGCGGATGCAGACAGGCGCCGAAGTCGCGCAAGCCTTCGCGGCGCGCGCGCAGCAACAAGGGCGCGACGCTGCTTTCCTCGCTGAACACCATGCCGTGAAAGCCCGCGTAGGGTTCCGTGAATTCGGGAAAGCGCCCCGACGCCTCGAAGTCGAAGGTGCCGCCGTCCACCAGCACGCCGCCGATGGTCGTGCCGTGGCCGCCGAGAAACTTGGTGGCCGAGTGATAGACGAAATCCGCGCCATGATCGAACGGGCGCAGCAGATACGGCGTGGTGAAGGTGGAGTCGACGAGCAGCGGCACGCGATGGTCATGTGCGATCTGCGCGACGGCGGCGATGTCGAGCACATCGAGGCCGGGATTACCAAGCGTTTCGCCAAACAGCAGACGCGTGTTGGGCCGCAACGCCGCGCGCCAGGCGTCGAGATCGCCCGGTTTCACGAAGGTGGTCTCGATGCCGAAGCGGCGCAGCGTGTAGTCGAGCAGGTTGTGCGAGCCGCCATAGAGCGCCGCCGACGCGACAATATGCGCACCCGCGCCCATCAGCGTGGCGATCGCCAGATGCAGCGCCGCCTGGCCACTGGCGGTGCCAATCGCGCCGGCGCCGCCTTCGAGCGCCGCGACGCGTTCCTCGAACACGGCGACCGTGGGATTCGAGATGCGCGAGTACACATGGCCCGCGCGCTCCATGTTGAAGAGCGCGGCGGCGTGGTCGGTATCGCGGAACGAAAACGACGTGGTCTGATAAATCGGCGTGGCGCGCGCGCCGGTGACGGGGTCGGGGGCGGCGCCGGCATGCAGCGCGAGCGTGTCGAAGCGGGGATCGGACATTCTGGCAGCACGGCCGGCGCGAACCGGCGACGGGTGAAAGGTGAGGGCATCGTATCACCGGCCCGGGCGTGCGGGGACGCATCGGAAACCCGCGTCGGCGACTGTGAGAACGCCTGAAAGCGCCGCCAGACGGGCCCTGCGCGCCGCTGCCTCCTGGCCGGACGGCATACGGCGAACAGACGATGGCAAGGCGCGAAAAGCCCGGCCTCATCGGCAAAAATACGTCGGCGAAAAGCATTTCAGGGCCGATTCATAGGGGTTTCGGGCCGATCGGCGCGCCGTCCCGCGACTTTTCTTTTGCCTCCCTTTCCGCTAGGATCGAAAACAGGTAGGTATCTTTTCAGCATCTCCCCCACGATTTGACGGTTTTTCCGTCGACCTTTTTGCCAGGGACCCGAGTCGGACGCGCCCGGGCCCGCACAGGAGACACATCATGCGTGTGAGCGATATTCTCAAGGTCAAGGGCAATACGCTCTACACCGTCACGCCCGACACGTCGCTGCACGAAGCAGTGAACACCATGGCCGAACACGACATCGGCTCGCTCGTCGTCATGGAGTACGGCGATCTGGTCGGCATGCTCACGTTCCGCGAGATCATCATGACGCTGCGTACGAATGGCGGCAGCGTCGGCACCAGCACGATCCGCAAGGTCATGGACGACCATCCCATTACCTGCACGCCTGAAACCGAAGTGGACGAAGTGCGCCGCATGATGCTCGAGCATCACGTGCGTTACCTGCCGGTCATGGAAAGCCGTTCGCTGATGGGCGTGATTTCGTTCTACGACGTGGCGAAGGCGGTGGTCGAGGCCCAAGGCTTCGAAAACAAGCTGCTCAAGGCCTATATTCGCGACTGGCCGGAAGAGGAACGTCAGCCGGCGCGTTGAAACGCGCGAGCCCGTCCGAACCAGCATCAAAAAGCGCGCGTCAAGCGCGCTTTTTCACGTCTGGCGCTCGACTCTGACAGCATAAATCCCACTCAATGAACGAACGTTCCTTGCCTGCGACGGAAACCACCGACCGCGCGGCGACCGCCCACGCTTCGCAGTTCGCGCTGCTGCGCCAGCGCCGTTTCGCACCGTTTTTCTGGACGCAATTCCTCGGCGCGATGAACGACAACGTGTTCAAGATCGGCTTCACGTCGCTCGTCACGTATCAGGCGGCGCGCTTTTCCGGCGTCGATCCGAAGACCGTCGCGTTCCTGATTTCGGCGATTTTCATCGTGCCGTTCGTGCTGTTTTCCGCGACATCGGGCCAGATCGCCGACAAGTACGACAAGGCCGTGCTCACGCGCTGGGTCAAGACTTTCGAGATCGCGGTGATGCTGGTCGGCGCGGCGGGTTTCTGGATGCACAGCGCGCCGCTGCTGTATGTCTGCACGTTTCTGATGGGCGTGCATTCGACCGTGTTCGGGCCGGTCAAGTACGCGTATCTGCCGCAGAATCTGGGCGACGACGAACTCGTTGGCGGCAATGGGCTCGTCGAAATGGGCACGTTCGTGGCGATTCTGATCGGTACGATCATGGGCGGAATTGCCGCGGGCATCGGCGCGAGCGATGCGCCTCGCGCCGCCGTCACGGTTACGCAAGCCGCCATGCAGAGCGCCACGCCCGCGGGCGCCTGGTGGCTGGGCGGCATGTGCATCGCGATTGCGCTGATCGGGCGCGTGGCCTCGTCGTTCGTGCCGCCGTGCGCGCCGTCGCAGCCCGGGCTGCGTATCAACTGGAATCCGTTCTCGGAAACCTGGCGCAATCTGCGGCTCGCGCACGGCAATCGCACGGTTTTCCTGAGCCTGCTCGGCATTTCGTGGCTGTGGTTCGTGGGCGCGACCTTTCTGGCGTCGTTCTTCAATTTCGCGAAGGACGTGCTGTTCGCCGATGCCGATGTCGTCACCGTGCTGCTCGCGATGTTCTCGCTGGGGATCGGTTTCGGCTCGCTGCTGTGCGAAAAGCTGTCGCGGCGACGCATCGAGATCGGGCTCGTGCCGCTCGGCTCGATCGGCATGAGCGTGTTCGGCATCGACCTGTTCTTTGCGAGTCACGCGCTGCCCGCCGCGCCGCATTTGCTGTCGGTCGGCGAATTCCTCAGTCTGCCCGCGCACTGGCGCGTGCTCGCGGACCTGTTCCTGCTCGCCATGTTCGGCGGTTTCTATAGCGTGCCGCTCTACGCGCTGATCCAGAGCCGCAGCGAACCGAGCCACCGCGCACGCATCATCGCCGCGAACAACATCCTGAACTCGCTGTTCATGATCGTTTCGGCGCTGATGGCGATGGGGCTCACGGCAGCGGGCGTCGGCATTCCGGGCATTTTTCTGACGACGGCGCTGCTCAATATCGTCGTCGCCGCATACATCTACGGGCTGGTGCCCGAGTTTCTGCTGCGTTTTGTCGCGTGGGTGCTCGTGCACACGATCTATCGCGTGCGCCTCGTGCATGCGGAGCGTATTCCCGCAGAAGGTCCGGCGGTACTGGTCTGCAATCACGTGAGCTATGTCGATGCGGTCGTGATCATGGCCGAAAGTCCGCGTCCGATCCGTTTCGTGATGGATCACCGGATTTTCCGTTCGCCGCTGCTCGGTTGGCTGTTCCGTCACGCGAGGGCAATTCCGATCGCGCCGGCGCACGAAGACGCGACGCTGCTTGCGAAAGCGTACGACACCTGCGCTCAGGCGCTCGCCGAGGGCGATCTGGTCTGCATTTTCCCCGAAGGCAAGCTGACGAAAACCGGCGACATGAATCCGTTCCGCCACGGTGTGACGGAAATCCTCAAGCGCACACCCGCGCCCGTGGTGCCGATGGCGCTGCGCGGCCTGTGGGGCAGCGCGTTTTCGCGGCATGCGGCGTCGGGCCAGGAGCGGCCGGTACGGCGCGGGCTGACGAGCCGGCTCACGCTGGCGGTGGGCGAGCCGATCGCGCCCGCCGACGTGACTGTCGACGGTTTGCAGGAGATCGTGGCGGAGTTGCGCGGCGCGCGCCGCTAGCGGGTTGTGCGCGCGGCGTGTGCGCGTGGGGCGAGGCAAGCCGGGCGGCCCGCCGCGCGGACTGGCATAATGTCGGATTCCCCGATTCACTTTGGACGACCGCCATGTCCGGCAACACGCTCGGTACGCTTTTCACCGTCACCACCTTCGGCGAATCCCACGGCCCGGCCATCGGCTGCGTCATTGACGGCTGCCCGCCCGGCATGGCGCTCACCGAAGCCGACATCCAGATCGATCTGGACCGCCGCCGTCCCGGCACGTCGCGTCACGTCACGCAGCGCCAGGAAGCCGATCAGGTCGAAATTCTCTCCGGCGTGTTCGAAGGCCGCACGACGGGCACGCCCATCGCGCTGCTGATCCGCAACACGGACCAGCGCAGCAAGGACTACGGCAATATCGTCGAGACCTTCCGGCCGGGCCACGCCGACTACACCTACTGGCAGAAGTACGGCATTCGCGACTATCGCGGCGGCGGCCGTTCGTCGGCGCGTCTGACGGCGCCGACGGTCGCGGCGGGCGCGGTCGCGAAGAAGTGGCTGCGCGAGCGATTCGGCGTGGAAGTGCGCGGCTACATGAGCGCGCTCGGCGAGATCGCGGTGCCGTTCGTCGACTGGCAGCATGTGCACGAGAATCCGTTCTTCGCGCCGAACGCCGACGTCGTGCCGCAGCTTGAGGACTACATGGACGCGCTGCGCAAGGACGGCGACTCGATCGGCGCGCGCATCAACGTGGTGGCGAGCGGCGTGCCGGTGGGCTGGGGCGAACCGCTGTTCGACCGCCTCGACGCCGACATCGCGCACGCCATGATGGGCATCAACGCGGTGAAGGGCGTGGAGATCGGCGCGGGCTTCGCGAGCGTCGCGCAACGCGGCTCGACGCACGGCGACGAACTCACGCCGAACGGTTTCCACGGCAATCACGCGGGCGGCGTGCTCGGCGGCATTTCGACCGGCCAGGACATCACCGTGTCGATCGCCATCAAGCCGACGTCGAGCATCCGCACGCCGCGCCGTTCGATCGACAAAGCCGGCGAGCCCGCGGTCGTCGAAACCTTCGGCCGCCACGATCCGTGCGTGGGCATTCGCGCGACGCCGATCGCCGAAGCCATGCTCGCGCTCGTGCTGATCGACCACGCGATGCGTCATCGCGCCCAGAACGGCGACGTCGTGGTGACGACGCCGAAGATCGCGGCCAGCGACGAGTGATTCGTTGCGTGCGCATGCAGTGCGCCGGGTGCTTTCGGCGCCGCAATAAAAAAAACCGCTCCGAGGAGCGGTTTTTTTATGCCTGTGATCGGGCTTACATATTCGGATAATTCGGCCCGCCGCCACCTTCCGGCGTGACCCAGACGATGTTCTGCGTCGGGTCCTTGATATCGCAGGTCTTGCAGTGCACGCAGTTCTGCGCGTTGATCTGCAGACGGTCGCTGCCGTCGTCGTTCTTCACGAACTCGTAGACCGCCGCCGGACAGAAGCGCGCTTCCGGACCCGCATACGTGCGCAGATTCACATCGACCGGCACCTTCGCATCTTTGAGCGTCAGATGCGCGGGCTGATTCTCTTCGTGATTCGTGTTCGAAATAAACACAGAAGAAAGACGATCGAACGTGAGCTTGCCATCCGGTTTCGGATACTCGATCGGCTTGCACTGCGACGCCGGACGCAGCATCTCGTTGTCGCGATGCTGATGATGCAGCGTCCACGGCACATTGCCGCCCATCAGCTTCTGCTCGAGCCCGACCATCAGCGTGCCGAGGTAGAGGCCCTTGCTCATCCACTGCTTGAAATTGCGCGCCTTGTACAGTTCCGTGTAGAGCCACGACTGCTTGAACGCTTCCGGATACGCCGTCAGTTCATCGCTCGTGCGACCGGCCTGCACCGCGTCGAACGCCGCTTCCGCCGCGAGCATGCCGGTCTTGATCGCCGCGTGACTGCCCTTGATGCGCGCCGCGTTCAAAAAGCCCGCGTCGTCGCCGACGAGCGCGCCGCCCGGAAACACGAGCTTCGGCAGCGACATCAAACCGCCTGCGGTCATGGCGCGCGCGCCATACGAAACACGCTTGCCGCCTTCGAGATATTTGCGGATCGCCGGATGCGTCTTGTAACGCTGGAATTCCTCGAACGGCGACAGATACGGATTCGTATAAGCGAGGCCGACGACGAAACCCACCATCACCTGGTTGTTGTCGATGTGATAGAGGAACGAGCCGCCGTACGTATCGTTTTCGAGCGGCCAGCCGGCGGTGTGAATCACGAGACCCGGCTGATGCTTCGCGGGATCGATTTCCCACAGTTCCTTGATGCCGATGCCGTAGACCTGCGGATCGGCGTCCTTGCCCAGCTTGAGTTTCTCGTTCAGTTGACGGCCCAGATGCCCGCGCGCGCCTTCGCAAAACAGCGTGTATTTCGCGTGCAGTTCCATGCCGAGCTGGAAATTCTCGGTGGGCTCGCCATCCTTGCCGATGCCCATGTTGCCCGTCGCGACGCCCTTGACCGAACCGTCCTCGTTGTAGAGCACTTCGGCGGCCGGGAAACCCGGGAAAATCTCGACGCCCAGCGCCTCGGCCTGCTGACCCAGCCAGCGCGTCACGTTCGCGAGGCTGATGACGTAATTGCCGTGATTCTTGAAGTTGTCCGGCAGCGCCCAGTTCGGCACAGCCTTAGCCCCGGTTTCGGAAAGAAAAAGGAACTTGTCCTCGGTCACGGGCACGTTCAGCGGCGCGCCCTGGGCTTTCCAGTCGGGAAAGAGTTCGTCGATTGCGCGCGGATCCATGACCGCGCCCGAGAGGATATGCGCCCCGATTTCCGAGCCTTTTTCCAGGACGCATACGCCGATTTCGACGCCTTTTTCCGCTGCGAGCTGCTTCAGGCGGATGGCCGCGGACAGCCCGGCCGGGCCGCCGCCGACGACCACGACGTCGTATTCCATCGACTCGCGTGGGCCGTATTGCTCCAAAAGACTTGCGGGGGTCATTAAAGCTCCTCTTGCCATTAGAATGCTTTTTTCGGGTTCGTATTGTCGGGGAACGCTCCGCGAGCCGCAACCCAATCAGCCTACATTAGCACGACCGTTCTATTTTATGCCAGAATGCCCGGCTCGCTGCCGCAGCGGCATTCCGGCACTTATTCACCCCTGAACAGGAAGCGAAAATGGGCCGTTCGATCAATCTGGAAGGCAAGGTGGCGATGATCACCGGCGCGTCGAGCGGACTCGGCAAGCGCTTCGCGCAGGTGCTCTCGCAGGCAGGGGCGAAAGTCGTGCTGGCGAGCCGCAGGGTGGAGCGGCTCAAGGAACTGCGCGCGGAAATCGAAGCCGACGGCGGTGCCGCCCATGTGGTTTCGCTCGATGTGACGGACTACCAGAGCATTCGATCGGCGGTCGCGCACGCGGAAACCGAAGCCGGAACCATCGACATCCTCGTCAACAACTCGGGCGTTTCCACCACGCAAAAGCTCGTCGACGTCACGCCCGCCGATTTCGAGTACGTGTTCGACACCAACACGCGCGGCGCCTTCTTCGTGGCGCAGGAAGTCGCCAAACGCATGATCATGCGCGGCAACGGCGGCGGTTCGAAACCGGCGTACCGCATCATCAACATTGCTTCGGTGGCGGGGCTGAGCGTGCTGCCGCAAATCGGCCTGTATTCCATCAGCAAGGCCGCCGTCGTGCACATGACGAAGGCGATGGCGCTCGAATGGGGTCGCCACGGCATCAACGTCAATGCGATCTGTCCCGGTTATATCGACACCGAAATCAACCATCACCACTGGTCGACGGAGCAGGGGCAAAAGTTGATTTCGATGCTGCCGCGCCATCGCGTGGGCACGCCCGCCGACCTCGACGGCTTGCTGCTGCTGCTCGCAGCCGACGAGTCCGCGTTCATGAACGGCTCGATCATTACCGCCGACGACGGCTTCGGCCTGACCTGAGCGCTTTCCCATTTTCCGCGCGGGTGGCGATGTCGCTGCGCTGATGCGTCGCGGATCGTACACTCGCGTTTTTGCGTAACCCGAAGTCGAAGTGCAATGAGCGATTACCACCCCGTATTTGAAATGACCATGCCGATCCGTTGGGGCGACATGGATGCTTTCGGCCATGTGAACAACACGGTCTACTTCCGCTACATGGAACAGGTGCGGATTTCCTGGTTCGAACAGCTCGGCGTTGCCGGCGAGAGCCGCGAGGGCGGCAACCGTCAGGGGCCGGTCATCGTCAACGCCTCGATGGAATTCCTGAAGCAGCTCCACTATCCCGGCGACATTGTCTGCACGATGACCGTGGGCCAGCCAGGACGCAGCAGCTTCGACACCGGTTTCGAACTGCGCCGCGTGGACGAGCCCGACACGCTCTACGCGCGCGGCAACGCGCGCTGCGTGTGGATCGACTACGAAGCGGGCAAGTCGGTGCCGATTCCCGACCATCTGCGTGCCACCATCGAGAACGCGCCGCTCGTCAAGGCGCGCTGACGCGTTGCGTTGATACGCTCCGCCGCGCGGGCGCGTCTCCTGCGTCCGCCGCCGTTTCTCCGCTGCCCCCTCCGCTCAATGCCCGAGCAGCCGCTGCAGCAGTTCCGTGGCGTTGCCGGTGTCGTACTTGCGCATCAGCCGCGCGCGATAAACATCCACCGTGCGCGAGCTGATGTCGAGAATTCTCCCGATCTGCTTGCTCGTCTTGCCCGTGACCAGTTGCGCCGCGATTTCGCGCTCGCGCGGCGTAAGCTCGACGGCGACACGGCGCGTGGCGCTCAAATCCTCGAATGTCCAGACGCCGGCCGCGTGCGGCGCCTGCCGGTCGAGCGAGCGGCCCGTGACGTGGCACCAGAACAGTTCGCCATTGGCGCGTTTCATGATGCGGTCGTCGGCATAGCTGCCTTGCGCGGTCATGATGGGCGGGATGCGCTCGCCGATGCGCTCGAACTCGTCCGCCGACGGATACAGCACCAGGAACGACTGGCCGACGAGCGCCTCGCGCGGACAGCGAAAGATCGCGCAAAGCGCCTCGTTGCAGTCTTCGATGATGCGCTCGCGCGCGAGCACGAGCCCGATGGGCGCGAGGTGAAACGCGGTCCGGTAATCGATCGCGGCGGGGGCTGCGGAGGGGGACGTGGCAGGTTCGGGCATGGCGTGCGATACGGGAATGGCTTTATGTAGTTTTGCGTATTGTGCCGCAACGCCCGCCCAGCGTACGCTTCACAACCATCGGAGGGCCGGGTGGCAAGGCTGTCGGATTCACGGCAACGCCACTCGCGGATGACTAGAATGGGGCATCCGGGCGCGCATTGCGCCCGCGTGCCGGGCAGAACGAACAGAAACAACGCAAAACGTAGCGACGAATTTCCATTCGAGGAAGGGACACACTGATGAACAAGGTCTATGGAAGCGCGACTGCCGCGCTCGAAGGCATCGTCAAGGACGGCCAGACGTTTGCGGTCGGCGGCTTCGGGCTGTGCGGCATTCCCGAGGCGCTGATCGGCGCGCTGCGCGATTCGGGCGTGAAGGGCATCACCTGCATCAGCAACAATGCGGGCGTGGACGGCTTCGGCCTGGGTCTGCTGCTGGAAACGCGCCAGATCAAGAAGATGATCTCGTCGTACGTGGGCGAGAACAAGGAATTCGAGCGCCAGTATCTGTCGGGCGAACTCGAACTCGAATTCACGCCGCAGGGCACGCTGGCCGAAAAGTTGCGCGCGGGCGGCGCGGGCATCCCGGCTTTCTTCACGAACACGGGCTACGGCACGCTGATCGCCGAGGGCAAGGAAACGCGCCAGTTCGGCGAGAACCACTACGTGCTCGAACATTCGCTGACGGCGGACGTCGCGCTTGTGAAGGCCTGGAAGGCCGACAAGTCGGGCAACCTCATTTATCGCCGCACGGCGCGCAACTTCAACCCGATGTGCGCGATGGCGGGCAAGATCACGGTCGTGGAAGTGGAAGAGATCGTCGAGAACGGCGAACTCGATCCGGACGCGATCCACACGCCGGGCATTTTCGTGCAGCGCCTCGTGCTCAACGCGAGCCCCGAAAAACGCATCGAACAACGCACCGTGCGCGCCGCGGCGAGCGCCTGAGGAGGGAGACGGATCATGGCATGGAATCGTGACGAAATGGCCGCGCGCGCGGCGAAGGAACTGCAGGACGGCTTCTACGTGAACCTCGGCATCGGCCTGCCGACGCTCGTGGCCAATCACGTGCCGGAAGGCGTGGAAGTGTGGTTGCAATCGGAAAACGGCCTGCTCGGCATCGGCCCGTTCCCGACCGAAGAACAGGTGGACGCCGACATGATCAACGCGGGCAAGCAGACGGTCACGACGCTGCCCGGGTCGTCGATTTTCTCGTCGGCGGACTCGTTCGCGATGATTCGCGGCGGCCACATCAATCTCGCGATCCTCGGCGCGATGCAGGTGAGCGAGAAGGGCGACCTGGCCAACTGGATGATCCCCGGCAAGATGATCAAGGGCATGGGCGGCGCAATGGACCTCGTGGCGGGCGTCAAGCGCGTGGTCGTGCTGATGGAGCACGTGGCCAAGGGCGACCAGCACAAGATTCTGGACAAATGCACGTTGCCGCTCACGGGTGTGGGCGTGGTCGACATCATCATTACCGACCTCGGCGTGATCGAGGTGACCGACGCCGGCCTGAAGGTGACGGAACTCGCCCCGGGCGTGACGGTGGACGAGATCAAGACCAAGACCGGCGCGCCGCTCGACGTGAGCGCGGTGGGTTGATCGCGGCGCGGTTTTCTCAGCGGAACTTTGCATGACGGTGGCGGGCGGGACTTCGGTCTCGCCCGTTTTCGTTTTGGACGATTCCATTCTTGCGCTTTTGCGCGTGCCTGAAACCTCGTCCGGATGGCATAGGCCGTTCGGCATGCGCGTCAGGCCGGCGACACACCGTCGGACGGAGCATCCGTCCGGGCGCGTGGAGGCAGCACGCCGGGGTGCGGCTCGTCGCGGCCGTCCATGCCGCCTGGCAAAGCCGTTTAGAATTCGTCCTGAGCCTTCGGGCACTTCCAGCGAGGACCCAGCGATGACCGAATCGTCAGCCGTGCCACGTCAGCAGTACGTTCAGTGCCTCAGCCCCTCGGGGCTGCACCGCGTCGCGTACACCGAGTGGGGCGATCCAGCGAATCCGCGCGTGCTTGTGTGCGTGCACGGCCTCACGCGTTCCAGCCGCGATTTCGATCGTCTCGCGGCGGCGCTATGCGGTACGTATCGCGTCGTGTGTCCGGACGTGGTGGGGCGCGGGTTGTCGTCGTGGCTCGTCGATCCGCGCGGCTATGGCGTCGCGCAGTATGTGGCCGACATGGTGACGCTGATCGCGCGCACGGGCGTGGAACAGGTCGACTGGTTCGGCACGTCGATGGGCGGTCTCATCGGGATGGCGCTCGCAGGCCTGCCCGACGCGCCCATCGGGCGCCTGCTGCTGAACGACATCGGCCCGCATATCGAACCGGCGTCGCTCGAGCGCATCGGCGAGTATGTCGGGCGCGACTCGCGCTTCGCAACGCTGCAGGAAGGGATCGACAACGCCGCGCTGCTGGCGTCGTCGTTCGGACCGCTCACGGCCGAGGAGTGGCGCGAGATCAACACGCCGCTGTTGCACGAAGTGGACGGTGGATGGCGCTATCGCTACGACCCGCGCATTTCCGAGGCGTTCAAGGGCGTGACGCCCGAGCAGAACGAGCAGGGCGAGCAGTTCCTGTGGCGCTCGCTGGCAGCGTTCAAGGGGCCGGTACTGAGCGTGCGCGGTGAACTGTCCGATCTGCTGTCGCGCGAAACGGTCGCGAAAATGGTCGAAAAGGGTCAGCACGTCGAGAGCGTCGAAATCGCGGGTGTCGGCCATGCGCCGGCCTTCCTCTCGCCCGACCAGATCGGCATCGCGCGCCGTTTCTTCGCCGGGGAGCCGGTCAGCGCGTCATAATATGAGATAGCCGTGCGCCGCCCGGAGCCGATCCGGCGCGCCCGGCACGTTCAACTTCAACAGGAATTTACATGGCAGTCATTCGTCACCACGTGGGTCCGCGCCTTTCGGAAACCGCTGTTTACAACGGTACGGTCTATCTCGCGGGTCAGATCGCCGAGGACACGAAGCAGGACATCGCTGGCCAGACGCGCGAAGTGCTGGGCCATATCGACCGCCTGCTGGGCGAAGCGAACAGCGACAAGACGCTGTTGCTGTCGGTGCAGATCTATATCGCCGACATGAAGGATTTCGCGGGCATGAACGCCGAGTGGGACAAGTGGGTTCCGCAGGGTGCCACGCCGCCGCGCGCGACGGTCGAAGCGAAGCTCGCCAATCCGGAATGCCTGATTGAAATCGTCGTGGTGGCCGCGCAGCGCGACTGAGTGCGCCGCGATCATCGCTTCGAAGATCGCTTCGCCAGGTGATTCCTCGCGTTTCGTATCGTCCGATTGACCGTATTACCGTAGTCATAAGCCCGTTCGGTACGCCGGCGGGCCCAGCCTCATGAGCAGCGACACCATCCCTACTGTCCCCGCCGATCCAGCCGGCTCTGCGGCGCAAGCCGCGCTGCCGTCGCTCGACGACGCGCTCGCGTTCGTGCGCGAGCACGCGGGCGACGCGCGCCTCTCGACGGGCGAACCCCTGATCGAGCACGCGCAGGGGACGGCGTCGATCCTCAGCCGCTTGAACGTCGATCCGCCGGCGGTGCTGGCTGCGGCGCTCTTCAACCTCGCGCCGCATCTCGACGACCCGGAACGCACGCTCGAAGCGCGCTTCGGCGCCGAAGTCGCCAAGTTGACTTTCGATGTGCGCAAGCTCCTGCGTCTGGGCTCGGTGAGTCAGCGTGCGGCCGCGCAGAATGCCGCGCCCGAGTCGGGCCGCGAAAGCCGCGACGCGCAGGCCGCGCGGCGCGCGCAGGTCGAGTCGTTGCGCAAGATGCTGCTGGCGTTCGCGCAGGACATCCGCGTGGTGCTGATCCGTCTCGCGTCGCGGCTGCAGTCGCTGCGCTACTACGCGGCGGCGAAGATCCAGCCCGCGCCCGAGGTGTCGCACGAAACGCTCGAGATCTACGCGCCGCTCGCCAACCGCCTCGGCATCTGGCAACTCAAGTGGGAACTCGAAGACCTCGCGTTCCGCTTCAAGGAGCCGGTCACGTACAAGCGCATTGCGAAGCTGCTCGACGAGAAGCGCGTCGAGCGCGAAAGCTATGTGTCCGAGGCGATCGCCCGGCTGGAACACGAACTGGCCGCCGCGCATATCGACGCCGAGGTGAGCGGGCGGCCCAAGCACATCTACAGCATCTGGAAGAAGATGCGTGGCAAGGAGATCGACTTCTCCGAGCTTTACGATGTGCGCGCTTTCCGTGTGATCGTGCGCGACATCAAGGATTGCTACACGGTGCTGGGCATCGTGCACAACCTCTGGCAGCCGGTGCCGCGCGAGTTTGACGACTACATCTCGCGTCCCAAGCCTAATGGGTATCGCTCGCTGCATACGGTTGTGGTCGGCGACGACGGGCGCGCCTTCGAAGTGCAGATCCGCACCCAGGAAATGCATCAGTTCGCGGAATACGGCGTGGCCGCGCACTGGCGCTACAAGGAAGCGGGCACGAAGGGCTACGGCGGCCAGTTCAGCGCGAGCAGCAGCTACGACGAGAAGATCGCCTGGCTGCGTCAGTTGCTCGCCTGGAAGGACGACGTCTCCGACGATCGCCAGCCGTGGGAAGAACTGCGTCAGGCCACGCTCGACGACGATCACATCTACGTGATGACGCCTCAGGCGCGCGTGATCGCGCTGCCGCAAGGCGCCACGCCGCTCGACTTCGCGTATCACCTGCATAGCGAGCTGGGCCATCGCTGCCGCGGCGCGCGCGTCGACGGCGCGATGGTGCCGCTCAACACGCAGTTGCAGAACGGCCAGACCGTCGAGATCGTGTCGGTGAAGGAGGGCGGCCCGTCGCGCGACTGGCTCAATCCTCAACTTGGCTATCTGCACAGCAACCGCGCGCGCCAGAAGGTGCGCGCGTGGTTCAACGCGATCGAGGCGCAGGAAAACATCGCGAATGGCCGCGCGATGGTCGAAAAAACGCTGCAGCGCGAAGGGCGCACGTCGGTCAATCTGGACCAGCTCGCCGCGAAGCTCGGCTTCAAGTCGACCGACGAATTCTTCAGCGTGGTCGGCAAGGAAGAGTTCAGCCTGCGCCACGTCGAGCATGCGCTGAGCGACGCGCCGGTCGCGGAGCCCGAAGAGGAAACGCCCGAACAGCTCACCAAGCGCGCAAGCGGCGCGAACGTCGCGCACGGCGGATCGTCGGGCGTGCTGGTCGTGGGCGTGGATGCGCTGCTCACGCAGCTCGCGCGCTGCTGCCGTCCCGCGCCGCCCGACGAAATCAGCGGTTTCGTCACGCGCGGCAAGGGCATGTCGATTCACCGCAGCGACTGCCCGACGTTCATCCGCATGGCGCGCCGTGCGCCCGAGCGCGTGCTGCAAACCACGTGGTCCGCCGACGTGATGGGCGGGCGCGGCCAGTCGGTCTATCCGGTCGACATCTCGATCGAGGCCACCGACCGGCAAGGCTTGCTGCGCGACATCTCCGAAGTGTTCGCGCGCGAGAAGATGAACGTGATCGGCGTGAAGACGCAGTCGCGTCGTAACGCGGCGTATATGCAGTTCACGGTCGAGGTGTCGAATTCGGCGCAGATCCAGCGCGCCTGCGTGGTGCTGGGCGAGGTGGCCGGTGTGGTGCGGGCGTCGCGGCGGAGTTGATCGGGGAGTTGATCCGCATTTGATCAATGGTTTTCACTGATTGCCCCGAGCGTGCCCGCTAATGCCGCAACGCAAAAAAAGCCCTTGCCAGCTCCGTGAAAACGTTATATAGTCTTGCTTCTTCAGGCTCGTAGCTCAGCTGGTTAGAGCACCACCTTGACATGGTGGGGGTCGTTGGTTCGAGTCCAATCGAGCCTACCAACGAAATCGAAGTTGCGGCAGGTGGTAGTTGCCGGGGCTTCAAGGCAGTACAAGCGCTCTGCGCTCAAGGCGAATACGGTTATGACATCGCGAACGTTTACCGAAACTACTTCGGAGCGACGCTAGTCGAGGACCTCTTTCGCCCTGCAATCTGGTTTGAAAAGTGAATGCGGCCCCTCGAAAGCGGGGCCGCATTTTTTTTCGCCGCGAGATTTGCGCGGGTCTGTTCCCACGAATACGATGTGCCGTCGAGGCACAGCTGGAGAAAAACATGGTTGCGATACGTCTGCCCGACGGTTCGGTTCGACAGTACGATCATCCCGTCACGGTCGCCGAAGTGGCGGCTTCGATTGGCGCCGGCCTCGCCAAAGCGGCGCTCGGCGGCAAGCTCGACGGTGAACTGGTCGACACGTCGACGCTGATCGATCACGACGCATCGCTGTCCATCGTCACCGACAAGGATGCCGACGGCCTCGACATCATCCGTCACTCCACCGCGCACTTGCTGGCGTATGCGGTCAAGGAGCTGTTCCCGGAAGCGCAGGTCACGATCGGACCGGTGATCGACAACGGTTTCTACTACGACTTCGCCTACAGCCGTCCCTTCACGCCCGAAGATCTGGAGAAGATCGAAAAGCGCATGCAGGAACTCGCGA
This sequence comes from Paraburkholderia tropica, assembly GCF_014171495.1. Lineage (NCBI taxonomy): Bacteria > Pseudomonadati > Pseudomonadota > Betaproteobacteria > Burkholderiales > Burkholderiaceae > Paraburkholderia > Paraburkholderia tropica. The sequence continues at coordinate 1,199,295 of NZ_CP049134.1, forward strand.
AAAAGGACGAGCAGGTCACGCGCCGCGTCGTCTCGCGTGGCGACGCGGTCGATTACTTCAAGAGCATCGGCGAGAAGTACAAGGCCGAGATCATCGAGTCGATCCCGGGCGACCAGGACATCAAGCTGTATTCGCACGGCGGTTTCACCGACCTGTGCCGCGGTCCGCACGTGCCGTCGACGGGCAAGCTCAAGGTCTTCAAGCTCATGAAGGTTGCCGGCGCGTACTGGCGCGGCGACGCGAAGAACGAGCAACTGCAGCGCATCTACGGCACGGCCTGGACGAAGAAGGAAGATCAGGAACTCTATCTTCACAATCTCGAAGAGGCCGAAAAGCGCGACCACCGCAAGCTCGGCAAGCAGCTCGACCTGTTCCACATGCAGGACGAGTCGCCGGGCATGGTGTTCTGGCATCCGAAGGGCTGGACGCTCTGGCAGCAGGTCGAGCAGTACATGCGCGGCCGCCTGCGCGTGGCGGGCTACGACGAAATCAAGACGCCGATGATCATGGACCGCTCGCTGTGGGAAGCGTCGGGTCACTGGCAGAACTATCGTGAAAACATGTTCACGACGGAGTCGGAAAAGCGCGACTACGCGATCAAGCCGATGAACTGCCCGGGCCACGTCCAGGTGTTCAATCATGGTTTGCGTTCGTACCGCGATCTGCCGCTGCGTTACGCGGAATTCGGCTCGTGCCACCGCAACGAGGCGTCGGGCGCGCTGCACGGCCTGATGCGCGTGCGCGGTTTCGTCCAGGACGATGCGCACATCTTCTGTACGGAAGACCAGATCATCGCCGAGTCGATCGCCTTCAACACGCTCGCGATGAGCGTCTACAAGGATTTCGGGTTCGATCACATCGACATCAAGCTGTCGCTGCGCCCCGAGTCGCGCGCGGGCACGGATGAAATCTGGGATCGCGCCGAGCAAGGCCTGCGCGAAGCGCTGACGGCGTGCGGTCTGACGTGGGAAGAGCTGCCGGGCGAGGGCGCGTTCTACGGTCCGAAGGTCGAGTACCACATCAAGGATGCGCTTGGCCGTTCGTGGCAGTGCGGCACGCTGCAGCTCGACATGGTGCTGCCGGAGCGCCTCGGCGCCGAGTACGTGGCGGAAGACAACAGCCGCCGTCGCCCGATCATGTTGCACCGCGCCATCCTCGGTTCGATGGAGCGTTTCCTCGGTATTTTGATCGAGCACCATGCTGGTGCAATGCCGTCCTGGCTGGCTCCAATGCAGGTCGTTGTGATGAATATCGCGGAAAGTCAGGCCGAATATGCAGCAAATCTAGCCCAATCGTTGCAAAAACAAGGGGTTAGAGTGCAGGCGGATTTGCGCAATGAGAAAATTAGCTATAAAATACGCGAGCACACGCTTGAGAAGGTCCCGTACCTCCTGGTTGTCGGCGACAAAGAGCGTGAAGCACAAACGGTAGCCGTGCGTGCCCGTGGCGGTGTCGACCTGGGTGTCATGCCTGTCGACGCATTCGCTGAACGTCTGGCGCAGGACGTCAAGTCGTTCAAGTGAGCCACCTGGCAGCGCGGCTCGTTTTTTTCAATTTTTAGAGGAAACGTAACATCGCTACGGATAAGTCGCATCGCATCAACGGTGAAATCTCTGCACCCGAGGTGCGTCTCGTCGGAGTCGACAACGAGCCGCTCGGCATCGTAAAGCTGGCCGAAGCGTTCCGTATGTCGGAACAACAGGACGTCGATCTGGTTGAAATTGCCCCGCAGGCCGTGCCCCCCGTGTGCCGCCTGATGGACTACGGCAAGTTCAAATACCAGGAGGCGAAAAAGCAACACGAGGCCAAGCTCAAGCAGAAGGTTATCCAGGTCAAGGAAGTCAAATTCCGTCCGGGTACCGATGACGGCGATTACAACGTCAAGCTGCGCAATCTCGTCCGCTTCCTCGAAGACGGCGACAAGACGAAGATCACGTTGCGTTTCCGCGGCCGCGAAATGGCCCACCAGGAAATCGGCATGCGCGTGCTCGAGCGTCTGCGCACGGACCTCGAAGAAGTTGGCCAGGTCGAGCAGATGCCTAAGATGGAGGGGCGCCAGATGATCATGGTGCTCTCGCCGAAGAAGAAGAAGTAAGGTGTTGTCGCGTGTCGGTCGTGTTACGGCAGGGCGCGGCGGCCCGAAGAGTTTGGTAGGACGTGCAGTGCGCCAAGTGGCGTGAAGCACGGGAAGCAGGTTCCGGAATGGCGCCCGCGCGCCGCGCGAAAGTGCGGTAAACGGGCGTTTTTCCTGAAAGCGGCGGCGAGCTTGTTTGTTGAAAGCCGGCCAGCTGCCAAAACAAGTGGAGTGGGTTTCGAAGGGCGGTATAAGGGCGAAACGCGAGGTGTTCGAAATATTCGAAGCGCGCGTGGGAGCCAGCCGCACACCCATGTCCATCAAATAAATGGAGTTTTTCATGCCCAAGATGAAGACCAAGAAGAGCGCCGCAAAGCGCTTCGTGGTTCGTCCGGGTGGTACCGTCAAGCGCGGTCAAGCCTTCAAGCGTCACATCCTGACCAAGAAGACCACCAAGAACAAGCGTCATCTGCGTGGTGCAACGGCCGTTCATGATTCCGATCTGAAGTCCGTGCGCGCAATGCTGCCGTTCGCGTAATCCTCAACCGACAACTCAAAGGAGCTACTCATGCCTCGAGTCAAACGTGGGGTTACCGCACGGGCCCGCCACAAGAAGATCATCAACCTGGCCAAGGGTTACCGCGGCCGTCGCAATAACGTCTATCGCATCGCCAAGCAGGCGGTCATGCGCGCAGGCCAGTACGCCTATCGCGATCGCCGCAACAAGAAGCGTGTGTTCCGCGCACTGTGGATCACGCGTATCAATGCAGCGGTGCGTCAACACGACATGACCTACAGCGTGTTCATCAACGGCCTGAAGAAGGCTTCGATCGAACTCGACCGTAAGGTCCTGGCTGACATGGCTGTGTTCGACAAGGCTGCATTTGCTGCGATCGTCAAGCAGGTGAAGGCCGCCGTCGCTGCCTAAGTCGGGTATTGCGCAGGTTCGTTGCAGCAGCGTCCGGTCGTTTCGGTGATGCTGCAACAAAAACGGGGCTCCTCACCGAGCCCCGTTTTTGTTGGTGAAGCGCTTCCTGCGCGCTTCAAGTGCTGTGCTTTACGTGCTGTTCAAGTGCCGGGTACGGCGCCGCTTCTGGCAGTGTCGTCATGTCGTCGTTCGCGTGGGTCATCATGGCGGACGGCAACGTGCCACGCTGCTCCAAGTCTCAAACACTGACGCTGAAAAGATGGGATCAATGGATCTGGACCAGATTGTCGCCGACGCGCAACGCGCCTTCGCTTCCGCCCCGACGTCAACACGCTTGAAAACGAAAAGGCTCGCTTTCTCGGCAAGTCGGGCGCGCTGACCGAACTGCTCAAGGGCCTCGGCAAGCTCGACCCGGAAACGCGCAAGACCGAGGGCGCGCGCATCAACGCCGTCAAGCAGCAGGTCGAGGCGGCGCTCAACGCCCGCCGCCAGGCGCTCGCCGACGCGCTGCTCAACCAGCGTCTCGCCGCCGAGGCGATCGACGTCACGCTGCCGGGCCGCGGCGCCGGCACGGGCAGCCTGCATCCGGTCATGCAGACGTGGGAACGCGTCGAGCAGATCTTCGGCTCGATCGGCTTCGATGTGGCCGACGGTCCCGAGATCGAGACCGACTGGTACAACTTCACGTCGCTCAACAGCCCGGAAAACCATCCGGCGCGTTCGATGCAGGACACGTTCTACGTGGACGGCAAGGACGCCGATGGCCGTCAACTACTGCTGCGCACGCACACGAGCCCGATGCAGGTGCGCTACGCGCGCACGCACACGCCGCCGATCAAGGTGATCGTGCCGGGCCGCACGTATCGCGTGGACAGCGACGCCACGCACTCGCCGATGTTCAACCAGGTCGAAGGCCTGTGGATCGAAGAGAACATCAGCTTCGCGGACCTGAAGGGCGTCTACAGCGACTTCCTCAAGAAGTTCTTCGAGCGTGACGACATTCAGGTGCGTTTCCGCCCGTCGTACTTCCCGTTCACCGAGCCGTCGGCGGAAATCGACATGATGTTCGAGCACGGCAAGAACGCGGGCAAGTGGCTCGAAATTTCCGGCTCGGGCCAGGTGCATCCGACCGTGATCCGCAACATGGGTCTCGACCCGGAGCGCTACATCGGCTTCGCGTTCGGCAGCGGCCTCGAACGCCTGACGATGCTGCGTTACGGCGTGCAGGATCTGCGTCTGTTCTTCGAAGGCGATCTGCGCTTCCTGCGCCAGTTCGCCTGAGTACGCGCAAGCACGCAGAAGCACGCATTAGCAGCGCGCGAAGCGGACGCGGCACCGCAAAAGGTGCGCGAGAACCCGCTTCGCAGTGGTCACAATCTGTCTGGAACGTAAAACCCCATGCTATTTCCCGAATCCTGGCTGAGAAGCTTTGTCGATCCGAAGCTCACGACCGATGAACTCGCCCACGCGCTCACGATGGCGGGCCTCGAAGTCGAAGGCCTGAGCCCGGCCGCGCCGCCCACCACGAAGATCGTCGTGGGTCGCGTGCTCGAAGTCGTGAAGCACCCGGACGCGGACAAGCTCAACGTCTGTCAGGTCGACGCCGGCACCGGCGCGACGCTGCAGATCGTCTGTGGCGCGCCCAACGTGGCGCCCGGCATCAAGGTGCCCGTGGCGCTCGTCGGCGCGGAACTGCCGCCCGCCGAAGAAGGCGGCAAGCCGTTCGCGATCAAGCTCTCGAAGCTGCGCGGCGTGGAAAGCCAGGGCATGTTGTGCTCGGCGCGCGAGCTCAAGCTCTCGGAAGACCACAGCGGCCTGATGATCCTGCCGGAAGCCACGCCGGTCGGCCAGGACATCCGCGAAGCGCTCAATCTCGACGACATCATCTTCGAAATCAAGCTCACGCCGAACAAGGCCGATTGCCTCTCGGTGTACGGCGTCGCGCGCGAAACCGCCGCGATTACCGGCGCGCCGCTGCAAGCGCCCGTGTATCCGAAGGTCGAAGTCAAACTCAACGAAACGCTGCCCGTGAAGATCTCGGCGCCCGATCTGTGCGGCCGCTTCTCGGGCCGCGTGATTCGCGGCGTGAATGCGCGCGCGCAGACGCCCGCATGGATGGTCGCGCGCCTCGAACGCTCGGGTCAGCGCAGCATCTCGGCGCTCGTCGACATCTCGAACTACGTGATGCTCGAACTCGGCCGCCCGTCGCACGTGTTCGATCTCGAGAAGATCCACGGCTCGATGGACGTGCGCTGGGGCAAGAAGGGCGAGTCGCTCAAGCTGCTCAACGGCAACACGGTCGAAGTCGATGAAACCGTGGGCGTGATCGCCGACGAACGCGAGATCGAAAGCCTCGCGGGCATCATGGGCGGCGACAGCACGGCGGTCACGCTCGACACGAAAAACATCTATCTGGAAGCCGCTTTCTGGTGGCCGGATGCCATTCGTGGCCGCTCGCGCCGCTACAACTTCTCGACCGATGCGGGCCATCGTTTCGAGCGCGGCGTGGACTGGTCGACGACCGTCGAACACATCGAACGCATCACGCAACTGATCCTCGACATCTGCGGCGGCGAAGCCGGTCCGGTCGACGATCAAACCGTGAACGTGCCGCAGCGCGCGGCCGTGACGATGCGCGTCGCGCGCGCGAACCGCATCATCGGCGTGAAGATTGGCGCCGACGAAATCGCACAGATCTTCACGCGTCTGGGCCTCACGTTCGAGCGCAGCGTCGACGCCGCAGGCGACGAATCGTTCAGCGTCACGCCGCCGCCGTACCGTTTCGACATCGAGATCGAAGAAGATCTGATCGAAGAAGTCGCGCGTATCTACGGCGTCGAAAAGATTCCTGCGCTGCCGCCGGTGGCGCGCAGCGAAATGCGCGCGACCCACGAAACGCGCCGTTCGATTCACGCGATCCGTCACGCGCTCGCCGCGCGCGATTACGCGGAAACGATCAACTTCAGCTTCGTCGATGCCGAGTGGGAACTCGATTTCGCCGGTAACGACAAGCCCGTGAAGCTGCTGAACCCGATCGCGAGCCAGCTCTCGGTCATGCGCACGACGCTGTTCGGCAGCCTCATCAACGTGCTGCGCCACAACCTCAACCGTCGCGCGGATCGCGTGCGCGTGTTCGAGGCGGGCCGCGTGTTCCTGAGCGATGCGTCGATCAAGGCCAGCGAAATGACGGTCGAAGGTTTCGCGCAACCGAAGATGATCGGCGCGCTCGCGTATGGTCCGGCGCTCGAAGAGCAGTGGGGCGCGCAAACGCGCGGCGTTGACTTCTTCGACATGAAGGGCGATCTCGAAGCGCTGTTCGCGGGCCTCGGCGCCACGAAAACGCCGCGTTTCGTGAAGGCCGAGCATCCGGCGCTGCATCCGGGACGCAGCGCGCGCGTGGAAGTCGATGGTCGCGCCGTGGGCTGGATCGGCGAGCTGCATCCGCGCTGGATGCAGAAGTACGATCTGCCGCACGCACCGATCCTCTTCGAAGTGGAAGCCGACGCGCTGATGGCGCGCGAGCTGCCCGCACCGACCGAAGTCTCGAAGTTCCCGCCGGTGCGACGCGATATCGCACTTGTTGTGGATCAAAAGATTGAGATGCAAGCACTGCTGGACGAGTTCCGCAAGGGCATGCAGGACGAGCCCGCACGGATTGTGCAGAGGGTTGCGCTGTTCGATGAATTTCGTGCAAAATCAAATACTTCCGGACTTGGCGCGGACGAGAAAAGCCTTGCCTTCCGGGTGACCCTGCAAGATACTGGCGGAACTCTTCAGGACGAGACGGTCGACGCGGCCATCAAGTCCCTGGTGGATCGCCTGGCTCGAGTGTTTGGCGCCCGGTTGCGCGGATAAGCTCCACGGCTCATCACGTACCGACAATCGCTTCCGGTCTGCAGTGTCATCGCAACCGGAAGCGCGCCATTTCAAAGATAGATGAACGAAATGAACTCGAGTGATTTCGAAGCCCTTCTTGCGGCACAGCGTAGCGCCATGATTCGCGACATTCCTGCCTCGTCGGCAAGCGCCACGAACGACACGCCCACGCTGACCAAGGCCGAACTCGCAGAGCTGCTGTTCGACAACGTCGGACTCAACAAGCGCGAAGCGAAGGACATGGTCGAAGCGTTCTTCGAAGTGATTCGCGACGCGCTCGAAGGCGGCGACAGCGTGAAGCTCTCGGGCTTCGGCAATTTCCAGCTGCGCGACAAGCCGCAGCGTCCTGGCCGCAACCCGAAAACGGGCGAGGCGATTCCTATCGCGGCACGCCGCGTCGTCACGTTCCACGCGAGCCAGAAGCTCAAGGCGCTGGTCGAGAGCGGCGCTGAGGCAAGCTTCCCGCGTTAAGCGAGATCAACGCATGCGCGGGTCATCCCGCGCGCGCCCGCACGGGTGGCACAGCGGCGGGCGTGACTGGATACTACGGACCCTGGCGGCGACGCCAATTTGCGCAACCACCACGACGGCAACCCGGCGATGACATCGACAATCGAAAAGGTCGTCTTGCCTCCGATTCCCGCCAAGCGCTACTTCACGATCGGCGAAGTGAGCGAGCTCTGCGGCGTGAAGCCCCATGTGCTGCGATATTGGGAGCAGGAGTTCACGCAGTTGAAGCCGGTGAAGCGGCGCGGTAATCGCCGCTACTACCAGCATCACGAGGTCTTGCTGATCCGCCGCATTCGCGAATTGCTCTACGAACAGGGCTTCACGATCAACGGTGCGCGCAATCGTCTCGATTCGCATGGCGCCGCGAGCGGCGAACCCGAAGCCAATGACGCGCCGGTGAGCGAAGGCAATATGGCGAGCGTCGATGTCGATCAGTTGCGCAAGGCCTTGCTGCATGTGCTCGATGTGCTTGGTCGATGAAGGGATGTGAATGGACCTGAACGGCGGTGAGTTTTCCCGCAGCGTCTTTTCCGACGAATTGCACGACAGACAGTTCTAATTGGGAAAAGGGTCTGTTATACTCTCTAGCTCTCGGGGCGTAGCGCAGCCTGGTAGCGTACCTGCATGGGGTGCAGGTGGTCGGAGGTTCAAATCCTCTCGCCCCGACCAGGAAGTTGAAAAAGGACTTACGGTGAAAACCGTAGGTCCTTTTTCTTTTGGCGCGCGGTTTTCGCGATGAAGATGTGCGCAAATGATGTGAGCAAGTGATGTGCGCAAGAATCGGCTGTTAATTTTTCTCACATATCGGTGAGAATGATTCGCTATGAGGGACCTGTCCGGACCCTTACGATTAGCGCATCGCGCGCGACGCCTGGTCGCAGCGCAACCGCACATCATCGACCTCGCCGCCTCCATGAATCCGATCGAACTCGCCCAGCTCGTCTTTCTCGCCGCATTGTGGGGCGGCTCGTTTCTCTTTATCCGCGTCGGCGTGACGGATCTCGGCGTGGCGCCGCTGATGGCGCTGCGCGTGGGGATCGGCGCGCTGTTTCTGCTGCTCGTGCTGTTCTCGCGACGCTCGCCGCGCGAGGCGCTCGGCGCGCTGCGCGAGCGAGCCTGGCCGCTGCTTGTGGTCGGCTTCTTCAATTCGGCGGCGCCGTTCTGCCTGTTCGCATGGGCCGAGCTGACGCTCTCCGCAGGTGTGACTTCGGTGATCAACGCGACCACGCCGCTGTTTGGCGCGATCGTCGCGTACTTCTGGCTGAAGGATCGTTTGAGCGGTTTGCGCGTGGCCGGACTCGTGATCGGTTTCCTCGGCGTGCTCGCGCTGGTCTGGGACCAGATCGTCACGCATGCGGGCGATGGCGCGAGCACGACGTCGACGCTGCTCGCGGCGGGTGCGGCGCTGACCGCGTCGGCGCTCTACGGCGTGGCGGCGAGCTATACGAAGCGCCACCTCACGGGCGTCGATCCGCTCACGGTGGCGGCCGGCACGATGACGGCCGCCACGCTCATCCTCACGCCGTTCGCGATTGCCACCTGGCCGCATGCGGCCGTGTCGATGCACGCGTGGGGCGCGACGCTCGGCCTCGGCGTCGCCTGCACGGGCCTCGCGTATCTGCTGTTCTTCCGTTTGATCGCGGCGATCGGTCCGGCGCGCACGATCACCGTCACGTTCGTGATTCCGGTGTTCGGCATTCTGTGGGGCGCGCTGTTTCTCGGCGAGCACGTGTCGATCGGCATGGTCGAGGCGTGCGTGGCGATTCTCTGCGGCACCGCGCTCGCCACCGGATTCATCAAGCGTCTGCCCGGCATGGGCGCGCGCGAGCATCGCGCCAGCGCGAAGCACTAGCCACCAGCCGCTCGCGCACGCCCAGGTTTCTCCGTTCTCGATGATCGTTGCGTTCGCAACTATCATCGTTCTTCTGCTGGATCGTTCCGCGGCACCCGCCGCGACGATCCGCGTTTCACATCTCCACGCTCATCCCGTCAAGCCGTTCGCTGAATGCGAGGCCGTCCCGGTCGACCTGCGCGCACCGCTTGCAGGCGCCATGAATATCGCTGAAAGCATTCAGTCAGCGTGTGCATGATTGCGCGCGCTCGCTGTGAGCACGATCATAAATTCGCGACTAAACTGGCGACACTGCGCAGAAAGTTCATTTGCAAACGACCGAACTTGCGCGCAGCGATGGGCTCAAGCCAGTTCACAGGGCGACGACGTTCGCATCCTCGCGCGGGGATCGGGCAGACGTCAGCGCCGGAAGTCAGCGGTTCAGGGAGAGCGGGCCGGATATGGCCGCGTCGTGAAGTGTCGTTCCTTGTCGGGGATGTTCATGACAGCAAGAAAATCGGTGCGGGCGGGCCGCCTGCTCAGGGGCCTATGCGCCGCGCTACTCGCTGCCGGCGCAGCCAGTGCGCATGCCGACCAGTTCGGCATTCAGATCGGCCCGGGCGTGGCGGATCACGATGTCAAGAAGCTCGACTTCGGGCTCGTCTGGGACCCCGGCTTGCAGTGGTGGCACATCGCGGGCTTTCACTTCACGGTGGTCGGCGAGTTTCACGCGGCCTACTGGCACCTGAGCGAGACCGCGGCCACGCAGCCGACCATCTGGGAATTCGGCGTGACGCCGGTTTTCCGCATCATCAAGGACACCGGCTGGATCCGTCCGTACTTCGAGGCGGGCGTGGGCGTGCGCATGCTCACGCACGTCGAGCTGACGCCGGACCGCACGCTGTCGTCGGCCTTCCAGTTCGCGGATATGCTCGGCGTCGGCGCACAGTTCGGCGCGCACCAGAACTACCAGGCGGGCGTGCGCTTCCAGCACATCTCGAACGCCGATATCAAGACGCCGAATCCCGGACTCAACTTCACCTGGGTCTACGTGCAGTACAACTTCTGAACGCTGTTCCGCTTTCCCGCCTTGCCTCGCGCATGCCGCTGCGGCGCGCCACTGCGCCGCGCCGGCGGCGCTTTCACGCCACTACCCGTTACACTATGGTCCATGATGCAGTGCACCACGCGCGCTGCATTGCCGGTTTTTTCCATAGCGATGCGCCGGCGTCGCGGACAAGGAGTGAGGAGCAGGCATGGCAATCGAAACGGTAGGGATTGTGGGAGCGGGCACCATGGGCAACGGCATCGCGCAGGCGGTGGCCGTGGCCGGACTCAAGGCGCTGATGATCGACGTGAACGACGCGGCGCTCGCCAAAGGCGTGGCCACGCTCACGCACAGCCTCGAGCGGCTCGTCTCGAAGGGCAAGCTGGACGCGGGCGGGCGCGACGCCGCGCTCAAGCGCATCGAAACCTCCACCGACTATCAGCGCCTCGCGAGCGCCGACCTCGTGATCGAGGCGGCCACCGAGAACGCCGAGCTCAAGACGCGCATCCTCAAGCAGATCGAGAGCGCCGCGCGCGCCGACGCGGTCATCGCCTCGAATACCTCGTCGATTTCGATCACCGCGCTGGCGACCACGCTCGCCGACCCGTCGCGCTTCATCGGCATGCACTTCTTCAATCCCGTGCCGATGATGCCGCTCGTCGAAGTGATCCGCGGTCTGCAGACGAGCCCGGCCGTGGCCGAGTCGGTGCGCGAGCTGGCGCAGCGTCTGGGCAAGACGCCCATCGGCGTGAAGAACGCGCCGGGCTTCGTGGTCAACCGCATTCTCGTGCCGATGATCAACGAGGCGTTCTTCGTGCTCGCCGAAGGCATCGCGAGCGCCGAGGAAATCGACGCGGGCATGAAGCTGGGCGCGAATCATCCGATCGGGCCGCTCGCGCTCGCGGACCTGATCGGCCTCGACGTCTGTCTTTCGGTGATGGACGTGTTCCTCAAGGACTTCGGCGACTCGAAGTATCGCGCCTGTCCGCTGCTGCGCGAGATGGTGGCGGCGGGGCAACTGGGCCGCAAGACGGGCCGCGGCGTGTACAGCTACGACAAGGTTTCGTGAGCGCCCTTCTTGCTGCTTGAGCCAAACGGTGCATCGCGATTCGTCACGATGCACCGCAGCGTTGTGTCTCGTGCGCGCGTCAGGCGCGCACGCGCACACCGTACTGCGTGATCTGGCGATACGTGTCGCCGGGACGCAGCACCGTTGCTTCAGCCAGCGGCGCTTCCATGTTGATCTGATTCGGGAAGCCGCCCGCTTCGAGGCACAGCCCCGCATGGCGCACGCACGGCGCGCCGTGACGGCCGGGCTGGCCTTCCAGATAATTCCCCGTGTAGCACTGCAGGCCGCGCTGATCGGTTGCGACCGTCATTTCACGTCCGCTGGCCGGCTCGTAGACGCTCGCCACCCGGCGCACCGCGTTCGCGGGGTGCTCGCGCAGCACATAGCAATGATCGAAGCCGCGTGCGCGCGCCAGTTGCGCGTCGGGCCAGTCGAGCCGCGCGCCGAGCGGCGCGCCCTGGCGAAAGTCGAAGGCGGTGCCCGAGACGTCGGCGACGCCGGTCGGAATCATCTGCGGATCGACTTCGAGCACACTGTCCGCGTCGATCGTGAGGATATGGCCGCGCACGTCCGCGCCCGCTTCGCCGCTCAGATTGAAGTAGCCGTGGCTCGTGAGATTGAGCGGCGTGGGGGCGTCCGTCACGCCTTCGTATTCGATCGTCAGCGTGCCTTCGTCGTCGAGCGCGTAGCGCACCTGCACGCTCACGTTGCCCGGAAAGCCGCCGTCGCCTTCGGGCGAGTCGAGCCGCATCAGCAGCGCGCCGCGATCCTCTTCGACTTCCCACAACTGGCGATGAAAACCGTTCGCGCCGCCGTGCAGCAGGTTGCCGTTTTCGTTGCGGTCGAGCGCGTAGTCGATGCCGTCGAGCGTGAAGCGCGCGCCCGCGATGCGGTTCGCCCAGCGCCCGACCAGCGCGCCCATATAGGTGCTCGCGGCCTCGTAGTCGGCGGGCGTGTCGTGGCCGAGCAGGATTTCGCCGAGCCGGCCGGCGCGGTCGGGCGCGAGCCAGGAGACGAGCGTCGCGCCGAAGTCGCTGATCGTCACTTTCATGCCCTGGGCGTTGCGCAGCGTGTAGAGCCGGCAGACGTCGCCGCCGGGCAGCGTGCCCCAGGATTCCGGATTCAGTTGGACGAGACTGTTCATGTGACGAAGTGGTGGTGGTCGAGGCGGGCGGGCCGCAATCAGCCCGCGGAATGCGTTGAAGGAGCGGCCGCCGACGCCGTGACGGCAACGGTCGGCGTCACGCTGTCCTGATACTCGCGCGGCGTGCAGCCGAGCTCGCGCCGGAACACCGCGTACATATATTGCAGCGAAGTGAAGCCGCAGCGGATCGCCACTTCGGCGCTCGCTGCGTCGCGGCTCGCGAGCAGGGCTTTCGCGGCGTCGAGCTTGTGGCGCAGGATTTCCTGGTGGACGGTGCAGTGCAGTTCGCGCCGGAAATACTCTTCGAGCGACGAGCGCGACACGCCCACGTAATCGGCGACCTGTTCGGTCTTGATGCCCTGGCACGCGTACTGGCGGATGAAGTGGCGCGCGCGCATGACGTGCGGGCTCGACAGCGGCTCATGGCGCGTCGATTCGAGCACGTTGATGCCGACGGGCGGCACCAGAATGCGCCGCCCCGGAAAGCGCGCGCCGCCCAGCATCTGATGCAGCATGTGCGCGGCAGTCTTGCCCATTTCCTCGGTGCCCTGAATCACGGACGACAGCGGAATGCGCGTGAGCGTGCGCGTGAGCGGATCGTTGTCGATGCCGATGATCGCCACCTGCTCGGGCACCGCGATGCCATGCATCAGGCACGCCTGCAGCAACTGACGCGCGCGCGCGTCGGTCACGGCGATCACGCCGACCGGTTTGGGCAGCGCATCGAGCCAGACGCCCAGTTGTTCGGAAGCCTGATTCCACGACGGCGCGCTGGTCGCGAGACCGCGATAGACCGGCGCATCGACGCCTTCGTCGCGGGCGAGCGCCTGAAACGCGAGTTCGCGCTCCTGCGCCCAGCGGTTTTCCTGCGCGACGGGCAGGCTGTACATCGCCAGATGCGGCAGCCCGGCGCCGATCAGATGCGTCCACGCGAGCGAGACGAGCTTGCGGTTGTCGGTGGCGATATACGGCAGGTCGGCGGGATACTGCGCGGCGTCCTCGAACGACGAGCCCACGGCCACGACCGGCAGCGGGCAGCCTTGCAGCGCCTCGGCGACGGCCGGATCGTCGAAGTCGGCGATGATGCCGTCGCCCTCGAAACGCTCGATGCCCGTGAGGCGGCAGCGGAAATCTTCCTCGAGAAACAGATCCCACGCCACACGCGTCGAGCGCAGGTAATGGCCGATGCCCGCGATGATCTCGCGGTCGTACACCTTGTTCGCGTTGAAGAGCAGCGCGATCCGATGCGATGTCTGGGAAGCGGGGGCGCGGTTCATGGCGTGTCGCGGGCGTCTGCAAACCGGCGGTTCGCAGGCGCGGCTGTCTCCGTGTCGGGCGCGGCGCACGATGCGCGCGGCGCGGGCTGTTTTAAGTGTCCGGTTATTTTAGGCTCACTGCGGCGCGTGTGCGCGTACGCCGCGCTGCGCTGGCAGGAAACGTTACGCGGCTCGCGCAATTTCGCAATTGCCCGCCTTCGCGCCTCGCGGGCAGTATGGCGTCACATTGCAAGGCGCGTGCCGTTGCGCCGCAACATAACCGGAGACGCCATGTCGTATTTCGAAGCCATTCCCGCGATTCGTTACGAAGGTCCGCAATCGGATAATCCGCTTGCCTATCACCATTACGACCGCACGAAGAAGGTGCTCGGCAAGACGCTCGAAGAGCATTTGCGCATTGCCGCGTGTTACTGGCATTCGTTCGTGTGGCCGGGCGTCGATATCTTCGGGCAGGGCACGTTCAAACGTCCGTGGCAGCAACCGGGCGATGCAATGGAACGCGCGCATCAGAAAGCCGACGCCGCGTTCGAATTCTTCACGAAGCTCGGCGTGCCGTTCTACACCTTCCACGACACCGACGTGTCGCCCGAAGGCAAGGACCTGAAGGACTACACCGAAAACTTCGCGCGCATGGTCGATTACCTCGGCGCGAAGCAGCAGTCGAGCGGCATGAAGCTGTTGTGGGGCACGGCGAATCTGTTTTCGCATCCGCGCTATGCGGGCGGCGCGGCAACGAGCCCGAATCCGGAAGTGTTCGCTTATGCGGCGACGCAGGTGTGCCACGCGCTCGACGCCACGCACAAGCTCGGCGGCGAAAACTATGTGTTGTGGGGCGGTCGCGAAGGTTACGACACATTGCTGAACACCGATCTCGCACGTGAGCGCGAACAGTTCGCGCGCTTTCTTTCGATGGTGGTGGAGCACAAGGAGCGGATCGGCTTCAAGGGCGCGCTGCTGATCGAGCCGAAACCGCAGGAACCGACCAAGCATCAATACGATTACGACGTCGCGACCGTGCATGGCTTCCTCACACAGTACGGACTCCAGAATGAAATTCGCGTGAACATCGAGGCCAATCACGCGACGCTCGCGGGCCATTCGTTCCATCACGAAATCGCGATGGCCTACGCGCTCGGTATCTTCGGCAGCGTGGACGCCAATCGCGGCGATCCGCAAAACGGCTGGGACACCGACCAGTTTCCGAACAGCGTGGAAGAGCTGACGCTGGCGTTCTACGAGATTCTGCGCCACGGCGGCTTTACGACCGGCGGCATGAATTTCGACGCGAAGGTGCGCCGCCAGAGCAGCGATCCGGAAGATATGTTCTACGGTCACGTCGGCGCCATCGACGTGCTCGCGCTCGCACTCGAACGCGCCGCTGTGCTGGTCGAGAACGAACGCCTCGAACAGTTCAAGCGTCAGCGCTACGCGGGCTGGGACACGGAATTCGGCCGGAAGATTCTCGCGGGCGGCTTCTCGCTGTCGTCGCTGGCGGCCGACGCGGCGGCGCACGGCGTCAATCCGCATCATGCGAGCGGTCATCAGGAGCGCCTCGAAAACGTCGTCAATCAGGCGATTTACGGCCTGCGCTGAGCGCCCACGCGATTCGCGAAGGCGGTACAGCAAGCGGACGCGCGCCTGCGGGCGCGCGCCGCCAGAATAAAGGATGGAGACAATGTTCATCGGTATCGACCTCGGCACCTCGGGCGTCAAGGCCGTGTTGCTCGATCGTGCGGGCGACGTGCTCGGCACGGCGAGCGCGCCGCTCACGGCAAGCCGTCCGCAGCCGCGCTGGTCCGAGCAGGCGCCGCAGGACTGGTGGCAGGCCACGCGCGCCGCGCTGGGCACGTTGCTCGACGAAGTGCGCCGCAACGGCATCGACACGGATCGCATCGAAGCGCTCGGCCTCACGGGTCAGATGCATGGCGCGACGCTGCTCGACGCCAATGGCGAGGTGCTGCGTCCCGCGATTCTCTGGAACGACGGCCGCTCGGATGCCGAATGTCGCGAACTCGAACGCGCGGTGCCCGAGCTGCATGCGCTGGCGGGCAATCTGGCCATGCCGGGTTTCACAGCGCCCAAGCTGCTTTGGGTGCGCAGGCACGAGCCGGAGATCTTCGCGCGCATCGCGCACGTGTTGCTGCCGAAGGACTATTTGCGCTGGCTGCTGACGGGCGTGTTCGCGACCGATCCGTCCGACGCGGCGGGCACGCTCTGGCTCGACGTCGCGAAGCGCGACTATAGCGACACGCTCCTGTCCGCGTGCGGACTCACGCGCGCGCAGATGCCCCAGGTGGTCGAAGGCAATCAGGTGACGGGCAGGCTGCGTCCCGAGATTGCACAAGCCTTCGGTTTGCGCGAACTACCCGTGGTGGCGGGCGGCGGCGATAACGCGGCGGGCGCGGTCGGCGTGGGTATCGTGCGTCCCGGCGACGCGATGCTCTCGCTCGGCACCTCGGGCGTGTATTTCGCGGTCTCGGACGGCTTTCTCGCCAATCCCGATTCCGCCGTGCATAGCTTCTGCCACGCGCTGCCGCGCACCTGGCATCTGATGTCGGTGATGCTGAACGCGGCGAGCTGCCTCGACTTCACCGCGCAACTCACGCACTACGACAACGTGGCGGCAATGCTCGCCGACGCCGGGCAACACACGAACGCTGATCTCGACGCGCGCCGTCCGTGGTTTCTGCCGTATCTGAGCGGCGAACGCACGCCGCACAACAACGTCAACGCGAAGGGTGTGTTCTACGGCATGACGCCGCAAACGTCGCGCGCCGATCTCGCGAACGCGACGCTCGAAGGCGTGGGCTTCGCGCTGCTCGACGGCATGGATGCGCTGCACGCGGCGGGGCTCGTGCCCGAGACGATCACGGTGATCGGCGGCGGTTCGCGCAGCGCGTACTGGACGCAGATGCTCGCCGATATCAGCGGTCGCGCGCTCACCTTGCGTGCGGGCGGCGAAGTCGGTCCGGCATTGGGCGCGGCGCGGCTCGCGCATCTCGCACTCGAACCTGGCGCGGCGCTCGAAACGGTGTGTCCGCAACCACCCGTGCTCGCCGTGCGCGAGCCCGACGCCGCGCGTCATGCGTGGTATCGCGAGGCGCGTCGTCCGACGTTTCGCGCGCTCTACGCGGCGCTCGAACCGGTTTTCGCCACCGGCGCGTGAGACGCACCGGCGACGAAGCGTCCGCGCGGCCGACATAGCCGCGCGGTTTTCAGCAAGCAAGACCCGCAGTTGCAACGCCGGCAGTCACGTCGTATTTCGCGCAAGCATCGTGCGCGAGCACTTCATCATCAACTACAACGCCATGACGCGCCGTCGCCGCGCAGTGCGCAGCCGGCGCTCGTCATTACCAGGAGTGGAGACATGCAATTCGCCAAACGCCGTTCGGTTCTGGGGGCGCTCGTTTGCGGCGCCGTGCTCGCGAGTCTGTCGCTGGCCGCGCCGCTCGCGCATGCGAGCAAGGATCATCCGGAAATCGGTTTCTGTATCGACGATCTGCGCGTCGAGCGCTGGTCGCGCGATCGCGATTACTTCGTTGCAGCAGCGGAAAAACTCGGCGCGAAAGTGTCGGTGCAATCGGCGGACGCGAGCGAAGAACGCCAGATCTCGCAGATCGAGAATCTGATTTCGCGCGGCGTCGACGTGATCGTGATCGTGCCGTTCAATTCGAAAACGCTCGGCAACGTCGTGGCCGAAGCGAAGAAGGCGGGCATCAAGGTGGTGTCGTACGACCGTCTGATTCTCGACGCCAACATCGACGCCTATATCTCGTTCGACAACGAGAAGGTCGGCGAGCTGCAGGCGCAGGGCGTGTATAACGCGCAGCCGAAGGGCAACTACTTCCTGCTGGGCGGCGCGCCGACCGACAACAACGCGAAGATGCTGCGCGAAGGCCAGTTGAAGGTGCTCAAGCCCGCGATCGACCGCGGCGACATCAAGGTGGTCGGTCAGCAGTGGGTGCCGGAGTGGAGCGCGTCGACGGCGCTGCGCATCATGGAAGACGCGCTCACGGCGAATAACAACAAGATCGACGCGGTGGTCGCGTCGAACGACGGCACGGCGGGCGGCGCGATTCAGGCGCTGGCCGCGCAGCATCTCGCGGGCAAGGTGCCGGTCTCGGGTCAGGACGCGGATCTCGCGGCGGTCAAGCGTGTGGTGGCCGGTACGCAGACGATGACGGTCTACAAGCCGCTCAAGCTGATCGCGGGCGAAGCGGCCAAGCTCGCCGTCGATCTCGCGAAGGGCCAGAAGCCCGCTTATAACGCGCAATACGACAACGGCAAGAAGAAGGTCGACACGGTGCTGCTGCAACCGACGCTGCTCACCAAGAGCAACGTCGACGTGGTCGTGAAGGACGGCTTCTATACGCAGGCGCAACTGGCCAGCCAGTAAGCGTTGTCAGCAGGCAGTGCAGAGTCCCGCGCGCGGCGTGCTGACGCGTCGCGCGCGGGCGCAGCGAGCGGCTTCGTCGCGCTCGCTCGAACCGGCAGACCTCGACAGACTGGCGCATAGCGTATGACCGAACCCTTGCTGACGATGCGCGGCATCGTCAAATCCTTCGCGGGCGTGAAGGCGCTCGACGGCATCGACCTGACCGTGCGGCCCGGCGAATGCGTGGGCCTGTGCGGCGAAAACGGCGCAGGCAAATCCACGCTGATGAAAGTGCTCTCGGGCGTGTATCCGCATGGCACCTGGAGTGGCGAAATCCGCTGGGAAGGCGCGCCGCTCGAAGCGCACAGCGTGCGCGACACCGAGCGCGCGGGCATCGTCATCATCCATCAGGAACTGATGCTCGTGCCGGAATTGTCGGTGGCCGAGAACATCTTTCTCGGCAATGAAATCACGCTGCCCGGCGGCCGCATGAATTACGCGGCGATGTACCGGCGCGCGGATGAATTGCTGCGCGAGCTGAACATCGACGCCATCAACGTCGCCCAGCCGGTGATGAATTACGGCGGCGGCTATCAGCAATTGATCGAAATTGCGAAGGCGCTCAACAAGCGCGCGAAGCTGCTGATTCTCGACGAGCCGTCGTCGTCGCTCACGGCGGCGGAGACGAAGATCCTGCTCGACATCGTGCGCGATCTGAAGCGTCGCGGCGTGGCCTGCGTGTACATCTCGCACAAGCTCGACGAAGTCGAAGCGGTCTGCGATACGGTGAGCGTGATCCGCGACGGCAAGCACGTGGCGACCGAGCCGATGGACTCGCTCACGACCGACCGCGTGATCGCGATGATGGTGGGCCGCGAGATCAAGAATCTCTTTCCACGCGAGCCGCACGACATCGGCGAGGTGGTGTTCGAAGCCCGCAACGTGACCTGCTACGACGTGACCAATCCGCGCCGCAAACGCGTGGACGACGTCTCCTTTTCGGTGCGGCGCGGCGAGATACTCGGCGTGGCCGGGCTCGTGGGCGCGGGGCGCACGGAGACCATGCAGGCGATCTTCGGCGCGTATGCGGGCGCGTGTTCGGCGACCGTGGTGCTCGAAGGCAAGACGCTCAGGATCGGCTCGCCGCTCGACGCGATTCGCGCGGGCATCGCCATGGTGCCGGAGGATCGCAAGCGTCACGGCATCGTGCCGCAACTGGGCGTGGGCCACAACATCACGCTCTCGGTGCTGGAGCGTTTTTCGAAGCGCGGACGCATCGACGCCGCCGCCGAACTCGACACGATCCGCACCGAAATGCAGCGCCTTTCGGTGCGCGCGGCCAATCCCATGCTGTCGATCGCGAGCCTTTCAGGCGGCAATCAGCAGAAGGCCGTGCTCACCAAGATGCTGCTGACCGACCCTAAGGTGCTGATCCTCGACGAACCCACGCGTGGCGTGGACGTCGGCGCGAAGTACGAGATCTACAAGCTCATGTTCCAGCTCGCGAAGCGCGGCGTGGCCATCGTGATGGTGTCGTCCGAGCTGCCGGAAGTGCTTGGCGTGAGCGACCGCGTGCTGGTGATCGGCGAGGGCGAATTGCGCGGCGATTTCGTCAACGAAGGTCTCACGCAGGAACACATTCTCGGCGCCGCGATTCAGAGCGCGCGCGCCCAACCCATTGCAGAGAGTGCAGCATGACCCCAGACGTCACGACCCCCGCTGCGCGCGATGACCAGTTGCCCGGTGGCAGCGGCTTCGGCCTGCGCTTTCAGCAACTGTTCGCGCGCTACAAGATTCTCGCCTTGCTGCTCGCCGTCGCGGCGATCTGGGTGTTCTTCTCGGTGCTCACGCACGGCGCGTTCGTCACGCCGCGCAACGTCTCGAACCTGCTGCGGCAGATGTCGATTACCGGCATGCTCGCGTGCGGGATGGTGTTCGTCATCATCGCGGGCGAGATCGATTTGTCGGTGGGCTCGCTGCTCGGCCTGCTCGGCGGCGTGGCGGCGATCCTCGACGTGAACCGTCACTGGCCGATCGGCGCGACCGTGCCCGTGGTGCTCGCGCTCGGCGTGCTGATCGGGCTCTTCAACGGCTGGTGGTCGACGTATCGGCGCGTGCCGTCGTTTATCGTCGGTCTCGGCGGCATGCTGGCGTTTCGCGGCGTGCTGCTCGGCATTACCGGCGGATCGACGATCGCACCTGTTTCGGATTCCTTTGTATTTATCGGGCAAGGCTATTTGCCGCGTGTCGCGGGCGATGTCATCGCGTTCGCGCTGTTCGTGCTGCTGGCAGTGCTGACCGTGCGTCAGCGCGCGAATCGCCGGCGCTATCAGTTGAGTGTGGTGCCGCTCTGGCAGGACGCGGTGAAGATCGTCGGTGCCGGTGCGATCGTGCTGGCTTTCGTGGTAATGCTCGACAGCTACGGCGGCATTCCCGTGCCGGTGCTGCTGCTGCTCGCGCTGCTCGGCATCTTTACGTGGGTGGCGACGCAGACGGTGTTCGGCCGGCGCATCTACGCAGTCGGTTCGAATCTCGAAGCGACGCGTCTTTCGGGCGTCAACACGAATCGCGTGAAGCTCGCCATCTTCGCGCTGATGGGCCTCATGTGCGCCGTCGCGGGCATGGTCAACACGGCGCGTCTCGCGGCGGGCTCGCCGTCCGCGGGCACGATGGGCGAACTCGATGCGATCGCGGCGTGCTTCATCGGCGGCACCTCGATGCGCGGCGGTTCGGGCACGGTCTATGGCGCGCTGATCGGCGCACTCGTGATGGCGAGTCTCGACAACGGCATGTCGATGCTCGACGTGGACGCGTATTGGCAGATGATCGTGAAGGGCGGCATTCTCGTGCTCGCCGTGTGGGTGGATGTGGTGTCCGGCTCGAATCGTCGCTGATGAAATCGCAGACGATAACAAACGTGGTTTTCGTCACATGAAGTCGGCATCGACCATGTGACGAACGTGCGGTAAATGCATTGAAAATGAACGGGCGGACCATCGGTGCCGCCCGTTTTCTTTTATCGGTGTCACGCACCTTTCATGAAGCAATTGCCGCAGGCATGATGAACGCAGCCGTGTGCGGTCGCGCGATCTATTGCGCGGCGCGCAGCAATGCGTGCGCTTGATGCAGCTTCGATACATGCGGCCAGGAATCCTGCCACAATCGATTCGCCGTGTACCGCTGGCGCGTTACTTACGCCGCGCGCCGGCCATCTTCGTCAAGGTGTTGCGCGCCTCGCGCGACATCGCCGCTCTGTCACTTTTCCGGCGCAACCCGCGTTGCGTCGTGCCGTTCCGCGCGCTGCGGCACGGCGCCGAACAGGAGACAAGTCCGCCATGCCTACCCTCTGTGAAATCTGCAATGCGCGACCCGCTGTCGCGCGCGTGACCGTCGTGCAAAACGGCGAGCGCAAGTCGATGTCGATCTGCGACTACGACTATCGCCAGCTGATGCGGCATCAAAGCATGCTCAATCCGTTCGATTCGCTGCTGGGCGGCGGCGGTTTGTCGCGCTTCTTCGGCGGCATGGAAGGCGGCGGCCACGATGTCGACGACGATCACGGCTTCTCCGCCGAAGTGCCGCGCGAGTCGGTCGACGCGACCGATGCCTTCAGCGAGCAGACACTCGAAATTCTCCAGCGGGCCGCCGAGAAAGCGCACGAATTGCGTCGCACCGAACTCGACACCGAGCACCTGCTTTACGTGCTCGCCGACACGGACGTGTGCGCGGCGCTGCTCAAGGAACTCAAGCTCTCGCCGCAGGACATCAAGGGCTATATCGACGCGCACGCGCAGCAAGGCACCGCGCGCGAAGACGCAGCCATCGACAAGATGACGATCTCGCCGCGTCTGAAGAAGGCGTTTCAGTTCGCGTTTCAGGCGTCGCGCGATCTCGGCCATTCATACGTCGGCCCCGAGCATTTACTGATCGGCCTCGCGGCGGTGCCGGACAGCATCGCGGGCACGCTGCTCAAGAAGTATGGCGTGACGCCCGAGGCGCTGCGCCAGAAGGTGGTGAAAGTGGTCGGCAAGGGCGCGGAAGACGGTCGCGTGGATGCGCCCACGAACACGCCCACGCTCGACAAGTTTGGCCGCGATCTCACGGCCATGGCGCGGCAGGGCAAGCTCGATCCGGTGCTGGGCCGCGCGCAGGAAATCGAGAACACGATCGAGGTGCTCGCGCGCCGCAAGAAGAATAATCCGGTGCTGATCGGCGAGCCTGGCGTGGGCAAGACCGCGATCGTCGAAGGGCTCGCGCAGCGCATCGTCAATGGCGACGTGCCGGAAGTGTTGCGCGGCAAACGGCTCGTCGAGGTCAACATCAATTCGATGGTCGCGGGCGCGAAGTACCGCGGCGAATTCGAGGAGCGCGCCAAGCAGTTGATCGACGAAGTGACCGCGAAGAACGACGAGCTGATTCTCTTCATCGACGAACTGCACACCATCGTCGGCGCGGGGCAGGGCGGCGGCGAAGGCGGGCTCGATATCGCGAACGTGCTCAAGCCCGCGCTCGCGCGCGGCGAGCTGAGCCTGATCGGCGCGACCACGCTCAACGAGTATCAGAAGTACATCGAGAAAGACGCGGCGCTCGAACGGCGCTTTCAACCCGTACTGGTGCCCGAGCCCACGGTCGAGCAGACTATCGTGATCTTGCGCGGCCTGCGCGACAAGCTGGAAGCGCACCATCAGGTCACGTTCGCCGACGACGCGTTCGTGGCCGCCGCCGAATTGTCGGACCGCTATATCACCTCGCGTTTCCTGCCCGACAAGGCGATCGACCTGATCGATCAGGCGGCCGCGCGCGTGCGGATCGGCGCGACTTCGCGGCCCGCCGATATCCAGGAACTCGAAGCGGAAATCGTGCAGCTCAAGCGCGAGCAGGACTATGCGTCTTCGCGCAAGCGCTACGACGAAGCGAAGAATTTCGAGGAACGCATCAAGGAAAAGCAAACGAAGCTCGACGATCTCACCGAGGCGTGGCAGCGCAAGACGGGTTCGGAAACGCTTGAAGTGACGGTGGCGTCGATCGCGGAAGTCGTGTCGCGCCTGACCGGCATTCCGGTCGCCGATCTCACGCAGGAAGAGCGCCAGAAGCTGCTCAAGATGGAAGAGACGCTGCGCGAGCGCGTGGTCGGGCAGAGCGATGCGGTGGTGGCCGTGAGCGATGCGGTGCGTCTGTCGCGCGCGGGGCTCGGTCAGGAGCATCGGCCGATTGCCACGTTCCTGTTTCTCGGGCCGACAGGCGTCGGCAAGACCGAACTCGCGAAGGCACTGGCCGAAACCGTGTTCGGCGACGAGCAGGCGATTGTTCGCATCGACATGAGCGAGTACATGGAGCGTCACGCGGTCGCGCGGCTGATTGGTGCGCCGCCGGGCTACGTGGGCTACGACGAAGGCGGCCAACTGACCGAGCGCGTGCGTCGGCGTCCGTACTGCGTGATTCTGCTCGACGAGATCGAGAAGGCGCACCCCGACGTCTACAACGTGTTGCTACAGGTGTTCGACGACGGCCGCCTCACCGACGGCAAAGGTCGCGTCGTGGACTTCAGCAATACGATCATCATCGCCACGAGCAATCTGGGTGCGCAGATCATCATGGAGAATCTGGAGCAGCCCGAGGCGAAGCGCAAGAGCGACAAGGATGTGCGCGGCGAGTTGATGAAAGTGCTCAAGGGCCACTTCCGTCCGGAGTTCCTCAATCGCATCGACGAGATCATCGTTTTCCATGCGCTCTCGAAGGACAACATCCGCAATATCGTGCAGATTCAGCTCGACCGCGTGACGCGCACGGCGGCGGCGCAGGGCATCATGCTGAAGATGAGCGAGGCGCTTGTCGATCATCTGGTGGAGGTGGGGTATCAACCGGAATTCGGCGCGCGCGAACTCAAGCGGCAGATTCGCCAGGAAGTGGAAACGCGGCTCGCGAAGGAGATACTCGGCGACGCGCTGCAATCGGGCGATACGGTCGAACTGGGCTACGACGCGAGCGCAGAAGAAGTCACCATCAACAAGATCGCGGTGCCGCCCGATGTGAAGGAAGGCAAGGCCGCGAAGAAGGCGAAGGGTGACGGCAAAGCGGCGAAACCCGACGTCAATGAAGTCGCGCCCGAGATTGCCGCCGACGACGCCGAGGGCGATCCGCCGCCGCCTCCGAAGAAGAACGGCAAGGGCGCGGGCAAGTCGAAATCGGCGTGATCGGTGTGATCGATATGCGCTAGAAGCGCTCGCGTGGAAACCGGCGTCGCGTGCGGCGCCGGTTTTTCATGGTCGCAAGATAGTTCGGCATACTGATGAATGGCGGTTAGCCGACTTCCCACCAGGCAGGCAGCAGCGCGCGCACGTCGGGCCGCGCAAAGCGGTCGTCGAGCAGATGCACCACGCCGCTGTCGCGCTCGGTGCGAATCACGCGGCCGGCCGCCTGCACGACCTTGCGCAGACCGGGAATCAGATAGGTGTAGTCGAAGCCCGCGCCATAGAGCGCGTCCATGCGCGCGCGGATCGCTTCGTTCACGGGGTTCACCTGCGGCATGCCGAGCGTAGCGATGAAGGTGCCGATCAGCCGCGTGCCCGGCAGGTCGATGCCTTCGCCGAACGCGCCGCCGAGCACCGCGAAGCCCACACCGCTGCCGCCTTCGACGAAGCGTGCGACGAAGTCCTGCTGCTGCGCTTCGTCCATCGTGCGCGACTGCATCCACACCGGTACATGAGGATGACGCGCGACGAAGGCATCGGCGGCGCTTTGCAGATACGCGTAGCTGCTGAAGAAACACAGATAGTTGCCCGGGCGCTGCGCATATTGCGCGGCGACGCGCGTGACCAGCGCGTCGAGCGAGCGCTCGCGGTCCTTGTAGCGCGTGGAAATGTCGCGCGCGATCTGCACGTCGAGTTGCTCGGCGCGAAACGGCGTGCCGATCTCGACGTTCACCGTATTCGCGGGCAGACCGAGCATGTCGGTGTAATAGTGCGTCGGCGCGAGCGTGGCCGAAAACAGCGTGACGCTGTGCGCCGCCGCCACACGTGGACGTAACGCGCCCGCGGGCACGATGTTGCGGATGCAGAGCGCGGAGCGCGTGCGCTTCGCGTTGCTCGCGGCGGGCAGCGGCGTGACGTCGAAGATCGAATGCTGATCGAAGCGCTCGGCGATGCGCACGAAATGCAGCGCGTCAAAGTAGAACCGTTCGAGTTCGGGATCGCGCACGAGCGCGGGTTCCGCGAGTTGATCGCCGATCGCGCCGATCACGTCGCCGAGCGCGGCGATCAGGGCGTCGGGCAACGCGTCGCGCGCGCGCCACGCGTGCGGCTGCACGGCGTTTTCGGTGTTCCAGTGGCGCGTGAGGCGGGTGAGCGCGCGCTTGACCGGCGCGCTCGCGCCGCGCTTCACGGCGTCGAGCCGCGTCTGCACGAGTTCCGCCGAGTACATCGCGCGGGCGCGTTCGGGCAGGTTGTGCGCTTCGTCGACGAGCAGGCTCGCGCGCCATTGATTGTGCGCGGCGAGCATGAACAGCATGGCGCTCACGTCGAAGTAGTAGTTGTAGTCGCCGACGATCACGTCGCTCCAGCGCGCGAGTTCCTGGCCGAGGTAATACGGACAGACCGCGTGATCGCGCGCGACGTCGCGCAGCGTGGCGCGATCGAGCCGCACGCGCGCGAGCGCCGCCGAGCGCGCGGCAGGCAGGCGGTCGTAGAAGGCGCGCGCAAGCGGACACGATTCGCCATGACACGCCAGTTCGGGATGCTCGCAGGCCTTGTCGCGCGCGACGAGTTCGAGCACGCGCAGCGGCAGCGCTGTGTCTTCCTGCGTGCGCGTCAGCGTCGCGAGTGCATCGAGCGCGAGCTGGCGCCCCGAGCTTTTCGCGCTCAGAAACAGCACCTTGTCGATGCCCGCGCGCGGACACGCCTTCAATTGCGGAAACAGCGTGCCGATCGTCTTGCCGATGCCGGTGGGCGCTTGCGCCAGCAGGCAGCGTGCTTGTGTGGCCGCGCGCCAGACCGCTTCGGCGAGATCGCGCTGGCCGTGACGGAAGTCCGCGTGCGGCAGTTGCAGCGCGGCGAGCGCCGCGTCGCGCGCGCTGCGATGCGCGCTTTCCTGTTCGGCCCATGCGGAAAATCGCGCGCACTGCGACTCGAACGTGGCGCGCAAATCGGTGGCGCTGGCCTGTTCGGTGAGTGCGGTTTCGCGGCCCGAGGCGATGTCGTAGTAGACGAGCGCGAGTTCGATCGTGTCGAGCGCCCGCTTCTCGCACATCAGCGCGCCATAGACGCGCAGTTGCGCCCAGTGCAGCGCGCGGTGGTTTTCGCGCATGGCGTCGAGATCGCCGCGATAGGTCTTGAACTCTTCGAGCCGGCGTTGCGCGGGATCGTAGCCGTCGGCGCGGCCGCGCACGGTCAGCGTGCCGACGGTGCCGGTCAGCGCGATTTCGGTTTCGTAGCCGGACGGGCGGCGCGCGGCGATGGCGGCATGCCCGGCGCGGCCTTCGCTCGCGTCGGGCGACGGCGTGAAGCGCAGGTCGAGGTCGCCGCGCTTCGCGGTGAACTCGCAGAGCGTGCGCACGGCGACCGTGTAGCTCATCGCGCTGTTTCCGGGTGGGACGCGAGCGTGCCGCTATCGCTTTCTTCGCGCTCGTCGCTATCTTCGCGTGCCCAGTGCGCCTGCAGCACCGTGACGGGCATGCCGTGCGACGCGCAATAGGCGAGCCAGCGGCGCTGGTTGTCCTGCAGGCGGTCGCCGGGGCCTTTCACCTCGATCAGCTCGTAGCGGCGTTCGCGCGGCCAGAAACGCACGAGGTCGGGCAGGCCCGAGCGGTTGGCGGCGGGCTCGCGCAACAGACGCTCGAACCACAGACGCAGATGCGCGGCCGGAAAGCAGTCGAGCGCGAGCGTGAGCAGCGTGTCGTCGAGCGCGGGCCACGCGACGTAAGGCGACTGGATGCCGTATTTCTCGCCGAAGCGCATCCGGATGGTCGCGCGATAGGTGCCGTCGTCGAGTTCGGCGAGACAGGCCGCGAAGCGCTCGGCGCGCCGACTGACGAAATCGGCGGCGTGGAGGTCGGCAGGGCCGCGCTGGAAAGGATGGAAGAACGCGCCCGGCAGCGGCGCGAACAGCGCGGGCCAGCAGAGCAGGCCGAACAGACTGGTGATTAGCGTGTTCTCGACGTAGAACACGGGCGCGTCGTCGGTGCTGAGCGCGCGGCGCGATGCTTCTTCCACGCGCAGAGCCGCCCACGCGGCGGGCAAGGTCAGCGAGAGCTTCGCGTGGGTGGACGCGGCGGTGTCGTCCGCTTGGCTTGCGTGTTTTTTCGCGCGTGTGCGCAGCAGGCGGCCGAGCGTGCGCGCCGCGCGTTGCGCCTCTTCCTCGTTCGCCGGCGCGGCGGCAATCGCCTGCGCGAGGGCCACGGCTTCGTCGCGGCGCGCGAGTTGTTCGAGCACGCGCACGCGCCGGTAGCGCGACTCCGGATGCGCGCTGTCCACGTAGGCGCGCCACGCGAGGTCGGCTTCGCTGGCGCGCTCGGCGGCGAGCCCCACGGCGTGGCGCAGACGGTCGTGACGCGCGCGCAGCCACGCATTGCCGTGCGTGCGCGGCGCGAGGGCGTCGAGCGTATCGAGCGCGCACGCGAGGCCCGCGACCGGATCGTCGGCGAGATCGAGCGCTTCGCGGCAATCGCGCAGGGCGAGATAGGCGTCGATGTCGGCGCGCTGCTGGAACACGCGCGACGCCGCATCGAGCGGCACCTGCTCGTAGCGATAGACGCCCAGATCGGCGAGCACGAACTCGGTCCAGTCCTGGCGCAGATTGCCGAAGAACATCAGGCGCAGGCGCTCGCACAGCGGCGCGGCGTTGAAGCGGAACACGGCGTCGGCGGAAGCGGGGAACCACGCGGCCCATTCGCGTGCGTCGGGCGCGAGAGCGTCGAGCGCGGCAAGCGTGGCGGCGCGCGTGGCGCTGCGTTTGTCGAGCGCTTTGAGCGCTTGCAAGGCGGCTGCGCGTGATGGAGCGTCGGCGGTGTCGGCCAGGTCGGCCAGGTCGGGCTCATGGGTGACTTGCGCGAGGTGCGCAGCGAGCGCCAGCAATTCCGCCTTCGTGACGATTGCCGCGAGCGCATCGAAAGCGAGCACGGGCGCGCCGTCGAGCCAGCCGCCCGCCACCAGCGGCGCAGCGGCTTCGCGCGGGCAGCCGATTTCGGCGTAATCGAGCTTGCTGGCGCGAAAATCCGGCCCTTTGCGCATCAGCATGCGCACGAACAATGCACGCGAGGCGCGCGGCAGGGCGACGAAATCGCGCAGGAAGCGGCGTTCCCCGTCGTCGAAGAGGTCGGCGCAGCGCGCGTCGAGCCAGCCGAGCGCACGCTCGAAGTTCGCGAGGTAATAGAACGGATCGGGGGAGTCGGGAAGCACGCGCGGCACTGTACGGATATACAGCAGCGATGATAGCAGGCCCGCGCCGCCGCGCATCGCTTCGACGGAGGGCGCGGCCTACCGTAGGCTACAATTGCCGCAGCCTGAAAACCGAACCGCGCTTCGAGCGCATGAAAGAGCGATGAATAAACGGAATGTCAGCCTCGTCGGCCTTGCGGCCGGCGTTACCCTGCTCGCGGGATGCGTCGCGCAGTATCAGAATCCGGGCGCCTGCGAGCAGGAGATGCGCACGCGGCTGAACCAGGCGTCGCTGGGCGAACTCTCCGTCACGCATACCGCCGTGGCCTATCGCGGCGAACGCGTGGTGATCGAAGGGCATCTCGAACGCGGCGTGTTGCCGGCTTCGGAGGCGGTCGCTGCGTCGGCGGCTGTGGCTGCGAGCGGGGCGCATGCGGCTTCGGGTGCGTCGAGTGCTGCGGCGGCTTCGGCAGCGTCGGGTGCTTCATCGACGCATGCGGCGGAAGCCAAGCCCACCACGCCCGTCGAGCTGATCGCCCGCAAACTCGGCCTGCACAAGGCGCCGCCCACGGCCACCGCCGCCGAGTGCACCTACGATCACACCGGCAGCCTCACGTCGTTCCACTGGCTCGCGCCGGCCGCGCTCGCGAAGACCACGCCGGCTTCCGACGCCAGCGCGCAAGACTAAGCACGTTTCGTCCATCATGACGAGGCGCGCCGCGCGCCTCGCTCCATTTTTTCCCCGTCATCAGAACGCGAAGTACGGTCCCGCGCCCACCGGCGTCGCCTGGGCCTCGATCGCCGTATAGACGCGCTTGCCGAAGAAAAACGGCAGGCCCCATCCGAACGCATGGCCGTTGTAGCCCGCCAGATTCGCGAACGCCCAGTTGCCGCTCGCGAAGAGCGTCTGCGCGCTGTCGATCGAAAGCGCGGCGGGCGCGCCGGTGCCGTCGATGCCCTTGATCGTCGCGCTGAGACTTTGCGGCGATGACGGGCAGTACCAGACGCCGCAGCGCGTGAGCGTCGCGTTGGCGAAGAAGAATCCGTTCGAGCCGCTGTCCAGATAGCTTTGCGCGTAGACGCTGCCGTCCGAGGTGGTGGTCGAGACGAAGCCCGTCACGGTGTTCGCGCGCAGCACCGTCGCGCCGCCGAGCGCGTTGTTCGACTGCGAGCCGATGCCGAAGATCAGCGATCCGGACACGCTCGATGCGCCGCTCGCGGCCACGGCGGGCAGGTCGAGCACGACGCCGTTGTTGTCGGTGGCGAAGGCGGCGACGGGGTTGCGCACCTGCTGCGCGAGCGGCTGCGCGCTGGCCGCGCAAGTGCCCGACGCGCACGCGTAGTACCACGATCCCGACGCCTGATTGACGCACGACGCGCCGCAGTCGGCATCGAACGGACCGACGCCGAGGATGCCGTTCGCGCGCAGCGTCCCGGGCGTCAGCATCGCGAGGCCGCGGCCCTGGCAGGCGCTCGGCGTGGCGGGCACGGCCGGGTCGGCGATCACCTGGATCGGCAGCGCGGACGCCACTTCGCCCGCGAGCCGCACGTCGGCGCTGCGCACGGCGCCCCAGGTGTAGCCGCTGCCGAAGCCCGCGCATTCGCCCGCGATGGCCTGGCCGCCCCCCGCCGACACCGCGGGCAGATTCAGTCCGGCGGGCAGCGCGGAAGCGAGCAGCCGCAGGCCCTGCGAACCGGTGTCCACCTGCACGTTGCCGATGGTCGCGCAGGTGTTCGTGCCCGGCACGCAGACGGTCACGGTCGTGGTGAGCATGTTGCGCGTCGAGCTGGGCGTGGCCGCGACGCTCACGGGATGCACGTTGGGCGTGCTCGACGGCGGCACGCTCGTATTGCTGGTGTTCGGCGCGGGCGTGGCCGCAGGTTTGACGGCGGTAGGCGCGGCGGTCGCGCTGGGGCGGGCGGACTGCCCGCGCCGTTGCCGCCGCCATCGCCCCCGCCGCCGCCGCAGGCGACGAGCGTGACGCTCAGCGCGAGCCCAAGGACGCTCGCGCAAGCGAGCAGGCGCATGCGGCGGCCGGATGGCGCAGACTCTTGTGCCCGCGCTGGAAGTTCATGTGCGTTCATTGCAGTGCCCTCTCAGTGATGCCGACGGGCAGCGCGCCGGGCAGCCACGCGCGCCCGATGTAACCGCGCATGTGACCGCCGGTTTCGACGATGACCGATGGCGTTTCCACGCGCGCGGCGTGCAGTTCGTCGCCGCCGGCGGCGTGCAGCGCTGCCGCGCCGCTGTGCCAGGTGGCGGCGTACGGGCCGAGGAGTGTGTCGAGATTGGGCGTCGCCGGACCTTGCCAGGTGTAGGCGAAGATCCGCCGGCTGCGGGCGTCGATGTAGACGTTGACGGTCGTGCCCGCTGCATCGGTGTAGCTCGCCATCCGCGCCTCGCCGCCCGCGACGCTGTGCGCGGGCGGCGAGGCGGCTTCGGCGGCGGGGGCGATGTCGCCGAGCGCGGCGTGCGCGACGGCGGGCAGACCGGCCAGGCACACGAGTGCGCAGGTAACTGCGCGGGCGACAGACGTGACGCGGCCCGCCTCGGTGAGGCTGCAAGTTGTCATATTTCTCTCCGTTAGATTCTTTTTTCGAGATGTTTCTTTTCTTTTTGAGAAAAGTAGCACCGGGCCCTTTCAGGCAAGCCCACCGAACGCGCGACACCGCACTGCGCAAACTCGAGCGAACCTCGATAGAACCCCAGTCGCTTGATTTGTAAGGAAAAGCTGAGCAAAAGGGCACAATCGGCAAGGCTTACCGAATGTTGATAAACGTTAATTTGATTACGGGAAATGCCGGTAAAGGCCGCGCGGACAGGGCGTTGCGCGCGAGGAAAGCGTTTCAAGCGGCGTTGTCGCCCCCGGCTTTTTGCACATCACGCCGAGTCGCCGGTAAAATGTTTGGTTGATCCACGAAACCGGACGTGGCCTAAGCCGAAGGGATTACCCGAACATGAGTGATTTTCATCAACGTCTTGCCGCACGCGCCTTTGCGCTCCTGATGGCGGGCGGGTTGGTCGCCGGCTGCAGTTCGCCGTCGCCGAACAAGATCGATTACCGCAGCGACGCCAAGGCGAAGCAGGCGTCGCTGGCTGTACCGCCGAACTTGCTGGACGAAACGTCCGACCAGCGTTCGGTGGCGCCGCAGGGCGGCGAGGCCTCGCTGTCCACGCTCAAGCAGGTCCAGAGCGACGCGCCGTCGTCCGACCAGCAGACCCAGGTGCTGCCGCAGGTTCCGGGCATGCACATCCAGCGTGACGGCACGGAAAGCTGGCTCGTCATCGACAGCCGCACGCCCGCCGACGTCTGGGCCCAGGTCCGCCGCTTCTGGCAGGAACAAGGCTTCCTGCTGGTCGTCGACCAGCGCGACAAGGGCGTGATGGAAACGGACTGGAACGAAACCCATCCGAAGATCAACGACGGTCTGATCCGCAACACGCTGTCGTGGGCCACGGGCAACTCGTACGTCACGGCCGAGCGCAACAAGTACCGCACGCGCCTCGAAACGTCGCCCACGGGCGGCACGTATGTGTTCATCAGCCAGAAGGGGCTGAGCGAGCAGCTGTCGGGCACCAACAACGAGACCAGCAAGTGGGTGCCGAAGCCCAACGATCCCGCGCTCGAGCAGGAATACCTGAAGCGCCTGATGATGACGCTCGCGAACGCCAAGCCGGGCGTGCCCGACGCGCAGGTCGCGAAGGACGTCGATGCCAAGGCCAACGCCAAGGACGCGAAGTCGAAGGCACCGGATGCGGCCGCCGCCGCCATCGCCGCGCAGAACGCCGCAGCCGTGGGTCAGAGCCAGCCGTCC
Source organism: Paraburkholderia tropica (assembly GCF_014171495.1). Classification (NCBI taxonomy): domain Bacteria; kingdom Pseudomonadati; phylum Pseudomonadota; class Betaproteobacteria; order Burkholderiales; family Burkholderiaceae; genus Paraburkholderia; species Paraburkholderia tropica. The sequence continues at coordinate 1,231,613 of NZ_CP049134.1, forward strand.
ACGCCGACGGGCAACACGTCGGGTCAGTACACGTCGAGCGAACTCACGCTCGGCGAGCCGTATGACCGCGCGTGGCTGCGTGTGGGCGTCGCGCTCGATCGCGCCAACTTCACCGTGGACGACCGCGACCGCTCGAAGGGCATCTACTACGTGCGCTACGTCGATCCGCAGGATATGACGTCGGCGGAACAGGGCTTCTGGAACCAGATCTTCCATGGCCGCAAGGAAAAGATCGCCAAGCAGTACAAGGTGAACGTGCGCGCCGTGACCGAGAACCAGACCCGCATCGCCGTGGTCGACGACAAAGGCCAGATCGACTCGTCGCGCCCGGCGCGCGAGATCATGGGCCTGATGGTCGAAGAGCTGCACTAAGCGATTTGCAACCGCACGAAGGCGCGCTGTCCGTCGCCTTCGTCCGGTCCGCGATCGTTAAAAAGCCCGCCTGCGTCAAGCAGGCGGGCTTTTTATTTTGCTGCGGAGTATCGCGCGCTCAGTGCGGCGGAATCATCCACGTGAAGACGTTCTGCTGGAGCCAGACGAGCAGGCCGAGCAGCACCGTCATCAGGATCGAATGCTTGAAGGTGCGTGCGAAGACGTGGCCTTCCTTGCCCTTGAGCTCGGTGGTTGCGACGCCCGTCGCGATGTTCTGCGGCGAGATCATCTTGCCCATCACGCCGCCCGACGAGTTGGTCGCCGCCATCAGCACGGGATTGAGGTTGAGCTGCTGCGCGGCCACCACCTGCAGGTTGCCGAACAGCGCGTTGCCCGAGGTGTCGCTGCCCGAGAGGAACACGGCGACCCAGCCGAGGAACGCGGACACCAGCGGGAAGAACGCGCCCACCGACGCCACGCCGAGCCCGAGCGTGTAGGTGAGGCCCGAGTAGTTCATCAGAAACGCGAGCCCGACGATGGTCGCCACCGTGAGAATGGCGATGCGCGTCTGCACCCACGTGTCGACGATCGCGCCGCTGAAGTCGGCGGGTTTAAGCCGCACGACGAAGGCCGTGATGATCGCCGCCACGAGGATCGCGGTGCCCGTGGCGAGCGGCTGGAAGTCCCAGATCGCGCCGTACGGCGTCTTGTAGAGCGTGATGAAGACGGCCTTGTCGAGACCCGGCCACGGCACTTTCACGTCGCCGATCGCGAACACCTTCGCCACGGTCCAGAGAATCACCACGACGGCCACGATGATCCACGGATACCAGCCTTGCGCGCCCGAGACGGCGCCGCGCACTTCCTTCGCGCGGTCGACCTTGATCTCGAAGGCGGGATCGGGCGCGGGTTTCCAGACGCGCAGAAACACGATGGTCAGGATCAGCGAAACGAGCGACGACAGCACGTCGGTCAGGCTGTAGTTGATGAAGTTCGCGGTGACGAACTGCGTGATCGCGAAACTGCCGCCCGAGACCAGCAGCACCGGCCAGATGCGCAGCATGCCGCCCACGCCCGCGTAGATCGCGATCACGTAGAACGGCAGCAGCAGGGCGAAGAACGGCAACTGGCGGCCGACCATCTGGCCGAGCACGTCGGCGGGCAGATGCGTGACCGCGCCGAGCACGGTGATCGGCACGCCGAGCGCGCCGAACGCCACCGGCGCGGTGTTGAAGATCAGCGTGAAAGTGAGCGCTTCGAGCGTCGGGAAGCCGAGCATGATGAGCAGCGAACTCGTGATCGCGATCGGCGTGCCGAAGCCCGAAATGCCTTCGAACAGCGCGCCGAACGAGAACCCCACCACGACGAGCACGATGCGCCGGTCGTTCGGCAGATTGTCGAGCAGCCACATGCGGAACGCCGCGAAGCGCCCCGAACGCAGCGCGATGTTGTAGAGCAGGATGGCCGTGACCACGATCCACATGACCGGCCACAGCGCGAACACCACGCCGTTGAGCACCGCGCTCACCGCCAGATTGACCGGGAACTGCCAGCCCGCGATGGCCACGATCAGCCCGACGACGAGGCCCGCGAGCGAAGCCTGCCACGCGGGGCGGCGCGCCCAGCCGAGCAGGACGAGCACCACGGCGATCGGCAACACCGCCACGATGAACGACAAGAGCAGCGAGTTGCCGATGGGTGTCAACAGCTGATGAAACATGACGTCTCCTTTGTGCTGGTTCGTATCGGCGCATCGATGCGTGGGCGCACGGCGTGCCGGGCGTGGCGTCGGCGGGGCGGACGGCGCGCGGCGGCTTGCGTCGTCGAGAAGGAGGGCGATGTAGTTAAGGCAGTGCTTCAATCCCCGGTGCCCCTAAGCAGGATAGAAAATGGGCGCGGAGCGTCAAGGAGGGAAAGTACGGTCGTGCGCGGGCCGGGCGCGCGGGAGGGGCAGCGGTTCGAGTGCGGATGCGATGCCGCGCGATCAGCGATGCCAGTGTCCGCCGCCGCCCCAGTAGCCGAAGCCGAACGAGATCGACGGCGCGCCCCAGCCCCATGCGGGATACGAATAGTAGGCGGGCCAGGCCGGATAAGCCGGATAGTACGCAGGCCAGACCGGCCACACGGGCGCGGCGACGACGACCGGCGGCGTGGCCGTGAGCGAACCGGGATACTGCGCGTCGGGAATCGCGGCGGGCGCGGGGTTGGGCGCCGCGGTCCAGGTCGATTGTGCCGATTGCTGCGTTGGATAAGCCGACGTTTCCTGCTGCGTGCCGGCGGCGGGCACCGCGCCGGCGTAGTACGGCGAGTAGGACGAGTAGGGCGCGTAGCCGTATGGCGCGTAGTAGTAGCAGCCCGAGAGCGCGAGCAGCGCGACGGCCGCGCCTGCCGAAGCGGCGCGCTTCGCATATCGCGCAGACGTGGATGCGCGGCAAGCCGACACAGACGAAGACAGCATCGATACAAACGCAAACGGGTATTGCATGACGGGCTCCGAGGCGCGGCGCGGATCGCGGCGTAGTCGATCGAGCTTACTCGCGTTGCCGTCGCGGCGTATTGCCCACGCGTAACGGCATATTGCGGGCAAGGGCACCGACGCAATGGCGCGGCTCAAAAACAGGCGCGGCGCATGTCCCAAGGAACCATGCGCCGCGCATCCTCTCTGAAACCGGGCTGGCCGGCGATCTGCCTGTCGGGGTTGTCGACGTTGTCGTTATGCTTCGCGCAGACCGCGGGTTACTTGCCGACCTGATTGCCGATGATGCCGCCCACCGCCGCGCCGCCCACCGTCGACAGCGCGCTGCCGCCGATCACGGCGCCCGCGGCGCCGCCGACACCCGCGCCGATGGCGGTGTCGCGATCGCGTCGGGACATGTTGTCACAAGCAGTCAGACTGCCGAGCACGGCGACCAGCGTGGCGGTCGTGAGTAGGATGCGGGGACGGACGAGCGCGTTCATTGTCGACTCCTTGAAATCGGATACGCGATGCGGATCTCGCCGCCTATCGCAGGCCCGATTCGCACCTCCAGTACACCCATCCTAGCCACGCGCCGCGTATCAGGGTGTGTGCGCTTGTCAGCGAGTTGTCGGAGTCGTTAAAAAATGTATCGGCGCGCCGCACGACGATCGTCGTGAAGATTGATCATCGTGCGGCGCAGCGAAAAACCGCTTCGCTTACTGGCGCTGATAAATCTCCGCGCCTTGCTTGACGAACTCGACGGCCTTCACTTCCATGCCTTTTTTCAGGGCTTCGTCGTCGCTCATGCCTTGCTTCGCCGCGAAGTCGCGCACGTCCTGCGTGATCTTCATCGAGCAGAAGTGCGGGCCGCACATCGAGCAGAAGTGCGCGACCTTGGCCGAGTCCTTCGGCAGCGTTTCGTCGTGGAATTCACGCGCCTTGTCCGGATCGAGGCCGAGGTTGAACTGGTCTTCCCAGCGGAACTCGAAACGCGCCTTCGAGAGCGCGTTGTCGCGCACCTGCGCGCCCGGATGACCCTTCGCGAGATCGGCCGCGTGCGCCGCGAGCTTGTACGTGATGATGCCTTCCTTCACGTCGTCCTTGTTCGGCAGGCCGAGGTGTTCCTTCGGCGTGACGTAGCAGAGCATCGCCGTGCCGAACCAGCCGATCATCGCCGCGCCGATGCCCGAAGTGATGTGATCGTAGCCCGGCGCGATGTCGGTGGTCAGCGGCCCGAGCGTGTAGAACGGCGCTTCCTTGCACCAGTCGAGCTGGAGATCCATGTTCTCCTTGATGAGCTGCATCGGCACGTGGCCGGGGCCTTCGATCATCACCTGCACGTCGTGCTTCCACGCGATCTGCGTGAGTTCGCCGAGCGTCTTCAGTTCGCCGAGCTGCGCTTCGTCGTTGGCGTCGTAGATCGAGCCGGGACGCAGGCCGTCGCCGAGCGAGAAGCTCACGTCGTATTCCTTCATGAATTCGCAGATCTCTTCGAAATGCTCGTAAATGAAGGATTCCTTATGGTGCGCGAGGCACCACTTGGCCATGATCGAACCACCGCGCGAGACGATGCCCGTCATGCGGTTGGCCGTGAGCGGCACGTATTGCAGACGCACGCCCGCGTGAATCGTGAAGTAGTCGACGCCTTGCTCGGCCTGCTCGATCAGCGTGTCGCGGAACATTTCCCACGTGAGGTCTTCAGCCTTGCCGTTGACCTTTTCGAGCGCCTGATAGATCGGCACCGTGCCGATCGGCACCGGCGAATTGCGGATGATCCACTCGCGCGTTTCATGAATGTGCTTGCCGGTCGACAGATCCATGACCGTGTCGCCGCCCCAGCGGATCGCCCACGTCATCTTGTCGACTTCCTCGCCGATCGACGACGTGACCGCCGAGTTGCCGATGTTCGCGTTGATCTTCACGAGGAAGTTGCGGCCGATGATCATCGGTTCGCTTTCCGGGTGGTTGATGTTCGCGGGGATGATCGCGCGGCCGCGTGCGATCTCGTCGCGCACGAATTCAGGCGTGATTTCCTTGAGCGCGTCGGCGCCGAACGCCGCTGCGCCGAACGCCTGGCCCGGATGCTGGCGGCCCATCATCGCCGCGAGCTTTGCGCCGTTCGGGCCGCTCGACTTGAGGCTTTCGAGGTACTCGGCGCGACGCTGGTTTTCGCGGATCGCGATGTACTCCATTTCGGGCGTGATGATGCCCTGACGCGCGTAGTGCATCTGCGTGACGTTCTTGCCGGCCTGGGCGCGGCGCGGCGTGCGGTGCAGGCCCGGGAAACGCAGTTCGGCCGTGGCCGGATCGGCGGCGCGCTCGCGGCCGTAGTCGGAGGAGAGGCCCGGCAGCGCTTCAGTGTCGCCGCGCTTTTCGATCCACGACTGGCGCAGCGCAGGCAGACCCGCGCGAATGTCGATCTTCGCTTCGGGATCGGTGTACGGACCCGAGGTGTCGTAGACGTAGACCGGCGGATTCTTCTCGCCGCCGAAGCCCGTGGGCGTGTCGGCTTGCGTGATCTCGCGCATCGGCACGCGGATGTCGGGCTGCGAGCCGGTGACGTAGATCTTGCGGGAATTGGGCAGCGGCGCGATCGCGGCTTCGTCGACGTGCGCGTTGGCGGAAATGAATTTGGGATTCGCGTTCATGCGTCTCTCTCTCCATGAAGCAGTGGGGGAACAACGGCTTAGCAGGAGACGAAACGGAACGTGGACGGACTTCGCTTTGATGGATGAAGCAAGGCGATGGTGCTGCGAAGTCCGGACGCTTCCCTGCGCTGGCATTATCCAGATCAGGTTCAAAGGGTATTTCTCACCCGCGAAATACGCAGCTTGAGCATTCGTATGAATGGTTCGAAGCGGCGCATGACGCAGGACCCCCGCGTAAGCAGGCCAAACGATACACCGCGCTGCGACGATCTGGCAAGCGCGAATTCGCGCGCGATGTGGCAGGCGCGGCGCGTTTCGCGCGCGCGCTCATATAGCGATGCGCGCGGATTTCGCTTTGTTGGGGAGGGAGGAAAAGTGGTGGAAGAACCGCGAAGCCACGGCGCAAAGCGGCGCGTGCTTCGGGTGAAAGCTGCGCGTTACTAGAGCGATTAGAGCGATTAGAGCGATTAGAGCGATTAGAGCGATTAGAGCGAAAAATCGTCGGCGGCTTCGGGCTGAAACAGGATGCGATCGATCTTGAGCGTTTCGACGGCGCCGCTCGGCGGCGTGAAGCGCACGGTGTCGCCGCGCTTCGCGCCGAGCAGCGCAAGGCCCGCCGGCGAGAACACGTTCAGGCGTCCGGCTTCGACATTCGCGCCCGCCGGATAAACGACCGTGAAAGTCACCGGCTCGCCCGAGCGCTCGCTCACGAGCGTGACCTGCGAATTCATGGTGACGACGTTCGAGGCGACCTTGTGCGCATCGACGATCTCGGCGCGCTCGAGCAGCTCGTCGAGCATGGCCTGGCGCGCCGGGGCGGCGCCAGGTTCGGCGGCGCATTTTTCGAGGCGGGCGAGATCGAGTTCGGTCAGGTAACGGATTTTCTTGGACATGGCGGTTCTCCCGGCAATCCGGAAAAGTGAAAGGGATGAGGTGAGGGATCGTCGGCCCGGAGCCTGGCCGAACGGCTCCGGAAGCGGAGGGTGGTTCAGCGCGGGCGCCGGGCGGCGGCTTGCGGGGCGTGGTAGCCGGTGGACTGGCCGGGTTGGCGTGGGCGTCGTCGAGCCAGTGAGCGGGCCGAGGGGCGCTCTGCCGAATGCGCCGCCCGTGCGCGCACGACCGCGCCGCGCAACGGGCGCGGCGGCGGGCAAACGGCGAGGATCGGGGGCGATTGGCGCATCAGTATCGACGAAGCAAAAAAGTGGACGAAAAATCGTCTGAAAGTAAATCGAAAGGATGTGTCATCCTAGCACGGTCTCGAAAATCGGGGGCGAGGGCGGCCGGATCGACGCTGCGTTTCGCCCGGATCGGGACACCGTTGCGCGCACGCAGCGCCCCCACGCATAAAGGCGCTGCGCGGCGTCCGCAATGAAGCACGTTGTTGCATAATGCGTGGCGCCCGTCCGAGCTTTCAATCGTGTTTCGGGCGCGTTCAGCTTCGCCCTCATCGGCACGCTCTCTCGCACTTTCGCTCCGCTCTCCGCCTCCATCATGCCGTCGCGCTTTGCTCGTCCCGTCCCACGTCCGGCGGGATGCCCGTGCTTCGTCCGTTCCCCTTTCAGCGCCGCCACGGAGCATTGACGATGCTGCCCCGTTTGCCTTCCGGCCAGACTGCTTTGTCGCTCGCACAAGGGCTCCTTCTCGGTCTCCTTCAAGCGTTGATACGGGCGGGCGCCTGGTGCTGGCGCAGTGCGCGCGCCCTGCGCCTGCCGCAGACGCGCAGCGGTCGCGTCGCGCTGTCGCTCGCGGTCGTCTACTTCGTCTGGGGCTCGACCTATCTCGGCGTGCACGTCGCGCTCGGCTCGTTTCCGCCGCTCTTGCTCTCGGGCCTGCGCAACCTGCTGGCGGGCATCGGTCTGTTCGTATTCGCGATGCGGCGACGCCCCGTCATGCCCACGCTCGCGCAGGTGCGTAACGCGGGTGTCGTCGGCACGCTGCTGGTCGGGCTGTCGAGCGGCATGCTCGCGTACGGCATGCGCACGGTCGGCACCGGCACGGCGGCCGTGATGGTCGCGACCGTTCCCTTGTTCGCCACGCTGATCGCAGCGGCTGCGGGCCGGCGTGTCGCGAAAGGCGAATGGGCGGCGGTCGCGCTCGGTCTCGTCGGCATCGCCATTCTGAGTCACGGCGGCGGCGCGAGCGGCACGGCGGGCGGGTCGCTCGCGATTCTCGGCGGCGCGCTGTTCTGGGCAGTGGGCGCGCATCTGGCGGGACGGCTCGAATTGCCGTCCGATCTCTTCATCGCCACGGCCTTGCAGATCGGCCTCGGCGGTGCGATCTCGACGCTGGTCGCGTGGATCACCGGCGAGCGCATGGGCACGCTGCACTTCCTGCCGTTCGTCGCCTTCGTTTATCTGATGCTGATCGGCACGATGGCCGCGTATGTCGCGTATGGCTATCTGATTCGCCAGACAAGTCCGCTCGTGGCGAGCAGCTGCATGTACGTGAATCCGGTGGTGGCGGTGGCGCTGGGCGCGGTGATGCTGGGCGAGCCGATCACCACGGGGACGATCGTCGCGACGGTGCTGATTCTCGGCAGCGTCGGACTCTCGTTTTTCTTCGACGACAGGCGCCGGACAAGCTGATTCGATCTGCGATTCACGCAGATTGTCCGGATTGCCAGGTGATGGCCAGGTACTGGATTTTCTTCTTCGATTCGCCGCAAAACGATGAAAAACGGCGCGCACAGCGCAGCCGTTTTTCACCGAGGCCCGCCGCTTACTTCGCCTGCTCGGCGGTGTTCGAAATGGCGTGACCACCTGAAGAAATATCCTGGCCAGCGCCCGCCACGGTGTTGCAGGCGGCCAGTGCCGCAGCCGACGCGGCAACGAGAAGCAAGGCAATCAGGCGTTTCATGAGGGATTCCTCCACGATTAAGGGAATCCTCCTCCAGCACGCGGCGTGCCTGACGCCGTTTCTCTCCCTCCCGATTCTGCTTCGAGCCCTTGTTTCAAGGGCTATTCGCGATTTTTCCGCCAGATTGTCCGCGTGCTCGGGACCGCTGCTTGCGCATAGCGAATTGCCACATCAGCCGCATCCAGGGGAAAAACGGGAGAACGACGCCATGCTTCATTACGCCATCGTCTTTTTCGTGATCGCGCTCATTGCCGCCGTGTTCGGCTTCACCGGCATTGCGGCGGGCGCGGCGGAAATCGCCAAGATCCTGTTTTACGTCTTCCTCGTCGTGTTCGTCGTCACGCTGCTGCTCGGCGTGCTGCGCGGCTAGCGGCCGGTAGTCGCCGTCCGCGACCGCGCGCGAACCCAAGTCAGCCTGCCAACCGTTCGAAGGAGAGTCAGATGTCGAAGTCACACGCTTCGTTTGAGATCGATCTGAAACGCGTGCGCGAAGATGCGCGACGCAATCTGGAGCAAGGCCCGGTCACGCCGGGCTACGGCGCGGACCGCGAAACCGTGCTCAAGCTGCTCAACGATTCGCTCGCCACCGAGCTTGTTTGCGTGCTGCGCTACAAGCGGCACTACTTCATGGCGAAGGGGATCGAATCGGAATCGGTGGCGGCCGAGTTTCTCGAGCACGCGACCGAGGAAGAACAGCACGCGGACATGCTCGCCGCGCGCATCGTGCAGCTTGGCGGCGAGCCGGATTTTTCGCCCGCGCACCTCGTTGAGCATTCGCATTCCGAGTACAAGGAGGGCAAGGACCTGCACGACATGATTCGCGAGAATCTGATCGCCGAGCGCATTGCGATCGAGAGTTATCGCGCGATCATTCATTACCTCGGCGACAGCGACACCACCACGCGGCGCATTTTCGAGGAGATTCTCGCCGTCGAGGAAGAGCATGCCGACGACATGACCGATCTGCTCGATTCGGGCAAATAGGCGTGCCGGCGGCGATGATTTGCCGTGACGGTCAGGAAGTCTGCGCGCTCGCGTTCACGCGCGGGCGCGTGGCGAAATGCACCCACGCGGCCAGCGCCGTGAAGCCGAGTCCCGCCACGCAGACGCCGACCCAGCCGAACGCATGCCACGTCGCGGCGCCCACGGCCGAACCGGTCGCGCCGCCGATGAAATAGCAGACCATGAACACGGTGTTCACGCGGCTGCGCGCTTCGGGCCGCAGTGCGTAGATGCGCGACTGATTCGAAATCTGCGCGGCCTGCACGCCGACGTCGAGCACCACGACGCCGATCACCAGACCGATCAGGCTTTTGCCCGAGAACGCGAAGATCACGAACGCGAGCGCCATCAGCGCGATCGACATCGTGATGACCGCACGCGGTCCGCGTTTGTCCGCCGAGCGTCCGGCCCACGGCGCGGCCAGCGCGCCCGCCGCGCCGACGATGCCGAACAGCCCCGCGACCTGCGGCCCGAGATGGAACGGCTCGCCCGCGAGCAGCAGCGTGAGCACGGGCCAGAACAGGCTGAACGCGGCGAACAGGCAGGCGCCCGTCGCCGACGCCTCGCGCAGTCCGCGTAATTCCACCGCCAGATGCCACATCGAGCCGAGCAGCTTGCCGTAGCTCAGCGTCGACGTCGGCCGGCTTTTCGGCAATTTCTTGATGATGACGACGGCGAGACAGAGCAGCACCACGATCGACGCGCCGAACACCGAGCGCCAGCCGAAATACTGGCCGACGAAACCGGCGGCGGTCCGCGCAAGCAGAATGCCGATCAGCAAGCCGCTCATGACGGTGCCGACGGCGTGGCCACGCCCTTCGGGCGGCGCGAGTTCGGCGGCGAACGGCACGGCTTGCTGCGCGATGGTCGAGAGCACGCCCATGGCGAGGCTCGCGCCAATCAGCACGGGCAGCGTGGGCGCGGTCGTGGCGACGAGCAGCGCGCAGCAGAGCAGCGCGGTCTGCATCAGGATGATGCGGCGGCGGTCGAAGCGGTCGCCGAGCGGCGCGAGCAGCAGCATGCCGGCGGCGTAGCCGAGCTGCGTCGCGGCGGGCACCGCGCCGATCCATGCCGCGCCGCCCGGGAAGGCCTGGCGGAAGTCGTCGAGCAGCGGCTGGTTGTAATAGATGTTCGCGACCGAAATGCCCGCGATGGTCGCGAGCAAAAGCAGGAGGCCGCGCAACGACCGGCTGTCGCCGGCGGTAGCGGATTCGGATGTGGGCATGGGCGCTGGGTCGGCCGTTCGCGGCGGAACGGCCCGATACGTAAAGGGCAGCCCGGCGTGGGGCCGGGCGTGCCGATCATACCGGAGCGCGGGGGTTTCTGCTGGTGCCGCTCCGTCGCTGCGGATGCCGTTGCGCGCGAGCCTGACGATGGTCAGACACCGCTCAGGCGATCAATTCGCCCGACGGTTCGTGAAACGGATACGGGCCGTCCGAGGGCTCCACATAAGCGTGATGCGTGACGATGCCGCGCGCGGCGTCGTAGCGGTGCAGCGCGAAGGCGGGCGGTTCGAGCGTGAACGAGGAGGGTGCATCGGCCGCGAGATCGAGCGTGACCTGATGCGCGGGCGCGGGCACCGCGCTGGCGATGGTGCCGCCGAAGCGCACGAACATCGGCCGGTGCACATGGCCGCAGAGCACGCGCTCCACGTTCGGATGCTGCGCGATCAGCGCTTCGAGCGCGCGCGCGGCGGGCTCGTCGAGACGGATCGCATCCATATGCGCGATGCCGCAATCGAACGGCGGATGATGGAGCGCGACGATCACCGGACGCCCGCGCGCCGCGTCGAGTTGCTGCGCGAGCCAGCCCAGCCGCGCCTCGCAGAGCGTGCCGCCACTGCGGCCCGGCTGCATCGAATCGAGCGCGATCACGCGCAGCGCACCGAGATCGACGACGTATTGCACGAAATCGCCGGGCGCGCGCGCCTGCAGTTCGGCGCGTTCGCCGAACACCTCGCGCAAGCCCTCGCGTCCGTCGTGATTGCCGATCAGCAGCCAGTAGGGAATCGCCAGCGTGTCGAGCAGCGTTTTCAGATGCCGGTATTCGTCGGCGCTGCCGCAATCGACCAGATCGCCGGTGATGAGCACCGCGTCGGGACGCGGCGCGAGCGCGTTGAGCCGCGCAATCGTGCGCGCGAATTGCGCGGCGGTATCGACGCGCCGGTACGCGAGCGCGCCCGGCGGCTTGATGTGCAGATCGCTGATCTGGGCGAGCAGCATATTGACCTCGATTGTAAAAGTTACGCGAAGTTACGCGAGCGCAATCAGCGCTTCCGGTGCGATGGCGATGCCCACGGGCGTGCCGCGCGCGAGTTCGATGCGGCCCGCCACGTCGATGAACAGCGCATCGGGCGCGGCGCCGCCGATCGTCAGGCGCGTGCGTTCGCCGAGAAACGTCGCTTGCTCGATCGTGCCGCGCAGCGCGGCGGCGGCGGGATCGGCGAGCGTGGCGTCTTCGGGGCGGAAAAAGAGTTCGTTCGCGCCGCTGCGGCTGTTGCCCGGCGCGCGGACCGCGCCGCCCGTGGTGCAGAGCATGCCGTCGCGCCACTCGCCCGCGAGGCGATTGAGCGTGCCGATGAACTGCGCCACCGCGCGGCTCGCGGGTCGGTAATAGATGTCGCGCGGCGTGCCGATCTGCTCGATGCGGCCATGGCTCATCACGACGATGCGGTCGCCGAGTTCCATCGCTTCGGCCTGGTCGTGCGTGACGTAGACGGTCGTCACGCCCAGCTCGCGCAGCAGCGTGTTCATTTCGCCGCGCAGCGTGTCGCGCAGACGCGCGTCGAGCGCGGTCAGCGGTTCGTCGAGCAGCAGCACGCGCGGGCGCGGCGCGAGCGCACGCGCTAGCGCGACACGCTGGCGCTGGCCGCCGGAAAGCTGCGAAACGGGTTTGTCGGCGTGCGCTTCGAGACGCATCATCGTGAGCAGGGCGTCGACACGTTCGCGCGCGTCCGCGCCGCTCACGCGCTGAATCTTCAGACCGTAGCCGATATTCCCGCGCACGTTGAGGTTCGGAAACAGCGCGTAATTCTGGAACACCATGCCGACCTTGCGGCGCTCGATGGGCAGGGCCGTGACGTCGTCGTCGCCGAACGCCACGCGGCCGCCCGCGTCGGGCGTCTCGAGGCCGGCGATCAGACGCAGCGTCGTGGTCTTGCCGCAGCCCGACGGGCCGAGCAGCACGAGCGTCTCGCCCGCGCCGATGCTCAGGTCGAGCGGCTCCAGCACGCGCGTGCCGCGAAACGTTTTCGCGCACTGCGTGAGCGTGATCGGCATCGAGTCGAGTTTCATTGCGGGCTTCATTCGGCTTCCTCAGTATGAGCGGCTTGCGCGGCGGCGGCGCGCTTCGTCTGGGCGCCCGTCGCCTCCACGCCGAGCCACTGCATCGCCACCAGCAGCGGCATCGTCATGATGAAAAACAGGATCGTGTACGCGCTGCCGACTTCGATGCGCAGCGACGCGTAGGTATCGGCGAGACCGACGGGCAGCGTCTTGGTGTCGGGCGTGTGCAGCATCCACGTCAGGTTGAATTCGCCGATCGAGAGCGTGAGCACCGCGAGCGCGCCCGCCACGATGCCGGGGCGCGCGTTCGGCAGCACGATCGTCATGAAGCGCTGCACGAAGTTCGCGCCGAGGCTCGCCGCGCCTTCTTCGAGCGTGCGCAGATCGCCGGAGGCGCACACGGCCGCCACCGGCCGCACCATGAACGGCAGCGTGAACACCACGTGCCCGACCACGATGAAGGCCGCGCTCATGCGAAACGCGGAGAAGCCGCCGTAGACCACCAGCAGCGCGAGCGCCGAGGCGAGGCCGGGCAGCGCGACGGGCATCACGAGCAACTCTTCGATCACGCGCGAGAGACGCGTGCGGCTGCGCGCGAGCGCATAACCGGCGGGCACGCCCGCGACGAGCGTGACGGCGAGCGTGGCGGCCGCGACTTCGAGCGAGAGGAACACGGAGTCGTGATACTGCGTCCAGACCTGGTCGAGCCAGCGCAGCGTGAGGCCGCTCGCCACGCCGCGAAAATAGTTGACGGTGAGGCCCGCGAGAATCGACATCACGACCGGCACCACGAGGAAGGCGCAGGTGGCGAGCGTGATGGCCCATTGCGCGGCGGCGAGCCACGCGCGCGCGCCGGGCCAGACGAGGCGTTTGCGGCGCGCGGCGGGCGGCAGGGACGGAGAAGAGGACGTGGCGATCGTATTCATGCTTCGTTCGGATGACGTCGAGGATGCGGCGGTGTCGAGGGTGGCGCGGCTCACGCCGTTGCCGCCACCGAGGCGCCCGTCAGGCTGCGCGCGAGCGTGAGCACGGCCCACGTCACCGCGCCGAGCACGATCGACAGGCCGGCCGCCGTCACCATGTTCGCGTTGAGCGTGAACTCGGTGTAGATGGTCATCGGCAGCACGTCGATGTCGGTGGCGAGCGTGAAGGCGGTGCCGAAGGCGCCCATCGCGGTGGCGAAGCACACCGCGCCCGCCGCGATCAGGCCCGGCGCGAGCGCGGGCAGGATCACGTCGCGCATGACGCGCCACGGCGACGCGCCGAGCGAGCGCGCGGCTTCTTCGAGCGAGGCGTCGAGCTGGCCCGCGACCGCCATCACCGTGACGATCACGCGCGGAATCGAAAAGTACAGATAGCCCGCGAACAGGCCCGCCATCGAATAGGCGAACACCCAGCGCTCGCCGGTGAAGCGCAGCGCGAGCGCGCCGATCAGGCCCTGGCGGCCCGCGAGCATGATCACCATGAAGCCGACCACCACGCCTGGAAACGCGAGCGGAAACGTGAGCAGGGCGACCAGCGCGCGTCGGCCAGCGAAACGGCGGCGCGCGAGCAGGAGGCCGCAGATCGTCGAGATCGCGAGCGTCGCGGCCGTGACGGCGGCGGAGAGCAGCACCGTCGCGAGCAGCGCGCTCATGTAGCGGCCGTTGCCGAGCAGTGCGGTGTAGGTGGCGAACAGATGGCCGTCGGCGCTGACCTGGACGAGCGCCACCATCGGCAGCAGCCAGAACGCGAGGAAGATCGCGAGCGCGGGCGCGATGAGCGCCACGCGCCAGCGCAGGGGAAACGTGAGATCGTGCATGGCGAAACGAAAGTGGACGAACGTGGCGGGTGTGGCGAACTCAGCGCGCGCTCAGTGCATGACTTGCAGATAACGCTCGCCGAAGCTCTGCTGCTGCGCGGCCATCTTCGCGAAATCGACCGGTTTGGCGCGCGCGTAATCGCTCGCGGGCAGGAACTTCGCGGCGGCTTCCGGCGACAGCGCGTTGGCGCGCACGGGACGCAGATACGCGTTGGCCCAAAGCTTCTGGCCTTCGTCGGAGAGCACGAAATCCAGCACTTTCTTGCCGTTGTCGGCGTGCGGCGCGTGCTTCACGAGGCTCATCACATAGGGCACGGAGATCGTGCCTTCCTTCGGAATCACGAACTCCACATTGGCGTGATCCTTGTACTTCGCGCGATAGGCGTCGAAGTCGTAGTCGAGCAGGATCGGAATCTCGCCCGACAGCACGCGCGCGTAGGCGGTCTGCTTCGGCACGATCGGCTGGTTCGCCTTGAGCTTGCTGAACCATTCGATAGCGGGCTGGAAGTTGTCGAGCGTGCCGCCGAGCGCGAGATTCACGGCGACGGCGCCCGCATAGCCGACGAAGGCGCTCGACGGATCGAGGTAGCCGATCATGCCTTTGTACTCGGGCTTGAGCAGGTCCGCCCACGAGCGCGGCACCGGCTTGCCGTCGAGCGCGTCCTTGTTGACGAAAAAGCCGAGCGTGCCCGAGTGGATCGCGAACCAGTAGCCTTGCGGGTCTTTCAGGTTGGCCGGAATGTCGTCCCAGTGCGCGGGCTTGTACGGCGCGATCACGCCTTTGTCCTTCGCCTGGAACGCGGACGACACGCCGAGATACACCACGTCGGCGACCGGGCTTTTCTGCTCGGCCATCAACTGCGCGATCGACTGGCCCGAGTTCTTGTTGTCGAACGGCACGCGGATGCCGGTCTTGCGCTGGATCGCCTGGATCTGGCTGGCCCAGTCGGCCCATTCGGGCGGGCAGTTGTAGCAGATCGCGGTGGCGTCGGCGTGCGCGAGCGTCGGCGCGGCGAGGCCCGCCGCCGCGAACGAGAGCGCGAGGCCGAACATGGCGGCGCCGCGGCGCGCGAGGGCGGCGAGCGGATGGCGGAAGGCGAGTCGGTGAGTCACGTCGGGGCTCCGGATCGGATGGGCATTGTGGCGCGCAGGTGGGCGCGGCCCGTTGTGTCGTGGGCGAGAAGGGGGCAGGCGGCGAGGCCGGGTAAAAATCGATGCGCGAAGCGGCTATGAAGCGGCTATGAAGCGACTACGGCGCGCTTACGACGCGATGCTGCTGCGTGCGCGCTGTGCGGAACCCGCATGCGCCACGCTGGCGATGGCCGCGATCGTGCCGCCTTCGCGCAGCGTGTGCGGCAGCGCGAGGCCGAGCGACGGACCCGAGTACTCGCCGCCGATGCGCGCCATCAGACGCTGCCACGCCGAACGGCCGATCTCGCCGTTGGGCGTGCCGATGCTCGCGAGCGGCGGCGCGAGCAGCTCGCTGACCGCGAGGCCGTCGAAGCCGAGGATCGACATGTCCTGCGGCACGCGCATGCGCGCGCGGCGCAGGCCGCGCATCACCACCATCGCCAGCAGATCGTTGCTGCAGAAGAGGGCGGTGGGGCGCTGCGGGCCGGTCGTCAGATGCGCGAGCACCGACGGCGCGAGTTCCGCCGCGTTGAAATCGATTTCGAGCGCGGGTGCGGGCGTGAGACCCGCTTGCTGCATCGCCTGCGCGTAGCCGGCGTGACGCTGGCGCGCGCGGTCGGAGGCGGCGAGCGTGCCCGCGAGCATCAGGATGCGCCGATGACCGTGGGCGATCAGCGTGCGCACGCCGTCGAAAGCGGCCTGGTGGTTATCGACGGACACCGACGGGCGGCGCTTGGTGTCGTTGTGCATGAGCACGTAGAGCGGGCCGTCGGCGTCGAGTTCGTCGAGGAGCGGGTGCGTATCCGCGTCGGCGACCGTCAGGATCAGGCCCTCGACGCGTTGCGCGCGCAACGTTTCGATCGCGTGGCGCTCGCGCTGCGCGTCGTATTGCGTCGTCATCAGCATGAGGCGGAAGCCTTGGGCGGACGCCAGCTCGTCGATGCCCTGCAGACATTCCGCGAAGACCGGATTGGCGAGCGTTGGCAGCACCACGCCGATCAGACGCGTGCGTTCGCCGCGCAACTGGCGCCCGAGCGGGCTGGGGCTGAACTTGAGCGCGTCGATGGCTTCGCGCACGCGGGCGAGCGTGACCGGATTGACCGTGTGCGGCGCGTTGATCGCCCGCGACACGGTGGCGATCGAAAATCCTGCGTGTGCGGCGACATCTTTGATGGTTGACGTCATGCGACTGGCCCCGGGCGATGTAAACGTTTTCGACGGGGCCGATTATGAGAAACGCGTATGACGGAGCGATGACGGAGAGGCGCTTGGGAGGGGCGCGGTGCAATGGTAGAATCGCGTCCGCCCTGCCGGGGTGATGAAATTGGTAAACATAGCGGACTTAAAATAATTTGAGTGCCCAGCCGGAAACGGCCGGTGCAGAACCCCTCAAATTCGGCGAATCCCCTGGGGCCCGCGGGCACCGAGGCAACGCCGAGCCAAGCCGGCTGACGCAGCATGCGTCGGCGCGGAAGGTGTAGAGACTAGACGGGGGGCGCCTAAAGTTGGCGCGGCGTGTTACGCGAAAGCGGCACGCGGCACGGCGATGGTGAAGGCATAGTCCAGCGCACGAACGCCCGCCTCGATGAGCGGGTGGCGTCGAAAGACGTAGTGTGACGAAAATCCGCCGCCTCACGGCTTGCCGGTTCGAGTCCGGTCCCCGGCACCAGATGTTGCTGTTCTTCCAGCGCCTACCGCTGGAATCATGAAACCCGCGATAGCGTCACGCTTCGCGGGTTTTTTGTTGCGCGCGCGGGAAACCGGCAGCGGGAATGTGGGGACGCGGAGTAACGCGCTAAACGGCAGAAAAGGGCGCGATCAAGCGGGTGCGAGCAATCGGTCCTGACGCTTCGCGATGCCTACGTAGCGACGCCGATAACGGCGCAATCGCGAACGCGTCAACCGCGCGAAAACAGCGCGACTTCCCGGCAAGCGACGCCAGGCGGACGATGCCGTTGCGCGATCAGCGGCTGCCGATCTGGCCGGTTCGCGGATTCACGAGCCGTGCAAAGCCGAACAAGGCAGCGATGGCGACCGGCGACGCGATGAAGAAAGCGGTAAGCATGATACGAGTTAAGACAAACCGTAACAAAGTGTTAAGTAAGTGTACCTCGGGCATGCGGTTTGAATATCAGGGAGAACGACAACAAACTGTTGCGCGACGGCAAGGTCGCTAAGAAAAAACCTTCTGCTTACCGGCGGAAAGGCTTGTGGAGCGGGGCGTTGGGGGTGGAGCGGGGAGAGATCAGATGCAGTCGAAGATTACTTCTACTGTCTGCGAGGTGACGCCGCGCAAGCCTTCGCTATGGACCTGGATGGCGTGCATTTCCTTCTTGCGCTTGTGGCAATAGGCTTGCGCTTCCTTGAGGCTGGCGCTGCGCACATGATTCCAGGAGACGAAATCCCAGCGCGCGCGGCTCGTGACCGAAAGGTGGCCGTCCTGTCTCGAATTCACGCCGGTGACGGACGTGCACGCCGTCAGCATGCCGATTCCAAGCAGCAGGACCCTACCTTTCATGAATTCCCTCCGGATTGCGCACCATTGTCGCTGCCAGGTGCGCGCATTGGCAACCCGAAAGAAAGGTTCGCTAACCTGAAGCTTCTGCGCAGGCCGATGGGCGTCGTTTATCACGTCGCCGCAGGGTGCGCGTGAGTGCGCGAGTGCGGTGAGCAGCAAGGCAGTCGGCGGGAAATGGCGATGCCGGACGGTATCGACGGCATATCGGCGGCGGGCCGGACTGGAGCGGACAGCTACGCCTGAGCGCAGCGCGCGGACGGGCCACAATTTCACGAAACGTTTCGCGCAGGGCGAACGGGCGCACGGAGCGCGCGCCCAGGCACACAGCCGGCCGGCCGTGCCGCCAGGCCCTTCCGGCGGAACCCGGCCAGCGATCCAGGCGAGGCTTCAGTCGTGCGCGACGACGTTGCCGACCTGCGCCTCACCGGACACGAGGCAGGACGAGAGGAAGTTTTCCCCCTGGCTGCGCGCCCCGAGGGTCGTGAAACCGCGCGCGAGCGCTTCGAGGCGCACGAGTTCGGAACCCTTCGCGCAGCTGACCGAACTGCCCTCGTGCGCCTGCACGCGAGTCAGAATCCGGTTCCCGAGAAGGAGTGCGAGGACGATGACGATGCCAACATTGAATGCTTGTCTCATGATTTCATCTCCTAGTGCAATCAGACTAGCGCAGCCTTACGCCGGACGAATCCAGGAGTTTCCCGGCGATGCACTGCAACACATGCGGCGTGCGAAAAGCCCTGTAAATGCAGGGTGATTAATGATTCGGCATCCTGCTGTTGCTGCGTGCTGTCCGGTGCGCCTTGGTGGGCGCGGAACCGCGAAGTCGGGGCGTTGCGGCGACACGGCCATTGCGCCGCAACATTGTCGCGTCGCGTCAGATGAAACGTCAGCTAACGAATCTTGCTCCTGAGCGATCGTTGGCGCGCGCGACACGTCGACCCGGCATTTTTCGGGCCTGTTTTCGCGATAGATGCGTGCATGAATGTATGCGCATTCCGTCGCAAAAAACACGGTCTAAACGACGCACGGCAATCCGATTGATTCGCAGCTTGATGTCCGGATTTCCTCCACTCGCTCAGACTCAAGCTCCCACGATAATCAGATGGCCTGAGCAATTTCGGCGAAAGATGGAAGCGCCGGCGAGCTTGCTTTGTCCCCACTCGCTTCGCCGCTTTGCGCTTCATCAATCCGCTTGAAAACCGCTGGCCGATGCTGCACCATCGATGGTCCGGTCCCTTTTTGTGAGCGAGGTGAGCAATGCAGCTGATTGGCATGATGGATTCCCCGTACGTGCGTCGCGTGGCGATTTCGCTGCACGTCCTCGGGCTGTCGTTCGAGCACCAGAGCGTGTCGGTGTTCCGGCACTACGACGCGTTCGCGAAGATCAACCCGGTCGTCAAGGCGCCGACATTCATCGACGACGACGGCACGATGCTGATCGACTCCACGCTGATTCTCGATTTCCTCGATCACAAGGTCCCGGCGGCGCGCCGTCTGATGCCGGAGGAGACGCAGGAGCGCACGTTCGCGCTGCGCGTGAACGGTTTCGCGCTGGCGGCGATGGAAAAGACCGTGCAGCAGGTGTACGAGCGGCAGTTGCGCCCCGAGGATCGGCAGCACGAGCCGTGGTTCGAGCGGGTCAACGCGCAGATGCATGCGGCGTACGCCGAACTGGAGCGCCTCGTGAGCGGGCGCGAGGGCTGGCTGTGCGCGGGCCGGATCACGCAGGCGGACATCACGGCGGCGGTGGCGTGGCGTTTCACGCAGCACATCCTGCCGGGCACGGCCGATCCGGCGCGCTATCCGGCGCTGGCCGCGCTGTCGCGGCGCGCCGAGGCCTTGCCGGAGTTCGTCGCGACGCCGCTGGAGTGAGTGCGCTGGCGCGAGGAACCAGGACGCAAGCAGCAGGGCAGCGTTCGGCGCACAACCCCGTGCGGCGCGCCCCTGCGACGATTGTTCGCGATTGACGACAAGTGACTTCGCGTCCAGCCCATTTATCGGCGGACGCTACATTCCTAGAATGGCTTCCATGGAATCGCCGCTGCGTCATGCAGACGCGGCGGCCACAGCGGGAGCCGTCATGAAATCCTTTATCGAACGACAACTGTATCAGCCAGCACTGGTCCTGCCGATGGTGGACCTCATGCAGCTGATGGTGTCGCTCGACTTCAACATGAGCCAGGTCGGCTTCATGGTTGCCACGCGCGGCGCACGCGCTGCGGTGCTGCGTTCGCGCGAACTCTGGTGCGCTAGCCGCGGCTGCGAGCGCGTGCACTAAGGCCCGTGCTTTTTTGTTTCCCCCCCGACGCGCAGCGGCATCGCCCGTTTGCTGTTGTGGCGTCACCCTGTGAGCCGCCTCATGTTCCGAGGCGGCTCTTTTTTTCGCCGATTTCCGTGAGTTCTGTGTGAAGCGCCGTCGGCCGCGCTCGCGCGGCGCGTGCGCAGCGCGGCGTAAGATGGCGCGAGCGCGGCATGCGCCGTGCGCGACCTGGACCCTTCACACGAAGCACACGAAGGAGAGCGGCATGGCACAGCGATTCGATGCGATCGTGATCGGCACCGGGCAAAGCGGTCCGCCGCTGGCGGTGCGTCTCGGCGCGAGCGGGCGCAAGACGGCGATCATCGAGCGCGCGCAGTTCGGCGGCACGTGCGTGAACGCCGGTTGCACGCCGACGAAGGCCTGGGTGGCCTGCGCGCGCGCGGCCCATGTGGCGCGGCACGCCGGCGAGTACGGCGTTCGCATCGGCAATGGCGCGCTCGGCGCGCATCGCGACGATGTCAGCGTCGATCTCGCTTTTATCAAGGCGCGCAAGGACGCGATCATCGGCGCGTCGCGCGACGGCGTGGAGCACTGGCTGCGTAACGCTCAAAACGTCACCGTGCTGCAAGGACACGCGCGTTTCACCGGGCCGCATTCGCTGAGCGTGACGTCCGCGAACGGCGAGTCCGACTCGCTCGAAGCCGACGAAATCTTCATCAACACCGGCACGCGCGCCGCCGTGCCGCCTGTGCCAGGACTCGACCGCATCTGGTACGAAACCAACTCCGGCATCCTCGACCTCACCGAATTGCCTGCGCATCTCGCGATCTGCGGCGGCAGCTACGTGGCGCTCGAATTCGCGCAGATGTTCCGCCGCTTCGGCAGCCAGGTCACGGTGCTCGTGCGCGGCGAGCGCATTCTCGCGCGCGAGGACGACGACGTCGCCAAAGCCGTGCACGACGTGCTCGCGCGCGAAGGCGTGGTGTTCCGCTTCGGCACTTCGCCGAAAAGCGTGGCGCCGCTCGGCGCCACGCCCGCCGACGGCATCCGCATCGAGCTCGGCGACGACACGTTCGACGTCTCGCATCTGCTGTTCGCGACCGGCCGTATTCCGAATACCGACGATCTCGGTCTCGACGCCGCGGGCATCCAGCGCGACGCGCACGGCATCATCGCGGTCGACGGCCAGTTGCGCACCAACGTCGACGGCGTGTGGGCGCTCGGCGACGTGAACGGGCGCGGCGCGTTCACGCACACCTCATACGACGATTACCAGATCGTCGCGGCGAATCTGCTCGACGGCGCGCATCGCAGCGTCGATACGCGCATTCCGGCCTACGCCGTGTTCGTCGATCCGCCGCTCGCGCGCGTGGGCGCAAGTGAGCGCGAGGTCCGCGCAACGAAGCGGCCTGCCTTGATCGCGACGATGCCGATGTCGCGTGTCGGGCGTGCGCGCGAGCGCGGCGAGACCGCGGGTTTCATGAAGGCGCTCGTCGATGCGCACACGCACAAGATTCTCGGCGCGAGCCTCTTCGGCATCGAGGGCGACGAGGCGATTCACTGCTTCATCGACATCATGACCGCCGACGCGCCCTATACGACGCTGCAATACGCAATGCACATCCATCCCACGGTCAGCGAACTCGTGCCGACCCTGCTCGATGGACTGAGGCCGCTCGAATGAACGACAGTACGGCGCAGCCGCGTGGCGGCAAGACCGGCAACCTCTTTTCGGCGATCGACGTCTATGCGGGCGACGAGCGTTTCGACACGCTGCTCAAGCGCGACGGCGTGCTGATCGAGCGCATCGTCTCGACGGGGCAGACGAGTCCCGAGGGCTTCTGGTACGACGATCCGCGCGAGGAATGGGTGGTGTTGCTCGCGGGCGCGGCGGCGCTGGAATTCGAGGCGCAGGGGAGCGTGCGGCACGGCATGCTGCCCGGCGACTATGTGCATATTCCGCCGCATTGCCGGCATCGCGTGGCGTGGACCGATCCGGCGCTGCCGACGGTCTGGCTCGCGGTGTATTTCGATACGCGTGCCGAGGTTCGCGCCGAAGCGAGCGACGAAGTGCATAACGACAGCCACGCGGCTGCGCAAACCTCCACGAACGGGTAAGGTGCGGGTGTTCCGCCACTCGACTACGTTTCCATGTCACGCCAGACGCCGCTGCGCATCGCGCTCGTTTCCGACACGCACAATCTGCTGCGCCCCGAATTGCTGAGCTTTGTCGATGGCTGCGATGCCATCGTGCACGCGGGCGACATCTGCGAGCCGGGCGTGCTGGAGACGCTCGCACGCATCGGGCCGCTGACCGCCGTGCGCGGCAACAACGATCGCGGTGCGTGGGCCGAGGCGCTGCCGGTGCAGACGCGGCTGGAGATCGGCGGGATCGCGATTGCGGTCGTGCACGAATTGCCCGATCTGCGCGGCGATCCGCGCGCGGACGGCGTGGCGATCGTCGTGAGCGGACACTCGCACAAGCCCGCGCTCGATACGCGCGACGGCGTGATCTACGTGAATCCGGGCAGCGCGGGACCGCGCCGTTTCAGCTTGCCGATCTCGGCCGCGATGCTGACGATCGATGTCGGCGGCGCGCCGCGCATCGAGCACGCACGGCTGATCGAATGAAGCACGCCGGGCGCGCATCGCACGAACGCCAGACGCAAAAAAGGCCAGCATAAAGCTGGCCTTTTTCATGGCGTCGCCGATTCGGGAACCGGCGTATCCGTGTGTGACTTACACGCGCGCGGGCATGGCCGTCGCGTAGTCGTCGTCCATCTCGCGGGCGAGACGCACGCCGCGCAGCACCGCATGCGCTTCGGCCTTGGTGCCGACGCTCGGCGCCGAGCCCGGCAGCGGACGGCGCGCCGTTTCGTGCAGCGCCAGCACCGAGACGATACCGACGACCGCCGCGCCCATCAGATAGTACGCGGGCATCATGAGGTTCTGCGTGTGCTCGACGAGCCAGGCGGCGACCAGCGGCGTCGTGCCGCCAAACAGCGAGACCGAGACGTTGAAGCCGATGGCGAGCGCGCCGTAGCGGATCGCGGTCGGGAACAGCGCGGGCAGCGCCGAGGGCATCACGCCCGTGAAGCACGACAGCAGCGTGCCGAGAATCATCAGACCGAGGAACACCGGCACGACCGCGCCCGTCTGGATCAGCGTGAGCGACGGAATCGCCAGCACGATCAGACCCACACAGCCCGCGAGCATCACCGGCTTGCGGCCGATGGCGTCCGAGAGGCGGCCGAACGCGATCGTGAGGGGCACCATCAGCACCATCACGGCGAGCACGAGGAAAAGACCGTGCGTTTCGTTGAAGTGCAGCGTCGCCGACAGATAGCTCGGCAGATACGAGAGCGCCATGTAGTCGGTCACGTTGAAGATCAGCACGAGGCCCACGCACAGCAGGAAGGGGCGCAGATGCTGGGTCAGCAGCGAGCGGAGCGTGAGCTTCGGACGCGCGGTTTCTTCGGCTTCGCGCAGTTCGGCTTCACGCTTGAACGCCGGCGTTTCTTCGAGCTTGGTCCGGATGTACAGGCCCACGATCCCGAGCGGACCCGCGATCATGAACGGCACGCGCCAGCCCCAGTCGAGCAGTTGCTGATGCGAGAGCAGGGCGGTCAGCACGGCGACCGTGCCCGCGCCGAACACGTAGCCCACCATCGTGCCGCATTCGAGGAAGCTGCCCATGAAGCCGCGGCGCTTGTCGGTGGCGAATTCGGCGATGAAGGTCGCCGCGCCGCCGTACTCGCCGCCGGTCGAGAAACCTTGCACCAGACGCGCGACCAGCAGCAGCACGGGCGCCGCGATGCCGATCGAGTGGTACGACGGAATCAGGCCGATGGCGAAAGTGCCGCAGGCCATCATGATCATCGTCATCGCGAGTACGCGCTGGCGGCCGATACGGTCGCCGAGCGGGCCGAACACCATGCCGCCGATCGGGCGCACGAGGAACGCGGCCGCGAACGTGCCGAAGGTGGCGATCAGTTGGGCCGACGGGCTGCTCGACGGGAAGAACACCTGGCCGAGCGTGACGGCGATGTAGCTGTAGACGCCGAAGTCGAACCATTCCATGGCATTGCCAAGGGCCATGGCGCCGACGGCGCGTTTGAGGAGGCTGTTGTCGACGATCGTGATGTCGTCGAGGGTAAGGTCGGACTGGGCCGACGCGCCGGAAGTGGAAGCGGTCAAGGTCTGCATCTCCAATGACTGCGACGAGCTCCAGGTGAGCTCGCCACGGTTGCCGGAGAGTGCCGTTTCGCGATAGCGGCAGCCGTTCGTGCGCGGCGCGCGATGCGCATGGGGTCGCCTGGGCGAAACCCGAGCCAGGCCGGACGCACGATGAGCGTGATCCGGCGGCGCACGAAAGTGCATGCTGAAGTGTCGCGAAACGACACTCGATCGAATTGTGATTAAGCTTGGCGCCTGCGTGGCCGTAGAGGGGGGCAGGACGCTTGAGGACACTGGGCTGTCACGGAGTGTGACTGCAAAGTGCCGCTGAACGAAAAAGAATCACCGCGTGGCGGCGCGTTCTTTTTGTGCGAGCGCATTCAGCTGAAAAGGCGTTTTCGGGCGCCGGACTGAATGCAATTGATGGCTAATGCCTGTTGAACGAAGCGATATGATAGCACGATAACGGAAGATCGTGCAAACCGGCCCGTCAGCCGGGACGCCGGGGAGGCGCGCCAGCCCTTATGCGGCAAGGGATTCCGGCGATTTCGCGGTGCAGCAAAAAACGTTGGTCGCGATGACGAATGGCATAAAACGCGCGTAAAAAAACCGCGCACGAGGCGCGGTTTTTGCAAGGCTTTCCACGGTGTCGATCGGCAAAGGGCCGGATCGGCGCGCGGATGGGCGGACAATCAGCCTTGCGTCGGCGGCACGAAGCCCGACGCCTGATCGGCGCCTTCGCCGAAGAAGTACTTTTCGGTCTGCTTCATCAGGTACTGACGCGCGCGCGGATCGGCCATGTTCAGGCGGTTCTCGTTGATCAGCATGGTCTGCTGCTTGAGCCAGCCCTGCCAGGCTTCCTTCGACACGCTTTCATAGATGCGCTTGCCGAGTTCGCCCGGCAGCGGCGGAAAATCGAGACCCTCGGCTTCCTTGCCGAGCTTCGCGCATTGAATCATACGGGCCATGCTGTGCTTCTCCTGTAGTCGTATGGGGAATGGGCGGCGCGCTCAGAGCTGTTTCATCAGCACGAGCGACTTGCGCTGCCAGTTATAGAGGCGGCGGCGGTCTTCGGGCAGGTCGTCGACCGTGGCCT
Source organism: Paraburkholderia tropica (assembly GCF_014171495.1). Taxonomy (NCBI): domain Bacteria; kingdom Pseudomonadati; phylum Pseudomonadota; class Betaproteobacteria; order Burkholderiales; family Burkholderiaceae; genus Paraburkholderia; species Paraburkholderia tropica. The sequence continues at coordinate 1,257,215 of NZ_CP049134.1, forward strand.
TGACGAAGCCGCGCTTGAGGAACCAGTGTTCCGTACGCGTGGTGAGCACGAAGATGCGCGTGAGGCCGCGCGCGCGGGCGCGCTGCTCGATGCGGCGCAAGAGGCGCTCGCCGTCGCCGGAACCTTGCGCTTCGGGTGAGACGGTGAGGCACGCCATTTCGCCGATGCGTTCCTGCGAGTACGCGTACAGCGCGGCGCAGCCGAACAGCACGCCATCGTGCTCGATCACCGAGAAATGGTCGATGTCGCGTTCGATCTGGTGACGGCCGCGGCGCACCAGCGTGCCGTCGCTTTCGAGCGGCTCGATCAGCGTGAGAATGCCGCCGACGTCGTCGGGCGTGGCCTCGCGCAGACTTTCCAGATTCTCGTACGAGATCATGGTGCCGACGCCGTCGTGCAGGAACAGTTCGAGCAGCAGGCCGCCGTCGAGCGCGTAGGGAATGATGTGCGCGCGGCCGACGCCGCCGCGGCAGGCGCGAATCGAGTGCTTCAGATAGAAGCCCGCGTCGCCGAGCACGGTGCCGCCTTCCTGGAGGCGGTAGGCGTCGTCGAGCGACATTTCGCGGATCAGCCCGCCTTCCTCGTCGATGAGACCCTGCGTCTCCGTGAGGAACACGATCTTGTCGGCGCGCAGCGCGATGGCCGCCGCCGACGCGACGTCTTCCATCGACAGATTGAACGCCTCGCCCGTGGGCGAGAAGCCGAGCGGCGAAAGCAGCACGAGCTTGCGGCTCGCGAGCGAATGGCGGATCGAGTCGGCGTCGATCTTGCGGACCACGCCGGTATGCTGGAAGTCGACGCCGTCGAGAATGCCGACCGGGCGCGCGGTGACGAAGTTGCCCGACACGACGCTGATGTGCGCGTGCGCCATCGGCGTGTTCGGCAGACCCTGGCTGATCGCGGCCTCGATGTCGAGACGCACTTCGCCGGCCGCTTCCTTCGCGGATTCGAGCGCGCGGGCATTCGTGATGCGCATGCCGTGCGAGAACTCCGACTCCACGCCGTGCAGGCTCATCTGCTCTTCGACCTGCGGGCGCGAACCGTGCACGAGCACGATCTGGATGCCCATGGCCTGGAGCAGCGCGATGTCGGCGACGAGCGCGTTGAGCAGGTTCTGGTGCACGACCTCGCCGCCGAATCCGACGACGAAAGTCTTGCCCTGGAATGCGTGGATGTAGGGCGCGACCGATCGCATCCAGTCGACGAACTGCGCGTGCTGTGCCACCTGCTGCGCGGCTTGCTGGGACGCGGGGTCCGAGGCGGCGGCGGCGGCCGGCGCGCCTTGGGTGGCGGGGACGAGGTCGGTTTGGGAATTCATGCCCGGGATTATAATGCGCCCCCATGTCGAATGTACCCAAAAGACCTGCCTCGGGGCAGGGCAGCAACACCCCTTCCGGCGATGACGCCGCGCACGGCGGCGCGCGGGAAAAGCGCGGCGCGCAGAAGTACGGCGGCGCGCAGGGCGATACGCAGAAACCGGCGTCGCTGGACCGGCTCGCCGCGCTGATGGGCAGCGGCGCGCTCGGTGGCGCGCGCGTGCAGGATCAGCGTGGGAAACAGGTGCCCGCCGCGAAGCCGGCCGAGGCGCAGCCGCCGCGTGAAACACGGAGTGAAAAGAATGTGGCGCCGGTGGTGCCGCATGCGCCGGATCTGCCGGACGCGCCTGCCGTGAAAACGCAGACGCCGGTGACGGCGCAAAAACCGTCGCCGGTTGCTCGGGCCGCTTCTCAAGCCGCTTCTCAATCAGTTCCGCAGCCCGTTTCGCCGCAAACGCCGCAGAAAACGCCGCAGAAAGCCGATGCGCCTGCGCAAGCGCCGCGCGAGATTCGCGACGATCGCCAGGCGGCTCGCGCGCCCGCGCGTGATCAATCTCGGCGAGCGCCGCAAGGCGAGTCGCGGACGGACGAAGCGCGCAACGCGGCGCATAAGCCGCCGCGTGCGCCGCAGTCGGGCGAGGCTTCGCGCGGCGGCGATCGTCAGCCGCGCGATCAACGTGAAGCGCGCGAACCCCGCGAACCCCGCGCCGAGCGCACGGAAACCCCGCGTGACCCGCAAGCCGCCGCTCAGCGCAAGCCGGCCAACGCCGCGCGTCCGGCCAAACCGCAAACCGATCGCCCGCAGACGGCCCGCGAAGACCGCCCGCCGCGTCCCGAAGGCGAGCGCAAGGAGCGCCGCGAACGCGCGCCGCGCGCGAACGTCACGCCGAATCCGATCCCGCCGATCACCTTTCCCGAGGCGCTGCCGGTCTCCGGCCGCCGCGAGGAAATCGCACGCGCGATCGCGAACAATCAGGTCGTGATCGTCAGCGGCGAAACCGGTTCGGGCAAGACCACGCAGTTGCCGAAGATCGCGCTGTCGCTCGGGCGCGGTCTCGGCGCGGGCGGCTCCGGCCTGATCGGCCACACGCAGCCGCGCCGGATCGCGGCGTCGGCGACCGGTCGGCGTATCGCCGAGGAACTGGGCACGCCGTTCGGCGAAGTGGTCGGCTACAAGGTGCGCTTCACGGACAATCTGGCGGCGGGCGCGTCGGTCAAGCTGATGACCGACGGCATTCTGCTCGCCGAGACCCAGACCGATCCGCTGCTCAAGGCCTACGACACGATCATCATCGACGAGGCGCACGAACGCAGCCTCAACATCGATTTCCTGCTCGGCTATCTGAAGGAAATCCTGCCGCGCCGGCCCGATCTCAAGCTGATCGTGACCTCGGCGACCATCGACGCGGATCGTTTCGCGCGCCATTTCGGCAGCGACGAAAAGCCCGCGCCGGTGATCGAGGTGAGCGGGCGTCTGTATCCGGTCGAGGTGCGCTATCGCCCGGTGCAGGAAGACAGTCCGGCCGTGAAGAACGCACAGGGCAGTGCGCCTGCGAAGAAATCGCAGCGCGACACCGACCGCGATCTGATGGACGCGATCGTCGACGCCGTCGACGAACTCTGCCGCGAAGGCTCGGGCGACGTGCTCGTGTTCCTGCCCGGCGAGCGCGAGATTCGCGACGCCGCCGAAGCGCTGCGCAAGCATCATCCGCCGCACACGGAAATCCTGCCGCTGTTCGCGCGGCTCTCGGCGCAGGAACAGGAGCGCGTGTTCAAGGCGTCGAACGCGCGCCGCATCGTGCTCGCGACCAACGTGGCCGAAACCTCGCTGACGGTGCCTGGCATCCGCTACGTGGTGGACACGGGCCTCGCGCGCGTGAAGCGCTATTCGTACCGCAACAAGGTCGAGCAGTTGCAGATCGAGTCGATCTCGCAGGCCGCCGCGAATCAGCGCGCGGGCCGTTGCGGGCGCGTCGCCGACGGCGTGTGCATCCGGCTTTACGAAGAGTCCGATTTCGTCGCGCGGCCGCGTTTTTCCGATCCGGAAATTCTGCGCTCGTCGCTGGCGGCCGTGATTCTGCGCATGAAGTCGCTGCATCTCACGGCGATCGAAACCTTCCCGTTCATCGAGCCGCCGCCGGGCCGCGCGATCGCGGACGGCTATCAGCTGCTCAACGAACTCGGCGCGGTCGACGACGACAACGCGCTGACCACGCTCGGCCGCGAGCTGGCGCGGCTGCCGCTCGATCCGCGCGTCGGCCGCATGATTCTGGCCGCGCGCGACGAACAATCGCTGCGCGAAGTGCTGGTGATCGCGAGCGCGCTGTCGGTGCAGGACCCGCGCGACCGGCCGATCGAAGCGCAGGAGCAGGCCGATCAGGCGCATCGTCGTTTCGCCGACGAGCGCTCGGAATTCCTCCAGTGGCTCAAGATCTGGACGTGGTTCGAAGACGCCGTCGCGCACAAGAAGTCGAACAAGCAGCTCGTCGATGCGTGCCGCGCGAACTTCCTTTCGCATCTGCGTCTGCGCGAATGGCGCGACGTGCATTCGCAACTGCTCACGGTCGTGCGCGAGCACGGCTGGCGCATCAACCAGTCCGACGCGACCTACGAGCAAATCCATCATGCGCTGCTGACGGGCTTGCTCGGCAACATCGGTCTCAAGGCCGACGACGAACCGCATTACCTCGGCGCGCGCAGCATCAAGTTCCATCTGTGGCCCGGTTCGGCGCTCGTGAAGAAAGCGGGGCGCTGGGTCGTGGCGGCGGAACTCGTCGAAACGAGCCGTCTGTACGCGCGCTGCATCGCGAAGATCGAGCCCGAATGGCTCGAAAAAGTGGGCGCGCATCTGCTCAAGAAGTCGCTCTCCGAGCCGCATTGGGAGAAGCGCGCGGCGCAGGTCAGCGCGTTCGAGCGCGGCGTGCTGTACGGCTTGCCGGTGTATCAGCGACGCCGCGTGGCGTTCGGCAAGCAGGACCCGGCGCGCGCGCGCGAGTTGTTCATTCGCGGCGCGCTGGTCGAGGGCGAGTTCGACACAAAGCTGCCGTTCTTCGCGCACAACCGCAAACTGCTCGCCGACATCGAGCAACTCGAACACAAGTCGCGCCGCCAGGACGTGCTCGTCGACGACGAACTGATCTTCGGTTTCTACGATCAGGCGATTCCCGAGGGCATGTATTCGGGCGCGTCGTTCGAGCGCTGGTATCGCGACGAAGTGAAAAAGAGCGGCCAGTCCGAGGACAAGCTGCGGCTGCTGTATCTCTCTCGCGACGACCTGATGCGTCACGAAGCGGCGGGCGTGACGACCGATCTGTTCCCGAAGCGCATGACGATGTCGGGCGTGGCGATGGCGCTCACGTATCACTTCGAGCCGGGCTCGCCGCGTGACGGCGTGACGCTCGCGGTGCCGCTCTACGCGCTCAATCAGGTCGATGCGCGCCGCTGCGAATGGCTCGTGCCGGGCATGCTCAAGGAGAAGGCGCAACTGCTGCTGAAGTCCTTGCCGCAGAAGCTGCGCCGCCATTGCGTGCCGCTGCCCGAGTACGCGGCCGGTTTCGCCGATCGCGTGAGTGGCGAGCGCTTCGGCGCGGGCGGGCTGCTGGAGGCGCTGATCATCGACGTGCGGGAGCAGAAACAGCTCCAGCTGAAGTCCGCGGATTTCAAGCTGGAGACGCTGCCCGCGCATCTGTTCATGAACTTCAAGGTGATCGACGAGCACGGTCGCCAGCTCGCGATGGGCCGCAATCTCGCGCAGTTGCGCGCGGAACTCGGCGCGCAGGCGCAGCAGCAGTTCCAGAAGCTGGCGAGCGCGACCGCGCTGGCGGCGCTGGAAACGCACGCGCAGGGCGCGAAGGACGCGAAGGATGCAAGCGGCGGCGCTGCCGCCGGCGCAGTGCCGAACGCGAGCGCGCCGAAGAAGGCCAACGCGCCTCACACGCCCGCTTCGAGCGACGCGTCGCCCGCCACGGCGCTCTACGAAAACCTCACGACCTGGAATTTCGGCAAGTTGCCCGAACTGCTGGAAATCCGCCGGGGCGGCCAGACGCTGTTCGGCTATCCGGCGCTCGTCGACCGCGCCACGCATTGCGACGTGGAAGTGTTCGATTCGCCCGAGGAAGCGGCGCGGATTCATCGTGCCGGTCTGCGTCGTCTGTTCGCGCTGCAGTTGCGCGAGCCGATCCGCTATCTGGAGAGGAATCTGCCGGGTCTGCGCGAAATGGCGATGCAGTTCATGGCGCGCGCCACGCAGGAGGAATTGCGCGATCAGCTTGTCGAACTCGCGCTCGATCGCGCCTGCCTGCAAGATCCGCTCCCCGACGACGAAGCGAGTTTTCATGCCCGCAAGGACGAAGGGCGCGGACGGCTTTCGCTGCTCGCGCAGGAAATCGCGCGGCTCGTCGGGCAGATTCTGGCGGAATTCGCGTCGGTGTCGAAGAAGCTCGTGGCGGCGAAGGCGTTCGGCGCGCCGGCCGCCGACATGCAGGCGCAGCTCGACGCGCTCATCGGCAAGCGCTTCATTCTGGAGACGCCGTACGCGCAGCTCGTGCATTTCCCGCGCTATCTGAAGGGCATCGCGCTACGCATCGACAAGCTGCGTGCCGATCCCGCCCGCGACGCGCGCCAGGCTTCGGAATTCCAGCCGCTCGCGCAGCAGTACCAGCGCGCGCTCTCGCAACGCGGCGGCGTGTTCGACGCGCGCCTCGCGGAGTTCCGCTGGCTGCTCGAAGAACTGCGGATTTCGCTCTTCGCACAGGAATTGCGCACGCCGATGCCGGTCTCCGTGAAGCGCCTGTACAAAGTGTGGGAATCGATGCAGCGATGAGGCCGATCGCGTAGTCGTCACGCTGATTTTTGCGGGCCATAACAATCATGACAATCGGCCCGCAAAGGCAGAAGAAAAAGACGAAAAAGGCGGGAGCGGGGCGCGAAATTTCGCGCCCCGTTGTATTTCATGGGCCCTACGTCAACCTTGCGAAGCGGTAAGCGTTCTACAATCACGGATCTGCCTGGGAACGACTCTTCATGCGTAAAAACGAATTCCGCCGTGCCGCCGGTCGCTTTGCCAAACGCGCCGCCGTGTTTGCCTCCTCCGCGCTGGTCGGCGCCGCGCTGGCCACGGCCATGCCGAGTATCGCGCACGCGAACAACATCATCGTGCTGAACTCCGGCGAAGCCACGCTGAGCCTCATCGACGACAAGACGCACGAAGTCGTCGGCACCGTGCCCACGGGCAAGGAGCCGCATCACCTGTTTCCCACGCCCGACAATACCTCGCTGATCGTCGCGAATTCGGTGTCCAACAATCTGCTGTTCGTCGACCCGAAAACCGGCAAGGCGCAGCGCTGGATCGAGAACATCGAAGACCCGTATCAGCTCGGTTTCTCGCCGGACAACAAATGGTTCGTGACCACCGGCCTGCGTCTCGACCGCCTCGACATCTATCACTACGGCGGCGCCGGTAATTTCACGGTCGCGAAGCGCCTGCCGCTCTCGGCCATGCCCAGCCACCTCGCGTTCACGAAGGACAGCAATATCGTGTTCGTCTCGCTGCAGGTGTCGGGCGAGATCGCGGCCGTCGACCTGCCCACGCAGAAAGTGCTCTGGAAGATGAAAGTGGGTGCCGCGCCGGCCGGCCTGTGGCTCACGCCCGGCGACAAATACCTGCTCGTCGGCATGACCGGCGCCGACTACGTCGCGGTCGTCGACTGGCGCAACCAGAAGGTCATCAAGACGATTCAGGTGGGCAAGGCGGCGCACAACTTCCGCTCGATGGTGGACGGTCGTCACGTGCTGGTGTCGAGCCGCGTCTCGAACGTCATCAGCATTCTCGACGAGGAGTCGCTGGAGAAAGTGGGCGAGATCAACGGCCTGCTGCCCGGACCGGACGACATGGAGCTCACTGCCGACAAGCGCTATCTGTGGGTCACGTTCCGTTTCGCGAAGCGCATCGGTCTGATCGACATGCAGACGAAAAAGCTCATCAAGACGATTGCCGTGGGCCGCTCGCCGCACGGTATCTACTTCTTCGACCGCGCGCCGGTCATGTCGCCGAACGGCGCGTGACAACCGGCGGACTCTGCTAGCGTTTGCCCATGCTCGCGTTGCTGAATTCCGGCATTCAATGGCTCGCGTCCGGCGCCGACGACTGCGTGTCGTGGCTCCAGACGCTGGTCTACGTGAACGTTCTCCAGCCGTTGCTGTTCCGCTTCGGTCTGATGAACGTGGACGAAGACGCATTCGACGCGCTCTATTGGGTGATCGTCGGCGTGCTGGAAGTGGGCGTGATGTACGCGCTGCTGCGTCCGCTCGAAGCGCTGATGCCCGCGGAAAAATGGCAGGACCGCAAGGGCGTGGGCGTGGACGCCGTCTACACGTGGATCACGCGGCTCGGCATTCTCAATCTGCTGTTCTTCTTCGCGATGCAGCCGGTGTTCGACCGCGCGCAGGGCTGGCTGCGTCTGCATGGCGTGATGAGCGTCGATATCGACAATCTCTGGCCCGGCGTGACGACGCAGCCCATCGTGGCGTTCGCGATCTATCTGATCGTGCTCGACTTCTTCGGCTACTGGTATCACCGGCTCTCGCATCGCTACGGCATCTGGTGGGAGCTGCACGCCGTGCATCACAGCCAGCGCCGGATGTCGTTCTGGTGCGATAACCGCAACCATCTGCTCGACGTGCTGATGCAGTCGTGCATGTTCGCCGCCATCGCGCTCGTGATTGGCGTGCCGCCCGCGCAGTTCGTGGTGCTCGTCGCGCTCACGAACTTCGTGCAGAACGTCCAGCACGCCAATATCCGCGCGCATTTCGGCTGGCTCGGCGAGCGGCTGATCGTGAGTCCGCGCTTTCATCGCCGCCATCACGCCATCGGCTATGGCCACGAAGGCACCACCTACGGCTGCAACTTCGGCGTGCTGTTTCCGTGGTGGGACATGCTGTTCGGCAGTGCGTCGTTCAATCGCGAACTCGAACCCACGGGCATTCGCGACCAGCTCGAAGGCGTGCGCTACGGCGAGGGATTCTGGGTGCAGCAGGGGCTGGCGTTCGGGCGCATCGCGCGCCGGCTTGGTGCACGCGGGCGCAACAAGGCCGCCGCCCGCGACGATACTTCCGTTGCCTGAGCGCTTCGCGCCGCCTTCCGGCGCTGCGCTTCATGACTTCTTGACGAAAGCGCTACGCTCCACGTGCCTGCGCCGCGCCTGCGCTCGTTTCGCCCGAGCGGCGCGCCGTGGTTTATGCTGTCGTTTTGTCGCAGTGACGCCACCGGTTTCGTGACGCTTCCCCGTCTCTCCGCTACTTTCCCGCTCGCATGAACGACTTGCTGCGCTCGCTTGGCCGCGCGCTTTCCGGCGTGTTCCATCCCGCCATGCTGCTCCTGACCATCGTGCCGTTCCTCGTGGCGGCGGGGGCGTGGGGCGTCGTGCTCTATATCTTCTGGCAGCCGCTCATCGACGCGGTGCGGATCACGTTCGAAAACTGGCCGGCGATGTCCTGGCTCTATCACGTCTTCGACGCGCTCGGTTTCGGCGCGCTGCGCAGCATGATCGGGCCGTTCGTGGTCATCATCCTGTCGATTCCGCTCATCGTCATCACGGTGTTGCTGCTGATCGTCGCCGTGGCGATGCCGCGTGTCATTCGCCATCTCACGGCTCGGCAGTATGCCGGCCTGGAGCCGCGGCGCGGCGGCAGCTGGTTCGGCAGCATGGCGCATTCGCTCTGGACCACGCTGCTGTGCATCGTGTTGCTGATCGTGACGCTGCCGTTCTGGTTCATTCCGCCGTTCTGCGTGCTCGTGCCGCCGCTGCTGTGGGGCTGGCTCACGTATCGCGTGATGACTTACGACGCGCTCGCGCTGCACGCAAGCGCCGAGGAACGCCGCGAGATTGTGCGCCGCCATCGTCTGCCGCTGCTGGCGATCGGCGTGGCGAGCGGTCTGCTCGGCTCACTGCCGACGGCGATCTGGGTCGCGTCCGCTTGGCTCGTGCTGCTTTTCCCGGTGGTGGCCGCGCTGACCATCTGGATCTACGCTTTCATTCTGGTGTTCACGGCGCTCTGGTTCGGTCATTACTGCCTGCGCGCGCTGCAGCGCCTGCGTCACGAAGAGACGCAGCATAGCGGGCACGACATCACCATCGTCCACTGAACTCCTTCATCTCATTTCCTCGACGAGGCAACTCATGGCATTTGGCGTCATCATCATCGGCGACGAGATTCTGTCCGGCCGTCGCACCGACAAGCATCTGCCGAAGGTCATCGAACTGCTCGGCGCGCGCGGCCTCGCGCTCGACTGGGCCGAATACGTCGGCGACGATCCGGCGCGCATCACGGCCACGCTCAAGCGGTCGTTCGAATCGGGCGATATCGTGTTTTCCACGGGCGGCATCGGCGCGACGCCCGACGACCACACGCGCCAGTGCGCGGCGGCCGCGCTGGGCCTGCCGCTCGCGCTGCACCCTGACGCCGAGGCGGCGATCAGCGAGCGTATCCGCGACATGCACACGGGCGCCGATCCGATCGATTTCGCGTCGCCGGAGAATCTGCATCGCTTCCAGATGGGCACCTTCCCGCAGGGCTGCGAGATCATTCCGAACGGCTACAACAAGATTCCGGGCTTTTCGATTCGCGAGCACTATTTCGTGCCCGGCTTTCCAGTGATGGCGTGGCCGATGATCGAGTGGGTGCTCGATACGAAATACGCGCATCTGCATCATCAGACGCCGCATGCGGAGAAGTCGCTGCTGGTGTTCGAGTTGCCGGAATCGACGATCACGCCGCTGATGGAGCGTATCGAGCACGATTTTCCGGGCGTGCGCGTGTTCAGCCTGCCGAGCGTGGGCGACACGGAGCGCGGCGGCATTTACGCGCGTCGGCACATCGATCTGGGTGTGAAGGGCGAGCCCGAGGCGGTGGCGGCGGCGTTCGTGAAGCTGCGCGAGGGTGTGCACCAGCTGGGCGGCGATGTCGTGGAGCCGCCCGAGGCGGGCGAGGACGCGCCGGATCGCGAGCGTCGCAGCGGTCCGCGCGCCGGGTTCTGAGTTTGCGAGGTGCTCGAAGCGCTTGAGGCGCTTGAAGGGCACGCCAACCGCATCATCGGCGTGTCACATGGGGCGCTCAGAGTGGCCCGCTGGACGGGCGCCGCGCGTGCGGGCCGGTCGGGCGGGCGGTTTGAGTCGGGACGAATCAGGCGCCGAGCCAAGGCAGGCCGCGGAAGCACCAGCCCGTGACCGACTTGCGATGGCCTTCGGCGTTCTTGTCGCCTTCGAAGCCTTCGAGCAGGTCGTAGGCGTGCGTGAAGCCGGCTTTGGCCGCTTCGATGGCCGCGAGCTTCGAGCGGGCCGCGCTGCGGCAGAGGAACAGCACGGGCGCGTCGGTGTCGCTGACGGCGCTCTTGAGCTGGGCGATGAAGTCGGTGTTCGGCACGCCGCCCGGGTAGCGTGTCCATTCGACGTGGGCATACTGGCCGTCGCCGATCACGGGGCGGCCCACCCAGTCGAGTTCGGCGCGCGTGCGCACGTCGACGAGCCGGGTACGCGGATCGAGTTGCAGAAGCTCGAACGCCTCGGCGGGCGACAGTGCGCCGGCGTAGGGCAACTGGTTCTCGACGCGGCGCTGGTCGGCCTGGGCGTGCAATTGTTCGAGCGTACTCATGACAGCGGATCTCCTCAGATGCGTGATCGGTCCAAAGAATCATTCTAGCGCGCTGCATGAGTGCGGGAACCCCGCATTGCGGGGCATACTCGCGCAACGACGGCGCGCGCATGACCGCTTGCGGGGCGGCGTCATCGCGATGCCGGCAGGGCGCAGGCGGTCCGCTCGCGCGGCCGCAAGGTTTTTGCGCAACATTGGTGCAAGAATGCCGTTATGCACCATAATAAAGTGAGTTTCACGCGCCAAATTCGGGATCGCACGGAGTTGGTGCATGAAGGCGCCCCGGTCGTCGAGCCTGCTCGCCGACGAGGCGCGGGTTTTTCGTCCAGGTGCGCGTCGGCATTGGGTTTGTGCCAGGCTGGCGCTTACTTGGCACGGAAGCTGCTTTATCTGTCGCGATCGTTCGCAGCCGGTCTGCGCAAGCGGGCCGGGCAGCAACCGGCGACTAACAAGGATTGGGACGGCGGCAGCGTTCGCCGAAATCGTTAATCAGGAGAATAGGTTATGAGTAAATCCGTGGCCGACGTCATGCAACTCGTCAAGGACGAAGACGTCAAGTTTGTCGACTTCCGCTTTACCGACACGCGCGGCAAGGAGCAACACGTCTCGGTTCCGCTGTCGCACTTCGACGAAGACAAGTTCGAGTCGGGTCATGCATTTGACGGTTCGTCGATCGCCGGCTGGAAGGGCATCGAAGCCTCGGACATGCTGCTCGTTCCGGATGCGAACACGGCCTTCATCGACCCGTTCTACGAAGAGTCGACGCTGGTTCTGACCTGCGACGTGGTCGAGCCGGCTGACGGCAAGGGCTACGAGCGCGACCCGCGCTCGCTCGCCAAGCGCGCTGAAGCGTACCTGAAGAGCACGGGCCTCGGCGACACGGCCTTCTTCGGTCCGGAACCCGAATTCTTCATTTTCGACTCGGTCCAGTGGAACACGGACATGTCGGGCTCGTTCGTCAAGATCGGCTCGGAAGAAGCACCGTGGTCGTCGAGCAAGGAATTCGAAGGCGGCAACACGGGTCACCGTCCGGGCGTCAAGGGCGGCTACTTCCCGGTCGCGCCGGTCGACACGTTCCAGGACATCCGTTCGGAAATGTGTCTGCTGCTCGAACAGATCGGCATCCCGGTCGAAGTGCACCACCACGAAGTCGCTGGCCAGGGCCAGAACGAAATCGGCACGAAGTTCTCGACGCTGGTTCAGCGCGCGGACTGGACGCAGCAGATGAAGTACATCATCCATAACGTGGCGCACACGTATGGCAAGACGGCGACGTTCATGCCGAAGCCGATCGTTGGCGACAACGGTTCGGGCATGCACGTTCACCAGTCGATCTGGAAGGACGGCCAGAACCTGTTCGCAGGCAACGGCTACGCAGGTCTGTCGGAATTCGCGCTGTTCTACATCGGCGGCATCATCAAGCACGCTCGCGCGCTGAACGCCATCACGAACCCGTCGACGAACTCGTACAAGCGTCTGGTTCCGCACTTCGAAGCACCGGTCAAGCTGGCTTACTCGGCACGCAACCGTTCGGCGTCGATCCGTATTCCGCACGTCTCGAACCCGAAGGGTCGCCGTATCGAAACGCGCTTCCCGGACCCGATGGCCAACCCGTACCTGTGCTTCTCGGCACTGATGATGGCAGGTCTGGACGGCGTGCAGAACAAGATCCATCCGGGCGAAGCCGCCGACAAGAACCTGTACGACCTGCCGCCGGAAGAGGATGCAAAGATCCCGACCGTTTGCGCCGGCCTCGACCAGGCTCTGGAAGCGCTCGACAAGGATCGCGAGTTCCTGACGCGCGGTGGCGTGTTCACGGATTCGATGATCGACGCCTACCTCGCACTGAAGGAAGGCGAACTGCAACGCGTGCGCATGACGACGCACCCGGTCGAGTTCGAACTGTACTACTCGCTGTAAAGCGCGCTGTAATCGACGATGGCGCTTCGCTCGCAACCGCGCAGCGAAGTGTCCATCCGACATCGGCGATCGGTCACGAAGGGACGGCGGTGCCGTCCCTTTTTCGTTGGTCCGCTCGCCGCGTTGCCGTCACTCAACGACAGGGACAGGGAGCCGGTGCGCCGCGTGGCGGCCGGCCATGCAAGATGGTGCTCAAGAATCTGATCAAGGCAAGAAAGGGCCACGCCGAGCCGCTTTCGGACGACGCGCCGCTCGTCGAGTCGGGTCTCTTGCCCGGCTTCGAGGCGCTGCCCACCGTCGTGCTCGTGCTCGACAAGCGCAGCCTGCGCGTGGCGTTCGCGAACCCCTCGGCCGAGGCGATGCTCGATCTGTCGCGCCGGCAGCTTTCGCAGATGGTGTGGTCCGATCTGTTCTCGAATGCCGACGAACTGCTCGAAACCATCGCGTCGATTGCCGCACACCGCTTTCACGCGACGCGGCTCGACGCCTCGCTCGAACGGCCGGGCCGTGAATCGCTGCATGTGCATGCGATCGTCGGCTTTCTGGAGAGCGCGCCTGACTACGTGCTGCTCGAACTGTTCGAGAACGAGCGGCATATCCGCACCGACCGCGAGGAGCGCATTCACGACCTCGCGACGGTCAACAAGCATCTGATCCGCAATCTCGCGCACGAAATCAAGAATCCGCTCGGCGGGATTCGCGGCGCGGCGCAGCTGCTCGAATTCGAACTCGGCACGCTCGAGCGTGGCGAGTTGCGCGAGTACACGCAGGTGGTCATCAAGGAGTCGGACCGTCTGCAGACGCTCGTCGACCGGCTGCTCGAACCGCATCGTCATCCGCACATCGTCGGCGACGTGAATATTCACGAAGTCTGCGAGCGCGTGCGCGCCGTGATACTCGCGGAGTTTCCGCGCGGCCTCACGATCGAGCGCGATTACGACGTGAGCGTGCCCGACCTGCGCGGCGACAAGGAGCAACTGATTCAGGCGCTCCTCAACATCGTGCGCAACGCGGCGCAGGCGCTGCGCGAACGCATTTCGCAGGGCGACGCGCGCATCGAATTGCGCACGCGCATCGCCCGCAAGATCACGATTTCAAAACGCCTGTGCAAGCTGGCATTGGACTTGCATATCATCGACAACGGCCCCGGCATTCCCGAGGATATTCGCGACCGCATCTTCTATCCGCTCGTCTCCGGACGCGAGGATGGCAGCGGTCTCGGCCTCACGCTCGCGCAGACTTTCGTGCAACAGCACGACGGCCTGATCGAAGTGGAAAGCCGGCCCGGTCATACCGAGTTTCAGATTTTGCTGCCGCTCGACAACTGATCTCACGACCCGCAAGCCACCAAGACTTCTGACCGACCTTATGAAGCCGATCTGGATAGTTGACGACGACCAATCGATTCGCTGGGTGCTCGAAAAAGCACTCGCACGCGAAAATTTCGCAACCCGCAGCTTCTCGAACGTGCGCGAAGCCGCGAGCGCGCTCGACCACGACAGCCCGCAGGTGCTCGTCTCCGATATCCGCATGCCAGGCGGCTCGGGGCTCGAACTCCTGCAGACCGTGCGCGAGCGTCTGCCGGGACTGCCCGTCATCATCATGACGGCGTTCTCCGACCTCGACAGCGCGGTGGCCGCGTTCCAGGGCGGTGCATTCGAATATCTCGCCAAGCCCTTCGACGTCGACAAGGCCGTCGAGCTGATTCGCCGCGCCGTTGACGAAAGCATGCGCGGTGAACAGCAGTGGGACGACCGTCCCGCCGAAGCGCCCGAGATGCTGGGCCAGGCGCCCGCGATGCAGGACATGTTCCGCGCAATCGGCCGTCTTTCGCACTCGGCGGCGACCGTGCTCATCACGGGCGAGTCGGGCACCGGAAAGGAGCTTGTCGCGCGCGCCTTGCACCGACATAGCCCACGCGCGAACGGTCCGTTTATCGCGCTGAACACCGCGGCCATTCCGAAAGATCTTCTGGAATCCGAATTGTTCGGCCACGAGCGCGGCGCGTTTACGGGTGCGCAGGCGATGCGCCAGGGCCGCTTCGAGCAAGCCGAGAACGGCACGCTGTTTCTCGATGAAATCGGCGACATGCCCTTCGATCTGCAAACGCGTCTGCTGCGTGTGCTCTCGGATGGCCAGTTCTATCGCGTGGGCGGTCACAATCCGCTGCGTGCCAACGTGCGCGTGATTGCGGCCACGCACCAGAATCTCGAAACGCGCGTGCGTCAGGGTTTGTTCCGCGAGGATTTGTATCACCGCCTCAACGTGATCCGCCTGCGTCTGCCGGCGCTGCGCGAGCGCAGCGAGGATATCCCGCTGCTCACGCGTCACTTCCTGCAAAAGAGCGCGCGCGAACTGGGCGTGGAACCCAAGCGCGTGTCGGACGAAGCGCTCGCGTATATGTCGTCGCTGCCGTTTCAGGGCAACGTGCGCCAGCTCGAGAATCTCGCGAACTGGCTCACGGTGATGGCGCCCGCGCAGACCATCGAAATCAAGGATCTGCCGCCGGATCTGCTGCTGTCGCATATCGCGGCGGGCGAGGGCGCGGCGGGTTCGGGCGAACTGGCCAGCGCCGGCGCGGTCGCATACGATGGCGCGGCGGCGGGCGCCGGTGCCGTGGGCGGCGTGCCGGGCGCGGCGAGCGTGCCGGGATTCGGCGGCGCGGCTGGCGCAGCGGTGGGCGGTTTCTCCGCGGCGAACGGCGTCGCCGCTGCGGCGGCGCTCGCGGTGAGCGTGTGGGAAAGCGGCCTGCGCACGGAGGTCGCGCGCCTGCTGCGCGAAAACAGCGCCGACGTCATGGACGAACTCTCGCGCCGTTTCGAAGCGGCCGTGATCCGCGAGGCGCTGGACTTCACGCGCGGTCGCAAGGTCGAGGCTGCCGAGCGCCTCGGCATCGGCCGCAACACCATCACGCGCAAGATCCAGGAATTGAATCTGGAATAAGCAGGGCACGGTGCATCGGCTCCAGGCGGGCCGATGCACCGTACGCGTGCCGGCTCACGCGCTGGGGCATAATCGACGCTGGTTTCTTGCAGACGATCGAACATGCCCGTGATTTCTCCCTGGCCCGCCGAGGCCGATCCCTTTCTCTCCCTCGAATCGCTCGACGACCCCGCCGCCATGACGTGGGTCGAGGCGCAGAACGCGCGCACGCGTGCTGCGTGGCAGGGCGGCGCGCGCTTCGACGCGCTGGAGAAGCGCCTCGCGCAAGCCTATCTGCCGCGCGAACGGCCGGTGATTCCGAGCCGCTGGCTCGAATGGGCCTACGATCTCTGGGAAGACGAGGACAATCCGAAGGGCCTGTGGCGCCGCGCGAAATGGGCCGACTGGCGCGCGCATCAACCGGTGTGGGAAACGCTGCTCGACTTCGATGCGCTCGGCGCGGCTGAAGGCATGCCGTGGGTCTGCGCGGGCATCGACATTCTGTATCCCGATGGCGACCGCGCGCTGATCCAGCTTTCCGATGGCGGCGCAGACGCCGTCACGGTGCGCGAGTTCGATCTCGAACGGCGCGTGTTCGTCGATGGCGGTTTCTGCATCGAGAAGGAAGGCAAGCACACGATTTCGTGGATCGATCGCGACACGGTTTACGTCGGCTGGGATCACGGCAAGAAGACGCTCACGCGCTCGGGTTATCCGCGCGAGGTGCGGCGCTGGACGCGCGGCACGCGCCTCGTCGATGCGCCCGTGGTGTTTCGTGGCGAGTTCGACGACATCAGCGTCGAGGGCGACTACGATCCGGTCGAGCAACGCCACGACGTGGTGCGCGCGGTCGACTTCTTCGATTCCCATACCTATCGCCTGGATGAGCGCGGCGAATGGCAACTCTATGACGTGCCTGCGCACGTGGCCGTGGGCGCGTGGCATGGCTGGCTCATGCTCGAACCGCGTCTCGACTGGACGATCGGCGCGCACACGTATGCGGGCGGTTCGCTGCTCGCGATCCGCGAGGACGCGTTCGTGGCCGGCGAGCGCACGTTCACGCCGCTCTTTACGCCGACGCCCGTGACGTCCGCATGCGACTGGACCAATACGAAAAACGTCTTGATCGTGTCCTGGCTCGACGACGTGCAAAGCCGCACGATGCTCTGGCAGCCGATCGAGCACGAAGGCGCGTGGACGTGGCATTCGCGCCGCTTTCCGGGCCGCGCGAGTTCGCAGGTCGATGTCTCGCCGATCGAGGACACGCTCAACGATGAAGTGTTCGTCGACGTCGACGACTATCTGCTGCCGCCTGAATACTGGCTCGCCGATCTCGCGCAGCAGGATCTGCAGAACTGGGAATTGCTCGACCGCTGGCCCACGCAATTCGACGCCGGGCCGTTCACGGTGATCCGCTCGCACGCCCGCTCGGCCGACGGCACGATGGTGCCGTTCACGGTCGTCGGTCCGCGCGCCGCGCTCGAAGGCGACGCCCGCAAGCCGCTGCCGTGTCTGCTGACGGGTTACGGCGGGTTTTCGATCGCGCTGACGCCGCAGTATCTCGTGGGCTCGGGCATCGGCTGGCTGGAGCAGGGCGGCATCGTCGCGATCGCGCATATCCGCGGCGGCGGCGAATACGGCACGGCGTGGCACGTACAGGCGCAGCGCGAGCATCGGCAGCGTTCGTTCGACGACTTCATCGCCGTCTCGCAGGCGCTGGTGTCGCAAGGCCATACGAGCGCGCCGCAACTCGGCATCAAGGGCGGCAGCAACGGCGGGCTGCTGGTCGGCGCGTGCATGGTGCAGCGGCCCGAGCTGTTCGGCGCGGTGGTCTGCGAAGTGCCGCTGCTCGACATGGAGCGTTATCCGCTGCTGCATGCGGGCGCATCGTGGATGGACGAATACGGCGATCCCGAGGATGCCGAAGAAGGCGCCGCGCTCGCGGCGTACTCGCCGTATCAACGCGTGAAGCCGGGCATTGCGTATCCGCCGGTGCTGTTCACGACCTCGACGAGCGACGATCGCGTGCATCCCGCGCACGCGCGCAAGATGGTCGCGCGCATGCAGGAGCAGGGGCACGCGAACGTCTGGTATCTGGAGAACACGGAAGGCGGCCACGGGCCGGGCAGCGATTCGCTGGAACGCGCGCAGTACGATGCGCTCGTTTATCGCTTCCTCTGGACCACGCTCGGCGGGACGTGGTGAAAGATCAGCGTGAGGCGCGTGCGCGCCTCACGTTCGCCGCGCGCTTGAGTGTTCGCGCGCGGCTATTCGGCGCGCTCAGGCCGCGAGCGTGACTTCGGCGATGACCGGCGTGTGGTCGGACGGCTGCTCCCATTTGCGCGGCACCTTGTCGACTTCGCACGCGATGAGCGTGGTCGCGAGCGCGGGCGAAAGCAGAATGTGGTCGATGCGCAAGCCCGCGTTGCGACGGAACGCGAACATGCGGTAATCCCACCACGTAAAGAGTTTTTCCGGCTGCTCGAACTGGCGGAACGCATCGACGAAACCGAGCGCGATGAGCCGCTGGAACTGCGCGCGCTCCTCGGGCGAGACGAGATTCTGGCCTTCCCACGCTTTCGGGTCGTGCACGTCGCGGTCTTCGGGCGCGATGTTGTAGTCGCCGAGCAGCGCGAGCTTCGGATACTGCTGCATTTCTGCGGCGAGCCAGTCGTGCATCGCGTTGAGCCAGTCGAGCTTGTACGCGAATTTTTCGCTGCCCGGCGCCTGACCGTTCGGGAAATACGCGCACACGATGCGCGTGCCTTCGACCGTCACGGCAACCACGCGCTGCTGCGGATCTTCGAAGCCGGGAATATTGCGCACGACGCTGCTTTCGTCGACGTTCAGGCCGTCGCGCACGAGAATGGCCACGCCGTTATAGGTCTTCTGGCCGGTGAACCAGCTGCGATAACCCTGCGCTTCGAGTTCGGCGCGCGGGTATTTATCGTCGGTGAGCTTCAGTTCCTGAAGACAGAGCACGTCGACCTTGCTCTCGCCGAGCCAGTCGATAACGTGCTGCAAGCGGACCTTCAGGGAATTGACGTTCCAGGTGGCGATTTTCATGAGTTGCTGAACAGGTAATGAGCGCGGTGAAGCAGGCGCGACAAATCGGGCCGGCGGCCGCGCGTGCGTCAAGCGAAAGGACGCGCGCCGCGAACCGGCGTTTCCCGCATCATACCTGGCTGCGGGCGATCATGAGTCAACCCGCGCGCGAAGGGCGCAAATTTCACCATTCCTCCAACCACGGACGCAGGTCGAGTTCATGCGTCCACGCATCGCGCGGCTGCTGATGCAGCATCCAGTAAGCGTCGGCGATATGGTCGGGATTCAGAATGCCGTCGCGCTCCTTGAGCTTGTAGCGCTCCGGAAAATTCTCGCGGATGAATTCGGTATCGATCGCGCCATCGACGATGATCTGCGCAACGTGTACGCCTTCCGGCCCGAGTTCGCGCGCCATCGATTGCGCGAGCGCGCGCAGCGCGTGCTTCGCGCCCGCGAAGGCGGAGAAGCCCGCGCGTCCGCGCACGCTTGCTGTCGCGCCGGTGAAAAAGATCGAGCCGCGCGCGCGCGGCAGCATGACTTTCGCCGCCTCGCGTCCCATCAAAAAGCCCGCGAAACAGGCCATTTCCCACACCTTTTGATACACGCGCGCCGTGGTTTCGGTGATGCTGAAACGCACGTTCGCGCCGATATTGAAGATCGCGACTTCGATGGGCGCGATGTTCGCCTCGATCTCCGCAAACAGCGCGATCATGTCCTCTTCCTTGCGCGCGTCCGAGCCGAACGCGTGCGCGATGCCGCCTTCGGCTTCGATCTGCGCGACCAGCGGCGCGAGCTTGTCGGCATGGCGGCGCGTCACGCAGGCGATATAGCCTTCGCGTGCGAAACGCCGGGCAATTGCGCTGCCGGTTGCATCGCCTGCGCCGATCACGAGCACGGCTTTCTTTTGCGTCATGGTGGTTTGTCTCCTTGTCATGTTTGCCTGCATGGAGGAATATGCGTCAAACGAATTCACACACGCATGGAGGAGCGACAATGCAGGACATCAGCGTGCAGTTTCTGTTTGACTTTGGCAGTCCTAATGCTTATTTGAGCCACAAGATCATTCCCGCGATCGAGGCGCGTCACGGCGTGCGCTTCGAGTATGTGCCCATTCTGCTCGGCGGCCTGTTCAAGATGACGGGCAATCGCTCGCCGGCCGAAAGCACCGCGCAGATCGAGAACAAGCGCAAATATCTGTTCGTGGAGATGAAGCGGTTTATCGCGAAGCACGGCCTCAGTGCGTACCGGATGAATCCGCATTTTCCGGTGAATACGCTGCAGATCATGCGTGGCGCGGTGGCGGCGCAGCGCGAGGGCGTGTTCGAACGTTACGTCGATCGCATGTTCGCGCATATGTGGGAGGACGGCCTCAAGCTCGACGATCCCGACGTGCTGCGCGCCACGCTGCAAGCCGATGGATTCGACGTCGCGCGTTTTGAAACGCTGCTCGCCGACGCCGATGTGAAAGCGGGCCTGCTCGCGAATACGCAACGGGCGTTCGAGCGCGGTGCGTTCGGTGCGCCCACGTTCTTTGTCGGCGACGAGATGTTCTTTGGGAAGGATCAACTGCGCGATGTCGAAGACGAAATCGTGCGCGTGAAAGGCGGCGCGTAGTGTTGTAGCGGCCTTGGCGGCAGAGCGGGGAGCGCAGATGCGGTACATGCGCTTCCCCGTTTCGATGGTGCCTGTCGCGTGCCGCGTATCAGGCCGCGGCGGGCGCTTCGGCTTCGCTCGCCGACATCACGCCGATCCGCTCACGCGCCGCATCGTATTCGCGCTTCAGACGCGCGATCAGATCGGCGGCGGGCACGATCGCTTTCACTGCACCGATGCCCTGGCCCGAACCCCAGATGTCCTTCCACGGCTTCACGCGGTTAGAGCCGAAATTCATGGCCGTGGGATCCGATTCCGGCAGCGCGTCCGGATCGAGGCCGCTCGCGACGATGCTCGAACGCAGATAGTTGCCGTGCACGCCCGTGAAGAGATTCGAGTAGACGATATCGGCGGCGTCGCTGTCGACGATCATCTGCTTGTAGGCTTCGACGGCGTTCGCTTCCTGCGTGGCGATGAAGGCCGAGCCGATATACGCGAGGTCCGCGCCCGCCGCCTGGGCGGCGAGAATCGCGTTGCCGTTGCCGATCGCGCCCGAGAGCAGCAGCGGGCCGTCGAACCATTCGCGGATCTCGTGAATCAGCGCGAACGGCGAGAGCGTGCCCGCATGACCGCCCGCGCCGGCCGCGACGGCGATCAGACCGTCGGCGCCTTTCTCGATGGCTTTCTTCGCGAACTTATTGTTGATGACGTCGTGCAGCACGATGCCGCCCCAGCTATGCACCGCCTGATTCACTTCCTCGCGCGCGCCGAGCGACGTGATGACGATCGGCACCTTGTATTGCGCGCAGATCCCCAGATCGTGCTGCAGCCGATCGTTCGACTTGTGGACGATCTGATTCACCGCGAACGGTGCGGCGGGGCGATCGGGGTGCTTCGCGTTGTATTCGGCGAGTTCGGTGGTGATGCGGTCGAGCCACTCGCCGAGCACGTGCTCGGGGCGCGCGTTGAGCGCCGGGAAGGAGCCGACCACGCCTGCCTTGCACTGCGCGATCACGAGATCGGGGTTCGAGATGATGAAGAGCGGCGAGCCGACGACCGGAATCGACAGGCCACGGCGCAGCACGGCGGGCAGGGACATCCCTTATCTCCTTGATGATGGCGGCGGCCCGCGATGGGCGCCGACGCGTTGTTCGTAGGGCGGCGCTTGCACGCGCCGGCAGGGCTAAACATAGCAAAGGCGACAGCACTATGCAACCAGTTGCATAGTGCTGTTTCTCGGGACGCGTTCGGAACCGCGGCGGGAGATTCGTGGCGGGAGATATTCGGGACGGAACCAGGGCGGCGGCGCGGGAGGCGTGGTTTAGAATCGCCGCATGTCGACTCCTCACGCCATCCTCATCGCCCTGCTCGAAAAGCCGTCGTCGGGCTACGACCTTGCCCGGCGCTTCGACCGGGCCATCGGCTACTTCTGGCAGGCTACGCATCAGCAGATCTACCGCGAACTCGGCCGCATGGTCGCGTCGGGATGGGTGACGGTGGTCGAGGAGGGCGCGGCGGCGTCGCGCAAGAAGATTTACCGGGTGCTGCCCGTCGGGCGCGAGGAAGTCGCGCGCTGGGTGCGCAAGACGCGGCTCGGCGTGGATGATCGCAACGTGTTCCTGCTCAAGCTGCGGGCGGATGCGGTGATTGGTCCGCTGGGGCTCGGCGAGGAATTGCGGCGCTTGATCGACGAGGCGAGCGCGCGGCTGGAGACCTATCGCGAGATCGAGCGGCGCGACTTCGGTGCGGCGCAGCTCACGCGTGCCCAGCAATTGCAGTATGCGATTCTCAAGGCGGGTATTCAGACGCAGACCCAGTGGCTTGCGTGGGCCGAGGAATTGCGTGCGATCGTGGGCGATGAAGCGGCTTGAATCCCGGTGCGCACGCCGTTTGAATATGATTCGGATGCCGAAGTAATGGGGTGGGGCAACGATCGCACCAGGTGGCGCATGAACACGATGATGAAAAAAGTGTTGACGTAAAGGAATCGTGGTCCTATAATTCTTTTCTCTGACGGACGCGGGGTGGAGCAGTCTGGCAGCTCGTCGGGCTCATAACCCGAAGGTCACAGGTTCAAATCCTGTCCCCGCAACCAATACCGTCAAGGCTTGCAGCCGGTTTCTTGTGTATCACGGAATCGCGCTGTTTTGCCCGTAGGAAAATCGCCGCGAAACTTAGGTGATTTTTTCCGAAACATCGAACCCGCCTTGAGCGGGTTTTTTGTTGCCTGTTGATCTGGCGTCTCGTTCCTCACCGTCACTGGCCTCAAGGCCGAACAAGGCTGTCTGCTACATCGTCGGGCAAACGTTGATGCAAGGCCATCAGGTCGGAAAGCAATCTGACGGTCTGCAAAAGTATGGCCGCCATCTCTGGCTGGGTTGTCGTGCGCGGTGGCGTATGTGTCCATATCACTTCATCGGCGGCTGCGTTTTGCATGAGGCGAAGAAGTTTCAGATACGAGTCCTGAAATTCCCCGGGCAGATAGAGACTGACGCGCTGGACCGTATCCGCAAATTTGCTCATATCCTGGATTACCACGCTGTATGTGCAGCGCTGTTCCGGCGGCAAACCGACGTTCGCGAGAAAATCATGAGGGACACGTTCCAGCACGTCGTGCACTTCGTGATAGGCATCAAGCTTTAAGGCAAACATCTTCTCCGCTACGACCTTGCGCATTTCAGCACGCAAGCGCTCTGCGCTCTGTTTGCTGGCAAGTTCAGCCTTGTACCTCTCCATTTCGCGCGCGAGTTCGTGCTTGTAGTGGTCCGCGTCGCGCTCTAGGTTTTTGGCCACTCGCCTGGTTAGCCAAGCCGCTATCGTGTCTCTGAAAATGATGGAGATGCCCAACACGATCGCGAGAGTCACAGCCGAAGCACCGCCCAGCGCGGCGAGTATCCATTTCAGTACTTCCATCAAGCCCCCGTTTGCTCTGAATGCTGGCGCTAATAGTATCGCCTGGCGCCGCCGTACTTCGTCCCCTGTGAGCGGTCCAATCCGCTCCATCTCATTTCCAGGCCTGCGTGGAATTCGCGCAATCGCCTTGCGTGCGTCCTTTACCGTCGCGCTGTCCTTTCTGGACGTACCAATACTCTTCCGCCGCTAACGCGTTCAGTTCCGCAAGCGCATGCCGTCCTGTCCGCACTTCCAGGGCAAACTGCCTCACTATCTCGCTGTGGTGTTCCTTCCAGATGCGCCACAATTCCTCATGCGTCGGCGTGAAGAGCGGCGGTATTGCTCGCGCATGGTGAAAGGCTCCCAGGCCGTTTAAACAGCCGTAGAAACTAAAGACGCGCCCCTTGGGGCGGGTTCATTTATTCGGGAAGCGCTCTGGCTTCCGAATAAATTGCGATAGCACGCTCAGTTTGTGGAATGTCAAATCGCGTTTCGCTCACGACGCAGAACGGATAAATCAAACTCCACTTTAAAGATTGTCTGATGGTCTGCCCCCTTGCGTAATTCGACGATTACCGGTTAGCGGCGGAGGGTCCGCCGTGACTGTGCCGGTCGCGTACCTGTACGGTTTCCCATACCTGCAATCGAACGGAGGCACGCACATGAGGCGTTATCTGTTGAGGCTAGGAGATAAATCCACGGCGGGCGGTGTTGTCCTGGAAGGCGCGGAAAACTGCACGCACCACGGAATACCGATTACGTTTATCGGCGCGCAGGTCTGGTGCGAAGGTTGTAAATCGAACGGTTACATCGAGTCGGTAGGTCCGCACCATCCCGCAACGATGCTCGGAAAGCAGCAGGCACTGGAAGGCGACATCTGCATCTGCAAGTGTTCACCGCCGCCCGTTTTCCACGCGTCGCAAGCAAGTGCTTTTCACAACTGGGAGGACGAATGGGGGGAAATGGGCTATAGCGCGAGTCTCGCCGCACTACAGGACATGCAGCGCGCCCCATACGATGAGCAATTTACGCTCACTGACAGCACCGGGCGCGCACTTTCGAAGGTTCGCTATCGCGTCCTATCTGACTCAGCGGTCGTCGCAAGCGGCGTGACTGACTCAGAGGGGCGCACCGTGCGTATCAGTACGGAAACATCGCGGCGGGTAGAAGTTGAAATCATTGTGGGAAGATGAAATGAGCGATCTTCCTGGAAAAAATGAATATGGATTCAAAGTCAATGAAGAAGAATGGATTACGGTTCATTCTACTGCGGTCACAAACACGAATCCCGGATCGATGGTAACGGTAAAAATCAATACCGAAAGAATCTGCGAGGACATGTCCAACAAAGAATTCAGAGAAATTATTAATAGCATTCTCCAGCGTGCAGTTCCACTAGTCGAAGCCCGCGTGCGCGCCTTGAAGTTGTGGACGCCGAACGAGCGCGCACGCGTACAGCGCTGGTTTGGGCGAAATGATGAAACAGCGCGCACGATTCTGCTAAACGGTATAGCGCGTGTGAGCGCGGTCCTGCGCGGGCTTAGTCCGGCAAATTTCGTTCGAACTGGAAGCGACCGCGACAGAGCGACAGGTTGTATGCCGAATCCTGCGAGGTCTGGCCAGGAGGCCGCGCATGTATGCGCGCCGGATACGGCAACGCACACTATTAGCATTAGTCCGCTGTTTTTCACCATGCGGCATTGGTCGGACAATGCGGATTCGCGCGTATCGACCGTAATTCACGAAGTCACACACTTCCTGGACACAATGGCTAGCAAAGATCATCAATATACGATTGCGTTTACGCTTCGTGATTGGGCACAATCGAATTCTGAT
The DNA here is from genome assembly GCF_014171495.1 of Paraburkholderia tropica. Lineage (NCBI taxonomy): Bacteria > Pseudomonadati > Pseudomonadota > Betaproteobacteria > Burkholderiales > Burkholderiaceae > Paraburkholderia > Paraburkholderia tropica. The sequence goes on from NZ_CP049134.1 coordinate 1,282,387, forward strand.
CTTGCGCTCAATAACGCCGATAGTGTTGCTGGCTATATTGTCGAGGGCGACTAAATTGAAACGAGTCATTCTGTTGCTGTCACTCGCGCTTTCGATGCCTTGTGCGCTCGCCTGTGAGGGATCGTCGCCGATTCCAGGCGTAACGAGAGATATAAATTTCGGATTTAATTCGAGTGAGATAAGTAATGCGGAGATTCTTTCACTCGCAAACTGGGTCGTAGACACGCATAGTAAGCGCTCCGTCCTTAAGGGTGTTTCTATTACCGGCTTGGCGGACAAGCGCGAGCATAACGCTCAACATATCGCAGAAGCGCGGGCGAACGTCGTCAAGAAAACCTTGGACGTGCTTGGCGTGCAGGCAGCGCAGTATGAAGTCACAGCGCACCTTTACAGGCCCGCCTTGCCAAACGACAAATTTGAGCCATCAGGAACCAGAGCGGAATTAACGCTTATTCCGGAATGTCTGGAGAAGTAACGTTTTTCGCACGCCAAATCGTGCGGGCTTTATCCTTTGCAGCGCCGCATCAGCGCGGCGCTACCTTTGCCTTCCTGTCACGCTTCATTCAGCGCCCAATCCACTGCCGCCTGCGCATGGAGCGCCGTCGTGTCGAACACGGGCAGCGCGGAATCCTCAGCACGTATCAGCAGCGTGATCTCGGTGCAGCCGAGTATCACCGCTTGCGCCCCGGCCTGTGCCAGCGCTTCGATCGTGCGCTGATAAATCTGTCGCGATTCTGTTTTCACATTCCCGTGGCACAGCTCGTCATAGATGATGCGATGCACGTCGGCGCGCGCTGCGTCGTCGGGCACGATCGCCTCGATGCCGTGAACGTCGCGCAGCCGCCCCACGTAGAAGTCCTGCTCCATCGTGTAGCGCGTGCCCAGCAGGCCGACGCGTGTGACGCCCGCCGCGCGTAGCGCCGCGCCGGTCGGGTCCGCGATATGCAGGAAGGGAATCGCGATCGCCGCTTCGATCGACGCGCACACGCGATGCATCGTGTTGGTCGCGAGCAGCACGATCCCTGCGCTGCCGCGTTCGAGTTGCGTCGCCGCCTGCGCCATCTGCACGCCGAGCGCGTCCCAGTCGCCCGCGCGCTGGAGCGCTTCGATATCCGCGAAATCGACGGTCGCCATCAGGCTGCGCGCGTTGTGGTGCCCGCCCAGCCGTGCCTTCGTATACGTGTTGAGCAGGCGGTAATACTCCGCCGACGATTCCCAGCTCATGCCGCCAATTACGCCGATCGTTTTCATCATCTGCCAATGCCGAAAGAGGTAAGGATCGAACGAGTATAGGCGTGTGTCCTGCGCTGTACAGGTACGGTGCGGCGCAAGTGTCACGATACGGATTGGGCACAGCGCGCGGACAGTTATCGCGAAATTCGATCACTTCAGTACAGTCGGGCGCGGGTGTATGGGTGCTGCGCTGTGGCTTCCGAACTGGCACCTCATTTCTGTCGCCGATAGAATCGGATCACATGCCGCGATGCGCTGGCCGCATCGGGCCCACAACAAGACGCCACCCAGGAGCTTCGCCATGGACCTGATCGTTCGCCGCGCCGTGCTTGCGCATGGCCATCCCGCCGGCCATGCCACTGTCGATATCGGTATCGAGTCGGGGCGCATCGTGGCCGTCGAGCCGCATATCGACACCCAGGCGGACGCCCAGGCGCGCGAGGTGATCGACGCGGGCGGCATGCTCGTGAGCGCGCCATTCGTCGACGCGCATTTCCACATGGACGCCACGTTGTCGTACGGGCTGCCGCGCGTGAACGCATCGGGCACGCTGCTCGAAGGCATTGCGCTGTGGGGTGAACTCAAACCGCATCTCACCCAGGAAGCACTGGTCGAACGCGCGTTACAGTACTGCGATTGGGCCGTCGCGCGCGGGTTGCTCGCGATCCGCTCGCATGTCGATGTCTGTGACGAACGACTGCTCGCGGTCGAGGCGCTGCTCGAAGTGAAGCGTCGCGTCGCGCCTTATCTCGATCTGCAACTCGTGGCCTTTCCGCAAGACGGCGTACTGCGCAGTCCGGGCGCGTTCGACAATCTCAAGCGTGCGATTGCGATGGGCGTCGACGTGGTCGGCGGCATTCCGCATTTCGAGCGCACGATGGCCGACGGCGCGGAATCCGTGCGACTGCTCTGCGAATTCGCCGCGGAAAAAGGCCTGCGCGTGGACATGCATTGCGATGAGTCCGACGATCCGCTCTCGCGTCACATCGAAACGCTGGCGGCGCAGACGCACCGCCTCGGATTGCATGGGCGCGTGACTGGTTCGCATCTGACGTCGATGCACTCGATGGACAACTACTACGTGAGCAAGCTGATTCCGCTGATTCGCGAGTCGGGCGTGTCGGCGATCGCGAATCCGCTCATCAACATCACGTTGCAGGGGCGCGCCGACACCTATCCGAAGCGGCGCGGCATGACGCGCGTGCCCGAGTTGATGGCGGCGGGCGTGACGGTCGCGTTCGGCCACGATTGCGTGATGGACCCGTGGTACAGCTTCGGCTCGGGCGACATGCTCGAAGTCGCGCACATGGGCTTGCACGTCGCGCAGATGACGGGCGTCGACGCCACGCGCGCATGCTTCGATGCGGTTACTGTCAATCCCGCGCAGATTCTCGGGCTCGAAGGCTATGGCATCGCGCCGGGCTGTGCCGCGAATCTCGTCGTGCTCGATGCCCGCGATCCGATCGAGGCAATTCGTTTGCGCGCCGCGCGACTCGCGGTCGTGAGCCGGGGCAGGGTGGTGAGCCGCCAACCGCCGCAGCGCGCGTCGCTCACGCTCGACGGACGGCCTGGCAGCGTCGATTTCAAGCTGCATCGCTGAATGACGAAGCGCTAGCAGCGGTATCGAGCGGCCATAAAAAAACCGCGCACCGAAGTGCGCGGTTTTGCTTTTCGGCGTAGCGGTCGTGAACCGCTGTGAACGCCGCGAAGCTCAATGCGCCGGCGGCTGCTCCATGCCGTTGTGGCGCAGCAGCGCGTCGATGCTCGGCTCGCGGCCGCGGAACGCCTTGAACGATTCCATCGCCGGCCGGCTGCCGCCCACTTCCAGAATCTCCTTGCGATAGCGCGTGCCGGTGGCCGCGTCGAGCACGCTCGACTTCGTGGCTTGCGCGGCTTCCTCGAACGCCGCGTAGGCGTCGGCGGACAGCACTTCGGCCCACTTGTAGCTGTAGTAGCCCGCTGCGTAGCCGCCCGCGAAGATGTGGCTGAACGTATTCGGCCAGCGCGAGAACGGCGCCTGCGGAATCACGTGATAACGCTCGTTGATTTCGCGCGCGAGTTCGTTCACGGTCTTGCCCTTCGAGGCGTCGAAGTCCACGTGCAGCGCCATGTCGAACATCGAGAACACGATCTGGCGCAGCGTGCCCAGACCGCTCTGGAAGTTCTTGGCGGCGAGCATCTTGTCGAAGAGTTCGCGCGGCAGCGGCTTGGCCGTATCGACGTGCGAGGTCATCTCCGTGAGGACGTCCCACTCCCAGCAGAAGTTTTCCATGAACTGCGACGGCAGTTCGACCGCGTCCCATTCCACGCCGTTGATGCCGGAGACCGAGAGTTCATCGACGCGCGTGAGCATGTGATGCAGGCCGTGGCCGAACTCGTGGAACAGCGTGATGACTTCGTCGTGCGTGAAGCAGGCCGGACGGCCGCCCACCGGCGCCGAGAAGTTGCAGGTGAGGTACGCGACCGGCGTCTGCACGCCGTTGGCTTCGAGCTTGCGGCGCGAGCGCGCGTCGTCCATCCATGCGCCGCCGCGCTTGCCTTCGCGTGCGTAGAGGTCGAGATAGAACTGCGCGACCAGTGAGCCGTCGGTGTTCTCGACGCGGAAGAAGCGCACGTCGTTGTTCCAGACCGGCGCGCTGTCGTCGCGGATACGCACGCCGAACAGCGTTTCCGTGACCTTGAAGAGGCCCTTGAGCACGAAGTCTTCGGGGAAGTACTGCTTCACCTCGTTTTCGGAGAACGAATAGCGCTTCTGGCGCAGACGCTCGGCCGCGAACGCCATGTCCCACGGTTCGAGTTGCGTGAGGCCGAATTCGCTGGCGGCGAATTCGCGCAGTTCTTCCCAGTCTTTCTCGGCGTGCGGACGCGCGCGCGTGGCGAGGTCTTCGAGAAAGCTCATGACCTGCGCGGGCGATTCGGCCATCTTCGGCGTGAGCGAGACTTCGGCGAAGTTGTTGTAGCCGAGCATCTTCGCTTCTTCGGCGCGCAGCTTGAGCTGTTCGTCGACGATCGCGGTGTTGTCCCATTCAGGCTTGCCGCCGCCATAGACCGGACCAAGTTCCGATGCGCGCGTGACGTAGGCGCGGTACATCGTTTCGCGCATTGCGCGGTTTTCCGAATACTGTAGCACCGGGAAATACGAGGGGAAGTGCAGCGTGAACTTCCAGCCTTCCTGGTTATCGCGCTCGGCGGCTTCGCGCGCGGCGGCGATCACGTCTTCGGGCAGACCGGCGAGTTCCTTTTCGTCCTTTGCGTAGAACGCGTAGGCGTTGGTCGCGTCGAGCACGTGGTCCGAGAACGCCTTCGAGAGCGCGGCCTGGCGCTCCTGCAATTCGGCGAAACGCGGCTTCTGCTCTTCGGGCAACTCCGCGCCCGAGAGGCGGAAGTCGCGCAGCGCGTTGTCGAGAATCTTCTTGCGCTCGCTCGTGAGCAACTGGAACGAGTTGTGATTCGTGATGGCCTTGTACTTCTCGTACAGCGCGAGATTCTGGCCGACGCTCGACCAGAACTCGGTCACGCGCGGCAGATTCTCGCCGTAGACGGCGCGCAGTTCGGGCGTATCGGCGACGGCGTTCAGGTGGCCGATCACGCCCCAGGCGCGCGAGAGCGGTTCGGTGACGCGCTCGACGGGCTCGACCACGTCGCTCCATTGCGCGGGCGTCATCGGTTGCGCGGCGCGTTCGACGGCGGCGTTGGCGTTCGCGAGCAGCACGTCGAGCGCGGGCGTCACGTGTTCGGGGCGGATTTCGCCGAAGCGCGGCAGGCCGGAGAAGTCGAGCAGCGGATTATCGGAGGAAGTCGTTGCCATGGTGCGTCCTGTTCCTTCTGTCGCGGTTAATCGATTCGGGGCGCCGCGTGGTCGCGCGCCCCGGCTGTGGGTTCGTTAGATCGGTTATTGGGGCGCAGTGCGCGCTTTCCAACCGGGTCATGCGAGCAAATTAGCAGAAGTCGGCTCGCGGCGGCGAAATCCCGACGCGCGAAACGGCGCGCGCACGGGCATCAGGCGTAAAAAAGCCCCGGATTTCCGGGGCTTTTTTAATATCGACGCAGGCGGCGCCATGTTGCGCCGCGCAATGCGAGGCTTGGTGCAACGGGCGGCAAACAGCGGGCCAACACCGGGCCGACAGCGACCTTACACGCCGGCCGCGCGCTCCGCCGCTTCGATCGTGTTGACGAGCAGCATGGTGATGGTCATCGGACCGACGCCGCCCGGCACCGGTGTGATGAAGCCGGCCTTGTCCTTGAGGCCCGCGAAGTCGACGTCGCCGCACAGCTTGCCGTTGTCGTCGCGGTTCATGCCCACGTCGATCACGGTCGCGCCCGGCTTGATCATGTCGGCGGTCAGCACGTTGCGCTTGCCGACGGCGGCCACGACGATGTCCGCGTCGAGCGTGTGCTTCGCGAGGTCGCGCGTCTTGCTGTGGCAGATCGTGACCGTCGCGCCCTTTTCGAGCAGCAGCAGCGCCATCGGCTTGCCGACGATGTTCGAGCGGCCGATCACCACGGCGTTCGCGCCTTCGAGCGGAATCTTGTATTCCTCGAACATCTTCATCACGCCGTAAGGCGTGCAGGGGCGGAACAGCGGCTGGCCGGTCATGAGCGCGCCGGCGTTGGCGACGTGGAAGCCGTCGACGTCTTTCTCGGGGGCAATTGCCTCGATCACCTTGTGGCTGTCGATATGCTTGGGCAGCGGCAGTTGCACGAGGATGCCGTGGATCTTCGGATCGTTGTTCAGTTCGTCGATGCGCTTGAGCAGATCGGCTTCCGAGAGCGTATCCGGATAGCGGTCGTACGACGAATGGAGGCCGTTGTCCTCGCACGCCTTGATCTTGTTGCGCACGTAGACCTCGCTCGCCGGATTGTCGCCGACCAGCACGACCGCTAGGCCCGGCTGATGGCCGCGTGCGGCGAGAGCGGCAGCGCGCGTGGCGACGTCGGCGCGCAGTTTCTTGGAGAGGGCGAGGCCGTCGATGAGGGTGGCAGTCATGGTCGGTCGAGAGTCGAGTGAGGCAGATGACAAAAGCGCGGAGCGCGAGTCGCCGGGGCAAGCGGCGGGGCGCGAACGAAGCGAATCCTAAGCGAATCCTGCGTCGCCGCGCGCGGATCAACAATCGCGCGAAAGCGGGCGCCGCTGTGGAGGCCGACATTATACCCGTGCGACGGGCGTGACTTGTCGCGGCCGGACGGATCGGCGGCCGGTTCTGGAAGGAAAACTGCGGAGAATGGCGGTGAAGCCGTGCGGCGGTTGCCGCAGCGGCTTCACGAATGACGCAGCGGTTACTGCTGCTGCGCCTGTTGCGGCTTGTTGGAGAGCGCCAGACGGAGCAGGTCGGCGACCGTGTTCACGTTGAGCTTTTCCATGATGTTCGCGCGGTGCGCTTCGACGGTCTTGATGCTGATGCCGAGGTCGTCGGCGATCTGCTTGTTCAGGCGGCCCGCGATGATGCGCTCGAGCACCTGATGCTCGCGCGCCGTGAGCTTGCCCAGACGTTCGGCCGCCGCGCGCTGCTGCTGCACGTTGGTGCTTTCGCTGCGCGCCTTGTCGAGCATGCGCTCGACCAGCTTGCGCAGTTCGGCTTCGTCGAACGGCTTCTCGATGAAGTCCATCGCGCCCTTCTTCATCGTGGAGACGGCCATCGGCACGTCGCCGTGGCCCGTGACGAAGATGATCGGCAGCGACGCGTTGTCGGCGATCAGGCGCTCCTGGAGTTCGAGCCCGCTCATGCCCTGCATGCGCACGTCCAGAATCAGACAGGCGATCTGACCGGCTTGCTGCGCGGGCTGGTACGCCTCGAGGAATTCTTCCGCGCTCGTGAAGCACTGAACGCGGTAGCCGTTCGCTTCGAGCAGCCAGCGCAGGGAGTCTCGGACGGCCTCGTCGTCGTCGACGACAAAGACGGTTTCCTGGGTGGTGACTGGGCTGTTCATGGCTCTCCCGTAACGGTTTGTGGAGTCGGTTCGTCACGACCGTCCCGCGAGGGCTGGTCGGACTCGCCGATGGGCAGACTGCAATGGAACGTGGCGCCGCTGATGTGGCCGTCTGCTTCGACGTTGTTGACCACCCAGAGACGCCCGCGATGCGATTCGATGATCGAGCGGCAAATATTCAGCCCCATGCCCATGCCGTCGGACTTGGTGCTGTAGAACGGTTCGAACAGGCGCTCGGCGGTGGCTTCGTCCACGCCCGGCCCCTGGTCGATCACGCTGATGCAGACGTGGCCGCCTTCGCGCTTCACGATCACGCGGATCACCGGGTCGATCGCCGCATCGGGCGCATTCGGACGCGCGTCGGCCATCGCTTCGGCGGCGTTCTTCAAGAGGTTGACGAGCACCTGCTCGATCAGCACCGGATCGACGTAGATCACGGGCATGCGCGAGCGCATGTCGGTCACGATGCGGATACGGCGCTTGCGCGCTTCGATCTCGGCGAGCCCCACGGCGTCGGCGACGATGTCGGCGACACGCGCGGCCTGGCGCTTAGGTTCGGAGCGCTTCACGAATTCACGGATGCGCTTGATGATCATGCCCGCGCGCACGGCCTGCTGCGCGGTTTTTTCGAGCGCGGGCAGCAGGTTCTCGGGCGCGCCGCGGCCCGATTTCACCAGCGCGACGGTGCCCGAGGCGTAGTTGTTGATCGCCGCGAGCGGCTGGTTCAACTCGTGCGCGAGCGACGAGGCCATTTCGCCCATCGTCATCAGGCGGCTCGTGAACTGCAGCTTTTCGTCCTGCTGGCGGGCCAGTTCCTGCGCCTGCTTGCGCGTGGTGATGTCGGTTGCGATCTGCATCTGCGCGAGGTGGCCGTCGACCCACTGAATATACTGGCGGCGCACTTCGAACCACTTCTGGATGCTCTCGACGTAAATCTCCTGCGCGTCGGCGGTGCTCTCGGTGAGCGCCGTGGCGGGCAGGCCGGCGAAGGCGTCGACCATGTCGATGGAGTCCGACGAGGCGCTCGACGAATCGAAACCGCCGCCGCCCGCGAGTTCCAGATGGCCGTCCGGGCGGATGCCGAACAGATGGCGGTAGTAGCGGTTGGCGAACAGCAGTTCGGCTTCGTCGGCGGCCAGCACGGAGACGGCCGCGTCGAGGCTTTCGAGCACGGTCGTGAAGCGCTCGTGGGCGGCGGCGAGTTCTTCGCGCGCGCGTTTCGGTTCGGTGATGTCGGTCATCGACGACATCCAGCCGGTCTGGCGGCCCGAGCTGTCGATCAGCGGCGAGACGTAGAGGCGCGCGTGGAACTGCGAACTGTCCTTGCGGCGCACGCGCAGCTCGAAGCCCGAGGAGGGCGCTTTGCCGCGCAGCGTCATGTCGAGCTGGCGCTGCATTTCCGGATAGCTGTCGCGCGGCCAGTAGGGGAACGGCGCGGTCTTGCCGACCAGATCGCTTTCGTCCCAGCCGGTCATGCGGCAAAACGCCGGATTGACGTGCGTGATGCGGCCATGCATGTCGAGCACGCGCATGCCGATCAGCACCGAATTTTCCATCGCGCGGCGGAAGAACGCTTCCGCATAGAGCGCCTGCTGCGCCTCGAAGCGCTGGCGCGTGTGCTTCCACAGGCTCCAGAGGCTCCACAGCACGAAGCAGGAGAGCCCCGCGACCAGCCACACGAGCGTGTTGTTCGTGAAGTTGGTCATCTGCGGATACGAATAGACGCGCACCGAGACGCCCTGGCCCGGCGGATCGAGCGGCAGATCGTAATAGACGTCGCGCGGCAGGCGCGGGCGCGTCGAGGTAGTGGCGAGTTCGCGGTTGTTCGCGTCGAGGATCGAAATCTTGTACTTGGCCGACAGCTCCGGCGGGATGTCGTGCTTCAGGATGCCTTCGACCGAGAACACGGCCGCGATGGAGCCAAGAAATTCGCGATCGCGGTATACCGGCGTCTGGAGCGTGATGTAGCCGTTGCCGACGTCGTCGTAAATGAGCGGCGAATAGACCTGGCGGCGCGTGGAGCGCGCCTCGGCGAACGCGGCCTTCACGGCATCGTCCATCTGCGAGTCGTTGGGCTTGGCGAGGCGCTGTCCGAAGACCGGCAGCGCGGTATTGGGCCAGCGCGGCTCCTGCTGGCTGGTGTACCAGTTCAGGTAAAGGATTTCGGGATGGCCCTGCATGATGTCCGTGGTGGACACCTGGAACGACTGCGGGTCGTTATGGCCCGCGACCAGATCGCGCGCCAGCGCCTGCAATTGCTCTTGCGCGCCCGTCATGGAGAGGCGGATCTGCTGCTGGGCCCAGGCCACGTTGCGATAGAGCGTGTCTTCCTGCTGCTGCTGCTCGCGGCGGTTGAGGCTCCAGAGGATCAGGCTCATGACGATCAGAAATACGAGGATCGACAGGAGCGGCGTCAACAAATAGGAGTTCGACCACCAGGGTCCGTGGTGCCAGCGAGACGGCGACGACTCGCCGGGCGAACCGGGCGGCCGCGCCGAGCGTGCGAAAAGCCGTTCGGTCAACATGGCAAGGATTGTAGCTCAGCGTAAGAGTCCAAAATGCCGTGAAAAAAGCATTAAATCGCAGATAAACCGGCCCAAACTGGTTGATATAGGCGCAAGGGCCTGAACGATTCAGCGTGCGCCGCAGCATTTTTTTGCATTATGAAATGTCATCTCGCGATTCGAAAATTTCCTTGCGCGAGTTCGGGGGCGTCATTACAATCGCCCGCAAAGCTGCTGCGGTCGGCCCGGTTACGTCTGGGCGTCGTCGCCCGCATGGTCCGATCAACAGCGTTCCCCTACATCCAGGAGACGAGCATGTCCGCTGTACCCGACGAAGTCCTGAAGTACGTTGCCGCCGACAAGGACGAGGATCCCCAGGAAACCGCAGAATGGCTCGAGGCGCTCGATGGCGTCATTTCGACCATCGGTCCCGACCGCGCCCATTACCTGATCGAAAAGCAGATCGAATTCGCCCGTGTGCACGGCGAGCATCTGCCTTTCTCGGCGAACACGCCGTACATCAACACCATCCCGGTCGCCAACCAGGCGAAGAACCCCGGTGACCAGGACATCGAACACCGTATCCGCTCGTACACGCGCTGGAACGCCATGGCCATGGTGCTGCGCGCGGGCAAGCACACGAACGTGGGCGGTCACATTGCCTCGTTCGCGTCGGCTGCCACGCTCTATGACGTCGGCTACAACCACTTCTGGCACGCACCGTCGGACAACCACGGCGGCGATCTGATTTTCGTGCAGGGCCACTCGTCGCCGGGCGTCTACTCGCGCGCGTTCCTGCTCGGCCGTCTGAGCGAAAAGCAACTCGACAACTTCCGCCAGGAAGTGGGCGGCGAGGGCATCTCGTCGTATCCGCACCCGTGGCTGATGCCGGACTTCTGGCAGTTCCCGACCGTCTCGATGGGCCTCGGCCCGATCATGGCGATCTATCAGGCCCGCTTCATGAAGTACATGCAGGCGCGCGGCATCGTGAAGACCGAAGGCCGCAAGGTCTGGGCTTTCCTCGGCGACGGTGAAACGGACGAGCCGGAATCGCTCGGCGCGATCGGCATGGCCGGCCGCGAGCGTCTGGACAACCTCGTGTTCGTCATCAACTGCAACCTGCAGCGTCTCGACGGCCCGGTGCGCGGCAACGGCAAGATCATCCAGGAACTCGAAAGCGAGTTCCGCGGCGCCGGCTGGAACGTCATCAAGGTCATCTGGGGTTCGCGCTGGGACGCGCTGTTCGCGCGCGACAAGTCGGGCGCGCTGATGCGCCGCATGATGGAAGTCGTCGACGGCGAGTACCAGACGTACAAGTCGGAGTCGGGCGCGTATGTTCGCGAGCACTTCTTCAACACGCCGGAACTGAAGGCGCTGGTCGCCGACTGGTCCGACGACGACATCTGGAACCTGAACCGCGGCGGCCACGACCCGCACAAGATCTACGCGGCGTTCCATGAAGCTTCGAATTCGAAGGGCCAGCCGACCGTCATCCTCGCGAAGACGATCAAGGGCTACGGCATGGGCGAAGCCGGTCAGGCGATGAACATCACCCACCAGCAGAAGAAGATGCAGGTGGATCAGCTCAAGAAGTTCCGCGACCAGTTCCGTCTGCCGATCACCGACGAGCAGATCGTCGACGTGCCGTATCTGACGTTCGAAGAAGGCTCGAAGGAACTCGAATACATGCGCCAGAAGCGCATGGACCTCGGCGGTTACCTGCCGGCGCGCCGCCAGAAGGCCGCCTCGCTGCCGGTGCCGGCGCTCGACGCATTCGAGCCGCTGCTCAAGGGCACGGGCGAAGGCCGCGAGATCTCCACGACGATGGCGTTCGTGCGTATCCTCAACATCCTGTTGAAGGACAAGCAGCTCGGCAAGCGCGTCGTGCCGATCGTGCCGGACGAATCGCGTACCTTCGGCATGGAAGGTCTGTTCCGCCAGATCGGCATCTGGAATCAGCAAGGCCAGAAGTACGTGCCGGAAGATTCGGACCAGCTGATGTTCTACAAGGAATCGGAAAGCGGTCAGATTCTGCAGGAAGGCATCAACGAAGCCGGCGGCATGTCGGACTGGATCGCGGCCGCGACGTCGTACTCGACGCACGGCGAGACGATGATCCCGTTCTACATCTTCTATTCGATGTTCGGCATGCAGCGTATCGGCGACCTGGTGTGGGCCGCCGGCGACATGCGTTCGCGCGGCTTCCTGCTGGGCGGCACCGCAGGCCGCACGACGCTGAACGGCGAAGGTCTGCAGCACGAAGACGGTCACTCGCTCCTGTGGGCGGCATCGGTGCCGAACTGCGTGAGCTACGACCCGACCTTCGGCTATGAACTCGCGGTCATCATGCAAGACGGTCTGCGCCGCATGGTGCAGGACCAGGAAGACGTGTTCTATTACATCACCGTGATGAACGAGAACTACGAGCACCCGGCGATTCCGCAGGGCGAGGCCGTAGCCGCCGACATCATCAAGGGCATGTACGCGTTCCGCAAGGCGGACGCCAAGGCCAAGGGCCCGCGCGTTCAGCTGCTGGGCGCAGGCACGATCTTCAACGAAGTGATCGCCGCCGCCGACCTGCTGAAGAACGACTGGGGCGTCGAAGCCGACCTCTGGAGCGTGCCGAGCTTTACCGAACTGGCCCGCGAAGGCCACGAAGTCGAGCGCTGGAACCTGCTGCACCCGAGCGAGCCGCGCCGCGAATCGCACGTCGAGAAGCTGCTCAAGGGCACGGAAGGTCCGGTCATCGCTTCGACCGACTACGTGCGCGCGCTGGTCGACCAGATCCGTGGCCTCGTGCCGCGCAAGTTCGTGGTGCTCGGCACCGACGGTTTCGGCCGTTCGGACACGCGTGAAAAGCTGCGTCACTTCTTCGAAGTCGATCGTTACTGGACGACGGTTGCAGCGCTCAACGCGCTCGCGGACGAAGGCAAGATCGAACGCAAGGTTGTCGGCGAAGCCATCGCCAAGTACAACCTCGATCCGTCGAAGCCCAACCCGATGACCGTCTAACGCATCACCCCTGTGCATGGCATGCGCGCCTCCCCGAAGCGGGGAGGCGCGTTTTATGCGGCCCCGGAGACACTAACAATGAGTCAAGCGATCGAAGTCAAGGTGCCGGACATCGGCGATTACAAGGACATTCCTGTGATCGAGGTGCTGGTGAAGGCGGGTGATACCGTCGAGAAAGAGCAGTCGCTCATCACGCTGGAGTCGGACAAGGCGACGATGGACGTGCCGAGCCCGGCATCGGGCACGGTGAAGGAAGTGAAGGTCAAGGTTGGCGACAACGTCTCGGAAGGCGTGCTCGTCCTCGTGCTGGAAGCCGCCGGCGCCGCCGCGGCTCCCGCTGCCGCACCGGCCGCGAAGGAAGAGAAGGCCGCACCGGCCGCGAAGGAAGAGAAGGCTGCACCGGCCGCCGCGCAAGCCGCAGCGCCCGCGCCGGCAGCCGCTGCTGCCGCGCCCGCCGCGAGCGGCGGCGTGCAGACCGTCAAGGTCCCCGATATCGGCGACTACAAGGACGTTCCGGTCATCGAGATCGGCGTGAAGGTCGGCGACCGCGTCGAGAAGGAGCAGTCGCTCGTCACGCTCGAATCGGACAAGGCCACGATGGATGTGCCGAGCCCGGTCGCGGGTATCGTCAAGGAAATCAAGGTCAAGGTCGGTGACAACGTGTCGGAAGGCGCGGAAATCATCGTCGTGGAAGCGGAAGGTGCGGCAGCCGCTGCGCCCGCGCCGGCTGCGAAGGCGCCCGCCGAACAGCCGTCCGACGCACCGCAGGCTGCGCCCGCCAAGGCCGCGCCCGCTGCGCCGTCGGCACTCGCGCAAGCCCCGATCATCCCGGCCGGCGAAGGCGGTTCGCGCCGTCCGAGCCACGCTTCGCCTTCGGTGCGCAAGTTCGCGCGCGAACTGGGCGTCGACGTGGCGCGCGTTGCGGGCTCGGGTCCGAAGGGCCGTATCACGCAAGCCGACATCACGGCATTCGTGAAGGGCGTCATGAGCGGCCAGACGGCGGCTCCGGCTGCCGCTGCGGCTCCGGCAAACGGCGCGGGCCTGAACCTGCTGCCGTGGCCGAAGGTCGACTTCACGAAGTTCGGCCCGATCGACACGCAGCCGCTGTCGCGCATCAAGAAGATCTCGGGCGCGAACCTGCACCGCAACTGGGTCATGATCCCGCACGTCACGAACAACGACGAAGCGGACATCACCGATCTCGAAGCGCTGCGCGTGCAACTGAACAAGGAAAACGAGAAGGCCGGCGTGAAGTTCACGATGCTGGCGTTCGTCATCAAGGCAGTGGTTGCGGCGCTCAAGAAGTTCCCGGCGTTCAACGCGAGCCTCGACGGCGACAACCTCGTGTTCAAGAAGTACTTCCATATCGGTTTCGCCGCCGATACGCCGAACGGTCTCGTCGTTCCGGTGATTCGCGACGCCGACAAGAAGGGTCTCGTCGACATCGCGAAGGAAATGACCGAGCTGTCGAAGCTCGCGCGTGAAGGCAAGCTCAAGCCGGACCAGATGCAAGGCGGCTGCTTCTCGATCTCGTCGCTCGGCGGCATCGGCGGCACGCATTTCACGCCGATCATCAACGCGCCGGAAGTGGCGATCCTCGGCCTGTCGAAGAGCGCGATGAAGCCCGTGTGGGACGGCAAGCAGTTCGTGCCGCGTCTCACGCTGCCGCTCTCGCTCTCGTACGATCACCGCGTGATCGACGGCGCGGCTGCCGCGCGCTTCAACGCGTACCTCGGCCAGATCCTCGGCGATTTCCGCCGCGTGATCCTGTAAAACCGTTTCGACCGGCCAGCACCCAACGCGCCGCATCCGCTCTTCAAGCCGATGCGCGCCGCGACCGGTGCGGCCGGTCGTTCCTGAAGGGGACACCATGAGTCTCGTCGAAGTGAAAGTGCCGGATATCGGCGACTTCAAGGACATCGACGTCATCGAAGTCAACATCAAGCCGGGCGACGTGATCGAGAAGGAGCAGACGCTCGTCTCGCTCGAGTCGGACAAGGCCACGATGGAAGTGCCCAGCGATGTCGCGGGCACGGTCAAGGAAGTGAAGATCAAGGCCGGCGACAAGGCGTCGCAAGGCACGCTGGTCGCGATCGTCGAAGTGTCGGAAGGCGCGGCTGCGCCCGCGCCGAAGGCCGAAGCACCGAAGGCGGAAGCGCCCAAGGCGGCCGAAGCGCCGAAGGCTGCTGCGCCCGCGCCGCAAGCCGGCAGCTTCAGCGGCAGCGCCGACGTCGAATGCGACATGCTCGTGCTCGGCGCGGGCCCCGGCGGCTACTCGGCGGCGTTCCGCTCCGCCGACCTCGGCATGAAGACCGTGCTGGTCGAGCGTTATGCGACGCTCGGCGGCGTGTGTCTGAACGTCGGCTGCATTCCGTCGAAGGCGCTGCTGCACACGGCGCTGGTGATCGACGAAGCCGCGTTGCTCGAATCGCACGGCATCTCGTTCGGCAAGCCGCAAGTCGATCTCGACAAGCTGCGCGACTTCAAGTCGGGTGTCGTCAAGAAGCTGACCGGCGGTCTCGCCGGCATGGCCAAGGCGCGCAAGGTCGAAGTCGTGACGGGCCTCGGCTCGTTCATCGATCCGCACCACATGGAAGTGGCGGGCGAGGGCGGCAAGAAGATCGTCAAGTTCAAGCAGGCGATCATCGCAGCCGGTTCGCAGGCCGTGAAGCTGCCGTTCATGCCGGAAGATCCGCGCGTGGTCGATTCGACCGGCGCGCTGGAACTGCGTCAGCTGCCGCAGAAGATGCTGGTGATCGGCGGCGGCATCATCGGTCTGGAAATGGCGACCGTTTATTCGACGCTCGGCGCGCAGATCGACGTCGTGGAAATGCTGGACGGCCTGATGGCCGGCGCGGACCGCGATCTCGTGAAGGTCTGGGAGAAGTACAACGCGAAGCGCTTCGCGAATGTCATGCTCAAGACCAAAACGACGAAGGCCGAAGCGAAGGAAGACGGCATCTACGTCACGTTCGAAGGCGAAAAGGCTCCGGCCGAAGCGCAGCGTTACGACCTCGTGCTGGTCGCCGTGGGCCGCTCGCCCAATGGCAAGAAGATCGGCGCGGACAGGGCCGGCGTGGCGGTGACGGATCGCGGCTTCATCGAAGTCGACAAGCAGATGCGCACCAACGTGCCGCACATCTTCGCGATCGGCGACGTGGTTGGCCAGCCGATGCTCGCACACAAGGCCGTGCATGAAGGCCACGTGGCGGCGGAAGCGGCGCACGGCGAGAAGGCGTACTTCGACGCGCTGCAGATCCCGTCGGTGGCTTACACCGATCCGGAAGTGGCGTGGGCCGGCAAGACGGAAGAGCAGTGCAAGGCCGAAGGCATCAAGTACGGCAAGGCCGTGTTCCCGTGGGCCGCTTCGGGCCGCGCGATCGCCAATGGCCGCGACGAGGGCTTCACCAAGCTGATTTTCGACGAAGAGACGCATCGTGTGATCGGCGGCGGCATCGTCGGTCTGAACGCGGGCGATCTGATCAGCGAAGTCTGCCTCGCGGTGGAAATGGGCGCGGACGCGACCGACATCGGCAAGACGATTCACCCGCACCCGACGCTGGGCGAATCCGTCGGCATGGCCGCCGAGCTGTACGAAGGCGTCTGTACCGATCTGCCGCCGCAGAAAAAGAAGTAAGACGTGGCGTGCCGCTGTCGCAGGCGGCATGCACGTAAGCAGACAGACGTAAGCAAACGGCGCACTCCGCAGGGAGTGCGCCGTTTTTCTTCATGCGACGCCTGGATCTTTCTGATCGGGCTGGCGGGTAGGTCGAGAGGCGCGCCGGAGCGGTAAAAAAGATTCCCGGTCGGCGACCGGGTAAGCGGCACGCCTTGCAGCATGCCGGAGCGTCGGTGCCGGAGCGCGCAGCCGTTGCAGCGCGCACTCCGGTTCGGCGGGTATCAGTTATCAGTCAGCCGACAGCCGGCGTGCGCCGGCGCTGCGTGCCGACAACCGGCCTCAGACCGTCTTCTTGGCCGAAGCGGAAGCCGAGCGCGAGGCTTGTGCGGCAGCCTTGCTGGCCGCGGCGGTGGCGGCGTTGAAGTTGCTTTCGGCCATTTCGACCGCTTGCTTGGTGGCCTTGTGGACCGTTTCGTAGGTCGTGTTCGCGGCGTTGATGGCCGACTTGATCACGGCGACGGCGGTTTCTGAACCGGCGGGCGCGTTCTTCGCGACGTTGTCGACGAGCGACTGCACCTTGCGGTTCTGCTCTTCGTAGTGGGCTTCGGCGACCTTCGCGAATTCGGCTTGCGTGGCCGACGCGATTTCATACACGTGGCGGCCGTACGAGAGCACCTTTTCGGCGAGCGGTTGCGCATAGCTCGACTGGAGCGCGAGCAGTTCCTGCGCATCCTTCACCGACAACGCGCGCTGTGCGTGTTCCTGCGATTCCGCCAGATTCGAGCGAACGGCCTGAAGATTCAATTCGACCAGCTTTTCCACGCCTTCGAAGGCCTTGCCGGTCAGGCCGAACAGGGTTTCGAGGTTGGCTTTTTGGGCGGCGACGAATTGCTCAGGGGTCAGCAGACTCATGTTTACGCTCCTGGATGGTTAGCGGCCTCGTGTGGGTGGGCCGCCTGGAGTAAGTGGCAAGACGCTGGTGATCTGCCGGACGCTTTGGTGCGTCGCAACATTGAAGACGATTTTAGGATGCCTGAGGCGAAAGTCAAGCGTCTTGTGGTGCGTCGCACCATGTCATTTAATTGTTATTAAACAAGCACTTATGCGATTGGCATGTGGCAATTTGCATGCCTGTTGGCAATGTGCGGCATGGCGCCACGGGCGCGCACGCGCAAACCGGCGCCTGGCCTTGCTGGACAAGGCCAGGCATATGCGCGCTGATTCTGGCAAGATTGAGGCTGACGGCGCATCGGAGGTTGTGCCGTCAGATTCGAGGAAGCCTCATGCGGGATTTCACTTAACGCGTCCACCAGATTGCGTCACGGAACGTTAAAGATTCATTCCGGTCGAACGCGCGTCGTGCGTTTCGGCGGCATAGGCGTCTGAGCATCGTCCCCGGTATTTATCCCACATCAAGTTCTGCATGACGTGCGCCGTTAATGCGTAGGCGACAGCAATAGTCGCCGGCCATTGGCGCAGCAGGGCGGGACCGCCCGGACGATTGTCTCTGTCCATCGAGAATGCGAAGCATATTGGTCTACTCAATCAAGAACCAGATTTCGGTTTAACGAGTAGCCATAAGTGCTTCAATTTGCGAATTTTTCGTGGTTTTACTACACTTGGCGAACGATCCCGCCGCTCCATCCAGAACACCAATGAAATCCGACAAATTCCTGTCGTTCAAGCTGGTGCCCTCATCGGTTGTCAGCACCGCGCTGTCGGTGGCTGTGTCCGTGGCCATCAGCACGACGCTATTCGTGCCCGAAGGCGCGTTTGCTGCGTCGCAGAACACCGCTGCGGCCAAGACGGCCAAGGCGAAGAAGTCCACCAAGAAGGTTGCGCCGGCATCGGCCAAGGTTGCGAAGAAGGCGGGCGCTGCCCGCACCGTCGCGGCCAAGGACGACGACGCGCGCCCGGTGGCCAAGAAACGCCGCGTGGCCTACACGATGAACGGCCGCCATCACACGGCCGTGCGCCGCGTGGCGTTCGAGCCGCGTCAGCCCACCGCCGGTCAGGCGTTTGGCCTCCACGAGACGCCCGATTCGCTGATGCTGCGCTCGGGTGTGGCCTATGTGGTCGATCAGAATTCGCTCGAACCGCTGTTCGACAAGAACTCGCGCGCCGTGGTGCCGATCGCCTCGATCTCGAAGCTCATGACCGCGATGGTCGTGCTCGACTCGAAGGCGCCGCTCACCGAGCAGATCGAAGTCACCGACGAAGATCGCGACTACGAGAAGAACACGGGCTCGCGCCTGTCGGTCGGCTCGGTGCTGTCGCGTGAAGACATGTTGCACATCGCACTGATGGCGTCGGAAAACCGCGCGGCCGCCGCGCTCTCGCGCTACTACCCGGGTGGCCGCCCGGCGTTCATCGCCGCGATGAACGCCAAGGCGAAGCAGCTCGGCATGACCGACACGCATTTCGAGAACTCCACGGGTTTGACGAGCCACAACGTGTCGAGCGCGCGCGACCTCGTGAAGATGGTCAACGCGGCGTATCAGTACCCGATGATCCGTCAGTTCTCGACCGATCGCAGCTACGACGTGTTCACGGGCAAGCGCAACCTCGCTTACAACAGCACGAACGCGCTGATCCGCAATCCGTCGTGGGACATTGGCTTGCAGAAGACCGGCTTTATCAACGAAGCCGGCGAGTGCCTCGTGATGCAGACGGTCGTGCATGGCCGTCCGGTGATCATGGTGCTGCTCGATTCGAGCGGCAAGTACTCGCGCTTCGCCGACGCTACGCGCGTGCGCACGTGGCTGGACAACGGCGGCGCCGACCAGCAGCCGCGTATCACGAGCGCGGACGCGGGCGGCGCGGGGACCTGAGCCGCATCGCGCCAATACCGAGTTCGTCTCGCAAAACGCCCCGCTACTGCGGGGCGTTTTTGTTTTCAGGCGTCGCTCCGACGAGCGTCGGGCGAGCGCCTACGCCATCCGGCCAGCTTTATGGGCGCCGGTTCAATCGGCAAGATTTCCAGTGATGAATCAAGGCGGCCAGCCGGGCATCGAGACCGGTTGGAGTTTGATGGTTGTCAGTTGACAACTATCTTGACGATACATACACTGGGTGGGTCGATGAGACGATCGCATGCGAAGAAAGAGGTCGAGGCGGCACTGGTTTATGCCGAGACTCGAGGTTGGTTAGTTATACCAGGTAAAGGCCGCAGCCATGCGTGGGGGAAGATGTTTTGTCCGCTCAATCAGGGCGATTGCCGTTGCGGCGAATTTTGCATCACGAGCATCTGGAGCACCCCGCGCAACGCGGGCAATCACGCGAACATGCTCAGGCGCGTGGTGGACAACTGTACGGCGCAGCCGAAGGGACCGCCCGGCACGCCATTCAGCGTGCCGCCGGGCAGTGCGGCCGGGGGCGTGCCGCATGAGGCAAGGTCACGGCGGCCCGTTGTAGCCCGCGAGCACGAGTCATGCACGCGCAATGCACCAGTAACGCACGAATAAGGCAGGAGTCAGGCATGGAATACGTTTTCACGCTCAAGTATCAGCTTGCACCGGAAGACAGCGACCACAACGTGCTCGTCGAACGGCTCGCGCAGGCGGGCTGCGACGACGCCACCATCGGCGTAGGCTTGCCGGGGCGCATTGCGCTGGCGTTCACGCGTGACAGCGCAACGGCATGGGAAGCCATCTACACGGCCTTGCAGAACGTGAAGGAGGCGGTGCCGTCCGCGCGGCTCGTGGAAGCGGCGCCCGACTTCGTCGGTTTGACCGACGTCGCGGACATGACGGGCATGTCGCGACAGAACATGCGCAAGCTCATGCTCGTTCACGCAGACGACTTTCCGCAGCCGGTCCACGAAGGCAGTCCCTCGCTCTGGCATCTGAGCGACATTCTTGCGTGGCTCGTTGGCCGCGATGGTTACAGCATCAGCGCGGCGCTGCTCGAAACGGCGCGCTCGGCCCGGCAGGTCAATCTCGCGAAAGAGGCGCGTGCGCTCGATACGCAGATTGACCGGCAACTCGAAGCACTCGTGGGATGAGTTCTGCACGCTAGCTCGCGCGCGGGAATTTGCGGGCGCAAAAAAGCGGAGGACCTGCCTCCGCTTCGTGTGCCGCGACGCCGTGCGTCAGTGTGCCGGTCTCACGCGGTGTGAACGTGTCCGTCGACCGGTTCCGGGTGATAACCCAGCGACTCCGAAATCGTCAGCGCGGTCTTGCTCAACTGACCGAGCCACGAGTCCTGCAGGCGATCCGCAGGCGCGGAAAGTGAGAGGCCCGCCACGAGCTTGCCGGTGTCGTCGTAAATACCCGCGGCAATGCAGCGAACGCCCAGCTCGAGCTCTTCGTTATCGCGCGCGCACGATTCCTGGCGCACATGCGTGAGTTCGCGTTCGAGGCGGCTGAGGTCAGTAATGCTGTTGCGCGTATGACCCGAGAGGCCGGTGCGCGTTGCATAAGCGCGCACGCGGGTGGCTTCGTCGGCGGCGAGAAAAAGCTTGCCCACCGAAGTGAGGTGCAGCGGCGCGCGGCCGCCAATGGCGCGCACGACCTGCATGCCCGAGCGCTCCGAATACGCGCGTTCGATATACACGATTTCGTCGCCCTGGCGTACGGAGAGATTGACCGTCTGCCCGGTGAGGCGGTGCAGTTCGCGCATCGGCGAAAGCGCTGCGTCACGCACCGAAAGGCGCGCTTTCACGAGGTTGCCGAGTTCGAGCAGACGCATGCCCAGCCGGTATGTGCCGGGGTCGGAGCGGTCCACCAGACGGCAACTCACCATATCGTTGAGGATACGGTGCGCAGTCGAGGGGTGCAGCTCGGTACGTTGCGCCAGTTCTTTCAGGCTGACGGGGTCGGTGTGCGCGGCAAGTGCGTCTAGGAGCCGCATCATGCGCTCGATCACCTGAATCGAGGTCTTCGGATCCGGATTCGTGTCGCTCATGGGTGCAATTTCGTTTGACGCGTGAAGCGGAAAATTCATTGTATCTCGTATTGTGAAAAAAGTAAGCGCCTGGCGAGCCTCGTTGCTGCACTGCCGCAGTGTCGGATCAAGCGCACTGAGGCTAGCTGTTGGGCGCCGCGGGGCGAGAGAAACCCGGGCAGCCCCGCGTTGGTGGCGGGCGCGAAACATCGGATAATCGGGGACGGTTTTTAGGAGGAATCCCATGCGAGTCGGTTTGTTCGTCACTTGCCTCATCGACACGATGCGTCCCGAGATCGGTTTTTCGACGATCAAACTGCTCGAATCGGCGGGCTACGAAGTCGTCGTGCCGCCCGCGCAAACCTGCTGCGGTCAGCCGGCCTACAACTCGGGCGAACGCGCGCTGGCGCGCGATCTGGCCGAAAAGACGCTGCGCGAATTCGAACAGTTCGACTATGTGGTCATACCGTCGGGCTCGTGCGGCGGCATGATCCGCGCGCACTACGGCGACCTGTTTCGCGACGACCCCGAGCTCATGTCGCGCTACGGCAAGCTGCGCGAGCGCGTATTCGAGCTGACCGACTTTCTGGTCAACGTGGCGAAGGTCGCGTTGCCCGAAGGCGAGTTTCGCGGTCCGGTCACCTATCACGATTCGTGCTCGGGGCTGCGCGAACTGGGCGTGAAGGCGCAGCCGCGCGCGCTCCTTGCGCAACGGGGTGTCGAAGTCCACGAGATGAAGGACTGCGAGCATTGCTGCGGTTTCGGTGGCACGTTCGCGGTCAAGTACGGCGCGATTTCCACCGCGATCGTCGACGAGAAATGCATGAACGTGCAGGCGAGCGGCACGGGCGCGGTGGTGCTCGGCGACCTCGGCTGCATGCTGAACATCGAAGGGCGACTGCGTCGCACCGGCGACGCACATACGCGTGTGCTGCATATCGCACAGGTGCTGGCCGGCGACGTCTGACGCGTCGCGCTGTCGCGCCAACGCCGCACGCTGCTCCATCCGCACGTTCACGCCACTTAATTGCCCGACACTCCGCCATGCAAGTCCAATCGATGCAGTTCAAGGCGCGCGCCGGCCAGAAGCTTGCCGACCAGCGTCTGCAACAGAACCTGAAGAAGCTCTCTACCAAGTTCGTCACGGCACGGGCGGAGGCGATCACGGCCATCGACTTCGAGGCCACGCGCGCCGCGCTGAAAGCGCGCCGCAACCGTGCGCTGGAGAATCTCGACGTCTGGATCGAGCAGTTCGAGGCCGAGGCCACGCGGCGCGGCGTCACGGTGCTGTTTGCGGAGACCGCACGCGACGCGGCGCAACTGGTGGCCGACATCGCGCGCAAGCACGAGGTGCGCAAGGTCATCAAGACGAAGTCAATGGTCTCGGAGGAGATGCAGCTCAACACCGTGCTCGCGCAAATGGGCGTGCAGTCCATCGAGACGGATCTCGGCGAGTACATCCTTCAGATCAACAACAACGAACCGCCGAGTCACATCATCGCGCCCGTCGTCCACAAGGACAAAGACGAGATCGCCGACCTGTTCGCGCAGACGCATCACACAGCGCGTCTGACGGAAATTCCCGACATGACGCGCGAGGCGCGCGAGGTGCTGCGGCCACACTTCCTCTCGGCGGACATGGGCGTGACGGGCGGCAACTTCCTCGTCGCGGAAACGGGTTCGGTCGTGCTGGTCACGAACGAGGGCAATGAGGGCATGTGCACGGTGATGCCGCGCGTGCACGTGGCGGTCACCGGCATCGAAAAGGTGCTGCCCACGCTGGAAGATCTCGCCACCGCCATGCGCCTGCTGCCGCGTTCGGCGACGGGGCAGGCCACCTCGAACTATTTTTCGATGCTCACCGGCCCGCGCGGTCCGGGCGACCAGGATGGGCCCGAGCATATGTATGTGGTGCTCGTCGACGGTGGCCGCACCGGGCTGATCGGCGGCGAGTTCCAGGAAATGCTGCGCTGTATACGATGCGGCGCGTGTATGAACCACTGCCCCGTCTATCAGAAGGTCGGTGGCCATGCGTATGGCTGGGTTTATCCGGGGCCGATGGGATCGGTGCTTACGCCGAGCTACGTCGGGATCGAGAAAGCGCTGGATCTGCCCCAGGCCGCCACGCTTTGCGGCGAGTGCAACAGCGTCTGCCCGGTCGGCATTCCGCTTTCGGACCTGCTGCGCAAGCTGCGCGAGAAGCAGACCGAACGCAAGCTGCGGCCGTGGCGCGAACGCGCGGCGCTGGCCGTCTGGGGCTGGTTCGCGCTGCATCCCACGGCTTATGCGCTGCTGACCAAACTCGGCGTGCGCGTGCTGGAGCGCCTGGGGCGGCAGGGGCAGTCGATCCGCAAGCTGCCGTTCGCGCGCGGCTGGACCGAGGGGCGCGACATGCCCACGCCGGTTGGACGCACGTTCCGCGAACTGTACGCGGCGCGCCAGACGCATCTCGACGCCAACGCAACGCGGGCTCGTCAACCGTAAATCCGCCACTGTTTAACCTGCGGCAACAGTGTGTTCGTCTTTGTCGGGTTTTTCCTGATTGCGATCGTCTATATCATTTCGACTGGCGATAGTGCGTCTCAAGCACCTCGCCCCATAGTCGAGAGAGAGTCGCATCATGAGAAAGAAAATAGTGGTGTATTGGCCGCTGGCGCTGATCGTGCCGCTCGCGGCGATTGCATGGGTTCATGCCTGGGATACCGCCGAGCAGCAACTGCCGCTCGCCGCCGATCAGGTGAGCGCCGAACTGGCGCGCGCCGTGTCGTATGGTCTCGTCGGCGATGCCGGCGACGTGAAAGCGCCGGTCAAGGCCATGCGCGGCGCGAGCCCGCTGCCGCACGCAAGCACGATCTGAGCAACCGGTGCGCCGCAGGCGTGCCAAGCGCGCATTTGCCGCACTTTGTATAATTGCGGATTCGGCTGTCGCCAGTCCGGTTCGAGCCCGATAGTACGGGCTTCCTGGCGGATTCGGCAGACCCGGTCACACCTCGCCCAGCCCGCACCCCGACACGATGAACAAGGTTTCCGTTTGTTTCGTTTGCCTCGGCAACATCTGCCGCTCGCCCACGGCTGAAGCGGTGATGCTGCGCATGGTCGACGAGGCGGGCCTGAATGGCCGTGTGGTGGTCGATTCCGCGGGCACGGGCAACTGGCACATCGGCGAGGCGCCCGACGAGCGCGCCCAGCGCGCGGGCAAGCAGCGCGGCTACGATCTCGCGCCGCTGCGCGCGCGCCAGATCGAGCAGGAAGATTTTGCGGCGTTCGATCTGATCGTCGCGATGGACGACGCCAACGTGACCGCGCTGCATCAGGTCGCGCCGGCCGGCGAGCGAGACAAGATCCGCTTGCTGATGGAATTCGCGCCGAACGCGGAGGATCGTGTGGTAACCGACCCTTATTTCGGCGGCGCGGCGGGCTTCGAGTCGGTGCTCGACCAGTGCGAGGCCGCCTGCGCGGGTTTGCTGGCGGCGCTGCGTCCGCAACTGGTGGATTGAAGTGAACGGTGCGGTGCACGCGTTGCAGGAAGTGCGCCGTTTTACCTTTTCGTCATGTGCCTAATAACCCGAATGGCGGCACGGATACTTGACTAAACTAGTCATGTATTTATACTTGACGAAAATTGTCGAGAATTGCGGTTCCCCTACCATCATGAGACTCACCACGAAAGGCCGTTTCGCCGTCACGGCGATGATCGACCTGGCCCTGCGCCAGGAGCAGGGCCCGGTGACGCTTGCGGGTATCAGCCAGCGCCAGCACATTTCGCTGTCGTACCTCGAACAGCTGTTCGGCAAGCTCCGCCGCCATGAAATCGTCGAATCGGTCCGCGGGCCGGGCGGCGGGTACAACCTCGCGCGTCGCGCGGAGGACGTCACGGTCGCGGACATCATCATCGCCGTGGACGAGCCGCTCGATGCCACGCAATGCGGCGGCAAGGGCGCGTGCGAGGGTACCAAGCAGCACGACGGCCACTGCATGACGCACGAACTCTGGTCCACGCTGAACCAGAAGATGGTCGAGTACCTCGATTCCGTGTCGCTCAAGGATCTGGTGGACAAGCAGCGCGCTCGCGAAGGCGCCGCGCCCACGGTCCTGCGCGACCGCCGCGCGGAAGCCCCCGCGGTCGAGCCGGTGAGGGCCGTGCCGCTAGGGCCGAACTCGATTTTCAACATGGCGAGTTCGTGAGCTTGATCCGAGCCGTCAGGACGCACTACACAGTACAGCGCAGCACAAAGATTCCCCGGAGCGATAGATGAATAACGATATTCCCCACCTGCCCATTTACATGGATTACAGCGCGACGACGCCGGTCGACCCGCGCGTGGTGGACAAGATGATTCCGTACCTGCGCGAGCAGTTCGGCAATCCGGCTTCGCGCAGCCACGCCTACGGCTGGGACGCGGAACGTGCGGTCGAGGAAGCGCGCGAGCAGGTCGCCGCGCTCGTCAACGCCGACCCGCGCGAAATCATCTGGACCTCCGGCGCGACCGAATCGGACAACCTCGCGATCAAGGGTGCCGCGCACTTCTACAAGAGCAAGGGCAAGCACATCATCACGGTGAAGACCGAGCACAAGGCTGTGCTCGACACCTGTCGCGAACTCGAGCGCGAAGGCTATGAAGTCACGTATCTGCCGGTGCTGGAAAACGGCCTGATCGACCTCGAAGCGTTCAAGGCGGCGATTCGCCCGGACACGATCCTCGTTTCCGTGATGCACGTGAACAACGAGATCGGCGTGATCCAGGACATCGAGACGATCGGCGAAATCTGCCGCGAAAAGGGCATCGTGTTCCACGTCGACGCCGCGCAATCGACGGGCAAGGCGCCCATCGACCTGCAAAAGCTCAAGGTCGACCTGATGTCGTTCTCGGCGCACAAGACCTATGGCCCGAAGGGCATTGGCGCGCTGTACGTGCG
The DNA here is from genome assembly GCF_014171495.1 of Paraburkholderia tropica. Classification (NCBI taxonomy): domain Bacteria; kingdom Pseudomonadati; phylum Pseudomonadota; class Betaproteobacteria; order Burkholderiales; family Burkholderiaceae; genus Paraburkholderia; species Paraburkholderia tropica. Next base: position 1,308,484 of record NZ_CP049134.1, read on the forward strand.
TCGCAAGCCGCGCGTGCGTATCGAAGCGCAGATGCACGGCGGCGGTCACGAGCGCGGCATGCGCTCGGGCACGCTGGCCACGCACCAGATCGTCGGCATGGGCGAAGCGTTCCGCATCGCGCGTGAAGAGATGGCTACGGAAAACGAGCGCGTGCGCATGCTGCGCGACCGTCTGCTCAAGGGCCTCTCGGAAATCGAAGAAACCTACGTGAACGGCGACATGGAGCAGCGCGTCCCGCACAACCTGAACATCAGCTTCAACTTCGTCGAAGGCGAGTCGCTGATCATGGCGGTGAAGGACGTGGCGGTGTCGTCGGGTTCGGCATGCACGTCGGCTTCGCTGGAGCCGTCGTACGTGCTGCGCGCGCTCGGCCGCAACGACGAACTGGCGCACAGCTCGATCCGTTTCACGGTGGGCCGCTTCACGACGGAGCAGGACGTCGACTACGTGATCAACCTGCTGAAGACGAAGATCGCCAAGCTGCGCGAACTGTCGCCGCTGTGGGAAATGCACAAGGACGGCATCGATCTGTCGACCATCCAGTGGGCAGCGCACTAAGTTTCACGCGACGCAAAGCGAATATCGACCCGGCCGCAGCGCACACGAACATGCCGCGCGGCCAACGAATTGAAGGAGTGTGATCATGGCATATAGCGACAAGGTTCTGGACCACTACGAAAACCCGCGTAACGTCGGTTCGTTCTCGAAAGACGACGACACGGTCGGCACGGGCATGGTCGGCGCGCCGGCTTGCGGCGACGTGATGAAGCTGCAGATCCGCGTGGGCGCGGACGGCGTGATCGAAGACGCGAAGTTCAAGACCTACGGCTGCGGCTCGGCAATCGCCTCGAGCTCGCTCGTCACGGAATGGGTCAAGGGCAAGACGCTTGACGAAGCGCTCTCGATCAAGAACACGCAGATCGCTGAAGAACTGGCGCTGCCGCCGGTGAAGATCCACTGCTCGATCCTCGCGGAAGACGCGATCAAGGCAGCGGTCGCCGACTACCGCACGCGTCACACGACCGAAGCGAAGGCCGACGCCGTTTAAGGCGCACGGCAGGTCGCGCGGCGAGCGGCAACGCGGCGCGGGCAGAACGGCGGCGAACCTTCGGGTGCGCCGCCGCGGGATTAACGATTTTGGATGCAGGCAGGTTGCGCCGCACCGTGGTGAAACAGGCACGAGCCTGAGACACGCGGGGCGGGGCGCGGCGAAAACGCTATGGCTATTACGTTGACGGAAAAAGCGGCACAGCACGTGCAGAAGTACCTGACCCGGCGCGGCAAGGGCGTGGGCCTGCGCCTCGGCGTGCGCACGACGGGTTGCTCGGGACTGGCGTACAAGCTCGAGTATGTCGACGACCTGGCGCCCGAGGACAACGTGTTCGAGAGCTTCGGCGTGAAGGTGATCGTCGATCCGAAAAGCCTGTCCTATATCGACGGCACGCAGCTCGATTTCGTGCGCGAAGGCCTCAACGAGGGCTTCAAGTTCAACAACCCGAACGTGAAGGACGAGTGCGGTTGCGGCGAGTCCTTCCGCGTTTGAGCCCGTGTGTTGCGGTGAAAAGGCGGCCTGTGCCGCCTTTTTGATTTTGATGGCCCCACAAGAACGCTTTATCCGATGACCTCGCTTTCATCGCTTTCCGATAGCCACTTCGTGCTGTTCGGCCTGCCCGAGCAGTTCGCGATCGACGCCGATTCGCTCGACCACGCATATCGCACCGTGCAGGCGCAGGTTCACCCGGACCGCTTCGCCGCGGCCGGCGACGCGCAAAAACGCGTGGCGATGCAATGGGCCACGCGCGCGAACGAGGCGTATCAGACGCTGCGCGATCCGCTCAAGCGCGCCAAATACCTGTTGCATCTGCGCGGCGTCGACGTCGGCGCCGAGGACAATACGGCCATGGAGCCGGCGTTCCTGATGCAGCAGATGGAATGGCGCGAGGCGATCGAGGACGCCGTCCACGCGAAGAACGTCGATGCGCTCGACGCGCTCTCGGGCGAACTGCGCGACGACGAGCGCGCGCGCCTCGCCAAGCTCGCGGCGCTGATCGACAGCGGCTCGAACCAGCCGGCGGCGGAAGCGGTGCGCCAGCTCATGTTCATCGAGCGCGTCGCAGCCGAGATCGAGACGCAGATCGAACGGCTGGAAGGCTGAGACCGTTGCCGGGCGCCACGCGCCCGACTGCACGGAAAAAAGCGTAGAACATAGGACAGGGCTGCCCGTGGCGGCCCGCAACAGATCACACAGATGGCATTACTGCAAATCTCCGAACCCGGCATGGCGCCGGCGCCGCACCAGCGGCGACTCGCCGTCGGCATCGACCTCGGCACGACGAACTCGCTCGTCGCCGCCGTGCGCAGCGGCGTGCCCGACGTGCTGCCCGACGCGGACGGCCACGTGCTGCTGCCTTCCGTCGTGCGCTATCTGGCCAACGGCGGCCGCCGCATCGGTCGCACGGCGAAAGCCGAAGCGGCCAGCGATCCGCGCAACACGATCGTCTCGGTCAAGCGCTTCATGGGCCGCGGCAAGGCCGACGTCGAAGGCGCGGCGAACGCGCCTTACGTCTTCGTCGACGCGCCCGGCATGGTGCAGATCGAGACCGTGGACGGCGTGAAGAGCCCGGTGGAAGTGTCGGCGGAAATTCTCGCGACGCTGCGTCAGCGCGCCGAAGACACGCTCGGCGACGATCTCGTCGGCGCGGTCATCACGGTGCCGGCGTACTTCGACGAAGCGCAGCGCCAGGCGACCAAGGACGCCGCGCGCCTCGCGGGCCTGAACGTGCTGCGCCTGCTGAACGAACCGACCGCGGCCGCCATCGCCTACGGTCTCGACAACGGCGCCGAAGGCCTCTACGCGGTCTACGACCTCGGCGGCGGCACCTTCGACCTGTCGATCCTGAAGCTCACCAAGGGTGTGTTCGAAGTGCTGGCGGCGGGCGGCGATTCGGCGCTCGGCGGCGACGATTTCGACCACGTCGTGTTCGATTACGTGCTGGAGCAAAGCGGCATCGAGCGCGCGTCGCTCGCGCCCGAAGACGTGCGTCTGCTGCTCGACCACGCGCGCGACGCGAAGGAAGCGCTTTCGTCGGCGCCGGAAGCGCGCATCGACGTGACGTTGTCGAATGGCAAGACCCTCTCGGTCGCCCTCGACGAAGCGCGTTTCGAGGCGCTCACGCAGACGCTCGTGCAGCGCACGCTCACGCCCACGAAGAAGGCGCTGCGCGACGCGAAGGTCGGCGCGAAGGACGTGAAGGGCGTGGTGCTGGTCGGCGGCGCGACGCGCATGCCGGTGATCCGCCGCGCGGTGGAACAGTATTTCGGCCAGGCGCCGCTCACCAATCTCGATCCCGACCAGGTCGTCGCGCTCGGCGCGGCGGTTCAGGCCGATCTGCTGGCGGGCAACCGTGGCGGCGACGACGACTGGCTGCTGCTCGACGTGATTCCGCTCTCGCTGGGCGTGGAAACGATGGGCGGGCTCGTCGAGAAGATCATCCCGCGCAACTCGACCATTCCGGTCGCGCGTGCGCAGGACTTCACGACCTTCAAGGACGGCCAGACCGCGATGGCGATCCACGTGGTCCAGGGCGAGCGCGAGCTCGTGGCCGACTGCCGTTCGCTTGCGCGCTTCGAGCTGCGCGGCATTCCGCCGATGGCGGCGGGCGCGGCGCGCATTCGCGTGACCTATCAGGTGGACGCGGACGGGCTGCTGTCGGTGTTCGCACGCGAGCAGCTCTCGGGCGTGGAGGCGTCGGTGGTGGTCAAGCCGTCGTACGGCCTCGAAGACAACGACATCGCCAAGATGCTCGAAGAGAGCTTCAAGACCGCCGACATCGACATGCGCGCGCGTGCGCTGCGTGAAGCGCAGGTCGAGGCGCAACGCGTGATCGAAGCGACGCAATCGGCGCTGGCCGCCGACGGCGAACTGCTCGACGCCGACGAGCGCGCCGCGCTCGACACGCTCATCGCCGCACTTGCGCAGATCGTGCAGAGCGACGACACCGACGCAATCGAAACCGCCACCAAGGCGCTGGCCGAAGGCACCGACGAATTCGCCGCGCGCCGCATGGACAAGGGCATCAAGCGCGCGCTGGCGGGCAAGCGGCTCGACGAGATCGGCTAAGTAGCGAACGCAGAGAAAACGACCTGTGCGCGCGCATCGCGCGCCGGGTGCGTGCTTTCCCGATGTGGCGAAGCGCGCGAGGTCAGTAGAATGGGCGATGCCGCCGCCGTCAGGCGGGGCGCGCCCGAATTGAAAGTTATTGGATACGGAAATCACAATGCCTCAAATCGTGGTGCTGCCCCATGTCGAACTGTGCCCCGAGGGCGCGGTCATCGACGCCAAGCCGGGTGAAAGCGTGTGCGACGCGCTGCTGGAACACGGCATCGAAATCGAACACGCCTGCGAGAAGTCGTGCGCGTGCACGACCTGTCACGTGATCGTGCGCGAAGGTTTCAACGCGCTCGAACCGTCGGAAGAAGCCGAAGACGACCTGCTCGACAAGGCCTGGGGTCTGGAGCCCACTTCGCGACTGTCGTGCCAGGCGCTCGTGCCGGCGGAAGACGACCTGGTGATCGAGATCCCGCGTTACTCGATCAACCACGCCAAGGAAAACCACTGATCCACCCGAAGAGGAGCGCACAGCCATGAAATGGACCGATACGCAGGACATCGCAATGGCCTTGACGGACACGCATCCCGAAGTCGATCCGCAGTATGTGCGCTTTACCGATCTGCATCGCTGGATCACGGAACTCGAAGGTTTCGACGACGATCCGCAAAGCTCGAACGAGCGGATCCTCGAAGCGATCCAGGCGGCGTGGATTGAAGACGCCGATTACTGATCGCCCCGGTCATCAGTGGCAGGGCGCTTCGGCGCGCGACGAAAGAAAAAGGCGATTCGCTGTGATGGCGAATCGCCTTTTTGTTTGCCTGCGTTTGCAGACGCGGCCGGGTTCAGGCGACGTCAGGCCGCTTCGAGCGCCCCGCGTTCGATCCGCACGCGTTGGCCTTGCTGGAACGGCGGCGCTTCGTGATAAGTGAAGTAGCGCATCTTGCCGCTATCCATGCGCACGCGCACCGAATAGGCCGTCGTGCTGCGGATATGCTTTTCGACCGAGTTGCCCGCGAGGCCGCCGCCGAGCGCGCCGAGCAGCGTCATCGCGGTACGGCCGCCGCCGCGGCCGAACTGATTGCCGACGACGCCACCCGCCACCGCGCCACCCACCGCGCCGATGCCGGTGCCGTGGCCTTCCTGCTTGACCGCCGAAATCGCTTCAACGACGCCGCACGAGGCGCACGCGGCCGATTGCGGCGGCGCTTCCTGCGCGGCTTGTTGAGGCTGTTGCGCGTACTGCGGCGCGGGCGCGGCCGGCTGCGCTGGCTGCGCCGCCGCCGGAGCGGGTTGCGGCTCGGTGGGCGCGGTGCTTTGCGCGCCGTTTTGTGCATACTGCGCGCCGGTCGCGGGCCGCGTGGAATCCTGCGTCGCGGGCAGCGTCGCCATCAGCGTGGTCTGGCCGGTTTGCGATTGGGCACTCTGTTCGGCCGTGCTGGAAGCCTTGGGAAATACGCCGGTAATCGCCGCCGTGGCTGCCAGGCTCGCGACGATCACCGCACCCGCGGCAGTCGCGACGAGCGGATGCAGACGGCGTTTGGCGGACGTGTCGGGCGTAGTGGTGGTCGTGGTTTTAGGATCGAGTTCGTTCATGACAGGCTCCGTCTTTTGCAGAGTTGGCTCAAAAGCTTGGGTCAAAACCAGTGTGAGCCAAAGCCGTGGCACGGGCGTTTCATTTTGTAACCCATCCTGCGTGCGCGACGAACCGGTAACGCATCCATCAGATCCCGATCGCCGCACGGCTTTGCCCGGCGCGGTTTTCCGTCCTGACGCAATCCGCATGCCCATTTGCCGCGCGAAATTTGCGCGAAGCAGGGCGGAAGCTTTTACCGATAGTTACAAACGTCCGACGCACGTGCCACGCCGCAGCCAAAAGAAACGGGGCGCATGCGGCGTGAACCGCATGCGCCCCGTCTGGCGCGTCTGTCGTGCAGGCGTCGCTTTAGTCTTCGCGGCGCAGGTGCGGGAACAGCAGCACGTCGCGGATGCTCGGGCTATCGGTGAGCAGCATCACCAGACGGTCGATGCCGATGCCGCAGCCGCCCGTCGGGGGCATGCCGTACTCGAGCGCGCGGATGTAGTCGGCGTCGTAGAACATCGCTTCTTCGTCGCCCGCGTCCTTCTGCTCGACCTGCTTCTTGAAGCGCGCGGCCTGGTCTTCCGGATCGTTCAGCTCCGAGAAGCCGTTGGCGATTTCGCGGCCCGTGATGAACAGTTCGAAACGCTCGGTGATGCCCGGCGTGGTGTCCGAGGCGCGCGCGAGCGGCGAGACTTCGACCGGGTAGTCGATGATGTAGGTCGGTTCCCACAGTTGCGACTCGGCCGTTTCCTCGAACAGCGCGAGTTGCAGCGCGCCGACGCCGGCGTTCAGGAACTGCGGCTGGTTCGCGTCGACGCCGAACTTCTTCAGTTCCGTGCGCAGGAACGCGGCATCGGCGAGCTGTTCGGTCGTGTATTGCGGCGCGTACTTCTGGATTGCCTGCACGATCGTCAGACGATGGAACGGCTTCGACAGATCGAGTTCGCGGCCCTGATACGTGAGCACGGCGGTGCCCGACGCGTCGATCGCGGCCTGGCGGATCAGTTGCTCGGTGAAGTCCATCAGCCACGTGTAGTCGGTGTACGCGGCGTAGAACTCCATCATCGTGAATTCCGGATTGTGACGCGGCGAAACGCCCTCGTTACGGAAATTCCGGTTGATTTCGAACACGCGCTCGAAGCCGCCGACGATCAGGCGCTTCAGATACAGCTCGGGCGCGATACGCAGATACATCTGCATGTCGAGCGCGTTGTGGTGCGTGACGAACGGCTTGGCCGCCGCGCCGCCCGGGATCGGGTGCAGCATCGGCGTTTCGACTTCCATGAAGTTCGAGCCGGCCATGAACTGACGCACCGACGCGATCGCCATCGCGCGCGCCACGAACGTGTCGCGGGCTTCCGGCGTGACGATCAGGTCGACGTAGCGCTGGCGGTAGCGCATTTCCTGGTCCGACAGACCGTGGAACTTGTCCGGCAGCGGACGCAGCGACTTCGAGAGCAGACGCAGTTCGGTCACGCGCACCGAGAGTTCGCCCTTGTTGGTGCGGAACAGGACGCCCTTCGCGGCGACGATGTCACCGAGGTCCCACTTCTTGAACGCGTCGTAGGTCGTTTCGCCCACGTCGGCGGGCGTGATGAAGAACTGGATCTGGCCCGAGCCGTCGCGCACCGTGGCGAAGCTTGCCTTGCCCATCACGCGTTTGAGCATCATGCGGCCGGCGATCGCGACTTCGAGCGGATTCGCTTCGAGCGCTTCCTTGTCGGTGTCGGCGTAGTCGCGCTGCAGGTCGGCGGCGTGGTGAGTCGGGCGGAAGTCGTTGGGATAGGCGACGCCCGCTTCGCGCAGCGTGCGCAGCTTCTCGCGGCGCTCGGCGATGATCTGGTTGTCGTCCAGGTCGGGCGACGCGGCAGGCGCTGCGGCGGCCGTATTCGGCTGGGTCGGTTCGGTCATGATGGCTCGGGGTTCGGGAAATTCGGTTCCGCCGCGCGCGCCACGCGTCTCGAAAGACGCGGGCGGCGGCACGGCGGGAGAGGGCGGCGGACGTTGGCGCCGCTTACACGCCCTGTTTCAGGCTTGCGCTGATGAACGCGTCGAGATCGCCGTCGAGCACGGCTTTGGTGTTGCTGATTTCGACGTTCGTGCGCAGATCCTTGATGCGGCTGTTGTCGAGCACGTAGGAGCGGATCTGGTGACCCCAGCCCACGTCCGACTTGCCCGCTTCGAGCTTGTCCTGCTCCGACTGGCGCTTGCGCATTTCGGCTTCGTACAGGCGCGATTTGAGCATGGCCATGGCTTCGGCGCGGTTGCGGTGCTGCGAGCGGTCGTTCTGGCACTGCACGACGATGCCCGACGGGATGTGCGTGATACGCACGGCGGAGTCGGTCTTGTTGATGTGCTGACCGCCCGCGCCCGAAGCGCGATACGTGTCGATGCGCAGGTCGGCCGGATTGACGTCGATTTCGAACGATTCGTCGATTTCCGGATACACGAACACCGACGAGAACGACGTGTGACGGCCGCCCGACGAGTCGAACGGCGACTTGCGCACGAGGCGGTGAATGCCGGTTTCGGTGCGCAGGAAGCCGTAGGCGTATTCGCCTTCGACCTTGATGGTCGCGCTCTTGATGCCGGCCACGTCGCCTTCGGACTCTTCGAGCACTTCGGTCTTGAAGCCCTTGCGCTCGCAGTAGCGCACGTACTGGCGCAGCAGCATCGACGCCCAGTCGCAGGCTTCCGTGCCGCCCGCGCCCGCCTGAATGTCGATAAAGGCGTTGTTCGGGTCGGCCGGGTTCGCGAACATGCGTCGGAACTCGACGTCGGCGATACGCTTTTCGATTTCAGCGGCGTCGCTTTCGCAGGCCACGAGCGTGTCCTCGTCGCCTTCCTCGCGCGCCATCTCGAAGAGGTCCTGCGCGTCGCGCGCGTCGTTCTCGATACCGTCGAGCACATGCACGACGCCTTCGAGCAGTTTCTTTTCCTTGCCGAGACCCTGTGCGTGCTTGGAGTCGTTCCAGACGTTGGGGTCTTCGAGTTCGCTATTGACTTCGACGAGCCGTCGGGCTTTTACGTCGTAGTCAAAGATACCCCCGGAGCTCGCCCGCGCGTGCGCGCAGGTCCGCCAAGAGGGCTTCGATCGCGTTGAGACGTTCCGCTTCCATTTGTGTCGTGATCCGGCGTGTAAAACACGCAATTATAGCCGATTGGCCATGCATCAAGGGCGCGGCGACCCCATGCGTGGCCTCTCGTCCACGCCGGTCAGAGCGCCGCGTGCTCCACCACCAGTTGCACGCGCGAAACGCCGTTCCACGTGTCGCGCACGAGGCGATAGGCGACGGTCGTGTGCTGCGGCAGCGGCTCGGTGTGGTTGAACCAGATCGCGTTGAAGCGCTGGCGGCCGCGCAGCAGTTGCAGTTTCAGGTGCTTGTCCTTCACGAGCGCCTGCGACGCGACCTCGAATTCGCCCGCGAACACGGGCGCCGGGAAGCCCTGGCCCCACACGGCGGCGTCGATCATCTCGACGAAATCGGGCGTGAAATAGGCGTCTTCGAGATCGCCGTCGGTTTCCACGGTGCGCGCGAGCGCCTCGGCGGTCAGCCATTCGCGGCCCACGCGCTCGAAGGCGGCGGCGAAGCGCGGCACGTCGGCGGCGGCGATCGTCAGGCCCGCGGCCATCGCGTGGCCGCCGAACTTGTGGATCAGGCCCGGCTCGCGCTTGGAAATCAGGTCGACGGCGTCGCGCAGATGGAAACCGGGGATCGAACGGCCGGAGCCCTTGACGAGCGCGCCGTCGTCGTCGGCGAGCGCGAAAGTGAAGGACGGGCGGTGGAACTTCTCTTTGAGCCGTCCCGCGACGATGCCGATCACGCCCTGGTGCCAGCCTTCGTTGAACAGCGTGAGCGTGGCGCCGTCCTGCGGATCGATGTCGGCGAGATCGGCGAGCGCCTGTTGTTGCATGCCGGCCTCGATCTCGCGGCGCTCGCGGTTCATCGCGTCGAGCTGCTGGGCGAGATCCCAGGCGCGGCCCACGTCGTCGGTGGTCAGGCACTCGATGCCGAGCGACATGTCGGAGAGGCGGCCCGCCGCGTTCAGGCGCGGTCCGAGCGCGAAGCCCATATCGAAGCCCGAGGCGCTTTTCGCGTCGCGGCCCGAGGCGCGGAACAGGGCGGCGATGCCCGGCTGCATGCGGCCGTTGCGGATGCGTTGCAGACCTTGCGCGACCAGCACGCGGTTGTTGCCGTCGAGCTTGACGACGTCGGCGACCGTCCCGAGCGCGACCAGATCGAGCAGGCCGTCCAGACGCGGCTCGGGCTTGCCGTCGGCGAACGCGCCGCGGCGGCGCAGTTCCGCGCGCAGCGCAAGCAGCGTGTAGAACATCACGCCGACGCCCGCGATGCACTTGCTCGGAAACTCGCAACCCGGCTGATTCGGATTGACGATCGCGCGCGCGGCCGGCAGCACGTCGCCGGGCAGGTGGTGGTCGGTCACGAGCACGTCGATGCCGAGCGTGTTCGCGGCTTCCACGCCTTCCACGCTGGCGATGCCGTTGTCGACGGTGATCAGCAGGTCGGGCGGTCCGCCCTTGCGCTGCGCGGCGAGCGCGACGATCTCGGGCGTGAGGCCATAGCCGTACTCGAAGCGATTCGGCACCAGATAGTCGATCTGCGCGCCGAACATGCGCAGGCCGCGCACGGCCACCGCGCAGGCGGTCGCGCCGTCGCAGTCGTAGTCGGCGACCACCAGCATGCGGCGCTTCTGTTCGAGCGCGTCGGCGAGCAGCGCGGCGGCCTCGTCGAGGCCTTTCATGCCGGCTGGGGGAATCAGGCGGCCGAGGCCGGTTTCGATGTCGTCGGGCTGGCTGACGCCGCGCGACGCGTAGAGGCGCGCGAGCACCGGGTGCAGGCCGTGACGGATCAGCACTTCGGTATCGGCGGGAGAGCAGGCGCGGGTGACGATTCGGGTCATGCGGACGACTTCGGAAATTATTCGATGAAGAGCGACGCGAACTCGCGGCGTCGCCAGAATTTGCGCAGGTCGCCGCGCGTGAGCGCGAGCGTGACCGAGCCGGTATCGCCGCAGAGCGTGACGTCGAGCTGGTTCAGCTCGCCGGCTTGCAGTGCATCGAGCGCGGGCGCGAACCAGTCGCGTTCGATCTGCGCGAAGGCCGCGTTCCAGCGGCCCCAGTCCTGCTGGATATACGCCGCCGAGAACGGATCGAGCTCGACCAGCGTGATGCCGCTCGCGGCGGCGTCGAGCGTGGTTTTCAGCGTGGCGAAATCGGCCGGCGTCCTGGCCAGCGCCGCGCCCGACGCCATGGCAAGGCCGCGCGTGGCGGCGGCGTCGGACTGCACGCGCGCAAACGGCTTGCGCACCGGACGCAGCGCGCCTTGCGCGTGGAACCAGATCGAGTTGACGGCGGGCAGGCCGCGCGCCTCGCGCGCTTCGTTGACGGGATGCTCGAACCAGGCCATCTGCACCTCGTTCTGCACCTTCATCCACGCGCGCGAACGCTGGCCCGAATGGGCCTCGTGCGGCAGCCAGATTTCGATATTGCGGCCGCTCGCGCGCAGCGGCGACGCGCCCGCGAGCGTGCCGAACTGGTCGCTCGACAGATACCAGCGTTGCGGCGTGGGCGCTTCGACGCGCACGCCGAGTTCTTCGATCAGCGGTCGGGCGATGGCGTACAGCGTGGCGGCGTCGGCGTCGGTGAGTTCGAGCGAGGCGGGATCGATCAGCACCAGGTGATCGTGCGCGATGCGCACGTGCACGGGCTGGATGCAGGCCCACGTGGCGTCGCCGGGCGTGCCGCCGTCGGCAAGCAGCATCCAGGGCGCGAGCGGCGCTTCGTCGTCGGCGCTGGCGCTTTTGGCGTTGGCGCTCGCAGCGCCGTCGCCGAGCGCGCCGAACTGACGCGCGACCCAGCGCTCATGCGGCAGCGTGCGCTGGAAATCTTCGCCGATGACCTGCTCGCCGAGCGTCGCGCGCGCGATCAGCTTCGAGAGCGCGGGAAACTGCAGGCCGGCGAGGGCGGTCGGCGCAACAGCCGCGGACGGCAGCGCGAAAGGCACGAGGAGATGGAGGCGGTCGGCAGGCATGGTGCGCATTGTACTTCGGCGCTCGCGGCTGCTGGGCGCGGCGGGCGGCGCATCCGGCGCGTCGAGTGCACCGCGTTGGCGTGCCGTGCCATACGAATCAGTAACTTACCGACGATCGGCGCGGCAGGCGGGCACCTGCGCGCCGAATCCGCATCCAAGGGGCAGGGGCGCAGACTGGGCGGGTACAGGCGGCCCGGGATGGCGCAAAGTCCGTGAGACCCCCGTAGTGTGGCAAACTTCGCGCTTGGTTGCGGACATGTTCCGGCACGGAAATCGGGCGGCGCGCGGACCGGTGGTCCTGCATCGACGTGATCGCGACGCAAATATGCGACGTAACCAGCACGATGCGACGTAACCCGCGACGCAACCCACGCGCCCATGCCCGCGCAACGAAGACGCTTTAAAGGATTCGCTTGAAACTTCCCTACGAATGGCAGATAGGCTGGCGCTACACCCGCGCCGGCAAGCGCACGACCGGCAATGGCTTCATCTCGTTCATCGCGCTGATCTCGATGTCGGGCATCGCGCTCGGCGTGGCGGCGCTGATCGTCGTGCTCTCCGTGATGAACGGCTTCCAGCGCGACGTGCGCGACCGCATGCTCTCCGTGCTCGCGCACGTCGAAATCTTCTCGCCCACCGGTTCGATGCCCGACTGGCAACTGACCGCGAAAGAGGCCAAGACCAATCCCGAGGTGATCGGCGCGGCGCCCTATGTGGACGCCCAGGCGCTGCTCACGCGCGGCGACAGCGTGAACGGCGTGGCGCTGCGCGGCGTCGAGCCCTCGGAAGAACCGCAGGTCTCGGACATCGGCAAGGAAATGAAGATCGGCACCATGAACGATCTGACGCCGGGCAGCTTCAACATCGTGCTCGGCTCCGATCTGGCCGTGAATCTGGGCGTGACGAAGGGCGACAAGGTCACGCTCGTCGCGCCCGAAGGCACGATCACGCCGGCGGGCATGCTGCCGCGCCTGAAGCAGTTCACCGTGGTGGGCGTGTTCGAATCGGGGCACTACGAGTACGACAGCACGCTCGCGCTCGTGAACATCCGCGACGCCGAAGTGCTCTACCGCCTGGCCGCACCCAGCGGCGTGCGCCTGCGCCTGAAAGACATGCAGCGCGCGCCCGCCGTCGCGCGGCAGCTCGTGCACACGCTCTCGGGCGACCTTTATATTCGCGACTGGACGCAGCAGAACAAGACGTGGTTCTCGGCCGTGCAGATCGAGAAGCGCATGATGTTCATCATCCTCACGCTGATCATCGCGGTGGCGGCGTTCAATCTGGTGTCGTCGCTGGTGATGACGGTGACCAACAAGCAGGCCGATATCGCCATTCTGCGCACGCTCGGCGCGCAGCCCGGCTCGATCATGAAGATCTTCGTGGTGCAGGGCGTGACGATCGGCTTCGTGGGGACGGCCATCGGCGTCGCGCTCGGCTGCCTGATCGCGTGGAGCATTCCGTGGCTCGTGCCGATGATCGAGCATCTGCTCGGCGTGCAGTTCCTGCCGCCCTCGGTCTATTTCATCAGTGAACTGCCTTCGGAACTCGTCGCCGGCGACGTGATCCGTATCGGTTTGATTGCGTTCGTGCTGTCCGCGCTCGCGACGCTTTATCCCAGCTGGCGCGCGGCCAGGGTTCGACCGGCGGAGGCACTGCGCTATGAATGATCGTCAAGCGAAAAACACCATCATGAGCGGCGTGGCAAGCGACTATCCGTATGTGATCGAGGCGCACGGCATTTCGAAGGTGTTCGGCCAGGGCGCGCTCTCGGTGCAGGTGCTGCACGACACCGAAATCTCCGTGAAGCGCGGCGAGAAGCTCGCGATCGTGGGCGCGTCGGGTTCGGGCAAGAGCACGCTGCTGCACGTGCTCGGCGGTCTCGACGAACCGGGCACCGGCAACGTGAAGCTGCTCGGCAAGCCGTTCACCGAACTGTCCGAACGCGACCGCAACGATCTGCGCAACCGCGCGCTCGGTTTCGTCTATCAGTTCCATCATCTGCTGCCGGAATTCTCGGCGCTCGACAACGTGGCGATGCCGCTGCGCATCCGCCGCATGCCGCAAGAGGACGCGCGCCGCGAGGCGATGGCGATTCTCGATCGCGTGGGCCTCGCGCATCGCGCGCGTCATCGTCCGGGCGAACTCTCGGGCGGCGAGCGTCAGCGCGTGGCGATCGCGCGTGCGCTGGTCACGCGGCCCGCCTGCGTGCTTGCGGACGAACCGACCGGCAATCTCGACGGCAGCACGGCGGACACGGTGTTCAACCTGATGCTCGAACTCTCGGACCAGTTCCAGACGAGCTTCGTGATCGTCACGCACGATCCCGATCTCGCGGCGCGTTGCGACCGCATCGTGCGTCTGCGCGAAGGCATGCTGCACGAGGAGCCGGTTCTGCCGGTCTAGGCGCGCAGCAACGGCGTCGCCTTGCGCCACGCCTCGGGCCCGCGAGTTGCGCCGCAGTTCTGCCGCGTGATTCGCGGGCCTTGTTTTTGGGTCTATTTCGATGACGTTCGCCGTTTGCGGCAGGAGCGCGTAACCATGTGGATCGACACGCATTGTCATCTCGATGCCGGCGAATTCGACGCGGATCGCGACGCGGTGGCGTCGGCGGCGCGGGCGTCGGGGGTGGCGCGCATCGTGATTCCCGCGGTGGCGCGCGAGAACTTCGCGACCGTGCGCGCGCTCGCGCGGCGCACGCCGGGCGCGGTCTACGCGCTCGGGATTCATCCGCTCTATACGCCGCAGGCGCGCGACGAGGACATCGCCGCATTGCGCGCCGAAATCGAGGCGAGTCTCGACGATCCGAAGTTCGTGGGTATCGGCGAAATCGGTCTCGACTTTTTCGTGCCGGGGCTCGACGCCGAGCGTCAGCAATTCATCTACGACGCGCAGTTGAAGCTCGCGCGCGAATTCGAGCTGCCCGCGATCTGCCATGTGCGCAAGTCGCAGGATCAGGTGCTCAAGGGCTTGCGCCGCAACGGCGTGCGCTGCGGCATCGCGCATGCGTTCAACGGCAGTTTTCAGCAGGCGCAGGCGTTCATCGAGCAGGGCATGCATCTGGGTTTCGGCGGCAATCTGACCTTCGAGCGCGCGTTGCAGATTCGCCGGCTCGCGGAGCAGTTGCCGCTCGACGCCATCGTGATGGAAACCGACGCGCCCGACATCTCGCCGTCCTGGCTCTACAAGCAGCGCAACACGCCGGATCAGGTGCCGCGCATCGGCGCCGTGCTCGCCGCCTTGCGGGGCGTGACGCCCGAGGATGTCGCCCTTGGCACGACGGCTAACGCGACGGCCGCGCTGCCGCGGCTCGCGCTTTCGTCGGCATAATTTCCGCATGGGTGGCGCGCGAGACGGCAGGGTGTGAGGGCTTGCGCCGCCGTTTCGCGGAGGCGCTATGCGGGCGATGTGGTGCGGTTTCGCGCTGGGCGTGATCGCGCTGCAACAGCAGGCGGCGTTGCCGGGGCGCGTCGCGTGGTGCGGTCTGATCGCGTTGATGTTGGGCGCGGCGATCGGCGGCGCGCCGATGGTGCGGCGGGGTGCGCGAGGGCGCATCGTGGGCTGGTCAGCGCTTGCGCTTGCTTCAACGTGTGTCGGGTTCGGTTACGCGGCGTGGCGTGCGGAAATCCGGCTGGCCGAATCGCTGCCCGAAGCCTGGCAGGCGCGCGACGTCGACGTGACCGGGTATATCGCGCGCATGCCTGCTTTCGGTGAAGGATCGGCGCGCTTTCTCTTCGCAGTGGAATCCTGGCCGGGGCGCGAGCTGACGGCGAGCGCTTTGCGTTTCTCGCGTACGCCGCGTCTGCTGCAATTGAACTGGATCGCGCGCGACGCGCCCGTGCCGCCGCTCGTGCCCGGCGCGCGCTGGCGGCTGACGGTGCGGCTCAAACCGGCGCACGGCGAAGGCAATTTCGATCTGCGCGATACAGAGGCCGCCTTGCTCGCGCGCGGCGTGCGCGCGACCGGTTACGTCAGCGACGCCGCGCACGCGCAACGTCTGGTTCGCGACGCGCAGGGCATCGGCATCGCCATCGAGCGCAGGCGGGCGGCGGTGCGTGCGCGCATCGGCGAGGTGCTGGCGGACGCGCCGCATCGCGGCATCGTCGTCGCGCTTGCGACCGGTGCACAGGACGATGTCAGCGATGCCGACTGGCAACTGATGCGCAACACCGGCACGAGTCATCTCGTTGCGATCTCCGGGCTGCATCTCGCCTTCGTCGCCGGGCTTGCGGGCTGGCTGTCGGGCGCGCTCTGGCGGCGAGCGCGCTGGCGCGGCATGGAAGCGCCGCTCGTCCTGCCCGCCCAGAAAGTGGCGCTCGCGGGCGCGGTGTGCGCGGGAGCGGCGTATGCCGCGCTGGCCGGATTCAACGTGCCGGTGCAGCGCGCGCTCTGGATGCTGGCGGTGGCGGCGGTGGCGCTGCTGGGTTCGCGCGAGGTGTCGCGTTCGCATGTGCTGGCGTGGGCGCTCGGGCTCGTATTGCTGCGCGATCCGTGGGCGGTGACCGCGCCGGGATTCTGGTTGTCGTTCTGCGCCGTCGCGGCGATTCTGTATGCGGCCAGCGGCGTGCCGCGCATGCGCCGCGAAGAGGATGCCGAACTCACACCCGATGAAGTCGATCCGATGCGCGAGAAGGAGCCGGTGGCGGCCGAGGTGCCGCGTGGGCCTTGGCGCGAACGCTTTGCCTCGCTCGTCGATTGGCAGCGCTGGCGCCGCGCCGCCAGGCGTTTCGCGGCCCGTCTGCATGACGGCGCGCGCGTGCAATGGGCGGTCACGCTGGCGCTGGCGCCGCTCACCGCGTACTGGTTCCTGCAGATTCCGCTGATCGGGCCGCTGGCGAACGCCTTCGCGATTCCGTGGGTCAGCATGCTGGTCACGCCGACCGTGCTGGCGGGCGCGGTCTTGCCCGCGCCGCTCGACGCCTTCGCGCTGCGTGCCGCGCACGCTTTGCTCGACCGCCTCGCGATGGCGCTCGGCGCGCTCGACGGTCTGCCGTGGGCGCTGCTGCGTCTGCCGCAGCCGTCCGGCTGGGCGTTGGCCTGTGCGGCGGTGGGCGTCGCGTGGTTGCTCGCGCCGCGCGGGTGGCCGTTGCGCTGGCTCGCGCCGTTCACGTGGCTGCCGCTGCTTGCGCCGTCGCCGGGCGGCCCGCCGGAAGGCGCGTTCCGCCTCACCGCGCTGGACATCGGGCAGGGCACCTCCGTGCTGATCGAGACCGCGCGCCACACCTTGCTGTTCGACGCCGGGCCAGGCCCGGAATCCACCCACGCGGGCGAGCGGATCGTCGTTCCCTATCTGCAGACCCACGCCGTGACGCAACTCGACATGCTGATGGTGAGCCACGACGACTCCGACCACTCGGGCGGCGCTCAGGCCGTGCTCGAAGCGCTGCGGGTGCGGCAGTTCGTGGCGGGCATTCTGCCCGCGCATCGGTTGTGGGCGACAGCGCAGTCGCGCGGGGCGGAGCGCGTGCAGTGCGCGGCAGGGCAGCGCTGGCAGTGGGACGGCGTGACCTTCGAGGTGCTCTGGCCCGATGCGGGGCCGCTCGCGGGCAAACCCAATGCGCATTGCTGCGTGCTGCGCGTGAGCACGGCGGGCACATCCGGGGCCGCGTCGGCGCCGGATGGCGCCGTCACCGCCTTGCTTGCCGCCGATATCGAAGCCGCCACCGAGCGCACGCTGATGGCACGCGACCCCGACAAGCTGCGCGCCCAGATTCTCGTCGTGCCGCACCACGGCAGCCGCACGTCGTCGACTGAACCGTTCCTCGATTCTGTCTGGCCGCTCGTCGCGATATTTCAGGTAGGCTTCATCAATCGCTTTCATCATCCTTATCCGGGTGTCTATGCGCGTTACGCGTCGCGCCACATCGTGCTGGCGCGCAGCGATTGGGACGGCGCGGCGCGCATCGAGGCCGCCCCCGGCGCGTTGACGGTCGAGCGCTTTCGCGATACGCGGCGGCGTTACTGGATGGACCGGTTGGACCGGCCGGATCGGACCGAAGAGGCGGCGGTGGGCGCGATGCAAGGGGCGGCTGCGGTCCGCCCGCCCGGCACGCAAGACAACGACGACAACGACAATCCGACAAGAACGAACGGAACGGAGACAGGCCCAGATTGAAGAACGTCATCCATTTTTCCCATGCGAACGGCTTCCCGGCCTCGACCTATCGCACTTTCTTCGCCGAACTCGGCGACACCTACGAGCTGCGCTATATCGAGCGCATCGGCCACGACGCGCGCTATCCCGTCACGCGCGACTGGCCGCACCTCGTCGAGCAACTGATCGAGGACATCGGCAGCCGCTATGAGCAGCCGGTCTGGCTCGTCGGCCACTCGCTCGGCGGCTATCTTTCGCTGATGGCGGCGCTCAGGAAGCCGCAGTGGGTGAGGGGCGTGGTGATGCTCGATTCGCCCGTGATCGCCGGCTGGCGCAGCGGCATGCTGCGCGTGTCGCAGTGGACCGGGCTCGACGAGCGCCTGTCGCCCGCCGCCGCGACGCGCACGCGCCGCACCAGCTGGGCGAGTCGCGACGAAGCCTGGCGTCATTTCCACTCGAAGCCCGCGTTCGCGCGCTGGGACGAGCGCGTGTTGTCGGACTACATCGACTTCGGCATTCCTCAGACTTCGCCCGACGGCGCACGCACGCTCGCCTTCGACCGCCGCACCGAATACCTCATTTACCGCACACTGCCGCACACCTTCGGCACGCGGCTCGCGCATGGCTCGCCGGTGCCGGTGAGCTTCGTCGGCGGCACGCATTCGAAGGAGGTGCGGCAGGTCGGTCTCGGCGCGACGCGGCGCATCGCGGGCGAGCGCTTCGAGTGGATCGAAGGCAGTCATCTGTATCCGATGGAGCGGCCCATCGAGACCGCGCGCGCGGTGCAGCGCATGCTCTACGCGATGGGTAACGGCGGCTGGACGCGCGCCTGATGGCCGCCGTCTGGCGGGGCACGATCAATTCGGCACATGCTTCATTCGCGCCGCGCCCCGTCACGCAAGATGCTCTTTCAAAATTCAGGGTTAGCCCTTGCTTTACGGTATAATCCGTTTTTCCCGCGAGCATCCAGCGATGACCAAATATGTTTTCGTCACCGGCGGCGTAGTTTCTTCCCTTGGCAAGGGTATTGCCGCCGCCTCCCTCGCCGCGATCCTCGAATCGCGCGGTCTGAAAGTCACCCTCCTCAAGCTTGATCCCTACATCAACGTCGACCCCGGCACGATGAGCCCGTTTCAACACGGCGAAGTGTTCGTGACGGAAGACGGAGCGGAGACCGACCTCGACCTCGGCCACTATGAGCGCTTCATCAGCACGAAGATGCGCAAGGCCAACAACTTCACCACGGGCCAGATTTACGAATCGGTGATCCGCAAGGAACGCCGCGGCGACTATCTCGGCAAGACGGTGCAGGTCATTCCGCACATCACCAACGAAATCCAGGCGTTCATCGAGCGCGGCGCGGCATCCGCGACGTGCGGTGAGCCCGACGTGGCGATCGTTGAAGTGGGCGGCACGGTCGGCGACATCGAGTCGCTGCCGTTCCTCGAAGCCGCGCGTCAGATGAGCCTGCGCCTTGGCCGCAACAGCGCGTGCTTCGTGCACCTCACGCTGGTGCCGTTCATCGCCACGGCCGGCGAACTCAAGACCAAGCCCACGCAGCACAGCGTGCAGAAGCTGCGCGAAATCGGTATCTATCCGAACGTGCTGCTGTGCCGTGCAGACCGCCGCATTCCGGACGACGAGCGCTCGAAGATCTCGATGTTCTCGAACGTGCCCGAAGACGCCGTCATTTCGGTGTGGGACGCCGACAGCATCTACAAGATTCCGCAGATGCTGCACGACCAGGGTCTCGACTCGATCGTCTGCGACGAACTCAAGCTGTCCGCCAAGCCCGCCGACCTGTCGATGTGGGCCGAAATGGTCGAGAAGCTCGAGCATCCGCAGCACGAAGTCACGATCGGCATGGTCGGCAAGTACGTCGACCTGACCGAGTCGTACAAGTCGCTCATCGAAGCGCTGCGTCACGCATCGATCAAGACCTCGACCAAGGTCAACATCGAGTACATCGACTCGGAAGAGATCGACGAACAGGGCGTGGACAGCCTCAAGCATCTCGACGCGATTCTCGTGCCGGGTGGTTTCGGCCGTCGCGGCACCGAAGGCAAGATCAAGGCCATTCAGTACGCTCGTGAATCGAAGGTGCCGTACCTCGGCATCTGCCTCGGCATGCAGCTCGCCGTGATCGAATTCGCGCGCGACGTGGTGGGCCTGAAGCACGCGAACAGCACGGAATTCGACGCCGACACGCCGGACCGCGTCGTCGCGCTCATCACCGAATGGGCCGACCGCGAAGGCAAGGTCGAGAAGCGCACGGAAGATTCGGACCTGGGCGGCACCATGCGCCTCGGCTCGCAGCGCTGCCCGATCAAGCCCGGCACGCTCGCTTCGGAAATCTATGGCAAGGACGTGAACGAACGCCACCGCCACCGTTATGAAGTCAATAACGGCTACGTGCCCAAGCTCGAAGCCGGCGGCCTTATCATCAGCGCCCGTACGCCGACTGAAGACCTGCCGGAAATGATGGAACTGCCGCGCGACATGCACCCGTGGTTCGTCGGCGTTCAGTTCCACCCGGAATTCACGTCCACGCCGCGTGACGGCCATCCGCTCTTCAAGGCGTTTGTCGAAGCGTCGCTCGCGCACCAGCAGTCGCGCGCTCAGGAGAAAGCATGAATCTGTGCGGTTTCGAGGTCGGCCTCGACAAGCCGTTCTTTCTGATTGCAGGCACCTGTGTCGTCGAATCCGAACAGATGACGATCGACACGGCGGGCCGCCTGAAGGAAATCACGGCGAAGCTCGGCATTCCGTTCATCTACAAGTCGTCGTTCGACAAGGCCAATCGCTCGAGCGGCAAGTCGTTCCGCGGCCTGGGCATGGACGAAGGCCTGCGCATCCTCTCCGAAGTGAAGCGCCAGCTCGGCCTGCCCGTGCTGACCGACGTGCACACGGAAGAGGAAGTGGGCCCGGTGGCGTCGGTCGTCGACGTGCTGCAGACGCCGGCGTTCCTGTGCCGCCAGACCGACTTCATCCACGCGTGCGCGCGTTCGGGCAAGCCGGTCAACATCAAGAAAGGCCAGTTCCTCGCGCCGCACGACATGAAGAACGTGATCGACAAGGCGCGCGACGCGGCGCGTGAAGCGGGTCTTTCCGAAGACCGCTTCATGGCTTGCGAACGCGGTGTCTCGTTCGGTTACAACAACCTCGTGTCCGACATGCGCTCGCTCGCGATCATGCGCGAGACGGCGGCGCCGGTCGTGATGGACGTCACGCACTCGGTGCAACTGCCGGGCGGCCAGGGCACCAGCTCGGGCGGTCAGCGCGAATTCGTGCCGGTGCTCGCGCGCGCGGCCGTCGCAACGGGCGTGGCGGGTCTCTTCATGGAGACGCACCCGAACCCGGCGCAAGCGAAGTCCGACGGTCCCAACGCCGTGCCGCTGAACCGCATGGCCGACCTGCTCGAAACGCTCGTCACGCTCGACCAGGCGGTCAAGCGCACGCCGTTCCTCGAGAACGACTTCAACTGATTCACGTAGTCAGGCACCAGCGCGCTTCATGCGCGTCGTGTGCTTTGTCGTATGGCTTCACCGCAAGATTGGATCGCGGAGTTCTACCGTAGTGCTGAAGCATCGCGCGCCGCTTCGATTGCATGAGCGGCGCGATGGAGGAGCCGCGGCGAGCGGCCCGCCGGCGCAGCAGGTGTCATGAAGCGATGCCATGCTGTGCCAGACGGCAGCCGCGCCGCGCCAGATGTACAAGGCAGCGTGGCGGCGCAGCGATTACGCAGTGTGTAATCCTCGCGACGCAACAAGTTGAACCCGACGACCGCGCCGCCTGTCCCATGTGACGGTGTGTCCCGCGCGAGCGCGTAGACCGCGCTTCGCCGGAGTCGCAGATGGTGCGTGTCTCGCAAGAATTACTGTCATTTCCTGAGGAAACCATGAGTGCAATCGTAGATATCATCGGTCGCGAGATTCTGGATTCGCGCGGCAATCCCACCGTCGAATGCGATGTGCTGCTCGAATCGGGCACGATGGGCCGCGCGGCTGTGCCGTCGGGCGCGTCGACCGGCTCGCGTGAAGCGATCGAACTGCGCGACGGCGAAGCCGGCCGCTACAACGGCAAGGGCGTGCTGAAAGCCGTCGAGCACATCAACACCGAAATCTCCGAGGCGATCATGGGCCTCGACGCGTCGGAACAAGCCTTCCTCGACAAGACCCTGCTCGAGCTCGACGGCACCGACAACAAGTCGCGTCTGGGCGCGAACGCGATGCTGGCCGTTTCGATGGCCGTCGCGAAGGCCGCTGCCGAAGAAGCCGGCCTGCCGCTGTACCGCTACTTCGGCGGTTCGGGCGCGATGCAACTGCCGGTCCCGATGATGAACATCGTCAACGGCGGCGCGCACGCGAACAACAGCCTGGACATTCAGGAATTCATGATCGTGCCGGTGAGCCAGCCGACCTTCCGCGAAGCGCTGCGTTGCGGCGCGGAAATCTTCCACGCGCTCAAGAAGATCCTCTCGGATCGCGGCATGAGCACGGCGGTCGGCGACGAAGGCGGTTTCGCACCGAACTTCGGCAGCAACGACGAATGCCTGTCGACCATCCTGCAAGCGATCGAGAAGGCAGGCTACCGCGCCGGTGAAGACGTGCTGCTCGCGCTCGACTGCGCAGCCAGCGAGTTCTACCACGACGGCAAGTACCAGCTCGCGGGCGAAGGCCTGCAACTGTCGTCGTCGGAATTCGCCGACTACCTCGCGACGCTCGCCGACAAGTTCCCGATCGTCTCGATCGAAGACGGCATGCATGAAAGCGACTGGGCCGGCTGGAAGCTCCTGACCGAAAAGCTCGGCAAGAAGGTTCAGCTGGTGGGCGACGACCTGTTCGTCACCAACACGCGCATCCTGAAGGAAGGCATCGAGAAGGGCATCGCCAACTCGATCCTGATCAAGATCAACCAGATCGGCACGCTGACGGAAACCTTCGCAGCGATCGAAATGGCGAAGCGCGCGGGCTACACGGCCGTGATCTCGCACCGTTCGGGCGAAACCGAAGATTCGACCATCGCGGACATCGCCGTCGGCCTGAACGCAGGTCAGATCAAGACCGGTTCGCTCTCGCGCAGCGACCGCATCTCGAAGTACAACCAGCTGCTGCGCATCGAGGAAGATCTCGGTGATATCGCCAGCTACCCGGGCAAGTCGGCGTTCTATAACCTCCGCTAAGCGGACCTGAACGCGACAGCCGCCTTGCTGTCACTCTTCGTCATCCCTCTTCGCCGCCCTGCGTTCAGCGCAGGGCGGCGTATGTTTATCCGGCACCATCCATGCGGCTTGTCACTGTCGTCCTGATCATCCTGCTCGCGCTGATCCAGTATCCGCTCTGGTGGGGCCACGGCGGGTGGCTGCACGTGCACGAACTGCAAGGGCAGCTCGCACAGCAGCAAAAGCTGAACGACGACGAAAAACTGCGCAACGAACGCATCGCGGGCGAAGTGCAGGATTTGCAAAACGGCACCGCGGCCGTCGAGGAGCGTGCGCGCTACGAGATGGGTATGGTGAAGGACGGCGAGGTGTTCGTGCAGTTCGTCTCGCCGAATCAGCCGTTGCCGGCTACGCCCGCGGGGTCGTCGAATACGTCGACGCGTGGCGAGATGTCGGCGGCGCCCGTCAAGGTGGTGCCGAATCCGGTGTCGCGCGTGCCCGAGAAACATCACGGACACGGCAAGGAAACGAAGAAGAAGGCGGGCTGAGCGTCACAGCCAACGATGCGGTTCGATAGCGTCGAAATAAAAAGCGCGGCCATCCAGCGGATGCCGCGCTTTTTTATTGCCGCGTGATTTTGCGGGGCGAGCCTTATACGATCGTCGCCCCGATCGTTGCGCACGCTACGATTTCACCAGCCCCAACCCCAGCCCGGATAGCCGTAGCCGATCCCGGTGCCCCAGCCGCCGCCCCAACCGCCGCTGTAGTAGCTGCCGTAGACGTTCACGGGCGGCGTGTACGCGCGCGACCACGCCTGCGCGGCCGCTTCGGCGTTCGCGGCGCGATTGGATTCGGCCAGCGCCTGCTGGTCGATCGCGTCGTAGCGCTGAAGCTGCTCGGGCGTGAGGGCAGGGGCGGCCTGCTGCTGCGGCGCGACCGTGGCGGTCGCGCCAGCTTGATCGGCGGGCAGGCGGCTGTAGATCGGCGAAGGACCAGGCGGATCGAGCGTGCAGCCGCTCATCAGCACGACGCCTGCGGCGGCGGCCGTCAGCGCGGTCAGGTAGATGAGCGTTCTGGCGCGGCGCACGGTGCGCGCGGGCAGGCGAGGTGATGCAGCCCCGAGGTTCGTCTTCATGTTCTTGCTTCCCTTTATCGGTCGGATTCCGGATCTCTGGGCCACGCGCGCGGCCGCATGGACAGCCGGTTCCGTGAATCGGCTCATGGTGCCGCGCGGCGGCGCCGTCCGCGTGGCGGAAGACGGCGTGCCATGAGCCGGGGAAGCAATCACTGCTTTGCTGGCTTAGTGGCGCTGGTCCGCTGCGGGAGAGACTCCTTCTGAGAGCCCCGGCGTGGCGAAAAGTTGCGCCACATCGACGGGATCGAACTCGTAGCGCTGGTTGCAATAGTCGCAGTGAACTTCGACGTGGCCGCGTTCTTCGATCACGCTGTCCACTTCCTCGCGGCCCAGCATCTTCAGCATCGAGCCGACTTTTTCACGCGAGCAGCTGCACAGGAAGCGCGTGGTGGCGGGCTCGAAGTGCTGCACGTTCTCTTGCCAGAAGAGGCGGCGGAACAGCGTTTCCGGCTCCTGTTCGAGCAGTTCTTCGCGCGTGAGCGTGCCGCCGAGCGTGCAGACGCGTTCCCACGTGTCGGCGTCGAGTTCGTGCGGATGCGGCACGATGCCGCCGTCGCCGGGCAGCTTCTGCAGCAGCATGCCGACCGCGCGATCTTCGTTCGCGCCGAGCCACAGGCGCGTGTCGAGCTGCTCGGAGTGGTGCATGTAATGCTCGAGCACTTCCGAGATCGACTTCAGCGCACCGTCTTCGCCGTTCAGCGGCACGATGCCCTGATAAGGCTGCTGGCCGGGCTGCTTGTTGGCCGGATCGAGCGTGATCACGCAGCGGCCGCGGCCGTTCACGTTGACGAGTTCGGCGAGCGAGAGGTCGTCGGCGACGGTTTCCACGCCTTCGGCCAGACGCGCCGTGGCGCGCATGGAGAGGTCGGAGCTGCACTGCACGACCAGCATGCGGACCGGGCCTTCGCCGAGGATCTGCATGATCAGCGTGCCGTCGAACTTGAGGTTCGCGGAGAGCAGCGCGCAGGCGGCCATCATTTCGCCGAGCACGGTGCGCACCGGCGCCGGGTACTGCCGGCGCGTCAGCACCTCTTGCCACGTGTTGCGCAGCGAGACGATCTCGCCCCGCACCGGAGCGGCGCTGAACATGAATTTTTGCAACTGGTCGTTCACAATCTTTTCCTTCGTTTC
This sequence comes from Paraburkholderia tropica, assembly GCF_014171495.1. NCBI lineage: Bacteria > Pseudomonadati > Pseudomonadota > Betaproteobacteria > Burkholderiales > Burkholderiaceae > Paraburkholderia > Paraburkholderia tropica. The sequence goes on from NZ_CP049134.1 coordinate 1,333,747, forward strand.
GATGCGTGCGGCGCGCTCGCGCGGCATGACGGCGGCGAGCAGCCGTCAGCCAATGCGTACGAGTTGCGCCTTGAAATACTCGCGGCGTTGCGCGTAACCGTCCGCGTTACGCTTGAGGCCGGCGATGTCGGCCTCGGTCAGCTCGCGCACGACCTTGGCCGGCGCGCCGAGAATGAGCGAGTTGTCGGGGAACACCTTGCCTTCGGTGACCACCGCGCCCGCGCCAACCAGACAGTTGCGGCCGATTACCGCGCCATTCAAGACCACCGCCTGAATCCCGATGAGCGCGCCTTCCTTCACCGTGCAGCCGTGCAGCATGGCCTGATGGCCGATCGTCACGTTGGCTTCGAGCGTGAGCGGGAAACCGGGGTCGGTATGCAGCACCGCGCCTTCCTGCACATTGCTGCGCGCGCCGACCGAAATCAGCTCGTTGTCGCCGCGCAGCGTCGCGCCAAACCAGACGCTCGAGTCTTCGGCGAGTTCGACCTTGCCGACGATGGTCGCGTTGTCCGCGACAAACACGCTTTCGTGAATGGTGGGTGCGGCTTCGCCAAGCTTGTAGATGGCCACGGTGTTGCGTCTCCTTTTTGTCTTGCGAGGCTGCGGCGCGCGGGCGGGTGAGAGCGGGCGCGGGCGGCGCAGAGCGGGTGAATCGCGTATTGTAAACGGTTGCGCCCCGAGTCCGCCTGGCCCGGCTTGCGTGCCGCGTGCGGCAGGTCTCACGCGGGCCGCCGCGCCGCCGTGCCGTGCGTTCGTACTACGCCGTTCGACCGCCTGTTTTCTGCCCGCTTTTCTGCCTGCTTGACGATGAATTCCGTATTTCCCGACTCCGCGCGCACCGGCGCCGAATTATCCGTCGATGCCGCCACGTCGCAGCCAGGCTGGCGCGCCGCCGCGCTTGCGGCGCTGTACGAAGCCGATCCGCTCGCCAAGTCCGGCGCGGTGAGCGCGCTTTACGCGCTCGCCCAGGACGGCGCGGCGCGCGGCGAGACGCACTGGCACGCCGAACAGACGCTCAGCGCGCCCGGGGACCTGCCGGGCCGTCCCGCGCGCCCGGATCTGGTCGAGCCGCGCAGCCTCCAGCGCCGCAGCATGAGCACGCCGCAAGGGCGCGTGGTGCTGCTGCATGCGCTCGCGCACATCGAGTTCAACGCGATCAATCTCGCGCTCGACGCGGTCTGGCGCTTTCCGGACATGCCCGCTGACTTCTACGCCGACTGGCTGAAGGTGGCGGCGGAGGAGGCGTATCACTTCTCGCTGCTGGTCAAGCGGCTGGCGGACTACGGCCACGCCTACGGCGACTTCCCGGCGCACAACGGCCTCTGGGAAATGTGCGAGCGCACCAGCGGCGACGTGCTCGCGCGCATGGCGCTGGTGCCGCGCGTGCTGGAAGCGCGCGGGCTCGACGCCTCGCCGCCGATCCGCGCGCGTCTGAAACAGGCCGGCGACGACGAATCCGCCGCGATCCTCGACATCATCCTGCATGACGAAGTGGGGCACGTGCGCATCGGCAATCACTGGTTTCGCCATCTGTGCGCGCAGCGCGGACTCGATCCGCATGCGGCGTGGCTCGAACTCGCCGCGCAATACCATGCGCCGAAAATGCGCGGGCCGTTCAACTTCGAGGCGCGCCGTTCGGCGGGTTTCGACGACGCCGAACTCGAAACGCTGAAAGCCCAGGGTGGCGACGTCGACGCCGAAAAATAAACGCGCGCCGCCCATCTGTCAGAACCTGTCGATATAATCGAACGACCATTCGTTTTTTTGCGCGAGCGCAATGAATCTTTCCCGATCCGAATTCATCGACGTGAACGGCATCCGTCTGCATGTGCGCCGCTGGGGCGCCGAGGACGCGCCCACGCTCTTCATGCTGCACGGCTGGATGGATGTGGCCGCCTCGTTCCAGTTCGTCGTCGACGCGCTGGGCGGCGACTGGCAGGTGATCGCGCCGGACATGCGCGGCTTCGGCCTGTCGGACTGGCCGGTGGCGCAACGCGGTGCCGGCAACTACTGGTTCCACGACTATGTTGCCGATCTCGACGCGCTGCTCGATCACTACGCGCCCGAAGGCGAGGTGAACCTCGTCGGGCACAGCCTCGGCGCGAATGTCGTCTGTCTGTATGCGGGCGTGCGGCCCGAACGCGTGCGGCGCGTGGTCGATCTCGAAGGCTTCGGCATGCCCGCCACGACGCCCGCGCAGGCGCCCGGCCGTTTGCGCGACTGGCTCGACGAAATGCGCTCGCCGCCGCAACTGCGTCCCTACAAGACGCTCGACGACGTGGCGGCGCGCCTCACGAAGACGAATCCGCGCCTGCTGCCCGCAAGGGCGCGTTTTCTCGCGCAGCACTGGTCGAAGCCGGTGAGCGGCGCGCAGGGCGAGGGCTACATGCTGCTCGGCGATCCGGCGCACAAGATGGTCAATCCCGTGCTCTACCGGCTCGAGGAAATCATGGCGATCTGGGCGCAGGTGCGCGCCAAGGTGCTGCACGTCGAGGCCACCGATTCGGAAACGCTCGCGCGCATCGCGGGCAAGGTGCCGATCGGCGAATTCAAGCGTCGATTCGAGGCGTTTCCCGACTGGCGCGAGCGCTTTATCGACGACGCGGGCCATATGGTTCATCACGATCAGCCGGAGGCCATTGCGCGTCTCATCGAGGCATTCTGCGCGGCCTGAATGCCCGCCGAATGTGGGCCGAATGCCTGCTAAACGCGGTCGGAGCGGCCCCGGACGGCTTCGCCGCGTTGCAGTAAAATAAGGCTTCATTTTCCAGATGCCCGCAATGAACGCCGATCTCCACTGTCACTCCACTGTTTCCGACGGCCAGATGGCCCCGGCTGCCGTCGCGCAGCTGGCGAAGGCGGGCGGCGTGACGCTGTGGGCGCTCACCGATCACGACGAGCTGGGCGGCCAGCGCGAGGCGCGCGAAGCCGCCGAATCGCTCGGCATGCGTTATCTCTCGGGCGTCGAGATTTCGGTCACGTGGGCGTCGCGCACGGTGCATATCGTCGGTCTGCATGTCGATCCGACCGCTCCGGCGCTCGTCGAAGGGCTGGCCCGCACGCGCGACGGCCGCGCGGCGCGCGCCGAAGCCATCGGCGAACGGCTTGAGGAACTCGGCATTCCCGACGCCTATGCGGGCGCGCTCCAGTACGTCTCCAATCCCGACCTGATCTCGCGCACGCACTTCGCGCGCTTTCTCGTCGAATCCGGCCGCGCGCAGAACACCCAGGACGCGTTCTCGCGCTGGCTCGGCGACGGCAAACCGGGCTATGTGGCGCATCGCTGGGCGAAGCTGGCCGATGCCGTTTCGTGGATCAAGGTTGCGGGCGGCGAGGCCGTCGTTGCGCACCCGGGGCGCTACAACTATACGCAGCTCGAATTCGACACGTTCTTCGGCGAATTCATCGATCTGGGCGGCAAGGCGATCGAAGTCGTCACGGGCAGCCACACGCCCGACCAGTACGGCGAATATGCCGCCGTCGCGCGCCGTTTCGGCTTCGAGGCCTCGCGCGGCTCCGATTTCCACGCCAAAGGTCCGGACGCCATCGAGCCCGGCACGCTGCCGCCGCTTCCCTCCGACCTCAAGCCCGTCTGGGAGCGATGGCTGTAAGCCGCGTGGCCCAACGCTTCCGTTCCCGCCGCGCGGCCTGCGCCTTGCACCGCTGCGCGACGTCCGCTTTATCCGTTCGCTACGCTTTACGATAGCGCGTGCGCGTCGCCTTCGTGCCGCGCGACTGCCGTATCGACTGTTCCGTCCGTTCCGAATTCGTCAGCTGATTACTGCCATGTCACAGTTTTTTCGGCTTCACCCTGAGAATCCGCAGCCGCGCCTCGTCAAACAGGCGGTGCAGATCATCCGCGATGGCGGCGTGATCGCGCTGCCCACCGATTCGAGCTACGCGCTGGCCGCCCGCATCGACGACAAACACGCGGCCGAGCGCCTGCGCCGCATCCGTCATCTCGACGAAAAGGCGCTGCTCTCGCTGATGGTGCGCGATCTGTCCGAGCTGGCGAATTTTGCAATGGTGGACAACCGCCAGTACCGGCTGATCAAATCGGTGACGCCGGGGCCGTACGTGTTCGTGCTCGAAGCGACCAAAGAGGTGCCGCGGCGGCTTTCGCATCCGTCGCGCAAGACAATTGGTCTGCGCGTGCCGGGGCATCCGATTCCGCTCGCGATCCTCGAAGAACTGGGCGAGCCGCTGTTGGCGTCCACGCTGATCCTGCCGCCCGACACGGAACCGCTCAACGACCCCGACGAGATCCGCGAACGGCTGGAAAAGCAGCTCGATCTGGTGATCGACGGCGGGGCGTGTCCGTGGGAGCCGTCGAGCATCATCGATCTGACCGGCGCGGAGCCGGTGCTCGTGCGTGCAGGGCGCGGTTCGCTCGCGCCGTTCGGGCTGGAAGAGGAGGCGTGATGGCGGCGCGGGCGGCGATCCCGACGGCGCCGATGATGTCGACGAACCGCGCAATCCGGCCATTCGCTGCGCGTGTGGCCGCGCGCACCGCGGCGCGCCGCTAGCGCGTTGTTACAATACGCCGCCATGGAATCCACGATCATTCAGACGCTCGCCGTCTACGCCTTGCCCGTTATTTTCGCGATCACGCTGCACGAAGCCGCTCACGGCTACGTCGCGCGCCTGCTCGGCGACAACACGGCCTACGTCCTCGGGCGCGTCTCGCTCAACCCGATGCGCCACATCGACCCGGTCGGCACGATCGCGATGCCGCTCATTCTGTATGTGCTGACGAGCGGCGCCTTCGTGTTCGGTTACGCCAAGCCGGTGCCGATCGCGTTCGGCAATCTGCGCAATCCGCGCTGGGGCAGCCTGTGGGTGTCGGCGGCGGGGCCGCTCTGCAATTTCGTGCAGGCGATCCTGTGGGGCGTCTTCCTCATCGCGCTGAGCGCGGCGGGCGTCGACGAGCCGTTTTTCCTGCTGATGGCGCGCGCGGGTATGACCGTGAACATCGTGCTCTGCGTGCTCAACTTCTTCCCCTTGCCACCGTTCGACGGCGGGCGCGTGCTGGCCGCGCTGCTGCCGCCGCGCGCGAGCATTGCGCTCATGCGGATTGAACCGTATGGTTTCTTCATCGTCATGGCGCTGCTGGTGACCGGCATCTTTTCGCGTTTCTGGATGTATCCGTTGGTTCAAGTCGGTCAACTGGCCCTGAACGTCATCCTCAGTCCCCTCGTATCGCTATTCTCATAACATCATGTTCCCAGACCGTATTTTCTCCGGCATGCGGCCGACCGGGTCGCTGCACCTCGGCCACTACCACGGCGTGCTGAAAAACTGGGTCCGGCTTCAGTCCGAGTACCCGTGCTTCTTCTGTGTGGTCGACTGGCACGCGCTCACCACGCACTACGAGACGCCGGATGTCATCGAGAAAAACGTCTGGGACGTGCTGATCGACTGGCTCGCGTCGGGCATCGATCCGAATCAGGCCACGCTGTTCATCCAGAGCCGTGTGCCCGAGCACGCCGAACTGGCGCTGCTGCTGGGCATGAGCACGCCGCTTAGCTGGCTCGAACGCGTGCCGACCTACAAGGAACAGATCGAGAAGCTGCGCGACAAGGATCTCGGCACCTACGGCTTCCTCGGCTATCCGGTGCTGATGGCCGCCGACATCCTGCTGTACCGCGCCTCGCTCGTGCCGGTCGGCGAAGATCAGGTGCCGCACGTCGAGATGGCGCGCGAAATGGCGCGTCGCTTCAACTACATGTACGGCCGCGAGCCGGGCTTCGAGGAGAAGGCCAACGAGGCCGCGAAGAAGCTCGGCGGCAAGCGCTCGAAGCTCTATCACGAGCTGCGCAACGCCTATCAGCAGGAAGGCAACGAAGAGGCGCTCGAACAGGCGCGCGCGATGTTGTCCGAGTCGCAGAGCCTGTCGATGAACGACCGCGAGCGTCTGTTCGGCTATCTCGAAGGCTCGCGCAAGATCATCCTGCCGGAGCCGCAGGTGCTGTTGACCGAGGCATCGCGCATGCCGGGCCTCGATGGTCAGAAAATGTCGAAGTCGTACGGCAACACCATCGCGCTGCGCGAAGACGCCCAGTCGATCGAAAAGAAAGTGCGCACCATGCCGACCGATCCGGCGCGCGTGCGCCGTACCGATCCGGGCGATCCGGACAAGTGCCCGGTGTGGCAGTTGCATCAGGTCTACACGGACGAAGCGACGCACGCGTGGGTGGAGAAGGGCTGCCGTTCGGCGGGCATCGGCTGTCTGGAGTGCAAGCAGCCGGTGATCGAAGGCATCCTGCGCGAGCAGCAGCCGATGCTCGAACGCGCGCAGAAGTACATGGACGATCCGTCACTGCTGCGCGCCATCGTCGCCGACGGCTGCGACCGCGCGCGCAAGTACGCCACGGAAACGATGCGCGACGTGCGCGAGGCGATGGGCCTCTCGTACAGCTAAGGCGCGCGATGACGCTCATCTCGGGGTCCACGCCCGTTGCCGCGGGCATGCACGGGCTCGGCGAGCCGTCGCCCTGGGTGTGCCGCTGGGCGCATCTGGTCTCGCCCGGCGGCACGGTGCTCGATCTGGCCTGCGGCGCGGGGCGGCACGCGCGCTGGTTCGCGCAGCGCGGCCATCCGGTGGCCGCGCTCGATCGCGACGGCGCGGCGCTCGCCACGATGCGCGAGATTCCCGGCATCGGCACATTAGAGTGCGACCTCGAAGGCGCGCCCTGGCCGCTGCCCGCCGATGTGCGTTTCGCCGGCATCGTCGTCACGAATTACCTGCATCGTCCGCTGATGGCGCGCCTTATCGACGCGCTCGCGCCGGGCGGCGTACTTATTTACGAAACTTTCGCGCAAGGGAACGAGACGGTCGGAAAACCGTCGAATCCCGCGTTCCTGCTGGCGGCGGGAGAGCTGTTGGCGATCTGCGCGCCGACGCTGCGCGTCGTCGCCTACGAAGACGGATTCCTCTCACAACCGCGTGAGGCGTTCGTTCAGCGGATCTGCGCGGTGCGCGAGGCGGAAAAATCTTCCGCTGCACCGCGCTCGGGGTCGGACGCAAATCAGGCCGAAAATTCCGGTAACGGGCCTGTGACTCAGGTACTACCCGTACCGCGTTACGATCTGACCGGCTAATCCGCTACAATCGCGGTTTAACGTACTCATTTTTCTGACGTTTCAATGGCTAACGGCACTCAGGACGGCATTACGCTCGGCGGCAGCATTCCCGCGATCGTCACTCCCATGCACGAAGACGGCAGTCTCGACCTGCCGGCATTCCGCAAACTGGTCGACTGGCACGTGGAAGAGGGGACCGATGGTCTCGTCGTGGTCGGCACGAGCGGCGAGTCCGCCACGCTGGACGTCGAAGAGCACATCCTGATGGTCAAGACGGCCGTCGAACACGCCGCGGGCCGCATGCCGATCATCGCCGGCGCGGGCGGCAATTCGACCGCCGAAGCCATCGAACTCTCGAAGCACGCGAAGGACGTGGGCGCGCAGGCGACGCTCCAGGTCGTGCCGTACTACAACAAGCCGACCCAGGAAGGCATGTATCGCCACTTCGCGAAGATCGCGGAGACGGTCGATCTGCCGGTCGTCCTGTACAACGTGCCGGGCCGCACCGTCGCCGACATGACGAACGAGACCATCCTGCGCCTCGCGCAGGTGCCGGGCATCGTCGGCGTGAAGGAAGCCACGGGCAACATCGACCGCGCGGCGCACCTGATCAAGCACGCGCCGGACGGCTTCAAGATTTTCAGCGGCGACGATCCCACCGCGATCGCCCTGATGCTGCTGGGCGGTCACGGCAATATCTCGGTGACGGCCAATGTCGCGCCGCGTCAGATGAGCGACCTGTGCAAGGCCGCCATCGCCGGCGACGTGAAGACCGCGCGCGAGATCCATCTGAAGCTGTTGTCGCTGCACAAGAACCTGTTCATCGAATCGAATCCGATTCCGGTGAAGTGGGCGCTGCAGGAACTCGGCCGCATCGAAAGCGGCATCCGACTGCCGCTCACGCCGCTCGACGCGCGCTACCACGACGTGGTGCGCACGGCATTGCGCGAAGCCGGTTTGCTGGGCTGATCGTCAGCCAAGCCGCCGAATTTTCAATCGACGTCGCCATCGCCCAAGCGCTGACAGTTTTCTGGCAGACCGAGGCTTAGCGTTCCTGGTATCACGAAGGTCCACATGAAACGTTCCGCTTTTTCCCTCCACGCAACCCGCATGGCGGTGCTGGCGCTCGCACTCGGCTCGCTCGCAGGCTGCGAGTCGCTGAACGACATGTTCGCGTCCGATCGCGTCAACTACAAGGACACGTCGAGCGCGCCGCCGCTGGCCGTGCCGAAGGATCTGTCCTCGGCGCCGGGCGATCAGAAATATGTCGCGCCGCCCGCGACGGTGGCGCTCGGCGGCGCCGCGCAGCGCACCGTCACGCAGCAGGGCAACGCCGTGCTCGGCGTGCCCAGCGCGCAAGACCCGCTCGGCATGCACGTCGAACGCGACGGCGACCGCCGCTGGCTGGTGGTCGACGGCCGCACGCCCGACGACGTCTGGCCGCAACTGCAGGAATTCTGGAGCGATAACGGTTTCACGCTGACGACCGATTCGCCCAACACCGGCATCATGACCACGGACTGGGCGGAAAACCGCGCCAACATTCCGGACGACTGGTTCCGTCGCACGATTGGCCGCGTGATCGATTTCGCGTACTCGTCGGGCACGCGCGACCGCTTCCGCACGCTGGTGTCGCGCGGTCCGGATGGCCAGACCGACATTTCGGTCACGCATAGCGCGATGGAAGAAATGCTCACGGGCCAGGACAAGACGGGTTCGAAGTGGGTCGAGCGTCCGCGCGATCCGGCGCTCGAAGCCGAATTCCTCGCCAAGATCATGCAGAAGTTCGGCTTGACCGACGCGCAGTCGAAGCAGCTGCTGACCGACGCGCGTCCGTCGGTGGCCGCGGTCAAGGTCGCGGCGGGTCCGGACGGCACCACGCTGAACCTGCCTGAAGCGTTCGACACGGCCTGGCTGCGTGTGGGCCTCGCACTCGATCGCACCAACTTCACGGTCGACAACCGCGACCGCGAAAAGGGCATCTACTACGTGCGTTACGCCGATTCGATGCAGGAACTGAAGGGCGACGGCCTGTTCGGCAAGCTCTTCTACAACCCGAAGAAAGCGAACAAGAACCAGGGTCCGGAGTTCCAGATCGCGGTGCGCCCGAACGGCAGCTCCACCCAGGTGGCGGTGCTCAACGAAAGCGGTCAGGTCGATACCTCGTCGGACGCCCAGCGCATCGTGTCCGCGCTGCACGCCCAGCTGAACTGATCCCGCCGTGCGCTTTGCAAGCCTCGGCAGCGGCAGCGAGGGCAACGCGCTCGTCGTAGAAGCAGGCAGCGGCGCGACGCCCACGCGCGTGCTGCTGGACTGCGGATTTTCGGCGAAAGAAGTCGAGCGGCGGCTCGCACGCGCGGGCCTCGCCGCCGATACGCTCAGCGGCATTCTCATCACGCACGAACACAGCGACCACATCGGCAGCGCGCTCACGCTGGCGCGCCGCTGGTCGATCCCGCTCTATATGAGCTGGGGGACGGCGCAAGCCGTCGGTGCCGACGACGCCAATGTCGAGCTCAACATTCTCTGGGGCGACGAGACGGTCGAAATCGGCGAGCTGGGTGTGCTGCCTTACACGGTGCCGCACGATGCCCGCGAGCCGCTGCAATTTGTCTTCAACGACGGCGCGAGCCGTCTCGGCGTGCTGACCGACGTCGGCGAATCGACGTCGCATATCAACACCGTGCTGAGCGGCTGCGACGCGCTCGTGCTCGAATACAACCACGACCTCGACATGCTGACGGGCAGCCGTTATCCGGCGTCGCTCAAGGCGCGCATCAGCGGGTCGCACGGACATTTGAACAACGACGCGGCGGGCGACATTCTCGCCGCGCTCGACCGCTCGAAGCTGCGCCATCTGATCGCGGCGCATCTGAGCCAGCAGAACAACACGCCGGAACTGGCGCGCGCGGCGATGGCCGCGGTGCTCGGCAACGCGGCTACCGAAACCGGGGTGGCATCGCAAGACGAAGGGTTCGACTGGCTGACACTCTGAGCGAGCCAGGTTGCAGACGAAAAAAAGCCCATGACGAAGGTCATGGGCTTTTTTGTTGGCCGCCGCTTTCGTTGCGCGGGCGGCGACCGGGGCCGGATCAGGTCCGGCCCGCTTGGCGCCGCTTAGTTGCGGTTGCCGCCGAAGATGCCGAGGATTGCGAGCAGGTTCGTGAACACGTTGTACAGGTCCAGGTAGATCGCGAGCGTGGCCGAGATGTAGTTGGTCTCGCCGCCGTTCACGACGCGCTGCACGTCGAACAGCATGTACGCCGAGAAGATCACGATGGCCAGCACGGACACGGTGAGCATCAGCGCGGGCAGGTGCAGGAAGATGTTCGCGACGCTGGCGAGCAGGATCACGACCACGCCCATGAACAGCCACTTGCCGAGGCCCGAAAAATCACGCTTGCTGACCGTGGCGATCGTGGCCATGGCCGCGAAAATCACGCCGGTGCCACCAAAAGCGAGCATGATGAGCGACGGGCCGTTCGAGAAGCCGAGGATGAACGACAACAGGCGCGAGAGCATCAGGCCCATGAAGAACGTGAAGCCGAGCAGGACGAAGACGCCGGCCGAACTGTTCTTGGTGCGTTCGATAGCAAACATGAAGCCGAAAGCGATGGCGAAGAACGCCAGCAGACTCATGGCCGGGCTGGTGGCGGCGAAAAGCGAGAAACCCGTGGCCACGCCCACCCACGCACCGATGACGGTCGGCACCATCGAGAGCGCGAGCAGCCAGTAGGTGTTGCGCAGTACGCGGTTGCGGGTCTCGGCGCTGGTGACGCTGCCACCACGGCCGAAGTTGTAGGACTCGTTCATGCTTTCTCCTTGCGTGAGACGCGTGGTTCACGTAATTGAGGGCGCGCGCAAATGCGTGGCGCGCTCCCTCGTAAGATAGGTGCGACCGCCCAGAGTTTCAACGGGATGCCACACAGTTTCCGTTATGTTTCACCAGCGTAAGCCGCCATTCTTAAGCCTCGCTGAAAGGCGCGGCTGTGTGGCGTTTGTACGGTGTTTGTACCTTGCGCTCACCTGATTGGCGCGGTTTGCACGCCAATCAGGGTTCAATCGCAATCATACATGGGAACATGCTACAATTGCGGATTCATTTGAACTTGTAACCTCTTAATTTTCTGGAGTTTTTATGGCGATCGAACGCACCCTGTCGATTATCAAGCCGGACGCAGTGGCAAAGAACGTGATCGGCCAGATCTACAGCCGCTTCGAAAACGCTGGCCTGAAGATCGTGGCATCGCGCATGGTCCAACTCTCGCGCGCCGACGCAGAGAAGTTCTATGCTGTTCACGCTGAGCGTCCGTTCTTCAAGGACCTGGTCGAGTTCATGATCTCGGGTCCGGTCGTCATCCAGGCGCTGGAAGGCGAAAACGCAATCCTGAAGCACCGCGACCTGATGGGCGCGACTGACCCGAAGAAGGCGGAAAAGGGCACGATCCGCGCCGACTTCGCAGACAGCATCGACGCAAACGCAGTCCACGGTTCGGATGCAGCGGAAACGGCACGCGTTGAAATCGCGTTCTTCTTCCCGGAAGTCAACGTTTACTCGCGTTAAGCGATAAGCGGCAGTTCAAAGTAGCATAGGGTCGCGAACGGCGATGACGTCCACCGTCCGGTGCCGGGTTCTCTCGAAACCGGCGGTGCACGCGCTCTCGCACTGAAATGGCAGGATTCGACATGACGAGCAGTTCCACCGTCAACCTTCTCGATCTCGACGCCCAAGGGCTTGTCGCTTATTGCGAAAGCCTGGGCGAGAAGCCGTTTCGCGCCAAACAGCTTCAGCGCTGGATCCATCAATACAATGCCGCCGACTTCGACGGCATGACGGATCTGGCCAAATCGCTGCGCGAGAAGCTGAAAGGGCGCGCATGTATCGGCATGCCCGACATCATTTCCGACAACGTTTCCTCCGACGGCACGCGCAAGTGGCTCGTGGACGTCGGCAATGGCAACGCGGTCGAAACCGTGTTCATCCCCGAAGAAACGCGCGGCACGCTGTGTGTGTCCTCGCAGGCGGGGTGTGCGGTCAATTGCCGGTTTTGTTCGACCGGCAAGCAAGGTTTTTCACGCAATCTGAGCACCGCAGAGATCATCGGTCAGCTGCGTATGGCGGAGTTCGCCCTGCGCGCGTCGCTGCTCGGCGAGGCCGGCGGCCGTGCCAACGGCGGTGAAGGCAAGGGCGAGCGCGTCATCACGAACGTGGTGATGATGGGGATGGGCGAGCCGCTGCTCAATTACGACGCGGTCGTGCCCGCCATGCGCCTGATGCTCGACGACAACGCCTACGGCCTGTCGCGCCGTCGCGTCACGCTTTCCACGTCCGGCGTCGTGCCGATGATGGACCGCCTGGGCGCCGACCTGCCGGTGGCGCTCGCGGTGTCGCTGCACGCTCCGAACGACGCGCTGCGCGACGAACTCGTGCCGCTCAATCGCAAGTATCCGCTGCGCGAGCTGATGGCTGCGTGCCAGCGCTATCTGAAGGTGGCGCCGCGCGACTTCATCACGTTCGAGTACTGCATGCTCGACGGCGTGAACGATACGGAGGAGCACGCACGCCAGTTGCTCGCCGTGACGCGCGACGTGCCGTGCAAGTTCAATCTGATCCCGTTCAACCCGTTCCCGGAGTCGGGTCTGCTGCGCTCGAAGAACGAGCAGATCAAACGTTTCGCGCAGATTCTGATGGATGCGGGCGTCGTCACCACCGTGCGCAAGACGCGCGGCGACGACATCGACGCGGCCTGCGGTCAGCTCGCCGGCGAGGTGAAGGACCGCACGCGTCTTGCCGAGCGCACCCAGCGCGCCGGGCAGAAGGTCATCGAAGTCCGTCCCGTGCAGCATTGAGGGCGGCGGCGCGGGCGAGGGGCCCGGGCCGGATGCAACGCGGGTGCGGTCGCGCGGGGGTACGCGGCGGCATCGGCGAGTTTGACAAGAAACGTTGCAGAAGCGATCGGAAGCGGCACAGAGGCCGCGCATTTTGTTATAAAACGGTCTGCGAATCGGGGCCGGGCGCGCTGCGCCCGCCGGTTCCGGGATTGAAAAGAATCGACGCAAGGACTTTGGGATGAGCGAGCCGCAGCACCCCTTCGGGACAGACGGGACAGAGACCCACGCAGGCCGTACGGCGCAGGAGGGCGCGCCGTCGCCGGTGCAGGCCGTGCCGGACACGCTGGGCGCAGTGGGTGCGCGTCTCGCGCAACTGCGCGAGGCGAAGGGCTGGTCGGTCGAGGACGTCTCGGCGCGCCTGAAGGTGGCGGTGTCGAAGCTGCGCGAGCTGGAGGCGGGCGACATCAGCCATCTGCCGGACACCACGTTCGCGGTGGGCGTCGTGCGTGCCTACGCGAAGCTGCTCGGCGCGGACCCCGCGCCGCTCACCCAGGCGCTGCGCCGCGAGCGCGGCGTGCCGGAACAGGATCTGTCGATGCCGGCTTCGGCGGGCGCCGACCTGCCGCGCGGGCGCGTGTCGCTGTCGCTCGGCGGCGGCGGGGCGCGTGCGCCGCGTCGGCGTGCGTCGTGGCTGTGGGGCCTCGGCATCATCGTGATCGCGGTGATCGCGCTCTCGATGCTGCATACGAATAGTGGTGAGTCGTCGGCATGGTTCGCGCGGATCAAGTCGATGGCCAACGGCGCGACGGCGGAGTCGGGTGCATCGTCGGCAACGGTGGCCGAAGGCGCGACGGCGAACGGCGACGACGCGGCGTCGGGTGCGCAGGCCGATCAGGCGGCGCAGAGCGGCGATCAGGTCGGTGCGCAGGCAGGCGACCAGGCACCGGCGCAGGCCGCGGCGCAAGCGACTGCCAGCGCGCCGCAAGCGGCAAGCGCCGCACCCGCGGCGAAGGCGACGAATGCCACCGTGGCAACGGTTGCAGCGGCGAGCGCAACGCAAGCCGCGGCGGCCAGTACACCGGCAGTCGCAACGACCGCGCAGGGCGCATCGGCTGCTGCTGCGGCCGGCGACACCTCGACGTTCGCGATTCGCGTGACGCAGGACACCTGGGTCAGCGTGCGCGGCAAGGATGGCAAGGAGGTTTTCTCCGGCCTCGTCCACGGCGCCGACTCGCGTGAGATCAGCGCCGCCGCGCCGATGAAGATTACAGTGGGCAACAAGGCCGGCATCGAGTCGATGACCATCGACGGTCAGCCGGTCGACGCGGCGAAGTACGCGTCGTCGCGCGGCAATGTCGCGCGCTTCGTGCTGCCCTGATAGAGACATGGCATGCGTCGCGGCCGGCGAAGTATTCAAAAGCCGGCCGCGACGCTTTTTCAATTCGCGCGGCGCAGCAGCTGCATGAGCAGCGGCGGTGCGCGCGAGGTGTAAATGGGTTTTTCGATGCAGAGCGAAACGCAATCCCCGTCCAGCAACAGTCAGATCGTGTCGAACGAACCGATCCTCGGCGGCCACGCGCTGCGCCGCAAGTCGCACGCCGTGCACGTGCGCTGGGGCGGCCAGCTGGTGACGATCGGTGGCGACGCGCCTGTGCGCGTGCAATCGATGACCAATACCGACACCGCTGACGCGATCGGTACGGCAATCCAGATCAAGGAACTGGCGCAAGCCGGTTCGGAACTCGTGCGCATCACGGTCAACACGCCGGAAGCGGCGGCTGCCGTGCCGCACGTGCGCGACCAGCTCGACCGCATGGGCGTGATGGTGCCGCTCGTCGGCGACTTCCACTACAACGGCCACCTGCTGCTGCGCGACCATCCGGCCTGCGCGGAAGCGCTCTCGAAGTACCGGATCAACCCGGGCAATGTGGGTCAGGGCGCCAAGCGCGACACGCAGTACGCGCAGATGATCGAAGCTGCCATCAAGTACGACAAGCCGGTGCGTATCGGCGTGAACTGGGGCAGCCTGGATCAGGACCTGCTCGCGCGCATGATGGACGAAAACGCAGCGCGTTCGGTGCCGTGGGAATCGCAGAGCGTGATGTACGAAGCGCTCATCCAGTCGGCGATCGGCTCGGCGGAACGCGCGGTCGAACTCGGCCTCGGCCGCGACAAGATCATCCTGTCGTGCAAGGTCAGCGGCGTGCAGGATCTGATCGCCGTGTACCAGCAACTCGCGAAACGTTGCGACTTCGCGCTGCACCTGGGCCTCACGGAAGCGGGCATGGGCTCGAAGGGCATCGTCGCGTCGACGGCGGCGCTCTCGGTGCTGCTGCAACAGGGTATCGGCGACACCATCCGTATCTCGCTCACGCCGGAACCGGGTGCATCGCGCACGGGCGAAGTCGTGGTCGGCCAGGAAATCCTGCAGACGATGGGTCTGCGCTCGTTCACGCCGATGGTCATCGCGTGCCCGGGTTGCGGCCGCACGACCAGCACGCTGTTCCAGGAACTGGCGTCGCAGATCCAGGGTTATCTGCGCGCGCAGATGCCGCTCTGGCGCGACGAGTTCCCGGGCGTCGAAACCATGAACGTTGCGGTCATGGGTTGTATCGTCAACGGTCCGGGCGAGTCGAAGCACGCGAACATCGGCATCAGCCTGCCGGGCTCGGGCGAAAACCCGGCCGCGCCGGTTTTCATCGACGGCGAAAAGGTCAAGACGCTGCGCGGCGAGCGCATCGCCGAAGAGTTCCAGCAGATCGTCAGCGACTACGTCGCGCGCAAGTACGGCAAGGCCGAAGTCGCGGCTCATTAAGGGGTTGCGGCGCGCCTGATCGGCGCGCTTGCGACCACGCGCCCGGCGGCCTCGCTTCTGACTTCTGACATAGCCGCGCCATCGGGCAGATCGACCGCCACGCACAACCGAACATCGTCAATCGCAACACCATGAGCGAACAGAAAAGAAAGCCTGAAAAGCTGACCGGCGTGAAGGGCATGAACGACATCCTGCCGCAGGACGCCGCGCTGTGGGACTTCTTCGAAACCACCGTGAAGTCCATGCTTCGTTCGTACGGCTATCAAAATATCCGTACGCCGATCGTCGAGCACACGCAGCTCTTCACGCGCGGTATCGGTGAAGTGACCGACATCGTCGAAAAAGAGATGTACAGCTTCACCGACTCGCTGAACGGCGAACATCTCACGCTGCGCCCCGAAAATACGGCGGCGGTCGTGCGTGCGTCGATCGAGCACAACATGCTCTACGACGGCCCGAAGCGTCTCTGGTATGTCGGTCCGATGTTCCGTCACGAGCGTCCGCAGCGCGGCCGTTATCGTCAGTTCCACCAGGTCGGCGTGGAAGCGCTCGGCTTCTCGGGCCCGGACGCGGACGCAGAAATCATCCTGATGTGCCAGCGTCTCTGGGACGATCTCGGCTTGACCGGTATCAAGCTCGAAATCAACTCGCTGGGTCTGGCGGAAGAGCGCGCGGCGCATCGCGTCGAACTCATCAAGTATCTGGAACAGCACGTCGATCTGCTCGACGAAGACGGCAAGCGTCGCCTGTATACGAACCCGCTGCGCGTGCTCGACACGAAGAATCCCGCGCTGCAGGAAGTGGCGAACAACGCGCCGAAGCTGATCGACTTCCTCGGCGAGCATTCGCGTGCGCACTTCGAGGGGCTGCAACGCATCCTCAAGTCGAACAACATTCCGTTCACGATCAATCCGCGTCTCGTGCGCGGTCTCGATTATTACAATCTGACCGTGTTCGAGTGGATCACCGACAAGCTCGGCGCGCAGGGCACGGTCGCTGCCGGCGGTCGTTACGACCCGCTGATCGAGCAACTCGGCGGCAAGCCCACGGCGGCCTGCGGCTGGGCGATGGGCATCGAGCGCATTCTCGAACTGCTCAAGGAAGAGGACCTCGTGCCGGAAGCCGAAGGTTGCGACGTCTACGTCGTGCACCAGGGCGAAGCGGCGCGCGATCAGGCTTTCATCGTCGCGGAACGTCTGCGCGATACCGGCCTCGATGTGATCCTGCATTGCAGCGCCGACGGTCAGGCGGCGAGCTTCAAGTCGCAGATGAAGCGTGCCGACGCGAGTGGCGCAGCGTTCGCCGTGGTGCTCGGCGAGGACGAAGTGGCGAAGGGTGTGGCGGGTGTTAAACCGCTGCGCGGAGTGGCCGCCGACGCCCGCAACGAGCAACAAACGGTAGCGCTTGAGGACTTGACCGAATATCTGATCAATGCGATGGTTGCATCCGCCGAAGACGGCGACGACTGATCGCGACGCTCGAATCAAGATTGGATCAAGATTTGCGGCGCGCCCGGACGGCACGAATCGCCTGAAATATCGGCATGAAGTGCGGCGGCGCGCCCCATAACAGGCTTCAGAATAAACGAGGAATCGCGACGCGATGAGTTACCACGACGAACAGGAATCGATCGAGAGTTTCAAGGCATGGTGGACGCAGTGGGGTAACGCCACTACGTGGCTCGTGCTGATCGTACTGCTCGCGCTCGCCGCGTGGAACGGCTGGAACTTCTGGCAGCGCCGCCAGGCGGCCGAGGCCGCCGTGCTGTACGACCAGGTCCAGCAGGCCGTGAACGGCAGCGACAAGGCGCTCATCACGCGCGTCGCGAGCGATATGGAAGACCGCTTCGGCGGTACCGCGTATGCGCAGATGTCGGCGCTCGCGGTCGCGAAGGCGCTCTACATGGCGGGCGACACGGCAGGCGCGAAGGCGCAGCTGCAGTGGGCCGCCGACCACGCGAAAGACGAAGAATTCCGCCAGGTCGCGAAGCTGCGTCTCGCTTCGCTGCTGCTCGACGAAAAGGCCTACGATCAGGGCCTCGCCCTGATTCCGCAGCCGGATGCGGGTCCGTTCAAGGGCGTCGTTGCTGACGGCCGCGGCGACCTGCTGGCAGCGGCCGGCAAGCGCGACGACGCGCGCGCTTCGTACAAGCTCGCGCTCGACAGCCTGCCGAAGACCGACGCCTCCGAGCGTCAACTGATCCAGTTCAAGCTCGACGCGCTGGGCGGCTAAGCAAGCGGCGGGCGTGGTGCCGTGTGCGCGTCGCCCGCGAATCGAATCAAACAATTCAACTCAACTCCTTTGATGCTTCGTTCACCGATGAATCTGCTGAAACGAACCGTTGTGCCCGTCGCCTGCGCGATGACCGTCCTTGCTCTGGCGGCCTGCTCATCGACGAAGGACGAGCGCCGCGTGCCGGTGCCGCTGACCGAGTTCAAGCCGGTGCTGGACGTCCAGCAGGTGTGGAAGGCAAGCGTCGGCAAGGCCGGCCGCTACCTGTTCTCGCCGGTCGCCGTCGGCGACTCGGTCTATGCCGCCGGCGCCAACGGTTCGGTCAAGAAGATCGACGCCGCTTCCGGCAAGGAAGTCTGGAGCACGAAGCTCAAGGACGACATTTCGGCAGGCGTCGGCAGCGACGGCAACCTGACGGCCGTCGGCGGCCTGAAGGGCGAAGTCTACGTCCTCGACTCGAACGGCAAGCTCTCGTGGCAAGCCAAAGCGCCCGGCGAAATCATTTCGCCGCCGCTGGTCGGCAACGGTCTCGTGATCGTGCGTACGATCGACGGCCAGATCGTCGCGTTCAATGCGCAGACGGGTGAGCAGAAGTGGCTCTATCGCAATCGCGCGGTACCGCTGAACCTGCGCGTCTCGGCCGGCATGACCTTCGCGGGTGACCAGGCGGTGCTCGCGGGCTTCCCGGGCGGCGCCTTCGCGGCGATCAACCTGCAAAGCGGCGACGCATTCTGGGAAACGCCGGTGTCGTATCCGAAGGGCGTGACCGAAGTCGAGCGTATCAACGACGTGAGCGGTCCGCCCACGCTCGTCGGCGCCACGACCTGCGCGGTGACGTTCCAGGGCCAGCTCGGCTGCTTCGACGCCAACTCGGGCCGTGCGATGTGGGAAAAAGCATTCTCGAGCACGACCGGTATTGCTCAGGACGATGCCACCGTGGTCGGCGGCGACGACTGGTCGGTCGTGAAGGCCTACAGCGTGTCGACCGGCGCGCAAACGTGGACCACCGACAAGCTCAAGAATCGCGACGTCAGCGTGCCGGCACTGCTGGGTCACGCAGTCGTGGTGGGAGACTATCAAGGCTACGTGCACTTCCTCTCGCTCGACGACGGCAGCTTCGTCTCGCGCGTGAAGACCGACGGCAGCCCGATCGTGGCCGCTCCGGTGCTCGCGGGCAACACGCTCGTCGTGCAGACGAAGGACGGCGACCTGTACGGTCTGCGTCCGCGTTAAGCGAATCAAGGCGTCCGGCGCACCTTGCCGGTCGCACTGAAGGGGCCGCCCCCGCGGGGTGCGGCCTCTTGCATTTGGTGCGTCACAGCGCCACATGAAGAAATCAGGACGGCGTCCGGGCATGATGCGGCGCGCCGTCGAGCGAGCCGGCGCACGCCGGCCGCGCGCATGTCGGCACGGCCCCGCATGACGCCACGCGCGTCGCGCGCATTCCGGGACCGGCCACTGTACCAGGCGAATGCTTCTGACTGCCGGGCCAGTGCGCCGGGCCGGACTGCGAGGCCGAAGAAGAAAGTCGATCTGGTCCGCCCGAGGCTTCATCCGGCACCTGCCGGGTCCCGATGACCGCTCAACGGCTCCTCAATGGCCGCGAGCGTCGGGCCCGGTGTCCATTTCGTGATAATTTGCAACTGATGCAGCCCTGCGGGCTACCATGCAGGCGCTTGCCGCGCATCGCGCCGGACGTTCCGGCGCCGCGCCTTACTGTAGAAAAGATCAGATGAAACCCGTTATCGCCCTCGTCGGGCGCCCCAATGTGGGGAAATCCACGCTCTTCAACCGGCTCACGCGTTCGCGCGATGCGCTGGTGGCCGATTTGCCCGGTCTCACGCGCGACCGCCACTACGGCGAAGGGCGCGTGGGCGATCGCGCGTATCTGGTCGTCGACACGGGCGGTTTCGAACCCGTCGCGAAGGACGGCATCCTGCATGAAATGGCGCGCCAGACGCGTCAGGCCGTGGAAGAAGCCGACATCGTCGTGTTCATCTGCGACGGCCGCAATGGCCTCGCGCCGCAGGACAAGCACATCGCCGATTACCTGCGCAAGACCGGCCGTCCGATCTTTCTCGTGGTCAACAAGGCCGAGGGCATGAAATACAGTGCCGTGGCCGCCGACTTTTACGAACTCGGCCTCGGCGACCCGCGCGCGATTTCGGCTGCGCACGGCGACGGCGTGACCGAAATGATCAACGAGGCGCTCGACCAGGCCTACACCGATCGTCCGGAAGAGGACGAAGACGACGCCAGCAAGCACGGCGTGAAAATCGCGATCGTCGGTCGCCCGAACGTCGGCAAGTCGACGCTCGTGAACACGCTGATCGGCGAGGATCGCGTGATCGCGTTCGACATGCCCGGCACGACGCGCGATTCGATCTATGTGGATTTCGAGCGCAACGGCAAGAAGTACACGCTGATCGACACGGCCGGCCTGCGCCGTCGCGGCAAGGTGTTCGAAGCCATCGAGAAGTTCTCGGTCGTGAAGACGCTGCAGTCGATCGCCGACGCTAACGTGGTGATTCTGCTGCTCGATGCGCACCAGGAAATCTCCGACCAGGACGCGCATATCGCGGGCTTCGTGGTCGAGCAGGGCCGTGCGCTGGTGGTGGGCGTGAACAAGTGGGACGGCATGGACGACCACGCACGCGACCGCACCAAGCATCACCTGCAACGCAAGCTGAAATTCCTCGATTTCGCCAAGATGCACTTCATTTCGGCGACGGAAAAGTTCGGCATCGGCGCGCTCATGCGCTCGGTGGACGACGCCTACGCCGCCGCCATGGCCAAGCTGCCGACGCCGCGTCTCACGCGCGCGCTGATCGAAGCGGTGGAGTTCCAGCAGCCGCGCCGCCGCGGTCCGGTTCGCCCGAAACTGCGCTACGCGCACCAGGGGGGACAGAACCCGCCGATCATCGTGATCCACGGCAATGCGCTCGATGCGATTACCGATACTTACAAACGCTATCTGGAGAACCGTTTCCGGGAAACTTTCTCGCTGACGGGGACTCCATTGCGCATAGAGTTTCGTTCCTCGACGAATCCCTACACTGACAAGAGTTGAGCTTCGTTCGCTACCGCGCTTAACCTGGTCGTTCACCGCCCTGGCCGGACGGCCAGTACAGGCGCGGGGGAGCGAGAATCAGCTATAGTGTAGCGATTGGCGGCGGATTTCTTTTTCTTCGTCGCCAATTTAAGTTAAACCTGCAAAAAAATACGGAGTTTGCTATGAGCAACAAAGGGCAACTGTTACAAGACCCGTTTCTGAACGCGCTGCGCAAGGAGCACGTGCCTGTTTCGATCTATCTGGTCAACGGCATCAAGCTTCAAGGGAACATTGAATCGTTCGACCAGTACGTCGTGTTGCTCCGTAATACGGTTACGCAAATGGTTTACAAGCACGCCATTTCCACGGTGGTCCCGGCCCGTCCGGTGAACTTCCACCCGGATTCGGAAGCGTCCTGACCCATGACGCGGCCGGTCCGGGGCGCCTCGCTGGCGATCCGGGCCGGCCGTTTCCATTTTGACATCAGCTAATTTGATCAACGCCGCACTTGTCGGCATCGACTTCGGCAAGACCGACTTCGAAGCCAGCCTCGAAGAACTCAGCCTGCTCGCCAAAAGCGCGGGCGCCCATCCTGCTGTCACGCTCACCGGGCGTCGTTCCAGCCCCGACGCCGCCATGTTCATCGGCAGCGGCAAGGCCGAGGAACTCCGTCTCGCCTGTGAAGCGAACGACATCGAAATCGTCATCTTCAATCACGCGCTGTCGCCCGCCCAGCAACGTAATCTGGAGCGCGCACTCGGCCGCCGCGTGGTGGATCGCACGAGCCTCATTCTCGACATCTTCGCCCAGCGCGCCCGCAGCCACGAAGGCAAGCTGCAGGTCGAACTCGCCCAGCTCCAGTACCTCGCCACGCGCCTCGTGCGCGCCTGGACTCACCTGGAGCGTCAGAAGGGCGGTATCGGTCTGCGCGGGCCGGGCGAAACGCAGCTCGAAACCGACCGCCGGCTGATCGGCGAGCGCATCAAGATGCTGCAGGGCAAGCTCGCCAAGCTGCGCCGTCAGCACGGCACGCAGCGTCGTCAGCGCGAACGTACGCGCACGATGAGCGTGTCGCTCGTCGGCTATACCAACGCGGGCAAGTCCACGCTCTTCAACGCGCTCACGAAAGCGCAGGCCTACGCGGCCGACCAGCTGTTCGCGACGCTCGATACGACGTCGCGGCGCGTCTGGCTCGGCGACGAAGTGGGCCAGATCGTGCTGTCCGACACCGTGGGTTTCATCCGCGAACTGCCTCACCAGCTGGTGGCCGCGTTCCGCGCAACGTTGCAGGAAACCGTGCAGGCCGACCTGCTGCTGCACGTGGTGGACGCCTCGAGCGCCGTGCGACTCGATCAGATCGATCAGGTCAACGACGTGCTGCACGAGATCGGCGCCGACACGATCCGCCAGGTGCTGGTGTTCAACAAGATCGACGCCGTGCCCGAACTGGCGGCGCGAGGCGGGACGGTCGAGCGGGACGAATATGGTAATATTTCGCGCGTCTTTTTGAGCGCGCGCACGGGCGTCGGACTGGATGCGCTGCGCGCCGCCATCGCCGAAATCGCGACCGCCGAACCGCTTGCCGGGGCGTCGCAGCCCCAGGCCGCAACCGACTGGAATGCGGTGCCGCACGAACCCAGCAGGGAAGCCGAGCACGGCCGCTGAGCGGTCCGTGGGGCGCCCATGCGGCGTCCCGGCGGTTTCTCCCACGCACATGACCCGCTGTCTACTCTGGTGAACGAACTCAGGTGAACGATTACAACAAGCGGACTGGCTGGCAGCGCCCCCGCGCCATTTTCTCGTTGAACGACCCGCGTTGGGGCCGTGGCGAGGGCAATGGCCAGCGCACGGAAGACACCCGTCGCCCGTCGGGCAATAACGGCAACAACGGCGGCGGCAAGGGCGACGGCCCGCCCGACCTCGACGAAATGTGGCGCGACTTCAATCGCCGTCTGTCGTCGTTGTTCGGCAAGAAGGGCAAGGGCCCCGGCGGCATCGGCCCGCGCCAGGACAACGGTCACGGAGCGCGCATCGGCGTGGGCCTCGTGCTCGGCGTGCTGATCGCCATCTACGTCGGCAGCGGCGTGTTCGTGGTGCAGGACGGCCAGGCCGGCGTGGTGCTGCAATTCGGCCAGTATCGCCATACGGTCGGTCAGGGCGTGCACTGGCGCCTGCCGTTCCCGTTCCAGACGCATGAAATCGTCAACATCGGCCAGATCCGCAGCGTCGAGATCGGCCGCAACAATCTCGTGCGTCCGTCCAACGTGAAGGACGCCTCGGTGCTCACGCACGACGGCGACATTCTCGACGTGCGCTTCACCGTCCAATACCAGGTCAAGCAGCCGACCGACTATCTGTTCCGCAGCGTCGATCCCGATCTCACCGTGAGCCAGGCCGCGCAGGCGGCGGTGCGCACGGTCGTGGGTGCGCACAGCACCAACGATCTGCTATACGCCGACCGCGAACCGATCCGCGCGCAACTGGCTGACACCATTCAGCACGCGCTCGACGAATACAGGACCGGCCTCGGCGTGACGGGCGTGACGATCCAGAGCGTCACCGCGCCCGACCAGGTGCAGGCCGCGTTCGACGACGAAGCGAAGGCGCATCAGGACCGCGAGCGTGCGAAGCGCGACGCGCAGGCGTACGCCGACCAGCTGCTGCCGCGCGCGCAAGCCGACGGCGCCCGTCTGATCGACGACGCCAAGGCGTACAGCGACCGCGTGGTCGCGCAGGCGCAGGGCGATGCCCAGCGTTTCAACAGCGTCTACGAGCAATACGCGAAGGCGCCGGCCGTGATTCGCGAGCGCATGTATCTGGACACGATGCAACACATCTACTCGAATACGACGAAGGTGTTCGTCGACAGCAAGTCCGGCAATAACGTGATCTATCTGCCGCTCGACAAGCTCGTCGAGGCAACGCGTCAACGCGCCGCAGCAGCGGCGGGAGCCGCGGCCGCGACCGGAGCCGCGGCGCAGAATGTCGCGCCCAACGCAGCCGCCAACGCTGCGTCGGCGCCCGACGCGAATGCCGCCGCGCCGTCCGCGAACAGCGACACGCAGCCGCAGAGCGCCCAGCCGCAAAATACGCAGCAGGGCGCCCAGCAGCAAGGCGCGGCGCCCGCGCCCTCGGCTAGCGACGCCGCGCAGGCGGCCAGCGACGCTTTCCGTTCGCGCGACGCACTGCGTTCGCGCGGTCGCGAAGACGACGTGCAATAACGGAGCGCCGATATGAACAAGATCATTGCGTTCGTCGTCGCCTTCGTGGTGGTGGTGTTGCTGGCTTCGTCGTCGGTCTTCGTCGTCGATCCGCGTCATGTGGCGGTCGTGTCGTCCTCGGGTGGCTCGAAGGCTTCGCTCGCGGAGCCCGGCCTGCACGTGAAGCTGCCGCCGCCGTTCCAGGTCGCGACGTTTATCGACACGCGCATTCAGGCATTCGACGCGCCCGACGCCGATCGTTACACGACCTCGGACAAGTCGGAACTGCTCGTGAATCCGGTGGTGCGCTATCGCGTTGCCGATCCGCTCAAGCTCTTTGGCGCGACCAAGGGCGATACGCAGACGCTCGCCGACCGGCTCGCTTCGCTGTCGCGCGACGCACTCGCCGATGCCTTCTCGAAGGTCACGCTGTCCGACGCGCTTCGACAGCAGGAAGCCATCGCCAATGCCGCACGCGACGCGCTCAAGACGGCCGCCGCGCCGCTCGGCATCGACGTGATCGCCATCGAACTCACGCGCATCGACTACCCGGCGGAAGTCGCCAACGTGGTCTATAAGCGCATGAGCGCGGCGCGCGAGCAGGCCGCCGCCGACGAGCGTGCGAAGGGCGCCGCCGACGCGCAGCAGATCAAGGACGACGCGGAGCGCAAGCAGCAGGACGTGGTCGCCGACGCATACAGCCAGGCGCAGGCCATCAAGGGCGAAGGCGACGGCAAGGCCGCTGCAATCGCCGCGCAGGCATTCGGCCGCGATCCGGACTTCTATCGCTTCTATCAGAGCATGCAGGCGTATCGCGAGAGCTTCAAGCCGGGCGACGTCGTCGTGGTCGATTCGTCGAGCGACTTCTTCCGCTTCATGCGCAGTCCGAATGGAGACGCGCCGCAGGCTCCCGCCGCGTCGCGCAAACACTAAATTGAGACACAGGCGCCGCGCGTGTGCGCGGCGCATTTCTTCGCATGGACATAGCCGGCTCCCTGTTGCTCGCGATCGCACTGATGCTGATTATCGAGGGCATGTTCCCGTTCGTCTTTCCGACGGCGTGGCGCGACACTTTCCGTAGAATTGCGGAACGGCCGCCGCATCACATCCGGATTGGCGGGTTGATCGTGATGGCGCTCGGCCTCGTGCTGCTCATGCTCGCCACCTGAATTCAAGGCGCGCGCCGCGAGGGGCGCGCCGTTTCTATCGTCCGGTCCGTTCATGGCCCGAGTGAGGCGCGCCTTCGCGTGCGCCGCCGGCCTGCGTGGCCCTTTTTGTCGTAGGACTCACCGATGTCGACCTGGTTACTTCCCGAGAATATCGCCGACGTGCTGCCGTCCGAGGCGCGCAAGATCGAAGAACTGCGCCGCCGCCTGCTGGACCGCTTCCGCGCCTATGGCTACGAAATGGTCATGCCGCCGCTGCTCGAGTACCTCGAGTCGCTGCTGGTGGGCAGCGGGCGCGATCTGAACCTGCGCACCTTCAAGCTCGTCGATCAACTCTCGGGCCGCACGCTCGGGCTGCGCGCCGACATGACGCCGCAGGTCGCGCGCATCGACGCGCATCTGCTGAACCGTCAAGGCGTGACGCGCCTGTGCTACGCGGGCAACGTGCTGCATACGCTGCCGCGCGGCCTGCACGCCACGCGCGAGCAGATCCAGATCGGCGCGGAAATCTATGGCCACGCCGGCCTCGAAGCCGACCTCGAAATCCAGCAGCTGATGCTCGACGCGCTGCGTCTCGCGGGCCTCACGCAGGTGCGCCTCGATCTGTCGCACGCGGGCGTGCTCGCGGCGATCTTCGAAGCCGATCCAGCGGCTGCCGCGCTCGGCGACGCATTGTATGAAGCGCTCGCCGGAAAGGACGTGCCGCGCCTGGCCGAACTCACGGCGAAGCTCGCGCCGGTCACGCGCGACGCGCTGCGCGCGCTGCCGACGCTGTACGGCGACGCGAGCGTGATCGACGAAGCCCGCAAGCGTCTGCCGGCGCTGCCCGGCATCGCGCGCGCGCTCGACGACCTGGCGTTCCTCGTCGGCGAAATCGAAGGCGCGGAACTGGCGCTCGATCTCGCCGATCTGGGCGGCTACGCGTATCACAGCGGCGTGATGTTCTCGGCTTACGTGGACGGCGTGCCGAACGCCGTCGCGCGCGGCGGCCGTTACGACAAGGTGGGCGAGGCCTACGGCCGCGCGCGCGCGGCAACCGGTTTCTCGCTCGATCTGCGCGAAGTGGCGCGTATTTCGCCGGTCGAAGCGCGCAGCAGCGCGATTCTCGCGCCGTGGAAGCACGACGAGGCGCTGCGCGCGGCCGTTGCGGCCCTGCGCGATTCGGGTGAAGTCGTCATCCAGGCGCTGCCGGGTCACGATCACGACATGGACGAGTTTGCCTGCGACCGCACGCTGGTCGAGCGCAATGGCGTCTGGGTCGTCGAAGCGCGCGCTTAAACGACCGCAAAGCCGTCACAAAACAGCCACAAAGCGGACATAATGCGACGCCCGGCGTATTTGCCGGGCAGGGCGTCTCGCTGCGCAGGCTGTTGAGCGCAAAAGGAAATTCCTGGAAATTCGGGAAAAAAAGGCGGTCTTGTCGCCGAACCCAGGTAGAATACGTTTTTAACCAGCTAACGAAACACCATGTCTGCCAGCGCAGTGAATGTAACCCCGGGACGCAACGTCGTCGTCGTGGGCACCCAATGGGGCGATGAAGGCAAGGGCAAGATCGTCGACTGGCTGACGGACCACGCGCAAGGCGTGGTGCGTTTCCAGGGCGGTCATAACGCCGGCCACACACTCATCATCGGCGGCAAGAAGACCATTCTCCGACTGATCCCGTCGGGCATCATGCGCGCCGGCGTCGCCTGCTACATCGGCAACGGCGTGGTGCTCTCGCCTGAAGCCCTGTTCAAGGAAATCGGCGAGCTGGAAGAAGCGGGCATCGACGTCCAGAAGCGCCTCTTCATCTCCGAAGCCACCACGCTCATCCTCCCGTACCACATCGCCATCGACCAGGCGCGTGAAGCCAAGCGCGGCGCCGCGAAGATCGGCACGACCGGCCGTGGCATCGGCCCGGCGTACGAGGACAAGGTCGCGCGTCGCGGTCTGCGCGTGCAGGATCTGTTCGAGCCGGAAACGTTCGCCGCGCGTCTGCGCGAGAACCTCGACTACCACAACTTCGTGCTGACCCAGTACCTGGGCGCGCCGGCCGTGGACTATCAGCAGACGCTCGACACGATGCTGTCGTACGCCGAACGCCTGAAGCCGATGGTCACGGACGTGTCGCGTCGCCTGTACGACGTGAACCACGAAGGCGGCAACCTGCTGTTCGAAGGCGCGCAAGGCACGCTGCTCGACATCGATCACGGCACCTATCCGTTCGTCACGTCGAGCAACTGCGTCGCAGGTGCGGCGTCGGCGGGCGCGGGCGTCGGTCCGCAAAAGCTCAACTACGTGCTCGGCATCACCAAGGCGTACTGCACGCGCGTCGGTTCGGGCCCGTTCCCGAGCGAACTGTACGACGCCGACAACGCTGATCGCCAGGAAGAAGTGGGCCTCACGCTCGCGAAGGTCGGCAAGGAATTCGGTTCGGTCACGGGCCGTCCGCGCCGCACCGGCTGGCTCGACGCCGCCGCGCTGCGCCGCTCGATCCAGATCAACGGCGTGACGGGCCTGTGCATCACCAAGCTCGACGTGCTCGACGGCCTCGAAGAAGTGAAGCTCTGCGTCGGCTACAAGGTCGACGGCCAGGACGTGGACATCCTGCCGCGCGGCGCCTCGCAAGTTGCGGCCTGCGAGCCGGTCTACGAGACCTTCGCGGGCTGGAAGGAAAGCACCATCGGCATCACGCAGTTCGACGCGCTGCCGCAGAGCGCGCAGGCATACCTGAAGCGCGTGCAGGAAGTCGCCGGCGTGCCGATCGACATGGTTTCGACCGGCCCGGATCGCGACGAAACGATCCTGCTGCGTCATCCGTTCAAGGTCTAAGTAGCAAGAAGGTAGAAGCAAAGATGATTCAAATGATGGACCCGCGCAACGACGACAAGAACCTGTGGGTCGGCTGGGACGAATACCACCGGCTGATCGAAATGCTCGCGCTTCAGGTGCACGAGTCGCGCTGGAAATTCGATCAGATCCTGTGTCTCGCGCGCGGCGGCCTGCGCGTGGGCGACCAGCTCTCGCGCATCTATGATCTGCCGCTGGCGATTCTTGCGACCAGCTCGTACCGCGAAGCGGCGGGCACGGAGCAGGGCGATCTCGACATCGCGCAGTACATCACGATGACGCGCGGTCACCTCGAAGGCAACGTGCTGCTCGTCGACGATCTCGTCGATTCGGGCGTCACGCTCGCGCGCGTGCAGGATCACCTGAAAGAGCGTTACCCGGCCGTGACCGGCGTGCGCTCGGCCGTGCTCTGGTACAAGGGCTGCTCGAAGGTGAAGCCGGACTATTTCGTCCAGCATCTGCCGACGAACCCCTGGATTCATCAGCCGTTCGAGGAGTGGGACACGGTGCGTCCGCATAATCTCGGCGCGTGGATCAAGCGCGGTCTGCAACAAGCCCAGCAGCAGAATTCGCAGGGTTGAAGCACGCTGGCGTGCCGCCGCAGCCTTCGGGCGGGTGCGGCGCGGCCAGACCATCAACGGAGCCTTTCGAGGCTCCGTTTTTTTTGCTGCCGAGGCGCGTGTCGGTGCGTTTCGGCGGGTTTCGGCGCGTTTTTACGCGCAAGGTCGCCGGTCGGGGCACAGACGGCTGACCGCGGCAAAGCGCCAATGCTAAACTGCGCGGGGACAAGAGTACGTCGCGGGGTCACAACGGCCACTCGGGTTCCGCCCGTAGCCGGTTTAGAATAGCGCTCGAATTTTTCCGCCTCAAACGGATCTCTGCGTATATGACAACTAGCACGCACGTGGCAAAACAGCCGCTACCTTCCCTGGCCGTAGCGGCCATCGGCGTGGTGTTCGGCGATATCGGCACGAGCCCGCTGTACTCCCTGAAAGAGGCGTTCAGCCCTTCTCACGGCATTCCGCTTACCAATACGTCCATCCTTGGCGTCATCTCGCTGCTGTTCTGGGCGATCATGATCGTCGTCAGCGTCAAATACGTGCTCATTGTGATGCGCGCCGACAACAACGGCGAAGGCGGCGTGCTCGCGCTCATGGCGCTCGCGCTGCGCTCGCTCGACCGCAAGAGCCGCTCGGTCGTGGTGCTCACCGCGCTGGGCATCTTCGGCGCCTGCATGTTCTACGGCGATGCGGTGATCACGCCGGCCATCTCGGTGATGTCGGCCGTCGAAGGTCTGGAGATCGCCGCGCCCAAGCTCACGCATCTCGTGCTGCCGCTCACGATGGTGATCCTGATCGCGCTGTTCTGGATCCAGCGTCACGGCACCGCGCTCGTCGGCCGCCTGTTCGGGCCGATCATGGTGATCTGGTTCATCACCATCGCCGTGCTCGGCGTCTCGCGCATCGTGCAG
Organism: Paraburkholderia tropica; assembly: GCF_014171495.1. Lineage (NCBI taxonomy): Bacteria > Pseudomonadati > Pseudomonadota > Betaproteobacteria > Burkholderiales > Burkholderiaceae > Paraburkholderia > Paraburkholderia tropica. Next base: position 1,363,430 of record NZ_CP049134.1, read on the forward strand.
CAGCCGGGCGTGATCGCAGCGCTCAATCCGTACTACGCCTTCTCGTTCATGAGCGCGCATCTGCTGCAGGCCTACGTGGTGCTCGGCTCGGTCGTGCTGGTGCTGACCGGCGCGGAGGCGCTCTACGCCGATATGGGGCACTTCGGCGCGAAGCCCATCCGCTGCGCGTGGTACGGGCTCGTGATGCCCTCGCTGGTCCTCAACTACTTCGGTCAGGGCGCGCTGCTGATGCAGGACCATCGCGCGATCGAAAATCCGTTCTTCCTGCTCGCGCCGGACTGGGCGCTCCTGCCGCTCGTCGTGCTGTCGACGGTCGCCACGGTGATCGCTTCGCAAGCCGTCATTTCAGGCGCGTACTCGCTGACGAGCCAGGCGATCCTGCTCGGCTACGTGCCGCGCATGAAGGTGCTGCACACGTCCGATCTCGCGATCGGCCAGATCTATGTGCCGGTCGTGAACTGGATGCTGCTGTTCATCATCCTGTGCATCGTGGTCGGCTTCAAGAGTTCCGATAATCTGGCCGCCGCGTACGGTATCGCCGTGACCGCGACCATGGTGATGACCACGATCCTCGTGAGCGTCGTGATGACGAAGCTGTGGAAGTGGAACAAGTGGCTGGTCGGGCTCATCATCGCGGGCCTGCTGATCATCGACCTCGGCTTCTTCGGCGCGAATCTGCTCAAGGTCGAGGAAGGCGGCTGGCTGCCGCTCGGTATCGGCGCGCTGCTGTTCTTCCTGCTGATGACGTGGTTCAAAGGCCGCATGATCGTGAAGGAACGCACGGCTGCCGACGGCATTCCGCTGATGCCCTTCCTGCAAGGTCTGCTCGCGCATCCGCCGCATCGCGTGTCGGGCACCGCCATCTATCTGACGGGCAGCGACACGCTCGTGCCGGTGAGCCTGCTGCACAACCTCAAGCACAACAAGGTGCTGCACGAGCGCACGATTTTTCTCACGTTCAAGATTCGCGATATTCCGTACGTGTCGAACGCGGAGCGCGTGAGCGTGAAGGATATCGGCGGCGGTCTCTATCTCGTGAAGGCCGATTACGGCTTCAACGAAACGCCGGACGTGAAGGCGGTGCTCGAGGAGATCGGCCGCATCGAAGGCATGTCGTTCGAGATGATGGACACGTCGTTCTTCCTCGCGCGCGAAACGGTGGTGCCGACGCAATTGCCGGGCATGTCGATCTTCCGCGAGCGCGTGTTCGCGTGGATGCACCAGAACGCCGCCAAGCCGACCGACTTCTTCAGCATTCCCGCGAATCGCGTGGTCGAGCTGGGGACGAAGATCGAGATCTGATCGTCTGCTCGATGACGCAAAAAAGCCGCCCGCGGGCGGCTTTTTTATTGCGCGATTTTCGCGCGGCTCAGCGCTTCATGGACTTCAAGCGCTTCAGGCACGGCGCGGGCTTGCATTTCGCGCGCCCCGCGCCGCGTGTGGCCGATCTCAGCGCTTGAGCTTCGCGAACGCCGCCGCCATCGCGTTCACCGGCTCTTCGCCGCGCGAACGTTGACCGCCGCGATTGGCGTTGCCGCCGCGATCATTGCGATCACGGCCGCCGCCATTCGCCGCGCCGCCACCGGCGCGCTGCGCCGCGCTCGCGGGATCGTCGTCCATACGCATCGTGAGCGCGATGCGCTGACGCTTCACGTCGACGTCGAGCACCTTCACCTTCACGACCTGACCGGCCTTCACGACTTCGTGCGGGTCCTTGATGAACTTCGTCGACATCGCCGAGACGTGCACGAGACCGTCCTGATGCACGCCGATGTCGATGAACGCGCCGAACGCCGCCACGTTGGTCACGACGCCTTCGAGCACCATGCCCGGCACGAGATCGGAGACTTTCTCGACGCCGTCGCGGAACGTGGCCGTCTTGAATTCGGGACGCGGATCGCGACCCGGCTTTTCGAGTTCGGAGAGGATGTCGCGCACGGTCGGCAAACCAAAACGCTCATCGACGAATTCGGCGGGCGAGAGACCCGAGAGCGCCTCGCGGCTACCGAGCACATCGCCGATCGTGCGATGGATCTTCGCGAGCATGCGCTCGACGACCGGATACGCTTCCGGGTGCACCGACGAGCGATCGAGCGGATTCTCGCCGCTGTTGATGCGCAGGAAGCCCGCGGCCTGCTCGAAGGTCTTGTCGCCGAGGCGCGGCACCTTCTTCAGATGCTCGCGCGAGGGGAACGGACCGTTTGCATCGCGGTAATCGACGATATTGCGCGCAAGCGTCGAGTTCAGGCCCGACACGCGGGCGAGCAGCGCGACCGAAGCCGTATTCGCGTCCACGCCCACGGCGTTCACGCAGTCCTCGACCACGGCGTCGAGCGAACGCGCGAGTTCGCGCTGGTTCACGTCGTGCTGATACTGGCCGACGCCGATCGCCTTCGGCTCGATCTTCACGAGTTCGGCGAGCGGGTCTTGCAGACGACGCGCGATCGACACGGCGCCGCGCAGCGAGACGTCCAGTTCCGGGAATTCCTTCGCCGCCAGTTCGGACGCCGAATAAACCGACGCGCCGGCTTCCGACACGACGATCTTCTGCAGCTTCAACTCGGGATGCTTCGCGATCAGTTCGCTCGCGAGCTTGTCGGTCTCGCGCGAAGCGGTGCCGTTGCCGATGCTGACGAGTTCGGCCTGCGTCTGCGCGGCGATGCGCGCGAGCTTCGCGAGCGAGCCGTCCCAGTCGCGGCGCGGCTCGTGCGGGTAGATCGTGTCGGTCGCGAGCAGCTTGCCGGTGCGATCGACCACGGCCACCTTGACGCCCGTGCGCAGACCCGGATCGAGGCCGATCACGGCCTTCGGGCCGGCCGGCGCGGCCAGCAGCAGATCCTTGAGGTTGCGCGCGAACACGCGGATCGCCTCGGTCTCGGCCAGTTCGCGCAGGTTCGTCAGCAGTTCGTTTTCGAGGTGCGGCTGCACCTTCACGCGCCAGCACCAGCGGCACACGTCGGAGAGCCACTTGTCGGCGGGGCGGCCCAGATTCGAAATGTTGAAGTGGCGCGCGATATGACCTTCGCCCGGATGCGGCGTCTGCGTGTCGAGCTCGCCGCCGAGGCCCAGCTTGACCATCAGCACGCCCGCGTTACGGCCGCGGAACAGCGCGAGCGCGCGGTGCGACGGCACGGTCTTGATGGTCTCGGAGTAGTCGTAGTAGTCGCGGAACTTCTCGCCTTCCTCTTTCTCCTTGCCTTCGATCACGGTCGACGTCACCACGCCCTGGTTTTGCAGCCAGTCGCGCAGCTTGCCGAGCAGTTCGGCCGTTTCGCCGAATTGTTCGGAGAGGATGTCGCGCGCGCCGTCGAGCGCGGCCTTCACGTCGGCGACGCCTTTCTCCGCGTCCACGTATTGCGCGGCTTCCGTCTGCGGATCGAGCAGCGGATTGGCGAGCAGTGCGTCGGCGAGCGGCTGCAGACCGGCTTCGCGTGCGATCTGCGCGCGCGTGCGGCGCTTGGGCTTGTACGGCAGATAGAGGTCTTCGAGAACCTGCTTGCTGTCGGCGGTCTCGATGGCGGTGCGCAGTTCGTCGGTGAGCTTGCCTTGCTCTTCGATGCTCGCGAGGATCGCGGCACGGCGCTCTTCGAGTTCACGCAGATACAGCAGACGCTCTTCGAGCGTGCGCAGTTGGGTATCGTCGAGATTGTCCGTGACTTCCTTGCGGTAGCGGGCGATGAACGGAACGGTCGCTCCTTCGTCGAGAAGCTGGACGGCGGCCGCCACCTGACGCGGTTGAACGTTCAATTCGGTGGCGATACGCTGGACGATCTTGAGTGCTACGGTTTCCGTCATAGGGTCTGGATATTCCTGCGAGGATCGGTTTGCAGTCCGGTTTTCGGTCCGACGACCGGGCGGAGCGCACCCGCGAGGGAACGCCCGCTGGCCGGTGGAGCGGGGCATTTTGCCATAAATGGCGGAGCGCTCGAGTCGGGGGGTGTTAGAATTTCCCCCATGTTCCGCTGCCCCCAGAAGACGTTGATCCCATTCCGTTTGTCACCTGTCCGGTCCGTCGCGCGCGAAGGCGCTGCATGGCGGACCTCCGCCCGCGCGGCGGTTTGTGCCGTCGCGTTGCTGGCGATGGCGAACGTTCCGGCCCTCGCGCAAGACGAGGCCGCCCAGCAGGCGGTGTCGGGCGCTCCCGCGGCTAGCGGCGCGCAAATCGCGAGCCCGGTGGAAGTGGGCGGTCCGATCGGTTCGGGCGCGGCGGCTGCGGGCTTGCCGGCTTCGGCTGCGATCGCGGCGTCGGGTGCAACGAACGCCGATGTGCAGAACGATTTTGCCGCGCGTCAGAAGGTGCTCGACCGGCGCACGGCGGAGAACAACTATCGCTATGGCGTGGCGCAGCACGACTGCTACGACACGTTCTTCGTGAATCACTGTCTGGGCAAGGCGCGCGACGCGATGCGCGTGGTGCAGGCGGACATCCGCCAGAAACAGTTGCAGCTCGACGAAGAGCAGCGCGCCGACAACGCGCGCCGCCGCGACGAGCAGACCGCCCTGCAACGCGCGCGCGACGAGGCGGACGCACCGCAGCGCGCCGCGAATGAGGCGAAGAGCGCGCAGGCGTTCGAGGACAAGCAGCGTCAGCACGAGCTCGATCAGGCGCAGCGCCAGGCCGAAGCGCCGCAGCGCGCCGCGAACGAGCAGGCGTATCAGGACAAGCTGCGCCAGCACGCGCTGGATCAGGCGCAGCGTCAGGGCGAACAGGCCCAGTCTCAACGCGCGGCCAACCAGGCTGCGTACGACAAGAAGCAATCGGATTTCCAGAAGCAGCTCGACCAGGCGCGCGCCGAAGGCCAGCAGAAGGCGCAGGAGCGCAACCAGAAGGCTGAACGCTTCCAGCAGAAGCAGGACGAAGCGGCGAAGCACAAGGCCGACGTCGAAGCGCGTCAGAAACAGGCGGCCGAGAAGGCGCAGCAGCAGGCGCAACAGAAGCAGCAACAGGATCAAAAGCAGCAACAGCAGCAAAAACAGCAATCGCAGGGCCAGTAGCACCACGCTTTTTCAGCCGGTCAGCAACCTCAGGCGCGCGACCCTTCGCACGGCGCGCGCCGATCATGACGAGGAGGCGAGCATGCGCGAGCATCGTGAAGTCAAAGGCGAGGTCCTTCGTGACCGCATTCTGCAACTGGAATCGGAACACGGCGACCTCAATCGTCAGATCGAGAGGCTCTGCGAGACGTCGGACTTCGACGATCTCGAACTGCAGAAGCTGAAGAGGCGCAAGCTCAAGCTCAAGGACAACATCATCCTGCTGCAACTGCAGCTGGACCCCGATTCAACGAAGACCTCGAACGGGCACGCCTGATTCCGGGTCCCGGCAGGCGCCGGGGCGCGGCCGCAGTCGGGCTGTGCCTCGAGGACCGAGCAGGAACCGCTTGCCTTGAATTCAACGACCGTTTCCCGAACCCAGCCTGCACGCGATGGCGGCGCGCAGGCTGGTGACGCTCGCGCCGCGCAAGCCGCATCGCCCGCGCTGAGCACGCGTCGCGCCGCCGAACTCCAGGAACTCTTTGCCGCCGACGGCTTGCTCGCGCGCGAGATCGACGGCTATCGTCCGCGTGCCGCGCAGATCGAGATGGCGAGTGCCGTGGCCGCGGCGATGGAAGCCGCCGCTCAGGCGCAACCCGATCCCGCCGCGTTCGAGTTGCAATCGCGTTCGGCGCGCCGTCTGGAACGCGGCGCACCCGCGCCGGCTGCCGCGAATGGCGACGAAGCGTCGCGTGCCGATTCGGGCGACAACACGCTGATCGTCGAGGCAGGGACGGGCACGGGCAAGACCTACGCGTATCTCGTGCCGGCCATGTTGTGGGGCGGCAAGGTGATCGTCTCCACGGGCACGAAGCACTTGCAGGATCAGCTCTTCGCCCGCGACATTCCCACCGTGCGCGACGCGCTCGCGGTGCCCGTGAGCGTCGCGATGCTCAAGGGCCGCTCGAACTACCTGTGCCACTACTACCTGCAACGCACGGCCGACAACGGCCGCTTGCCGTCGCGCCAGGAAACCTCGTATCTGCAGGAGATCATCCGCTTCGCGAAGATCACGCGATCGGGCGACAAGGCCGAACTCGCGAGCGTGCCGGAGACGGCGGCCGTGTGGTCGATGGTCACTTCGACGCGCGACAACTGCCTCGGCCAGGAGTGTCCGCATTACAAGGATTGCTTCGTGATGCACGCGCGCCGCGAAGCGCAGCAGGCCGACATCGTGGTGGTGAATCACCATCTGTTCTTCGCCGACATCATGCTGCGCGACACCGGCATGGCCGAATTGCTGCCGAGCGCGAACACGATCATCTTCGACGAAGCGCATCAACTGCCTGAAACCGCCACGCTGTTCTTCGGCGAGACGCTCTCGACGGCGCAGTTCCTCGAACTTGCGCGCGATTGCGTCGCCGAAGGCCTGGCGCATGCACGCGATGCGGTGGAGTGGGTGAAACTGGCCGCCGGTGTCGAACGCGCCGCGCGCGACGTTCGGCTCGCGTTCAAGGAAGATTCGCTGCGGCTGTCGATCACGCAGTTGCCGGAAGACCATCCGCTTTTCGACGCACTCGACGCGTTGCAGACCGAACTGGGCACGCTCGCGACGGCGCTTGCCGGTCAGGCTGAGCGTGCGGAATCGCTGGGTACGTGCCTGCGCCGCGCACGCGAGTTGCAGGGCATTCTCGCGGGCTGGACCGGCGCCGCAGTGGCCGAGCCGGCGCGCAAGCCCGAAGGCGAGGGCGAAGCCGCCAAAGAATACCCGAGCGACGACGAAAAGGTCCGCTGGGTCGAAGTGTTCTCGCACACGGTGCAGTTGCACGAGACGCCGCTCTCGGTTGCGCCGATCTTCGCGAAGCAGCGCGCGGGCGTGCCGCGCACATGGATTTTCACGTCGGCGACCTTGTCGGTGCGCGGCGACTTCACGCACTACGCGGCGCAAATGGGCTTGAGCTCGCGCCGTTCGATGACCTTGCCGAGTCCGTTCGATTATCCCGAGCAGGGCTTGCTGTACGTGCCGCGCAATATGCCGCAGCCGTCGTCGCCGCAATTCACCGACGCCGTGTTCGATGCGGCCTTGCCGGCGATCGAGGCATCGGGTGGCGGTGTGTTCATGCTGTGCACGACGCTGCGCGCGGTCGATCGCATCGCCGCGAAGCTGCGCGACACGATCGAGGCGCGCGGCTGGAACACGCCCTTGCTCGTGCAGGGCGACGCGAGCCGCACCGAATTGCTCGAACGCTTCCGCGCTTACGGTAACGCGATTCTGGTGGGTAGCCAGAGCTTCTGGGAAGGTGTGGACGTGCGCGGCGATGCGCTCTCGCTCGTCGTCATCGACAAGCTGCCGTTCGCGCCGCCCGACGATCCCGTGCTGGCCGCGCGACTCGATGCGCTGACCAAGAAAGGCTTGAGTCCTTTTGCGGTACATCAACTTCCGCAAGCGGTGATCACGCTCAAGCAGGGCGCGGGCCGCCTGATTCGCGCGGAGACCGATCGCGGCGTGCTGATGATCTGCGATACGCGTCTTGTCGATAAGCCCTATGGGCGTCGCATCTGGCAAAGTCTGCCGCCGTTCAAGCGCACGCGCGAAATCGAAGTCGTCAAGGCGTTCTTCGATGGCGAAGAAGAGGGCGCGCAAGCGAGCTGAACAGGCTGTGCGCGTAATACGCGCTTGCAGATGCGTCGCGCTTGTTACATGCGCGGCGCATGAAGAAAGTCTCGATATCTCGATAGGGGAAACAAAAAGCCACGAACTTGCGTTCGTGGCTTTTTGCTTGCCCGCTGTGCGACTGGCGATGTCGTCAGGCTGCACCGCGGTTCGCAGCGATGCCCGCTGGAGCCGAAGCTCGGCACGGGCCTCGTGCGAATGCAGCTTACTGGCTTGCGCCCGATGCCGGAGCAGCAGCCGAAGCGCCTGCGTCCGAAGCAGCAGCGCCAGCGTCCGAAGCAGCAGCCGTAGCCGAAGCAGCAGCGTCGCTCGCAGCAGCAGCAGCGCCCGAAGCAGCAGCAGCAGCGTCCGAAGCGGCAGCAGCCGGTGCCGAAGCAGCCGTTGCGTCGCTAGCCGGCGCAGCGGCTTGGTCGCTGCTCTTGTTGCACGCAGCGAGTGCAACAGCTGCCAGCAGGGATGCTACGAGGAGGGATTTCTTCATGATCACGTCCTTTTATGGTTAAAGGTAAGCAACAGCGCAAAATAATACCGGTAATGTGCCCCAACACCGACCTGAGCCGCTGGTGGAGATGCACTGCAAGAGCGTGAATCTTCCCTACGGCCTGGGCGGAAATTATAGGCACTTTCGTATCGACCGTCGACAAATCCGGGGACAATACGTTGTCTTTCTCATACAAGCACTATATTAGTACGGTATAACAGTCCGAAGCGCTTACGCAAGCTCCCCGGTCCGTATCCAGCCCGCACAATACCATTCGTGTAGTAACGCTGTCACACACGAATCGTGTGAGAGTGTTACAAAGCGTTTCCCATCCAGAAAGCGGTTGTCGGCCAAGGCCGGCAGCCACTTTTTGGCTTCTCTGAGCAAGTACTGTTCCCCGTTCAGGTAGTACGACCGCGCATCGTAAAGCAGGATCGTCCTGCGGTCGAGTCTTATCCCGCTTTTCGCGGCGCGCGCAACAAAACGGGCCTCGTCGAGGGGTTTTTCGGGGGCGTCGAAGACCACATTGGCCTTCGGTTCCGAAAGGTACGAGCCCACGAACGACGACACATCGCCATCGCTCCAACGCACTTTAGCAAGCACGGCCGCAACGCGCTCCACAAGTGCCGGGGGCACTTGCGCGGGATGCGCCACAGCGGGCTGATCCGGGTCGCGGTAAAGCGCGCTCTTGCCGCCCTTCGCGCCGGGCTGCGCGGCGTCGTCGGCGCCACGTTCGGCGAGCCAGTAAAGAAACTGATTCGTGAGCTCCGACGTGGAAGGCGAGCGAAAGCCGATCGAGCAGGTCATGCACTCGCCTTCGGCCACGCCGTCGTGCGCGATGTGCGGCGGCAGATAGAGCATGTCGCCAGGCTCCAGCACCCATTCTTCCTCGGGTTCGAAATTCGCGAGAATTTTCAGCGGCATGCCTTCCTGCAACGACAGGTCGCGCTGCGCGCCGATGCGCCAGCGGCGCTTGCCGTGCACCTGCAGGAGAAACACATCGTAGGAATCGAAATGCGGGCCGACACCGCCGCCATCGGTCGCATACGAGATCATCAGATCGTCGAGACGGGCGTCGGGCGCGAAACGGAAGCGTTCGAGCAGCGCGCGGGCGCGATCGTCGTGAAGATCGGCGCCTTGCACGAGCAGCGTCCATTGACGCGTTTTCGGCGTGGGCAGTTCGTCGGCGCCGAACGGGCCGTGTTCGAGCGACCAGCGCTTGCGGAAATGCGTGATGAGGCGCGATTCGACGTCGTCGCTGTCGGCAAGCGCGAACAACTCGTCGCGCGAAAGCGGCGCTTCGATGCCGGGTATCGCCTGGCGGATCAAGAGCGGCTTTTTCTGCCAGTATTGCTTCATGAACTGCGCCGGACTCAGGCCGCCCAGCAACGATGTGGGTGCGTCGGGCGCGGGGCGTGCCGCGGAGGAGGGGGCGCGCTGCTTGCGCGCGTCCTCCACGTGGTCAGGGGACCGCTTGGGCATCGTATAATGTGGTCTGTAATCTGGAGGATCGAATGAAAATTGCAAAGGACACCGTCGTGTCGGTCGCTTACAAGCTATCGGATGCGCAGGGCAATCTGATTGAGGAAAGCGACGAGCCGATGGTCTATCTGCACGGCGGCTATGATGGCACGTTCCCCAAGATCGAGGAAGTGCTGGACGGCAAGGAGCCGGGCTTCGAGACCCAGATCCAGCTTGAGCCGCAGGATGCGTTTGGCGAGTACGATCCGGAACTCGTGAAGATCGAGCCGCGCACCCGTTTCCCTGAACCGCTCGAAGTCGGCATGCAGTTCGAAGGCACGCCGGAAGAAGGCGATGAGGATCTCGACGCGCTCATCTACACGGTCACCGACGTCGCAGAAGACAAGGTCGTGCTCGACGGCAATCATCCGCTGGCCGGCATGGCCCTGCGTTTTTCGCTGAGCGTGAAGGAAGTGCGTCAGGCGACGGAAGACGAAATCGAGCACGAGCACGCGCACGGCGCCGATGGTCTCGAAGTCATCGACGAAGACGAGGAAGACGACGGCGACGAAGCCGAGTCGAAACCTACCCTGCACTGATCTCGCCGATCAGTCGACGCGCCGGCCTCAGGGCCGGCGTTTTTCGTTTACGCGCGGATTCGGCGACGCGGCGGTTCGCTCGTTCAATACCCGGGCGCCGCGCTGCTGGCGGGTGAGGCGCCGTGACCGACCCACGGCGGTGCAAGCTGGAGCGGCGCGGTGCGGGCGCCCGGCGCGTTCGTGGACGGCGCGCCTTGCCAGTCCGGCGGCATCGATGCGCCGCTGGCCGGGGTGGCGGGCATGCCATTCACACCGTAGGCGTTGTTGACGTCCGGCGCTTGCTGCATACCGGGGATTTCGGTGACGTCGGGCATCGACGACACCTCGGGCATGTCCGGCACGGCAGGCGACGCGTTGCTGCCCGGCATCGGCGGCGGTTCCTGCGGCGGCAGGAGCGGCAGATGTTTCGGTACGTCGCGCACGCTGATGCGTAGCGGCGTGCGGCGCGTCATGTCTGCGTCGATCTGTAGCCATTGCGTGAGCGGATCGCGCAGCGCGAGGCTGATGCGCGTCACGTTTGCAATCCTGACGCCCTTTTCGGTGCGCAAAGGTTGATCGATCGCGAAGCCGCGCGCGAGGCGCGTTTCGTCCGGGTTGACGATCACGATCGGCCCACGGAAGGTCTCGGCGGCCTTGATGAGGCTGCGCCGCAATTCGGTATAGCCGTCGCGTTGCGCGCGGCGGAAACGCAGCCACGCGAAGCGCTCGGGTCGCTCGTAGTGCTCCGGCATCGCGTTGCCCTGCATGAAGATGACGATGGCCCGCGCGTTGCGCCGCCGTGCGTATTCGGCCGCGTGTTCGAGCCAGAACCCGTTGGCGATGACGCGGTCTTCGAATTCGCCGTTGCGCCCGCCTGCGTTCAGATAATGGTTGTTGTCGCCGGGCACGTTCAGCGCGATGAACACGGTGTCGCCGGTTTGCCAGCGCGCATTTTCCCGATATGGCCGGAAGCGCGACACTTCGCTTTCGCGCGTGAGCGTCAGCGGATTTTCGCCGAGCGAATTGCTGTCGCCGAAAAAATTCTGACGCAGAAAATCGAGACGCTCGACCGGGTCCCAGGCGCCGCTGCCGTTCATGCCGCAGTTCGCCCAGTCGCGCTGGCCGGGCACGAACACGAGCGGCGGCCGCGATGCCGAGAGCAAGGCGTGGCGGCGCTCGTACAGGTTGTCCGCGCACGATTCGCGCGGGCCTTTGAGATTGCCGTCGTAGACCACGAAGGCAATTTGCGGATCGCGCCCGATGGCATCGACGAGACGTTGCAGCGTGCCTTCGTCGCCGGGCTCGGTCACGACGTTCGCGAGCACGGCGAACGAATAGCGCTGCGAGGACGCGGCCGATTGAGGCTGTGCCCAGGCAAGGCCGGGCAACGCGAGCGCAATGAGCAAACCCGGCAGTGCGAGCACGAACCGCAGTGCGCTCAGACGCCACGCCCGCACCGACGCGCGCCACCTGCCGTGCATATTTTTCAGATAGCGCGAATGCATCCGCCCGCGGCCTCGTGTGGCAGGCCGCGGCGGCGTCGCAGAGCGACGCTCAGCGTTTGGCGTCCGGCGCTGTGGCCAGCTCATGCAGTTCGTACAGCAGGTCGAGTGCGTCGCGCGGACGCAGCTCGTTGGGATCGATGGCACGCAACCGCTCCGCCACGCGCGCCGCCGCCGGATCTTCCTCGGCTTGCGGCGCATCTTCGACATAGTGTTTCGGGGCGTCGAATTCGTCGTCGCTCGCGGCGGCGGGCGCGGCGAACAGATCGAGTTGCGGCGTGGGCTGGCCCGCCGACATCTGCTCGAGATGCACGAGATGCTTGCGCGCCGCGCGTATCACCGAATTGGGCACGCCCGCGAGTTGGGCGACCTGCAAGCCGTAACTCTGGTTCGCCGGACCTTCGCTGACGGCGTGCAGGAACACGATGCCGTGACCGTGCTCGACCGCCGAGAGATGCACGTTCGCCGCCTGCGCGAATTCAGCGGGCAGTTGCGTGAGTTCGAAGTAGTGCGTGGCGAACAGCGTGTGGCAGCCGTTGCCCGACAGCAGATGGCGCGCGATCGCCCATGCGAGCGCGAGGCCGTCGAACGTCGAGGTGCCGCGGCCGATTTCGTCCATCAGCACGAGGCTTTGCGGCGTGGCGTCGTTGAGGATCGCCGCGGCTTCGGTCATTTCCACCATGAAGGTCGAGCGGCCGCCCGCGAGGTCGTCCGCCGCGCCGATCCGCGTGAAGATGCGGTCGATCGGACCGAAGCGCGCGCGCTTCGCGGGCACGTAACTGCCGACGTAGGCGAGCAGCGCGATCAGCGCGGTCTGGCGCATGAACGTCGACTTACCGCCCATGTTCGGGCCGGTGATCAGCAGCAGCTTGCGGTCCGCGTTGAGCACGCAGTCGTTCGCGATGAACTGCTCGACCTGCGCCTCGACCACCGGATGCCGGCCTTGCTCGATCTCGATACCGGGCGCGTCGGAAAACGACGGCGCGGCCCAGTCGAGCGCGCGCGCGCGTTCCGCGAACGCGGCCAGCAGGTCGAGTTCGGCGAGCGCGGCGGCCACGCGCTGGCAATCGAGCAGATACGGCAGCAGCGATTGCAGCAGCGCGTCGTAGAGCGCCTTCTCGCGTGCGAGCGCGCGTTCCTGCGCGGAGAGCGCCTTGTCCTCGAACGTTTTCAGTTCGGGCGTGATGTAGCGCTCGGCGTTCTTCAGCGTCTGGCGGCGGCGATAGTCGTCGGGGACCTTGTCGGTCTGGCCGCGCGTGACTTCGATATAGAAGCCGTGCACCTTGTTGTATTCGACGCGCAGATTGCCGATGCCCGTGCGTGCGCGTTCGCGTGCTTCGAGATCGATCAGGAACTGGCCGCAGTTCTCGGACATGTCGCGCAGTTCGTCGAGTTCCGCGTCGTAGCCGCGCGCGATCACGCCGCCGTCGCGGATCATGGCCGCCGGTTCCGGCGCGACCGCGCGATGCAGCAGTTCGGCGCATTCGGGCGGCGGATCGAGCAGATCGACGATGCGGGCGAGCGACGCCGATGCGCCGCCGGCCGCCGCGACTTGCTCGCGCAGCGCGGGCAGGGCGGCGAAGGTGTCGCGCAGGCTCGACAGGTCGCGCGGACGCGCCGACAGCAGCGCGAGGCGACCGGTGATGCGTTCGACGTCGGCGATCTGGCGCAGAGCGCTGCGCAGCGCATCCACGCTGGCGGGCGGCGGGGCGTCGAGCAGCGCGCCGATGGCTTGCTGGCGAGTTTGCGCAATGCCCGCGTCGCGCGGCGGATGATGCAGCCAGTGGCGCAGCAAACGGCTGCCCATGGTCGTGCTGCAGGTGTCGAGCAGCGAACACAGCGTGGGCGACTCGGTGCCGCGCAATGTTTCGGTGAGTTCGAGATTGCGCCGCGTGGCCGGATCGAGGCCGATATATTCCGACTCCGCTTCGACTTTCAGGCTGCGCACGTGACGCAATTGCTGGCCTTGCGTGGCCGCCGCATACAGCAGCAGCGCGCCAGCCGCGCCACAGGCGCTCGTGAGCGTCTGCGCGCCGAAGCCGTCGAGGCTCGCGACGTCGAGTTGATCGCACAGACGCTGGCGGCCCGACGCGACGTCGAAGTGCCAGGCGGGCACGCGCGTCAGCGCGCCCGGCGTGGTGCCCGATCCTGCGGAAGGCGGCGCCCAGCCCGACGACTCCGCCGGCATTTCCGCGACCAGAATTTCCGCGGGACGGATGCGCTCGAAGGCCGCCGCGACCTGTTCGGGGGCGACTTCCGCGAGGCGCAGCGCGCCGCTTGCCAGATTGAGCCACGCGAGACCGACGTTGACGGTCGCGCCGCGCCGGTTGTGGCCGGGGCAGACCGCCATCAGATAGACGTCGTTCTTGTCGGAAAGCAGGGCGGCGTCAGTCAGCGTGCCGGGCGTGACCACGCGCACGACCTTGCGCTCGACCGGTCCTTTGGACGTGGCCGGGTCGCCGATCTGTTCGCAGATCGCCACCGACTCGCCGAGCTTCACGAGCTTGGCGAGATATTGCTCGCAGGCGTGATGCGGCACGCCCGCCATCTTGATGGGATTGCCCGCCGATGCGCCGCGCTGCGTGAGCGTGAGGTCGAGCAGGCGCGCGGCCTTCTCCGCGTCTTCGAAGAACAGCTCGTAGAAGTCGCCCATCCGGTAGAACACCAGCGTGCCCGGATGATCGGCCTTGATGCGCAGATATTGCTGCATCATGGGAGTGTGTTGCGCGATGTCGGCTGCGCCTGCGGTGTGTGTAGCCATCCTCGGTGTCTTGCTTAAGGTTCAGGGCGTGAGTGTAACCCGCGCGGGAGGCGCGTGAACCTGGCCGGATGGCCAGCGCATGCGCGCGTCATCCCGTCAGGCGGTGCGCGCTCATTCGTCGACGAGCGCCTGCAGGTCCACGGTGCGGGCGTTCGCGGCACTGCGTCGCATGGCGAGCCAGATCATGCCGGACACGAACACGCCGAATACGACGATGATCCATTGCACCGGCATTTTCGCCGTGAGCAGCAGCGCATAGGCGCCGAGCATCATCAGCACGGCGAGGTTCTGGTTGAAATTCTGCACGGCGATCGAGTGGCCCGCCGACAGCAGCGTCGCGCCGCGATGCTGGAGCAGGGCGTTCATCGGCACGATGAAAAAGCCCGCGAGCGCGCCGAGCGCGATCATCAGCGGATACGCGAACAGCAGATAAAAGGGCAGCACGAAGGTGCCGAAGCGCAGGCCTTCGCCGGCCGGAAACAGATTCTTGCTGTAGAACGCCATCGCCATGGCCACGACGCCGCAGAGCACGCCCACGGGCAGCACGCGCAGCGACGCGCGCAACGACACCCAGGCCGCCGCCGCGCCCGCGCCGAGCGCGATCCCGAGGCCCGTCACGCCCTGCATCACGGCGGCCTTCGAGAGCGTGAGGCCGAGGTTCGCGTCGGCCCATTTGAGCACCAGCAGTTGCAGCGTGACGGCCGCGCCCCACATCAGGGTCGTGACCCACAGCGCGATCTGCGCGAGCTTGTCGGCCCAGAGCACGTTGAAGCAGTGCACGAAGTCGCCCACCAGCCGCGCCGGTTCCTTGAGGCGGTTCTCGTAGCGCGCGCCCGTATCGGGAATGCCGACGTTGATGAGCGCCGCGATCGCATAAGTGATCATGACTGCGAGCATCGCGAGATCGGCGGCCGAGTGGATCAGCGGCATCGGATGGTGCTGGACGAAACGCTGCGCGTAGGTCGACACTAGCGCGCCGCCGAGCATGGTGCCGACGATGGTCGAGAGCACGGTCGCCGATTCGAGCCACGCGTTGGCCGCGACGAGTTTCTCGGCGGGCAGCAATTCAGTGAGGATTCCATACTTTGCGGGCGAGTAGGCCGCCGCGCCGAAACCGACTACGCCGTACGCGATCATCGGGTGCACGCCCGCGATCATCAGCATGCAGCCGGCGGCCTTGAGCGCGTTCGAGACGAACATCACGTGGCGCTTTTGCAGCGCGTCGGCGAACGCGCCAACGAAGGGCGCGAGCAGCACGTACGAGACCGTGAAGAATATCTGGAGGAGCGGCGTGACCCAGGCCGGCGACGAAATCACCGTGAGCAACGCGATTGCCGCGATCAGCAGTGCGTTGTCGGCGAGCGACGAAACGAACTGCGCGGCGATGATCGTGAAGAAGCCTTTTTTCATCGCGGGTTGGAGCGGTTGAACGGCGGCTCGATGGCCCAGGCGACCACGGCGCGGGAAACGCAATGGAAAGAAACCGGGACGCAACAGGAGCGAACCCGGCGCGCCAAAACCTCGGATTCACGACGAAAAAAGCGGCCGAAGCCGCTTGTTGTGGCGGGTGGGCGTCGTGCGGCGCGTGTTCGCGCTGCCGTGTCGCCGCTTTCCCCGCGGGTTGTGTCGCCGTGATCCTGCTTTTTCCAGTTTGCCCGATTGTGACACGGGCCGCTGCGCGCCGCAGTGTTCCTCGCAATCGCCTGACGGCTTCATGCGCGACGGCGGCAGCGCGGATACGGCGTCAGCGCGCTCAGGCTTCCTTCTTGATGCGCGTGTACTTCGAGAGGATCGGCACCATTTGCGCGTAGATCTTCGGGTTGCCCGCGACGATTTCGCCGACGTGCAGGAAGTCCGAGTCGCCCGTGTAGTTGCCGATCAGGCCGCCGGCTTCCGTCACGAGCAGCGCGCCCGCAGCGACGTCCCAGGGATTGAGGCCCTGTTCGAAGAAGCCGTCCATGCGGCCCGCGGCGACGTTCGCCAGATCGAGCGCGGCGGCGCCCGGGCGGCGCAGGCCGGCGCAGGCGTTGGTCATGGCGGCGAACAGATCGCAGTAGCTGTCGAGGCCGTCCTTTTCGCGGAACGGGAAGCCCGTGCCGATCAGGCCGTCGGCGAGACGGTCGCGGCGGCCGACGCGGATACGGCGGTCGTTCAGGAACGCGCCGCGGCCGCGCGAAGCGGTGAAGAGGTCGTTGCGCGTCGGGTCATAGACCACGGCCTGCGTGACGATGCCCTTGTGTGCGAGCGCGATCGAGACGCAGTAGTACTGGAAACCGTGGATGAAGTTCGTGGTGCCGTCGAGCGGATCGATGATCCACTGGTATTCCGACTCGTGGGCCGATTCGCCCGATTCTTCTGCGAGGATCGCGTGGTCGGGGTAGGCGGTGGAGAGCGTTTCGATGATGGCGGCTTCGGCCGCCTTGTCGACTTCCGTGACGAAATCGTTGTGCTGCTTCTTCGCGACCTGCACGAGGTCGAGATCGAGCGACGCGCGGTTGATGATCTGTCCGGCGCGGCGCGCGGCCTTGACAGCGATGTTGAGCATGGGATGCATGAGCCTGGATCCTTGTTGTCCGGCGCGCGCATCGGCACGCGCACCGGTGGTGCGAAAGATAAAGCGTCTAACGATTGGACAGGGCGCGGGCCGAGCGGCCGCGGAACCTGTCCCGCCAACGGAGACGAATTGAATAAGAACGGGGCGCGGCGGCCTTGCGGACCCGGTTTTACGGCCAGACGACTGACCGTAAAACGCGCGCGAATCTGGCATTTTACCCGATTTCCGGTCCGCTTCGGGGAGACTTCGGATGGGCGCGGCGCGGGCGGTGGCGCAATGGCTCAGGGGCTCGCGCGGCCGTCGTCGCTGCGTCATCCCCGCGCCGTCCCCAATAGGCCGGGCGCGCGAGCCGCGCTAACATACACGCTTCACTGACCACGCCGTACGAGATTCATCTTGGAGCACCCCGATTCACATGCCGCCGAAGCGGCTCACGAGCCGCTGCGCGGCGGTTTCACGTCCACGCGCTTCGTGCTGGTCGAGCCCAGCCATCCGGGCAACGTCGGCGCCGCGGCGCGCGCGCTGAAGACAATGGGCTTCTCGCGGCTCGTGCTGGTCGCACCGCGCGTACCGCAGGTGCACTGCGATCCCGAGGCCGTCGCCATGGCAAGCGGCGCCGACGACGTGCTGGCCGCCGCGCACATCGTGCCGACGCTCGCCGACGCGCTCGTCGGCTCCTCCTGGTCGCTCGCGCTGACCGCGCGTACCCGCGAATACGGACCGCCGCCGGCCGCGCCGCGTCTCGCGGTGCAGGATGCCTGCCGCCAGGTCGCGCACGGCGACATCGCGCTGGTGTTCGGCAACGAGCGCACCGGCCTGTCGAATGAAGACGTCGAGCGCTGCACCGCGCTCGCGCACATTCCGGCCAATCCGGCCTATAGCTCGCTCAATCTCGCGCAGGCCGTGCAGGTGCTGGCCTACGAACTGCGGCTCGCGTATCTGTCCGCGGAGACGCCGGGCGTCGCGCTGCCGACCGCCGGCGCGCAGGAAACGGCGACGCCGCTTGCCACCAGCGACGATATCGAGCGCATGTACGTGCATCTGGAAAACGCGCTGATCGCGCTCGATTTTCTCGATCCCGCCAATCCGAAGAAACTGATGTCGCGCTTGCGGCGTCTGTTTGCGCGTTCGGGGCTCGAGCGTGAGGAAGTCAACATCGTGCGCGGCATCGCCAAGCACATTCTCCTGAAGAGCAAGGACGGCGCGAAGTAGGCGTCTGCGGCGGTTTTCGGCGCGCTGGCGGGTCCAACCTTGATGGCCGCGTGGACTTCCGGGGCCGCGCGCGCCTTTCGCCTACAATCGACTGCACATCACAAGCAAATCAGCGTGGCTGCTAAGGGATTCGACTTTCCCTAAAACCACGCACGAGCCGCGCGCGCCACGCAGCGACGTCGCACTGATGACGCGCGGCCGGTTCCCCTGTTCCTCACGTTCGAAGCGTGTGAAAGCCATGTTCAAGAGACTTCGCGAAGATATCGCCACGATCCGCGAGCGCGATCCCGCCGCTCGCAGCGCCTGGGAAGTCCTCACCTGTTACCCGGGTCTGCACGCGCTCGTGCTGCATCGCTTCGCGCATGCCTGCTGGCGCGCGAAACGCCGCTGGCTCGCGCGTTATGTCTCGCAACTCGCGCGCTTTCTTACCGGCATCGAAATTCATCCGGGCGCGACCATCGGCCGACGCGTATTCATCGATCATGGCATGGGCGTCGTGATCGGCGAAACGGCGGAAGTCGGCGACGACTGCACGATCTATCAGGGCGTGACGCTCGGCGGCACCTCGCTCACGCGCGGCGCGAAGCGCCATCCGACGCTCGGCGCGGGCGTGATCGTGGGGGCGGGCGCGAAAGTGCTCGGCGGATTCACGGTCGGCGCGCAGGCCAAGATCGGCTCGAACGCCGTGGTCGTGAAGCCGGTGCCCGAAGGCGCGACGGCGGTGGGCAATCCGGCGCGTATCGTTGTACCGGCGGTTGTGCCCGCGGTTGCGCCGGCAGTCGGGTCCGCGGCCGCGCACGAGAAGGCGTCGCCGCAGCCGTCGAAGGCCGCCGCGCGCGAGGGCTTTTGCGCGTACGGCATTTCGCCGAACGCCGACGATCCGGTGTCGCTGGCTATTCACGGTTTGATCGATCACGCGGCGACGCAAACGCAGCGCGTCGATTCGATCGTCGTCGCGCTCGAACGTCTGGGCGCGCGCCTCGAAGCGCTGCATGGCGCCGATGCCGCGCTTGCCGAATTGCGTCGTCTTTCGGCGGGTTTCGAGGGCGGCGCTGCGCCTCGCGAAGCGGAGCAGGCGCGGTCGCGCGACGAGTCGACCGCGCGCGTTTGAGCGTTTCCGATCGGCGCCATCATCGCTCGCGTCACCAAATAAAACAGCCGCTTGAAGCGGCTGTTTTCGTATCCGGTGCGATCTCTCGCGCCTCGCGCCCTCAATCGAGCGGCAACATCCTGAACCCTTCCGCGTCCACGCGCAGAAAACCGCCACGCGGTTTGCCGTGATCGAGATCCCAGTCGGGCAGCACCCAGCGTGTGCCGCCGGGTTCCTGATGGCGCGCGGGCCGATGCGTATGACCGTGAATCATCGTGTTCGTGCGCGCGCGCTTGAACAGCGCCGCGACGCCTTTCGCCGTCACGTCGTATTTCGGCAGCGACGGCCCGTCGCGCCGTTCCTCGCTCGCGCGTCGCGCGCGTTCCGCGAGCGCGATGCGCCAACGATACGGCCACGCGAGAAACAGCAGTTGCGGCAGCCGGTTGCGCGCGAATTTACGGAAAAACTGATAGCCGCGATCGTCGGTGCACAGGGCGTCGCCGTGCGCGAGCGCGATGCGCGTGCCGAACGCGGTGATCGCGATGGGGTCGGGCAGCCAGATTGCGCCCGCCGCTTTCATGAAGCGTTTGCCCATCAGGAAATCGCGATTGCCGTGCATGATGTACAGCGCGATGCCGCGCTCGGAGAGCGTGTGCATCAACGCGGCCATGCGCGCGAAAAACGGATTGGCGAGCATGTCGTCGCCGATCCAGTATTCGAAGAGGTCGCCGAGTATGAACACCGAGTCGGCCTGATCGGCCGTCACATGGATGAAGTGTTCGAACGCGGCGACCGTGTGCGGAATCGCTTCATTCAGATGCAGGTCCGAGATGAAGAGAAACGGGCGCGCCGCGTGAGGGCGCTTGCCCTCGCCGGGCACGCCCGCGGCGGCGTGTCTGAGTGCCTTGTCCTGCAGCATCGATGAAGCGAGCGCCCTGTTGCGTTATTCGACGACGACAGCCTTCTCGATCACGACGTCGTCGACCGGCACGTCCTGATGGAAGCCCTTCGAGCCCGTCTTGACCGACTTGATCTTCTCGACCACGTCGAGGCCGTCGACGACCTTGCCGAACACGGCGTAGCCCCAGCCTTGCGGCGTCGGCGACGAGTGGTTCAGGAAGTCGTTGTCGGCCACGTTGATGAAGAACTGCGCCGACGCCGAGTGCGGGTCGTTGGTGCGCGCCATCGCGATCGAGCCGCGCACGTTCTTCAGGCCGTTGTTGGCTTCGTTTTCGATCGGCGCTTCGGTCGGCTTCTGCTTCATGCCGGCTTCGAAACCGCCGCCCTGGATCATGAAGCCGTCGATGACGCGGTGGAACACCGTGCCGTTGTAGTGGCCGCTGTTCACGTAGTTGAGGAAGTTAGCGACCGTCTTCGGCGCCTTTTCGGCGTTCAGTTCGAGCTTGATGACGCCGTGGTTCGTATGCAGTTCGACCATGATGGAATCCTTTGCCAGTGGGTGCCTGAGTGTCTGAGGCGGGGGTGAGAGGGCGGTGCGGTTTCGGCACGAGGCGGGGCGTTTGCCTTCGCGTGTGCCGGCGCCGCGCCGCGCGACGAATGGTGGGGTGTGCGGTGCTTGCTGCCTGCTCGCTGCTGGCGCGCTTACTTGCCGACCACGGTGGCCGACTGGATCACGACGTTCGTTTGCGGCACGTCGGACATCGGGCCGCGCGAGGTCGTCGGCGTGGCTTCGATCTTCTTCACGACGTCGAGACCCTGCGTGACCTTGCCGAACACGGCATAGCCGTTGCCGTCCGGATTCGGATAGTCGAGGTTGGCGTTGTCCACGGTGTTGATGAAGAACTGCGCCGTCGCCGAATTCGGGTCGCTCGTGCGCGCCATCGCGAGCATGCCGGTGGTGTTCTTCAGGCCGTTCTTGCTTTCGAGCGGAATGGGCGCGCGCGTGGGCTTCTCGACGAAGCTCGTGGTGTAGCCGCCGCCCTGGATCATGAAGCCGCGGATCACGCGATGGAAGATCGTGCCGTTGTACTGGCCGGACTTCACGTACTGGAGGAAGTTGTCGACGGTCTTGGGCGCCTTCTCGGGATAGAGTTCGACGCGAATGTCGCCATCACTGGTCTTGAAGAGCACCTGCGGATGCGCGGCTTGCGGGCCGTTCTGCGCAAAGGCGGGTGCGTTCGCGATCAGGGCGGCGCTACCGAGCGCCAACATCAACCATTTCATGAGTATCCTCGGAAGTGCGGGGAAAAACGTGTCGCAGTCACGCCGCGCGCGGCGTGCTGCGGCTTAGTTCGATGGCGCCACGAAGGGCGGCATCGCGAGCGACCCGGTCGGGCCGCCGAACTGGATCACCGGATTGTCGAGCATCGGCCCCACGCGCTTGGTGGTGCTTGCGTCCGATGCCGCCGATTCGCCGCGCGCCTTCTTCGACGCCGCCGGCGGATTGACGATCTTCTCGATGTCGGCGAGACGCTGCTGCGTGGGTCCGCTCGTGTGGCCGAGCGAGGAGGCGCGGCGGTACGACGCGTCGGCCAGACGCAGGTACAGGTCGCCGAGATTTTCCCACGCGAGCGTGTACGACGGGTTCGCCTTCGTGGCCGTTTCCAGCGCGATGCGGGCTTCGTCGTAACGGCCGTGCTTCGCGTAGAGCGCCGCGAGATTGTTATAGGGCTCGGGCAGTTCCGGGTAGCTCTGCGTGAGTTCGGTGAAGGCTTCGATCGCGTCGTCGTCGCGGCCGAGACGCGCGAGGATGGTCGCGCGCTTGAATTTCGCCTGCACGTCGCGCGGGTTCGTCTTGATGCGCGCGTCGAGTTCGTTCAGCGCCGAGGCCCAGTTGTGCTGGACGATGGCGGAGTCCGCGCCGGGCGTGCCGTCGGCCGTGGCGGGCGGTGCCGCATGCGCAGCGGACAGGCCGCCGAGAACGAAACCGACGCTCGCGAGAGCCGCCGCCGCAAAGGTCGCAGCGCGTGTCGCGCGGCCGCTGGAAGATTTCATAGGGTGAGGTCGCGGTGTTATACTCCGAGCCATTCTAACAAAAGGTCTGTGCGTTTTCGTCGCGTGAAATCGCAGCGCCCGGTTCGGTGCCAGTTCCGGCTGGTTACGGGAAGTTCCGGAACGGTTGCGCGCCAGCTTCGCGAGCGACATTGCAAACTTCGCGCAAACGTCATGCAGGCGTCGTCGCCCCGCAAGATTGCGCGCGATGCTGTGCTGAACGCCAGGCTTTCTTTCGCCACTCGTGGTCGTCTCCGCCCTGATGACTGATTGAGCGCGACTGTACGCAGCCTCCAGGAGCGCGGTGCTTCGCACGCACCCGCTGGCTGCTGTCGGCGCCGCCGCGGATTTCTTTCGACCCACGTATCCATCGTCTTTATGGAATCACTGCGCATCTACAACACGCTCGCGCGTGACAAGCAAAATTTCGTGCCACTCGAGCCCGGCGTCGTACGCATGTACGTCTGCGGCATGACGGTGTACGACTATTGTCACGTTGGCCACGCGCGTGTGATGGTGGTGTTCGACGTCGTGCAGCGCTGGCTGCGCACGCTCGGTTACAACGTGACCTATGTGCGCAACATCACCGACATCGACGACAAGATCATTCGCCGTGCGGTGGAAAACGGCGAAACCATCAAGCAGCTCACCGACCGTTTCATCGACGCGCTGCACGAAGACGCGGACGCGCTCGGCGTCGCGCGTCCCGATCACGAGCCGCGCGCGACCCAGTACATTCCGCAGATGCTCGACATGATCGGCATGCTGGAAAAGAACGGCTACGCGTATCAAGGTTCGGACGGTGACGTGAACTACGCGGTGCGCAAGTTCGCGCATTACGGCGCGCTCTCGGGCAAGTCCATCGAGGACCTGCGCGCGGGCGAGCGTGTGGCGGCGAACGATGCCAAGCAGGATCCGCTTGACTTCGTGCTGTGGAAACAGGCAAAACCGGAAGAGCCGGCGGACACGAGCTGGGACTCGAAATACGGCCGTGGCCGCCCGGGCTGGCACATCGAATGTTCGGCGATGGGCTGCACGCTGCTGGGCGATCATTTCGACATTCATGGCGGCGGGCAGGATCTGCAGTTTCCGCACCACGAAAACGAGATCGCGCAAAGCGAAGGCGCGACGGGCGAGAAGTTCGTCAATTACTGGATGCACAATGGCTTCGTGCAGATCGACAACGAGAAGATGTCGAAGTCGCTCGGCAACTTCTTCACGATCCGCGAAGTGCTGGCGAAGTACGACGCCGAAGTAGTGCGCTTTTTCATGGCGCGCGCGCATTACCGCTCGCCGCTGAATTACAGCGACGTGCATCTCGACGACGCACGCAACGCGCTCACGCGTCTGTATACGGCGCTCAAGGATGTGACGCCGGATGCCGGCGAGCTCGACTGGAACGAAGCGTACGCGCAGCGTTTCCGTACCGCGATGAACGACGATTTCAATACGCCGGTCGCCATCGCGGTGCTGTTCGAACTCGCAAGCGAAGTGAACCGCACGCGCGACACGGTGCTGGCGCGTCAGCTGCAGCGTCTGGGCCGCGTGCTCGGCGTGCTCGTGCGCGAACCGCGCGCGTTCCTGCAGCAGGCCGCGGGTGCGCAGGACGCGGGCGCGCTCGACGTGGCCGCGATCGAAGCGAAGATTGCCGCACGCGTCGCCGCGAAGCAGGCGAAACAGTATGCGGAGGCGGACCGGATCCGGGCCGAACTGCTCGATGCCGGTGTCGCGCTCGAAGACAAACCGGGCGGATTGACCGAGTGGCGCCGCGTATGAGCGGGCTGTCCAGTTTCCACTGATCGATTCGCGAGGCAGGAGGCAGGATGGCAACGGCCACGAAGACGCAGGCCAGGCGGTCTGCGTCGCTCACTGGCGCGGCAGGCGAGGCGGCGAAACGCGCCGCGCGCGGCCCCCAGAAACAGCAGGAAGCCGACGTCGCGAAGACGGACGGCGTCAAGAAGCGCGCGCTCAACGGCACGGCGCTGGAAGGCGCGGGCAAGACGCGCGCGAAGGCCAATGGCGCCGTCGACGGTGTCGGCGCGATGCCGGCCGCGTCGCCTGAAGGCGCGCATGGCGACGCTGCGGATGCAGCGGCGGCGCCCGCGCGCGGCATCGAGTCCGAGGTGGTGCGCCCCGACTATTGGGACAAGGCCTGCGCGGACCTCGTCAAGCGCGACCGCATCCTCAAGAAGCTCATTCCGAAGTTCGGCCCCGTGCATTTGATGAGCAGCGACGATCCGTTCGTCACGCTCGCGCGCTCGGTGGTCGGTCAGCAGATTTCGACGGCCGCGGCGCAGGCGCTGTGGCAGAAAGTCGAGGCCGCGTGTCCGAAGCTCGTCCCGCAGCAGTTCATCAAGCTCGGCCACGAAAAGCTCGCGGCCTGCGGGCTCTCGAAGCGCAAGACGGAGTACATCCTCGATCTCGCGCAGCATTTCGTGTCCGGCGCGCTGCACGTGGGCAAATGGACCACGATGGACGACGAGGACGTGATCGCCGAACTCACGGCTATCCGCGGCATTGGCCGCTGGACCGCCGAGATGTTCCTGATCTTCAATCTCGCGCGCCCGAACGTGCTGCCGCTCGACGACCTCGGTCTGATTCAGGCGATCAGCGTCAATTACTTCAGCGGCGAGCCCGTCACGCGCAGCGAAGCGCGTGAAGTGGCGGCTAACTGGGAGCCGTGGCGTACCGTCGCAACCTGGTATATGTGGCGCAGTCTCGAGCCTTCGTAAGCCCGGGACGATCGGGCGGAGCGCCGCGCGCGGGGTGCGTGGCAGTTCCGTCCCCGATTGATTTGTCCTGGTTCATTCAGAATTTTCCTATCGTTATCTCAATTCGATAGTTCTGCGCCGATTTCGACACGGGCCGGCGCGGTTAGAATACGCGCTGCCGCAAAGTGCAAGGATTCCAACACATGAAAACCACGTTTCTGGATTTCGAGCAGCCGATCGCTGAACTCGAAGCGAAGATCGAAGAACTGCGCTTCGTTCAGGACGACTCGGCTGTCGATATTTCGGAAGAGATCGACCGGCTGTCGAAGAAGAGCCAGCAACTCACGAAGGACCTCTACGCGAACCTGAGTCCGTGGCAGGTTTCGCAGATCGCGCGTCACCCGCAGCGTCCGTACACGCTCGACTACGTGCATGAGCTGTTCACCGATTTCCACGAACTGCATGGCGACCGTTCGTTCGCGGACGATCTCTCGGTGGTCGGCGGTCTCGCGCGCTTCAACGGCCAGGCCTGCATGATCATCGGTCACCAGAAAGGCCGCGACACGAAGGAGCGCGCTGCGCGCAACTTCGGCATGCCGCGTCCGGAAGGCTATCGCAAGGCCGAGCGCCTGATGCGTCTGGCCGAGAAGTTCGGCCTGCCCATCTTCACGTTCGTCGACACGCCGGGCGCGTACCCGGGCATCGGCGCGGAAGAGCGCGGCCAGTCGGAAGCCATCGGCCACAATCTGTACGTGATGGCCGAGCTCAAGACGCCGATCATCACGACGATCATCGGCGAAGGCGGTTCGGGCGGTGCGCTCGCGATCGCAGTCGCCGACACGGTCATGATGCTGCAGTTCTCGACGTACTCGGTGATCTCGCCGGAAGGCTGCGCGTCGATCCTGTGGAAGAGCGCCGCCAAGGCGCCCGAAGCGGCTGAAGCGCTGGGCCTCACGGCGCACCGCCTGAAGGCGCTTGGTCTGATCGACAAGATCGTGAACGAGCCGCTCGGCGGCGCGCATCGCGATCCGAAGGGCATGGCCGCGCTGCTGCGCCGTGCGCTGTCCGACTCGCTGCGCCAGTTCCAGGGCATGAGCATCGCCGAGCTGAAGGACCGCCGTTTCGAGCGCCTGATGGCCTACGGCAAGTTCAAGGAAACGACGCCGGGCGCGTAAGCGCACGCCGTCATCAACGTCCGGCGCTCGCGCGCCGTCACGCCTTGACCGACCATCCCGCATCCGACGCCGGGCGCATCGTTCTCGATGCGCTCGGCGTTGTGCTTTCCACGCTCCCCGACGACGCGCGTATCGCGATTGCATACAGCGGCGGGCTCGACTCGTCTGTGCTGCTCGACGCGGCGGTGCGCGCGGTCGGGCCGGCGCGTCTCGTGGCGCTGCATGTCCACCACGGCCTGAGTCCGAACGCCGATCATTGGCTCGCGCACGGCGAGGCGACGGCGCGCGCGTATGGCGTGGCGTTCGACGCACGCCGCGTGGAGGTGGCGCACGACGATCCGTCCGGTGTGGAAGCGGCCGCGCGCGAGGCGCGTTATCGTGCGCTGGACGCGATGTGCGCCGCGCACGGCGCGCAGTCGCTCTGGCTCGCCCAGCACGCAGACGATCAGGCCGAAACCGTTTTGCTGCAATTGCTGCGCGGTGCCGGGCTGGCGGGCCTCGCCGCAATGGCGCCCGAGCGCGCCGTGCCGGGCGCGGTGCCGCGCGTGCGGCCGCTGCTGCATTTGTTGCGCGCGCAACTTGAGCGCTACGCGCACGCCTGCGATCTGCGCTGGATCGAGGACGAATCAAACGAAGACACGCGTTACGCGCGCAACGCGCTGCGTCACGACGTAACGCCCGCGCTCTCGGCGCATTTCCCCGGCTTTCGCGAGGCGCTCGCGCGCACGGCGGCACATGCGGCGTCGGCGCAGCGTCTACTCGACGACCTCGCGCGCATCGATCTGCGCGACGCCTCGCAGGGGGACGGCGACGCGCTGTCGCACGCAGCGCTCGTCGCGCTCGACGACGCGCGCGCGCTCAACCTGCTGCGCTACTGGATGCGCACGCGCGGCATGCCCGCGGCGTCGACAGCGCGTATTGCCGATGCCTTGCGTCAGCTGCGCGAGGTCGCGCTCAAGGGCGAAGGTGGCGATCACGCGTTGCGCGTCGATCATGCGGGCTTCACGTTGCGCTGTTATCGCGGACTCGTCAGCTGGGGCGATGCGCGCGGCGCAATCTCATCAATTGGCTCATCACGCAACGCATCAGACAGCGAGGAATCGATGGACGACGGCAATGTACGCGCACCCGTGCAACTGGACTGGCGCGGCGAGGAAGTGTGGCGTTTGCCGACGTGGCGCGGCAGTTTCGTATTCGCGCCCGCCCACGCCGACGATCCCGACGCCGTCCCCGAAACCGTGCTTCAGCGCACGCCGCTGATTGCGCGTGCGCGTTCCGGTGGCGAGCGTCTGCGCGACGAAGCGGCCAACGTGAGCCGCACGCTCAAGAATCTTTTTCAATCGCACGGCGTGCCCGCCTGGGAGCGCGACGTGCCGCTGCTTTACGCGGGTGAGACGCTGTTGTTCGTGCCCCGCATCGGCGTGAATCGCTCGGCGTTCAGCGCAAGCGAAGGCGGCGAGGGCGATGCTGCGGCGGTAGGCCAGCGTTGGCGTCGCATCGAATGGCGCGAGGATCTGACGATCGCGTGATCGGCCGTCACGCGTCGTACGAGACGCGCCCGCGCGTCGCGGTCAAATTTGCCGTTTCGCCGGAGTTCGTGCGCGCCGACCTGGACCGTACGCCGCAAATCCTTGCCACACAAGCCTTTTTCGCCTCCCGCAGACCATTTTCGTCTTGTAATTTTGACCTCGATCGGGTAGGGTAACTCGTTTGTCCAGCCCGCTTTTTCGCGTTCACGGACGCCGTCAAAAGCGGCGCTCGCCGTGAAGGCGCGATTTTTCCTTCGAGCGGTTTCCATCCGACGGTTGCAAGGATGTCGTAGCGGTATGCGGGCGGAGCGCGCGGGTCAGCACGGCCACGCGGTTCCGAGGGCAAACTCCGCGTGTGCTGCACGCGCCGGAGCGCCGCCGCGGCCTCTATCCCGGGACACCCCCGGGCTTCCCCCGGCGGTGCCGAATCCCGGCGCGCCAGCGCGGTAACATCTCCAGTTCAGAACGACAATGGCACTCATCGTACACAAATACGGCGGCACCTCGATGGGCTCGGTCGAGCGCATCAAGAACGTCGCCAAGCGCGTCGCCAAATGGCACAAGGCTGGCCACAAGATGGTCGTGGTGCCCTCGGCGATGTCCGGCGAAACCAATCGTCTGCTCGGTCTCGCGAAAGAAATTTCGCCGCAGCCGAATCCGCGCGAGCTCGACATGATTGCGTCGACCGGCGAACAGGTGAGCGTCGGTCTGCTCTCGATCGCGCTGCAGGAAGCGGGCGTGGACGCCATCAGCTACACGGGCTGGCAAGTGCCGGTCAAAACGGATAGCGCCTTCACGAAGGCGCGTATCAACGACATCGACGGCGAACGCGTGCTGGCCGATCTCGACGCCGGCAAGGTGGTCGTGATCACGGGCTTCCAGGGCATCGATCCGGAAGGCCACATCACCACGCTCGGCCGCGGCGGTTCGGACACCTCGGCTGTGGCGGTCGCCGCCGCGCTGAAGGCAGACGAATGCCTCATCTACACGGACGTGGACGGCGTCTACACGACGGACCCGCGCGTGGTCGACGACGCGCGCCGCCTCGACCGCATCACGTTCGAAGAGATGCTGGAAATGGCCAGCCTCGGTTCGAAGGTGCTGCAGATCCGCTCGGTGGAATTCGCGGGCAAGTATCAGGTGAAGACGCGTGTGCTCTCCAGCCTGACCGACCCGATGATGAACCTCGACGAGGAAATGAAGTCGGGCACCCTGATTACCTTTGAAGAAGACGAGACCATGGAAAAAGCAGTCATCTCGGGTATCGCGTTCCAGCGCGACGAGGCCCGCATCATCGTGATGGGCGTGCCCGACAAGCCGGGCATCGCGTATCAGATTCTCGGCCCGGTCGCCGACGCGAACATCGACGTCGACATGATCATCCAGAACCAGAGCGTGGACGGCAAAACCGACTTCACGTTCACGGTGCCGCGCGGCGACTATCAGCGCGCCATCGACGTCCTCAACAACCAGGTGAAGGGCCACGTGAACGCGGAGCAGGTGCTGGGCGACGCGAAGGTCTCGAAGGTTTCCGTGGTTGGCGTGGGCATGCGTTCGCACGTTGGCGTCGCGAGCAAGATGTTCCGCACGCTGTCGGAAGAGGGCATCAACATCCAGATGATTTCGACGTCGGAAATCAAGATCTCGGTGCTGATCGACGAGAAGTACATGGAGCTGGCGGTTCGCGCGCTGCACAAGGCTTTCGAGCTCGAGCACGCGTAAATCGCGCATGGCGTGACGCGAATGTGACGGTCAGTTTTGTCTTGAGATGCCACTGCAAACCTTCGCCTCCACCTCGTCTGCAGGGCAGCAGAAAAAAGTTTGCGAAAAAAGCGTCTTATGAATTGACCGAAGCGTTTTAACCCGCTATGATCTTGGCTTCGTTGCGCTGCCTCCCTGGCGCGAACGAAGTTTTCGGGAGACGTGGCCGAGAGGTCGAAGGCACTCCCCTGCTAAGGGAGCATCTGGGCCAAAACCTGGATCGAGGGTTCGAATCCCTCCGTCTCCGCCAGTAAAATGGCGGTGAAAACCCCGCAAGTCTCGGCTTGCGGGGTTTTTCTTTTTCCGCGCGGAAAATCGTCATACGCGAATTTGCGGTGTTTGCGTGATCGTATTTTTCTGAAAGACATTTCGCGGCTTCCTGCCTTTCTGCTTCCATTCTTTTTTCAATTCGATCGACGTTTCGATTCAACGGATTTTTCCCAACAATCGAGATAATCAGGATGGCGAAGTAAATGGCGCAAAAGTTTTTTCCTTGTCAGCCGTTATTGCGTTCGTGCGTTCTAGACACTGCGTGACGTCGATGCATGCGGGTGGCACGGCGATGACAGGCCGCCTGCAGGTGGAGCCGATACGCTGCGCCAGTCGGTGCTATTCTCGCGTCGCTGTTGCGTCTGTCGTGTCGGTTGCTGCGTTCGCTGTTGCTTTAAATCGTCGCTGTGTAACCAGACGTTACCCCGGTGAACGCGCCGTGCTTTTGTGCATCAGTTATTACAAAGTTGAAATACGCGGGCCGGGGAGCCTGCGCTATATTGGCTTCAACAAAACATCAACCCCAAAAGGTGAGTCCATGAAGTTCGCTCGTGTTGTTGCAATGCTGCTCGGGGCTTGGCTATCGGTGCGTCGAGCGTGGCGATGGCTGGCGTGAGCGTCGGTGTCAACATCGGTATTCCGGCCCCGGTTTATGTCGCGCCCGCACCGGTCTATGCGCCGCCTCCGCCTCCGCCGGTCGTCTATCAGCCTGCGCCGGTCTATGCCGCGCCGGCCATCGTGATCGGCTGGCACGGCGATCGTTATTGGGATGGTCGCCGCTACTGGGGCCGCGACGACTGGTATCGCCATCATGGCGGTTACGGTCCTGGTGGCCCGGGCCGTGGTCATGGCGATCGTGGCGGTCCTCCGGGACACTGGCACTAAGCCACTCAGGCGCGCGTGCGTGACACGCGCGGTGGCCTCTGGCGTTCGCGCCTGAAGATGCGCATCGCGCAGGCCAAAGAAAAAGCCGCCCTCGGGCGGCTTTTTTCATGCGGTAACGCGTGACGCTGCTAGCGTTTCGCCGTTGCGTCCTCAACGAAGCAACGCAGCTCGGACTTACTCGCCGAGATTCGCCATTCCGCCAACGACGGCGTTGAAGCCCGCATCGACATGGACGATTTCCGCCGTCACGCCGCCCGCCAGATCGGAGAGCAGGAACGCGGCCGTATTGCCGACCTGTTCGATCGTCACGTTGCGTTGCAGCGGTGCATTGTGCTCGACGAAGTCGAGAATCTTGCCGAAGCTCTTGATGCCCGCAGCGGCGAGCGTCTTGATCGGGCCGGCCGAGATGCCGTTCACGCGCACGCCCTTTGCACCCAGCGACACCGCGAGGTAACGCACGCTCGCTTCGAGCGACGCTTTCGCGAGACCCATTGTGTTGTAGTTCGGGATCGCGCGTTCGGCGCCCAGGTAGGTGAGGGTGAGCAGCGACGCGTTGTCGGCGAGCATCGGCTGCGCGGCTTTGGCGAGCGCGGGGAAGCTGTACGCCGAGATGTCGTGCGCGATGCGGAAGTTCTCGCGCGTCATGCCGTCGAGGAAGTTGCCCGCGATGGCTTCGCGCGGCGCGAAACCGATCGAGTGCACGAGGCCGTCGAGCGTGTCCCAGCGCTGCTTGAGGTCGGTGAACAGCGCCTCGATCTGCGCGTCGTCGGCGACATCGCAGGGGAACACCAGGTTGCTGCCGAATTCCTGAGCGAATTCCGTGATGCGGTCCTTGAAGCGATCGCCGACATACGTGAACGCGAGTTCTGCGCCTTCGCGCTTGCACGCCTGCGCAATGCCGTAAGCGATCGAACGGTTCGACAGCAAGCCGGTCAACAGGATGCGTTTGCCAGCGAGGAAGCCCATGAATTCTCCTAAATCAGGTCAATACGCCGGGCGCCGGACGAGGCGGCGCCGCGCGGTTTGGGTAGAATTCTCTCACAATTGACTTGGCACCCCGGACAAATCCCTTTCTATGACGACAGGTACGCGAGGCAGGCAAACGCGCGTGGCGCGTGGGGCAAATCATCCTGCCTGGCGGCACGGCTGGCGATCCACGCTGGCGGGCGTCGCCGCGATGCTGACCGTGTGCTTCGCGGCCATGCCGCAGGCGCACGCGGTCTATGCGATCGCGCAGTATGGTGAGCCGAAGTATCCGGCCGACTTCAAGCACTTCGATTACGTGAACCCGGACGCGCCGCGAGGCGGCACGCTCGTGCTCGCGAATCCCGACCGTCTGACGAGCTTCGACAAATTCAATCCGTTCACGCTGCGCGGTAATTCGGCGCCGGGTCTCGGCATGCTGTTCGAGAGCCTCACGACGGGCAGCATGGACGAAGTCGCCTCCGCGTACGGTCTGCTCGCCGACGACATCCGCATCGCGCCCGATCGTCTCTCGGTCACGTTTCATCTGAATCCGCGCGCGCGTTTCTCGAACGGCGACCCCGTCACCGCCGACGACGTGAAGTTCTCGCTCGACACGCTCAAGAGCCGCCAGGCCGCGCCGTCGATGCAGGCGTATTACAGCGACGTCACGCGCGCCGTGGTGGTCGATCCGGCGACCATCCGCTTCGAGTTCCGCAGCAACAACCGCGAGCTGCCGTTCATCGCGGGCGGCTTGCCGGTGTTCTCGCACAAGTGGGGGCTGCGCCCGGACGGCAGCCGCATCGCCTTCGACCAGCTTGCGTTCGAGCAGCCGATCGGCAGCGGACCGTACGTGATCGAGCGCTATTCGAACGGCCGCACCATCACCTATCGGCGCGACCCGAACTACTGGGGCAAGGATCTGCCCGTGCGTATCGGGCAAAACAACTTCGATCAGATCGTCTACAAGCTTTATTCCGACGACGTCGCGCGCCTCGAAGCCTTCAAGGCCGGCGAATACGATGCGCTCGTCGAATACGTCGCGCGCAACTGGGTGCGGCGCGACGTCGGCAAGAAGTTCGACAGCGGCGAACTCATCAAGCGCGAGTTTCCGCAGCATAACGGCACCGGCATGCAGGGCTACGTGATCAACCTGCGCAAGCCGATGTTCCAGGACGTGCGCGTGCGCCAGGCGCTCGATCTCGCGCTCGATTTTCAGTGGCTCAACCGCATGCTGTTCTACAGCCAGTACAAGCGCATCGACAGCTGGTTCGTGAACACCGATCTGCAGGCGAAGGGCGCGCCGTCGCCGGGCGAACTCGCGTTGCTCGAACCGTGGCGCAAGCAGCTCGATCCGGCCGTGTTCGGGCCGCCGCCCGCGCAGCCGAATACCGATCCGCCGGGCTCGCTGCGCGCGAATCTGCTCAAGGCGCGCGAACTGCTCGCGCAGGCCGGCTGGACCTATCGCAACGGCGCGCTGCGCAACGCGCAAGGTCAGCCTTTCGTGTTCGAGGTGATCGACGATACGGCCGCCTCCGCGCAATGGGCGCCGATCATGGCGCAGTACACGCAGGCGCTCGCGCGGCTCGGCATTCGCATCAACTATCGCTCGGTGGATTTCGCGCTGTATCAGAAGCGTCTCGACGATTTCGATTTCGACATCACGACGATCCGCTTTCCCGACGTGCAGGTGCCGGGCGCGGAGCAGCTCGACCGCTTCGGCAGCAAGGCAGCGGGCGAACCGGGTTCGGGCAATCTGATCGGCCTGAAGTCGCCGGCCGTCGACGCGATCCTGAAGGCGATGATGCAGGCGCAGACGCGCGAGCAACTGCTCGACGCCACGCACGCGCTCGACCGGGTGCTGATGCACGGCTACTATGTGGTCCCGCAGTGGTATAGCGCGACGCATCGCGTGGCCTACAAGAACACGCTCGCGTATCCGTCGAAGCTGCCGCTGTACTATGGCGCGACCGACTGGATCATCTCGACGTGGTGGCTCAAATCGCCGGCGCCATCGTCACAGCCATCGCCAAAGCCATCGCCAAAGCCATCGCCAAAGCCATCGTCAACGCCGCCGCAGCCGCAGCACTGATCCTCTTCGAAGCGAGCACAGAATCATGTGGAGCTACATCGTCAAACGCCTGCTGCTGATGATCCCGACGTTGCTCGGCGTGCTCACGCTGACCTTCGCCGTGATCCAGTTCGTGCCGGGCGGGCCCGTCGAACAGGCCGTGCGCGATCTGCGCCGCGGCGCGGAGCAGGGCATGCCGTTCGGCATGCGCGCGCACTCGGGCGTCGACGCGCAGCAGATCGCGCAACTCAAGCAGCTCTACGGTTTCGACAAGCCGCCGCTGCAACGCTATTTCCTGATGCTCGGGCGCTTCGCGCGTTTCGATCTGGGGCAGAGCTACTTCCATCATCAGAGCGTGTGGAAGCTGATCATTTCGAAGCTGCCGGTGTCGATCAGCATCGGTTTGTGGACCTTCTTTCTGACCTATCTGATATCGGTGCCGCTGGGCATCGCGAAGGCGGTGCGCAACGGCTCGCGTTTCGATCTGATCACGAGTCTCGTCGTGCTGATCGGTTATGCGATTCCAGGTTTCGTGCTGGGCGTGCTGCTGCTCGTGCTGTTCGGCGGCGGCACCTTCCTGCAACTGTTTCCGCTGCGCAATCTCACCTCCGACGACTGGGACACGCTCTCGCTCGGCGGCAAGATTCTCGATTACCTCTGGCATATCGCGCTGCCGGTGACGGCTTCGGTGGTCGGCAGTTTCGCCGTGACCACCATGCTCACGAAGAATGCGTTCCTCGAAGAGATTCGCCGCCAGTACGTGCTGACCGCGCGCGCCAAGGGGCTGTCCGAGCGCACGGTGCTCTGGAAACACGTGTTCCGCAATGCATTGCTGCCGCTCGTGGTGGGCTTTCCGGCGGCGTTCATCGGCGCGTTCTTCACGGGCAGTCTGCTGATCGAAACGCTGTTTTCGCTCGACGGCCTCGGCCTGCTGTCGTATGAGTCGGTGGTGCGGCGCGACTATCCGGTCGTGCTCGGCACGCTGTACCTCTTCACGCTGATCGGTCTGCTCACCAAGCTGATTTCCGATCTTTGCTACGTGTGGGTCGATCCCCGCATTCAATTCGAACAACTGGAGCGCTGAGTTGAACCGAGTCCGCACCGGCGCCGAATCCGACCTGCGCACCGAGAGCGTGCGCGCCTTCAAGTCGCCCACGCCCGCACGCCGCGTATGGCTGCGCTTCAAGCAGCAGCGCCTCGGCTACTGGAGCCTGATTATCTTCGTCGTGGCGTTCGCGGCGAGCCTCGCGGGCCCGCTGTGGTGCAACGACAAACCGATCGTCGTGCGCTACGAAGGGCATCTGTATTTCCCGCTTTTCAAGGACTATCCGGAGACCGCATTCGGCGGCGACTTCCCGACGCCCGCCGACTATCTCGATCCGTACGTGCGTCATCGCTTCGATGCGCCGGGCAACTTCGCGATCTATCCGCCGAACCCGTACTACTACGACACGCTCAATTATTTCTCGAAGGTGCCGAACCCCGCGCCGCCGTCGCGGCAGAACTGGCTCGGCACCGACGCAAGCGGGCGCGACCTGTTCGCGCGGCTCCTGTACGGCTTCCAGGTGTCGGTGGAATTCGGGCTCGTGCTCACGGCCATCGGCACGGTGCTCGGTGTGCTGGCGGGGGCGATACAGGGCTATTTCGGCGGGCGCGTGGATATCGTCGGTCAACGGCTGATCGAGATATGGAGCGCGATGCCCGAGCTGTATCTGCTGATCATTTTCGCGTCGATCTTCGAGCCGGGCTTCATCCTGCTGATCGTGCTGCTCTCCCTGTTCGGCTGGATCGGCTTGTCCGATTACGTGCGCGCGGAATTCCTGCGCAACCGCAATCAGGACTACGTCCTCGCCGCGCGTGCGATGGGTTTGTCGAACTGGCAGATCATCTGGCGTCACGTGCTGCCCAACAGTCTCACGCCCGTCATCACGTTCCTGCCGTTTCGCATGAGCGGCTCGATTCTCGCGCTCACCAGTCTCGACTTTCTGGGCCTCGGCGTGCCGCCGCCCACGCCGAGCCTCGGCGAGCTGCTCGCGCAGGGCAAGGGCAATCTCGACGCCTGGTGGATTTCGATGTCGACGTTCGGCGTGCTCGTCGTCACGCTGCTGCTGCTCACCTTCATGGGCGACGCGCTGCGCAACGCGCTCGACACGCGCATCGCCGACGCGATGAAAGCCGGAGGCAATCAGTGAGCGCCATGCCTCAAGACATCCCCGCGCCGCTGCTCTCGATCGAGCATCTGAGCGTGCGCTTCGGCGACACGCTGGCGGTCGACGACATCGCGCTGGCGATCGGGCGCGGCGAGCGTGTGGCGCTCGTCGGCGAATCGGGTTCGGGCAAGACGGTGACGGCGCTCGCGATCCTGCGTCTGCTGAGCGACGCGCGGATCGACGGCACGATCCGCTTCGACGGCGAAGACCTCGTTGCGAAGAGCGAACGCGAGATGCGCGGCCTGCGCGGCAACGACATCGCGATGATCTTCCAGGAGCCGATGACCGCGCTCAATCCGCTCTATACGATCGGCGAGCAGATCGCGGAAACCATCGTGCTGCACGACGGCGTGACGAAGAAGGAAGCCTATGAGCAGGCCGTGGGGCTGCTGGAGCGCACGGGCATTCCCGAGCCGCGCCGGCGCCTGTTCAACTATCCGCATCAATTGTCGGGCGGTCAGCGTCAGCGCGTGATGATCGCGATGGCGCTCGCGTGCCGTCCGCGTCTGCTGCTCGCCGACGAACCGACCACGGCGCTCGACGTGACCATTCGCGGTCAGATCGTCGAGTTGCTGCTCGAATTGCAGCGCGAGGAGGCGGCGCGGCGCGGCATGTCGGTGCTGCTGATCACGCACGACCTGAACCTCGTGCGCCGCTTCGCGCAACGCGTGGCGGTGATGGAGAAGGGCAAGCTTGTGGAGACGGGCGCGGTCGAGCAGATTTTCGAGGCGCCGAAGCATCCGTACACGCAGCGCCTGATCGCGAGCCGGCCCGAGCGCAACGTGCTGCCCGTTTTGCCGATCGCGCCGGTGCTGCTTGAAGCGAAGCAGGTGAGCGTCGATTTCGCCACGAAATTGCCGGGGTTCAAGGGCTGGTTCGAGCGCGGGCGGTTTCGCGCGGTAAACGATGCGAGCGTGTCGGTGCGCCAGGGCGAGACGCTGGGCATCGTCGGCGAGTCGGGGTCGGGCAAATCGACGCTCGCGATGGCGATGCTCGGTCTGCAGCGCACGGCGGCGGGCGCGGTCGAGTTCCAGGGGCGTGCGCTCGCGAGTTATCAGGGCCGCGACAAGCTCGGTTTGCGCTCGCATCTGCAGGTGGTCTTTCAGGACCCGTTCAGTTCGCTTTCGCCGCGCCAGACCGTGGAGCGCATCGTGGGGGAGGGGCTCGCGCTGCATCGCGCCGATCTCTCCGCCGAGGAGCGCCGCAAGCGCATCGTGGGCGTACTGCGCGAAGTGGGGCTCGACCGCACGGCGCTGCAACGCTATCCGCACGAATTTTCCGGCGGCCAGCGCCAGCGAATCGCCATCGCGCGCACGCTGGTGCTGGAACCGCGCGTGATCGTGCTCGACGAACCGACCAGCGCGCTCGACGTCTCGATCCAGCAGCAGGTGCTGCGTTTGTTGACCGATCTGCAACGCAAGTACAACCTGGGCTACGTGTTCATCAGCCACGACCTCGAAGTGATCGGGGCGATGGCGCACCGCGTCGCCGTGATGCAAAACGGGGCCATTGTCGAGACGGGAGATGTAACAAAAATCTTTGACGACCCCATTCATCCTTACACGCGAAAGTTGCTGAAAGCTGCGTTCGATCGATGAACGTTCGAAGAACTTTAGGGGGAATTTTGGTGAAATTCACCAATGAGGTGCGCATCGCGATTGTATTTTTCTATAAGTTTTGACACACAAATACTTACTGGCTAGTATCGTCCAAACTTTTCTTCTAACTCCCTGATTTACGGGCAATTTCTACCGACCCATGCAGCACCGATACTTGACCCAGGCTTGCACGCGCGTCGTCGCCGGGATGTTCATCGGCGTCCTGATGGCAGCAGCTCCCGGCGCGTTCGCCGACGAAGCTAGCAGCTTCAACCAGAATGTCTCATTTTCGCCGAGCAATTCGGCGAATGCGCAGTCGCTCCCCGCCGTTCAAAACGCTACCCAGACCGCATCGCCGGCTGCCCCGGCTCCGTCCGAAGGCGGCGCGAAGTCGTTCCTTTCCGGCATGGCCGGCAAAGCGGGCGACGTCGTGGTGGGCGCGCTGAACATGATCGGCGTGCGTTACCGCTGGGGCGGCAACACGCCGGATTCGGGGCTCGATTGCAGCGGTTTCGTGCGCTACGTGTTCCAGGACACGCTGGGCCTGAACCTGCCGCGCCGCGCCGAGGAAATGAGCCGCGTCGGCGAGAAGGTGAGCATGAGCAACCTCAAACCGGGCGACCTCGTGTTCTTCAACACGATGCGCCGCACGTTCTCGCACGTGGGCATCTATATCGGCGACAACAAGTTCGTGCACTCGCCGTCCACCGGCAGCACGATCCGTGTCGACGATCTGGACGACGGCTATTGGGAAAAGCGTTTCACGGGCGCACGCCGCGTTGAAACGTCGTTCACGCCGGATCAGGCGCAAAGCCTCAAGCAGCGCGTGAGCGCGCAGTTCGACGGCAGCGGCAACTAAAGTATTGCGTTGGGGTCTGCCGGTCCGCTACTGCGGCATCGGCGCAAAAAAAGCCTGCTTCATACGAAGCAGGCTTTTTTGCGTTCGGGCGCTTATGTAGCGCGTGGTTCGCGCGCTCAGGCCGCGCGTGCCGCCGCGAGCTTGCGCTCGATTTCCGCCGCCGCGCGCGCGCCGGCTTCCTCGCCCGCGAGTATCGCGGCGTTGCGCTGCGTGAAGTCGCTGCTCGACATCGCGTTGAGGCTCGGACGAATCACTACGTCGGCGTACTTTTCGAGCTCGTAGGTCTTGATCGACTGACCCATGATCGTGAAGGTCTGCATCAGCACGTCGAACTGGCTCAGCGTCGAGGCCGTTTCCGGGCGCGCCGAGATGTCCACGGCGATCACGAAGTCCGCGCCCATCTTTTTCGCGAACGAGGCCGGCACGGGGCTCACGAGGCCGCCGTCGACGTATTCGTGGCCGCCGATCTTCACCGGCTCGAAAATCGACGGAATGCTGCACGACGCGCGCACCGCAATGCCGGTGTTGCCGCGCTGGAACAGGATCGGCTGGCCGGTTTGCAAATCGGTGGAGACCACGCCGAGCGGCTTGGCCATTTTCTCGATCGGGCGGTCGTGCAGCGTCGTGTTCAGGAAGTTCTGCAGCGCGATGCCTTGCAGAATGCCGCGCGTGCGGAACGGCATGGCCCAGTCGCTGATCGAGGCTTCGTCCATCGTCAGCGCGAGCTTGTTGATCGCGAAACCGTTCAGGCCCGACGCGTAGAGCGCCGCGACCACTGAGCCCGCGCTCGTGCCGGTGATCAGATCGACCTGGATGTTGCGCGCCTCGAGTGCCTTGATTACGCCAATGTGCGCGAA
The DNA here is from genome assembly GCF_014171495.1 of Paraburkholderia tropica. Classification (NCBI taxonomy): domain Bacteria; kingdom Pseudomonadati; phylum Pseudomonadota; class Betaproteobacteria; order Burkholderiales; family Burkholderiaceae; genus Paraburkholderia; species Paraburkholderia tropica. The sequence goes on from NZ_CP049134.1 coordinate 1,402,558, forward strand.
ACCGCGCGCAGCGCCGCCGCCGAGCGCGAGACCCACGCGGATCGGGCGCGGATTGCGCGCGACGGGCGGTGGAGCGACCTGCGGCTTGTTCTGCGGCGTCTCCGTGCCCGTGGTCGTGCAGGCGGCGAGGACCGAGGAGGCGGCCGCGAGCGAGGTGAGCGACGCGAGCGAGAAATGGCGGCGGCTCAGTGACAGCGAGGCGGCGGGCGCCGCAGACTGCGGCTGATCGAGATCGTTGTGCTGGTCAGGCTTCGAACGGGACTTCAAGCAATTTCTCCAGGCGGCGCGGGCAGGAACGTCGAGCGTGTGGCGGGCGCGCCGCATTTTTTCTCGCGGACCGCGGCTGCGGACCGGGCGAAACTGGCGAGGAAGCCAGCGCGCCGACATGATAAGGCAAAGCAATACGCGATCACGCTTCGTACGTGTAACGCGGCGTGACGTGGCGCGCCATCGCGTCAGGTTCTTGCCGGCTGCGGGCCGCGCCCACTCCCGGCAAGGCCGAAGCCGCTGGCGGCGGGTATAATCCCGTCTCTAATTTTCCCGGTTTTCGTTCGCGTGAGCGCCGTGCGCCGTCGGGCTTTTCCACGAGCCCGCCGCGCCGCCACGGCCCGCGCCGCGAACCTTCGCCGAGCGCCGCCGACAGAACGCGTGCGCGACGTTGTCCGCCTTTCGCGCAACGCCGCCGCGCCTTCCGCTCGCCGGCCGGCATCGTCCTCGAGTATTCGCCCATGACCACGACTCCCGTCCGTACCCGCTTCGCGCCGAGCCCGACCGGCTTCATCCACCTCGGCAACATCCGCTCCGCGCTCTATCCGTGGGCGTTCGCGCGCCGCAACGAGGGCGTTTTCGTGCTGCGGATCGAGGACACCGACGTCGAGCGTTCGACGTCCGAATCGGTCGACGCGATCCTCGAAGGCATGCAGTGGCTCGGCCTCGATTTCGACGAAGGCCCGTTCTACCAGATGCAGCGCATGGACCGTTATCGCGACGTGCTCGCGCAAATGCAGCAGCAGGGTCTCGTGTACCCGTGCTACATGTCGACGGAAGAACTCGACGCGCTGCGCGAACGTCAACGTGCCGCAGGCGAGAAGCCGCGCTACGACGGCACGTGGCGTCCGGAGCCGGGCAAGGTCCTGCCGGTGCCCCCCGAAGGCGTGCAGCCCGTGCTGCGCTTCCGTAATCCGCTCACGGGCGTGGTCGCCTGGGACGACGCCGTTAAAGGCCGCGTGGAAATCTCGAACGAGGAACTCGACGACCTCGTGATCGCGCGTCCGGACGGCACGCCGACCTACAACTTCTGCGTGGTCGTCGACGACCTCGACATGAAGATCACGCACGTGATTCGCGGCGACGACCACGTGAACAACACGCCGCGCCAGATCAACATCCTGCGTGCGCTCGGCGCCGAGCCGCCGGTCTACGCGCATCTGCCGACCGTGCTGAACGAGCAGGGCGAGAAGATGAGCAAGCGCCATGGCGCGATGAGCGTGATGGGATATCGCGACGCCGGTTATCTGCCGGAAGCGGTGCTCAACTATCTCGCGCGCCTCGGCTGGTCGCACGGCGACGCGGAAGTGTTCACGCGCGAGCAGTTCGTCGAGTGGTTCGACCTGGAGCATCTGGGCAAGTCGCCGGCGCAGTACGACCACAACAAGCTCAACTGGCTCAACAACCACTACCTGAAGGAAGTCGACAACGCGCGCCTCGCGGAGCTGTCGAAGCCGTTCTTCGCGGCGCTCGGCGTGGACGAAGCGGCGCTCGCGAAGGGCCCGGCGCTCGACGGCGTGGTCGCGCTCTTCAAGGATCGCGCGAACACGATCAAGGAAATCGCTGAAAGCGCGATGATGTTCTATCGCGAACCGCAGCCGGAAGCGGATGCGCTCGCGCAGCACGTCACCGACGCCGTGAGTCCGGCGCTCGCCGATCTCGCTGTCGCGCTGAAGGCTGCCGAGTGGACCAAGGAAGCGATCTCGGCCGCGTTCAAGGCCACGCTCGCCACGCACAAGCTCAAGATGCCGCAACTCGCGATGCCGGTGCGTCTGTTCGTTGCGGGCACCACGCACACGCCTGCAATCGACGCCGTACTCACGCAGTTTGGCCGTGACGTCGTGGTGAGCCGTATCGAACAAGGGCTTGCGAAGGGCGCTTGAAGTGGCTTGTCGTGGCTTGTTGTGAGCATTGCGCATGCTCCCGGCGGCGTGCAAAAAGCAGGGGCGTGAACTTTTTTTGAAGATTTTTCGCTCTGGCACTAGCGCGACGCCGAGAGTTCTTGTAGTATTCGGGCTCCGTTGAATACGGAGCGCGAAACAGCAGCAAGTTTCACGCAAAGAGTGCTTGAATCGAGCAACGATGTTTCTCCGAAACACCGAAGCGATGAAAAAAAGATTCAAAAAGCTCTTGACGAAAGCGAAATTGATGTTTAAAATCTCGCTTCTGTTCTGCAAGGGGGTATAGCTCAGCTGGGAGAGCGCTTGCATGGCATGCAAGAGGTCAGCGGTTCGATCCCGCTTACCTCCACCATCAGAACAGGTAGTTTCCCAGTCGCAGTAAAGCTGGTGATTCGCAGGAATAGCTGTAAAGTGTAGTCAGGCATTATCTGAAAAGATCATGTCCCCTTCGTCTAGAGGCCTAGGACATCACCCTTTCACGGTGAGTACAGGGGTTCGAATCCCCTAGGGGACGCCAGACATGAGCGTCGTCAACGAGGTTGGCGAGGCAGCAGGTGGGAGTCAACCAACGCCCATCTGTGATTGTCGCGTTGGAGCGGTAGTTCAGTTGGTTAGAATACCGGCCTGTCACGCCGGGGGTCGCGGGTTCGAGTCCCGTCCGCTCCGCCAGATAGAAGCCCGTTCAGAAATCGTGAGCGGGCTTTTTAGTTGTAGCAGGATAAGGTGTAAGCCTGTGTTGTCCCCTTCGTCTAGAGGCCTAGGACATCACCCTTTCACGGTGAGTACAGGGGTTCGAATCCCCTAGGGGACGCCAAAGTTTTTCTGCGGCGCCACAAGTAGCAAGGCGACGCCGCCAGCGGGAGCTAACCAACGCCCGCCGGTGTAGTAGCAGAGCAGCACTGGAGCGGTAGTTCAGTTGGTTAGAATACCGGCCTGTCACGCCGGGGGTCGCGGGTTCGAGTCCCGTCCGCTCCGCCAGATTCGAGTTGTGCGCGCAAGCGTGCAGCGTGTAGTTCAAGGCGCAAGCCTGTGTTGTCCCCTTCGTCTAGAGGCCTAGGACATCACCCTTTCACGGTGAGTACAGGGGTTCGAATCCCCTAGGGGACGCCAAAGTTTTTCTGCGGCGCCATCAAGCAGTCAAGGCGACGCCGCCAGCGGGAGCTAACCAACGCCCGCCGGTGTAGTCAGAGCAGCACTGGAGCGGTAGTTCAGTTGGTTAGAATACCGGCCTGTCACGCCGGGGGTCGCGGGTTCGAGTCCCGTCCGCTCCGCCAGAATCAAAGCCCGCTGGAAGTTCCAGCGGGCTTTTTTCTTTTGCGCCGCCGGTTCCGGTTCGCGCGTTCTCTTTCTCTTCCGATCTTTGGTGCGGCGCCGGTACGGTGTTGCTGCGGCTCATTTCTGCGCGCGAAACGTGCGGGCGTACGGACAAAACGCCATTGCCTGAGGCGACGCGTTATCGTAGCGTTGTCGAAACTCCGAATTTCCGCGATTGCCGCCTTGCCTGCCATGTTCGCACCGAACGACATCCCGTCGCGCTTCCAGCTGCGTCACGCCACCATGGACGACTTCGAGTTCGCCGAGTCGCTCACGCGCCGGAACATGGGCGGCTATTACCAGCGGCATCATCTGATCTGGCGGGGCGATCTGTTCCTCGCGAGTTACCGCGAGTCGGAGAATTTCATTCTCGAACTCGACGGCGAGGCGATCGGCGTGCTGCGCGTGACGCAGGAGGGCGATTCGCTGCACATCCGCGACGTGCAGATCGCCGAGGGCTGTCGCGGCAACGGCGCGGGCACGTTCCTGCTCGACATCTCGCATCAATGGGCGCGCGAGCGCGGCTTGCGCGAATTGCAGTTGCGTGTATTCGTCGATAACCCGGCGGCGCGGCTCTATCTGCGCATGGGTTACCGCGTTGCCGGACCGCGGCTCGCGCGGCTCGGCTCGATCCGGCACATGACGCGCCCGGTGTGATCGCGCGTCAGTCGCCCGGCGCTTCGAGTGGTTCGTCGTTCGCGGAATGCGTTTCGTCGAGGTCCTGCTCGCGGTCGCCGGTGCCGCGCGCGATAAAGGCCCGCGGGCTTTCGCCGAACGCGCGCCGGAACATCGCCGAGAACGCACTCTGGCTTTGGTAGCCGAGTTCCTGCGCGACGATCGACATCGGCTTGCCCTGATTCAGCAGCGGAATCGCGCGCGCGAGGATCGCTTGCTGACGCCACTGCGAAAAACTCACGCCCAGTTCCAGCCGGAAAAGCCGCGCGATCGTGCGCGTGCTGGCGCCCACGTGCGCGGCCCAGTATTCGAGCGAGCCTGGACCGGCCGGATCGGCGAGCAGCGCTTCGCAGAGCGCGCGCAGGCGCTTTTCCTCGGGCATTGGCACCGCGAGCGGCAGGGGCGCAGAGCGCGTGATTTCGTCGAGTGCGACCGCACCGAGCAGACGCTCGCGCGCCGGGGCGATGCCGTGTTCGTCGAAGGCGGCGATCGATTCGCGCAGCAAGCCCGAGACTTCGACCACGCGGCACGCGTCCAGCCCGGCGGGAATCACCGACTGATCGACATAGAGCGTGCGCAGGAACGCGTCCTCGACGATGGACACTTCGTGCGTGACGTACGGCGGCACCCAGATCGCGCGCGACGGCGGCACCATCCACGTCGTGCCGGGCGTGGCCATGCGCAGCACGCCACGCGACGCATAGGCGAGCTGCGCCCACGCATGCGTGTGCTTCGAGATGCGCACGCCGGCGGCCATCGGCCGCGAGCGTACGCGGATCGGATGCTCAAGGTTCGGCGCGAACTCGGGCGGGATCTCGGCGAAGGCGGCGGGCAGGGCGTCGCTGACGCGGGTGGCGTCGAAGGTGGTGGCGTCGGCGGTCATGGCGGCATGCGGATGCTGATTTGCGCTGATCTGTGCGGGTTGGCGCTGACAGGGGCAACGGAGTGCCTCATTGTAGGCGCGTGCACGGATCGGCGCGCATCGATGCTTAACGCGCCTCTGCACGCCCGCCACGTCGCCCGAAAACATGCTGGCTATCGCATAATGACGCGGAGATCAGGAGCAAGGAGCGGAATTCATGAAATACGTGTTCGTCTACGGCACGCTGCGCGCGGGCGAGATCAACGACATCAACCTCGCCGCGGATCGCCATGCGATCGCGCGTCCGCGTCATCTCGGGCTCACGTCGCTGTCGGGTCGGCTGTTCGACTTCGGCACGTATCCGGGCATGGTGGCGGCCGCGCACGACGACGCGGCGATCCAGGCGGATCAACCCGCGCGCGTAGTCGGCGACGTCTATGAAATCGACGATGCGCTGCTGGCCGTGCTCGACGAAATCGAGCAGGTCTATCCGGGCGTCGACGGGCTGTTCGTCTCGAAGGCGGTGAGCCTCGAAGTGCAGGGCGAGCGCGTCGACTGCCTGTACTATCCGGTCGCGCCGGGCGCGGTCGCGGGCCGTCCCGAGATCACGAGCGGCGACTGGGTGGAGCATCGGCGCGCGCGCTAGGCGCCCACCTCGCGCACCACGAAAAACTCGCAGAAAACACGAAGGCCCGGCGGACTCCCATCCGCCGGGCCTTTTTTATCGACGCATCGGCTCATCGCATCCAGCGACGAGCGAAGCCGATCAGATTTCCTCGTACAGCGGCAGCGTCAGGAATTCGACGAAATCTTCCGACGTCGACATCTGTTCGAAGATCTGCGCGGCGCGCTCGTACGGCTTCGTATCGCCGCCGACCACGCCCTTCACCTTGTCCAGTTCCTGCGGGATCAGTTCGCGCACGAGTTCGGCCGTGACCTTGCGGCCGTCGTCGAGCTTGCCCTTCGGCGAGCGGATCCACTGCCACACCTGCGAGCGCGAGATTTCGGCGGTCGCGGCGTCTTCCATCAGGTTGTGGATCGGCACGCAGCCATTGCCCGCGAGCCACGAACCGAGGTAGTGGATGCCGACGTTGATGTTGTTGCGCAGGCCCGTTTCGGTGATCGGCGCTTCCGGACGGAAGTCGAGCAGATCCTTGTTCGTCACGTTGACGTCGGGGCGCTGCTTGCCGATCTGGTTCGGCTTGTCGCCGAGCACCTTCACGAACTCTTCCATCGCAATGGGCACGAGGCCCGGATGCGCAACCCAGCCGCCGTCGTAGCCGTCGCCCGCGTCGCGCGCCTTGTCCGAGCGCACGCCGCCCATTGCCTTGTCGTTCGCTGCCGCGTCGTTCTTGATCGGAATCAGCGCGCTCATGCCGCCAATCGCCGGCGCATTGCGCTTGTGGCAGGTCTTGAGCAGTTCGAGCGCATAGGCGCGCATGAATGGCACGTTCATCGTGATCTGCGAACGGTCCGCGAGGCAGAAGTCCGCGTCCTTCTTGAACTTCTTGATCGCCGAGAAGATGTAGTCCCAGCGGCCGGCGTTCAGGCCCGAGCTGTGTTCGCGCAGTTCGTAGAGGATTTCGTCCATCTCGAAGGTGGCGAGAATCGTTTCGACCAGCACCGTCGCGCGAATCGTGCCGCGCGGAACGCCCACGCCTTCCTGCGCCGCGACGAAGATGTCGTTCCACAGGCGCGCTTCGAGGTGGCTTTCCATCTTCGGCAGATAGAAGTACGGGCCGCTGCCGCGCGAGATCAGTTCCTTCGCGTTGTGGAACAGATAGAGCGCGAAGTCGAAGATGCCGCCGGACACGCGCTGGCCGTCGACCGTCACGTGCTTTTCGTCGAGATGCCAGCCGCGCGGACGCACGATCAGCGTGGCGGTCTTGTCGTTGAGCTGATACGACTTGCCGTTCTGTTCGAGCGAGATCGTGCGGCGCACCGCGTCCTTGAGGTTGATCTGGCCGGTGATCTGGTTGTCCCAGTTCGGCGCGTTCGAATCCTCGAAGTCGGTCATGTACGAATCCGCGCCCGAATTCAGCGCGTTGATGATCATCTTGCGCTCGACCGGGCCGGTGATTTCCACGCGGCGGCATTCGAGATCCTTCGGCAGCGCGGCGATTTTCCAGTCGCCTTCGCGGATCGACTTCGTTTCTGCGAGGAAGTCCGGACGCTCGCCGGCGTCGAGACGCTTCGTGCGCTCGACGCGCGCCTTCAGCAGTTCCTGGCGACGCGGTTCGAAGGCGCGGTGCAGCTTCGCGACGAGTTCGAGCGCCTCGGGCGTGAGGATCTGTTCGAAGCCGGGTTGGATCTCGGCCGTGATCTGCATGCCTTGCGGCAGTTGCAACGTGTTCGCCATTTGCTAACTCCTTGGTCGGTCAGATTGTGAATGCGTGGTGTGCTGCTATCCGTGCTCGCTGAGCGATGTCGTCATGCGCCCGGGCTGGGGCGGGGGCGGCTTCGTTCGGCGGGCGCGGCGGTTTCGATGAAGGCGGCCAGTTCAGCCATGCCGCCGCCGGTGCCGTGCGGCGCGACGCCGAGTTCTTCGGCGGGCAGACGCTGGCGGTTGATCCAGAAGGTGGTGTAGCCGAACCAGCCGGCGCCCGCGGCGTCCCAGCCGTTCGACGACACGAAGACCAGCTCGCGCGGCGCCGCGTCGAACGCGGCGGTGCCGAGCGCGTACGCGGCGGCCGCGGGCTTGTAGGCGCGCACGGCGTCCACGGACAGCACGTGGTCGAACAGGCCGGTCATGCCCGCGCTCTTGACCGCAATGTCGAGCATCTGCGGATTGCCGTTCGAGAGGATCGCGAGACCCGTGCGGCTGCCGTCGGCGCGCGTTTCGCGCAGGCGGCGCAGCACCGGCAGGACGTCGGGGAAGGCAGACAGGCAGGCGTATTCGTCCATCAGACGCTTTTCGCCCGCGCCCGTGAGCGAGAGGTTCAGGCGGCGCGCGGCGTAGCGCAGCGCGTCGAGCGTGACGTCCCAGAACGGCTTGTAGCGCGCGCCGGCGGGGTCCGAGAGCGTGCGCAACTGCGTGTACTCGATCTGCTTGAGACGCCAGAGCTGCGAGAGCGCTTCGCCCTGGCCCGGGAACATCTGCTCGGCGGCGGCGACGACGGAATGCACGTCGAAGAGCGTGCCGTACGCGTCGAAGATCACCGCCTTGGGAAAAAGAGTTGTCGTTGTGGCCGACATAGCCTTGCACTCCGTCGTCAGAGGTCGAGGTGAATTGTATTCATGAGGTGGATTGCTGAAAAAGGCGCGATTGATCACTTGATCTTTTACTTTTACCCACCTAATCTGACGATCATTCGCTTCTTTGCAGCCATTTGCGCTGCGCAATCCGGCTCCCTTTTTCTCCAGATGGATCGATTCAAGCAGATCGAAACCTTCGCGATCGTCGCCGCGAAGGGCAGTCTTTCGGCGGCCGCGCAGGCCGAAGGCGTGGCGCCCGCGATCATCGGACGCCGTATCGACGCGCTCGAGGAACGCCTCGGCGTGAAGCTGTTCGTGCGCACCACGCGGCGTATCACGCTGACTTTCGAGGGCTCGGCGTTTCTCGAGGACTGCCAGCGCATCATCCACGACATGCAGAACGCCGAGGCGAGCGTCTCGGCGGGCGGCGTGAAGGCGAGCGGACATTTGCGCGTGTCGGCGCCAGCGGGTTTCGGACGACGTCACGTCGCGCCGCTCGTGCCCGATTTCACGGTCGCGCATCCGGACGTGACGATCACGCTCGATCTCTCGGACCGGCTCGTCGATCTGGTCAACGAAGGCTTCGACTGCGCCGTGCGGCTGGGCGAATTGCCCGATTCGTCGCTGGTCTCGCTCAAGCTCGGTGAAAACCGCCGCGTCGTCGTTGCCGCGCCCTCGTATCTGTCGCGGCGCGGCGAACCCGAAACGCTCACCGATCTCGCGCGCCACAACTGCCTCGCGTTCGGCGCGAGCGCGAATCAGCAGCGCGGCTGGACGTTCCAGCAGGACGGCAAGGTCGTGCAGATTCGCGTGGCGGGCACGATGGAGTGCTCGGATGGCGCGGTGCTGCACGAATGGTGTCTGGCGGGCCACGGTCTCGCGTGGCGCTCGTGGTGGGAAGTCGGCGAGGACATTGCGGCGGGCCGGCTCGCGCGCGTGCTCGACGCCTACGCCGCGCCGCCCATCGGCATTCATGCCGTGTTTCCGCAGCGCCGGCACCTGCCGTTGCGCGTGCGCCTCTTTCTCGACTTTCTCAAGCATACGTACGGTCAACCGGGTTACTGGGGTCAGGACTGACGCGATCCGTCCCGCGACATTCGCTCGACGCGCGGCCTGACGTGGGTGTTGCCGATATGCGGAGATGCCCGCATGCCCGCCGCGGCGTGTTTTTTAGCGCACTACAATCGGCAGAAGACCGGGCAGCAGACTGGGTAGAAGCGTTGGCAGAAGCGTTGCCGGAAGCGCCGGCAGCGCAGACGAACACGGAGGGCGTCATGTTCAAGCACATCCTCGTTCCGACCGACGGCACGGATCTGTCGAAAAAGGCGATCGACGGCGCGATTGCACTCGCACGGACGCGGGGCGCGCACGTCACGGCCTACGCCTGCATGCCGCAGTATCCGTACTCGCCGTATCCTGGCAACATCGCCGGCGACATCGCCATCGAACTTCCCGGCGACTTCCAGACGCGCAGTGAGCGAGAGGCGCGCACGCATCTGCAGGCAGTCGAGGAGGCGGCGCACAGCGTGGGCGTGGCGTGCGACAGCTGCACCAGCGTGCATCCTTCGCCTTATCTGGGCATTATCGAAGCCGCCGAAAACCGGGGCTGCGACGTGATTTTCATGGCCTCGCATGGACGTCGCGGTCTGGGCAGCCTTTTGATCGGCAGCGAAACCCAACGTGTGCTCAGTCATACGAAGATTCCGGTGATCGTCTATCGGTGAAAAGCGTCCGGCGCGCGTCCGGCGGTGGCGGTGGCCGGCATGCCCCGCCAAGGTTCACATGCCGGCCGCCGCGCCGTGCGGACGGCGCCTGAACGGGCGAGGGTTCCCCAACCCGCGCCAACGGTGGTCTTACGCCACCTTTTTATCGAAAAACTGCTCGTCTTCCGTCGAACCGTGCAACGCCGTGGTCGACGCGTTGCGCTCGACCGTCTGCGTCACGGCGTCGAAGTAGCCCGTGCCCACTTCGCGTTGATGCTTCACGGCGGTGAAGCCCTTCTCGGCCGCGGCGAACTCGGCCTGCTGGAGTTCCACGAACGCGCTCATGTTCTGACGCGCATAGCCGTGCGCGAGGTTGAACATCGAGTAGTTCAGCGAGTGGAAGCCCGCGAGCGTGATGAACTGGAACTTGTAGCCCATCGCGCCCAGCTCGCGCTGGAACTTGGCGATCGTCGCGTCGTCGAGATTCTTCTTCCAGTTGAACGACGGCGAGCAGTTGTACGAAAGCAGCTTGCCCGGGAATTCCTTGTGGATCGCTTCGGCGAACTGCTTGGCGAACGCGAGATCCGGCTTGCCCGTCTCGCACCAGATCATGTCGGCATACGGCGCGTAGGCGAGGCCGCGCGAGATCGACTGTTCGAGGCCGTTGCGGGTGCGGAAGAAGCCTTCCACCGTGCGCTCGCCGGTAAGGAACGGCTTGTCGTTGTCGTCGATATCCGAGGTGACGAGGTCGGCGGCTTCGGCGTCGGTGCGGGCGAGCAGCACGGTCGGCACGCCGCAGACGTCGGCGGCCAGACGCGCGGCCGTCAGCTTGGCGACGTTTTCGCGCGTCGGCACGAGCACCTTGCCGCCCATGTGGCCGCACTTCTTGACCGAGGCGAGCTGGTCTTCGAAGTGCACGCCCGCGGCACCGGCTTCGATCATCGCTTTCATCAGTTCGAACGCGTTCAGCACACCGCCGAAGCCCGCTTCGGCGTCGGCCACGATCGGCTGGAAGAAGTCGGTATAGCCTTCGTCGCCCGGATTCTTGCCTTCCGACCACTGGATCTGGTCGGCGCGCGTGAGCGTGTTGTTGATGCGCTTGACCACCTGCGGCACCGAGTTGGCCGGGTAGAGCGACTGGTCCGGATACATCTCGCCCGCGAGGTTCGCGTCGCCCGCGACCTGCCAGCCCGACAGATAGATCGCCTTGAGGCCGGCCTTGACCTGTTGCATCGCCTGGTTGCCGGTGAGCGCGCCCAGCGCGTTGATGAACGGCTCGGTGTTCACGCCTTTCCAGAGCTTTTCCGCGCCTTGCTTCGCGAGCGTGTGCTCGGGCTGGATCGATCCGCGCAGGCGCACCACGTCGTCGGCCGTGTAGTTGCGCTTGATGCCTTTCCAGCGCGGATCCGTGTCCCATTGCTGCTGGAGTTGCTCGGCTTGCTGTTGACGCGTCGACATGGTGGGCTCCTTCTGTTGACCTGATAGATGAACCGCTGATCGGAACGACTAAACCGGTGAACTTCGCGAAGCTTGTGTCTCGTTGTGGGGACGGAGGCGTTTTGTTTCGCGAACTCTTATATAAGAGTCTAGGCAAATCGATCACCCCGCAACAGGGCGGCAATGAGGATTTTTATGGATTTTTAATCCAATTAAATCAATGATTTATTGTGTTTATTTCGCGATGAGGAATGCGATTTTCCATCTCGCAATGGCCCGGTTTGTGCCACGCAGCACGCGATTTTACGGAGCAAAAATTTTTTTCATATCGTGAAATCCAGCGTGCGGGCAAAAAAAGACCGGTGACGAAGCACCGGTCTTTTTTGGGGCTGCGGACGCCGGGCGGTTGTGAATCGCCGCCCGGTGCCGTTTTCAGCGTGGTTTAGCTGTCGCGACGCGCGCCACGCGGGCCGCCGTCACGACGGCCGCCGCCGAAGCCTTCGCGCGAACGGCCGTAGCCGTCGCCGCGCGGCTGGCTGTAGCCGCCACGATCGCCGCCTTCGCGACGCGAGGCGCCGTAGCCGCCTTCACGCTGGCCGTAGCCGCCGCGCGAATCCGACTTGTTGCCCCAGCTGTTGCCGTTGCGGTCGCCTTGCGGACGATCGCCGAAGCTGCGCTCGCCATTGCCACCGCCGTTGCCGCCGGCATTGCCGCCGTAGCCGCCACGGTTGTTGCCGTAGCCGCCACCCGGCTTGCCGCCGAAGCGACGGCCGCCGCCGTTGCCGCCGCCCGGACGGCCGCGACCGCCGAAGCCGCCACGGTTAGCCGGCGGTGCCTTGCGCGGCTCGAAGCCTTCGACGACGTTGACCGGCAGCGTGCCGCGCACGAAGCGTTCGATGCGCTTGAGCGCGCCTTGCTCGGCGTGGTGCACGAGGCTCACCGCGGTGCCCGAACGGCCCGCGCGGCCCGTACGGCCGATACGGTGAACGTAGTCTTCCGCGAACTTCGGCAGGTCGTAGTTGAAGACGTGCGTGATGCCCGGGATGTCGATACCGCGTGCGGCGACGTCGGTCGCGACCAGCACGCGCACGCGACGCTCGCGCAGCGCGCGGATCGTGCGGTTACGTGCGCCTTGCGGCAGGTCGCCATGCAGCGCGGCGGTTTCGAAGCCGGCGTCGGCCAGCTTGCCGGCGAGCTGGTCGGCGTCCATCTTGGTGGCCGTGAACACGACGGCCTGGTCGAGCTTTTCGTCGCGCAGCAGGTGGTCGAGCAGACGATCCTTGTGATCGCGGTCGTCGACGTAATGCACGGTCTGGGCGATGTTCGAGCTCGCTTCGATCTTGCGGACGATCTCGATACGCTCCGGATCCTTCAAGAGGCGGCCGGTGATCGAGGCGATCTTGCCGTCGAGCGTGGCCGAGAACAGCATCGTTTGACGCGTTTCGGGCGTGGCGGCCACGATCGTGTCGATGTCGTCGATGAAGCCCATGTCCAGCATGCGGTCAGCTTCGTCGAGCACGAGCATCTTCAGCTCGGACAGGTCGATACGGCCGCGCTCGAGGTGGTCGAGCAGACGGCCCGGCGTTGCCACGAGAATTTCGGGGTTCTTGGCGAGCAGCATCAGCTGCTGGCCGTAGGCCACGCCGCCGAGAATGCTGACGGTGCGCAGGCGGCGCAGGTGCTTGCCGTACGTCGAAGCGGCCGTCGTCACCTGCATGGCGAGTTCGCGCGTCGGCGTGAGGACGAGCAGGCCGGGGCGTGCCACCGGCTGCGGACGGCGTTGCGGGCGGCGATCGGCTTGCTGGCCGTTCGCGCCTTGCGGACGCGGCTCGCGCGGTTGCGCGGCTTGTGCTTTCTGGATCTGAGCGAAGCGCTCGATGGCAGGCAGCATGAACGCTGCGGTCTTGCCCGAACCGGTCGGGCTGGAGACCAGCAGGTCGCGGCCCGCGATGGCTGCAGGAATGGCGCGTTCCTGAACCGGCGTCGGGGCCTTGTAGCCCGCTGCGGTCAGCGCGGAGACAATCTCCGGCGACAGACCGAGCGACTCGAACGTCGGACCTGCCGGCGTGTCGGCAGCAGGCGCGACGCCTTCAGCGGCGGCGGCGACAGGCTGCTCGAGGCCGAGGGCGTCGTTGGCGATCGCGTCGAGGGGGCTTTGGGTATTGCTCGAAGTCATGAAAATCCTTGGTACACAGGAAATAGAACGTCGGCGCCAATCGGCATACCCAAGTCGTCGGATTGTGCAAACAAATCGAAAAACGGGGGCAATCCGCACACGGGGGCGGATTTTCGTTAGAAGCTGTTTTGGGTGCGGCTCAGCCCGGATTGGCCAACCGCCAGCCTGATACTTGACGGCCCGAAAGCAGGGCCACGGCAGGGAGGGACAGGTTCTAAACTGGATTGGAGCTTAACGCTACGTGGCGTTGGGCTGATCGCAATGGCGACCGGAGCGCAACGCAGCGTGGATTATATCTCGTTTTGTTGCAGCGCGCCAGCGCGAGCGCAAACGATTTGCGGTGCGCGGATAGTTGCACGCGGATCGGCGCAAAAGAGGGTGGGAACGGCGGGGGATCGCGGCGAGATCGCGGCGAGTTCGCGGCGAGTTCGCGGAGGGGAAATTCGGGCGAGGCGCGGCTGGGCGTGCCGCGCCGACCGGTGCGAAGCCGGGCTTAGCTCGCCGCGCCGCTCTTGAGCGACTCGACCAGTTCTACATACTGCGTCTTCGCCGTGTCCTGCGCCGTGCCTTGCAGCGCGGCCCACGCCTCGTACTTGTATTTGCCGACGATGTCGGTGAAGCCCGGCTTGTCGCCGTGCACGTCGCCTTCGCTCGCCTGCTTGTACAGCGCGTACAGACGCAGCAACGTCAGGTTGCCCGGACGCTCCGACAGCTTCTGCACGTCTTCCTGCGCCTGCGCGAACTGGGCGTTGATATCGCTCATTGCTGTTTCCTCCACTTGAATTCGATCGAGTCCGACGATGGTAGCAGCGTCGTCTGGCATGGGGCTGGAACGATTCCTCCACTCTAGAAGGACTCTCGCCGACGGTGAGCGCGGCGCGCAGCGCGCATGCCTGGGCGGCGACTGGGCGAGGGCGCCGCATTACAATAGCGGTCATGACTGAAACCGTGCTGCTTGCCATCGATACGTCGACCGAATTCTGTTCGGTCGCGCTGCTTCGCGCCGCCGCATCCGCGGGCGGTGCATCTGCCCCGGGCTCCGCTCAGGATGCCGCTGAGGATGCCGCTCAGAAACCGACCTCTTCGCGCGTCTGGGTGCGACATGAAGCCACGGGCGCTGTCTCCAGCACGCGCCTGCTGCCTGCCATCGGCGAAGTGCTCGCCGAAGCCGGCCTTACGCTCGCCGATTGCGACGCGATCGCGTTCGGCGCGGGCCCCGGCTCCTTCACGGGCTTGCGCACCGCCACGGGCGTGGCGCAAGGCCTCGCGTTCGGCCTCGATATTCCGGTCGTGCCGGTCAGCACGCTGCTCGTCTGCGCGGAAAGCGCGCGGCTGCGCGACGCGTCGGCGACGCGCGTGCTGGCGGCGCTCGACGCGCGCATGGACGAAGCCTATTGGGCCGACTACGCGTGGGACGCGGCGACGGGCGAATGGACGACCGTGCACGCCGCTTCGCTCGATGCACCCGAAGCCGTCGTCGCGCCCGACACGCCGTTCACGCTCGCGGGTAACGCGGCGGCGGCCTTCGGTACGCGCCTGAGCGCCGCGGCGGCCGCACGCGTGATCGACGCCGAGGCGCTGCCGCACGCCGTGCCGCTTGCGCATGCCGCGCTGCGTGCGTTCCGCGCCGGCCGCACGGTGCCCGCCGACCAGGCCGCGCCCGAGTACATCCGCAACAAGGTCGCTCAGACCACGGCCGAGCGCCTCGCCGCCAAATCGGCCGCGTCCGGGGAGGGACGATGAGCGGTGTGCTGATGACCGACCGCTATCTGTCCCAGATGACCGAAAGCGATCTCGACGAGGTCGTGGTCATCGAAAAGAACGCCTACGAATTTCCGTGGTCGCGTGGCAATTTCGAGGACTCGCTGCGCAACGGCTACTACGGCATCTGCATGCGTCATGTGACCGGCACGCTGATCGGCTATTGCGTGCTGATGCCGGTGGTCGACGAGATGCATCTGCTCAATCTGTGCGTCGCGCCGGCGGCGCAGGGCGCGGGCGCCGGGCTCGCGCTGTTGCGCGAAGGCGTGCGGATGTCGCGCGCGCAGGGGCTCGAAGGCCTGCTGCTCGAAGTGCGGCCGTCGAATCATCGGGCGATCCGGCTGTACGAGCAGTTTGGTTTCGTGACCGTCGGGCGGCGCAAGAACTACTATCCGGCGCGTCACCACACGCGCGAGGACGCGATGGTGATGCGTCTGACTTTTGCAGAGGAGGGCGCGGATGGCGCTCGATGAATACGCGCTCGAGGAGCTGGGACTCGCGCCGCGCTGGGTGCGCAAGGGTGCGGCGGCGGCCGTGGAAAGCGTGGCGGTCGAGGCCGTTAGCGTCGGCACTGGCGTTGCCAGCCATGTGACGGAGGTTGCGCCGTCGGTCGAGGCTGTCGTGGCGCGCGCCAGCGCGCCGTCGCAAGCCGAAGCACCGACGCCGGCGCGCACGCCGCAGCGCGAGCCGGGCGCTGCCTCGCCGTCACCCGAGTCACGTCGACCGGCGCCGTCCGAAGCGAAGCGCGCCCAACCGGATGCCGACGAGCCGCCGCCGTTCACCGACGACGATTTCGCGTGGTTCGATTCGGTCGCCGAGCCGGTGCTGCCGCAAGACATCGACGCGCCCGCGCGCGCGCCGCGCGACGACATCGCGACGCTCGACTGGGACGCGCTCGCCGAGCGCGTCAAGTCGTGCGAGCGCTGCCGCCTGTGCGAAAAGCGCACCAACACCGTCTTTGGCGTGGGCGACCGCGAAGCCGACTGGATGCTGATCGGCGAAGCGCCCGGCGAAAACGAAGACCGCCAGGGCGAGCCGTTCGTCGGCCAGGCGGGCAAGCTGCTCGACAACATGCTCCATGCGCTGACGCTCGCGCGCGGCGAAAACGTCTATATCGCCAACGTCATCAAGTGCCGCCCGCCCGGCAACCGCAATCCCGAACCGGACGAAGTCGCGCGCTGCGAGCCGTATCTGCAGCGCCAGGTCGCGCTTGTGAAGCCGAAGATCATCGTCGCGCTCGGACGTTTCGCGGCGCAGAGCCTGCTCAAGACCGACGGCAGCATCGCGTCGCTGCGCGGTCGCGTGCACGAGTACGAAGGCGTGCCGGTGATCGTCACGTATCACCCGGCGTATCTGCTGCGTAGCCTGCACGACAAATCGAAGGCGTGGGCCGATCTGTGCCTCGCGCGCGACACGTGGCGCAAGGCGGCGGGCGGCGAGTCATGAACGTCGAAGGGCGCGGCGGGGTGGGGCTCGTCGCGTCCGATGCGGTGACCGAAGTCGCGTCCGACCTTGCCTCGAACGCCGCGCGCGATCCACTGGCCTGCTACGCCGATCCGGCCGTGCGCGATCTCGCGTGGCTCCTGCTGAGTGCGGACTTGTTGCGTCCGCAACCGCAAGCGCCGCTCGCGCAGCCTTGCGCCGATTCGACGTCGGCCCATGCCGTCGCCGGTTGGCTCGCTCAACTCGATCGCGATCCGGCGCCGCTGCACGCAATGCTCGAAGCGGCGAATCTCACCCGCCTCGGCCGTTATGCGGAAGCGCTGCTTGGCGCGTGGCTGACGCTCGGTCCCGCGCCGCGACTCGTCGCCGCCGGTCTGCCGCTGCGTCACGCAGGACGCACGCTGGGCGAATGCGATTTTCTCGTCGAGACCGCCGATGGCCAAAAGCTGCATTGGGAACTGGCGGTGAAGTGCTATCTCCATGCGGGCGCCGATGAGCCTCACGAGGGCCGTCTCGCGGATTTCGTCGGGCCGAATTTGCGCGATCGCTTCGACTGGAAATTCGCGCATTTGCTCGACCATCAATTGCGGCTGACGCAGCGCGAGGAATTCGCGGCGCTCGGCCTGGTTGGGCCCTGGCTCGCGCAGATGTTCGTGAAGGGCTGGCTGTTCTATCGCGCCGATCCGCACGCGGATCATGCCGCGACGAATGCGCCGGAAGTGGCGGCGGCGCATGGGCGCGGCTGGTGGGTCACGCACGCCGATTGGGCCGATTTCGCGGCGCGTCACGGCGCGGATGGCTGGAGTGTCCTGCCGCGTCTCGCGTGGCTTGCGCCGCGCCACCTTGACGCGCGTGAGCTCGCGGAACGCGATCGTCCAGAGATTGCAACTAACGGCCAATCCGGCGATGCGGCAGCAAGTGGTGGTGGGTCAGGCGTCCACGAAAGGCTGGCAGCCGGATCGGCGGACGAAATGTCTATCAAGCGCGCCACGCAGGCTGACGGATTTTTAAACCGTCTCGCCGTCGCGCGCCCGACCGATTCCGCGACGCTGTTCGCGAATCTGCTGCGCAAGCACGATCCGGTGATGGTCGCTGCGTTCGTCGCCGATGGCGTCGGCGGCTATATCGAGCACTCGCGCGGTTTCATCGTCCCCGACGACTGGCCCGAGCGGGCGAGCGCCTTCGCGCGGCAATAACCCGCGCCTACCACCAACGCCAGAAGTGATGCACCGGGCCCACGCCGTGCCCGACATGGAGCCGGTCGCTCGCTTCCAGCGCGCCGGTGAGATAAGTCTTCGCCTGCGCGACGGCGTCCGCGAGCGTCGCGTTCTGCGGCCACAGCGCGGCAATCGCGGAAGACAGCGTGCAGCCCGTGCCGTGCGTGTTCGTCACCGGCACGCGCGGGCCGCCCAGACGCAGCGTGCCGCCGGCTTCGATCAGCCAGTCGGGGCTGTCGTCGCCGCCGAGGTGGCCGCCTTTCATCAGCACGGCCTGCGCGCCGAGCGCACGCAGACGCTCGCCTTGTTCGACCATCGCGGCTTCATCGGTGGCCGCTTCGATGCCGAGCAGCGCCGCCGCCTCCGGCAGATTCGGCGTGACGATGTCCGCGAGCGGCAGCAACTCCTCGCGCAGCGCCGCGACGGCCTCGGGCGCGAGCAGCGCGTGATTGCTCTTCGAGATCATGACCGTGTCGAGCACGATGCGCGGCGGCTTGTGACGGCGCAGCGCGTCGGCCACCGCACGCACGATCGACGCGTTGGCGAGCATGCCGATCTTCACGGCGTCGATGCGGATGTCGTCGAACACGGCGTCGAGTTGCGCTGTCACGAAGGCGGCGTCGGGTGCGTGGATCGCCGTCACGCCGCGCGTGTTCTGCGCGGTCAGCGCGGTGATCACGCTCGCGCCGTACGCGCCGAGCGCCGAGAACGCCTTGAGGTCGGCCTGGATGCCCGCGCCGCCGCCCGAATCGGAGCCGGCGATCGTGAGGACGTGGGAAATCGGTGAGGTCATGGCAGCGTCGCGAAGGCGCCGCGCGCGCATCGCTCCGAAAGCTCGAAGACCGCCGCGCGGACGCTGAAAAATTCGATGAAGGGGACGACGGCGGCGCGTTGGCGCAGCCGGTCAGTGTCCGTGATTTTCGCCGATCAGCGCGACCGAGTCGAACGCGCGCTGATTGGCCTGGTGGCGCCGCATCACGAGCCACATCATCAGACAGACGAAGGTGCCGAACAGCACGATCACGATGGTCACCGGCACGTCGAGCCAGACGAGCACGGCGTAGAGGCACAGCATCACGAGCACCGAGAGATTCTCGTTGAAATTCTGCACGGCGATCGAATGACCGGCGGACAGCAGCACGTGGCCGCGATGCTGGAGCAGCGCGTTCATCGGCACGACGAAGAAGCCCGACAGCGCGCCCACGACCATCAGGAACATATAGGCGAACAGCAGATAGCCCGGAATGCGCAGATGGCCGATATGCAGGCCCCAATGCGGCGGAAAGAGGTTGCGCGTGTAGAACGCCATCAGCATGACGGCGATGCCCATCAGAATGCCGACTGGCAGCACCGAAAGCGATTTCTTGAGCGGGATGCGCGCGGCCGCGATCATCGCGCCGGCGGCCACGCCCACGGCTACCACGGCCTGCAGCACGGCGCCTTCCGAGAGCGACATGCCGAGCGAGACTTCGGCCCATTTCAGCACGATGAATTGCAGTGTGGCGCCCGCGCCCCAGAACAGCGTCGTGACCGCGAGCGAAATCTGGCCGAGCTTGTCGTGCCAGAGCGTGTTGAAGCAGTCGGCGAAATCGGTGATGAGACGGATCGGACCATGCTGCTGGCGCGGATAGCGCGCGCCGGTGTCGGGAATGCGCAGATTGAAGAGGGCGGCGATCACGTAGATGGCCATGATCACGAGCATCGCGGCTTCGGCCGGCGTGTTGATCGAGGCGGGCGTGTGGCGGATCACGTGGGCGGCGATGTGCGGGCTTATCAGCGCGCCGCCGAGCACGGTGCCGAGAATGATGGAGCCGACCGTGGTGCCCTCGATCCAGCCATTGGCGGCGACGAGCCGTTCGGGCGGCAGCAGCTCGGTCAGAATGCCGTATTTGGCCGGCGAATACGCCGCCGCGCCGAAACCGACCACGCCGTACGCGAGCAAGGGATGCGTGCCGGCCAGCATCATGGCGCAGCCCACGACCTTGATCGAGTTCGTGATAAACATCACTTTGCCCTTAGGGCGGGAATCAGCAAAGGCGCCGACGAATGCGGCAAGAACGACGTAGGAAAGGACGAAGAACAGCTTGAGCAGCGGCGTCATCCAGTTCGGGGCGTGGAGGTCTTTCAGCAGTGCAATCGCAGCGATCAGGAGCGCATTGTCGGCCAACGACGAAAAAAACTGCGCGGCCATGATGGTGTAAAAGCCTTTTTTCATCTGATGCGATGCTGTCCTCGCTGCGGTCCGTCCGCCCCGGACGGGTGGGAGGCATCCGGGCTTATTACGTTCGAAATGGGTTGTGCGCAGGGCTTTATATCACGAAAATAGCTGCATTCGGACTAGCACATTCCTTGACCGCCCAGCAGGCGGGCCTGCCGGGCGCTGAAAACACCCTGTAAGCTCCTGATTCGAAAGCGTCTTTACGAAAATCTCCCATGCCTCGCCCCCTCTCAGCCACGATTCACACCGCCGCACTCGCCAATAATCTCTCCGTCGTCCGGAAATACGCGCCGAAGTCGAAAATCTGGGCCGTGGTCAAGGCCAATGCCTACGGGCACGGGCTTGCGCGGGCGTTCCCCGGACTGCGCGCCACCGACGGTTTCGGCCTGCTCGACCTCGAAGAGGCCGTGAAGCTGCGCGAACTCGGCTGGGCGGGGCCGATCCTGCTGCTCGAAGGCTTTTTCCGGCCGACCGACATCGACGTGATCGACCGTTACAGCCTCTCGACCGTCGTCCACTGCGACGAGCAGATGCGCATGCTCGAAATGGCGCGTCTCTCGAAGCCCGTGAACGTGCAGCTCAAGATGAATAGCGGTATGAACCGGCTCGGCTACACGCCCGAGAAATACCGCGCCGCATGGGAGCGCGCGCGGGCGGCGGCCGGCATCGGTCAGATCACGCTGATGACGCATTTCGCGGACGCCGACACGCCGCGCGGCATCGGCGAGGCGATGGCGGCGTTCGAGCGTGGCGCGCAGGGGATCGCGGGCGCGCGCAGTCTCGCGAATTCGGCGGCCACGCTCTGGCATCCGGAGTCGCATTTCGACTGGGTGCGGCCGGGCATCGTGCTGTACGGCGCGTCGCCTTCGGGCGAGGCGTCGGCGCTCGACGGCACCGGCCTGCAACCGGCGATGACGCTCGCATCCGAATTGATCGCCACCCAGAACGTTGCCGAAGGCCAGACCGTCGGCTACGGCTCGACCTTCACGGCGCGCAAGCCCATGCGCATCGGCGTGGTGGCGTGCGGTTACGCGGACGGCTATCCGCGCGTCGCGCCCGAGGGCACGCCGGTGATCGTCGACGGCGTGCGCACGCGGGTCGTCGGCCGCGTCTCCATGGACATGCTGACCGTCGATCTCACGCCGGTGCCGGGCGCGGGCATGGGCACGCGCGTCGAGCTGTGGGGCGCGAATCTGCCGATCGACGAGGTGGCCGCCGCGTGCGGCACGATCGGTTACGAGCTGATGTGCGCGGTCGCGCCGCGCGTGCCGGTGCGCGCGGAGTAAGCGGGGCGCCTGGGGAAGCGGGACAGGACAACGACACCAGAAACAAAGGCGGTATGGCGAAAAGCATGGCGAAGGTTAAGACGCTCTATATCTGCACCGAATGCGGCGGACAGGCGCCGAAATGGCAAGGACAGTGCCCCGCGTGCAGCGCGTGGAACACGCTGGTGGAAAGCGTCGCGGAGCCCGCGGGCAATCACCGTTATCAGGCGCTCGCGAAGAGCGCGCCGGTGCGCCGTCTGGCCGATATCGAGGCGTCCGACGTGCCGCGCTTCACGTCCGGCGTGGGCGAATTCGACCGCGTGCTGGGCGGCGGCCTGGTCGCGGGCGGCGTGGTGCTGATCGGCGGCGATCCGGGCATCGGCAAATCGACGTTGCTGCTGCAATCGCTCGCCGAAATCGCGGCCGACCGCCGCGCGCTCTATGTGAGCGGCGAGGAATCGGCGGCGCAGATTGCATTGCGCGCGCAACGTCTCGGTCTGCTCGAAAAGGGCTCGAAGATGAGCGAGCTGCAACTGCTCGCCGAAATCCAGCTCGAAAAGATCCAGGCGACCATCGAGGCAGAGAAGCCCGACGTTGCCGTCATCGACTCCATCCAGACGATCTATTCCGAAGCGCTGACGTCCGCGCCCGGCTCGGTCGCGCAGGTGCGCGAGTGCGCGGCGCAGCTCACGCGCATCGCCAAGCAGTCGGGCACGTCGATCATCATGGTCGGCCACGTGACGAAGGAGGGCAACCTCGCGGGCCCGCGCGTGCTGGAACACATCGTCGATACGGTGCTGTACTTCGAGGGCGACACGCACTCGTCGTTCCGTCTGGTGCGCGCGTTCAAGAACCGGTTCGGCGCGGTCAACGAACTGGGCGTGTTCGCGATGACCGAGCGCGGCCTGCGCGGCGTTGCCAATCCTTCCGCACTGTTTCTGTCGCAACACGAGCAGAGCGTGCCGGGTTCGTGCGTGATGGTGACGCAGGAAGGGTCGCGGCCGCTGCTCGTGGAAGTGCAGGCGCTCGTCGACACGGCGCAGGTGCCGAATCCGCGCCGACTCGCGGTCGGGCTCGAGCAGAACCGGCTCGCGCTGCTGCTGGCGGTGCTGCATCGTCACGCGGGCATCGGCTGTTTCGACCAGGACGTGTTCCTGAACGCGGTGGGCGGCGTGAAGATCACCGAACCGGCCGCCGACCTCGCCGTGCTGCTTTCGATTCATTCGTCGATGCGTAACAAGGCGTTGCCCAAGGGTCTGATCGTTTTCGGCGAAGTGGGCCTGGCGGGCGAGATCCGGCCCTCGCCACGCGGCCAGGATCGTCTGAAGGAAGCGGCGAAGCTCGGTTTCACCTGCGCGCTGATTCCGCGCGCCAATGCGCCGAAGCAGCCGATCGAGGGACTCAACGTGATCGCGGTCGAGCGTATTGAGGAGGCGATCGACCGGGTGCGCGAACTGGAGTGATATCGATGCGACAGGCATGGTCTGTCGCGTAATCATTGGTAACAACCCTGGTTCGCACTGTAACCAGAAAATTTTGCGATTTCCCTATCCTTGCCCGCATATGCAACCCCGCATCCAGCGGAAAGGATAGCGACTTGAAACAGACAGAATCGTCCTTCGTCGGAAACTCGATCGTCGTGCGCGGCTGCCGCGTCTCCGAGCCGCTTGTGCAGCCTTTCGGCGGCACTTGCCGCATCGTCGAGTGGATCGACGGCGACGGCCGCATTTCACGCCAGGTGGTGGCCGGCAATGTGACGGCCGCGCAGGTGCGCAGCACCATCGCCCATCACGTGGAAGGCCGCAAACACGTCATGTACGACGACGAGCGCATGCCGCGTCAAACGCTGCCGCGGCGCTAGGCGCGCGGCGAGGTCTCGGGTGGCGCCCGAGGGTGGCGGCGAGGTCATGGTCACGACACAGGCACTTGCCAGAAAAATGGGCGCATCGAGCGCCCATTTTTCATACAGCTTGCCTTTCCTTAACTTACATTGCGCCTGCTCCTGGTTGCTCCTTGGCAGCCCCTCCGCCGCGCCCTGGCCGCGTTCGCTCACGGGCCGTAGCTGAACGGTTTCTTGCCCGGCGGCTGGCCCGGTGCGTGGGTGCCGCCGCCTTGCGGAGCATTTTGCGCATAGCCCTGCATGCCGGGCGTATTGGTCGCGAAAGCGGTTTGCGGATTGGGCGGCGGAGGCGCTACGGGTGCGCTTTGCGTACCCGCCATGCCGTAGGCCGCAGCGGCGGCGCCCGCCTGGGCAAACGGCGCCGCGGCCGGCGGCAAGCCCGCGGCACGGCGCGCTTCCGCTTCACGCTGCGCGGCGATTTCGTCGAGCACCGCCTGGAGCGCTTCCGGATTGAAGAGCGGATGATTGGCTGCCTCGCCGGGCGTGAGCACCGGCGACACGCAGCAGTCGATCACTTCGAGCCGGTCGATCCACGTTTGCAGCGGCTCGGCCGCAATCATCGCGGCGAACTCGTGCGTGAGCGCTGCCGCGTCCGTGCCACCGATCGCCTGACCGAGGCTCCAGTGCCGCTGCGCCCAATCCTCGCGGCCAATGGCCGTGCAGAGCGCCTGCCAGAACTTCAGCTCCAGCGCACCGACGGCCAGCCAGCGATCGTCCTGGGTGCGATAGAGGTTGTAGCAGGGCACGCCGCCGTTGAGCAGGCCGCCGCCCGCCTCGAGCGCGGCCGCGTCGTCGTTGGCGAGCGCGACCTGGGCGACCACGTTGTGCGTGTGCGAGACATGCGCCATCGAGATATCGACGAAACGTCCTTCGCCGCCACGCGCGACTTGCCAGAGCGCGGCGAGAATCTGCGTGACCGCCGCGAGCGCGCCGCCCAGCAGATCGGCGATCTGGAAATTGGGCAGCACGGGCGCGCCGTCCCGCGCGGCGATCTGATGGAGCACGCCGGAATACGCGACGTAATTGATGTCGTGGCCGGCGCGCTCGGCGAACGGACTGGTCGTGCCGTAACCCGTGATCGCGCAGTAGACGAGCTTGGGGTTGATCGCGCGCAGGGTCTCGTAGCCGAGCCCGAGCCGGTCCATGACGCCGGGCCGGAAGCTCTCGACCAGCACGTCGGCGTCGCGGGCGAGCGCGAGCAGCACCGCGCGGCCGCCCTCGGACTTGAGGTCGAGCCGCGTTTCGCGCTTGCCGCGGTTCACGATCTGATAGAACGCGCCCGGACGGCCCGCGATTTCGTCGGCGCTGTTGCGCATCATGGCGCGCGAGGCGTCGCCGGCGCCCGGCGGCTCGATCTTGAGCACGTCGGCGCCCATTTCCGCGAGGCGCAGCGTGGCCACCGGCCCGGGCAAAAGACGGGTCAGATCGAGAACGCGGAGGCCTTGCAAGGCGGGTGTCGACACTCGGGTGACTCCTGGCGGTGAGAGCGGTGACGTCGTTAAGGTCAACAGGCGGATCAGGATCGATTGTGCCGCACGTGCGGTGCGGGCATCAGCCGATCTGCTCGAGTTCTTCGTGCGCTTCGAGCCATTCGGCTTCGAGCGTCTCGAGGCGCGACTGGACGTCGGCCTGACGGCGGATCGCGTCGGTCAGACGCGTCTTCTGCTCGGGCTCGTAGCTGGCCGGGTCGGCGACGAAGCCGTCCAGCGTGCCTTTCTCGGCATTGAGCGCGTCCATTTCCTTTTCGATCTTGCCGATCTTCGCCTGCAGCGGCTTCTTCAGATGCGCAAGACGTTGGCGCGTTTCCGCTTCCTGACGACGCTGTTCCTTGCGGTTGACGCCCGCATCGGCGCCATCCAGTTCGCTGGCCGCATTCCCCGTGCCGCCGGCTGCCGCCGCCTTGAGCGCCGCGCGTTGCTCGGCCGCGTGCTGGAGCAGCCAGTCGCGGTAGTCGTCGAGATCGCCGTCGAACGGTTGCAGCCGGTGTTTGGCGACCAGCATGAACTGGTCGGTGGTTGCGCGCAGCAGATGGCGGTCGTGCGACACCAGAATGAGCGTGCCTTCGAACTGGGCGAGCGCCATGGTCAGGGCGTGACGCGTTTCGAGGTCGAGGTGGTTGGTCGGTTCGTCGAGCAGCAGCAGATTGGGCTTTTGCCAGATGATGAGTGCGAGCGCGAGGCGTGCCTTTTCGCCGCCCGAAAAGGGCGCGATGGGCGCCGTGGCCATTTCGCCGGGGAAATTGAAGCCGCCGAGGAAATCGCGCAATTCCTGCTCGCGCGTGTCGGGCGCGAGGCGCGCGAGATGCTGGAGCGGCGAGTCGTCGGGGCGCAGCGTTTCGAGCTGATGCTGCGCGAAATAGCCGATCTGCAGGCCTTTGCCCGTGCGCGTCTCGCCCGAAAGCGGCCCGAGCGTGCCCGCGAGCGTCTTGATCAGCGTCGATTTACCCTGGCCGTTCGCGCCCAGCAGCCCGATGCGCTGGCCGTTCTGAATGGACAGCGCCACACGCTCGACGATGGGCGTTTCGGTGCCGTCTTCGGCGCGATAGCCGCAGCGCACGTCTTCCATCACGAGCATGGGATTGGGCGCGGAATCGGGCGTGCGGAACTCGAAAGTGAACGGCGAGGCGGCATGCGCGGGCGCGATCAGCTCCATCTTTTCGAGCGCCTTCACACGGCTCTGCGCCTGGCGCGCCTTGGTGGCCTTGGCCTTGAAGCGGTCAATGAAGCTCTGCAGATGCGCGACGGTTTTCTGCTGCTTTTCGTAGGCGCTTTGCTGCAGCGCGAGCTGCTGCGCGCGCTGCAGCTCGAACTGCGAATAGTTGCCGCCGTAGCGTTTGACCTGCTGATTTTCCAGATGCAGCGTGACGTTGCAGATTGCGTCGAGGAATTCGCGGTCGTGCGAAATGACGACGAGCGTGCCCGGATAGCGATGCAGCCAGTCTTCGAGCCAGACGATGGCGTCGAGGTCCAGGTGGTTCGTGGGTTCGTCGAGCAGCAGCAGGTCGGAGCGGCACATCAGCGCCTGCGCGAGATTCAGGCGCATGCGCCAGCCGCCCGAGAAGCTCGCCACGGGCTGGCGCGTCTGGTCGAGCGTGAAGCCGAGGCCGAGCAGCAGCGCTTCGGCGCGCGCGGGCGCGGTGTAGCCGTCGGCGTCGGCGAACGCGGCGTGGGCTTCGGCTTCGGCCGCGCCGTCGTGGGCCGCCGAGGCCGCCGCAATACGCGCTTCGATTTCGCGCAGGTCGGCGTCGCCGTCGAGCGTGTATTCGAGCGCGCTCCTGTCGACCGCGGGCGTTTCCTGCGCCACGTGCGCGATCTGCCACGAAGGCGGCAGCGAGAAGTCGCCGGCGTCCGCGTGCAGTTCGCCGCGCAGCACGGAGAACAGCGTGGATTTGCCCGCGCCGTTCGCGCCGACGAGACCGGCCTTTTCACCCGGATTCAGGGTGAACGAGGTCTGGTCGAAAAGCGGCTTGGTGCCGCGAGCAAGGCTGAATTGGTTGAAGCGGATCACGGGAGCGCGGGCGCGGACGGGGCCGCGAACAAAACGTAAAGCGCTATTTTAACTGGGTGGAGGGCCTCCAATGACTAGCCGAACGGCTAGCCATTCGGCCAGGGTGCGGGACGGCCCCTTTCTCCATTAGACTGGCGCTTTCCTTTGGAGAGCCAGATGACGACGGTGTATGCGTTTTCGGCCGAGCCGCTGGGCGGCGGCGCGCCAGTGAGCCTCGAACAGTATGCGGGCAAGGTCCTGTTGATCGTGAACACCGCGAGCGAATGCGGTTTCACGCCGCAATACGCGGGTCTGCAAAAGCTCCACGATCAGTACGCCGCGCGCGGCCTCGCGGTGCTCGGCTTCCCGTGCAACCAGTTCGGCAAGCAGGAGCCGGGCGACGCATCGCAGATCGGCGCGTTTTGCGAGAAGAATTTCGGCGTTACGTTCCCGATGTTCGCGAAGATCGACGTGAACGGCGCCCACGCGCACCCGCTCTACCAGTGGCTGACCGAGGAAGCGCCGGGCGTGCTGGGCCTCGAGCGCGTGAAGTGGAATTTCACGAAGTTTCTGGTCGATCGCAACGGCAACGTGGTCAAACGCTATGCGCCGGTCACGAAGCCCGACGCCATCGCCGCCGACATCGAAACGCTGCTGTAACGCCGGGCGCTAGAGAATCGGCGCAAACAGCCGCGCGAGGTGCATGGTGATCTTGCGCCACGCGGGCGCGTTGCGGTATTCGCCGCGGTCGATCTCGAAGGTGTGCGCGAAGTCGCGCTCCAGCATCGCTTCCACTTCGGCGGCGAAGCCGCGGTGCACGGTCAGCACCATGATCTCGAAGTTCAGGCGGAACGAGCGGTTGTCCAGGTTCGCGCTGCCGATCGCGGCGGCGACGTCGTCGATCAGCACGACCTTCTGGTGCAGGAAGCCCGGCTTGTAGCGGAAGATGCGGATACCCGCGCGCACGGCGTCGTAGGCGTAGAGCGTCGAGGCTTCGAACACCACGTAATGGTCGCGGCGGCTCGGGATCATGATGCGCACGTCCACGCCGCGCAGCGCCGCGAGGCGTAGTGCGGACAGCACGGCCGAGTCGGGCACGAGATAGGGCGTGGTGATCCAGATGCGCTTGCTGGCGGCGTTGATCGCCTCCACGAAAAAGAGCGAGCAGGTTTCCTGGCGGTCGGCGGGGCCGGTGGGCATGACGAGGCACTGCATGTCGTCGCCGTCGCGCGGCGTGACGGCGGGCGGCTCGGAGCCCGGCAATTCCTGGGTGACCCAGTACCAGTCCTCGGTAAACGCGAACTGGATGCTGGCCACCACCGGGCCGCGCACTTCGATATGCGTGTCGCGCCACGGCGAAAGCCGCGCGTTCGCGCCGAGATACTCGACGCCCACGTTGTGGCCGCCCACGTAGGCGCGCTCGCCGTCGACCACCACGATCTTGCGGTGATTGCGGAAGTTGAGCTGGAAGCGGTTGACGAAGCGGCGCTTCGCCGAAAACGGATGCACCTCGATGCCGCCCGCGCGCAGATCGCGCACGTAGCTGGCGGGCAGGTCGAAGCTGCCGATGCTGTCGTAGAGGAAGTACACGCGCACGCCGCGCTGCGCGGCGGCGAGCAGCACGTCCTTGAGCATCTCGCCGAGCGCGTCCGCGTGCACGATGAAGAACTGCACGATCACGTACTGCCGCGCCTGTTCGATTGCGTCGAAGATGGCCGCGAAGGTGGCCTCGCCGTTCACCAGCGTGCGCACCGCGTTGCCCGGCACGAGCGGCATGCCGCCCAGTTGCGCAAAGGTGCGGATCACGCGTTCGCTGAGCAGATCCGTCGGGCCGATGCTGGTGGTTGCCGGGCGGTCGCGTTCGGGGGCGTGTGCGCGTGTGCGCAAGGTTTCGTCGCGGATGCGCCGCGCGTCTGCGTAGCCTTCGAACTTGCTGCGGCCGAGGAACAGATACGGGATCAGCGTGAGGTAGGGCATCGTCGCGAGCGAGACGGCCCAGGCGATCGCACCTTGCGAGGTGCGCGTATTGAGAATGGCGTGGCAGGCCGCGATCAGTCCGAATACGTGGACGACCGCGAGCAGGGTGCCGAGCGTTGACCAGTCGAAGTGCATAAAGGCGCGAGACGTTGCCGACGCGTCAGGCAAGGTCCAAGCCGCGTGAGCCGGGAAACGGTCATCTTACCCAGGGCGGCGCAACGTGCGCCATCAGACCGGCGGCGGAAGACCAGGCCGCCGGTGTTCCAGCAATGCGAGAGGTGGCTGACTGACGTGCGCCCGCTGCCACGGGCGCACATTCAAACGTCAATTCAGACCGGCAGATCGCGGGCCTGGATCAGGAACACCTGGTCGTCGCCGGCGCTCGTCGACAGCCAGACGAGATCGAGGCCGCCGAATGCCGCTTCCACGTTCTCGCGCTCGTTGCCGATCTCGACCACGAGCACGCCGTCGTCGGTCAGCCAGTTGCGCGCGTCCTTGATGATGCGGCGCACGATGTCCATGCCATCCGTGCCGCCCGCGAGCGCCATTTCCGGCTCGTGACGGTATTCGGGCGGCAGCGCGGCCATCGAATCGGCGTTCACATACGGCGGATTCGTGATGATCACGTCGTAACGGCGCTCCGGCAGCGGCGCGTACAGATCGCCTTCGAACAGCGAGATCTGGTCGTCGAGATCGTGTTCGTGAACGTTGCGCTTCGCGACTTCGAGCGCGGGCGCGGAAAGGTCGACGGCGTCGATGTCGGCGTTCGGGAACGCGTGCGCCGCGAGAATCGCGAGGCTGGCCGAGCCGGTGCACAGTTCGAGCACGGCGCCCACTTGCTCGGGATCTTCCACGTACGGCTGCAGGCCGTCCGCGAGCAGCTCGCCGATGAACGAGCGCGGCACGATCACGCGTTCGTCCACGTAAAAGCGCAGGCCGTGCATCCACGCTTCCTGCGTGATGTAGGCGGCCGGCACGCGGTCGTTGGCGCGGCGCTCGATCACGCCGAGCACCTTCTCGATTTCCTCGGGCGCGAGGCGCGCGTCGAGGAACGGATCGAGCAGGTCGAGCGGCAGATGCAGCGTGTGCAGGACCAGATAGGCGGCTTCGTCATAGGCGTTGGACGAGCCGTGGCCGAACGAGAGTTGCGCCGAGGAAAAACGCGTGACGCCGTAGCGCAGCAGATCGCGCACGGTCGAAAACGTAGTGGAAAGCGGATGGGTCATATCAGGGGCTCCAGTGCGTGCAGGCCGATCGCGTCAGGCGATCAGCTGTTCGAGCACGCGGCGGTACACGTTCTTGAGCGGGTCGATGAATTTGACTTCGATGTGCTCATCGATCTTGTGGATGCTGCCGTTGGGCGGCCCGAACTCCACGACCTGCGGGCACATGCGCGCGATGAAGCGGCCGTCCGAAGTCCCGCCAGTGGTCGACAGCTCGGTGGTCACGCCGGTTTCGTCGTGAATCGCTTTTTCGAGCGCGTTCGAGAGCGCGCCGCGCGGCGTGAGGAAGGGCAGGCCGCTGATGCTCCAGTGCAGATCGTATTCGAGACCGTGCTTGTCGAGAATCGCATGCACGCGCTGTTGCAGACCTTCCACCGTGCTCGCGGTCGAGAAGCGGAAGTTGAACTGCACGTCGGCGTGGCCCGGAATCACGTTGCTCGCGCCCGTGCCGCTGTGCAGGTTCGAGACCTGCCACGTGGTGGGCGGGAAGTATTCGTTGCCGTCGTCCCATTTTTCGGCGACGAGTTCGGCGAGCGCCGGCGCCAGCAGATGCACCGGATTCTTCGCGAGATGCGGATAGGCAATGTGGCCCTGCACGCCCTTGACGACGAGCTTGCCCGACATCGAGCCGCGGCGGCCGTTTTTCACGCAGTCGCCGAGCGTATTCGTCGACGTCGGTTCGCCGACGATGCAGTAGTCCATCTTCACGCCGCGCGCCTGAAGCGCCTCGACCACCTTGACGGTGCCGTCGGTCGCGGGGCCTTCCTCGTCGCTCGTGATCAGGAAGGCGATCGCACCGCGATGCTGCGGGTGCGCCGCCACGAATTCTTCGCTGGCGACCACGAAGGCGGCGAGCGAGGTCTTCATGTCGGCGGCGCCGCGGCCGTAGAGCACGCCGTCGCGGTGCGAGGGCTGGAACGGCGGCGAGCTCCATTGCTCGATGGGGCCGGTCGGCACCACGTCGGTGTGACCCGCGAAGGCGAGCAGCGGCGCGTCGGCGTCCGTGCCGCGCTTGACGGCCCACAGGTTGGTCACGCCGTTGGATTCGATCGTTTCGCACGCGAAGCCGAGCGCGCTGAGGCGTTCGGTCATGATGCGCTGGCAGTGCTGGTCGTCGGGCGTCACGGACGCGCGCGCGATCAGGGCTTCGGTAAGGGCGAGGGTGGCGGACATGAAGGGACCACTTTCAATAAAAATGCCGGCGCCGCTGCAATGCAGGGGCCGGCAACAGCTTGTGACGATGATGCGCTAGCGGATTCGCGAGGCCATCGAAGACTTCCGACGGCTGGGCGCTCCGCTCGCGCAGTGCCTCAAACACAGTTCAGGCAAACAGCTCCGCGTACTGCTCGGCCGAAAAACCGAGCGTCTTCACGCGGCCGTTTACGGCCACGACCGGGCGCTTGATGATCGACGGCTTGTGGATCATCAGCGCGATCGCGCCCGCGGTCGAATCGGCTTCGGCCTTGTGAACCTCGGACAGGCCGCGCCACGTCGTGCCGCGCTTGTTGATCAGCTGATCGAGCGAGACATCCTTGAGCCAGTCCTGCACCAGCGCGTTCGACACGCCGGCTTTCTTGAAGTCGTGGAATTCGAACTCGATGCCGTGCTCTTCCAGCCACACGCGGGCCTTCTTCACGGTGTCGCAGTTCGGAATGCCGTAGACGACCACGGTCTTTGCGGCCTTCGCCATCAGTCGCCTCGCAGCAGCTCGTTCAGGCCGACCTTGGCGCGCGTCTTCGCGTCGACCTTCTTGACGATCACGGCGCAGTACAGGCTGTGCGAGCCGTCCTTCGAGGGCAGGTTGCCGGCCACGACGACCGAGCCTGCCGGGATGCGGCCGTACGAGATTTCGCCGGTTTCGCGGTCATAGATCTTGGTCGACTGGCCGAGGTACACGCCCATCGAGATGACCGAGTTTTCTTCGACGATCACGCCTTCCACGACTTCCGAGCGCGCGCCGATGAAGCAGTTGTCTTCAATGATGACCGGGTTGGCCTGCAGCGGCTCCAGCACGCCGCCGATGCCCACGCCGCCCGAAAGGTGGACGTTCTTGCCGATCTGCGCGCACGAACCGACGGTTGCCCACGTGTCGACCATCGTGCCTTCGTCGACATACGCGCCGATGTTGGTGTACGACGGCATCAGCACGACGTTCTTGCCGATGAACGAGCCGCGGCGCGCGATGGCCGGCGGCACGACGCGGAAGCCGCCTGCGGCGAAGTCTTCAGCCGTGTAGTTGGCGAACTTCGAGGGCACCTTGTCGAAGAACTGCGTGAAGCCGCCGGCGGCCATCGGCGCGTTGTCTTCCAGGCGGAACGACAGCAGCACGGCCTTCTTCACCCACTGGTTGACGACCCAGTCGCCGTCCTTCTTCTCGG
Organism: Paraburkholderia tropica; assembly: GCF_014171495.1. Lineage (NCBI taxonomy): Bacteria > Pseudomonadati > Pseudomonadota > Betaproteobacteria > Burkholderiales > Burkholderiaceae > Paraburkholderia > Paraburkholderia tropica. The sequence continues at coordinate 1,434,956 of NZ_CP049134.1, forward strand.
CGCAGCGCAGCGTGCCCTTGTCCAGTTCGGCGATGACGTGGGCGACGGCTTCACGCACGTCGTTCGGCGCGGACTTGGGCGAAAAGTCGGCGCGGTTTTCCCAGGCGGTGTCGATGATCTGCTGAAGTTGTTGCGACATGGTGATGATTTCGTGTGAGTTCAAAAGCCGTTGGACGGCGGGAATTCGGTGGCGATACGCGCGCGGCGGGGCGCGCGTTCGGCGGTGGCGTTACGGCTGACGGTGTTATGCCTCGAGCGAGCGGCAGAAGTCGACGATGCGCTGCGCGCCCTCGGTGCATTCGTCGACGTCGGCGACGAGCGCCAGACGGACAAAGCCTTCACCCGGGTTCGCGCCGTGCGCTTCGCGCGCGAGAAACGAGCCGGGCAGGACCGTCACATTATAGTCGGCGTAGAGGCGCTGGGCGAACGCGGTGTCCGAGAGGCCGGTGCGCGCGACGTTGGCCCAAAGGTAGAACGCGGCGTCCGGCAGCTTCACGTCGAGCACGTCGGCGAGCATGGGCGTGACGGTCGAGAACTTCTGCACGTACTTCGCACGGTTCTCGCGCACGTGCGCCTCGTCGCCCCACGCGGCGATGCTGGCGGACTGCCAGACCGGCGACATCGCCGAGCCGTGATAGGTGCGGTACAGCAGGAACTGCTTGAGGATCGCCGGGTCGCCGGCCACGAAGCCCGAGCGCATGCCCGGCGCGTTCGAGCGCTTCGAGAGGCTGGACAGCATGATCAGGCGCTCGAAACCGCGGCCGAGCTGGTGCGCGGCTTCGAGACCGCCGAGCGGCGGCGTCGATTCGTCGAAATAGATCTCCGAATAGCATTCGTCGGACGCGATCACGAAGCCGTAGCGATCGGACAGCGCGAACAGTTCGCGCCAGTCGTCGAGCGTGAGGACGGCGCCCGTGGGGTTGCCCGGCGAGCAGACGTAGAGCAGCTGCGTGCGCGCCCAGATGGCTTCCGGCACCTGCGAATAGTCGCAGGCGAAGTTGCGGGTCGGATCGCTGTTGACAAAGTACGGCTCGCCGCCCGCGAGCAGCGCCGCGCCTTCGTAGATCTGGTAGAACGGGTTCGGGCAGAGGACGATCGCCCGTTTTGCGGGGTCTTTGGCGCCCGCCGTGGGGTCCACGACCGCCTGAGCGAGTGCGAACAGCGCCTCGCGCGAGCCCGAGACCGGCAGCACTTGCGTGCTGGCGTCGATGGCGGGCAGGCTGTAGCGTTCGCTCACCCATTTCGCGATCGCTTCGCGCAGCGCCGGGCTGCCGCCCGTGGCCGGATACACCGACAGACCGTCGAGCGAGGCGACGATGGCGTCGCGGATCAGCGCGGGCGTCGGGTGTTTCGGCTCGCCGATCCCGAAGCTGATGTGGCGCAGGCCAGCATTCGGCGCGACGTCCTTGAAGAGCGCGCGCAGCTTTTCGAAGGGATAGGACTGGAGGGTGTCGAGTAGCGGATTCACAGGGCTGGCGGGCGTAAGCGAAAAACGGATGGAGCGACGGGCGCGGGCACGCGGCGGGATCGCGGCGCAGGGTGTGCGTCGCACGGACCGGCTGATTGACGCGCTGGTTGGCACGCGGTTGACACACCGGTTGACGCACCGGTTGACCCGCATGGCCGGGTGGGGCCGTGCCGGGCGGTGCGACTGCCGTCGCTGGCAAAACGTGAATTATAGCGTGGCCGCCGTTTGCTGATTGGGTCGCGGTGGCGCGCGGGCCGGGGCGTGGATCGGGCTTGAGGCGGGCTTCGGTCGGGCTTGGGTCGCGCACGGCCTGGCTAAAGATCGCTCACGAATCGGGCGCGAACCCGGTCGGCGGCCCGAGCGGCCATCAAGCTGAAACTGAACAAGGATTGGAATGCAGTCTGAAAAACGCTGGATGGCCGCGATCAACGCGATGCGCGCAATGTCCGCGAGGTTCGCGCGATGAGCGCCGCCTGGTTGACCGCGCGCAATCTGAAATCGGGCTGGCCGACGCTCGCGATCATGATCGGCGCCTCGGTGTGGGGCGTGATCTGGTTTCCGCTGCGCACGCTGGCGAGCTTCGGTCTGACCGGCACGGCTGCCGGCGCGGCGACGAGCGCGGCGGCCTGCCTGTTCGTGCTGCTGCTGCGCCGCCGCTCGATTTCGACGGTGCGCTGGCACTGGGTGTTGCCGCTGCTCGGGTTGGCGGCGGGCGTCACCAACATCGGATTCGTATGGGGCGCGATTCACGGCGAAGTGATGCGCGTGCTGTTGCTGTTCTATCTGACGCCCGCGTGGACGGCGATCTTCGCGCACTTCATCCTGCACGAGCGGCTGACCTGGTCCGGCGCTGCGCTGGCCGGGCTGTCGCTGGCGGGCGCGGTGCTCATGCTCTGGTCGCCCAGGCTCGGCGTGCCACTGCCGGGCAGCGCCGCCGAGTGGGCGGGCCTCGCGGGCGGCATGGGTTTCGCGATGAGCAATGTGCTCGTCGTGAAGACAAGCCGGGTGCTGCCGCAAATGAAGCCCGAAATGCGTACCGCCGTGATTTTCGGCGGGGCGGCGATATTCGGCGTGATCGCATCGTTTTTCGAACCGATGCCGGCGCTCCATGCCGGCGAGCCGCTCGCCCGCGCGGTTTTGCTCGTGCTGGCGCTCGGTGTGCTGCTGGGCGTGAACAACATGCTCGTGCAATACGGGCTCGCGCGCGTGCCAGCCAACCGGGCCTCGATCATCATGTTGTTCGAAATCGTCGTGACCGCACTTTCTTCGTGGCTGCTCGCCGGCGAGACGCCGGGGCCGCGCGAATGGGCGGGCGGCGCATGTATCGTGCTTGCCTCGCTGCTGTCGAGCTGGGTGCATCGCGCGCAGGAGGCGCGCAAGCGTCCCCGGCAGGTGGCTCACGCGAGCGCCGAAGCCAGCGCGATCGCCCACGCCGACGCGGGCTTGCTCGACGATGAAACTCGCGGCGAGACCAGCGGGGAGATCAGCGCCGAAGGCCGCGACGGTGCCGGTGCCTCGTCCGACCAGCACGACTACGATCGCCGCCACGACGAGTCCGATGCAAACGTTGACCCGACCGCCGACAAAAGTGCCGATAAAACCCGCAATCACCACGACGGCCGTGGCGCCCGGCCCGATGGCGGGCAGAATGGCACGCGTGCGATGGTATGATTGCCCCTGATCCTCGCCGGCCGGGCGCGCACTGAGGTGCATCAGGCGCTTCGCACGGCGAGCCGTGGCGGCTGTCCGTGCTGTGCGCGCCGTTCGTTCGGCCAGATGCGAATCCTGCGGCGCCTCGCGCCGCCGTGCGACTGAAGTGACGGTCGACGGTGCGCGGCGGCGGTCCGGGCGGTCCCGTTCACTCTTCCAATTCAAACAGCGATATCGCCGTGCGTCTGACCTCGATTAAACTCGCTGGCTTCAAATCATTCGTCGATCCCACGCATTTCCAGGTACCGGGCCAACTCGTCGGAGTGGTCGGACCGAACGGCTGTGGTAAATCGAACATCATCGACGCCGTGCGCTGGGTGCTCGGCGAATCCCGCGCGTCCGAATTGCGCGGCGAGTCGATGCAGGACGTCATCTTCAACGGTTCCACCGCGCGCAAACCCGGCAGCCGCGCGAGCGTCGAACTCGTGTTCGACAACGCCGACGGGCGCGCCGCTGGCCAGTGGGGCCAGTATGCCGAGATCGCCGTCAAGCGCGTGCTTACGCGCGACGGCACCTCGAGCTACTACATCAACAATCTGCCGGCGCGCCGCCGCGACATTCAGGACATCTTCCTCGGCACCGGTCTCGGTCCGCGTGCTTACGCGATCATCGGGCAGGGCATGATCGCGCGCATCATCGAGGCGAAGCCCGAAGAACTGCGCGTGTTCCTCGAAGAAGCCGCGGGCGTGTCGAAGTACAAGGAACGCCGTCGCGAAACCGAAAACCGCCTGCACGACACGCGCGAGAATCTCACGCGCGTGGAAGACATCGTGCGCGAGCTTTCCACGAATCTGGAAAAGCTCGAAGGCCAGGCGGTCGTGGCGACGAAGTACCGCGAACTGCAGGCCGACGGCGAAGAAAAGCAGCGCATGCTGTGGCTGTTGCGCAAGAACGAGGCGGCGGGCGAGCAGCAGCGCCAGCAGCGCGCCATCGAGCAGGCGCAGATCGATCTCGAACGGCATACCGCGCAACTGCGCGAAGTCGAAGCGCAGCTCGAAACGCTGCGCGTGGCGCACTATTCGGCCAGCGACGCGATGCAGGGCGCGCAAGGCTCGCTCTATGAAGCGAACGCCGAGGTGAGCCGGCTCGAAGCCGAGATCAAGTTCATCGTCGAATCGCGCAATCGTGTGCAGGCGCAGATCGCGGCGCTCACGGCGCAGCGCGAGCAATGGCAGGTCCAGGCGCAAAAGGCGCAGGACGATATCGAAGACGCTGAAGAACAACTCGCGATGGGCGAGGAAAAAGCCGCCATCGCCGAGGAAGAGGCCGCCGCGAAGCAGGAAGCGCTGCCTGCGCTCGAAAACCGCTGGCGCGACGCCCAGTCTCAACTGAACGACGAGCGTGCGGGCATCGCGCGCACGGAACAGGCGCTCAAGCTCGAAGCCGCGCATCAGCGCAACGCCGATCAAATGCTCCAGCAGCTTCAGCAGCGCCACGAGCGCCTGAAGTCGGAGGAAGGCGGCCTCGACGCGCCGGACGAAGTGCAGCTCGAAGAGCTGCGCATGCAACTGGCCGAGCAGGAAGAAATTCTTCGCGACGCCCAGGACCGCCTCACGGACGCGCAGGAAACCGTGCCGCGTCTGGACGCCGAGCGCCGTGCCGCGCACGATCGCGTGCAGGCCGAAAACGCCCAGATTCACCAGTTCGAAGCGCGTCTCGCGGCGCTCAAGCAACTGCAGGAGAGCGTCCAGACCGAAGGCAAGATCCAGCCGTGGCTCGAACGTCACGAACTGGGCGCGTTGCCGCGTCTGTGGAAGAAGCTGCATGTCGAGGCCGGTTGGGAAACCGCGCTCGAAGCTGTGCTGCGCGAGCGTCTCGCGGCGCTCGAAGTGTCGAATCTCGATTGGGTCAAGGCGTTCGCCACCGACGCACCGCCTGCCAAGCTCGCGTTCTATGCGCCGCCGCTGGCGGGCCAGACGGCTAGCGTACCGGCAGGTCTCACGCCGCTGCTCTCGCTCGTGCGTATCGACGATGCAGGCCTGCGCGCAGTGCTCAACGAATGGCTCGGGACGACCTTCGTCGCGGACGATCTGGCGCAAGCGCTCGCGCAACGCACGCAATTGCCCGAAGGCGGCGCGTTCGTGGTGAAGGCCGGTCACTCGGTGTCGCGCGTGGGCGTGCAGCTTTACGCCGCCGATTCCGAGCAGGCGGGCATGTTGGCGCGCCAGCAGGAAATCGAAAATCTCGCGCGCCAGGTGCGTGCCCAGGCGCTGCTCGCCGACGAAGCCCGCTCGGCCGTGGTGCGTGCGGAAGCCGCGCATACGCAGGCCGCTCAGGTGCTCGGCGAGGCACGCCAGCAAGCCGACCGCGCCACGCAACGCGTGCATGCGCTGCAGATGGACGTGCTCAAGCTCACGCAGGCGCACGAGCGCTACACGGCGCGCAGCACACAGATCCGTGAAGAACTGGACGAAATTCGCGCGCAGATCGAAGACCAGCGCGCGCTGCGTGCCGAATCGGAAGCGAATTTCGAGCGCCACGACGGCGAGCTCGCCGAACTCCAGGCGCGCTTCGAAGACAACCAGCTCGCGTTCGAGGCGCTCGACGAAGAACTGGGTGCGGCGCGCAACGCCGCGCGCGATCTCGAACGCGCCGCGGGCGACGCGCGCTTCGCGGCCCGTAATCTGGCCGCGCGCATCGAAGAACTGCGCCGCAACATCCAGATCTCGCACGATCAGAGCGAACGCGTGGCGGGCTCGCTCGAAGACGCGCGCGCCGAACTCGAAACGATCAACGAGCAGACCGCGCACACCGGCCTGCAAGACGCGCTGGAAATTCGCGCGGAGAAGGAAGAACTGCTGCGCAACGCGCGCGCCGAACTCGACGATCTGAGCGCGAAACTGCGCGCCGCCGACGAAACGCGCCTTGCTGCCGAACGCGCGCTGCAACCGCTGCGCGACCGCATTACCGAATTGCAGCTCAAGGAGCAGGCCGCGCGCCTGAACGGCGAGCAGTTCGTCGAGCAGTTGCAGGCGGCCGGTGTGGACGAGGCGGCGCTGCAGGAAAAGCTCACGCCGGACCTCAAGCCCTCGTATCTGCAAGGCGAAGTCACGCGCATCAACAACGCGATCACGGCGCTCGGACCGGTCAACATGGCCGCGCTCGACGAACTGGCCGCGGCGAAGGAGCGCAAGACCTTCCTCGACGCGCAGTCGGCCGACCTGACGAGCGCGATCGAAACGCTCGAAGACGCGATCCGCAAGATCGACCAGGAAACTCGCACGTTGCTGCAAGGCACGTTCGACGAAGTGAACAAGCATTTCGGCGATCTGTTCCCGCGTCTTTTCGGCGGCGGTCAGGCGAAGCTCATCATGACCGGCGACGAGATTCTCGATGCGGGCGTGCAGGTCATGGCGCAGCCGCCGGGCAAGAAGAACTCGACGATTCACCTGCTGTCGGGCGGCGAGAAAGCGCTGACCGCGACGGCGCTCGTGTTCGCGATGTTCCAGCTCAATCCTGCGCCGTTCTGTCTGCTCGACGAAGTGGACGCGCCGCTCGACGACGCCAACACGGAGCGTTTCGCCAACCTCGTGCGTGCGATGTCGAACAAGACGCAGTTCCTGTTCATCTCCCACAACAAGATTGCGATGGAGATGGCGCAGCAGCTGATCGGCGTGACGATGCAGGAGCAGGGCGTGTCCCGGATCGTGGCCGTCGACATGGAAACGGCTGCGGGTTTCGCACAGAATACGATCTGATTGGCGATGGAACGCGCGATCTGACTCGCGTGTTACTTCGCGGTTTGAATTGCTGTCTATATCGATAGACGAGGACGGCGCGCCGGGCGCGCCGCCGGAAAAAGAATTGCTGATGGAGCATGCATGGATCAGTTGACTCTCGGGTTGATCGGCGCGGGTGCCGTGGTCGTCGGGGGCGTGGTGGTGTACAACGCATGGCAAGGCGCCAAGGTGCGCCGGCGCATGCCGCGTCCGATGCCCGAAGAGGCGGTCGAGACGCCGCTCGGCGGCGAACTCGAGGAACAGAGCCCGTTCATCGAGCCGGCTCGTGCACCGTCGCGCCGCGAGCCCTCGCTCGCGGGCGGCGAACTGGCTGAAGAACGCGTGGAGCCGGGCTTCGGCTCCGTAGCGCCCGCCGATACGCCCGTGGACATTCAGGCGGAGAACACCTCGCCGAACGGTTTCGCCGAAGCTGAACCGGCGCAGGTCGCGAATGAGGACGGCGAGCCGGCCACGGTTGCCGCCACGTCTGATGCAGCCGACGCGCAGCCAGGCGAAGCGGTTGCAGGCAAGGACGCTACAGCCGAGGTAAAAGCGGAAGCCAAGCCGGCTAAAGACGCCAAAGAGGCGAAAGGCGCCGAAGGCGAGCGCGTCGAACCCGTGCTGCCCGCTGCTACGACCATTTCGTCGGCGCCTCCGGCGGTCGTGGATCGCCGCATCGACTGTATCGTGCCGATTCGTCTGGGCGCGGTGCTGCCAGGCGAACGGGTGATTCCGCTCGCGCAGCGTTTGCGCCGCGCCGGCAGCAAGCCTGTGCACATTGAAGGCAAGCCCGAGGGCGGCGACGGCTGGGAGCTGCTGCAGAACGGCGTGCGCTACGAGGAACTGCGCGCGGCGGCGCAGCTTGCGAACCGCAATGGCCCGCTCAACGAGCTGGAGTTCTCGGAGTTCGTGACGGGCGTGCAGCAGTTCGCCGACGGTGTGGACGGCTTGCCCGAATTCCCCGACATGATGGAAACGGTCGCGATGGCGCGCGAGCTCGACGGATTTGCCGCGCAGTGCGACGCGCAGCTGTCGATCAACGTGCTGTCGGACGGCGCACCGTGGTCGGCGAACTATGTGCAGGCGGTGGCGGCGCAGGACGGTCTGCTGCTGTCGCGCGACGGCACGCGTTTCGTGAAGCTCGACGCGAAGCAGAGCCCGGTGTTCATGCTTCAGTTCGGCGACACGAATTTCCTGCGCGACGACCTCACGTACAAGGGCGGCCAGATGATCACGCTGATCCTCGACGTGCCGGTGGCCGACGAGGACATCCTGCCGTTCCGCCTGATGTGCGACTACGCGCGTTCGCTCGCCGAGCGCATCGGCGGTCGGGTGGTGGACGACCAGCGCCGTCCGCTGCCGGAGTCGGTGTTGCAGAACATCGACAAGCAGCTCATGACGCTCTACGCGAAGCTTGAGCAAGCCGGCATTCCGGCGGGCTCGCCGGCCACGCGCCGCCTGTTCAGCCAGTAAGAGCTGAAATAAGTCGAGCGCGAAAGGCGCGGTGCTGTCGTGGCGCCGCGCCTTTTTTGCGTCTGGGTTTGCGTCCGGGTTTGCGCCCGGGAAGCAACGGGGCGCCAGAGCAGAGTGCGCGCGGGTGCGAAGAGGCGGAACGGCACACGCTGCCGGCACGGAGCATGGATTCGGCATGTTCATGAGCGGTTGGCAAGTGTGGCTTCCGGGCCGGTTACGATGCTTTCAAGTTCGCATCGGCGCGGGGGCTTCGTCAATGGATTCGGGCCAGCGTTAGCCGTTCGGCCAGGAGAATCGAGCGTCGCGTACGGGAGCGCACGCAGCCACCCCGAAGTTCTCCCGACGTTAGCCATTCGGCCGATGCGACACGGGCGGCTTCCTGAGATAATCTGACTCCGAAAACATTCGTCAGAAACCGTTCCCAGCATGGTCCGTCATCCCGCCCGTCCCTCTGAAGCATCCACCGCGACCGAGCGCGCGGCGTGGCTGCGCGCCGAACTCGAGCGCGCCAATCACGCTTACTACGTGCTCGACCAGCCGGAGCTGCCCGACGCGGAATACGACACGCTGTTCCGCGAGTTGCAGGCGATCGAGGCCGAGCATCCCGACCTCATCACGCCCGATTCCCCCACGCAGCGCGTAGGCGGCGAGGCGTCAGAGGGTTTCGAGCCGGTCGTCCACGACGTCCCGATGCTGTCGCTCAACAACGGTTTCGCCGACGAAGACATCGCTGCGTTCGACAAGCGCGTGCACGACACGCTCGGCAAGCCCGAAGGCGAACTGGTCGAATACGCCTGCGAGCTCAAGTTCGACGGGTTGGCCATTTCGCTGCGTTATGTCGACGGCGTGTTCGTGCAGGCGTCCACGCGCGGCGACGGCGCGACGGGCGAGAACGTCACCGAGAACGTGCGGACGATCCGCTCGCTGCCGCTGCGGCTGAAGGGTAAGCGCGTACCGAAGGTGCTCGACGTGCGCGGCGAAGTACTGATGTTCCGCCGCGACTTCGCGCGCATGAACGATCGTCAGCGCGAGGCCGGGCACAAGGAATTTGCGAACCCGCGCAACGCGGCGGCGGGCAGCCTGCGTCAGCTCGATTCGAAGATCACGGCGCAGCGTCCGCTGTCGTTTTTCGCTTATGGGATCGGCGTGCTCGAAGGCGAGCCGATGCCGGCCACGCATAGCGAACTGCTCGACTGGTACGCGGAAATGGGCCTGCCGGTGAATGGCGAGCGCGCGGTCGTGAAGGGCGCGCAAGGCTTGCTCGACTTCTTCCGCGCGGTCGGCGAGAAGCGCGAGAGCCTGCCGTACGACATCGACGGCGTGGTCTACAAGGTCAACCGCCGCGACGAGCAGGACGCGCTTGGTTTCGTCTCGCGCGCGCCGCGCTTTGCGCTCGCGCACAAGTTTCCGGCGCAGGAAGCGCTCACGAAGCTGCTGGCCATCGACGTGCAGGTGGGCCGTACCGGCGCCATCACGCCGGTCGCTCGGCTGGAGCCGGTGTTCGTGGGCGGCGCGACCGTTACGAACGCCACGTTGCACAATGAAGACGAAGTGCGCCGCAAGGACATTCGCATCGGCGACACGGTAATCGTGCGGCGCGCCGGCGACGTGATTCCGGAGGTGGTGAGCGCGCTGCTCGATCGTCGTCCGGCCGACGCGGCCGAGTTCGTCATGCCGACCGAATGTCCGGTGTGCGGTTCGCGCATCGAACGTCTGCCCGACGAGGCCATCGCGCGCTGCTCGGGCGGATTGTTCTGTCCGGCGCAGCGCAAGCAGGCGCTCTGGCATTTCGCACAGCGGCGCGCGCTCGACATCGACGGTCTGGGCGAGAAGATTATCGACCAGCTCGTCGAGCAGAATCTCGTGCGCACGCCCGCGGACCTGTTCAATCTCGGTTTCGCGACACTCGCGGAACTGGATCGCATGGCCGAGAAATCGGCGCAAAACCTGCTAGATTCGCTCGAAAAAGCCAAGTCGACCACGCTGGCGCGCTTCATTTATGCACTGGGCATCCGTCAGGTGGGCGAGTCCACCGCGAAGGATCTGGCCAAATACTTCGGCTCGCTCGATCCGATCATGGACGCGAGCATCGAGCAACTGCTCGAAGTGAAGGACGTGGGGCCGATCGTGGCGGAGTCGATCCACCAGTTCTTTGCGGAAGAACATAACCGCACCGTGATCGAGCAACTGCGCGCGCCGGGCAAGGTCACATGGGCTGAAGGTCCGCCTGCGCCAAAAGCGCCGGTTGGCGTGCTCGCGGGCAAGACGGTGGTGCTCACGGGCACGTTGCCCACGGTCACGCGCGACGAGGCGAAAGAGATGCTGGAAGCGGCTGGCGCGAAGGTGGCCGGCTCGGTGTCGAAGAAGACCGACTACGTGGTGGCGGGTGCCGAAGCGGGCAGCAAGCTCGCGAAAGCCGAGGAACTCGGCGTGCCGGTGCTCGACGAGGATGGGTTGCACAAGCTCCTGGAGGGGCACACAACATGATTCGCGAAATTCTCAGGATGGGCGATCCGCGCCTGCTCGGTATCGCCAGACCGGTCGATCATTTCGATACGCCCGAACTGCACGAACTGATCGCCGACATGTTCGACACCATGCACGCCGCGAACGGCGCGGGTCTCGCCGCGCCGCAGATCGGCGTCGACCTGCAGGTGGTGATCTTCGGTTTCGAGCAGAACGAGCGTTATCCGGAAGCGCCGGCGGTGCCGCAAACCGTGCTGATCAACCCCGTTATCCATCCCTTGTCGCACGACATGGAAGAAGGTTGGGAGGGCTGCCTTTCGGTGCCCGGCCTGCGCGGCGCGGTGAGCCGTTATTCGATGATCCGCTACAACGGCTTCGACCAGTACGGCACGCCGATCGAGCGCGTCGCGGAGGGCTTTCATGCGCGCGTGGTGCAGCACGAATGCGATCACCTGATCGGCAAGCTGTACCCGATGCGCATCACCGACTTCTCGAAGTTCGGTTTCACGGACATTCTGTTCCCGCATCTCGATCCGAATAGCGACGACTGACGCGCGAGGCGCGCAATCCACGCGCTCTGCGCCATTGGTGCCATTCGCGCCTCGACGTACCAATAAAAACGGGAGCCACTGGCTCCCGTTCTTCATGGCTTGCGGTTCAGGCAGAACCGCGTCGCGCTTTAAAACCCTTCGTCGGCGGACAGGTAACGCCACTGGCCTTGCGGCAGCGCGCCCAGCATCACGCGGCCCATACGCACGCGCTTGAGGCCTACGACGTGCAGACCGACCAGTTCGCACATGCGGCGGATCTGGCGTTTCTTGCCTTCACGCAGCACGAAACGCAACTGCTCGCCGTTCTGCCAGCTGACTTCGGCGGGCTTGAGCGGCACGTCGTCGAGCGACAGACCGTGGCACAGCTTCGCGAGCAGATCGGCCGGGAAATGCTGGTCGACTTCGGTTTCGACGTCGCCGTAGGTGACGCGCACGAGGTATTCCTTGTCGATGTCCGAGCTTTCGCCGATCAGCTGCTTCGCGACGCGGCCGTCCTGCGTCAGGACGAGCAGGCCGGTTGAGTCGATATCGAGACGGCCCGCCGGCGCGAGTGTGCGCAGATGCTGCGCCGAGAAACGGATGCCCGAGCGGTCGCCGTCCCAGTGGTTGTCGCCGGTAACGAGCGTCACGGCGGGTTCGTAGCCGTCTTCGGCCTGACCGGAGACAAAGCCGACAGGCTTGTGCAGCAGGATCGTCACCTGGCGCGCCTGGGCGGCGAGGGCGGCGGGATCGACTTCGATGCGCTGTTCGGGCGTGACCTTGGCGCCGAGCGTGTCGACAACTTCACCGTCGACGAAGACCCAGCCTTTTTCGATCCATTCGTCGGCTTCGCGGCGCGAGCACAGGCCCAGTTCCGACATGCGCTTGGACAGACGCATGACGTTGTCGCCATCGATCTCCACGCGCGCGGCGCGTTGCGGTGCGGCGTTCTCGCTGTCGCGGCGCGGCGCCTTGTCGAACGACCTGGCAGCGGGCTTGCGCGCGGGCGCGCCATCGCGCTCACCCCACGACGCCTTTACGGGGCGTGCGGAACCGCGGTCTTCGCGCGGACGGAATTCGCGGCGGTCGCTGCCTTCGTCGCGGCGCTGGAACGGACGACGTTCGCCACCTTCCTCACGCGGACGGAATTCGCGACGCTCGCCACCTTCGTCGCGGCGTTGGAACGGACGACGTTCGCCACCTTCCTCACGCGGACGGAATTCGCGACGCTCGCCACCTTCGTCTCGGCGCTGGAACGGACGGCGTTCACCGCCTTCATCGCGGCGTTGGAACGGACGACGTTCGCCACCTTCCTCACGCGGACGGAATTCGCGACGCTCGCCACCTTCGTCGCGGCGCTGGAACGGACGGCGTTCACCACCTTCGTCGCGGCGCTGGAACGGACGACGTTCGCCACCTTCCTCACGCGGACGGAATTCGCGACGCTCGCCACTTTCGTCGCGGCGCTGGAACGGACGGCGCTCGCCACCTTCATCGCGGCGAGGGAACGGACGACGTTCGCCACCTTCTTCGCGCGGACGGAACTCGCGACGCTCGCCGCCTTCGTCACGGCGTTGGAACGGACGGCGCTCACCGCCTTCATCGCGGCGAGGGAACGGACGGCGTTCACCGCCTTCATCGCGGCGCTGGAACGGGCGGCGTTCGCCACCTTCCTCACGAGGACGGAATTCGCGACGCTCACCGCCTTCGTCACGGCGCTGGAACGGACGGCGGTCGCCACCTTCGTCACGGCGCTGGAACGGACGGCGTTCACCACCTTCCTCACGCGGCCGGAATTCGCGACGCTCACCGCCTTCGTCACGGCGCTGGAACGGACGGCGCTCGCCACCTTCCTCACGCGGCCGGAATTCGCGACGCTCACCACCTTCATCGCGGCGAGGGAACGGACGGCGGTCGCCACCTTCCTCACGCGGCCGGAAAGGACGGCGCTCGCCACCCTCATCCCGGCGCTGAAACGACCGACGCTCATCCCCCTCGCCACGGCCGCGCGAGAACCCGCGCTCGCCGCGTTGATCGCCATCGGCGCGTCGCGGGGGACGCGCGTCGCCCTCGCGCGGCGCGCGCGGTTTCGACGACGCGCCTTTCGGCCCCGTCGACTGGGCAAAAGGCTTCGCCTCGGCCGGACGCACCGGTTTGCGCGCGGTCGTAGCGCCGCGGCGGACGGGGGCGCGTTCCGGGGTAGTCGGGCGCGGATGCTTGGCTGTCAGTTTGGCTCGCATGATTCCAGGTATTTCGATGTTGCTCGGTGTTGCATTCAGACTGCGATCGCGCGCAGCAATTCAGTTTCGACGCGGATTTGCAACCGGTTGTCGGAAAGTCCCGACCCGTCCAGCAGGAAAACGTCCTCGACGCGCTCGCCGAGCGTATTGATTCGCGCCGCCTGGACGCCAATCCGGTGCTCGGCCAGCACGCGCGCGATCGAATAGAGAAGGCCGGGCCGGTCATTCGCCGACACGGACAGGATGTAGTACTGGCCGCGCTCGTCGGCCCGCAGGTCGACGCGCGGCGTCACCGGGAAGGTGCGCGACAGGCGCGAGAGGCGGCCCTTGGACGGCTCCGGCAGCACATGGCTTTCGGCCGTCAGCCGCTCGGCGAGTTCCTGCTCGACGAGGTTCGCGATATCGCGATAATGCACTTCGTCCTCGGTATTCGCGACGATGAAATTGTCCAGCGCGTAGCCGTGGCGCGTCGTGCTCACGCGCGCGTCCAGCACCGACAGGCCGCTGCGGTCGAAGTACGCGCACATCGTCGCGAACAGATCCGGACGGTCCTTCGCATAGACCAGCACCTGCAGCGCTTCGCCGACCGGCGACGGGCGTGCGCGCACGACGGGCGACGGTGTCTCCACGTGGCGGTACAGCACGCGCGTCTGCCAGGCGATGTCAGCGGCGTCGTGACGCAGGAAATAGCCCACGTCGAGCTTGTCCCAGAGCGCGCGATGCGCGTTTTCCGGGACGGTCTCCAGACGCAGCAGCGCGAGCGCCAGCTCCTGGCGCGTCTTCAGCTCGGAATGCGCGTCGGGCTTGGCGCCGCCGAGCACCGCGAGCGTCGCGCGGTAAAGGTCTTCGAGCAGCTTGCCCTTCCAGTTGTTCCAGACCTTCGGGCTGGTGCCGCGAATATCGGCGACCGTCAGCAGATAGAGCGCGGAAAGGCGGCGCTCCGTGCCCACGAGATCGGCGAAACGCTTGACCACTTCGGGATCGCTCGTGTCCTGCTTTTGCGCGACCTGGCTCATGGTCAGATGCTGCTCGACGAGCCAGACGATCAAGTCGGCGTCCTCGCGCTCGATGCCGTGTTCGCGGCAGAAGCGGCGCGCGTCGGCCATGCCGAGCTGCGAGTGATCGCCGCCGCGACCCTTGGCGATGTCATGAAACAGCGCCGCGACGTAAAGCACCCACGGGCGTTCGAAGTTGGCGATCAGCTGGCTGCAGAACGGGTATTCGTGCGCGTGTTCGGCCACGGCGAAGCGGCGGATGTTGCGCAGCACCATCAGAATGTGCTGATCGACCGTGTAGACGTGATAGAGGTCGTGCTGCATCTGCCCGACGATGCGGCGGAAATTGAGCAGATAGCGCCCGAGCACGCTCGTCTGGTTCATCAGCCGCATCGCGTGCGTGATGCCCGCCGGCTGACGCAGGATCTCCATGAACAGGCGGCGGTTTTCCGGGTCGCGACGCCAATGCTGATCCATCGTGTCGCGCGCGTTGTACAGCGCGCGCATCGTGCGCGCCGACAGGCCCTTGACGCCGGGCACCTGTTCGTAGAGCAGGAAGGCTTCGAGGATTGCGTGTGGATCGCGCTCGAACACGTCGTCGGCGACGATTTCGAGCATGCCTTGCTTCTCGACGAAATGGTCCGAGAGCGTGCGCGTGATGCCGCTCGTGCTCGGGAACAGCTGGGCTTCGATGTTCTGGATCAGGATGCTCGAGAGCTGCGTGACTGCCTTGGCCGCCCAGTAATAACGGCGCATGAGCTGTTCGCTTGCGCGCCGCGAGCTGCTGGCCTTGAAGCCGAAACTTTCGGCGACGGCGGTTTGCAGGTCGAACACGAGAATGTCCTGCCGACGCCCCGTGATGACATGCAGACGCGCGCGCAGCGTCTTCAGAAAGGTTTCGTTGCGGCGCAGTTCGCGCGCCTCGCGGCCGGTGATCAGGCCGCGCTGGTCGAGTTCCTTCCAGCTGCTGCCGAACGCCGCCGCTTCGGTCATCCAGAGAATCAGTTGCAGATCGCGCAGGCCGCCGGGGCTTTCCTTGACGTTCGGTTCGAGCGCGTAGGGCGTGTCCTGGAAGCGCGCGTGACGCTGGCGCATTTCGAGTACTTTCGCCTGGAAGAACGCGCGCGGGTCCATGGCGTCGCGATAACGCTGGGCGAAGTCGCCGAACAGAGTCGGGCTACCGGTCAGGCGGCGCGCTTCGAGCAGCGAGGTGCGCACGGTTACGTCGTTGGCCGCTTCCTCCAGACACTGCGAGACGCTGCGCACGCTGCTGCCGATCTCCAGCCCGAGATCCCACGCGAGTCCGATGAAGCGCTCGATGCGCGCTTCGAGCGGCGCGAGCGGTTCGTCGTCGGGGAGCAGGACCAGAATGTCGACGTCGGAAAACGGTGCGAGCTCGCCGCGACCGTAGCCGCCCACCGCGACGAGCGCGAGCGAGGCCGGCAGCTCGCACAGGCTCCACGCGCTGCGCAGCGTGTCGTCAGTGGTGTGGGAGAGGGCGTGCATCAGCGTGTCGACGTTGGAGGCCGACTTGAACCGTTCGAGTAACTGGGCCTTGGCGGCCTTGTAATCGGACCTCAGCGACGACGTATCGGGTGCGGCGGCGAGAACGCTCATGAACTGGAACTGGACGATGGTTGGCGCACGTGGCGCGGTCGAAGGGGCAGGCCACCGGGGCCGGGGAGCCGCTGGCGCACGCGGGCGCCTTCACTGCATGTCTTGCCTGAACTGCTGCGAGCCGGTCGCTGGATGCGCGCCCGCCTTGCGGCTGCGGGATTACGGGGCCGGATGCGCGACGGCACGCTTTCCGGCGGACTGCTCATGATCGACTGTCGCTCGCTGCGTTGCGCGCTTCGTGCTCCGTGCCACGGAATCGTCGATCAAACGTGGCCAGGACTGACGCGGCGGCCGCCCCGGGAAGGGCGACGCCGCCATGCGGGCCCGCTCAGGCCGGGCTGCCCGCCATCTGCGCGACGATCGCCGGCTTGGCGGGCGTGCCCGCCGACACCGTCAGCACTTCGTAACCGGTTTCGGTCACGAGCACCGTGTGCTCCCATTGCGCCGACAGGCTGCGGTCCTTCGTCTTGACGGTCCACTGGTCCGGCATGGTGCGGATGTCACGGCGGCCGGCGTTGATCATCGGCTCGATCGTGAAGATCATGCCCGGCAACAGTTCAACGCCCGTACCGGCGCGGCCGTAGTGGAGCACTTGCGGCTCGTCGTGGAATACGGTGCCGATGCCGTGGCCGCAGTATTCGCGCACCACGCTGTAGCCTTGCGACTCGGCGTAACGCTGGATGGCATGGCCGATGTCGCCCAGATGTCCGCCCGGACGCACCTGGTCGATGCCAAGCCACATGCATTCATACGTGGTCTGCACGAGACGCTTCGCGAGAATCGAGCCTTCGCCCACAATGAACATGCGGCTCGTGTCGCCGAAATAGCCTTCCTTGATGACGGTGATGTCGATATTGAGCGTGTCGCCGTTCTTCAGCGCCTTGTCGCCCGGAATACCGTGACAGATCACGTCGTTGACCGAGGTGCAGATCGCCTTCGGGTAGGGCGGATAGCCGGGCGGCTGATAGTTCAGCGGCGCGGGCACGGTGCCCTGCACATTGGTCATGTATTCGTGACAAAGGCGGTCGAGCTCGCCGGTCGTCACGCCCGCGACGACGAACGGCGTAATGTAGTCGAGCACCTCGCTTGCCAGGCGGCAGGCGACGCGCATTTGCGCGATGTCGTGTTCGTTCTTGATCGAAATGGCCATGGTGTGCGCCCGAAAATGCAGTCGAATATCGAATTATCGCACCTAATCCCGGCGGTCGCTGGCCTATCGCTATTAGATGCGCGGTATACAGGTGGCCGCGGCCGGCGACGGCGAGGCTCGGGTTGCCGAGGGGACTGTCGGTTCGGCATCCGCCTGCCGCCCACGTTTCGAGGGTAATAGCTGGCTTGAGTGGTGCTGATTTCGCGTGCTATAATCATCGGCTAAGTCGCTCCCCGTATTCTTTCATTCCCTGACTAACATGGGTGGAAGGTGTGGCGGGGTGCTGGCTGAGTCCGCAGTCGCCGCGGGCTCAGTTAATCGGTAGCGAGTCTTACCAGGCGGCATTTTTTAAATCGCGAGCCGGCGCACCCAGGGTGTCGGGCGTTTATCCGCAAAAGCGGAGGGCGTCACGATACGGCAGCCGGCTTAAGACCCAAACCCTAGCGGAGAAATTCTCATGGCAGTTACCATGCGCCAAATGCTGGAAGCCGGTGTCCACTTCGGCCACCAAACGCGCTTCTGGAACCCGAAGATGGCCCCCTTCATCTTCGGTCATCGCAACAAGATTCACATCATCAACCTCGAAAAGACGCTGCCGATGTACAACGACGCACTGAAGTACGTGCGTCAGCTGGCATCGAACCGTGGCACGATCCTGTTCGTCGGCACGAAGCGTCAATCGCGTGACACGATCGCCCAGGAAGCGCAGCGCGCTGGCATGCCGTTCGTGAACGCACGCTGGCTCGGCGGTATGCTGACCAACTTCAAGACGCTGAAGGTTTCGATCAAGCGCCTGAAGGACATGGAAGCGGCTGTTGAGGCAGGCGAACTCGAAAAGATGAGCAAGAAGGAAGCGCTCCTGTTCGAACGCGAAATCGCCAAGCTGCAAAAGTCGATCGGCGGCGTGAAGGACATGGGCGGCATTCCGGACGCGATCTTCGTGGTCGACGTCGGCTACCACAAGATTGCCGTGACGGAAGCCAACAAGCTGGGCATCCCCGTCATCGCCGTGGTCGACACGAACCACTCGCCGGAAGGCATCGACTACGTCATCCCGGGTAACGACGACGCCAGCAAGGCAGTCGCGCTCTACACCGCAGGCGTGGCCGACGCGATCCTCGAAGGCCGTGCGAACTCGGTCAACGAAGTCGTCGCAGCCGCGCGCGGCAACGACGGCGACGACGAGTTCGTCGAGGTCAACTCGGAGGCGTAAGCTGCCCAGTGTCCGGCAAGAAAAGGGGGCTTTCCATAGGCCCCTTTTTTTTAAGCCGCGACTTTCGTCGCCGCGTCATCACCGCGGCACCGTAGTCCTGTAGAAGCAGCTGTAAAAAAGCGTTTCAGAACAGACTCGAACGGAAACGAATTCCAGCCGGCCGCATCGAAGCATGCGGCGCGGCGTGTACCAGACAGACTCAAGGAGCGAATGATGGCGGCAATTACCGCAAGCATGGTGGCAGAACTGCGCGCAAAGACCGACGCGCCGATGATGGAATGCAAGAAGGCGCTGACGGAAGCCGACGGCGATCTGGCGCGTGCTGAAGAACTGCTGCGCGTGAAGCTCGGCAACAAGGCAAGCAAGGCAGCATCGCGCGTCACGGCTGAAGGCGTGATCGCTTCGTTCATCGGTGGCAATGCTGGCGCAGTCGTCGAACTGAACTGCGAAACCGACTTCGTCGCCAAGAACGACGACTTCCTCGCCTTCGCGAACACGGTGGCCGAACTGGTCGCCACGCAAAACCCGGCTGACGTCGCTGCCCTGTCGGCGCTGCCGCTGGAAGGCTCGACGGTCGACGCAGTGCGCCTCGCACTGGTCGGCAAGATCGGCGAAAACGTTTCGATCCGCCGTTTCGCGCGCTTCGAAACCGCCAACCAGCTGGCTTCGTACCTGCACGGCACGCGTATCGGCGTGCTGGTCGAGTACACGGGCGCGGAAGAGCAGGTCGGTAAGGACGTGGCAATGCACATCGCCGCGATGAAGCCGGTCTCGCTGTCGTCGGACGAAGTGCCGGCCGACCTGATCGCCAAGGAGCGCAGCATCGCCGAACAGAAGGCTGCCGAGTCGGGCAAGCCGGCTGAAATCGTCGCCAAGATGGTCGACGGCTCGGTGCAGAAGTACCTGAAGGAAGTCTCGCTGCTGAACCAGCCGTTCGTGAAGAACGACAAGCAGACGATCGAACAGATGCTCAAGGCGGCTAACACGTCGGTGCAGAAGTTCTCGCTGTTCGTCGTTGGCGAAGGCATCGAGAAGCGCCAGGACGACTTCGCTGCTGAAGTGGCCGCGCAAGTCGCTGCTGCAAAGCAGCAATAAGGGCCGCGCAGCCTTTAGCCGTATCGAGTCGTACCCGTATCAAAGTCTCATCGCAGTCCCGTAGTACGCCGCGGCGGCGCATTTCCGCCGCGGTGGGGCAGCGTAGCGACGCTCGATGTAGCGACGCCCGGCGAACTTGCCGGGCGCAGCGGTCTCCCGCTGTGCCCCGTGGCGCCAACTCTCGCTATTTCTGGTGGCGCTTGCCCCAAGTCGTATTTCACCCCTACAGTTTCAAGTTATTGCCCTTTGCGCGCGATCCTGGATACCTCCATGCCCACACCCGCCTATAAACGCGTCCTGCTCAAACTTTCCGGCGAAGCCCTCATGGGCGATGATGCCTTCGGCATCAATCGCGCCACGATCGAACGAATGGTGGCAGACGTGGCCGAGGTGGTGCGGCTCGGCACCCAGCTCGCAGTCGTGATCGGCGGTGGCAATATTTTCCGCGGCGTCGCGGGCGGCGCGGCCGGTATGGACCGCGCGACCGCCGACTACATGGGCATGCTCGCGACCATGATGAACGCGCTCGCGCTGCAGGACGCCATGCGTCACGCCGGTATCGAAGCGCGCGTGCAGTCCGCGCTGCGCATGGACCAGGTGGTCGAGCCGTACATCCGCCCCCGCGCGATCCGTCAGCTCGAGGAAGGCAAGGTCGTGATCTTCGCGGCCGGCACGGGCAACCCGTTCTTCACGACCGACACGGCCGCCGCCCTGCGTGGCGCCGAAGTGGGCGCGGAAGTCGTGCTCAAGGCCACCAAGGTCGACGGCGTCTACTCGGCCGACCCCAAGAAGGACCCGACGGCCACGCGTTACTCGACGATCAGCTTCGACGAGGCAATCGGCCGCAATCTGCAGGTGATGGACGCCACCGCTTTCGCGCTGTGCCGCGACCAGAAGCTGCCCATCCGCGTTTTTTCGATCGTCAAGCCGGGTGCGCTCAAGCGCATCATTCAAGGCGAAGACGAAGGCACGCTCGTCCACGTGTAAACTCTCGTTTCACACGAGATCGATTCTGGGCCGCGCCGCCCTTCATGCGCGCGGGCGGGCCCACACCGTAACAAAGGTTCGGAGGTATCAAAATGGCTGTGGCTGACATCAAGAAGGGCGTCGAGCAGAAGATGCAACGCTCGATCGACGCGTTCAAGAGCGATCTCGCGAAGATCCGCACGGGCCGCGCCCACACGGGCCTGCTCGATCACATCCAGGTCGACTACTACGGTTCGCCCGTGCCCATCTCGCAAGTGGCCAACCTCACGCTCGTCGACGCCCGTACGATCGGTGTGCAGGCGTGGGAAAAGAAGATGGTTCAGGTCATCGAAAAAGCCATCCGCGAGTCGGATCTGGGTCTGAACCCGGCCACGCACGGCGACCTGATCCGCGTGCCGATGCCCGCACTGACCGAAGAGCGCCGCAAGGAACTCACGAAGGTCGTCAAGAACGAAGGCGAAACGGCCAAGGTTGCCGTGCGTAACCTGCGTCGCGACGCCAACGAGCAACTGAAGAAGCTCGTGAAGGACAAGGAAATCTCGGAAGACGACGAGCGCCGTGGCGGCGACGACGTCCAGAAGCTGACGGACCGCTTCGTCACGGAAATCGACAAGCTCGTCCAGACCAAGGAAGCCGAGATCATGACGGTTTGAGGCCGCCAGGCTCTCATCCCGCCAGGGTTTCTCTTTCCTTATCGCAGTTATAGTCCGACGGCCATGACCTATACCAGCTCAACCGTTCGCGTGCCCGAAGTGGCGGCCGTGCCGCGCCACATCGCGATCATCATGGACGGCAATGGCCGTTGGGCGACGCAACGCCGCTTGCCGCGCGTCGCGGGCCACACGCGTGGCGTGGACGCCGTGCGTGCGGTCGTCGAGGGTTGCGTCGAGCGCGGCGTCGAGTACCTGACGCTGTTCGCCTTCAGTTCCGAGAACTGGCGGCGCCCGACCGACGAAGTCTCGTTTCTCATGCGCCTGTTCATTTCGGCGCTGGAACGCGAGGTAGGGCGCCTGCACGCGAACGGCATTCGCCTGCGCGTGGTCGGCGACCTGTCGATGTTCAACGAGCGTATCCAGGATCTGATCCGCCGCGCCGAAACCAAGACCGCGCGCAACACGCGTCTGACGCTGACCATCGCCGCGAACTACGGCGGCCGCTGGGACATCCTTCAGGCCACGCGCAAGCTGGTCGAAGCCGCCGTGGCGGCGGGCGAACCGGTGCCGGTCACCGAAGACACGCTCGGCCAGTATCTCGCCATGAATTACGCGCCTGAGCCCGACCTGTTCATCCGTACCGGCGGCGAGCAGCGCGTGAGCAATTTCCTGCTCTGGCAACTGGCTTACGCAGAATTCTATTTCACCGATACGTTCTGGCCCGACTTCGATCGCGACGCGCTCAACCGCGCGATCGCGTCCTACACCGAACGTGAGCGCCGCTTTGGCCGTACCAGCGCGCAGCTCGAAACCCAGTCCCAGAACGCCGACTCCCTTTCATGCTAAAGACCCGTGTCATCACGGCGATCGTCCTGCTGGCCGTGCTTTTGCCGGTCACGCTGTTCGCGCCGGTGGCCGCCTTTGGCGTGCTGATCCATGTCGTGGTGGCGTTCGCCGCGTGGGAATGGGCGCGCCTGCTCAAGGCGGGCAAGGTCGGTTCGATCGTCTATGCGCTGATCGCCGCGCTCGCCGTGCTGGCGAGCGAGCGTCTCGCTTCGCCGCGTCCGCTGTTTCAGGCGGCCGGTATCTTCTGGATCGTCGCCGGGCCGTATGTGCTGGTGCGCAAACCGGTGCTCGCCGCGGGCGCCTGGCGCGCCTTCCTGCTGGCCGCCGGGCTCGTGATCTTCTGCGCCTGCTGGCATGCGCTGGTGCTCGCACGCACCTCCGGCGTGGCCTTCGTGCTGTCGCTGCTGCTGGTGGTCTGGCTGGCCGATATCGGCGCATACTTTGCCGGTAAGGCATTCGGCAAGCATAAGCTTGCGCCCGCCATCAGCCCCGGCAAGACCTGGGAAGGGGCCGTCGGCGGCTGGGCGGCCGTGATGATCGTCGCCGCTGCCGCGCTTGCGCTGCACGCGTTCGAACCCACGCTTTATTCGGCGCTGGCCGGCCAGCTTGGTCTGGGCCGCGCGTTCTTCGTGCTTACCGTGCTGGTCGCGTTCAGCGTGGTCGGCGATCTGTTCGAATCGATGCTCAAGCGCCAGGCCGGCGTGAAGGATTCGAGCGGCCTCCTGCCGGGTCACGGCGGAGTCCTCGACCGCATCGATGCGCTGTTGCCGGTGCTGCCGCTTGCCATGCTGCTGCTTGGCTAAAGGCGTTCGGCTAGAGAAATGGAAATGCAAAAACGACTCACCTTGCTCGGTTCGACGGGCTCGATCGGAGACAGCACGCTCGACGTCGTCGCGCGTCATCCGGACCGCTTCACGGTTTATGCGCTCACGGCGCACCGCAACGGCGACAAGCTCGTCGAACAATGTCTGCGTTTCGCGCCTGAAGTGGCCGTGGTCGGCGACGCCGCGACGGCTCAGGACGTCGAGCGCAAGCTGCGCGCGGCCGGTTCGAAGACCATTGTGACGCACGGCCCGCAGGCACTCATCGATGTCGCGAAGAGCGACGGCTGCGATACGGTGGTCGCGGCCATCGTCGGCGCAGCGGGCCTCGAGCCCACGCTCGCGGCGGCGCAGACCGGCAAGCGCATCCTGCTCGCGAACAAGGAAGCGCTCGTGATGTCGGGCGACATCTTCATGAACGCGGTGCGCGACAACGGCGCGGTCCTGCTGCCCGTCGACAGCGAGCACAACGCCGTGTTCCAGTGCTTGCCGCGCGAAGCGGCCATGCACGGCGGCGTGACCAAGATCATCCTGACCGCCTCGGGTGGCCCGTTCCGCACGCGCGAACCGTCGACGCTCGTCGACGTCACGCCGGAGCAGGCCTGCAAGCACCCGAACTGGTCGATGGGCCGCAAGATTTCGGTCGACTCGGCCACGATGATGAACAAGGGTCTCGAGGTAATCGAGGCGCATTACCTGTTCGATCTGCCGGGCGATCGCATCGACGTGCTGATCCATCCGCAGAGCGTGATCCACTCGATGGTCTCGTACGCCGACGGTTCGGTGCTCGCGCAACTGGGTAACCCCGACATGCGCACGCCGATCGCGCACGCGCTGGCGTATCCGGATCGCGTGGATTCGGGCGTCGCGCAACTCGATCTCGTGCAGGTCGCGACGCTCAACTTCGAGCATCCCGACTACACGCGCTTCCCGTGCCTCGCGCTCGCCATGAAGGCGCTGAACGAAGGCGGCGTGGCGAGCGCCACGCTCAATGCGGCCAACGAAATCGCGGTCGAGGCCTTCCTCAACCGCCGCATCGGCTTCATGGCCATCGCGCAGACGGTCGACGCCGTGCTCAACGCACTGCAGAATCGTCCCGCCACGAGCCTCGAAGTCGTGCTCGAAGCCGACGCCGCCGCGCGCCGCGCGGCACACACCATCATCGACAGCCTGCCGGTGCCGGCGTAAGGTCCGGCAGCGGGCCCAGCGGCGAGGCCGGGCGATCCCCGGCGCGCCGCTCCAGCACCAGCGTGCTGCTTCCAGCAGAGGAGGCGCTATGAATCTGCTCACCGAACTGGTGGCGTTTGTCGTTGCGATCGGCGTGCTCGTCGTCGTACACGAGTATGGTCACTATAGCGTCGCGCGCTTGTGCGGCGTTAAGGTTCTGCGATTCTCGATCGGCTTCGGCCGTCCGCTGCTGCAATGGGTCAGCAAAAAGACCGGCACCGAGTGGACGATCTCGGCGTTGCCGCTCGGCGGCTACGTGAAGATGCTCGACGAGCGCGAGTCGCCCGACTCGATCGATGCGGCCGATCTGCCGCACGCGTTCAACCGTCAGCCGGTCAGCAAGCGTATCGCCATCGTGGCGGCCGGTCCGGTCGCGAACTTCATTCTTGCCATCGTGCTGTTCGGCGCGGTCTACGCGAGCGGCGTGACCGAGCCCGCGGCGATCGTGGCGACGCCGCCCGCGCAGTCGGCCGCGGCGCAAGCCGGTTTCCAGGGCGGCGAAACCATTCTCTCCGTGAGCAACGCCAGCGGCAGCCACACCGAACCCGTGCGTTCGTGGGCGGATCTGCGCTGGAAACTCATGTCGACGGCGTTCGAGCACGGCCGCGTGGTGCTCGCCGCGCGTGACGGCTCCAGCACCTACGATTTCCCGCTCGATCTCTCGCGTCTCACGAGTCAGGATCTCGACGACGACTTCATGTCGAAGCTCGGCCTCGAACCGGGCGGCGGCACGCTGCGTATCGCGGGCATCGAACCGGGCAGCGCGGCGCAGCGGGCGGGTCTGGAAAAGGGCGATCGTCTGCGCGCTATCGACGGTCGTCCCGTTGATAGCGCAAGCAGTTTCATCGCATATGTGAAGGCGCACGCGGGCAAGCCCGTGCAGTTGTCGATCGAGCGCGGCGGCGCCGTGCCGGCCGAGGTCGCGGATAGCGACGCGGACAATAATGCCGACGACAACGCCGGCGCCACCCGCGGCAATCCGTCGAACGCCGCGCCCTCGAAGCCGCAAACGCTCACACTGAGCGTGACGCCGGCCGCGCAGCGCGACGAGGAAACGGGCAGCGAGGTGGGTCGCATCGGTGCGGCGCTGTCGGCGCAAGCGCCTTCGGTGGAGGTGCGCTACGGTCCGATCGAGAGCGCGCGGCTGGGTGCTTATCGCACGTGGGATATCGCGTTTTACTCGCTGCGGATGTTCGGCCGCATGCTCACGGGCGAGGCTTCGCTGAAGAATCTTTCGGGGCCGGTGACGATTGCTGACTATGCCGGCAAGAGCGCGCGGCTCGGTCCTTCCGCATTCCTGTCGTTCCTCGCCCTTGTCAGTATTAGCCTGGGCGTACTCAACCTGCTCCCAATTCCCGTATTGGATGGGGGGCATCTGTTATATTATGCGGTTGAAGCCGTAACGGGCAAAGCCGTCTCGGATCGCTGGCAGCTCGTGCTGCAGCGAGCGGGACTTGCCTGCATCGTCGCGCTGTCGGCGATCGCGTTGTTCAACGATCTGGCTCGGTTAATCCATTTCTAAAGGTGTCTGGCGGCGTCCTAGGGCGAGCCGCCTGACCTGATGCAGCTATACATACTGGGGAAGCACGTTGTTTAGACCTCATCGCTTGGTTCCAAAAACGGTTGCGGCTGCGGCGATCGCCGCACATGGTCTCGTTGTCCACGCAGCGACGACGCCTTTTGTGGTACAGGACATCCGCATCGAAGGACTGCAACGCGTCGAGCCGGGCACGGTGTTCGCGTACCTGCCCATCAAGCAGGGCGATACCTTCAACGACGACAAGGCTTCCGAAGCCATCCGCGCATTGTATGCGACGGGCTTTTTCAACGACGTGCGCATCGCTACCGAAGGCGGCGTCGTGGTCGTCCAGGTGCAGGAGCGTCCCGCGATCGGCACGATCGACTTCGCCGGCATCAAGGAATTCGACAAGGACAACCTCACGAAGGCGCTGCGCGCAGTCGGTCTCTCGCAAGGCCGCTACTACGACAAGGCACTCGTCGACAAGGCGGAGCAGGAACTCAAGCGCCAGTACCTCACGCGCGGCTTCTACGCCGCCGAAGTGACCACCACCGTCACGCCGATCGACCGCAACCGCGTCGGTCTGCTGTTCTCCGTGGTCGAAGGTCCGAGCGCGAAGATCCGCCAGATCAACTTTATCGGCAACAAGGCATACAGCAGCGGCACGCTCCTGAGCGAAATGCAGCTGTCCACGCCGAACTGGTTCTCGTGGTACACGAAGAACGACCTGTACTCGAAGGAAAAGCTCACGGGCGACCTCGAGAACGTGCGCTCGTACTACCTGAACCACGGTTACCTCGAGTTCAACATCGACTCGACCCAGGTTTCGATCTCGCCCGACAAGAAGGACATGTACCTCACGATCGGGCTGCACGAGGGCGAGCCGTACAAGATTTCGGGCATTCATCTCGCGGGCAATCTGCTGAACCGCGAAGCCGAGCTCACCAAGCTAATCAAGATCAAACCGGGCGATACGTTCTCGGCTGAGAAGCTGCAGGCAACGACCAAGGCGATCGTCGACAAGCTCGGCGAATACGGTTACGCCTTCGCGACCGTCAACGCGCTGCCGCAGATCGACCAGGCGCATCACACGGTCGAACTCACGCTGCAGGTCGACCCGAGCCGCCGCGTCTACGTGCGCCGCATCAACGTGGTGGGCAACACCCGCACGCGTGACGAAGTCGTGCGCCGCGAAATGCGCCAGCTCGAAAGCTCGTGGTTCGATTCGAGCCGCCTCGCGCTCTCGAAGGACCGTATCAACCGTCTGGGCTACTTCACCGACGTCGACGTGACGACGGTGCCGGTGGAAGGCACGGCCGACCAGGTGGACGTCGACGTCAAGGTGGCCGAAAAGCCGACCGGCGCGATCACGCTGGGCGCGGGCTTCTCGTCCACGGACAAGGTGGTGCTCTCGGCGGGCGTGTCGCAGGACAACGTGTTCGGTTCGGGCACCTCGCTGTCGGTGAACGTGAACACCGCGAAGACCTACCGTACGCTCGCGGTCACGCAGGTCGACCCGTACTTCACGGTCGACGGCATCAAGCGCATCACCGACGTCTACTACCGCACGTATCAGCCGCTGTACTACTCGACCGATTCGAGCTTCCGCATCATCACGGCCGGTGGCGACCTGAAGTTCGGCATTCCGTTCTCGGAAGTCGACACGGTCTTCTTCGGCGTGGGCTTCGAGCAGGACCGCCTCGACGTCGACTCGTACACGCCGCAGAGCTACATCGACTACGTGAACCAGTTCGGCCGCGTGTCGAACAACGTGCCGCTCACGATCGGCTGGTCGCGCGACGCGCGTGACAGCGCGCTCGTGCCGAGCCGCGGTTACTTCACGCAGGCGAACGCCGAATACGGCACGCCCGCGGGCGCCACGCAGTACTACAAGGCCGACGTCCAGGCGCAGTACTATTACTCGTTCGCGCGCGGCTTCGTGCTGGGCATGAACTTCCAGGCCGGTTACGGTAACGGTCTCGGCGGCAAGCCGTACCCGATCTTCAAGAACTACTACGCTGGCGGTATCGGTTCGGTGCGTGGCTATGAACCGAGCTCGCTCGGTCCGCGCGACAAGACCACGAACGATCCGATCGGCGGCTCGAAGATGGTGGTCGGCAACATCGAACTCACGTTCCCGCTGCCGGGTACGGGTTACGACCGTACGCTGCGCGTCTTCACCTTCGTCGATGGTGGTAACGTCTGGGGCGACGAGGGTTCGAGCATCGGCTCGAACGGCCTGCGCTACGCCTACGGTGTGGGTCTTGCGTGGATCTCGCCGATCGGGCCGCTCAAGCTGAGCCTCGGCTTCCCGCTCACGAAACACGAAGGCGACCAGTATCAGAAGTTCCAGTTCCAGATCGGGACGGCATTCTGACGACGCGCATCGCCACAGGCAATTTCAGAAACGAGAGGATAACTTTGCTAACGGGATTGTTTTCCAGACGGACGATCGGGGCCATGACGCTGTCGCTGGCGATGCTCGCTCTCGGCACGGGCGCGGCCCATGCGCAGGAAGCGAAGATCGCGGCGGTCAACTCCGACCGCATCCTGCGCGAATCCGCCCCCGCGAAGGCCGCGCAGACCAAGCTCGAAGCCGAGTTCGCGAAGCGCGACAAGGACCTGCAGGACATGGCGCAGCGTCTGAAGACCATGTCGGACTCGATCGACAAGAACGGTCCGTCGATGTCCGCGACCGACCGCGCGCAAAAGCAGCGCGATCTGTCGCAGCTCGACAGCGACTTCCAGCGCAAGCAGCGCGAGTTCCGCGAAGACCTGAATCAGCGTCGCAACGAAGAACTCGCCGCGGTGCTCGACCGCGCGAACAAGGTCATCAAGCAGATCGCCGAACAGCAGCATTACGACCTGATCGTGCAGGAAGCGGTGTACGTCAGTCCGCGCATCGACATCACCGACCAGGTGCTGAAGGCGCTCGCAGCCAACAGCACCGGCAGCAACAGCAACTAAGGCAGGAGCAGCACGCGTATGGCATTTACGCTTGAGGAAATCGCCGGGCGGTTCGGCGGCGAAGTGGTCGGGAATCCGGCGCAACGCGTCGGCTCGCTCGCGCCGCTCGACCAGGCCGGTCCGCAGCAGCTGGCGTTCCTTGCCAATCCGAAGTATCTGTCGCAGGTGGATGCCACCCGCGCCGGCGCGGTCCTGATCAGCCCGAGCGATCTGGAAAAGCTCGCTTCGCGCGAGGGCCGCAACTTCATCGTCACACCCAATCCGTATGCTTATTTCGCGCGTGTCGCGCAGGCGTTCATCGACCTCGCTACGCCGAAAACGCAGCCGGGCGTGCACCCGAGCGCGCACGTCGACGCGTCGGCGAAGATTGCCGCAAGTGCGGTGATCGGGCCGAACGTCACGGTGGAAGCGGGCGCCGTGATCGGCGAGAACGTGCGCCTGGACGCGAATGTGTTCATCGGCCGCGGCACGCAGGTGGGCGAGGGCTCGCACTTCTATCCGGGCGTTACGGTCTATCACGGCTGCAAGTTCGGCGCGCGCGCGATCGTGCATGCGGGCGCCGTGATCGGCTCGGACGGCTTCGGCTTCGCGCCCGATTTCACGGGCGAGGGCGAGGCGCGCACGGGTAGCTGGGTCAAGATTCCGCAAGTTGGCGGCGTCACGATCGGACCGGACGTCGAAATCGGCGCGAACACGACGATCGACCGTGGGGCCATGGCCGACACGATCATCGAAGAGTGCGTGAAGATCGACAACCTTGTGCAGATCGG
Source organism: Paraburkholderia tropica (assembly GCF_014171495.1). NCBI lineage: Bacteria > Pseudomonadati > Pseudomonadota > Betaproteobacteria > Burkholderiales > Burkholderiaceae > Paraburkholderia > Paraburkholderia tropica. The sequence continues at coordinate 1,464,422 of NZ_CP049134.1, forward strand.
CCACAACTGCCGCGTCGGCGCTTACACCGTGATCGCGGGCTGCGCGGGTATCGCCGGCAGCACGAGCATCGGCAAGCACTGCATGATCGGCGGCGCGGTCGGCATCGCGGGGCACGTCACGCTGGGCGACTACGTGATCGTCACGGCGAAGTCGGGCGTCTCGAAGTCGCTGCCCAAGGCCGGCATCTACACGAGCGCCTTCCCGGCGGTCGATCACGCCGACTGGAACAAGAGCGCCGCGCTGCTTCGCAACATCGACAAGCTGCGCGACCGCATCCGCGCGCTCGAAGCCGCCCAGAAGCCGCAAGGCGACGCCTGAGCAGGCTCGGGCAAGAATCAAAGCAGTTTCGGGGCACCGGGCAGCGCGCCGCCATTCTTCATTTGCTAACTGTGTTGGCGGAGATGGGCGGCGCACAGCCTGGCCGGCACGCAAAAGCCGGCGTCACGCGCGGGCGCCGTTTTTTGCGTGCCGCTTTGCGTTCCGGGCCTCGGGCCATCGGCCCCGGGGCAATCCGCATGCACGAAGCGCCGTGCGTGGCGCATACTGCGCCTCAGCGCGGGCCGTCGAGGTACGTCAGGCACTTCAGGCATCGCATCCGATAGTCACACGCGCAATTCCTGCGTGAGCAGAAACACCATGAACATCGAAAAACTCAACTTCGACATCCACAAGATCCTCACGCTGCTGCCGCACCGCTATCCGTTCCTGATGGTGGACCGGGTTATCGAGCTCGAGCCGCACAAGAGCATCAAGGCGTTGAAGAATGTGACGATCAACGAGCCCTTTTTCACGGGCCATTTCCCGCAGCGTCCGGTCATGCCCGGCGTGATGATTCTCGAAGCGCTGGCCCAGACCGCCGCGCTGCTCACGTTCTCGGAAGAGGAGCAGGACTTCGAGAACACGCTGTACTACTTCGTCGGCATCGACGGCGCGCGCTTCAAGCGCGTGGTGGAACCGGGCGACCAGCTCGTCCTGAACGTGACGTTCGAGCGCTACATGCGCGGCATCTGGAAGTTCAAGGCAGTCGCCGAAGTCGAAGGCTCGGTTGCCTGCGAAGCGGAACTGATGTGTACCGTCAAGAAAATGGACGCAGCGCAATAAGACGCGCCGCGCATTGCCGTCGCGCGCCGGGTGGCGCGCGGGCACGCTAACAGAATTCGGAGAGCCAGGACGAATGAGCAGGATCCATCCCACTGCGATCGTCGAGCCGGGCGCACAGGTCGATGAAACGGTCGAGATCGGCCCGTATGCGATCGTGGGCGCGAACGTCACCATCGGTGCGCGCACCAAGATCGGCTCGCACAGCGTGATCGAAGGCCACACCACGATCGGCAAAGACAACAGCATCGGCCATTACGCGTCGGTCGGCGGCCGCCCGCAGGACATGAAGTACAAGGGCGAACCCACGAAACTCGTGATCGGCAACCGCAACACGATCCGCGAGTTCACGACGCTGCACACGGGTACGGTGCAGGACACCGGCATCACCTCGATCGGCGACGACTGCTGGATCATGGCCTACGTGCACGTCGGTCACGACTGCCGTCTGGGCAACAACATCATCATGTCGAGCAACGCGCAGCTCGCGGGGCACGTGATCGTCGACGACCACGCGATCGTCGGCGGCATGACCGGCGTGCACCAGTTCGTGCGCATCGGCGCGCACTCGATGGTCGGCGGCGCCTCGGCGCTCGTGCAGGACGTGCCGCCGTTCGTGATCGCCGCCGGTAACAAGGCGGTGCCGCACGGCATCAACGTCGAAGGTCTGCGCCGCCGCGGTTTCTCGCCCGACGCGATTTCGGCGCTGCGCTCGGCGTACCGCACGCTCTACAAGAACGGTCTGTCGCTCGAAGAGGCGAAGGTGCAACTCGCCGAACTCGCCCAGGCGGGCGGCGACGGCGACACGCACGTGAAGGCGCTGCTCGATTTCGTCGAGCTGTCGCAGCGCGGCATCATCCGCTAAACGATGGCGCTGCAAAACCGTCCGCTGCGTCTCGCGATGGTCGCCGGCGAACCGTCCGGCGACCTGCTCGCGTCGTCGCTGCTCAAGGGGCTCGTCAGCAAGCTGCCGGATAGCACGCAGTACTACGGAATCGGCGGCCCGCGCATGCAGGCCGTCGGTTTCGACGCGCACTGGCCGATGGACAAGCTGACCGTGCGTGGCTACGTCGAGGCGCTCAAGCACATTCCCGAAATCCTGCGCATCCGCAACGAGCTCAAGCATCAACTGCTCGCGGAACCGCCCGACGCCTTCATCGGCGTCGACGCGCCGGATTTCAACTTCGGTCTCGAACACCCACTGCGCGACGCCGGCATTCCGACGATTCACTTCGTCTGTCCGTCGATCTGGGCGTGGCGGGGCGGCCGCATCAAGAAGATCCAGAAGTCGGTGGATCACATGCTCTGCGTGTTCCCGTTCGAAACGGCGATTCTCGAAAAGGCCGGCGTGGCTGCGTCCTACGTGGGCCATCCGCTCGCCGACGAGATTCCGCTCGAACCGGACGTGCCGGGCGCGCGTCGCGCGCTCGGTCTGCCCGAGAGCGGCCCGGTGATCGCCGTGCTGCCGGGCAGCCGTCGCTCCGAGATCAACCTGATCGGCCCGACCTTCTTCGACGCGATGCAGATCATGCAGCAGCGCGAACCGGGTCTGCGTTTCGTGATGCCGGCGGCGACGCCCGCGATCCACGCGCAATTGCAGGAACTCGCGAATTCGCATCAGGGTCTCGCGCTCACGATCATCGACGGTCAGTCGCAAGTCGCCATGACGGCCGCCGACGCGATCCTCGTGAAGAGCGGCACGGTCACGCTGGAGGCCGCGTTGCTCAAGAAGCCGATGGTCATCTCGTACAAGGTGCCCTGGCTCACGGGTCAGATCATGCGCCGCCAGGGCTATCTGCCGTATGTCGGTCTGCCGAACATTCTCGCGGGACGTTTTGTCGTGCCCGAGATTCTTCAGCATTTCGCCACGCCCGAGGCGCTGGCCGAAGCCACGCTCACGCAGTTGCACGACGAGGCGAACCGGCGCACCCTGACCGAAGTGTTCACGCAGATGCACATCGCGCTGCGCCAGAACACCGCGGAGCGCGCGGCGGAAGTGGTCGCGCGCATCACCGAAGGCCGCAGGAGCAAGGCATGACCGGAAGCACGACCCGCGCCAAGGCCGCGCCCAAGGGTGCGGCGGGCGGCGCGACGCGGGCGAAGGCGCCGTCGCAGGCGGCGCAAAAGCGCGCTGCGCGTCTGCAACTCGCGGAACAGGCCGGCTTGCTGTTCGAGTCGCCCGACGACGTGATTTGCGGCGTCGACGAAGCCGGGCGCGGCCCGCTCGCCGGTCCCGTGGTCGCGGCCGCGGTGATTCTCGATCCGGCGCGCCCGATTGCCGGACTCGACGACTCGAAGGTGCTCACGGCCAAGGCGCGCGACGCGCTCTACGATCTGATCGTCGAGCACTCGCTGGCCTGGTGCGTGGCCGAAGCGAGCGTCGAGGAAATCGACACGCTCAACATCCTGCACGCGACGATGCTGGCCATGCGCCGCGCTGTCGAAGGCCTGAGCGTCACGCCGACGCTGGCGAAGATCGACGGCAATCGCTGCCCGGTGCTGCCGGTGCGCAGCGAAGCGGTGATTGGCGGCGACGCGCTCGTGCCCGCGATTTCGGCGGCGTCGATCATCGCCAAGGTCACGCGCGACCGCATGCTGACGCAGTTGCACGCAACCTTCCCGTTCTACGGCTTCGATGCGCACGCGGGCTACGGCACGGCGCAGCATCTGGCCGCGCTGCGCGAACATGGTCCGTGCGAACATCATCGCCGCTCGTTCGCGCCGGTGCGCGAAGCGTTTGCGCTGCACGGCGCGGTGCTGACCGCAAGCGTCGCTACGGCGGCGTCCGCGGCCGAAGGCGACGCATTCGCGCCGCTCTAGACGCACGCGTGTCGCCGCGCAGCCCTATCGGCGTCGCCTCGTGCGGCGCCGTTTTCCTTTTCATTCATCGCATTACTGATCGTCAGGCCTGCCCGTGAAAGCCATTACCTCGCGCGACAATCCGCTCTACAAGCGCCTCAAGGCGCTGGCCGGCTCGACCCATCAGCAGCGCCGCGCGCATCAGGCGCTGCTCGAAGGCTTCCATCTGGCGAGCGCCTGGCTCGATGGCGGCTCGCAGCCCGAATATTGCGTCGTGACCGAAGGCGCGCTCGCGCACGCGGAGGCGCAGCACATCGTCGCGCGCGTGGACGAGCGCCGCATCATCACGCTCCCCGACGCGCTGTTCGGCCAGCTTTCGAACGTAGTGCACGGCGCGGGCATGCTGCTGCTCGTCGATATGCCCGAAGCGACGCTGCCGCAGCGCGTCGAATCGACTTGCCTCGTGCTCGACGGTTTGCAGGATGCCGGCAACGTCGGTTCGATTCTGCGCAGCGCGGCGGCGGCGGGTATCGACAAGGTGTTCTGCACGCCGGGGACCGCCTACGCGTGGTCGTCGAAGGTGCTGCGCTCGGCGATGGGCGCGCATTTCCTGTTGCAGGTGTTCGAGAACGTCGAGCCCGAGACGCTCGTCGATCTGCTCGGCGTGCCCGTCGTGATCACCGATTCACACGGCGCGCAGGCCATCGACGAGGCCGATCTCTCGGGTCAGGTCGCCTGGGTGTTCGGCAACGAAGGCGCGGGCGTCTCGCAGGTCTGGCGCGACGCGGCCGCGCTGCGCGTGACCATTCCGCAGCCAGGCGGCATGGAGTCGCTCAACGTGGCGGCGGCCGCCGCCGTGTGCGTGTTCGAGCAATGCCGGCAGCAGCGCCGCGCGCGCTGAATCTTGCGGATCGTCGCCACAAATTGAAAAAGGCCCGCTGCGTGCGGGCCTTTTTGCGTTTGCAGCGATCTGTTTCAGCGATCGGCCGCGCTCGATCGCTCAATAGGCGGGCTTGTCGATGCGGATTTCCTGCAGGATCGTGGTGGCGATTTCCTCGATCGACTTGTGCGTGGAGGAGAGCCACTTGATGCCTTCGCGGCGCATCATCGCCTCGGCCTCGTTCACTTCGTAGCGGCAATTTTCCAGCGCCGCGTACTTGCTGCCCGGACGGCGTTCGTTGCGGATTTCCGTGAGGCGCTGCGGATCGATCGACAGGCCGAAGATCTTGCCGCGATGCGGCAGCAGCGAATTCGGCATCTTGCCGCGCTCGAAGTCGTCGGGGATCAGCGGATAGTTCGCGGCCTTCACGCCGTATTGCATCGCCAGATAGAGGCTCGTCGGCGTCTTGCCGCTGCGCGACACGCCCACGAGGATCACGTCTGCGTCGGCGAGATTGCGGTCGGACTGGCCGTCGTCGTGCGCGAGCGAGAAGTTGATCGCCTCGATGCGGTTCTTGTATTCGTCGGTGTCGGCGTTCTGGTGGCCGCGACCCATCGCGTGGCTCGACTTGAGCTCCAGCTCCTGTTCGAGCGGTTCCACGAAAGTCTGGAACATGTCGAGCACGAGCGCGTTCGCGCGTTTGACGATCTCGTTCGAATTGCTGTCCACGAGCGTCGTGAAGACGATCGGACGGCGGCCTTCCTGAACGGCGGCTTCGTTGATTTTTTCGGCGGTCGAGTAGGCTTTTTCCGTCGAATCGATGAACGGAACGCGCACGAGGCGGAATTTCTGGTCGAACTGCGACAGGATCGAATGCGCGAAAGTCTCGGCGGTGATCCCGGTACCGTCGGAGACGATGAATACGGTTGGCGGCATCGGATGAGGCTGGGTACGTGAACTGCTGTGCGGCTCACAGGACGGGCTTGGGCGCCCGGACTGCGCCTGCGGGCGGGGCCCCGGCGCGATTCTCGCCGACTGACACAATTTCTGTAGTCGGCACGGTAGAATAGCGGCAACCTGTTGGATAAGCAATTGCAGTGCAACCACGCCAAACGGCAGTCCATCGTGGCTCAATCTGGCGTCAACTTGCAGCGATTTTGCATAACTCCCTGCAATCGCGCGCATCTTCCTGCTTTTCCTTCCGCTGCGTGTGAGCTTTCGCACCTCTCGCGATTGCTTCTCCAACAGGTTGCGCAAGACGCGAATCCGCTTCCAATGGGCGGTCCGCGTTCGAGCCCACTTGCGCAATCGTGAATTTTTTTCACACTTAGGGGCTTGTATGACTAACACCGTTGCCAAGGATCAGGCTTATGTAGTGCCTTTCGAGCAGTTGCGGATGACCGACGTCGAGATCGTGGGCGGCAAGAACGCCTCGCTCGGCGAAATGATCAGCCAGTTGGCTGAGGCTGGCGTGCGCGTGCCCACGGGTTTCGCGACGACCGCGCTCGCATTCCGCGACTTCCTGAAGCACAACAACCTGACCGAGCGGATCGCCGCCCGTCTGGAAACGCTCGACGTCGACGACGTCAAGGCGCTGGCCGAAGCGGGTAAGGAAATCCGTCAATGGATCATCGACGCGCCGCTGCAGCCGAAACTGGAAGCGGACATCCGCGCCGGCTTCGAAACGCTGAAGGCGAGCTCGCCGTCGGAACTCTCGTTCGCCGTCCGCTCGTCGGCAACGGCGGAAGACCTGCCCGACGCTTCGTTCGCCGGTCAACAGGAAAGCTACCTGAACGTGGTCGGCATCGAAGACGTGCTCGACCGCCTCAAGCACGTGTTCGCGTCGCTCTACAACGACCGCGCCATCTCGTATCGCGTCCACAAGGGCTTTACCCACGCCGAAGTCGCCCTGTCGGCTGGCGTGCAGCGCATGGTCCGTTCGGACCGCGGCGCGGCTGGCGTGATGTTCACGCTGGACACGGAATCGGGCTTCAAGGAAGCGGTGTTCATCACGTCGAGCTACGGCCTCGGTGAGACCGTGGTGCAGGGCGCGGTGAATCCGGACGAGTTCTACGTCTTCAAGACCACGCTCGCACAAGGCAAGGCGCCGATCATTCGCCGCTCGATCGGCTCGAAGCTCATCAAGATGGAATTCACGCAGCCGGGCGAGCCGGGCCGCGTGAAGACGGTCGACGTGTCGCACGAACAGCGCAACCGTTTCTCGATCACCGACGAAGACGTGATCGAGCTGGCCAAGTACGCCGTCATCATCGAGAAGCACTACCAGCGTCCGATGGACATCGAGTGGGGCAAGGACGGTCTCGACGGCAAGATCTTCATTCTCCAGGCGCGTCCGGAGACGGTGAAGAGCCAGGCCGCCGGCAAGGCCGAGCAGCGCTTCAAGCTCAAGGGTCAGTCGCAGGTGCTGGCAACGGGCCGCGCAATCGGTCAGAAGATCGGCGCGGGCCGCGTGAAGGTAATTCACGATCCGTCCGAAATGGAACGCGTGCAGCCGGGCGACGTGCTGGTCGCCGACATGACCGACCCGAACTGGGAGCCGGTGATGAAGCGCGCAGCGGCCATCGTCACGAACCGTGGCGGCCGTACCTGCCACGCGGCGATCATCGCGCGTGAGCTGGGCGTGCCGGCAGTCGTGGGTTGCGGCGACGCAACCGACCTGCTCAAGGACGGTGCGCTCGTGACGGTGTCGTGCGCGGAAGGCGACGAAGGCCGCATTTACGACGGTCTGCTAGAAACCGAAGTCAGCGAAGTCCAGCGTGGCGAGCTGCCGGCCATTCCGGTCAAGATCATGATGAACGTCGGCAACCCGCAACTCGCGTTCGACTTCTCGCAACTGCCGAACGCAGGTGTCGGCCTCGCGCGTCTCGAGTTCATCATCAACAACAACATCGGCGTTCACCCGAAGGCGATTCTCGAGTATCCGAACGTCGACGCGGACCTGAAGAAGGCCGTGGAAAGCGTGGCGCGCGGCCATGCGTCGCCGCGCGCGTTCTACGTCGACAAGCTGACGGAAGGCATCGCCACGATCGCGGCGGCGTTCTATCCGAAGCCCGTCATCGTGCGTATGTCCGACTTCAAGTCGAACGAGTACAAGAAGCTGATCGGCGGTTCGCGCTACGAGCCGGACGAAGAAAACCCGATGCTGGGTTTCCGCGGCGCGTCGCGCTATATCGCCGACGACTTCGCGCAGGCGTTCGAAATGGAGTGCCTGGCGCTCAAGCGCGTGCGTGAAGAAATGGGCCTCGCGAACGTCGAGATCATGGTGCCGTTCGTGCGTACGCTGAAGCAGGCGGAGCGCGTGGTTGGCCTGCTCGCGAAGTACGGTCTGAAGCGCGGCGAAAACGGTCTGCGCCTGATCATGATGTGCGAAGTGCCGACGAACGCGATTCTTGCCGAAGAGTTCCTGCAGTACTTCGACGGCTTCTCGATCGGTTCGAACGACCTGACGCAGCTCACGCTCGGTCTCGACCGCGACTCGGGCATGGAACTGCTGGCCGCCGACTTCGACGAACGCGACCCGGCCGTCAAGTTCCTGCTCAAGCGTGCGATCGAAACCTGCCGCCGCCTGGACAAGTACGTCGGCATCTGCGGGCAGGGCCCGTCCGATCATCCGGACTTCGCCCAGTGGCTTGCTGAAGAAGGCATCGCTTCGATTTCGCTGAATCCGGACACGGTTGTCGAAACGTGGCAGGCGCTGGCCAAGTCGCAAGGCAAGTAAGGCAGCCCGCGTCACATGCGTTTCGTGTGTGACGCGCCGTGCGCGAAGGTTGAGGCGGTCGAGGTACCTTACGCTTCACTTTCGCGCGCTGCGGAAAAAAGTGTCAGCTTCGTGCTATAACACCCCGGTCTATCCGGGGTGTTTTGCTTTGGGAGGTCGAAGTGGGTCCGCATGGTGTGTTCTGGTGGATCGGCGCGGGCGTGCTGATCGTGGCCGAGCTGATGACCGGCACCTTCTATCTGCTGATGATCGCGCTTGGCTTTCTCGCGGGCGTGGCGGCGTATGAGCTGGGCGCGCCGCTCGATCTGCAGCTCATGTGCGCGGCGCTTGTGGCGTTGATCGCGGTGATCGTGCTTCGCCGCTCGCGGTTTGGACGTCGCCGCCGCATGGTCGATGCGTCGACCGATCCTGGCGTGAACCTCGATATCGGCTCGACGCTGACTGTCGCCGCGTGGCATGAAGGCCGCGCGCGCTCGATGTATCGCGGCGCCGAATGGGACGTGGAGCTCGCGCCCGGCGAGCCCGATAACGTGCCCCTCTATGAAATCCAGGCCGTGCGCGGTAACTGTCTGATCGTGGGCGCGCATCGCGCAGCGGGCGCGCCGCGTCACGCGTGATCAATCGAAACAAACCAGTCGAAGCTCAGGGGGAAAGTGTATGCAAGTGCCTATCGTCGGATTGATTTTGCTCGTGATCGTCATCGTGATGGTGTCGAAGACGGTCAAGATCGTGCCGCAGCAGCACGCGTGGGTGTTGGAGCGGCTGGGCCGCTATCACGCAACGCTCACGCCGGGCCTCACGATCGTGCTGCCGTTCATCGACCGTGTGGCGTACAAGCACGTGCTCAAGGAAATTCCGCTCGACGTCCCGAGCCAGATCTGTATCACGCGCGACAACACCCAGCTTCAGGTCGACGGCGTGCTGTACTTCCAGGTCACCGATCCTATGAAGGCGTCGTATGGTTCGAGCAATTTCGTGTTCGCGATCACGCAGCTTTCGCAAACCACGCTGCGCTCGGTGATCGGCAAGCTGGAGCTCGACAAGACTTTCGAGGAACGCGATTTCATCAACCACAGCGTGGTGTCGTCGCTCGACGAAGCGGCGTCGAACTGGGGCGTGAAGGTGCTGCGCTACGAGATCAAGGATCTCACGCCGCCGAAGGAAATCCTCCACGCGATGCAGGCGCAGATCACCGCCGAGCGCGAGAAGCGCGCGCTGATCGCGGCGTCGGAAGGGCGCAAGCAGGAGCAGATCAACCTCGCGGCAGGCGCGCGCGAGGCGGCGATCCAGAAGTCGGAAGGCGAGCGGCAGGCGGCCATCAACCAGGCGCAGGGGCAGGCGGCGGCGATTCTGGCCGTGGCCGAGGCGAATGCGCAGGCGATCCAGAAGATCGGCAATTCGATCCAGGCGCAGGGCGGTATGGACGCCGTCAACCTCAAGGTGGCCGAGCAGTATGTGAACGCGTTCGGCAATCTGGCCAAGCAGGGCAACACGCTGATCGTGCCGGGCAATATGAGCGATCTGAGTTCGATGATCGCGTCGGCGCTCACCATCGTGAACCGCACCGGCATGAAGGAAGGGCAGTTGAGCCGGGACGCGGCGAAGGGCGTCTGAGCGGGCCGCCCGGCTGCGGCAAATCGGCACATTTGGGGACCGATTTCGCGCCGTTTCGTACTGTTCGGATTGGCGTGGTTCAGACGAAAAAAGGGCGGCTCGAAGCCGCCCTTTTTGCATCCGGACGCACGTGACGCGTGGAACGCGTGCGATCAGGTCGGCGTGCGCATCAGGCGCGCCTTTTCGCGCTGCCAGTCGCGCTGCTTCTCGGTTTCGCGCTTGTCGTGCTGCTTCTTGCCCTTCGCAAGGCCGATTTCGCACTTCACGCGGCCGCCCTTGTAGTGGAAATTCAGGGGCACGAGCGTGAAGCCGCGCTGCTCGATCTTCCCGATCAGCTTGTCGATCTGGTCGCGGTGCAGCAGCAGCTTGCGCGTGCGCGTGGGATCGGGATTGATGTGCGTCGAGGCCTCCGGCAGCGGGCTGATGTGCGTGCCGATCAGGTAAAGCTCGCCGTCCTTGATGATGACGTAGCCTTCCTTGATCTGGGCCCGCCCGGCGCGCATGGCCTTGACCTCCCATCCTTCGAGCACGAGTCCTGCCTCGTAGCGCTCTTCGATGAAGTAGTCGAAGAACGCTTTTCTGTTGTCGATGATGCTCATAGGAAAATGGAAAAGGCCCAACTCTTGTAAAATTACGATTTTAGCAAAGCGGGCCAGCGAAAGCCCGTCGCGCTTTCACCCTTGCCTCGCATTGCGCAATTTATGGCGGATGTCCAGAAAACCGTGTTGATTCGCCATTCGGCGGAACAGATGTTCGACCTCGTCACCGACGTCGACGACTACCCCAACTTCCTGCCGTGGTGCGGCGGCGTCGAGGTTCGTCGCAAGGACGAAACCGGTATGGAGGCGAAGATCGACATCAACTTCAAGGGTATCAAGCAGCACTTCGCCACGCGCAACACGCAGACACGCCCGGAACGTATCGATATGGAGTTCACGGACGGTCCTTTCAAGAAGTTCACGGGCGCCTGGCGCTTCACGCCGCTGCGCGCCGATGCCTGCAAGATCGAATTCGCGCTGCATTACGAGTTTTCGAACATCATTCTCGAAAAGATCATCGGGCCGGTGTTCCATCACATCGCGAACACCTTTGTCGATTCGTTCGTCAAGCGTGCCGACCAGCGCTACGGCAAGAACAAGGTATGAGCGCGACACTGTCCATCGACGTCTGCTACGCGCTGCCCGACGCGCAGACGCTCATCGGCGTGCAACTGGCGCCGGGCGCCACGGTGCAGCAGGCGATCGAGGCGAGCGGCGTGCTCGCGCGCCATCCCGAGATCGATCTGACGACACTGAAGGTGGGCGTCTATGGCAAGCTCAAGCCGCTCGACACGGTGCTCGCCGACCACGATCGCGTGGAAATCTACCGTCCGCTGCTGGTCGATCCCAAGCTCGCGCGCCAGCGCCGCGTCGACAAGACGCGCAAGGAAGGCTCGATCGAAGGGCGCAAGTGGCAGAACAAGGATTCGCGCTGAGCCGGTTCGGCGTGTCTTCGGCGTTTTAGTCTGAGCGATCAGCATTTCGGCGCGGCCATCGTTCGATGGACCGCGCCGAATTCGTTTTAAGCGCGCGGTTTTCGCGCCCGCTCCACAAGGGATCAAGCGGGATCAAGCGGGATCAGGCCGTCGTGCTGCGTCGCTCGCTGCCGTTGCCGGGCGTGCGCGGGCCCGAATCGCCGCCGAGACCCGGCAGATCGCCGTCCGGCACGAGGCCGTCGCCGTGCGCGGTGTCTTCCGGGCCGCCCGCGTGCTGGCGCACCGACCAGCTCACGCCCGCCATCAGCAGGACGATGGCGGCGACTTCGAGTACGCGCGGCAGGCGGTGATCGTAGATAAAGCCGTAGAGCAGCGCGAACAGCGTCTCGAATACGATCATCTGCCCGGACAGCGTGAGCGGCAGGCGCTTGGCGGCGGCGTTCCAGAGCCCGTTGCCGAGCCACGACGCGCCGATCGCCAGCACCAGATTGAGTTGCCAGAACGTGGTCCAGCGGCCGTCGGCGACGGTTGCCTGCACCGCGCCGGAGGGCAGCACGAGAATCACGAGCCACAGCAGCGCGCCGAGCGCGCCCGTCACCACGCCCCAGAGCACCGACCATTCATTGCCGCCGAAGTGGTCGTTGCGCTGGAGGTAGCGCGCGTTTTCGACCGCGAACCACGTCCAGCAGACCAGCGCGCCCAGCGCGCAGCCGAGCCCGGCGATCTTGGTCAGCACGCTCGCGTGGTCGGAGGCGTCGGCCGTGAACACATCCACGTTGATGCAGACGATGCCGGCCGCGATCATCGCGAGCGGCCAGACGAGCTTCGAAAGCGGCACGGCGCCGTGATCGCCACGACCCAGATACGTGACGGTCACCGGCAGCACGCCGACGATCAGCGAAGCGGGCGCGATGCCCACGAGATGGATTGCACTGGCGAGAAAGAGGTAATAAAGCAGATTGCCCATCAGCGCGAGCTTGACGAGCGCGATCAGATCCGCGCGCGTGATGCGCGGCCAGACGCGGCGCAGCATCGGCACGAGCGCCGCGAGCGAAACGAGCCCGTACATGACATAGCGTCCGGCGCTCAGCAGCAGCGGCGAAAACTCCGGCAATTGCCGGGGCACCAGAAAGACGGTTCCCCATAACGCACCGGCCAACACGCCGTACAACACACCACGCTGCATTTCACTTGCCTCCGCTTCGGCTTTGCTTGAACGCGCTGATTGCGCGCTGGCGGCCCGCATGGCCGCTCAGAATGGGTGCCAGCATAGCGGGGCGGTGCGTGCGCGTCTTGTTCAATCCTGCACCGGACTCGCGTGCGGCGGAGCTGAAGTGAAAATCGGGTCGAAATCCCGGTGCGCATACGATGGCCGAGGCGCCGCGAGACCCCTTCAAAACTTCGCGGAAATCCCAAATTCGGCGCTAAGCTACTGTAGGCACTGATGATTTCCAGGGCGGTATCCCGTATAATCTGCTTTTGCGCCTATAGGATTTGCCATGCGTCTGATCCAGAAAGCACTCACGTTCGATGACGTGCTCCTCGTTCCCGCCTTCTCCGACGTTCTCCCGCGCGACACCAGCCTGAAAACCCGGCTGACCCGCAATATCTCCCTGAACATTCCGCTCGTGTCGGCCGCTATGGATACCGTCACGGAAGGTCGTCTGGCGATCGCCATGGCGCAGCAGGGCGGCGTCGGTATCGTCCACAAGAACCTCACGCCGTCCGAACAGGCGCGCGAAGTGGCGAAGGTGAAGCGTTTCGAGTCGGGCGTCGTGCGCGATCCGATTACCGTGCCGCCGCAGATGAAGGTCGCCGACGTCATCGCGCTCTCGCAGCAGCATGGCATCTCGGGCTTCCCGGTCGTGGAAGGCGCGCAACTCGTCGGTATCGTGACCAACCGCGATCTGCGCTTCGAAACCCGTCTCGACGAACCCGTGCGCTCGATCATGACGCCGCGCGAGCGCCTCGTCACCGTCAAGGAAGGCACGCCGCTGGCCGAAGCCAAGTCGCTCATGCACAGCCACCGCCTCGAGCGCGTGCTGGTCGTGAACGAAGCGTTCGAACTGCGCGGCCTCATGACCGTCAAGGACATCACCAAGCAGACCGAACACCCGGCCGCCTGCAAGGACGAGCACGGCAAGCTGCGCGCGGGCGCGGCAGTCGGCGTCGGTCCTGACAACGAAGAGCGCGTCGAGCTGCTGGTGCAGGCCGGCGTCGACGTCATCGTCGTCGATACGGCGCACGGCCACAGCAAGGGCGTGCTCGAGCGCGTTCGCTGGGTCAAGCAGAACTTCCCGCACGTCGAAGTCATCGGCGGCAACATCGCCACGGCTGACGCTGCGCGCGCGCTCGTCGAGTACGGCGCGGACGGCGTGAAGGTCGGTATCGGCCCGGGTTCGATCTGCACGACGCGTATCGTCGCGGGTGTGGGCGTGCCGCAGATCACGGCCATCTCGAACGTCGCCGAAGCGCTCAAGGGCACCGGCGTGCCGTGCATCGCCGACGGTGGCGTGCGCTACTCGGGCGACGTGTCGAAGGCGCTGGCCGCCGGCGCGAACGCCGTGATGATGGGTAGCATGTTCGCGGGCACCGAAGAATCGCCGGGCGACGTGTTCCTGTTCCAGGGCCGCCAGTACAAGTCGTACCGCGGCATGGGTTCGGTCGGCGCGATGAAGGACGGCGCGGCGGACCGCTACTTCCAGGACAACTCGGCGAACATCGACAAGCTCGTGCCGGAAGGCATCGAAGGCCGTGTGGCCTACAAGGGCCCGATCAACGCGATCCTGTTCCAGATGATCGGCGGCGTGCGCGCCTCGATGGGCTACTGTGGTTGCCGCACGATCGACGAACTGCACACGAAGGCGGAGTTCGTGCAGATCACCGGCGCCGGCTTGAACGAATCGCACGTGCATGACGTGCAGATCACGAAGGAAGCGCCCAACTACCACGTGGACTAAGCCCTGATGAAGCCGCTGCTGCGCATAGTGCTGATTGTCGATGCGTTGACGTTGCTGGGTTTCGGCGTGCTGTTTCTGCTCACGCCGTGGACCTCGCTCTACAACGCGCTGCAACTCGTGCAGGCGCAGCCGGCGCTCATCGGACAGGCGTTCGGGGTCGTGCTGATCGGTTTCGCCTGGCTCGCGCTGCGCGGCGCCATCGACGGCGCGCTGACCGCCACGGTCGGACGCACCGCGGGCCACGTCAACTGGATCGCGGGTGTGCTGATGCTGGTCTGGCTGATCGGTCTGCACGAGCCGCGGCTCACAGGCTTCGGTCAGCTTGTGGCGGGCGCGGTCGGGGTCTGGCTGATCATCGTCGGACTTGGCGGCGCGCGTCTCGCGGGCGCGGTGAAGCAGCGCGATCGCGTGCTGGCTTCCGAAGCCGCTGCGCAGGAGCGCGAAGCGCGTGCGGCGGCGAAAGCCCGCCGCGACGAGCCGGTCGTCTACGCGAAGCCGGTTTTCGCGGGCGAGAAGACGGCGCCTGCCGTCGAGCCGGTGGTGGTCGAGCCGCTTGCGCCCGCTGCACCTGTTGCGCCCGCTGCCGGATCGACAACGGTCCCGCATCCGGTGGCCGAAGCCGCCGGGTCGACCGAAGCCGCGGACGCGCGCCTCACCGCGCGCGACGAAGCCGCCGACGCGCCGAGGCCGCCGCTGCGTGGCTAAGGCCCGCGAAACCGGCCGCCGTTTCGACAGACGTAGTCCGCCCGAACCGCGCCGCTCCACGGCGGCAAGGTTCCGCGCCCCGGTCCGAAAAATTCATGCCGCGCGCCATGCTCAGCCAGCGCGCGGCTTTCTGTATCCGTTCTTTTTGAGGTCTCGTCCGCTGCCATGCATGACAAAATCCTGATCCTCGACTTCGGTTCGCAAGTCACCCAGCTGATCGCGCGCCGCGTGCGCGAAGCCAACGTCTACTCGGAAATCCACCCGTACGACGTCGACGACGCGTTCATCCGCGAATTCGCACCGAAGGGCATCATTCTCTCGGGCGGCCCGAATTCGGTCACCGAAGCCGACACGCCGCGTGCACCGCAAGCCGTGTTCGAGCTGGGCGTGCCCGTGCTCGGCATCTGCTACGGCATGCAGACGATGGCCGAGCAGCTCGGCGGCAAGGTCGACGGCGGCCACCTGCGCGAATTCGGCTATGCCGAAGTGCGCGCGCGCAATCACACGAGCTTCCTGAACGGCATCGAAGACTTCCGCACGTCGGAAGGCCACGGCATGCTCAAGGTGTGGATGAGCCACGGCGACAAGGTCATCGAAATGCCGGCGGGCTTCCAGCTGATGGCGTCGACGGAATCGTGCCCGATCGCGGCGATGGCCGACGAGGCGCGTCACTTCTACGGTCTGCAATGGCACCCGGAAGTCACGCACACGGTGCAGGGCCGCGCGATGCTCGAGCGCTTCGTGCTGGGCATCTGTAACGCGAAGGCCGACTGGGAAATGGGTCACTACATCGACGAAGCCGTCGAAGCGATCCGCAAGCAGGTCGGCAAGGAACACGTCATTCTCGGTCTGTCGGGCGGCGTGGATTCGTCGGTGGCGGCGGCGCTGCTGCATCGTGCGATCGGCGACCAGCTGACCTGCGTGTTCGTCGATCACGGCCTCCTGCGCCTGAACGAAGCCGAACAGGTCATGTCGATGTTCGCGGACAACCTCGGCGTGAAGGTGATTCACGTCGATGCGAGCCAGGCGTTCATGTCGAAGCTGGCGGGCGTGACCGATCCGGAAGCGAAGCGCAAGATCATCGGCGCCGAATTCGTGGAAGTGTTCCAGACGGAAGCGGGCAAGCTGACGGACGCGAAGTGGCTCGCGCAAGGCACGATCTATCCGGATGTGATCGAGTCGGCGGGCAAGGGCAAGAAGGGCGCGCACACGATCAAGAGCCACCACAACGTGGGCGGCCTGCCGGAAACGCTGAACCTGAAACTGCTCGAGCCGCTGCGCGAACTGTTCAAGGACGAAGTCCGCGAACTGGGCGTGAAGCTCGGTCTGCCGCACGACATGGTGTATCGCCACCCGTTCCCTGGTCCGGGTCTGGGCGTGCGGATTCTCGGCGAAGTGAAGCGCGATTTCGCGGATTTGCTGCGCCGCGCGGACGCGATCTTCATCGAGACGCTGCGCAACACCATCGACAAGGAAACCGGCAAGTCGTGGTACGAGCTGACGAGCCAGGCATTCGCGGTGTTCCTGCCGGTGAAGAGCGTGGGCGTGATGGGCGATGGCCGCACGTATGAGTATGTCGTCGCGCTGCGCGCTGTGCAGACGCTCGACTTCATGACGGCGCATTGGGCGCATCTGCCGCATGAGCTGCTCGGCCATGTGTCGAATCGCATCATCAATGAAGTGCGCGGTATTAACCGTGTCGTGTACGACATTTCGGGTAAGCCGCCTGCGACGATCGAGTGGGAATAATCCCGTTCTAACCGACGCGCTTGCGCGTCGGCGTCAACAAAAAACCCGCGTACGGATCTCGATCCGGCGCGGGTTTTTTGTTGGCGGCATCCGCGTCCCCTACAAAATCTGATCCCTTCGTACTTATTCGATTTCGCCCTTGCTCACAGGGCCAAAACGCAATCTTCCCTCATCTGCGGCATGCAAATGAGATAAAATTGTGTACCCGCACGGGACTTATCCCCAGCGAGCCGGCTTCACGCTCCGCTCACGCCTCCAACGGCATCGCGCTCGTACCCTTGAGTTCATCGAGGCAGACAATCGAATGCACGCTGCTCACGCCAGGCGCGCGCATGAGCGTGTCTAGCAGGAATTCGGACAGCGCCTTGAGATCGCGCGCCACCACTTTCAGTACGTAGTCGATATCGCCGGTCACGGAGTAGCACTCCTGCACCTGCGGCAACTGCGCGACGAGTTCCTTGAACTTCATAAGCTCGCGCATGTGCCCGCGCTCCATCGTCACCTGAATGAACGCGACCACGCCAAAGCCAAGTGCTTGCGGGTCGAGGCGCGTCTCGTAGCGCTTGATCACGCCCAGTTCTTCGAGTCGGCGATGGCGTCTGAGCGTCTGGGCCGGCGAGAGCTTCACGGCGGCGGCCAGCTCGAGGTTCGAGGCGCGTCCGTGCTGCTGGAGCGCGGCAAGTAGCCGCAGATCGATGGGGTCGAGGGCGATGTTTTGCACTTTTCTTGCTCGGGATAAGTTCGATGCGAAAGGAAATTGTACCAATCAGGGTTTGCCTGCGTATCAGATGAAATCATATTTTCCCCCGTCGCCTATACACTGGGCGCACCTGACGGGCTTGTCGGCTGCTGCCGATGGTCTCGTAAGCGCGCCAGCGCAGAAAGTTGCGCGCGCAATTTTATTTCGCGCGGCCGTGCAGGGTCCCCAGCCGGACACCTCGCGGGCGCATCGATAAAGAAGAGACAGGAAGAGACATGGTTTCCCACGATACAAGCGGCGCACGCGGTCAGCAGGACGCGAACGGCCACCTCAAGCGCGGCCTCAAGAACCGTCACATTCAACTGATCGCGCTGGGCGGCGCAATCGGCACGGGCCTGTTCCTCGGCATCGCGCAGACGATCCAGACGGCCGGTCCCTCGGTGCTGCTCGGCTATGCCATTGCCGGCGTCGTCGCGTTCTTCATCATGCGGCAACTGGGCGAGATGGTCGTCGACGAGCCCGTCGCCGGTTCGTTCAGCTATTTCGCCGATAAATACTTCGGCCCGTTCGCAGGCTTTCTCTCCGGCTGGAATTACTGGGTGCTCTACGTGCTCGTGAGCATGGCGGAACTGTCGGCGGTCGGGATCTACATGCACTACTGGTGGCCGACTCTGCCGACATGGGTCTCGGCGCTCGGTTTCTTCGTCGTCATCAACGGCATCAATCTGGCGAGCGTCAAGTCGTACGGCGAGCTCGAATTCTGGTTCGCGATCATCAAGGTGCTCGCCATCGTCGGCATGATCGCGTTCGGCGGCTGGCTGCTGCTCTCGGGTTCGGCGGGGCCGGAAGCGGGCGTGTCGAATCTCTGGCGTCACGGCGGCTTCTTCCCGCACGGCGTGTCGGGTCTCGTGATGTCGATGGCCGTCGTGATGTTCTCGTTCGGCGGTCTCGAACTGGTCGGCATCACCGCCGCCGAAGCCGACGATCCCTCGCACACCATCCCGCGCGCGACCAACCAGGTCATCTATCGCATCCTGATTTTCTACGTCGGCGCGCTGGGCGTGCTGCTCTCGCTGTATCCGTGGGAAAAGGTCGTGTCGGGCGGCAGCCCCTTCGTGCTGATTTTCCACGCGATGAACAGCAATCTCGTCGCGCACGTGCTCAACGTGGTCGTGCTGACGGCGGCGCTCTCGGTCTATAACAGCGGCGTGTACTGCAACAGCCGCATGCTCTACGGTCTCGCGCTGCAGGGCAACGCGCCGCGCGCGCTGCTCAAGGTGAACAGCCGCGGCATTCCGCTGGCGGCGCTCGCGGTGACGGCGGTCGCGACGGCGGCTTGCGTGCTGATCAACTACTTCATGCCGGGCAAGGCTTTCGAGCTGCTGATGGGGCTCGTGGTCTCCGCGCTGATCATCAACTGGGCGATGATCAGCCTGATCCACCTGAAATTCCGCCGCGAAAAGGCGCGCGCCGGCGAGACGACGGCGTTCAAGAGCCTCGGCTATCCGCTCACGAATTACGTGTGCCTGGTGTTCCTCGCGGGCATTCTCGTTGTAATGTATTTGATTCCGGACCTGCGCATTTCCGTGTATCTGATTCCCGTGTGGCTGGCCGTGCTCGCCGGCGCGTATCGTTTCTGGCGTCGTGGCGCGGCGCCCGCGCTGCAAGGCAGCGTGCCGACGCGATAAGCGAGTCGACAAACTGCGCCGGCCACTTCGTAACCTGCTCATCAACGAAACAAGCAACCGTCATGTTCGAACATATCGATGCCTATCCCGGCGACCCGATTCTCTCGCTCAACGAGAACTTCCAGAAAGATCCGCGCCAGAACAAGGTCAATCTGAGCATTGGCATCTATTTCGACGACGACGGCCGCTTGCCGGTGATGCAGGCCGTCCACGCAGCGGAAGCGGCGATTCTCAACGAGCCGGGTCCGAAGCCCTATCTGCCGATGGCCGGTTTCGCGCAGTATCGCGATGCGGTGCAGGCGCTCGTGTTCGGCGCCGAGTGCCCGTCGCGCGCGGCGGCTCGCATCGCGACCGTGCAGACGCTCGGCGGCTCGGGCGCGCTCAAGGTCGGCGCCGATTTCATCAAGCGCTATTTCCCGCAGAGCCAGGTGTGGGTGAGCGATCCGACGTGGGAAAACCATCGCTTCATCTTCGAGCGCGCGGGCTTCGAGGTGAACACGTATCCGTACTACGACGAGGCGACGGGCGGCCTGAAGTTCGACGCGATGCTCTCGGCCATCGACGCGCTGCCCGCGAAGAGCGTGGTGCTGCTGCATGCGTGCTGCCATAACCCGACCGGCGTCGATCTGAACGACGCGCAGTGGGTGCAACTGATTGACGTGCTGCAAAAGCGCGATCTGCTGCCGTTCGTCGATATGGCGTATCAGGGCTTCGGCGCGGGCCTCGACGCCGATGCGTTCGCCGTGCGCGAACTCGGCCGCCGTGGCGTGCCGGCGCTGGTCGCGAACTCGTTCTCGAAGAACTTCTCGCTGTACGGCGAGCGTTGCGGCGGTCTGCATGTGATCTGCGAAGACGCAGCGGCCGCGGATCGCGTGCTGGGTCAACTGACCGGCGCGGTGCGCTCGAACTACAGCAATCCGCCGACGCACGGCGCGAAGATCGTCACGCGCGTGCTCTCGACGCCGGAACTCAAGCAATCGTGGGAAACCGAGCTGGCGGCGATGTGCGAGCGCATCGCGCGCATGCGCGTGAAGATTCACGACGGCCTCAAGGCGCACGTGAGCGGCGAGGCGCTGGAGCGCTACGTCAAGCAGCGCGGCATGTTCACGTACACGGGGCTGAGCGCGGAGCAGGTCGATCGGCTCAAGGAAGAGTTCGGCGTGTACATCCTGCGTTCGGGCCGCATGTGCGTGGCCGGGCTCAATGAGAAGAACGTGAGCGTCGTGGTCGATGCGGTGGGCAAGGTGCTGAAGGACTAAGCAGCGAATCGATCCACGCATTGCAGGCAAAGGCCCCGTGAAAGCGGGGCCTTTGCTTTTTAGAAGCGCATGCCGGTTCCGCACCCGCCGGCGACGCCGCCACCGCTGCCGCCCGCTGCGCCGCAGAACACGCCGCAGCCGCTGAGGCTGACGGCGATCAAGAGGCCGATCGCGCCCAAACGCGCCTTGCGCGCGAGCGCCACGCGAAATTTAACCGGATTGTCATCAAAACTCGTGTGTTTCGTCATTGCGTGCGCACCAGAGAATGTTGAGCGATGGCGGCGTCGATCCTGCGCCCCGATTGGCCACGCTAACGCCGTGCCGCGGCTGGGCGCCATCAGACGTATCCGGTTTTTCCGGTATTGGTCTGAGTTAATGCGCTTCGCATCAAACAGGGCGCCTGTCAACCTGTAAGAGCTTGACGTGTCACACGACAGACGTCGACGGTCTTCCAGGTCTTACCCTGATAGAATGCGTGGGCCGCAACGTAGTGGATTGCCGATGAAATTGCTTGATGCCCTCGTCGAACAACGGATTGCCGCCGCAGCAGCGCGCGGCGACTTCGACGATCTGGATGGCGCACGCGCCCCCCAGGAACTCGACGACGACCCGTTCGTGCCCGATGACGTCCGGGTCGCGAACCGCATCCTGAAGAACGCCGGTTTCGTGCCGCCCGCGGTCGAACAACTGCGCGCGCTGCGCGATCTCCAGGAAGAACTCGCCAAGGTCGGCGACAACAAAGCCGCGCGCTGCCGCCTGCGCGCGCGCATGCTCGCGCTCGACATGGCGCTGGAGTCGCTGCGCGGCGGCCCGATGGTCGTGCCGCACGAATATCGACGCCGTATCGCCGAACGCCTGTCCGAACGCGCGGCAGGCGAGGGCGGCTTCGCGGCGGGCAGCGCGTGAACGTCGATCCGGGCGCCACGCCGCCCGACGAGACGCCGCAGCCGGGCGTCAGCGCCGAACCGGCTGCCGCTGTCGACCCTTCAGTCGCTCCTTCCGCCGATCATTCGGCTGACGCCTGCGCCGCTCCTCAACCCGATCCCGTCGCCGACCGCGACCGCCATTTCATGCGCCTCGCGCAAGCCGCCGCCGACGAAGCGCGCGCGGCCGGCGAAGTGCCGGTCGGCGCGGTGCTGGTGCGCGGCGACGAGGTGATCGCCACGGGCTTCAATCATCCGATCGGCACGCACGACCCGTCGGCGCACGCGGAAATGGCGGCGCTGCGTGCGGCCGGCGCCGCGCTGGGTAACTACCGCTTGCCCGGCTGTGAACTCTATGTGACCCTAGAACCGTGCCTGATGTGCGCGGGCGCCATCATGCACGCCCGCATCTCGCGCGTCGTGTACGGCGCGCGCGACCCGAAGACGGGCGCGTGCGGCAGCGTCGTCGATGCCTTTTCGAACGGCCAGCTCAATCACCACACGAGCGTGATGGGCGGCGTGCTCGAAACGGAATGCGGCGACGCGCTGCGGTCGTTCTTCGCCGAGCGGCGCCGTGCCAGCCGCGAAGCGCGACGCGCAGCGGCGGAGCAGGCCACCGACGCCTCCGCTGGCGCGCCGTCCGACGACAATCCATCCTGACTCCGCTCGCCGCGCTCCGGCGAGCTTCCACCGCCTCGAACATGATCAAGCATCGCACCATCGAACTGATCGCGCCGTCGGGCTATCCGCATGATCCGGCGGCGGTGCATCGCGGGATCGCGCGTCTGCGCGCCGAAGGTCACCGCGTCGAGAACGTCGACGCCACCGAACGCCGCTTTCAGCGCTTCGCGGGCACCGACGGCCAGCGCGCCGCCGAACTGAACCGTCTCGCCGATCCCGCGCGCGCCTTGCCCGACATCGCGCTGGCGGTGCGCGGCGGCTACGGCGCGGTGCGCGTTCTGCACGGACTCGACTACGAAGGACTGCAGCGACGCCTGACCGATCAGCCGATCGCGTTGGTCGGTCATAGCGATTTCACGGCGATCCAGCTGGCGCTGTTCGCGCGCGCGGGTATCAAGACGTTCGGCGGCCCGATGCTGCTCAGCGATTTCGGCGCGGAAACGCTCAGCACTTTCACGATGCGCCACTTCTGGGACGTGCTGACGAAACCCGAGTACACGCTCAAGGTGCACGCGCCGCAGGCGCAGCAGGCCGACGTGTCGGGCATGCTCTGGGGCGGCAATCTGGCCGTGCTCACGTCGCTGATCGGCACGCCGTATATGCCGCCGGTGGAGGGCGGCATTCTTTTCGTCGAGGATGTGAACGAGCAGCCGTTCCGCGTCGAACGCATGCTGTATCAACTGCATCTTTCCGGCATCCTCGCGCGGCAGAAGGCACTCGTGCTCGGCGATTTTTCGGGCGGCAAGCCGTTCGACTACGACAACGGTTACGACCTGCACGCAGCGATCGAACAGATTCGCTCGCTGGCGGGCATTCCGGTGATCACGGGCCTGCCGTTCGGCCATATCGCCG
The DNA here is from genome assembly GCF_014171495.1 of Paraburkholderia tropica. NCBI lineage: Bacteria > Pseudomonadati > Pseudomonadota > Betaproteobacteria > Burkholderiales > Burkholderiaceae > Paraburkholderia > Paraburkholderia tropica. The sequence goes on from NZ_CP049134.1 coordinate 1,487,544, forward strand.
ATATGGTCACGCTGCCGTTCGGCGCGCAGGCGCAATTGAGCGCCCACGCGCATGGTTTCGAGTTGCAGATGAGCGGGTATCCGCATCTTGGCTGATCGACGTGACTGCGAAGCGCCTTCGGGCGCTTTTTTTGACGCCTTATTTGCAACTAACTGCCAAAAAATCGAGCGCCATACCCATGTCAAGGAACCGCCTCGATACTAGATTGTTGACAAAAAATTGGGCCAATGTGGGGCAGTGGATCACCATGAATGTGCGATTCGCCCCGTATTGACGCGGGTTTCACCGTTGCGATGCACGAACGCCTTGCGTCGGTGTGGGTGTCTTCCCCAGGATGGCCGATAAAATTGTTGACAATCTTTATGTCCAAACTAGCATACCCAACATCAAGGTGACAGACATGCGAAACACCGAAACCGATACCGAAGCCGACGCGACCGGCACGAAACCCGAGGCGATCGCCGCGCGTATCCGCGCCGCGATCCTCGAACATCGTTTGCCGCCTGGCGCGAAGCTGACGGAAGCGCAGTTGTGCGAAGTGTTCGGCGTGAAGCGTGGCCCGATCCGCCAGGCGCTGGCGCTGCTGGCCACCGATCATCTCGTCGATCTGGAACCGAACCGGGGCGCGTTCGTCGCGAGTCCTTCGCTACAGGAGGTTCACGAGGTGTTCGAGATGCGCCGCATCATCGAACTCGCGGTGGTGGAGCGCGTTTGCAGCGCGCAGCACGGCAACCGGCGGTTGAAGAGCATCGGCGAGACGATCCGGCGCGAACGCAAGGCGTTTGAGAGCCGCGACTTTCCGGCGTGGATTCGCCTCTCAGGCGAGTTCCACACGGCGCTCGCGACGCTTACCGGCAACACGGTGCTGTGCGACTGCCTGAACGGACTGGTGGCGCGTTCGACGCTGATTTCGGCGCTTTACGAATCGCCGGGACGCAGCCCCTGTTCGTACGACGATCACGAGGCCATTTTGACGGCGCTCGAAAGCGGTCAGGCGCAGGAAGCGGCGGCGCTGATGGTGCGGCATCTGCAGGGCGTCGAGCTGAAAATGCTCGACCGGCCGGCGGGCGCATCGGTCGATTTGCAGGATGTGTTCGGCACGCGCGAGACCGCGGCGTCCGGACGTTGAACCAGACGCCGAATCGGGCAGGGCGGCGAGCGTTGCGGCGAGCAACCGCCGCCGCATAAAAGAACGAAACAGAGCAAACCAGGGAATTCGAACGATCGTGATGCGTACGCCGCCAGGCGTTCTCCGCACACGCATCGGCATGACGGTGGGCACGGCGATCAGGGCGCGCGCAAGCGGCGACCGACGCGGTGCCCAGCACGCGGCGCAAGGCCCCGTGCATCCGCAGGGAATCATCGCGGCGGCCGCAACGAGCGGCGCGGCGCGCGTGTCGAGGCGTTCAGGCGTCTTTTTTCCGTCGGCGTATCCATCCCAAGGAGCGGGTCATGGCTCAGTTCAGCGCATCTCCAGGCAGTCCGGCAGTGCCCGGTTTCGATTCAGGCGAAAGCGGCAACAGCGGCGATGGCGCCGACAATCTGACGATCCCGGCCGGCTACAGCGAGCGGCTCTACAACCACGATCTTGCGCCGCTCAAGGAGCAAACCTGGGGCGCGTACAACATCTTCGCGTTCTGGATGTCCGATGTGCACAGCGTCGGCGGCTACGTGTTCGCGGGCTCGCTGTTCGCGCTTGGTCTCACGAGCTGGCAGGTGCTGGTCGCGCTGATCGTCGGCATCTCGATCGTGAACGTGCTCTGCAATCTCATCGCGCGTCCGAGTCAGCGTCACGGCGTGCCGTATCCGGTCGCGTGCCGCGGCACGTTCGGCGTGCTCGGCGCGAATATTCCCGCCGTGATTCGCGGCCTCATCGCGGTGGCGTGGTACGGCATCCAGACCTTCCTGGCGTCAAGCGCGCTTGTGATCGTCGTGCTCAAATTCTTCCCGCAACTGATGCCTTACGCCGACGTGCACAAGCACGGCATGCTCGGTCTTTCCACGGTCGGCTGGGCCGGCTTCATGACGCTCTGGGTGCTGCAGGCGTTCGTGTTCTGGAACGGCATGGACACCATCAAGAAGTTCATCGACTTCGCGGGCCCGGCAGTCTACGTGGTGATGTTCGCGCTCGCGGGTTACATGGTTTATCGCGCGGGCTGGCAGAACATCGGCCTGAATCTCGGCGGCGTGAAGTATCACGGCACCGAGGTGATTCCGGTGATGATCACGGCGATCTCGCTGGTGGTGTCGTATTTCTCGGGGCCGATGCTCAATTTCGGCGACTTCTCGCGCTATGGCAATTCGCTGCGCAGCGTGCATCGCGGCAACTTCTGGGGCCTGCCCGTCAACTTCCTCGCGTTTTCGCTGGTCACGGTGATCACGACGTCGGCGACGCTGCCGGTGTTCGGGCAACTGATTACCGATCCGGTCGAAACGGTGGGTCGTATCGATCATCCGACCGCCGTGATTCTGGGCGCGCTTACGTTCACGATCGCGACCATCGGCATCAACATCGTCGCGAACTTCGTGTCGCCCGCGTTCGACTTCTCGAACGTCGCGCCGCGTCTCATCAGCTGGCGTGCGGGCGGCATGCTCGCGGCGGTCGCGTCGATCTTCATCACGCCGTGGAATCTGTTCAACAATCCGGGCGTGATTCACTACACGCTCGACGTGCTCGGCGCGTTTATCGGGCCTTTGTATGGTGTCCTGATCGTCGACTTCTATCTCGTGAAGCGCGGCCGGCTCGCGGTCGACGACCTTTATTCGGTTTCGCCGAAGGGCGCGTACTGGTACAGCAACGGCGTGAACTGGCGCGCGGTCGCGGCGCTGTTGCCCGCAGCCGTGATCGCGGTGCTCTGCGTGATGGTGCCGTCGTTCGGCAATGCGGCGAACTTCTCGTGGTTCATCGGCGCGGCGCTCGGCGCACTGTTCTATCGCGCCTTCACGATGGGCGAGCGCGCCCGCGCGCAGGCCTGAGCCCGCGAAAGACGCAAGAGACAAAGGAGACGAAGGAACTGCCATGCGTATCAAACTCATCAATCCGAACACCACGCAGCGCATGACGACCGCCATGGAGCAGTGCGCGCGCGCCGTCGTTGCGCCGGGCACCGATGTGGTGGCCGTGAGTCCGACCATGGGGCCGCCCTCGATCGAGGGCTATTACGACGAGGCGCTCGCGACGCCCGGCTTGCTCGCGGAAGTGGAGGCGGGCGAGCGCGAGGGCTATGACGGCTACGTGATCGCCTGCTTCGGCGATCCCGGTCTGTACGCCGCGCGCGAACTGGCGCGCGGGCCGGTGGTGGGCATCGCCGAAGCGGCCATGCACGCGGCGAGCGTGCTCGCGCCCGGCTTCTCGGTGGTGACGACGCTCTCGCGCACCCGCGCGATGGCCTGGCATCTGGCCGAACGCTATGGCATGACGCGTTTCTGCCGCAACGTGCGCGCGATCGACGTGGCCGTGCTCGAACTCGACGAGCCGGGTTCGGCGGCGCGCCGCGCGATCGTCGACGAATGCCGGCGCGCGCTCGAGGAAGACGGCAGCGATGCCATCGTGCTCGGCTGCGCGGGCATGACGAGCCTGTGCGCCCAGGTGGAGGACGCGCTGGGCGTGCCGGTCGTCGATGGCGTGACGGCGGCCGTGAAATGGGTCGAGGCGCTGGTCGCGCTGCGCCTGACGACCGCCAAGCGCGGCGACTTCGCGCGTCCGCTCGCCAAGCGCTACGACGGCGAATTCGCCCGCTTCAGCCCGACCAGCCCCGCGAGCGCGACGGACACGCCGCCGCCGGTGCGCCCGCTGCGCTACGGGTAAACGCGTGTCCGGCGAGCGTGCAAGCCGGGCGCGGCCCGTCCGGCTCATACACCTCGCTTGACCCGCACTATCTGAGCGTGCATATGGGCGCGGCCTGACGATTTCGCTACACTGGGCCGGTCCGTGAAGCAGATCGCCGTCGAATCCCGCCAACCCTTGCGGCGCAGGGCTTGCAGGCGGGTGGTACCGGTATCGCGCTGACCCGGAAGCCGTTTTCAGCGTGTGTTTTATCCTCACCATTCGATTGATTCGACCAGCATGCCACTCGATCCCCACTATCCCCGCGATCTGATCGGTTATGGCCGCCATCCGGTGCAGGCCAACTGGCCTGGGCGCGCGCGCGTCGCTGTGCAGTTCGTGCTCAACTACGAAGAGGGCGGCGAGAACTGCGTGCTGCACGGCGATCCCGCGTCGGAGCAGTTTCTCTCCGAGATCGTCGGCGCGGCCGCGTATCCCTCGCGTCATATGAGCATGGAGTCGATCTACGAATACGGCTCGCGCGCGGGCGTCTGGCGCATCCTGCGCGAGTTCGAGAAGCGCGGTCTGCCGCTGACCGTGTTCGGCGTGGGCATGGCGATCGAGCGTTATCCCGACGTCGCGCGCGCATTCGTCGAACTGGGTCACGAGATCGCGTGCCACGGTTATCGCTGGATTCACTATCAGGACGCGACGCCGGAACTCGAAGCCGAGCACATGAAGCTCGGCATGCAGGCGATCGAGCGCGTGACGGGCCAGCGCCCGCTCGGCTGGTACACGGGGCGCGACAGTCCGAACACGCATCGTCTGGTGGCGGAATACGGCGGCTTTCTCTACGACTCCGACAATTACGGCGACGACCTGCCGTTCTGGATGGACGTGGCGGTGACGGGCGGCAAGACCTCGCCGCAACTGATCGTGCCGTACACGCTCGACACCAACGACATGCGCTTCGCCACGCCGCAAGGCTTCAATACGGCGGATCACTTCTTCACCTATCTGCGCGACGCGTTCGACGTGCTCTACGAGGAAGGCGACGAAGCGCCGAAGATGCTGTCGATCGGCATGCACTGCCGACTGCTCGGACGTCCTGGGCGCTTCCGCGCGCTGCAGCGCTTTCTCGATCACATCGAACAACACGAGCGCGTATGGGTCACGCGCCGCGTGGATATCGCGCGCCACTGGCGCGAGCACCATCCCTATCAACCGCAACAGAACGAGAACCGCGGGGCCGCCGCATGAAGGCAATGCACTACACCCTCGACCAGCTGAATCAGGCCTCGACCGACGCCTTCGTGGCGGCGCTCTCGGGCATCTTCGAGCATTCGCCCTGGGTGGCCGAGGCGGCCGCGCAGCAGCGCCCCTACGCGAGCATCGACATGCTGCACACGACGATGTCGAACATCGTCGAAACCTCGGGCGAAACGCGCCAGCTCGCGCTCATCAACGCTCACCCGGAACTCGCGGGCAAGGCGGCGGTGCGCGGCGAACTGACCGCCGAATCGACGCGCGAGCAGAGCGGCGCGGGCCTTAACCAGTGCACGCAGGAAGAGTTCGACAAGCTGCAGGCGCTCAATCGCGCGTATCGCGAGAAGTTCGGCTTTCCGTTCATTCTCGCGGTGCGTGGCTATGACCGTCACGGCATCATCGCGAACTTCGAAGCGCGTGTGAACAACAGCCGCGCCGACGAAATGCGCGCGAGCCTCGACCAGATTTATCGCATTGCGCGCTTCAGGCTGGATGAGCTGATCGACGCGTGACGTGGCGATGCGCTCCGGCAGCCGACGCGGAGCGCAGCGCCTTTTTGAACCACAGAAAAGATACGAAGGAAGACAAAGATGGCACTCCCGACTCTCGACCCCAACGCACCTGACTTCACGCGCCGCTACGTGAATCTCGCGGACCCGCGTCTGGGCGCGCAGGCGCTCGAGGCGAGCGACGACTTCTTCGCGCCGAAGGAGCGCATGCTCAATCCGGAGCCGGCCGTCTTCATCCCTGGCAAGTACGACGACCACGGCAAGTGGATGGACGGCTGGGAAACGCGCCGCAAGCGCACGACGGGCTACGACTGGTGCGTCGTGAAGCTTGCGCGTCCGGGCGTCATCAAGGGCCTCGATCTCGACACGAGCCACTTCACGGGCAACTATCCGCCGGCGGCGTCCGTTGAAGCCGCGCACGTGCCGGACGGCGCGCCCAACGGCTCGACGCAATGGACGGAAATCGTGCCGTCGATGTCGTTGAACGGCAACAGCCATCACTACGTGGAAGTGGGCAGCGACAAGCCATTCACGCACCTGCGCGTGAACATCTATCCGGACGGCGGCATCGCGCGTCTGCGTGTCTACGGCCAGCCGCAACTCGACTGGCAGGGCGCGAGCCGCACGGAACTGTTCGACCTCGCCGCGATGGAAAACGGCGCGTATCTCGTCGGCGCGAACAACCAGCACTTCGGTCTCGCCTCGACGATTCTGATGCCGGGCCGCGGCGTGAACATGGGCGACGGCTGGGAAACGCGCCGCCGCCGCGAACCGGGCAACGACTGGGCGATCATCGCGCTCGCGCAGCCGGGCATCATCAAGAAGATCGAAGTCGATACGGCGCACTTCAAGGGCAATTATCCGGATCGCTGCTCGTTCCAGGCCGCGCGCGTGGTGGGCGGCACCGACAGCTCGCTCGTGACGCAGGCGATGTTCTGGCCCGTGCTGCTCGGCGAGCAGAAGCTGCAAATGGATAACCAGCACTACTTCGAAAGCGAACTCGCGGCGCTCGGCCCGGTCACGCACGTGCGCTTCAACATCATCCCGGACGGCGGCGTGTCGCGCGTGCGTCTGTGGGGCACGCTGGCCTGAGCCGCATCATGAGCGATACCCGTACCACGCTGACCATCGAGCCGCTCACGCGCGAGGCGTTCGCGCCGTTCGGCGACGTGATCGAGCTTGAAGGCGCGAAGCAGATTCCGATCAATCTGGGCACGACGATCCGCTATCACGATCTCGCGAAAGTGGATGTCACCGACGAAAACGGCCGCACGCTGGTCAACCTGTTTCGCGGACAACCGCGCGTGCTGCCGTTCGAAGTGAAGATGCTGGAGCGGCATCCGCTCGGCAGTCAGGCGTTCGTGCCGCTCAACGACAAGCCGTATCTCGTCGTGGTGGCGCCGGCCGGCGATCTGGACGTGACGAAGATTCGCGCGTTCGTCACGAGTGGCTGGCAGGGCGTGAATTACGCGAAGGGCGTCTGGCATCACCCGCTGATCGCGCTGGGCGAGGTGAGCGATTTCATCGTCGTCGATCGTGGCGGTGACGGGCTCAATCTCAACGAGCTGGATCTGCCGGAATCGCTGTGGCTCACGCAGGAAGCGATGGAGGCGGCGGGTCGCTGACGCGGTGTTTTCGTCGTCAGTTGTCGCTCCGCCATGCAAAAAGCCACGAACTCGCGTTCGTGGCTTTTTTGTTTGCTGCGAGGTGGCGCGCCCGCGTAGCCGCGAGCGCGCCACCGCATGCCGATCAGAACTCGTAGCCGACCTGGGCGCGTGCGCCCGCGTCGCCGTTGTTCGTGACCGCTACGCCGACGTTCGCCAGCCAGTGCATATTGGCCGAACGATACGTGACGGCGACCGCTGCCGCGCTGCTGCCCTTGTAGTAGCCGCCGCCCGCCGCGACCACGGTCTTGCCCGGGCCCGAAGGCGTCAGGTTAGGCATGGCCATGGCCGCTGCCACGCCCGCATACGCGTTCTTCTCGACCGTGTTGATCGAGCGTTGCAGGCTTTGCACCTGCTGGTTGAACGTGTTCGACTGCTGCGAGAGCGCGCTGTTCATCTGGCTCAGGTTGACCGCGTCCGTGCCCGACGTGCCCGCCGCGACGTTGGTGATCTGCCGCTCCGAACCTTCCGAGCCCACCGACACCGCGCCTGCGCGGTCCGCAACCGAATTCGCGCCGATGGCAACCGAGTTCGCCGCCGTGGCCGACGCGTTGCGGCCGAGCGCAACCGTGCTCTCGCCCGACGCCACCGACGAATCACCGATCGCCGTGGCGTTATTGCCCGACGCCGCTGCGCCGCCGCCGAGCGCGATGGTCTGCGCGTTCGTCGCCGATGCCGGACCGTTCGCACTGTTGACCGAAAGCGCCGTGGAACCCGTCGTGGCGATGTTCTGCACGGCCTGGTTCAACGCGTCGACTTGCAGGTTGGTCGCGAAGAGTTGCTGGCCGGTCACGGCGTCGCGGCTCGTCGACGACAGATCCGCGTTTTCCAGACCGCTGAGCTTCACGTTGCCGCCCGTTGCGCTCGCCAGCGTGATCTGGTCGTGCGCATCCGAGTCGTAATGCACGGCGCTGGTGTCCGTGGCAGCGCTCGCTGCGACGTTCGTGTCGCTCGCGGCGAGCAGGGTGCGGTTGACCGCGGACATCTGCACCACGGAGTTCGACGAGCCGCTCGCATGGATCGCGTTCGCGCCGCCCACGACATCCGCGAGATCGGCCGTGTTTTGCGTCACGCGGCTGTCGAGATTCGCGATGGCGTCGCCGACCGTGTTGACGACCGTGCCGCCTACCGAATACGACGGCGCGACGAACGCACCCGCCGAGTTGATCGACGCGCCGCCGCCCAGTGCGCTCACGACGCTGCGCATCTGACCGACGTTGACGGCGTCGTTATCGGCCTGACCCGCCGCCATGTTGACGATGCGGCGCGTGTTGGCCTGGCTTTGCGCGGTGTAGGCATTGCCGTCGGCGTCATAGGCGGTGAACACGCCCGTGCCGTCGCTACCCACGGAGACCGTGTTCGACTGGTTGGCCACCGAGCCCGCGCCGAGCGCGACGGCGTCCTTCGCGTTGGCGTAGGCCTGCACGCCGAGCGCGACGGCGTTCATCGCGGGCGTGTAGGCACCCGAACCGATGGCGATCGATCCCGCGCCGAATGCGCGCGCGACGTCGGTGGGCGCCGCACCACCCACGCCGTTCGCATAGCCCGCGACCTGTGAGTAGTAGGCCGCGCTCTGGTAGGAACTGGAGCGGCCCGACGAGTCCACGCCGGAGCTGCCATTGACGTTCGAACCGGGCGCGGACGCGCTCATCAGCTTGTTGCCGCCGCCGCCCGGGGTCAAGATCGTGCCCATGATGTCCCAGACCTGCCCAACGCTCGCGGCGTCGGTGTCCACAATGCCGTTGGCGACGTTGCTAATGCGCGTGCCGACGGGCAGATAGCCCTTGGACCAATCGTCACCGTCGACGTGATAAGGGCTATTGCCCGTGCCCTTGTCCAGCTCGATATGCGGGCTGCCTGAATCAATCGAACCCGCCACATAAGTCACGGCTGCATTGGTGACGTTGCCCATGCTGTCGAACGTGAAGCCGGCCGAGGCCATTTGCGCCACGTTCACGGCCGCGCTGTCGGCAATGCCGTTCGCGAGACCCATGAGCTGACGCGCACCGGCCGTGCCCGTGAAGTCAACGTTCGCACCGTCGGTGTCTTTCGCAACGGTGATGTCTCGCGTGTCCTCGTCCTGCAGGGTGAGGCCGATCTTGCCGTTCGTGATGTTGTACGTCAGGTTGTTGATCGTAGTGGTGTTCGCACTGGTTTCCTGGATCGTTGAGAAGAGCTGCGAGCCGTTCACCGCGTCGGTCGAGTCGGCGCTCAGGCGACCAGCCGCGACGTTCGTGAGCGTGCGCTCCGCGCCCACGTCGCCGATGCTGAGCGTACCGACCGGCGCTACGCCCGCGAAGGCGTAGTCGTTGTCGCCGATTGTGGCTTCCGTGGTGGCGACGACCGGCGCGGTCTTCGCGTCGGCGCCGAGCGCGATCGAGCCGTTGTCCGCCGCGTGCGCATTGCGGCCGATCGCAATACCGTCGATGCCGACAGCGGCTGCATTGGCGCCGAGCGCGATGGCTTGCGCGCCGGTTGCGCCGTCGTTGTTGAAGTTGCTGTAGCTGGTGTCGCTGTTCACGCTCAGATAGTGCAGCGACGAACTCGTGATCTTCCGGTCGATGGCGTAGAGCTGCGCGCCGTTGACGGCGTCGGTACTCGTGCTGCTGAGCGTGCCCGCCTTGATGTTGGTGAGTGCCACCGGCGTGGATGAGCCCGCGCCGCCGAGCGTCACCTTGCTGTGCGCCGACGAGTCGTAGACCACGGCGTCGGCGAGCTTGCCCTGGATGTTGGTGACGTCGCCCGCGAGGTTGGTGACCGCGCCGGCGATGTTCGTCACGGTGCCCGCGAGGTTGGTGACCGACTGATTGGTCGCGTAGAGCTGCGCGCCGTTGACGGCGTCGGTGCTCGCGCCGCTGAGCGTGGCCGCCTTGATGTTGGAGAGTGCGACCGGCGTGGAGGTGCCCGCGCCGCCGAGCGTCACCTTGCTGTGCGCCGTCGAGTCGTACACCACCGCGTTGGCGAGCTTGCTGTCCACGATCTGCTGCGCCGCATAGAGCTGCGAACCGTTGATGGCCTGCTTGCTGGTGGCGTTCACGTCGCCGTCCGCGAGACCCACGATCTTGTGGCCGGTCATCGTGGCCTGGCTGTCAAACGCCGCCGTGCCGTAGACCTTCACAGCAGCGTCGCTGCCGGTGCCGCCGCCAGTGCCGCGGATCTCGACCGTCTTGCCGTAGTTCACGAGCGTGCCGTCGGCATAGCCCGAAACGCGTGCGGTCGACGTAGTGAAACCGTAACCGCCATAGCCGTCGCCGGCGTTGTTCAGCGAGAAGGTGAGGCCGTCGGTCGTGCCCTTGCCGTCGGTCGAGCAGTCGATTCGCTCGTATCCCCCCGTATTGCCCCACGCATAGCCGGCGGCGCCGGAACACAGTTCGAGCGAGCCTTTGCCGACAGTGCCGACCGTGGCCGCGCCGGCGGAATTCACCGCGAGACTCGCCGCGAGCCCCATGGCTCCGGTGGCGATGACCGCCATCGTGCGCGATGATTTTCCGCGCGCAGCGGCAGTTTCCGGAGCAGCTACCCAGGTTTGGTCTGTTTCACTCCAGACGGAGCGATATATTTTGTTCATCTAACTACCTATAAGGTGAGGTGAAAGGCGAATGCGCGTGACATGGCGCAGGCAGTTCGAGATGCCCCCCGTATGACGATCACGTGCTCGGCGAAATTTATGTGGGGATCAATGCACCGAACATACGATTTGTCCTAAATGGACCCCGATGCGGCTGTTCGTTGTCTGAGAGCTTGCCTGGCAGGGAAGGTGTCTTCCCTAAACATGCAGAAGGGATTAGGCGGAAAAGTTGACGTAGATCGTTTGCGGCTGTGGGGAAATTCTTCCGCAATGAAGGATCACAATGAGGCGTGAGTCAGGTGGCGCTTAATTGTTGTGAACAGTGATCAAAAAATGTCAATCGGATTGGACGGCGATTCTGTGTTTGATAGGATCAATCCGCCCCCCAAAACGAGGGAGGCATAAACCAACTTAAATAAGGAAACCTAATCATGAAAAAATCGAACGCGCTCAACTCGCGGAAATCAAGGTAGCCGGCGGTTGCTGCAAGAAAGTTTGCGCACCGCGCCGTGTCGTCTCGACGCCGGCATCGTCGGGCAGCTCGGGTGGCTCGCCGGTTCCGCGTTAATCGCGTGAGTTGAGCAGGAGGGGCGCATGCCCCTTCTGCTTTCGACGTCACGGTCGCGCATGGACGGCGAGTCGCGTCGCCGCTCCATTGCATGCCGTCATTCACCATGCAAACACCACTCTCCGTCCTGCTGCGTCTTAATCGGCAACTGCGCTACCGGTTCGCCTGTGCGCGTCATGCGATGCGCCGCGCCGTGTTCGCGAGGCTGTCGTTCGCGGGTGTCGAGCGCGTCGCGTTACTGCGCTGGCTGATCGGCAGTCTGTTCGACGCACGCTCGCGCGCAAGCGGCATCGCGCGTTACGAAGCGGGACGCATGGACGTCGGGCTTGCACGCGAACACGCGTTGCGCACGATGTCGGCGGATCTGCGTCAGCGTTTGCTCGATGAATGCCTCTATGCCGGTCGCGCGCTGCATCGCGACACGTGGCCGGATCTGCGTGCCGCCGGCGCGCACGTGGCGCAGCGCATCCGCGAAATCAAGGCGCGCGAACCGGGGCGCGCGGTCCTGCTTTCGCCGTTTCATCATGTTTCGCAGTACGCCAACATCTATGTGATCGACGAAGTGCGCAAGGCGCTTGGCCTCGCGTCCATTGCCGTCGTGTCGGGCGTGCCGCGCGACGTCTACGGCGAGGACGCCGCGATGATCCCGTCCGTGCCGGTGCTGTACACCTACGACAGCGACAGTGAGCAGCGCAACAGGCTTGGCTTGCGCGTGGCGCGCGCGTTGCGTCGTGACGGCGTGCTGGCGATCTTCGCCGACGCCGCGCCGTTTTCGCTCGCGAAATATCCGATGGAAACCGTCGGCGTCACGATGTCGGGGCGCGCCGCGCGCGTGCATAACGGCGTCTTTCGGCTCGGGGCGCCGATCGATGCCTGTTTGCTGCCGTTTTACCTAACGCTGTCGAACGGGCGTTTCGACGTTCAGGTGGGCGAGCCTGTCGACCTCGCCGCGTCAGACGCGCCGCAACGGCTCGCCGACGCCATCGACGCCGCGCGTCGCCACAACTATCCGGACTGGCTGTTCGCGGGCCATCCGTGCGGCTATCACTTCGCGCCCACGCGCTGAGCCGCGCATAACACGCTGTAGACGAATCACACGCATTGCCGGCACCGCCGGCAACGGGGACCTGATAACAAGATGGAATCGAAGCCTCTTCCCGAGTTTCGGGATATTCGCTGGCGCTGGATCGCCTATGCGTCGTCGGCGTTCGTCGTCGTGGCCTTGGTGCTGGCGTTCACGCACGAAGTCGAGCTCAAGCAGGATGTGCGCTGCGAAATCGTCTCGCCGGCCGAAATCAAGATTCAGGGCGAGACGGGGCTGGTCTCGGCGATCTACGTCGAACCGCCCGCGCATGTCGCTGCCGGTCAGCCGTTGTTCCGTCTCGAACGCGACATGTCGCTCGCCAACGACGGCACGCGCCGCGCGACATTCGACGCACAGGTGCGCGACGAAGAGCGCCGCGCCGCGGACGCGCTCTACACGCAACGACGTATCGACCTGAACACTCAGCTCGCGACCGCGCGCGCCAACGAGGCGAGCCGGCGCGCCGAACTCGCGCAGCTCGGCGAACAAGGCGCGCAGAATGCGCAACTGGTCGGCGAAGCGCAGAAGAAGCTCGCGCGGCTCGAATCGGTGTCCGACTACGTCGTGGCGGATCGAATCGAGCAAGCCCGCGCGGATGTGCATCAGAGCCGCATCGCGCGCGCGGAATCCGCTTCGCGCAGGCAGCAGACGCTGGCCGCGCTCGCCGACCTCCAGAATTCGCAGACCGCGCTCGCGGCGCAGTTGAAGGAACTCGACGCGAGCCACGCGCGGGATCTCCAGGAGGCCGACGCGCGTTTCGAGCAGAACCGCCGCGACGCCACCATTTCCGCGCCGAAGTCGGGCGTCGTCACCTTTTCGCGACTGGTTCAGGGCGCGATGCTGCAGCCGTCGGATATCGCGCTCGTCATCGTGACCGACACCTCGCAGCCTTTGCGCGCCGAGTTGCGCATTCCGTCGCGGCGGCGCGGCTTCGTGCGCGAAGGGCAGACCGTGCGCCTGAAATTCGACGCGTTTCCGTATGCGAAATTCGGTTCCTACGAGGCGCGCATCGATTCGATTTCGCGCACGACAGTGGGCACGGCGCCGCCCGCGCCCGCGAGCGCGGGCGCCGACAAAGCCGCCGCCACGCCGCCCGGCGACGAGTACGTTGCGTGGGTCACCTTGCGCGGCCGCACCTTCGATTACGGCAAGCAGCACTTCGACATCTTGCCGGGCATGCAGGCGAGCGCGAGCGTCGTGGTCGAGCGTCGAACGGTGGCCGAGTGGGTGCTCGAGCCGCTCTTCAAGATCGCGCGAGGTTGAGCATGCACGTTATCTACCAGAATGAAGTCGCGGAGTGCGGCTATGCGTGTCTCGCGATGGTGCTCACGCATTGCGGTCGAGCGACGGAGGTTCGCGAGCTGTCGGCACATCGGCCAATTTCGGCGAACGGCTTGACGCTGATGGATCTCTATGACGTCGCGACCGAGTTCGGCCTCGAAGTGCAGGCGTTTCGCTTCGAACCTCAGGATGTCGCGGATATCAAGCGCGGCTCGATCGTGCACTTCGGCGGCGCGCATTTCGTCGTCGTCGAACGTTGCTCGCGCAACTATGTGAAGTTGATCGATCCAGCGATGGGGCGGCGGCGCATCTCCATGGATACGTTTCTCGCCAACGTGTCGGGTTTCCTGATCGAGTGCGCGCCCACGCCCGCGATGCAGCGCATCGCCAGACGCTGGCGCGTGCCGGCCGCGCTCGCGCAATTGCGTGCCCTCAATCCGCAGATGCGCGGCCAGATCACAAAGATCCTTTTCGTGGCGCTCGGCAGCCAGTTCGCCGTGCTCGCGCAGCCGTATCTCGGCTCGTTCGTGCTCGATCACGTGGTCGCGGAAGACAACCTCAATCTGTTGAACGTGCTCGCGATCACCTTCGCGGGCATCTTCCTGGTAGGAGCGATCAGCCAGTACGCGCAGGGCGTGCTCGTCGAACTGCTGCACGCGCTGATGAGCGTAAACGCGACGCAGGGGCTGCTCGGCCATCTGCTGCGTCTGCCGGTTTCGTACTTCGAAAAACGCAACGTGGGCGATGTCTTCGCGCGCGTGAAGGCGCAGGACGAAGTGACGGGCTTCGCTTCGCGTTCGGTCGTCACGCTCTATATCGATCTCGCGGTCGGCCTGCTCGCGCTGGCGATGATGTTCGTGCAGAACCCCGGATTGTCATTCGTCGTGCTGGCGATCTTCGGGCTGTATGTGCTGGTTTCCGGCTTGATGTTCGCGTCGATGTGGGAAACGCACGCGCGCGTGTTCAACGAATCTGCGCGTTGCGACGACGCGCTGATCGAAACCGTACGCGCCGCGCCGCTCATCAAGCTCTCGCAGGGCGAGACGCGCCGCGTCGCGCGCTTCATGGAGCAGTTTCGCAGTTACGCGTCGGTGCTGTTTCGCAGTACCCGGCTGTCCGCCACGCGCGACGCCGTGCTCAAGCTGCTCGCACACGCGGAGACGCTGGCCGTGACCTGGCTCGCGGCGAAGCTCATGCTCGCGGGCACGGTGTCGGTGGGCGCGTTCTATTCGTTCATGATCTACAAGTCGTTGTTCTCCGATCGCGTCGCGCACGCGATCAACACCGGTTTCGCGTACTTCATGCTGAGCGTGCCCGTCGCGCGCGTGGACGACATCACGCAGACCGAAACCGAGCGTTACACGCCGCTCGAAGATATGCACAAGACGGTCGAGGCGCGGCGCTTCGAATGCATCAGCGTGCGCGACGTGACGTTTGCGTATGGCGTGTCGGACCAGCCAGTGCTGCGCCACGCGAGCCTCGATATCGCGCGCGGCGACAAGATCGTCATCACCGGGCCGTCGGGCGCGGGCAAGTCAACGCTCTTCAAATTGCTCGCGGCGGCCGAGCAGGCGCAGTCGGGCGAGATTCAGCTCAACGGCATCGCGTGGCCGAATCTCGCGGTCGACGAAATCCGCCGACACGCGGTGCACATGCGCCAGGGCGACATCATCCTGCACGGTTCGATCGCCGATAACATCTCGCTTTTCGAAGGCAACGCCGACGAAAAGCGCATTCACGCGCTGCTCGAAGCCGTGGGCCTGCTCGACGACGTGATGCGTCTGCCGATGCGCACGCGCACGGTCATCAGCGATTCGCTGGCGAATATTTCGGCGGGGCAGCGTCAGCGGCTGCTGCTGGCGCGCGCGCTGTATCAGCCGCGCGAACTGCTGCTGCTCGACGAACCCACGTCGAATCTCGATCCGCTTGCTGTGCGGCGGATCGCGTCGCTGTTACGGCGGATCGAGCGCACCGTCGTGGTGATTACGCACGATGTTGCGATGGCCGAGGGCTTCGATCGCCACTATCGGCTGATCGACGGGGCGTTCGTGCCGGTGGATCGCGCGCAGGCGGAAGCCGCGATGGAGTCGGCGTGATGGCGGCTTCCGGCTCGAAACGATTGGTCTGCGTGACACGTACATGGACGTGCGCGTTGTCGGTCGCGCTGACGATGCTGACATCGCCGGCCGCGCACGCCGCGGACCTGCTCGGCGTGGTGGAAGACACGCTCGATCACGACGCGACGCTGGCCGCTTCGCGCGACGCGTACCGCGCGGCCATGCAGGCGGTCCCGAAGGCGCGCGCGGGCCTGATGCCGCGCGTGCAGGGCGGCTGGGGCCGCGCGTACAACGGCATCGTGATGGAAGACTTTCCCACCCAGCACTACTGGCAGAGCGGCTGGACCGTTTCGCTCGTTCAGCCGATTTTCGACTGGTCGCTCTGGACCGCGTATCGTCAGGCGGATTACGTGGTCGCGCGCGGCAAGCTGGAGACGGCGAGCGCGACGCAGGACGCGATCCTGCGCGCGGCGCAAGCCTATTTCGATGCGCTCGCCGCCGAGGACGAACTGGCGCGCGCCACCGCCTATCGCGCGGCGCTCGATACGCATTGCGCGCAGTTGGTGCGCGCGAAGGCGGCGGGCGAGGCCACGCTCGTCGATCTGCGCGAAGCCGAATCGAGCCGCGCGCAGGCTCAGGTGCAATGGCTCGATGCGCAGAGCCAGGCGAGGCTGACGCGGCTCGCGCTGGAGCGGCTGACCGGTAAGCCACCGGGCGCGCTTGCCGTGTTGCCAGCGCAGGTCGCACCACCCGCGCTCGCACCCGCCGACGTCGAACCGTGGGTCACGCAGGCGCAAACCCGTGCGTACGCGGTGCAGATCGGCGAGATGGCGTTGCAGGTCGCGAAGTTCGATACGCAGAAGGCGCAGGCCGCGCATTATCCGAACGTTTCGCTGCAAGTCACGCATACGCCGGCGGGTGCGGGCGGCGGCTACTCGCGTCCGACCACCACCACGACCGGCATGCTGCAAGTGACGATCCCCGTGTTTTCGGGCGGCGAAACCACGGCGCTCACGCGCGAAGCGCAGGCGCTCGAGGACAAGGCGCGCGATGAACTCGAAGCCGCCGTGCGCGACGCGGCGGCGAACGCGCGCGACGGCTGGCTGCGCGTGAACGCGGGTGTCGAGCGCAGCCAGGCGCTCGCGCAGTCGGCGCGGCGCGCGCAGGACGCGCTGGACGCCACGCGGATCGGTTTTCGCGCGGGTAGTCGCACGAGCGTCGACGTGCTTCGCGCGACCGACGCGCTCTATGCGAGCCAGCGCGATCAGATCCGCGCGCGCTACGACACGGTGCTCGCCTTGCTCAAGCTGCTGGCCGAAGCCGCGATTCTCGATCTCGATGAAGTGGGGCGTCTCAACACGCAGTTGTTCGGCCGTGAAGGCGAGGGCAAGATGGTCGACGTGCCCGCGCCGGTGAGGGCGACGACGATCGTCGAAGCGCACACGGCAGAGCCCGCACGGCTGCCGGAAAAAGCCGCATCGCCGGAAACAGCGCCTTACGCACGACGCCCGATGAGCGCCGCCGAGATGGCTCCGGCCGCATCGGTTTCCGGCGCAGTCTGGTAGCCATTTACACCGGCGCAACAAGCAAGAAAGCAAAGAAAAGAAAAGGCAAAGGCCCGAAGCATCGTCTGCTTCGGGCCTTTGCGTTTGACCGGTGACGCGCGCAGGCGTCATGCGCTTACTGTTTTGCGCCGCCCTGGAACCACATCGCGATCTTCTGGCGCTCGTCGTCCGTCATATGCGTGACGTTGCCGAGCGGCATCGCCTTGAGCGTCACCGCCTGCTGATACAGACGCTGCGCGTTCTGCGAGATTTCATCGGGCGTATCGAACATCACGCCGGCGGGCGCAGCGCCCATCATCGTCGGGTGGGCCGAGTGGCAGCCCGCGCAACGTTGCTGAAGAATCGGCTGGATGTCGCCGACCTTGAGCGTCGGCGCGTTCGCCGCTTCGGCTTGCGGCACGACCGGGCGCGGCAGCGTCCACACCAGCGCGACGAACATCAGCGCCACACCGCCGATCGGCAGATACCAGAGCTGCTGACCGCGATGACGCATCACGAAGAACTGGCGAATCAGCGCGCCGGCCAGCATGATCACGACGAGCACGGCCCAGTTGTAGGCGTGTGCGTACGTCATCGCGTAGTGGTTCGAGAGCATCGCGAACACCACCGGCAGCGTGAAATAGGTGTTGTGCACCGAACGCTGCTTGCCGCGCTTGCCGTAGATCGGGTTCGGCACTTCGCCCTTGAGCATCGCGGCGACCATCTTGCGCTGGCCCGGGATGATGACGAAGAACACGTTCGCCGACATGATCGTCGCCAGCATCGCGCCCATGATCAGATACGCGGCGCGGCCCGAGAAGATGTGGCAAGCGAGGTACGCGGCGATCACCACGTAAAGGCCCACGCATACGCCCAGCAGGCGGTCTTTCGTGCCGAGCAGGCGGCACAGCGAGTCATAGACGATCCAGCCAGCGGCGAGAAAGCCGAGCGCCGAGAAGATCGCCACGACCGGGCCCATGTCGAGCACGTTCTTGTCGATCAGATACGTGTTCGGCGCCATCAGATAGAGCACCGTGAACAGCGACGCGCCCGAGAGCCACGTCGTGTACGAAGGCCACTTCGACCAGTGCAGGTCGTCGGGCATTTCGGGCGGCGCAACCGTGTACTTCTGCATGTTGTAGAAGCCGCCGCCGTGCACGTGCCACAGTTCGCCGAACACGCCGCGACGGCGCTGGTTCGGGTCCGTCGGCGGTTTCAGGCTGTTGTCGAGCGCGACGAAGTAGAACGATTCGCCGATCCAGGCGATCGCCGCGATGACGTGGAACCAGCGCAGCGCGAGGTTCAGCCAGTCAGTGATAAAGCCTTCCATGAAACTCCTCCACTTCTGATTCGTGACGCGCGCTGGTCATCGTCCTGGGATCGATGCGCCGTCGCGCGCGGACTGCGGGGCTGGACGCCATGCAAAGAGGCGGCGTCGTGCAGGCAGGGCGCTTCAGTGCGCTCCACGGCGATACAGCGCCGTTGCCTCGACGTTGAATGTGTCTAGCCGCTGTCTTTGCGGTCCGTCTGTTGTTGTGTCTGTATCGTCTGCGCGATGCCGAAAAACGGCGCGCCTAGCTGCCGCGATACGTGCTGTACGCCCACGGCGAGACGAGCAGCGGCACGTGGTAGTGCGCGTTGACGTCGGCGATACCGAAGCGCAGCACCACGCGATCGACGAAGCGCGGCTCCGGCACCTTCACGCCGAGCGCCGCGAAGTAATCGCCCGCATGGAACACGAGTTCGTATTCGCCCGCGGCGAGCGCGACGCCTTCGAGCAGCGGTTCGTCGCAGCGGCCGTCGTGGTTGGTGGTCACGGTCTTCAGCGCCCGGCGTGCCTCGCCGTCGAGCGCATGAAGTTCGACCTTGATGCCCGCGCCGGGACGGCCGTTCGCGGTGTCGAGCACGTGGGTAGTCAGCTTGCCCATTCGCAGTTTTCCTTGTGTTTTGCTGGTGTCTTTGCGAGCTTGCGGCGGCAGCCCGATCCCGGAATTCGGTGCGGCGGATCGAGGCTCCACGTCGCTGGCGAGACAGTGGCTACATACCCGTCGGCGGATCGATGCGAGCGCCGTGAACGCATTTTAAGAACGATCGGGCCTCCAGCGCGCGAGCGATAGGAAAGATAATGCCGGCAGCATGAGCCTCGCGCACCGCGCCAGTCCTGGCGGCCTTCCGGTGCGATCCAACCCGCATTTTCCATGCGGGTTTTCACCCATGAGTGCATCCTCGCACAGCCAAAAATCGACCTTTATATGCTGGGCGTGAATTCGGGTATCTCATTGGCGCGAATTGTCAGCATTTTTTTGACCGCCGAAGGTAGAGGTCATGCGCTGCCTCGCCGGCTGAACGGCGGGCGGCGCATCCCGAAGACGGCGCTGCGCGCCGGGTAACCGGGCCAGCGGCGTCCTTGCGGGGATGCGTCGGCACCGGTTTCCGGCTCGGCGGCGCGTGCGGCAGGGACGTCTGTCAACACCCAGGGCCAGGGCCCGAACGCCGCGGCACAGCAGGGCCGCCGCGGCACGACAACGGAGCGAACAGACACGATGGAACCCACGAACCGCACGACGAACGGCATGGCGCGCGAACCCGGCAAGGGCAAGACCCTGCTGGTGAAGAACGCCGACATGCTGGTGACGATGGACGGCGCGCGCCGCGAGATTCGCGGCGGCGGCCTTTATGTCGAGGACAACCGCATCGTCGCGGTCGGACCGACGGCGGAATTGCCGTCCGACGCCGACGACGTGATCGACGCCACCGGCCATCTCATCACGCCGGGCCTCGTCAACACGCATCACCACATGTACCAGAGCCTCACGCGCGCGCTGCCCGCCGCGCAGAACGCCGAACTGTTTGGCTGGCTCACGAATCTCTACAAGGTGTGGGCGAATCTCACGCCCGAGATGATCGAGGTGTCGACGCTCACGGCGATGGCCGAGTTGCTGCTGTCGGGCTGCACGACGTCGAGCGACCATCTGTACATCTATCCGAACGGCAGCCGTCTCGACGACAGCATCCGCGCGGCGCAGCAGATCGGCATGCGCTTTCATGCGAGCCGCGGCAGCATGAGCGTCGGGCAGAAAGACGGCGGTTTGCCGCCCGATTCGGTGGTCGAGCGCGAGGACGCGATTCTCGCCGACACGCAGCGCCTCATCGAGACGTATCACGACGAGGGCCGCTACGCGATGCTGCGCGTGGTGGTCGCGCCGTGTTCGCCGTTCTCGGTGAGCCGCGACCTGATGCGCGAGTCGGCGACGCTGGCGCGGCACTACGGCGTCTCGATGCACACGCACCTCGCGGAGAACGTCAACGACATCGCCTATAGCCGCGAAAAATTCGGCATGACGCCGGCGCAATACGCGGAGGATCTGGGCTGGATTGGCCCCGACGTCTGGCATGCGCACTGCGTGCAGCTCGACGATCACGGCATCGGCCTGTTCGGGCGCACGGGCACCGGCGTCGCGCATTGTCCGTGCTCGAACATGCGGCTCGCATCGGGCATCGCGCCGGTCAAGAAGATGCGGCTCGCGGGCGTGCCGGTCGGGCTCGGCGTCGACGGCTCGGCGTCGAACGACGGCGCGCAGATGGTGGCCGAGGCGCGTCAGGCGATGCTGCTCGCGCGCGTCGGTTTCGGCCCCGATGCGATGACCGCGCGCGAGGCATTGGAAATCGCCACGCTGGGCGGCGCGAAAGTGCTGGGGCGCGACGACATCGGCGCGCTGGCACCCGGCATGGCGGCGGATTTCGTCGCGTTCGATCTGCGTCAGCCGTCATTTGCGGGCGCGTTGCACGATCCGGTCGCGGCGCTGGTGTTCTGCGCGCCGTCGCAGGTCGCGTTGAGCGTGATTGGCGGACGCGTGGTGGTGAAGGAAGGGGTGTTACAGACCGTCGAACTGGGTCCGGTGATCGAGCGCCACAACGCGCTCGCGGCGCGGCTCGTGCAGGCGGCGCGTTAATGCTTCGGTGATGAGTTGAGCAAGCGCGAAGCGGCGCCGAACGCCGCTTCGCCTGGACATCGTTTAAGGCTTGTCGATCAGCGTCTTCGTCGCTTCGGCGACGAGGCCGCGCAACCAGCGCACTTCGTCCGAATAATGACAACGCTCGTGCCACAACTGGTAGTACTGCATCGGCGGGAAATCGAGCGGCGCGGGCACGACCGTGAGCGGCAGGAAGCGCGCGTAGTGGTCGGCGAACAGACGCGTGGTCGTGAACACGAGATCCGACTTGATCAGCACGTAAGGCGCGAGATTGAAGTACGGCAGCGTGACGACGACGTGACGCTTGAGACGCTCGCGCGCGAGATGCACGTCGATGGCGCCGCGCTGGCCCACGGAATAGGGCGTGGGCGCGAGATGCGGTGCGTTCAGGTACTGATCGAGCGTGAGCCCGCCGCGCTTGGCGAACGGATGCGTGTTGCTCATCAGGCAGACGATCTGGTCGACGAACAGATTCGAGAGGTGCAGTTGCTCGGGCGGCTCGGGCCAGTTGCCGATGACGATATCGAGCTTGCCTTCTTCGAGCGCGAGTTCGTAATCGAACGCGGGACCGAGCGAATGGAATTCGAGCGTGGCGTTGGGCGCGGCCTGGCGGAAACGCTCGACGACGGTGGGCACGAACAGCACGTTCAGATAGTCGGGGCAACCGATGCGGTAGCAGCGAATGGACGTAGCCGGATCGAAATTATGCTGCTGGAAACGGATGCGTTCGATTTCGCGCAGCGCGTTCTGCACCGGTTCGAGCAGGCGCAGACCGTATTCGGTCGGCACCATGCCCGACTTGCCGCGCACGAGCAGCGGATCGCCCGTGATGTCGCGCAGACGGCGCAGCGCGGCACTGATTGCGGGTTGGGACTGATTGAGCTTGACGGCCGCGCGCGTGACGCTGCGCTCCATCAAGAGGGTGTGCAAGACGCGCAAGAGGTACGTGTCGATCGCCTCGCGTTGCTGACTCATGAACTACTCTCCGAATTATATGTTTTGGCTGATCGAAAGGCTTCGTGGGTATATGTTTTTTAATATGGACAAAAAGGGCCGTCAAGGGCGGCTTATACCGACGCCGTGTGAAAGCCCGGCCCACGTTGGCGCACGTCGGCCAAATAACCGGTATACGCCTGTGAGGTCTGGACGACGAACATTTTTGATGTCTCGACGTTGGCAGGGCTAACAGGTATCGTCACCCGCGCAGCGGCGCTTCGCGCGGCGCGGAACGAACCGGCTGGCGCCTCCGAACAGGCAATCGATTTCCGCGATTCAGCCGCACTCCGGCCGCACCTCGGCCGCAATGCAGGCGCACGACAACGAACTACGGCACAACCTCCATGGGCGACTCTTCTTCCCGTCAAGCCAGCACGCCGCGACTCGCGCTTTTTGGCATCACGAAGCAATATCCGGCGGTGCGCGCCAACGACGATGTCACGCTGACCGTCGCGCCCGGCGAAATCCACGCCTTGCTCGGCGAAAACGGCGCGGGCAAGAGCACGCTGATGAAAATCGTCTACGGCGCGGTGCGCCCGGACGCAGGCGAGATTCGCTGGGAAGGCGAGCGCGTCGAGATCGCGAGTCCGGCGGCGGCGCGCAAGCTCGGCATCGGCATGGTGTTCCAGCATTTTTCGCTGTTCGAAACGTTGACGGTGGGCGAAAACATCGCGCTCTCGCTCGACGAAACGTTCGATCTGAAGGCGCTCGCAAAACGCATCCGCGAAGTGTCGGCGCAATACGGACTCGACGTCGATCCGCAGCGCCACGTGCACAGCCTCACGGTGGGCGAGCGCCAGCGCGTGGAAATCGTGCGCTGCCTGTTGCAGAACCCGCGTCTGCTGATCATGGACGAGCCCACTTCGGTGCTCACGCCGCAAGCGGTGCGCAAGCTGTTCGGCACGCTGCGACGGTTGGCGTCGGAAGGCTGCAGCATTCTCTACATCAGCCACAAGCTCGACGAGATTCAGGAACTCTGCGATACGGCCACCGTGCTGCGCGGCGGCAAGGTCACGGGCAACGTGAATCCGCGCGAGGAAACGCATGCTTCGCTCGCGCGCCTGATGGTGGGCCGCGAATTGCCCGATTACACGCGTCGTGCGCACACGCCCGGCGACGTGCTGCTCGACGTGAAGCAGCTTTCCATGCCGAGCGACGATCCGTTCGGTACCTCGCTCAAGGACGTGTCGTTCGGCGTGCATAGCGGCGAGATTCTGGGGATCGCGGGCGTGTCCGGCAACGGGCAGGCCGAGTTGCTCGCCGCGCTCTCGGGCGAAGCGCAGACCACGCGCCACGGCATGCGCGCCGACGCGGTGACGATCTGCGGCAAGCCGGCCGCACGCATGTCGGCGGGCGCGCGCCGCAAGCTCGGCTTCGCCTTCGTGCCCGAAGAGCGGCTCGGACGCGGCGCGGTGCCGGCGATGTCGCTCGCGGAGAACGCGCTGCTGACGGCGCATCGCGAAGGCATGGTGCGCTCGGGCTGGCTCAAGACCGGCGCGATGCGCGCGTTCGCCGAACGCTGCATCGGCGCATTCGACGTGCGCTGCGGCGGTCCCGACGCGCTCGCGCAAAGCCTCTCGGGCGGCAATCTGCAAAAGTTCATCGTCGGGCGCGAGATTTTGCAGGCGCCGAAGGTGCTGGTGGTCGCGCAGCCCACGTGGGGCGTCGACGTCGGCGCGGCGGCGTTCATCCGGCAGCAGTTGCTCGATCTCTCGGCGCGCGGCGTGGCGATTCTCGTGATCTCCGAAGAACTCGAGGAACTGTTCGATATCTGCGATCGCATCGCCGTGCTTGCGGGCGGACGTCTGTCGCCCGCGCGCCTCACCGGCGAGACGAACGCCGAAGAAATCGGCCGCTGGATGGCGGGACTGTTCGGCGAACGCGCGGAACAGAACGGGCCGCAGACGGGCCCGCAGAACGGTGGCGAGCCGCCCGCCGAACCGGCCGCGCCGACGGCGCACGCGTGAGCGGCGCGACACGACCTAACACGCCGCGCATACCGACAACGACGCAACGTTTCCGATTCCACCGCCATGATTTTTCCCTACCGACTCGAAGCCCGCACGACGCCGTCCCGCACGGTGCGCATTGCCGTGCCGCTGATCGCCGCGCTTCTCACGCTCGCGATCGGCTTTCTGATCTTCGGCCTCGTCGGACGCGATCCCTTGCAGGCGATGCACGCGTTCTTCATCGAGCCGCTGTCCAGCGTCAACGGCTGGAGCGAACTGCTGCTCAAGGCCTCGCCGCTGTGCCTGATCGCGCTGGGTCTCGCGGCGGGCTATCGCGCCAACGTCTGGAACATCGGCGCCGAAGGGCAGATGGTGCTCGGCGGCATCGCCGCCAGCGGCGTGGCGATCTATTTCGACCAGTCGACGGGCTGGTGGATCCTGTTCCTGATGATGCTCGCCGGCGTGCTCGGCGGCATGGCCTGGGCGGCGATTCCCGCGTGGCTCAAGAGCCGTTTCAACACCAACGAAATCCTCACGAGCCTGATGCTCACCTACGTCGCGACGCAATTGCTGATCTGGCTCGTGAGCGGTCCGTGGCGCGATCCGAACGGCATGAATTTTCCGCTCTCCGAAATGTTCAGCGGCGACGCGCTCTATCCGACCTTCGGCGGCGACTGGCGCATTCACTGGCTGCGCGGCACGCGTCTGAACGCGTCGATCTTCCTGACGCTCGCGGCCATTCCGCTCGTCTGGCTGTTCATGCGCCGCAGCTTCGCGGGCTATCGGATGAGCGTGGGCGGTCTTGCGCCGCTCGCCGCGCGCTACGCCGGTTTCTCCGAGAAGAAGACCATCTGGACTTCGCTCCTGCTCTCGGGCGGCCTCGCTGGTCTCGCGGGCATGGGCGAGATCGCCGGTCCGATCGGCCAGTTGCAGGCGACGTGGTCGCCGGGTTACGGCTTCACGGCGATCATCGTCGTGTTCGTGGGGCGGCTGCATCCGGTCGGCATCGTGCTCGCCAGTCTGCTGATGGCGCTGCTGTATCTCGGCGGCGAAGCGGTGCAGACCTCGCTGCAACTGCCGCAGGCGCTTTCGGGCGTGTTCCAGGGCTTGCTGCTGTTCTGCCTGCTCGGCGCGGACCTGTTCGTGAACTACCGCATCCGTCGCCGCCATACCGTGGCGACGGCAGGCTGACACCGCCATCCGCGTCGCCTTTCGTCGCAACTAGCAACTAGCAACTCGTAACTCGCGCACTCGCCACACCAACGCATCCGAAACAGGTCACACGACATGGATATCCAGCAAGCCAGCTCGCTCGCGTCGAGCGCCGTCACCGCCGCCATTCCGCTGATGTTCGCGGGCGTGGGCGAACTCGTCACGGAGAAGTCGGGCGTGCTCAACCTCGGCGTCGAAGGCATGATGCTGATGGGCGCCGTCACCGGCTACGCGGTCACGACGATCAGCGGCAACCCGTGGCTCGGGCTCGTGGCGGGCATGGCCGCCGGTGTGGCGATGTCGCTGCTGTTCGGCTTCCTCGTCCTCACTATGCAGGCCAACCAGGTCGCCACGGGACTGTCGCTGACGATCTTCGGCGTCGGTCTTTCCGCCTACGTCGGCAAGCCGTACACCTCGGCCGCCACCTCGGCGACGATAGCCGCGTGGCCGATTCCCGGGCTGTCGCATCTGCCGGTCGTCGGCCCGGCGTTCTTCAATCTCACGCCCGTCGATTACCTCGCGTTCGCCATGTTCGCGGTGGTCGGCTGGTTCCTCTACCGCACGCGTGCGGGTCTCGTGCTGCGCTCGGTCGGCGAGTCGCCGCAGGTCGCGCACTCGGTGGGCTTTCCGGTGATCGGCGTGCGTTACGGCGCGACCGCGTTCGGCGGCGCGATGGCGGGGCTCGCGGGCGCGTATTACTCGGTCGTGCAACTGCATCTGTGGCAGGAGCAGATCACGGCGGGTCGCGGCTGGATCGCGCTCGCGCTCGTGGTGTTCGCGACGTGGCGGCCGGGGCGTCTGCTGATCGGCGCGCTGCTGTTCGGCGCGGTCACGGGCGCGCAGTTCTACGCGCAGGCCGTGGGCGTGCCGGTGCCGACGCAGTTCCTCGCCATGCTGCCGTACGTGGCGACCATCGTCGTGCTGGTGCTCATCTCGCGCAATCCGAACACCATTCGCCTCAACGCGCCGGCCTCGCTTGGCAAGTCGTTCTTTGGCGCGGCTTGAAACATTCGACAACAACAGAAGCGCTCGCAGTTTCTCAATTCACGACCGGAGATCCACACAATGAAAAAAACCCTCCTGACCGCTTTCGCCGTCGCCGCCACGTGCGGCACGGCGGCGCTCGTCCCGGCCGCGCAGGCCGCCGATGCGCCGGGCGTCGCGTTCGTCTACCTCGGCAATCCCGGCGATGCCGGCTGGACCTACGCGCACGATCAGGGCTCGAAGGCCGCCGAACAGAAGTTCGGCAACAAGATCAAGATCACGCGCGTGGAGAACGTGCCGGAATCGGCGGACTCGGAGCGCGTGTTCCGCGATCTCGCGAGCAAGGGCAACAAGATCATCTTCGGTTCGAGCTTCGGTTATCAGGACTTCGAACTGAAAGTGGCGAAGGACTTCCCGGACACCGTGTTCCTGCACGCGACCGGCTACAAGAAAGCGCCGAACTTCGGCACCTATGATGTGCGCATGTATCAGGGCGCGTATCTCGCGGGCGTGGCCGCCGGTTATGCGACGAAGACCAACACGCTCGGCTTCGTGGCCTCGGTGCCGATTCCCGAAGTGGTCCGCAACATCAACGCGTACACGCTGGGCGCGCGTTCGGTAAATCCGAAGGTCCACACCAAGGTTATCTGGATCAACAGCTGGTTCGATCCGGGCAAGGAAAAGCAGGCCGCCGAAACGCTGATCGGGCAGGGCGCCGACGTGCTGCTGCAAAACACCGATTCGAGCGCCACGCTCGCGACCGCCGAAGAAAAGCACGTGCACGCGTTCGGCTGGGATTCGAACATGAAGAAGTTCGGCCCGCACGCGCATCTCGGCTCGGTCGAGGCGAACTGGGGCGTGTACTACGTCGCCGCGATCCAGCAGGTGCTCGACGGCAAGTGGAAGAACGATCCGGTCTGGTGGGGCATTCCGCAAAAGGCCGTCGATCTCGGCGACGTGAATACGGCCGATCTGTCCGCCGACGCGCAGAAGGCCGTCGCCGCGAAGCGCGAAGCGATCGCCAGCGGCAAGTGGGATGTGTTCACGGGCCCGATCAAGGATCAGACGGGCGCGGTCAAGGTCGCGGCGGGCAAGACGCTCACCGACCCGGAACTGCAACGCCTGAACTGGTACGTCGAGGGCGTGGACGGCTCGCTGCCGAAGTGATGGCGACACAAGTGGGGAAATGAGCGGCGGGGAAATGAGCGGCGAAATAAGTGCGGCGCGTTTCCTCAGATTATTTCGCGCTCAGGACGTGAAACGGCAGCGCGAGGCCCGAGGGCTTCGCGCTGCCGTTTTGTCTTTGGCTGCGTGACCGGCCGCGCGCGGCTAGTCGTCGATGCGCATGCCCACCTTGATCGTCACCTGCCAGTGCGAAATCTGGTCGTTTTCGATCAGGCCGCGCGTTTCCACGACCTCGAACCAGTGCAGATGACGCAACGTTTTCGACGCGCGCGTGATGGCGCAGCGGATGGCGTCGTCGCTGGACACCTGGGACGATCCGGTGAGTTCGATCTGCTTGTAGACATGGTCGCTCATGACAGTGTCTCCGTTGGGCACGGTTGTTCGGGGATGCGCCAATCGAGTATAGATACGGTTGGGTGCGGATGCGCGCTGAGGCGGCCAGGCCGCCGGTTATGATGGCGCCTCGCGGAATCCGCGTGCATTGCGCATGCCCGGTGCCGAAGCCGGAGCGACGTCAAGCAACGCCGTACCGCACATCACGACGAGCCACGCCACGCAGGAGACGAAGCACATGCAGGAGCAGGACAAAACCGAACTGGGATTTTGCGGCCCGGGATTGATGGGCGCGCCGATGATCCGCCATCTGCTGCGCGCGGGGCACGCGGTGAGCGTGTGGAACCGCACTGCCGCGAAGGCCGAAGCGCTCGTCGCCGACGGCGCGCGCGTGGTCGCCACGCCGCGTGAACTCGCGCGCCGGGCCGAGGTGGTGCTGCTCTGCGTCGCGGACGGCGCGGCGGTCGAGCAGACCGTCTTCGGCGACGACGGCCTGCTGGCCACGCCCGACGACGCGCGCCGCGTGCGCCTGATCGTCGATCATTCGAGCATTCCGCCGGGCCTCACGCGCGAACTGGCCGAACGCGCAGCGGCGCTGGGCGTCGGCTGGGTGGATGCGCCGGTGTCGGGCGGCGTGGGCGGCGCGCAGGCGGGCACGCTCGCGGTGATGGCGGGCGGCGCGGCGCAGGACGTGGCGACGGTCGAGCCGGTGCTGGCCGCCTACGCGGCGCGGGTCACGCACATGGGCGGACCGGGCGCGGGGCAGACGACCAAACTCTGCAATCAGGCCATCGTGACCGCCACGGTCGCGGCGATCGCCGAAGCGGTGAGCCTCGCGCGCCGCAGCGGCATCGACGCCGCCAGGCTGCCCGATGCGCTCGCGGGCGGCTGGGCCGACTCCACGCTGCTGCGCACCTTCGTGCCGCGCATGACACAGGACGGGCTCGCGCCGATCGGCGCCCTGAAAACGTTTCAGAAGGACGTCGATACGGTCGCCGACGCCGCGCGCGAAACCGGCACGCCGATGCCGGTCGCGGGCACGGTGCAGCAATTGCTGCGTCTGGCGGAAGCGATGGGGCTCGCGCAGGCCGACTTCTCCGGTTTCGTCGACATTCTGCAGACGCCGCGTCAGGGCTGAATCCGGCGCTGAATCGGCGCTGAACCCGGTGCGCTGGGGGCCGGATGCGCGGACGAATTCCGGCCGTGCCACGCTCCGCAGCATGAATCTGCCACGAATTTCCCGTAATTTGCCGAGGCGCGGTCCTGTCGCCGGACAGGTGGCAGCCGCGCGCGAACTGGCATAACCTGCTAAAATTACAGGTTTTTCGTCGATCTACTTTCGGGACGCGCTGTGCTCTCTACCGCCAACATCACCATGCAATTCGGGCCGAAGCCCTTGTTCGAGAACATCTCGGTCAAATTCGGCGAAGGCAACCGCTATGGCCTGATCGGCGCGAACGGTTGCGGCAAGTCCACGTTCATGAAGATCCTCGGTGCCGACCTCGAGCAAAGCTCGGGCAACGTCATCCTCGAGCCGAACGTGCGCCTCGGCAAGCTGCGCCAGGATCAGTTCGCGTATGAAGACGTGCGCGTGCTCGACGTCGTCATGATGGGCCACACCGAAATGTGGGCCGCGATGACCGAGCGCGACGCGATCTACGCGAACCCCGAAGCGACCGACGACGACTACATGAAGGCCGCCGACCTCGAGACCAAGTTCGCCGAGTACGACGGCTACACGGCCGAAGCGCGCGCGGGCGAGCTGCTGCTGGGCATCGGCATCGACACGGAATTCCATCAGGGCCCGATGAGCGCCGTGGCGCCGGGCTGGAAGCTGCGCGTGCTGCTCGCCCAGGCGCTGTTCTCGAAGCCGGACGTGCTGCTGCTCGACGAACCGACCAACAACCTCGACATCAATTCGATCCGCTGGCTGGAAGATGTTCTGAACGAGTACAACTCGACCATGATCATCATTTCCCACGATCGACACTTCCTGAACCAGGTCTGCACGCACATGGCGGACATGGATTACGGCACGTTGAAGGTCTATCCGGGCAACTACGACGACTACATGCTGGCGTCGGCGCAGGCGCGCGAGCGTCAGGCCAATGCGAACGCGAAGGCGAAGGAACGCGTCGCCGACCTGCAGGACTTCGTGCGCCGCTTCTCGGCGAACAAGTCGAAGGCGCGTCAGGCCACCAGCCGTCTGAAGATGATCGACAAGATCAAGATCGAGGAATTCAAGCCCTCGTCGCGTCAGAACCCGTTCATCCGCTTCGAGTTCGAGAAGAAGCTGCACAACATCGTCGTGGTCGCGGACGAGATCACGAAGACCTACGAACGCCGCATCTTCAACAAATTCAACATCAGCGTGCAGCCGGGCGAGCGCATCGCGATCATCGGGGAAAACGGCGCGGGCAAGACCACGCTGCTGCGCTCGCTGCTGGGCAACGTGGCGGTCGACAACGGGTCGGTGAAGTGGGCCGAAAACGCGAACATCGGCTACATGCCGCAGGACACGTACGAAGAATTCCCGGCCGACGTCACGCTGATGGACTGGATCGACCAGTACCGCCAGGAAGGCGACGACGAGCAGTCGGTGCGCGGCACGCTGGGCCGTCTGCTGTTCAACGCCGATGACATCAAGAAGTCGGTCAAGGTGCTGTCGGGTGGCGAGAAGGGCCGCATGATCTGGGGCAAGCTGATGCTGGGCCGCCACAACGTGCTGCTGATGGACGAGCCGACCAACCACATGGACATGGAATCGATCGAGTCGCTGCAAATCGCGCTCGAAAAGTTCGAAGGCACGCTGATCTTCGTGTCGCATGACCGTGAATTCGTGAACGGCCTGGCGAATCGCATCATCGAAGTGAAGACCAACGGCACGATCAACGACTACAGCGGCAACTATGAGGACTTCCTGGCGAGCCAGGGTCTGCATTGAGCGCAGTTTGCTGATTGCTGATAGCGGCATGAAATGAAAACGGGCGACGCGTAAAGCGTCGCCCGTTTTGTTTTGGTGGTCCATTCCGCGTAGCGCAGGGCGTCGCCGCCACTTTACGTAACCGTCAACCACGCTAGAATGCAGTGTTGCCGTTGCGTGGGCCTCGACGCCCGCGCCGCCCCGAAACACGTCCGGCGTGCGTCAAACAGGCATGCGGCAAGAACACCAACAGACACGGAGACAGGAGCACACCGCATGAACAATTACGCCCAGCTCTACATCAACGGCCAATGGGTCGCGCCGCATGGCAAAGGCACGATCGACGTCTTCGACTCGGGCACGGAGGCCGTGATGGGCCGCATTCCCGAAGGCGTCGAAGCCGATGCCGAAGCGGCCGTCGCCGCCGCGCGCGCCGCATTCGACGCCTGGTCCGCGACACCCTCCGCCGAGCGCGGCGCCTATCTGCAAAAGATCGCCGAGAACCTCAAGGCCCGCACCGACGAACTCGCGCAACTGATCGCCGGCGAAGTCGGCATGCCGCTCAAGCTCGCGCGCGCGATCCAGGTCGGCGGTCCGGTCTACAACTGGGGCGCCTACGCGAAGCTCGCAAGCGAGTTCCCGTACGAGGAGCGCGTCGGCAATTCGCTGGTCGTGCGCGAGCCGGTCGGTGTGGTCGCGGCGATCACGCCCTGGAACTATCCGCTCAACCAGATCACGCTCAAGGTCGCCGCCGCGCTCGCCGCAGGCTGCACCGTCGTGCTCAAGCCGTCCGAAATCGCGCCGCTCAATGCGTTCGTGCTCGCCGAGGCCATTCATGCGGCGGGCCTGCCGGCCGGCGTGTTCAATCTCGTCACGGGCTACGGCCCGGTTGTCGGCGAACTGCTTGCGCGCCATCCGCAGGTCGACATGGTGTCGTTCACGGGTTCCACGCGCGCGGGCAAGCGTGTCTCGGAAGTGGCCTCGGCGACGGTCAAGCGCGTGGCGCTCGAACTCGGCGGCAAGTCGGCCTCGGTCCTGCTCGACGACGCCGATTTCGCGGCGGCCGTCAAAGGCACCGTCGGCGCGTGCTTTCTGAACTCGGGGCAGACCTGCTCGGCGCACACGCGCATGATCGTGCCGGAATCGCGCTACGAAGAAGCGCGCGCGCTCGCGAAAGAGGCGGTCGAAGCCTACACGGTCGGCGATCCGCGCGACGAGAAGGCGAAGCTCGGCCCGCTCGCCTCGAAGGTGCAGCAGGAGCGCGTGCAGCACTACATCGAACGCGGCATCGCGGATGGCGCCGAACTCGTGACCGGCGGCGCGGGCCTGCCTGAAGGCGTGACGCAGGGTTTCTTCGTGAAGCCGACCGTGTTCGGCCGCGTGCCGCGCGACGCCGCCATCGCGCAGGAGGAAATTTTCGGCCCGGTGTTGGCGATCCTCACGGCGAAGGACGAAGACGACGCCGTCGCTATCGCCAACGACTCGCTCTACGGTCTCGGCGGCGCGGTCTGGGCGGGCAGCGACGAGCGCGCGATGCGCGTGGCGCGACGTATCCGCACAGGTCAGATCGACATCAACGGCGGCGCGTGGAACATGGCCGCGCCGTTCGGCGGCTACAAGCAGTCGGGCCACGGTCGCGAGAACGGCGTCTACGGTCTGGAGGAGTACCTGGAATACAAATCGATGCAGTTCAAAGTGCCGAAAGCCTGATCTGTAGGCGCTTTTGCGCCTTGCAAATGTTTCGGCGTGACGTGTTGATGCGAATCATCCATGCGGGGTTCTTCATAAGACCCCGCATTTTTCATTGATTAATCGCAATGTGATCTGTGGGCGGCGCGCGACCATTATCGTTTTGTCATCGACAACGCAAAGCGGGTCACCATGTTTCCTACTCATTCGTTCTCGCCGCTCGTCATCCGCGGGCGTCAACTGCTGCCGGTCGTGCAAGGCGGCATGGGCGTCGGCATTTCGGCTCACCGGCTCGCGGGCAGTGTCGCGCGCGAAGGCGCGCTCGGCACCATCGCGAGCATCGACCTGCGCCATCATCACGCCGACCTCGCCGATGAATGCCGCGAAGATCACTCGCACGAAACGCTCGCACGCGCGAACCTGATCGCGCTCGGCCGCGAGATCGCCGCTGCGCGCCAGCTCGCCAGCGGCAACGGCATGATCGCCGTGAACGTCATGAAGGCCGTGAGCGCCCACGCCGACTATGTGCGCACGGCCTGCGAGGAAGGCGCCGACGCCATCGTCATGGGTGCCGGTCTGCCGCTCGATCTGCCCGATATGACCGCCGGCGTCGATATCGCGCTCGTGCCTATCCTGTCGGACGCGCGCGGGGTCGCACTGGTGCTCAAGAAGTGGGCGAAGAAGGGGCGTCTGCCCGACGCCATCGTGCTCGAACACCCGGCGCATGCGGGCGGCCATCTCGGTGTGACCGACATCGCCGACATGGACAACGAGCGTTTCGCGTTCGACCGCATCTTCGCCGATCTCGACGAGGTCTACGCCTCGCTCGGCATCACGCGCCGCGACGTGCCGCTGATCGTCGCGGGCGGCATCAACAGCCACGAAGCCGTGCGCAAGTGGCTGGAGGCGGGCGCCAACGGCGTGCAGGTCGGCACGCCGTTCGCTGTCACCGAGGAAGGCGACGCGCATCCGAACTTCAAGCGAGTGCTGGCCGACGCCACGCCCGAAGACATCGTCGAATTCGTCAGCGTGACGGGTCTGCCTGCGCGGGCCGTGAAGACGCCGTGGCTCGACCGTTACCTGCGCAACGAATCGCGTATCCGCGCGAAAATCGGCTCGATCAAGCTGGCCTGCCCGACCGGGCTCGACTGCCTGTCGATGTGCGGGCTGCGCGACGGTATCGAAAAATTCGGCCACTTCTGCATCGACACGCGTCTCGCGGCGGCTTTGCGTGGCGACGTGTCGAACGGGCTGTTTTTCCGGGGGCGCGAGTCGTTGCCGTTCGGCAACGCGATCCGCAGCGTGCGCGATCTGCTGGAGCTGCTTTTGACGGGGGTGTTGCGGCCGGCGGTCGCCAAACGGGCCGCTTTTGCGCTGAGTTGAGGGTGCAGTTGAGCGTCGGGAATTGACGCCCGGCGCGCCGCTCGGGCAGGAAAAAAACGCCGGTTCGTCCGGCGTTTTTCATGTGTGCGGCGTCAGGCGTTCTTCTTCTGGAAGCGCATGGCCGTGCCTTCGCGCTCGATGCGCGTCCAGACGGCGCGCTTTTCCTCGTCGCTGAGGAACACCCAGTTGGAGACTTCCATCGCGGTGCGGCCGCAGCCTTTGCAGATGTCGTCGAAGAGCGTCGAGCACACGCCGATGCACGGGCTGTCGGGGAGGTCGTGAAGATTGGATGCCATGAAATATCTTGGGGCGGGATGACCGGCGCGGTCACGTGCCGGTCGGGACCAGAAACCCCGCTATGTTAGCCGATCCGGCCAACTGCGGCCCGACGCCACGGCGGGCGCCGTCGCGCGCAGTCAGCGCGCAATGCTGTAGCCGATCCGCGCAACCCAGTGCTGGCGCTGGTTGTAGTCGAGCAGATCCTCCCCGTAACCGTTGAAATAGCCGATCCACAGATAGCCACCCCACTTGCTGCTGATCAGCCGCGAGAGCGGGTAGGTGAGCTGGGCGTCGACGCTGCCGTACCCGTGTTTCGTGCCCTTGCGCAGCGTCGTGGCGAGCTGCCAGCCGTCCGGGCTGCCGTACTTGATCAGCAGGTCCATGTAGCCGCGGTAATCGGCAATGTCCTCGTTGTCCGATTTGCTGAGGTAGTAGTACAGCTTCGGCGAAACCGTCACGTGGTAGTCGTCCACGTTGCCGAACTCCCACGTGGGCCGCACGAACACGATGTTGATGCCGCGCGACGCCGCGCCCGACTGGCCATTCGACTCGTGACCGACGCCCGCCGCGATGCCCATGCGCGTGAACCAGTCGCTCTTCCAGCCGGTATCCGGGATGTAATAGAACAGCTGCGGCATGTAGCTCGTGTCGCGGAACGGCGCCGAGGTCGCGCTCAGATCCCAGATCGAATTCTGCGTGTAAGCAAAATAAAGGTTGTCGAAGAAACCTTTCGAGCGCAGGTCGTCCGGCATGATGATCCGGTACTTGAAGCTGAGCTGGAAGCGCGCGGTCGTGTCACCGTTCTTGCCCACGCCGACGTACATCGGCTCGTAGTAGGACAGGCGCGCGAGCGTGCTGCGGCCCGTCGTGGCGAGCGAGTCGGCGGCGGGCGCAATGGCGCTGTCGGCGCCGGTGGCTTCGATGGCGGCGATCCTGGCGGGCGAGGTCGCGGCGCTTTCGGCGCGCGCGGTCTGGACGACGGCGGCCTGGTTCGGGCCGCGATTGAGCACGACGAGCGCGGGCGAGGCGTCGAAGCCCACCGGATCGATGCGCACCGCGCCGCGCGCGCTGTCAGGCCACGGCGCACGGTAGCGCACCTTGCGGAACTGGCCGGGCCGCAACGTCAACCTGTCGGGCACGCCGGGCTCGCGCACGAGATCGAGCGGCGCGGGCGCGACGTCGCCGTTCGTCAGCGTTACGCGCAGCGTCGCGGGCAGCGTGACCTTGAGCGGGCGGCCGTCGTCGGCGGTGACGAGCAGGGTGAGTTCGAGCGGCTGGGAGGCGGCGACTTCGCGCGGCGGCTGCAGCATGGCGATGCTCGCGTGCGCGGCCGGCGCGGCGGCAAGACCCGCGGCGGCCATTGCCAGCGCCGGAATCAAAGTCGATGCGCGATGGATCACGGCGGCTTGGCTTCGGCGGCGCCACGGCGATTGCGCGCGGATTGTGCCCCTGCGCGCCCGGAAAGGCATCCAGGTCGGCAAAAGCGGCGCAGAAGACACACAGGACAGAAGACGGCGAAACCAAAGGCTAAGGCAAGGCGCGGGAGTATCGAGGCTCATGCGTCGGGTCGTCAGGAGGCGGGCGGTGGTCGGAGGGGCGCGCGGGGCGGTGCATGCCGCCCTGAGGCTCGCGAGGCGCGGGCCCGGTCTGCTCAGGTTTTTTTTACCACGCGTCCCGCCCCGGCGCGCCGGATGTGCCCCCGCGATGGCGTGCCGCACGCCCCGGCCTGCGCGGCGCCTCGGCGTCGCCCGCGTCGCGCGAATGTCGCACGGTCCGGTTTTTTCGGTGGACAGGGACGCATAAACGGCTAAAATTGCGCCCGATTTGCCATCGGCGCCGCACGGAGAATGCGTGTTCCGTTTGCGCGACATGCGGCCGTTCTTTTTTGGCGCCTGGCATGTTTGATGGTAGGTTCGGTAAATTCTGGGGGCCGCGCGAGGCGCGGCGACATGCGAGGCAAAAACAAAGGGCGGGCGCGAGCCGCGCCGTGGCTGAGTGAATCGGAGAACGGGATGAAGAAACGGGTTTGGGCGCATCTGGGTGCGATCGCGTTGTGCGCGGCGCCGTGGGTGTCGTCGGTGGCGAAAGATACGCAACTGAACGTGTACAACTGGTCCGATTACATCGCCAAGGACACGATTCCGAACTTCCAGAAGCAAACCGGCATTCAGGTCAAGTACGACAACTACGATAGCGACGACACGCTCCAGGCCAAGCTCCTCGCGGGCAACTCGGGCTACGACATCGTTGTGCCGACCAGCAATTACGCGGGCAAGCAGATCGCCGCCGGCATTTTCTCGCCGATCGACAAGTCGAAGATCCCCAATCTCAAGTATCTCGATCCGCAGCTGATGGCGCTCGTCGCCGGCGCGGATCCGGGCAACAAGTTCGCGGTGCCCTGGGCGTATGGCACGACGGGTCTCGCCTACAACGTCACGAAGGCGCAGCAGATCCTCGGCAAGAACGTGCCGCTCGACAACTGGGACATCCTCTTCAAGCCCGAGAACATCTCGAAGCTGAAGGCGTGCGGCGTCTCGGTGCTCGACGCGCCGGACCAGATGTTCGCGGCCGCGCTGCACTACATCGGCAAGGATCCGCTCTCGACGAACCCGGACGACTATCGCGCCGCGCTGGCGATGATGAAGAAGATCCGTCCGTACATCACGCAGTTCAACTCGTCGGGCTATATCAACGACATGGTCGGCGGCGACGTCTGCTTCGCCTACGGCTGGTCGGGCGACGTCGTGATCGCCAAGCATCGCGCGATCGAGGCGAAGAAGCCGTACAAGATCGAGTACTACATTCCGAAGGGCGGCGCGCCGATCTGGTTCGACGTGATGACCATCCCGAAGGATGCGCAGCACAAGGAAGCCGCTTACGAGTGGATCAACTACATCGAGACGCCGCAGGTGCACGCGGCGATCACGAATACGGTGTTCTACCCGAGCGCGAATGCGGAAGCGCGCAAGTACGTGAACAAGGACATCGCCAACGACCCGGCCGTCTACCCGCCGCCCGAGGTCCTGAAGACCCTGTTCCTGCTCAAGCCGCTGCCGCCTGAGATCCAGCGTCTGCAGACGCGTCTGTGGACCGAATTCAAGTCGGGCCGCTGACGCGCCGCGCAGCAGACTGATCGTTTTACCCGAGCCCTCGGCACGACGCCGGGGGCTTTGTTCGTCAACCCCGTCCAGTAGTCAGGCAGAACCAGGCAGGGCAGAGAGAATCATGAGTGACCAGTCGAGCGCGCCGGCAACCGCCGGTGTGCTGCCTTCGGGCTTCGCCGCGGCCAACGGTGCCAATCCCGCCGCGGACAACTTCGTGCAGGTCGTGGATGTCGTCAAGAAGTTCGGCGACACCACGGCCGTCAAGGGCGTCAACCTGTCGGTCAAGAAGGGCGAGCTGTTCGCGCTGCTCGGCAGCTCGGGCTGCGGCAAGTCCACCTTGCTGCGCATGCTCGCCGGTCTGGAGACCGTCACGTCGGGCAAGATCCTGATCGACGGCGAAGACCTCGCCACGCTGCCGCCGTACCGCCGTCCGGTCAACATGATGTTCCAGTCGTATGCGCTCTTTCCGCATATGACCGTGGAATCGAATGTGGGCTTCGGGCTGCGCCAGGAAGGCGTCAAGAAGGGCGAGCTCAAGGATCGCGTGGCCAACGCGCTCGAACTCGTGCAGATGACGCGTTTCGCGAAGCGCAAGCCGCATCAGTTGTCGGGCGGCCAGCAGCAGCGCGTCGCGCTCGCGCGCTCGCTCGTCAAGCGTCCCAAGCTGCTGCTGCTCGACGAGCCGATGTCGGCGCTCGACAAGCAGATTCGCCAGCGCACGCAGATCGAGCTCGTCAATATTCTCGACAAGGTCGGCGTCACCTGCATCATGGTCACGCACGACCAGGAAGAAGCGATGACGATGGCGGGCCGCCTCGCGGTGATGAGCGAAGGCCAGATCGTCCAGCTCGGCACGCCCAACGAGGTCTACGAGTATCCGAACAGCCGTTTCTCGGCGGAATTCATCGGCTCGACCAATCTGTTCGACGGCAACGTCGTGGAAGACGAACCGGACCACGTGTTCGTCGAGTCGGCGGATCTGCCCGTGCGCCTGTACGTGAACCACGGCATCACCGGCCCGCTCGGCATGCCCGTGACGATCTCGGTGCGCCCCGAGCGCATCTCGCTCA
Source organism: Paraburkholderia tropica (assembly GCF_014171495.1). Lineage (NCBI taxonomy): Bacteria > Pseudomonadati > Pseudomonadota > Betaproteobacteria > Burkholderiales > Burkholderiaceae > Paraburkholderia > Paraburkholderia tropica. The sequence goes on from NZ_CP049134.1 coordinate 1,525,932, forward strand.
CGCGCAAGCCGCCCGAGGGCGTGTTCAACTGGGGCAAGGGCGTCGTCAAGAACATCGCCTACATGGGCGGCTACTCGCTGTATCACGTCAAGCTCGAATCGGGCAAGACGGTGATCGCGAACATGTCGAGCCTCGCGCTCTCCGAGATCGACTCGCCCACCTGGGAGGACGAAGTCTACGTGCGCTGGAGCGCCTCGGCCGGCGTGGTGCTGACCTCATGAGCGCGCCGACCTTCAAGGACGTGCTGCACTGGCCGGCGCGGCGCTTCAACCTGACGGGCCGCACCGCCGTGGTGGCGGGGCCGTTCTTCTGGTTGCTGCTGTTCTTCCTCGTGCCGTTCATTCTGGTGGTGAAGATCAGCTTCGCCGACCAGCAGCTCGGCATTCCGCCGTACACGGAACTCACGTCGTTCAGCGACGGCGTCTGGCACATCGCGCTCGACCTCTCGCATTACGCGTTTCTGTTCCAGGACAGCCTGTACTTCGCGACCTACGTGAACTCGGTGGTCGTGGCGGCCATTTCGACGCTGCTGTGTCTGCTGATCGGCTATCCGATGGCGTACTACATCGCGCGCTCGAATCCGGCCACGCGCAACATCCTCATGATGGCCGTGATGCTGCCGTTCTGGACGTCGTTCCTGATTCGCGTCTACGCGTGGATCGGCATTCTGAAGAACAACGGACTGCTGAACAATTTCCTGATGTCGGTCGGCATCATTCATTCGCCTATCGAGCTGTATCACACGAACACGGCGGTCTATATCGGCATGGTCTATTCGTACCTGCCGTTTCTCGTGATGCCGCTTTACGCGCACCTCGTGAAAATGGATCTCACGCTGCTCGAGGCCGCTTACGACCTCGGCGCGAAGCCGTGGCGCGCGTTCCTCGAAATCACGCTGCCGCTCTCGAAGAACGGCATCATCGCGGGCTGTCTGCTGGTGTTCATTCCGGCGGTCGGCGAGTACGTGATTCCGGAACTGCTCGGCGGCGCGAACACGCTGATGATCGGCCGCGTCATGTGGAACGAGTTCTTCGATAACGCCGACTGGCCGATGGCGTCCGCCGTCACCTGCGCGATGGTGCTGCTGCTGCTCGTGCCGATGGCGCTGTTCCAGCACTTCCAGGCGAAGGAACTGGAGGGCCGCGGCAAATGAAACCGAATCGCGTCCTGCAATTCATCGCGCTCGGCCTCGGCTTCGCGTTCCTCTACATTCCGATCGTCAGCCTGATCGTCTATTCGTTCAACGAGTCGCAACTCGTGACGGTGTGGACGCATTTCTCGACGCGCTGGTATCAGGCGCTCGCGACCGACGACGAACTCATCAACGCCGCGTGGCTCTCGCTGCGCATCGCGCTGATGACGGCGTTCGCCTCGGTGATCATCGGCACGTGGGCGGGTTTCGTGCTCGCGCGCATGGGCCGTTTTCGCGGCTTCACGCTCTACACGGGCATGATCAACGCGCCGCTCGTGATCCCCGAAGTGATTCAGGGCATTTCGCTGCTGCTGCTGTTCGTCGAAATGGGCAAGCTGCTCGGCTGGCCCGCGGGCCGCGGCGTGTTCACGATCTGGATCGGTCACGTGATGCTCTGCATCTCGTACGTCGCGATCATCGTGCAGTCGCGCGTGCGCGAGCTGAATCCCTCGCTCGAAGAGGCCGCGCTCGACCTCGGCGCCACGCCGTTCAAGGTGTTCTTCCAGATCACGCTGCCGCTGATTTCGCAGGCGCTCGCGGCGGGCTGGCTGCTGTCGTTTACGCTGTCGATCGACGACCTCGTGCTCTCGGCGTTCCTCTCGGGCCCCGGCTCGACGACGCTGCCGCTCGTGGTGTTCTCGCGCGTGCGTCTGGGCCTGAATCCGGAAATGAATGCGCTCGCGACGCTGTTCATCGGCGTCGTGACGGTGGGCGTGATCGTCGGCAATTACTTCATGCAGCGCGCCGAACGTCGGCGCTCGGCGATGGCGGTCTGAGGGTTTCGCTGCTTCGGCGGCGTCGCCAAAACAGACAAAACGGCGCGTGGACTTCGGTCTGCGCGCCGTTTTTCTTTTCGGGCGTGCGGGTTTAAGAGCCGCTTGTTTAGAGCCGGCTTTTAAAGCCGATACCCCATTCGAAAACCGCCCCAATGCCGTCCGTTGACGAAGATCGGCGCGGACGCGTCCTTCATCATCGCGAACTGGCCGCCGCCCATATCGCGCCGATACGTCTGCAACAGAAACGGCTTCGTATGCGAGCCCGCGGCGAGCCCGGTGCGGTCGTTGAAGATGCGCCGGTTGCGGCAGTTCGCGGCGTTCCATACCGGATCCGCGCCTTGTGGATGCGAGAACTTGCGGTTGTGCGTGGGAATGTAGCCGAGCGGATCGATGGCGGCGCAGAAAGCCACGCGCTCGTCGAGTTGCAGCAGCGGTTCGAGAATCGGCGGCAGCACGCGGTCGGTGAACGCGGTGAAGCGCGTCATGTGCTGCTGCGGCTGCGTGTTCGGCACCGGCGCGTGGTGGCGGTCGAACAGATCGGCCTCGCTGATCTCGCCGCGCGCGACGGCCGCTTCGAAGAGCTTGCCGACCTGCGCCGCCGCGCGCTGCACGCTGTCGATGAAACGCGTGTCCTCGGTTTCCACGCCGGTCGCGGCCGAGAGTTCGATGAGCGTCTCCGAGACCGCAAGCAGCTTGCCGAGCTGATCCTTGGCCTGCGCGAAATTGCGGCTCGAATCCTCGACGCCGTTGGCCATCTCGCTGACCTGCGATTCGAGACCGTCGCACTTCGCTTCGATCTCGCCGGTGAGTTTGGCGATCTCTCCGGCGTGCGCGTCGAGCAGGGTGATCGCATCGCCAGTGCTGTGCACGGCCTCGCCGATCGCGCGCGTGCCTTCGCGCACGCGATGCGCGCGCTCGGTGTTGGCGGCGCCTTCGACGATCAGACGCTCGGTCTGCTGCGTGAGTTTCGCGAGCGTCTGTTCGATCTGTCCGGTGGCTTGCGCGGTCTTGGCGGACAGGTTCTTCACCTCGGCGGCGACCACCGCGAAGCTCTTGCCGGATTCCCCCGCGCGCGCGGCCTCGATGGCGGCGTTCAGCGCGAGCAACTGGGTCTGGCGCGCGATCAGCGAAATTTCCTCGGAAACCCGCGAGACGTGTTCGAGCGCCGCCTTGAGCGCGCCGATCTGGGTTTCGATGACGGTCACGCCCTCGACCAGCCCGTGAATGTCGCCGAGCGACGCCTCGATGGTCTGCTGCGAGGCCTGCACATTGGCGGCCGTCCCGGCGCTGACTTCGCGCATGGCGCGCGCGGCGGTGGCGATCTGATGGTTCCCCGCGAGCGTGTGCGCGGCCGACTCGCGCAAGGCGTCGCACACGTCCGCCTGATGCCCGACGCGGGCCGCCACGGCCTCGACGTTGCCGGACACGTCGCAGATTTCAATGCCAAGCCGGCCCGCGTGCGCGGCGATATCGCCAACGATCGAGGCCGATTTTCCTGAGCGGCGGCGGCCGCGCCAGGCCAGGCGCAAAACTGTCATCGGAAGTCTCCTTGCTCTACGTATTCGCTGCGGCGATGCGTGTCGCGCCCGGTCGTCGCGCCACGCATGCATGACGCGTGCGCGATCGCCGGGATTTCAACGTGTTTACGGCAGCGCGGACGGCGACTTGAGCGGGCTTTCCGGGGTAGCTTCGGGCCAGGCTTCCAGGCCGCTTTCGCGTGCGGGTAGCGCGGGGCGCTATGATCGGGGCTTGCGGATCGCGATGGGCGCGCTCCGCAGTGGGAACATGATGATAGAAGCGATATTTGGGGAGGGCGCGTTTGTGGTGGTCGGCGCGTTCTGGCATCAACTGGCTCAGCTTTGGGAACTGATTGTGATGGTGTGCCGTTTTCTCTGGGACCTGCTCAAGCTGTTGAGTGGGGCCGGATGAGGCGGCGCGCCGCGCGAGACGCGACACGCTGAGCGCACAACACACGACGAGGGGCGTTCATGACCGACGATTCCACCCGGCGTTTCACCGACCGGGTCGCCGACTACGTGAAGTACCGCCCGAGCTATCCGCGCGAAGTGGCGACGTTCGCGCACGTCGAATGCGGCGTCGCGCCAGGCGCGACGGTGGCCGACATCGGCGCGGGCACGGGTTTGTCGTCGAAACTCTTTCTCGACGCGGGCCATCCGGTCGTCGCTGTCGAACCGAATGCGGCGATGCGCGCGGCGGCGGACGCATTTCTGGCCGACTATCCGCGCTATCGCAGCGTGGCGGGCACGGCGGAAGCAAGCACGCTCGATACCGCGAGCGTCGATCTTGTGATTGCCGCGCAGGCGTTTCACTGGTTCGACAAGGCGGGCGCGCGGCGCGAATTCGCGCGCGTGCTCAAGCCGCGCGGCAAGATCCTGCTGTTCTGGAACAGCCGTCTGCTCAAGGGTTCGGCGTTTCTCGAAGGCTATGAGGCCTTGCTGCACGCGTTCTGCGCCGACTACACCGAGGTGGCCGAAACCTATCCGTCCGACGACGCGATGGCCGACTGGTTCGGCGAGGGCTTCGAGCAGAAAACGGTGTTTCCGAACGCACAGCAGCTCGATTTCGACGCGCTGAAAGGGCGCTTGATGTCGTCGTCATATGCGCCGACAGCCGACGACGCACGCCACGCGCCGATGCTCGCGGCGCTACGCACGCTGTTCGATGCCACGCAGCAAGGCGGCACGGTGGACTTCGCGTACGAAACGCGGGTCTACGCGGGCAAGCCGGTGCGCGTGTAGACCGCGTGGCGCATATGATTCGGATGCCGAAACATATGCGCCTTTAGCGGCCGAACTCATAGTCGCTTTCGCGCACGCGCCGCGTCTGGTGACGAAACGCGAACGTGAAGCCAGGCCACAGCGACGTGACCTTGCCGCTTTTCGTCTGATAGTAGCTATGGCAGCCCGACTTCCAGACCGTGCGCGCGAGCTGCGCCTGCAGTTTCGCGTTGAACGCGCGCTGCACGTCGGCGCGCACGTTCATCGTGCGCGCGCGACGGCGCTGCATCGCGCGGATGCAATCGGCGATATAGCGGATTTGCGACTCGATCATGTAGATCATCGAGTTGTGGCCGAGACCCGTGTTCGGGCCGATCACGATGAAGAAGTTCGGAAAGCCCGCCACGCTCGCGCCCAGATATGCCTCGGGACCGTCGCGCCGCCACGCTTCGCCGAGATCCGCGCCATTGAGGCCCGTCACGCGAAACGGCGCATCCACGTCGTTGACCTGAAAACCCGTGCCGCAGACGATCGCATCGACGCGATGATGCGTGCCGTCTTGCGTCACGACGCCATCGGCGACCACTTCGCGAATCGGCTCCGTTACGAGCGCCACGTTAGGCTGCGTGAGCGCCGGCAGATAGTCGCTCGATAGCAGCACGCGCTTGCAGCCGAGCAGGTAATCGGGCGCGAGTTTCGCGCGCAGTGCCGCGTCCTTGACCTTATGCGCCAGATAGTTGCGCGCGAATTTCATCGGCGCATTCAGCAGGCGCAAATCGACGATAAAGCCGAGCGCACGTGATTCGAGCTGGCAATAGATGGCCGCGCGCGCGAGCCGCTGCGCGAGCGGAACGTGTCGGTATATCCAGCGCCGGCGCGCGCTGATCGCGCGGTCGCGGCGCGGCATGATCCACGGCGGCGTGCGCTGGAACACCGTGAGCTGCGCGACGCGCGGCTGGATGCGCGGCACGAACTGGATCGCGCTCGCACCCGTGCCGATCACGGCCACGCGTTTGCCTTCGAGCGCGTAGTCGTGATCCCAGCGCGCCGAGTGAAACAGCGTGCCTGCGAAGCGATCGAGCCCGTCGATCGCGGGCAGGGCGGGACGCGAGAGCGGTCCGTTGGCGGCGATCAGCAGATCGGCTTCCACGGTTTCGGTCACGCCGTCGCGCTCGATCTCGATCACCCAGACGGCGCGCGTCACATCGAAACGCGCGGCGCTTACCCGCGAGCGATAGACGACGAAGCGCTCGACGTCGTATTTGCGCGCGCAGCGTTCGAGATAGTCGAGAATCTCCTGTTGCGGCGCGTAGGTGCGCGTCCAGTCCGGGTTCGGCTCGAATGAAAACGAATAGAGATGCGACGGCACATCGCAGGCCGCGCCGGGATAGGCGTTGTCGCGCCAGGTGCCGCCGAGGCTCGCGGCGGCCTCGTAGATCGTGAACGACTCGATGCCCATGCGGCGCAAGCGGATCGCCATGCCGATGCCGGCAAAACCGCTGCCGACGATGACGATGCGCGGCGCAGTGGAGGAGGGTCCCGCAGGTGTGGCCATGATCGTGTGCTTCTTCAAAGCGGGAGCGCGTGCTCGAAAAATGAAAGGCAGCGCCGATGTAAAACGGGCTCCGCGAGGGAGCCCGTGATCCAAAAGCAGCGGCGAATGCGCGGCGGCTGGGCGCCTAGCTGTTCCAGTCGTCGGAACTGCTGTCGTTGCTGCCCATGTCGACGCCGCCGCCCGAACCGTCGTCCCAGTCGTTCGAGCCCTGGCCGAAGTCGAGACCGCCGCCGTCGCGCGGCACACGGCGGCCGTCGTCGTCGACGATCACATCGCGTTCGATCACACGGTCGCGGCCGTGGTTGAGCGCCTCGCCGAGCAGCACGCCCGTCAGCAGACCGCCCATGCCGCCCATTCCACCGCCGCCTTGCTGCACGATGACTTGCGGTTGCTGCTGTGGCGGATATTGCGGCGGATATTGCGGATTGTGACCAAAGGCGGCGTCGGCTTCACGCGCATAGGCCGAGCCGCTGCCGTACGCGGCCGCCGGCGCGGCGGCCTGGGCGTTCGGATCGGAGCGGCCTTCGGCGCGCGCCTTGAGGCTTTCGAACTGGCGTTCCAGATCTTCGATCTCGTAGGGTGCGACCGGATTCGTGCTGCCCGAAAGCCGTTCGACCACGCCGCGAAGCTGCGTTTCGAACGCTTCGAGATCTTTCTCCAGCACCTCGTGACCGGCGGCCGTCGAGAGCTTCACGTCGAGCTTGAGCGAACGCACGCCGTTGAGCAGGTCGGTGGCGCGCTTGAGCTGGTCGCGGCGGTCGTCGCCGGCCTTGGCGTCGTCGTTCGATTTCGCGCGGCGCAGCGTCCAGCGCAGCACGAGCGCGATGCCGATCACGACGATCGCAATGCCGATCCACATGCCAATGCCAGGACCGTGCCTGACCGGCGCGGCAGCGGCCATGGCGGCGGCGGGCGCGACGGATTGCGATTGCTGCGCGAACGGATTGCTTGCGCGGTTGGTGGTGACGCTACCGGCGCGCGCGGCGTCGGAGCGGATTTTGGCTTCGACCTGCGCGAAGCGCTGCGGCTGCGTGAAGCGCACTTGCGGGTCGAGCTGCTTCGCCTGCTGGACCTGCGTGAGCGCATCGGCGTAACGGCCTTCGCGGTTGAGCACCTGCGCGTACAGATAGTGCGCGCGGGCGTTGTCCGGATGCGCCTGCAGAACCTCGGTGAGACCCGAGTCGGCGCGTTGCCAGTCGCCTTGCGACATCGCGGATTCGATCTGCTGGACGCTCGGCACGGCGAACGCCAGGCCGCTCACGAGCGCAAGCGAAGCGAAAACAGCGACAAAAAACTTTTTCATGTTGCAGGCCGGGCGGCTTGTCGCCCGTCTCCATGACAGTGTTACGTGGATGCGGCGCGCGAAGACCGCTGCGCCGCATCCGTCACGCGCGGCGTGTTACTGCGCCGGCGTATTCAGCTGCTTTTTCAGGGCTTCGAGGCGGTCATCCACCGACGGGCCCTTGTTCAGCGCGGCGAGCTTGTCGTCGAGCGCCTTGCCGCTCGACGTGTCCGCCGAATTCAGGCGGGCGTCGGAGCGGGCGTTCGACAGATTCACCTTGTCTTCGAGCTTCTGGAAGTCCTGCGCAAGATTCTTGCCGCCGATGCCGCCGAGCGCGGTCGCCGCGACGTCCTTGGCCTGGGCGATCTGCTGCTTCGCCTGCAGGATGTTCGAGCGTGCGTTGAGGTCGTTGCGGCGCGAGCGCATGTCGTCGATCTGCTGCTTCAGCTGGTCGACCGACGGTTCGAGCTTGGCGAGTTCCGCCGCGAGCGCGTCGCGTTCGGCTTCAGCCGTCGACTGCGCGCCGAGCGCCTCGCGAGCGAGCGCTTCGTCGCCCGATTGCAGCGCGCGCTTCGCGCCGTCTTCGTACTTCTTCGCCTTGTCGGCGGCCACGTCGCGCTTGCTTTGCTGCATTGCGACCTGCGCCTGGATCTCGACGAGCGAGTTCTCGGCTTTCGCAATGCTGTCGTCGAGTTCGCGCACGATCTGGCGCGCGTCGCGCGACGGGTCCTGCACGGAGTCGGCGGCATCGTTCAAGAGACCCTTGACCGTGCGAGAGATGGAGTCGAAAAGCGACATGTAATTCTCCGGTGAAATGAGATCGGCCCTACGTTTGGCGGGCCGCGATGCGGCTTGCGGCACGTGCGCGCGCCTCGCGTTCAGCTTACGCCGCTTTGGGCGAGCCGCGCATGCAGCGCGCAAATCGGGACGAAAGCGCCGATTGCAATAGCGCGAACGATTCACGCCGACACAATTGACCTTTCTTCACGTCGCGCCGCGTTTCATGCGTGGCCCAGCGCGCATCGCTCGCGGATATTACACCACGGGGTCTCTTAAAAGGGACTTAAAGGCACGGCGCGCAGAGGGGGCGTCGCGCGTGCATCGGCCGCCGCGTTGGCGTTCAGAATGGCGCGGGCAGGCGCGCGCTCAGGCGAACTTGCCGCCCTCGGGCGCGGGGCCATGGCGATGTGTGTCTTCTTCGTCGCGGTCGTCGAGCGTGCGACGGGCGAACGGTGTGCCGCTGAGCGGCTGCAGCGGTTCGTTATCGGCGAAATGCACGTCTTGCGGCAGCGCGGCGTGGCTTTCCTGCGCAGCGCTTTCGGCGGCGGATGCCGCGAGGCGTGCGACCGCTTGCGCCACTTCGTGCGTGGCGTCGTGTTCGAGACGGGCCTCGTGATCTTCGTGTGTTTCGTCGGATGTCTGCGCGTGCTCGAGCGGCGTGGCGGCTTCGAGCGGCGCGTTTGCTTCGTCGGCGACAGCGGGCCGGATACCGGCGCGTCCCGGCTTCAGCGGTTTGGCGGCCTTGCGCAAGACCTGCGCGAGCGCGTCAGGCTGGCGCGGCGCGTTCAGACGGTCGACGATGCTGGCCGCCTTCACCTGGTCGCTGGTCGCGCTGAAGGCGATCACCGCGCGCCGCATGAGCTCGCTGATGCTGATGCCGAGTTCGTCGGCAGTGGCGGAGATCGCGCGTTTCTGCGCGGGGGTGACGAAGACCACGATGCGTTCGCTGGGCTTGTTCATGATCGGCTCGCCGATGGATCGGCGTCGGGGTCGGCCTCGAATGACCTCGGGTCCGGCGCGGGTGGGGCGGCCGTTACAGCAGCGCGATGGCCGCCGCTCGCGCAGGGGCGTGCAGCAATCTCTCCATGATAAGACGAGACGCGCGATGCGCAACGCCAAGCTGCGCGCACGGCGCTTGCGCATCGCGCAATGATCTATTGCGGATCGGGGCGCGCAGCGTCGAAAGCGCGCGCCGATCTCCTGTCGCTTCGACACTTTCTCCGCAGAACGCGTCGGATGGCGCAAACTGCCGTCACCGCACGGCATTCACGGCGAATAAACAGGTCGGCATGAGCTTGTCCAGGAAACTCTTACAAAAAAAGCGCGACCGCCCCCGCCCGAATTATTTAGAATGCGCTGTTACATTTCGCGTCGATGCAGCGCACAAGGCTTCATGGGCGGGCTTCGCGCGAAAGGGTGATGAAAGATTCACCTTGCGACGGCGCGCGGAATTCGCGCGCCACGTGGCCGGACGGGGGCGTTGCCGGCCGCGTTACGGAACCGCGCTCGGGGCGCGGCGCCGTCACATGCCGCATTGGCGCCATGACGCCATGATCGAGATCTACGCGCGCTTGCCGCGCAGCCGCGGCGCAAACGAACGCGCCAATCATTCCAGTCATGCCTATCATTAAACGACCGCCTTCACCGCAGTACCCGAACGACGATCGGGAACCCTCCTTCAACCGTGGACGCGAGCCGCAGCGCCGCGACGACGCGCGCGACGAACGGCCCAAACGCCGCTCGATCGGTGCGTCGATCGCGCTCGGCTTCTTCGGCCTGTTCGCCACGCTGGCCGTGGTGGGCGCGCTGATCGTCGGCTATGCGCTCGTCGTGATGGGCCCGCAGCTGCCTTCGCTCGACGCGCTCACGAACTATCAGCCGAAGGTGCCGCTGCGCATCTACACGGCCGACCACGTGCTGATCGGCGAATTCGGCGAAGAGCGACGTCAGCTCGTGCGCTTCGACGACATCCCCGACGTGCAGAAGAAGGCCGTGCTCGCGATCGAGGACTATCGCTTCTACGAACACGGCGGCGTCGACTTCGTCGGCATTCTGCGCGCAGGCGTGGCCGATCTGATGCACGGCGGCGCGTCGCAGGGCGCGAGCACGATCACGATGCAGGTCGCGCGTAACTTCTTCCTCTCGAGCGAGAAGACCTACACGCGCAAGATCTACGAAATGCTGCTGGCGTACAAGATCGAACGTGCGCTCACGAAGGATCAGATCCTCGAGCTGTACATGAACCAGATTTATCTGGGTCAGCGCGCCTACGGTTTTTCGGCCGCCGCGCGCGTGTACTTCGGCAAGGATCTCAAGGACATCACGCTCGCCGAAGCGGCGATGCTCGCGGGTCTGCCGAAGGCGCCGTCCGCGTATAACCCGATCGTCAATCCGAAGCGCGCGAAGATCCGCCAGGCGTACATCCTCAAGCGCATGCTCGATCTCGGCTACGTGACCCAGGCACAGTACGACGAGGCCATCAAGGAGCCGCTGCACACGCGCACCGCGGGCACCGAGTACAGCGTGCACGCCGAGTACGTCGCGGAAATGGTGCGCCAGATGATGTATGCGCAGTACAAGGACGAAACGTACACGCGCGGTCTCACGGTCACCACGACCATCGACAGCGCCGACCAGAACGCCGCCTACGCCGCCGTGCGCAAGGGCGTGATGGATTACGAGCGCCGTCACGGCTATCGCGGTCCGGAAGGTTTCGTGCAACTGCCGCCGGCCGGCGACGACCGCGACCAGGCGATCGACGACGCACTGACCGATCACCCCGACAACGGCGACCTCGTCTCCGCGGTCGTGATCGACGCCACGCCGAAATCGGTGACGGCGCAACTGCTCGACGGTACGCAGATCACGGTGACGGGCCAGGGCCTGCGCTTCGTGGCGGCGGGTCTGTCGCCGCGCGCGTCGAACGCGCTGCGCATTAAGTCCGGCTCGATCGTGCGCCTGATCGCCGACGAGAAGAACGACTGGCAGATCACGCAGTTGCCGCAGGTGGAGGGCGCGCTCGTCTCGCTCACGCCGCAGGACGGTGCGATCCGCGCGTTGATCGGCGGCTTCGATTTCAACAAGAACAAGTTCAACCACGTCACGCAAGCCTGGCGTCAGCCGGGTTCGAGCTTCAAACCGTTCATCTATTCGGCGTCGCTCGAAAAGGGCCTCGGACCGGCGACCATCATCAACGATGCGCCGCTGTATTTTCCGCCGAGCTCGCCGGGCGGCGACGCATGGGAACCGAAGGACGACGATCAACCCGACGGCCCGATGCCGATGCGCCTCGCGCTGCAGAAGTCGAAGAACCTCGTGTCGATCCGCATCCTGTCGTATATCGGCACGAAGTACGCGCAGGATTACGTGACGCAGCGCTTCGGTTTCGACGCGGACAAGACACCGCCGTATCTGCCGATGGCGCTCGGCGCGGGGCTCGTCACGCCGCTGCAATCGGCGGGTGCGTACTCGGTGTTCGCGAACGGCGGTTATCGCATCAATCCGTATCTGATCGCCGAAGTCGACGACGCGCACGGCCAGCCGATCTCGCGTGCGCAGCCGCTGGTCGCCGGCCAGAACGCGCCGCAGACGATCACGCCGCGTAACGCGTACATCATGAACAGCCTGCTGCATTCGGTGGCGACGGCGGGGACGGGCGCGGGCACCAACGTGCTGCATCGCGACGACCTGCAAGGCAAGACCGGTACGACCAACGACGCGCACGACGGCTGGTTCGCCGGCTATCAGCACACGCTGGTGGCGGTTGCGTGGATGGGTTACGACCAGCCGAAGAGCCTCGGCAGCCGCGAGTTCGGCGCGCAGCTCGCGTTGCCGATCTGGGTCGACTACATGAGCAAGGCGCTGCGAGGCATTCCGCAGGAAGAGCCGCCGATGCCGCAAGGTCTCACGACCATCGGCAGCGAGCTGTACTACTCGGATATGACGCCGGGTGCGGGCTTCGTTTCGGCCATCGGCATGGATGCGGGCGTGCCGGCCGGCGCGGCCAGCGATGCGAGCGGCGCAACGGGCAGCATGGGTCCGGGCGGCATGACGCCGCCGAGCGTGACCACGAGCGAGAAGCAGCAGATCATGGATCTCTTTGAGACGAACAAGCCGTAACGCTGCGGTATTCGCTCAGGTTCGCCGCTTCACCTCATTAACACGGCACGTCGGCAACGACGTGCCGTGTTTTGTTTTGTTTTGTGCGGACAATTCTCTTTGGCAACAAGGGTTTGGGTGGGTTGCCCAGGGCTTGTCCACAGGGACTTCAACAAAAACTGGGGATAAGTTGGCGTGACAACTGCATGCACGCTCGACCACGCAACGGACATTCACGTGCAGGTCGAGGCGCTATACACACCGCTAACGCAACATCGATCGATCGCACTGCTCGTGGAGGCGTTTTCACGCCCCGCGCCTGTGACACCTTTCTGAAGCCCACCGCGCATGCAGTCTGACTGTTGAGCAATGTCAACTGTCTTGACGCGCGCTGGGTACGCGCAGCAAGCCGTCCATGTATGCGCTGACCGACTTGCCGTCGCCCGGTGAGCCTGCAATCGCCTTGATGAAGGTGGTGCTGCAAGGGAAGCGCAAAACCGTGGGCGAGGGTATGTCGTCGATGGCAGGGGTATCATTCGCGACTCAATCCAAACAAAACAGGTGATGCACCTTGAGCTATGACCTGATGGTTTTTGAAGCGACGCGCGCGCCAGTAGAGCCGGAAGCATTCATGGCGTGGTATCGCGAACAGACCCAATGGACCGAGGACCATGGCTACAACGATCCTGCCATCAGTTCCGACGCACTGCGAAACTGGATGATGGACATGATCCAGATGTTCCATGCCATGAATGGACCGCTCGCGCCAGAAGTCGATCCTGAAGACGAAGCACTGCTGACGGACTATTGCATGGGTCGCGATGTGATCTATGTGGCCTTCGCCTGGAGCAAGGCAGAACTAGCCTACGCGACCATGTTTGATCTTGCGGCGCGCCACCGCGTAGGCTTTTTTAATGTCAGCTCTGGCGTGGACGAAACCTGGCTTCCCGAAGGCGAAGGCAAACTTAAACAGCTCTAAGTGGGGCGGCAATTCAATCACGTTATCCCTACGCCGTGAGGCGGAAGGCAGAATTTCACCCGTCACATGCTGCATGCCTCGTATGCCCTGGGGGATGTTGAAGATCACACGCCCGCCACCCTCGGCGTTGCCTTTCTCCGTGGCGGGATCGAGCAGGGCATAGTGCGCCAGAGACTCGAAGATGCGATGGCGCAACGCTGCATCGGTATTTGTGTCCTTGGCCAGCCCGTACACATTGGGCAGCAAATACTCGGCTAGCTGAGAAACCGGCACAACGCCACACGCACGATCTGCTGCATGGGCCCGTGCGTCGTGCGAGATCGCGCGCAGCTCATCCAGCAGCTCCTGCGGCAGGTACTGGCGGTAGGTGGCATTGCGGTACCGGCCGGCCATCGGGTCTCCCTGTCGTTCTGGCTCGCGCTGCAAGCCACTTGTTCCGCACGCTCAGAGGTCGAGCGCACCGGCGCTCAACAGCCGCGCAAGGCAGATTGCGCCTCAAAACACGCTGTCGTATCGCAGACCGAAGGTTTGGCTATGCGTTGTACGCGAGAACATCAACCCCCAGTGCGTGAGCCACGCGCCTGTGAGCGCGCCGAGCGCGTCCGCGAACAGGTCCTTGTACGAGAATCCGTCGCTGCGGCAGGTGCCGTCGAACGCCTCTTTCAGCAAGCCCGGCACCGTGCCGATCAATGTGCCGTAGATCACCGGATGTCCGGTATCGCGCGCGAGCCAGCCACCGATTGCACCGAATGGCGCGGACAAGCCGAAGTGTTCGAGCTTGTCCGTGCCGGTCCAGCTATCGTGGTTCTGGAAGCGAAAGCCGCCACGCGAGCCGGCGCAATCGATGCCTGCGTACGCCGCGTGACTGACGGCGATGAGCAGCGCGAGCGAGATCGTGTATCGGAAGAAGGCAGTCATGGTCGTCATGCTCGAGGTTGTGGTCCGCGGACGCGACCATGCACGCGATGCGACGATGCACAGCCCACGCCCTTAAACGCTCCGATCAGTCATTATTTTTATCAGCATCACTAATGAATTATTTTGCGATGAGCTGATGTGACGGGGAGTGTAGCAGCCACATCCCAAAAAGAGTCCTGCGATTTTTCTGACAGAAAAACGTGAAAAGCGCCTGTTTCAGGCGCTTTTCAACGAATCATGCGAAACGCGGGGTGCGTATCAGTTGCTCACCGCGGAGGCCGATGCAGCGGCATCGGCGGCCGCTTTCGGAGAAGAAACGGGATTGTCCGACGGCGGGGTGCCCATCGCCTGAAACAGCGCCGCCGTGTCGGACAGACGCGCGCCGCGATAACGAATCTCGTCGAGACGCGCATTGCGCCATTGCTGCTCGCTTTGGCGCACGGCGTAGTAGGGCAGCGCGCCGAGCTTGTAGCGCGCGTTGGTGTCGTCGTAGACGCCTTGGGCGGCCTGCGCCGAGGTGCTCGCCGCATCGAGCGCCTGCGCGTCGTGCTCCAGCGAGGCGAGCCGGTCGGCCACGTCCTGGAACGCCGCCAGCACGGTCTGCCGGTACGACGCGTTGGCCGCATCATAGGTCTGCAGCGCCGCGCGCCGCTGCGCGACCAGCGCGCCGCCGTGAAAGATCGGTTGCGTGAGCGAGGCGCCGATCGCCCACAGCGCGCCTACGCCCGACGTGACCACCGGCCAGCTGAAGCCCGCCTGCCCGAGGCCCGCCGAGAGCGTGATGCTCGGGAACATCTGCGCCGTCGCCGCGCCCACGTCGGCGGAAGCGGCAATCAACGCCGCGCTCGCGGCCTCGATGTCGGGACGCGTTTTCAGCAGTTCCGACGGCACCACCACCGGCACCTGCTGCGGCAGATGCAGGCTCGCGAGATCGAGATCGGGCGGCGCATTGTCGGGCGTGCGGCCGAGCAGCACGGCGAGCGCGTGGCGCATCGCCGTCCATTGCTGACGCAGGCCGGGCAGGTTGGCCGCCAGCGACGCCGCGCTCTGCTGCGCATTCAGCAAATCGGTGTGCGACACGGCGCCGAGCGCGTAGCGTTTCTGCATTTCGTCGGCTTGCGCGTTGGCGAGCGCGATCAACTGCACGGTCGTGTCGATCTGCGCATGCAGCGTGGCCGCGCCCAGCGCACTCGCGACGATGTTGGCGGCCAGCGCGCGTCGCGCCGACTCGAACTGAAACACCTGCATGTTCACGCGCGAGGCGAGCGCCGCGTTGTTCAGGCGCGTCGCGCCGAACAGGTCGAACGAGTACCGCACTTCGACGAGCCCCGCGAACACGTCGTACTGGAGCTTGTCGATGCCGAGTTGCGGTATGCCGGGCGCGCGCTGGCGCTGCGCGGTGCCGAGTGCATCGACTGTCGGCAGCATCGAACTGCCGATCTGACCGCGCAACTGTTCCTTCGCGGCTTGCAGGCTGTGATCGGCCGCGGTGAGATTCGGGCTGTTCGCGAGGCCTTCCTCGACGAGCGCATCGAGCTGCGGCGAGTCGTAGAGCGTCCACCACTGCGGCACCGGCTGCGCGCCCACATCGAACTGCTGCGCGACGCCTTGCGCGGCGACCGTCTGCGCCGCTTGCGGCTCGGCGCCGTAATGCGCGGGCTGCGGCATTGCGGGCGGCTTGCCGTCCGGCCCCCACGAACAGGCGCTCGCGAGCAGCGCCGCCAGGGCCGCCGCGCTCAGGCGCAGGCGCGAGGCAGCGGCCGTGCGCCGGGCCGCGCGTACGGCCTCGCCCATCTTCGTCGGCGTGGAAATGGTCATGATGCTTTCCCCGCGTTCGCTTGAGGCTGGTCGGTTTCGCTGCTGCGCACGCGGAACGCGGTCGCGTACAACGCGGGCAGGAAGAACAGCGTGAGCACCGTGGCGCTCGTGATGCCGCCCATCAGCGCGGTGGCCATCGGCCCGAAGAAGTTAGAGCGCACGAGCGGAATGAGCGCGAGCACGGCGGCCGCCGCCGTCAGCATGATCGGGCGGAAACGCCGCACGGTCGCGCCCACGATGGCGTCGAAGCGCGGATGCCCCGCGCGGATATCCATCTCGATCTGATCCACGAGAATCACCGAGTTGCGCATGATGATGCCGAACATGGCGATCACGCCGAGCATCGCGACAAAGCCGAACGGCTCGTTGAACAGCAGCAGCGCGACGGCCACGCCGATCAGCCCGAGCGGCGCCGTCAGCACGACCATCATCACGCGCGACAGACTTTGCAACTGGATCATCAGCAGCGTGAGCACGGCGATCACGAGTATCGGCAACTGCGCGTAGATCGACGTCTGGCCTTTCATGCTTTCCTCGACCGAGCCGCCCACTTCGATCCGATAACCCGTCGGCAGCGTGGCCTGGATCGACTTGAGCGTTTTCTGCAACGCATGGGTGACGTCGATCCCTTGCGCGCCCTGGCGCACATCGGACTGCACGGTGATGGTGGGCTGCCGGTCGCGCGACCAGATCACGCCGTATTCGAGCGTGTTCTCGAGATGCCCGAGCGCGCCGAGCGGCACCGGGCCGTTTGGCGTGGGCATGGCGAGCGAGAGCATGTGCGCGGGATCGACGCGCTCGTTGGGCGGCGAGCGCAGATCGACGCTGATGAGCTTGTCGCGCTCGCGATACTGCGTGACGGTGTAGCCGGAGTAGGTCATCTGCAGGAAGTTGGCGACATCCTGCGAACTCACATTGAGCGCGCGCGCCTTCTGCTGATCGATCTCGAAGTGCAGCGAGCGTTCGGCCGGTTCGTCCCAGTCGAAGCTGACGTTTTCGGTGCGCTTGTCGGCGCGCATGGCCGCGGCCACGCGATCGGCGATGCCGCGCACGGTCGCGATGTCGTCGCCGCTCACGCGGAACTGCACCGGATAGCCGACGGGCGGCCCGTTCTCCAGCCGCGAAAGACGCGTGCGCACCGCTGGAAAATCGTTGCGCAGTTTGGTTTCGAGCCATTCTGCCAGCTTCTCGCGATCCTTCACCGACTTCGCCGTGATGACGAACTGCGCGAAATTCGGCTGCTGCAATTGCTGGTCGAGCGGCAGATAGAAACGCGGCGCGCCGGTGCCGACGAAGTCGATCGAATGATCGATTTCCGGACGGCCCTTGAGCGCTTCTTCGAGTCGCTTCGCCTGGCGCAGCGTCGCGTCGAACGATGCGCCTTCGGGCAGCCGCACGTCGACGAGCAGTTCGGGGCGATCGGAACTCGGGAAAAACTGCTGCGGGATCAGCGTGAAGCCCGCGAGCGCGACCACGAACAGCACCAGCGTGAGCCCGAGCACGACGAAGTTGCGCTCGATGCACCAGCCGATCCAGCCGCGCAGCCGATGGTAGAAACGCGTGTCGTAGATGTCGTCTTCGTGATGCTCGTCGTGCGGCGCATTGGCGTCACGCTTGCGCTCGGGCAGCAGGCGGTAGCCGAGCAGCGGAATCAGCACCACGGCCGCGAACCACGACGCGATCAGCGCAATCGCCGACACCTGGAAAATCGAGCGCGTGTATTCGCCCGTGCTCGACTTCGCCAGCACAATCGGCAAAAAGCCCGAGACGGTCACGAGCGTGCCGGTGAGCATTGGGAACGCCGTGCTCGTGTACGCGAAGGCGGCGGCGCGCGTGCGGTTCCAGCCCTGCGCGAGCTTCACGGCCATCATTTCGACGGAGATGATCGCGTCGTCGACGAGCAGGCCGAGCGCGAGCACCAGCGTGCCGAGCGAGACCTTGTGCAGGCCGATGTCGAACAGAAACATCACGAGCGCGGTGACGGCCAGCACGATCGGAATCGTGATGACGACCACCATGCCCGTGCGCACGCCCAGCGAGACGAGGCTCACGACCAGCACGATGCCGACGGCTTCGGCCACGGCTTCGACGAAGTCGTCGACGGAATGCGAGACCGCGTCGGGCATGCTCGACACTTCGGTAAGCTTGAGGCCCGCGGGCAGTTCGGCGCGCAAGGTGTCGATACGGGCGTCAAGCGCTTTGCCGAGCCGGATCACGTCGCCGCCCGGCTGCATTGTGATGCCGATGCCGAGCACGGCCTTGCCGTCGTAGCGCATCTGCGTGGCGAGCGGATCGTCGTAGCCGCGCCGGATCGTGGCGATGTCGCCGAGCCGGAAGTTGTGGCCGTTCACGGTGATGAGCGTGTCGGCGAGCGTCTTGAGGTCGGTGAACTGGCCGCTCGGGCGCACGAACACACGGTCGTCGGCGGTGGTGAGCGTGCCCGAGGCCGCGACGCTGTTCTGCGCGCCGATCACCTGGCCGATCTGCGTAGGCGAAATGCCGAGGCGCGTGAGCTGCGCGTTCGGAATTTCGATGTAGATGCGCTGGTTCGGGTCGCCGAAATAATCGACCTTGCCCACGTCCTTCAAGCGCAGCAGTTCCTCGCGCAGCTTGTCGGCGTAGTCGTGCAGTTGCGCGGGCGAGAAGCCGTCGCCTTCGAGCGTGTAGATGTTGGTGTAGACGTCGCCGAATTCGTCGTTGAAAAACGGGCCTTGCACGCCTTGCGGCAGCATCGGCGCGATGTCGCCGACCTTCTTGCGCACCTGATACCACGTTTCGCGCACCTCGCTGACGGGCGCGGAATCCTTCATCGTGAAGAACACCAGCGACTCGCCCGGACGCGAATAGCTGCGCAGGAAGTCGATATACGGCGTTTCCTGGAGCTTGCGGCCGATGCGGCTCGTGACTTCGTCCTCGACCTGGCGCGCGGTCGCGCCGGGCCAGAAGGTCTGGATCACCATCACGCGGAACGTGAAGGGCGGATCCTCGGACTGCGAAAGACGCGTGTACGAGAGCGCGCCGAAGATCGTCGCGAGCGCGATCACGAAGATCACCAGCGCCTGATGGCGCAGCGCCCAGGCGGAGAGATTAAAGCGGCCTTCCTGATGATCCGCGCCTGGCTCGCGGTCGTGTTCCTGCTCGGGCACCTCGCTCATGACGCGAAGTCCTCGGGATGCAGCGGCGCAATCGGGTGCACTTTTTCGCCGACGGTGACCGTGTGCACGCCTTGCACGACGACGCGCTCGCCGTCCTTGAGGCCGTTCGTCACGGTGATGGTGCGCGCGTCGTAGCGCGAGACGCTCACGCGGCGCAGTTGCAGCACGTTGTCCGCGCCTTGCACGATCCAGAGCGCGGGCGCGTTGCCGTCGTGGAAGAGGGCGGTGGCCGGGACCGTGTATGCGTCCTGGGGCGCGTTGTTCGCGTTGTTTGCCGCCAGCGCGACGTTCGCGGTCATGCCGAGACGCACATCGGCGTCGGGATGTTCGAGCGTGAGCTTGACGCGCCACGTGCGGCTTTGCGGATCGGCGGCGGCCGCGAGTTCGCGCACGTTCGCGGCATAGCGGCGGCCCGGCAGCGCGGGCAGCGTGACCTGGGCCGTATCGCCGGTATGCAGGCCCGCGATGGCGTTTTCCGGCAGATCGCTCACCACGTCGATCTCGCCGGTCCAGGCCAGTTGATAGACGGCTTGCCCCGCCTGCACGTTCTGGCCGGTGTCGGCGTTTTCGGCGGTGATCACGCCCGCGTGGTCGGCAACCAGCTGCGTATAGCGGCGCTGATCCTGCGCGAGCGCGAGCTGCTGTTTGGCCTGGTCGCGTTGCGCGAGCGCCGACGCATACGCGTCCTGGGTCTGCTCGAACTGCGCGCGGGCGATGAGGTTGGCTTGCGACTGGGCGGTGTCGCGATCGAGCTGCTGCTTGGCGAACACGTAGCGATGCGCCGCGGCGTCGTACTGCGCCTGCGCGCTCGCGGCGTTCTTGTCGTAATCGCCCGGATCGAGACGCGCGAGCACCTGGCCGGGCTTCACGCTGTCGCCTAGCCGCACGTTGCGCTCGATGATCTTGCCGTTCACGCGGAACGACAGCGGCGTGGCGTTGCGCGACTGCACGGTACCCGGATAGCTGGCGCTCGCGCCGTGCGCGTCCGGATGCACGGTCATCGACACGACCGGGCGCGGACCGGGCGCGGCGGCCTCGTGCTTGCCGCAAGCCGCGAGGCCCGCGAGCGCGCAGCACGCGGCGACGCCCGCAAGGCGGCGCACGGCCCGGCGCAGAGTGGAAGGGGATTCGACGAAAACGGGGCACTGCCCGCGCATCCTGCTCGATGCGCCACGACCGCAACGATTCACTTGGACCTCGACACGCCTGGAACGCGCGCCGGGCCGGATCGAATGCACCGGACACGCCGCGCCGCCGCTGAGTCTGTCCGCGCGTGGCGCGGGACGCGCCTCGATGTCTCCTCCGCTGCGCGTCAACCGATCTCAGATGATGGTTTGCATTCTAATACAACGTTGTATCTGAATACACGATTGAATCCGAAGAATGATTCAGTGCTAGACTTCGGCGATCGCCTTTCCATCCGGGACGCATCGTTCCGGCGACGTTTTCCATCGAGGTCCCCACCTCGTTTCTCGCATCGTTATCGACACGCCATGGCACGCCAGACCACCGGGCGCAAGCGCCTTACCCGCGAAGAAAGCCGCGACCAGACGCGCGAGCGCCTGCTCGACGCCGCGCAGGCCATGTTCATGAAGAAGGGTTTCGTGGGCGCGAGCGTGGAAGACATCGCGGTCGCGGCCGGCTACACCCGCGGCGCGTTCTACTCGAACTTCGGCAGCAAGGCGGAATTGCTCGTGGTGTTGCTGCGGCGCGATCACGAAGCGATGGAAGGCGAGCTGCGTTCGATCTTCGAAACGCCCGCCTCGCGCGAGGAAATGGAAGCGCGCGTGCTGACTTTCTACAGCCGCTTGCCGCAGGACAACAAGATGTTTCTGCTGTGGGTGGAAGCCAAGCTGCTCGCGGCGCGCGACGCGCGTTTCCGGGCGCGCTTCAACGCCTTCATGAAGGAAAAGCGCGAGCGGCTCGGCGCGTATATCGCGGAGTTTTCGGCGCGCGTCGGCACGCCGGTGACGATCGCGCCCGATCTCATGGCGCTCGGGCTGATGGGCCTGTGCGACGGCGTGCAGTTTCTCGCCACGGCCGATCCGCAGCATGTAACGCCGCCGGTGGTGGAGGAAGTGCTGGGCCGCTTCTTCGCGCGCGTGGTCTTCGGTCGCGACGCCTGACGCGTGCGCGCGGCGTGCCTCAAATGCCGAGGCCAGGGCCGTAGTTGCTGCCGATGAGCGCCGTGACCGCGGCCACGTCGCGGTAATCCTGCTCGGGCATGCCGTCGAGAATCGCCAGCACCTCGTTGCTGGCGCCCGCCGCGCGTGCGGCGTCCACGAGATCGTCCTTGTTGGCGGGCCAGCGCACTTCGCGCAGGACGTCGGTGAACTGGAGGTCGATCGGTTCTTCGGGGAGGCGGGAGGCGGACATGCGTTGAATCCTTGCTGAACGGGCTGAAGTGTCGGAAATCGGTTCAATGGCGGTTTCTGGATACGGCCCGGCCATCCAGCCGGAGCCGATCAGATATGCGTTTCGGTCCACGGGCGTCGCGGCTCAAGCATACACAATCCACGTCGAAACCCGCCGCAGGGTGCGCGGCCGCCCGCCGCCCGTTTCAGCCCACGCGGGCGCGCGGCTCAGGTCTGCAGATGCACGTCGGGCGTGAGCGCGTGATCGAGACGGTGCGATTTGGGCAGGGTCAGATATTCCCAGCGCTGCGTGCTCGTGGCGGCGGGCACGTCGGGCGCGGGTGGCGCGACGGGCACGTCGGCCATCGGAGAGCGTGTGGACGGCTCCATCGCGTGTGCGCTGGCGCGGTCGATCTGGGCATCATGCGTGTGCACCGGCGCGGCAAAACACGACGCGGACAGCAACACAGTGGTCAACAGCGTCGAGGTTTTCATCGCTCGACCTCCTTTCCTCATGCGGCCCGAAGGCCACAGCAAGTGCCGTACCGCGACAGTGCGCCCCTGCGTCCGTGCGATGCGGCGACCGCGTGCCGAAGGCGCGCCGACGATGGCAAACATCACGGCAACCCCAGCAGCGAAGCGGCTCAGCGCGGCGCGTGCGAACGGCGGGCGAGGCGGCCTGTGCGACGAGGGGCCGGCTGGAGAAACCGGCTGTGACCGCCGGCCCGCGCACACGCGCGAGCGACCTGCTCATAATGGCAGCAAAAGCCTGCGCGCGTCGCGAACGCGCGTGCTTTTTTCATCGATCGGTCTGCAAAACGCGAGAGGCGAGGCGCTACAGGCGCGCACCGCCACGCGGCCTCAGCGCTCGGCGTTCAGCCGCTGATACGCATCGAGCAGCGATGTCTTATAGACCACGCCCGCGAGTTTGGGCTGTTGCGCGCTTTCGATCACCGGCAGACGCTCGCCCTGAAACGACATGAAATGCTGCAACGCAACAGCGAGCGGCATGTCGGGCGTCAGCACGTCGAACGAAGCCTTGAGGTAGTCGCAGGCATGCTTGTTCGAGGTATCGCGCTTTTGCAGCAGGTCGTTCGTGATGTCGGCGAGCGCGACTGCGCCGAGGAAGCGGCCGTCGTCGTCGGTCACGTAAAGATACTTGACCGGATATTCGAGGAACACGCGCGTCATTTCCTGCACCGTCGCCCCGGCGCGCACGACCGTGTCGGCGGGGCGCACGAGTTCGCGCATCTGCGTGGCGCGCAGGCGCAGACGCTCGGCTTCCTCGCGATTTCGATGCAGCGTGATTTCGTACATCGACTTCTTGCCGGTCGCGCGCGCGACGAAGTACGCGACCACGCAGGACAGCATCAGCGGCAGCACGACCTGATAGCTGAGCGTCATTTCGAAGATCATCAGGATCGCCATCAACGGCGCCTGGGTCGCGCCCGCGAGGAACGCGCCCATGCCGACCATCGCATACGCAAACGGCGCCGAGGTGCCGTGCGGCCACAGCGCGTGCATGCCCTGGCCGAACAGGCAGCCGACCACCGCGCCCATGAACAGCGTCGGGGTGAACACGCCGCCGACCGCGCCCGAGCCGACTGTCGCCGCCGTCGCCATCAGCTTGAAGACGAGCACCGCCGCGAGCGCGGTCCACGTCCACGGCGAATGCAGGATCGAATTCACCACGCTGTAGCCGTTGCCCCAGACTTCGGGCGTCCACACCGAAATCACGCCGCAGACGAGGCCGCCGAGTGCGAGTTTCGCGGGCAGCGGAATCGCCAGCTTGCCGAAGCCCGCCTTGGCGACGTCGAGCAGCGAGAGAAAACGCGGCGCGAGCACGCCGCACAGCAGCCCGAGCGCGACGAACAGCAGCACCTCGATGCCCGTCACGGGCGGAAACACCGGCATCTCGTACGGCGGCTTGTAGCCCGCGAACTCGCGCATGGTGATGTTGGCGACCACGGAAGAAACCACGATCGGCCCGAAGCTCTCCATCACGATCGAGCCGAGCACGATTTCGGTGACGAAGAACGCGCCCGCGATCGGCGCGTTGTACGCCGAGGTGATACCGGCCGCCGCGCCGCACGCCACCAGCAGACGCAGCCGCTGCGGATCGAAGTGCACCCAGCGGCCGATCAGCGAGGCGGCCAGCGCGGCGAGTTGCACCATCGGGCCTTCGCGGCCGATCGAGCCGCCGCTCGCGATGGTGAACAGCGACGAAACGCTGCGCCAGATGCTTTTGCCGACCGGCATCACGCCGTCGCCGATCGCCACGGCTTCCACGTAGTCGGTGTGGATCGGCTTGCTGCCGCCGCCCGCGGCGTCGCCCGCCGAACTGCGTTTGGCGACGAGCAGCAGACAGCCCGCGATAAAGCCGCCCGCCGCGGGCAGCCAGATGCGCGTGTGCCACGGCAGACGGCGCGCCATCTCGACGAAGCTGCCTTCGCTGCCCGTGAACAGAATCTGCAGATGCGCGATGCCTTCGCGAAACAGCACGGTCGCAAAAGCACCGGCCACGCCGACGATGACCGACCAGATCAGCATCGTGTGGGCGTCGGAGAGGCGAAAGAGATCGCGGGCGCGGGTGCGCAGTTTCAGCAGGAATGACAGCACGGCAGGCAGACGGATTGAACAGGTGAACAGGATCGCACGCGCGCGGGGCGGCGTGCGTGCGAAAGCGTCGATAAAGCGAGGATAACGTCGCGGCGGCGCGCGGGCGTCGCGAACGCCGGGGCCGCACAGCGCGCGGCATGCGCTGCGTCAGCCCGATAGCAGGCGGGCGGGCGCGGGAAGCGCCGGCAGCGCCGCCTGGCGTTCAGCGCACGGCGTGGTCGAGTTCCGGGTAGTGCCGGAAAATGCCGGTCTCGTTGAACGGCAAACGCCGCTCCGAAGCCAGATACGCGGCGATGTGCGGGCGCGCCGCCACCGCGTCGTGCAGCGCGACCACGTGCGGATAGTGATCGGCGAAATGTTTCGTGGCCTTCGGAAACGCATAGCGCAGCCCTTCGACGATCTGGAACATCGAAAGATCGACGTAACTGAGCGCGTTGCCGACCATGTGGCGCGGCCCGTCGGGATTCTGCGCCAGCACGCGCTCGAAATAGCCCATGAATTTCGGAATGCGATGCGCGATGAAATCCTTCGAGCGCGCCTTCGCCTCGTCTTTCTGGTCCTCGTAATAGAGGCCGCTCGCGATCGGATGATGCGTGTCGTGTGCTTCGGTCACCAGATCGGCGATCGTCAATTGCAAGCCGTTCGCAATGATCCGCAGACCCTCGTCGCGCGGCGCGAGCTTGAGCTTCGGCCCAAGGTAGAACAGGATGTTGGCCACGTGCGGCACGATCAGCTCGCCGTCCTTCAGAAACGGCGGCGCGTAGGGCGGATACGGGTCGTCGCTGTCCAGTTCGGCCATCATCGCGCCGATGCCCTGGCCATCGTCCTTCGAGCCGCGCGCCACGTCGATATACGGCGCCTTCGCTTCTTCCAGCGCGAGCCGCACGAATTCGCCCCGGCCTTGCAGGCCGTCCCAGTAATACAGTTCGTATGCCATCGGTCGTCCCCCTGGTCGAGCCGCCGCCTGAACGTCGGGCGGCAGTGGACAGTATGGCTCGCAACCGGCGCGCCTGGATTGCGCGTGCCCCCGGCGCACAAACGCCAAAAGCCCCGCGGCGGGCGGGGCTGACGGCGCTGTTGGCGCTGACGGGAAGGGCGGCGCGGGCGGCTCCCGCTCGGCCGCGGATCATGCGCGGGTCATCCGAACAGACGCTCCACGCCCCAGGTGATCGCGAGGCCGCCGAGCGTCAGCCACACGTAGAGGATGAACCCCGTCGTCAGCGCACGCGGACCGGCCTGGCGGATCTGCGAGACGCGCGTTTCGATGCCGAGCGCGGTCATGGCCATCGTGAGCGCGAAGGTGTCGAGCGTGTTCAGCGTCGAGGTGGCCGCTTCGGGCAGTACGTGCAGCGAATTCACCACCACCAGCGCGAGGAAGCCGAGCGCGAACCAGGGCACCGCGAGCTTGCGGGCGCCGTGGTGCGCTTCGTGCTGCGCACCGTGCGCCTTGCTGGCGACGGCCTGGCGCGCCGAGCGGTTCAGCCACACGCCGAGCACGAGCAGCACCGGCACGAGCAGCATGACGCGCGTCATCTTGACGATGGTGGCGATATGCGTGGCCTCGGGGCTCACGTTGCTCGCCGCGCCCACGACCTGCGCGACTTCGTGGATCGTGCCGCCGAAGAACAGGCCCGCGCCGACCGTGTCGAGATGAAGCCAGCCCGCGCGGTACAGCAGCGGATAGAGGAACATCGAGAGCGTGCCGAACAGCACCACGCTGCCCACGGCCATCGCGCTCTTGTGCGGCTTCGATTGCAGCGTCGACTCGAAGGCGAGCACGGCGGCCGCGCCGCAGATCGCGCTGCCTGCCGCCGTGAGAATGGCGGTGTCGCGATCGAGCTTCATGACTTTCATGCCGACCCACGTGCCGATCACGAGCGTGCTCACGACGATGGCGACCGACTCGACGAGCCCCGGCACGCCCACCTGCGCGATTTCCTGCAGGCTCACGCGCAACCCGAAGAAGGCGACGGCGATGCGCAGCAGCTTGCGCGCCGAGAAGTTGACGCCGGCGGCCCAGCTTTCGGGCATGCCGTCGCGCAAGGCGTTGCCGTAGACGGCGCCCGCGACGATGCCGACGATCAGCGGGCTCAGGCCCAGATTGGCGATGGCGGGCAGCGCGGCGACGCGCGTGACGGCGGCCGCGAACAGGGCGACGAACAACACGCCGTTCAGTTGGCCGCGTGTAGACGACGGGGAATGCGCAAGCGTGGTCGATGGGGTGGACATGACGGTTATCCAGTTAAGTATCGAGCGAATGCGCTAATCCTAATTTAGATATAACGATATGAATAATCGTCATTTACGAAGTAAAATATAGGTCAACCTTATAGATCTACGCCATGACCCCGGAGCAACTGATAACGTTCGCCGCCGTCGCGGAGCACCGCAACATCAGCCGTGCCGCGATGGCGCTGCATCTGTCGCAGCCCGCCGTGTCGGGGCAATTGCGGCTGCTGCAGGAGGAATTCGGCGAGCCGCTGTATCAGCGCGACGGCCGCGGCGTGCGGCTCACGCCCACCGGCGAGCAGCTCGCGGCCTATGCGGCGCGCCTGCGCGACACCTGGCGCGACGCTCAGGCGTTCCGTGACGCGCTGCGCGGGCTCGAACGCGGCACGCTGCGCATCGGCGCGAGCACCACGCCCGCGAGCTACCGGCTGCCGTATCTGGTCGCGGCGTTTCACCGGCGCTATCCCGACGTCAAGCTCGAAACCGCGAGCGGCAACACCTCGGACGTCGTCGCCATGCTCGGCCAGCTCGATATCGCGCTGGTGGAAGGGCCGGTGGGCGAGCAGTTGCCCGCCGATACCGCCGTGCATCCGTGGCACGAGGACGAGATCGTGGCCATCGTGCCGCGCGGGCATCCGCTGATCGCACAACTCGATGAACGCGAACGCGCGACTGCCACACCGTCACCGACACCGCCGCGCTGCGACTTGAGCGCGTTCGCCGACTGGCCGCTGGTGCTGCGCGAGGACGGCTCGGGCGTGCGCCAGCTCGTCGAGCGCGCGTTCGCGCGCGCCGCCGTGCCCATGCGCGTCGCACTCGAAATCGCGGGCGTGGAGGGGGTGAAAGAGGCCGTGCGCGCGGGCATGGGCATCGGTTTCGTCTCGGCGATGTCGATGCGCCACGAAGACGGCGCGCTGGGGCAGATCCGCATCGGCCCGGAACCACTGGCGCGGCGCTTTTCGATCCTCGTGCCGCACGCGGGCGCGGCTTCGCGGGTCGCCCAGCGCTTTCTTGAACTCTGTCTGCTCGATACGCCCGATGACGGCAGCGCGGCGGCCAGGTTCCCGCCGTGATTTAGGGGATTTCCACAATGGCGACGCGCGGCGCCTCGGCGCACTATTCGGCCATCGATCGGGCGCTTCACGCGCCTTTTTTCGGAACCTGATTGGAACCGGTTCCAAAGCAAATATGAAGCAATGAGAAAGGGTGCCGGATCGCGCAAATCGCGCTCCGGCCGGCCCGGAAACAGGAAGACGACGATGGCGGAAGTGGCAATTGTGGCGAGCGCGTTCGGCGCCGGGGCGATCCGGCGAGACGGACACGCGACGTGGCTGGAGGTCGCGAAAGCGGGCGGCGCGCACGCTTTCGAGGTGCGGCGCGAATTGATGGACGACGCCGACGCCAGCCTCGACGCGCTGCGCAGCCTCGGCACGGCATTTGCGGACGCGCAGATGTGGTCCGTGTGGTCGACGCCCGATTCGCTCTACGCCGAGGACGGCGCGCTCGACGCATCCGCGCTGCGCGAGGCGGTGGCGTGCGCTCAGGCGCTCGGTGCGCGGTTCGTGAAGCTTCAGCTCGGCGGTTTCGCCGGCGACGCGCACGCGGCGCATCTGGCCGACGTGCTCGCGGAACTGGGCGCGAAGGCCGCAAAGGCCACAACGAACGTCGTAGCAAGCGAAACGCGTTTGCCGCGCGTGGTCGTCGAAAACGGCCAGCTTGAAATGGGCGGTCGTCTCGCGCAATTCACCGGGCTGTTTCGCGCGCTGCGTGCGAGCGGCCACGACGGGCTGCTTGGCATGACGTTCGATATCGGCAACTGGCAATGGACCGGCGAAGCGCCGCTGATGGCCGCCGTGGCGCTCGCGCCGCACGTCGAGTACATCCACTGCAAGGCCGTGCAGGGCGAGGGCGCGCGGCGCTTCCCCTGCGCGCCCACCGCCGACGATCCGCTGTGCCGCGCCGCACTCGCGCGCCTGCCGTCGGACGTGCCGCGCGGCATCGAATTTCCGTTCGACGAGACGCGCCTCGCCGACGACGCCGCGCGCTACGTGAGCTGGCTCGGCGCCGCCTGAAGCGCGCCTCAAAGCACACCTCAACGCACACGAACGGCCCGCATTCTCTCCATTCAGGAACGCATTCCATGAACCACTCACTCGATGTCATCACTTATGGCGAGGCGATGGCGATGTTCGTCGCCGCCGAAACCGGTCCGCTGCACGGCGTCGCGCAGTTCACGAAGCGCGCGGCGGGCGCCGAACTCAACGTGGCGACCGGCCTCGCGCGCCTCGGCTTCAAGGTGGGCTGGATGAGCCGCGTCGGCGACGACTCGTTTGGCCGCTTCGTGCGCGCGGTGCTCGAACAGGAAGGCATCGACACGCAATGCGTGGCCACCGACGAGCGCTTTCCCACCGGTTTCCAGCTCAAGTCCCGATGCGACGACGGCAGCGATCCCGCCATCGAATATTTCCGTCGCGGCTCGGCGGCGAGCCATTTGTCGATCGGCGACTTCAAGCGCGGCTACGTGCTCGGCGCGCGCCATCTGCATCTGAGCGGCGTCGCGCCCGCGATCTCCGCCACCTCGCGCGAACTCGCGTTCCTGCTTGCGCGCGAAATGCGTGAAGCGGGCCGCACGATCAGCTTCGACCCGAACCTGCGCCCGACGCTGTGGGGCTCCGAACCCGAGATGGTCGCGACGCTCAACGAACTCGCGCGGCTCGCCGACTGGGTGTTCCCAGGCGTGAACGAAGGCCGCATTCTCACGGGCTCCGACGATCCCGCGCTGATCGCGCGTTTCTATCTGGAGCGCGGCGCGCGCGGCGTGGTCGTGAAGCTCGGCGCGGAAGGCGCGTACTTCGAGACCGCCGAGGGCGCGTACGGCCACGTGCAGGCGCAGCCGGTGGAGAAGGTGGTCGATACCGTGGGCGCCGGCGACGGTTTCGCCGTGGGCGTGGTCAGCGCGCTGCTCGAAGGCCGCACGCTGCCCGAAGCGGTGGCGCGCGGCAACCGCATCGGCGCGCTCGCGGTGCAGGTGATCGGCGACTCGGAAGGCTTGCCCACGCGCGCGCAGCTCGACGCGCTCGAAGCGCAGGAAGCGCAGGAAACGCCCGCTACTGTCGATCTCACCGATACCGCTCACGCCGCATAAAACACGCCACACCTCGCATCACTACGAAGCAGCCTGAAACGGCAAAAGCCGGGCGCAATTGAACCGCCGCCCGGCAGCCATCCGCCATGCAGGGGGCCGCACGAGGCGCAGCCGCGCCCGATGCGATCAACAGGAGACATCGATGACCTCAACCTCGCTCGCACCGCGCCGCTGGTGGGCGATCATGCCGATCGTGTTCATCACGTACAGCCTCGCGTATCTCGACCGCGCGAATTACGGCTTCGCGTCGGCGGCCGGCATCAATCGCGACCTGGGCATCAGCCCGGCGCTCTCGTCGCTGATCGGCGCGCTGTTCTTTCTCGGCTACTTCTTCTTCCAGATTCCGGGCGCGGTCTACGCCGAACGCCGCAGCGTGCGCAAGCTCGTGTTCGTGAGCCTCGTGTTGTGGGGCGGCTGCGCGGCGCTCACCGGCATCGTCTCCAACATTCCCTCGCTGATGGCGATCCGCTTCGTGCTCGGCGTCGTCGAGGCCGCGGTGATGCCCGCGATGCTCATCTACATCAGCAACTGGTTCACCAAGAGCGAACGCTCGCGCGCGAACACCTTCCTGATCCTCGGCAATCCGGTCACGGTGCTGTGGATGTCGGTGGTCTCGGGCTATCTCGTGCACGCGTTCGGCTGGCGTCATATGTTCATCGCCGAGGGCGTGCCCGCCGTGGTGTGGGCCGTGTGCTGGTGGTGCCTCGTGCGCGACAAACCCGCCCAGGTGACGTGGCTCTCGAACGACGAAAAGCGCGCGCTCGACGCCGCGTTCCGCGCCGAACAGGCCGCCATCAAGCCGGTCAAGAATTACGCCGAAGCGTTTCGCACGCCGGCGGTCATGCTGCTTTCGGCGCAGTACTTCTGCTGGAGCATCGGCGTGTATGGTTTCGTGCTGTGGCTGCCGTCGATCGTGAAGAACGGCTCGGCGCTCGGCATGGTCGAAACGGGCTGGCTCTCGGCATTGCCGTATCTCGCTGCTACCATCGCGATGCTCGCGGCGTCGTGGGCGTCGGACAAGCTCGACAATCGCCGCGCCTTCGTGTGGCCGTTCCTGCTGGTCGGCGCGCTCGCCTTCGCGGGTTCGTACGCGCTCGGCACGACGCACTTCTGGTTTTCGTACGCGCTGCTGATCGTGGCGGGCGCGGCGATGTACGCGCCGTATGGCCCGTTCTTCGCGATCGTGCCGGAGCTGCTGCCGAAGAACGTCTCGGGCGGCGCGATGGCGCTGATCAACAGCATGGGCGCGCTCGGTTCGTTCGTGGGCTCGTACGTGGTCGGCTATCTGAATGGCGCGACCGGCTCGCCTGCGGCATCCTATGCGTTCATGAGCGCGGCGCTGGTGGCCGCGGTGGGTCTCACGCTCGCCGTCAAGCCGCAGCGCGACGACGCGGCTGGCTATGCCGCGCCAGTACATGGAAAATAACGCTTTCAAGAACATCGTCACACCGTCCCGACCGCATTGAAGCATTCGAGAGATAGCGCACCTATGAAGCAGAAAATCGTTGCCTACAAAGCCTTGCCCGACGACGTCACCGCGTATCTGCGCGAGCACGCCGAAGTCGAATTCGTCGATGGCAACAACGCCGAAGCGCTCGCCGCCGCGCTCAAGGACGCCGACGGCGCGATCGGCGCGAGCGTGAAGGTGACGCCCGCGATGCTCGACGGCACGCGCATCAAGGCGCTGTCGACCATCTCGGTCGGCTTCGACCAGTTCGACGTGGCCGACCTCACGCGACGCGGCATCGTGCTCGCGCACACGCCCGACGTGCTGACCGAATCGACCGCCGACACCGTGTTCTCGCTGATCCTCGCGAGCGCGCGGCGCGTGGTCGAACTGGCCGACTGGGTGAAGGCGGGCCACTGGAAGGGCAGTATCGGCGCACCGCAATTCGGCGTGGACGTGCAGGGCAAGACGCTCGGCATCGTCGGGCTCGGACGCATTGGCGGGGCGGTCGCGCGGCGCGCGGCGCTGGGCTTCAACATGAACGTGCTCTACACCAACCGCAGCCCGAACGAGACGGCCGAGCGCGAGTATGGCGCGCGCCGCGTCGAACTCGACACGCTGCTCGCGGAGTCGGATTTCGTCTGCCTGCAGGTGCCGCTGACCGACGCCACGCGCCACATGATCGGCGCGGAGCAGTTCCGCAAGATGAAGAAGAGCGCGATCCTGATCAACGCCTCGCGCGGCGCGACCGTCGACGAACCGGCGCTGATCGCCGCGCTCGAAGCGGGCACGATTCACGGCGCGGGGCTCGACGTGTTCGATCAGGAACCGATCGATCCGGCGTCGCCGCTGCTGCGCATGCCGAACGTGGTGGCGCTGCCGCACATCGGCTCGGCCACGCACGAAACGCGTCACGCGATGGCGCGCAACGCCGCCGAAAACCTCGTCGGCGCGCTCGCGGGCACGCTGCGCAACAACATCGTCAATCGCGAGGTGCTCGCGCGATGAGCATGGGCGTGGACGGCGGCCATCGAGACACTCAGGCAGACCCGCACGCAGACGCCCCGGCGGCCGCGCCGCGCCGCGCGACGATCAGCGACGTGGCGCGCGAGGCGGGCACCGGCAAGACCAGCATTTCGCGCTATCTGAACGGCGAGTTGTCGGTGCTGTCGCCCGATCTGCGTGCGCGCATCGAAGCCGCCATTGAGCGCCTCGACTACCGGCCCAACCAGATGGCGCGCGGCCTCAAGCGCGGCCGCAACCGTCTGCTCGGGCTGCTGCTCGCCGACCTCGCCAATCCGTATTCGGTCGAAGTGCTGCAAGGCGTGGAGTCGGCGTGCCATGCGCTCGGCTACATGCCGCTGATCTGTCACGCCGCCAACGAAGTCGACATGGAGCGGCGCTATCTGCAACTGCTGACGACGTATCGCGTGGAAGGCGTGATCGTGAATGCGCTCGGCGTGCGGGAGTCGATGCTCAAGCCGGTCGGCAGCGGCGGCATTCCGGCCGTGCTGGTGGACCGCACCGTCGACGGCCTCGACGCCGACGTGGTCGGTCTCGACAATGCGGCGGCCGTGCGTCTCGGCGTCGAGCATCTGCTCGAGCGCGGTTACGACGACCTCGTGTTCGTGGTGCAGCCGTTCGAACACGTGAGTTCGCGGCGCGAGCGCGAAGCGGCGTTTCGCCACGCGACGCAGGACGCACAGCATGCCAAAACCGTCGCGCACGCGACGCAGGTGCTCGATCTGCGCGAGGAAGACGCCGTCGCGCCCGCGCTCGACGCACTCGACGCGCATCTCGCCCAGGCCGCGAAGCGTGGCGCGCGCTGCGCGCTGTTCGCGGCGAATGCGCCGGTCGCACTGCGCCTCGCGCTGCATCTGAAAGCGCGCTTCGGCGCGCAATGGCCGCAGCACGTGGGCCTGATCGCCATCGACGATCCCGAATGGGCCGAACTCGCCGGCATCACGACGATCCGCCAGCCGACGCGCGAGATCGGCTATCGCGCCGTGGAATTTCTGCACGAGCGCATCGAAGGCGCGGCGCCCGCCGCGCGCGCGGCGGCATTTCCCGGCGAACTCGTCGTGCGCGCGTCGACGCTCGGCTGAACGCCGCAGCGCCCGGACAAAAACGCGCGCGACGCGCCATGGGCGCGCAGCCGGGGCTGCGCGAGCCGCCCGATATCTGCGATGATTCGGGCTGCGGCGCGCGCCCGGCGCGCCGGATGTCACAAGGAAACCCATGCACGTAGATCCGGTCACGCTCGTCTGCCTGTCGCTCGCCACGCTGTTCGTCGCCGTTTTGCCCATTACCGTCTATCGCCGGCTGCGCAAGCCGTTCCGATTCGACTGGCGCGACACCATTTCCGGCGTCGCGGTGTTCGCCTTGTTTGCGACCGTGCTCGAACGCGGACTCAACGACTTCGTGCTGCATCAGAATCCGGCCACGGCGCAACTGTTCGAAAATCCGCTCGCCTTCGTGCTCTACGGCGCGCTCGCGGCGGGCGTCTGCGAAGAAGTGGGGCGCTACATCGCGATGCGCATGCTCGCGCGCCGCGGCGGGCGTCTGCCCAACACGCCCGTCGACAGCACGGGCCTCGCCTACGGCATCGGCCACGGCGGCGCGGAGGCGTGGTTCGTCGGCGTGCTCGTGCAGTTGCAGTGGATCTTCTTCGCGGTGCTCGCCAATCGCGGCGAGCTCGATACGCATCTGAGCAATCTCACGATGGATTCGGTGCTGCGCGTGCATCTGGTGCTCGCCACGCTGTCGCCGCTGCAGGCCGGCATTTTCGCGCTCGAACGCACGGCGGCCTTCGTGTTCCAGATCGGTCTGTCGGTGCTGATGTGGCGCGGCGTACAGGCGGGACGCAAGTCGATCCTGCCGCTCGCGATCGTGCTGCACGCGCTGATCGACGTGCCCGCGGCGATGTTCCAGGCGCGACTCGTGCCGCTCGTCGCCGTCGATGCGCTCTATGCGGTCGTGGCAGTCGCGGTGGCCGTCGTGCTGTTCCGCCGCTGCGCGCCCGGACGCCCCGCGCGCGCCGTCTGATAGAGTCCTGCACCGCAGCGCTTTTTCACTTTTTTGGTCAGCGATGGAAGACTATCTGTTTGAATGCGCGAGTCCCGATTTCGAGGAGCTCGCGCGCGTGATCGCCGATCTGTTTCCGGAACAGACGCGTTTTAGCGAGCAGCCCGCCGATAACGGCGCGCCGCTCCTCGTCGTGCATTGGGTGGCGATGCGCATGGGCGCCGCCGCACGCCGCATGACGCTCTCGGTGGCCATCGCGCCCGCCGCGCTCGCGCGTTACCGCGCGCTGCCGCCGCGTTTGCGCGGACGCAGCTTCGCGGTGTTGCGCGCCTACGTGGAAGCGACCATCGGCTCGCTCGAGGAGCAGCATGCGAAGGGCGAGGAAACGCCGCGCGACGTGACGCTCGCGCTGGACGAAGAGTTTGCCTGAGCGCGACGGACGCCCAATGAAGCGACGAGCGCGTCGCTCAGTCCGCCAGCCGGTAGACCTTCGCAAAACGCGCGGCTTTGACGACGCCGTAATCGCCGGGTGCGTATTGCATGACCCAGTCGCCGGCCGCGCCGGTGAGGCGGTCGCCGCCCGCCGAGCGCACGATAGTGAACGGTTCGTCGATCCGTTTGGCGAGCACCACGGACGGGCGGTTGCGATACGCGCCGGGCGTGCCGTGCGCGAGCGCGGCATCGGCGGGCAGGTATTTCGGATCGAAACGGTCGCGCGAGACCACCCAGCGTTCGCCGGTTGCGCCGGTGATGATCGCGTCGCCTTGCGCGTAGCGGTTCGGGCCTTCGAGGCTCATCAGCTCGCCGGGCGCGGCGGCGAATTCGACCGTCACGGTTTCGTCCTTGACGACGCGTTGCGCGGCGGGATCGGTGGCGAGGTCGAGTTGGTTCAGTTCGATCATGGTGGCGGAAGGCGCAGAAAGCAGGGAAAGCGGAAAACGACTGCCTGAAATATAGGCTAGAAAAGCGGCCCGCAAATACAGTCCGGAAATACCGTCCGGAAATACCGTCCGGAAATACCGTCCGGAAATACCGTCCGGAAGCGCAGTCCAGAAATACAGAAAGGCCGGGCATGATGCCCGGCCTTCGCAGGTTCCGCAAGGCTTCGCCGCTTCGAGCCGTGGCCCTGCAGCGGCGCAGCCTCCAGCGAGCTTACTCGGCTGCCGGCGCGCTTGCGGCTTCCGCGCCGCTGGCTGCCGCTGCGGGCGCCTTCGACTTCGGCTTGCCCTTGTGCTTGCCGTGAGCCGGACCCTTCGCGCCCGGACCCGGGCCGCGGTGACGGAAGGTGGTGTCGGCGAGCTTCTTCTGTTCCGGCGAGAGGCTGGTGTAGAGCGGCTCGAAAGCCGTCACGAGCTTCTGCATGTCTTCGGCGTGCGCCTGGCTGATCTGCGCGTACTGCTTCATGTCGTCGAGCGCGTTACGCGACGTTTCGCTGTCCGCGCGCTGCTTGTACAGCGTGGCCATCGTCTCGCCGTTGTTGCGCATCGTGTCGGCGAACGCCT
The DNA here is from genome assembly GCF_014171495.1 of Paraburkholderia tropica. NCBI lineage: Bacteria > Pseudomonadati > Pseudomonadota > Betaproteobacteria > Burkholderiales > Burkholderiaceae > Paraburkholderia > Paraburkholderia tropica. Next base: position 1,561,543 of record NZ_CP049134.1, read on the forward strand.
TCCATTGCGGCTCCTGCTCGGGCGTGATCTTCAGCGCCGAGTGCAGGTAAGCGATACGCTCTTCCACGCGTTGCTGATGCTGTGCAGCGCGCACGTCGGCACCCGACGCCGCGGCAGCCGCAGGCGTGGACGCGGCGGTTTGCGCGAACGCACCGCTCATGGACAGCGTAGCGGCCAGGATGACGAAAGCTTTCTTCATTGTTGCTCCTTGAATCTTCGTTTCGTAGCGAGTAGGCGCGTTACCCGGCAGCGAGGCCGGGTTAACAGCCGATATTAGTACCACGTTATCGTGTAAAAGCGGCTGCGATGCCACAACTGCTTACAAACGAAACGCTCCGAAATACCCTGAAATACGCAGTGCGCATCGCATTTCGGCTCGCATGAAGGTGGCGGCGTGCTTTCGCTGTCGTGGCCACGCGCGCGATAATGGCGCGAGCTTCTTAACGTTTCTTCACATAGAGAGCCGCTTCCTCGATGAGACCGCCGCGCCTCGACCAACTCGACGACCTCGACCGCAGCCTCGTCGCGCTGCTGCAGGAAAACGCGCGCGAAAGCGTGGCCAATCTCGCGCGTCAGCTCGACGTCGCGCGCACCACGGTGCTCGCGCGCATCGCGCGGCTCGAACGCACGCAGGTGATCGCCGGTTATGGCGTGCGCCTGGGCCAGGACGTGCTCGACGCGAGCCTGCAGGCGTGGGTCGGACTGATCATCGCGCCGCGTCACGGGCCGGACGTGCAGAAGCGGCTCGGCAAGATGCCCGAGGTGCAGTTGCTCTGCGCGGTGAGCGGCGAATACGACTACGTGGCGTGGCTGCGCGCCGATTCGCCCGATCGGCTGAACGATCTGCTCGACCAGATCGGCGGCATGCAGGGCGTGGAGCGCACGACCACGTCGATCGTGCTCGCGCGCAAGATCGACCGCGGTACGGTGATGGGCTGAAGCGGATTGGGGTGGATTGAAGCGGATTGGGGTGGATTGAAGCGGATTGAAGCGCACCGACGCGGTTTGCCGCGGCGCGTTTTTACGCTGTTTTTACCCTTTTTCGTCACTCTGACGAAAACCTTCGTCGAAATGACGAAAGTCGACGACAAAGCGCATCATTTTGCGCCTATCAACTGATTTTGCACCTCCCTAGACTGTCTGCGAACGGGCGCCGCAAGCCCATCGATCACAGAACATGAAAAGGAGAGGCGAGATGAAAGTCGCGATTGCAGGCGCCGGCCTGATTGGCCACACCATTGCTCACATGCTGCGCGAAACCGGCGACTACGAAGTGGCCGCGCTCGACCGCGATGCACGCGCGCTCGACGCGCTTTCGGCGCAGGGCATTCCCACCGTGCGCGTCGACTCCGCCGACGCCGCCGCGCTGCGCGGCGCGCTCGAAGGCTACGACGTGCTGATCAACGCGCTGCCGTATTACCTCGCCGTGAATGTCGCGTCAGCGGCCAAGGGTGCGGGCGTGCATTATTTCGATCTGACCGAGGACGTGCGCGCCACGCATGCGATCCGCGCGCTCGCCGAAGGCGCCGATCACGCGTTCATGCCGCAATGCGGTCTCGCGCCGGGCTTTATCGGCATCGCGGCGCACGCGCTCGCGAGCCGCTTCACCGAGATCCGCGAAGTGAAAATGCGCGTCGGCGCGCTGCCGCAGTTTCCGACCAATGCGCTCAAATACAACCTCACGTGGAGCGTGGACGGTCTCATCAACGAATACTGCCAGCCCTGTGAAGCGATTCGCGACAGCCGCATGCAATGGGTGCAGCCGCTCGAAGGACTCGAACATTTTTCGCTCGACGGCGTCGAGTACGAGGCGTTCAACACCTCGGGCGGACTCGGCACGCTGTGCGAAACGCTGTCGGGCCGCGTGGAGTCGCTCGACTACAAGTCGGTGCGTTATCCTGGGCATCGCGCGCTGATGCAATTCCTGCTCGAAGATCTGCGTCTTTCAGGCGACCGCGACACGCTCAAGAACATCATGCGCCGCGCGATTCCGTCGACCGAGCAGGACGTCGTGCTGATCTTCATGACCGTCACCGGCATGCGCAACGGCCAGCTCGTGCAGGAAGTCTTCACGCGCAAGATCTTCGCGAAGACCGTCTGCGGCATGCCGATGAGCGCGATCCAGATCACCACGGCCGGTTCGATGTGCGCGGTGCTCGATCTGTTCCGCGAGAAGCGTCTGCCGCAAGCGGGCTTCGTGCGTCAGGAGCAGGTGTCGCTGCCGCAATTCCTCGCCAACCGCTTCGGTCAGGTGTACGAGGGCGCGACGCTCGATGCGCGTGCTCCGGCGGCGGTGGTCTAAGTCAGGTGGGAAGCAGAGGCGGCCGCGGCGTTCAGTCGGCGGCCGCCGTCACAACGATTGCAGGCGCTGCAATAGCGCGTCGTAGTCCGCGTCGGTGGGCGAGGTGGTGTCGAACGCGATCAGCGCGTCGAGTGCCGCGCCGACCGGGTCGATGCGGCGCTGCCGGTAATCGTCCCAATGCGCGAGCTTCCAGGCGTCGTCCGGATGGGCGCGCGCCACGATGCGGTGCTGTGCGGTCGCTTCGTCGCAGCGCACCCAAACGGCCGCCACTTTCACATCGGCGTCCACGCCCAGCCACGCACGATCGGTGAGACGCCGCTCACGCGCCTCGCGCGACAGCGGCGCGACCACCAGCACGCTCACGCCGAGTGCGAGATTCTCGCGGGCCGTGTCGAGCAGCCCCTGGTATTCGGGATCGCGCAGATGGTGGAGAAACAGCGGGCTGTCGCGGTCATGCGGGTCCTGACCGAGCGCGCTGAGCGTCGCGGCGCTCGTGCGGCCATAGAGCGTGTCCTTGTCGAGCAGGCAGAACGGTTCGCCCGTCGCGCGCGCCAGCGGGCCGATCAGGCGTTTGGCGAGCGAAGTTTTGCCCGTGCCGGCGTGACCGCACACCATCACGAGTCTCGTCACGAACGGCTTTCCGGTGCTGCCGGCACACGGGCGCGGCCATCGTCGCCGCTGGAGGCCGGGGTGTCGCCGGGCCGCTCGAAGAACTTGCCGTTCGCATCGAGCCACATCACGTTGATGATGCCGAAGCCGAGCGCGACGCCAATGCCGAGTATCCACGTGAAATACCACATCGCTCGCGTCCTCCTGCGGGTGCCCGATGAATTTCGGGACAGCATACTCCATCGCCGCGCGCCTCGTGCCGCCGCGCGTATATCATGGGACCGCACGCGAACATCGCGACATCGGCCTGACCGGCCGGTCGCGCATCACCGGCGAATGACAGAACAAACGAGGGGAGAGCGTCCATGCGAGCGAGCGGAGTGAGCGTGTCGTCGTCGGGGAGCGGGGCGGGAGGCAGGATGCGCAACCGGCGGGCGTCGCTTGCCGCGGTCTCGTGCGCCGCCCTGACAGTGGCGCTGAGTCTGCTCATGTGCCTGACGCTCGGCGGCTGCGCCGAGGAGCGCGCGGCCGCCGCGCCGTTCAAGCCGGTCCCGGCCGCACGCATCCTCAAGCCCGGCTACACCACGCCCGGCGAAGGGCTCGTGGCCGTGGACGTGCGTCGCGAGCGCACCGGCAACGTGATCGTCAAATTCCGCGACGCGCCCGTCTACCTCGACGGCGAGCGCGTCACCGACCTGATGGACGGCGAGCACGTCACGTTCTACCTGAAACCCGGCGTGCACCGCATCGGCGTCTCGACGCAGTTCGATCCGGTCGTCGAACTGCGTTTTCTCGTCGACGCCCGTTATACGAGCTTCGCCAGCGTAACGTTCGACAAGGATCATCGGATCGGCATCCGGCGCGTGCCGCACTGAGGCGGCCGCGTCCGCGCCCGCCGAGGCGCCGCACTGACCCGGGCGCGGAACCTGCTAGCCAGCGGCCTGGTCAATCCAGCGCTTACACTGGGAACCGCTTCAGCGAAACGATTCAACTTCAGGACGAGCGGCTTGCAAAGCTTTCAGTTTCCGCACGCCGCCAGGACGAACACGACATGCTCATCAATTGCGCCGCGTATCAGGGCGGCAAGAAACTGGCCGACATCGATGTCGAGGCCATCAGCGACTATCTGCAGAAACCGGAGTGCTTCGTCTGGGTCGCACTCAAGGATCCCGACGCGGGCGAGATGGCCGCGATGCAGGAGGAATTCGGGCTGCACGTGCTCGCGATCGAAGACGTGATGAACGGCAACCAGCGCCCGAAGATCGAGGAATACGGCGACACGCTGTTCGCGGTGTTCCACACGATCGAACTCGACGCCGACAGCGAACTCGTGACCGGCCAGGTCAACGTGTTCGCGGGCAAGAATTTCGTGCTCTCGGTGCGCCACCGCGCGCAGCAGGGTTTCACCGACGTGCGCGCGCGCTGCGAGCGCGAGCCGGAACTGCTCAGCGAAGGCTCGGGTTTCGTGCTCTACGCGCTGATGGACAGCGTGGTCGATCGCTACATGCCGGTGCTCGAATCGCTCGCGAGCGAAATCGAGGAACTGGAGGACCGCATCTTCGAGAAGCACAATCTCGCGGCCTCGCGCGCCATCATCGAAGATCTCTATTCGCTCAAGCGCCGTTTCGTGATCTTCCAGCATCACGTCACGCCGCTGCTCGACGCCGTCGGCAAGCTGATCGGCGGGCGCATTCCGCAGATCTGCGCGGGCATGCAGGCGTATTATCGCGACGTGTACGACCACCTCGTGCGCCTGTCCAACACGATCGACGCGCGCCGCGAAATGATCGTCACGGCGATCCAGGTGAATCTCGGCATGATTTCGCTCGCCGAGAACGAGGTGACCAAGCGGCTCGGCTCGTTCGCGGCCCTGTTCGCCGTGCCGACCATGATTGCGGGTATCTACGGGATGAACTTCGAACGCATTCCCGAGCTACATTACAAATACGGCTACGAAACCTGTCTGGCCGTGATGGCCGGCATCGACATCGTGCTGTACTTTCTGTTCCGCCGCGGCGGGTGGCTCTGAGTCAAACTCCGGGTCAAACCGCCGCCAGGACGGGTGGCCGCATGGCAGGACTGAAGGCGTAACACGCAGAGAAGAGAAGGACCGGCATCCCGTCCACCGTTTCGGGATGCTTGCAAACGTTTGCGCATAACCAGAAATACGGCCCGCACCGGGCCAGACAAACCGGAGACACAAACGATGAACTTCCGCATCCGCCGTCGCGTGCTGTGCACGGCCGTCGCCCTCGCCACCGTCGCGCTCACGCCGCTCGCCGCTCATGCGCAGGCGGCGGCCCACAAGCCCAAGGTCGCGCTCGTCATGAAGTCGCTCGCCAACGAGTTCTTCCTGACCATGGAAAACGGCGCGAAGGACTACCAGAAGCACAACGCCGGCGCCTTCGACCTCGTCACCAACGGCATCAAGAACGAAACCGATACGGCCGCGCAGATCCAGATCGTCGAGCAGATGATCGTCTCGAAGGTCGACGCCATCGTGCTCGCGCCCGCCGACTCGAAAGCGCTCGTGCCGGTCGTGAAGAAGGCCGTGGACGCGGGCATCATCGTCGTGAACATCGACAACCGGCTCGATCCCGACGTGCTCAAGTCGAAGAACCTGAACGTGCCGTTCGTCGGGCCGGACAACCGCAAGGGCGCGCGCCTCGTCGGCGACTACCTCGCGAAGAAGCTCAAGGCGGGCGACCAGGTGGGCATCGTGGAAGGCGTGTCGACGACCACCAACGCGCAGCAGCGCACGGCCGGCTTCAAGGACGCGATGGACGCGCTCGGCGCGAAGATCGTGTCCACCCAGTCGGGCGAGTGGGAAATCGACAAGGGCAATGCGGTGGCCTCGGCCATGCTCAACGAGTATCCCGACCTGAAGGCGCTGCTCTGCGGTAACGACAACATGGCGATCGGCGCGGTCTCGGCCGTGCGCGCGGCGGGCAAGCAGGGCAAGGTCTACGTGGTGGGCTACGACAACATCGACGCCATCAAGCCGATGCTCAAGGACGGCCGCGTGCTCGCGACCGCCGACCAGTACGCCGCCAAACAGGCCGTGTTCGGCATCGATACCGCCCTCAAGGCCATCAAGGAGCACAAGAAGCAATCCGATCTGTCGGGCGTGGTGGAAACGCCCGTGGTGCTGGTCACGAAGTAAGCGCCGTGCATGGCGCGCGGCGCGCACACGCTATGCATGCCGAATTTTCGGCGTGCATAACGGTGCAACCGACGCGCGGCGATTTCCCGGTGCGGCGGGCGCGCGGCCATTCTTCATACTTTTCGTGCAATAAGCGCTCAAGAAAGCTGCGGCGCCGCCGTTATTTCGTCGGTGATGGGCGCGTGTGCATCCGGGCGGCGGGAAGGCCCGTTTTCCCGCGCCGTCGCCTGACGATGTCCGGGCCAGCCGCCCGGCGTCGCAACCGCGGGATCGTCCGGATGGCAACCGCCCGGACGCGCCGGCGGAACCACGAGGCGTGCCCGCGGACCTGGGCGGCGCAGCCCGCGACTACAGGATCGTGATGGATGCAATTGCCCCCGACACCCACCCGGTAGCCACGGCCGACGCCGTGCTGACGGTCAAGGGCGTCGGCAAGACCTACGAGCAGCCCGTACTCGCCGACGTCAGCCTTGCGCTGCACGCCGGCGAGGTGCTTGCGCTCACGGGCGAGAACGGCGCAGGCAAAAGCACGCTTTCGAAGATCGTGGGCGGCCTGACCGCGCCGAGCGCCGGTGCGATGACGCTGGGCGGGCAGACTTACGCGCCCGCGAGCCGCAACGACGCCGAGGCGCTCGGCGTGCGCATGGTGATGCAGGAGCTGAACCTGCTGCCGACGCTGTCGGTCGCGGAGAACCTGTTTCTGAACCGGCTGCCGCGTTCGCGCGGCTTCGGTGCGCTGGGCTGGACGGGATGGATCGATCGCGCGCGCCTGCGCGAGGACGCACGCGCCGCGATGGCCCAGGTCGGACTGGAGGCGATCGACCCGGACACGCTCGTGGGCGAACTCGGGATCGGCCATCAGCAGCTCGTGGAGATCGCGCGCAATCTGATCGTCGACGAAACGCAGGGCGGTGCGCCGCTGCGCGTGCTCATCCTCGACGAACCGACGGCGATGCTCACGGGCCGCGAAGTCGAATTGCTGTTCGAGCAGATCGCGCGGCTCAAGGCGCGCGGCGTGGCGCTCGTCTATATCTCGCACCGGCTCGAAGAGCTGGAGCGCATCGCGCAGCGTGTGGCGGTGTTGCGTGACGGCCGCCTCGTGCGCGTCGACGCGATGGCGAATCTCACGCCCGAGCGCATCGTCGCGCTGATGGTGGGACGCGAGCTGGGCGAGCAGATCGATCTGGGCGAGCGGCGCATCGGCGCGCCCTTGCTCAAGGTGGACGGTTTGAGCCGGGCGAACGCGGTGCGCGACGTTTCGTTCGAGGTGCGCGCCGGTGAGATTTTCGGCGTGTCGGGATTGATCGGCGCGGGCCGCACGGAGTTGATGCGCCTGATCTACGGCGCCGATACGAAAGAGCGCGGCACGGTGGCGCTCGCGGGCAAGGACGGCGGCGCGCCGCAGCCGGTGAAGATCGATTCGCCCGTGGACGCGGTACGCCACGGCATCGCGCTCATCACCGAGGATCGCAAGGGCGAAGGGCTGCTGCTGCCGCAACCAGTCGCGGCCAACGTGTCGCTCGGCAACGTGGGGGCCGTGGCGCGGTACGGCATCGTGGACGCGGCGCGCGAAAACGCGCTCGCGCGCACGCAGATCGAGGCGCTGCGCATTCGCACGGCGGGTCCCGGCCAGCCGGTGGGCGAGCTGTCGGGCGGCAACCAGCAGAAGGTCGTGATCGGCCGCTGGCTTGCGCGGCGCATCAACAGCGACGTGCGCGTGCTGCTGTTCGACGAGCCGACGCGCGGCATCGACGTCGGCGCGAAGTTCGACATCTATGCGCTGATGGGCGCACTGGCGCGCGAAGGCCGCGCGCTCGTGGTGGTGTCGAGCGATCTGCGCGAACTGATGCTGATTTGCGACCGCATCGGCGTGATGTCGGCAGGCCGGATGACGGGGATATTCGCGCGCGGCGCGTGGAGTCAGGACGCGTTGCTTGGCGCCGCGTTCGCGGGCTATCGCGCCGAGGACGCCATGCTCGCGGACGCGGCCGATCTGCCGGCCGCCGGCGACGTGCACACAGACGCAGGAGGTAGCGCTTCATGACGAACGGACCGTTGCGCGAACCGGCAACGAATCAGCCCGCGCCGCAAGCCGCGAGCGGCAAGCCCGCGGGCACGCGTTTCGGCTTCTCGAATTACCTCGGGCTGGCGCTCGCGCTGGTCGCGATGATCGTACTGTTCTCGCTGTTGAGTTCGCACTTCCTGACATACGATACGTTCAGTACGATCGCGAACCAGATTCCCGATCTCGTCGTGATGTCGGTGGGCATGACCTTCGTGCTGATCATCGCGGGCATCGATCTGTCCGTGGGCTCGGTGCTTGCGCTGGGCGCGTCGGTCGTGAGCGTCGCGGCGCTCAAATGGGGACTCGGCGCGCTGCCTTCCGCCGTGCTCGGCGTGCTGGCCGCGGCGGCCACGGGCACGCTCACGGGCGCGGTCACGGTGGGCTGGCGGATTCCGTCGTTCATCGTGTCGCTGGGCGTGCTGGAAGCCGCGCGCGGCTTCGCGTACCAGATGACGAATTCGCGCACGGCCTATATCGGCGACGCATTCGATTTTCTCTCGAATCCGATCGCGTTCGGCATCTCGCCCGCGTTCCTGATCGCCGTCGCGGTCATGGTGATCGCGCAGCTGGTGCTCACGCGCACGGTGTTCGGCCGCTATCTGATTGGTATCGGTACCAACGAGGAAGCGGTGCGGCTCGCGGGCGTCGATCCGCGGCCCTACAAGGTGATCGTGTTCGCGCTGATGGGCGCGCTGTCCGGGCTCGCGGCGCTGTTTCAGGTGTCGCGCCTCGAAGCCGCCGATCCGAACGCGGGCGTCGGGCTGGAGCTGCAGGTGATCGCGGCCGTGGTGATCGGCGGCACGAGTCTGATGGGCGGGCGCGGTTCGGTGATCAGCACGTTTTTCGGCGTGTTGATCATCTCCGTGCTGGCGGCGGGGCTTGCGCAGATCGGCGCGAACGAGCCGACCAAACGCATCATCACCGGCGCGGTGATCGTGGTGGCGGTGGTGCTCGATACGTATCGCAGCCGGCGCGGCAAACGCAAGGCTTGATGGGCGTCGGAAGGGAATCGGAAAAGTATCGACTAGCCGTGCAATGCAGCATCGACGGAAAAACCAGCAGGAACCGGCAGCAACAGATGAAGCGATAAAAGCGGTAGACGAACGCTGCGCGCGCAACCAGGCGCGGCGCGACGGCTCGGACCGCGGCAAGAAGAAGACATTCGAAGGCGTGCCCGCGCATTGGACCAGCGCGGGCGACGAGAGCAATCACCGCCGCGTGGCGGCAGCAGTAGCAAACGGCAGCACGAAGCAGGAGCAACATACAAGATGGCGACGATCAAGGATGTAGCCGCAGTGGCGGGGGTGTCTTTTACGACGGTGTCGCATGTGGTGAACAATTCGCGTCCGGTCTCGGCGGACGTGCGGGCCAAGGTCGAGCGCGCGATACGCGAACTCAACTACGTGCCGTCGGCGGTCGCGCGCTCGCTCAAGGCGCGCTCGACCGCGACGATCGGGCTCGTCGTGCCGAACGGAACGAATCCGTATTTCGCGGAGCTGGCGCGCGGCGTCGAGGACGGCTGTGCGAAGAAAGGCTACTGCGTGTTCTTCTGCAATTCCGACGACGATCCCGTAAAGCAGCGCAACTATCTGCGCGTGCTGCAGGAAAAGCGCATCGACGGGCTGATCGTGGCCTCGGCGGGCGACGACGCGGTGCTTGCGGCGACGCTCGGCGACACCCGCGAGCCGATCGTGGTGGTGGACCGCAACATCGAAGGGCTCAACGCCGATCTGGTGCAGATCGATCACGAGCGCGGCGCGTGGCTCGCGACGCGCCATCTGATCGAACTGGGCCACGCGAACATCGGCTGCATCACCGGGCCGATCACGACGGCGGTCAGCGCGATGCGCATGCACGGTTTCCTGCGCGCGATGGCCGAACGCGGCATCGAGATCGCGCCGGGCGCGATCGTCGAAGCGGATTTTTCGGGCGCGGGCGGTTATCGCGCCGCGGCCCAGCTGTTCGACACGGTGCGCCCGAGCGCGATCTTCGCGGGCAACGACATGATGGGCATCGGCGCGCTGCGGGCGGCGGCGGAACGCGGCTTGCGCGTGCCGGCCGACTGCTCGATCATCGGTTTCGACGACATTGAACTGGGCAATTTCACGTGGCCGGCGCTCTCAACGGTTGGGCAGCCCGCCCGCGCGCTCGGCGAAATGGCGGCGCTCACGCTGATCGAGCGCATCGGCGGCGAGCCGCGCGCGCGCGATGGCGTGTCGGTGCTGCGCCGCGTGATCGCGCCGGAACTGATGCCGCGCGAATCGACGGCGCCGTGGTGCGCGCCGGCGTCGGCATCGCTGGCGGCCTGACGCGGAACGTCGCGACGACGTCCTCGCCGCAGGCGCAGCCGCAGCCGCAGCAGCGGCCACTGCACACGAGGGGACACAGTGACGACTCACGCAAGCCCGAACGCAGCTGACACTGCACACACTGCACCGACGACGACGGCGGGACGCGTCGCCGTGGTCGGCAGCCTGAACATGGATCTGGTCGCGCGTGCGCCGCGTCTGCCGCGCGCGGGCGAGACGCTGGCCGGCTGCGCGTTCGCGCAGGTGGCGGGCGGCAAGGGCGGCAATCAGGCCGTGGCGGCCGCGCGCCTGGGTGCGCGCGTGGCGATGGTGGGCTGCGTGGGCGCCGACGCCAACGGCGAACTGCTGCGCGCGGGACTGCTTGCGGAGGGTATCGACTGCGATGCGCTCGATACCTCGCCCGATGCGCCGACCGGCGTCGCGCTGATCGTGGTCGACGAGACAAGCCAGAACGCTATCGTCATCGTCGCGGGCAGCAACGGGCAGGTGACGCCCGCGACGCTCGCCCGTCACGAAGCGGCGCTCGCGGCGGCGGACGTCGTGATCTGTCAGCTCGAAACGCCCACCGACGCGGTGCATGCCGCGCTCGCGACCGCCCGCCGTCTGGGCAAACTCACCCTCCTCAATCCCGCGCCCGCGATCGGTCCGTTACCCGCCGGCTGGCTGCCGCTCGTCGATTACCTCGTCCCCAACGAACTCGAAGCATCCGCGCTCACGGGTCTGACGATCGACACCCCCGAGGACGCCGCACGCGCCGCACAGGCACTGCGCCAGGCGGGCGCGCGCAACGTGCTGGTGACACTCGGCGCGCAGGGCGTGTGCGCACTGCTCGGCGACGCCGCGCCGCAACACTGGCCCGCGCCGCGCGTGGCGGCCGTGGACACGACCGCCGCCGGCGACACCTTTATCGGCGCGCTGGCCGCCCAGCTCGCGGCGGGCGTGACCGCCGAGCCCGCGATCCAGTTCGCCCTGCGCGCGGCCTCGCTGTCCGTCACGCGCGCGGGCGCGCAGCCTTCGATTCCCACCCTCGCGGAAGTCCGTCCCGCAGGCTGAAAATGGGCCTTCCAGGAGGCGTCCTGTGGTTCCGGATTTGTAAATACGGGGCCGGCGGATTTTCGCCTAATCTTCATACAATATAACTATTTCAAGCTCTTCAAACGTTTGCCGTAAACGAAATTAGTGCAGTTATTCAAATTTCGGGGCGGATCACCCGCCTCACGGCAGCAGGCAAGGAGAGCCATGAACAAGGGCATCAGCATCAAGGCACGCATCGGCATCACGATGGGTTTTCTCGCAGCACTCATCGTTGCGATCAGCGCGGTGGGGATGCTCGGTCTCTCGCGTTCGAACGACGCGTACCGCAACACTTTTAGCAACCAGATGCCGAGCAGCCGCGCGGTGAACATGTCGGAGATCTATGCGGCGCGCGAGCGTCTCGCGCTCGACCGCGCGGCGTTCCAGATCGGCACGCCGGACGCGGCCACCACGATCGAACGCGCACGCGCCATGCGCGGCATCTCGGACGACTTCTGGAAGAAATACCTGAACCTGCCGCGCGACGCAGACGAAGACCGTCTCGCCCAGGACGTTGCCGCGCGCCGCGACGCGCTGCATCAGATCGCCGACAGTTTCGGGGCGACCGTGGCGGCAGGCGACCAGAGCAAGGTGCTCGACGGCGCGAAGGCGCTGCAGGCGGCCTATGACCAGCTTTCGAAGGCGGACTCCGCCCTCGACAAGTTCCAGATCCAGCAGGCCCAACAAGGCTACGACGAGGCGCAGACGGCGTTCAGCGAACTGCGTATTGCGGCCATCGTCGCGCTGCTGGTCGGCATTGGCGCGTCGGTGTTCTCGTTCCTCTCGCTGCGCCGCGCGATTTCCGAGCCGCTCGGCGAGGCGCTGGGCGCGTTTTCGGCGATCGCGGCCGGCGATCTGCGCCGCCCGGTCGTGGTGCGCTCGCGTGACGAAATGGGCGAACTGCTCGGCGGCGTCGCGCAGATGCAGCGCAGCCTGACGGATACGGTGCGCTCGGTGCGCGCCGGCACGGAATCGATCGCCACGGCCACGCGCCAGATCGCGGCGGGCAACATCGACCTCTCGTCGCGCACGGAGGAGCAGGCGTCGGCGCTGCAGGAGACCGCGTCGAGCATGGAGCAACTGACCGGCACGGTGAAGCAGAACGCCGACAACGCCCGCCAGGCGAGCGCGCTGGCCGCGAACGCCTCGGAAATCGCCAACAAGGGCAGCTCGGTCGTGAGCCAGGTCGTGGGCACGATGGGCGACATCAACCAAAGCTCGGCGAAGATCTCCGACATCATCACGATCATCGAAGGCATCGCGTTCCAGACCAACATTCTGGCGCTCAACGCGGCCGTGGAAGCGGCGCGCGCGGGCGAGGAAGGCCGCGGCTTCGCCGTGGTCGCGGGCGAGGTGCGCAGCCTGGCGCAGCGTTCGTCGGCGGCGGCGAAGGAAATCAAGGCGCTGATCGACACCTCGGTCGAGCGCGTGCAGGCGGGTTCGGCGCTCGTCGACGAAGCGGGCCGCACGATGACGGAAATCATCGGCGCGGTGCAGCGCGTGACGGACATCATGGGTGAGATCGCGGCGGCGTCGCAGGAGCAGTCGAGCGGCATCGACCAGGTCGCGCGCGCGGTCACGCAGATGGACGAGGTGACGCAGCAGAACGCGGCGCTCGTCGAGGAAGCGGCGGCGGCGGCGCAATCGCTCGAAGACCAGGCGAGCCGTCTGCGTGCGGCCGTGGCCGTGTTCTCGCTCGACGACAGCGGCAGCCCGGCTGCGTCGATGGGCTCGTTCGGTTCGACGAGCACGAAGGTGACGTCGAAGCCGGTCGTGCGTGCGGCGGCGAAGCCGGCCGCGAAGGCCGCGCCGCGCGCGTCGGCTCCGGCGCCGGCTGCGCGTCCTGCGGCCGCGGCCGCAGCGCCGGTGGCAGCAGGTTCGAACGACGATTGGGAAACCTTCTGATCGCCGCCGGCCGTCATTGCACCGATGGCGCCTCGATAACACACCGATAGCGCGTTGATCCCGCGTTGATCGCGTCCCGATGACGTCCGTATCGGCACACAACGATCGCCCGACACGCCGCTGCCTCGCAGCGGCGTTTTTTTCGCCTGTGCTGCCCGCACACGCGCCTCGCGGTCGTGCTTACGGTACATTGTGAGCCGTGTCACGCACGCCGGCAGGGACGCGCGGTACACTGCGCGGCAGCCTCGCAGAAACGGGGCGCAAAGACGGGCGCAACGCGCGGTGTGATGCCAACGGCGCCGCACCACGCGCATGTCGGCACGTCGGCACGAGCCCGGCTGAAACGCATGGCCGGAACCAACGGGGTAGCGCTGCGGTCAGGCAAGAGCGCCAGGGAGGGCGCACCGCATCGCTGCGCAACACAATCGAGCGGCGCAATGGACGGCATGCGCGCCGCGTCGCACCGCAACCCGGCAGATGACGGAACGCTGCGGCAATGCGCGCCGCGCTTGCCGCAGCGCGAACGGACAAAAAAAGGACCCAGACATGACGCATGACGATCTCGCGCAACGCCTCGTGAACGCGCGCCACCGCCATCAGCTCATCGCGACGCTGGAGCCCGAGCGCCTGCCGCCCGACGCCGCCACGGCCTACGCGATCCAGCAGGCGGTCATCGCCGGTCTCGGCAAGGGCACGGGCGGCTGGAAAATCGGTGCGCGCTCGCCCGGCGCCGCCGCGTCCGGCGCGCCGATTCCGGGCGCGCTCGTGCTGCCGTCGCCCGCGCGCGTCGAGCGCCAGAACTTCTTTCGCGTGCTCGTCGAACTGGAGATCGCGTTCCGTTTCGCGGAGCCGCTCGCGCCGCGCGCCGACGTCTACTCGCGCGACGAAGTGCTCGCGCACGTCGGGCAGATCCTGCCCACCATCGAAATCGTCGACAGCCGCTTCGCCGAATGGCCGAACGTCGCGCCGCTCGCGCAACTCGCCGACTTCCAGAACAACGGCGCGCTGATCACGGGCCACGCGCAGCCCTATGCCACGCTCGCACGCGCGCTCGACTTTGTCGCACCCGAACTCGAACTGAGTTTCGACGGCGCCTCGCTCGTGCCCGAAGCGCCCGGCAATCCGGCCGGCGATCCGCGCGAACTGCTGGTGTGGTTCGTCAATCATTGCGCGGCGTCGGGCATCACCATCGAGCCCGAGTGGACCATCACCACGGGTTCTTACGTAGGGGCGCACCGCATCGAAGGTCCGGGCCTGCTGCACGGACATATCGATGGTCTCGGCGAGGTCGAAATCGAGTTCGTCTGATCAAGGGACAAGGGGTTTCCCCGAGTCCTCGAAGCCACTCTGGCGAAGGGCCGTCGCGCATACTGCGTGACGGCCTTTTTTGTTGCCGCTCGCTTGCACAATGCGCGCACTATGCCCGCTCAAAGCCCGGCACTTTGCACCGCGATTGCGCATGAAAATCACCGGCAAAGCCACTACTGACGATAGGGGCAGTTTGCGCGCGATTTCAGCGCGTTTTCCGTCGTGCGCCAGCGCACTCACGCACGCGCGACAATGCGCGGCAGGTCACTGACGCGGGTGTTTTCGACGCGTAAAACGGGAAAAAATTAGCGATGACGTGTGCGGACAACAGGCTCGTCATAGGGCGTTACAAGGAGTTTGATGCGGCGTGTGCACGCGTTGCGCGCCAAAGCGTTTAAGGAGAAACAGCCTGGCTGCCGTAATGCTGTTTGAGCGTCGAATTCCGGCGCCATGACGTGACGCTGGCACGCTGCCGGCGAGCAGGTGAAATGCGCTTGAGGCGTGAATCTTGCGCGGGTGGGAAGATCATTGTAAGACGCACATCCGCGTAGCACCAAGCACTAAAACGAGCCCTTGAATTGGCGCGATTTTGTGTGAAAAAAAATTCAAAAGGGTTTAGGATGAATTCGAGCGATGTCGTTTCCGATTAGCGCGCCGCGCACGACATCGGTCGCAGATCTCGGCGAGGAGGTAGCATGGATATCTACAGCAGCTTCGCGACCCGCTTCGAAAAAACGCGAGAGGAGGAGTTCTCGCTCGAGGAGTATCTCGCGCTCTGCAAGGAAGATCCCAGTGCGTACGCCACGGCTGGCGAACGCATGCTGACGGCAATCGGCGAACCTGAACAGATCGACACTCGCAACGACCCGCGCATGTCGCGCATCTTTGCGAACAAGGTCATCAAGGTTTATCCGGCTTTCCGCGAGTTCTATGGCATGGAGGACGTGATCGAGCAGGTCGTCGCGTACTTCCGCCATGCGGCGCAAGGACTCGAAGAAAAGAAGCAGATTCTCTATCTGCTCGGTCCGGTGGGCGGCGGTAAATCGTCCATCGCCGAGCGCCTCAAGCAGCTCATGGAACGCGTGCCGTTCTACTCGATCAAGGGTTCGCCCGTGAACGAGTCGCCGCTCGGTCTGTTCGACTACGACGAAGACGGCCCCATACTCGAAGAGCAATACGGCATTCCGCGCCGCTATCTCAAGAGCATCCTGAGCCCGTGGGCGGTCAAGCGCCTGCACGAGTACAACGGCGATATCCGCAAGTTCCGCGTGGTGCGCCGCTATCCTTCCATCCTGCGGCAGATCGGCATCGCCAAGACCGAGCCGGGCGATGAGAACAATCAGGACATCTCCTCGCTGGTCGGTAAAGTCGACATCCGCAAACTCGAGCAATACGCGCAGGACGACGCGGACGCCTACAGCTATTCCGGCGGTTTGTGCCTCGCGAATCAGGGTTTGCTCGAATTCGTCGAAATGTTCAAGGCGCCGATCAAGGTGCTGCATCCGCTGCTCACGGCCACCCAGGAAGGCAACTTCAAGGGCACCGAAGGATTCGGCGCGATTCCGTTCAACGGCATCATCCTCGCGCACTCGAACGAGTCGGAATGGAAGGCGTTCCGCAACAACCGCAACAACGAAGCACTACTCGATCGTATCTTCGTGGTGAAGGTGCCGTACTGCCTGCGCTACTCGGAAGAGATGAAGATCTACGAGAAGCTGCTGCGCAACTCGTCGCTCGCCGAGGCGGTCTGCGCGCCCGGCACGCTCAAGATGATGGCGCAGATGTCGGTGCTCACGCGTCTGGCCGAGCCGGAGAACTCCAGCCTCTTTTCGAAGATGCAGGTGTACGACGGCGAGAATCTCAAGGATACCGATCCGAAAGCGAAGTCGTATCAGGAGTATCGCGACTTCGCGGGCGTGGACGAAGGCATGAACGGCGTGTCCACGCGCTTCGCGTTCAAGATTCTCTCGCGCGTGTTCAACTTCGATTCGACCGAAGTGGCGGCGAATCCGGTGCACCTGATGTACGTGCTCGAACAACAGATCGAACGCGAACAGTTCCCGCCGGAAACCGAGCAGAAGTATTTGTCCTTCGTGAAGGACGTGCTGGCCTCGCGTTACGCGGAATTCATCGGCAAGGAGATTCAGACCGCCTATCTGGAATCGTATTCGGAATACGGGCAGAACATCTTCGACCGCTATGTCACGTACGCCGACTTCTGGATTCAGGACCAGGAGTTCCGCGATCACGACACCGGCGAGAGCTTCGACCGCGCGGCCTTGAACGCCGAGCTGGAGAAGATCGAAAAGCCCGCGGGCATCAGCAACCCGAAGGACTTCCGCAACGAGATCGTGAACTTCGTGCTGCGCGCGCGTGCGGCCAATGCCGGTAAAAACCCGGCGTGGATCAGCTACGAGAAGTTGCGCGTGGTGATCGAGAAGAAAATGTTCTCGAATACGGAAGAACTTTTGCCGGTCATCTCGTTCAATGCAAAAGGATCGGCGGAAGAGCAGCGCAAGCATGAAGACTTCGTCAACCGCATGGTCGCGAAGGGCTACACGCCGAAGCAGGTGCGCTTGCTCTGCGACTGGTATCTGCGTGTGCGCAAGTCGTCATGAACGCGCAGGCATCACCTTCCTGCTGCGCCGCCGCATCGCTCATGCGGCGGCGCAAAAAGGAAATCCGGCGGGGCGCAGGCCACGCAGCCGCAAGCGGGTAGCGGCGGCGCCTGGCACGCAGACTGCGCACCTCGCCCATTCGAAACGTGAGCGGGAGACTGGATGTGCTTCATCAAATCATCGACCGCAGGCTGGCCGGCAAGAACAAAAGCATTGCCAATCGCGAGCGCTTTTTGCGCCGTGTGAAAAACTATATTCGTCACGCCGTCTCGGAAGCGGTGCGTGACCGCAGCATCAAGGACATACAAAGCAACCAGAGCATCACCATTCCGCGCAAGGACATCGCGGAGCCTTCGTTCCGGCACGGTCCGGGAGGGCGGCGCGAGATGGTCCATCCCGGCAACGAGGATTACATTCGCGGCGACCGCATTGCGCGTCCGCAAGGCGGCGGCGGTGGTGGCGGCAGTCAGGCGAGCAACGAGGGCGAAGGTCAGGACGACTTCGTGTTCGAGCTCTCCCGCGAAGAATTCATGCAGTACTTCTTCGACGACCTCGAACTGCCACGTCTCGTCAAAACCCATCTGATGGCCGTCCCCACGTGGAAAAGCATCCGCGCGGGCTGGGCCGCGGAGGGCACGCCCAACAACATCGACGTGGTGCGCTCGCTGCGCAGCGCGCTCGGCCGGCGCATCGCGCTGGGCGCGCCGCTCGTCAACGAACTGCATACGCTTGAGCAGCAGCTCGAAGCGCTGATGGCCGATCCGTCCGACCGGCGCGATGAAATCAAGACGCTCGAAGACGAAATCCACCACCTGCGCGGGCGCATCTGGCGCATCCCGTTCATCGACCCGTTCGATCTGCGTTACGTGAACCGCGTGAAGCAGCCGCAGCCGTCGAGCCAGGCCGTGATGTTCTGTCTGATGGATGTGTCCGGCTCGATGGACGAGCAGCGCAAGGACCTTTCCAAACGTTTCTTCATCCTGCTGTACCTCTTTCTCAAGCGCAACTACGAGAAGATCGAGGTGGTGTTCATCCGGCACCACACGCGCGCCGAGGAAGTGGACGAGGACACCTTCTTCCATTCGACGGAAAGCGGCGGCACGGTCGTGTCGAGTGCGCTGGAGCTCATGAAGAAGGTGATCGAGGAGCGTTATTCGCCGAGCGACTGGAACATCTACGGCGCGCAGGCATCGGACGGCGACAACTGGACCGACGATTCGCCGAAGTGCCGCAAGTTGCTCCAGGATGACATCCTGCCTCAGGTGCGCTATTTTGCGTATATCCAGGTGACGCCGGAGGAGCAGAATCTCTGGCTGGAGTATGCGCAACTGGCGCTCACCCAGCCGGCGCTGGCGATGAAGAAGGTCGACACGGCGGCGGATATCTACCCGGTTTTCCGGGAGCTTTTCGAAAAGCAGGTGGAGCACTCATGACGACACGCCACCTGCACAACGAGGCGCGCGGCTACGAGCCGGAGCGCCGCAAGACGGGCGGCCACGGAACAGGACAGCACGGCGATCACGCGGCCGCCACGGAAATGGGGGGACACGTTGCCGATCCCGGGCGCGAAGGCGCGCACGGGCTTCCTCAAGCGGATCTCCCTGAACGCCGGCTCCCGGACACCAGGGAATTGCATATGAACGTAGCCGACAGACGGCCGTTGCCGTGCCCATCCGACTGGACCTTCGAACTGATCGAGGAGTACGACACGCACATCGCGCAGGTTGCCGAGCAATACGAACTGGACACGTATCCTATCCAGCTCGAATTGATCAGCGCCGAGCAGATGATGGATGCGTATGCCTCGGTCGGCATGCCGGTCAATTACCGCCACTGGTCGTTCGGCAAGCACTTTCTCTCCACCGAGAAAAGCTATCGCCGGGGCCAGATGGGTCTCGCGTACGAGATCGTCATCAATTCGAATCCCTGCATCGCGTATCTCATGGAAGAGAACACCATGACGATGCAGGCGCTCGTGATCGCGCACGCGGCCTATGGGCACAACTCGTTTTTCAAGGGCAATTATCTGTTCCGTCTCTGGACGGACGCGCACGCGATCATCGACTACCTCGTCTACGCGAAGAACTACATCGCCGAATGCGAGGAACGTTTCGGGCTCGATCGCGTGGAAGAACTGCTCGATTCGTGCCACGCGCTCATGAATTACGGCGTGGATCGCTATAAGCGTCCGCAGAAATTGTCGCTGCAACGCGAGGCCGCGATGCGGCGCGAACGCGAGGCGTATCTGCAATCGCAGGTCAACGAACTCTGGCGCACGCTGCCGAAAACGCAGCAGCCGATCGCCGAGGAAACCGACGAGCGCTATCCGCCCGAGCCGCAGGAAAACCTGCTGTATTTCGCGGAGAAGAACGCACCGCTGCTGGAGCCGTGGGAGCGCGAAGTCATTCGCATCGTGCGCAAGGTCGGGCAGTATTTCTACCCGCAGCGCCAGACCCAGGTGATGAACGAAGGCTGGGCCACGTTCTGGCATTACACCTTGCTCAACACGCTCTATGCGCAGGGCAAGCTCGAAGACGGCTTCATGATGGAGTTCCTGCACTCGCACAGCAACGTCGTGTATCAGCCGCCGGTCACCAAGCCGTATTACAGCGGGATCAATCCGTACGCGCTGGGTTTTTCGATGATGAGCGATATTCGCCGCATCTGCGAAAACCCCACGGACGAAGACCGCAAATGGTTCCCGGAACTGGCCGGCAGCCCGTGGCTCAAGGCGCTGCATTACGCGATGCGCAACTTCAAGGACGAGAGCTTCGTCGCGCAATATCTGTCGCCGCATCTGATTCGTGAAATGCGCCTGTTTTCCGTGCTCGACGACGACATGCGCGACGCGCTCGAAGTCTCGGCCATTCACGACGAAAGCGGTTATCAGTACGTGCGTCAGGCGCTCTCGCGGCAGTACGACATGCATCATCGCGAGCCGAACATCCAGGTGTGGTCGGTGAATACGCGCGGCGACCGCAGTCTCACGCTGCGTCATTTCATGAGCGACAATCGCCATCTTTCGGGCGACACCGACGAAGTGTTGCGCCACATGGCGCGGCTCTGGCAATTCGACGTCTACCTCGAAAGCGTCGATGAAAACGGCACGGTGAGAAAGCGCTATGAATGCCGTTATGTGCCGCCGGCCATCAAGGTGTAGCGCGGCGTTCGGGTTCGACGTTGTTTGAAAAGGCCAGCTTCCACGCTGGCCTTTTTTCATGTCGATACGTGGCGACTCTTTCAGCGGGGTTTCGGCGCTGCCGGTTGCGCGGAGGAAAAGGGCGCAGCCGCGCTAACATAACGGCACGGAAAACAATCACGTCGAACGCGACGTCGAACGCGGCATCGAAACGCGAGGAGCAACAGACACGCATGCGCAGGTCGAAATCGAACCAACCGCGGCCCCCTCGGCAAACGCGGACGCTTCAGCAACAAGCAGGACGCCGCCATGGCGTTTGAGTTCTTCAAGGGCGTGCGGCCGCTCAACCGCGCAACGGCGTTGCGCGACGCCATCGCGGGCGTGCAGCTCGCGTCGATGAACGTGCCGCAACTGCTCGGCTACGCGCGCATCGCGGGCATGCCGGCCGTCACCGGTCTCTACACGGGCTTCCTGCCGCTGATCGCCTTCGCGCTGTTCGGCGCGTCGCGCCATCTCGTGGTCGCCGCCGACTCGGCCACGGCCACCATCTTCGCGAGCAAGCTCTCGACCATGGCCACGCCGTCGAGCGCCGAATACGTCGCGCTCGCGGGCATGACGGCGCTGCTCACGGCGGTCATGCTGCTGATCGCGCGCGTGTTCAAACTCGGCTTTCTCGCGGATTTTCTCTCGCGCACGGTGCTGGTCGGCTTTCTGACGGGCGTGGGCGTGCAGGTGGGCGTGGCGATGCTCGGCGACATGCTCGGCATCACGGTCAATTCGCGGCGCACGGTCCTGCAGATCAAGCAGATCGTCCTGCAATTGCCGCAGATTCACGGGGGCACGCTCGCGATCTCCGCGCTCGTCGTCGTGGCGATTCTGGTGTTCAAGCGCGTGCGGCCGCGCTGGCCCGTGCCGCTCGTCGCCGTGATCGGCGGCATCGTGGCGAGTGCGCTGTTCGACTTTCAGCGCCACGGCGTGGCCGTGATCGGGCCGGTGGCGGGCGGCTTGCCGCATGTCGCGTTTCCCGCCGTTGGCTGGTTCCAGATGATCGATCTGCTGCAGGTGGCGGCGTCGTGCTTCGTCATCATCGTTGCGCAGAGCGCCGCCACGAGCCGCGCATTTGCCGAAAAATACGGCGAGCGCGTGGACGAAGACGCAAACCTGCTCGGCCTCGCCGCCGCCAACGCCGCTGCCTCGATGAGCGGCGCGTTCGTGGTGAACGGCAGTCTCACGCAAACCGCGATGGCCGATCAGGCCGGCGCGCGCAGCCAGTTCGCACAAGTCGTCTTCGCCGGCGTGGTGGTGATCGTGCTGCTGTTCCTGAGCCGCTGGCTGCAATATCTGCCGCATTGCGTGCTGGCCGCCATCGTGTTCACGATCGCGGTCGGGCTCGTGCATATCGGACAACTGATCGATATCCGCAAGGAAAGCCCGGGCGAATTCGGGCTTGCCGTGACGACCGCGATCGCGGTCGTGGTGATCGGCGTGGAGAACGGCATTCTGATTGCCATCGGGCTTTCGCTGCTGCGCCATGTGCGCCATAGCTATCGTCCGCACACGATGGTGCTGGTGCCGAACGAGGAGGGCCGCTGGATGCCGGTGCCGTCGCACGCGGGGCTTCAGACCGATCCGGGACTGATCGTTTTCCGCTTCGGCGCCGACCTGTTCTATGCGAACGACCACCTGTTCGTCGACGAAGTGCGTCGTCTCGTGGATGGCGCGCCGACGCCCGTGCGCTGGTTCTTGGTCGATGCGGCGGCGATCACCGATCTCGATTACTCGGCGGGTCGTTCGGTTAACGAACTATGCGAGTCGCTGCGCGAGCGCGGCGTCAAGGTGATTTTCGGCCGCGTGAACCGCTATCTGCGCGCCGACATGGACCGACACGGCATCACGCCCGTGGTGGGCGCGCAAAATATCTACACCACCTTGCACGAGGCGCTCGCCGCCGTGCATCCCAACCTCGACGCGCACGCCGAGGCGTGACGCCGCCCACCTCGTCCTGGCGTTCCAGAGAGCCCGGCACGGACTGACTGTCCGCGCCAAATCACGCTGTTTCACGTCACATCGCTCCCGCAAGTAGTCAAAATCCAAAATCCGGTGCGCATAACCTACACAGGAACTACTTAAAAACGTCCTGACAAACCCTGATTTACCGCGGGAATTCGCGGCTGATATCGTGCGCCTCAAGCGCTGTGGAAGCGCTTCCACCCAATCACCCGCCGGCGTCCGCATCGCCCGGTTCCGACCCTTGCGCAGGAGCTTTCGTGACACACGATTCGCCACACACCGCCTCGGCCATTCTCGAGGACGACGCCTTCACGCCGTCGCCCGATTCCGCGCTCTGGCGCCGCGACTTTCTGCTCGGCGCGGCCACCGCGTCGTATCAGATCGAAGGCGCCGCGACCGAGGATGGCCGTCTGCCGTCGATCTGGGACACCTTCAGCGCCACGCCGGGCAAGGTGCTCGCGGGCGACACCGGCGCCGTGGCCTGCGATCACTACCATCGCTGGCAAGGCGACCTCGATCTGCTCGGCGACCTGAACTTCGAGGCCTATCGCTTCTCGATCGCCTGGCCGCGCGTGATGGACGCGTCGGGCCGCCCGAACGCGAAGGGCATCGACTTCTACAAGCGCCTGCTCGAACGCCTGAAAGGGAAGGGCATCCAGACCTACGCGACGCTCTATCACTGGGATCTGCCGCAGCATCTCGAAGATCGCGGCGGCTGGCTCAATCGCGACACGGCGTATCGTTTCGCCGATTACGCGGATCTCATGAGCCGCGAGTTGTCCGGTCTCGTCGACGCGTGGATGACGCTCAACGAGCCGTGGTGCTCGGCGTATCTGGGCTACGGCAATGGCCATCACGCGCCGGGCCTCGCGAGCCCGCGCTATCCGACCCAGGCGATGCATCATCTGCTGCTCGGTCACGGCATGGCGATTCCGGTGCTGCGCGCGAACGATCCGAAGTCGGCGAAAGGCATCGTCGCGAACGTGGGCCGCGGCACGCCGAACTCCGATTCGCCCGCCGACATCACCGCCGCGCGCCGTTTCGAAGTCCAGCACAACGCGTGGATTCTCGATCCGCTGCTCAAGGGCGAATATCCGGCGGAGTTGTTCGAGCTGTGGCCGGGCACCGAGCCGCTCGTGCTCGACGGCGACATGGCGACGATTGCCGCGCCGCTCGACTTCCTCGGCATCAACTACTATTTCCGCACCAACGTGAAGAGCGACGGCGCGCACGGTTTCACCGAGGTGCCGCTGCCCGACGTCGAGCGCACGCAGATGGGCTGGGAAGTGCATCCGGACGGTCTGCGCGATCTGCTGATCGGCTTCGATCGCACGTATGAGAACCTGCCGCCGATCTACATCACCGAAAACGGCATGGCCTCCGACGACGACGTGATCGGCGGCGAAGTGGTCGATTCGCAACGCATCGCGTTCCTCAAGCGTCACCTGGCCGCCGTGGACGCGGCGATCAAGGCGGGCGTGGACGTGCGCGGTTATTTCGTGTGGTCGCTGCTCGACAACTTCGAGTGGGCGTTCGGCTATGAGCGGCGCTTCGGCGTCGTGCACGTGGACTACGACACGCAGAAGCGCACGAAAAAACGCAGCGCCGAACTGATCGCGCGCTTCATCGCCGAACGCAAGACGCGCGGCGCCTGACGTCTCGACCGATCGATTCGCTCGACGCAAAGGTCGACGCGAAATCGAAAACAAGAACGGTAGTTACCGTAATTGCCGTACCGGCTGCGCGCCTCGAGAATGCGCGACAGGGGAAAGTTGCACCAAAGCACGATCGCGTGCGCGCAGCCACCCGCATCACCGCCAAGTTTGACTTCATCGACCAGCAGAGAAAACCGGATCAACCGGAGGAGACGCAATGAAGCAAAACGCACCCGTCCTGCGCGGCCTCGCCGCCGCGCTGGCATTGGCCGGAGCCGTCGCGGCGCACGCCGCCGACGCGCCGCTCAAGGCCAATGTGATTCACTGGTGGACCTCGGGCGGCGAGTCGGCCGCCATCAAGCAGTTCGCGCAAGCCTACGACCAGGCGGGCGGCCAGTGGGTCGACAACGCGATCGCGGGCGCCGACCAGGCGCGCGCCACGGCGATCAACCGCATCGTCGGCGGCGATCCGCCCACGGCGGCGCAGTTCAACACGTCGAAGCAGTTCCACGACCTGATTGACCAGGGACT
Source organism: Paraburkholderia tropica (assembly GCF_014171495.1). Taxonomy (NCBI): domain Bacteria; kingdom Pseudomonadati; phylum Pseudomonadota; class Betaproteobacteria; order Burkholderiales; family Burkholderiaceae; genus Paraburkholderia; species Paraburkholderia tropica. Next base: position 1,586,231 of record NZ_CP049134.1, read on the forward strand.
CCTGAATAATGTCGATGCGGTCGCGGCGAAGGAAAACTGGAACGGCATCCTGCCCGATTCGATCCTCAACCAGATCAAGGTGAACGGGCACTTCTATGCGGCGCCCGTCGACATCCACATGCAGGACTGGTTCTTCTACTCGAAGCCGGTGTTCGCGAAAGCGGGCATCGCGGCCGAGCCGAAGAGCATGGACGAACTGTTCGCCGATCTCGACAAGCTCAAGAAAGCCGGGGTGATTCCGCTCGCGCTGGGCGGCCAGGCGTGGCAGGAGAAGATCACGTTCGACGCGATTTTCGCGGACATGGACCGCAATCTGTACATGAAGGTCTATCGCGACCGCGACGCGAATGCCGTCAATTCGCCCGCGTTCAAGAACGTGCTCACGACCTTCAAGCGTCTGCATAACTATGTCGATCCGGGCTCGCCGGGCCGCAACTGGAACGACGCGACGGCGCTGGTCATTTCGGGCAAGGCCGGCATGCAGATCATGGGGGACTGGGCCAAGGGCGAATTCTCGAACGCGAAGCAGGTCGCGGGCAAGGACTTCGGCTGCTTCCCGGGTTTCGCGAATTCGCCGTACATGATCGCGGGCGACGCCTTCGTGTTCCCGAAGACCGACAATCCGCAGGCCGTGAAAGCGCAGCAACTGCTCGCCAGCGTAATCACGTCGCCGACGGCGCAGGTCGCGTTCAGCGAGAAGAAGGGTTCGATTCCGATCCGTCTCGATGTCGATACGGCCGGTTTCGACGTGTGCGCGAAGCAGGGCATGGCGATCATGAAGGACAAGGCGCGTCAGTTGCCGAATCCGGAAATGCTGATCCCGCCTGACGTGCAGGGCTCGCTCCAGGACGTCATCACGAACTTCTGGAACAAGGACCAGTCGGCCGAGGACGCGCAGAAAGCGTTCGCGTCGGCGCTCAAGAGCTGAGAGGCTTATGTACGCGCTCAAGCTGGATCAGGCTAAACGGCAGGCGCGTGCAGCGCGCCCCATGCGGCGGCGGCTGTCGCTCGCCGCATGGATCGCGTTGCTGCCCATGGCGCTCACCGTCGTGTTCGCGTATCTCGGCACGATGCTGTGGACCGCGCGCGTTTCGGTGAGCTATTCGCGCTCGTTGCCGACGAACACCTTCGCGGGCTTCACGCAATACGTGCGGCTGTTCGAAACCGAACGCTGGATCGTCTCGTTGCAAAACCTCGCGATTTACGGCGTGTGCTTCGTCGTGGCGTGTCTCGTGATCGGTCTGCTGCTGGCGATCTTCATCGATCAGCGCGTGGCCGCCGAAGGCGCGCTGCGCACGATTTTTCTCTATCCGTATGCGATGTCGTTCGTCGCGACCGGTCTCGTCTGGCAGTGGATCCTGAATCCGGAACTCGGCGTGCAGGCCGTGCTGCGGCACATGGGCTTCACGCACGCGCATTTCGACTGGATCGTCTCGCAGCAGTTCGTGATCTACACGCTCGTGATCGCGACCGTGTGGCAAGCCTCGGGCCTCGTGATGGCGCTGATGCTCTCGGGCCTGCGCAGCATCGACGACGAGATCTGGAAGGCCGCGCGCCTCGACGGCATTCCGCGCTGGCGCGTCTACGCGAGCATCGTCGTGCCGATGCTGAAGACCTCGATGTCGACCGCCTTCGTGCTGCTGTTCGTGATGGTGGTGAAGCTCTACGACGCCGTCGTGGCAATGACGCAAGGCGGTCCCGGCACCGCGAGCGAAGTGCCCGGCAAATTCGTGATGGATTATCTGTTCAACCGCGCCAACATCGGGCTCGCCTCGGCGGCCTCGATCGTGCTGCTCGCCACCGTGCTCGCGATCCTCGCGCCGGTGCTCTACGCGAAAAGCCGCGCCGCACGCAAAGGAGAACGAGCATGAGCGCGCCGCTGACCGAACCGTCGGGCGCCATTCGGCCCATTCCGCCCGTTATCCGGCGCACGCCGGGCGCCTCGAAAGGCAAACCGAAGCGCAGCCGCTTCACGCCCGCGCGACTCGGCGTCTACGGCTTTCTCATCATCGCCGCGCTGTTTTTCCTGCTGCCGCTCTACGTGATGCTCGTGACTTCGGTGAAGCCGATGGACGAGATCCGCATGGGGCATCTGCTCGCGCTGCCGCGTCACCTCACGTTCGCGCCGTGGCAGGACGCGTGGGCGTCGGCCTGCACGGGGCTCGAATGCGCGGGCATCCGCGTGGGCTTCTGGAACTCGGTGCGCATCGTGGTGCCAAGCACGATCATTTCGATCGCCGTGGGCGCCGTGAACGGCTACGCGCTGTCGTTCTGGAAACCGCGCGGTGCGGGCGTGCTGTTCGCCGTGCTGCTCGCGGGCGCGTTCATTCCGGTGCAGGTGATGGTCTATCCGCTCGTGCGCGTGCTGGCCACCGTGCATCTGTTCAGCTCGCTGCCCGGCATCGTGCTGATTCACACGGTCTTCGGCATGCCGGTGATGACGCTGCTGTTCCGCAACTACTACGTGTCGCTGCCGCAGGAACTGTTCAAGGCGGCGCGTATCGACGGCGGCGGCTTCTGGCGCATCTTCGTGCAACTGATGCTGCCGATGTCGGTGCCGATCATCGTGGTCGCGATCATCATGCAAGTGACGGGCATCTGGAACGACTACATTCTCGGCCTCGTGTTCGCGGGCACGAAGAATCTGCCGATGACGGTGCAACTGAACAACATCATCAACACCACCACGGGCGAGCGGCTCTACAACGTCAACATGGCCGCGACGATCCTGACCTCGCTGGTGCCGCTCGCGATCTATTTCGTGTCGGGGCGCTGGTTCGTGCGCGGTATCGCGTCGGGCGCGGTGAAAGGCTAAAAGCGGAGACACACAATGACGAATCTGGCAAACGTCTCAGTGCGCAAGCTGCGCATCGATCTGGGCGCGAACACGGTGATCGACGACCTCGACCTCGACGTGCGCGCCGGCGAATTCGTGGTGCTGCTCGGGCCGTCGGGCTGCGGCAAATCCACCTTGCTGCACAGCATCGCCGGGCTGATCGACGTGAGCGACGGCAGCATCGAGATCGGCGGCGAGGACATGACCTGGGCCGACCCGAAGGATCGTGGCGTGGCGCTGGTGTTCCAGTCCTACGCGCTGTACCCGACCATGAATGTCGAGCGCAACATGTCGTTCGCGCTTCGCATCAACGGCACGCCGAAGCCGGAAATCGAGCGCCGCGTGAAGCGCGCCGCCGACATGCTGCAACTCGGGCCGCTGCTTGCGCGCAAACCCGCTCAACTGTCCGGCGGTCAGCGTCAGCGCGTGGCGATCGGCCGCGCGCTGGTGCGCGAAGCCGACGTGTTCCTGTTCGACGAACCGCTCTCGAATCTCGACGCCAAGCTGCGCACCGAACTGCGTCGCGAGCTCAAGCAACTGCATCAGCAACTGGGCGCGACGATGATCTACGTGACGCACGACCAGGTCGAAGCGATGACGCTCGCCACGCGCATGGCCGTGATGAAGGGCGGCGTGATCCAGCAGTTCGGCACGCCCGCCGAGGTCTACGCGCGGCCCGAGAATCTGTTCGTGGCGACGTTCCTCGGCACGCCGCCGATGAACCTGCTGAAAGGCAAGCTCGAAGCCAATGAAGGCAAGCTCTGGTTCCGCGGCGCGCAGCTCGACGTGGACGTGACGAACTACGCGTTCAAGGGCGCGCCCGATCTCGCGCAACCTTGTGTGCTCGGCGTGCGGCCGGAAGACGTGCACGCCACGCGCCTCGGCGCGCCGGGCAGCGAAGGCGCGCATCAGGGCAGCGTCACGCTGGTCGAACCGATGGGCAATCATCGCGTGCTGTGGCTCGATTATCACGGCGCGCAGATCGCTTCGATCGATCAAGACAAAACGCCGCTCGCGAGCGGCGCGCACGTGCCATTCAGCATCGACGCAGCACATGTGTCGCTGTTCGACGAAGCGAGCGGCGAGCGCGTTTGAGCGGCCGCGAAAGGTCTGCTATTCCTCCGATCAATGCACCAAAAAAGCACGCTCGGAAGTCAGTAAGAACGTGGTAAAAATTTGGCCGTGCTGATACAGCGCGCGACGTCGTACACAGATCGCGCAACGACAATAAAACCGAGGGACGTACGAGAAGTGGCAACCCTGAAAGACGTGGCAACGCTGGCCGGCGTGGGACTTTCCACCGCCTCGCGGGCGATTTCCGGCAAGGGCCCGGTGTCGGCGGACGCGGCGGCGCGCGTGCAGGCCGCCATCGAACAACTGAACTTCCGGCCGTCGTCGATCGGCCGGGCGATGGCGACGCAGTCGCTCGGCATCATCGGCATTTTCGTGCCGACCTTCTTCGGCTCGTACTACGGCACGATCCTCAAGGAGACCGACACCGAACTGCGCGCGGTGCGCCGTCACGTGGTGGTGGCGACGGGCTGCGGCGAAGCGTCGCCGCGCGAGCAGGCGATCGAGGCCGTGCGCTTCCTGATCGGGCGCGATTGCGACGGCGTGGTGGTGATCAGTCACGACCTGCACGACGAGGATCTGGGCATGCTGCACGCGCTGCATCCGCGCATGGCCTTCCTCAATCGCGCCTTCGCGCACTTTCCCGAAGCCTCGTTCTGCGCGGACCACTTTCACGGCGGCGAACTGGCCGCGCGCACGCTGATCGAGCACGGCCATCGCGAGATTGCGGCGATCGGCGGCACGGCCAGTTCATCGGACAATCAGGCGCGTCTGGACGGCTTCTTCGCCGAACTCGCGCGCCATGGCATCGAACGCGAGCGCGTGCCGCTCATCATGTCCGACTTCTCGCCCGAGGGCGGTTATGCGGCAGCGGGGCGGCTGCTCGAATCGAAGCGCCGCTTCACGGGCCTCTTCTGCGCGAACGACACGATGGCGATGTCGGCGCTCGCGCGCCTGCAGCACGCGGGCATCTCGGTGCCGCGCGACGTCTCCGTGATCGGCTACGACGACGACTATTCCGCGGCTTACATGGCGCCTGCGCTGACGTCGGTGCATATTCCGACCGCCGAGCTGACGCGCAATGCCGTGCGCTGGCTGATCAACCAGTGCTACGGCACGGAGTGGGACATCGAGCGCAGCTTCAACGTAAGCGTGACGATGCGCGCCTCGGTGACGCACGCGAAGTAGGGCGTGCGTTGATATCGCTTCACGGCTGCGCGGCCAGCGCGGGCGAGGGCGTATAAGTGCCGCTGAGCGCGTTCAAAAACGCGACCAGTGCATCGACGTCGGCGTCCGATGGCGCAGTGCCCAACTGGTATTGCGCCATCTGCTTCACTGCCTCGCGCAGATCGCTCACGCTGCCGTCGTGAAAGTACGGCGCGGTGAGCGCCACATTGCGCAGCCCCGGTACCTTGAACGCCTGCACGTCGTGCTGATCGTGCGTGACGTTGGCGCGGCCGTTGTCGGCTTCGGTGAGCGCGCCACCGCGCGCCGCAAACCAGTCGCCCGCGCGGCCCATCCGCTCGAACGACTGGCCGCCCAGATTCGCGCCGACGTGACAGGTCGCGCAGCCCATCGACTTGAATAGCTGATAACCGTGCGCCTCGTCGCTGTTCAAGGCGCGTGCGTCGCCGCGCAGATAGGCGTCGACGCGGCTCGGCGTCAGCAGCGTCTTTTCGAATTCGGCGATCGCGTCGGTGATGGCCGGGCCGCTGATGCCGTCAGGATAGATCTGCGCGAAGGTCTCGACGAGCGCCGGATCGGCCTGCAATTTGCCGACGATCTGCTCCCACGACACCGAAGCCATTTCCACCGGATTCAGCGGCGGTCCGCCCGCCTGTTCCTGCAAGGTCGCGGCGCGGCCGTCCCAGAACTGCGCGTGATTGAGCGCCGCGTTGAACACCGTCGGCGCGTTCACACTGCCCAACTGGCCGCCCACGCCAAGCGAGAGTTTTCGGTTGTCCACGCCGCCGGTCCCGAGCGCATGGCAACTGGCGCAGGAAATCGTGTTGTCGGCGGACAGACGCGGATCGTGAAACAGCCTCATGCCGAGCGCGACCTTGCGCGGATCGGCGCGCAATGTGTGCGGCAGCGGCTGCACCGCGTCGTTCTCGAACGCCGCCGCGACGCCGGGCGTCGCATACCAGCGCTTGCGTTCGTGCGCGATCCAGTCGAGCAGCGTATGCCGGTCGCCAGCGCTCAAGCCGGTTCCCCAGTGCACGGCGCGAAAGCGCGCGGGCGGCATGGTGTCGTTTTGCGCGACGCGTTCGAGTTTGGCGAGATCGGCTTCGCCAGGTTTCGCGCCATCGTGCAACGCGGCATACAACGTATCGAGCCGGAAATAGCGCTGGCCTCTTTCGGTATCGAACTGCGCGATCTGCTTGATGCCGGGCAGCGACGCATAAGGCGGCAGCACCGCTTTTGTCGAATGACAGCTGTAGCAGGCGTTGCGGTCGAGAATATCGCGGATGCGCGCGGCTTCGGGCGAGGCGGCGGGGCGGGCGGCCGCCCCTTCCGCGTAGGTCGTGTCGTGATACCAGGCGAGGGCGCTGAGGCCGAGATAACCGGCCGCGAGCAAACCCGCAACGCTGACGAAAAATTTATTCATGGCGATGTGAGGTGGAGAAACCTGGGAATCCTGAGCGGATATCCGGCTTTCGATGCCCACTCGGCGGCGCTGTCGGAAAGCGGGCCTGCAAGGCGAGTGGGGCGGTGCCGGCCGGATCAGCGTCCGATGCTACGGACGGAGCCCGCACGCGCCATTGCGGACGGTCAAGCTACGCGCGAACCGCAGGCATCGCCGATGAGGCAGCGCGCGAGCGATCGCAGGAAAACGGCACGAATGCGGCCGAATCACGCATGAGATCGCGTAAAATTCAGGCTTCTCTGCTTGCCTTTCATCGCCCGACATGCCCGCGGAACAACCGCCCAAGAAGGAAGAAGGCGTCGCCGTCATCGACCGCGCGTGCGCCATCCTGTTCGCTTTCCGTCCCGAAGACGGCCCGCAGAACGCGGCGCTCACGCTCGCCGAACTCGCGGCGCGCACGGGGCTCTACAAGAGCACGCTGCTGCGCCTCGCCGGCGCGCTCATTCAGCATCGCTTGCTGCTGCGGCTCGAAGACGGCCGCTATCAGCTCGGACCGGCCACCTTCGGACTCGGCGCGCTTTATCAGCGCAGCCTGAATCTCGGCGACATCCTGCTGCCGCTGATGCGCGAACTCATGGAAAAAAGCGGGGAAAGCGTGTCGTTCTATGTGCGCGACAACGCGGTGCGCGTGTGTCTGCATCGCGTGGATTCGATGCATGTCGTGCGCCATCACGTGCGCGAGGGCGACGTGCTGCCGCTCGAAACCGGTTCGGGCGGGCGCGCGCTGCTCGCCTTCGGTCATGAACCGGGCGAGGCGTTCGAGCAGATCCGGCGCGACTTCTATTGCATGTCGATCGGCGAGCGCGATCGGGAAACCTCGGGCGTGTCGATGCCCGTGTTCGGCGTGCAGAACGCGCTGCGCGGCGTGATCACGCTCGCGGGTCCGAGTTCGCGCATCGACCGCGCGTTCGTGGAAACGAATCTCGATGCGTTGTTCGATTGCGCCGTGCGCGCCACCGACGCGCTGGGCGGCGACTCGCGTGCGCTGCGCGCGGCCCGTCAGGCGCACGCGCAGGGCGCGTAAAACGGCAAAAAAGCGGCTAAAAACCGCGTTCAAACGCCGAAAGCTCAGCCCCCGCGCGGCTGCGCGCCAGCCGGCAGATGACGCTCCGGCGCGCCGGTGTACGCGTAATCGATCTGACGCGGCATTGGCCCCTTGTTGCGCTCGCCGCGTCCGCGCTGCTCCCACGCATGCGCCAGAATCCCCACCGCGCGCGAGAGGATGAACACGCCGCGCGCGAGTTCGGGCGCGAAGCCCAGTTCCGCGTAAATCACCGCGGTCACGCCATCGATATTCATCGGCACGGGCTTGTTTTTTCGGCGCTTGAGCAGCGCTTCCACGCCGCGCGCGATCAGCGCGTAACGACCGTTGATCGCGCCCGATTCCACGCGCGCATCGACGAGTTCGAGCAGCCGTCCGGCGCGCGGATCGACCGGATGAAACCGATGCCCGAAGCCCGGCAGATACTTGCCGTTTTCCGCGACGAAGGCGTCGACGCCCGCCTCGACGGCCTCGTCGAGCGGCGCGCCCGCATCGAGCCGCGCCGCAATCGACGCATAGAGTTCCACTGCCTGCTGACCCGCGCCGCCGTGCACGTCGTCGAGCGCGTTGATGGCGGACGCCATCGCGCCGTTGAGCGGCAGGCCGCAACTCGTGGCCATGCGCGAGATCGCAATCGACGGCGCATGCGGACCGTGGTCCACCGAGGCCACGAGCGCCGCTTCGAGCAGCGACGCTTCGTCGTCGCCGGGCAGCTCGCCGCGCAGCATCAGCCAGATCATCTGCGGAAAACTCACGCGGCCGATCAGCTCCTGAATCGGAAAACCGCGCACGGCGATCGAGCCGGGATGAATGTCGATGATCGAGGTGCGCCAGTAATCGGCGCAGAGGGCGGCGAGGTCGGTGTTCGTCGTGCTCATGTTCAGATGACTCCTTCGGCGCGCAGGGCGTCGATGTGCGCGGCGTCGTAGCCGAGTTGTGCAAGGGTTTCGCGTGTGTGCGCGCCGAGTGCGGGCGCGGGCGCGGCGGGGGCGGCGTCGCCGTCCGAAAGACGCAGGCCCGCGCGCGTCACGCGCTGCGCCGCCTCGCCGTTCGCCGGCGCGAATTCGCGCACGAATTGCCGCTCCGCCAGATGCGGATGCGCGAGAATCTGCGGCACCGACAGCACGCGGCCAACCGGCACGCCTTGCGCGAGCAGCCGCGCTTCCCAGTTTGCGGCGCTGTCGGCGGCGAGCGCGGCTTCGATTTCGGCCTTCAATTCGGTGCGATGCTGCTTGCGCAGATGGCGCGCGGCGAAGCGCGCATCGCTCGACAGTTCGGGACGGCCGATCACCGCGCACAGGCTCTCGAACTGACGCGTTTCGTTGGCCGCGATGTTGAGCAGACCGTCGCCGGTCGCGAACGTGCCCGAGGGCGCGGCGGTGAAATTTTCGTTGCCCATCGGCACGGGCTCCACGCCCGCGTTCAGATAGTTCGACACGACCCAGCCCATGGTCGCGAGCGTCGCTTCGAGCATCGACACATCGAGGCGGCGTCCGCGCCCGTTCGTGCGCGCATCGACGAGCGCCGCGCAAATGCCGAACGCCGCCGTCAGGCCGCCGACCGTATCGGAGACCGGATAGCCCACGCGCAACGGCGCGCTTTCGGCGTCGCCCGTCACGCTCATCACGCCGGCCATGCCCTGGATGATTTGGTCGTAAGCGGGGCGGGGCGACAGTTCGCCGGAATCGCCGAAACCGGAAATCGCGCAATACACCAGACGCGGATTGACTTCGGATAGCTGATCGAATCCCAAACCGAGACGATCCATCACGCCGGGGCGGAAATTCTCGACCAGAACGTCGGTATCGCGCACGAGATCGAGCAGGATCGCCTTGCCGCGCGGGTCCTTGAGATTAAGCGTGATCGAGCGCTTGCCCGCATTCACGGCGACGAAGGACGCGCCCATGTTGCGCGCGGCGGCGTCTTTGTCGGCGCCGAGACGGCGCGCGAGATCGCCGCCTTCGGGATGCTCGACCTTGGTGACGTCGGCGCCGAACAGCGCGAGCTGATACGCGCAGAACGGCCCGGCCAGCACGTTGGAAAGATCGAGAACGCGGATTCCTGCTAAAGGCAACATCGTGATTCCAGCCTCTGGTTCAGTTCAATGGGAAATATCGTCGAGCGAGCGGTTGTTGGTGCGCGGGCCGAACAGACCGATGGCCGCCATCACCGCGACCATCGCGCCCGTGATCAGGGCGAAGACGCCCGGCACGCCGAAATGGCGCAGCGCGAACGCGATCATGAAGCCCGAGAACATCGCGGACAGCCGCGACATCGAATAGACGAAACCGACCGCCGTGGCGCGCATGCGCGTGGGAAACAGTTCGACCTGGTAGGCGTGATAGCCGACCGAGAGCAGCGTGCCGCCGAGCGTGATGAGCACGCCGAGCACCATCAGCATCACGGGCGAGGTCTGCATGGCGAACAGCGAACCGAAGACGGCGATGGCGAGCGCGGAGAGCACGACGAGCGTCTTGCGTTCGATGCGGTCGGCGATGGCCATGCCGATCAGCGGGCCGAACGGATTCGACGCCGCGATTACGAACGCGTAGAGCAGGCTGTGCGTGATCGTCACACCCTTGGAGACGAGCAGCGTCGGCACCCACGACGCGAAACCGTAGAAGCCGATCGCCTGAAACAGATTGAAGACGAGCAGCGTGATCGTGCGGCGGCGATACGGCGGCTGCCAGATCTCGCTGAAGCGCGCCTTGCGCGGCGGCGCGGCGGTCGCGCTTTCCGTCGCAAGCGGCGGCGCGGGCAGCAGGCGGCCCGTCTGCGCTTCGATCTTCGCTTCGAGTGTCGCGAGCACGCGCGCCGCTTCGTCGTGGCGTCCGCGCTGCGCGAGCCAGCGCGCGCTTTCGGGCACGTTGCGGCGGATCGCCCACGCGATCAGCGCGCCGGCCGCGCCGAACATCACGACCCAGCGCCAGCCGTCGAACCCGAGCGGCGCGCGCGGCACGAACCACCACGCGAGCAGTGCGACCGTCGGCACCGCCGTGTACTGCACGAGATGCACGAAGGCGAACGCGCGCCCGCGCATGTGCTTGGGCACCAGCTCGCTCACGTAGGTGTCGATGGTGACGAGTTCGATGCCCACGCCGATCCCCGCGATCAGCCGCCAGAGGTTGATCGCGGGCGCGGACGTTTGCAGCGCCATCACGCAGGTGGCCGCCGAATACCAGAGCAGCGACGCCGTGAACATCGTGCGGCGGCCATAGCGGTCGGCGAGGCCGGTGAAACAGAAGGTGCCGATGAAGAGCCCCGCAAACGAGGCCGCCACGAACGCGCCCAGCCCCGAAAAGCCGAAGAACGAGGCCGTCGTGGTCGAGTAAAGGCCGCTCTTGACGAGCCCCGGCCCGACGTAGGCCGTGAAGAACAGGTCGTAGAACTCGAACCATCCGCCTGTCGCGATCAGCAGGACGAGCGTCCAGACCGCGTGCGCGGCCGGCAGGCGGTCGATGCGCGCGTTGATCTGCGCCGCGCTCGCGGGCGGGACGGCTTCACGGAGCGACTCGTGCGTCGCGCCGACCGGCAAACTGGACATGGCGGGCTCCTCCTGAGCTCGGGACAAGGGCATCGGGCTGTCTCGTTCTTGTCGTTCTATCTGAGAGAACGATGTTCTAAAAATGGATGAGCGGCATGATAACCCGCGTCCGGAACTCGCCTGACCAGGGCTTTTACTGAGCGAACGCAAACGGGAAACCGGCGCGCAGGGCGAGGGCGGCGCATTGGGGGGACGAAGAAACGTTGCGCTGGTAAGCTCGTCGATACGAGACGCGAGGCACGCAAGGCACGAAGAGGCTTGCGACATCGCCTGCAACGGCCCGGCGTTTCGCCGACCCAGGACGTCAGTCGCTGCGCGCGCAACGACTTGCACCGGCGGTCGAATCCGGCGAACTTTCAGTCAGGAGACGATGTGAACAAGAGAGTCTTCCCTGGAGTCATCGCGCGAGCGGCGCCTGCTTGGCTCGCGTTGTCGATCTCGATTGCACTCGCCGGCGGCCTCGCGCTCGCCGGCTGCGCCCATCAGGACAACGGCGGCGAACATGTGCCGGCGCAATCGAACGTCCCTTCACCGCTCGTCGATCTGGGCACGAGCGAGACCGGCGGCAGCAGCGAGACGCCTGCCATCGACGAACAGGCCACGGACGCGCTCGACGCCATGGGCGCGTATCTGCGCACGCTGCGCACGTTCCAGGTGGACGCCGACACGGTCACCGACGTCGTGCTCGACAACGGCCAGAACGCCGCGCTGCTGCGCCATACCGTGCTCAAGGTGAAGCGGCCCGATCGCATGCGCGCCGACATCACCGGTAACGGCAACGTGCGCGGCATGGTCTACGACGGCCATCGCTTCACGATCTTCAACGAGAAAAAAGGCTACTACGCGCGCCGCGACGCGCCGCCGACGCTCGACGAACTCGTGCGCGATCTGGCCGTGACGTGGCACATCGAAACGCCGCTCGCCGACCTGTTCTACTGGGGCGCCGACAAGCCCGACGATCTCGCGATCAGCTCCGCGCAGTCGCTCGGCACGGAGAAAGTCGATACGCGCACCTGCACGCATTACGCCTACCGGCAGCCGGGCGCCGATTGGGAGCTGTGGATCGAAGCAGGGCGGCGACAGCTGCCGTGCAAGATGATCATCACCGATACCACGCAGCCGTCGCGGCCCCGGCACGAGGTCACTTATCACTGGAATCTGAATCCGGTTTTCGCGGCGTCGACCTTCGTGTTCCGCCCGCGTCCGGGCGCGCGGCAGATCGAGATGAAGCCCGCGGACCGCCCGCCTTATCAGGAGGCGGAATGATGAACAGGCACACACAACGGGCCATTGCGGCGGGTCTTGCCGTCTCGATGGCGCTGGCCGCGCCGGCGGCGCTCGCGTTCCGCGGGATGGCGCGAACCAGCATTCATCCGATGGGCGGCGGCAATTTTGGCGGCGGCGGACAGTTTCATGGACGACCGGGATTCAACGGCGGCGGCGTGCAGCACAACGGTGGTCAGCCGGGGCCGCATCCGAATCCTGGGCCGGGGCCACAACCACAACCGCATCCGCCGGGGCCGGGTCCAGGGCCGCAGCCTCATCCGCCCGGGCCTGGGCCGGGACCGCAGCCTCATCCGCCGGGACCCGGACCCGGACCGGGGCCACAGCCTGGTCCGGGTCCGCATCCGCCCGGGCCTCCGCCTCCACCCCCGCCGCCATATTGGGGTGGCGGCTGGTACGTCGATCCGGTGGCTGCCGCCGTGACGGTGGGCGTAACGGCCGCGGTGGTCGGCTCGATGGTCGCCACGCTGCCGCCGTCGTGCACGGCGGTCGTGATCGGCGGCGCGAGTTACGAACAGTGCGGCGCGACGTGGTATCAGCCGCAATACATCGGTGCGCAGGTGCAGTACGTGGTGGTTTCTCCGCCGCGCTGAAGTGCGGCGAATGCGTCTGACGACGGCCGCGCCGCGCCCGGCGCGGCCGTTTGCTTTTCACTCGCCATTGCTCGCCGCGCCACCTTTATCGCATTGATTCAACGGGGATTTTCCGCGAAAAGCAGGGCGGCGAGAGCGTCGCGGGGTAAAGCCGTGTAATGCCCCCCTCATCGCAAATCGCTTCGACGCACCGGGCCTTAAGCAAGCCTTAAGCAACGGCAATCGAGACTATTGGCCACGTATGAAAAGTGTGCCGATGCGATGAGAGCGATCTATGCCGACCTGAAGCGAGCCCGTATGCGTCCGACCTCGAGTCGCGTCGCGGTGCTTCGGCTGTTCCACGAATTTCCGAACGAGCACATGACCGCCGATCAGGTTTTCCGGCGCGTGCCGCCGGAAACGGAGCAATGCAGCCTGGCGAGCGTGTATCGGGCGCTGTCGCAGTTGCTCGAAGCCGGTCTGATCACGAACGCGTGGATCGGCGAGCAGCGCGTCGTCTACGAACTCAATCGCGGCACGCGTCATTCGCATCTGGTCTGCAACGACTGCGGCGAAGTCGCGGATATCGACGATACCGAACTCGAGTCGCAGCACGAGACGATCGCGGGCGCGCGCGGTTTCCGCTACACGAGCGCGAGCCTCGTGATCTTCGGACGCTGCGCGCACTGTGAGGCGACGCTGGAATCGCGGGTTCGTCGCACGGGCGCGATGCACGGGCTGAGCCGCCGGCCGTAACGCGTCACACGATGCGAAGGCCGCCCGAGGCGGAAATCGGGCGGCCGGACGAGGCTGGAAGGCGCGCGGAAGACGTTTGAAACACGTCGTTCACCGCGAATTTGTGATTTTACATAACATAAATTATCGACATTTTTTGCGGCGCAGCCTGGCGTGTCGAGCGCCCATTCCTCAGCCTCAATCCTTCGCGTAATGAAACTCCGGCATCGCCTTGAGCGCGGCCTTGTCGGTTTGCAGCACGATCTGCTTGGCGCTGATGTGCAGATCGTTAAACGGCACGGCGACGAGATGTTCGCCCATGCCTAGAAAACCGCCGACGGACAAAATCGCAAATGCGCCGTCGTTCGGCGATTCGAGCACGATGTCGTCGATCGAGCCGATCTTGCTGCCGTTGTTGTCATAGACATTCGAGCCGACGAGTTTGGAGGCGCGAAAGCCCGTGCCGGACTGAACCGTCGCCATGCGCTGGACGGCGATCGATTGCGGCGCGCCCTGGGCATGCACGAGCGTCGCGCTGCCCAGCGCACCGGTGAAAACAGCCGCGTTGGCGATGGCCGCGGCAAGCGAGATGGCGCGTCGGTTCATGGTTTCCTCCTTCTATTGATTGTCATTGGCGCGGCGCGTGGCGCCGCCTGGCGAGAGCGAGGAACAAAACGCAACTGCCGTGCCTGTGAAATCGGCAAGAAGCAAGAAGCAAGAAGCAAGCGGTCAGCGGCGCGCCAGGCGGCGCTACGCCTGCGATACCCAACGCTCGATCACCGGCCCGCTTGCGCCATCAACCGGATCGCTGGCCGGAAACGGCAACGCCGCCATCGCGCGCAATTCGTCGGACGTGAGCGCATCGCGTCGGATATCCCACTGCTGCCCGGCGGGATAGCCGCCCGCCACCTGAAACGCATCCGTGCGCGACAGAAGACAGTGGCCCGTGCCCGCCGGCAACAGCAGCACGTCGCCGGCCGCAAGGCGCACCGTTCGTCCGCCCGGGCCCCCGAGAATCACTTCCGCCGCGCCCGCGAACACGCCCAGCACCTCGTGCGCCGTCGAATGAAAATGGTGAAAGTCGAACACGCCGTTGCGCCATTGCACGGGCCACGCGTGATGCGCGAAACGCGTTTCGATCTGCTCGACGAGTTTCGGCGCATCGGCATCGAAAGCGTGTCGGTAGACGATCACCGGCAGGCGGCTGTTATTCGGCACCCAGCCGTTCGGCTGCAGCACGAAGGCGTCGATGTCGTGCGCCGACGCGCTCACTTCGCCGCGATGTTCATCGTGCCGACGATGCTGCGCGCGCATGCGCGCCAAACCGCGTGTCAATGGCATGATCACTGGTCCTGTCATGGGTTCTTTCACTCGCCGACAGCCGCCGATGCCCCGCTCGCCGGATGTTTCGACATCGTGTGCGCATGCCGTTGCGACGCGCGATTCGCCGTGCGCGTCGCGCGTGCGCCGCTCGCTGCCACGCCCGGCTCGACGCCCTGCATCGGTGCCGGATACACGCCGTTGACACCGCTTGCGGGCAGCCCCGGGCCGCCGCCGCGTGCGCCATTCGCGCCATTCGAATTGCCCTGTGCGTGCGCCTGCATGCCGCCGAACAGCGACGCCGTTACGAATACAGCGCATGCCAACCGGGGCACCGCGCGTGCGCCGAGCAGAGTGCGGATTTTCATCGGATTGACCATCGGATCGACCTCCTGGTGCGGGTTGCCGCTTCGCATGTCGAGTTCGCAACCCGCGTTCCAGCAGCGCTTTTCGTTTGCGACCGGAGTGGACGACACGGCGAGAACCGGACGAGTCGGCACGTCGCTTGCGCCATCGTCATCTCTCGCGCTTCGCCGGCGCGCGCTTTTACAGGCCTGCGCTCGACGAACACCCGGAGCCATCTATGCCCCACGCTTTCCTGCCTCATCCCTATCCTGCGCCTCTTCACGCGCATCTGCCGACCGAAGAGCCCAACACGCCGGAAACGCCCCAGCGCAAGCCTCCGCCCGTTCCGGACAGCGATGTGCCGCCGCCTCCGCCGCTCGGCGATCCGCCGTCCGACGCACCGCCCGAACGCGCCGTCGATTAGCGCAACAGCAAACGCATCGGCGAACGCGCCGAAAAGCGCGCCGAAAAACGCTACGACGACCGCTGCGGCGCGCGCGCGCCTTGCGCCGCGGTGCGCACGCTCACGAGTTCGCTGCGCGAGCGCGTGAGCAGATGCAGGATTTCGTCGGGATCGGCGGGCTTCGTGATGTGCCAGTCGAAGCCCGCGTCAAGCGTGCGCTTGCGATCCTCGTCCTGCCCCCAGCCGGTGAGCGCCACCACCACCGTCTCCTGCGTATCGGGCAAGCTGCGCAGCGCGCGCGCCACTTCATAACCGCTCAGGCCGGGCATGCCGAGATCGAGCAGCACCGCCTCCGGATGAAACACGAGCGCGAGTTCGAGCGCCGCCGCGCCCGCATGCGCCACCCGCACCTCGTGGCCCGAGAGCGAGAGCAGCAGCGCGAGACTTTCGGCCGCGTCCTTGTTGTCGTCGACGACGAGTACGCGCCGCGCCGCCCTCGCCGGCTGATGCGCGTCGTCGACGATGGCGCGCGAACGCAGCGTGGGCACGACGATCGGCAGCACGACACGGAATTCGCTGCCGCGTCCCGGCCCGTCGGAACGCGCGTGAATGGAGCCGCCGTGCAGCCGCACGAGTCCTTTCGAGAGCGCAAGGCCAATGCCGAGTCCGCCTTCGGCGCGCGGCGAACGCGCGTCGATCTGCGAGAACATGGCGAAGAGACGTTCGTCGGCGTCGGGCGGCAGGCCGATGCCGTCGTCTTTCACGACGAGTTCGATCGTCGCGCCCTCCACCTGGATCGCGAGTTCGACGTGGCCGCCCGGATCGGTGTATTTACCCGCGTTGTTCAGCAGGTTCGAGATCACCTGTGCGAGCCGCAATGCGTCGGCGTCGATCAGCACGTCGGGTAGCGGCGCATGCACGGTGAGCGTGTGCTGCTTGCGTTCGAGCAGCGGCCGCGACGCCTCGACGGCGGTCTTGATCACGCCGCCGAGATTCACGACATCGCGGCGCAAATCGAGCTTGCCGCACGTCACGCGCGCGAGGTCGAGCAGATCATCGAGCAATCCGGACATATGCGAAACCTGACGGCGAATCACGTCGGTCGCCCACGCCAGTTGCTCCGGCGTCAGCGACTTCGAATCGAGAATCGCCGCGGCGCTCCGGATCGGCGCGAGCGGATTGCGCAGTTCGTGCGAGAGCGTGGCGAGAAACGCGTCCTTCTGCTGATCGGCCTCCTCCAGTTGCTGACGCACGCGCACCTGCGCCGAGATATCGCGGAAATAGCAGACGAGACCGAATTCGCCGTCCGCGAGCGGCGTGCGATGCACTTCCCATTCGTAGCACTCGACGCGCTCGCGGTCGCGGCGCGGCTCGCTGCGTTCGGGCGTGTGATACGGCGCGCCGGTCGCCAGCGTGTCGCGAAAGATCGCGACGATTTCGTCCGCGTAGGGCGGGTGCCAGACGCGCCGCATCAGCGCGCCCACATCCTGGCCGGTGAGGTCCGCGGCGTCGCCGAAAAACGCCTGCGCGCCCGGATTGGTTTCGCGGATGCGCAGTTCGCGATCGATCAGATAGACGCCGAGCGGCGCTTCGTTCATCAGCGTTTCGAATTGCGCGGTGCGCACGCGGATCGCTTCCTGATCGGCCTTGCGTCCGCTGATGTCGGAGAGCAGCACGGCGGCGCCATGCGCGGCCGGATAGATGCGCACTTCGTACCAGCGCCCGCGACGCGCGCACCAGGTCTCGAACTGCTGCACCGCGCCGGCGTCGAGCGCCGCCCGCAGCGCTTCGTTGAAGCCGTTGCTGTTGGCCTCCGGACACACATCGACGATGTGCCGGCCGAGCGCGTGCGGCGCGCTCACGCCGGTCATCTCCAGGAATTGCGGATTGGCGAGCGTGATGCGCGCGTCTTCGTCGAGCATGAAGAACTGGTCCTGAATGCTCGAGAGCGCGAGTTCGAGCAACTGCTCGTTGGCGTGGCGGATCTGCGTGCGTTCGAGCAGCGCGCCCACGCGCGCGGCCAGTTCGCGCGCCGAAAACGGCTTGACGAGATAGTCGTCGGCGCCCGCGTCGAGGCCTTCGATGCGCGCCTCCTCGCCCGCGCGCGCCGAGAGCAGGATCACGGGGACTTCGCGCAGCGCCGGGTCGCGCCGCACTTCGGCCAGCAGGCCGAAGCCGTCGAGGCGCGGCATCATCACGTCGGCGAGGATCAGGTCGGGACGCGTGCGGCGGGCGCGTTCGAGCGCTTCGGCGCCGTCGGCGGCAAGTTCGACCTGCCACGCGCTCGCGAGCAAGCTGCCGACGTAGGCGCGCATGTCGGCGTTGTCGTCGACGAGCAGGATGCGCGAGCCGAACGTGAGCGCGAAACGCCGGTCGCGCAGCCCCGCCGACCATGCCGGTGCGGCGGCAGCCTCGGCGGCGACGCCATTGCCAGCGCGGGCCGCATCGACGCCGTGCTGCGCGCCCTCGCCGTTTGTCTCGCCCGCGCCCGGCGGCAAGGTACCGAGCCAGCCCGCCGCTTCGGCGGCGAACGCGGCGGCCAGTTGCGCATCGCCGTTGCGCAGGACGTCGACGCCGCGCGGCGCGTCCGGCCCCGGCTCACGCACGCGCTCGGCCGGCAGATGCGCGCGGCCCAGCGGCACGCGCACGGTGAAGCGCGAACCGCGTCCTGGCTCGCTCGCCGCCTCGATGGTGCCGCCGTGCAGTTTCACCAGTTCCTGGACCAGCGCGAGGCCGATGCCGGAGCCCTCCTGCGTGCGCCCCTGCGTGCCCTCCACGCGATGAAAACGCTCGAACAGACGCGGCATTTCGTGCGCCGGAATACCCGAGCCGCTGTCTTCCACCGTGAGCACCGCACACTGGCCATCGCGCGCGAGATTCACGCCGATACGCCCCGCGAGCGTGAACTTGAACGCATTCGACAGCAGATTGAGGACAATCTTTTCCCACATCGGCCGGTCGACGTAGACCGCTTCGTCGAGCTGGCATTGCACGCGGTACGCGAGTCCGCCGCGCTCGATCGCCGAGCGGAACGTGCTCGCGACGTGCTGCGTATAGCGCGCGAGATCGGTGGCTTCGTAGCCGACGTCGCTGCGCCCTGCCTCGATGCGCGCGAAATCGAGCAGCGAATTCACGAGCCGCAGCAAGCGGTGGCCGCTGCGGCGCGCGAGACGCAACAGCGCGAGGCGCGCGGGATCGCGGTCGGCGGCCACGAGATCGTCGATCGGCGCGAGCATCAGCATGAGCGGCGTGCGCAGTTCGTGGCTGACGTTCGAAAAGAAGGTGGTCTTGGCGCGGTCCAGCGCGGCCAGTTGCTCGACGCGCTCGCGCTCGGTTTCCACGGCGCGCGCGCCTTCGACGATGCTGCCCGCCTGCGATCCGACGAGGCCGAGGAAGGCGCGGTAATCGTCGTCGAAAAGCAGACGCGGACTCACGCCCGCGACGAGAAAACCGAGCGTCGCGTGGCGCGCGCCATGATCGGTCGCGGCGCCCGGTGCAGCCGTCGCGCCCTGCCCGCTCTGTCCGCTCTGTCCGCCCGGCGCGCGACGCCGAAGCGGCACGATCGCCGCGCGGCTCACGGGTTCGGGCCATGCCGATTCGGCGGGCAGCACGCCGTCGAGTACGGTGGTTTCGAGCAGCACGTCTTCGTGCGGCGCACATGACGCCTCGGCGAGCGCCGCCGCGAGGCTGCCGGGCGCGGTGTCGGCGAGATTCAGCCGGATGGGCAAGGGCGACGCGCCGGCGTGATTGGTGGCCGCGAGGCGCGCGCTGCCGCCATCCGCGTCGAGCAGATAGAGCGCGACGAAAGGCAGATCGTGACGGTTGCCGTCGAGCGCGGCGAGCATCTCGGCGCAGGCTTCGGCCACTGACTGCGCGTTGCGCGCCGTCCCCGACAACTGCGCGACGGTGGCGAGCCGCCGCTCGGACAGCACGCGCCGCGTTTCCTCCGTGACCACGCAGAGCATGCCCTGAACGCTGCCGCTGTCATCGTGCACGGGACCGTATGAAAACGTGTGATAAGTCTCTTCCTTGAAACCATTGCGTTCGAGAAAGAGTTGCAGGCTTTCGTCCCAGGTGGCCTCGCCGGTGGCGAGCACGTGCTCGATGCGTGAACCGGCTTCGGCCCAGACCTCGCGCGCGGGCAAACCGATGAACTGCTGCTTCGCGCCGAGCGTCGGCCGATAGGCATCGTTGCAGAGAAACGTGAGTTCGGGGCCCCAGGCGAGCCACATCGCGTAGCGCGACGCGAGCATCAGGCGCACGACGCTCTGCAGGCTGTGCGGCCACGCCGCGCTCGCGCCGAGCGGCGTCGCGGACCAATCGTAGCCGCGCACGAGTTCGGCCATCGTCGCCAGCGTGCCGGCGGCCTGCTGTGCAATATTTGCCGCGCTTGCCGGTATGAACTGCGCGTTCTGGGTGGGCTGCGCGTTCGCCTGGAGCGCGGGGCGCACGCCTTCTCTCACGGCCGTGCGGGCGGCCGGATTCGGGGCATGGGCATCGTCGATCCGTTCTGACGTCATGGACATTCCCGCGTAAGCGTAGGGGCGCAATGTGGACGCGTTATAGCCGCGTCGGGGCGGCATGCTGGCTCCGTGCGCGCGCGACGCTGGGCGGCGGTCGCGTTGCGCGCGACGAACGGGCAGCATCGCGCGGGAGGCGCTTCGCGAGCAATGCGGATGAGAGCAATTTTCGCGCCCGGTCCGCGACCGGTTGCGCGTGCGCGAAGGCCGGGCCGACGGCGGCCCCGATTCATCCGACGAATGACGACCGCGTCGCGACGCATCCGGAACCGCGCAGAAGCGTGCTTGCGCGCGGTTGCGCATAGGCTCGCGGACGCCGACCCGCTACAATCCCGGCTTGCGCGCGGGCGCCGTGGATGAGACACGCGGCATGGACGACCCGCCGCGAAGCCTTTCTTATTCGATTATCCGCATTGCGCCATGGCCCGCATCGAGCTCCACTTCCCCGAAGACCAATACTTTTATTCGACGCATCTCACCGTACGCGTCACCGACATCAACTCGGCGAATCACCTCGCCAACGACTCGATGATCTCGATGATTTCGGAAGCGCGGGCGCGCTTCCTGTTCGACGCCGGCATCGAGGACATGAAAGACGCGCACACCAGCATCATCGTCACCGACCTCGCAACGACCTATCGCGCCGAAGCCTACGCGCGCGACCAGCTCTGCTTCGAAGTGGGCATCATGGACTTCAACAAGTACGGCGGCGACATCATCTTCCGCATCACGCGACCCACGGACGGCGCACTGATCGCCATGGCGAAGTCGGGCTTCGTGTTCTTCGACTACGAAGCCAAAAAGGTCGTGCCGATGCCGCCCGCCTTCCGCGCGAAATTTCCCGGCGTCAATTCGCTGGTCTGAGCGCCGGTCTGAGCACGCGCGCTCAACGCGGCTGGAACGCGATCAGCGCCATGCCCGCGAGCGTGAAGGCGATGCCGGCCCAGTCCCACGGGCTCGGCCGGATCGCTTCCACGCCCCACAGCCACAGAATCGCCACGCACACGTAGACGCCGCCGTAGGCCGCGTACGTGCGCCCCGCCGCGCTCGGATGCAGCGTGAGCAGCCACGCGAACAGCGCGAGCGACGCGGCGGCCGGCACGAGCCACCAGGCGCTCGCGCCTTCGCGCAGCCAGCGATACGGCAGATAGCAGCCGCCGATTTCGGCAAGGGCGGTAACGACGAACAGCAGAAACGTCTTCATGAGCGGCGTGGTGGGCGCAAAGGCGCTCATGGTAGCGCAGCGGGCGCAAGACGCGCGGCGTGATCCGCGACGATTGAATCAAGCGACGATTGTGCGATTCGCAAGACTCCATTCCGGCATTGCATATCCATCAACGGATTTTCCCGTTGTTGCGGATTTAAATCGACCCTCGCATCACCAATCATTTAATCGATTTCGATTATTCGAATAATAGTCTACAAACTCATACCCATACTGCATTTGGGCGAATTTTCATCCATGCCGATCGCATTGAATCGCAAATAAAAAGCAATTATTTCGCAATCCAGATTTGAATTTAATGGTCTATGACGAATAATGTATTTTCGCAGTGGTCGTTTTTAATAATCGATTATCGATCGCCGAGGAAAACCATCATGCTGATCATGCGACATGCCATTTACGCCCGTTGCCTCGCCGCGGCGCTCGCGGCCGCAGCCGCCTTGCTGCCCGCTCGCGCGGCGCTGGCGCAGGAGACGGCCGCCCTGCCGCGCGTCGCCGTGCTCGCCACCGGCGGCACCATCGCGGGACAGGCCGACACGCGCGCCGCGAACGCCTATAACGCGGGCGCGGTCGGCGCGCAGCAACTCGTGCAGGCCGTGCCCGGCATCGACAAGCTCGCGCGGCTGAGCACCGAGCAGGTCGCGTCCATCGGTTCGCAGGATATGAACGACAAGGTCTGGTTCGCGCTCGCGCGGCGCATCCAGGCGCTGTTCGACCGCAACGAAGCCGACGCCGTGGTCATCACGCACGGCACCGACACGCTGGAGGAAACCGCGTTCTTCCTCGACAACGTGCTGCATACCGACAAACCGGTCGTGCTGGTGGGCTCGATGCGGCCGTCCACGGCCACGAGCGCCGACGGCCCGAGCAATCTCTACGAAGCCGTGGAGGTGGCGGCCAGTCCGTCCGCGCGCGGACGCGGCGTGATGGTCGTGCTCAACGACACCATCCAGTCGGCGCGCGGCACGACCAAGACGAACACCACGAGCGTGCAGACGTTCGCCTCGCCGAACAGCGGCCCGATCGGCTACGTCGATCCGGCGAGCGTGCGCTTTCTCACGCCCGCATTCCAGCCCGATGCGCACAAATACGCCCTGCCCTCCGGCGATCAACTGCCGCGCGTCGAGATCGTCTACTCGCACGCGAACATGGACGGCGTGCCGGTCGAGCACGCCATCGCGAGCGGCGCAAAGGGCATCGTGCTCGCGGGCGTCGGCGACGGCAACACGTCGCAGAGCGCGCTCGAAGCGCTGCAACGCGCCGCGAAACAGGGCATCGTGGTGGTGCGCTCGACGCGCGTGGGATCGGGCTTCGTGAACCGCAACGTCGAGGTCAACGACGACACCAGCGGCTTCGCCGTCTCGCTCGATCTGAATCCGCAGAAAGCGCGCGTACTCACACAACTGCTGATCGCGAACGGCGTCACCGCGCCCGCGCAGGTGCAGAAGGCGTTTGCCGCGACTTACTGAGCGCGCTCAGCCAGTCGACGCATCAAGGGCGCTCGCCGCGCGCAAGGCGCGTTTCGATCTCCGTGACCACGGGCAGCAGATCCGCGACGCTGTCGATCACGTAATGCGCGCCCGCCGCGCGCAGACGCTCGATCGCCGCCGCGCGGCGCAGCGCGAATTCGTCGGGGGCGAGCGCGTGCACTTCATCTTCGCTCAGGCCGAACGCGTTGCCGCTCACCGCCACGCCCACGGCCCAGGTGCCGCCGTTGAGACCTTCCTCGATGCCGACTTCGGTGTCGTCGACCTTGATCGCATCGCGCGCGCGCCACACGCCCAGTTGCGGCAGCGTGCGATAGATCATGTATGGCGACGGACGGCCCTCTGGCGTGTCGCCGGTGCAGACGATGCTGTCAGCTTCGAAGCCCTGCTTCGCCGCGCCCGGCACGATCCGGTCGATGATTTCGCGCGTGTAGCCCGTGGTGGAACCGATGCGCACGCCATCGGCGCGCAACTGCTTCGTCACGGCGGCCACGCCCGGAATCACGTCGCTGTATTGCGCGGCGACGGCCACGTTGCGCGGCACGAACACATCGTAGACCGCATCGATATCGGCGTCGCCGGGCACGTGGCCGTAGCGTTCCTTCCACGCCTGCGCGACGCGCGGCAGCGCCATCAGCGCCGCGATATGCGGACGCTTGGCCATGCCCATTGGGCCGCGCGCTTCGTCGATCGAAATCGGCACGCCGAATTCCTCGAAGGTTTCGACGAACGCGCCCATGGGCGCGCGCGAGCCGTAGTCGACCACCGTGCCGGCCCAGTCGAAAATCACTGCCTTGACGTGTTGCATGATCGTGAATCCTGAAGTTGCGCAGATCGCTGCGCGGCAAGAAAGCGTGCTTGAAACCAGGGCTTCGGCGCTCAGGCCGCAAGCGCCTCGCGGGCGTCCAGCGAAGCGTGCGCGGGTGCGCCGTCGGGCACGCCGAGCGTGCGCAGCGCAGCGCCGCACGCCTCGACCACGCGACGCATGACGTGCTCGTCGAGCGCGCCGATACAGCCGATGCGGAAACTCTCCACGTTCGTCAGCTTGCCCGGATAGATGATGAAACCCTGCGCCTTCATCAGCTCGTAGAAGCGTTCGAAACTGAACGACGCATGCGCGGGCGAAAAGAACGTGACGATGATCGGCGAGCGCCACGCTGCGGTCAGCAGCGGCTCGAAACCGAGCGCGCGCAGGCCGTCGACCATCACATCGCGGTTGCGCGTGTAGCGCGCGAGGCGCCCCGCCTGCCCGCCTTCGATCTCGAACAGACGCAGCGCTTCGAGAAACGCGGCGACCGCGTGCGTGGGCGGCGTGAAGCGCCACTGGCCCGTCCGGTTCATCACGTCCCACTGATCGTGCAGATCGAGCGCGAGCGAATGGCTGTTGCCCTTCGCGGCTTGCAGCGCGCTTTGCTTCGCGATCACGAAGCCGAAGCCCGGCACGCCCTCGATGCACTTGTTCGCCGAGGACACGAACGCTTCGCACGGCAGCGTGCGCACGTCGAGCGGCACGGCGCCGAATGCGCTCATCGAGTCGATCAGCAGACGGCGGCCGTGGCGCGCGGTCACTTCGGCGATTTCCTCGATCGGATTGAGGATGCCCGAGCTGGTTTCGCAATGGACGACCACGACGTGCGTGATGTCCTCGTGCGCGGCGAGCAGGCGATCGACGTCGGCGGCGCGCGGCGGCAGGTAGTCGCCCGTGTCGTGCACCGTGTGGCTGCGGCCCAGATAGCGCAGCGTGGTCGCGATGCGCTTGCCGTACGCGCCGTTGGCGAGCACCAGCGCGTGGCCGTTGCGCGGCACGAAGCTGCCCAGCATCGCTTCCACGCAGTAGCTGCCGCTGCCTTGCAGGGGCACGCAGTCGTAGTCGCCGTTTGTGTCGCCGGCGACGGCCAGCAGTGCGGCGCGCAGACGCGCCGTCATCGCGCGGAAATCGGCGTCCCACGAGCCCCAGTCGCGCTGCATCGCGGCTTTGGTCGAGGCGGCCGTGGTCAGCGGGCCGGGCGTCAGCAGGTACGGATCGGCGTGGGTGTTCAAGGCGGTGCTCCAGTCAATCGTCAGCTCGGATGCCGCTACGGTACGCGAATGAAACCCATCGGTAAAATCGATATAATCGATGAGAGTATCAGCCGAACTTATGGTCTGCCGATGACCGTTTTAAGGCGATTCGATGAATTTTCGATGATGTGCGCGAAGGAGAATCTGCCATGCAGTACGCGCAGTTGCGGGCTTTTCATGCGGTCGCCGAGCACGGCGGGTTTTCGCGCGCCGCGCAGGCGCTTTCGCTCACGCAGCCGGCGGTGTCCGACCACGTGAAGCGGCTGGAGCAGGATTTCGGCGTGAAGCTGTTCGAGCGCGCGCCGCGCGGCGTCGAGCTGACCGATCTCGGGCGGCGGCTCTATGCCATCACGCGGCAAATGGTCGGCGGCGAGCGCGCCGCGCGGCGGCTGCTCGAATCGGCGGGCGCGCTCGAATCGGGCGAACTCGCGCTGGTCGCGGACGCGCCCGATCTCGCGATCAAGCTCGTCGGTGCGTTCCGGCGCCGTTATCCGGGCGTGGTGGTGAAGCTGGCCATCGCGAACGCCACGGAATGCATGCGCCGCGTGCTGGCGAGCGAAGTGGACGCGGCGATCACGGCGGCGCATCAGGTGCATAGCCGGCTGGAGACACGCGTGCTGCGCGAGGAGCCGCTGGTGGCGGTCGTGCCCGCGGACAGTGCAGCGGCGAAGAAGCGCCGCATGACCTACGAGGAACTGGTGCGCGAGCCGATGATCTTTCGCGAAGCGCATTCGGTCACGCAGCAACTGCTCGAAGCGGAACTGGTGCGCAAGGGGTTGCAGGTGCATCCCGTGCTGTACGTCGATGGCCGCGAGGCGCTGCAGACCGCTATCGCGCAGGGACTGGGCGCGGGCGTCATCGCGGGCGCGGAGTTCGGCGAGTCGCGGCGCATCCGCGCAATCGCTTTGGTCGACTGCCAGGTGCGGATGGTCGAGTCGCTGACGCGGCTCGCGGATTCGTCGTCGAATCTGCTCGATGCGCTGTTCGACACGCCGCTCGATTGAGCGGCGCGGGATGGGTGCAGTGTCGGTGCTGCGTTGGCGCTACGCCACCACGATATCGGCGCCGACTTCGTGCAGCAGGTCGCGCAAGGTTTCCGCCTGATCCATGCGCGCGCCGTGCCGTAGATGGATGCGCAGCGCGCGGCCCTCGATGCCGTCGATCGGACGCACGAGCCGCAGCTCCAGTGCGAGACCGAGACCGTCGGGCGCATCGGCCTCGACCGGTTCGACGACGCGGGGCGAGAAACAGGCGGATTCGGACATGGCGCGGACCTCGTCGGTGAAAGGCACGGCTCATCGTAACCATGCGCTCGCGCCGCGCCAAACGAGAAATCCGCGTATGCAAATGAGCGCGCGGCGGGAGACGTTTGCTGCGCGCGCGTTTTGCGCCGTGGATCGCGGCGCGCATGAAATCACACCGTTGTCCGGCTGATGCAGGTGGTCGGCACCGCCGCCGGCGCGTATGACAAACAAGTGGCACACTGCACGGACCGTTCCGCCCAGTGTGTGGACGGGATCGGCCGGTGCGCCGATCGACAGGAACAGTTTATGGAACGCCCTTTCACCGATCGCCGCGAGGCAGGCCGCCTGCTCGCGGCGCAACTCGCGCCTTATGCCGGGCGCCGCGACGTCGTCGCGCTGGCGTTGCCGCGCGGCGGCGTGCCGGTCGCTTTCGAGGTCGCGCAGGCGCTGGGCGTGCCGCTCGACGTGCTGCCCGTGAGCCGGCTCGGCACGCCGTGGCAACCCGAACTCGCGATGGGCGCGCTGTCCTCGAACGGCGCGCAATACGTGAACGACGCGCTGATCCGGGAAGCCGGCGTGAGCGAGGCGCAATTGCAGAGCGCGCTGGCGCTCGCGCGTATCGAACTCGGTCGGCGCGAGGCGCGTTATCGCGGCGAACGCGCGGCGCTGCCGGTCGCGGGACGCGTGGCGCTGCTGATCGACGACGGCATGGCCACGGGTGCGTCGCTCAAGGCGGCGGCGCGCGCGCTGGCGACGCTCGGTCCGGCGCGCATCGTCGCCGCGCTGCCGGTGGCGCCCGCGGGTGCGCGCGCCCGGCTCGGCGACGCCGTCGACGATCTGGTGTGCGTGCAGACGCCGGCGTCGTTCATCAGCGTCGGCCAGTTCTACTTCGATTTCGATCAGGTCGACGACGAGACCGTGCGCGAGTTGCTCGACCGCGCGGCGAACGCGGGTGCCTGACACAGCAGCCTGACGCGCACACGTTGCCCGCGCAGCGTTTCTATCCCGATCACGCCGAACGCATCACGCCGGATGCACCGGCCTGGACGCCTGCTCGCCCACCACGGTCTGCCAGGGCCGCACGCCCCACGACTTCACGAGCCCCGCGCGCACGTAGGGATCGGCTTGCGCGAAGGCTTCGGCGGCCGCCGGGCTGTCGCCCTGGAACAGCAGCAGCGCCGTATCGGTCGGCTCCGCGAGCGCGCCCGCGAGCAGCAGTTCGCCGCGCTGCGCCGCGTCCCATGCGAGACGCAGATGCTCGTCGCGGTAGGCGCCGCGGCGTTCGAGGTAGTCGTCCACGAGGTCGTATTTCAGCAGGTAATGCATGGTCGCTCTCCGTTGGCGCCGGTCGTCAAAGGCGGAATGACGAATCGGCGGGATGGTGGATCAATCGTCAACAATGGTCAGGCGAAGGCGGTTTCGACGCCGTCTGCCGGTGATTGTGCCGCACGCGCGTCAACCGAAGGCATCATCAGCTCGTTTTCAGGTTGGCTTTGCCATAATGGTCGCGGCGATGGGCAATGACGATCCGGCCTGCTCGCACCACGAACCACAACGTCCAAATCCCATGGGAGTGAACGATGAAGATGCAATCCGTCATTGCTGCAATCGTGCTGGGCGGCGTGTTCGCCGCGCCGGCGTTCGCACAGACCGCCGCGCCCGCTGCGCCGAACAGCCAGCAGTCGAAAATGAAGACCTGCAACATGCAGGCCGGCGACAAGAAAGGCGACGACCGCAAGGCCTTCATGAAGGACTGTCTCTCGGCGGGCGGCGGCGCGCCGGCGAAGATGACGCAGCAAGAGCGCATG
Source organism: Paraburkholderia tropica (assembly GCF_014171495.1). Taxonomy (NCBI): domain Bacteria; kingdom Pseudomonadati; phylum Pseudomonadota; class Betaproteobacteria; order Burkholderiales; family Burkholderiaceae; genus Paraburkholderia; species Paraburkholderia tropica. The sequence goes on from NZ_CP049134.1 coordinate 1,614,375, forward strand.
AAGGCGTGTAACCAGCAGGCCGGCGACAAGAAAGGCGACGATCGCAAGGCCTTCATGAAGCAGTGTCTTTCGAACAAGGGCTGATCGCACGCCCGATCGCGCAGGGGTCCTGAACGACTCGCTTTGCATCTGCGCTGCGCGTACTTTTCGTTCCCGCGACGCGCCGTGGCTCATGCTGCGGCGCGTCGTTTTTCATGGTGCGCCGCACAGTACGATGCACAGCGCGATGCGCACGCCCTCGCCCCTGCGCCGACGCCGCGTTTTTCTCCTATGATGGCTCCAGCGGCCGCCCTTCCGTTACACGAAAACGCACGCCCTCGGGCCGCCGCCTGGACGCGAGAGTCTGGATGATGCGCACGGCATCGCATGGAGGCGCGGATGGTCTGGAGATACAAGAATCGGTGGTTCCGCCGCTGGCTGGTGGTGATCGTCTTCTGGCTTGTGCCGGTGATGATCGTCGCGGTGCGCGAGATCCAGGACGAGATGGCCTATAACCGCGCCGATCTCCAGCGCGCACTCACCAGCTGGACATTCACCGACGCCGAACGCAGCGCCGGCGCGCCGCTGCACTGTCGCGGCACGCCTCAGGCCGCGCGCGCACAAGGCTGCCCGGCCGACGTGCTGGCCGAAAATGCCGCGCGTCACGCCGACGCGCTCAGCGAATACGCCGTGCGGCGCGCCACGCTCATGACCTACCTCTGGCATGCCTTCGTCGGCTATTGGGTCGTGCCCGCGGCCGGCCTGCTCGCGATCGGCGTCGTGCTGGGCGGCGTCAAGCGCGCACTGCGCCGCCCGGCGGCCGCCGCCAAACCCCTGCCGGAACGCTGATTTCTCCCCTGCGGCGCGGCCCTCGCCTGCCCGGAACGCCTGTCCCGGCTCAAACGGCCGGATTCGGACCCTGTGATATAAATGTAAGGCTGACTCCGTCATCGGCACGGCCATGGCGGTAAGGCGTCCGGAAAACAGAACGGAGAAGAATATGCAAGCACGTCGCTTCATCCTGAAGACTTCCATCGCGGTCGCACTCGCGGCCTCGGCTCTCGCAGGCTGCACCACCACCGGCAACCAGCCGCCCACCGAACAATCCAACGACTCGCGCCGCCAGTCGATCGACGCCAGCGTCGACGGCACCATGTCGCGTCTGTATCAGACCGTGCCGGGCTCGCGCGAACTCGTCGGCAAGGCGCGCGGCGTGCTGGTGTTTCCCTCGGTGGTTCAGGCTGGCATCGTGGTGGGCGGCGAGCACGGCGATGGCGCGCTGCGCGTAGGCGGCGGCACGGTGGGCTACTACAGCACCACGGGCGCGTCGGTGGGCGCCACGCTGGGCGTGCAGTCGAAAGCGGTCGTCTATCTCTTCATGACGCAGGACGCGCTCGACAAATTCCGCAATTCGGACGGCTGGTCGGTGGGCGGCGACGCCTCGGTCGCGCTCGTGAAGGTCGGCGCGAACGGTTCGATCGACACCACCACGGCCACCAAGCCGGTCGAGGTTTTCGTGCTGACCAACAAGGGCCTGCTCGGCGACCTCTCGCTCGGCGGCACCAAGATCTCGCGCCTGAAACTCTAAGGCGCGGCAAGTCGCGCCCGGCACGCGCGCAATGCAAAACCGGCGGCCCATGCCGCCGGTTTTTTCATGCTCACCACGCCATGCTCAGGTCGCGGACGTGTCGATCACCTTGAAGCGCGAGCGCTTGTTCGCGCGGATCACCGCCTGATACGCCTCCACGTATTCCTGCGCCATGCGGCGCGACGTGAAGCGTTCTTCAAAACGTTGCCGCACGCCCGCGCGCGGCACGCGTGCCAGGCGGTTCACGGCGGCCACCGCGCCAATCTCGTCCTCGACGATGAAGCCCGACACGCCCTCGTCCACGACTTCCGGCACCGCGCCGCGATTGAACGCGATCACCGGCGTGCCGCAGGCCATCGCCTCGATCATCACGAGCCCGAACGGCTCCGGCCAGTCGATCGGAAACAGCAGCGCATGCGCGCCTGAGAGGAATTCGGCCTTCTGGCTATCGTTGATTTCGCCGATAAACTCGACGAACGGTAGCGCGAGCAGCGGCTTGATCTCGCGCTCGAAATACTCGCGGTCGGCTTCGTCGACCTTGGCGGCGATGCGGATCGGCAGGCCACAGCGCTCGGCGATGCGAATCGCCGTATCCACGCGTTTTTCCGGCGAAATACGGCCGAGGAACGCGAGATAACGCTGCTCGACCGGCTGCGGCGTGTAGAGGTGCTCGGGCAGCCCGTGATAGACCGTGCGTAGCCATTTGGCCTGCGGAATGGGCTGGCGTTGCGCGTTCGAGATCGAAATCACGGGCGCGGTATTGAACGTGTCGAAGACCGGCTGATGCTCGGGCAGATCGAGACGGCCGTGCAGCGTGGTCACGAACGGCGTTTCCTGGCGCTTGAACACCGAAAACGAGTAGTAGTCCATATGGAAGTGCAGCACGTCGAACTGGTCGGCCTGGCGGCGCACGAGTTCCATCAGCAGCATATGCGGCGCGACCCGGTCGCGGATGCTCGGATCGAGCCGCAGCGCGCGTGGCCAGACGGCTTCGAGCTTCGCGCTCGTGACCGAATCGCCGCTGGCGAACAGCGTGACGTCGTGGCCGAGTTCGACGAGCGCCTCGGTGATGTACGACACGGCGCGTTCCGTGCCGCCATAGAGCTTGGGCGGGACCGATTCGGTCAGCGGGGCGATCTGCGCAATTCTCATCGGGTTCTCCAGCGAGTGTCTCCGGCAACGGCTGTCGCGAGGGCGTTGGCGATGCAACCTTCCAGCGCATCGACCGATTATGGGGCCGCACGGCTGGCCCACGAATGCCCCGGTTGCGCGCGCACCACATACGCCAAGCCAGGCCGGGACAGAACCGCCCGTCCCTAATCAGCCGATGCAGCCGATGCAGCCGATGCGCGCGCGCCATCTTCATTATTCGGGAAGCGGCCTGGTCGGGCCGCAACACTTTCAATTGTTATACAGACTTACACGCGGATACATCCTCGCTTTCTCGCATGGTCCGCGCGCCAGAGTGCGATTACGCGATTACGCGACTGAGCGCGGCAAGCACAATCAACGTAACGGCCACTTCCAGGCGGGCACGTCGAGCGCATCCTCGTCGGCGAGCGCGGTCGCGCCGAGGCGCCGTTCCAGCACAATCGACTGGCTGCCCGCCTCGCGTTCGAGCGCGGCGACCAGCCGCGGCGCATGCGAGACGACCAGCACCTGCGACTGCGTCGACGCCCGCGCGATCAGCCGCGCAAGCGAGGGCAGCAAGTCCGGATGCAGGCTCGTTTCGGGCTCGTCGAGCACCAGCAGCGCGGGCGGACGCGGGCTCAGCAGCGCCGCCGCGAGCAGCAGATAACGCAGCGTGCCGTCGGACAGCTCCGCGCCGCGCAACGGCCGCAAGAGCCCGTCCTGGCGCAGCGCCACCTCGAAACGCCCTTCGTGGTTCACGATCTCCGCGCGCGCGCCCGGAAACGCATCGCCGATCGCCGCATCGAGCGCCGCGCCGTCGCCGATCTCGCGGATCGTCTGCAAGGCGGCGGCGAGGTTCGCGCCGTCGTCGGAAAGCACCGGCGAATGCGTGCCGATCTGCACCTGACGCGCGGCCGCCTGCACGTCGGTGCGGAAATGATCGTAGAAGCGCCACGAGCGGATCTGCTCGCGCACCGCGATCATCTCGGGCGCGCTACGCGGGTCGGCGAACTCCGTCATCATGCTGTCGAAGCTCGCCACCGGCTGGGCGAGCGTGGTCCAGTCGTCGCTTCCCCCGCGTCCGCCGCCCTCGCCCCGGATGCGGATCATCGGCCCCTGACGATCGACCAGCAACGCCGACGGCCGCAGGATCGGCCCGCTCCAGATGCATTCGCGCTTGATCACCGGATCGAGCGCGAACTGCGAGGTGGACGCCGGCGGCGGCAAGCCCAGATCGATCGCATAGCCGAAGGTCTCGCCCGCGAAACCGAGCTTGAGGCTCACCGCGTCCTTGCGCACCGTGCCCTGCACCGCGTGCTCGCCCGCACTCACGGCGCGCGAGAAGCGCTCGGGTCCGGCCCAGAGCGTCGATTGCAGACCGCCCTCGCGCGCCAGCGACGGAATCACACCGCCGCGCGCGGTCAGCGCGAGCAGCCGCAAGGCGCGATACAGATTCGATTTGCCACTGCCGTTCGGTCCCGTGATGACGTTGAGCGAGCCGAGCGGCACGATGAGTTCGCGCAACGAGCGGTAGTTGGCGATGGCGAGCGTGGTGAGCATGTGTCGATGAGCCGAGGCGCGTCGGGTGTGAAGATCCACGCAGGATCATACGCAATCGACGCGCGACGGCAGGCAACGATGCAACGATGGGCCCAACCTTAGCGCTGATGCGGCACGCGCGCGAGATCGCTGAGGAAACGGTCGCGCCACACGCCGAGGTCGTTGCGGCGCAGCGCCTCCATATTGGTGTGATAGCGCTCCTTGCGTTCTTCGAGCGGCATCGAGAGCGCGTGCTCGAGCGCCTCCGACATGCCCGTTGCATCGTGCGGATTGACGAGTAACGCGCCCGCGAGTTCGGCGGCCGCGCCCGCGAAAATCGACAGCACCAGCACGCCCGGATCCTCGGGATTCTGCGCGGCCACGTATTCCTTGGCGACGAGATTCATGCCGTCGTGCAACGGCGTGACGTAACCCACCTGCGACTCGCGGAACAGCGACATCAGCTTCCAGCGGTCGTACTGCTGGCTCAGGTAGCGGATCGGCGTGTAATCGAGGCCCGAGTAGCGGCCGTTGATGCGCCCCGCCTCGCGCTCCAGTTCCTCGCGAATCACCTTGTAGCTGGCCACATCCGAACGCGTGGGCGGCGCGATCTGCACGAGCGTGACTTTGCCGCGCCATTCGGGCGAATGTTCGAGCAGTTGCTCGAAGGCCTGAAAGCGCTCGACGAGGCCCTTCGAATAGTCGAGCCGGTCCACGCTCATGATGAGCTTGCGTCCTTCGAGGCTCTGCTTGAGATCGAGCACGTGCTGGCGGCTTTCGTAGCGCGCGGCCTGCTCGGCGATCTCGTCGGGAAACACGCCGATGCGGTACACGCCCGTGTGCAACGTGCGTCCGTACGCTTCGAGCACGCCCTCCTCCTCGACCTCGCCGGCTGTTTCGGCGCCCTTGCCCGGCTTCGTGGCTTCGCCCAGTTCGCGCACCGTGCCGTGCGCCTCGCGCGCGATGTAGTCGTGAAACGCCTGCTGGTCGTTGCGCGTCTGGAAGCCGAGCAGGTCGTAGCAGCACAGCGATTTCACGAGTTCCTCGTGCGGCGGAATCGTCTGCAGCACCTGCGGCGAGGGAAACGGAATGTGCAGGAAAAAGCCGATGCGGTTGCGCACGCCTTCCGAACGCAGCGCCTCGGCGAACGGAATCAGATGGTAGTCGTGGACCCAGATGATGTCGTCGGGCTCGATCAGCTTGACGAGCTTGTGCGCGAGCCAGGCGTTCACGCGGCGATAGCCCGCGTATTCGTCGCGCTCGTAGCGTGCGAGGTCGTTGCGGTAGTGGAACACCGGCCAGAGCGTGGCGTTCGAAAAACCGCGGTAGTACTGGTCGTAATCCTTCTTCGTGAGACCGACGGTCGCGAACGTCACCGGTCCTTCCTGATCGAGCGTCGGGCCCGCGTTCGCCACCGTCTCGCTCACCACGTCGCCGCTCCAGCCGAACCACACGCCGCCCGCGTCCTTGAGCGCGCCGAACACGCCCACGGCGAGGCCGCCCGCCGAGCCTTTGGTTTCGGTGGGCGTCGCCACGCGGTTAGAGACGACTATCAGTCTTGCCATCGTGCTTTTCCTCCACGGATCGCCTGCTTCGCGATGTCTTCTCGTTGTTCAATTTCAGTTATAGGCCGCGCCGGGTTTGCATCTGCGTTTGCATCTGCGTTTGCATTCGTCGCTGCGCGTTGCCTCTCTTTCGCCTCGTCTTGCAACCGACGTTTCAACCGCGCTCTAACAGATCTAACGCGACGGCGCCGGCTCCTCCGCCGCGCGCGAGCCGCTGTCCGCCACCGGATCGGCTTCGGTGTTGGCCGCCGTGCTCGACGCCGCATTCGCACCGCTTCGCGACCCGCGCCGCGTGAACGCCGGCAACTCGCCCGTCGGCGCTTGCGCGCCGCTCTCCACGTCCGCCGACACCTCGGCGCGCGCCCGCGGCAAATATTGCGGATAGTGCGCGTTGATGAAGTCGAACAGCCCTTCGCGCACGCGGCATCGCAAATCCCAGTTCAGCCCCGAATCCTGCGAGCTGACGAGCACGCGCAACTGCATCGCGCGCTCGTTGGCATCGGTGACCTGCAGCACCTGCACGCGTTTGTCCCATTCGGGCGCGCGCTCGACGATGCGCGCCAGTTCCTCGCGCAGCGGCGCGAGCGGCGTGCGGTAATCGAGCCACAGAAACACCGAGCCGATGATCTGCGAGCTGCTGCGCGTCCAGTTCGTGAACGGATTCTCGATAAACCATTGCAGCGGCACGATCAGTCGCCGCTGGTCCCAGATGCGCACCGAGACATACGTACCGGTAATTTCTTCGATGCGCCCCCACTCGCCCTGGATCACGACCACATCGTCGAGCCGGATGGGCTGGGAAATCGCGATTTGCAGACCGGCAATCAGATTCCCCAGCACGGGGCGTGCCGCGATACCGGCGACCAGACCGGCGACGCCCGCCGACGCCAGCAGACTCGCGCCGATCTGGCGCACGTTCGGGAAGGTCATCAGCGCCGCGCCGAGCCCGAAAATGATGATCACGACCATCACCGTGCGCGCGAGCACGCGCGCCTGCGTGTGGATGCGGCGCGCCTGCAGGTTGTCGGCGATATCGAGCGGATGCGCCGCGATAATCGCCTCGCCGATGGCCGCCGCGCAGCGCACGGACAACCACGTCATGGCGGCGATCAGCGCAAACGCGCAGAGCTCACGCAAGGTGCTGATGAAGTGCAGCGTGTCGGGCGCCTGCCACCAGACGAACTCCAGCGCGAGCACGGCGAGCACCATGCGCGCGGGCGGGTTCACGAAGCGCACGAACACGCTCGCATACGGATACGGCCGCGCGAGCCGGCGCACGACGCGCGCGCCGAGCCAGTGCACAGCGAAAGCGAAGGCCAGCGCGATGGCGCTGACGAGGAGCGTGCCGAGCCAGTTTTGCAACGGGGCGTCGGTCAGCCGGGAAAAGTCGTCGAGAGTGGGCATCGGTGGCCAGTTCCTCCTGCGCGTGGCGACCTGGTGGAAACGGCACGGGCGGCAGGCCCGCGGGCGAGACGGCGCAGCAGCGGCGGCGCTTTCGGCATGCGGCGGCGTCACATCGTGGCGGCGTGGCAACGCGGCGTCGGCAAAAGCCGGGCCCGTCAGGCGTAACGCTACGCGAATGCGTGTAAAAACGCGCTCAAGATTGCGCCGATGGTGCGACTCATGCGGCTAATGCAGCTGGTGCGGATCGAGCGAGCGGCGCGCTGCGCGAGACGCGGCGGCCCGGAAAAGCCGCCGCGCAGGAGAATCGACTGGCGATTGCGCCGTTGGTTCAACGGCGCTACGGATGCGAGGTGATACGGCGGAGGTTGCGGCAAAAGACGGGCAGCACGGCCGGACGCGGCCGTGCCGAGGCGGCCATCAACTGCCCGTCTTGCAGGGAAACGCCTTGCCGAGCCCAAGCGAAATCGCCGTGCTGGCGTTGTAGCCCGCGATGTTCGGGTTGTCGGCGATGTACTTGCGCACGGCGTCGGTCAGCTGCGCGGAGCGCGCATCCGCCGGCAGGCAGAAGTATTGGCCGACGCGCGGGCCGGTCGTGCCGCCGATCGCGTCGATGGTGTTGAAGATGCCGTCGGCGGCACCTTCGATATACGCCGCGCACGCACTGCGCGAGGCCACGTCGGTCTTCGAGCAAAGGCGGTTGAGGTCGCTTGCGGTGAATGCGAAAGCCGAGAGCGGCAAAACGAGCGCGCCGGCGCAGAACAGAGCCCGCAGCATGGTTCTCCTTGAATCGTCGTGTGGTGCGGCGCCCCTGCGCCGCGCGCCGCCCGCCGGTGCGCGCGTGGAGCGCGGCTGCCGGCAAGGGGCAATTTCGCTATTGTGCACTGTTTTGCATAACTGCCGCTCGGGTCCGGTTCGCGCCGCACCCGCGCGGCCGTTGCGCGCGAGGCCGCGTGGCAGGCGGCCCGGGGTGCGGTCGAGCGCTGACTGAGCCGTTATCGGCCCGTTATTGCGCCGCCTGCCCCATGCGCGCCGAGAGGTCCTTGATCGCATCCGGCGCCTTGTACTGCTTGGCGAAATCGAGCGCGTTCATGCCGATCTGGTTCTTGGCCTGCAGATTCGCGCCGTGATCGAGCAGCAGATTCGCGGTGCTCATGTGATCGCCGCGCGCGGCCATCATGAGCGGCGTGGTGCCGTTCGGCGACTGCGCGTTCACGTCGGCCGAATAGCCGATCAGCAGCTTCGCGACATCGTCGTTACCGTTCGCGGCCGCGTAGTGCAGCGGGGTCCAGCCCTGCTTGTTGACGTCGGCGCCCTTGGTGATGAGCATTTTCACGAGGTCGACGTCGCCGTTCAGCGAAGCCAGCATGAGCGCGTTTTCGCCCGCCTTGTCCTGCGCGTTGATCTTGATGGCCGGGTTGTCGAGCAGCACCGCCGCGACCTTGTCCGACTTCTCGCGGGCGGCCAGCACGAGCAGCGGCATGCCCTGGTCGTCGGTCGCGTTCGGGTCCATGCCGTTGGCGATGTCCTTGGCGACGCCCTTGTCGTCGTCGAACTTCACGCCTTTCACGAGCGAATCGATCGGCGCGGCGTGGACCGGCGCGCTGACGAGCACGGCGGCGCCCATGCCGAAAGCAAGCGCGGCAGCGACGCGGCGCACGGCGGCGCCCCGGACGGTTTGCGCGGATTTCACGGTGGACAGTTGCGAATTCGAGTTCATGTCAGGCCTTAACGTTATTCGATATCTGATTGATAACACGCCGTTTTTTCAGCGGCATTGCCCGTAGCGGCTGCGTTCAGGCCGAAGCCGGAATCTTGAAGAGCCGGAAAAAATTCTGCGTGGTGGCAGCGCCGAGTTCGGCGTCCGGCAATCCGCGTTGCTGGGCAATGAATCTTCCGACATGGCTGACGTACGCAGGTTCATTGGGTTTGCCACGAAATGGCACTGGCGCAAGATACGGCGAGTCCGTTTCGATCAAAAGACGCTCGATCGGCACGCGGCGCGCCACTTCCTGCACATCGGTCGCGCTCTTGAAGGTCACGATGCCCGACAGCGAAATGAAGAAATTCTGCGCGATGGCGCGTTCGGCGATCGCCCAGGGCTCCGTGAAGCAGTGCATCACGCCGCCCGGCTCGCCCGCGCGCTCCTCTTCCATGATGCGCAGCGTGTCCTCGGAAGCGGCGCGCGTGTGGACGATCAGCGGCTTGCCGGTGGCGTGCGCCGCGCGAATGTGCACGCGAAAGCGCTCACGCTGCCATTCCATGTCGTCGATGGTGCGTTCGCCCAGACGGTAGTAATCGAGCCCCGTTTCGCCGATCGCCACCACCTTCGGGTGTTTCGCCAGCTCGACGAGGTCGGCGACCGAGGGCTCCTGCACGTCTTCGTGGTCCGGATGCACGCCCACCGACGCGTAGACGTTCTCGTAGCGGCTCGCGATATCGAGCACCGAGGGCAGCGTCTCCAGATCGACCGAGACGCACAGCGCGTGCGTCACGGACTGCTCGCGCATGTTTTCGAGCACCTGCGGCAGCCGGTCGGCGAGGCCCTCGAAGTTGATGTGGCAATGCGAATCGACAAACATGGACAAGTCCTGCGGTGAAAATCGTTAAGGCTAAGCGAGGCTCAAGGCCAGCGCGGCGCGCTGTGTGATCAAACGCGCATCAAATACGCGTCAGGCGAACATTTCACGATAGCCGAGAAACAGTTCCTCGAACACGAGCCGCGCATTGAGCGGATGGTTTTCGATCGCGCGCTGACGCGTCACGGTCTTCATGTAGCGCGCGAGCGCCGGGCTGTCGAGCTTCGCGGCGCAGCGCCCGAGCGCGGCCGCCGACTGCGGGTAATAGCGCGGACGGCCCGCCGTGCGTTCGGCCAGCAGATCGTAGACCCAGCGCTGCAACCAGCCGAGCACCAGCGGCACCGGCAGCTTTTGCAGCGTCTCGCCGCAGGCGAACGGATCGCAGGCCGGGCCTGCGGCGAGTTGGGTGAGCGTCCAGTCGCGCAGCGTGCGGTTTTCGTCGCTCGCGAGCGCGAGTGCCGCAAGCGGCGCGCCGCCCGCTTCGGCCAGCAGCCCGACCGGATCGTCCACGCCCTGCTGCGCAAGCCAGGCCTGCGCCTCGGCAGGCGCGGGCGTGCTCATCGGCCACTGGCGGCAGCGGCTGATGATGGTCGGCAGCAAACGGTCGATGCGCGCCGAGACCATCAGGAACACCACGCCCGAAGGCGGTTCCTCCAGCGTTTTCAGCAGCGCGTTCGCGGCGGCGACGTTGAGCGCTTCGGCCGGATACAGCACGACCACGCGCATGCCGCCGCGATGCGAGCCGACGCCCGTGAAATCGAGCAGCGCGCGCACCTGCTCGATGCGGATTTCCTTGCTGGGCGCGCGCCCTTTCTTGCCTTCGTCGTCGCCCTTGTCGGCTTTCTCGGGCTTGCCGTCGCTGTCGTCGCCCGTCGGGCCGACGAGGCTGGCGAGCGCTTCGGGCACCACCGCGCGGTAATCGGGATGATTGCCCTGCTCGAACCAGTGGCACGCCGGGCAGGCGCCGCACGGCTGACCGTCGGGGTGCGGCGACTCGCACAGCAGCCCCTTCGCCAGATGCTGGGCGAACTGGAGCTTGCCGATGCCGGCCTGGCCGTGCAGCAGCAGCGCATGCGGCCAGTGGCTGCGCAACTGCTGAAGGCGTTCCCAGTCGCCGCTCTGCCACGGATAGATCATATTTAGAATCAATCAGTTAGGCGAAGTTCGCGAGATTTCGCGCGAACCACGCCGTTCATATAACTTCGCCAAATAACGCTTTGCAATCAGAGCGTTGCGATGATCTGCTCAAGCTTGGCGCGAATTCCGTCGATGCTCTGCGAGGAATCGACGATCGCGAAGCGGTACGGCGCCTCTTCCGCGCGGCGCAGGTACTCGGCGCGCGTGCGCGTGAAGAACGCGTCGGTCTCGCTTTCGAAGCGGTCCGGCTCGCGCGCCGCGCCGCGCCGCTCGCTGGCGGTGTCGGGTGCGATGTCGAACAGGATGGTCAGATCGGGCTGAAAACCGCCCTGCACCCAGCGTTCAAGCGTTTCCAGCTTGTCGCGCGGCAGGCCACGGCCGCCGCCCTGATAGGCAAAGGTCGCGTCGGAAAAGCGGTCCGACAGCACCCAGTCGCCGCGTGCGAGCGCCGGCTCGATCACGCGCGCGAGATGCTCGCGACGCGCCGCGAACATCAGCAGCGCCTCGGTTTCGAGGTCCATCTGCTCGTGCAGCAGGAGGTCGCGCAGCGATTCGCCGAGCGGCGTGCCGCCCGGTTCGCGCGTCATGACCACCGTGCGGCCGCCGGCAGCGAGCTTGTGCTCGAGCTGCTCGCGGAACCAGGCCAGATGCGTGGTCTTGCCCGCGCCGTCGATGCCCTCGAACGTGATGAATCGGCCACGCGCCATTTAGTTACCCCGGATGTATTTGTCGACGGCCTTGTTGTGGTCGACGAGATTGTCGGAAAACACGCTGCTGCCGTCGCCGCGCGCCACGAAATACAGCGCGCCGGTCGCCGCCGGATTGAGCGCTGCCTGCAATGCCGCGGCGCCGGGCAACGCGATTGGCGTTGGCGGCAGTCCTGGGCGCAGGTACGTATTGTAAAGAGTGTCGGTTTGCAGATCGCGCTTGTGCAGACGCCCCAGATAGCCCGCGCCCATCCCGTAGATCACCGCCGGATCGGTCTGCAGCGGCATGCCCACCTTGAGGCGGTTCGTGAATACGGCGGCCACCAGCGGACGGTCGCCGGCCTTGCCGGTTTCCTTCTCGACCAGCGAAGCGAGCGTCAGCGCCTCGTACGGCGACTTCAGCGGCAGACCCGGCGCGCGCGCGGCCCATGCCTCGTTCAGATGCGTCTGCATGAGCTTATAGGCGCGGCGGAAGACGTCCAGATCGCTCGAACCCTTGTCGAACAGATAGGTGTCGGGGAAGAACAGGCCCTCGCCGCTGCCCTCGGGCGAAGCGGGCGCGCCGATCGCCGTCAGAAGCTGGGCGTCGTTCATGCCCGCGGTGTCGTGGCGCAGCGCCGGATTCGCGTCGAGCTCGTCGCGCATGCGCTTGAAGGTCCAGCCTTCGATGATGGTCGCGACGTATTCGTTGACGTCGCCGAGCGCCATCTTCTGCAGCACTTCGTAGGGCGTGATGCCCGCCTTGAATTCGTAATTGCCCGATTTGAGATGGCTCTGCAGGCCGAGCGCGCGGGTCATCAGCACGAACAACTGGGGCTGGACCGGCACGCCGCCGCGGCTCAACTGGGCGGTAACGCTGCGCACGGTGCTGTGCGGCTTGATGGTGACGTCGAGCTGCTGGACCGCGAGTGCAACGGGCGTGGTGGCCCAGTACCAGACACCGCCTGCGGCGGCTGCGCCCAGCACGGCGCACGCAACGCCGGCGGCAAGGCATTTCTTCAGGAGGGACATGGAAACATGACTCAGGGGGACCTCATATAATAACTGCTTGCCCTCGCTAAAGTCAGGATTGACTGTTCCCCGAATCCATGAACTCCCCGCTCGCTCCCGCTACTACGCTTTCCTCCACGCCGGCCGTGCAGGCTGATCTGCCCGCCCCGACCGCCGCCGACTTCGACGCCGCGCTCAAGGGCGGCGCCTACGCGATCCTGCCGCAGTTCGGCGTGATCGACGCCAACGGCGAAGACGCCGCCACTTTCCTGCACAGCCAGCTCACCAACGACATCCAGCATCTGGACGTCGCGGGCGCGCGCCTCGCGGGCTACTGCTCGGCCAAGGGCCGCCTGCTCGCGTCGTTCCTCGTCTGGAAAAGCGCCGAGACGATCCGCCTGCTGATCTCGAAGGACGTGCAGGCCGCGGTGCAAAAACGCCTGTCGATGTTCGTGCTGCGCGCCAAGGCCAAGCTCGTCGACGACAGCGACAAGCTGCTCGTGGTCGGCTTCGCGGGCGACGTGCGCGGCGCGCTGTCGGGCGTGTTCGACGCACTGCCCGACGGCGTGCACGTCAAGGTCGACGACACCGCCGGCTCGCTGATCCGCCTGCCCGACGCGGCCGGCCGTCTGCGCTATCTGCTGGTCGGTCCGAAGGACGCGGTCGAAGCGAAACTCGCCGCGCTCGACGGCAAGATCGCGCGCGTCACGCCCGCGCTGTGGGACTGGTTCGACATCCACGCGGGCGAGCCGCGCGTCACGCAAGCCGTGAGCGAGCAGTTCGTGCCGCAGATGATCAACTATGACGTGCTCGGCGGCGTGAACTTCAAGAAGGGCTGCTATCCGGGTCAGGAAGTGGTCGCGCGCAGCCAGTATCGCGGCACGATCAAGCGGCGCACGGCGCTCGCGAGCGTCGCGGCCGGTCTCGACGCCGCGCGTCCGGGCGTCGAGCTGTTCCATTCCGACGATCCGGGCCAACCCTGCGGCATGATCGTGAATGCGGCCGCGTCGCCCGAAGGCGGCGTCGATCTGCTCACCGAGATCAAGCTCGCGGCGCTCGAAGCGGGCAGCGTGCATCTGGGCGCCGCCGACGGCCCCGCGCTGCGCTTCTTGCCGCTGCCCTACGCACTGCCCACCGAGGTCTGACGCGTTGTCGGCGCTGGAAGTGTTGGTGTTGGCGTTCTGGCCGGTCGGAACGCGGCCGCCCTCTGCGTGCGGCCTGAGCGACGGAGGTCGCGCGCCATGTGCCTGATCGTGTTCGACTGGCGCCCGCAGGCGACCGCAGGCGCGCGCTTCACGCTCGCCGCGAATCGCGACGAGTTCCTGCGCCGCACCGCCGCGCCGCTGCAATGGTGGGCCGATGCGCCCGACGTGCTCGCGGGCCGCGATCTCGTCGGCGGCGGCACGTGGCTCGGCATGACGCGCGGCGGGCGCTTCGCCGCGCTCACCAACTATCGCGCGCCGCGCGACATGCGCCCCGACGCGCCCACGCGCGGCACGCTGGTGTCTCGCTGGCTGATGGGGTCATCGGCGGCGACCGGGACGCTGCCCGACAGCGCGCTCGGCTATCTCGACGAAGTCGCGCGCGACGGAGCGCTCTACAACGGCTTCAATCTGATCGTCGGCGACTGGACGCGCGGCGAGCTCGCCTGGTATTGCAATCGCGCCGACCGCGCGCCCGCGCTGCTGCCCGAAGGCACGCACGGCATCTCCAACGCGGTGCTCGACACGCCGTGGCCGAAGCTCGTGCACAAGCGCGCGGAACTCGCCCAACTCACGCAGCGCGCGAGCGACGGCGCCGACGTCCCGCTCGAACGTCTGATCGAGATGATGCGCGACCCGCGCGTGGCGCCCGACGCCGACCTGCCCGCGACCGGCATTCCGCTCGAACGCGAGCGCGCGCTGTCGGCGGCCTTCATCGAAACGCCCGATTACGGCACGCGCGGCACCACGGCGCTGCGCGTACGCGTGAACGGCGCGCGTCTGGACGTCGAGGCGCTCGAACGCAGCGACGACGACGGCTCGCACCGCCTCGTGCGCCCGGGCGCATTCGAGCGCCACGAACGCTACGTCATCGACACGGCGCGCTAAGCCGCTCCGCTCATCACGCCTCCACACCGAACGCCGCGCGCAACGCTTGCGCGGCGTCGGCGTGCGCGCGACGCGCGTCGTCGACGTAAGCGCCCATCTTGAAGAACTCGTGGATCATGCCGTCGTAGCGCACCAGCGTGACGTCATTGCCCGCCGCGCGCAGTTTCTCCGCGTACGCCACGCCTTCGTCGACGAGCGGATCGAACTCCGCCACCGCGATCCACGCCGGTGCCAGCCCGCGAAAATCCGGCACGCCGCTCGTGCCGCCAATGCCGTGCTTGCCGTCGAGCGGCGCGAAGCGCCAATCGTCGCGGTCTGAAGCGGCGCGCACGTAATGGTTGAAGAACCACTGGATCGTGGCTTCGGTCAGCAGATAGCCGTCCGCGAGACGCCGGTGCGAGTCCGTGTCCTGATAGCCGCCCGTGCCCGGATAAATCAGCATTTGCAGCACGGGCGCGATGCCCGCGTCGCGCGCGAGCACGGCGCACACCGTTGCGAGCGTGCCGCCCGCGCTGTCGCCGCCGACGGCCAGGCGCGCGGCGTCGATGCCATATTCCGCCGCATGCGCGTGCAGCCACATGTAGGCGTCGAAGGTGTCGTGAACGGCGGTGGGAAACTTGTGCTCGGGCGCGAGCCGGTAGTCGACCGAGAGCACGGCGCAGCGCGCGTCGTGCGCGAACATACGGCACAGCGCATCGTGCGTATCGACGCTGCCGACGGTGAAGCCGCCGCCGTGGACATACACCAGCGCGGGCAGCGGCTGCGCCCAATTCGGTTCGACCGGTGTATAGAGACGCGCGCGGATCGTCTCGCCGTCGCGCACGGGAAGGCGCAGATCGTCGACCGCGTGCATCGGCGCGGCCGCGATCTCCAGCACCGAGGCGCTTTTCTCGTAGGACGCGCGCGCGTCCTGAGGCGTGAGTTCGTGATACGGCGTGCGGCCCGCGCGGGCCACCATTTCGAGGACGAGTGCGATCTTCGCGTTCAGCGGCATGGTCCCGGTTCGTGCAGGAGAAAAAGTTGCGGATAACGCCTTGCGCAACCGGGACCGTTCGCCGGGCTGCGCGTCAGGACGCGGCGTTGGCTTTCGCCTCGGCTTTGACTTCGGGCTTGAGCGACAGCGGATCGGTCGGATTGCGCAGCGTTTCGATGTCTTCGTGACGCAGCTTGACCGAAGCGAGTATGCCCGGATGCGTGAGGATGTAAAAGCGCGCATCGCGCACGGCGTCGAACGTGGCTTTCGCGACGTCGTCGGGCGTGAGGCGGCCCGAACGCACGGCGCGCTGCAATTGCAGATCGGCGGCCTGTTGCGAGCGCGTGGGCGGCGCGTCGTTGCGCAGATCGTCGGGACGGCTGCGCTCGGCGTTGGCGATGCCCGTCGGCACGAAGGCCGGACACAGCAGCGAGCAGCTCACCACGTCGCTCACGTTCTTGAGGTCGTGATAGAGCGTTTCGGTGAGCGAGACCACCGCGTGCTTCGACGCGTTGTAGACGCCCATCGCGGGCGGCGACAGCAGACCCGCCACCGACGCAGTATTGACGATATGCGCGCGCTCGCCCTGCTTGAGCATGATCGGCGCGAAGCTGCGCACGCCGTTCGCCACGCCCATCACGTTCACGCCGAACACCCACTCCCAGTCCTTCGCGCTGCTTTCCCAGAGGAAGCCGCCCGTGCCCACGCCCGCGTTGTTGAACAGCAGATGGACCTTGCCATAGGCCTCGATCGCCGCTTGCGCGAGCGCGTCGACCTGGGCGGGATCGCGTACGTCGGTGCGCACGCCGATCGCCTGCGCGCCCTGCTCGCGGATTGCCTGCACGGCGGCGTCGAGCGTGGCGGCGTCGACGTCGGCGAGCACGAGTTTCATGCCGAGCGCGGCGGCCTGTTGCGCGAACGCGCGGCCAAAGCCGCTCGCCGCGCCGGTGATGACGGCCACGCGGCCTTCGAACTGAAATGGATCGGACATCGCGTCTCCGGTGCTATTCGTTAGGGATGCAGAAGTCATGGAAAGGGGCCGGCGCGGTTCGTCAGATCAGCTTGACGAGCTGCTTGCCGAAATTCTGGCCTTTGAGCATGCCGAGGAACGCGGCGGGCGCGTTGTCGAGACCGTCGGCGATCGTCTCGCGATACGCCAACTGTTTCTTCGCGACCAGCGCGCCGAGTTCGCCGAGCGCCTGCGGCCACACGTCCATGTGTTCGCTCACGATGAAACCCTGCACCAGCAGGCGCTGCGTGAGCAGCAGTTGCGGATACTTGAGCGGCATCGGCTCGCCGTCGTAGCCCGCGATCATGCCGCACAGTGCGATGCGGCCGAACGCGTTCATGCGCGCGAGCGTGGCGTCGAGCACCGCGCCGCCCACGTTTTCGAAATAGCCGTCCACGCCGTCCGGCGTCGCGGCCTTGAGATCGGGATACAGATTGCCGGCCTTGTAGTCGACGCAGGCGTCGAAGCCCAGTTCCTCGACCACGTAACGGCACTTTTCCGCGCCGCCCGCGATGCCGACCGCACGGCAGCCCGCACGCTTCGCCAGTTGGCCGACCACGCTGCCGACCGCGCCGCTTGCCGCGCTCACGACCACGGTCTCGCCCGCCTTCGGCGCGATGATGCGGTTCAGGCCGTACCACGCGGTGACGCCCGGCATGCCGACCGGACCGAGGTACGCGGAAAGCGGCACATGCGTCGTATCGACGACGTGCATGTCGTTGCCGTCCGAGGTCGCGAATTCCTGCCAGCCGGCCATGCCGACTACCTTGTCGCCCACCTTGAATTTCGGATTGAGCGACTCGACCACCTCGCCCACCGTGCCGCCGATCATCACCGAATCGAGCGGTTGCGGCGCCGCATACGACTTGCTGTCGTTCATACGGCCGCGCATGTACGGATCGAGCGACAGATAGTGATTGCGCACGCGCACCTGACCCTGGGCGAGCGGCGCGAGCGACGTTTCGACGAGACGGAAGTTATCGACGCTGGCAGCGCCTTCGGGACGCGAGGCGAGCAGGATCTGGCGATTGGTCTGGGTCATGAGCGTGGTCAGGCTTCGAAGAGGCGCGGCACGGGCCGCGCGGGGTGGAAACGGATGCGCGCCCGCCAGAAACAGTGATCGTTTCATTGCGGAGCGGGCGCGCAAGCCAGGCGCGAAGCCGGGCGAAAGCGACGATCAGCCGTCGCTCGGGCCCGGCTTCGCGTTGGGATCGCTGCGCAGGCGCTGGCGCGTGACGTCGCGACCCACAGCGAGCTTGCGCATGTATTTGAAGGTGCCGAGCGCCTTGGCGACGAAGTGGCCTTCGCTGTCGCGGATCTCGCCTTCGCAATAAGCCATCGTGGTCGAGCGGTGCAGCACGCGGCCATAGGCGCGCAGTTCGCCGCGACCCGGCTGCATGAAGTTCACTTTCATCTCGACGGTGACGACGCCCACGCCGTCAGCGGCGACGCTGCGCGCGGCCATCGCGAGCGCGATGTCGGCGAGCGTCATGGTCACGCCGCCATGCGCGACGTCCCACGTGTTCAGGTGACGCTCGGCAAGCGGCAGCATCACTTCGCTCGCGCCGTCGCGCGCGCTGACGAGCTGCGCGCCCAGATGGTCGACGAACGGGCTTTCGATCACCATGCCCGCGTTCTGGGCATCGTGCGGCTGTGCCGATTGTGCCGTTGGGGCCGGCTGCGCTGGCTGCTGGGCCTCGCCGCCGCTCGGCGCGCTGCCCTGGGTGGTATCTGCGGTTCCGATCATGGCGAGCTTCACACGACGTAATCGACAGCCTGACGCGACTCGACCACGCGCTTGGCGAAGTCCTTCACGACGAGGTGTTCGGGGTGAACCTGGTAAGCGTCGAGCGCGGCCTTGTCGGCGAAATCGGAAAGCAGCGCGAGATCGTAGGTCGAATCGAGACCCTCGCCCGCCACGCCGACTTCGAGATGCAGCGTGCCCGGCACGAGGTCACGGCAGGCTTCGAGCAGCGTCTTGAACTTCGCGACATTCTCGGCGCGCGTCGCGCCTTCGGCCGTTTCCTTGAGCTTCCACATCACGATATGACGAATCACGGTTTCACCTTTTCTCTGTTGCATGAACGGGGCTCGCGCGCCGTGCGAAGCACGGGCGCAAGGCAGCCGTCATGATACCCGTGCGAGCGCGCGTGCATGGCCCGCTCATGCCTTCGCGCCCGCGCCCGGCAGCGCGTTTTCGCGGGCCAGCCGGTGCGCGATCGCCCCGATCCGCAGCAGCGCATCGTCGGCGCTATGGGGTAGCGGACCCGGACAGCTCACGCGGATGCAATGCTCGAAACGCCCCGAGTTCGAAAACACGGTGCCGGGCATGATGCGGATACGCTCGGCGAGCGCCGCGTCGAACAGCGCCATCGACGACACATGCCGCGGCAACTCGATCCAGAACGCCAGCCCGCCGGCCGGCGGCGTGAAGCGCGTGCCCTCGGGAAACGCCGCGCCGATGCCCTGCGCCATACGTTCGCGCTGCGCGCGCAGCCGCTCGCGCAGGCGGCGCAAATGGCGTTCGTGCGCCTGGCTTTGCAGGAACTCGGCGAGCACGGCCTGCGAAAGCGGTTCGTTCAGGCGCGACTGCGAAAACTTCAGCATCGCGATGCGCGCGTGCCAGCGCCCGCCCGCCATCCAGCCCACGCGCATGCCCGGCGCGAGCGTCTTGTTGAACGACGTGCAGTGAATCACCGTGCCCGCGCTGTCCCACGCTTTCAGGGCGCGCGGCGCGGTCTCGCCTTCGACGAGTTCGCGGTACGGATCGTCTTCGATCACGGCCACGCCCGCCTGCGTGCACAACTCGACAATGCGCTGCTTGTGCGCATCCGGCATCACGCAGCCGAGCGGATTCTGCAGATGCGGCACCACCACCACGGCCTTCAGTTCCGGATGCTGCTGCAAGGCGAATTCGAGCGCCTCGACCGACAGCCCGGTGGTCGGGCTCGCCGGAATTTCGAGCGCGCGCAGACCGAGGCTTTCGAGCACCTGCAGCAAGCCGTAAAAACACGGCGATTCGACGGCGACCGTGTCGCCGGGCTGCGTCACCGCGCGCAGGGCGAGATTGACCGCCTCGGTGCCGCCGTTGGTCATGACGATCTCGTCGGCGTGAACGGCGAAGCCCGCCGCAAGCGCACGTCGCGCGATCACGGCGCGCAGTTGCGGATCGCCGCGCTCATGGCCCGGCGACGTGAGCAGATCGGGACGGCGCCGCAGGATGCGCACGGCGATCTTCTGCAATTCCTCGCCGGGAAACAGCGCGTCGGCGGCGGTCACGCCGCCGAGATTGAGCGCATCGGGCACCTGCTGAAAGCGCGCCACGAGCGCGGAAATGGCCGCGTGCATGCCGACGAACTGCGCGACGAGCGGTTCGCGGTGCGTCGCGTCCTGCCAGTCGGGCTCGCGCGCGGCGGGCAGCGTGTTCGCATTCGCCGCGCGCACGAAATAGCCTTCGCGCGGACGCGCCTCGATCAGCGATTCGCGTTCGAGCACGCGATAGCTTTCGGTCGCGGTGGCGAGACTCACGTCGTGCTGGCGCATGAACGCGCGCATCGACGGCATGCGGTCGCCGGGACGCAGCACGCCGCTTTCGATGGAGCGCCGGTAGTGGCCGGCGAGTTGCCGGTAAAGAGGCTGATCGGGGACGTTCATCGGTCGATGATGCCAGAGCGGCGGCCGGGCGCGACAGATACACGTCTTGTCGCTTTGCACCGATACAGCGCGATGTTTGTCACCGCTGTAGCGCAACGGATCGCGCCCCGTTGTGCCTGTTGCGCGCGCGTTCGCGCCCATAAAGTCGGGGCATGTCAGCACTTCAACGTTCAGGTCTCGATCATGCACGACTTGCCCACCCTCTCGTCTTTTGCCCCGGGCGCGCCCGACGCGGCTTTGGCGTCGCCGCCGCCGCTGCTGCGCATCGCGCCCCATCAGGTTCACTGGATCGCCTTGCGTCGCGGCGCTGCGCTCGTTGCAGTGGAAGGCGCGCTGTGCGTGACGTATCGCGATGCCGCTCTCGCCCTGGCCGGCCACGTCGCACCGCTACAGGCGCGGCGCCTCGACGAAGGCGAGCGTTATCCGATCAGCGATCGGGGCTGGTACGGCTTGAGCGGCGTGGAACGCGATGCCGCCGGCGTGCTGATCGTGCCGGCGGCCGCGTCGCCGCTCGTGGCGTGGGCGCGCCGCTGGATCGCGCGCCTTGCGGGCGTTACACGACTTCGAAAAGCCCCGCCGCGCCCTGACCGCCACCGATACACATCGTGACGACGACGAGCTTCGCGCCGCGGCGCTTGCCTTCGATCAGCGCATGACCGGTGAGACGCGCACCCGAAACGCCATACGGGTGACCGACCGCGATCGCGCCGCCGTTCACGTTCAGGCGATCGGCGGGAATGCCGAGCTTGTCGCGGCAATAGAGCACCTGCACCGCGAACGCTTCGTTCAGTTCCCACAGGTCGATGTCCTCGACCTTGAGGCCCGCCTGCTTGAGGAGCTTCGGCACCGCGAACACCGGGCCGATGCCCATTTCGTCGGGCTCGCAACCGGCCACGGCGAAGCCGCGGAAGATGCCGAGCGGTTGCAGGCCCTCGCGTTCCGCGACCTTGGCGTTCATGACCACGCAGGCGCTCGCGCCGTCCGAGAACTGGCTCGCGTTGCCCGCCGTGATCACGCCGCCGGGCATCGCCGTGCGGATCTTCGCCACGCCTTCGAGCGTGGTGTCGCCGCGAATGCCTTCGTCGGACGAGATCGTCACTTCCTTCGTGATCAGCTGGCCCGAAGCCTTGTCGGCGACGCCCGCGAGCACCGTCATCGGCACGATTTCGTCGTTGAAGAGACCCGCCGCCTGCGCCGCGGCCGCGCGCAGTTGCGACTGCACGCCGTATTCGTCCTGACGATCCTTCGAGATTTCGTAGCGTTTCGCGACGTTTTCCGCCGTCTGCAGCATGCTCCAGTAGATTTCCGGCTTGTGCTGGCTGAGCCAGCCTTCGGCCATCATGTGGCGATTCATTTCGTTCTGCACGCACGAAATGGATTCCACGCCGCCCGCCACGAACACGTCGCCTTCACCGGCAATCACGCGTTGCGCCGCGAGCGCAATCGTCTGGAGACCGGACGAACAGAAACGGTTCACCGTCATGCCCGGCACCGAGACCGGCAGGCCCGCGCGCAGCGCGATCTGGCGAGCGATGTTGGCGCCCGTCGCGCCTTCGGGATTGGCGCAGCCCATGATCACGTCCTCGACGCGCGCGGGGTCGATCTTCGCGCGCTCGACGGCGGCCTGCGTGACGTGGCCGCCGAGCGTGGCGCCGTGCGTCATGTTGAACGAGCCCTTCCACGATTTGGCGAGGCCCGTGCGGGCGGTCGAAACGATTACGGCGTCAGTCATCTGTGTGTCTCCTTGTCGATCGGCGCTTGCGCCTGTGCGCGGTGCGCCGATCCCATCCCAATGGTTTGATCCGGTGAATCTCTGTCGCTTCGAACGAACGAATGCGGGGGAATCTGCGCCCTCAGGCCGCGCCGCGCAGCACGTCGGCCGACTGCGCGCGCTTCACGCCCGCCGCCTGCAACTGCTCCCACGCGGCGGCCAGCGAGCCGTTCAGGTCGATGGCGCGCGAGGCGTCTTCGATCAGCACGGTTTCGAAGCCCGCGGCGCGCGCATCGAGCGCGGACCACGCAACGCAATAGTCGGTCGCGAGGCCGCAGCAGTACACGCGCTTCGCGCCCGTATCGCGCAGATAGCCCGCGAGTCCGGTGGGCGTCGTGCGATCGGCTTCGAGAAACGCCGAGTAGCTGTCGACGTCCACGTGATGACCCTTGCGGATGACCGCGCGCGCATGCGGCACGTCGAGATCGCGATGCAAAGCCGCGCCTGGCGTGCCCTGCACGCAGTGCGTGGGCCACAGCACCTGCTCGCCGTACGGCAGCGCGACGGTCTCGAAGGGCTGGCGCCCCGCGTGATTCGCGGCAAACGACACGTGCGCCGCCGGGTGCCAATCCTGCGTGAGCACCACATGCGCGAAGCCCTGCGCGAGCCGGTTGGCGACCGGCACGACTTCGTCGCCGTGCGCGACGGCCAGCGCCCCGCCTGGCATGAAGTCGTATTGCAGGTCGATCAGCAGGAGCACGTCGTCTGCGCTTCTCATCGTGTTCGTCCGTTCTTGCTAGCGTTGATACATCTGGTTGATACGCGTGCGGGCGTCGCTCAGTTGAACGCGCCGCCGTTCTCCGCGCGCTTGGCCAGCGACGACGCGATCTGCCAGGCGTCGCCGTTCGGCTGTTGCGCGTAGCGGCGAATCGAGCGCGCCACGTTGTAGAGACCGACCGTGTCGGCGTAGAGCATCGGGCCGCCGCGCCACAGCGGGAAGCCGTAGCCCGTGAGATAGACCATGTCGATGTCCGACGCCTTCGACGCGATGCCTTCTTCGAGAATCTTCGCGCCTTCGTTGACGAGCGCGTAGACCAGGCGCTCGACGATTTCCTCGTCGCTGATCTTGCGGCGTTCGGCGCCCGCTTCCTTCGAGTACGCGACGATCATGTCGTCGACGAGCTTCGAGGGCAGCGCATTGCGTTCGCCCGCCTTGTAGTCGTACCAGCCCGCGCCGGTCTTCTGGCCGAAGCGCCCCGTTTCGCACAGACGGTCGGCGATCTTCGAGTACTTCATGTCCGGATGTTCCTGGTAACGACGCTTGCGGATCGCCCAGCCGATATCGTTGCCCGCGAGGTCGCTCATGCGGAACGGCCCCATCGCGAAGCCGAACTTCTCGATCGCGCGGTCGACCTGCGCGGGCAGCGCGCCTTCTTCGAGCATGTAGAGCGCCTGGCGCACGTACTGCTCGATCATGCGGTTGCCGATGAAGCCGTCGCACACGCCCGAGACCACGGCCGTCTTGCGGATCTTCTTCGCGACCTGCATGACGGTGGCCAGCACGTCCTTCGCGGTTTCCTTGCCGCGCACGACTTCGAGCAGCTTCATGACGTTGGCCGGACTGAAGAAGTGCAGACCGACCACGTCCTGCGGACGCTTCGTGAAGGCCGCGATCTTGTCGACGTCGAGCGTCGAGGTGTTCGAGGCGAGAATGGCGCCCGGCTTCGCGACTTCGTCCAGACGCTTGAACACCTGCTCCTTCACGCCGAGTTCTTCGAACACCGCTTCGATGATGAGATCGGCCTGCTTGAGGTCGTCGTAGGACAGCGTCGGGCTGATCAGCGCCATGCGCGCGTCGAGCTTCTCCTGCGTGAGCTTGCCCTTCTTGACCTGCGCTTCGTAGTTCTTGCGGATCGTGGCGAGACCGCGATCGAGCGCTTCCTGCTTCGTTTCGAGCAGCGTGACCGGCACGCCCGCGTTCAGGAAGTTCATCGTGATGCCGCCGCCCATCGTGCCCGCGCCGATCACCGCGACTGTCTGGATGTCGCGCGTGGGCGTGCTCGACGGCACATCGGGAATCTTGCTCGCGGCGCGCTCGCCGAAGAACGCGTGACGCAGCGCGTGCGATTCCGGCGTTTGCACCAGTTCGACGAAGCATTCGCGCTCGTAGGCGAGGCCCTTGTCGAAGCCCTGCTTCACGCCCGCGGCGATGGCGTCGATGCACTTGACCGGCGCCGGATAGTTCTTCGACATCGCGCCCACGGTGTTGCGCGAGAATTGCAGGAAGCCTTCGGCGTTCGGATGCTCGATCTTGCGGTTGCGCACGAGCGGATGCGGACCCTGCTTGTCGGCGGCCTTGCGCGCGAACGCAACGGCTTCGTCGAGCAGATCGCCTTGCGCCATGGCGTCGAACAGGCCCGACTTCGCGAGCTTCTCGCTCGGCACCGGCGCGCCGCTGACGATCATGTTCAGCGCGGCTTCGAGGCCGATCGCGCGCGGCAGGCGCTGCGTGCCGCCCGCGCCGGGCAGAATGCCGAGCTTCACTTCGGGCAGCGCGATCTGCGCGCCGGGCGCCGCGATGCGATAGTGCGCGCCGAGCGCCAGTTCGAGGCCGCCGCCCATCGCCACGCTGTGGATCGCCGCGACCACCGGCTTCGCACTCTTCTCCACTTCCTTGATGACGGTGTGGAGCGTGGGCTCCTGGGTGGCCTTCGGCGTGTTGAATTCGGTGATGTCGGCGCCGCCCGAAAACGCCTTGCCCGCGCCCGTGATGACGATGGCCGTGACCGCCGTGTCGGCGTTGGCGCGCGCGATGCCCTCGACGATGCCGGTGCGGGTCGCGTGACCCAGGCCGTTGACGGGCGGATTGTTGAGCGTGATGACGGCGACGCCGTCGCGAGTCGTGTAAATCACTGCCGCGTTGTCCACTACCATTTGCCTGCCTCCATGCTTGCGGGCCGCGTTGTGCGTCGCCGGCTTCATTGTCCGACATTCCCGGTCAGCAGGCAGAATACCGAAAAAAGAACGTTCGTTCCATTTTTTCGATAACAAAGGCGTCAGGGTTTGTACCGACCGTCGTGCAGGTTTGGAAACAAACGGCTCAAAGCGTACGAAAAGCGCACGGAAAGCACATGAAAAACGCGGCCCGCAGGCCGCGCCGAAGCAACGCTCGACGGCTGCCGAGCGAACCGTGGTGCGGATCTAATCGGGCGTCGCCGCCGACTTGACCGGGTGCGCGCCGCCGCCCGCGTGCGCATCGATATTCGCGTCGAGCGGCTCCATCGGACATTGCTCGCTCGCCGCTGCCGCCGTGGGCAGCACGTGATCGCGGAACTGCTCGCGCAGTTTGAGCTTTTGCAGCTTGCCGGTGGCCGTGTGCGGCAGTTCGTCGACGAAAGCCACGTCGTCGGGCTGCCACCATTTCACGACCTTGCCGTCGAAATACGCGAGCAGCGCCTCGCGGGTGACCTCGGCGCCGGGCTTCTTCACCGCGACGATCAGCGGCCGCTCGGTCCAGCGCGGATGCGCGCAGGCAATACACGCGGCCTCCGCAATCGCCGGATGCGAAACCGCGATGTTTTCCAGCTCGATCGAACTGATCCACTCGCCGCCCGACTTGATCACGTCCTTGCTGCGGTCGGTGATGTGCAGGAAGCCGTCGGCGTCGATGGTCGCGACGTCGCCGGTCGGGAACCAGCCGTCGATCAGCGGCGTACCGCCCGCCTGCCGGAAATAACGGTCGATGACCCACGGCCCGCGCACATGCAGGTCGCCGAACGCGACGCCGTCCCACGGCAACTCGCGCCCGTCGTCGCCGACGATCTTCATGTCGACGCCGAAAATCACGCGTCCCTGCTTTTCGAGCAGCGCGCGGCGCGCGTCCGGCGGACGCTGCGACTGCTCCCAGTTGAGCTTCGCGAGCGTGCCGAGCGGCGACATCTCCGTCATGCCCCACGCGTGAATCACCTGCACGCCGTAGGTGTCTTCGTAAGTGCGCAGCATCGCGGGCGGACACGCCGAACCGCCGATCACCGTACGCTGCAAGGTCGAAAACTTCACGCCCGCGTCGCGCATATACGTGAGCAGGCCGAGCCACACTGTCGGCACGCCCGCCGAACAGGTCACGCCCTCGGACTCCATCAACTCGTAGAGCGACTTGCCGTCGAGATCCTTGCCGGGCAGCACGAGCTTGGTGCCGTTCAGCGGCGCCGCGTGCGGAATGCCCCACGCATTCACATGGAACATCGGCACGACGGGCAAGATCGCGTCGCGCGCCGAGAGCCCGATCGAATCCGGCAAGGACGCCGCATACGCATGCAGCACCGACGAACGATGCGTGTAGAGCGCGCCCTTCGGATTGCCGGTGGTGCCCGATGTGTAGCAGAGATTCGACGCGCTACGCTCGTCGAGCAAGGGCCAGGCATAATCGCCGTCTTGCGCCGCGAGCAGCGTTTCATACGCGAGCACCGGCGTTTTCATCGCCGGGAGACAGGATTCGTCGCACAGCGCGATCCAGCCGCGCACGTTCGGACATTGCGGCGCGAGTGCGTCGACGAGCGGCGCGAACGTGAGGTCGAACAGCACATAGCGATCGTCGGCGTGATTGACGATCCAGGCGATCTGCTCGGGAAAGAGACGCGGATTGATCGTGTGGCACACGGCGCCGAAACCGGTCACGCCGAAATACGCTTCCATGTGCCGGTAGCCGTTCCAGGCCAGCGTGCCGACGCGCTCGCCGGGCTCGACGCCCAGCGCGATGAGCGCCTGCGCGAGCTGCTTCGCGCGCGTCTCGCAATCGCGGTAGGTATAGCGGTGCAGGTCGCCCTCGATGCGGCGCGAAACGATCTCGGTGTTGCCGTGATGACGCGCGGCATGCGCGATCAGCGACGACACGAGAAGCGGCACGTCCATCATGTGTCCCAGCAGCGGCGCAGTCATGCTCGTCGGTCTCCTCGGCTCGAATGCGATCATTCTCGTTATGGGATGGAGCGGGGCTCGCCGGGTCCGGCGCGTGCGCGTGCGCGTGCGGGAGGCGTGCCGCCCGACGGTGTCGATGACAACGATGGCCTGTCCTGCACGCCGGCGGGCGCGGACTTACAATATCGGCTAATCCACAGGCGCTCAACATGTCGTTTTCACCAGGCCTTTCAGACTCGCAAGGCGGCACGTCCGCCCCCCAGGCGCCGCAAAGCGGCGCACTCGCCGACTTCGAACGCGCGCTCACCGCAGCGCGCGACGACGCGTTCGCCGCGCTCGGCGCCACCTTCCACACGCGCCTGCCCGGCGCGCCGCTGCCCGCGCCCTACGTGGTCGGGTTCTCGGCGGACACGGCCGCGCTGCTCGGGCTCGATCCGGGCGTCGTGAACGATCCGTCATTCGCGGCGTTTTTCTGCGGCAACTTCACCCGCGAACGCTCGCCCTCGGCCATGTCGTATGCGGCCGTTTACTCGGGGCATCAGTTCGGCGTGTGGGCGGGCCAGCTCGGCGACGGCCGCGCGCTGATGCTCGGCGAAGTCGAGCACGCGGGCCGGCGCTACGACGTGCAGCTCAAGGGCGCGGGCCGCACGCCCTACTCGCGCATGGGCGACGGCCGCGCGGTGCTGCGCTCGTCGATCCGCGAATATCTGTGCTCGGAAGCCATGCATCACCTCGGCATTCCGACCACGCGCGCGCTCGCCGTGACCGGCTCCGATCAGACCGTGCGCCGCGAGGAACTCGAAACGGCCGCCGTCGTCACGCGCGTCTCGCCGAGCTTCGTGCGCTTCGGCCACTTCGAGCACTTCTATTCGCAGGACAACGTCGAGGCGCTGCGCACGCTTGCCGATCACGTCATCGACCGCTTCTATCCGCAGCTGCGCGAAGCCGACGACCCGTATCTCGCGCTGCTCGATCAGGCCGTGCGCACCACGGCGGCGCTGATGGTCGAGTGGCAGGCCGTGGGTTTCTGCCACGGCGTGATGAACACCGACAACATGTCGATCCTCGGTCTCACGATCGACTACGGCCCGTTCGGTTTCATCGACGGCTTCGACGCGAATCACATCTGCAATCATTCGGATTCGCAGGGTCGCTACGCGTACCGCAATCAGCCGCAGATCGGCTACTGGAATCTCTTTTGCCTCGCGCAGGCGCTGTTGCCGCTGTTCGGCCCGCAGTACGACCAGACTGACGAGAAAGCGCACACCGAGCGCTGCATCGCCGACGCGCAACGCGTGCTCGAAGGCTTCAAGGGGCATTTCGCGCCCGCGCTCGAAGCGCGCATGCGTGCGAAGCTCGGCCTCGAACACGCGCGTGAAGGCGACGATCAGCTCGCGAACCAGCTGTTCGAAATCATGCATGCGAATCGCGCCGACTTCACGCTGACGTTCCGCCATCTCTCGCGCGTTTCGAAGCACGACGCGAGCGGCGACACGAGCGTGCGCGACCTGTTCCTCGATCGCGCCGCGTTCGACGCGTGGGCCGTCACCTATCGCGCGCGTCTCGCGCACGAAACCCGCGACGACGCCACGCGCGCCGCAGCGATGAACCGCGTCAATCCGAAGTTCGTGCTGCGCAATCACCTCGCGCAAACGGCCATCGAGCGCGCGGCACAGAAGGATTTCAGCGAAGTCGAGCGGCTCGCGACGGTGCTCAGGCGTCCCTTCGACGAGCAGCCGGAATACGAAAGCTACGCGGCGCTGCCGCCCGACTGGGCGAGCTCGCTCGAAGTCAGTTGCTCTTCGTGAGCGCGCCCCCATCTAAGCGACTCTTCCGCACTTCCCCTCGACCGCAACCCGACAGGAACCCGACATGAGCCAGGACGACCACAACTCCGACGCCTACCCCGGCCACAAGTCCGACGCCGAATGGCGCGAGAAGCTCGACCCCACGCAATACCAGGTCACGCGCCACGCGGCCACCGAACGCGCCTTCACCGGCAAGTACTGGGACCACAACGAACGCGGCATCTACGACTGCGTCTGCTGTGGCACGCCGCTGTTCGAATCCGACACGAAATTCGACGCCGGCTGCGGCTGGCCGAGCTACTTCCGTCCGATCGACGGCGAGGTAATCGAGGAGCGCACGGACCGCACGCACGGCATGCTGCGCATCGAGGTGCGTTGCAAGAACTGCGGCGCGCATCTGGGCCACGTATTCGAAGATGGTCCGGCCCCGACCGGCCTGCGGTATTGCATCAATTCGGCTGCGTTACAATTCGAGCCCAAGTAAGCGAGGCGCCGCCTCGCGCGAGGGCGCAAACGCCCGCCGGCCCTGGGGCCGCGCGGGCGTCGCGCCCTCTTTTAGCGGCTCTTAGAGCCAACTTCCAGGCCGATAATGAAATTTCTGTTTGATCTGTTCCCGATCATCCTGTTCTTCGTCGCCTTCAAGCTGTGGGGCATCTTCACGGCCACCGCCGTGGCCATCGCGGCGACGCTCGTGCAAATCGCCTGGGTCGCGTTTCGTCACCGCAAGGTCGACCCGATGCTGTGGCTGAGTCTGGGCATCGTCGTCGTGTTCGGCGGCGCCACGCTCATGCTGCACGACGAAACCTTCATCAAGTGGAAACCCACGGTGCTCTACTGGGCGTTCTCCATCGTGCTGCTGGTCTCGCAGGTCGCGTTCAGCAAGAACCTCATCGAAGCGATGATGGGCAAGCAGATCACGCTGCCCACGCGCATCTGGACGCAACTGAACTTCGTCTGGTCGGTCTTCTTCGCGCTGCTCGGCATCCTGAACCTGTTCGTCGCGTTCCACTTCTCGACCGACGCCTGGGTTGATTTCAAACTGTTCGGCGCGACCGGCATTCTGGTGGTGTTCATCGTCGGCCAGAGCCTGTGGCTGTCGCGTCACATGAAGGAAGAAGAATGAGCGACGAGTTCCTTAACGCCTCGCCGGCAGAGCGCCTCGCGCTGATCGAAACGCGCGTCACCGCGGCGCTCGCGCCGGTCGATTCGATCGTCGTGCGCGACGACAGCGCACAGCACGCCGGTCACGCCGGTGCCTCGGCGGGCGGGCATTATCACGTCACGATCGTTGCGTCCGCATTCGCCGGGAAAGCCCGCGTGGCAAGGCACCGCATGGTGTATGATGCGCTGGCCGAAGCCATGCAGCGCGGCATCCATGCACTCGCGATCACGGCGCTCACGCCCGAAGAAGCCGCGGCGCTGCCCCGCTAAGCCCCACTTTATTTGGTTCGCCCTTTTGGTTCGCCCTGTTAGGACTTACAGATGACCTTGAAGAAAACCCGTCTCTGGGTGTTGCTGGCTGCGTTCGCTGCGGCTCCCGCTTTTGCGCAGAACATCGCCGTCGTGAACGGCACGCCGATTCCGAAGGCGCGCGCCGACGCGCTCGTCGCCCAGGTCGTGGCCCAGGGCCAGCAAGACACGCCGGATCTGCAAAAGGCCGTGCGTGAAGAGCTGATCAACCGCGAAGTGCTGATGCAGGAAGCGGCGCGTCTGGGCATTCCGAATCGTCCGGACGTGAAGGCGCAACTGGCGATGGCCCAGCAGCAGGTCATCCTGCACGCGTGGATCGAGGACTTCCTCAAGACCAACCAGCCGACGGACGCCGACGTCAAGGCCATGTACGACAAGCTCACGCAAGGCGCGGGCGGCAAGGAATATCACCTGCATCACATCCTCGTCGACAACGAGCAGCAGGCCAAGGACCTGATCGCGAAGATCAAGGGCGGCGCGAGCTTCGAAGACCTCGCGAAGCAGTACTCGAAGGATCCGGGCTCGGCGAAGAATGGCGGCGATCTCGACTGGTCGGACCCGAAGGCCTACGTGCCTGAGTTCGCCGCGGCCGCTACGTCGCTGCAGAAAGGCCAGGTCACCGATACGCCGGTGCACACGCAGTTCGGCTGGCACATCATCCGCGTGGACGACATCCGCGCGATCGCCCCGCCGCCGCTCGAGCAGGTTCGCCCGCAGATCGTGCAACAGCTCCAGCAGGAAAAGCTGCTCGCGTTCGAGAAGCAACTGCGCGCGCAAGCGAAGATCCAGTAAATCCGCACCGCGGTTTTGCTGTGGAAAAAACCCCGCGACCTTTCGAGGCGCGGGGTTTTTTCATGCTGGCGGATTCAGTTCGTAGCTCGTGCTGCGCCCGCCGCTCTCGTTCTTGCGCAGCACGCCGCGCGCGAGCAGGTCGTTGATGTCGCGCAGCGCCGTATCCGACGAGCACTTGGCCAGCGCGGCCCATTTGCTGCTGGTGAGCTTGCCGTCGAAACCGTCGAGCAGACGATTGACGACCTTGGCCTGGCGCTCGTTGAACGGCGCGTCCGCCCATTGACGCCAGAAGCGCGCCTTGACGAGCACCGAGTCGAGCGTGATCTGCGCGTGATCGACCGCGCGATGCAGGGTGTCGAGAAACCAGCGCAGCCACTCGGTCACATCCATTGAACGCCGCTGCGAGCGTTCGAGAATCTCGTAGTACGCCTTGCGCTCGCGCTGGATTTGCGCCGACAGACTGTAGAAGCGCTGCGGACTGCCGTCCGCGCGCGCGAGCAGCAGATCGCCGATTGCGCGCGCGACACGGCCGTTGCCGTCGTCGAACGGATGCAGCGTGACGAACCAGAGATGGCCGAGTCCGGCCTTGATCAGCGGCGGCATCTGCGCGGGCGCGTTGACCCAGGCGAGAAAGCGCGCCAGCTCCGCTTCGAGACGCGGCGCGGGCGGCGCTTCGAAGTGCACATGCTGACGCCCGATCGGCCCCGACACGACCTGCATCGGACCGGTGGCATCGTCACGCCAGGCGCCGACGCGAATCGGCGTGAGGCCCGCATAACCGGTCGGGAACAACGCGGCGTGCCAGCCGAACAAGCGTTCGCGCGTGACCGGAAAACGGCTAGCGGCCGTCGCGTCGAGCACCATTTCCACGACGCCTTCCACATGCCGATCGACGGGCGCGAGCGCGCCAATGTCCACGCCCAGACGCCGCGCGATCGACGAACGCACCGAGACCACGCTCAGACGCTCGCCCTCGATTTCGCTGGTCTTCAGCACGTCCTCGGTGAGCGCCGCGAGGCTCGCCTGGTCACGCAGGCGCATGCCGACATCCGCGAGACGGCCCATCAGCACGCCCTGAGCGCGGCTCGCCTCGGCCATGGGCTCGGCGAGCGCCGCCATGTCGAAGCGCCACTCGGGCCAGTCGCCGGCCTGCCAGATGTAGGTGTATTCGCCGCTATTCATGCGGCGATTATGGCGCGGAATCGCCGCACGCACAATTTATTCGCCGCACATTATGCGGTGAATAGGCTCGCTATTCGCCGCATGCCCAAACAAAAACCCCGGTCACGCCCGCCGTAGCGGACCTGACCGGGGTTCCGGGGTGCGAACGGGCTGGCGCTCAATCCAGCGTCAGCCAGCCCTGGTGCACCTTAACCCACCCACTTGCGCGCGTTCTGGAACGCACGCTGCCACGGGCTCGCCTCGCCCCAGCTTTCCGGATGCCAGCTCATCGTCACGGTGCGCTGCACGCGTTCCGTGTGCGGCATCAGAACGGTGAAGCGGCCGTCGGCGGTCGTAACCGAGGTGATGCCTTGCGGCGAACCGTTCGGGTTGAACGGATAGCCCTCGGTCGCCTGACCGCGGTGATCGACGTAACGCATCGCCACCGCGACCTTCGAGATGTCGCCCTGCTGCGAGAAGTCCGCGAAGCCTTCGCCGTGCGCGACCGCGACCGGAATGCGCGAGCCTTCCATGCCGTTGAAGAAGATCGACGGCGAGCTCTGCACTTCGACCAGCGAGAAGCGCGCTTCGAACTGCTCCGACTTGTTGCGCGTGAATTTCGGCCAGGCTTCGGCGCCCGGAATCATCGAGGCGAGGCTCGACAGCATCTGGCAGCCGTTGCAGATACCGAGCGCAAACGTGTCCTGGCGCGCGAAGAAGGCTGCGAACATGTCCGCGAGCTGCGCGTTGAAGCGGATCGTCTTGGCCCAGCCTTCGCCCGCGCCCAGCACGTCGCCGTACGAGAAGCCGCCGCAGGCCACCGCGCCCGCGAAATCGGCGAGCGTGGCGCGCCCTGCGAGCAGGTCGCTCATGTGGACGTCGTGCGCGTCGAAACCGGCGCGATCGAACGCGTATGCGGTTTCGAGGTGCGAGTTCACGCCCTGCTCGCGCAGGATCGCGACGCGCGGACGCGCGCCCTTGCCGATGAACGGCGCGGCGATGTCTTCGGCCGGATCGAACGTGAGTTGCGGCTGCATGCCCGGATCGGCGGCGTCGAGCAGTGCGTCGTATTCGGCGTCGGCGCAGGCCGGGTTATCGCGCAGACGCGCGATGCGCCAGCTCACTTCGCTCCACACGCGTTGCAGCTCGGCGCGCGGCGCTTCGTAGATGCGCTTGGCGTCGCGGTAGATCTCGATCGAGTCGCGGTTGTTGAGCGTGCCGATCACGTTCGAACACACCGACAGGTTGTGCTCGCGCAGCACGGCCAGCACGGCATCGCGCTGCGTGGCCGGCACCTGGATCACGGCGCCCAGTTCTTCCGAGAACAGCGCGCGCAGCGTGCGGTCGTCGCGGCGGCCGCTGGTCTGCTTCGCCCAGTCTTTGGCGTCGCCGAAGTCGGTGCCGTGCTCGCCGTCGAGCGTGAGCATGTCGACGTTCAGCGACACGCCCGTGTGACCCGCGAACGCCATTTCGCAGACCGTCGCCCACAGGCCGCCGTCCGAGCGGTCGTGGTACGCGAGCAACTGGTCGTTCGCGTTGAGCTTCTGGATCGCGTTGAAGAACTGCTTGAGGTCTTCGGCGCTGTCGACGTCCGGCGCGGCATCGCCGACCTGTTGCGTGACCTGCGCGAAAATCGAGCCGCCCATGCGGTTCTTGCCGCGGCCCAGATCGATCGCGATCAGCACCGACTCGCCCGCTTCGTCGACACGGCGCAGTTGCGGCGTGAGGTGACGGCGCACGTCCTCGACCGGCGCGAACGCCGAGATGATCAGCGAAACCGGCGCGACCACTTCCTTCGCCACGCCTTCGTCGTTCCACTTCGTGCGCATCGAGAGCGAATCCTTGCCCACCGGAATGCCGATGCCGAGCGCCGGGCACAGTTCCATGCCGATCGCCTTGACCGTGTCGTAGAGCGCGGCGTCTTCGCCCGGCGCGCCGCACGCGGCCATCCAGTTCGCCGACAGCTTCAGCTTGTCGAGCGACGCGATGGGCGCGCTGGCGATGTTCGTGACGGCCTCGCCGATAGCCATGCGGCCCGACGCCGGCGCGTCGATCACGGCGAGCGGCGTGCGCTCGCCCATCGTCATCGCTTCGCCCTTGTAGCCGGCGTAGTCGAGCGTGGTGATCGCGCAGTCGGCGACCGGCACCTGCCACGGGCCGACCATCTGGTCGCGCACGTTCGTGCCGCCCACCGAGCGGTCGCCGATGGTGATCAGGAACGACTTGCTGCCGACGGTCGGATGGCGCAGCACGCTCTTCGCGACTTCGTCGAGCGCAATGCCCGTGACGTCGACCGGCACGAGCGGCGTGCTCGCGTGCTCGACGTTGCGGTGCATGCGCGGCGGCTTGCCGAGCAGGATGTCCATCGGCATGTCGACGGGCTGGTGGCCGCCGTTCGCGGCGAGCGCCTGCGCGTCGGTGTCGATCAGCTTCAGTTCGCGTTCGGCCGTCGCCACGCCCACCACGGCGAACGGGCAGCGCTCGCGCGCGCAGATCGCTTCGAAGTTCGGCAGATCGGCGGGCGAAATCGCCAGAACGTAACGTTCCTGCGATTCGTTCGACCAGATTTCGCGCGGCGAGAGGCCCGATTCTTCGAGCTGAACCTTGCGCAGTTCGAAGCGCGCGCCTTTATCCGCGCCGTCGACGAGTTCCGGGAACGCGTTCGACAGACCGCCCGCGCCCACGTCGTGAATGCTCAGGATCGGATTGTGTTCGCCGAGCTGCCAGCAGGAGTTGATGACTTCCTGCGCGCGACGCTCGATTTCCGGGTTGCCGCGCTGGACCGAGTCGAAGTCGAGTTCGGCGGTGTTCGTGCCGGTCGCCATCGAGCTGGCCGCGCCGCCGCCCATGCCGATGCGCATGCCGGGGCCGCCGATCTGGATCAGCAGCGAGCCCGCGGGCAGATCGTGCTTGTGCGTGTGCTGGTCGCTGATGTTGCCGATGCCGCCCGCGATCATGATCGGCTTGTGATAGCCGCGCACGGTGCCCGCGACGTTCTGCTCGTAGACGCGGAAGTAGCCGCCGAGGTTCGGACGGCCGAATTCGTTGTTGAACGCGGCGCCGCCGAGCGGGCCGTCGATCATGATCTGCAGCGGCGAGGCGATGCGGTCCGGGCGGCCGTAAACCCCATCGGCGCCCTGCGCGTCGGCCGGATTGCGGTGCGTGAGCGGCGTGGCGGCGTCGCGGGCGTTTTCCCACGTTTCGCGCGCCTCGGGCAGATCGAGGTTCGAGACCGTGAAGCCCGTGAGGCCGGCCTTCGGACGCGCGCCGCGGCCCGTTGCGCCTTCATCGCGGATTTCGCCGCCTGAGCCCGTGGCCGCGCCGGCGAACGGCGAGATCGCGGTCGGGTGGTTGTGCGTCTCCACCTTCATCAGCGTGTGCGTGAGTTCGGTGTGGCGACCGTACTGCTCGCCCGGCGCGCCGTCCGCGCCGGTCTTGCGCGGGAACCAGCGCTCGGCCACCGCGCCTTCCATGATCGACGAGTTGTCCGAGTACGCGACGATCGTGCCTTGCGGGCTGATCTTCTCGGTGTTGCGGATCATCGCGAACAGCGACAGATCCTGCTCCTGGCCGTCGATCGTCCAGCTTGCGTTGAAGATCTTGTGGCGGCAGTGCTCGCTGTTGGCCTGCGCGAACATCATCAGTTCGACGTCGGTCGGGTTGCGGCCCAGCTTCGTGAAGTTCTCGACGAGGTAGTCGATTTCGTCGTCGGCGAGCGCGAGGCCCAGTTCGCCGTTCGCCGTTTCCAGCGCCTTGCGGCCGTGGCCGAGCACGTCGACGGTCTGCATCGGGCGCGCCGGCAGTTCGTCGAACAGATGCAGCGCCTGGTCGCGCGAGGCCGCGACATTCTCGGTCATGCGGTCGTGCAGCGCCGCAGCGACGGCCGCGTGCGCTTCGTCCGACAGCGTTTTCTTACCGCCGAGCAGGCCGCTCTTGAGGATCACCGTGTACTCGACGGCGCGCTCGATGCGGCGCACGTGTTCGAGGCCGCAGTGATGCGCGATGTCGGTGGCCTTGCTCGCCCACGGCGACACCGTGCCGAAACGCGGCACGACGAGGAACGTCACCGTGCTGCCGCGCTCCTGCGGGGCCGCGAACGGCTCGCCGTAGTGCATCAGCGCTTCGATCTTCGCGCTGTCGTCAGCGGAAAGCGGCGTGGCCGAGTTGACGAAATGCAGGAACTGGCCGCGCACGCCGACGATGTTGGCATCGATACGCTGAAGCGTCTCGAGCAGGCGGGTCTGACGGAAGTCGGAGAGGGCCGAAGCACCGGGGAAACACGAGAAGTGGGCCATGGACTGGGGCGTTGCGTCGAGGTTACGTCGCGCCTGGCCTCGCACGGGTGCGTCGCGGGGGGGCGATGCGTCGCGCGCAGGCGACGACGTCGGGCCGACGTCGGGCGATGAAAGGAGACCGCGATTATAACCCGGAAGACCCCGTCCGATCGCCCCCGAGGCCGATCCGCACGCATCCCGAGGCGCACGCCCGTGCGCGTTTTCGCGATGTCGCCGCGGCAGACGGTGACGCGGCGTCCGGCACAGCCGCTTTTTTCGCGATACGGGACGGCGCAGCGGCAGCCGGCGGCCCGGCACGAACGGCGGGTGAATGGCAATAAAACGGGGCCGCCTGAGCAGTCGCCCTGCCCGTGCCCACGCGCGTTGCGGCCCGCAATCGATGCGCGCGCCACCTTGCGCCGGGCGGGTCAAGCGACGCACGCGCATGGCGAGACGGGCGATTTCGCTGCTATGATTGCGCGTTTCACCGATCGGCGCGCAGCTTGCGCGCCGCATGCCACACCCTCTTCGGCACGGCGCCCTCGTTCGACGGCACGCCGCCTGCCAGCAGATCGAATCGTCATGGATGTCATCGTCATTGGCGGCGGAATCGCCGGCGTCGCCACCGCCTACCAGCTGCGCGCGGCGGGCCATCGCGTCTGCGTGGTCGAGCGCCACGCCACTGTTGCGCAAGGCGCGACCTACGGTCATAGCGGCATCGTGCTGCCGACCCCGCTCGACGTCTGGTTCGGCCCCACCTTCCTGCGCAACGGCCGGCAGTCCTCGGGCGGCGTGATCTGCAAGACCGGTTTCACCGGTCAGGCGCGCGCCTTCGTCAAACGCCTCGCCACGCTGCACGGCTCCGAAGCCTTCGAGACGCGCTACGCGCTCCTGCGTCCGCTGATCGAATCGGCGCAAAGCGTGCTGGAAGACGCCGAAGGCCGCTTCCAGCTCGAGTACGAACAGCGCGAAGGCCTGCTCTATCTCGTGCGCGGCAGCGATGAATGGTCGCTCACGCAGCCCGCGCTCGAACTGCTGCGCCGTTTCGAGACGCCGCATCACGTGCTCACGCCGCACGAGTGCGTGGCCGCCGAACACACCATTCCCGCCGATCCGCCGTTCGCGGGCGCCGTGCGCTTCGACCAGGGCCGGGTGGCGAACTGCCCGCTCTTCGTCAAGCAGCTCAAACAGGTGCTCGATACGCTCGGCGGCGTGCAGTTCCAGACCGGCCGCGAAGTGAGCGCGGTGCGCATCGAGAGCCAGCGCGCGGCCGTCGAGCTCGCGCCGCGTCCCGACGACGCCTCGCGCACGCGCGAAGTCGAAGTGATTTCCGCCGATGCCGTGGTCGTCGCAGCCGGCGCGCAGACCGTGAATCTGCTCGCGCCGCTGGGCATCAAGCTGCCGGTTTATCCGCTGCGCATGCACACGCTGAATTCGCCGGTCGCGCACGAGGAATGCGTGCCGCACTCGACGCTGATCGACGCCGCGCGGCGCATCGCCATCACACGCATGAACCATCGCCTGCGCATTTCGGGCGGCGCGGTGCTCCAGCACGCCAAGCAGCTCGACGAGCCGCTGCCCGAATCGCTCACCGAGGAAGCGCTCGCGCTGCTCGGCGAAGCTTCGCGCGACTGGGCGCCGGGCGCCGCGCGCATTTCCGCCGCGCTCGCGTGGGAAGGCATGAAGCTGCTGTCGGCCGACGGCCTGCCGCTGGTGGGCAGCGTGGGCAACCCGCGCCTTTACGTCAACGCGGCGCATGGCCCGGCGGGCTGGGCGCTCGCGCTCGGCTCCGCGCGCCTGATCGCTCAGCAGATCTCCAACACGCGCCCCGACCTGCCCGCCGAGACGATCGAGGCGCTCTGGCCTGGGCGTAGCTAGGCGTCAGCTGGTCAGCATGATCGACGCTTTGTCGACATTCCGGGCGCGTCCGACTCAGGGCGCGTCTGACTTCCCTCCTGCTTGATCTTCCACGCGACGAACGCCAGCGCGCACGCCAAGGTCTGACGGCTCGGGTATCGTTGCGGTATCGATGCCTTCACCGCACGCGCCGCCGGCCCCTCCGGCGACGCTCGCCACCATGACCGACGCCACGCCCGCCGCTTCTTCAGCCGCTCCTTCAGCCGCTTCCACCGCCACGCTCCTCAATCCGCACGACCGCGCCGTGCCGCTCCTGACCGTCGCGCAACTGCGCGTGAGCGAGACCGCCGCGCAGTCCGCCGTGCCCGCACACACGCTGATGGCACGCGCGGGCGCCGCGGCGGCCCACTTCCTGCTCGAACAGATCGCCCACGCGCCCGCGCCGCTCGGTGCGCAGCCCGTGTGGATCGTCGCGGGACCCGGCAACAACGGCGGCGATGCGCTCGTCGTCGCGGCGCAGCTCAAGCGCGCGGGTATCACGGTCGAAGTCTGCATGCCCGTGGAAGTGAAGCCCGACGACGCACGCTGGGCGCTGGGCGTCGCGCGCGACGCCGGCGTGAAGATCGTCGATGCGCCGCCCGCGTCGTTCGACGCCTGGGGCTGGCTCGTCGACGGCATGTTCGGCATTGGGCTCGCGCGCGCGCTCGACGGCGTCTTCGCCGATCTCGCCGCACGGCTCACGGCGCGCGCCCGGCAACGCGGGCACGTGCTCGCGCTCGACGTGCCGAGCGGTCTCGACAGCGACACCGGCAACGTAGTCGGCGGCGGCCCAGCCGTGCGCGCGACCCACACCGTGACGTTCATCGCCGCGAAGCCCGGGCTCTATACCGGCGCGGGGCGCGACTACGCGGGCGCGGTCAGCGTGGCGCCGATCGGGCTGGCCGACGGTATCGACTTCAGCAACGACACGGCGCCCCAAGCGCCTACGCCCGCCGACGCGCCGGCGCGCCTCAACGCCCCCGCGCTATTCGCCGATGCCCTGCCCGCGCGCGACAACGCCACGCACAAAGGCACCTTCGGCACGCTCGCGGTGATCGGCGGCGACACCGGCATGTGCGGCGCGCCGATCCTCGCCGCGCGCGCGGCCCTGCTCACGGGCGCGGGCAAGGTCCACGCGGGCTTTCTCGGTAACGACGCCCCGCCCTACGACGCACCGCATCCCGAGCTGATGCTGCACGCGGCGGCCAAGCTCTCGCTCGACGCGATGGACGCCGTCGCGGCCGGTTGCGGCATGGGCGGCAGCGCATCGGCGCGGCAGCTCGTCGATCAGATCCTGCGTCTGAACGTGCCGGTGCTGCTCGACGCCGACGCACTCAATCTCGTCGCCCGCGACGAAGCGCTCGCGGCGCGCGTCACCGAACGCGCGCAGGTCGGCGATGCGCCTTGCGTGCTCACCCCGCATCCGCTCGAAGCGGCGCGTCTGCTCGCCGTCGATACGGCCACGGTGCAACGCGACCGCCTCGCTGCGGCGCGCGCGCTCGCGCAGCGTTTCGCGGCCGTGGCGGTGCTCAAGGGCAGCGGCACGGTGATCGCCGCGCCCGACGGCCGCGTGGCCGTCAACCCGACCGGCAACGCGGGCCTCGCGAGCGGCGGCACCGGCGACGTGCTCGGCGGCCTGATCGGCGCGCTGCTCGCGCAACGTCTGCCACCGTTCGAAGCGGCGCTCGCGGGCGTCTATCTGCACGGTCTCGCCGCCGACACGCTGGTCGAGCAAGGCGACGGTCCCGCCGGGCTCACGGCAGGCGAACTCGCGCCGATGGTGCGCAAGCTGTTGAACCGCCGCTTCTATTCGCGCAATCTCGCATCGGCTTGAACGGCGATGGGTTCTATCGGGCGCCTGGGTCGCGCCTCGGTCGAGCCTCGGTCACTGTCGGGCGCTTCGATCCAAACGCCGTTTTCTCCGCCAGACACGCAACGAAAATCGCCAACCGCCCGTTCAACCACGCGTCGAAAGATGGCTGCAAGCTTCGCGCACGCGTTCACGGCGCGCGTAGCCGTCCCAAGCGGCACGCCGTTTGCTAACCTCAGCCGTCGATCGCCATAGCGCCACGCAGCTTTGCTCGGCCCGCTATACTGATCCTCCGCGCGTTCCGCTTCCACAGAAGCCGCGCGCCTCCCCGCAGTGCGTGATGCGCGCGTCGGCCCGACCGGTCGATGCCGCCCGCCGCCTTCCATTCGTTTTTCCTCGCTCGACGAACATGACGAATCCGCTCCCCGCCTGGTCCGCGCTACAGACGCACTACGAACAGATCCGCAACGACAAGCTGCGCGACTGGTTCGCGCCCGCCAACGATCCCGCGCCGACCCGCGCCGAACGCTTCACGTATTCGGGCGGCGGTCTCGCCGCCGACTTCTCGAAGAACCGCATCACCGACGCCACGTTGAAGCTGCTCGTGCAGCTCGCGCACGAAGCCGGCGTCGAGCAGCGCCGCGACGCGATGTTCGCGGGCGAGATCGTCAACCCGACCGAAGGCCGCGCCGCCCTGCACACCGCGCTGCGCGCCACCGAGCCGAACGCGCCGTTCCACGCGCAGATCGTCGCCGAGAAAGCGAAGATGGCGAAGTTCGCCGACGCCGTGCGCAGCGGCGCCTGGACCGGCTACACCGGCAAGCGCATCCGCCATATCGTGAACATCGGCATCGGCGGCTCGGATCTCGGGCCGAAGATGGTCGTGCATGCGCTCCAGCATCTCGAATCGCCGGAGATCAGCTCGCACTTCGTCTCGAACGTCGACGGCGCCGATCTGTGGCGCACGATCGAACACATCGATCCGGAAGAGACGCTCGCGATCATCGTCTCGAAGACCTTCACGACGCTCGAAACCATGACCAACGCGCGCTCGATGCGCGACTGGTTCGTCAAGCACGGCTGCCCGGAAAGCGCGCTCGCGAAGCATTTCGTCGGCGTCTCCGCGAATCCGGCCGAAGTCGTGAAGTTCGGCATCGCCGAGGAAAACGTCTTCGAAATGTGGGACTGGGTTGGCGGCCGCTACTCGCTGTGGTCGGCGGTCGGGCTCTCGATCATGATCGCGATCGGGCCGCAACAGTTCGACGAACTGCTCGCCGGCGCGCACGATATGGACGAGCATTTCCGCACCGCGCCGCTCGACAAGAACCTGCCCGTGCTGCTCGGCATGATCGGCGTCTGGTATCGCAACTTCTTTGGTTCGCAGAGCTATCTCGTCGCTCCGTACTCCGAAGCATTGCACTACCTGCCGTCGTATCTGCAGCAGCTCGAAATGGAGAGCAACGGCAAGCAGGCGCGTCTGGACGGCCAGTTCGTCGATTACGCGACCTCGGCCATCACGTGGGGCGAGCCGGGAACGAACGGCCAGCACGCGTTCTTCCAGATGCTGCATCAGGGCACGACGATCGTGCCGATCGACTTTATCGCCGTGCTCACGCCCGAGCATCCGCTCGCCGATCATCATCCGAAACTGCTAGCGAACTGCTTCGCGCAGAGCGAGGCGCTGATGCTCGGCCGCACCGAGGAAGAAGCGCGCAAGATCGCCGGTCCGGACAAGCCCGAACTCGTGCCGCACATCATGTTCCCCGGCAATCGCCCGACCACGACGCTGCTCGTCGACGCGCTCACGGCGCGCTCGCTCGGCGCGCTGATCGCGCTCTACGAGCACAAGGTGCTGGTGCAGGCCTCGGTGTGGGACATCAATCCGTTCGACCAGTGGGGCGTGGAACTCGGCAAGATTCTCGGCAAGGTGGTCGAGGCCGACCTCACCGCATCGACCGGCGACGTGAAGGCGCACGATTCGTCGACGTCGGCGCTGATCGCGAAGGCGCGTGCCGCGCTGAAGCGCTAACAGGCGTTAGCGCTGGCTGCACAGGTTGAGTTGATGTCAGGAAAAAGGCGTGCACGGTGCAAACCGGCACGCCTTTTCGTTTCAGCGCCCGGCTTCGACGCGGCTCGCTGCGTGCGCGGCCTGCGCGCCGTCGATCACGCGATGCCCGGCCTCGATCGTGACGATCGCATCGCAGCGCTTCGCCAGCTCGATGTCGTGCGTGACGAGCACGAGCGTCGCGCCATTCGCACGGTTCAGTTCGAACATCAGGTCGATGACGGCGTGGCCCGTGGCGGCGTCGAGGCTGCCGGTGGGTTCGTCGGCGAACAGCACGGCCGGATGCGTGACGAACGCGCGCGCCAGCGCCACGCGCTGCTGCTCGCCGCCCGACAGCAGCTTCGGATAATGCGAGGTGCGCTGACCGAGGCCCACGCGTTCGAGCAAGGTCCGCGCACGCGCGAAGGCTTCGCGCGTGCTCAGACCGCCCTGCAGCTCAAGCGGCAGCGCGACGTTTTCGAGCGCGGTGAGATGCGGCATCAATTGAAAC
The DNA here is from genome assembly GCF_014171495.1 of Paraburkholderia tropica. NCBI lineage: Bacteria > Pseudomonadati > Pseudomonadota > Betaproteobacteria > Burkholderiales > Burkholderiaceae > Paraburkholderia > Paraburkholderia tropica. The sequence goes on from NZ_CP049134.1 coordinate 1,657,111, forward strand.
GACTGAAACACGAAACCGACCGAGCCGTTGCGCAGCGCCGCGCGCTGATCTTCCGCCATGCCGGTAAGCTCATGTCCTAGCAGACGAACCGAGCCCGCGCTCGCGCTGTCCAACCCGGCCAGCAAGCCGAGCAAGGTGGACTTGCCCGAACCCGAGGCGCCGACGATCGCCACGCTGCCGCCCGCGTGCACCGTGAGGTCGATGCCGTCGAGGATCGTGAGTTCGCCGGTTGCGTCGGTGACGCGTTTGCACAGGCCCCGTACTTCGATGACTGGATCGCTATTCATTCGCACATGATGAAGCCAAGATTAGCTGTCAAAACAAAGCGCGGCGCGCCGCGCGCCGCCCGCACCCTGCTTCCCGCGCCCGGCGCCTGCGCCGTGGCGCTGGCTGTGTCGTTCGGCGTTGCGCTGGGCACGGTCGCGCTGCCTGGCGGCGTGCGCGACGCCCATGCGGCCACCGTGCCTGCCGCACCTGCGACCCAACCCACGACGGCCAAACCCGTGATCGCCGTGCTCGGCGACAGCCTGTCCGCCGAATACGGGTTACCGCGCGACACCGGCTGGGTCGCGCTGCTGCGTCAACGCATCGCGACCGAGCGAATCGATTATAGCGTCGCGAATGCCAGCATCAGCGGCGACACGACCAGCGGCGGCCTCGCCCGTCTGCCGCTCGTGCTCCAACGCATGAAGCCGGCGATCGTGGTGATCGAACTCGGCGCCAACGACGCGCTGCGCGGTGTGCCGCTCGCCACCACCGAGAGCAATCTGCGCGCCATCATTGCCGCAGTGCGCAAGGCCAACGCGAAGCCCGTGCTGGTGGGCATGTTCGTGCCACCGAATTACGGTCCCGACTACACTCAGAAATTCCATGGTCTCTATGGCCAGCTTTCGAAGGAGCTGAAGGTGCCGCTGGTGCCGTTTCTGCTCGCCGGACTCGCCGACAAACCCGAGCTGTTCCAGTCCGACCAGCTGCATCCGACCCAGCAGGCACAGCCTTTGCTCCTCGACAACGTGTGGCCGACGCTCAAGCCGCTGCTCGGCGGCGGCGCGCAGCGCTGACGTGCGCTGCGCGCCGCGTCTTTGCGGCATGCGCGTCGCGTACCGGGTCACATCTTTGCGCCAGACGAGCGACGCTCGTCTACATTCCGAATGACCCTGACTGGAGGGATAAAACGTGAAATATTTACCTCTTATTGTCGTAACGGCAGCCCTTGCTGCCTGCGCCAATCAGCCGGTGCCGAGCGGCTCGCAATCGGTTGGCACCAGCCAGCAACCGCCTCAGGCCGTCGCGCAGTGCATCGCGCAAAAGTGGGCCAACAAATCGCAGCAGCAGGTCGTCTCGCAGAGCGTGCTCGCGAACGACCAGGCGATCGACGTCTACGTGCCGGGCCAGCAGCCGCCTAACGGTGCCGCGGCGACGGTGCGTCCGGCGTGGAACGCCAACGCCAAGACCTGGGTGGGATTCCGTGCCGGCGGCGGTGCGGGCGGCGACGCCACGGGCGATATCAGCGCCTGCCTCTAACGGGCAGCGCACGCGGCGCGGCGCTTCACGCCTCGCGCCACGTAAGCAGCAAAGAAAAAGCCCCGCGAATTTCGCGGGGCTTTTTTTGTGTCTCGGCGCCTGGAAACGGCGCTGGCGAACTTACTGGCCGTCGCCGTCGCCGTCGCTCTGCTGGCTCGACGAACCGAGCGTGCCGTAGAGCTTGACCTTCGAACGGTCGCGCAGCGCGTCGAGGTAAGCCTGAGTCTGCGACTGGCCGGCCACCTGCGCCAGTTGCTGCTGCGCTGCGGCAAGACGGTTGCCGTCGGCGGCCGCGCCGTTCGTCACGCTGTTCACGCGATAGATCGCGTAGCCCTGGTCGCCGAGATCGACGCCCACGTAGGCGGGCAGTTTCTGCGCATCGGCCTTGAACACCGCCGACAGCGCGGCGGGCGGCAGCCCTTGTGCGTCGTTGCGCGACACCTTGAGCGCCGACGAGAAACCATCGGTCGACTTCGACTTCTGCAGGTCCGCGAGCTTCGCCTCGCCTTGCTTGCGCGCCATGTCGGCGGCCAGTTGCGCAACCACCTTCTGGCGCACGGCGTCTTTGACCGCGGCGAATGCCGGGACGGCAGCCGCCTTGAAGTCGGTCACGCGCGCCGAGATCAGCGTGTTGTTGCCCACGTCGACCGCCTGCGTGTTGTTGTGCTGGCTGACCGAGTCGGTCGCGAACACCGCGTCGAGGAACTTCTTGTTGTTCAGCGGGCTGTCCGGCGGCAGCGTGGCGTTCGGCTGCGGCGTAACCGTGGCGGCCTGGATCGTCAGCTTGTACTTGTCAGCGGCCGGCTGGAGGCTCTTCGACTTTTCGTACACCATCGACGTAAAGCCGTCGCTCGCATCGGCCAGCAGCTTGGCGGCCTGTTGCGCCTTCACTTCGGTCGCGATCTGCGCCTTCACGTCGTCGAACGGCTTCGTAACCGACGGCTTGATGTCCGTGACCTTGACGATGTGATAGCCGAAGTCCGACTGGATCACGTCGCTGATTTCGTCTTTCTTGAGCTTGAAGACCGCGTCGTCGAACGCCTGGCCGCCCGCGATCATGCCCGGGCCGAAGTAGCCGAGGTCGCCGCCCTTCGAGGCCGAACCCGGATCCTGGGAATCCTTCTGCGCGAGCTGCGCGAACTGGTCCGGATGCGCCTTCACTTCGGCGAGGATCTGGTCGGCCTTCTGCTTCGCCGCGGCGCGGTCAGCCGCGCTCGCGTCCTTCGCCACCGTGATCAGGATGTGGCTCGCGCGCACTTCTTCCTGAGTCTTGTAGCGGGCGATGTTGTCGTCGTAATACTTCTTGAGGTCGGCGTCGCTCGGGTTGACCGAAGCCGCGACCGTAGCCGCCGACAGCACCAGATACTGGATCTGCGCCGTCGCCGGCGTGGCGAAGTCGTTCTTGTGCGCGTCGTAATACGCCTGCAGTTGCGCGTCGGTCGGCTGGACCTTCGCGGCGAAATCGCCGGCGCGGAACGCGAGACCTTGCACGTCGCGCTGCTGCTCCGACAGTTCGGTCAGTTGTTGCGCGAGCGACTTCGGCGTGAACGCGCTGTTGATCAGCGAAGCGGGAATCTGCTGCAGCGCCATGCTGTAGCGCACGCGCTCGTCGTACTGCTCGGGCGTCATGCCCTGCATGGCGAGCAGTTGCTTGTACTTGTCGAGATCGATCGAGCCGTCGGGGTTCTTCAGCGACGAGATGATCGGGTCGGCGAGCAGCGTGCGGCGCACGGCGTCGTCGGAAGCGGTGAGATGCAGACGCTGGACTTCGTCCTGCAGCACGCGTTGCTGGATCAGGCCGTCGAGAATGTCTTTGCGATGCTGCGGCGTATCGAAAGCGCTCGCGTCGAATTGCGCACCCATGACCTGGCGCGCCTGGTCGAGTTGCTGACGCGACGCGTTGTCGAATTCGACGCGCGTGATCTTGTGACCGTTGACGCTCGCGACATTCGCGCTTTCGTCAAAAAAGCCGCGGAAACCTTGAATACCGACGAAGCCGAGCCCTGGCAGGATCACCAGGAGCAGCATGAACATCATCAGCCGTTTGTGATTGCGGAAAAAGTCGAGCATGCGTGACCAAGCGTTGGAGAGCGCCAAAAAACAGAACGCCCGATATTACAACAGCGGCCAACAAAAAGGCGAACCGGAGTTCGCCTTCTTGCTGAGATGTCTGGCGGAGCGGACGGGACTCGAACCCGCGACCCCCGGCGTGACAGGCCGGTATTCTAACCAACTGAACTACCGCTCCATGCGGTTTGCTGCGTGCGCTGCGTCGCTAGCGATGTTTTCGCGCATTCAGTCTGCTTTAGCCTGCGTTCAGGCTGATGCACGACTGCGCGGCTCGACCGAGGTTCATCTGAAGCTGTGGTGGGTGCTGAGAGGCTCGAACTCCCGACCTACGCCTTGTAAGGGCGCCGCTCTACCAACTGAGCTAAGCACCCAGCTTCATGCTGATGACCGCCGAAAACCTGCTGAAAACTGCTGCGGCACTGCGACTTCTGCTGCGCTGCCTCATCAAGCAGCGAGCCCGCTAGTTTAGCGCATCTTTGAGCGCTTTGCCAGGCCTGAATTTCGGGACTTTGGCTGCCTTGATCTTGATAGCGTCGCCGGTGCGCGGATTGCGACCCGTGCGCGCCGTGCGCTTGCTGACCGCGAACGTGCCAAAGCCGACCAGCGTGACCGACCCGCCCTTCTTCAGCGTTCCCTTGACGCCGCCGATCACGGCGTCGAGTGCGCGCCCTGCCGCCGCTTTCGAGATGTCCGCTTGCTGCGCGATATGGTCGATCAATTCCGTCTTGTTCATTCCAGCCCCCGAGAATGTGTTGGGCAATCGTGATGGCACGCGCCATGAGACACGCCGGCGCGGCGCCGGGAAGGACATCAACTTATTGGCAAAACGACTTCGGTCTGCGCCGAAGCCCGCTCATTTAACGAGGCCGAAAGACCCGTGTCAAGCTGGGTTCCGCCCGATTTCTCCCGCGTGCATTCGATCTCGCGCGGCCATGTGAAAGCAACTTCCAAACGCCTTTCGACCTTGAAGACGCCAAGTTGGCACGCCGCGCGCACAAGCGGTTGCAAGCCCAACGATCTTCGCGGCGCGCGCAATAAAAAACCCGCGGACGAGGCCGCGGGTTCTTCGAGGGTGCTACGAAATGACGCTAGTTGAACAGCGCCAAGTGTTTCAGCTTAGTGCTTCACCACTTCGCTTGCCGCGTCTTTCGACTCGGCCACGGGCGTCTTGGCCTCTTCGGTCTTGGCCTCTTCTTCCGGCAGTGCCTGCGGCACACGTTCGAGCGCCAGTTCGAGCACCTTGTCGATCCAGCGGACCGGCACGATTTCAATGGCGTTCTTCACGTTGTCCGGGATCTCCGAGAGATCCTTGACGTTCTCTTCCGGAATCAGCACGAGCTTGATGCCGCCGCGATGCGCCGCAAGCAGCTTCTCCTTCAGCCCGCCGATCGGCAGCACTTCGCCGCGCAGCGTGATCTCGCCCGTCATCGCAACGTCGGCGCGCACCGGAATGCCCGTGAGCACGGACACCAGCGCGGTCGTCATCGCGATACCGGCGGACGGACCGTCCTTCGGCGTCGCGCCTTCCGGCACGTGGATGTGGATGTCCTGCTTCTCGAACGCTTCGTCCTTGATGCCAAGACGACGCGAACGCGAGCGCACCACCGAGCGTGCCGCTTCGACCGATTCCTTCATGACGTCGCCGAGCGAACCCGTGCGGATCACGTTGCCCTTGCCGGGCATGACCGCCGCTTCGATCGTCAGCAGGTCGCCGCCCACTTCCGTCCATGCGAGGCCCGTGACCTGACCGATCTGGTTTTCCTTCGCGGCCAGACCGAAGTCGTACTTGCGCACGCCGAGGAAGGTGTCCAGATTCGCGCTGTCCACCGTGACGGCCTTGTCGGCCTTCTTCAGCAGCAGCATCTTCACGACCTTGCGGCAGATCTTCGACACTTCGCGCTCGAGCGAACGCACGCCCGCTTCACGCGTGTAGTAGCGAATGATGTCGCGGATCGCACCTTCGGTCACGTCGATCTCGCCCGGCTTCAGCCCGTTGTTCTTCTTCTGCTTCGGCAGGAGATAACGCTGGGCGATGCTGACCTTCTCGTCTTCCGTGTAACCCGAAAGGCGGATGACTTCCATCCGGTCGAGCAGCGGCGGCGGAATGTTGAGCGAGTTCGACGTTGCCACGAACATCACATCGGAGAGATCGAAATCGACTTCGATGTAGTGGTCGGCGAACGTGTGGTTCTGTTCCGGATCGAGCACTTCGAGCAGCGCCGACGACGGATCGCCGCGGAAATCCATACCCATCTTGTCGACTTCGTCGAGCAGGAAGAGCGGATTGCGCACGCCGACCTTGGTCAGGCTCTGCAGGATCTTGCCCGGCATCGAGCCGATGTACGTACGACGATGGCCGCGAATTTCGGCTTCGTCACGCACACCGCCGAGCGCCATGCGAACGAACTTGCGGTTCGTTGCACGCGCAATCGACTGCCCGAGCGAGGTCTTGCCGACGCCCGGAGGCCCGACGAGGCACAGGATCGGCGCCTTGACCTTGTCCACGCGCTGCTGGACCGCGAGATACTCGAGAATGCGTTCCTTCACCTTCTCGAGACCGTAATGGTCTTCGTCGAGCACCGATTCGGCGTTCGTCAGGTCGTTGTTGACCTTGCTCTTCTTGCGCCACGGCAGGCCGATCAGCGTGTCGATGTAATTGCGCACGACGGTGGCTTCCGCCGACATCGGCGACATCAGCTTGAGCTTCTTCAGCTCGGCGTCGGCCTTCTTCTTGGCTTCCTTCGGCATGCGCGCGGCGGTGATGCGCTTCTCGAGTTCCTCGAGATCCGCGCCTTCTTCGCCTTCGCCCAGTTCCTTCTGGATGGCCTTGACCTGCTCGTTCAGGTAGTACTCGCGCTGGCTCTTTTCCATCTGGCGCTTGACGCGGCCACGGATGCGCTTCTCGACCTGGAGGATGTCGATTTCGGCTTCGAGCTGGGCGAGCAGATGCTCGAGACGTTCCACGACCGGGAACATTTCGAGGATGTGCTGCTTCTGGTCGAGCTTGAGCGGCAGATGCGCGGCGATGGTGTCCGCAAGACGACCGGCCTCGTCGATACCCGACAGCGACGTCAGGATCTCAGGCGGGATCTTCTTGTTGAGCTTCACGTACTGATCGAACTGCGAGACGATCGCACGGCGCAGCGCTTCGGTTTCGGCGCCGTCCGCGTGGTCGGGCTCGAGCGGCATGACCTCGCACGAAAACTGCGTTTCCTGCTCTTCGATCGAGAGCGTTTTCGCGCGCTGCAGGCCTTCCACGAGCACCTTCACGGTGCCGTCGGGCAGCTTGAGCATTTGCAGGATGTTCGCGATACATCCCACTTCGTACATGTCCTTTTCGGTCGGCTCATCCTTGGCGGCAGTTTTCTGGGCGACGAGCATGATGTGCTTGCCGCCTTCCATTGCCGCCTCGAGGGCCTTGATCGACTTCGGCCGGCCCACGAAAAGGGGAATCACCATATGCGGGAAGACTACGACGTCTCGCAGCGGGAGCAGCGGGAGCGTGGTGCGTTCCGGCGGGAGGAGTTGGGTTCCTGACATTTCATTTCCCCATGAGTGGAATCAATTCGTTCGGTAAGTGAGGCCTGAAAAGTCGATTACAAGCCTCTCGCGTGTGGGAAAAGTTCAGTGACTCCAAAAAAGTGCGCCATCGACCACAAGTGAAACGAAAAAGCCGTTCATCCCATTGTATGAACGGCTTTTTCCAGGAACTCTTTAGCCGATCACCACCATCAGTTCGACCCTGAAACCTTCGGAGCGTCTTCGTAGATCAAAAGCGGCTTGCCGTCGCCATCGATCACGTTGTCGTCGATGATCACCTTGCTCACGCCCTTCATGGTCGGCAGCTCGTACATGACGTCGAGCAATGCCTGTTCCAGGATCGAGCGCAAGCCCCGCGCCCCGGTCTTGCGGCGGATCGCCTTGCGGGCGACGGCCTGCAGCGCAGCCGGGCGAATCTCCAGTTCCACGCGCTCCATGTTGAAGAGCTTGTGATACTGCTTGACGAGCGCGTTCTTCGGCTCGACGAGGATCTTCATGAGCGCCGCTTCGTCGAGCTTGCCGAGCGTGGCGACCACCGGCAGACGGCCGATCAGTTCGGGAATCAGGCCGAACTTGATCAGATCTTCCGGTTCCGTCTCGCGCAGCACTTCGCCCGCGTCGCGTTCCTGCTTGCTCTTCACGCTCGCGCCGAAACCGATGCCGGTTTTCTCGGTGCGGTCCGTGATGACTTTTTCCAGACCGTCGAACGCGCCGCCGCAGATGAACAGGATGTTGGTCGTGTCGACCTGGATGAAGTCCTGATTCGGGTGCTTGCGGCCGCCCTGCGGGGGCACCGACGCCATCGTGCCTTCGATGAGCTTGAGCAGCGCCTGCTGCACCCCCTCGCCCGACACGTCGCGCGTGATCGACGGGTTGTCCGACTTGCGGCTGATCTTGTCGATTTCGTCGATGTAGACGATGCCGCGCTGGGCCTTGTCGACCTCGTAATTGCAGTTCTGCAGCAGCTTCTGGATGATGTTCTCGACGTCTTCGCCCACGTAACCGGCTTCGGTCAGCGTGGTGGCGTCGGCGATCACGAACGGCACGTTCAGAAGGCGCGCGAGCGTCTGCGCGAGCAGCGTCTTGCCCGAGCCCGTGGGGCCGATCAGCAGAATGTTGCTCTTCGAGAGTTCGACTTCGTCTTTCTTGTCGAGATGTTTGAGACGCTTGTAGTGGTTGTACACCGCCACCGCAAGGATCTTCTTCGCGCGTTCCTGCCCGATCACGTACTGGTCGAGGATGTCGCGGATTTCCTGCGGGCTCGGCAGGTCCGAGCGCGACAGCGCCGCGTCGACGCCCGCACCGGCGGCCTCGTCGCGAATGATCTCGTTGCACAGGTCGATACATTCATCGCAGATGAACACCGACGGGCCAGCGATCAGTTTCTTGACCTCGTGCTGGCTTTTGCCGCAAAACGAGCAATACAACAGCTTTTCGCTGTTAGAACCTTTTTTGTCCGCCATGGATAGATGAGCCTCCGGACACTCTGTTACATGATACGCCGTTTCCCCCGGCGCGCCGGGGGACGCGTGAACCGCTTGCTGTGACGGCGTTGGGGCCGCAGGCCGCGAAGCGCGTTTGCCGATTATTTCACAGGCTCCGGGCGGCTGTGCCTATCCCCTTTTTCACGGGGTGGCACGCCGCCCGGGCGCCCGATTTGCACCATTCAGGCGCCTGAACCGGCGCCCGCGAGGGGCGCCGAAACGCGTTCCGGATCAGGGACGCTTGTGCAGGACCTGATCGACCAGACCATAGGCTTGCGCGTCGTCGCCGGACATGAAGTTGTCGCGGTCGGTGTCGCGCGCGATGCGCTCGACCGGCTGACCCGTATGGTGCGCGAGCAACTGGTTCAGGCGCTCCTTCAGGTACAGGATTTCCCGCGCCTGGATTTCGATGTCCGATGCCTGGCCGCGCGCGCCGCCGAGCGGCTGGTGAATCATCACGCGCGAGTTCGGCAGCGCGAAGCGCTTGCCCTTCTCGCCGGCTGCCAGCAGGAACGCGCCCATGCTGGCCGCGAGGCCCATGCAAAGGGTCGAAACGTTCGGCTTGATGAACTGCATCGTGTCGTAGATCGCCATGCCGGCCGACACCGAACCGCCCGGGCTGTTGATGTACAGGCTGATGTCCTTGTCCGGATTTTCGCTTTCGAGGAACAGCAGCTGGGCGACCACGAGATTGGCCGTCTGGTCGTTCACTTCACCGACCAGGAACACCACGCGCTCCTTCAGCAGACGCGAGTAGATGTCGTACGAACGCTCGCCGCGGCCGCTCGTCTCCACGACGATCGGCACGAGCCCGAGCGCCTGCGGATCGAAATCCCGCGAAGCCTGGGAGGTCAGCGTGTCCAGCGATTGAGCGCGAAAAGTCATGCGGTGCATCCTTGTCTGGAAGAGAGTTATTCTGGTATGGCGACGGACCCCGCATAAATCAACCACACGGACAGCATGGCTAAATTCAGCGGATACAAAAACGGCGTGCTGGCCGTCGGTCGCTCCGACAGCCGGCACGCCGTGGCGGGCAGACTTAAGCCTGCGCCGTCGCGCTTGCCAGTTCTTCGAAGCTGACTTGCTTGTCCGTTACCTTGGCCTTGCCGAGCACGAAGTCCACGACGTTCGATTCAACGACGTAGGCTTCCATTTCGGCCAGACGCTGCTGGTTCGAATAATACCAGCGCACGACTTCCTTCGGGTCTTCGTAGCTTTTCGCGAATTCGTCGACTTCAGCGCGGATCTGTTCCGGCTTTGCTTCGAGACCGTTGGCCTTCACCAGCTCGGCCAGCACGAGGCCCAGCTTGACGCGACGCTCGGCTTGTTCCTTGAACATTTCGGCCGGGATCGGTGCGTCCTTGGCGTTCGGCACGCCGCGTTGCGCGAGGTCGGCACGCGCCATTTCGACGAGGCGTTCCTGGTCCTGTTCGATCAGTGCGTTCGGCACGTCGAGTTCGGCGATCTTCAGCAGCGCGTCCATCACCTGGTTCTTGACGATCGACTGCGTGCGACGCTTCGCTTCACGCTCGAGGTTGTCCTTGATTTCAGCGCGCATCTTCACGAGGTCGCCGTCGGCGATGCCGAGCGACTTGGCGAATTCGCCGTCGATTTCCGGCAGGTGCGGCCACTCGATCTGCTGCATCGTGATCGTGAACTTCGCGGTCTTGCCGGCGACTTCCTTGCCGTGATAGTCCTCGGGGAACGCGAGGTCGAATTCACGCGACTCGCCGTTCTTCAGGCCGATGGCGGCCTTTTCGAATTCCGGCAGCATGCGGCCTTCGCCGAGCACGAACGCGAAACCTTCCGCGCTGCCGCCCGGGAATGCGACGTCGTCGATCTTGCCGACGAAGTCGACCGTCACGCGATCGCCTTCCTTGGCTGCGGTGTCGGCGCCGCCGTCACCGTGCTCGCCGGCTTCGCCACGTGCGTGGAAGTGCACGCGCTGCTTGCGCAGGATGTCGAGCGTGCGGTCGATTTCCGCGTCGCTGATGGTCGTGGTCGTGCGCTCGATTTCGGCCGTGCCGACGTCGCCGAGCTTGACTTCCGGGTAGACCTCGAAGGTCGCGTCGAATGCGTAGTCGCCTTCAGCGGCGTCCGCCTTCGGGGCGAAGCTCGGCTGGCCGGCGACGCGCAGGTTTTCCGCGCGGCTGATGTCGAAGAATTCCTTGCCGACCTTGTCGCTCAGAACTTCGGCTTCCACCTGACCCGAGTACTGCTGCGTGACCATCTTCAGCGGCACCTTGCCCGGGCGGAAACCCGGCATGCGCACATTCTTTGCCAGTTGGCGGATGCGCGAATCGACTTCTTTCTGCACGGCGTCCTTCGGCAGGGAAATCGTCACGCGGCGTTCGAGCTTGCCGAGGTTTTCAACAGCGTTAGCCATGGCTTCAATCGTCCTAAAATTGTTCGAGCGTATCAGTAATCTTTGCTGCCGCAGTTCGATGGGAAAGCCCGCATCGCCTGCGTCTCGCTAGTGCCTCGTCGGCGCCGCCTGCCGGCTTCGATCGCGACCATTCGGTCGCGCCCAAGGCCGGCGGGCGCATCCCATGGCGCCTCTCGCCGCAGACCGCCGCGCTGGCCGCGCACCACGCAACGGCGTGGAACGGGCGCTTCGCGGACGCTGCCGGCTGGGCGGCGCCCTTTCCGGAAGCCGCGAGACCCGGCCCGGCCGACATCGGCCGGTGAAGGCCGAAACGGACGGCTTGCCGTGCGGTTCCGTCAAAAGAGCCAAGTATTTTAGCAAACTATTTCCCCACTCAAATGGAATTGCCGTTCGGGACGCCAAAACGGCGCCTTTCCATGTGAATTTGGTGGGTTTTCAGGCCCGAATCGCCCTTCGGCCTTCGCTCGGGTGCCGACTTCGTCGCGTCCGCATCGACTCGTTGATGCGACGCCGGAGCGCCACGCTCCGCGGCGCTTTCGTACTGTAAGCACGTTAGCGGCACGGCCTTGCGCGATGCACGCTATCGCAGCGCGCTTATCCAGCGCCCGGCCCCGCGCTGTTAAGCTAGTGCTCGCGCCGGACGCCCCGCCGGATGCAGCCGCCATCCCAACTCTTTCCGTCGAGGCACCATGTCCAACCCGTCGTTCGAGGCACCCGTCGTCGTCATTGCTCCCGATTCATTCAAAGGCTCGCTGAGCGCGGACGGGGTCGCCGCCGCCATCGCCGAAGGCATTCGCCGCGCGCGCGCCGACGCCGAAATCCGCATCTGCCCGATGGCCGACGGCGGCGAAGGCACGCTCGATGCCATGCTCAGCGTGGGCGGCGAACGCCGCATCCTCAATGTGGAAGGCGCCGCGCTCGCGCGCCGCGACGCCACGGTCGGCCTGCTGCACGACGGCAGCGCGATCGTCGAAACCGCCGAGATCGTTGGCATCACCGACCCCGTCGGCATGGGTGTGCCGGTCGCCGCGCGCAGCACGCGCGGCATGGGCGAAGCGATCCGCGCGCTACTCGACGAAGGCGTGCGGCGCTTCTACGTGGCGCTCGGCGGCAGCAGCACCAACGACGGCGGCGCGGGTCTGCTCGCGGGCCTCGGCCTGCAACTCTTCGATGCGGCGGACAATGCGCTCGCGCCCACGCCCGAAGCGCTCACGCGCGTCGCGCGCGTGGACATATCGGGGCTCGATGCGCGTCTTTCCGAGGCCAGCTTCGTGGCGATGTCCGATGTCGACAATCCGCTGACCGGCGATCACGGCGCGACGGCCGTGTTCGGTCCGCAAAAAGGTGTGACGCCCGGCGAAGTCGCGCCGATCGACGCCGCGCTCGGCCGTTTCGCCGATCTGCTCGAAGCCGCACTCGGACGCACCGCGCGTGACGAAGCGGGCGCCGGCGCGGCGGGCGGCCTCGGTTTCGCGCTGCGCATGCTGGGCGCGAGCTTCGAGCCGGGGGCGGAAGTCGTCGCGCGCACCATCGGCCTCGATCAGGCGCTCGCGGGCGCGCAATGGCTCATCACCGGCGAGGGACGCTCGGACGTGCAGACCCTGCACGGCAAGGCGCCTTTCATCGCCTGCCGCCACGCGCAGGCCGCGGGCGTGCCGGCGACGCTGCTCTCGGGCGCCGTCGACTCCGCCGCGCTGCCGCGGCTGGCCGAGCACTTCAGCGGCTGCTTCTCGCCCGCGCCCGGCCCGATCACGCTCGAAACCGCCATTCGCGACGCCGCCGCGCTGCTCGCGAACGAAGCGGAACAGCTCACGCGTCTCAAGTACGGTGCCGCGCGCCCTTGAGCGCCGCCCGGAGCACAGGACATTTCGCGCGCAACGAATCGCATTTGCTGCTGGCGCTCGTTGCGCGCGAAGCGTTAAACCGCTCCTTGAATCGTGCGAATAGTCAGACGTTTTGGTCCGCGAATGCGCTTGCGTTCGCAGTAAGCGATTAATAGATTCGTACGCTCATTGAAGATGCGCTTACGAGGGTTCATGCGCGTTGACCCCGGCGCTCGTTGAGGCAACAATCATGATCATCGCGACACGATCGCGCATACCTCACGCGACCAGACCAGGACGACCATGAAGGCAAGCAAAGCCGGACTCGAACAATTTTTGACCTATCGGCTCCATGTCCTGAACAAGCTCTCCGAACGCGGCGCAAGCGAGCGCTACCAGGCGAAGCTCGGCGTTACCCTGCCCGAAGCACGTCTCATCGCCGCGGTCGGCGCATTCGGCCCGTTTTCAGTGATGGAGCTCGCGCGCCACGCGAATCTCGACAAGAGCCAGGCCAGCCGCGCCGCGGAAGCGCTGATGCGCCGCGGCCTCATGCAACGCGACGCCAGCGAGGAAGACGGCCGGCTCGTGCTCGTCTCGCTCACGGCCGAAGGCCGCGCGCTTTATCGCAAGGTCATGCCCATCGCCCGCAAGTGGAATGTGGACCTGTTCGCCTGCCTCGAAGAGAAGGAGCGCGAACTGCTGAACCGCGCGCTGGAGAAAGTCATCGCGGCAGCCCAGGAAGATCTGTAACCGCGCCTTCGCGATAAACGAAACAGATGGTTAATACGGGCTGATCGGCGGGCCGATTCACCGCGCGCCCGGCGTAATCGGCACAAGAAAAAAGGCCACGTACCGTTGAGGTACGTGGCCTTTGTCTTTGGTGCGTGAGGCCGGACTCGAACCGGCACACCCTTGCGGGCGTCAGGACCTAAACCTGGTGCGTCTACCAATTTCGCCACTCACGCGAATGCTGCTGGCGAGACCGCTGCGAGTGGAAACGACTGAGAACCATCGCGTGCATCGAATGCAATACGGACCTGCCTGGGCGCGCTGCTCGGTCGGAATCACAGAGGGATAACCGCCGCGAACGCGCAAGCGCGAGATTCTAACTGATTGAATTGCGCTTGTCTGCAACTTGCAGCGCGGCGTGGATTGCGCCCTTTCCTCGCTCGACGGGCGGCGGACGGGCGGCGACCGGTGCGCCCGCGGCCCGAAAAACAGGCCGGTGCTAGAATCGCCGCTCCGCGGCTCTATGCCCCACCGCCGACCTCGCTGAACGATTCAGCCGGGCAGCGACAGCGCCGCGCCTCCCCACGCCCCGAACGCCGTGAATTTCGACGATTACTGCCTGCAAAAGGCGGCCCCACCCGGATCGAGCACGTACTACGCGCTGCGCCAGGCGAGCGCCGCGCGCCAGCCGCTCCTTGCCGCCCTGTTCGCCCTGCGCCGCGAACTCGAGGAAACCGCCAAGGAAACGAGCGACCCGACCGTGGGCCGCACGAAGCTCGCCTGGTGGCAGAAGGAACTCGCCGCGCTGGCCGCCGGCAATCCCTCGCATCCGGTCACGAAAGCGCTCGCCGCGCATCTCGACGATCCCGCAAATCTCTATCCCCTGTTACAGCAATTGCTCGCGGGCTTCGAGATGGATTTCGAGCAGGCCCGCTATCTCGACATGCCGAATCTGCGCCGTTATATCGACGGCGTGGGCGGCACGTTCGCCACGCTCGTCGCGCAGGCCTGCGTGCGCACGCCGCAGGAACACGAGTCGGCCGCACGCTGGGCCGCCCCGCTCGGCAATGCGCTGACGCTCGCTCAGTTCGTGCCGGAGATCGGCAACGACGCGCGTCATGGCCGCATCTACCTGCCGATCGACGAATTGCAGCGCTACAACGTCACCGCCGCCGATCTGATCAACCGCCGCTACAGCGCCGAATTCACCGAGCTGATGCAGTTCCAGACGGCGCGTGCGCGCGAAGCGCTGACTGCCGCGCTCGACGCGATTCCCGCCGCCGAGCGCAAACCGCAGCGAGCGCTGCGCGCGCTCGCCGCGCTCGAACTCGCGCTGCTGGACGAAGTGGAACGCGAAGGCTTTCAGGTGCTGCATCAGCACATCGCGCTTACGCCAATCCGCAAGCTCTGGATCGCGTGGCGCGCGGCACGACGTAACTGAGACCGGCGCAAAGCGCGCCGCTTTCAATATCGCGCGACGTCGAGCAACTTCAGGCGCGCAACAACGGCAACGGCTCGAAGCGCTGCTGCAAGACCGAGGCGGCGTCGAGTCCCCACCATCCGTTCAGCACTGTCGCGTAGATCTGCCGGAAATCGATGGCCACGGGCAGATTGCCGTTGCCATCCAGACGCGCGAGCGCCGGTGCCTCGCCATACAGACCGCCCGCCACGCGCCCGCCCGCCACGAAATGCGCCGATGCCGTGCCGTGATCGGTGCCGCGACTCTGGTTCTCGCGCACGCGCCGTCCGAACTCGGCATACGTGGCGATCAGCGTGCGATCCCAACGCCCCATTTCGATCAGCGCCGAACGCATCGCGACCATGCCTGCCGCGAACTGGCGCAACAGCTCCGCGTGACGTTCGGGCTGGTTCTCGTGCGTATCGAAGCCATTGAGCGTGAGGCGGATGACCGCGACGCCGTCGCCTTGCACCGGCGCGCCTTGTGCCGTTTCGCCGGACGCCAGCGCCTGCATCGCCGTCTTCACCGAGGCGCCGAATGCGCCCGCCGGAAACGCCGTCTTCAACGCATATTCACCGGGCCGCGGCCGCAACTGATCGGCCGCATGCACGATGTCGTTCTCCACATCGAGCAGGTGCGCGAGCGCCGGATTGCGCTCCTGAAGCGCGACCGGCGTCACGAGCCGCGAAGCGCGCGCGAACTGCGCCGGATTGACGAGCGCGATGGCGCGCGCGCCGTTCGCGAGCGGCCCCATCTCGGCGCTGCCGAGCACCAGACCATCGGCGGCAAAACCCTTCGGCACGGGCGTGGTCGCGAACGCACGCGTGAGCCAGCCTTCGCGCAGATATTGATCGGAGCGCGACGCCGTATCCCAGATCTCGATCGAGCGAAAATGCGAGAGGTTCGGCTGCGCGTAGCTCACGCCCTGCACGATCGCGAGTTCGTGCGCGCGCCACATCGGCAGCAGAGGCGCGAGCGCCGGATGCAGCGCGGTGCGTTCGTCGAGCTGGATCGCGTCGCCGCGACGCACGCCAATGGTGCTGCGATAACGCGCATAGAGCGGATCGGCGTACGGCACGACGGTGTTCAAGCCGTCATTGCCGCCCTTCAACTCGACGAGGATCAGCAGATTCTCGTAGCCGCTCGCTCGCGCTTGCGCAGTCGCGGCGAGCGTTTGCGCGTGGACGCTCTGAGGCAGCCACGACGCCGCGCCTGCCGCCGTCGCCGCGGCCGCCGCAGCCAGAAAATCGCGTCGCTTCATGCCATGCCTCGCTCGTCGATGCGCCGCTGCGCGGCGGTGTTGTTGCTGTGCGTGCTGCGGTGAATGGCTTCGTTCGTGGATATCATCGTCCGTCTTCGTTTCGAGGCGCGCTCAAGTGAGCTGATACACGGGATCCATCAGGAGTGCCTGGAGATACGCCTGCGCACTGCTGCCCGCCGCAATGGCGTCGACGGGCGCGAGCGGCAGCACGGCATGCTGCATCTGCAACTGCTGCGAGAGATCGGGCTTGTCGCTCGCGCTCAGGCCGTAACGCGCAAGCCAGCCATCGAGATCGAAACGCATGCCGCCTTGCGTGCGCGGCGGCGCTTTTGCGGTCGTCTTCGTCATCGCTGCGCCCATACGTGGACGCCCCGCCTCGGTCGCGCGAAACAGCTGCTCGACGAACTGCTTGCGCGCGAGCAGCGTCGAACTGTTGATCCACGCCACGCCGCCGGGCCAGCCTTTCACATTGGGCGGATAAAACAGATTCTCGCCGAGCGCCGCCGAGGTCCGCGCGAACGGCGCGGTGTCGCCATACGTCACGCCGAAGCGCCGAATCGTACCGACGATGAACGTCACCGGCGAACTGACCAGCACGCCGCGATTGCGCTCGTCCCAGAACGCAGGCGTAAGCAGCAAGGCGCGCAACGCAGCGGAAATATCGTAACGACTCGCGCGAAAATGCGCGGCGACGTGGTCGAGCTGCGCGGTATCGGGCGTGTCGGACACGAACTCGCGCCACATTTTCGCCGCCACGAAATGCGCCGTCTGTGGCTCGCCGAGCAGAATGTCGAGCATCGCGTCGCCATCGAACGGGCCGCTGTGGCCGAGCACGGTCTTCACGCCGTCGTCGTGCTGCGCCGGCCGCGAGACGAATTGCCCGGTATCGGGGTCGACGGCCCAGCCCGTGTAGGCGCGCGCCGCCTCGCCGACGTCCTGCTGCGTGTACTGCCCTTCGCCGAGCGTGAACAGCTCCATGACCTCGCGCGCGAAGTTCTCGTTCGGCTTGCCCTTGCGATTGCTCGCGCCGTCGAGATAGAGCAGCATCGCCGGATCTTTCGCCACCTCGTGCAGCATTGTCGCGAAATTGCCGAGCGCGTGGCGCCTCAGGAGCGAATTTTGCTGGGCCATCATCTGGGGCTCCGGCACCTTGTCCTGACCCGACGTGAAATGGTTATGCCAGAACAACGTCATGCGCTCCGTGACCGGCGACGGCGTGACCAGCATCTCGCCCATCCACCACGCGCGCAATTCGTCGTAATGCCTGCCGCGCGTACGTTGCGCGTCGCGGCGCTGATCGGGCGTCCAGGCGTTGCGCTCGGCGCGCGTCGGCAGCGGCTCGGCGCACCAGGCGGGCAGCGGCGTGACGGCCTCGGTGCGGGCGGTGGCCAGCACGCGGTCGACGGCTTCGGCGCGCGTGAGGCCGACGTAAGGCGCGAGGTCGGCGCCGGCCGGTGCGAAGCCCGTGCGGATCAGCAGATGCCTCGCGTCGTCGGCGTCGAGCAGTTCGGTTTCGACGGACGAAGGCATCGCCGCAGATGCCGCCGGCGCATGGCGATGCACGTGAGAAAGATGCGACGCGCGGCGCGGCGGTTCGGGCTTCGTCTCGCTACTCGCATCTGCGGTGGATTGCGCGCAAGCGCGTCGGGACCACGCGCCGAGCGCCGACGCTAACGGCAGCGTGGACAGCGTGAAGAACGCGGCGCGCGTGACGGCTGGCTGATCCAGTGATGCTCGCACGGATGCGCCGGCGTCGGCTGCATCGCTCGCGTCGCTCACATGGCTGGCCGCGCGGCGCGGCGGGAACACCGGCAAGAAGCTTTTCATGGCGCCTGGGTTTCAAGGAGCGCGCAACGACCGGCCAGACGACCGCTGCCGTTCACGCGCGAACCTGGTGAATGTACCGGCATAACGAGTGGAGCGGGCGCGCTGTTGACTCCGCGGGCCACTCGGGCGCAAAGGATTTTGAAACTGATTTTTTCAGCGACGGGCGCCGCGCGAAGCGGTCCGAACGGACAAGAGCAGGGACACAGCGAGAAACGCCTGGAAACAACGCGTAACAGCAGAAAGGCAGCGAATGACGAAAGATGCGATCAGCGCGACGGCGAAAGATGACCTGGCAGGCAATACAACGCAACACGCGACGCAACACACGCGACGTGGCGAGATGCGTCTAGCGCTTGTAGAGTTCGCGCACGGCGTCTTCGATGTGCTGGCGCAGCAGGCGCCGCTCGTCGGGCGTCATGTGGCCGTCGCGGCGGCGTTGGTCGAGATCGGGAGGAACGGCGTTGCGCTGATTGATGTCCGAAGCGGGACGAGGCGGCATGTCGTTGCGCACCCGACGAATGGGCGGCCTGCCGCCGTAGCGGGCCGCACCGGGCCCGTCACCGAAGGGCTGGGCGTGTGCCGGCGCCGCATCCAATGCAGCCACGACGCCGCTGGCCAACGCCAGAGCAATCATGGTGTGGCGCATTGTCGGCCTGACCCCTCCCATCGTTTTGTTCCCTTCTTGACGCGGCAAACGGCTACCTCGATTGCATTGTTCGGACCCAGTTCAACACGGGCACTGGTTCAAAATCGAATGAAGTATCTACCGAATGGCCGCTCAACGTAAAGAAGTCTATCTGTCAGTGCTTGATGCCGTAGCACAGCACGGGTAAATTTTGTAACTGACTGTAACCCGTTAATCGGTGCAATCTCGCACTGCAACCCAATCGCGCTAAGATGCCAGGCATGGAAACCAAGAACCCGTCCAAAATTCTCGTGGTCGACGACGACCCCCGACTGCGTGACCTGCTGCGCCGCTACCTCGGCGAGCAGGGTTTCAACGTATATGTTGCGGAAAACGCCCCTGCCATGAACAAGCTGTGGGTGCGTGAACGCTTCGACCTGCTCGTGCTCGATCTGATGCTGCCGGGCGAAGACGGCCTGTCGATCTGCCGCCGCCTGCGTGGCAGCAACGACCGCACGCCCATCATCATGCTCACGGCCAAGGGCGAAGACGTCGACCGTATCGTCGGTCTCGAAATGGGCGCCGACGACTATCTGCCGAAGCCCTTCAATCCGCGCGAGCTGGTCGCCCGCATTCACGCCGTGCTGCGCCGTCAAGCGCCGTCCGAACTGCCGGGCGCGCCGTCGGAAACCACTGAAGTATTCGAGTTCGGCGAATTCGCGCTGAACCTCGCCACCCGCACGCTCACCAAGGCCGGCCAGGAAATTCCGCTCACCACGGGCGAATTCTCCGTGCTCAAGGTGTTCGCGCGTCATCCGCGCCAGCCGCTCTCGCGCGAAAAGCTCATGGAGCTCGCACGCGGCCGCGAATACGAAGTGTTCGACCGCAGCCTCGACGTGCAGATCTCGCGTCTGCGCAAGCTGATCGAGCCCGATCCGGGCAGCCCGCGCTTCATCCAGACGGTCTGGGGCCTCGGCTACGTGTTCATCCCCGACGGCGCTGCCTGATACAGGATGGATGGCGTCTCATTGCCTGCACGACCTCTGTTGACGGGAAGGGTTCATGCGGATTGACCGGCGTCTGCTGACGCTTGCGTTCGGCGACCTGTTCTGGCGCACCTTCCTGCTGATCGCGCTGCTCATTGCGGTCAGTCTTGCGGCATGGTTCCAGAGCTTTCGCGTGATCGAGCGGGAGCCACGCGCCCAGCGCGTGGCGCTTCAGCTCGTCGCCGTGGTCAAGCTCACGCGCACCGCGCTCCTCTACTCCGATCCCGATCTGCGCCGCGCGCTGCTGCAGGATCTGGAGAGTAACGAGGGCGTGCGCGTGTATCCGCGCGAGACCACGGACAAATACAAGCTGCAGCCAGACGAATCGCTCAATCGCCTGATCGAGCACGACATCCGCGGCCGTCTCGGCGACGACACGGTAATTGCCCAGTCGGTCAACGACATCCCGGGCGTGTGGATCAGCTTCAAGATCGACGACGACGACTACTGGGTGGCGCTCGACCGCGATCAGCTCGACAACGTCACCGGCCTGCAGTGGGTCGGCTGGGGCATTTCCGCGCTTGCGCTGTCGCTGTTCGGCGCGGCGTTCATCACGAGTCTCGTGAACCGCCCGTTCGCGCGGCTCGCAATGTCCGCGCGCATGGTCGGCTCCGGCCAGTCGCCCTCGCCCTTGCCGGAAAGCGGCATGGGCGTGGCGGCGGAAACCAATCGCTCGTTCAACCAGATGGTGCGCGACCTCGAACAGCTCGAGGCCGATCGCGCGCTGATGCTCGCGGGCATCTCGCACGATCTGCGCACGCCGCTCGCGCGATTACGGCTGGAGACGGAGATGAGCCCGTCCGATCAGGCGACCAAGGACGCGATGATCGACGACATCGAGCAGATGGACATGATCATCGGGCGCTTCCTCGACTATGCGCGGCCGGTGCAGCGCATGACCGAGCGCGTCGATCTGTCGGTGATCGCGAGCGAGATGGCGGCGCGCCTGGCGACCGAGGACGGCGTGCGCCTGATCACGCGTCTCGCGCCCACGGCCATGGTCGAAGCCGACGACACCGATATGCGCCGCATTGTCGGCAACCTGATCGAGAATGCGCGCAAATATGGTGCAAGCGATTCCGACGGCATTCCTCACATCATGCTGGAAACGCGCGTTTCGCACTCGCGCGTGGAGCTTTCGGTGGTCGACGAAGGCCCCGGCATTCCCGAGGATCAGCTCGCGCTTGTCACGCGGCCGTTCTATCGCGTCGACAGTGCCCGCACGCAGGCCAACGGCACCGGCCTCGGCATGGCGATCGTCCAGCGCCTCGTGAGCCGTTATCGCGGCGCGCTGCGTCTGCGCAACCGCGCGCCCGGCCCGGGCCTCGAAGTCACGATCGAGTTTCCGCTCGCCAAGGGCGCCTGAGGCGCTTTCTCCACTTTTCTTCCGGTCGATTCACGCTCGTTGATTCGCGCCTGCACGGGCGCGGATCAACGCACGCGCGCGTCGAGGCGCACCGTCGCGGCACGCGCCGGCTTCCCCTGCCACAATCTGACGATGGGCCGCGCGCGTCATGCGCGCAGGCGTTCTTGCCCGTCTCGATCCAGGGGAGCAGCGACATGAAAACCATCGGCGACAAACTCGAAGCCTTCACCGTCACGGCCGCCAAACCCGGCTTTAATTTTCCGGAAGAAAACGGCGAATCGGCGTTTCAGGAAATCACCGAGCAAAGTTTTTCGGACAAGTGGAAGGTCATCTATTTCTATCCGAAGGATTTCACCGTGATCTGCCCGACCGAGATCGTCGCGTTCGCGCGGCTTCAAAAGGAATTCGAGGATCGCGAAACCGTGCTGCTCGGCGGCAGTTGCGACAACGAATACGTGAAGCTCGCGTGGCGGCGCGAGAACAAGGATCTCGACCGCCTGAACCACTACGCGTTCGGCGACGTGAAAGGCGAGCTGATCGATCAGCTCGGCATCCGCGACAAGGAAGCGGGCGTGGCGCTGCGTGCGACGTTCATCGTCGATCCGGACAACACGATCCAGTACGTGAGCGTCAACACGCTCAGCGTCGGGCGCAGCGCCGCCGAAGTGCTGCGCGTGCTCGACGCGCTGCAAACCGGCGAGCTGTGCCCGAGCGGTCGCGAGGTGGGCGGCGCGACGCTCTGAGCGGCGTCGTCGGTTAGCCCGGGGTGGTCTCCTGCACTGAATCAGGTCGGGCCGGCGGCCGCGCGCGCCGGCAGGCGTTCGCGGATCGCTCCGGCCAGCGGCTCCTTCCATTCGAGCACGCGCTTTTCCAGCAGACGCCACGACAGATGCGCGAGCAGCACGGATAGCGCGAACTGCACGCCGAGCGCCAGCGCGTCCTGCGCGAGCGGCGGCAGGCCGAGCCGCGTATAGAACACGGGCGCGTCGCCCAGACGCGAGGGCACGAGGTTGTGAAACAGGTAGAAGCCGTAGCTGATCGTGCCGAGATACGCGAGCGGCTTCGTTTCGAGCGCGGCCACCAGCACGCTGTCCTGCGCGCGCACGATCCACAGGAACACCGCGCCGAGCGACATCGCCAGCCCGATATCGAACAAGCCCGGCAGCACCGCGCGCTGCGTCGCTTCGCAGGTCTCGCAGTCGGCGCGCGCGAATGCGAACACCGCGAGGCTCGCGAACGCCAGCGCGAACCATGCCGCGCGCGGCACCGGTCCGTCGATCTGCACACGCTCGCCGCCGATCGCCAGCGCGCCGCCCAGCGCGAGCAGTGCGAAATTCCACGGCGAAAACGCGTAGACCAGCGGCTCGATCGCGCCCGTCGCGTAAAGCGCCAGATGCGCGAGCGCCGCCGCCCCGATCATGCCGATGCAGATTCCCAGATGCCGCGACGCGCGCGTGAACAGCAGCACGAACGGCGCGATCAGATAGAACTGCTGCTCGACCGCGAGACTCCAGAAATGCGACACCGTGCCAGGCCAGCCATCGCGCACCACGCCGATCCATAAATTAGACAGGAATACGAAATGCCACGCGAGGCCGAGTTCGACATCGCGCTGATAAAACCATGCGTGCGCGATCGTCAACGCGATCAGCAGCAGGTAATAAACCGGAAAAATCCGCAGCGCGCGCTTCACGAAAAAGACATACAGCACGGCGTCGCGGCGCGCGCCCTGCCCTTCGACGCGCAGCCGGTTGCGATGCAACTCACCGATGATGAGATAGCCGCTGATCAGAAAAAACAGCCACACACCGATCTTGCCCGCGTCGATCGCATCGAGATGCGCCTTGTGCGAGAGGAACACCAGCATCACGGCCAGCGCCCGGAGACCGTCGAGGCCTTTCACGCGTCTTTCGAGTACCGTCATTGCCCTTTCCGTTTCCGGTTACGCCATCAGCATAAGGCGACAAAAACGAAAAGTAATCGGCAAGAAAAGCACGGGGCGATGATTGCAGATGCAACCATCGCCCCGAATGTCGAACAGGCACGCGACCTGCTCATGCTGTTGAACGCTTTTGCGGCACGACGCTTGCGCAGCGTGACTCCAGCGTGTGCGCCGTTCAGAAAAGCCCTTGTTTCAAGGGCTCAAACAGCGACTCACCCGATTGAAGCGCGCGTGAGCAACACCGCCGCTTGCGCTTCAATGCCTTCGCTGCGACCGAGATAGCCAAGCTTCTCGTTGGTTTTCGCCTTCACGTTCACGCGATCGAGCGGCAGATTGAGATCTTCCGCGATGCACGCGCGCATGGCGTCGATATGCGGCGAAAGCTTGGGCGCCTGGGCGATCACCGTGCTGTCGACGTTCACGAGCTTGAAACCCGCTTCTTCCACGCGGCGCAGGCATTCGCGCAGCAGCACGCGGCTGTTCGCACCGTAGAACTGCTTGTCGGTGTCGGGGAAATGACGGCCGATGTCGCCGAGCGCGGCGGCGCCGAACAGCGCATCGGTGATGGCGTGCAGCAGCACGTCGGCGTCCGAGTGGCCGAGCAGGCCGCGGTCGTACGGCACGGTCACGCCGCCGATCACGAGCGGGCGTCCCGGGACCAGTGCGTGCACGTCGTAGCCTTGTCCGATTCTGATATCCATGTGTGTTTCCGTGTGGTGAGGCGCGGCGCGCGGTCAGGCGCCGGCAGGCCGGTTGCTGCTGTGACTGAGGATGGCTTCGGCAAGCGCGAAGTCTTCGGGGTACGTCACCTTGAAGTTGCGCAGGCTGCCCTGCACGAGGCGCGGTGAATGGCCGAGCCATTCGATCGCACTGGCTTCGTCGGTGAGATCGTGGCCGTCCTGCTGCGCGCGCTCGATGGCGGTACGCAGCATGCCGATGCGGAACATCTGCGGCGTTTGCGCCTGCCAGAGCCCGTCGCGCGATTCGGTGCGCTCGATGCGCGGGCCGCCCGGCACGTGATGGGGCGCGACGCGTTTGAGCGTGTCGGCGACCGGCAGCGCCATGATGCCGCCGACCGGATCGTCCTTGAGCGCCTCGACAAGCGAGCGGATCAGCGCGGGCGTGATGCCGGGGCGCGCGGCGTCGTGCACGAGCACCCAGTCGTCGTCGGTGGCGCCGAACTCTTCGAGCGCGGCGAGTCCGTTGAACACCGACGCCTGGCGCGACGCCCCGCCGTTACGGCGCACGGCGAAGCGCAGGCCGGTGAAGCGGCGAGCGTCGAAATGAGTATCGTCAGGGGAAATCACCACCAGCGTCTGGGTGAACTCGGAGCAGGCATCGAAGGCGGCCAGCGTATAGTGCAGGAGTTCGCGTCCGGCGACCATTCGATATTGTTTGGGCATGGCCGATCCCGAACGGCTGCCGGTTCCGGCGCAGGGGATCAAGGCAAAAAGGCGTGAGGTCACGGTGTCGCGAGCCGCATGAGTCAAAGTAAAGGACGGATTTTATAATAGGTCCTTTGCCCGCACGGCCATCGCCCGCAATCTGCACGCGGGCGGCGGCCTGGCGGGCACGACGGCAGCCCGTCGCAGACGACGTTCGGGCCGCGCCGGCGCCCGCTGGGAAGCCGCTCGCACGCGGCCCGCAGCGGGTTTTGGCGCGCGCGCAAACCTTACGCTAACGTTACGATTAACTGTCAACCCCGGATCGCATGCTCTCCGCCTCGCGCGCGCCCGCGACTTTTTTGGAGTCCGGCCCGCATCGCGAAGCCAACCTGTTGCCTCTATGTCCGATATCGCCGCATCCTCGCAGTCACCGTCCACGTCTTCGTCACCGGTTGCCGTCGTCAAGCCCGGGCAGCGCTTCTCGTTCGACGGCACGCACGGTTCGTCCGACGCGCTGCTGATCGCCCGCTACCGCGAAGCCTCGCGCGCCGGCGCGCCGCTCCTCGCCGTGATCTGCGCGAGCGCCGTCGACGCACAGCGCCTCGCGCAGGAAATCCCGTTCTTCGCGCCCGAGGCGCGCGTGCGCCTGCTGCCCGACTGGGAAACGCTGCCGTACGACACCTTCTCGCCGCACCAGGATCTCGTCTCCGAGCGCCTCGCGACGCTGCACGATCTCGGCGAAGGCCGTTGCGACATCCTGCTCGTGCCGGCCACGACGGCGCTCTACCGCATGCCGCCCGCCTCGTTCCTCGCGGCCTACACGTTTTCGTTCACCCAGGGCGAGCGGCTCGACGAAGCGAAGCTCAAGTCGCAACTGACGCTGGCGGGCTACGAGCACGTGAGCCAGGTCGTGCGGCCCGGCGAATACTGCGTGCGCGGCTCGCTGATCGACCTGTTCCCGATGGGCTCGCCGCTGCCCTACCGCATTGACTTGTTCGACGATCAGGTGGATTCGATCCGCGCGTTCGACCCGGACAGCCAGCGCAGCCTCTATCCGGTCAAGGACGTGCGCCTGCTGCCCGGCCGCGAGTTTCCGTTCGACGAAGCCTCGCGCACGGCGTTTCGCAGCCGCTGGCGCGAAGTGTTCGAAGGCGATCCGAGCCGCGCGACGATCTACAAGGACATCGGCAACGGCGTGCCTTCGGCGGGCATCGAATACTATCTGCCGCTCTTTTTCGAAGAGACGGCCACGCTGTTCCACTATCTGCCGTCGAACGCGCAACTGGTCTTTTCCGGCGATCTGGAAGCCTCGATCCGCCGCTTCACCGCCGACACGAAGCAGCGCCACAACTTCCTGTCGCACGATCGCGAGCGGCCGATTCTCGAACCGCAGCGCCTGTTTCTGAGCGACGAGGACTTCTTCACGCTCGCCAAGCCGTTCAGCCGCCTCGTGCTGCCCGCCGCAAGCGCGGGCGGCTGGGCCGTGCCGCTGCCGACGCTGGCGATCGACCGTCACGCCGACGACCCGCTCGCGACGCTGCGCAGCTATCTCGACACCACGAAGAACCGCGTGCTGTTCGCGGTGGAATCGGCAGGCCGCCGCGAAACCATCGCGCAACTGCTCGCCGACAACCACCTGCGCCCCACCTCGGCGGACAGCTACGCGAGCTGGCTCGAAAGCGACGAACGCTTCGTGCTCGGCGTCGCGCCGCTGTCGACCGGCTTCGCGCTGCCCGGCGAGCAACTCGCCGTCATCACCGAAACGGAGCTGTACGGCCCGCTCGCGCGCCGCGCCGGACGCCGCCGCCAGGAACAGGCGAGCAACGTCGATTCGATGGTGCGCGACCTCTCCGAGCTGAAAGTGGGCGATCCGGTCGTGCACGCGCAGCACGGCATCGGCCGCTATCACGGCCTCGTGACGATGGACCTCGGCGAAGGCGACACCGAATTCCTGCACCTTGAATACGCGAACGCGAGCAAGCTCTACGTGCCGGTGTCGCAACTGCACGTGATCTCGCGTTACAGCGGCGCCGATCCGGACAGCGCGCCGCTGCACGCGCTCGGCTCGGGTCAGTGGGAGAAGGCGCGCCGCAAGGCCGCGCAGCAGATCCGCGACACCGCCGCCGAACTGCTCAACCTCTACGCGCGCCGCGCCGCGCGCGAGGGCCACGCATTCGCGCTCGAACCGCGCGACTACGTGAAGTTCGCGGAAAGCTTCGGCTTCGAGGAAACGCCCGACCAGGCCGCCGCCATCGCCGCCGTGATCGGCGACATGACGAGCGGCAAGCCGATGGACCGCCTCGTCTGCGGCGACGTCGGTTTCGGCAAGACCGAAGTCGCACTGCGCGCCGCCTTCATCGCCGTGATGGGCGGCAAGCAGGTGGCGATCCTCTCGCCCACCACGCTGCTCGCGGAACAGCACACGCAAACCTTCACCGACCGCTTTTCCGAATGGCCCGTGCGCATCGCCGAACTCTCGCGTTTCAAGAGCGCGAAGGAAGTGTCGAGCGCGATCCAGCAGATCAACGACGGCAGCGTCGACATCGTGATCGGCACGCACAAGCTGCTCTCGTCGGACGTGCAATTCAAGCGGCTCGGGCTCGTCATCATCGACGAGGAACACCGTTTCGGCGTGCGCCAGAAGGAAGCGCTCAAGGCGCTGCGCGCCGAAGTCGACGTGCTCACGCTAACCGCCACGCCGATTCCGCGTACGCTCGGCATGGCGCTCGAAGGCCTGCGCGACTTCTCCGTGATCGCGACGGCGCCGCAAAAACGTCTGGCGATCAAGACCTTCGTGCGCCGCGAGGAAGACAGCGTGATTCGCGAGGCGATGCTGCGCGAACTCAAGCGCGGCGGCCAGGTGTACTTCCTGCACAACGAAGTCGAGACCATCGAAAACCGCCGCGCGATGCTCGAAGCGCTGGTGCCCGAAGCGCGCATCGCCGTGGCGCACGGTCAGATGCACGAGCGCGAACTCGAAACCGTGATGCGCGATTTCGTGGCGCAGCGCGCGAACGTGCTGCTTTGCACGACCATCATCGAGACCGGCATCGACGTGCCGAGCGCGAACACGATCCTGATCCACCGCTCCGACAAATTCGGCCTCGCGCAGCTTCACCAGTTGCGCGGCCGCGTCGGGCGCTCGCATCACCAGGCGTATGCGTATCTGCTCGTGCACGATCCGCAGGGCCTCACGAAGCAGGCGCAGCGCCGTCTCGAAGCGATCCAGCAGATGGAAGAACTCGGCTCGGGCTTCTATCTGGCGATGCACGATCTGGAGATTCGCGGCACCGGCGAAGTGCTCGGCGACAAGCAGTCGGGCGAGATTCAGGAGATCGGTTTCCAGCTTTACACCGACATGCTCAACGACGCCGTGAAGGCGCTCAAGGACGGCCGCGAGCCCGATCTCAACGCGCCGCTCGCGGCGACCACCGAGATCAATCTGCACGCGCCCGCGATCCTGCCCGCCGATTATTGCGGCGACGTGCAGGAGCGTCTGTCGCTCTACAAGCGCCTCGCGAACTGCGAGCACGACGATTCGATCGACGGCATTCAGGAAGAGCTGATCGACCGTTTCGGCAAGATGCCGCCGCAGGCGCACGCGCTGATCGAGACGCATCGACTGCGACTCGCTGCCAAGCCGCTCGGCATTACGAAGATCGACGCGGGCGAGGCCGTGATCGGCCTGCAATTCGTGCCGAATCCGCCGGTGGACGCGATGCGAATCATCGAGATGGTGCAGAAGCACAAGCACGTGAAGCTCGCGGGTCAGGACAAGCTGCGCATCGAAACGCGCAGCCCCGACCTCGCGGTGCGCGTGGCGACGGTGAAGGAAACACTGCGCGCGCTCGGCGCGCCGTCGCGGGCCTGAGCGGCGCGGCGCGCGCAAACGCGCCTGGACGCGTGATGTTTTTTTGGCGGCGCCCGCGCTCACGACGAGCGCGGGCGCGCCATGCTGCGCTGCGCCATCCGTTCTCTTGATCGGCCCGGCAGCGCGCTGCCCGTGCGCCGTCGGGCCTCGCCGTGCTCTTTAGCTTGCGGGATTCTTTTTGGGTAAGATGGAATCCACAGCAAGCCGGAGCCCACCATGACCATCGCCGCTGAATCAGCGCAGTCTTCCTCATCGTCTGCAACGTCCGCGGCAACGTCCGCCGATCTTCCCGCCTCGCTTCCCTGGGTCACCCGCCTCGTGTCGATGGACACGGTCAGCCGCCATCCGAATCTCGGCCTGATCGAGACCGTGCGCGACGATCTGCGCGCGCGCGGCATCGAATCGACGCTCACCTACGGCCGCGACGGCAAATGGGCGAATCTGTTCGCCACGCTGCCCGCGCACGACGGCTCGACGAACGGCGGCATCGTGCTGTCCGGCCACACCGACGTGGTGCCCGTCGACGGCCAGAAGTGGGACAGCGATCCGTTCAAGCCCGAGATTCGCGACGGCCTGCTTTACGGACGCGGCACCTGCGACATGAAAGGCTTTATCGGCGCGGCGCTCGCGCTCGTGCCCGAGATCCAGCAGACGAAGCTCGCCAAACCGCTGCACCTCGCGCTCTCGTTCGACGAGGAAGTGGGCTGCGTGGGCGCGCCGCTGATGATCGAGGAACTCGTGAAGCGCGGCGTGAAGCCCGAAGGCTGCATCGTCGGCGAACCCACCAGCATGCGGCCGATCGTGGCGCACAAGGGCATCAACGCGTATCAGTGCTGCGTGCGCGGTCACGCGGCGCATTCGTCGCTGACGCCGCGCGGTCTCAATGCGATCGAGTATGCGGCGCGCCTGATCTGCTACATCCGCGACATGGCCGACGCGTTCCGCGCCAACGGTCCGTTCGACGAGCTCTACGACGTGCCCTTCACGACCGCGCAGACCAGCACGATCGAAGGCGGCAACGCGATCAACACGGTGCCCGCCGAATGCCGCTTCGCGTTCGAGTTCCGCAATCTGCCGACGCTCGACCCCGACGCGATTTTCGCGCGCATCGAGCAATACGCGCGCGAAACCCTGGTGCCGAAGATGCAGCGCGAAAACCCGGCGGGCGCGATCGAGTTCATGAAGATCGCCGCCGCGCCCGGTCTCGACGACACCGAGCAGGCCGCCGTCACGCAACTCGTGCGCGCCCTCACCGCCGACCAGTCGCGCCGCAAGGTGGCCTACGGCACCGAGGCGGGCCTGTTCGCGCGCGCGGGCATTCCGAGCGTGGTGTGCGGTCCCGGCGACATCGAGCAGGCGCACAAGCCGAACGAGTACGTCTCGCTCGCGCAACTGGCGGCGTGCGAAGGTTTCCTGCGCAAGCTGGTGCGCGGCCTCTCCGTCGACGCGCACGTGCAATAACGGGCGCGCCCGCCGCTTACGCGAGAGAGCCGAGACGAGAGACGAGAGACGAGAAGCGCGCCCATGTCCACCGCCACGCCGCTGCCGACCGACCGCACCATCGACGGTGAAGCCATTCCCTCGCTCGACGAGATCGCCTCGCAGCACTTCGCGCTCACACCATGGGTGCTGCGCACGCCCGTGTTCGATCGCCACGATCTACCGTCGCTCGACGGCACTTTCGTCAACTTCAAGTTCGAACTACTGCAGGAAAGCGGCAGTTTCAAGGTGCGCGGCGCGTTCACGCATCTGCTCGCGCTCGACACCGCGCAACGCAGCGCGGGCGTGACCTGCGTGTCGGGCGGCAATCATGCGATCGCCGTCGCGTACGCGGCGAAGCGTCTGGGCATCAGTGCGAAGGTCGTGCTGTTTCGCACCGCGAGCGAGGCGCGCGTGGCGCAGTGCCGGGACCTCGGCGCGGAAATCGTGCGCGCGAACGACAGCAACGAGGCGTTCGACATCGTGCGCCGCGTGGAAACCGAGGAAGGCCGCTATTTCGTGCATCCGTTCAACGGCTTTCGCACGGTGCTCGGCACCGCGACGCTCGGCTACGAATGGGCGACGCAGGCGCCGGACCTCGACGCCGTGATCGTGCCGATCGGCGGCGGCGGACTCGCGGCGGGCGTGGCCACGGCGCTGCGGCTCGCGAATCCGCGCGTGCGCGTGTACGGCGTGGAGCCGGAAGGCGCCGACGTGATGAGCCGCAGCTTCGCCGCCAATCACACGGTGCGCATGAGCCAGATGCATTCGATCGCCGATTCGCTGATGTCGCCGCATACGGAGGACTACAGCTACACGCTGTGCCGGCGTCACCTCGAACGCATCGTCACGGTCTCCGACGACGCCTTGCGCGCCGCCATGCGCCGTCTCTTCGACGAATTGAAGCTCGCGGTCGAACCGGCCGGCGCGACGGCGCTCGCGGGCCTCTACGGCCCGTTGCGCGAGACGCTGCAAGGCAGGCGCGTGGGCGTTCTGCTGTGCGGCACCAACACCGATCCGCAGCGTTTTCACGAGCAGATCGCCCTCGCACGCTGAGTCCGCCGGGCGAAAACGGCCCGGGCACGCTGCGTGCATTACCGCAATCCGCGTGACACCCGCAAGCGGACGAATGTCAGGAACTGTCAAATTGCTACCGCACAGCGGGACCGTTCGCTATCATTGCGCCAATGCGTCGTTATATCGCCAGGCCTGTGCCGCCCCGTCCAGAGGAGAGCCCGCTCATGAGCATGATTAAGGAATTCAAGGAATTTGCCGTCAAAGGCAACGTGATGGATCTCGCCGTCGGCGTGATCATCGGCGGTGCGTTTTCGAGCATCGTCAATTCGGTCGTGAAAGACCTCATCATGCCGGTGATCGGCGTCGTCACCGGCGGCCTCGATTTCTCGAACATGTTCGTGCGTCTCGGGCATATTCCCGCGACCTACAAGGGCAATCCCGATTCGTACAAAGATCTGCAAACCGCGGGCGTGGCCGTGTTCGGTTACGGCTCCTTCATCACGGTGCTGATCAACTTCATCATTCTGGCTTTCATCATCTTTCTGATGGTGAAGTTCATCAACAAGCTGCGCCAGCCGGAAGCGGCCGCGCCGGCCGAACCGCCGCCCACGCCGGAAGACGTGCTGCTGCTGCGCGAGATCCGCGATTCGCTGAAGAATACGCCGCGCTGAACGCACGCCGCTCCACGCTCACACAACCCGCGTCGCCGTCATGGCACGCGGGTTGTGTCTTTATTGGCCGATATTTGTGTTGTTCGCGCCGGTCGAGCGTTGCGCGACGGCCTCCTCGATCAGCCGTTCGAGCTGTTCGAAGTTGACCGGTTTCGTGAGATGCGCGGTAAAGCCCGCGTCGAGACTGCGGCGCACGTCGTCGTCGGTGCCGAAGCCGGTCAGCGCAATCGCGGGCGCCGCCGACTCCTTGCGGAACGCGCGGATGAAGTCGATGCCCGAGCCGTCCGGCAAGCCGATATCGCTGACCACCAGATCGAAACGCCGCGTGGCCGTGAGCGCGAGCGCGCCCGCCACGCTGACCGCCACCGCTACTTCGTGACCAAGCGCACGGATCAATTGCGACATGACCTCCGCCGTGTCCTCGTGATCCTCGATCAGCAGGATGTCGAGCGCGCCCGCATGATGCGCGTCGCCGCGCTCCGCCTGACGCGCCGCGCCCTCGCCCGGCGCCGCCGTGGGCAGCACGATCGTGAAGGTCGCGCCGCAATGCGTGCCCGGACTCTTCGCGCAGACCGTGCCGCCATGCGCCTCGGTCAGCGCCTTCGTGACGGCCAGCCCGAGACCGAGGCCGCCGAACTGCCGCGTCATGTTGTGGCTGCCCTGCTCGAACGCGTGAAAGAGCTTGCCGATCTGCTCGGGCGCGATGCCGATGCCGGTGTCCTCCACCTCGATCACCACATGCATGCGCTCGTCGCGCGTGCGCACGAAAATGTGGCCGCCGTCGGGCGTGAACTTCGCCGCGTTGCGCACCAGATTCCAGAGCATCTGCTGCATGCGCGCGCGGTCGCCGCTCACGTAATGATGCTGCGCGCGCAATTCCACGTGCACGTCCTGCTGCTTGATCTGGATTTCGCTGTGGAACAGATCGAGCACGGCGTCGATCACTTCATGCACATCGACGACATCGAGCGCGAGGCTCAGCTTGCCGTTCGCCACGCGCGTGAGATCGAGCAGATCGTCGATCAGACGCGCCTCGAGTTCGATGTTGCGGCGGATCATCAGCACGCCCGTGCGCGCGGCGTCGGGCAAGCCCGGAATCTGTTCGAGCAGACGCGTGCCGGCCAGCACCGGCGTGAGCGGCGTGCGCAATTCGTGCGACAGCATCGCCAGAAAACGATCCTTCGCGCGATTGGCCTCTTCGGCCGCCTGACGCGCCGCCTGCTCCGAAGCCAGCAACTGGTCGCGCTCCTCGTTGTATTCGCGCTGCGCGTGAATGTCCGTGCAACTGCCGAACCATTTGTTGATGCCGCCGCGCGGATCGCGCATCGCGACGATGCGCACATCGAACCAGCGATACGCGCCGTCGTGGCGGCGAATGCGCAGTTCGTGCCGATATTCGCCGTTGTCGCTGCGGATCGCCTTGAGCCAGGCGTTGCCGATCGCTTCGCGGTCGTCGGGATGCACGGCGTCGAGCCAGCCGAGCGCATGCGTGGCGCTCGCGTCGAGGCCCGTGTAATCGCACCACTGCTTCGAGAGGAAGTCGCAATCGCCGTTGGCATCGCAGGTGAAAACGAGGTGCGGCAATGCTTCGGAGAGCGTACGGTAATGCGCTTCGCGGTCGCGCAGCAACAGCGCCTGATCGGAGTCGCGTTGCAGTGCGACCTGCGAAAGCACGCGTGCGACGGCTTCGGGCAGATAGTCGAGATAGTCGCCGGATTTCGGCACCACGTCGGAGACGCCCGCGCGCAAGGCGGCGATCACGCGCGATTCGTCGGTGAAACCGGTCACGAGGATGGCGGGCACGCGCACGTCGTCGGCGCGCAGACGGCGGAAGAAGTCGAGCCCGGTTTCCGCGCCGTCGAGCTGATAGTCGAGCACCAGCACATCGGGCGTGCGCGCCGCGAGCACGTCGCGCGCGTCGCCGACGCTCGTGCAGGTATCGACGCGCGCGCCGGCGCGCACCAGCGATTTGCGCGCGAGGCGCAGTATGCCTTCGTCATCGTCGACGACGAGCACGTGCGCACCCGTCAATATGGTTGCTTCGTCATTCATGCGCGTCGCGGTCCTTGGAACAGTCTCCAGCTCGTCATCTCCCAATCCCCATCAGGCGCGCGCAAACCGATGCCCCGGCGGCAGCTTCACGACCTGCAGGAAAAACCCGAGCCGGCGCACCGCCTCGATAAAGGCGTCATACTCGACCGGTTTCGTGATGTAGACGTTGCAGCCCAGCTCGTAGCAGCGCTCGATCTCGCGCGGATCGTCGGTGGTCGTGAGCACGATCACGGGCACCGACGCCGTGGACGGATCGGCCTTCAGCCGCCGCAGCACCTCGAAGCCGTCGACGCGCGGCATCCGCAGATCGAGCAGCACGACGAAATTCGCCAGCGCCTCGCGCGACGGATAGCCCGACGCTTCGCCCTCGGGCGTGCCGAAGAAATAATCGATCGCTTCCTGGCCGTCGCGAAACCGCAGAAAGTCGTTCGACACGCCCGAGCGACGCAGGTTGCGCTCGACGAGCGTGGCGTGGCCGTCGTCGTCCTCGACCAGCACGATGCTCACGCGCTCGCCCGGCAAGGTCACGCGCGGTTGCGCGCGCGACGGCCGCGGCTCGGTTTGTGCGCCCTGCGCGGCGGATGACGCGGCCGCATCCGAAGCCGGCGCGGCGGCCGGATTGTCCGCCGACGATGTTGCCGATGTTGCCGTCGATGCCGATGGTGTCGCTGCCGTCGACGATGCCGCCGACGCTCCCGCCCCCGTCTGATCCCCGCGTGCCATCCCGCTCTCCAACGTGTTCTGATGCGTTTTCGATTGAAACGTCTGTTGAAACATCGATTTTTTGCAGTTTTTTTCCTGTGCGGCGGCGGGACCTCGTATCGCCCGAGGCCTGGCGCTCAAACCTGCACAAACCTCTACATGCCCGCACCAAGCGGCTCATGCCTGCCGCATTGGCGCGTCGGGCAGCGCGATGAAGAAGGTCGAACCCGCGCCTTCTTTCGACTCGACCCACAAGCGCCCGCCATGCCGTTCGGCGATGCGGCGCGCGAGCGCGAGCCCGGTCCCCTGACCCGCCGATTCGCCACCGTGCAGACGCTGAAAGGCGCGAAAAAGCTTCGGCAGATACGCGGCCGGAATGCCGATGCCATTGTCGCGCACATAGTAGGTTCGCGTGTGCGCGCCCGGCATGCGCGACGCATCGCGCGCGCTGTCCACGCTGGCTTCGGCCCATTTTTCCACGTTATTTTCGAACATCGGCGCGAGCGCGCCGTCGCCCCCATCCACCGCGTCGACCGCGCCGATTTCCACCTGACCGGGCCGCGCCGGATCGAGATGCCGCAGCGCGTTATCGATCAGGTTGCCGAAGATTTCTTCGAGCGCCGCCGGATCGCCCCACGCAGGCGGCAGATCGAGCACGTCGATCTGCGCGCGCTGCGCGAGCCCCGCGCTCAGCCCCGCGAGCGCCCGCTCGACGATGCGCCGCACGTTCACCCGCTGCCAGCGATATTCGAGGCGCCCGGCGCGGGACATGCGCAGCAGCGCGTCGATGATCGCCGCCGCGCGCGCCACCGCCTG
Organism: Paraburkholderia tropica; assembly: GCF_014171495.1. Lineage (NCBI taxonomy): Bacteria > Pseudomonadati > Pseudomonadota > Betaproteobacteria > Burkholderiales > Burkholderiaceae > Paraburkholderia > Paraburkholderia tropica. The sequence goes on from NZ_CP049134.1 coordinate 1,692,186, forward strand.
GCGCAGGAATTGCAGCGATTCGTCCACGTCGCCGTCGAGCACTTCGACCATGCTCGCGTGTTCGTCGGCGGGCAGCCCCGCTGCGTCGATGCGCGTGCGCAGTTCCTCGCACGACACCTGCAATTCCTTCGAAAAACCCTGCAGATTGACGAGCGGCGAGCGCAGGTCGTGCGAGACGCTGTAGATGAACATCTCGTTGTCCTGACTCTCCTGGCGCAGATTGTCGTTCGCGGTCGCGAGGTCGGCGGCGCGCGCCTGCAACTGCAGCTTGAGCGCCGCCTGCTCGCGCTCGGCGGCGCGCAAACGTCGGCTCGTCTGATTGAGCACCGTGTCGAGCGCGGCGATTTCGTCGTCGCCCGCGAGCGGCTGCGCGAGCGGCGCGCCCGCGCCGAGCCGCTCCACGTTTGCGCCGAGCGCCGCGAGCCGCTGGCCGACGTTGCGCGCGAACAGCCACGCCGTCGCGCCCCAGATCAGCATCGAGCCGACCACCGCGACGATCAGCGCATCCTGCTGGCGCTCTCGCGTCTCGCGCAGCGACGCGCTACGCGCTTCGTCGAGGCGGGTTTCGTCGGCGATAAAGGCGGCCAGTTCGTTGCGCACCGCGTCGATTTCGGGCGGCATGCCGTCGCCGGCCGCGCGCACCAACGACGTGGCGCGGCCCTCGCGCAAGGCATCGGCGACCTGGGCACACCGCGCGCGCCACGCCCGCCCGTACGCGTGGATGCGCTCGACGCGCGCGTGCTGCTCGGGGTTGTCGTTCACCATGTGCGCGAGCAGCGATACGCGATCGGAGAATTCGGTCCAGACGGCGCGGCGGTCGATGAACGAGGGATCTTCGAGCACGATTGCGGTGCGCACGCGCGCGGCTTCGCGCAGGAGCGGATCGACGAGACTGGTCGCCTGCCAGAGAATCTGCTTGCTGTTGTCGGCGCTGCGCGCGGCCTGCGCGGTCTTGCCTTGCGTGTCGAACACGACGCCGAGCAGCGCCAGTTCGATGGCGCTGGGAATCGCGATCAGCAGGAGCCCCTTCGTGAAGAGTTTCATGACGGTCTGGTCCGGTGGCGGTCTGGGCGACATGCCTTTTGACTAACCGCGGGCGCCAGAGCCAAAACATTATCTGCGCGAATTTAAGAGATGACAACGTGTGTGGCGGCTCGCACCAGGCGATGCGAAAAGCCCGATTTTTCCCGAGAAATCGCCACACCGCGCGCGCATGCAGGTCTATTATTGAGACCGGAGACGAACAAAAGTAAGCGAAGGAGCGCCGGGATACCTACATGAGCGCGACGTGCGGTCCGGCATGGCGATTGCCTGTGACAGGTCGGCATGCTACGAAGGATCGACGTGCGGCGCACCAAGCCGGGAGTGGTCGCATGGGAACGCTGCGTGTTTTGCAATCCACCTTTTTCAGGCGAATTTTTATGTCCTTCCCGAAAAAGCGGAAACGCGTCAAGTCGGATGGCGACGAGTCGTTTCTCGCCGTGCTGAATCACTTCAAACCGTTCGGTCAACTCGACACCAAGATCGCGCGTGCGCGCGCCCAGGACGAGCCGGTGCTCTACGCACACGTGCTGCCCGGGCTCGACGTGCTGCTGTGCTGCGTGCGCGGCGCGCAGCCGCCCTATCCGGCGACGAGCGAATTGCGCAGACGCTGCATCGAATCCATCGCGCATGCGCTCGAGCAGCCGATCGAAGGACTCGAAAACGGCGGCTACTGGTACGAGGCGGACGGCTTCGGCTTCCTGATTTTCGCGAGCCGCGCGCGCGCTCGCATCCTGCCCGAGTTCGGCGCGGCGAAACCCGGCGCGGCCTCGCGCAGCGTGACCCGCCGGCAGGACCCGGCCGGCGACCCGATCCCGCGTCAGTTGCGCTGAGTTTCATCAGAAAAAAACGCCCGGCTTTCTCGCCGGGCGTTTTCGCATGGGCGCTCGTCTGTGCGAGCGCCCGAGTGCTTTCCGTTCAGCTCCCCTTGTAGAGCGACTGCATGCCGGGTTGCGTGGTGGGTTGTGAAGATTCCTCGCGCTTCGACGGCGCCGCCGCACCGCCCTTCGCGCCATTCGAACCCGAACCGGAGCTGGACCCGCTCGCCCCCTTCGCTGCCGCCGGCGCGCGCATCTTCTGCCCCGGCGGCGGCGCAACCGGATGCTGGCGAATCTGCGAAAACAACTGCGCGCACGGCAAGGGCTTGTTGTTGCTCGGCGCGATCAGCGGAATCAGCGCCGCGAACGGGTTGAGCAGACCGAGGCCGACCATCGCGCCGCCGCGCAGCGCAAGCGCCGCCGCATCCACGCCCACATGCGGATTCTTGAACGTGCCCTTCACGTAAAGCGGCGAGCGCAGCGAGAAGATCCGGAAACCCTTCGTGTGCGGATGCACCTTCATATCCATCGATTCGTCGCGCAGATCGATCGGACCGTCGATGTCGATCACGGCGTCGTCGGTGTCGAGCGCGAACACGCGCGGATTCACCACGCCGTTGGTCGCCACGAAATCGGCGGCCGCGCAGTTGATGTTGACGTCGCGATTGCCGAACAGCTTTTCGTAGACCACGTTCGCCACGTTCAGCCCGGCCGCTTCCATTAGCAGACGGCTGACCGTGCCTTGCGTGACGAGCGCCTTGACCTCGCCGTTCGACGTCGCGGCGAGCGCGGCCGGCGAATTGCCGGTCGCGGACAGCGACGCGTCGCCGTTGACTTCGCCGAGCGCCTGTTGCATCGACTTCACGCCGGGGAATAGCTGCTTGAGCTTCAGATGGCGGGCTTCCACGGTGCCGCGCGCCTTGAGCGGCGCGCCGCTGCCGTCGAGCGACAGACGCGTCGCGAAGGTGCCGCCCGCGACGCCGAATTGCAGCGGCTCGAAGTCGAGCACGCCGTTGGTCATCGTGACGTGCGTGTAGAGGTCCTGAATCGGCAGACTGCCTTGCTTGATGATGCGGCGGCCCGTGAACTTCACGTCGGCGTCGATGGCTTTCCAGCGGTCGGTCTTGAAAGGCTCGACCGGAATCACGCGGTCGGCGGGCTGCTGCACCGTGTCGCCGCGCTTGGCCTTGCTCGCCTTGCTGTCGGCACCGATGATCGGCGCCAGATCGGAGAATTGCAGCAGGTTCGACACGAGTTCGCCGGAGAGTAGCGGACGCGGATCGCGCTGCGTGTAGACGAGCGTGCCGTTCAGGTCGCTGCCGCCCACGCGGCCCGTGAAATTCTCGTAGCGGAACACGCTCGCGCCTTTGCGGAACTGGCCGACGAAACGGCCTTCGGTTGCGTACGGCGGCGTTTCCGGCAGCGTCACGCCGGTCAGGTTGTAAAGATGCGCCATGCTTTGGCCCTGGAGCCACAGGCGCAGGTCGACGGCGGCCAGATGCGCCGGGTCCGTCACGGTGCCGACCAGCGCGATATGCATGTCGCCGACACGCACGTCGGCCTGTAGCGGGAACGGACGCCTGGCGTTTTGCAGCGCGAGCACGCCGCCGAGCTTGCCCTCGCCCGACAGCGCGGTCTTGTTGTAGGTGCCCTTGATGGTCCAGCCGATCGCGTAGAACGGCTCGCTGGTCTGACCGCCCGCCGCCGCGTTCGCGTTGCTCGCGGCGCTCGCGCCGACCGTGGCCAGCTTCGAGCCGATGCCTTGCGAAGCGGCCCCGCCGTCCGACGCCGCCGATGACGCCGACGCGCTCAAAGCCGCGCCCGATGCCGGTCCGGCCGCGCTCGCTGCGCTGGCCTCGCTCGCCGCCGCCGCGCTCGCGGCCGCCGCGCTCGCGGCCGCCGCTTCCGACGCCTGCTGCTTCTCGGCCTGCTGGGCGAGCCGGTTCGCGCCCGCCTTGCCGATCACCTGCGCCGAGCCCTGGCGCGAAGCCGCTTCCTGCTGCTCCATCACCTTGCCGATCGGAATGCCCTGGCCGAGCAGGCTCACGACCATCTTCACGTCGGTTTTCGTCTGCTTGTCGTCGACCGCGATGTTGCCGCTGCCGAACGTGATGTCATGCAGATTGAGTTTCCACGTCGACGGCCCGCTCGACGCGGGCAGCTTGAAGGTCCAGTTGTTGCGGCCATCGGCGAGCCGTTCGATGTCGACGGACGGATTCACGAGATTGATGGCCGGAATCACGATGTCGTGCGCGAGCAGCGGCAGCACGGCCACTTCGAAGTCGATCTCGTCGAGCGTCGCGAAATGCGGCGACTTCGCCCAGTCGGGATTGGCCACCTCGATCTGCGCCGCGGAAAAACGCGGCCAGGGCACCCAGGCGCGCCAGCCCGTTTCGCCGGGCGGACGACGCCAGCCGACCTTCAGATCGCCGACGATGGCGAACGGACGCCCGATCGCTTCCGTCACTTTCTCGTTGACGTAAGGCTTGGCGCGGTTCCAGTCGAAGGTGTAGATAAAGACGGCGAGCGCGGCGATCAGCACGACTACAATCGCGACGAGCCATGCGAAGATCCTGGCGAGTGTGCGGCCGGGGCCGCGGGGCTTGGGTTGCGGTGACGTCATGCGCACTCCGGTTTTTGCATTGTTGTTTCGCCAGCGATACGACAGCAGAAGACGTGCCTGGTTTCTTGCCCGAATGTGCGAATGTGCGAATCTGCAATCTGCGCTCGCCCGTCTTGTTTGCCATCTTTCAATGAACCATCAAAACGATTCGAAACGTCCCCCCGTTGACGTGAGCGCGCCGCTCGTCGAAGCGCTTGGCCTCGCGCGACGCGACGCACAGCGCGATCAGGTGCTGCTGCAACCCGCCGATTTCGCGCTGCACGGCGGCGAACGCGTCGTGCTCACGGGTCCGTCAGGCTCGGGCAAGAGCGTGTTTCTGCGCGCGCTCGCGCTGCTCGATCCGCTCGACGGCGGCACGGTGCGCTGGCACGGCGAAGCGGTTGCGCGCGCGCAGATCCCGTCGTATCGGCGTCATATTGCGTACCTGCGTCAGCGGCCCGCGCTGATCGACGGCAGCGTCGAAGACAACCTGCGCTATCCCTATTCGCTCGCGGTCTATCGCGACACCCGCTTCGACGCCGCGCGCGTGCACGCGCTCTTCGACGCCACCGGACGCGGCGCCGATTTCCTCACGCGCGCGGCGTCCGAACTCTCGGGCGGCGAAGCGCAGATCGTCGCGCTGGTGCGCGTGCTGCAACTCGATCCCGAGGCGCTGCTGCTCGACGAACCGACGGCCTCGCTCGATCCCGAGTCGGCGCGCGAAGTCGAAGCGCTCGTCGAGCAATGGTTCGAGCTTCGGCGCGAGACGCGCGCCACGGTGTGGATTTCGCACGATCCGGCGCAGGCCGCGCGCGTCGGCACCCGGCACATCACGATGCGCGCGGGTGTGCTCGATGCATCGCCGGCGCCATCCGCTGAAAAACCTTCCGCTGCTCAACCTTCCGTCGCGCCAGCCGCCACCCGGCAAGCGGCTTCCGGAGAGGCGCAATGAATCCTGGCGTGCTGCAAGACCTCAGTCTCGTCGATGTCGGCATCGCGGCCCTGCTCGTGTTCGTGAACGGCGCGGTCTCGGTGCTGCTCAAGCTCGATCTCGAACGCAAGCTCGCGTGGGCCGCGGTGCGAACCGTCGTGCAACTGCTCGCGATCGGCTACGTGCTCGGCTGGGTGTTCGCGTTCAATCGCTGGTACGCGGTGCTGCCGCTCATGGCGCTGATGACGCTGATCGCCGGCATTGCCGGTTCGCAGCGCGGTGCGCGCACTTACGGCGGCCAGCGTGCGGACAGCATCGTGTCGATCTGGGTCAGTGCGTGGCTCGTGGCCGCCGTGGGTCTGTTCGCGGTGATCCGCATTCGCCCGTGGTACGAGCCGCAATATGCGATTCCGATTCTCGGCATGATTCTCGGCAATACGCTGACGGGCGTGTCGCTCGGCGTCGAGCGGATGATGCAGGAACTCACGGCGCGGCGCGACCGCGTGGAAAGCGCGCTTGCGCTCGGCGCGACGCGTTGGGAAGCGGCTCAGACGAGCGCGCGCGAGGCGGTGCGCGCGGGCATGATCCCGACGCTCAACCAGATGGCGGTCGTGGGCGTGGTGAGCCTGCCCGGCATGATGACGGGCCAGGTGCTCGCGGGCCAGTCGCCGTTGCAGGCGGTGCGCTATCAGATCGTGATCATGTTCCTGATCGCGGCGTCTTCGGCGCTCGGCACCGTCGGCTCGGTGCTGCTCGCGTACCGACGGCTGTTCTCGCCCGAGCATCGTTTTCTCGCGGCGAAGCTCATTGCGCGCGATGCGCGTGCCAAAGGTGCGAAGGCACGCGTCTAGCGCCGCGCTCGCCGCGTACCGCCCGCACGCTGCACCGCTCGCTGCACGCCTTGCCGCGCGCACGCGCGATTCAGCGCTGCGCCGAAATCGCCAGTTGCGTGCCGTCGCTGAGCGTGACCGTTTTCACGGTGCCGTTGGTCAGCATCGAGAAATGCAGCACTTCGCTATGCGCCACGACTTCCGGACACGACCCGCCGCTCGCGGGCTTGCCGCGCGGCGCCTGCGCGCGGAAGCTCACCTGCACGTTCGCGGTCCCGTCGGCGGCGACGATCGGCGCGAGCCGCACCTGGGTCTGGCGCACCATCGCGCCATTCGCGTCGAGCGGCAGCGAACCGTAATCGGGACAACTCTGCGCGACCGGCACCGCGCCGCCGGGCGGCTGGGTGCGCCAGGTGAAGTCATCGGTGTCGCCGGAACGCAGCGTGCGCGTTTCCTGCGAGTTGCCGTAGAGTTTGGACGTGACCTTCACCGTGTAGCGGATCGGGCCATCGGGCGCGGCCTTCGAGGTCACCTTGATCGGCGTGGTGGCGAACGCCGGCAGCGCGATCGCGCAGGACAACACCACGGCGGCACGGACGAGCACCGCGCGAGCGCGGCGGGAGTGGCTGGAGCTGCTGCAAGACATGCGTCACCTCCTGGCTGGCGCTGCCGTCGCCGCGAAAAACGCGGGCACGGCAGCGTGTGGCGAACTTTCTTTCTTCTGTCAGTCTAGCTTGCCGCGCGTCCGCGTGCGCCCGGCAATGCCATTGCGCGGCCCAGGTTTTATCCCGCTTGCTTTCTCCCACTCGCCAGGCGCGGGATCGGTCGGCGCGCCAGGGCAACCATGCGCCGCGCATGGCTGCCCCGGCGTCGCCGCGTGCGGATCGCCCGATCAGAATCCGCTCAGCACGAGCTTGCCGATCGCACGCCCTTCTTCGAGCATCTTGTGCGCGCGCCGCACGTTCGCCGCGTTGATCGGCCCGAGCACTTCGCCGACCGTCGTGCGCAGCGTGCCCGCATCGACGAGCCGCGCCACTTCGGTCAGCAGCTTGTGCTGCTCGATCATGTCGGGCGTGCCGAACATCGAGCGCGTGAACATGAATTCCCAGTGCAGCGCGGCGCTTTTCGCCTTGAGCAGCTCGACCGGAATCGGCTTGTCGTTTTCAACGATGGTCGCGATACCACCCTGCGGCGCGACGATCTCGGCGGCGGCGGGGAAATTCGCATCGGTGTCGTTGAAGATCAGCACGTAATCGACGTTCTGGAAACCGAGCGCGCGGATCTGCGCAGGCATGTCGCCGTGATGATCGACGATGTGGTCCGCGCCGAGCGAGCGCGCCCATTCGGCCGATTCGGGCCGCGACGCCGTGGCGATCACGGTGAGTTTCGCGAGCTGTTTCGCCAGTTGAATGCCGATCGAGCCGACCCCGCCCGCGCCGCCGATGATCAGCACGCGCTTGCCCGCGTCGGCGCCTTGCGGCGAGACGCGCAGGCGCTCGAACAGCGCTTCCCAAGCGGTGATCGCGGTCAGCGGCAATGCCGCGGCGTGCGCGAAATCGAGCGATGCGGGCTTGTGCCCGACGATGCGTTCGTCGACGAGCTGGAACTCGCTGTTCGAGCCGCTGCGCGTGATGTCGCCGGCGTAGAACACCGGGTCGCCGACCTTGAACAGCGTGACCTCGGGGCCGACGGCCGCGACCGTGCCCGCGGCGTCGTAGCCGAGCACCTTCGCGTCGGTCTCGACCTTGTCCTTCGGTGCGCGCACCTTGTAGTCGACGGGATTCACGGACACCGCTTCCACCTTCACGAGCACGTCGCGGCCGCTGGGCGCGGGCGTCGGCAGATCGAGATCGAGCAAGGCTTCGGGGGCGTCGATCGGGAGATAGCGGTAGAGGCCAACAGCTTTCATTTCGGGCTCCTTGGGAGGGCGAATCATCAATTCGACGGGATGTCGCTTCGGGCGCCGCGCAATCTTGCGAGTGTCGCGCGCCGTTGACTGACATCCTAGGCGCCGCCTCGATGGCCGAAAAGCCTCATAATCACTGAAACATTCTTCGGCTATTTTTGATAATGAGCGAAAAAGCGAGCGCGATACCACCCGACCTGCCCCTCGCCGCCGACCCGCGTGAGCGCCTCGATCTGCTCGACGTCGCGCTGTTCGTGCGCGCGGCGCAACTGGCGAACGTCTCCGCCGCGGGCCGCGAATTCGGGCTTTCCGCCGCCGTGGCGAGCGCGCGGCTCGGGAATCTCGAACGCACGCTCGGCACGCGCCTGCTGCATCGCACCACGCGGCGCGTGAGCCCGACCGAGGACGGCGAGGTGTTCATGGCGCGCGCGCTCGCGCTGCTCGACGCCGCCGAGGCCGCGCGCGCCGCCGTCGGACGCGCGCACGCCGCGCCGCAAGGCCGGCTGCGCGTGTCGATGCCCTCGTCGTTCGGGCGTCAGCATGTCTCGCCCGTGATCGCCGCGTTCTTGCGCCGCTATCCGGGCGTCAGCGTCGATCTGCGTCTGACCGATCAGATCGTCGATCTCGTCGACGCGGGCATCGACGTCGCGATCCGCATCGGCGCGCTCAAGGATTCGACGCTGGTGGCCCGGCGGCTCGCGGTGAACCGGCGCGTGATCTGCGCGTCGCCCGCCTATCTCGCGGAGCGCGGCACGCCGCATCATCCGTCCGATCTGGCGCGCCACGAGTGCGTGATACTCGGCGATCAGCGCGACTGGGCGTTCGTCACGCCTGCCGGGCCGCTCACGGTGCGCGTGGACGGGCGATTCGTCACCGACAACGGCGAAACGATCCGCGACGCGCTGCTGGCGGGCTTCGGCATTGCGCTCAAATCGACGTGGGATGTCGCACCGCATTTGCGCAGCGGCGCGCTCGTGAGCGTGCTCGACAGCTACCCGCTCGCCGACACCACGGCGATCTGGGCCGTCTATCCGAGCCGCGCGTTCGTGCCGCCGAAAACCCGCGCGTTCGTGGAGTTTCTCGGCGAGCATTTCGGCGATCCGCCGTATTGGGATGCCGGCGCGGAAGTGGAAAAAAGCGTGCGGTAGCATAAGCACGTGAACAGCGCGCCCGGCCGCGTTCGACAGCACACGGCCGGGCGCGCGGGCGCACGCTACGCGCCGCCTTCTTCGAGCCGCAGCGTCAGTTCGCTCGTCACCGCCTGGCGCACGCCGGCGTAAGCGGCCCACGGGTCCGCGCGCCGGACCTGCGCCATTCGCGCACGCAGCGCGTCGAGATCGGCGAGCGACCAGTGCGCGCCGCCCGTCGTCTGCGTCAGCTCATCCCAGCCGATCGGCACCGACACGCCCATGCCGGGCCGCGCGCGCACGCCCCACGCGACCGCCGTGCTGGCGCCGCGCGCATTGCGCAGATAGTCGACATAGACTTTTTTCTTGCGATGCGCCGGGCCCATCGTCGCGGTGAACTGCGTCGGCCAGCCGGACGCAAGACGCTGGGAGACGGCGCGCGCGAACGCCTTCGACTCGTCCCAGCTCGTGCCCGGGACGACAGGCACGATCACGTGCAGCCCTTTACCGCCGCTCGTCTTGCAGAACGATTCGAGCCCGAGATCGGCCAGCACGCCGCGCGTGAGCTGCGCGGCCTCGATCACGCGGTCCCAGCCGAGCGCCGGATCGGGATCGAGATCGAACACCACGCGGTCGGGGTGCTCGACGTCGCTCGCCAGCGCGTTCCAGGTATGCAGTTCGATCGTGTCCATCTGCGCAACCTGCACGAGCGCCTCGAGCGTATCGATACTGAGAATCGCCGGCTGACCGGGATCGAGACCGTCGTGCTGGGTAACGCCGTCGATCGGCGCGCGTGCGCTGTGGCGCTGGAAAAACGTCTCGCCGGCGAGGCCTTGCGGCGCGCGCACGAGCGAAACGGGACGGTCGCGCAGATGCGGCAGCAACAAGGGCGCGACGCGCGCGTAATAGCGTACGAGGTCGAGCTTGCGGATGCCGCTTTGCACGTCGATCACGCGACGTGCGCTGGTGACGCGGATGCCGGCGACTTCGCCGGTGGTGGAAGCTCGCCCGGAGCGCGTGCGCGGCGCGGTGGCACGCGGTGCGCGGGGCGTGGACGCGGGATGCGAGGCCAGTGCACTGGCGTCCGGAGCCTGGGCCCGGACGCCGATCGGCGTTCGGGTGGGTGTCGACGATGTCGACGAAGCCGATTCGGCCTTGAGAGCGTCCTGCATACCGGGTCCCCTTGCGCGGTGGCGCATGCGACGCATCGCGCGACGCGAGTCGCGACACGTACGGTTGACGGCACGCGGCGGCCGCCCCCGTCGGACGCCGCACGTGCAGTCATTGTGCCTCGAAAGCTCGCTTTCGTCGCTGAAAGCTGTGCGCCAGGCCGCATTGCGCCGCCGCATCGGGCGTTCGGGCCTGCCGTCGCGCCTCGACGCTTACACGCGAGGCGGCCGCTCGCACGCGCCGAAACGGTACAATCCGGCTTTCATTCGCCGCGCGCGGCAGCCGCCAGGCCCGCCTTCGCGCCCTTTTTCGATTTCCGCCGTCTTCGGGCATCCGGCGCCCTTGCATGGTCCGCGCCGCTCACGTCATGAACCTTGTCATCCAGAGTCCCGCCCCGCTGCAAGCCGAACACCACAAGCCGCTCCTCGCGCTCGCGCGCGGCAGCCGCCTTACGCCGATCGACGCCTGCGCGCTGCGCATCGACAACGCCGATCCCGCGCAGCGTCCCGATCTCGACGTCTACTGCGGCACGCACCAGCTCGACTACGCGTTCGTGGAAGCGGGCCGCACGCTGGCCGATTTCGGCCTCGTCGCGATGGACATGGATTCGACGCTCATCACGATCGAATGTATCGACGAAATCGCGGACTTCTGCGGTCTGAAAGCCGAAGTCGCGGCGATCACCGAAGCGTCGATGCGCGGCGAGATCAAGGATTTCAACGAGAGCCTCACGCGCCGCGTGGCGCTGCTCAAGGGCCTCGACGCGAGCGCGCTCGAACGCGTCTACGAAGAGCGTCTGCAACTCTCGCCGGGCGCGGAAACCATGCTCGCGGGCGCGCGTGCGGCGGGCCTGAAAACGCTGCTCGTCTCGGGCGGCTTCACGTTCTTCACCGAGCGCCTCAAGGCGCGTCTGGGTCTCGATTTCACGCGCGCGAATACGCTGGAAATCGTCGATGGAAAGCTCACGGGCCGCGTGGTCGGCGAGATCGTCAATGCCGACGTGAAGGCGCGCACGCTGGTCGAAACCTGCGCGCAACTGGGTATCGAGCCGCGCCGCGCGATCGCGATGGGCGACGGGTCGAACGACCTCAAGATGATGGCCGAAGCCGGTTTGTCGGTGGCGTTCCGCGCCAAGCCGGTGGTGCGCGAAGCGGCGAGCGTCGCGTTCAACTTCGTCGGGCTCGACGGGTTGTTGAAGCTGCACTGAGTCGCACGAACGCTGCGCTGAGTTTCACCGGCACGGCTCAAACTGAAACGGCCGCTCGCGTCCCACGGGACGGCGAGCGGCCGTTTTGCTTTTGGCGCGAGTCTTGTGCCGGGCGCGTGCCCGGTACTCACGCGCCCGTCAAGCCAGCGTCGCGAGCGCGCGTTCGAGATCGGCGCGTAGATCCGCTTCGTCTTCGAGGCCGATATAGAAGCGCACCAGCGTGCCGCGATGCGGCCACTGCGCCGCGCTGCGCATCGACGCGATGTCGTATGGCATCACGAGGCTGTTCGCCCCGCCCCAGCTCCAGCCCAGTGCGAACAGGTCGAGCGCTTCGCAGAACGTGTCGATCTGCGAAGCGCTATAGCGTTCGTCAAACACCACCGAGAACAGGCCGCCCGCGCCCGTGAAATCGCGACGGAAGAACGCATGGCCGGGACAGTCCTCGAAGGCCGGATGCAGCATTGCCGCGATTTCGCCGCGCGACTTGAGCCACGTCGCGAGCGCGAACGCGCTGCGGTCATGCGCTTCGAAACGCGCCTTCATGCTCGGCAAGCCGCGCAGCACGAGCGAACAATCATCCGACGACACGCCGATGCCCAGGCGCATGCGCGCCGATTTGAGCTTCAGATACAGATCGCGGTCGCGCGTGATGGTCGCGCCCATCAGCACGTCGCTGCCGCCCGACTGGTACTTCGTGAGCGCCTGCACCGAAATGTCGATGCCGTGATCGAAGGGCTTGAAAGCGAGACCCGCCGACCACGTATTGTCGATCGCCGTGATGACGTTGCGCGCGCGCGCCGCCGCCGTAATGGCTTGCACGTCGGGCACTTCCATCGTCACCGAACCGGGCGCTTCGATCCAGATGAGCTTCGTGTTCGGCTGGATCAGGTCGGCCATGCCCGCGCCGATCATCGGGTCGTAATAACGCGCGGTGATGCCGAAGTCGCGCGCGAGCCAGTCGCCGTGATCGCGGTTCGGCGAATAGACGTTGTCGGGAATCAGCACGTCGTCGCCACTCTTCAGGAGGCCGAAATAGACGTTCGAGATCGCCGAGAGACCGGAAGGCTGCAGCAGCGTGTGCTCGCCGCCTTCGATCACGGCCAGCCGGTGCTGGAGCATCGTGGACGTGGGCGTGGCGTGCAGCCCGTAGCGCCATTGCGCGTCGTTGCGCCAGTCGAGCGCGCGCACGGACGCGAGGTCCGGAAAGACCACGGTCGAGGCGCGCGTGACGGGCGCCGCGAACGATTCGAAGCCGGGAGTGAGATCGTCTTGCGGATGCAGGATCTGCGTCTGCACCGTGCGGCTGGAGTCGGATTTCGTCATATCGGGAGCAATGCGTTGGTGCGTCGTTGGTGCGTCGTTGTTGCGTCAAAAAGCGAGACGCGCGGCCGGACCTGCTGGCGGCGCGCGCGACGTATCCCGAAGATTAACACCGGCGTGCGGCGGTCTCATCGGGCGATGTCGCCTGGCGGCGTAGTCGGGGCGGCGGTGGTGCGCTCGTGGCGCGCGTCGTCGTCGGCGTGCAGATAGAGGCCGGTGGTTTCGATCGACGCGTGACGCAGGTTCTTCTGGATGTAGCGCAGATCGGTGCCGGCGTCGGCCTGATGGGTCGCCGCGGTGTGGCGCAGCCAGTGCGTGGAGGCGCGGCGCAGCGTGTCGGCGCCGGCCGGATCGTCGGCTTCGAGGCGGTCCGCGACGCGGCGGAACACCGTCTTCACGATCAGATAGACCGCCGTGGACGTCAACGGCCGCTCGTCCTTGCCCGCGACGCCCAGCACCACGGGACGCGTTTCGCCCGGCGCGGGCGTGCCCGGCAAACCGTGAAAGGCGCGGTAGCGCGCGAAATCGGCCATCAGTTCGTCGCTCGCGGGCACGTCGCCCTCGACGCCGCCCTTGCCCACCACGCGCAGCCACCAGCGTCCGCGCCGACGCTCGAAGTCGCCCGCGCGCGCCTGCGCCGCTTCGCTCGCGCGCAGCGCCGTGCGGTAGAGGAAGCGGATCAGCCAGCGGCAGCGCTCGTAATGCTGGCGCTCGCGCGGCGTGTCTTGCGGGAAGGCGTCGATGCCGTCGAGCACCTGCTGCCAGAGCGCCTGATCGAGATAGCGCTCGACGCGGCGGCTGCGCGCGGCCTGCGGCATGCGCGAGCGCCGCAGCGCGAGCGGATTACCCGCGAGATAGCTTGCCGCGACGAGGTAATTGAACAGGCCGCCGAGGATGCCGAGCGCCTGACGGCGGCTACGCGGCGAGAGCGGTCCGTCGAACAGGCGGCGCTCGCGCCCTCTTCGCGGCCGCTCGGGATCGGCCCAGTCGGCGCTGGGCGCGGCGAGGAATTGCTCGTAGAGCACGAAATCCTCGCGCGTGAGGCTCGACAGCGGCTTGCTCAGCGTATTGGTGCTCCAGAGCATCAGGCGCACCGCTTCCTTGCGATAGCTGCGCAGCGTGTGCGGCGAAGCGACGTATTCCGCGAGCCAAAGGCGCACGGCTTCGATGTCGTTACGCGCGGACGTCTGCGCGATGCCGCCGCGCGCCCGGTTCGCGCCGTCGCGGCCATCGAGCGCGGGCGGCAAGGCGGGCAAAGGGAGAAAAGCGGCGGCAGTGGCGTGATCTGCGGGTTCTACGAGTTCTTCCTGCATCGACGGCGCAAGCGGATTCGGGTGATGTCGTCAGCGTACAGCATCGATACTTTCGATTATAGGAGTTATCATAAATTTCGATACTTAATCGTTATGACTATAACGTTATACGTGGATATACATTAAGATTCAGACCTGTTCCCCCTCTCCTGCCGAAAACACCATGTCCCGTATCAGCGATACCCGTTTGCGCACGCGTGAAACCGCGTCTCGCCTCGTCGCCGCCGGAAAACGGCCGCATGAGCTGACCGTCGACCTGATTTACGCGGAAATCCGTCAAGGCAGCCGCACGACGATCAACGACGAACTCAAACAATGGAAAGACGAGAAAACGCGCGGCGACGCCCTCGCCTCGCAGTTGCCGCCCGCCGTCGCGGACGCGATGCTGGCCGCGTGGGCCGTCGCCGTGGAGCATGGGGAAAAGGTGTACGACGCGCGCGTCGGGGAACTGGAGCAAGCTGGCGTGCAAGCCGAAGCGCGTGCTGCGCAGGCCGAGGAAGCGCGCGATGAAGCGCTGGAGCAACTGCGTCTGCGCGACGTGGAATTCGCCGCAAGCAACGAACAGATCGCGGCGCTCAAGGCGCAACTCGACGCCGCCAATGCGCGTGCGAACGAAGCGAGCACGCGCGCGGCAACGCTCGAAACCCTGCGCGACGCCGAGCGCATGTTGGCAGAAACGCGTGCGCAAGAACAACGGACCGCGCACGAACACGCCATTGCGGCCATGCGTGCGGGACAGGAAGCGCGCGACGCCGCCTTTCAGTCCGAGCTCGACAAGGCGACACAGCGCATGGAAGGCGTGCAGAAGCACATGATGCAGCAGATCAGCGAGGCGCGCGAAGAGCGCAGGCGTGCGGATGCGCTGGCCGCGAGCGCGCAGCAACGCAACGAACAACTGGTGAGTGAATTGGGCGCGGCGCGCGCGCAGGAAGCACAGCAGACGAATGCGCTGCGCGACGCACAGCGCCGTCTTGACGCGCTGCTCGCGCAGGAAGCGCAATGGCAACGCGAACGCGCAGCGCTGGAAAGCGAACTGACGCGGCTGGCCACCTTGCGCGGACAGCCTGTTGCTTCATCGAAACGAACGGGCGCGCGCAAGAAGCCGCGCACGGCGCTCGACGCGCCTCGTGTCACGCGCATCACGCGCGTGGCGCGCACACGTTCCGTTCAGGCCGAGACGAACGATCGCGCAAAAGGCGATTGAATCCGCCCGCTAACGCGGCTTATTCGCCCGTCACCACATTGCCGACGCCATTGACCGCCTGAGCGCCCTTCGCCGCCGGGCTCGCCGCCAACGGCGCCGCCGTACCAGCCGCCACGGGCTTCAGCTCGAACGGCTGCGGATTCGAATCGTCGACTTCCATGCGATCGCCGGAAATCGAGCCGTCGGCGGCAAACGTGCCGACCCAGTTGCCGACGATGCGCGTGCCGTCGTCCGACTCTTCCGCTTCGAGCGTCTGGCCGGTGCGGTCGCCCGCGATCAGGATCACTTCGCCCGTGTCGGTGAACTGATACTCGCCGTGAATGCCGCCGGGATCGTCGGGATCGGTCTTCTTGCCCAACCGCATCACGATCGCGCGCTTGCCGAGCGTGCCGGTGTACTGCGGATAGTGCGCGAATTCGGGATTCGGCTTGAGCGTCGAATGCACCTTGATGACCGCCGCACCCGATGCACCTTTCGCGCCGCCATCGCCCACGGCGCACGCCGCGAGCGGCAAGGCGATCACGCAGGCCGCGACCAGGCGCCACGCGCGCGGCGCATTCGACGAGCGGCGCGCGCCGCTCGGGTCTTTCGAAATCGATACTTCCATCACACTCCCTGATTCGTGTGCCGCCTGCCTGACAAGCGCGCGAAGAACGCGCTCAGGCGTCGGCCAGCGTGCGCTCGACGTCTTCGCGGCGCGGAATCGGCGCGACGGCGCCATAGCCGAGCGTCGACAGCGCGGCCGCCGCGTTGGCGTAACGCGCGGCCGCGAACGGATCGTCGCCGGCCACGATGCGCGCGATGAAGGCGCCGCCGAAGCAATCGCCCGCGCCGGTTGCATCGACGGCGGCGACCACGCAGCCCGGCACCAGGCGGCGCTCGTCGGGCGTCGCCACATACGCGCCCGCCTTGCCGAGCTTGAGCGCGACGACACGCGAACCCAGTGACAGCAGCCGGTCCACGATAGCGTCGCGGTCGTCCAGTCCGGTCAGCACGGCGACGTCGTCCCAACTCGGCAGGCAGATGTCGGTCGCGCGCAGCACTTCGGTCATCACCGCGCGGGCGCGCGCGAGCGGCCACAGCTTGAGCCGCAGATTGGTGTCGAAGCTCACCTGCACGCCGCTTGCGCGCGCGTGCTCGATGGCCGCGAACGCCGCGTCGCAAGCCGCATCGCCGATCGCGACGCTGATACCCGACAGATGCAGCACGCGCGCGGCGGCCAGCGCCTCGCGCGGCAGATCGCCGGGCGCGTAGCGGCTCGCCGCCGAGCCCTTGCGCAGATAGTCGAACGCGTGGCCGCTCGGGCCGTGCGAGACAAAGTAGACGCCGGTGGGCGCGTCGGCGTTCACGCGCACGTTCGCCGTATCGACGCCCTCGCGCGTCCACAGATCGAGCAGCAGACGCCCGAACTGATCGTCGCCGACCGCCGAAACGAAACCGGTGTGCGCGCCTTGCCGCGCCGCCGCGATCGCGAAATTCGAGGTGTCGCCGCCGAAGCCTTGCAGATACTGCGGCTGGCCCGGCGTCGCCTGATTGAACTCGACCATCGCCTCGCCGTACGCGAGGATCTGCGGCGCGGTTTGCGTCATGCCGCTCAGACCTCGCCCCAGAGGTCGTGGCCGTCGGCGCCCGTGATCTTCACCGAGACGAAATCGCCAACCTTGTAACGCTTCGACGCCTTGGTCGCCGGCGCAACGTAGACCACGCCGTCGATCTCGGGCGCGTCCGCCGCCGTGCGGCCGATGCCGCCGTCGGCGTTCACTTCGTCGATCAGCACCTTGAGCGTCTTGCCAACCTTGCGCTGGATGCGCTTCGCCGACACTTCCTCGGCGACTTCCATGAAGCGCGCGCGGCGTGCCTCGCGCACTTCGTCGGGCAGCGCGCCTTCGAGTTCGTTGGCCGTCGCGCCTTCGACCGGCGAGTAGGCGAAACAGCCCACGCGGTCGAGTTCGGCTTCGCGGATGAAGTCGAGCAGCGTTTCGAACTGCTCTTCCGTCTCACCGGGGAAACCGGCGATGAACGTGCTGCGGATCGTGAGATCCGGGCACATTTCACGCCACGCCTTCACGCGCTCCATGACCTTTTCGGCGTTCGCGGGACGCTTCATGCGCTTGAGCACCTCGGGGTGCGCGTGCTGGAACGGCACGTCGAGATACGGCAGCACGTGGCCCTTGAACGGACCTTCGGCCATCAGCGGAATGACTTCGTCCACGCTCGGATACGGATACACGTAATGCAGGCGGACCCACGCGTTGTACTGCGCGGCGAGTTCGCCGAGCGCCGTGACCAGATCGGTCATGCGCGTCTTGATCGGCTTGCCGTTCCAGAAACCCGTGCGGTACTTGACGTCGACACCGTACGCGCTCGTGTCCTGCGAGATCACGAGCAGTTCCTTCACGCCCGACTTGAAGAGGTTTTCCGCTTCGAGCATCACTTCCGCAACCGGACGCGAGACCAGATCGCCGCGCATCGACGGGATGATGCAGAACGTGCAGCGGTGATTGCAGCCTTCCGAAATCTTCAGATAGGCGTAATGACGCGGCGTGAGCTTGATGCCCGCGGCCGGCACGAGGTCGACGAACGGATCGTGCGGCTTCGGCAGATGGCTGTGGACCGCCTGCATCACTTCGCCGACGGCGTGCGGGCCGGTCACGGCCAGCACCTTCGGATGCACTTCTTCGATCAGGTTCGAACCGCTCGCGCTGGCCTTCTTGCCCAGACACCCCGTGACGATGACCTTGCCGTTCTCGCTCAGCGCTTCGCCGATGGCGTCGAGGCTTTCCTGCACGGCTTCGTCGATGAAGCCGCAGGTATTGACCACGACGAGGTCGGCGCCGTCGTATGAACCCGAGATCTCGTAACCTTCGGCGCGCAGCTGGGTAATGATCTGCTCGGAGTCGACAAGCGCTTTTGGACAGCCGAGGGACACCATCCCTACGCGCGGCGCGGGATTGCGGGAGGTCGTTGATTCAACAGGGTTTTTCACGTGTACGTCCGGAGGTGGGGCGCAGGGCGTTCGTTGCGCCGCGCGATGTTCAGGCCAATCCACCATTTTACCTGTTTGGCACAGGCAGCGGCGGGCCAGGGAAGGCGGCGGACACGGCTAGCGGGGTCAGATGAGACACGGGGCGTCAAGCCGCGCGAACACGCAACGCGGATGAGCAAAGAAAAATGACAAGCGGAACGCGCGCCGCGCGCGTCGAGTGCGCCTCGACCGCGCGCGCCGGATCCGGAGCGCCGGACGCACTTGCGGCGCCCGCTGCGCGAGCCGAACGCTGCGTGACGCCGGGCGGCGCGTCGTCACGCGCGAGCCGGGTCAATCACGCTCACTGCCACACTCGATACGTTTACTTCTTCTCGTCGTCGCTGCCGCCTTCGGTCGCGCCTTGCGCGGGCGCAGCCGGGGATGGCGCACCCGTGGGCGCCGCGGGCTTGAACGGGAAGCTGCTGAACATGTTCTTCGCCTGGTTCTGCATCTGCTCCTGCATCTGCACGAACATGTTCTTCGACTGCTCGATGTAGCTGGTCATCATGCCCTGCATCATCGGCGCCTGCATGTTCATGAACTGCGACCAGACCTCGGGATTCATCGCGTTGCCTTCGTAAAGGTTCTTCGACTGATCGGCGAGCTTGTTCTGGATGTCGATGAACGCCTGGATGTTCTTTTCCAGGTAAGTGCCCATCATGCCCTGCATCGCATGCCCGTAGAAACGGATGATCTGCGACAGCATCGACGACGAGAACATCGGCAGGCCGCCGCTTTCCTCTTCGAGAATGATCTGCAGCAAAATGCTGCGCGTCAGATCCTCGTTGGTCTTCGCGTCGATGACCTTGAACTCCTCCTGCTCGAGCACGAGTTGCTTCACGTCCGTCAACGTGATGTAGGTGCTCGTCTCCGTGTCGTACAGCCGACGGTTCGGATATTTTTTGATCAGTCGTTCGGCGGTTTTCTTTGTAGTCGTCATGTGTCGCCCTTGTATGCGCCAACGCGCGACGGCCGATGCCATCGCGCGTCGTCTAGCCCGGCGGCGAGCCTGCCCCGGCGTGCAAACAGGCGCGCCGCCGCCATCGATCCCCTGTGCCGCCGCGCGTCCCCTGCCAGGCGCGCGGCGCGCGGGATCAGCCCATGTGCAACCCGCCGTTCAGCGAGAAGTCAGCACCGGTTGCGAAGCCCGACTCTTCCGAGGCGAGCCACGCGACGATCGAGGCGATTTCCTCCGGCGCGCCGAGGCGGCGCACCGGAATGGTCGCGACGATCTTTTCCAGCACGTCGGGACGGATCGACTTCACCATGTCCGTGCCGATGTAGCCCGGCGAAACGGTGTTGACCGTCACGCCCTTGGTGGCCACTTCCTGCGCGAGCGCCATCGTGAAACCGTGAATCCCGGCCTTGGCCGTCGAGTAGTTGGTCTGCCCGAACTGGCCCTTCTGGCCATTCACCGACGAAATATTGATGATGCGCCCGAAGCCGCGTTCAACCATGCCGTCGATCACCTGCTTCGTGACGTTGAAGAGGCTCGTCAGGTTCGTGTCGATAACCGCGGTCCAGTCTTCGCGCGTCATCTTGCGGAACACGACGTCGCGCGTGATGCCCGCGTTATTGACGAGCACGTCGACCTCGCCCACCTCGGCCTTGACCTTGTCGAAGGCCTGCGCCGTCGAATCCCAGTCGCCCACGTTGCCTTCCGAGGCGATGAAGTTGAAGCCGAGCGCCTTCTGGTCCTCGAGCCACTTCACGCGACGCGGCGAGTTCGGGCCGCAACCGGCAACCACCTTGAAGCCCTGCTTTTCGAGGCGCTGGCAGATGCCCGTTCCGATGCCGCCCATACCGCCCGTTACATACGCAATACGCTGTGACATAAACCACACTCCATTATCGTTATCCGGAGCGCCGATCGACGGCCCCGGCCTCGCCTCTGTCTGCTGTTGCTGGTCCTGCTGCTAATCGTTGCCTGCTTACCGCATTCGAGCGCGAAAGCGTACCGCGAAGCGGCCGCCTTCGCAGCGTATTGCGTGCTTACGGACGTTCGAGCGCGAGCGCCACGCCCATGCCGCCGCCAATGCACAGCGATGCCAGACCGCGCTTGGCGTCGCGGCGCTGCATTTCGTGCAGCAGCGTCACCAGAATCCGGCAACCCGACGCGCCGATCGGATGGCCGATCGCAATCGCGCCACCGTTCACGTTGATCTTCGACGTGTCCCAGCCCATCTGCTTGTTCACCGCGAGCGCCTGCGCCGCGAACGCCTCGTTGATCTCCATGAGATCGAGGTCGCTCGCCGACCAGCCCGCACGTTCCAGGCAGCGCTTCGACGCCGGTACCGGACCGATGCCCATCACCTTCGGATCGACGCCCGCGTTCGCGTACGCCTTGATGCGCGCGAGCGGCTTCAAACCGAGTTCTTCGGCCTTCTTCGCCGACATCACGACCACCGCCGCCGCGCCGTCGTTGATGCCCGACGCATTCGCCGCCGTCACCGTGCCTTCTTTCGCGAATGCGGGCTTCAGGCTCGCGAGCGATTCCGCCGTCACGCCATGGCGCACGAATTCATCGGTCTTGAACACGAGCGGATCACCCTTGCGCTGCGGAATTTCGACCGGCACGATTTCGTCGTCGAACCGACCGGCCTTCTGCGCGGCTTCCGCCTTGTTCTGCGAGGCTGCGGCGAACGCGTCCTGTTCCTCGCGCGTGATGCCGTATTCCTTCGCGACGTTCTCGGCCGTGACGCCCATGTGGTACTGGTTGTACACGTCCCACAGGCCGTCGACGATCATGCTGTCGATCAGCTTCGCATCGCCCATGCGGAAGCCGTCGCGCGAGCCCGGCAGCACATGCGGTGCCGCGCTCATGTTTTCCTGACCGCCCGCCACGACGATCTCGGCGTCGCCCGCGATGATCGCGTTCGCAGCCAGCATCACCGCTTTCAGGCCCGAACCGCAGACCTTGTTGATCGTCATCGCCGGCACGGCCGCCGGCAGACCCGCCTTGATCGAAGCCTGACGCGCCACGTTCTGGCCCGAACCGGCCGTCAGCACCTGCCCCAGAATCACGTCGCTGACCTGCTCGGGCTTGAGTCCCGCGCGCTCCAGCGCCGCCTTGATGACGATGGCGCCCAGATCCGGCGCCGCCACCTTCGCGAGCGAGCCACCGAACTTGCCTACCGCGGTGCGGGCGGCCGAAACGATCACAATCTCAGTCATTTTCAGTTCCTCCGGGCGGCGCGATTCTGCGAGAGACGCACACCCAGTCAAGTTAAAAATCCGTCAATTTCCTTGCGTGCCCGCGCGCGTATTACTCGCGCTGCTGCACATAGCGGCCCGGCGCGGGCTCGATTTCCGGAAACTCCGCGGAGCCCGCCTGCGCGCGCGGCTTGACCTTCTTGCCGCCGAACTGGTCGAGCCATTCGGCCCACGTGGGCCACCAACTGCCCGGCTGCTCCGTCGCCTCGCCGAACCAGTCGTCCGCCTCCTCGGGCAGATGTTTGGCGTCGGTTTCGAAGCTCCAGAAACTACGCTTGTTCTTCGAGGGCGGATTGATCACGCCCGCGATGTGCCCCGACGCGCCCAGCACGAACTTGAGCGGCCCCGAGAGCAGCGGCACCGAGGCATACGCCGTGCGCCACGGCACGATGTGATCCTCGCGCGAGCCGTAGATGAACGTGGGCACGTCGATGCGCGAAAGGTCCACTTCCTCGCCGCACACCGTCAGCGCGCCCGGCTCGCGGAGTTTGTTTTCCAGATACGTATTGCGCAGATACCACGCATACATCGGACCGGGCAAGCTCGTCGAGTCGCTGTTCCAGTAGAGCAGATCGAACGCAGCGGGCGTGCGGCCCTTGAGATAATTGTCGACGACGTAATTCCAGACGAGATCGTTCGGACGCAGGAACGAGAACGTGTTGGCGAACTCCATGCCGCGCATGAGGCCCGGCGTGCCGCCGTTCTTGCCGCCGATGGTCTGCTCGCGCATCTGCACGTGCGCCTCGTCGACGAACACGTCGAGCACGCCGGTGTCGGTGAAATCGAGCATGGCCGTGAGCAGCGTCATCGACGCTGCCGGATGTTCGCCGCGCGCCGCCGCGACGGCCAGCGCCGTGGCGAGCAGCGTGCCGCCCACGCAGAAGCCGAGCGTGTTGATCTGCTCGCGGCCGCTGATGCTGCGCACCGTGTCGATGGCGCGCAGCACGCCGTCTTCGATGTAGTCGTCCCAGTCCTTGTCGGCAATGGACGCGTCGCCGTTGTGCCAGGACACGAGGAACACCTGCTGCCCCTGCTCGAGCGCGTATGCGACGAGCGAGTTCTCGGGCTGCAGGTCAAGGATGTAAAACTTGTTGATGCACGGCGGCACGATCAGCAGCGGCCGTTCGCGCACGGTCGGCGTGCGCGGCTTGTATTGAATCAGCTGGAACAGCGCGTTCTCGTAGACGACCGAGCCTTCGGTATTCGCGAGATTACGGCCGACCACGAAGCGCGATTCGTCGGTTTGCGAGATCTTGCCGCGCGTCATGTCGCCGAGCATATTCATCACGCCCTGACGCAGGCTTTCGCCGTGACTTTCGAGCAGCGCGTTCTGCGCTTCGGGATTCAGTGCGAGAAAGTTGCTGGGCGACGCCGCAGCAGTCCATTGCTGCACGACGAAGCGGATGCGCTCGCGCGTTTTCGCGTCGGTGTCGAGCGCGTCGACGAGTTCATGCAGATAGCGCGCGTTCAGCAGATACCACGCAGCCGTGAAGGCATACGCGGGCGTGGCCTTCCAGGCCTCGGCGCTGAAGCGGCGGTCCTTGAGTTCGGGTGCCTTGGGCGTGGCCGCCGACGCTTCGCGCAGCAGTTCCATCGCGTCGCGCGAATACTCGGACTGGAGATGCTGCAGCCGCGTGGGTTCGATCGACGCCGTGGGCATCTTGAACGCCTCGAGCGCGCCGAACGGCGAAGCCATGCCCCGGTTCATCGCAGCCGGATTGAACGCCGCGGGATTGAATGCCGAAGCATTAAAGGCAGAAGGATTAAAGGCCGTGGGATTGAACGCCGCGCCGAAGGCCGCATGCAGCGGATTCGCAGCCGCACCGTTGCCCCCGTTCGCGCCCGGCTGAGCCGCCTGGCCCCACTGCTGCTCGCCCGTTTGTTGCGCAGCATTCATGGCGTTGCGCCAGGCCTGCGTCCACGCTTCGAGCATGTGCTGCATACCGGCCGCGTCCGGCGTGAAATTCGGAAAGAAAGACTGTGCACCGTCTGAAGCACCCGCACCCGGGGCCGTCGTGGAACGTTGAGATGCCGTCATGCCTGCTTTTGACCGATGTGTCCCGAAGGACTGGTTGAGAGGCAGGTGGGCCGCGAACGCTGCGCTGCTGCCGTGCGCCTCGTCGCGTCCTGTCCCGTAGGTGAGGGACATTTTTGCTCCCCACTGCAAAGCGTGTCAATGCTTGTTCCCGATTTTGCCGCACTGCGATATTTTTTTTATTATCGTTTTCCCGATGTAATCCTTCGCTTAAATAGCCAACGTAAAGGCGCAATGCGGTGGCGCACAAAAAATCGCCGTGCGCGCAAGTGCTTGCAACGCGCAAGTCGCATCGTCAATTCGATTCGCGACGCATGCTGCGCCGTATGCCGCCAGTTACGGTGCAGCGCAACAAAATACACGGCCAATCGCACATGAAAGCGATAAAGAAAAACGCGCTTCCACCGCGATAAGACTGCGAGGGAGCGCGTATTCTGTTGACGACGCGGCGTGCCGGATGCCGTTCAGGGCGTGATCCAGATCAGGGCGGCCATGCGGCCCGTAACGGGCTCGCGGCGATACGAGTAGAAGCGCTCGCGATCTGTGAATGTGCACATGTCGCCGCCGCTCGCGTGCGCGATGCCCAGTCCGGCCAGTCGCAGGCGCGCGAGCGCCGGGAGATCGGCGAAGAATTTGCCCGGCGCTGCGGCGCGCGGCGCGAATGCGGCGGCGGTTGCAGCGAGCGTCGCGGCGCGTTGTGCGGCGTCGACAGCGTCGGCGTGATTCATGAACGCGTCACGCACGTCTGCCCCCACCTCGAAGGCTTGCGGGCCGATCGACGGACCGAGATACGCATGCAACGCACGCGTCTCGCAACCGGCGAGCGCGGCGACGCGGCGCGCCGTCGCTTCGATCACGCCGGCCGCGAGTCCGCGCCAGCCCGCGTGCGCAGCGCCCACCGCGCGCCCGTCGGGATCGCACAGCAGCACCGGCATGCAGTCGGCGACCATCACCGTACAGGCGATGCCGGGCTGATCCGTCACGCTCGCGTCCGCTTCGAGCGGCGTGTCTGCGCGCGCCGCCGCGAGCGCGTCGGCCGCATCCACCACGCGCGGACCGTGAATCTGCTTGAGCCACGCCGCCGGCACGCCCGCATGCGCGAGCAGACGCGCGCGATTGGCTTCGACCTGATCGAGATCGTCGCCCGAACCGCGTCCGAGATTCATGCCGCCGGGCAGATCGACGCCCTCGCCGTTCGCGTCGCCGTGCTCCGACTTCCAGCGCCCGAACGGCGGCTCGCTGACACCGCCGTTACGCGTGGTGACGAAGGCGCGCACGCGCGGCGACGCACGCCAATCCGGATGCAGCAGATCGGCGGCAATCAGTTCCGGGCAGGTCGTCGTCATGCGGGCTTGTCTCCCTTCGTGTGATCGTCGTGATCGTCGTGATCGCTTTCGTCGTCGCTTTCGCCTTCGTCGTGCCCGTCATCCTCGTCGTCGTGGTCATCTGCGTAATCCTCTTCGTTACTGCCGATTACGTAGCCCTCGTCGGTGTAGGCGCTGTCGAACATGTCGTCGAAGCCGTCTTCGTCCTCTTCCGCGCCGAAGCCGAGCGCTTCGATCAGCTCGTCCATGTCGTCCGGCACTTCGGCTCGCCACTGCATCGCGCGGCCCGTGACCGGATGGATGAGCCCGAGGCGCCAGGCGTGCAGCGCCTGACGCGCAAAGCCGTTGGGCAGCGCCGCGACCGAGCGCTTGCCGCGCGCGTGGCCGTAGACCGGATCGCCGAGCAGCGGATGGCCGACAGCCGCGCAATGCACGCGAATCTGGTGCGTGCGGCCGGTCTCCAGATCGCAATGGATCGCGCTGACCGGCTGGTTGTGCCAGAGCGTCTTGTCGATGCGGCGGAAATGCGTGCGCGCGGGCTTGCCCGACGCGCCCTTCACCACCGCCATGCGCGTGCGTTCGCGCGAATCGCGGCCGATCGGCGCGTCGATCGTGCCGGATTCGGCGATATTGCCCCAGACGAGCGCCAGATAGCGGCGCTTGACCGTGCGCGCCTGCAACTGGCGCACGAGGTCGGTCTGCGCCTCGAGCGTGCGCGCGACGACCATCAGCCCGGAAGTTTCCTTGTCGAGCCGATGCACGATGCCCGCGCGCGGCAGCCCCGCCGCCGCTTCGCCGTAGCGATGCAGCAGGCCGTTGAGAATCGTGCCGCTCCAGTTGCCCGCCGCCGGATGGACGACGAGGCCCGCGGGCTTGTTGATGACGACGATCGCGTCATCTTCGTAAATAATTTCGAGCGGCACCGGCTCGGGCGTGAACGCGAGCTGCTCGGGCAGCAGGTCCGGCACGAGCTCGATCGTCGCGCCAAGCGGCACCGGCTGGCGCACCTTGGCCGGTTTGCCGTCGACCAGCACGCGCTGCGCCTCGATCCAGCTTTGCAGCCGGTTACGCGAAAATTCGGGGAAAACCTTGGCGAGCACCTTGTCGAGACGCTCGCCCGCAAGCTCGTCGGGCACGTCGGCGCGACGCGCTTCCTGCTCCTGCTGAGCCTGACGCGTACGGGGCTTTCCCGCCGGAATACCGCCAGAAATAGCGCCTGAAGCCTCTTCGGAGACGTCTCCGATCAGGTCGTCGTCAAGCGCCTCATTGGCTGCTGCGGCATTGGGGTCATCGCCCAGGCTATAATCGCTGATGCTGTTTTGGGCGCCGGGAGCGCCGGCACCCGGAGTAACTGAACGGGTCATTGAGTCTGGGTCACCTGTGGACCTGAAGCTGGACTGGAAAATGCGAGCCTTGAACACGATTACGAAACTGGCCCAATATGCGGTGGCCCGGAACGCGGCACGAGCACAAACGCTCGGCAAGATTGGCAACATCATTCGCATTGCCGCCTGCGGCGCTGCGATTGCCGCTGTCGCGGCCTGCCACGGCCTGCCGGAAAAGACCGACGAAACGGCAATGTGGAACAACAACAAATTATATACGGAGGCCCAGGACGCGCTGTCCGGCGGCGACTGGGGCAAGTGCGCGAAATATTTCGAGCAGCTCGAAGGTCGCGATCCGTTCGGCCACTTCGCCCAGCAGGCGCAGATCAACGTTGCCTACTGTAACTGGAAGGACAACGAGAACGACGCGGCCGACCAGGCGATCAACCGCTTTATCCAGCTGCACCCGGATCACCCGGACATCGCCTACGCGTACTACCTGAAGGGCATGATCCACTTCAACGACGACCTCGGTCTGTTCGGCCGCTTCTCCGGCCAGGACATGAGCGAGCGCGATCCGAAGTCGCTGCGCGAGTCGTATGACGCGTTCAAGGTGGTCGTCGACAAGTACCCGCAGAGCAAGTACGCCCCCGACGCGGCGCAGCGCATGCGCTACATCGTGAACGCGCTGGCTTCGCACGAAGTGCACGCGGCCGACTACTACTATCGTCGCGGCGCCTACGTGGCGGCCATCAACCGCGCGCAGCTCGCGATCACCGAGTACAAGAGCGCCCCGGCGATCGAAGACGCGCTGCACATCATGATGCTGTCGTACCAGAAGCTCGAGCAGCCGCAACTGGCCGACGACACGCGCCGCGTGCTCGCCGCCACGTTCCCGGACAGCCCGTACATCACGGGTCA
Organism: Paraburkholderia tropica; assembly: GCF_014171495.1. Taxonomy (NCBI): domain Bacteria; kingdom Pseudomonadati; phylum Pseudomonadota; class Betaproteobacteria; order Burkholderiales; family Burkholderiaceae; genus Paraburkholderia; species Paraburkholderia tropica. The sequence continues at coordinate 1,719,499 of NZ_CP049134.1, forward strand.
CGCGCGTCCGACCAAGGGCGACAACAAGTCCTGGTGGCAAGTCTGGTAAGCGCTGTTCAGTCACCGCGCCGGCCGTTATGCGGTCGCCGCGGGCTGAAACAAAAAACGCCACGGTTTTCCGTGGCGTTTTTTTATGCGCTCGCGCGGATCAATCGCGCTCGAACAGGGCGATCGATTCGACGTGCGAGGTGTGCGGGAACATGTTCACCACGCCCGCGCCCTTGAGGCGATAACCGGCTTCGTTGACCAGCACGCCCGCGTCGCGCGCCAGCGTCGCCGGACTGCACGACACGTAGACGATGCGCTTGGGCAGCGGACCGTTGCCGCTCTGCGCGATCTCGGCGAGCGCCTGCGACACCGCGAATGCGCCTTCGCGCGGCGGATCGACCAGAAACTTGTCGAAGTGGCCGAGCGCGCGGATATCGTCGGCGGTGACTTCGAACAGGTTGCGGCAGGCGAACGACGTATGACCGTCCACGCCGTTGGCGCGCGCGTTTTCGAGCGCGCGCGTCGTCAACTGCTCGCTGCCTTCGATGCCGACCACCTCGCGCGACAGACGCGCCAGCGGCAGCGTGAAGTTGCCGATCCCGCAGAACAGATCGAGCACGCGGTCGCCCGGCTCGGGCGCGAGCAGACGCAGCGCGCGGCCCACGAGCACGCGGTTGATCTGATGATTGACCTGCGTGAAGTCGGTCGGCTTGAACGGCATGCGGATGTCGAATTCCGGCAGCGTGTAGTCGAGCGGCGTGTCGAGCGGATAGAACGGGAACACCGTCTCCGGGCCCTTCGGCTGCAGCCAGAACTGCACGTTGTGCTCGTCGGCGAATGCGCGCAGCAGATCTTCGTCGGCGGCCGTAATCGGCTCCAGGATGCGCAGCACGAGCGCCGTGACGCTCGAACCGACAGCCAGCTCGATCTGCGGCATGCGATCGCGAATCGACAGCCCTTCCACCAGCTTGCGCAGCGGCACCAGCATCGCCGAAACGTGCTGCGGCAGCACTTCACAACTCGTCATGTCGGCCACGTAGCTGCTCTTGCGCTCGTGGAAACCGACCAGCACGCCGCCCTTCTTCGGCACGTTGCGCACGGTCAGGCGCGCGCGATAGCGATAACCCCACGACGGCCCGTGAATCGGGCGGAACATCGTTTCTGAACGCACCTTCGAGAGATGCTGAAGATTGTCTTCGAGCACGCCTTGCTTGACGGCGATCTGGGCGCGCACGTCCAGATGCTGCATCGAACAGCCGCCGCATTTGCCGAAGTACGGACATTGCGGCTTGGTGCGGATCGCGCTTTCGCGCAGCACGCTCACGACTTCCGCCTGTTCGAACGTCGGTTTCTTGCGATAGCTCAGATACGTGACGCGTTCGCCCGGCAGTGCGCCCTCGACGAAGATCACCTTGCCCGGCTCGCCCGTTTCGGTGACGGTGCGGCCCACGCCGCGCGCCTCCATATCGAGCGATTCAATTTCGAGAATCGGGGCCTGAGCGACCGAGGCTTCCACGGCGGCGCGCTTGTCGGCGCGGCGTTCGCGTTTGCTGCGCTTCTTCGAGGGCGCGACGGGGAGCGCACCGGCCTGAAGGGGCGCGGCGTGGAGAGTTTCGGCTTGAGGGTCGGGGGCAGCTTGGGACACCAGCGGATTCCTGACAGACAGTGGGGGTGGATTTTTTGGGCGAAGGCGAGATTGTAGTCGATTCGGCGGCCGCGACCTCATGCGCGCCGCGTCGCGCTGCACGGAAATCACGCTAAACGACGCGATCTGCGCCTGCGCCGAGTCTGAAAATCGGACCGCTGCGCTTTCAGATTAGTCTGATGCCCGTGACTGACGCCCGTCAGTACGATGGTTCTTGCGACGTGCCTGCGACGCGCACCGATCTCCAGCGGCTTCCATCGATACCACCCGCAGACTCCGCTTTCTTTCCGTTTGATCTCCGCCCGACGCCATTTTCGCTCGGCGTCTTCGCGCGGCATTTCGGATTCCCGAATAGATCGCCCATCCGGTTTCGGACTCATCTGATGGAAACGGCACGGCGTTCAGCGTACTCGTTGCAGACCCCATCACTATTTTCGACATCGCCATGAAAACCCTGCTTTGCTGCACACTCGGCGCCGCGGCGCTGGCACTCGCCGCCTGCTCCGCGCCCACGGCCAAACCGGAAACCGTCATGTCCACGGTCGCGCCCGGCATGACGCAAAACGACGTCATCAAGCGCGTCGGCCCGCCCGACCGGTTCTACGGCGAAAGCGGCAACGAATGCTTCCAGTATGCGCTCGGCAAATACGGCAATGTGCCGTTCGCCATCTATTTCAAACGCCAGGCGGTCATTGCGACCGCGCGCGCGACCTGCGATCCCGCACAGGTCCGCGCGGCTGCCGGGCCGGCCGTCGCCTGGCATTCGACCGACTACAGCGTCACGCGCCGCTGATCCGCGCAACGCAAGCATCGTTTCTGCACGGCTTCCTGCACGATACTGTCCAGATCTTCTCGTCTCGCAATCGCGGGAGTTCGCCATGAAACTCGTGAGCTGGAACGTGCAGTGGGGCCGCAACGCATCGGGCATCGTCGATCTCGCGCGCACCGTGCGCGAAGCCCGGCGGCTCGCCGACTTCGACGTGCTCTGTCTACAGGAAATCACGCGCGGTTTTCACGCGCTGCCGGGCGGTCCCGGCGACGATCAATTCGCGGAACTCGCGGCACTGCTGCCGGGCTTCACCGTGATCGAGGCGATTGGTGCCGATCTGCCCCCGGTGTCCGCGCACGCGGGTCGATCCGTCGGAAAACGGCGGCAGTTCGGCAATGCGCTCGCGACGCGGCTGCCTGTCGCGCAGGTGTTCCGCCATCTGCTGCCCTGGCCCGCCGACGAGGCTGCGCCCTCGATGCAGCGTGTGGCGCTCGAAGCCGTCCTCGATGTTTCGGGCGCGACGACCGCGGGCGGCGCGCTGCGCATCCTCGTGACTCATCTGGAGTTTTATTCGGAACGCCAACGGCTGGCGCAGGTGGATGAGTTGCGCCGCTTGCAGCGCGAAGCCGCCGGACACGCGGCGCAGCCCGCACCGGCTGAAAACGCCGACGGGCCGTTCGCACGCACCGCCCGGCCCGCGAGCGCAATCGTCTGCGGCGATTTCAACAGCGAATGGAATAGCGCGGCGTACCGGCGCATGCTGGCGCCGATCGATGACAGCCCGGCCTTTATCGACGCCTGGGCCGCGCTGCACCCGGGCGCGACGCCGCCGCCCACGGCAGGCGTCTACGACACGCAGCAATGGCCCGACGGACCGATCAGCTGCGACTTCGTGTTCGTCACGGAGGATTTGAGCGCGCGTCTTAAGCGCTGCGAGTTCGACGGCGCGACGCAGGCGTCGGATCATCAGCCGGTCGTACTCGACATCGACTGATCCCGAGCACGAACGCGTGCCGCACCGACTTACTCGGCGTCGCCGAACGCCTTCAGATATTCGTCCCAGTGCGGCGCCGTTTCGGCCGCGAGCGACTGCTTCACGAAGGTGATTTCGTCCGCATATTCACGCTCGCTGAAGCCGCCGCGCATCATCTGAAAGCGGCAGTAAAGCAGATACGTATTGACCACGTCCGTTTCGCAGTAATTGCGGATTTCCTCGATCTGGCCCGCCTGGAACGCCGTCCACACCTGGCCGCCGTCCATGCCGAGCTTGCCCGGGAAGCCGCACAGCTTCGCGAGCGCGTCGAGCGGCGCGTTGGCGCGCGCCTGGTACATCGCGAGCAGGTCCATCAGGTCGGTGTGACGCGAGTGATAGCGGCTGATGTAGTTGTTCCACTTGAACTCGCGGTCCGCATCGCCCATTTCCCAGTAGCGCACCGCGCGAATGCCGTGCACCAGCGCGCGGTAGTGCAGCACGGGCAGATCGAAGCCACCGCCGTTCCACGACACCAGTTGCGGCGAATACTTCTCGATGGTGCGATAGAACGAGTCGATCAGCTTGGCCTCGCCGTCACCGGGCGTGCCGAGCGAGCGCACGCGAAAGCCCTGGCCGTCGCGGAACACACAGGAAATCGCGGCCACGCGTTGCAGATGATGCGGCAGGAAATCGCTGCCCGTCTTCTCGCGGCGCGCGGCGAACGCGTGTTCGGCCACTTCGGCGTCGGTGAGCGTGGCGGGCAGATCTTCGAGACGGCGAATGCCGTCCACATCGGGAATCGTCTCGATGTCGAATACGAGTACAGGTGTCATACCGGATAGCAGCACGGAATCGGCGCGGACAGCCCGCGCCGAAGGGGTTGTTCTGGGTGAGTCGGGCTTAGAGAACGGCGTCCTTGCGCACGCCGTTCGACGCGAAAAAGCGTTTGAGGCGCACCAGCGCTTCCTGCTGGATCTGCCGCACGCGCTCGCGCGTGAGGCCCATTTCGTCGGCCAGTTCTTCGAGTGTGGCCGGTTCGATATGGTTCAGGCCAAAGCGCCGTTCAATGACGTGACGATGCTTGTCCGACAAACGGCCGAGCCATGCGCGCGTCAGCGTTTCCAGTTCGCGATGCTGCACTTCGGCATCGGGCGACTGGCTCTGGTCGTCGGACAGCAGATCGAGCAGGCTGCTCGCGGGATCGAGATCGAGCGGCGCGTCGAGCGAAGCCGTATGCTCGTTGAGCGCGAGGATGTCGGTGACTTCCTCGGTGGTCTTGCCGGTGAGATAGGCGATGTCGTCGATGCTCGCGTCGCGCCGTTCCGACGCCGCGTTGGTGTTCATCGAATTCTTCTCCAGATGGCGCTTGGCGCGCAGCACCTGGTTGAGTTCGCGGATCACGTGCACGGGCAGGCGCACCGTGCGTGCCTGGTTCATGATCGCGCGCTCGATACTCTGACGGATCCACCAGGTGGCGTAGGTAGAAAACCGGAAGCCGCGCGTAGGGTCGAACTTCTCGATCGCGTGCATGAGACCGAGGTTGCCTTCCTCGATGAGATCGAGCAAAGGCACGCCGCGATTCAGATAACCTTTCGCAATGCTCACGACGAGACGCAAATTGCGCTCGATCATGACCTGACGCGCCTCGAACTCGCCGGCCTTCGCCAGACGCGAGTAGCGCTGCTCCTCCTCGACGGTGAGCAGCGGCTTGACGCTGATCCGGTTCAGATAATGCTGGATGGTGTCGGCCGTGAGCTCGGCCTGAAGGATGGCGCGGAAATCGTCGGCGTCCGAGGGCGCGGCGCCCTCTTCGCCTTCGCGGCTGCTACTTTCTTCGGAGCCCGATTCACGCTCTTCGCGTTCCTCGCGCTCCTCGAAATCGCGCTCCTCGTCGTCGGCCGCCTGCGCGCCGTCCTCCACCGAAACCTGGGCGGCTTGACTGTCAGACTCGGCTTGCTGCAGACGGCGCTTCGATTTCGGCATGGTCGGCTCGCTTTATTGCGGCGGCAAGTACTTCAGTGGGTCGACGGGCTTGCCCTGACGGCGTACTTCGAAATGCAGCATCACGCGATCGGAGTCAGTATTGCCCATTTCGGCAATCTTCTGTCCCTTGGTGACCGCATCGCCCTCTTTTACCATCAAAGCCCGGTTGTGTGCGTACGCTGTCAAAAACGTGGCGTCATGCTTGATGATAATGAGATTGCCGTATCCGCGCAGCCCATTTCCGGCATAAACCACGCGGCCATCGCCTGCTGCCTTGACCGGATCGCCCGCTGCGCCGCCGATATTGATGCCCTTGTTCTTCGAATCGTCGAAGCCGTTGAGCAACGGACCGCGCACCGGCCACGCAAGCGCGATGCTGCCGCCCGGCGCCGCGGCCATGTCGCCCGTGCTGGCAGCGGGCGGCACGGCGGCTTGCGGCGCCGACGTGGCATTCGCACCCGAACCGATCATCGGCGGCATGGCAGCCTGCGAGCCCGGCGGCGGCGAAGCCGCCATACCCGGCACAGGTGCGGTCACGACGCCCGGCGTGTAGGCCGCAGCATTGCTCGCACCCGGCGGCACGACACGCAGCAACTGATCCACCTCAATCTGGTTCGGATTGGTGAGGTTGTTCCACGTGGCGATGTCGCGATAGTTCTGACCGTTTTCGAGCGCAATCCTATAGAGAGTGTCGCCCGGCTTCACCCGGTAATATCCCGGAGGCGGCGGACCGAGCGGCACCGGCGGCTGCGCGCCGGCCGTACCGAGCGGTGCGGTGCGGTCAACGACGGGCGCGTTGTCGAGACGCGTCGCGCAGGCCGTCAGGAGACAGAGCGCGATGACCGAGGCACTGCGTTGGGCCGCGGTCAGGTCGATATTCAAGCGTTTTCTTTGCATCGCGCGCAACATACTCATCGGTTTCAGATCACTCCGGATTTTAAAGGGACAAAGAAAACGCGATCAAGCCGCGACTCCCGCCATTGCGCCGGACCCGTGCGCTCCACGAGCGTGAGCACCTGGGTCTGTTCGTCCTGCTCGGCGACCGGCGCCACGAGCCGGCCGCCAATGGCGAGCTGCTCGAGCAGCGCCTGCGGCACGTCGAAGCCCGCGGCGGCAATCACAACCGCGTCGAACGGCGCCGCCGACGGCAAACCGAGCCGTCCGTCGCCGTAATGCAAGCGGATGTTCGGGATGCGCAGCGGACGCAGGTTCGTCTTCGCGCGCTCGTATAACGGCTTGATGCGTTCAATCGAATACACATCGCGTGCAATCCGGCTCAAGACCGCGGCCTGATAGCCGCAGCCCGTGCCGATTTCGAGCACGCGGTCGAGCTCCCGGCCCGCGCCCGCGAGTTCCAGCATGCGGGCGACGACCGAAGGCTTCGAGATGGTCTGGTGATGACCGATCGGCAGCGCCGCATCTTCGTAAGCCTGGGCCGCGAGACCCGGATCGACGAACATGTGGCGCGGCACGGCCGCGAGCGCCTGCAGCACGCGCGGATCGGTCACGCCATTGGCACGCAGGCGTTCGACCATGCGTTCGCGCACCCGTTCCGAAGTCAGCGCAAGTGCACCGTTGAGCGCAACGCCGGGCGCACCGGCGCTGGGCGTCACGTGCGGCCGCGCCTGCACGGCCGTGTGCGGCTGAGACGGCCTGGCGGACGGCGCCGACGCCCCTTGAAACGATTGCGCGGCACGCGTGCCGAGATCGGCACGCGGCTTGGCCGACGCGCTGCCTGGCGAACTACCCAGTGAACTACCCGACGAACCACCGGAAAGATGGCCAGGATGCGCGGATTTGCGCGCGGGCGAAGCCGCGCTGTGCGCGGCGCCCGGCGGCTTGGCGGCCTTGACGCCGGTGCCCGCGCCCACGACACCCGATGCGCCCGGACCGCGCGCACCCGGCGCGGCCTTCGCGACCGTGCCCTTCGCGATGCCGGGCTTGCTCGCGGACGCGAGCGAACCGCGCGCGTCGTCGCGACGGCGCGGCTCGCGCACGAGATCCGCGAGGCCCAGCGGGAAACGCTTCGTGCGCTCGCCCGTCATGAAGCGCCGCCGCCCTGGCGCACCCAGTCGTGCGTCGCCGGCAACATGTGCGTATGCGTGAGGTCGAGTTGCAGCGGCGTGATCGACACATGACCGTTCGCGACTGCGTGGAAGTCCGTGCCCTCGCTCGCGTCGCGCGCGCTGCCCGACGGACCGATCCAGTAGATCGGTTCGCCGCGCGGATTGGTTTCGCGGATCACGGGCTGCGAGGGATGGCGCTTGCCGAGGCGCGTCACGCGCCAGTCGCCGATTTCCTCGTAGGGCAGGTTCGGGATGTTGACGTTCAGCAGCGGGCTGTCCGGCAGCGGATGTTCGAGGTAATGCTTGACGATTTCGGCCGCGACGCGCGCGGCGGAATCGAGGTGCACCCAATCCTTCTCGACGAGCGAGAACGCAATGGCGGGCACGCCGAACATGATGCCTTCGGTTGCCGCCGCGACCGTGCCCGAGTAAAGCGTGTCTTCGCCCATGTTCTGGCCGTTATTGATGCCGGACACGACGAGATCGGGCTTGTGCTCGAGCATGCCCGTGAGCGCGATATGCACGGAGTCGGTGGGCGTGCCGTTGACGTAATAAAAGCCCGTCGAGGCCGAGCGCAACACCGAAAGCGGGCGCCACAGCGTGAGCGAGTTGGAAGCGGCGCTGCAGTTCTGCTCGGGCGCCATCACCGTGACTTCGCCGAGCGGCTTGATCGCTTCGTAAAGCGCGGCAAGGCCGGGGGCGAGGTAACCGTCGTCGTTGCTGATCAGGATTCGCATCAGCCGATTGTAACCGAGGAAAGAAGGCAGGCGAACGACAGGCGGAGGCCCGCTGCGTCGCCGCTTACGACTCCACGCGCGGCGCATTCCTACGATCGCTTTCATGAGATCGCAGGGCCATTTTCCGATGTTCCTCTTGTATGCTTCTTCGAAAGAAAACTGCACGACCGTTCGCAATCTGTCGGATTGCCGTACACTGTGCTGCTGTGCAGTATCCATGACCGAAGTGACAAGACAGGAGACACGATGCGCGCAATCCGCTGCAACCAGTACGGCCCGCCCGACACGCTCTCGATCGAGGAACTGCCCGACCTCGTGCCGGGCGCGGGCCAGGTCGTCATCGACGTGAAAGCCGCGGCCGTCAACTTCCCCGACGTGCTGATCATCGAGAACAAATATCAGGTCAAGCCGCAGTTGCCGTTCACGCCGGGTGCGGAAGTCGCGGGCATCGTGCGCGCAGCGGGCGAAGGCGTGAAGTTCGCGCCCGGCACGCGCGTGGTCGCCTACGTGGGCAACGGCGGCTTTGCGCAGCAGGCCATCGCCGAAGCGGCCGCCTGCGTGCCGCTGCCCGAAGGCGCCGACTTCGCGACGGCCGCCGCCTTCACGCTCGCCTACGGCACCTCGCATCACGCGGTGGTCGACCGCGCGGCGCTGCGTGCGGGCGAAACGATGCTCGTGCTCGGCGCGGCGGGCGGCGTGGGCCTCGCGGCGGTGGAGATCGGCAAGGCGCTGGGCGCGCGCGTGATCGCGGCGGCATCGAGCGAAGAAAAGCTCGAAGTCTGCCGCCGCTTCGGCGCCGACGCGACCATCAACTACACGACCGAGGATCTGCGCGAGCGCATCAAGGCGCTCACCGACGGCAAGGGCCCGGACGTGATCTACGATCCGGTCGGCGGCGAGTATGCGGAACCGGCGTTCCGCAGCATCGGCTGGCGCGGGCGCTATCTGGTGGTCGGCTTCGCCAACGGCGAGATTCCGAAGCTGCCGCTCAATCTCGCGCTGCTCAAGGGCGCGAGTCTCGTCGGCGTGTTCTGGGGCGATTACGCGCGCCGCGAACCGAAGAACAATGCGGCTGCGTTCGCGGAGATGGTCGGCTGGATCGGCGAAGGCAAGCTCAAGCCGTATGTCTCGAAGCGCTACACGCTCGACGAAACCGCGCAGGCGCTCAAGGACATGGCCTCGCGCAAGGTCACCGGCAAGATCGTCATCGAACCCTGAGTCGCGAATCGGCGTCCGGAACCGGCATCCGGTTCGCGCACAATGAAAAAAGGCTCGCTGAATGCGAGCCTTTTTGTTGTTGCAACGGCCACGCAGGCCGCCGCGCGCTACACGACCTGCTGCTCGTGCAGCCGCGCGATCTGATCGGCGTCGTAGCCGAGCGAGCGCAGCACTTCGTCGGTGTGCTCGCCGAGCGCCGGACCGAGCCAGCGCGTGTCGCCAGGCGTCGCCGAGAGCTTGGGCGTGACGCCGGGCAGCGCGATATCGACGCCCTCGCCCGGCTCGCCAGCTTCACCATTCGCGCCCTTCGTCTGCCAGCGGAACTGCTGGATCATCTGGCGCGCGGCGAACTGCGGATCGGTGAACATGTCTGCGGCGCTGTAGATGCGGCCCGCGGGCACGTCGGCGGCATTGAGCACGTCGAGCGCCTCGTCGATGGTGCGCGACGACAGCCACGCGGCAATCGCGCCATCGATCTCGGCGGTGCGCGGCACGCGACCGTCGTTGTGCGCGAGCGCGGGATCGCTGGCGAGATCCTCGCGCTCGATCGCCGTCATCAGCCGTTTGAAAATCGGATCGCTATTGCCGCCGATCACGATGCTGCCGTCGCGGCACGGATACGTATTCGACGGCACGATGCCCGGCAGCGACGCACCCGTGCGCTCGCGCACCATGCCGTACACGCCATATTCGGGCACCACGCTTTCCATCATGTTGAAGACGGCTTCGTAGAGCGCCACGTCGACGATCTGACCGCTGCCGCCGTTCATGTTGCGATGATGCAGCGCCATCATCGCGCCGATCACGCCATGCAGCGCCGCGATCGAATCGCCGATCGAAATGCCGATGCGCGGCGGCGGCAGTTCGGGATAGCCGGTGATGTGACGCAGACCGCCCATCGACTCGGCAATCGCGCCGAAGCCCGGACGATCGCGATACGGCCCGGTCTGGCCATAGCCCGACAGCCGCACCATCACGAGACCGGGGTTGTGCTTCGAGAGCACGTCGTAACCGAGCCCGAGTTTTTCGAGCAGCCCGGGCCGGAAGTTCTCGACGACGATGTCCGCCTCCGCCGCCAGACGACGCACGATCTCCTTGCCCTCTTCGGCCTTGAGATTGACCGTCACCGACTTCTTGTTACGCGCCTGCACGGCCCACCAGAGCGATGTGCCGCCGGCCTCGGGCCAGAGCTTGCGCCACTTGCGCAGCGGATCGCCGCCTTTCGGGTCTTCGATCTTGATGACTTCGGCGCCGAACTCGCCCAGAAAGCGCGCGGCGAACGGGCCCGCGATCAGCGTGCCGAGTTCGAGCACCTTCACGCCCGCGAGCGGACCCGCGCTTTTTGCATCGGCGTTCGCGCCGGTGTTGGCTCCCGTCTGGGCGACGGATTCGTTGGATGCGGCTGCGCTCATGTGTCTCCTTGCGTGTTCTTCGCTGCGGCTCGGGTCGCTTGCATCGAGCCGCTTACATCGAGCGGCGGTCGAGCATCGCGCGCGCGATCGTGCCCGCGTCGACGTATTCGAGTTCGCCGCCCACCGGCACGCCGCGCGCGAGTCGCGTAACCGCGAGGCCGCGCGCCTTGAGCGTCTGGCCGAGATAGTGCGCGGTCGCCTCGCCTTCGTTCGTGAAGTTGGTCGCGAGCACGACTTCCTTGACGACGCCGTCGGAGGCGCGCTTCACGAGGCGGTCGAAATGAATTTCCTTGGGACCGATGCCGTCGAGCGGGCTCAGATGCCCCATCAGCACGAAATACAGCCCGCGATACGTAAGGGTCTGTTCGAGCATGATCTGGTCGGCGGGCGTTTCGACCACGCAGAGCAGCGTGGGATCGCGCTCATCGTCGAGACAGGTTTCGCACACCTGAGCTTCGGTAAACGTGTTGCACTTCTCGCAGTGCTTGAGGTTCTCGGTGGCGAACGTGAGCGCACGGCCGAGCTTTTCGGCGCCTTCGCGGTCGTGCTGCATCAGGTGATAGGCCATGCGCTGCGCCGACTTCGGCCCGACGCCGGGCAACACGCGCAGCGCTTCGACGAGCGCCGACAGGGCGGAAGGTTGTTTCATGCGGATTCAGCGCGGCAAAGCGGTAAGCGGACGATAAACGGACAAGAGCGATCGATGATCCCGCCATCGACGCGCGCTCAAGTCAACCAGCAAAGCCGCTCAGCGAGCCGTTCTGCTCGCGCGGCAAACCGCGCACAGGGCCACGCGCATGCGCGGCCCGGCGCGGGTACATCGGTACATCAGCGGTGCGCGCGCACGCCGGTCCATGCGGACCCGCGGCACGCGGCAACCTGCCTTAGAACGGCATCTTGAAGCCCGGCGGAATCGGCAGACCGGCCGTCATGCCGCTCATCTTTTCCTGCGACGTGGCTTCGGCCTTGCGCACGGCGTCGTTGAACGCAGCGGCGACGAGGTCTTCGAGCATGTCCTTGTCGTCGGCGAGCAGGCTCGGATCGATCGACACGCGGCGCACGTCGTTGCGGCAGGTCATCGTCACCTTGACGAGACCGGCGCCCGCCTGCCCCTCGACTTCGATCTGGGCCAGCTGCTCCTGCGCCTTCTTCATGTTTTCCTGCATCTGCTGGGCTTGCTTCATGAGCCCGGCGAGTTGGCCTTTCAACATTTCATTGCTCCTTGTGGATCATGGTGATGCGTCACGCGCGCGGCGACGGAGCACGCTCCGCGCCGCGCGGCGCAATTCAATGGGCGGCCTGGCCGCCCTGCGCGGCTTCGGGCGCGATCGGCCGGATCGAACCGGGCACGATGCTCGCGCCGAAGTCGCGAATCAGTTGCTGCACGAACGGATCGGCACCGATCACGCGTTCGGCGTCGCGCTGACGCTCGGCGCGCGCGGCGGCGTCGAGCGCGGCGGCCGTGCGGCGCGCCGGACCGACCGTCACGTCGACCTCGACGGGCTTGCCGAGCGCTTCCGCGAGCGCCGTCTTGAGCTTGGCGACCTGCGAGCTTTCCGCGTACTGCGGCACCGGCACGCTGAGCTTGAGCACGCCGCCATCGAGCGCGGTCAGTTCGCTGTTGAACGCGAGCTGATACGAAATGCCCTTGAGCGGCAGCGTCGCGGCCAGCGCGGGCCAGTCGCCGTTGAAGCCGATCGCGTCGAGCGCGATGCCCGGCGGCAGCTTGCTCACGTCGACGACAGCAGCGGAAGCGGCTGAACTCGCGCGCGGCGCGGCGTTTCCGTTGTCGAACGACGGCGCGAAGCCGTCATCGGACGACGAGAAATACGCATCGTCGGCACCGATCGGCATGTAATCGTCGGGCGGCATGTCGTCGAACTGACTGCCCCACGGCGGCGCGTCGGACGCATCCTGACGCGCGGCAGCGGCGCGCGGCTGACGTCCCTGCGCTTCCTGCGCGGCGGCGGCGCGACGCGCGGGATCGGGCGTCGGCACCTTCACTTCCATGCGCGGCTTGTCGAGCTTCGGCGCGGGCGCAGCAGGCGCGGAGGCGCCGGCCGGCGTGCGCGCGGCGGAACGATCCGTCGAGACGCGCAGGCCCTTGTTGCGCAGCAGATCGAGCGCGGCGCTCGCGCCGCTGCGTCCGCCCGCCGATGCAGCGGGCGATTCGAACGGGTCGTCGGACGCTTGCTGCGTTTGGGCAGGCACAGGCGCGGGCGCGGGTTCGGCGGCAACAGGCTCAGCCGCTGCGACGGCTTCATCCGCCGGTTTCGCGCTCGCGGCTTCGATCAAAGCCGGTTCCGGCGATGCAAGCGGCGACTCCGCCACGGCTTCCGCGCTGACAGCCTCGACCGGCGCGGCAGCGGCTTCGGCTTGAACCGGAGCTGCGGTCGCTTCGTCTTCCCACGGCGGCACGACGCGCGGCTGCGCGGCGCTCGTTTCAACCTTCGCGGGTTCAGCAGGCGCGGGCTCCACCGGCTTCGCGGCCGCAACAGGCGCGGGCTCCGGCGTAACGACGCCCGGCGTAACGACGCCCGGCGTAACCGGCGCGACCGACGTGACCGGAGCAACCGGCACAGTCACACGCGGCGCAGCAACGGGCGCGGCAACCTGCGGCTGCGCATCGGCACGCGATACCGGCGCGGCGCTCACAGCCGGCGCCGACGCACGCGCACTCGCTGCGCTGCTCGCGACACCCGCCGCAGCCGGCTTCGACGCCGGCGCGCTACCGACACTCCCCGCGCTCACAGAAGGCTCGAACGCCAGCATGCGCAGCAGCGCCATCGTGAAACCCGCATACTCGTCGGGCGCGAGACCCAGTTCGCTACGACCCAGCGTGGCGATCTGATAATAAAGCTGGACCTGTTCCGGATTCAGCGCCTGCGCGAAGCGGCGCACATCGTCGGCCTCGGGCCATTCGTCGAGCACCGAAGCCGGCGCAAATTGCGCCCAGCCGATGCGATGGAACAGACTCGCGAGATCCTGCAGTGCCGTCGAGAACGACAGGCTGCGCAGCGCCATTTCGTCGGCGATCGACAGCACGTTGGGGCCGTCGCCGGCCACCAGCGCGTCGATCAGGCGAATCAGATAGCTCTGGTCGAGTGCGCCGAGCATGCCGCGCACGGCCTCTTCCGTCACCTGATTGGCCGAATACGCGATCGCCTGATCGGTCAGCGAGAGCGCGTCGCGCATCGAACCGTCGGCGGCGCGCGCAAGCAGACGCAGCGCCTGCGGCTCGAACTCGACTTTTTCTTCGCCGAGAATATGCGTCAGATGCTCGACGATATTGCCGGCGGGCATCTGCTTCAAATTGAATTGCAGACAGCGCGAAAGCACGGTGACTGGAATCTTTTGCGGATCGGTCGTCGCGAGAATGAACTTCACGTGCGGCGGCGGCTCTTCCAGCGTCTTCAGCATCGCGTTGAAGGCGTGGTTCGTGAGCATGTGCACTTCGTCGATCATATAGACCTTGAAGCGCGCATCGACCGGCGCGTAGACGGCGCGCTCGAGCAGCGCGGCCATTTCGTCGACGCCGCGATTACTCGCCGCATCCATTTCCACGTAATCGACAAAGCGCCCTTCGTCGATTTCCCGGCACGCGCGACATACGCCGCACGGCTTGGACGTCACGCCGGTCTCGCAATTGAGCGCCTTGGCGAAGATGCGCGAGAGCGTCGTCTTGCCCACGCCGCGCGTGCCCGTGAAGAGGTACGCGTGATGGAGACGCCCGCCGTCGAGCGCATGCGTGAGCGCGCGCACCACGTGCTCCTGTCCGACGAGCGAAGCGAAATCCTTCGGTCGCCACTTGCGTGCGAGAACTTGATAGGTCATCCGGAAATTGTATCAGCAACGCCCGCGCGCTCCGATGAATCGGAAGGCGCCGAACGCCTTGTGTGCAGGCGCGCGGAACGGGGTCGCCCATGCGCGGCAAAACCGGTGCGAAAGCGCGCGCAAAAACCGCTCGACGCTGGTGCAAACGGGCATGACGCGAAACGATAAACGTGCGGAAGCCGGATGCTACGCGAGCAAGTTGACGCAATAGAAAAACCGGAGAAGACCGACGGAAAACTGCGAGGGGATGCTGCAAGACGCGCGCGAGGCGCAAGAAGAAAAAGCGAAGGTGACGAGCCTGACCCTCGGCACTGGCGGAAAACGGCTGTGGCTGCTTCGTTCCCGACCTGACCAGGTTGACCGCCCCACCATGCGAGGAGGCCCGTCACGAAGCATTCTAACATCGCTGGACCCGAATTGAGAATGCCGCACTGCAAAACTCTTTGCGCGGGGCCGCCGACCATCCGCGGGACGGCTGCTGCAATGCCCTTCCAGCGGCCCTTCCACGGACTTCGCGCGGTCTCTCGGCAAAGTCCTTGCAAAGCCGCGCCGCGACACCATATCGAGATTGTGCGATATGTCGGGTTCCCCACGCTGGCATTGCATTACAGTGCGGCAGCACGCAGTCAGGCTGTGCGGCACACGGAGAATCGGCATACGCCTGTGCGCCCTGTTGCATGCAATCCGTGCACGCGACGCACGAAATGAAGGGAAAAATGTGGGAAACCCTGCTGCCGACCTGCGTACTATCACCGTCGGCAACGCATAGGGATTTAGGCTACACTGGCGTCGATCGTCGTCAGGACAGCCTTGGCGACTCGATCCGGTCCCGCCCGGCAAGGCTTGGGCATCGCCGGATATATTCTGGTTTTTGGTGTATCGTGGCGAGCAATTCAATCAGCCTCGATCCGAAAGAGGTATTCATACAATGAGCGAACAAATCAAGCACATCAGCGACGCATCGTTCGAACAGGACGTCGTTAAATCCGATAAGCCCGTCTTGCTGGACTTCTGGGCCGAATGGTGCGGCCCCTGCAAGATGATCGCGCCGATTCTCGACGAAGTCGCGAAGGACTACAGCGACCGTCTGCAAGTCGCGAAGATCAACGTCGACGAACATCAGTCGACGCCGGTGAAGTTCGGCGTGCGCGGCATCCCCACGCTGATCCTCTTCAAGAACGGCGCCGTCGCGGCGCAGAAGGTCGGCGCCCTGTCGAAGTCGCAGCTCACCGCGTTCCTGGACAGCCACCTGTAAAAGCGTTCCGGCCGCCGCGCACCCTGCCCTCACGGCAGCCGCGGCAGTGCTGAAAGGCGCATCAGGTCGGTCACGGGCATGTTGTCAGCCGACAACATGCCCGTTAAAAACATGCTGAAACATGCCGCAGGGCTTCACTGGCGGTTTCTGGCGTGTGCTATGCTAGAATTCATAAAGCGTCGTATCCGGCGCCCTTATATAAGTCCTTGAGCGGTTCCGCTCGTTCTTTTCCCCCTGACTTCTTTTCGTCGCATCCTCCCCGACGGGTTCTCCGTATGCATCTTTCCGAGCTCAAGTCTCTGCACGTGTCCGAATTGATCGAGATGGCCAATGGCCTCGAGATCGAAAATGCGAACCGCCTGCGCAAGCAGGAACTGATGTTCGCGATTCTCAAAAAGCGCGCCAAGACGGGCGAAACGATCTTCGGTGACGGCACGCTTGAAGTGCTGCCGGACGGATTCGGCTTCCTGCGCTCGCCGGAAACCTCGTATCTCGCCAGCACGGACGATATCTATATCAGCCCGTCGCAGATCCGCCGCTTCAATCTGCACACCGGCGACACGATCGAAGGTGAAGTGCGTACGCCGAAGGACGGCGAACGCTATTTCGCGCTCGTGAAGGTGGACAAGGTCAACGGCCAGCCGCCGGAAGCCTCGAAGCACAAGATCATGTTCGAGAACCTCACGCCGCTGCACCCGAACAAGGTGCTGCTGCTCGAGCGCGAAATGCGCGGTGAGGAGAACGTGACGGGCCGCATCATCGACATGATCGCGCCCATCGGCAAGGGTCAACGCGGCCTGCTGGTCGCATCGCCCAAGTCCGGCAAGACCGTGATGCTTCAGCACATCGCGCACGCCATCAAGCAGAACCACCCCGACGTGGTCCTGTTCGTGCTGCTGATCGACGAGCGTCCGGAAGAAGTGACGGAAATGCAGCGTTCGGTCGCGGGCGAAGTGATCGCCTCGACGTTCGACGAACCGGCCGCGCGTCACGTGCAGGTCGCCGAAATGGTGATCGAAAAGGCCAAGCGCCTCGTTGAAATGAAGCACGACGTCGTGATTCTGCTCGACTCCATCACGCGTCTCGCGCGCGCCTACAACACGGTCGTGCCGGCTTCGGGCAAGGTGCTGACGGGTGGTGTGGACGCTAACGCGCTGCAACGTCCGAAGCGTTTCTTCGGCGCGGCGCGTAACATCGAAGAAGGCGGTTCGCTCACGATCATCGGCACCGCGCTGATCGAAACCGGCAGCCGCATGGACGACGTGATCTACGAAGAGTTCAAGGGCACGGGCAACATGGAAGTGCACCTCGAGCGCCGTCTCGCGGAAAAGCGCGTCTATCCGTCGATCAACCTGAACAAGTCGGGCACGCGTCGCGAAGAGTTGCTGATCAAGCCGGACATCCTCCAGAAGATCTGGGTGCTGCGCAAGTTCATCCACGACATGGACGAAGTCGAAGCAATGGAATTCCTGCTCGACAAGATTCGCCAGACGAAGAACAACTCCGAGTTCTTCGACATGATGCGCCGCGGCGGCTAAGGCCTCGCGCCCCGCTCGATGCAGCATCTGAAACGCCCGCTCCCAGCGGGCGTTTTTCATTTCCGGATGCGTTAGGACGCGTTAGTGCGCTGATTTCACACAATAAACCGTTGCGGATACGCGGAGCCCCAACCTGTACGTGAACGTTCACGTTGGACTATAATTCGGGGCTGTATTCACTGCCGCCTGCCCGGCCGGCCACCGATGTCCAGACCCGCCAGACCGGACCCCGCTCCGGACGCCAACCCGCTCCTCACCGTGCGCGACGCCGCCTTGCGGCTGAACGTCACGCCACGCACGCTCAAATACTACGAGGAACGCGGACTCGTGACCCCGACGCGTAGCGAAGGCCGCTACCGCCTCTACGACGAACACGATCTTGAGCAATTCGCGCGCATTCTGCGCTTGCGTGCGCTCGGCTTTTCGCTGCACGGCATCACCGAAATGCTCAAGCGTCCGCTGGAATCGGTCGGCGACGGCCGGCGGCGCTACTCGCACGAATCGCTGCAACAGATCGCCGACGCGCTCGCGCAGCAGATCGACACGCTCGATGCGCGCATCGGCGCCGTGCGGCGCGAGTTGAAGGAAGCGCAAAGCGTGCGTGCCGAACTCGCCGACGATCTCGACTACCTGAAGCGTCGCCTCGCGGGCGAACCGTCCGAAGCGCTGATCGGCGAACGTCTGGCCGCCTCGCGCCGACGCCAAGATGCCGAACGCGGCGCACCACCGCTCGCCCAGGCGCCCTCGTCCACCGCACTCAAATCCGCGAACAAGCCAGGCCATGCGCGCGCGAGCAAGGGCGCAGAAAAGCGCGGCGCAAAGCGCACGCAAAAGCAGTCCGACGACGAAGACGGAGGCGAACGCGCATGAGCGCCACCTCCACCCGCGAACCGCTCTTCAGCGCCGCCCGCCTGCGCGGCGACTTCCTCCCCTGGGTCCTCGCCATCGCGACCGGACTCGACTACTACGACAACGCGATCTTTTCGTTTTTCACGAGCTACATCGCGGGCGGCATCAACGCCTCGCCCGACGAGCTCGTCTGGTCGTCGAGCAGTTATGCCGTGTGCGCGGTGCTCGGCATCCTGCAGCAGCAATGGTGGGTCGAACGCGTGGGCTACCGGCGCTACGTGGGCGGCTGCCTGCTGCTCTATGCCGCGGGGTCGGTGGCGGCGGCGCTGTGCGAATCGTCGATCGAACTGGCTTTCGCGCGCGGCTTCCAGGGCTATTTCATCGGCCCGATGATGGGCACCTGCCGCATCCTCATTCAGATCAGCTTCACGCCGCAGCAACGCCCCGTCGCCACGCGCGCGTTCCTGATCCTGATCGTGCTGTCGAGCGCGCTCGCGCCGCTCGTCGGCGGCTATCTGGTGTCGTATTTCGACTGGCGCGCGCTGTTCGCCTTTTCCGCGCCGGCGGGCGTGCTCTACGCCGTGCTGGCGCTGCTCGCGCTGCCCGATTCCGGCCACGTGCTGCCCGAGGAGCGCGGCGCGTCGCACTTCTGGCCGTACATTATCTTCGCCTTCGCGCAAGGCGCGCTGCAGATCGCCATGCAGCAGGTGCGCTTCGAACTCTTCACCACGTCGCCGCAAATTCCGCTGCTGACGCTCGCGGGCATCGGCTCGCTCGCGTGGTTCGTGTGGCATCAATGGCATCATCCGAAGCCGCTCGTGCGGCTGCACGCGCTGCGCGAGCGGCCGTTCCAGGTCGGGCTGCTGCTGTACATGTTCTACTACTACATGACCACGGTGCTCAGCTATCTGGTCTCGCGCTTTCTCGAAAGCGGTCTCGACTATCCGGTCGAAAACGCCGGCCGCCTCACCGGCATCACCTCGCTGATTTCCGCCACCGCGCTGTTTCTTTACTTCCGCTATGCGAAGTTCGTCACGCACAAGAAGTGGATCATCGTGCCGGGCTTCCTGCTGGCGTTTTTCGTGGCGTTCTGGATGACGAAGATGACGCCCGACGTCAGCGAGACGTGGCTGATTCCGCCGCTGCTGCTGCGCGGCCTGTTGCTGCTGTTCATCGTGCTGCCGGTGGCCAATCTCACCTTTCGCATCTTCGATATCGACGAGTTCACACACGGTTACCGCTTGAAAAACATCGTCCGTCAGTTGACGATATCGTTCGCGACCGCCACGGTCATCATCGTCGAGCAGCATCGGCTGGCGCTGCACCAGACGCGGCTCGTGGAATTCGTGAATCCGCTCAACCCGATCTTTCAGGACACGTTCGCGAAGCTGACGCACACCTTCGAGGCGCTCGGCCGCTCGCCGGGCGAAGCGCACGGCCTCGCGCTCGCGCAGGTCAGCCGGATGGTGGCGCAGCAGGCGAGCTTCCTGAGTTCGCTCGACGGCTTCTACTATCTGATGGGCGCGGCGATCGTCGGCGCGGTATTCGCCGCGTGGCAAAAGCAGATCGACTGAACACAACTGACGCGATGCTTTCGAAACTCTCCAGCTGGTTCGGCGCGCGCCGCCGCGAAAAGGCGCTGCGCACCTATGCGATCGACGACGTGCTCTGGCAGGCGACGCTCGAGGGACTGCCCTTTCTCGGCCACCTCGACGCCGCCGATCTCATACGCCTGCGCGAACTCACAAGCCTGTTCCTCGCACAAAAGGAATTCTCGACCGCGCACGATCTCGAACTTACCGACGCCATGACCGTGGCGATCGCCGCCCAGGCCTCGCTGCCCGTGCTGAATCTCTCGCTCGATCTGTACAAGGGCTGGGTGGGCGTGATCGTCTATCCGGGCGAGTTCGTGATCCGCAAGACCGTGGAGGACGAGGACGGCGTGGTGCATGAAGTCGAGCACGACGCGAGCGGCGAGGCGTGGGAAGGCGGCCCGGTGATCCTCTCGTGGGAAGACGCGCAGATGACCGACGGCAGCGACGCCTACAACGTCGTCATCCACGAGTTCGCGCACAAGATCGACATGCTCAACGGCGAAACCGACGGTCATCCGCCCCTTTATCGACGCTGGCACGCCCCGCTCGACGCGCAGGCGTGGGCCGATGTGTTCGACAACGCCTACGACCAGTTCTGCGACAAGGTCGATGCGGTGCCGGAACGCCGCTGGAAGCGCTTCGAACGTGACTCGCTGATCGATCCCTATGCGGCCGATCACCCGTCGGAGTTCTTCGCCGTGTGCAGCGAGGCGCTGTTCGTCACGCCGAAGGCCTTCGAGGCCGAATATCCGGAGCTTTACCGGCTGCTCGCGCGCTATTACCGTCAGGATCCGGCACGGGTGGGCGCGCTCGACGGCCAACCGGCCTGAAAAAGCTGTCGCGGGCCCGCAAAAATTCGCCAACCAGCTGATTTTCTGGCATAATCGCGTTTTTTCGACCTTGGGCAAGTGGCTCGCGCGAAGAGCGCCGCGACATGGGTGTTGCGGGCAACGTGGGTTGGCTACCGCCAGATTTTAGGAAAGATCATGAAAGAAGGCATTCACCCGGATTACCGCGAAGTTCTGTTCATCGACGTGTCGAACGATTTCCGTTTCGTGACGCGCTCGACCATCCAGACGCGCGAAACCGCCGAATTCAACGGCAAGACCTACCCGCTCGCGAAGATCGAAGTCTCGTCGGAATCGCATCCGTTCTACACGGGTACGCAGAAGATCATGGACACGGCCGGCCGCGTCGAGAAGTTCAACAAGAAGTTCGGCGCACGCGCTACGGGCAAGGCAGCGAAGTAAGCTTCGCTCTCCGGTCATCGTGCCGGACCCGCACAGACGTGTACAAAAAGGGCAGCCCAGGCTGCCCTTTTTTGTTGCCCGCGCCGTCTTACCGGATTTTTCCGACGCTTTCCGACGCTTGTTGCAGCTTACGCTGACACACTGCCGCCGCCCCGCCGTGACGGTCCGGTTTCGACCATCGACCGCTTCATTGCGCCGGCAAGCGTTGGCAACAGCTGACAAGCGTCGCTTGCCGTGACGCGCGCGAGCCTGCCCGGCTAGAATGCCGGATGCTCCGCAACGGCCGCCCGCGACCGTTGCGCTTACTCGAATTCCCTCGCACTGCATGAAGCCAGCCATTCGCCTGACCGCCTCCGCCACCAGCGCCCTGCCGCGCTGGCTGCTGCTGACCATCTGTATCATCTTCGCGTCGTTCGGCCTGTTCGGCCGCGATCCGTGGAAGAACGAGGATGCGGCCGGCTTCGGCGTGATGTGGACCATGGCCGGCGGCACCTCGCACGACTGGCTGCTGCCCAACCTCGTCGGCAAGTACGTGACCGAGAACGGTCCGCTCGGCTACTGGCTCGGCGCGCTGTGCATCCGCGTGTTCGCGCCGTGGGTGGACGCGAGCAACGCCTCGCGCATCGCCACCGGCGTGCTGTTCTGCCTCGCCTGCGCGTTCGTCTGGTACAGCGCCTATCTGCTCGGCCGCCGCGCCGAAGTGCAGCCGTTCAAATACGCGTTCGGCGGCGAGCCCGAGCCGCGCGACTACGGCCGCACGCTCGCCGACGGCGCCGTGCTGATTCTGCTCGCCTGCTTCGGTCTCGCCGAGCGCGGCCACGAAACCACGCCGCAACTGATGCAGTTCGTCGGCATCGCGATGCTCGTCTACGGCCTCGTGCGCGCCATCGACAAACCCATCCAGGGCGCGCTCTGGTGGGGCCTCGCGCTCGGCATCGTGATGCTCGCGGCCGGCCCCGTGCTGGTTGGCGCCCTGCTGATCGGCACGCTTGCGATGCTCGCCGTCGCACCCGAAACGCGTTCGCGCTGGCTGCTCGTGGCCGGCTTGCCGGTCGCGCTCGTGGTGGGGCTGTCGTGGCCGCTGCTCACGCTGCACATCTATCCCGACGACGGCGTCTGGTTCCTCAACCAGTGGGCGCGCACCAACGTCAACGCGTTCGCCGGGCCGCCGGGCACGGTGCTGCGCTACGCGGCCAAGAACCTGCCGCTGTTCACCTGGCCGGCCTGGCCGCTCGCGATCTGGGCGTGGGTCAGCTGGGCCGGCCTGCGCCGCGCGCCGCACATCGCGATTCCGCTTTCGGTGATCGTGCCGCTGCTGATCCTCGTGGTCGTGCAGAGCCACGAAACCAACCGCCTGTTCATGCTGGTGCTGCCCGCGGTCTGCGTGCTCGCGGCTTTCGCGCTGCCCACGCTCAAGCGCGGCGCGATCAATGCAATCGACTGGTTCGCGGTGCTGAGTTTCACGATCCTCAGCACCTTCGTGTGGCTCGTGTGGCTGGCGGGCATGACGGGTTTCCCGGCGCCCCTCGCACGCAATCTCGCACGCCTCGCACCGGGTTTCGCGCCGCAATTCAAGATTCTCTCGTTCGTCTGCGCCGTGGCCGTGACGCTGTGCTGGATCGCACTCGTGCAATGGCGCGTGGCGCGTCATCCGAAAG
Organism: Paraburkholderia tropica; assembly: GCF_014171495.1. Classification (NCBI taxonomy): domain Bacteria; kingdom Pseudomonadati; phylum Pseudomonadota; class Betaproteobacteria; order Burkholderiales; family Burkholderiaceae; genus Paraburkholderia; species Paraburkholderia tropica. The sequence continues at coordinate 1,742,269 of NZ_CP049134.1, forward strand.
TGTTGTGGCGCAGCGTCGTGCTGTCGAGCGGCGGCACCACGCTGATGTGGGTGCTGCTGATGACGCTCTGGCTGCCGGTCGTGAACTACAGCCGGACCTATAAGGATGTCGCGCAGCAGATCGCCGCGCACCTGCCCGCCGACTACCAGTGCATCTCGCCCGTGCGCCTCGGCGACGCGCAGATCGCCACCTTCGCCTACTTCGGCAAAATGCACTTCTCGTTCGACGAGGATTGCGACGTGATCCTGCGACAAGACACCCAGGACTACGGCGAGCCGAGCTCGATGTCGAACTTCGTCTGGAAGCTGGTCTGGGAAGGCCGCCGCGTCGCCGACCGCGACGAGCGCTTCCGTCTCTACGTGCGCATCGACCGCCCGCAGCCGCCCGTCAAAAAACATGTCTGGCGCAAGCGCCCCGACTGAGGCCGCGGTGACGACGACGTTCCTCGCCGACATACGGCGCATCGCCGGGCTCGCCTGGCCGGTGCTGATCGGCCAGCTCGCGATCATCGCGTTCGGCGTGATCGACACGGCGATGGTCGGCCGCTACTCGGCGCTCGATCTCGCCGCGCTCGGCCTCGGATCGTCGATCTACGTCTCGGTGTACATCGGTCTCACGGGCATTCTCACAGCGCTTCAGCCCGTGACCGCGCAGCTCTACGGCGCGCGCAAGGACACCGAGATCGGTCTGGAAGTGCGCCAGGCCTTCTGGCTCGCACTCGTGCTGATGGTGATCGGCTTCACGATCCTCTATTTTCCGGGCCCGCTGCTCGACCTCGCGCGCGCGCCCGAAGCGCTGCGCGAACGCACCATCGGTTATCTGCGGCTGCTGTCGTTCGGCCTGCCCGCCGCGCTCGCGTTTCGCATCTACAGCTCGCTCGCCAACGCCGTGGGACGGCCGCGTCTCGTGATGTTCCTGCAAGTGGGCGCGCTGATCGTCAAGATTCCGCTCAATACCTGGCTGATTTTCGGCGGACTCGGCGTGCCCGCGCTCGGCGGTCCGGGCTGCGCGCTGGCGAGCACGTCGATCAACTGGGCGCTCGCGTTGTGCGCGGCGATCGCGATCACGCGCGTGGATGTCTTCGAGCCGTTCGAGATTTTCAAGCACTTCTGCTGGCCCGAATGGAAACGGCAAGCGGAACTGCTCAAGCTCGGCATTCCGATGGGACTCTCGTATCTGATCGAGGTGACGTCCTACACCTTCATGGCGATTTTCATCGCGCGCCTGGGCACGACGACGCTCGCCGGACATCAGATCGCCGGGAACATGGGCGCGGTGCTGTACATGACGCCGCTCTCGATCGGCGTGGCGACTTCGACGCTGGTTGCGCAGGCGCTGGGCGCCGAACGCCACGCGGAGGCGCGCACGCTCGCGCGTCATGGCGTGATGACGGCGGTTGCGATTGCCTGCGTGTTCGGTGCAATCGTGTTCGTGCTGCGGCCGCTGATCATCGGCGCGTATACGCCCGATCCGGCCGTGGCGATCGCGGCGATGCCGCTGGTTGCGATCGTCACCGTGTATCACGTGTTCGACGCGCTGCAGATCACCACCGCTTTCGCGCTGCGCGCCTACAAGGTCGCCGTGGTGCCGACCGTGATCTACGCGATCGCGCTCTGGGGCGTGGGACTGGGCGGTGGCTACGCGCTCGGCTTCGATGTGTTCGGCAACCTGCCCGTCTGGGCGACCGGCGCGCGCGGTTTCTGGCTCGCCAATGCGGCCAGTCTGGTGATCGCGGGCGCAGGGCTCGCGGTGTATTTGCAGCGTGTGAGCACGCGGTATTTAAAGGCGGCGTAGTCGAAGCGATGATGGCGGCGAGGCCGACGTCATCGCGTTAAAGACCGGCGTTTTCATTTAGCACTCGACGTGGTCGAACCGCCACCGCCCCGAGTTGCAGAATCGCGCACACTTGGCAGTTAGTTGCGTAACTCGTCGACATCACGCCACCCCGCGCGCCGCCTCCACCGTCTGCGCGGCGTGATACGACGACCGCACCAGTGGCCCCGCCACCACCTCGCGAAAGCCCATCGCCAGGCCCGCCTCGCGCAGCGCCGCGAATTCGTCCGGATGCACGTAACGCCGCACCGGCAAATGAAACCGCGACGGCGCCAGATACTGCCCGATCGTCAGCACCTCCACGTCGTGCTCGCGCAGATCGCGCATGGTTTCGAGCAATTGCGCATCGGTTTCGCCGAGCCCGACCATCAGCCCCGACTTCGTGACGAGCGCCCCACCCGCGCCACTCGCGGCCTTCGCGCGCGCCAGCAGTTGCAGCGAGCCGCGATAATCCGCGCCCGGACGCGCCGCGCGATACAGCGACGGCACCGTCTCGATGTTGTGATTGAACACATCGGGCCACGCCGCCGAAAGCGCATCGAGCGCGCGCTCGATGCGTCCGCGAAAATCCGGCGTCAGCACCTCGACGCCAATGCCCGGCACGCGCTCGCGCACCCGCGCGACGCAGCGCGCGAAATGCGCCGCGCCGCCGTCGCGCAGATCGTCGCGATCGACCGACGTGATCACCACATGCCGTAAGCCGAGCGCCGCGACCGCCGACGCGAGATGCGCGGGTTCATCCTCATCGAGCGGCGCCGGCCGCCCGTGCGCGACGTCGCAGAACGGACAGCGCCGCGTGCACAGCCCGCCCATGATCATGAACGTGGCCGTGCGCTGCGCGAAGCACTCGCCGATGTTCGGGCACATCGCCTCCTCGCACACCGAATGCAGCCGATGCTCGCGCAGCACGGCCGCCACGTCGGCGACCGTCGTGCTCATCATCGGGCGCGCGCGCAGCCAGGGCGGCTTGGGCAACGCCGCGCCCTCGCCCGCCGGCACGATCTTGACGGGAATGCGCGCGAGCTTCTCGCGGCTGCGCAAGCCGTGCTGGCCGAGCGCGGTGTCGCCGGCGCGCGGCGTGTCGGACGCGACGGGCTCCATCTCAGCCTCCCGCGTCGAAAAAAGCCTTGAGCAGGCGATTGATCTCGGCGGCGGCTTCCATCTGCACCATATGCCCCTTGCCCGCGATCACCTCGACCTGCACCGTGGGCGCGAGTCCCTGCGCGTGGCGCGCCGGAATGATCTGATCGGCGTCGCCCCAGATCACCAGCACTTTGGGCGCAAGCGTCGAGAGCCGGTCGCGGAACACACGCCGCTGCGCGCCGCCCGCGAAACTCTGCGACGCGATCTTCGCGAGCGCGTCCTGCACGCCTTCGAGCCGCTTGTACTTCACGAGGTCTTCGACGAGCTGACGCGTGACGAGCGCCGGATCGGCGAACAGCTTCGTCACGTGCGGCTTGAGCACGTTGCGGTTCGTTGCGCTCGCGAAGCCCTCGATATACGCACCATCGATTTCGTCGCCGAGACCCGCGCTCGCGATCAGCGAGAGCGACGCGACGCGCGTGGGCGCGCGCTCGGCCACGGCCATCGCCACCGCGCCGCCCAGCGAATGCCCGACCAGATGCGCGCGCTCGATCTTCTGCGTGTCGAGAAAATCGATCACGCTCTGCGCGAGTTCGTCGAGCGCGCCGCTTTCGACCGCCTTGCCCGACTCGCCATGCCCCGGCAGATCGAGCGCCCACACGGTGCGTCCCGTCGCGAGATCGGCGTGATTGAACAGCCAGTTGTTGAGATCGCCGCCGAAACCGTGGATCAGCACCACGGGTGTGCCGTCGCCCTCGCCCAGCTTCAGCCAGCGCACCGTGCGGCCACCGATCTGCGCCTTCTCCGGCTGGGGGCCCGCGTCGGCGTCGCCCGCTTTGGCAGGCACGAAGTCGCGCTGGAATTCAGCGACGGCCGCATCGATTTCGGCGTCCGATGTTTCCTGATCGGCAACGACGCCGAGCAACGCGCCCACCGGCAGCGTATCGCCCTCCTGCGCAATCTGTCGTCGCAAGATGCCGTCGAACGCGCACTCGACGCCCGAGGCGATCTTGTCGGATTCGACGTCGAGCAGTTCGTCGCCCTTCGAGACTTCGTCGCCGGGCGATTTGAGCCAGCCGTTCACCTGGCCCTGCTCCATCGACAAGCCCCATTTGGGCATCGTGATCATGTGAATCGGCATGACTTCAGCTCCTTGCGGCACGCGCGGCGGCGGCGATCTGATCCGCCGAGGGGATGTAAATGTCTTCGAGCGAGGCCGCGAACGGCACCGGCGTATGCGGCGCGGTGACCATGCCGACCGGCGCTTTCAGGTCGTGAAACGCTTTCTGCGCGACCAGCGCGGCGATGTCCGTGGCCATCGAGCAGCGCGGATTCGCTTCGTCCACCACCACCACGCGACCCGTGCGGCTCACGCTTTCGAGGATCGTGTCCTCGTCGAGCGGCGAGGTCGTGCGCAGATCGATCACGTCGGCTTCGATGCCGTCTTTCGCGAGCTTCTGCGCCGCGTCGAGCGCGTAATGCACCATGCGCCCGTAAGTGACGATCGTCACGTCGTCGCCATCGCGCACGATATTGGCCTCGCCGAACGGAATCGAATACGACTCCTCGGGCACGTCGCCTTCCATCGTGTAGAGCAGCTTGTGCTCGCAGAAAATCACCGGATCGTTGTCGCGGATCGCGGCGATCATGAGCCCCTTCGCGTCATACGGCGTGGCCGGGCACACGACCTTGAGCCCCGGAATATGCGTGAACAGCGACGTGAGCATCTGCGAGTGCTGCGCCGCCGCGCGCAGACCCGCGCCGCACATCGTGCGAATCACGACGGGCGTGACCGCCTTGCCGCCGAACATATAGCGGAACTTGGCCGCCTGATTGAAAATCTGGTCGAAGCACACGCCCATGAAGTCGATGAACATCAGCTCCGCCACCGGCCGCAAGCCGCACGCGGCCGCGCCCACCGCCGTGCCGATAAACCCGCCTTCCGACAGCGGCGTATCGAGCACGCGGCCCGGAAACTTGCCGTACAGCCCTTTCGTCACGCCGAGCACGCCGCCCCATGCGTCCTGCTCGCCGGGCGCACCCGCGCCGCCCGCGTTGTCCTCGCCCATCACGATCACGCTTTCGTCGCGTGTCATTTCTTGTGCAAGCGCTTCGTTGATCGCCTGCGAATAAGTGATTTTCCGTGCCATTTTTGTCTCCTTGATCTGGAATCCTGACTAATCATCGTTCCCGGCGCAGCAGGCGCTCAGGGATAGGACACGTACACATCGGTCAGCAGCGCTTCGGGCGCAGGCAGCGGCGCGGCCTTCGCCTTGGCCACCGCGTCGTCGATCAGCGCCTTCACTTCCGTATCGACTTTGCGCAGGTCGTCGGTGCTGGCGAGTTCCGCGCGCACCACGCGCTCCTCGAAACGCTTGAGGCAATCCTTTTCCTCGCGCAGCTTCTGCACTTCGCCGGGCGCGCGATAGGTCTGCGCATCGCCTTCGAAATGGCCGAAATAGCGCGACAGTTTCATTTCGACGAGCGTCGGGCCGCCGCCGTTGCGCGCCCGCGCGATGGCTTCGCCGAGCGCTTCATAAACGGCGAAGAAGTCGAATCCGTCGACGATCACACCAGGCATGCCGAAGCCGTTGGCGCGATCGGCGATATTGTCCGCGGCCACCGACCATGTCGATGACGTCGCTTCCGCGTAACCGTTGTTTTCGGCGACGAAAATCACCGGCAGACGCCACACCGAAGCGAGATTCATCGACTCGAAGATCACGCCTTGATTCGACGCGCCATCGCCGAAAAAGCACACGCCCACGCCGCCGGTTTTCTTCTGCTTCGCCGCGAGCGCCGCGCCGCATGTAAGCGGTCCGCCCGCCCCGACGATGCCGTTCGCGCCCAGCATGCCCTTCGAGAGATCGGCGATATGCATCGAGCCGCCCTTGCCGCGACACGAACCGGTTTCGCGCCCGTAGATCTCGGCCATCATCTCGCGCACGTCCACGCCCTTGGCGATGCAATGGCCGTGACCGCGATGCGTGGTGGCCACGTAATCGGCATCGTTCAGGTGGCTCATGACGCCGACCGCCGACGCCTCCTCGCCCGCATAGAGATGCACGAAGCCCGGAATCTCGCCGGTCGCGAACTCGACGTGCAGACGCTCCTCGAATTCACGGATCGTGCGCATCGAGCGATACGCCGTGAGCAACTGCTCCTTGTTCAACTGATTCGACATGGTTGTCTCCTGATGAAACACAATGAGTCGTGCCTGAGTCGTTTCTGCGTTGCCTTCAATGAAACGTGAAGCCTCCATCGACGTTCACCGACTGGCCGGTGACGTTGTCCATCGTCGCGAAGAACAGGGCGAGCCGCCCCATGTCCTCCGGCGTTTGCGCGCGGCCTTGCGGAATCAGCGCAAGCTGATGGCGCTGCCACGATTGCTCGACGCTCTCGCCTTCGTTCTTCCATTCGTCGGAGAGCCGGTCCCACATGTAGGTGCGCACGATGCCCGGACAGATCGCGTTGACCGTGATGCCCTCGCGCGCGACTTCCTTCGCGAGCGCGTTCGTGAAGCCGACCACCGCGAACTTCGAGGCGCTGTAGTGCGCGAGATTCGGAAAGCCTTCCTTGCCCGCGATCGACGCGACGTTGATGATGCGACCGCGCTTTTGCATCAGAAAATGCGGCAGCGCAGCCTTGCAGCCGAGAAACGTGCCCTTTGCGTTCACGTCCATGACGAAGTCCCAGTCGCGCTCCGATAGCTCGGCGACCGGATGAATCGAAATCACGCCCGCGCAGTTCACGAGAATGTCGAGGCCGCCGAGTTCCGAAATCGCCCGCGCGATCATCCCGTCGATCTGCGCGGCCTGCGTGACGTCGACCTTGCAGGTGAGCACGCGGCGGCCGAGTTCCTGCACCTCCTTCGCGGTCTGTGCGAGCGCTTCGTCGAGCAGATCGGCGAGCAAGACATCGGCGCCCGCACGCGCGAGCGTGAGCGCTATGCCGCGTCCGATACCGCGCGCGCCGCCAGTGACGACCGCGACCTGACCTTTAAGGGGTTCGTCCATGCTGATGTCTCCTGTTTTTAAGGCGTTGGCGAGAAAAACCTTCAAACGCGCCGGCATGCGTACACCTGCGCACACAAGCGCGGACCTGCGTCCTCATGCACGCGTGGCCGCCGCGCGCAGCAACTGATGCGAGGCCGCGTAACGCAAGGTGCGCGCGACATCGACGGTCAAAGGGCCGCCCCAGTCGAGCGCCACTTCGTAGCGGTCGCCGCGCGACGGTTCGATCTCGCGCTCGCCGTCGAAGGCGAGCGTGCCGTGGCCCGCATCGAGCGGCATCGGCATGCCGACTTCGAGCCGCTGGCACGTGCGCATGTTGAGCCGTTCGATGCGGCCCGGCGCGATCGGCGCGAGTATCGGCACGCCTTCGCCGCCGGCGTCGGCATCGCCGAACGTCATGTGCAGACCGTGCGCCGCGTCTCGTCCGACCGGCGCCCACGCGCCGCCGATCGACGCGAGCCCGATGCCGTCGGGCGGCGCGAAGGCCAGAAATAATGATTCGATATCCGAACTATCCGAAATCGCCCGCGCGCCAACGAACGGTTGCCGCGATACGCAAACATCGACCAGTGCGATTTCCTCGCGGCCCAGCGCCGGTCCTTCGACGCAGCGCGCGACCAGCCGCTTGTTGCGCGCGAGCGCGGCCTCGGCGGGCACCGCGCCGGTGGCCACGAGCGCGCCGGCAAGGCCCGCGACGGTGGCCTCGCGCAGTTCGGGGAACGCGTTATTGGTGCCGGTGGAGAGCGCGAGCAAGGGCGTGTCGCCGCTATGCGCCGCGACCGCGCGATGCGTGCCGTCGCCGCCCAGCACGGCGATCAGCGCGACCCGTTCGCGCACCATGTGAGCGACGCCCGCGTGCGTGTCGGCGGCGCTGTCGCTGATCGGCAGATCGATGAAATCGACGGTCGGCCAGCGCTCGTGCCGCGCCACCGCCGCATGCGTTTCGAGCGCGCGCAGCACCAGCGCGGCGACGCCGGTCTTATCGCGCAAGGTGATCACGCGATCGACGCCGAATGCGCCCAGTCCCGCGAGCAGTCGCACGACCATGTTGGCTTTCTCGGCCGTCGGAAATACGGAAGCATGCGTGGTGAGGCGGCGGATGTCGCGTCCCGAAGCCGGGTTCGCGATCACGCCTACGGTCACGGGCGTCGTCACGGGCTTTGTCTCCTGATCCGCGCAAGGGCGGACCGATTGTGTCGGCGACGCTTGCCGATTGCGTTTGCGCGTCGCGTTTGTGCGTCATGTTTGTCCGCAGACTCTGCAAGCGTTGTGCCAACGCGTGCGCGCCGCGCGTTCACGCAGACGGAATGCCGCTGCGACAGGGCTTTGCGGCCGATTCGCAAGCGCGCCGCGATCAGCGTCGCGTGGCGCGACGGCGTCTCAACACGGCCTGCGTTGAGCTCGGGGGCGAAGTGCACTGCAGCGAAACGCGCGGACGCAATCGCGCCGCGCCCCGCACGACGCACCCGACCCGCCGTTGTGCAGGCCCGCATGCGCGTCTCGCGACACACTGAGACGATCGTCTCAGCCATCTCGCTTGCTGCGCTGCGGTGTGATTGCGCGCGCGGGATGTGCTACAAAAGGTTCCCGCCTGGAGTGGTCTGGATTCGACTGGAACCGCCATGCCCTACGCCCTCGCTCCCACCCGCCACGCCGCGCGCGTGCGCGACGCCGTCGAAGGACGCCTGCCCGCGCCTTCGGGCTCGGCGCGGCTCGCGTCGTCGTGGCAGCGCTCGTTCGAGCGCTATCAGCTCGATCCCGGCTCGGTGATCGGCCCGCGCGTGCTGAGCGCCGCCGAACTGCGCGAAATCCGCGATCGCGAGGAGTCTTTTCTGCGCGCTTCGGGCCAGTGCCTCACGCGCCTGCACGACGTCGTGCGCGACGCCGACTATTGCGTGATGCTCACCGACGCGCATGGCGTGACGATCGACTACCGCATCGACCGCGAGCGCCGCAACGACTTCAAGCACGCGGGCCTGCATATCGGTTCGTGCTGGTCGGAGAGCGAGGAAGGCACGTGCGGCATCGCGAGCGTGCTGGCCGATCTCGCGCCGATCACCGTGCACAAGACCGATCATTTCCGCGCCGCGTTCACCACGCTCACCTGCAGCGCCGCGCCGATCTTTGCGCCCGGCGGCGAGCTGATCGGCGTGCTCGACGCCTCCGCCGTGCAGTCGCCCGATGGCCGCGAGAGCCAGCGCATCGTCAATCAGCTCGTGCGCCAGAGCGCGACGCTCATCGAGGACGGCTATTTCCTGCATCGCACCGCGTCGTGCTGGATTCTGTTCGGCCACCAGAGCCGCAATTACGTCGAGGCGCAGCCCGAACTACTGATCGCCTTCGACGAAAACGGCAACGTGGTCGCCGCGAACCGGCGCGCGCGCGAAATCATTCCGGGCCTCGAAGGTCCGCGCCATATCGACGAGATTTTCGATTCGTCGCACGTGCAGTTGCGCGATATCGGCCGCATCGAGGCCATCGCGGCGCTGCGCCTGCGGGCGAGCGGCGCGATGCTTTACGCGCGGATTCGCGCGCCGCTCGGACGGGTGCCGTCGCCGGGCGTGCATGGCGCGGTGCCGCTGCGCGACGTGCGCGATGCGCCCCAAACCCGCGCCGAGGAGGCGCACGACCGCAGCGCGCTCGGCCCGTTCCTGCGCAGCGCCGACGCGCGCGTGGCCGACAACGCGCGCATCGCACAGCGCGTCGTCGGCAAGCGGCTGCCGATTCTGCTGCTCGGCGAAACCGGCGCGGGCAAGGAAGTATTCGCGCGCGCGATCCACGATGCCGGGCCGCGCCGCAACCGGCCGTTCGTCGCGGTGAATTGCGGCGCGCTGCCCGAGTCGCTGATCGAGAGCGAGCTGTTCGGTTACGCGCCCGGCGCGTTCACGGGCGCGCGGCGTCACGGCGCGCGCGGCAAGATCGCGCTCGCCGACGGCGGCACGCTCTTTCTCGACGAAATCGGCGATATGCCGCTCGCGCTGCAGACGCGCCTGCTGCGCGTGCTCGCCGAAGGCGAAGTGCTGCCGCTCGGCGGCGAGACGCCGGTGCGCGTCGATCTCGACGTGATCTGCGCGACGCACCGCGATCTCACGCAGATGGCCGCGGCGGGCGCGTTTCGCGACGATCTCTACTACCGCCTGAGCGGCGCGGTGCTCACGCTGCCGCCGCTGCGCGAACGGCGCGACATCGGCATGCTGATCGACACGGTGTTCGCCGAAGAAGCGCAGGCCGCGGGCCGCCCGCTCGGCCTCGACGCCGCGCTGGCCGCGCAACTCGCCGCCTATGCGTGGCCCGGCAATCTGCGCCAGTTGCGCAACGCCATGCGCTACGCATGCGCCGTCTGCGACACCGTGCGTGTGGAGGCGCGGCATTTGAGCGCCGATCTCGCCGCGCAATTGCCTGATTCAGCGCGTGGGGGCGCCATGGCCTCGCGCGAGGGCGACCGCGCGTCGACGCGCGCCGAACGCGCGACGGGCCATCACGACAGCGCCGAACGCGCCCGCATCCTCGCCGCCCTCACCGCCCACCGCTGGCGTCCCGACGCCGCCGCCGCCGCGCTCGGCATCTCGCGCGCGACGCTCTATCGACGGATCGCGAAGCACGGCATCGTCGGGCCGCATCGCGCTTGAGCGTCGGCGCGTGCGGCTGTTCCGCCGTTCCAGCGGCAGTTTTCGCGCGCGCGCACCGTCATGGCGCACGCGCGCTCGTTGCGTCCGCCGCGATCGGCCTGTGCGCGCAATGCACAGAAGTATTAAATATTGTGCGGCGCGATTGTCTTGCCACGAAACGCTCGGTATAAATCGTCCGCTTCCCGTCCACGCAGGCGCGAACTGTCCTATCCTGATAGCGCAGCGCCCACCGACTGGATGCGTCGTCCGTTCCCGGCTAACCGAATTCGAATTGCCCTCAATGGAGCGATTGCCATGCTGAAGAAGCTGCTGATGCTGTTCCTCGCACTCGGTCTGTCGCTGTCCGCCGCGTTGGCCGCGGCGGTCGAAGTCAATACCGCCGATCAGGCGGCGCTCGAATCGGTCAAGGGCATCGGCCCCGTCCACGCCAAGGCGATCCTCGACGAACGTAGCAAAAACGGCCCGTTCAAGGATGCGGACGACCTCGCCACGCGCGTGAAGGGCATCGGTCCGAAGTCGGTGCAGAATCTCGAAGCCGCCGGTCTGACGATCAACGGTTCGTCGGCGCCGCCGGCGGGCAAGCCGGCAGCGTCGTCGAAGAGCAGCAAGGCGGCGACCACGGCGGCGCCCGGCGCCACGGCCGGCACCGCGCCGAATCCGATGACCACGGCCCCGACGTCAGCGGCGCCCGCCACCACGGCCACGACCGCGCCGGCCGCCTCGGACGCCAAGGCCGGCAAGTCCAAACGCAAGAGCAAGAAGGACAAGGAAGCCGCCGCCGCGAGCGCCGCGCAGGCGGGTTCCGCCGCGCCCGCCGCCACCGCGCCGGCCGCCGCTTCGGATACCAAAGCAAAGAAGAGCAAGAAGTCGAAGAAGAGCAAGGCCGCGTCCGACGCGGCCGCCTCGGGCGCTTGAGGTCGCGCGCCCGCTTTCCGGCACTTTCTGCCATCCCCGCGGCGCGCCTCGTGCGCGCCGTCCGATTTTCCGGCCGCGTCCCCCGTCGCGGCCATCATTAGTGAGATCGTCATGAGCCTGCTCGATACCCTCGGTTCCCTGCTCGGTTCGTCGCAACAGCAACAAGGCGGCGGCCAAACTCAACTCCTCGCGCTCGCGATGGAATTCGTCAACAATCAGCCGGGCGGCCTGAACGGCCTCATCCAGAAGTTCCAGCAAGGCGGTCTCGGCGACGTCGTGCAGTCGTGGGTCAGCAACGGCGAGAACCAGTCCGTTTCGCCCGATCAGCTGCACAACGTGCTCGGCTCGGACGTCGTCTCGGGTCTCGCGCAGAAGGTCGGCATGCAGCCCGAACAGGTCAGCGGCCTGCTCGCCCAGGTGCTGCCGCACGTCGTGAACGCGGGCACGCCGAACGGCGAAGTGCCGCAGGGCGGCCAGATCAACACCGAAAGCGTGCTCGGCACGCTCGGCGGCCTCGCCTCGCTGTTCGGCGGCGGCAACAAGCAGGCTTGATACGCTGACGCGAGGCGCGCCTCGCGCGCGCCGGTGCGTACTTTTGCGACGCCCATGAAAAAAGGGCTCCCCGAATCGGGGAGCCCTTTTTGTTTGAAGCGCGACAGATTACCGTCGCGCCAGCGGTGCATCAGCGAACTGAGAGCGCTTAATGAACGACGCGCTCGAACACCAGCTTGCCGTCCTGGACGTCGACCGGAATCACGTCCTTCGGTCCGAACTTGCCCGCGAGGATCAGCTTGGCGACCGGGTTTTCGATCTCCTGCTGGATCGCGCGCTTGAGCGGCCGCGCACCGAACAGCGGGTCGTAGCCGACATCCGCGATCTTGCCGAGCGCTTCGTCCGACACGACGAGTTCCATGTCGAGCTTTTCCAGACGCTCGCGCAGGCGCTGCAACTGGATCTTCGCGATCGACTCGATGTTGTCCTTGCCGAGCGCATGGAACACGACGACTTCGTCGATCCGGTTCAGGAACTCGGGGCGGAACTGCAGCTTCACTTCGTTCCAGACCGCTTCCTTGACCGCTTCCTGCGGCTCGCCGTGCATCGACTGGATGAGGTGCGAACCGAGGTTCGAGGTCATCACGATCACCGTGTTCTTGAAGTCGACGGTGCGGCCCTGGCCATCGGTCATGCGGCCGTCGTCGAGCACCTGCAACAGCACGTTGAACACATCCGGGTGCGCCTTCTCGACTTCGTCGAGCAGGATCACGCTATACGGCTTGCGGCGCACGGCCTCGGTCAGATAACCGCCTTCCTCGTAACCGACGTAGCCCGGCGGCGCGCCGATCAGACGCGCGACGCTGTGCTTCTCCATGAACTCGCTCATGTCGATGCGGATGAGGTGATCCTCCGAATCGAACAGGAAACCCGCGAGCGCCTTGCACAGCTCGGTCTTGCCCACGCCGGTCGGCCCGAGGAACAGGAACGAGCCGTACGGCTTGTTCGGGTCCGCGAGACCGGCGCGCGAACGGCGGATCGCATCCGACACCGCGTTAATCGCCTCGTCCTGGCCAACCACGCGCTCATGCAGCTTGTCTTCGATCAAGAGCAGCTTTTCGCGCTCGCCCTGCATCATGCGCGAGACCGGAATGCCGGTCGAACGCGACACGACTTCCGCGATTTCCTCGGCGCCCACCTGCGTGCGCAGCAGACGATGACGCTTCGGGCTGTTCTGCTCGGTGGCCTCGGCCTGCGCGACCTGCTTGAGCTGCGCTTCGAGTTGCGGCAGCTTGCCGTACTGCAATTCCGCGACCTTCTCGAGCTTGCCTTCGCGCTGGAACTTCGTGATCTCGGCACGCACCTTGTCGATGTCTTCCTTGATCTGCGCGCTGCCCTGCACCGCGGCCTTCTCGGCGGTCCAGATCTCTTCGAGGTCTTTATATTCGAGGCTCAGGCGATCGATTTCCTCTTCGATCAGCTGCAGACGCTTCTGCGACGCTTCGTCCTTTTCTTTCTTGACGGCTTCGCGCTCGATCTTCAGCTGGATCAGACGACGATCGAGCTTGTCCATCTCTTCGGGCTTCGAATCGATTTCCATCTTGATCTTCGACGCCGCTTCGTCGATCAGGTCGATCGCCTTGTCCGGCAGGAAACGGTCGGTGATGTAGCGATGCGACAGTTCCGCCGCCGCGACGATCGCCGGGTCGGTGATTTCCACGCCGTGGTGCAGTTCATATTTCTCCTGCAGACCGCGCAGAATCGCGATGGTCGCTTCGACCGACGGTTCGTCGACGAGCACCTTCTGGAAGCGGCGTTCGAGCGCGGCGTCCTTCTCGATGTACTTGCGATATTCGTCGAGCGTGGTCGCGCCGATGCAATGCAGCTCGCCGCGCGAGAGCGCCGGCTTGAGCATGTTGCCCGCGTCCATCGCGCCTTCGGCCTTGCCCGCGCCGACCATCGTGTGAATTTCGTCGATGAAGACGATGGTCTGGCCTTCGTCCTTGGCGATGTCGTTGAGCACCGACTTCAGGCGTTCCTCGAACTCGCCGCGATACTTCGCGCCCGCCAGCAGCGCGGCCATGTCGAGCGAGAGCACGCGCTTGCCCTTGAGCGTTTCCGGCACTTCGCCGTTGACGATGCGCTGCGCGAGACCTTCGACGATGGCCGTCTTGCCCACGCCGGGCTCGCCGATCAGCACCGGATTGTTCTTGGTGCGGCGTTGCAGGATCTGGATCGAGCGGCGGATTTCGTCGTCGCGGCCGATCACGGGATCGAGCTTGCCGGCGCGCGCGCGCTCGGTCAGGTCGACCGTGTACTTCTTGAGCGCCTCGCGCTGGCTTTCGGCGTCCTGGCTATGCACCTGCGCGCCGCCGCGCACCGCGACGATCGCGGCTTCGAGCGCCTTGCGCGAGAGGCCGTTCTTGCGCGCGATCTGGCCCGCGTCGCCCTTGTCGTCGGCGACGGCGAGCAGGAACATTTCGCTCGCGATATAGGTGTCGTTGAGCTTCTGCGCTTCCTTGTCGGCCTGATTGAGCAGACCCGTGAGCTCGCGCCCGACCTGCACGTTGCCGTCGGTGCCCTGCACCTGCGGCAAGCGGTTGATGGCGTCGTTGAGCGCGTTTTGCAGCGCCTGAACCTGCACGCCGGCCCGCGACATCAGCGAGCGCGCGGAACCGTCCTGTTGCGCGACGAGCGCCGCCAGCAGATGGACCGGTTCGATGTATTGATTGTCGCGGCCGACGGCCAGGCTTTGTGCGTCGGCGAGTGCTTCCTGAAACTTGGTGGTGAGCTTGTCGATTCTCATTTGAAACGAGACCTCCAGTAATCTTGACTGTCACCAGATTTAAGGGTCATTGAGCCGGTTTCAAGCGCACAGGCCGTCATTTTTTCCGATTTTTAATATGAGGGTGCGCTGGATGCGCAGATCGCCGTCCGCAGGGCGGATGACGGTGAAGCCGGTGGATTCGTCGGATCGAAGCGCGCCGTGAGGAGCGTCGCGAGATCGGGCGAAGTCAGCGCGTGGCGCTCGTCGCCTTTGCGCGCGGGATGAAGTTGACGGGCGCGAGGCCGAGCGCGCCGCTCAGTTCATGCTCCGGTTGCGCCAGTTCGCCGATGGTGTGGCGATCGAGTTCGGCGAGGAAGGCGTCGCGCGCGGCCGCCAGCGCATGCTTGAGGCGGCACTGCGGTTCGATGACGCAGCCGCGGCGCTCGCCGTGTTCGTCGGGAAAACAGCCGACCAGCGCGAAATCGCTCTCGGTGTGGCGCACCACGGTGCCGACGCTCAGCGACAGCGAATCCGCCGCGAGCCTCAGGCCGCCGTTACGGCCGCGCAGGGTGTCGACCCAGCCGAGTTCGCCCAGCCGCTGCACGACCTTCATCAGATGGTTCTTCGAGATGCCATAGGCGTCGGAGATTTCCTGGATCGTCGCCAGGCCGTCGCGGCGCAGCGCGAGATACAGCATCACGCGCAGCGAGTAGTCGGTGTAATCGGTCAGTCTCATGGCGATCGTTAAAAAATGAGTCAGGTCAATCGTGACGCTAATGCGTCTAAGATAACATGCAGCGCCCATGCAGGTTTTGCGCTGTCTGGGTATCATGACGCTTCGTATTTCCAGGCATTTTCCGGCATTTCCAGCCGCATCGGAACGTGCCGTGGCATTTGTACATCCGCAACAAGCCCATCATGACCGACGCACGCCCCGCCCCCTACGCCGAGCCGACCGAAGACAACATCCGCGAACTCGTCTACGCGTTCTATGACCGCGTGCGCGCGGACGCGCTGCTCGGCCCGGTCTTCGACGGCATGCTGGCCGGGCGCTGGGACGACCATCTGCCGAAGATGGTGCGCTTCTGGTCGAGCCTTGTGCTCGGGACGAAAACCTACCGCGGCAACGTGCAGCAGGCCCACAATCCCGTGGAAGGCGTCGAGCCGCGTCATTTCAGCCGCTGGCTCCATCTGTTTCTCGATACCGTGCAGGCGCGCTACGAGCCTGCCGCCGCGCTCCAGTTCATGGAGCCCGCGCTGCGAATCGCGCAGAGCCTGCAATTGAGCAAGTTCGGCTGGGACTACCAGATTCCGCCCGAACAGCAAGCCTTGCTCGATGCGGTCGCGCCGCGCCGCCGCCCCGCAGGCCACGGACACGATCACGACCTGCCCACGCGCCCGCCTGGCGAGCCGTTTCCGACGCGCATCGTCGGCCGCTCGATGGACGCGGACGAAGCCGATCGCGCGAACTGAGCGACGCCTGCGTCTGGCGTCGTCGGCTGATTCTGGCTGTTAGTTGCGATTCATCACGCAAGTCAGCGCGATCTGCCCCGTTTTATGCGCATAACGGCGGCCAGGCATCGCGTCCCAGCTTCAAAACAGGCTGCGATCGACTTTCGGCACTTCGGGCGCCAGCTTCAACAGCCTCTCGCTCTGCGCGACGACAACGCGCGCCACCGCGTCCACCAGCGCCCGTTCCTCGCCCACATAAACCTCGGCGCGCGCCAGTTCCGGCGCAAGCGCACTCGCCTGCCGCGCCATCCGCACGATCTCGCGCTCCAGAAAACGCGGCTGCGTGCGCGTGCGCTGGGCGAAATCCGCTAGCGCGTACGGCGTGAGCTCCTGTAGCCGGAATACGTCGCCATAGGCCATCGCCATGTCCTGCTCGACGTGCTCGCCGTAGGCGTTCACCGAAACGAGGTCGTACAGCGGCGCGGGCTCCAGATTCGACGCGCGCATGAAAAACGAGATGTTCTTGCCATGCGCGTCGCTATTGCCGATCAGCACGTGCAGCAGCGCCCAGCGCACGAGAAACGTGCGCGTCGACAGCGGATTGTCGAAATACGGCTCCAGCGCGAACAGCTTCTCGAAACTCACGCCTTCGCGGATATTGCGCACGTCGGCGACATTGCCGAAATTGCGCTCGTATTTGAACGACACGGGCAGATCCAGCGCCTGACAGCCGTCGATCACATGCCGCCGGCGCACCGCGGTCACAGTCTCGCCATCGGCGGGATCGATGCTTACAGCGCGATCGAAACGCTCGATCAGCAGAATCGGCTCGGGGATACGGCGAATCTCGACCGGCGCAACCTTGAGCCCCAGACGCGCCGCCAGCGTCATGCAGAAGTGCTCGTTGGCGACCATGTGCGGCGTAACGGCATTGCGCGACTCGGGCTTGAGAATATGCGTCGAACTGAGCGCGCCGTCCGCGAGCGCGAGGCGCGCGCCTTCCGCCAGCACCTGCAGCTTGTCCTGATAGCCGGCGACCGAGAGTCGCACCTTGCCGTCCCAGACCGGGAAATCGACGAGATCGCGTTCGCGGATCCGCTGGCTCAGTTCTTCCGTCGAAATCGGTCTGCGCAGCGGCGGCGCGGCCTCGACCGGCGCGCCGGGCAGGTCCGAGGGCGGCGCGAAGCTCAGCGCGCCGACGGGTTCCTTGCCGAGCACGCGCACGAGCCCGAAAACGTTCTCCTTCGAGATCTGATTGACGATCGATGCGACGTCGAGCGCGCGGCCTTCCGGCAGCAGGTTTTGCAGGAAACGCTGGACCGCGCCCGGCGCCGCGACCGCGCCCGAGAGCGGGATGTGCGGCGAGAGCGGAAAGGCGTCGTCGCGCTGGCGCCAGGCCGCGTCGTAGTCGAAACCGTAGCGCTCCTCGCGCGATTCGAAGCTCAACGTGCCGACCGGCGCATCGCCGGTTGTGACGCGCAGCGTATGGGCGGCCATCAGGGCGTCTCCTGCGCGCCGGGCGGCATCAGCTTGCGCACTGCCATGCTGGCTTCGCTGCGCGGCAGGACCAGCAGGCTGAGCCCGAGCCCGTTGAGAATCAGAAACACCTTGTCGAGACTGACCGAGCGACCGTTTTCGAGCCGCGACAGCACGTCCTTGGAGACGCCGAGCATTTGCGCGGCATCGTCGATACGCAGTTCGCTTTGTGCGCGGCGATTGCGCACGAGCAGGCCGAGCGCGGCCATGTCCAGCGCCAGCGGGTCCGGGCGTTCAATCGGTCGAGGCAAGGTGCGGGGCATGGCGGGCGCGTCCAGAATGTCCAGATTTTCGGAATCAGCCGCTTGATGCGGCCATAATTCCGAGAATATCAGAATTATTCCGTTGGACGCCAGTTTTGGCGAATAGTTCTCGCATTTAAGGAATAAATCGACTCAGCCCACACGGCGAGCCGATTATTCTCATATTTCAGGAATTATTCCGTACGATCCACGGTTGCGCTTGTTATTCTGATATTTCAGGAACAATCGATAGAATACGCACGCATGCGTGTTTAATCCGGCTTGACCGCCGCATTCCCCGACTCGATCCCCCAACGCGCCAGCGCCGCGTCGTCGCTTTCGCGCGCATCGACCCAGCGCGCGCCGTGCTCGGTCGCTTCCTTCTTCCAGAACGGCGCTTCGCTTTTCAGGTAATCCATCACGAACTCGCAAGACGCGAACGCATCGCCGCGATGCTTCGACGTCGTCGCGACCAGCACGATCTGGTCGAGCGGCGCGAGCTGGCCGACCCGATGCACGATCAGCACCTCGATGCCCGGCCAACGCGTGCGCGCCGCCTCGACGATGTTCTCCAGCGCCTTCTCCGTCATCCCCGGATAGTGCTCGAGCTCCATCCCCGCGACCGCGCTGCCGTCGTTCAGGTCGCGCACGGTGCCGACAAAGCACGCCACCGCGCCGATCGACGGATTGTTGGCGCGCAGTTGCGCGACTTCGGTCGTCAGGTCGAAATCCCCGGTCTGAACCCGCACGGGCATGACTGCTCTCCTTAATCGTCGTGAGGGATTCAGCCGCCGGTGACGGGCGGGAAAAACGCGACTTCGCAGCCTTCGGTAATGCGCGTGCGCGGGTCGGTCATGACGTGGTTGCACGCCATGCGCAGCGAACGGCCTTCCGCCAGCGTCTCCGCCCAGACGCCGCCGCGTGCGCGCAGCCAGCCGCGCACATCGCCGACCGTGACGATGCTGTCGGGCAGCGTGACCGTTTCATCGGCGACGCCCAGTGCTTCACGCACGCTCGCAAAAAATTTCAGCTGGATTTTCATCGTTTCAAACTCAGTACAGCAATTCGGTAAAGGGGATGAAGCGCACGATCTCACCGGCGCTGATCGTATGATTCGGCGGATTGTCGATGATGCCGTCGCCCCAGACCGTCGAAGTCAGCACCGCCGAACTCTGGTTCGAGAACAGGTCGAGGCCGCCCGCCGGATTCACGCGCGCGCGCAGGAACTCGTTGCGGCGATCCGATTTGGTCTGCGTGAAATCGGCGCGCAGCGACAACGCGCGCGGGCTGACGTGCGCGACACCCGCGAGACGCAGCAGGAACGGGCGCACGAACAGCAGGAAGGTCACGAAGCTCGACACCGGATTGCCCGGCAGCCCGATGAAAAACGCCTGCCCCGCTTCGTTCGCGCCACGCCGCACCGCGCCGAACGCGAGCGGCTTGCCCGGCTTCATGGCGATCTGCCACATGCCGATATGGCCTTCCGCCTCTACGGCCGGACGCACATGATCTTCCTCGCCCACCGACACACCGCCCGAGGTCAGAATCAGATCGTGCTGCGCGGCGGCTTCGCGCAAGGTCGCGCGCGTGGCGTCGAGCTGATCGGGAACGATGCCGTAATCGGTCACGTCGCAGCCCAGATTGCGCAGCAGGCCCGTGAGCGTGAAACGGTTCGAGTTGTAGATCGAACCCGGTTTGAGCGGCTCGCCGGGCATCGTCAGTTCGTCGCCGGTGAAGAACACCGCCACCTTCACGCGGCGCGTGACCGTGAGCGTCGCGCAGCCGACCGAGGCCGCCAGCCCGAGCGCCGCGGGCGACAGGCGCGTGCCCACGGGCAGGATCACCGAATCCTTCTTGATGTCCGCGCCCTGGGCCGTGATCCACTCGCCGGCCTTGGGCGTGTGCAGGATCGTCACTTCGCCGTCGCCGGCTTCGGCCTGCTCCTGCATCACCACGGCGTCCGCGCCCGGCGGCACGGTCGCGCCCGTGAAGATGCGCGCCGCCGTGCCTGCCGTGAGCGGCTGCGGCGCGTGACCGGCCGGAATGCGCTGCGAGACCGGCAAGCGGCGGCTGCCTTGATGCAGGTCGGCCGCGCGCACGGCGTAGCCGTCCATCGCGCTCGTGTTCATCGGCGGCACGTCGAGCGGCGACACCACCTCGACCGCCAGCACGCGGTTGAGCGCGTCGAAGGTCGAGAGCGTTTCGGTTTGCGTGAGCGGCTGCGCGGCGGCGAGCAAGGTCGCGAGCGCATCGGCGGTCGAGATCATCGGCGGGCGCGGGGCGCCTGTAGCGGCGTTCGTGGCGGCGCGGGTGCCTGAATTCGGGGCTTGGGGCGTGGACATGGGCGGGATGTTGGGGCGTACGGGACGAGGCGCGATCCGCGGTGCTTGCAGAGCGCTCCGCGCGACGCCTTCGGCAGTGGGTCTGCCGTTATTGTAGCGGCGGGCAGGCGGCATTGCGCCGCGTGCCCTTATGCCGTGAATTCGCCGTGTGCGTCGAGGACTGCGCGCCGCGAGCGGCTCGCGCCCGCGGCGGGTACGGCGGCAGAACCGATCAGTCCTGCGTGTGCGCCGTGATGTAGTCCTTCACCTGCTTCGCGTCGGCGGCCACCACTTCGAAACGCTGCGGCAGCGCCTCCAGGCCTTCGAACGCCGCCGGACGCTCGGCTTCGCGATCGAGCGCTTCGCGGATCGTCTCGCCGAACTTCACCGGCTGCGCCGTTTCCAGCACGATCATCGGCACGCCCGGTTGCAGGTGCTCGCGCGCGACCTTCACGCCGTCGGCCGTATGCGTGTCGATCATCGTCTTGTAGCGCGTGAAGACGTCGCGGATCGTCGCGATACGGTCGTCGTGGCCGCTGCGGCCCGACACGAAGCCGAACTGCTGCACGCGCACGAAGTCGCCGCTCGCCGCGAGATCGAAACCGCCCTTCTCCTCGACGTCGCGGAACAGCTGCGCGACGCGCGCCGGATCGCGGCCCAGCAGGTCATAGACGAAGCGCTCGAAGTTCGAGGCCTTCGAGATGTCCATGCTCGGGCTGGTCGTGTGATACGTCTCGGCCGACGCGCGCACGCGATAGACGCCGGTGCGGAAGAACTCGTCGAGCACGTCGTTCTCGTTGGTCGCGACCACGAGCTTATCGATCGGCAGACCCATCATGCGCGCGATGTGACCCGCGCAGACGTTGCCGAAGTTGCCCGAAGGGACCGTGAACGACACGCGCTCGTCGTTGCTCTTCGTGGCGGCGAAATAGCCCGCGAAGTAGTAGACGACCTGCGCCACGACGCGCGCCCAGTTGATCGAATTGACCGTGCCGATCTTGTGCGCGGCCTTGTACGCGTGATCGTTCGAGACCGCCTTGACGATGTCCTGGCAGTCGTCGAACACGCCTTCCACCGCGAGGTTGAAGATGTTCGGATCCTGGAGGCTGAACATCTGCGCGGTCTGGAACGCGCTCATCTTCTTGTGCGGCGAGAGCATGAACACGCGCACGCCTTTCTTGCCGCGCATCGCGTATTCCGCCGCGCTGCCGGTGTCGCCCGACGTGGCGCCCAGAATGTTCAGCTGCTGGCCGGCTTTGGCGAGCGTGTACTCGAACAGATTGCCGAGCAGCTGCATCGCCATGTCCTTGAACGCGAGTGTCGGACCGTTCGAGAGTTCGAGCAGCGAGAGCGTCGTGCCGTTTTCCTCGCCGAGCGTGGTCAGCGGCGTGATCTTGCTCGCGTCCTCGCCGTGGCGCACGTTGCAGTACGTGGCCGCGGTGTAGGTGCGGCGCGTGAGGTCGCGCAGATCGTCGGCGGGAATGTCGTCGCTAAACTTCGAGAGGACCTCGAACGCGAGGTCCGCGTACGAGAGACCGCGCCAGCGCGCGAGTTCTTCCTTGCCGATCTGCGGATACTGCGCCGGCAGATACAGGCCGCCGTCGCGTGCGAGGCCGCCCAGCAGGATGTCCGAGAACGAATGCTGCTCGCCGGCGCCCGCGCCGCGCGTGGATACGTAATTCATTGCTGGTCCTTGCCTTACCTTAGTTCAGTCCTTCCATGCGCAGCTTCGTCACCGACGACTTCACGGTCGCCAGCTTCTCGATCTGCGCGATCGCCGCGTTGACGTTCTTTTCGAGCGTCTCGTGCGTGATCAGGATGATGTCGGTCTCCGCCTTGCCCTGCGCGTCCACTTCTTCCGACTCCTTCTGCAGCAGCGCGTCGATCGAAATGCCGCTGTCGGCCAGGATGCGCGTGATGTCGGCCATCACGCCGGTCTGGTCGGCCACGCGCAGGCGCAGGTAGTAACCGCTCGTGACTTCCTCGATCGGCAGGATCGGCGTGTTCGAGAGGCTATCCGGCTGGAACGCCAGATGCGGTACGCGATGCTCGGGATCGGCCGTATGCAGGCGCGTCACGTCCACGAGATCGGCCACGACCGCCGAGGCCGTCGGCTCCGCGCCCGCGCCCTTGCCGTAGTACAGCGTGGTGCCCACGGCGTCGCCGTGCACGACCACCGCGTTCATCGGGCCTTCCACGTTCGCGAGCAGCCGCTTCGCCGGGATCAGCGTCGGATGCGTGCGCAGCTCGATGCCCTTCTCCGTGCGGCGCGCGATGCCCAGCAGCTTGATGCGATAGCCGAGTTCTTCCGCGTACTTGATGTCGATGGCGTCGAGCTTGCTGATGCCTTCCACGTAAGCCTTGTCGAACTGCACCGGCACGCCGAACGCGATCGCGCTCATGATCGTGGCCTTGTGCGCGGCGTCCACGCCTTCGATGTCGAAGGTCGGGTCGGCTTCCGCGTAGCCGAGTTCCTGCGCGCCCTTCAGTGCGGTCGCGAAGTCGAGGCCGCGCTCGCGCATTTCCGAGAGGATGTAGTTCGTCGTGCCGTTGATGATGCCGGCGATGTACTGGATGCGGTTGGCCGTCAGACCTTCACGCAGCGCCTTGATGATGGGGATGCCGCCCGCCACCGCCGCTTCGAACGCGACCATCACGCCCTTGGCGCGTGCGGCCTGGAAAATTTCCGTGCCGTGCACCGCCAGCAGCGCCTTGTTGGCCGTGACCACGTGCTTGCCGTTGGCGATCGCGCGCAGCACGAGGTCCTTGGCGAGGGCGGTGCCGCCGATCATTTCGGCGATGATCGAAATCGACGGATCGTCGACGACGGCGTTGAAGTCGGTCGTCAGGTCGACGCTGCCGGCTTCGCTGCCGAGCGCCGCGGTGGCCTTGGCCGGATTGCGCACGGCAATGCGCGCGATCTCGATGCCGCGGCCCGCGCGGCGTTTGATTTCTTCCTGGTTGCGGCGCAGTACCGTGAAGGTGCCGCTGCCCACCGTGCCGAAGCCCAAGAGACCTACTTTGATCGGTTCCATGCAGCGTGTGTTCGTCTAAGTGTGTGAAAAGGAAATGCGTTTGCGTGGCGTTTTTCGTGGCGTCTGCGTGACGGGTGCCGTCGCTCAGGTGCCGTGACGCTGGCGATAGCCGTCGAGGAAGCGCGCGATCCGGTTGATCGAATCGGTCAGGTCGTCGACGTTCGGCAGGAACACCACGCGGAAGTGATCCGGCTGCTTCCAGTTGAAGCCCGTTCCCTGCACGAGCAGCACGCGCTCCTGCAGCAGCAGATCGAGGATGAACTGCTGGTCGTCCTGGATCGGATAGAGCTTCGGATCGAGGCGCGGGAACATGTACAGCGCCGCTTCCGGCTTCACGCAGCTCACGCCCGGAATGGCCGTGAGCATGTTGTACGCGAGTTCGCGCTGGCGATACAGGCGGCCGCCCGGCTGGATCAGCTCGTTGATGCTCTGGTAGCCGCCGAGCGCCGTCTGGATGGCGTACTGGCCCGGCACGTTCGCGCACAGGCGCATCGACGCGAGAATGCCGAGGCCTTCGGTGTAGTCCTTCGAGCGGCGGCGGTTTTCGCCCGTCATGCCCGAGAGGAACATCCAGCCCGCGCGGTAGCCGCACGCGCGGTAGCTCTTCGAGAGGCTGTTGAGCGTGACCGTGATGACGTCTTCCGAGAGCGAGCCGAGCGCCGTGTGCGTCTTGCCGTCGTAGATGATCTTGTCGTAGACCTCGTCGGCGAAGATGATCAGGCCGTGCTCGCGCGCGATCGCCACGAGGCCTTGCAGCAGTTCGTCCGAATACAGCGCGCCCGTCGGGTTGTTCGGATTGATGACGACGAGCGCGCGCGTGTTCGGCGTGATCTTCGCGCGGATGTCGTCGAGATCGGGCATCCACGCGTTCGATTCGTCGCAGATGTAGTGAATGGGCGTGCCGCCCGACAGGCTCACGGCCGCCGTCCAGAGCGGATAGTCGGGCGCGGGCAGCAGCACTTCGTCGCCGTCGTTCAGCAGCGCCTGCATGGCCATCACGATCAGCTCGGACGCGCCGTTGCCGATGTAGATGTCGTCGAGCTCGACGCCCTTGACGCCCTTTTGCTGCGCGTAATGCATGATCGCCTTGCGCGCGGCGAACACGCCCTTCGAGTCCGAATAGCCCGAGGAGCCCGGCAGGTTCAGGATCATGTCCTGAATGACCTCGTCCGGCGCGTCGAAGCCGAACGGCGCCAGATTGCCGATGTTCAGCTTGATGATGCGATGGCCTTCTTCTTCGAGGCGCTTGGCATGCTCGAGCACCGGCCCGCGGATGTCGTAGCAAACGTTCTGCAGCTTGTTGGATTTGAGAATCGGTTTCACGGCGGGCTTTCGGTCTGGGAAACGGTCTTAAGGGGCCAAATAGGCGAGTCGGGCATTGGCCGGGCGCGGCATACCGGGTAACTATACAGAGCGGGCCGAACGGCGCACGGGCCGCGAGCCTGTCGAGGCAAGGGGCGAGCGTGGCTGCGGCACGGGCCAACTCCGGCTAACCACGGGAAACTGCGGACATCTTCGGGCAACGTGCCAGTTGCAGCTTGTGACTGCGTTCGCCGGCTGGGTGTGTCCACTGGGTGTATCCAGACAGGATGTCGCAGGCGAATGGCGCGGATGTGGCGCTCGGACTGACGGGCTCGAAGCGGTTCAGGCCGGACCCCGCTGGGGCGACGGCGCGCCGCGGCGGCTAAAAAGCTATAATTTAGCGGATTTTGACCGACTTCCGCAATGCGCAAAGCGCCGTCACGGGCCGTGCCAGGCCACGGGCAGCGGCAGCGCGCGGCGTCCTTCGTCCGCGCCGTGCCTGCGCCGGCGCGCGCTGTCCGTAATAAGACCTTCGCTGAGACCTTCCGGAATTCCGTTTTGAAACTACACCAGGACTCCAGCGGCGCCCTGAACACCGTCACCGGTTATGGCGCCGATTACGTCGAGATCAATCTCGAGCGTCATAACGGCAGCATCCTCGTCATGCCTGACTCGCCGGTCCAGCCCTGGCCGGTGAATGCGTTCGACTCGCTCACCCCCGACCATTTTGCGGCGCTGCTGCCGCTCAAGCCCGAAGTCGTCGTGTTCGGCAGCGGCGAGCGCCTGCGCTTTCCGCATCCGCGCCTGACCGCGCCGCTGTCGGCCCAGCGCATCGGCGTGGAGGCGATGGATTTCAAGGCCGCCTGCCGCACCTACAACATCCTGATGGCCGAAGGCCGCCGCGTGGCGCTCGCGCTGCTGATCGAAGCCTGACTGAAGCCTGGTCGGGGCCTGATCGCAACCTGATTAAAGTCCGATCGCGCCCCGGATCGGCCGCCCGATCGCGCGGCCTCGTGCCCGCCCCTTAAGCTTGCCTTCAGGTACGCTCCCCGTGCCGTAGTACACTTGCGCGCCGCGCGGGCGAGGCGCGTATCCACGCCGCCACCCGACCGACTGCAACGTTGACAAAAACAGGCTGGAATCCATGAACGATACGCCCTCGCGGCTGCCGCTCAACCGCAGCGCGATCCTGCTTCTGATCGTCGCTCTCGCCGTGATCTGGTTCTTGCCGCTCGGCTGGCGCCATCTGCTGCCGAGCGACGAAGGCCGCTATGCCGAAATGGCGCGCGAAATGCTCGCGACCGGCGACTGGATCACGCCGCGCTACAACGGCTACAAGTATTTCGAGAAGCCGCCGCTGCAAACCTGGATGAACGCGCTGACGTTCGCCTGGTTCGGCATCGGCGAATGGCAGGCGCGCCTCTACACGGCGCTGACCGGCTTCGCCGGCGTGCTGCTGGTCGGCTTCACCGGCGCGCGCGTGTTCAACGCCGCCACCGGCTTCTTCGCCGCCGTCGTGCTCGCCTGCGCGCCGTACTGGAACCTGATGGGCCACTTCAACACGCTCGACATGGCCCTGTCGTTCTGGATGGAACTCACGCTCTGCGCGCTGCTGCTCGCCCAGCGCCCCAATCTGCCGCGCAACACCGCGCGCCTGTGGATGTGGGTCTGCTGGGGCGCGATGGCGCTCGCCGTGCTCTCGAAGGGCCTCGTCGGCCTGATCCTGCCGGGCGCCGTGCTGGTGCTCTACACGCTGATCTCGCGCGACTGGGCGCTCTGGAAGCGCCTCTACCTCGTGAGCGGCCTGATCGTGTTCTTCGCGGTCGTATCGCCGTGGTTTGTGCTGGTGCAGGAGCGCAATCCCGAGTTCTTCAACTTCTTCTTCATCGTCCAGCAGTTCCAGCGCTATCTGACGCCCGCGCAGAACCGCCCCGGCCCGTTCTATTACTTCGTGCCGGTAATGCTGGTCGGCTTCCTGCCGTGGCTCTCCGTGAGCGTGCAGAGCGTGCGCCACGCGCTGCGCACGCCGCGCCAGCCGAACGGCTTCGCGCCGGTCACGCTGATGCTGGTCTGGAGCGCCTTCATTTTCCTGTTCTTCAGCGCGTCGCATTCGAAGCTGATCTCGTACACGCTGCCGATCGCTCCGCCGCTCGCGCTCGTCATCGGCCTCTATCTGCCGCTGATGACGAAAAAGCAGTGGAATCGCCATCTGATCGGCTATGCGCTGCTGGCCGTCGCGCTGATGGCGGGCTCGTTCGTACTCACGCGCCTCGGCGACTCGCGCAACCCCAACGCGCTCTACCGCGAGTACCAGGTCTGGGTGTTCGCCGCCGCCGCCGCCGCCTTCGTCGCGACCATGATCGGCCTGCGCATCGCTCGCGCGAAGAACACGCCCGAAACCGGCGCGCGCGCGCCGGCCGTGGCGCTCGGCACCGCGTGGCTGCTGCTCGCGACCATCGCCGGCACGGGCCACGACGTATTCGGCACGCTGAGTTCCGGCGCGCCGCTCGCGCCCGCCGTGCGCGCGGCCATCGCCAAAATGCCGCCCGACACGCCGTTCTATTCGGTCGGCGTGCTCGATCACACGCTGCCCTTCTACGTGCGCCACTCGATGACGATGGTCCAGGTCACCGACGAACTGGCCTTCGGCATCTCCGAGGAACCGCAGAAATGGGTGCCGACCGTCGCCGAATGGGAGCAGCGCTGGAAGGCCGAACGCTACGCGCTGGCGCTGCTGCCCGCGCAGCGCTACGACCAGCTGGCCGCGCAAGGCTTCCCGATGCAGGTGATCGCGCGCGACGCGCGCCGCGTGGTGGTGGAAAAGCCGCAGCCCTGAGCCTGGCGGAACGCGGGCGCGCATGAGCGATAATGCCGGGTTGTGACCCTGACGGCGCCGGCCCGGCAGCCGCGCAGCGCGCGGGCCGTTCCACGCGCCCGCCTGTGGCTGCCCGCCCGCCGCAGCGGCGTCGCGGACCGCGCCCGGTCCGCCCCCATAACCGAGTTGATCACCAGAATGATGAATCCGATTTCCCTTATCTGCATCCTGGCCGGCGTCGGCCTGAATGCCTGTGCGCAACTGTTGCTGAAAGCCGGTGTCAATGCCGTTGGACACTTCGAATTCAGCCGTGCGAACATCCTGCCCATCGGCTGGAAGCTCGCCACGCAGCTGCCGATCATCGGCGGACTCACCTGCTACGTGTTCAGCGTGGTCGTGTGGATCGTGGGCCTCTCGCGCGTCGACGTCTCGATCGCCTACCCGATGCTCTCGCTCGGCTACGTGGTCAACGCGTTCGCGGCCTGGTATCTGTTCGGCGAAGTGATGAGCGTGCAGCGCCTCGTCGGCATCGGCATCATCCTGATCGGCGTGGTCGTGCTGGCGCGCAGCTGATCGGCGCAGCCGGGCCATACGCCACATCGAAGCCACATCGAAGCAAATCGTAAGGTCGGCGGCGCATGCTTCGCGCCGCCACAGCCTCACTCACTATCTGACGTTCTGACGAGCCAAGCCCTCATGACCCAGTCATCCGCGCAATCCTCCGTACCGTTCCTCCCGTTCGTCAAACCCGAGATCGACGAGGAAACCATTCAGGGCGTCGTCGACGTGCTCCGCTCGGGCTGGATCACGACCGGCCCGCAGAACCAGGCGTTCGAAGCCGCGCTGTCCGAGTATTGCGGCGGCCGTCCGGTGCGCACCTTCAACTCGGGCACGGCGACGCTGGAGATCGGTCTGCGCATCGCGGGCGTCGGTCCCGGCGACGAAGTCATCACCACGCCGGCCTCGTGGGTGTCCACGAGCAACGTGATCTACGAAGTCGGCGCGACGCCCGTGTTCGCCGACATCGACCCGCTCACGCGCAATATCGACCTCGACAAGCTCGAAGCCGCCATCACGCCGCGCACCAAGGCGATCATTCCGGTGTTCCTTTCGGGCCTGCCCGTCGACATGGACCGCCTCTACGCGATCGCCCGCCAGCACAAGCTGCGCGTGATCGAAGACGCCGCCCAGGCGTTCGGCGCAAGCTGGAACGGCAAGCGCATCGGCGAACTCGGCGACATCGTCTCGTTCAGCTTCCACGCGAACAAGAACCTCACGGCGATCGAAGGCGGCGCGCTCGTACTCAACAACGAGGACGAAGCCGAACTCGCGCGCAAATACCGGCTGCAGGGCATCACGCGCACGGGCCTCGACGGCATGGACTGCGACGTGCTCGGCGGCAAGTACAATCTCACGGACGTGGCCGCGCGCGTGGGCCTCGGCCAGCTCAAGCACATCGAGCGTTTCACGCTGCAGCGCCGCAATCTCGCGAAGGCGTATTTCGCGGGCTTCGAAGGCGGCGCGGCCGTGAAGCTGGGCATGGGCCTGCCGCACGCCGACTTCGCGAACAGCAACTGGCACATGTTCCAGATCACCCTGCCGCTCGAAAAGCTCACGCTCACGCGCGCGGAATTCATGGAACAGCTCAAGGAACGCGGGATCGGTTCGGGCGTGCACTACCCGGCCATCCACCTGTTCACGCTCTATCGCGAGCGCGGTTTCCGTGCGGGCATGTTCCCGCACGCCGAGCGGTTCGGCGCGACCACGGTCACGCTGCCGCTCTTCACGCTGATGACGGAAGCGGACGTCGCGCGCGTATGCCACGCCGTCAACGACATCTGCACGCAGTTCGCGAAGTAGGCATCGCCAGCAAGTACCTGCACGGAGTGGGCGCTGTTCGGCCAATCGCGCCCGCCCCGCCCGCCGTACACTGTCGTGCAACACGGATTACCCCAACGGAAAAGACGCACACATGAGTCAAACGGAACAACGCACCTTGACCCCGGAAACGCCGGAAGTCTCGGTCATCATTCCGGTCTACAACGAGGAAGCCGGACTGGCCGCGCTGTTCGCGCGCCTGTACCCGGCGCTCGACAAGCTCGGCACCTCGTACGAAGTCATCTTCATCAACGACGGCAGCCGCGACCGCTCCGCCGCGATGCTCGCCGAGCAGTTCCGCGCGCGCCCGGACACCACGCGCGCGATCCTGCTCAACGGCAACTACGGCCAGCACATGGCGATCCTCGCGGGCTTCGAGCAGTCGCGCGGCGAGATCGTCATCACGCTCGACGCCGACCTGCAGAATCCGCCCGAGGAAATCGGCAAGCTGGTCGAGAAGATGCGCGAAGGCTACGACTACGTGGGCACGATCCGCATGCAGCGCCAGGACAGTCTGTGGCGACGCAAGGCTTCGCAGGCCATGAACCGGCTGCGCGAGCGCATCACGCGCATCAAGATGACGGACCAGGGCTGCATGCTGCGCGCCTACAACCGTCATATCGTCGATACGATCAACCGTTGCGGCGAAATCAACACCTTCATTCCGGCGCTCGCGTACACCTTCGCGCAGAACCCGGTCGAAGTCGACGTCGCGCACGAAGAGCGCTTCGCGGGCGAGTCGAAGTACTCGCTCTATAGCCTGATCCGCCTGAACTTCGACCTCGTCACCGGCTTCTCGGTCGTGCCGCTGCAGTGGCTGTCGTTCATCGGCGTGATTCTTTCGCTGGGCTCGGCGGGCCTGTTCGTGCTGCTGCTGATCCGCCGCTTCATCATCGGCGCGGAAGTGCAAGGCGTGTTCACGCTGTTCGCCATCACGTTCTTCCTGCTCGGCGTGATCATCTTCGCGCTCGGCCTGCTCGGCGAGTACATCGGCCGTATTTATCAGCAGGTGCGCGCGCGTCCGCGCTATCTGGTGCAGACGATTCTCGAAGCGCGCAACGGCCGCGAAGTGGTCGACGTGCCGCGTCAGGATGTCGTGCAGGCCGTGCAGACCGCGCTGAATCCTGTCGGCGCCGCGAACCAGAACGTCAACCCGAACGGCGGCGCCAACGTCGACCAGGAAGCCGGTCAGGACGCACGCCACGGAGCCCAGTCATGAAAGCGCGCGCCGTCGTCTTCGCGTATCACAACGTCGGGGTGCGCTGCCTGCAGGTGCTGCTCGCGCGCGGCGTGGACGTGGCGCTCGTCGTCACGCACGAAGACAGCCCGACCGAAAACATCTGGTTCGGCAGCGTGAAGTCGGTGGCCGAGGAACACGGCATCGACGTCATCACGCCGGCCGATCCGAAAAGCCCCGAGCTGCGCGCCGCGATCGCCGCCGCGCAGCCCGACTTCATCTTTTCGTTTTACTACCGCCACATGTTGTCGGTGGATCTGCTCGCGCTCGCCGCGCGCGGCGCCTACAACATGCACGGCTCGCTGCTGCCGAAGTATCGCGGCCGCGTGCCGACCAACTGGGCGGTGATCAAGGGCGAAACGGAAACCGGCGCGACGCTGCACGAGATGGCCGCGAAGCCCGACGCGGGCGCGATCATCGCGCAAACGCCGGTGCCGATCCTGCCAGACGACACGGCGGCGATGGTCTTCGACAAGGTGACGGTGGCCGCCGAGCAGACGCTCTGGCGCGTGCTGCCCGCCCTCGTCGCGGGCGAAGCGCCGCACCTGCCGAACGATCTGTCGCAAGGCAGCTACTACGGCGGGCGCAAGCCCGAAGACGGCCGGCTCGACTTCTCGCAGAGCGCGCAGGACGTCTACAACCTGATCCGCGCGGTCGCGCCGCCGTACCCGGGTGCGTTCACGGACATCGGCGAGCATCGTTTCGTGATCGCGCGCGCGCGGCTGGTGCGCCCCGGCACGCAAGACGCCGAACGCGTGCGCGCCCTCGCCGGATTGCCCGCCGGCATCCACGTAAGCGATAATGCGCTTTTCGCCCTTTGCGGCGACGGCCGCGCCATCGCGATTCACGAACTGCGGCACGCACCGAATCTGGAACACGGCGGTCAAGAGACCGTCGTCACGCCCGCCGCGTTCTCCGACCTCATTTCATCTGTCCCCCGTCCATGAAAAAAGTTCTGATCCTGGGTGTCAATGGCTTCATCGGCCATCACCTCTCCAAGCGCATCCTCGAGACCACGAACTGGGAAGTGTTCGGCATGGACATGCAGACGGACCGCCTCGGCGATCTGGTCAAGCATGAGCGCATGCACTTCTTCGAAGGCGACATCACGATCAACAAGGAGTGGGTCGAGTATCACGTCAAGAAGTGCGACGTGATCCTGCCGCTGGTCGCCATCGCCACGCCGGCCACCTACGTGCAGCAGCCGCTGCGCGTGTTCGAACTCGACTTCGAGGCGAACCTGCCGATCGTGCGTTCGGCGGTCAAGTACCGCAAGCACCTCGTCTTCCCGTCGACCTCCGAGGTCTACGGCATGTGCTCGGACGAGCAGTTCGACCCGGACGCGTCGGCCCTCACCTACGGCCCGATCAACAAGCCGCGCTGGATCTACGCGTGCTCGAAGCAGCTGATGGACCGCGTGATCTGGGGCTACGGCATGGAAGGCCTGAACTTCACGCTGTTCCGTCCGTTCAACTGGATCGGCCCCGGCCTCGACTCGATCTACACGCCGAAGGAAGGTTCGTCGCGCGTCGTGACGCAGTTCCTCGGCCACATCGTGCGCGGCGAGAACATCAGCCTCGTCGACGGCGGCGCGCAAAAGCGTGCGTTCACCGACATCGACGACGGCATCGAAGCACTGATGAAGATCATCGACAACAAGGACGGCGTCGCCTCGGGCAAGATCTTCAACATCGGCAACCCGACCAACAACTTCTCGGTGCGCGAACTCGCGCACAAGATGCTGGCGCTCGCCGCCGAATTCCCCGAGTACGCGGAAACGGCGAAGAAGGTCCAGCTGGTCGAAACGTCGTCGGGCGCGTACTACGGCGCGGGCTACCAGGACGTGCAGAACCGCGTGCCGAAGATCGACAACACGATGCAGGAACTCGGCTGGGCGCCGAAGTCGACCTTCGACGAAGCGCTGCGCAAGATCTTCGAAGCGTACCGCGGCCATGTCGGCGAAGCGCGTGCGCTCGTCGAACAGCAGCAAGCGTAACGCCGGGGACAACGCCACTTGGCCCGCATCGTTCTCAAGATCGACGTCGACACACTGCGCGGCACGCGTGAAGGCGTGCCGAATCTCGCGCGCATCTTCGACCGCTACAAGGCGCGCGCGACGTTCCTGTTCAGCCTCGGCCCGGACCATACGGGCTGGGCGCTGCGCCGCGTGTTCCGGCCGGGCTTTCTGAAGAAGGTCTCGCGCACCTCGGTGGTCGAGCATTACGGCATCCGCCAGCTGATGTACGGCGTGTTGCTGCCCGGCCCCGACATCGGCGTGGAAGCGGCCGCGCAGATGCGCGCGATCCACGAAGCCGGTTTCGAGTGCGGCATCCACACGTGGGACCACGTCTACTGGCAGGACAACGTGCGCACGCGCGACGCGCAATGGACCGCGCGTCAGATGCAGAAAAGCTTCGACCGCTTCACGCGCATCTTCGGCACGCCGCCCGTCACGCACGGCGCGGCAGGCTGGCAGATGAACGAGTCGGCGTTCGAGCAGATCGACACCTGGGGCATGCAGTACGCCTCGGACGGGCGCGGCCATTCGCCCTATCGTCCGGTCGTGAACGGCCGCACGCTCAACCACGTGCAGATGCCCACCACGCTGCCCACGCTCGACGAAGTGCTGGGCGTCGATGGCGTGGACACGGACACCGTCGCCGCGTGGATGCTCAAGCTCACCGAGAACAATCCGCACGATCAGGTGTTCACGCTGCACGCGGAACTCGAAGGCCAGAAGCTCGCGCCCGTGTTCGAACAGCTGCTCGCGGGCTGGCGCGCACAGGGCCACACGTTTGCCACGATGGGCGATTACCATGCGACGCTGGACCCGGATTCGCTGCCATCGTACCCTGTCACCTGGGGCGAGATCGCGGGCCGTTCCGGCCAGTTGATCGTCCAGCCCGACTGAACCCCGCCGCCCGCGCCACCGCGCCTGTCTTCGCGCACGCAGCCCATGCCGCCGGCACGGCGCCGCGAGCGGCACACACCGTCCCGGCCGACCGGCGCCCGCGCCGCCCCCGCGCCAGCCAATAACAAAGGGAGAGCCACGTGCCTGACGTGACCATCGCTGTCGACCAACCCGTTCCCGACTTCACCGCGCCCGCCACGGGCGGCGACTTCACGCTCTCGAGCCTCAAGGGCAAGAAGGTCGTCCTCTACTTCTATCCGAAAGACAACACGCCGGGCTGCACGCGCGAAGGCATGGAATTCCGCGACCTGTTCGCGAAGTTCAAGAAGGCCGGCGCCACGATCGTGGGCGTCTCGCGCGACAGCGTTCGCTCGCACGACAACTTCAAGGCCAAGCTCGAACTGCCGTTTACCTTGGTATCGGATGGCGACGAAGCGCTCTGCTCGCTCTTCGGCGTCATCAAAATGAAGAAAATGTATGGCAAAGAAGTGCGTGGAATCGAGCGCTCCACCTTCCTCATCGACGCCGACGGCGTGCTGCGCCGCGAGTGGCGTGGCCTCAAGGTTCCGGGCCACGTCGAGGAAGTTCTGGAGGCTGTACAAGCGCTTTGAGGCGCGTTATATTGGGCTGCAATGAGTGCCTGTCCAACCCATTTTTTGATGCATTGCAGCGGTCTCGCTACCGGTCACGTCGTGGCCGGAAATGCGCTTCCGGGGCAGCGTGTCAGCACAGCAGTCAAGCCGCTTGCCTCGTCAGTCGGGGCGGCGGCTTTT
Organism: Paraburkholderia tropica; assembly: GCF_014171495.1. Lineage (NCBI taxonomy): Bacteria > Pseudomonadati > Pseudomonadota > Betaproteobacteria > Burkholderiales > Burkholderiaceae > Paraburkholderia > Paraburkholderia tropica. Next base: position 1,776,503 of record NZ_CP049134.1, read on the forward strand.
TTGTTGGCCTTTCTGTTGAATGTCACTCCCTCCACGCCGCGCCGGCGTAGCGACCCGGTGCGCGTCAACGTCAAGGAGCCGATCGAAAAACAGGCGAACCGGCATTTTCAGACCTGAGCGCGCACCCAGCGCGGTCACGGCGGCGGCCCACCCGGCTGTCCGCACGCGCCGCCCGAAAGCGCACCTTACTGGGTAACCCCGCGACCACTCGACCCGATTTTTTCGAGGGACACCATGCCTTTGCCTACTCCCCCCAGCAAGCTCGGCAACCTGCTGCCGCCCGAGGAATACAAGGCGCGCGCGAAGCCCTCGCGCAACACCCGCAAAGCCGCGGGTGAGAACGACGCCGCCGATGTTGCCTCGGAACTTGCCAACGACGCGACCGCCTATGGTGCGGCAAGCGTCGCCCAACCGATGACCGAGGCCGCGAACGCCGCGACCACGCTGCGCACCGTGCCGCTGCCTTCCGCCAGCGCCGAACTCGCCGCGCTCGAACCCGTCGCGCCGGCCCCCGCACGAAAACGCAAACAGACCGCCGCGTTGCTGCAGCCGCTCCAGACGCCCGCGGCCGAAGCGCCCGTTGCGCGCAGCGGCAAGCAACCCGCCGCGAAAACCTCGGGAGGTACGGCCGCACCGGCCACGCGCGGCAGCACGAAAAAACGCGTGCATCCGGAAGAAGCCGTCGAAGTCCAGAAGCTGTTCGTGCTCGACACCAACGTGCTGATGCACGACCCGACCTGCCTGTTCCGTTTCGAGGAACACGACGTCTATCTGCCGATGATGACGTTGGAAGAACTCGACAACCACAAGAAAGGCATGTCGGAAGTCGCGCGTAACGCGCGTCAGGTCAGCCGTACGCTCGATCAGCTCGTGGCGAACGCGGGCACGATCTCCGAAGGCATTTCGCTCGCGCGCCTCGGCAGCCGCGAAGCGCTCGGCCGCCTGTACTTCCAGACCACGCTCACGCACATCGATCCGGTCGACGGCCTGCCCGAAGGCAAGGCCGACAACCAGATTCTCGGCGTGGTGCGCGCGTTGCAACGCGACCGGCCGGACCGCCTCGTCGTGCTGGTGTCGAAAGACATCAACATGCGTATCAAGGCGCACGCGCTCGGCCTGCCCGCCGAAGACTATTTCAACGACCAGGTTCTCGAAGACAAGGACCTGCTCTACTCGGGCATCCGCGCGCTGTCGCAGGACTTCTGGGCGAAGCACGCCAAGGGCATGGAGTCCTGGCAGGACACCAAGACCGGCACCACGTATTACCGCGTGACCGGGCCCGAGTGCGCGTCGATGCTCGTCAACGAGTTCGTCTATCTCGAGCCGCAGAACGGCGAGCCCGCGTTCCACGCGATCGTGCGCGAGCTCAACGGCAAGACGGCGCTGCTGCAGACGCTGCGTGACTACGGCCACCACAAGAACAACGTGTGGGGCATCACGGCGCGCAACCGCGAGCAGAATTTCGCGCTGAACCTGCTGATGAATCCGGAGATCGACTTCGTCACGCTGCTCGGCCAGGCCGGGACGGGCAAGACGCTTGTCGCGCTCGCGGCGGGCCTCGCGCAGGTGCTCGACGACAAGCGCTACAACGAGATCATCGTGACGCGCGCGACGGTGCCGGTCGGCGAAGACATCGGCTTCCTGCCGGGCACTGAAGAGGAAAAGATGCAGCCTTGGATGGGCGCCTTCGACGACAACCTCGAAGTGCTCCAGAAGACCGACGACGCCGCCGGCGAATGGGGCCGCGCCGCGACCCAGGAGCTGATCCGTTCGCGCCTGAAGGTCAAGAGCATGAACTTCATGCGCGGCCGTACCTTCGTCGACAAGTATCTGATCATCGACGAGGCGCAAAACCTCACGCCCAAGCAGATGAAGACGCTTGTGACGCGCGCGGGCCCCGGCACGAAGATCGTGTGCCTCGGCAACATCGCGCAGATCGACACGCCGTATCTGACCGAAGGCAGTTCGGGTCTGACTTACGTGGTCGACCGCTTCAAGGGCTGGGCGCATAGCGGGCACGTGACGCTGGCGCGCGGCGAGCGTTCGCGTCTGGCCGATTACGCCTCGGACATTCTCTAAAGCGCTCTGCCGGCGCGGGTTTCTCGCCGCGCCACGCCTGTTGAGCCGTACCTGGAAGGACCGCATCCGGATCGCCGGATGCGGTCCTTTTTTCTTGTGCGTCGCCCGCGCCCACGGGCGTCTCGGCCCTTCGGGCCGTGCCGAACCCGCAACAGATCGCCCGCGAACTTCAAGTAATTCTTGAAGAATTCTTGCCGAAGCCGTGCCCCACGGGCTACCATCCGCTCATTACCGGTTTTCCCCAATGGCGGACGTGCGTCGTTCGCCGTCCGCTTTTCATGCGCCGACTCTGGCTTCCGTTGCTGATCGTGATATTCCTTGCGGCGTGTTCGAGCGCGCCGCAGAAGGTGTCGCGCGGCGGCGGATCGAGCGGCGGCTACGCCTGGCGCACCAAGCCGCCCGGCTTCCCCAATTTCGTCGACCACAGCATCGGCCGCGAGGAAATCTCGATCCAGGCGATGGGTCTCGTCGGCATTCCCTACCGCTGGGGCGGCAATACGCCCGATAGCGGCTTCGATTGCAGCGGTCTCGTCAAATACGTGTTCGCGCGCGCCGCGTCGGTCGATCTGCCGCGCACTACGGCCGACATGAGCCAGCGCGGCGAGTCGATCGAGCCGGACGAAATCGCGGCCGGCGACCTCGTGTTCTTCAACACCACCGGGCGGCCGCACTCGCACGTGGGCATTTACGTGGGCAATCTGCGCTTCGTGAATGCGCCGTCTACGGGCGGCACCGTGCGGCTCGACTATCTGACCAATCCGTACTGGTCGAAGCATTTCGACGGCATCCGCCGCATGGCGCCGCCCAAACGCGCGCCGAGCACGCCGTTCGATACGCCGACTTACGAGGCGGCGACGCCTGCTCCGGTCGCGCCGGCCGCAAACGTGGCGGTTGCCGCGCCTGCGGCTCGCGTCAGCGCTGCGGCGGTGGATCAGCGTCGCCTGACGAGCACGCCGCCAACTACCTACACGAGTACGGCGACGAGCACCGCCGCGATACCTGCATCGCCCGCGCCGCAGGCCGCGTCCGCCGACGCCTTCGAGCCGCCGCCCGCCGCGATGGGTGCTGCGCAGATGCAGGCCCGCGACGCGGGAGCGGTTGCGCCGGTCGCCGCCGCGCCCGACGCCATCGATGCCGCCGCCGACGCGTTCGAGCCTCCACCGCCCCGCGCGGCCGCCGCCGAACGTCAGGCCGCGCAGGCCGGTTCAACGGCCATCCAGTCGACCCAGCCCGCTCAGGCGCCGGTCCAGATCATGCGCGCCTCGACCGCCGGCGCCGCATCGCCCGCCCCCACGCAATCGAGCGACGACCCGATCGCACGCTTCGCGAACGGCTCGTACTGAACAACGCCCCCGCCGCGTACCCGCGCACACGCCGCCGGCTGACGCGGCATCCAGCCCGATTCGCCCTGGCCGGATGGCCAACGCGGCCTTTCGGCGGTTTCGTGCATCCGCCGCGTCTGCTATCGTTTTGGTACTGTTTTTGGACTCTTTCCGCAGCGAGGCAGCGATGGATCTCGGACTTGGCAACAAGGTGGTGCTGATCACAGGCGGCAGCAAGGGCATCGGGCTCGCCTGCGCCCGCGCGTTTGCGCAGGAAGGCGCGAAAGTGGCGATCGTGTCGCGCGATCCCGCCAACCTCGCGCGCGCCCGCGAGCAACTGGCCAGCGAAGGCCTGCACGTGCATCTCACGCGCGCCGACCTGCACGAGGCGCACAGCGCCGCCGACGTGGTCGAAGAAGTCTCCACGGCCGTCGGGCCCATCGACATCCTGATCAACAGCGCAGGCGCGGCCCGCCGCTACGACCCGGAACTGCTCGACGCCGAGGCCTTCAAGGCCACCATGGAAGCCAAATACTTCCCGTATATCTATCCGCAGCAGGAAGTGCTGCGCCGCATGGTCGAGCGGATCAAGGCCGGCAAGGCGCTGGAACCGGGCGCGATCGTCAACATCATCGGCATGGGCGGCAAGTACGCGAGCGACATCCATATCGCGGGCGGCGCGGCCAACGCGGCGCTCATGCTCGCCACCGTGGGTCTCGCGCACTATCACGCGCGCTACGGCATCCGCATCAACGCGATCAATCCTGGCGCCACGCTCACGGAGCGCCTGCAGGAAGCCGTGAAACTGGAAGCGGGCCGCGAAGGCACCAGCGCCGAAGAAACCCTCGCGCGCGGCGAGGCCAAGGTGCCGCTCGGGCGTTATGCCAGACCCGAGGAGATCGCCGACGTCGCGCTGTTCCTGGCCAGCCGCCGCGCAAGCTACGTAACCGGCGCCCTCGTGCCGATGGACGGCTGCAGCACGCCGATGATCTGAACCGGCGCGGCAGCGTGGCGGGCAAAAAAACGGCACCCGAAGGCGCCGTTTTGCAACACTGTGGCGGAGGCCCGCTTACATCAGCCGATGGCCGATCCACCAGCCCGCCGCGGCGAGCGTAGCCGAAGCCGGAATGGTCAGCACCCAGGCCCAGACGATGTTGCCCGCCACGCCCCAGCGCACGGCGCTGAGCTTTTGCGTCGCGCCCACGCCGACGATCGCGCCGGTAATCGTGTGGGTGGTCGACACGGGAATGCCGAGCCACGAAGCCGTGAAGAGCGTCAGCGCCCCGCCCGCTTCGGCGCAGAAACCGCCCACTGGCTTGAGCTTGGTGATCTTCTGGCCCATGGTCCGCACGATGCGCCAGCCGCCAAACAGCGTGCCGATACCCATCGACAGATAGCAGCCGCCGATCACCCAGATAGGCGGCGCGTCCGAGCCAACCGCCGAGTAACCGGTTGCGATCAGCAGCATCCAGATGATGCCGATGGTCTTCTGCGCGTCGTTGCCGCCGTGGCCGAGGCTGTAGAGGCCCGCCGAAACCAGCTGGAAGCGCCGGAAACGCCGGTCGACCTTGCTCGGTGGTGTGCGGAAATACAGCCACGACACCAGCAGCATGAACAACGATCCGAGGATGAAACCGAGCAGCGGCGAAATGAAAATGAACGCCACGGTCTTCATGAGCCCGTCGAAATTCAGCGAATGCCAGCCCGACTTGGCGAGCGCCGCGCCCACGAGGCCACCGATCAGCGCGTGCGACGAGCTCGACGGAATGCCGTAGTACCACGTCAGCACGTTCCAGCCGATCGCGCCCACCAGCGCGCCGAACACGACGTAGTGATCGACGATATCGGGGTCGATGGTGCCCTTGCCCACCGTCTGCGCCACCTTCAGGTGGAAGACGAAATAGGCGATCACGTTGAACATGGCTGCGAACGCCACCGCCTGCTGCGGTTTGAGCACGCCGGTGGACACGACGGTGGCGATGGAATTCGCCGCATCGTGAAAGCCGTTCATGAAGTCGAAGATGAGCGCGATGGCGACGAGTGTCGCGACCACCCAGAGGGCGAGTTGTATCGAATGCATCGTGGTTGGCTCAGGCGTTCTCTAGCACGATGCCTTCGATGATGTTCGCGACATCCTCGCACTTGTCGGTGATCGCTTCGAGCAATTCGTAGATCGCCTTCAGCTTGATCAGATTCTTGACGTCGTCTTCCTCGCGGAAAAGCTTCGAGATCGCGCCGCGCAGCAGGCGGTCGGCGTCGGACTCGAGGCGGTCGATGTCTTCGCACGCTTTCAGGATGTCGCGCGCCTGCTTCATGTCGGAGAGCAGCGCCACTGCTGCCTGCACACGCTCGGCCGACGCCGTGACCACGTGCGCGAGTTCGCTCGCCTCGGCCGTCACGGCCTGCACGTCGTACAGCGAAATGGCGGTGGCGACGTCTTCCATGAGGTCGAGACAGTCGTCCATCGTCGTGATGAGCTTGTGGATCTCGTCGCGGTCGAGCGGCGTGATGAAGGTCTTGTGCAGCAAGTCGATGCACTCGTGCGTCAGCTTGTCGGCGGCCTTTTCGGCGCTCTGCACGTTCTGTTTGTGGACTTCTGCGTCAGCCAGATTGTCGATCAGGAGCTCGAGCTCACGGCCAGCGGAAACGATGCACTTCGCGTGCGCGTTGAAGATTTCGAAGAACTTGCCCTCGGTGGGCATGAATCGACCGAACATTGGGATCCCGGTAATTGGTCTCGGATTGCCGTCACAAAACGGCAAGATAGCCGTCATAAAACGGCAATATTGTAACGTCAGGAGGAAAGGGCCGCACTTGTCGACGGACACGGCAGCGGCATTTGCGCCACTATTGCGCATAAGCCGCCTGCCGCGTCTTGACAGTTCAGACGGCGCCCTTACTCGCTCCCATAGAAGGTTTGCGCGCCGGCAAAATTGTCGAACTTCGTGTATTGACCATGGAACGTGAGTCGAACGGGACCGATCGGACCGTTACGCTGCTTGCCGATGATGATCTCGGCGGTGCCCTTGTCGGGGCTGTCCGGGTTGTACACTTCGTCGCGGTAAATGAACAGGATCACGTCCGCGTCCTGTTCGATTGCACCCGATTCACGCAGGTCCGACATCACCGGACGCTTGTTCGGACGCTGTTCGAGGCCGCGATTCAGCTGCGAGAGCGCGATCACGGGCACATCGAGTTCCTTGGCCAGACTCTTGAGCGAACGCGAAATTTCCGAAATTTCGGTCGCGCGGTTTTCGCCGCTGCCCGAACCGCTCATCAGCTGCAGGTAGTCGATGATGATGAGGCCGAGCTTGCCGCACTGGCGCGACAGACGCCGCGCGCGCGAGCGCAGTTCCATCGGGTTCAGACCGCCGGTTTCGTCGATGAAGATCTGCGCCTCGCTCATTTTCTGCACGGCGTGCGTGAGCTTCGGCCAATCCTCGTCGGTCAGGCGGCCCGTGCGCATGCGGTGCTGGTCAAGGCGCCCCACCGAACCGAGCATACGCATGATGAGCTGCGTGCCCGGCATTTCCATCGAGAACACCGCGACCGGCAGGCCGTATTCCACGGCCACATATTCGCCGACGTTCATCGAAAACGCGGTCTTACCCATCGACGGACGGCCCGCCACGATGATCAGTTCGCCGCCGTGCATGCCCGAGGTCATGCGGTCGAGGTCGATGAAGCCCGTGGGCGTGCCCGTCACGTCGCTCGGATTGGCCGTGTGATAGAGCGTGTCGATGCGCTCCACGACCTGTGTGAGCAGCGGCCCGATTTCGAGGAAGCCCTGAGTACCGCGCGCGCCGTCTTCGGCGATCGAGAACACCTTGGCCTCGGCCTCGTCGAGCAGCTGACGCACTTCCTTGCCTTGCGGATTGAAGGCGTCGGAGGAAATTTCGTCGGCGACCGACACGAGGCGGCGCAGCACCGCGCGATCGCGCACGATTTCCGCGTAGCGGCGAATGTTCGCGGCGCTCGGCGTGTTCTGCGCCAGCGCGTTGAGGTACGCGAGACCGCCCACGTCCTCGGCCTTGCCCGAGGTGCCGAGCGATTCGAACACGGTCACCACGTCGGCGGGACGCGCGGACGAGATCAGGCGGCCAATATGCTCGAAGATCAGGCGGTGATCGTAGCGGTAGAAGTCGCTTTGCGAGAGGAAGTCGGCAATCCGGTCCCAGGCGCCGTTATCCAGCAGCAGGCCGCCGAGCACCGATTGTTCGGCTTCGATCGAATGCGGCGGGACTTTCAGCGACTCGAGTTGGGGATCTTTCGGAGCGTTCATGGAGGGCAATTATCGGACAGCGGACGGGCGCTCACAAGCTTCAAAAAGTGCAACAGCGCGTGCAAGCAAGCGAGTGCGATGAGCGCGCAACAAAAAAGGCAGAAGCCCTGCGGCTCCTGCCTTTCTTGTTCTTTGCGACGTAGAACGGCGCGAACACGCGGTCCGTGAGGACCGCATGCGTGCTTAGGCGTGTTCGCCCAGCACCGACACCGTGATGTCGACGAGCACGTCCGTGTGCAGCGAAACTTGCACCGGGTGATCGCCAACGATCTTCAGCGGGCCTTCCGGCAGACGCACTTGCGCCTTTTCCACTGCGAAGCCTTGCTTCGTGAGCGCTTCGGCGATGTCTGCGTTCGTGACCGAACCGAACAGACGGCCGTCGACGCCGGCCTTCTGGCCGATCTGAACGGACAGGCCGCTCAGCTTTTCGCCTTCGCCTTGGGCAGCTGCCAGCTTTTCAGCGGCGGCCTTTTCGAGTTCAGCGCGGCGAACTTCGAATTCAGCGATTGCGTCCTTCGTTGCGCGGCGAGCCTTCTTGTTCGGGATCAGGAAGTTACGTGCGTAACCGTCCTTCACCTTGACGATGTCGCCGAGGTTGCCCAGGTTGACGACTTTTTCCAGAAGAATGATCTGCATTCTATTGCTCCTTGTAGCGTCGTCTTATTAGGCCTTGTGCTGGTCGGTGTACGGCATCAGCGCGAGGAAACGCGCGCGCTTGATAGCCGTGTCCAGCTGACGCTGATAGTGGGCCTTCGTACCCGTCAGACGAGCCGGCGTGATCTTGCCGTTTTCGCCGATGAAGTCCTTCAGCGTTTCGATGTCCTTGTAGTCGATCTGATCGACGCCTGCAGCCGTGAAGCGGCAGAACTTCTTACGCTTGAAGAGCGGGTTTTGCTGTTGACGACGCTTGTCGAATTTCTTACCAGTCGGGCGGGGCATGATTAGTCCTTTCCTGTACCTTGCATTTCGGTGATGTGAAACACCAGGGTTCGCGCGTTGCGGTGCTTTTTCGCCAGAAAACCGGTGAAGAGCGCTTCCACGCCCATCTCGCAGCTTTCGACCAGACCGCAGGCCTTGCCTGCAGCCACCGCGGGCATCGTGAGCTCGACGAATCGGGGAATCCCCGCTTCGACGACCTCCGTGCGGTGCTGCAACGTGACGCTGGCAATCGGAACGCCGGCGGGGGTATACCGCACCGGTTCGCGTTCGACGACGCTAGCCGTGAGTTGCAGCCTGTTCACGCAGTGTGCTTAAGCAAGTGAGCTCGAATCCTGATGGCTTGTGTAATTAAGCCTGCGCTTCGGTCGGCTGAGCAGCCGCCTTCTTGGCTTCTTCGCGCTGCACTTCCTTCATCATCGGCGACGGGCCGGTTTCGGCCTTCTTCATCTTGACGATGAGGTGACGCAGCACAGCGTCGTTGAACTTGAACGCGTGTTCGAGTTCGTCGAGCGTGGTCTGGTCGCATTCGATGTTCATGCAGACGTAGTGAGCCTTCGCGAGTTTCTCGATCATGTAGGCCAGTTGACGACGGCCCCAGTCTTCGATGCGGTGGATCTGGCCGCCGTGCGACGTGATCGTGCCCTTGTAACGCTCGATCATCGCGGGCACTTGCTCGCTTTGATCGGGGTGCACGATGAAGACGATTTCGTAATGACGCATATTCACTCCTTGTGGATTAAAGCCACCCGGGCGTCGGAACCGGTGCGGCAAGTGAGAAGCCGAAGATTGTAGCGCGGCCACGCTACGCGCGCAAGCCAAATCATGCAGTGACGTGCTGAATCAGGCGTGTTTTCAAGGACTTGCGTGGTGCGCACGGCGGCGCGATACGCGCCAAGCAGGCCCAAAGCCGGCCCAAAGCGGACCCAAAGCGGCGAAAAACGCGCCCTAGCCCCCACTTCCGCCGCCCGCGAGCCGGGCGTCGAGCGCGGCGCGCAGGCCGACGAGCGCATCCGGCCCGGCGTCGGTGACGGCCCACCAGGTCATGCCGCCCGCCTGCCAGTGTGCGAGCGCGTAGCCGTCGTCGCGCGGCGGCGCGGCGGCGTCCGCCTGCGGGCCGGACACGCCCGGCGGGAACACGTAGACGTCGATCACGTGCTTGCGGAAGCGGTACACCAGCACCGCGACGCGCTCGCGCCCCACGTAGTCGAGCCGGCCGCCCACGAGTGGAAAGCCCTGCGCGGCGAGATCCTCGACCGGCGGCGCGTAGTCGATGCGGCCGTTGAACCACGGCTTCACCGTATGGCGATCGGTCGAGATCACGTCGAGATCGCGGCCCGAGATCTGCGCGCGCACGTGGCTCGCCACGAGTTCGTCGACGAAAGCGTCCGATGCGACCGGTTGACGCAGATGCAGCGCCACGACGACGCCTAGCGCACACAGCGCGAGCACGCCCAGCGCCGACCAGGCGAACGCCGGCGCGCGCGCGCCCGACGCATTGCCCGAACCACCGAAGCCAACGAGGGACGGCCACCTCCAGCCCGCGAGCCGGCCCGCCTTCCCACCGGATTTCCCGCTGGCCGCAGACGGCGATTGCGCAGCGCGCTCGGTGCGCACGCCATCGTCGCCCCGCAGCGGAGCCGGTTCCGAACTCGCCGCCTCGAGCGGCGGCAAGGCCGCCACGATGCGCGCGGCCAGTCCCGACGGCGCGCGATGATAAGGCGCGACGCGCACGGCCCGCGAAATCGCCTGCGCGGTATCGGCCGCCTCGCGGCACGGCGCGCAGCTGTTCAAATGCTCGCGCACGCGCCATTCGTCCGCGGCGGAGAGTTCCCGATCGACGCTCGCATCGAGCAGCGGGCGCGCTTCATCACAGTTCATCTGGCGCCTCCGTCGTGCGGCTCACCGTGGAATTCGAGGTCGGCGCGACCCCGGGCGACATCGACGGCACAGCACTTCCGCCGTCGACGGCCGGCTCCTCGCGGAACCGGCCGTCTGGCCCCCGGCCGGATGGTCTCCACGCCTTGCTGTTGCCCCCGAAATCGGTCTTGCCATCCTGCCTTGCGGCTATCGGCGATGACGGCGGTATTTGTGTCTGCGCACAGCCTCTCGCACCATCAGCCGTGCCCCGCGCGTGTTGCGCCGCCAGCATCGCCGCGAGCCGTTTGCGGCCACGCGAGAGACGCGACATCACCGTTCCGACCGGCACGTCGATGACCATCGCGATCTCGCGGTAACCCATTTCCTCCAGCTCGCGCAGCACCAGCACTTCGCGATACTCGACCGGCAGACGCTGCAGCGCGTCCTGCACGCGGCGCGCGTCCTCGGCGCGGATCGCGAGCGTTTCCGGATCGACACTGCCCGTTTCCCAGCCGTCCGGCGGCGTGTCGTCACGCAGCTCGTCGAACGGGGCAACTTCTTCCGCGCCTGCCCGTCGCCGCCACTCGTCGTACCAGACCCGCCGCACGATCGCGAGCAGCCACGGCCGCGCCTGATCGCCGCGAAACGTATCGAAGAAGCGGAACGCGCGCAAAAACGCGTCCTGAACGATGTCCTCGGCGTCGCCGGGATTGCGCGACAACCAGCGCGCGAGGTTGTACGCGGCGTCCAGATGCGGCAGCGCCAGCGCCAGAAAGCGCGCATTGCGCGCCCGCGCGTCCTGCACGTCCTGCACGTCCTGTGCATCGCGCTGCGTCTCGCCGTGCTGCCCGTTCGCGGTTTCGCCCACGTCGTCCCCTCGCGCCCTCGTGCGCCACCTTCATGCCAACGTTCGTCCCACATCGGCATGACTGGCTTCACGGGCAGTTTATTCCCGCGAATCCCGCGCGAAATCAAAAATAAATCGGGAATGGAACGATGCCGACACCGGTATGGCAGTCATGCGCCGATGCAAAGCCGACAAGCAGACGCGCCCCACCCTCCACGAGGAGACCGACATGCCGACCACCCCCGCGCCTCTTTCGCGCCGACACTTCCTGAAGCTGGCCGCGCTCGGCGGCGGCGCCGTATTCGCTTCGGCGCTGCCCGGCTGGGCCTCGGGCCAGGCGGCCGGCCACGCCGACTTTTTCTTCGTCCAGCTCTCCGACGCCCATTGGGGCTTCGAAGGGGCGGCCATCAATCCGGATGCGAAAGGCACACTGCCCAAGGCGATCGCCGCCGTCAACGCGCTGCCCGCCACGCCCGACTTCGTCGTCTTCACGGGCGACCTCACGCACACGACCGACGATCCGGCCGTGCGCCGCGCGCGCATGCGCGAGTTCCAGCAGATCGTCGCGGGACTGCGCGTGAAGCCGCTCTATCTGATGCCCGGCGAGCACGATGCGAGTCTCGACAACGGCGAGGCGTTTCGCGAGATCTTCGGCGCGACGCACTACACCTTCGATCATCGCGGCGTGCATTTCGTGGTGCTCGACAACGTCTCGGACCCGGCGGGCCGTATCGGCGACGCGCAACTCGCCTGGCTCGCCGACGATCTCGGCCGCCAGCCCGCGGACGCGCGCATCGTCGTCTTCACGCACCGGCCGCTGTTCGATCTCGCGCCGCAGTGGGACTGGGCGACGCGCGACGGCGCGCAGGCCATCGCGCTGTTGCAGAAACACGCGAACGTCACGGTGTTCTACGGCCACATTCATCAGGAGAACCACACGATGACGGGCTCGGTCTCGCACCACGCCGCGCGCTCGCTGATGTTCGCGCTGCCCGCGCCGATGTCGCAGCCCAAGCGCCTGCCGGTGCCGTGGGACGCGGCCGCGCCGTACAAGGGACTCGGCTGGCGCAGCGTCGATGTCGATGGCGCGCCCGGCGCGTTTGCGCTGACCGAGGTGCCGATCCGCGAGATCGGGTGAACGTTGTCACGGGACCGAAGCGCGCACAACGCGCACACAATTCGCACAAAACCAGGAGACCACCATGCTGAAGCTTCATCGTTTGCGCGCCCGCGAGCCGCGCCTTGCGCGCCGCCGCTGGCTCGCGCTCGCGGCCGCCGCCATGGGCACAGGCGCGTTGATGCGCGTGGACGCACAGGCCGCGCCGCGCGTCATCAAGGTTCACGCGCGCCGCTTCGTGTTCACGCCCGACCATATCGCGCTCGCGCCGCACGAAAGCGTCATATTCGAGTTGACGTCGCAGGACACGACGATGGGCTTTTCGATTCCGCAGTACGGTGTGCGCGCCGACGTGCCGCCTGGCAGCGTCGTCAAACTCGCGGCCACGGCGGGCGACGTGGGCACGGTTCAGTTTCTCTGCGACATCTTCTGCGGTTCGGGCCACGAGACGATGAACGGCGTAATCACGGTCGGATAAGCGAAGCCGCGGACCGGCGGCTCAAACGACGTCGGTCCAATAGCCCGGCCGCGAATAGATCGCCTTCAGATAATCGATGAAATAGCGCACCTTGGCCGGCACATAGCGCTGCTGCGGATACACGGCGAGGATGTCGTAATCGGGCAGCGCGTACTCGTCGAGCACGGTTTCCAGTTCGCCGCGCGCGAGCTGCGCGTCGATCTCCCAGGTGGAGCGCCAGCCGAGCCCGAGCCCTTCCGTCACCCAGCGGTGCAGCAACTCGCCGTCGTTGCAGTCGAGATTGCCGCCCACGCGCACGGTCGCGAGCTTGCCGTTGCGGCGGAAATACCAGCCGCGATTCTGTCCGCCTTGCAGATTGAACGCGAGGCAATTGTGGTTCGGCAGATCTTCGAGCGATTTCGGCCGGCCATGCTTGCGGAAATAGTCCGGCGTGCCGCACACCACGCGCCGGTTCGAGGCGAGCTTCACGGCGACGAAATTCGGATCGACCGAGCCGCCGATGCGGATCGACAGGTCGTAGCCCTCGCGCACCAGATCGACCACGCGGTCAGTCAGGTTGAAGGACACCTGCAACTCGGGTTTGTCGGCGAGAAATTCGGGCGCGAGCGGCGCGACGTGCTTGCGCCCGAACGCGGCGGGCGCCGAGACGATCAGATGCCCGTTCACCACGCGCCGCCCCACCGACAGCTCGTTCTCCGCCTGCTCCCATTCCGCCAGCAGCCCGCGGCAGCGCTCCAGAAACGCGGCGCCTTCCTCGCTGACCACGAGCCGCCGCGTCGAGCGGTACATGAGCTTCACGCCGAGGCGCTTTTCGAGCGCGTCGATCCGGCGGCCGAGAATCACGGGCGACACGCCCTCCTCCAGCGCCGCTGCCGCGAGACTGCCCGCCTCCGCGACGCGCACGAAGGTCTCGATCTGCTTGAAGCGATCCATCGTCTGTCTCCTTCCGGTTGCCTCGTCGCCCGGTCATTCCATACTTTTTGTATCGAAATAAGCGACCCGGACTGATCTTATCAAACCTTTCCTGCAAGCCTACAGTGACTCTCAAGCGCTGTATCCCTCGGCCTGTTCAGGCCGCCGCGACATTCAGGAGACATTTCATGGCCAAAATGAGAGCCGTCGACGCCGCCGTGCTGGTGCTCGAAAAAGAAGGTATCGACACCGCGTTCGGCGTGCCGGGCGCCGCCATCAATCCGTTCTACTCGGCGCTCAAGAAAGCCGGCGGCATCACGCACGTGCTGGCGCGTCACGTCGAGGGCGCCTCGCACATGGCCGAAGGCTACACGCGCGCCGCGCCGGGCAATATCGGCGTGTGCATCGGCACCTCGGGCCCGGCGGGCACCGACATGATCACGGGCCTCTACTCCGCCCAGGCCGACTCGATTCCGATCCTCGCGATCACGGGCCAGGCGCCGCGCGCGCGTCTTTACAAGGAAGATTTCCAGGCCGTCGATATCGAATCGATCGCCAAACCCGTCACCAAGTGGGCCGTGACCGTGCGCGAGCCGGCACTCGTGCCGCGCGTGTTCCAGCAGGCGTTTCATCTGATGCGCTCGGGCCGTCCGGGTCCGGTGCTGGTCGACATGCCGATCGACGTGCAGCTCGCCGAAATCGAATTCGACATCGACACCTACGAACCGCTGCCGGTCTACAAGCCGAAGGCGACGCGCAAGCAGATCGAAGCCGCGCTCGAACTGCTCAACGCGAGCGAGAAGCCGCTGATCGTTTCGGGCGGCGGCGTGCTCAACGCAGCGGCCGAAGACCTGCTCGTGCAATTCGCGGAAACCGTGGGCGTGCCCGTGATTCCGACGCTGATGTCGTGGGGCGCCATCGCCGACGACCATCCGCTGATGGCCGGCATGGTCGGGCTGCAAACCTCGCACCGTTACGGCAACGCGACGATGCTCGCCTCCGACTTCGTGCTCGGCATCGGCAACCGCTGGGCCAACCGCCATACGGGCAGCGTCGAGGTCTATACGAAGGGCCGCAAGTTCGTGCACGTCGATATCGAGCCGACGCAGATCGGCCGCGTGTTCGGTCCGGATCTCGGCATCGTCTCGGACGCGAAGGCCGCGCTCGAACTGTTCGTCGAAATCGCGCAGGAATGGAAGGCCGCGGGCAAGCTCAAGGATCGCAGCGCGTGGGTGGCCGACTGCCAGCAGCGCAAGGCCACGATGCACCGCAAGACGCATTTCGACAACGCGCCGATCAAGCCGCAGCGCGTCTACGAGGAAATGAACAAGGCGTTTGGCCGCGACACCTGCTACGTGAGCACGATCGGCCTTTCGCAGATCGCGGGCGCGCAGTTCCTGCACGTCTACAAGGCGCGCAACTGGATCAACTGCGGCCAGGCCGGCCCGCTCGGCTGGACGATCCCGGCGGCGCTGGGCGTGCGTGCGGCCGATCCGTCGCGCCCGATCGTGGCGCTCTCGGGCGACTACGACTTCCAGTTCATGATCGAGGAACTGGCCGTGGGCGCGCAGTTCAAGCTGCCCTACGTGCACGTGCTCGTGAACAACTCGTATCTGGGCCTGATCCGCCAGGCGCAGCGCCAGTTCGACATGGACTTCTGCGTGCAGCTCGCGTTCGAGAACATCAACGCGCCGGAAGTGAACGGCTATGGCGTCGATCACAAGACCGTGGTCGAAGGTCTCGGCTGCAAGGCGCTGCGCGTGTTCAAGCCCGAGGAGATCGCACCGGCGCTCAAACAGGCGCAATCGATGGCTGCGGAGTTCAGCGTGCCGGTGGTCGTCGAGGTGATTCTCGAACGCGTGACCAATATTGCAATGGGCGCAGAGATCGACGCGATCAACGAGTTCGAGGAACTCGCCGACAAGCCGGAACACGCGCCGACCGCGATCGCCCTGCAATCCTGATGATTCGACGAAACAGTATTCGTCGTATTGCCTTAGTGTTTGTGTAGTGCTTCCACCCGCTTTTCGCGCTCAGCCCTGATGCGCGAAAAGCGGACGCTCCCACCCTGACCGACCCGCGAGACACTCATGCCGAAATTCGCCGCGAACCTCACCATGCTGTTCAACGAAGTGCCGTTCCTCGACCGCTTTGCCGCGGCTGCCGAGGCGGGCTTCGATGCCGTGGAATTCCTGTTTCCTTATCCGTACAAGGCCGCCGAACTCGCCGACCGCCTGAACGCGCACGGCCTCAAGCTCGTGCTGCACAACCTGCCGGCCGGCAACTGGGAAGCCGGCGAGCGCGGCATCGCCTGCCTGCCCGATCGCAAGGGCGAATTCAAGGAAGGCGTGGGACGCGCGATCGAGTACGCCCGCGCGCTGCGCGTGCCGCAACTGAACTGCCTCGTCGGCATTCCGACGGCGGGCGTCGATCGCGATACGGCGCTTGCGACCATCGTCGAGAACCTGCGTTACGCGGCGGGCGAACTGAAGCGCGAAGGCATCCGCCTGCTGGTCGAGCCGTGCAACAGCTACGACATTCCGGGCTTCGCGCTGAACCGTTCGGCCGAAGCGCTCGGCGTGATCGAGCAGGTCGGCTCCGACAATCTGTTCCTGCAATACGACATCTATCACATGCAGCGCATGGAAGGCGAACTCGCCGCGACCCTCAAGAAGCAGTTCGCGAAGATCGCTCACATCCAGCTCGCCGACAACCCCGGCCGCAATGAGCCGGGCACGGGCGAGATCCACTATCCGTTCCTGTTCGATCTGCTCGA
This sequence comes from Paraburkholderia tropica, assembly GCF_014171495.1. Taxonomy (NCBI): domain Bacteria; kingdom Pseudomonadati; phylum Pseudomonadota; class Betaproteobacteria; order Burkholderiales; family Burkholderiaceae; genus Paraburkholderia; species Paraburkholderia tropica. Next base: position 1,793,112 of record NZ_CP049134.1, read on the forward strand.
TTCGCTCGGCTACGAAGGCTATATCGGCTGCGAATACAAGCCCAAAGCGGCCACCGTCGACGGCCTCGGCTGGTTGCGCAGCGCGCAGCAACGCGCCGCCGAACTCGCCTGATTTCACGCAGCGCCGACGTCCGCGCCGCGCGTACCGCACGCATCGACTTATCGAACCGCATTCGACTCAACTGGAGACAACACAGATGGCAAAGATTGGTTTTATCGGCCTCGGCATCATGGGCGCGCACATGGCGCGCAACCTTCTGAAGGGCGGCCACACGCTGGCCGTCAACGGCAAATATCCGGTGCCCGACGATCTGCGCACGCAGACGACCGTGGTCGCCGACTCGACCGCCGTCGCGCAGGCGTCGGACATCGTGATCGTGATGGTGCCCGACACGCCCGACGTGCAGAACGTGCTGTTCGCCGACGACGGCGTGGCCAAGGGTCTCTCGGCCGGCAAGCTGGTGATCGACATGAGTTCGATCTCGCCGCTCGAAACGCAGCAGTTCGCGAAGCAGATCAACGCGCTCGGCTGCGATTATCTCGACGCGCCGGTATCCGGCGGCGAAGTCGGCGCACGCGACGCCACGCTCTCGATCATGGTCGGCGGCCCGGAAAAGGCCTTCAACCAGGCCAAGCCGCTGTTCGAGATCATGGGCAAGAACATCTCGCTCGTCGGCGACAACGGCGCGGGCCAGACGACGAAGGTCGCGAACCAGATCATCGTGGCGCTGAACATCGAAGCCGTGGCCGAGGCACTGCTGTTCGCCGCGCGTTCGGGCGCCGATCCGGAGCGCGTGCGCAAGGCGCTGATGGGCGGTTTCGCGTCGTCGCGCATTCTCGAAGTGCACGGCGAGCGCATGACGAAGCGCACGTTCAATCCGGGCTTCCGCATCGAGCTGCACCAGAAGGACCTGAATCTCGCGATCGACGGCGCGCGCAAGCTGGGCATCGCCCTGCCGCATACGGCGAGCGCGCAGCAGCTCTTCAGCGTGTGCGCGGCGAACGGCGGCAAGGCCTGGGATCATTCGGCGATGATCCGCGCACTCGAAATCATGGCGAACTTCGAAATCGCGCAGGCGCCGGAAGCGCAGGCGAAGGCCGCGTAAGCGACGCTAAACGTAGCGCAAGCCGCTGTAGCGATGGACGAATCGGCGATGCGTGCGAGCAAGGCACACGCATCGCATCGCCGGTTCCATCCAGCGGCGTTCGAACGATAAGAAACACCTTCACGTATTCACGCATTCAGGCCGGCGCGCGCGACGCGACGGCCATCGGTGGGGCGCTTCGTGGCGGCGGCAACCGCTGCGAGGCAAATCGGGGCCGCTCTGGGCTGAGGGCGGCCAGTGGGGTCCGAAAGCGGCACTCGGCGACGACGGGGAAGCCTTGGTCGGTCAGACGTCGTCTCCGGGTGTCCGCCTGTCGGATGGCCGCGCCTCGCGCTCGCTGCGCGTGTTGCGTTTGTTGCACTCCCCTCACTGCCCGCGCGCAACGCCCGCGCGGCATTTCACAATGTTTTACCTCCTCGCGCTGGACGCGTTCGCGTTCGCGTTTCTAGAATCGTGCTTTCATTCGTGTGTCACGCCGGCAGCGCAAGGTGAACGCGCAGGTCAACGCGCAACTGGCTGCGTGGTCACTCAATCAACCCCCAGCACGTGAGGAGTGTGATCGATGGGCATTATCAATTTCATCAAGGAAGCCGGCGAAAAACTGTTCGGCTCGGCCTCCGCGCCGGCGCAAGCCGCCGAACCCGCCGCCGCACCGGCTGCGAATCTCGCGGACCTGAACCAGAAGGCCGGCGACGCGATCGCGGCCTATATCCGCTCGCAGGGCCTCGACGCCGACAACCTCGGCGTGACCTACGACGGCGTCTCGCATACCGTGACCGTCACGGGCAACGCCGCCGATCAGCCCACCAAGGAAAAAATCCTCGTGGCCGCGGGCAACGTCCAGAACGTCGACAAGGTCGACGACCAGCTGACCGTCACGAATCCCGCACCGGAAGCGCAGCACCACACGGTGGTCGCGGGCGACAACCTCTGGAAGATCGCCGAAAAGTACTACGGCAGCGGCGCGAAGAACGACGTCATCTTCCAGGCCAACACGCCGATGCTCAAGAGCCCGGACAAGATCTATCCGGGTCAGGTGCTCGTCATTCCGCCGCTGCAGTAAAGTAAAACCTGCGGCCGGAACGGAAACGGGCCTTGCGGAGCGATCCGCAAGGCCCGTTTTTCATGCTGATTCTCGTGCTGCGCGAGTCAGCGATCAATACGTATCGAACACACGCTGCAAGGCGTCCTTCTGCGTGTTGCCCGCGGCCAGCGCGAGCATCAGCAGCACACGCGCCTTGTACGGGCTCAGCGTGCCCGCGGAAACGAAGCCGAGCGCGTCGTCCTTCGCCGCGCCGTTGTGCATCACGTGACCCGAACCCACGCGCGAGGCGCGCACCACGGCCACACCTTGCGCAGCCGCGTCGGCGAGCGCCTGCTGGAGCGTGGCGTGGATCGAACCATTGCCCGTGCCCGCCACGACGATGCCGCGCACGCCCGCGCTCACGAGCGCATCCACGGCAATGCGCGAGACGCCCGCATAACTCGTGACGATGTCGACCTGCGGCCACTGCGCCGCGTCGTCGACCACCGCGAACGGCGTATCGAGCGTGTGCGGGCGCAGCGCGCGGCGCTGGAAGTCCACGCGGCCGTCCTGCACCCAGCCCAGCGCACCGATTTCCGGCGACTGGAACGCATCGACGGCATAGGTGCTGATCTTCGCGACGTCGCGCGCGCAATGCATGCGGTTGTTGAACGCGACGAGCACGCCCTGCCCGGCCGCCTCGCCGCTCGCCGCGACCGTCACGGCATTGAGCAGATTGAGCGGACCGTCGGCCGACAGCGCAGACGCCGGACGCATCGCCGCCGTGAGGATCACCGGCTTGGCGCTCTTCACGGTCAGATGCAGCAGATAGGCGGTTTCTTCGAGCGTGTCGGTGCCGTGCGTGATCACCACGCCGTCGATGTCGTCGTCGGCGAGCAAGGCATTCACGCGCTGCGCGAGCGTGGTCCAGAGCGCGAACGACATGTCCTTGCTGTCGACGCTCGCGACCTGCTCGGCGTGGATCTGCGCGACGGCGTCGAGGCCCGGCACGGCGGCCAGCAGTTGCGCCACGCCGATCACGCCGGCCTGATAGCCCGCCGTATTGGCCGCGTCGGGCGCGGAACCGGCGATGGTGCCGCCCGTGGCGAGCACCGCGATGCGCGGCAGCGCCGAAGCGCCGGCCGCGTTCTGGGAGGAAGAAGAAGTAGTCATGGCGGCGATTTTAAGCGATCCGACTGCCGCCGCCATCTGGCCCGTTAGCCGGGCCAATCAACACGCCTCAGACCACTTCGCGCAACTGGCTCGCGATCTGCTGCTCGGTCAGTTGCGGCGCGAACATCTCGATCAGCCGGTACGCGTACTGACGCAGGAACGCGCCCTTGCGCAGACCCACGCGCGTCGTGCTCGCCTCGAACAGGTGCTGGGTGTCGAGCGCGACCAGTTCGCTATCGCGCTTCGGATCGTAGGCCATCGCCGCGACCACGCCCACGCCCATGCCGAGTTCGACGTAGGTCTTGATCACGTCCGCGTCGATGGCGGTCAGCACCACGTCGGGCACCACGCCCGCTTTCGCGAACGCCTGGTCGATGTGCGAGCGGCCCGTGAAATCCTGGTCATAGGTGATGATCGGATATTCGGAGATGTCTTCGAGCGTGAGATTCTCGCGGCCCACGAGCGGATGCGTCTTCGGCACGACCACCACGTGATGCCACGAATAGCACGGGAACGTCACGATATCGGGGAAACGATCGAGCGCTTCGGTCGAGATGCCGATATCGGCCTCGCCGTTGATGATCATCTGCGCGATCTGCTGCGGATTGCCCTGGCGCAGCGCCAGATGCACCTTCGGGAACACCTCGCGGAACTGGTGCACGACCTTCGGCAGCGCATAGCGCGCCTGCGTGTGAGTCGTCGCCACGACGAGGTGGCCGCTGTCCTGATCGGCGAACTGGCGCGCCACGCGGCGCAGGTTCTCCGCGTCGAGCAGCATGCGCTCGATCAGCTGATGCACGGCCTTGCCCGGCTCCGTGAGACCCGTGAGGCGCTTGCCGCGTCGAATGAAGATGTCGACGCCCAGCTCGTCCTCCAGATCCTTGATCTGCTTCGACACACCCGACTGCGACGTGTACAGCACGTTCGCCACTTCGGTCAGGTTCATGTTCTGCCGCACGGCCTCGCGCACGAAACGCAACTGCTGAAAATTCATGTTCTTCTCTCCGGAACTGCCGACCGTTTATTGATGTTTTTAGTGTAGTGGATGCGCGGCTAGCCGCGCATCGTTGCGCCGATATTGTGCTGATTGGGTTTATTGCGCCGGAAACACACGCAGGCCGCGCGGCACCGCCGTCACGCCGTCGCCGACCGAAAGATCGAGCGCGCGCCACGCCTCGCGGTCGAGCTGCGCTTCGAGCGCGCCGCCCGTGCGGCTTTCGAGTTCCACACGCACCGAACCGCCCAGCGTCACCACGCGGCGCACGTCGACGACGATGCCGTCGCCATGCTGCGCCGCGTCGCGATGCAGCACCAGATCGTGCGGACGCACATAGGCGAGCGCCGGACCTTCGAAACCCGCCTGCACCGAGATCGCCTGCGCCGCGCCATCGGCGACGAAACCGTTCGCCGTCACGCTGCCGCGCAGACGGTTCGCCGCGCCGAGGAATTCGTAGACGAACGCCGTCTGCGGATGATCGTAGACGTCCTGCGGGCTGCCCACCTGCTCCACGTGACCGTGATTCATCACGACGATGCGGTCGGCCACTTCGAGCGCTTCTTCCTGATCGTGCGTGACGAAGATCGTCGAGATATGCAGATCGTCGTGCAGACGGCGCAGCCAGCCGCGCAATTCCTTGCGCACCTTCGCGTCGAGCGCGCCGAACGGCTCGTCGAGCAGCAGCACTTTCGGCTCCACCGCGAGCGCGCGCGCCAGCGCGATACGCTGACGCTGGCCGCCCGACAGCTCGGACGGATAGCGCTGCGCGAGCCAGTCGAGCTGCACGAGCTTGAGCAGTTCATGCACCTTCTCGCGGATCACCGCTTCCGACGGCCGCTCGTTGCGCGGCTTCACGCGCAGGCCGAACGCCACGTTCTCGAACACCGTCATGTGACGGAACAGCGCGTAATGCTGGAACACGAAGCCCACCTGACGCTCGCGCGCGCCCACCTCGCCCACGTCCTGACCTTGCAGCACGACCTGGCCTTCATCGGCGTATTCGAGGCCCGCGATCACGCGCAGCAGCGTGGTCTTGCCGCAGCCCGACGGCCCGAGCAACGCGACCAGTTCGCCCGCCGGAAAATCGAGCGAGACGTTGTCGAGCGCGGTGAAGTCGCCGAAGCGCTTGTGCAGATTGCTGACGGTGATGCCCATGATTACAGCTCCTGTTGAAGCGATTGACGCGCGGCGCCGGTGCGGGACGCGGGTTGCGAATGAGGTTGATTGCCCGACGCGGCCGTCGACGCGGCCGCATAAGCCGGCGGCGGACCGGCGTGGGCCGGCACGTCGTCGTCGCGCAGTTCGGCGGACATGTGGCGCTCGGCAAGCAGCTTGAGCCCCAGCGTCACGAGCGCGAGCAGCGCCAGCAACGACGCCACGGCAAAGGCCGCCGCGAAGTTGTATTCGTTGTAGAGAATCTCGACGTGCAGCGGCATGGTGTCGGTCTGGCCGCGAATGTGACCCGAGACCACCGAGACCGCGCCGAACTCGCCCATCGCGCGCGCATTGCAGAGAATCACGCCGTACAGCAGACCCCAGCGGATGTTCGGCAGCGTCACGCGGCGGAACATCTGCCAGCCCGACGCGCCCAGCACGTGCGCGGCTTCTTCTTCGTCGGTGCCCTGCGCCTGCATCAGCGGAATCAGCTCGCGCGCGACGAACGGGAAGGTCACGAAGATCGTCGCGAGCACGATGCCCGGCACCGCGAAGATGATCTGCACGTTATGGTCTTCGAGCCACGGACCGAACCAGCCCTGCGCGCCGAACATCAGCACGTAGACGAGGCCCGAGATCACCGGCGAGACCGAGAACGGCAGGTCGATCAGCGTGGTGAGCAGCGCCTTGCCGCGGAAATCGAACTTCGCGATCGCCCACGACGCGCACAGGCCGAAGGCCAGATTGAGCGGCACCGCGATCGCGGCCGTGATCAGCGTGAGCTTGATGGCGGCGAGCGCGTCGGGATCGGCGAGCGATTCGAAATAGAAGCCGATGCCCTTCGAGAGCGCCTGCCAGAACACCGCGACGAGCGGCACCACGAGGAACAGCGCGAGAAACGCCAGCGCGATGCCCGTCAGCAGCCAGCGCACCCACGGCGCCTCGGTCACGGGGTTGGGACGGCCTGCCGGAATACGGCGTGCGTTCGTGCTCATTGCGCACCTCCGGCGGCGGCTTGCGTGGTTTGCGTCGTGGTTTGCGTTGCATTCGGCGCACGCGGCGCGCCCCCACCGCGGCTCGTGCGGCGCTGCAAATACCATTGCAGCGTGTTGATCAGCAGCAGCATCACGAACGACACGCACAGCATCACCACGGCCAGTGCCGTCGCGCCCGCGTAGTCGTATTGCTCGAGCTTGGTGATGATGAGCAGCGAGGTGATTTCGGACTTCATCGGCACGTTGCCGGCGATGAAGATGACCGAACCGTACTCGCCCAGCGCGCGCGCGAACGACAGCGCGAAACCGGTCAGCAGCGCGGGAAACGCCGCCGGCAGCACCACGCGGCGAAACGTCAGCCAGCGCGACGCGCCGAGGCACGCGGCCGCCTCTTCCTGCTCGCGCTCGAACTCCTCAAGCACGGGCTGCACCGTGCGCACCACGAACGGCAGGCCGATGAACGTCAGCGCGACCAGCACGCCGAGCGGCGTGAAGGCGATCTTGAGTCCGAGCGGCTGCAGATACTGGCCGATCCAGCCGTTGCCCGCGTACACGGCCGCGAGCGAAATGCCGGCCACCGAGGTCGGCAGCGCGAACGGCAAATCGACGAGCGCGTCGATCACGCGCTTGAACGGGAACGTGTAGCGCACCAGCACCCACGCGAGCAGAAAGCCGAACACCGCGTTGATGAGCGCGCCGCCGAGCGCGGCGGTAAACGTCAGCCGGTACGACGCGATCACGCGCGGCGACCACACGGCGCGCACGAATTGCGCCCAGTCGAGCGTGGCGGTCTTGAGAAAGGTGGCCGCGAGCGGAATCAGCACCACGAGGCTCAGATAAGCCACGGTGATGCCGAGCGTCACGCCGAATCCCGGCAGCGCGCCTGGCTTGCGTAATCGGAACGTCGTCATGCTGGATCTCTTCACATGGGTTGCGCGTCTGTTGCGCCGAAAGGCGCGCCTCATTGGGCGCGCCTTGTTCTTATCGTTACGTCGATACTGCTACTGCACAACCGCGACTGCGCTTATTGCGGCTGGTAGATCGAGTCGAACACGCCGCCATCCGCGAAATGCGTCTTCTGTGCGTTGGCCCAGCCGCCGAAGGTGTCGTCCACCGTGTAGAGCTTCAGCTTCGGGAACTTCGCCGTCAGCGCCGCCGGCACCTTGTCCGAACGCGGACGGTAGAAGTTCTTCGCGGCGATCTCCTGACCTTCCTCGCTATAGAGGAACTGCAGATACGCCTCGGCCTGCTTGCGCGTGCCCTTCTTGTCGACGACCTTGTCGACCACGGCAACCGGCGGCTCGGCCAGAATGCTCACCGACGGCACCACGATCTCGAACTTGTCCGGACCGAATTCCTTCAGCGACAGGAAGGCCTCGTTTTCCCAGGCGATCAGCACGTCGCCGATGCCGCGCTGCACGAAGCTCGTGGTCGCGCCGCGCGCGCCCGAATCGAGCACGCCCGCATTCTTGTAGAGCTTCGTCACGAACTCCTTGGCCTTCTGGTCGTTGCCGCCCGGCTGATGTTCGGCGTACGCCCAGGCCGCGAGGTAGTTCCAGCGCGCGCCGCCCGAGGTCTTCGGATTCGGCGTGACGATCGACACGCCCGGCTTCGTCAGATCGTCCCAGTCCTTGATGTGCTTGGGATTGCCCTTGCGCACCAGAAACACGATGGTCGAGGTGTACGGCGAGGCGTTGTCGGGCAGGCGCTTTTGCCAGTCCTTCGCGACGATGCCCTTGTTGGCGAGCGCGTCGATGTCCCAGGCCAGCGCCAGCGTCACCACGTCCGCCTGCAGGCCGTCGAGCACCGAGCGCGCCTGTGCGCCCGAGCCGCCGTGCGACTGCTTGATGGTGAGCGTTTCGCCCGTCTTCGCCTTCCACTGCTTGATGAAGGCTTCGTTGATCTCCTGATACAGCTCGCGCGTCGGGTCGTACGACACGTTCAGCAGCGAGGTATCCGCGTGCGCAGCCGGCGCCATCGCCACCATGCCGACGAGCGGTGCGATGCCGATGACCAGTTTTGCAGCCAGCGAAGTCAGCCAGCCTGCGCGCCCCGTATTGCCTTGATTCATCCACTTTCTCCGTTTTGTCGTGTGGTGCTTGCGATCGATGAAGGCCAGTCTAGCGATCCGCTTACATTATTAAAAATGATGTTTTTTCATTCTTTAATACGCAAAAGTGGTAAGGGCGGAGGAATCGGACGTTTGAGCGTGTTTTCGTCCGTCCGATCGCCGGGAAACGCTGCTGTGGCGGCACCCAAACGACAAAGTTCAAGTAACACTTGAAAAGCGGCGAATACTGTATAAAAATACAGTTACCTGTTCAAACATACAGTGTCGACATGACCAAACTCACCGCACGACAGCAGCAGGTTTTCGATCTGATCCGCCGCGCGATCGAGCGCACCGGCTTTCCGCCCACGCGCGCCGAGATCGCCGCCGAACTGGGCTTCAGCTCGGCCAACTCGGCGGAAGAGCATTTGCGCGCGCTGGCCCGCAAGGGTGTGATCGAGCTTGCGGCGGGCGCCTCGCGCGGCATCCGTCTGATGCCCGGCCCCGACGACCTGCCGCACCAGTTCACGCTGCCGCACGCCAGCATCATGCAGCTCTCGCTGCCGCTGGTCGGGCGCGTCGCGGCAGGCAGCCCGATCCTCGCGCAAGAACATATCTCGCAGAACTACGCCTGCGACCCGGCGCTGTTCTCCAGCCGCCCCGACTATCTGTTGAAGGTGCGCGGGCTGTCGATGCGCGACGCCGGCATCCTCGACGGCGACCTGCTCGCCGTGCAGAAGAAGGCCGAAGCGAAAGACGGCCAGATCATCGTGGCGCGTCTGGGCGACGACGTCACCGTGAAGCGTCTGAAGCGCCAGCCCAACGGCATCGAACTGATCGCGGAGAACCCCGACTACGACAACATCTTCGTGCAGGCCGGCAGCGCCGACTTCGCGCTCGAAGGCATTGCCGTCGGTCTGATCCGGCCCACCGAATTCTAAGAATCCATCCGCGCCTGTCAGCGCTGGTTTTGCGCCTCGTGGCGCACTTCTCTGGAGAGAGTCATGGAACGCCTTGCCCGCCTGTTGCCCTTCCGTCAATTCGGCCGTCTGCGCCATCTGCGCGGAATCGCCTCGTGCGCAATGCGTGAAGCGCGCGCCTCAGCCGCCGCGCTCAATGGCTCGCTTTTCGAGAAGCTGGAAACGCCGGAACTGCCGCCGCTGCCGTCGGCGCAACCGGCCTTCGCCCGCGTGTCGCTGAACAGCACGCTGAATACGGAACAGCCGGACCGCCGCGCGCCGGTGCGCGTGTATCACGGTCAGTCGCGTCTCATCATGGTCGGCACGATGGACGCGGTGTGCCGTGCCATCGACCGCTGCATCGCCGAACAGCAAAGCGATCTGGCGGCGGCGCTCGCGAAGTAAGGTGTGAAATCGGAAGGTGGGAAATAGCGTGTCGGCGGAGGTTCTTGCGGGTGTAGGGATCGTTTTGGCGCACGTGTGGTCAACACTGTGATTGAATCGCCGACTCAACCGCTCCGACTCAACCGCTATTTGAACCCTTGCGCTGCTCGCGCGGCGCGCCTGCTCTCCGATGACCGATACCGATACACCCAAGCTTTCTCGCTCTCGCGCCGGCAAGTCCTCGAACTGGAAGAAGCCCGTCGCCATCGCCGTTGCGGCGGCGGCCGTGGTGGCCGCGCTCGGTTACGGCTACGCCTCGCCGTATATCGCGCTGAATCATCTCAAACAGGCCGCCGACGCACGCGATGCGGCCGCGCTGAGCGAATACGTCGATTACCCCGCGTTGCGCGCGAGTCTCAAGCAACAGGCCGGGGAAATGCTGCAACGGCGCATTCAGGCCGAGCACAGCAGCAATCCGTTACTGCTGTTTGGCGCGGTGATCGGCTCGGCGCTGATCGGCCCGCTCGTCGACGCCTACGCCACGCCTGAAGGCGTCGCCGCGCTGCTCAACGGTATGCCGCCCACCGGCAAGCCCGGCGAACAACCCGCCGCGCCGCCGCCGGCTCCGCCCGCAGAAAACGCGCCGCCATCCGCGCCGCCAAGTGGCACCTCATCCGAAGCGCCCGCCAACCCCGGCGCACCGGCCGAGCCCGCTCAAGCGCAACCCCGCTCGCAAGCCACGGCGGGTTATCGCAGCATCAATGAGTTCGCGGTCACATGGCAGCGCAGCGCGCACAGCGAGCGCTATGCCGCCATCCTGGAGCGGCACGGCCTGTTCTCGTGGAAGCTCGCGGCGGTGGAATTGAACGAACCCGATTCGGGAAGCGGCGCGAACACGCCAAACTGATCGGGCGCGAATGGCTGATCGTCTGCATCAAGGCGGCAATCATTGCGCGGCGGGCCGGCAAGACGTTAAACGCATGCCAGCCCCGCGCACGCGCCCTACGCGGCCGCTTGCTGCTTGTCTTCAGCAGGCGACGAACACGCCACGAGAATGCTGCACGACACACGATCGAGCAGCGGCGTATTGCCCGCGCCCATCCACCAGCGCGACAGACCTGTGCGGCAGCGATGCCCCACCACTACGAGATCGGCCTGCAGTTCGTTGGCGAGATTCGCGATTTCGTCGATCGGATGACCGAACGCGAAGTGGCCCTGCGCGCGCACGCCGCGTTCGGTGAGCCAGTCGACGCCCTCCTGCAGAATCTCGCGCGCCGTTTCCTCGAAGCGGCCGCACGCCACATCGGTCAGCAGGCCGGCGCTCTGGGCGATGGTCGAGCGCATGTCCACGACCGAGAGCAGATGCGTCTCGGCGTGCAGATCCAAGGCCAGATCGGCCCCGCAACGCAGCGCCTTGCGGCCTTCGCGCGAGCCGTCGTAACAGAGCAGGATTTTCTTGTAGCTCGCCATGATCATTTCCCCCAACACCCACGCGAAAACGCAGGTCGTACCTGCATCATGGTGCGCCGCAATTGCACATGCAAGGGCTGGAAAACGCCAGGTGCGCGGCAGCTCTCAAACCGCGCGCAACACCCGCCGGCACTGGATTTGCGCACAAGGACAATGATTGCCGCGTCAGCGATTGACGCGGCATGCGCACCTGCGCCTGCATGTGCACACCAGGCGCGCGCCGAGGCTTCCGTGTGAGCCATCGCGCTCGCGCGCGCGATCGGCATGCACCAACCTCGCGCGCCGCAATGCTCTAGAATAGGCCGCCTTGCGCGTGCACCACCTGCGCGCTCACCGACATCGCTCAACCATGCCCGCCATCGAATTCGAGCAGGTCATCAAGCACTATGGAGACAGGACGGTCGTCAACGGTCTGTCGTTCGACGTCGTCCCCGGCGAATGTTTCGGACTGCTGGGTCCGAACGGCGCGGGCAAGACCACGACGCTGCGCATGCTGCTTGGCATCGTCTCGCCCGATGCGGGCCGCATCAGCCTGTGCGGCGAACCCGTCCCCGCGCGCGCCCGTCATGCGCGCGCCCGCGTCGGCGTGGTGCCGCAATTCGACAATCTCGATCCCGATTTCACCGTGCGCGAGAACCTGCTCGTGTTCGGCCGTTACTTCGGGCTCTCCGCTCGGCAGACTCAGGATCTCGTTGCGCCGCTGCTCGAATTCGCTCGGCTCGAAAGCAAGGCCGACGCGCGCGTGGGCGAACTGTCCGGCGGCATGCGGAGGCGGCTTACGCTCGCGCGCGCGCTCGTCAACGATCCCGACGTGCTCGTGATGGACGAACCCACCACGGGCCTCGACCCGCAGGCGCGTCATCTGATCTGGGAGCGGCTGCGTTCGCTGCTCGCGCGCGGCAAGACCATTCTCCTCACGACGCATTTCATGGAGGAGGCCGAACGATTGTGCAATCGCGTCTGCGTGATCGAGGAAGGCCGCAAGATCGCCGAGGGCGCGCCGAAAGCGCTGATCGAAACCGAAATCGGCTGCGACGTGATCGAGGTCTACGGACCGGAACCGGCCGCGCTGCGCGACGAGCTTGCGCCTTACGCCAAGCGCACCGAAATCAGCGGCGAAACGCTGTTCTGCTACGTCGACGACCCGGCGCCCGTGCACGCGCAGTTGCGTCCCCGCTCGGACCTGCGCTATCTGCACCGGCCCGCGAATCTCGAAGACGTTTTCCTGCGGCTCACGGGCCGCGAGATGCAGGACTGAGCCGCCCACGACCGACACCATGCAGACACGCACTCACACTCCGCCCGACACGCACCGCGCCCCGCCGCCCCTGCGCGAGCCGCGCGCGGCGCTGCCCTCGAACGCGACGCACTGGATCGCCGTGTGGCGGCGCAACTATCTCGTGTGGCGCAAGCTCGCGCTCGCGTCGATGTTCGGCAATCTCGCCGATCCGATGATCTATCTGTTCGGTCTGGGCTTCGGGCTCGGGCTGATGGTCGGTCACGTCGACGGCGTCTCGTACATCGCCTTTCTCGCGGCGGGCACGGTGTCGTCGTCGGTGATGATGTCGGCGAGCTTCGAATCGATGTATTCGGGCTTTTCGCGCATGCACGTGCAGCGCACGTGGGAGGCGATCATGCACACGCCGCTGTCGCTCGGCGACGTGGTACTCGGCGAAGTGATGTGGGCCGCCAGCAAGTCGATGCTCTCGGGCGCGGCCATCATGATCGTGGCGGGCGCGCTCGGCTATGCGAGCTTTCCGTCGATGCTGCTCGCGCTGCCCGTGATCGCGCTCGCGGGCCTCGCGTTCGCGAGTTGCGCGATGATCGTCACCGCGCTCGCGCCGTCCTACGACTTCTTCATGTTCTATCAGACGCTGGTGCTCACGCCGATGCTGCTGCTCTCGGGCGTGTTCTTCCCGATCGCGCAACTGCCTGCGGCGGCGCAGCACATCACGCTGATGCTGCCGCTCGCGCACGCCGTCGAACTGATCCGCCCGGCCATGCTCGGGCGTCCCGTCGAGCACGCGGCGCTGCATCTGGCCGTGCTTGTGTTCTACGTGCTGGTGCCATTCGGGATCGCGTCGATCCTGTTCCGCCGGCGCATGATGCGCTAGGACGCGCGGCGTCAGTCTTCGTCGTCGCCCCAGGGAATGTCGACGTCCGAAATAAACGCGACCGTCGCGAACGGGCCCCCTTCCTGACGCCCGATCTTGCCGTCGGCGCGATGCCATTCCACGCGGAACATCGTCCCCTGCGTCTGCGCGAGCAGGCGCACGGTGCGGATTTCCTCGGGATCGGCGTCCTCGACCGGGCCGTCGAGCGAGATCAGCAACTGCTGCGGCCAAAGGCCGTCGGCGGGATCGTAGATGCGATCGCCATCGGGAATCGCGACGTTCGCCTCGACCCCGATGGTCGCCGACGCCTCGATGATCATCTTGCCGAGCGCGCGCAACACCGCCGTCGCGCGGGCCGAATTGGCCTGTCGGATCGCGAGGTCGCCGCGCGTCAGCGCCTGTTCGAGTTTGGGATTGGTTTTTTGCTGTGCCATGCCGGTTCCCGGGCCAAAGCCCTCGTCTGTGCGGACGGCGCCGCCGCCGTCCGTCGTTGATGCGTGATCCTTATGACGCCATCGTAGCATTGCGCCCGCGACGTTTTGGCTTCAATTGACCCCGATTCTTCGAACATGGCGTCGATATGGCGTCGACACGGCGCGACGCCGCGACGTCAGAAACCGAGCGCCACCGTCGCCAGCCCCGCCACGATGCCGAACAGCACGACCACCGTGCCAACCAAAACGAGCACGCGCGGCCGGAACGAGCGCGCCAGCATCGCGAACGACGGCACGCTCACGGGCGGCAGCGTCATCAGCAACGCGCCGGCCGGGCCCACGCCCATGCCGAGCGCGAGCATCGCCTGAATGATCGGCACTTCGCCCGCGGTCGGGATCACGAACAGCATACCGGCGACCGCGAAGGCGACGATCCAGCCGAGGCTGCTCGTCACATCGGGACCGATGTGCGGGAACAGCCACGCGCGCGCCGCGCCCAGCAGCAGCACGAGCACGATGTATTCAGGCACGAGGCGCACGGCCATGCGCAGGAACAGGCGCGCCCAGCGCACCAGCGCGTTGCCGCCCTCGGCCTGCTGGCGCGCGAACAGCGCGAGACGGTCGTCGGCGGCGCGCGCCTCGTCGGGCGTGACCATGCGGTTGGCGAGCCAGCCGAGGCCGAACACCATCAAGAGGCCCAGCGCGAGACGCAGCGCGCTCCACTGCCAGCCGAGCACGAAGCCCATGAACACGAGCGTCGCCGGATTGAGCACCGAGTTGCCGAGCCAGAACGCGATCGCGCCGCCCGTCGACGCATTGCGCGCGCGCAGCCCCGCCACGACGGGCGCCGCGCAGCACGTGCACATCATGCCGGGCACCGCGAGCAGACCGCCCGCCGCCACGCTGCCGAAGCCGCGCCGGCCAAGCACGCGCGCGACCCACTGCCCCGGCAACAGCGCCTGCACGCCCGAGCCGAGCAGCAGGCCGAGCACCATCGCCTGCCAGATCGCCTTGCCATAAGCCAAAGCGTAGTCGAGCGCGGCGGCGAGCGACGGCACCGGTGCACTCGCCGCGCCGCCCGTCAGGATCGACTTGCCGATCGAGTGCGTGGCTTCGGCCGTGAACGCGCGGTGGTAATACGGAAACCACTTCACGTAGAACAGCCCGGCGACCGCCAGCAGAAGAAAAACGGGCCAGCCCCAGCCGGGCGCCGAGGACGGCAGTTGCGGCGGACGGGACGAAGGCGCGTCGGGTGCGCTGGTCATGATGGTGTGACTCCGCGAAAGGCGAATGGAATGCGAAACAGGGAAAACGGCGGAAACCGGCTCGGGGCGGATCGTGCGACTGCGGCCCCGGGCCGAACCTGCAAGCGCGCTTTCGGCGCGCGGCAGGGCGTGCGCAGCATCGTAGTGCATGACTCGCGAATCGCCAATGTCCGGCGTTGGGCGATTCGCGAGCCGTAGTGCGCGTGGACGGCGGACTGTCGGGGGACGGAGCGTGCCCCGACCCGCCTTCAGTCAGCGACCATCAGGTCAGCGCACGATCAAGGCGCCGGATTCGGCTGCAGTTCGTGCAGCGCGTCGATCCGCGCGAGCACGTCCGCGGAGAGCTTCACATCGACGCTCGCGATGTTCTCCTTGAGCTGCGCCATCGACGTCGCGCCGATCAGGTTGCTCGTCACGAACGGGCGGCTGTTCACGAACGCGAGCGCAAACTGCGCGGGCGACAGACCGTGCTCTTTCGCGAGCGCGACGTAACGCGAAATCGCCGCGATCGCCTGCGGCTTGCTGTAGCGCTGGAAGCGCTCGAACTTCGTGATGCGCGCGCCCTCGGGCCGCACGCCGCCCTCGTACTTGCCCGAAAGCCAGCCGAACGCGAGCGGCGAATACGCGAGCAGGCCGATGCCCTCGTGGTGCGTGAACTCGGACAGCCCGAGTTCGAAGGTGCGGTTCACGAGGCTATACGGATTCTGGATGCTGACGATGCGCGGCAAGCCGAGCTTTTCGGCGGCGCGCAGAAACTGGGCGACGCCCCAGGGCGTCTCGTTCGACACGCCGATATGGCGCACCTTGCCCGCCTTCACGAAATCGGCGAGCACCGCGAGCGTTTCCTCGATCGGCACCGTGTAGGCGTCGTCGATCCACGGATAGTTGCTGCGGCCGAAGGTCATCGTGCTGCGGTCGGGCCAGTGCAGCTGATACAGATCGACGTAATCGGTTTGCAGGCGCTTGAGGCTGCCGTCGAGCGCCTCGGTCAGATTCTTGCGGTCGAACTGATTGCCTTCGCCACGGATATGACGCGGATTGTGCGGCTGGCGCGCCGGCCCCGTCATCTTGGTCGCGAGCACGAACTGGTCGCGGCGCGCGCCATTGCGGGCAAGCCACGTGCCGATGAAGCGCTCGGTCTGCCCTTGCGTTTCGGGACGCGGCGGCACCGGATACATCTCCGCGGCGTCGATCAGCGTGACACCCTGGTCGAGCGCGTAGTCGATCTGTTCGTGGGCGTCCTGTTCCGTATTCTGTTCGCCCCATGTCATCGTGCCGAGGCCGATCAGGCTGACCTTGACGTTCGTATCGCCGAGTGTGCGGTATTCCATCGAAGCGTTTCCATCATCAGGTTGCGGGAGAACGGCGACGCTATCACGCCGGCCGAAATTTTTCAGGAAGCGCTGAATTCGCGCGGCGCGGAGTCAGAGCCGTCGAAACCATCGAAGCGAAAAAACGAAAAAGCCGGAGCCGGTAAAACCGGTCCGGCTCGGATCGCGCGGGTTGCGAAGGTTGTCGCGAAGACTGGTCCGCTTAAGGCCCGACGCGCTCCACGGCCCAGCTCGAATTGCGCACCAGATAATACTGGCCGCTCACGCCGACCCAGTGATAACCGCGCGGCGGCGGCTTGAGACGATACTGCTGCCAGTCGTCGATCACATATTGACGATCGCGATACTCGGGCGGCAGACGGTCGCCCTTGCGCCACGCGTGCGGCGGCGGCGCATCGGGCGGCGGACGGTCGGGCGGCGGCCCGCCGTGATACTCATTCGGGCCCGGACGGGGCGGTGGCTGCTGCGCGAACGTCGATACCGATGCCAGCATGGCCGGCAAAGCCAGCGCAGCGAGAAGCACGAAGCGTTTCTGCATTGTTCACCTCCTGGTTAGCGAGTCGAAACCGGACGAAGACAGTCGAGTCGATCCGACCACGTCGCGCCCGAAGCCGCCAGGCGCGCTCACCTCGCGATTCATGGTAGTACAGCGCGCAACGAGACCGGCGCGAGCGCGTCCGCACGCCGCGCGCCTGCTGCAACATGTGTTTGCGAGGTGTTTGCGCATTGACTGCTGTATTTGCCCCGCCGCACGCCCGAATGGCGCAGACGTGCCAGAATCGTCGCGTGCGTTTGAGGAGAACACGGCATGGAAAACCAGCGCAGCTATGAATACATGGGCTTCGACATGACCGCCGGCGTGGACGGCGATCACAACGTGGGCTTTCTCGTCACGACCCAGACGATCCGCAGCCTCACCGACGACAGCCACGCCAACGTGCCCGTCGACGGCGTCGCCTCCGGCCGCTTCCCCACTCAGGACAACGCTTTCGACGCCGCATTCGACCGCATCCGCGAAGCGATCGACCAGCGCGTGCGCGCGGCCTCCTGACGAGGCCTTTCAGACGCCCGAAAAGCAGAACGCCGGGCGTCGTGAAGACACCCGGCGTTCATGCCGCCCGTCAGACGGGCGGCCGGTGCAGAGCGGCCGAGGCGCGAAGCCTGGCCGCCGGACAGCACTTATTGCGCTTGCGACGACTGCGAGCCGTGCGCGCCCGACTGCGAAGCCGAGCCGGTCACGCCGCCGTAGGCCGCGTCGACGCCTTGCTGCTGTGCGCGCTCGGCCGCGACGGTCTGCGCGCTCTGGCCTTGCTGCGAAGCCGGTGCGCCGACGTTCGGGCGATAGAAAGGTGCCGGGCCGTAGCCGCTGGCGAACGCCGGAGCGGCAACAGAAGCGGAAGCTGCGACCAGCAGCGCTGCGATCAGTTTGGTCTTCATGGTGGACTCCAAATCAGGTTCAATTGCGGTTCGGGAATGGCGCCGCGCCTGGGAGGTCAGACCCATGAGCTGCGTCAGTGAGACTCAGTGTATACACCTACTATCGGAAAATAATCGCGATAAACCGAATTGACTATTCCGCTTCCAGAAACAATGCTGTGAGCCAAACCAGGCTTGGCTGAGCGACGAACAGACCCTAAAAAGACGTCCCAAACTTTTTTCTGCGACGCAGCATTTGGCGACGGGATTACATAACGCGCGAAGGGTCTTTCGGTAAAAGGGAAAGATGGAAACGCTTCCATACAGGCAGTTTGATGGCGGTTTGCTGGCGATATGACAGAAAACGTTCATTGCGGCCCTGATTTTTCTGCCGCAGCCTCGCGTGCCGCACCGCAAAATCGCCGTCAGCGCCCTTCGCGTCATGCGATAAAATAGAAGGTTGATTCACGCCTGCCGCGCCTTGTCGCGCACTCATCTGCCATGTCCGCCTCCCGTATTGCCAGCCCCCGCCGCGTCTCCGTCGCGCCGATGATGGATGGGACGAACCATGCCGCCGACAATCTAGAAAAATAAGACGTAAGCGAGATATAAGCTTTTCGGCGTAGCACTTCCGTAGCACTAGCATCGACTGGTTTATGCGTCGACGAGTGCGCATCTATAGATAGGAGGCTATTGCGTCCGATCAAGCGATACTGAAGCTGAATCGCGCAAAAGGCATGCAACTTGCGCTCATAAGCAACTGCTCTTGGGGTATCGCTCAGGAGTCGGATATCATTCACAGAACCGAAGGATGCTGGCCACTCCGGGGAAAAAGTGCGGCCACCTATCCGAACTCGCGATCGTACGAGCTTAATGAACAACAAATGAAAAAGTACATCTTCCTGGAAGTTATCATTCCCGTCCTTTTCATAGGAATTATCTATGCACCTGGCGGTAGCTTCCAGCTCAAGGATGAATCGCACCTCCTCTATAAAGTGTTCGCTACCGGCGACCTGCTTCCCATCTGCTTGCTTATCGTGATCAATGCGTACGTTAAATTCGAACGGGCGAACGATAAGCTGCTCGAAGAAATCATCAAGTTGCCGACTGAGCCGGAAAGGCGAGCTGCCGCGGAGCAGCACGCCGGTAACTGGATATGGCGATTGATCCTCGGTTTTGGTGGGGCCGGATTATTCTTGCTGTACTACGATATCAAGGTGTCGGCAATTCCGTACCAGTTTCCTGCTGATAACGTACCGGTTTCCGAAGATATTATCAATTACATGTACTTTGGCTTCGGTGCCCTGGTTGTCGTTGCAATCTTGGGCCCCATATTTCACTGGCTCGCATCTACAGACGAAGACAGCGATTAGGAGCATTAAATGTATCTTGCATATGTTTCCATAGCCTTAATTCTCTCCAGCTTTTGTGGCCTTATGTACATGGCCATTCGAACGGCTCGTGCACGCGAGATCGTCAGAATGAGCAAAAAGGGGACCGTACCATCGACACCCGATGCAAGTCCGGTGCACAACGTAGCTGGTGCGTCCATCCTGTCGCCGATGGTGCGCGCGAACAACAAGGTGGTTGCTGCAATTGACATACAAACGTTCAACCACGTTCTTCTGATGAAGAGAAAAATCCTGTTCAAGGATAATTTGGCGAGTCTCCGCGACGAAGAAAAGTATGAACAACAGATCGCCAAGTGGTTGGAGACGCTCGCAACCCGTCAAGACCTTCAAGAAGAAGTGGAGCAAACCAGCCCGCCCAACAGGCTTCCGCTTGAACGCCTGCGGCTGCCAAGGAATAATGCGCACGACAAACAACTCTTTAACACGTGCGCCGTATAACGCGTACGGGGGACATTTTGAGTAACGAGCTTGTCACACCCACTAGCAGCAACACGACCGCTGTCCGCAATGCCGTCGAGAGCTTCCAACTAACTTACGTCGCCCGGCCAGCACTAATCAACGAGGACCGGGTGACTACTATTCACTATGAGGGCAGCGACGACCGCCCGGGTTGGACGACGAACCTGTTTTCGTCGGAGGATAGGCCCACCGTTCGCATGTACTCGTGGATCGACTTAGACACCGATGAATTCGACTACTTGCGCGTGCTGGAAACAGTGAATGCAGCAAATTACACTTACCTGCTGGACACGGTTATCGATCTGACGGTAGACACACACCGCCTGCGTGTTCGTGATGTCCATCGACCCAGCGGCGCAACGGTTGACGAGAACGAATTCGCGGATTCACTTGGTCACCATCTCGCCCAAGTAACCCTATGGAGCTTCGTCCTTCAGCGTGTTCTCCGAGGAGCCGCACCGGTCACTGAAATGTTCGACGAAGCCATAGACGCTGCTACGTCAATTTTTGAGAGCGAGGACACGCCAGCAGAAAAAGGGCACGACGAGCAGTCGTCCTAAGGAAGCAATTTTTCAGTGCACCCAAGCGCCCCCATGTCGAAGGCTGGTGCTTGGGTCGCGACTTATCGCGGAAAAAAAATCTAGAAGAGCCCGGCCAGCTCGGTAGCATCATCCCAACTGAATATGATCATTTCCCTCCGCGCAGCCTATCTTCCGCCACCTCCCACGGTGTATTTGATATCCACCGCCTCGATGTGAAAGTCTGCGAACGCTTCGCGGATTGCCGGGTGATGAACGGGAGCGATTAAGGAACTGGAGCCCTTCAGGGACAAACGTGGCGACATTCGAGAATAGAACGAGAAATGGACAAGACGAAAGCCCACTGCAATACCTGTGGCGGTGACAGGAATCATGGGATTGCTCATTGCGAAAAGGCGTCGTGGTCGGACGACGAATACGGCGTCCATGGAGACGACACATACGAGATGTTGAAGTGCCTCGGGTGCGAAACCATAACGCTCCGGCATACCTCATGGGTCTCAGCAGAAGACGATGTTAGGATTTCATACTTCCCCCAGTCCATCTTTCGACCCAAGCCGAAATGGTTGGACGCGCTTTGGTTGGAACTGTCACCCACAGACTTGTTCGTGTACGAGCTGCTTGGGGAAATTTACGTCGCGCTTCATAATGATCTAAAAAGCTTGGCTGCGATGGGTGTTAGATCGCTTATTGAAAAAGTCATGATTTCGAAGACTGGAGATAAAGGCACATTTGCCAAAAACCTCGCAGAATTTGAAAACCTAGGGTTCGTGTCAACAAAACAAAAAGAACGAATTGAAGCCATCTTAGATGCTGGTCATGCAACAATTCACCGCGACTTCAAACCCGCGCTGAGCGACGTAATTACACTTGTCGATATGGCTGAGCATATTGTGGAGACCGTTTATCTTCATGAGTCAAAAATCACTGCGCTCAAAAAACGAGTGCCACCGCGACAGCTGAAAACGTAGCTTCACCACCTCTCCCCGTTCCTATTGATGCGGCAGCATGTTCGGCCTGTTGAACGGGATCTTCAGGTTCAACCTACGCTCCGCATTACGCTGACGTTAGTCGACTTCGATAGCTAATCTGATACCGTTCGCTACTCCATGCAACCTACCCCAAAACTGTTTATATCCTACTGCTGGTCCAGCCCAGACCACGAAAAATGGGTCGAAGAACTCGCTGAACGCCTGCAACATGACGGCGTGCACGTCATACTCGACAAGTGGGACTTAAAGGAAGGTCACGACGCGCACGCCTTCATGGAGCAGGTGGTCACCAACGACGAAGTCAAGAAGGTTGCCATCGTTTTTGACCAAGAATATGTCCGCCGAGCTGACGAACGCGATCGCGGCGTTGGTGCCGAGACGCGTCTCATAACCGGCGAAATATACAAAAAGTCCACCCAAGACAAGTTCGTCGCCGTTATAGCTGAGAAAGATGAGAACAACGAGCCGTACATCCCGGCGTACTACAGCGGCCGCATATACATCGACTTGACCAGCGCATCCCGGAGCGAAGAAGAGTATGAGCGCCTTGTAAGATGGATTTTCGATAAACCGCTTTACGTTCGACCGCCGCTCGGTAAGCCTCCAGCTTTCCTCGACGACAAGGCAGCGAAACGCATCGGTAACACATCTGACCTGAAACGCGCGATTAGCCAGTTGCAAGACCAAAAGCCGACGGCGACGATCGCGCTCGAAGATTATCTGAACAGCGTAGCTGTCGCTTTGGAGCAGTTTCGAATTGTAAAAGCACAAGGCGCAGAATTCGATCAACAGGTCATTGACTCGATCGAAGCATTTACGCCCACCCGTGATGATTTGGTAAGCGTTTTTCAAGTCATTGCGCGCTACATGCCAACGGAAGAAAATGTCGAGAAGATTTCACGCTTCTTCGAAAAACTTCTCCGCTACTTCTACCCTCTCGAAATAGTCGGTGGCTATAGCAGCTGGGACTTTGACAATTTCAAGTTTATCATTTGGGAACTATATCTTTATAGCGTCGCGTGTTTTCTGGATGCAGAGCGCTTTGAGCAGGCCGCAACGCTGATCAACAGCGAATTCCACTCCGAAGTCGGACGACGCTATGGCGATGACGCATTTGTCCCCGCAACAGCGTTCAACCACCATATCGAGTCGTTAGGCGCCCGGTCGGAACGACTTAAATTGAATGGTCGGCAGACGCAGGGCGATCTATTGCGCGAACGCGCCAAGCTGACTTCACTTCCTTTCGCATCCCTGGCACAAGCAGACTTGGTTCTGTACCTTACTTTTGTTGAAAATTCTCCACGCTGGTGGCCATTCTCTGCCGTCTACTTGGGCTCGAGAACTACCCTTCCAATGTTTGTCCGTGCGCGCTCACTTAAGTATTTTGAAAGAATCCGGCCTGTTTTAGGTAACGATGACGTGAAGCGCTTCACGACGAGAATCCGGGAAATTGCAGGAACGGAGGCCGTTCCGCGTTGGCCCTTTCACCGCCTTCCCCTGCTTCTGATTGTCGGTGCAGACGGGTTAGGTACTCGCCCTTAAGCTCAACGTGCTGATACGTGGCGGCCGCGAGCGAAACACTGTACGTTTAGTTCAGTGCCCCCCCCGGATTCGCTTTCGTGCGTCATCGCGCCCCCTTACCTGCTGCCCGTCTCGCGGAGATCTACGACCAGCAGCTCCCACGCCGGTCGTGCTCGAGCTGCTCTGGGAAATCCGCCGCCTGCGCGCGACCGTATCCCGCGCAAACCAGATCCCCGCGTTCCTCGCGCCACACGGTCACGGCGTAATCGCGACGTCGGTTTGGGAGTGCTTCAACAACGAACTCGACGCCGAGCCGCTACTGACAGACCCGCCGACTCCCCGTCAAGAAAAGCTGATTGACGGTGGATCGAGCGGGTCCGGCAAGGTCAAGCGATAGCGCAGGCGCCGATGACGCGAGCCGGCGAATCGAGCAACGCAGCGGCAACGGACGTCGTCGCGTAACCGTCGTCATAGAGCCGCTGCCGAACCGCTCGCGCCATGTTCCTGCCAAAGCTGCTCGCGTAACCGGTCGGCACCCGCACGATCGTCGCCCCGCCCTGTTGCGCGAGGTCCACGTGAGTCGCTTCGTTCGCCGCGAGCATCAGGTCGATCACACGCGAGGCGATCGTCGGCAGCCGATACTTGCGGCCCGCCGGCAGCGGCGCATCGTCAGAGACGAGATAGACGCCAATGCGCGGCACGTCGTCGACGGTCAGATGACTCACCGGCACGTTGTTGCACGTCCCGCCGTCGACGAGCAGCGCACCCGAGTTATCCACAGGCGGGAATACGAATGGAATCGATGCGCTCGCGCGCGCTGCGGTGCCGATCTGCGCGTCTGGCGTCGTGTCCCGGCTGAACACGAACTCGCGTTCGGTGAGAAGATCGGCCGCGATGATTTTCAGATCGAAGTCGAGCTCGCCAAACGTTCGGCCCCCGGTCGCTCGCAGCAGAAACTTCTCCAGCGTATCGCCCGCACATAGCGCGCGGCGCGTGAGCAGCGCCCAGGGCGTGAAGCGCATCATTGGCGACCAGTCCATCGTCATGCACAACTCGCGCATGTCGGCGAGTGGCATACCGCTCGCATACAGCGCAGCGACGATCGAGCCGCCCGACGTGCCCGCCACTTCAGCGACGGCGTAACCGGCGTCGACAATCGCCTGTAGCGCCCCGAGGTGGGCGCCAAGGCGAAAGCCCGAGCCACTGAATGCGACCCGGACGCGCTTCATTGCGCAGCCACCGCGTCGGACGCTGCGGAAGCGGTATCCGCGACGGCCGCAGTGGTTTCGGTCTGCGTCGGCAATGAACCGATGATGCTGTTCAGCACGAGTTGCGCCGCGGTCAGCGTCAGGTCGATCTGCTGTTTCTTTTCGTCGCTCCACGACGTAGCATTCACCACGTCGATCAGCGCCGGGAACGCCGACGACGAGAACTTTTCCAGGCTGGACACATCGACTGCCGACACCGCGTCGCACGTCGTGTTCACGATGTCCGACGCCTTGTCGAGCTTTTCAGCAGTGGCATCGTTGAAGCCCTGCAACGATTGCAGGCTGGTGACGGTCTGCTGCACCGGCGTACAGACCTGTTTCGCGAGCTTGTCGGCGCTGGAGACCGTCGCGCAGCCGGCGATTGCGAGCGCGGCAATGCCTGCCGCAAACAGCATGAGAGTGCGTTTCATACGGGGTTCCTTACTGGATGGTTTTGATTGCCGTCACCACTGCCGAAGCGGCAGCGGCAGCGGCGTCGGATGCGGCCGAAGCGGCCGTGGCCTGGCCTGTGAAGGCCTTCACGTCTGTTTCCTTCAGGTTGATGCTGTAGCTGCCGTCAGCCGCGCGGGAAAACTGCGCATCGACTGCCGCCATCTCTTTCCCGTTCCAGACGCGCAGCACGCAGCAGCCAGTCGCTGCGCCAGACGCGTCTGTAATCGGCGAGATTTCGTATCGGGCAACCCCTGCGTATTGCAGCGAAGTGCAGCCCGAGAGAGCGAGGGCGCCGAGCAGCGCGCCGGCCCTCATTGCAGCGTGCCCGCGGAGGCCGCCGTCGCGACACGAGCGGATTCGGACGCCAGCGCTACATCGCGCGCCGCGTTCGACGGAGGCGCGGGCAGTTGCATGGCGTCGGTCGACGCCGCGCGCGAGCTCGCCGCCTGATGACCGCACCAGATCGTCACCAGGCTTACCGCGCCCGTGATCAGCACGCCGATCTGCGCGATGAATGCCTGACTGTCTGCGCGACCGATCGTCACGAAGTACGCCCACAACGCCATCAGCGCGAGCACGAAGAGCGCTGCCAGCGCGCCCACAATGATTTTTTCCTTGATGCTCAATCGAACCTCCAATAAAAAAGGCCGCACGAGGCGGCCGTTCAGAAAAACGCGTAGGCGATCAGCTGCGCACAACGCCGCCGGCCGCCACGTAATAGCCCTGCAAGAGCTCGATCGGATTCGTGCGTTGACCATAGGGCGAGCCTGTGAGGCTCGCCCAGGTGCGGTTGCACGCCGCGACTGCCCCGGCGAAATTGCCCGCCTGAATCAGTGGCAGCGCACGCTTTTCACGAATCTGCTGGATTGCGATACGGTCCTGCGATTCCGGACTGAAGTCGCGCAGCCCGAGCAGCTTGCGATACGGCTCGTAGTAGCGCGCGAGCAGTTGATACGCACCCGCGGCGCTCGAGTTGAGTACGCGGTTCAGCACGTTCGGATGCGCCGCATACGTGTCGAACTTCAGCACCTGCCCCGGGTACGGCACGCCGTTGCGCTTGCCCGGCCCGTGCGAGCCAACCAGCACGTTGTATCCGTCGTCGCTGTTCGCGAGCACCCAGGCTTCGATTTCGCTTTGCGTGAGCATGCGGAGAAAGGCGACGACGTTCGCGCCGCCCGCGTCCGCAGCAGAGATGCGCGGCATGGATTACCCCTTTTCGTTGATGCCACCGACCAGCGCGCGTGCGCGGCGGCGCAGCAGCAGCTCGATGTATTGCGAACCGACAATGCCCAGGGCGCTGCCGATCCCGAGCAGCGCGATAGGACTCAGATCCGGGATCTGCACCAGCACCACGCCCGCCACCATCGACGTCGCCGAGCCGAGCAGCGCGCGCCCGAGAATCAGCCGGAACGTCAGCACCTCGCTGCTCACCAGCAATTTCGCAATCCCGATCAATGCGCCTGTCACCACCAGCGCCAGAAAGGTCCGCTCATGTTCCTGCATGTATGCCCCCGTTAAAGGGCCGGTCTGCGCGGCCCATAAAAAAAGCCGCGCGAGGCGGCCGAGATTCACTTCACGACGGATCAGTCTTCGCTCGCCGGCGGCGAGAATGCGCCCCCGGCATAGGTCCAGCCAACGCTGGCTTGGTCCGACTGCACAGCCTGCGTGCCATCCGGCGGCTGCCAGTCCTCACTCCCGTCCCACAACACCGCATTGATGACGTTCCCGTTCGCATCGATGATCGCGTAGCGCGCCACAGAGCTCATGCGTACTCCCAGATGATGACTTTGCCGCCCGCAGCGGCATTCCCGACGATCGCCGCCTGGCTCGCACCAAGCGCCGTCCCTTGTGCACCGTGGCCCGGCCCGGTGCTCGATCCGTCCATCGGCGATGTGCCGCCCTGCGCTGTCGCGACACCGCCCGCCGTCGAGCCGATCGCATATGTCCCGAGGTTGCCCTGATTCGAGTCGATCGTCGTTCCGGCGCTGATCGTCGGCGCGACAGCATTGCTCGGCGCATTCGAAATCGCGACCGTCGAAGCTGTCGGGCCGTACGACGAACTACCCGGACCGCCCGGACACGAAACCAGCGCACCAAACGACGACGTGCCACCGGTGCCCCCGAAGCCCGCTCCGGAGGCGCCAGCGGCGCCCGCCGCGCCGATCGTCACGGTTTGGCTTGCACCGATCTGCGCCGCCGTCAGAAGCACCTTTGCATATGAACCGGACGAACCACCCGCCGACCCGCTAAAGCCACCTGCGCCTGTTGCCGGCGCTCCACCCGAGCCGCCACCGCCGCCCTGAACTTCGACGATGACTTTGGTCGTGCCGGCTGTCGGCTTGTAGGTGCCACTCGCCCCAAATGGCTGCACATTGAGAAATCGACCGACCGCCTGCTGGAGCTGCATGGCGTGCTCGGCCTTCGTAGCAGGCGCTACGCTGAAGACGTTCGCCACGTCGCCAGTCAGTTTGGCGAACAGCGCCTGCAGCGCGGTGAGCAGCTGCGTCAATGTGCCTTCAGCGGGAATCAGGCCGCCGGCCTCGATGACGTTGATCAATTCGTCGGTCAGGCTGTTCGCCCAACTCGCCGGAATCAGCGAGCCAACCTGTGCCGTCGTCTCGTTCTCGTCGACGAACTTGCCATTGACGAGCCCAACACTTTCGTCCTGTGGATAATCCATACACTCCCCGCAAAAAAGAAAGGGCGGCTCGCGGCCGCCCTGCTCTGCTGATTCGAAGAAAAGCTACTCGTAGATGAAATCGACGACCGTCTGCGCCGGCATCCAGCGCTGCACGACGCACTCGATCCCGCTGTTCGGATTCGTTCCGAATCTCTCCCCGAAATGTGAAACGCCAAATCGTGCGCCGCCAGTGAGCCGCGCGCCGAGAATCAATTGCCAGAAAAACTGCGCGCCCCAGGTGCCGAACTGCGCGGCACCGAAACGCGAGCGGCCGAAACGCGGTGCGCGATACTCGACCACACGCGCATTCGGATAGCCGAGTTCGGCCGCCACAGCGATGAAGAACGCCGCGTTCTGGCCACCGGTACCGATCAATCTGCGGATCACCGCCTTGCGGCGCGCGTCGAACGTCTGCTCCGTTCCAAGGCACTCATCCGGCAGATCCATTGCCGCCTCGAAATCCGGCAGCATCTCGCGCAAGGTCGCAGGGTCCATCTCGTTCAACAGATCGTTCGTTCGCGAATCGATGCGTGCGAACTCAGCCGCCAACCCCTGCAGAACCGCGTCAATCCCGGGCTCGAGGTCCGGATCCCACGCCGGCCCCGGCGGCAGCAACTGGCGCAGCATCGCGACGTAATCGGCCTGTGTTCTCACTGCCATTCAACACCTCCGAACGTCGGTAACTCGTTCACCGCGAGCACGACGTCCGCGGCCGGCTCGACCAGCAGGTGATCGTTCTCGCCCGCCGTTTCGCTGATTGCTTCGTCGATATGGCTTTTGAGCACAGTCACGCCGAGGTCGCCCTCGCTCGCGATGAGATTCTTGAGCGAGACGATCGTTGCTGCGCGAGTCGCCGCCGTGTCCGGAGACAACTTGATCTTGAACTGCAAAGCCCTGTTGATTGGCGACATCACGTACAACTCGGCACCCAACGGCCGCTTCGATTCGACGTACGTCTTTACCGCTGCAATCTCCGCGTCGCCCGGGAACGGATCGTCATCATCGTCGCGAACGAAGAACAGGCCTACCGTACCCGGCCCGAGATAACGCCGCCTTGACCACGCCCTTGTCACGCCAGCAACTTCGGCCGCCCAGTCGACGTAATCGTCCGCGTTCCCACCCATCGGCGTGCGTTTGTACGACGCTTTCACGCGCACGCGCAGCTGGTCGATCGTCTCGATGTCACTGCCGCCGGTAATTCCCCCTGCGGAAACCGTGGCGGCGCTGGCCACGTTGTCGACGGGTGAGACAAACGACAGTGGAGTGCCAGCGTCGAGATCGCCGGCCTTGCCCGCTACGACAGCCTTCACGGGCACGGTGCCAGTGCCTGCAGCGTCGAGCACAATGTCAGCCGTTGTTTCGTACTGGATCAGGTCAGTCGTCTGTAACAACTCGCCCGCATCCACAGGCGCATTCGCTTGCCCTGTCACATCGACATTGCCCGTCGACGAGACCGCCGCCTTGCGCCCACCGTTCAGTCGCAGATTGGCCTGACGAATGAGCATGTCCTCGTCGCACTCGTCGGGCAGCAGCTGCTTCGACGTCCACTGCTGATAGCCATATGCGATATGCGCTGCGCCCGAGTGCACGCGCGCCAGCACCTGCGCATCGGTACGACGCATCACATCGGACGCCGACCCGGCGAGGTCAGATACAGCGCGCTGGATAAGCGTTGGTAAAGTCGGAATATCAAACGGCATTGATCACCTGCCAGATATTGTCAAACGTAAATCGGAGCGGCGAACTCGACGATTCGTCGAAACGTGCCACCAGGCGCATGGAATTCAGATCCGTTTTCGTTGCTACGACCGACACCGAGTTCGCCCACTTGTCGTCGACAATCCATTGCAGCGCTTCGGTCGCGTAGGCCTGCGCATCGAGCAGCGTTTGCGCCGTCAGAGAACGGCGGCGCAGCAGCCACAGCCGCGAGCCGATGCGATCGTTATCTACCGGCGGGAAGCTGTCGCCCCACCATCCCTCGCGGCTGTCGTCGTCGAGCTTGTCGGACGGTTCTGCGCGGCGCCACGTCAGCAGGCTGATCGTCACGGCGCGCTGGATCAATGCTTCGCGTTCGTCTACGGTGAGCGTCGTCATGACCTCGGCCCTCCGGTCGGCGGCCCATCGTGCTCATCGTGATAGTGCGAAACCATGCTGACGCCGTCGAGCACTGCATCCGGCGCCTTGATCGCACACGTGGACGATGCCGTGTCTGCATCGATCGATGCGGCCTGCGCCGTCACGTCGTACGCGTCGGCCGTCACGTTGTAGTGCTTCGTCACGACGCGGTACTCGTCGCATTCGACACTCACGACGCGCCCGCGCGTAAGCACGATCTTCGCCCCTTCGTCGGTATAAATTGCGACATCGCCCTCTTGCAGCGTCTGCAGCCTGTAACGCCGGTCGGCCACGACCAGCATCACACCGTGCGAACGGTCACCGCCAAAGAAACCCGCAATACCCTCCGCACCAGCCTTCGGCCGCGACGTGAATCCGTACGGCTCGAAGTGCTCCAGTCCGTCCTTCGTTTCGTCTGCAAACAGCCCCGTCTGCAGCGTCTGCATTTTCGTGCCCGCGTTGACGAGCTTCACAGTGCAGCGCACGAGCACGCCCATCAGGCGCGCCCGGAATTCGTGCGGACTCATCAATTCGACTCCCAGTCAGCGGGCAACAGATATTCGAAGTTGTCGCCCTTCTTCGCTTTCTTGATTTTCCGGCGCTTGTGCGGATCGTCAGGCTCCGGCATATAGCCATCCGGCGGCGCCACCTTCAACGCCGTCGTTGTCCCCTGCTCGCCCTTCGTATACGTCGTCTCGACGATCAGCATGTCGCGATCGAAACCAATGATCGGATCGACGATGCGCACGGTCTGGTTCGGAATCCACAGCCGCCCGTTCGACTGACGCCAGCCCTGCACGTTGTATGTCGTCGCAAGCGCCTTGCTGATCCGGTTATCCCGCTCCCACTGCACGCGGCCCTGCGCCATCGCCTTCGTGATGTTCCCCGACTCCTGGATCACCTTCACACGCCTGCGCGTAATCCGCGAATCGGTGACAGTGGCCGAGATCTCGCTCGAGGAGGCGCCGTACATGTCGTCACTGCCGACGTGTTGCCCCTTGCACTCATAGACCGAGAACACGCCCGAGAAGTCGAGCGGCGCATCGCCACCTAACACGTTCTCGCCAACAACGAGCCTGTCCACCGCGCGCCCCGCGCTGCCCGGATTCGCGATCACCAGCCGGCCGCGCCCGTCGTCGGTCGCAAACAGATGCGATAACGTCAGCAGACGGTCAATCGACTCGAAGATCGTTTCGCCCGGCTGGATCGTGTGATCCGCGAGCGTCGCGCTTTCGCCCGTCTGGTCGAGCACCGTAATCCCGTAACTGCCGACCAACGCCCGGACAATCTGCGCAACGGTCTGGTTACGCCACTGACTCGGCTTGTTGTCCGCGCCACAGTCGACGAGGTCCGAAGTCAGCGAGCGACCTGAGATCGTCAGCGCGACGTTGGTACTGTCGTGCCGCACGGGCGTGGCGTATACCCAACCCGTCATCACCAGATCGTTTCCGATCCGCAGCTCGGCGCGATCGCCCTGCCTCACGCGCCGCGCCGAAGGCGAGCCCGGCCACTTCCACGTCAATGCGAGATTGAAGTCCCGCGAACAGCGCTCGATCCCGGCACCGATCGACACCGACTTCCAGCCGCCGTGGTTTTCACCGTTGACGCTCAGCGTGACCACTTCCTTGGCGTCAGCCATGCCTCACCTCTCTGCAACCTTGATTTCGCCAGTGGGCACGAAACCGGGATTCGAAACACGGTTGCGCGTCACGATCTCGTCGGCGCGCGTCGCGTCGCCATAGCGCTGATAGGCGAGCACCAGCGCCGCAGTCGGCTCGACCGGCTCAATCGTCACGATGCGCACGCCGCTCCTCGCAATCTCGTTTAGATGCCGCACAATCGCCTGACGCGCGACCGTGAGCGCCTGAAAACGCTCATAGGACGCGTCGAGCCCCATGTCCCAGATCGTCTCGCTCGCGTCGTCACGCGCCGCAAGCACGTCGTCCACTACCGGCGTGTCAATCGGCACGATCACGTCACCCGCCTCGTCATACTCGACATCGCTCGTTCCGGTCTGCGATCCAACAGCGGGCACCGACACTGGATCGACTGGCCCCGACTGCGACGAATCGCTCACAACCGGCACCGTCACCGCCGCAATGGTGCGCATTGCGCTGACAAGCAAAGCGTCCTGCACGACCTGCACGGTTGCCGATTGAAGCCCGGCGGCGTCCGTGCCCTGCGCCGTGGACGCCGAGCCCGCATCGCGCAGGCTCGAAAACACACTCGTAATCGCCGAGAGCGCCGCGCCGGTGCCAGAAAACGAATACGTCATCGCATCGAGCGTGCTGAACAACTCGTCGACCACGTAGGCCGGGGCGTTGACGACCTGACTCGCAAAGGCCGCCGCGTCGGTGAAGAGGCTCGCGAACGGTTCGAACTGGTTACTCACCGCGGTGTACAACTTCGACGCGGTCTGCGAATACGCCGCAACACTGACGCGCGCCGTGTTGACCTTGTCGAGCAGCGTCGCGAAGTTGCTTTTCGACGCGGTCGCGAGCGAATCCGCTGCCGTGCCAACCTGCTGCGACGTATTGACCGTCGCCGCCGGAAACTTCAGCTCGCCCGCCTCGACGTAGGACGCATCGAACCGGATCACGCCGCCCTCGCGCCGGTCGCGCTTGAACGTCGCCTTGCCGACGATGCTCACCTTCATGCGGCCCAGCCACGGGTGCACCAGCTCGCCCGGCCCTTCTGCCTCGAATGCCTCGATCAGTTTGTCGGCCTGCTCGAAGCAGTCGTCGCCAACGAGAAACCCCGTGAGGCCCGGTTCGCGCGTGGCGCGACCGAGATCCTCGACGTACGGCTCGTCGCGGTTGACATACTCATGCGTCTGCGTGCGCCGCCCGACGCCGATCGAATCAGCATCGACATCGAACGGCACACCGCGAAACGACGCCGGCTGCAGCCTGTCACGCCACGTCGCCATTTATCCACCTCCCAGCGAACGACGCCCGACCTGCGGCGTGATCGAAAAGCCGTTGTTACCTGCCGGCTGATCGAACCGCAGACCGGGCGGCGGATTGTCGAACACCACGCGCAGTTCGCCATTGACTCGCTGCTGCGCTGCCTGCTGCGGCACCGAGGCGCCCCAATCGCGCGCGCCGCTCGCCCCGGGCTGCCCGGGGATCGACGTCGTCCAGTCAGAAACACCTGCGCCACCCGGCGCAGGCACTGGCGGCTGCGCAGCGGGTGCGCCGCTACCGAAACCGAGGCCGTGCCCGAACCACTGCGCCGCATCAATCAGCGGCTGCACATACGGTTTGATGCGGTCCCACAGCTTGCTGAACCAGTCGACGATCGGTTCCCAGTTCTTGATCACCAGCCCCAGCGGCGAGAAGTTGAGGAACGCAAACTCCAGCCACTTGAACCCGGTTTTTGCCGCGCCGACGATGCCGTCCCACAGCTTCGAAAAGAACGGACCGACCGTCTCCCAGTTCGCCATCAGGAATCCGGCGGTAAGCGCAAGCACCCGCACGGCGATGCCGAGCGGCGTGAGGTTCGACACCGCGATGAACGCCTTGAACGCGGCAGTTACGCCCCACACAGCGAGCCGCACAGCCGCGAATGCCAGCGCCGCGCCCAGCACGCCCTTGATCAAACCCGGATGCGCCTGCGCCAGCTGCTGCACGTTCTCGATCAGCGGCGCGATGAAGCCGAGGAACTGGTTCAACGGCGGCAACAACACCGCGCCTACGCTGATGCCCACCGCGGTGATGCGGTTCTCGAGCAGCTGCATGTTGTTCGCGGTCGTCGCCGCGCGCGACGCGTATTCCTGGTTCATCGACCCGGCGTACTGCGTCTTGTCGCCAACCTTGGTCAGGTTCTTCTGCAGCAGATCGAGGTTCGTAAGCAACGGCGCAATCGCCTCGATCGACTCGCGGCCGAACAGCTCCTGCAGCACGGACGCCTGCTTTTCGGGCTTCACCTTGCTGATCGCCGTGAGCACCTTCACCATCGTGCCCTGCGCATCTTTTTGCAGACCGGCCGCGATCGACTTCGAATTCAGCCGCAACGCCTTGAACATCTGTTGCTGCTGCTTCGTGGCCGCCGAGCCCGATGCGAGCGTGAGCATGAAATTCTTGATGCCCGTCGACGCGATGTCCTCCTGCACGCCCACGCCGATCAGCGTCGCGCCAAGCGCGGCGATCTGACCAGCCGCGAGACCCGCGACCTTGCCAAGCGGTCCGACGCGCGTCACGACGCTCGAAATCTTCGCGGACGTCGCGGGCCCCGTGTTCCCGAGGTAGTTGATCTTGTCCGCAAGCGAGACGACATCGTCCTCGCCCATCTTGAACGCCGTGCGCCACGTGGCCATCATCTGCCCCGCTTCCTCGGCGGTCTGGTCGAACGCGACGCCCATCTTGACCGCGTCTTCCGCGAAGCGCGGCAGCTCGCTACGATCGATACCCGCCTGGCCACCGGCCGCCGCGATTTTTGCGATGTCGGCAGCCGCCATCGGCAGTTGCTTCGACAGGTTCAGGATGTCGGTCGACATCTGCGCAAACTGCTTGGGCGTGTCGAAGTTCACCACCTTGCGCACGTCCGCCATCGACGACTCGAAATCAATCGCCGCCTTCGTTGCGGCGATCATCGGCGCGGCAATCGCGCCGCCCGCGAGGATGTCCTTGAAACCAATGTCGCCCAGACCATCCTCTTTCAGACCCTTGCGGAATTTCGCGATGTTCTTGCGAATCCCGGTCAGGGCCGGCGAGAGTTTGTCGACGCCGGTGATTAGCGCCTTCAGCTGAAACTTATCCGCCATCGCGGCTCTCCTCGATGATCCGGTCGGCGTGGCCGAGCGACTCCAGCAAACGCTCGATCGGCCGCGCCATCACCACTTCGGGATCCAGACGCCAGAACCACGCGGCGTCGTAGGCCCGGCCGACTAGCTGCTCGACTTCGCGGACCCCGAGTTCATGAAAAAACCGGCGACCGTCCAGCAAAGGGTGTTGAAGTCACCGATATCGATCGAAGCGACCGACGAGCCGGGGATCTCTGCCAGGCGCTCGATGTACTTCGCAGCGACGTCCGGGTTGATCTGGACCGATTCGTCCTGAGCGATCTGATACGGCAACGCCTTGATCGCGCGGGCGTCGGCCGGCGTGGGCTTGCGCAGCTTCAACGCCTTGAGCGTGTCACCGTGCGCCTCGATCGGCTGCGAAAGTGTGAAAGTAACGTCGCTCATTGCCAGCTCCCCTTGCGGCCTTCGAAGGTCAGCGACGTCTTGCCGTCGTCGCCGGTCGTCGAGGCATCACCCACGATGTACGCGCCGCTGAGCACGTACGTTTTGCCGTTCGCGAAATCCACGGTGATCGTCATGTCCGTGCCGTTGACGATGTCGTCGATCGGGAAATCCGGCGTGAATAGCGCATCGACCTTCACATAGGGCGTCTTGTCCTTTTCGGAGTAGTAGCCCGGCTTGATCGTCTCGCGCTCCTTGTCACTGAGCGGCGCTTCGACGCCGCCCGTGATTTCCAGCTGCTTTCCGGCGACCTTGAAATAACAGGTGCCAGCGGTTCTCTTACCCATATCGGGCCTCCATAACGGGAATGGCCCGCGCGCGGCGGGCCATTCGGTTCAATGCTCGGGCGTTGCCCGCTCAGCTCACCTCGGTTGCGTACTGCAGGCGGAACTGATTGAGCAGCGCGAACACACGCAGCTGGTTCACGTAGTCCGGCGGGAACAGCACGTTGAGCCGGTTCGGGTCGTTCGCATCGCGCTCGACGACGAGGTACTTCGCGAACATGGCCGCGTTCTCCACCCAGCCGAGCTCCTCCATCGCGTAGTAGGCCGAGATCATCTCCGCGCGCGCCATGCTCGGCGTGAGGATCGCGTTGCCCGGCCCGAACGACGTGCCATCGTCGGCCAGCTTGTGACGTGGATACTTGCTCGTCACTGCCGTGCGCAGATAGCGGATGATCGCGGCCGACTGGTGCATCGTCTCGCTGTCGCGATACGAGTCATCAGCCTGCCCGAGCGCGTTGCGCTGGTACGTCGTCACCGCGCGCTCGATGCGGTAATAGCCGCCGGAGTACACCGCAGTTGCAACGCCATACTTGAGCAGCGAATTGCGCTCGGTCAGGATGAAGCGCGACCCGGCGGGCGCGGGATCGATGCCGACCAGTGCGCCCGTCTGCGTCGGCCGGGCCGGGTCGGCCGAAATGAATACGGCCGTGATACCCATCCACGCAGCGCCGACCTCCCAGGCAGGCTGCGCGACACCGGGCTCGAATCCGTGCACGGTAACGTGCTGATCGTTGCGCAGCTTGCCTTCGGCAACGTGCGTACCGAGCTCACCGCGACGCGCCGCATACACGTGGCCGAACAGCCCCGACGACCAAGCCCAGCGCCCCGAGACGTCGTTCATCCACTCCTTCAGATCGTCGAGCGCGGTCTCGTCGCTCCAGCCCGAATTGGTGAACTCGAACGCTTCGTCGCCCACTGCGGCGAGCAGATCCGCGACATCGACCTGCCCCGTGCCGCCCGACATCGCCGCGATCGTCACCGTGAGGCCCGCCGGCGTGCTCTCGCCGCCCGCGGTGCCCTTGCTGTTGATCGCGACCGTAATGTCGTTGCCGGTTTCACCTTTCCAGCGCGTGGTGAGCGTGACAACTGCATCGGCCGCGGCAGCCGTGACCGGGATCGTCGACGAGGCGGCGAGCGCGGTGACAATGGCCGCCGCGATCTCGCTCGCCGTCATGCCGCTCGCGACGGTGACCTGCGTGCGCTTGCCCGCGATATACAGGTTGAGAACCCCGGCGGCCGTCGCTGTACCTGCGATCGTCACGGTGCCTTTGGCCGCGCTGCCCGTCTCGAGCTTGACGGGAACCGCCCACACCTCGCCGGCCGGATCGGTACGGCGGAGCGACTGGAACTGCGCCGCAAGCATCGAGCCGACACCGGCGATAGCCTGCACCTGGCTCAAGCTCGTCACCAGTTGCAGCGTGCCGACGTCGCCAGTTGCGTCGTCGTTGACCTGCCCGAGCAGCAGACGGCGCGTTTCCGAACCGGTCGACGTATTGGCCTGGGAGTTGTCCATCTCCGCATAGAAAAGCGGAGTGAGCAGGTCCGAGGACGGGATATTGCTGAACGAGACGGGCATTACTGTGCTCCCTTGTCGTCGCTGTTTTCCACAGCCGACGCATCGCCAGCAGGAACGGCAGGCGCCGTTTCCACGCTCGCGGCGTTGACCTCGATCACGTCGTTCGCCGCGACGCGCCGACGCCAATAGGCGTTGCGCGGCACAGCGCGCCCGGCGACCGGCAATTCGTCGCCCCGGTCGGGATCGGGCACAACCCGTCCTGCGGCCGGCTTGACGGTCATCGTCTTAGCCATTGAAATCCTCTCTGATGGTGAATTCGATACGCCCGTCCGGACCTGTTTTCTGGCCGGGCTCCAGAAGGTTCGCGTCGACGATCGGATCGATAACGTCGACGTTCACCGTGATGCCCTTGAGGTCCGGCAGGCCCGCAAGGTATTGCTCGTGCCACGTCTCGGGCGTGTCGCCGCCGCCGAGCGTGAACGTCGTCGAGAACGTGAAGCGGTACAGGATCCGCTCACGGTTCATCATCAGCAGCCCACCGCCGACGTACTGGATCGGCAGCCAATCCTCGACCGGTTCGAAGCCGACCAGCGCTTTCCACAACATCGCGCGCACGTCGTGCAACTGGTCGATGCGGGACTGCCCGCGCGCGTCGCTGGTTGCGATCGCAACGACGACGTCGAATTCATCGGTGATTTCCTGCCGCACGGTGTTCTGCGTCTGGTTCTCGCCCGCGTCGTCGTGCGTCGGCACGACATACGCCGCCGGCACAGGCAGCAGCGCTTCGTCGCGCACGGCGTCGAAGTCGATCGCCGCCGCCACGCGTTTCTCGAAGAACGGAACGTAGGTGCGAAGCTGCAGCACTACGGGGGTGACTTTCATTCTGGTAACCTTCCTTTCGGTCGCTTTCAAAGCCAGCGACCACACATAAATCCAACACGCATAAGAGAGAGACCGATGCGCAAATCACTGACGGCCATCTGCGTGGCCGCTTCTATCTGCCTGCCCGCAACGGCCATTGCCGGGGCACACCTCAACCCCGGCTATGTCGCCTGCACCAGCGAGGAATCGCTGGACGAATTTGTGCAAGCCGCCGTCCAGAAGGACCGCGACGGCATGAAGTACATGCTCGGAAAGACCTGCCTCCAGACCGATTCAATGGCGAACCTCAAGGTCTCGCTGCTCAAGCCCGGCTTTACAGTCGTCAAGATCCGCGTCTATGTGCAAGACGACGCGGTCGTCCTGTGGGCGCCGCGCGAAGCGTTTTCCGAAAAGTGACGGGCTAACGGATGTCCAGCGCACTCGCGAACGCGACGCGCAGCACCGCCTCGACCTGACCAGCAGATTCCTGCAGTGCATCGGCCATGAAGTTCTCGCGCGGCTCGATCCGCCATCCGCCGGGCGCGCTGTGATGCGAGCTCGCTTTCGCGCGCACACCGTAGTGCAGATACGCGGGATAGAAGTGCGCGCCCATCGCCGGCGTTTTGTACGGTGCGACGCGCACGAGAAAGCCCGAGCGGCTGACCTTCACGCGAATGCTGCGGCGCAGGTTGCCCTTGCGCACCGCCGGATAGCCAGCGCCGCTTGACGTGCCGCTCGCGAGATCGGCACGCGCGCGACCGCGCACGATCGCGCCGGCCCGGCGCATCGCCGCGCGAATCTTCCGCTTGTCGAAGTCGATCCGCTTGTCGAACCCGTCGAACCCATCGAGGTGCCAGTAGATGCCCGGTTTATTCGCCACGGTGCTGCTCCTCCACCTCAAGCGTTGTTTCGCGCTTCGCGTGTTCGTGTTTGGCACGCCTGACGCGATAGACCCATCCGTTCCAGACGACCTCGTATTGCGTCGTGATCTCGTCGAACAGACGCATGCGCATGCGATGCGTGACACGCGCATCGGCCTGAACCGATGCCGCGTAGGCCACCGCGCCGACCGGCGTCACTTCCGCCCAGCGATCGACCTGCGCCGAGTAATCCGGCTCGACGCCCATGTCGAGCGTCGGCGCGTCCGTGCGCACGCGCAGCGTGATTCGATCGCGCATGCGTCCCGGCTTTGCGCTCATAGCGATTCATTCCTGTAACGGTCGATCAGCCCGGCGACGAAGCGGCCCGGCAGGCTGTACGTCTGCTCGGCCGTCTCGGACTCGCGCTGCTCGTAAAGCGTGCCAATCACCAGCTTCATCCAGCTGCAGCACGATTCAGGCACGGCGTCGGGCGAATCAAACGCGCCGCACTTGAACGTCACTTCGACGCCCTCGCCCTTCGGCCAGCCATTGCGCGGCACGATGTACGCCCGGCGCCGCAGACGGATGTCAGCGACGTCGACCTGCTGGGCGGCCCCGGTCAGGTCGGTGTACTTGATCGACACGACCTCCAGGACATCGCTCCACAACAGAATCCGCTCGCGCGGGAATTCATCGAGCCGCACGACACAGGTCTGCGGCAGCAGAGGCCGGTCCAGCTCTTTCTCAAGCGCCTCGCGCGCAGAAACGATCGCAGCTTCGATCAGCTCGTCGTCGGTATCGTCGTCGACGCGCAGATGCAACTTCGCCTGCGCAAGCGTGAGCGCCTCCGCAGCAGGCGCCGCAGTAACCTCGGGCGTATCGGCGCCGACCGCGTCCGGAAAGAATTCGCCGCGCAACATAGGAGTCCTCAAAAACTGGGCGAGCCACCTTCACAGCGGCCCACCCATGGCTTCGTTTAACCAGCTGCGGCCGCCATCGCCAGCGTCTTGACCGCACCGCCCACGTCGATCATGTTGCCGCCCTGACGGTTGAACGCGACGAAGCCGACCTGGCCGTAAAGCGTGAACGCCGAATCGACCATGCGGAAGATCGTCAGGTCCATCACCTCGCGGATGAAGTAGCTGGAGAAGTCGCCGAATGCCAGCGGCTTCTTGCCCGCCGCAGCCGAGTCCATTTCCTGCACAACCGTCAGCGGACGGTTCAGCAGGCGATCGGGCGCGCCGCCCGGGTTACCCTGCTCATAGCCCGGCACGAAGATCGGCCGCCCCTGCCCGTCCTTGATCTTGCGCAGTGCGCGCAACGAATCGTCGTTCATCGCCCAGCCCGCGTTCGGACGCGCGCGGTAAACAGGATCGACGCTGTGCTCAAGGTCGACGAGGTCGTCGTACGTGACGTCGGTTTCGGAGGCTGCTGTCTTGCCGACCCCGGCAGCGACCATCAGCCCCTTGGGCTGGCCGTTGCCCGTGCCGTTCATGAAGTGACGCGAGGTAATGCGCCCGACGCGCATTGCGAGCAGCGCCTGGATATACGCGTCGATGTCGAACATGCTGTCCTGGATCAACTCGAACGGAATCGCAATCGACTTCGACGAATACTTGTAGACGTCGAGCGACAGAGTGCCGAACGCCGTATCCGCTGCACTGGCCTTCTGGTTCTGACCGACGATCTCCCCTTCTTCGGACGTCGCATCCGCGGTCGGGAAGTTCATCTGCGCACCGGTGCCGGTGCGGATCGTCGTCGCGAGATCGCGAATGCCGCCGTACTGCTTCATGGCCTCCGTCAATTGACGGTAATACTCGGTCGCGACCGTATAGCCACCTTCCGAGCCCGTCGTCGTCGACATCGCGTTACGGATGTCCGGCGTCTGACGCGCGCGCATGGTTGCGAGATCTTCCGGCGACATTGCCGCAATGCCGCCGGCCAGATACGCGCGCATCGAGGCCGCGCCTTCGTTGTGCGAGCCCGGCGTCTTCGTGACCGCGTTGCGCAGGCCATCGGGGTTGCCGTTCAGCGCGTCAGCCGCGAGGCGCGCCATGAGGCCTTCGTGACGCTTGATCTCGTTCGACACATCGTCGATTTCCTTGATGCCGTCGTCGTAGGTCTTCTGCTGATCGGCACCCCACTTGTCGCCCGGATGGTTTTCGAGCAGGTTGTTGAGGTTCTTTGCGAGCGCATCGCGACGCTCCCGCAATGCCTGAATGCCAAGTGCAATAGCCATAAATGCTCCACTAAGAAAAAGAAAAGGCCGCTCGAAAGCGGCCTCGGGATTCGACGCGGGAGAGCGTCAGAGACGGTGCGACAGGTCGAGCCGGCGCTTCATCGCGGCCAGATCGGGAACGCGAAAAATCGGGTCGCCGCTCGCTGCCGGCGGCGTCGGCGCAGCGCTCGAATCTGCTGGCGCTGTCGGCGGCGTGACTGGCTGCTTCGGCGCCGGCGCGTTGCTGTATGCCGAGAGGTTCCACGCGGAGGCATTCGCACCCGCATCACTACCGGCGAGCCGGTGCGCAAAGCCCTTTTCAATGGCATCGGCCGAGGAAAACCACGTCTCAGCGGCCATCCACGCTGCAATGTCGGCCTCATCCTGCCCCGTCTCCTTCGCGTAGGTGCGAACCAGCGATGCATCGACGGCGTCGAGCAGGTTCGCGGTTTCTTTGAGCTCGTCCGCATTGCCCATCGCGAACGACCAGGCCTTGTGAATCATCACGAAGGCGCCGTCGGTAATCTCGACCTCGTCGGCCGCAAGCATCAGGAAGCTCGCGGCGCTGGCCGCCACGCCGTCGACGTGTGCAATGACCTTTGCCGAATGGCCGCGCACTGCCGTTTCCATCGCACGCGCAGCGAACACATCGCCGCCCGGCGAATTAATGCGCAGATGGATTACATCGGCAGTGATCGACGCAAGCGCCTGCACGAACGCGGCAGCGGACACGCCGCCCCACCAGTCGTCGGTAACGATCACGTCGTACACATAAACCGTGACTTCGGTGGCGTCGGCCGACGCCTGAACGCGCAAGCCCTGCACGCGCCCGCGGTTGTCATTGAGCAGCTGCAGGATCTGGTTTTTGCGCATCTTTGGTTCCCTGGAAAATAGTGTCGCCGTCCGGCACAGTCGGCAGGTGCAAGCGGCGGCGCACCTCGTTGAGCGTCATGATTCCCGGCTCGCCAGCGCGACCGCGCGCAAGGCGCAACGTTTCGTAGAGCGATTTCGTGTCACCCCGTTCAAGCGACGACACGTCATGGCGCACGCCGCGGTTTCCGCTGCGCACGACCTTGCGGTTGAGTTCCTGCGCGATCTTCACCATGTGTCGCTGCAGCGTGTACTTCACGAAGCTGATGCCGAACTGCTCGACGCTCGAGCCGAGCGTCGTGGTCTTCTCCGGCCGGCCGATCATGTAGGGCATCACACCGAAAATCCCGCAGACGTCGTCATCAGTCAGCTTGCGGCTTTCGATCAGCTGCGCATCAGCGACGGACATGCTGATCTCTTTCACATCCATGTCGCCGCCGAGGACGATCGGTGCATTGCTGTTGCTTAGCCCCGAATAGCGCTCCATCCATTGCTTGCGCAGCAGCAAGACCTTCGCTTCGTCCAGCTTGCCCTCTGCTTTGAGCACGAGATCGGGGCGCAGGCCGTCGCTCACCAGTGCTTCGATCAGTTCGCCAGCCGCCGCCGACATGCCGACCGGCTGCCGCAACACGTGCCGGATCTGCGACATGCCGCGCCGCCCGTCAAAACCCGGGCCCGGAACGTGGATCATGTCGTCCTGATCGACAACCTCGATCGTCCCCGTCGTCTCGTTCCACAGCGTGTAGACGAGACGGTCGTCGACGATGTCGGGAAACGCAGCCAGCGGGTGATACGGCTCGAAGGCTTCGATCTTTGACGACCACGGCGTCACGCGCCGGATGCGCATGAACATATCGCCATGCAGCAACAGCGCCTGAATGCCAAACTCCCAGCCGACCGCCGCCGACCAGCGCGGGTGCATCTGCTCGTTGAGCAGATACCAGAAGTCGGATTTCACCGGCAGCGTGTCGAGCCCGACCGACTCGAATTCCTCGATCGTCGTCGCGGCGATTGCCCCACCGATCAGCGACACGCACGAATACACGGTCGCAACGCTCATCGCGCCGCGCTCGCTGATCGGCCGACCACGGCCGGACACGCCCGTCAGCCAGCTATACGCTTCGCTGCCGCGCGTGATCTCGCTCACGGGCACCGGCCCGACCGAGCCCTGCGCATTAACGCGCTGCGCCTGGCGCTGGGCGTTCCACTCATTGAGGATGCGCGAGCCGCCCGGATCGGCGCGGCCCGCAGTGTTCGCGTTGTGCGTCATAGGATGTAGATTTCCGGTTCGGGATCGGGCTCGTGCGTGAGCGCCCGGGTGAGCGCCATGCACGTCGCGACGATCGGATCAATGCGCCCGTTCGACGTTTTCTTGTTCGGCCGGATGTTTTCGTTGGTGTCGATCAGCAACGTCACGTTGCTCGCGCACCAGCGCAAAACCGGATTACCGCCGTGCCGCAGCGCGCCGCTGTAGACAAGCCGCTCGAGCAGCTTCGCGCCCGGCGACAGACCCGCCATGTTCTGCGCCAGCTGCACCATCGGTACGCCCCGTTCGAGCAGCTCGCTCACGACGTGCGTCGCATTCCACGGATCGAACGCGATGTCCTGCACGTCGAATACATCGCAGGCCTCGACGATGGCGTCACGCACCGCGCCGTAATCCGCCACCGCGCCCTCGGTCACCGTCAACCACTCTTCTGCTGCCCACTTCGCGTACGGCGCCGCGTCGCTCTTCGATTGCTCATCGACCTTGCTCTGCGGTGCGAAGATACGAGCGACGACATACCACTCACCGCCTTCGTCCTGCGCTTCGACTGTGTCACCGTCGAAGTCCGGCGGCGGAAACACCAGCACGAAAGCGCACAAATCCTGTGTGCTCGCGAGATCCAGACCGCCATAGCACTTGCGGCCTGCGAGTCGGCGCACGACAAACGGCGCGCCGCCGCGATCCCACACGGCGATGTCGAACCAGCTCAACGCCGAGTTGACCCAGACATTCAGGTCTTTCGTCAGAAAGTTCGCCTTCGCGCTCGGCAGCTCGGCGGCCTTCGCTGCCTGCGCAACCATGTACTCGCTCGTTTTGGCACTGCCCAGGCTCGGGTTCGCCTTGATCCACACGTCCGGATTGAGCGGATCGTCTTTCGGGTCGAGCGTGTAGATGTAGCCGAAGAAGCTGTCGTCGACCTTCTTGCCCTTCAGGATCAGCGCGAGGTACGCGCGGATCTCGGTACAGATGCCGTCGAGAATGTAGCCAGCCGTGGTAATCGCCGAGATCAGCGGCTGCAGGCGCGCGCCAAGCGCCGACTCCATCACGTCCCACACTTCGCGCGTCGGATGCGCGTGCAGCTCGTCGACGATACACACGTGCGGATTCAGGCCGTCGAGCGAATCGGCGTTCGCAGGCAGCGGCTTGAAGATGCCGCTGCCGAGCGCG
This sequence comes from Paraburkholderia tropica, assembly GCF_014171495.1. Taxonomy (NCBI): domain Bacteria; kingdom Pseudomonadati; phylum Pseudomonadota; class Betaproteobacteria; order Burkholderiales; family Burkholderiaceae; genus Paraburkholderia; species Paraburkholderia tropica. The sequence continues at coordinate 1,836,691 of NZ_CP049134.1, forward strand.
ATACGCTCCTGATTCGTGCCGTCGTAGACCTTGACCGACTTCGCAAACTTGCGCGATCGGCGCACACGCCGCTTGTAATTGTCGAGCGCCGGCTTGAACACGCTCATCGCCTGCTCGCGCGTCGTCGCGATCGTGTACACCTCCGGGCCGATCTCGCCGTCCATCAAAAACAGATAGTCGGCAATGCCCGCCTTCCAGGTCGACTTGCCGTTCTTGCGCGCGACCTCTTCGTAGCCGGTGCGAAACCGGCGGCGCATGGTCGCGGCGCGACGCCAGCCAAACAGCACCGCGGTCCAGAAACGCTGCCACGGATCGAGCACGAGCGGCGTGCCAGCCTTCGCGCCCTTGATGTGCAGAAACTGCGATTCGATCCAGTTGATGCAGTGCCATGCGTGCGCCGGGCTGAACAGCAGGCCCCGCGCCGGGCCGTCGACGAGATCCTCGTAGTGCCGCAGCACAGCGAGGAACACGAACTCGCCAACAACGACCTCGCCGCGCAACACGGGCAGGCCGTACCCTACGTCCCACTCATGCAGCTCGGCCGGCGTCAGGCATGCGAGACGCTCGGGTGTGAGCGTGCATGCTCCAGCATCTGATCGAACAAATCGTCCTGCGGATTCGGATCTTCCATCTTCGATTTCGCGATCAGCATCGACGGCAGTGTCAGGCAGGCTTCCGGCAGACATTTGAGCAATCCGTCTTTCAGGCCCTTCGCCGCGTAGTAAAGTTGATGCGGCTGGACGTGCCCGTTCGGCGTCGTCGTCATGAACGATCCGTTGTTGATCTTCTCGAAGTCGCGCAGCTGCAGCTCAGCCTTCACCCAGCGCACGAAGTCGACGCACACGATCGCGAGGATCACGCCCGCCGTCTTGTGCGGCACGCCCTCCTCGCGCAGCGCGAGGCACAGGTAGTCCCACACCTTGCGGTGCGACGACTCGAAGTGCACGCCCGGCGGCGGCGGCGGGGACTCAATCACCTTTCCGGCACCGCCCGCGGCGGGTCGCGCAGCAACGCCACCAGGGACCGGCGTATTCGATTCATTCGAAGCCATAGAGCGTTTCCTGTGCGTGAGCCGACAAAAACTTCATCTCGCCTTGTCTGAGCGGCTCTATCGGGCGGTGTTTTTAACCCCCCCCTCTCTGAAAAATGCGCCACGAAAAAATTTGGCTGGGCGTTCGGTCCCGAAGCTGTTTTGCCCGGAAAAAACACGCCCCCTGCCCAAAAATGAGCAATCCTGAAAAATCGCCGAAAATTCGTGCTCGCGCGCCTGCTCAGCGCCGCGCGCGCCCGCGCACGCCTTCGTCGGCCGTCTTCGCCTTGTGGCAAGCGACGCAGATCGACTGGAGGTTCGACTCGTCGTCGGTTCCGCCTTCGGCCTTGCTCACGATGTGATCGACGTGGCGCGCCGCCGCGACGCGACCAAGCGCGAGACACGGCAGACACAGCCCGTTGTCCCGCTTGAGAATCTTTTCGCGCAGCTTGACCCACTTCGAACCGTAGCCACGTGCGTGGCGCGAGCCGCGATTCGGATTGCGATTCCAGCCGGCCGCCTCGCTCGCATGCGCGTCGCAGAAACCCGGCTCATCAATCAATCGACAGCAGCCGTGATGCCGGCATTTCGTTGGTGCTTTCTTCGGCATGACGCGGCCCAATGCAAAAAGCCCGAGGCTTTCGCTTCGAGGCTTTGAGGTTCGGTTTTCTCCGGGCGTGACGCGGTCCGGCTACGGCCGCATCACTCGGTAAGAAACACCGGAATCAAGTTGTGAAGCGGAGTGTATGCGACCTATTCCGTTTCCGCAAGAGGATTCGATTTGAGTTTGTCGATGATCGACTGCATCGAAACGAATTCACGCGTGGGATGCTTCAGCTCGCGCAGCATCTCTTCGAGGGCGCGCTTTGCGTGGGCAAACGCCAAGTCGAACACCGTTGTCAGGCTCACCCTCGGGCGGACCTTCGGGCGCACCTTCAGCCCGAGGCGGCGGCAGATCACAGGTTCCGGCATGCGCCAGACGAAATGCATCTGCAACAGCTTTCGATCCTGCGGCATCAACCGACGCACCGCCGTCTCGACCATCGTTGCATCAGCGAGATCTACCGTTGAATCGATCGTAGTGCCGCGCACGGTAGGAAAGTAGATGCTCGCGACGAGGCTGTCGCCGCCGCCGTCGCCGCCACCGCCGTTACGCTGCGAGCGCGCCCAGTTTTCGAGTCGTTCTTCAATTTTCATGCGGTCCTCGCTCATTCCTCGTGATAGCCGATGTGGTCCCGGCAGTAGCCGCGCCGGGACGACCCGGCGCCGATGATTGTGGTGGCGCGTCGCGCGCAGCGGCAGCCGTTTTCTTCGTGAGCGCACTGGCGGTCGTCTGCTGTTGGCGCGGCGGCAACGTGAGCTGCGCCTTCGGCGCGCTTCGCCTCGATCGCAGCGTTGCGGCGTCTACGGATTTCGTCCCAGTTCTTGCGCAGTCGTGCTGGCGCGATCACGATGGCGGACCAAAAACGGTCCTCATCGGCCCACGCAAAAAGTCGCGCGATTTCCGGCACCGTGCGCCCGTCGTCGCGAATCATCGCGGCGACTTGATCGGTCCATTCGTCGATATCGGGCTGCGCCAGATCCGGCATGCGTTTGTGAATGCGATCGAGCATCCACAGCGCCAGTGATCGATCCTCGCCATCATGTTTTTCTCTCTGAACGCCGGACGTGGTACTAACCACAGAGGTATTAGAGAGAGAAGGTGTATACATACTTCTGTTAACTGGTTTACTAGTAGGAACGTCGTTCCGGTAACTTTCGCTTTCGCTGCTCAATTTTTGAGCAGTTTCGGAACGTGCTTCCGGTTGATTGCCTTTTTTTTGAGCATTACCGGAAAATGGTTCCTCTTTCCGGTTTTCGATGGGTTTACCGGAATCTCCTTCCAATTCGAGGTTATCCGCAGCCTCGCTGGCCGCAAGATCGAATCCGGCCATGTCGATCTGCGTGCGCGCCGCGCTCTCCGGGATCGAGAGGCGATAGTGCCCATGCGCCCACTTCCGGCCGCGCTTGCGCGATTTCCACCGGGTCAGCCATCCCGATTGCTCTGCGACCGTGAGGTGTGTGCCGACACTGCGCTCGGTGAGGCTCGCGAGCTCGGCGATCGTCTCGACAGACGGCCATACGATCTCGTCGACGCCATTGGCGTACTCAGCGATCACGAACAGCACCAGCTTCGTCGTCGACGGGAGCTCACTGCGCGCCATCGCGCGACGCCACGTAAAAAATGGTGAAATGGTTCTCATGCGTCAGTAACCTGAATCCGGCTCGGCGAAATTTTCGAACCGGGTAATTGCGTTCTGGAACGCCAGGCGCACGGTGCCGATCGGACCGTTACGCTGCTTGGCGATGATGATTTCGGCAGTGCCGCGGTCGGCGCTGTCCGGGTTGTAGACTTCGTCGCGATAGATGAAGAGGATCACGTCGGCGTCCTGCTCGATCGCGCCCGACTCGCGCAGATCGGACATGACGGGTCGCTTGTTCGGACGCTGCTCCAGGCCGCGGTTAAGTTGCGAAAGCGCAATGACCGGCACGTCGAGCTCCTTCGCGATCTGCTTGAGCGCACGCGAGATTTCCGCGACCTCGCTCGCCCGCATTTCGGTGCCAGCGCTGTCGCCCGACATCAGCTGCAGGTAGTCGATCACGATCACGCCGAGCCGGCCGCGCTCGCGATGCAGGCGGCGCAGGCGCGCCTTGAACGCAGACGGCGTGATCGCGGAACTGTCGAGCACGTCGATCTGCGCATCGGCCATCGTCTGCACGCCGTGCGTGAGCCGCGGCCAGTCGTCGTCCTCAAGGCGGCCGGTACGGAGGCGCTGCTGATTGATTCGCGATACCGACGCCAGCATGCGCATCGTCAACTGCTCGGTCGGCATTTCGAGAGAAAGCACGGCGGCAGGCAAACCAAGCCGAATCGCGACGTGCTCTGCGATGTTCATGGCGAAAGATGTCTTGCCCATCGACGGGCGTCCGCCGACGACGATCAGCTCGCCGCCGTGCATGCCATCAAGGCGCGCATCTAGATCGACGAAACCCGTCGACGTGCCGGTGATTCCCCCGCGATCCTCGCGGTTGAACAGTTCGTCGATCCGTTCAACGACGCGCGTGAGTGCGGGCAACATGGGCTGAAACTCGTCTGCGCCGCGCGCAGCGGTTTCGGTCAGCCGCTGGATGCCCGCGAGCGCCTGATCCAAAATCTCGGATGACTGCCGCCCGGCCGTGTTGTGGCAGTTTTCGATCAGCTGCCGCCCGACCCGCACCGCGCCGCGCAGCTGCGCGCGCGAACTCACGATCTCGGCGTAGCGCGCGATGTTCGCCGCGCTCGGCGTCGAGCCGACGAGATCGTTGAGGTAGAGAAGCGGCTGCTCGACCTTCGCGCCCGTCGACGTCAACCGCTCGTAAACCGTGACAACGTCGGCCGGCCGTTGCGCGAGAATGAGGTGCGTGATCGCGTTGAAAATCGCGCGGTGCTCGCCTACGGTGAAATCTTCGGCCGTAACCGTGGCGCTGATCAGGTCATACGCGCTGTTGTCCAGCATCAACGCGCCGAGCACTGCCTGCTCGGATTCGACAGACGCAATGACCCCTTGCGCTTCAGCTTCGTAGCTGGCGCCCATTAAACCCCCGGTATTCGTGAAGGCGTCGTTACTGCTGCGCGTCGACGAGCGCGTGCGCGGTCTGCACCGCTCGCTCGATCTGTCGCTGCCCCTCGCGCGCGATGCGCTCGATCGATTCGACTTCGCGCGGTTCGATCTTCCCGTCCTCGGCCGCCTTACGAATCTCGTCTGCCAATTGCCCCGTGCGATTGCTCACGACGAGCGCTGCGTTGACGAGTGCGGCGATGCCATCGCGCGCCGGATCGGCCACCGTCTCGGAGGCGATCAGCCCAAAGCGCGCGTTGAACGCGTGGACCGCATCCAGCGCGTGCGGCTGGTTTTTCTCAACCATCCACTCGACGAGCAGCTCGAACATTTCGCCCGAAATCCTGGCACCCTCGACCTCTCGCAACTTCAAACGAAGCGACTCGGCGCCGATGCGCACGCCGCGGCGCTCGGTCAGAAAGCGCGCGGCCTCCTCCACCTTGCCCGGCGTCTTGAGCACGGACGTGTAGAGCACATCGGTCCATGCGGTCTCGCTATATCTCGACGTCACGTTTTATCCCCTTGTGGATAACTGTTTTTCATGCTGTTAACCGACTCCAAGGTCGCCTACGATTCACGCAAGCAACAACCCACCGAGCCAGCGATGACCAACAAAAATGAATCGACACACGCCCATGCGACAATGGCGCCCAACGGCACACACCGACTTTCTGCATGGCGCAAAAAACAACTAGAACGCGTAGGCGAGCGCACCCGTTCGTGCTCCGCTCAATCGACTCGATCGAGCGTCACCCGCCCTTCGTCAACGCGCCACGGCAAGCGATCAGATTGCGCGGCGTCGAGACAAGCCCGTTCACGGCCGTCGATGCGGGCGCGGGATGACAACTCGGTCAGCACGGGGCGAAGCAGGAATAGCAGCGCACGGACGTATAGGTTTTTCATTTATCGGGGCTGCGGCTGTGGAATGGTCGGCAGATCGCGGGAGGCTGAGGCATCGCGAGAGATGAGCGCGTTCACCGCCACAACTTCGGCGACCAGCGATTCGCGTAAGCGGGTGAGAGCCAAACCGCTCACCCCACTGGCTGCAGCGTCGCAAATCGCACTGATGATTTGCGCCGCCTGCCCGCGGTTAATTTCCGGTTTCATGCTGAACTCCTTTGGCGCGGAGGCGCGCCATGCGTAACAGGGTCGCGGGACAACGGCTCGCGGCACGCCGTGTGAAAGCGGCGATCGCCCTTTCGGCGCAGCAACGACGTAACGACGAACGTTTCAGGCGCTTTCTTCATGCGCTTGTCTCGCCATCCTCGCGAGGAGCAACACCGGCAGGCGGTTGAACGTCATCGCTTGATGCGATGCCATCGGCGTCGCCCTCTCGAAACGCCTCACGCAGCGCCGTCCAATCAAGATCCGGACGAAGGTCTTCGCAACGGACGCCGGTTAATCGCTGAATCAGCGCGCAGCGTTCCATCGGCGTTCCGCGGCTGACCCAGTTGGCGACCGTCTGCGACTTTGTCTTGCCGCCGATTAGCGCCGCCAATTGGTTCAGACCGCCCGCTTTCTTGATCGCCGCACGTAGGGCCGGCGCTCCGGGATGAGGGGTTTTGGTCTTCATGGCGGCAAATATACACGCCATGTGAGTTCACAGCAATTGAAATGTGAGTTCGCTTTGTGAGCCACAAAGCGTGAGCGAACAGGTAACCTTTCATCATGGAAACTGCAAAAATCTCGTGGGAACTCATCGCCGAGAAGCTGGATCGTCTTGGCAAGAAACCCGCGTGGCTCGCCGACCAGCTAGGCGTCGGGAGCAATGTCACAACGAATTGGAAAAATCGAGGCGGGGCGCCGCACAGTCGCGCTAAAGCGCTCGCAATGGTGCTTCGATGCTCAACGGATGAATTGCTTTCGGGCTCTAAAGATTTGCCCGTCAAAAGCGATACAAAATCTTCATCAGACGCTTACAATGAATTTCATACGGGTGACAACTTCGCGGCTGGTCCAGACCTCCGGCCGCGTTGGTACCCTGAGATTTCATGGGTGCAAGCGGGGATGTGGACAGAAATTGCAGATAACTTCGTAGCGGCAGAAGACACTAAAAAGTACCAATGCCACATAGACTTAGGCCCGTACGGCTTTGTCTTGAGAGTCGAGGGATTGTCGATGACGGCACCGCCCGGTGTCTCGCCGTCCTTTCCGCCCGGTATGTTGCTCTTCGTTCGCCCTTACGAAGATGCAGTCCCCGGAAATTTCGTGGTAGCGAAGCGGAACGGCAACACCGCGACCTTCAAAAAGCTAACGACCATTGATGGCGAGCTGTATCTCGAAGCCCTCAACCCGAACTGGCCTGAACAGTACATGAGGGTGCAACACGACGATGTGATCTGCGGTGTCGTAAAGCACGCCGGCTTCGATCTCTAAACACCCGACATAGACAGCCCCGCGATGCGGGGCTTTTTTTCGTCCATCGGAGACACAAAAAAACTCACGCACATTTTTTACTTGCGTGAAACTCACACGCTGTGTATTCTGCGCCTGTCGAATCACTCACAAGGAGTGTCACATGCGCAGCTACCGTTGTTTCTACCTGATGAAGGGCGATGAGCCGAGCCCGGTCACGCCCTTCGTCTAGATCCAGGCCGCTGACGCCGTCAGCGCCGCTCAACTCGCGATGCGTGTCACGGGCTGCGCCCACGTGACCGATGTCGTGCGCGTCGCGGAATAACGCGATGACGCTCGACCAACTCGAAAAGCTCGCGAACGGCTGGCCGTTCAAACGCGACTGGCACGCGTTCGCCGTGCTGGCTGCTCTCTATTTGCTGGCCGCCTCCATCGCGCCGCTCTGCGGAGCCTGAGCGATGGCGACCACGCACATCAACGACAAGCGGCTGACGCCGGCCACGATCGAGGCGCGCATTACTTCCGCCGCCGAATACGCTGCCGCGCACTCGCGCGCCAACGACGACAACGATCGCGCGCAACTCTTCATTGCCGCCGTGACGGGCTTCTTTGCTGCGAATGTCGCGCACTCGCGCGCGGCGAGCCCGGGGGCCGCATGACCAGCAACCCGCAGAAAACCATGCCCCTGTGGCTGATCTGGATCATCGCCCCGATTGCGCTCATCGCACTCTCGGCGATTCAGGTTGCCCTGGACCCCGAGTCCGCGCCCACGCAAACGCCGCGCGTCGAACGAACCGCCTGAGGCTCGACCATGGAACGAGGACATCTCCCCCGGCATTTGCTTCGCGCCGAATGGCAGCTACTCAGGATGACAGGCGACTTCGACGCCGCGATCCGGCGCCCGGAGATCGTCCAAACGCTCGAAACCTCGGCGCGCGCTCGCGAAGAACGCGACCGGCGGCGCGCCGCCGCACGCGCTGATTCAAAGCTGCGCGCCGCCGGCGACTACGACAGCTAACCCGCTTCGCTCCACCAACCAAACGAGGTGACCACATGTCCCTGTTCACATCGCTGCACCCGCTCGCGCGCCGAACGACGCTCACGCTGCTGATCACTGCCGAAGGCGACCAGCTGCGCGTGAATGTGATGCCGCGCCCCAACGACGACGCCAAGGGCGAAAAGACGCTCTACCCGCTTTCGCTGCTCGCGACGCCGGAAGAACTCGACGCCGAATTCGCGGACGCCGTCTCGATCTACGAGCCGAGCATCGCGTCCGTGCTCGACCAGGCGCGCGCCGCGAGCGCCGCCAACAGCAACGGCAGCGCGGCCGCCGCACTGCCCGCGCCCGCCGGAAACAAGCGCAAAGCAGGTCGCCCGCCGAGAGCGGATAAAGCCGAAGGCGACAAGGCCTCAGGCGAGAACAGCGGCAGCGCACCGCCCGGAGTCGATCCGCGCCAGATGAGCATCGACGACGCATCCACGCCGGCCGGGGGAGCGGGAAACGCCGCAGCTGCGAGCGACGCGGCGGATGTGACTGCGACACCCGCGTCGAATGCCGCGGCCTCCAACGATGCTGGTACCGCGGCGGCTAGCGGTAGCGGTGCCGGCCTGGACGCTTGGTGAGGAGCCACCCATGAAAGTTGAAACGCTTGCTCGCGAATTTCTCTACAACGGCGCGCGCCTGACCGACCCGGCGCCCGGCTTCTCGCTGCAACAGGTCCGCGACTTCTATGCGAACACGTACCCCGAGATCGTCAATGCCGAGATCGAAGGGCCTGAGGTGAGAGGAAACAGGAACGTGTACACGTTCCGCCGCGCCGTTGGCACGAAGGGCTGCACGGACCAGTTGATCGACGCACGAGCGCAGATTGAATCGGTGCTCGCGGCGGGGAGCATCGTTCCGCAGCCTATTCGTGCATATCTCGCGGAACTCGATAACGTCGCGAGCGCGCACGTCTGTCCGCTGCTCGACGAGGAACTCGCGTTCCTCAATGCGCTGAACGCGCGCTATGCAGGCTAACGCGATGACGCTCGAACAACTCCGCGCAGAACTCGAAGGACGCGCACGCGGCGACGCACACGCCGCGACGCTCGCGCCAGACGCAACACGCGACCCTAACGCCGAGAAGCTTTATCGACTGGCGATGCACCGCGCGCGCGGAACCCGCATGCAATTGCCTCACAACCAGATGCCGCTGCTGCCATGACCAATCAGGCTCTCGCGCTCCCCAATCTTGAAGGCATTCCGACACGCTATACCGTGCCGGTTGCCGATTCGTTCCTGCGCCCCCTCGCACTGTCGATGCTCGACGACGGCCTCATCAACGATGCCGATGTCGCGCGCCGCCCTGCGTCGACGATGACACTCTGCACCAAGGCACTCAACCGCCATTGGCGCGAAGTGGCGGATCGGCTCTCGCTGTTCCAATGGAACCTCCGGATCGAAGAGAACCGTAGCTCGAACAACTTCCACTGGCGGCCGCAAGACGACATCAAGCATGCGACCGCGTGGGCACTGATCACCACGAAGAACGGCCCGGTCAGCGGCCCGATCGTCTGCGTCGGGCCTGCTGTCGAATGGCTCGAAGGTTTGCGTGCAGGTCTCGGTCAAACGATTCTCGCCGCGCTGTATGACGTGCTCGCCATGCTGCCGCTCGTCTGCACCACCAGCATGATGATCGACATGGGCAAGTACGCCTACTGGCAACGCTGCGCAACTGAGGAGGACGCGATTGAGGAATTGCTGGCCTGCTACGACTGCACTCGCGAAGAGCTGCTGACCGATCACGAATTTGTCAGCCACAAGGATCTGTTCGGCTCGATGCCCGAGTGGGCCGGCAATCCGAAACGTGTCCTGACGCGGGCGCAGGTAAATCGCGTAGCACGCGGCGATCGCTTCGCGAGTGAGCTCGTCGACGCAATGGACGAATTGTGGACGGCGCTCACCTTCTGCGGCCCGTTCCCCGACCTTTCAGCCCGCCACCTCGGCGCCGACCTGGTCGATTTCACGCTGATAGTCCGCTGGAACGAGGACGATTCGACCGAGCGCGTGATCGATGACCATGCGCGCTTCGCCTACGAAGGCGACTACATTGAAGCCGCGAGCGTGACGCCGATTCGCCTTACCGACGACTCAGACCACTCATCACTGCGCGAATGGCTCCAGAAAATGCAGTCCACCGCATTGCTCGCCCGCGCTGCCGAACGTGTGCTTGAGCTTCTCGGCTCGCGCGACTTTATCCAGCCGCGCACTTTGGTACGGGTGTTCGCATGAATGATGTCCAGATTGCGTGCGAGTCCGACACGGACCTCGAAATTGACGCCGCTTTGCTGTTCTACCGCGCTCGCGCCAACGGCGCCGTATACGCAACGCAGCACGCCGTACGCGTGGTCGACGATCGACCCGCATTGCTCCCCGGCGTCCCGCTCACCCTCGAAGCGCTCGCGGAATTTGCCGATCTTGCTGCGCGCCGCACAAGTTATCGCGGCTTCGTACACGAGCGCGTCGTGTACTTGGCGCCGAACGTGCTTGTCTGGTGGGTGCCCGCCTGCACGCGCCGGGTCTGGTTTCAGCACACGGGCGAACTCGGTAACGCGTCGGGCGACTGCCAGCACCCGCCCCTGGTGTTCGTCGCGACGCGCGGCAAGTGGTCCGTATTTTCGCTTCGCGAGAACGCCCGCCCGGACGCGCGGACCGCACTCTACCGCGCTCCGTATTTCAACGTGTGGGAGGACGGACGCATCTGCATCGGAAACGTCGTCACCCCCGACACGATCGATAGCGACAGCATCAAGCCCTACGAAGATGCATTTTTCCGCAGCCGGTTTACGCATGCGAACGCGGACAAGCTGATCAAAGGCCGCGGCGGCGCCGTGCGGCTCTGGAAACAACTGCTCGCCGGCGCGCCGTTCCCTCTCCATCAACTGATCGACGCCAAGTGCACGCTCGCCGACGTCGTCAAAACCATCTCGACCGAGGACTGACCAACATGGAACAACTGCTCAACGCATTCCAAACCGCCGCACATGCAGGACTGCAAAACATCGCTGCGGCGCTCGATCAATTCTCGAAAGGCGTCGCCGACGAAATCGCACGCGCGAAACCGCGCGCGATCGCTGCCTCCGAGGATGACGAGCAGCTGCACCTCGACGTCGCACTGTTCGACAGCGCGCCGACCGTAGTCGTGCCTAAGCACGCGAAGTTTGCCGCCCTTAAGGAAATCGGTCACCGGTTCCTGATGACGGCCGAAGGCGTTTTCGTCGAAGTCCGCCGCCCGTGGCTTCACATCATCCAGCGCCTCGCGTGGACGCGCGACGCGGCCAACCCCTGCGCCGGTCCGGTGCCGCCGTACGGCACGGTCGAAGAGAAGGTCGAATTTGCATTCGGCCGGCTCGGCAGCGCATTGCAAGAGCTCCAGGCATTCGCCGCCGAAGCGCGCGCAGCTCTGCCGAACGAGTACGCCGCCTGGATCGTCTGGGACGCCGAAAAGCAGAAGCTGCAATATCGGCCGCTCGTCGCAACAAACGCAACGCCCGGCTCGATCACCTTCGAGCGCCCCGCGCTTGCCGAGCACGAGAGCCTCGCGATCGACCTCCACAGCCACGCGGACGGCGCCGCCTTTTTCAGCGCGACGGATGACGCCGACGATGCTGGCGAAGTGAAGATTTCCGGCGTGTTCGGCGGGCTCGGGCCGGACACGGCGCCGGACGTCGCGTTCCGGCTCTGCGTGCTGGGCATGTTCATCCCGCTGAAAGTGCCCGCGTCCGCGATCTTCAAGCAGCCGGAGGCTTGAGGGAATGGATCTCTTGACCCTGATCGAGCTCGCGGCCGCGGCCGCGAAATTTGAACACCGGCGCCATCGCGTGCGAGACGTCGAAGCGATCCACGTCCGCGCGGTCGGCGCCCGATCGTGGCGCTTCTTCGACCCGCTCAACCGTGACGCCGATATGGCCGAACTCTCGTCTATTCTGCGCATCGACGTCACGCACTTTTCGATGCACATCGCAGCCAGCGGCGGCGACAGTGACCCGGCGACCCGCCAGTTCGCTTTCGACGAGATTTACGTCGGCAATGGCGACGATGAAAGCGCGCAGCGCCGACGAGCCGTGCGCCGTGCTGTGACGGAGTGCGCCGCGAAAATTGGCCAAGTCGCGCGAGGTGAGGCATGAGCGGCGCGGTCCACATCACCCCGCCCGGATTCCTCGACTCACGCGGCCGGGTAAACGTCGCACTAGTAGGCTGCGGAGGTAACGGCTCGCAAATGTTGACGGGGCTCGCGCGGCTGAATCACGCGCTCGTCAACCTCGGCCATTCCGGGCTTCACGTTACGGCGTTCGACGGGGATACGGTCAGCGAGTCGAATATCGGCCGCCAGATGTTCAGCCCCGCAGACGTCGGTCAATACAAGAGCTGCGTGCTCGTCCACCGCCTCAATGCGTTCTTTGGGCTCGACTGGTGCGCACGGCCGATACACGCGGGCCCGGACGAGCTGATCCGCGGAGGCCTCGACCTTGTTGTGCTCTGCGTCGACAGCATTGCGGCGCGCGCATCAATGGCGAACTGGCTCCGCCGCGCCAGCACCTACGTTATGGATCTCGGCAATCGTGCGAGTGACGGCCAGGTAATTCTCGGTGCGAGTGAAAACCTCGCACTCGCGAAAGACAGCGCCCCACTTCGCTGGCCCTACGACGTGCTGCCCGAACTGATCGACACGTCGCTACCGGAGGATGACACGCCGAGTTGCGGCCTCGCCGAGGCGCTCGCGCGCCAGGAGCTTTTCATCAATCAGGCGATCGTCACGCCGGCGCTCGCAATCCTGTGGGAGCTATTCCGGCACGGCCGCATCAGTTGGTGCGGCGCGTTCGTCAATCTCAAGAGCGGACACGTTCGCCCTCTTCCTGTAGAGACGAAGAAAGGTCACCAGCATCCCATAGCAGGTAACCAGAATGGCGAGTCCTGACAAGCCGCGCTACATCGCAGCAATGCGAAACGGACACATACAGCATGTCCGCGACCTAGCTATCTTGCGCGTCGAGATCGTCGAGCTTCTCCGCAAAGCAGGCCCGCTTCCGAAGAAACGGATCACGATCGCCATGCGCACTGTTTCACGCGGCGTTCAGTTGGCACTCGATACGGCCGAGGCTGCTGGCGAGGTTGAGTCATTCCGGGCGCGGAGTTCTCGCGGCCGAATGGATGAACTTTGGTGTGTCGCGGGCGACGCCCCGACTCGCCAGACTCATAAATTCCGTGGGGCCGAAATCCTCGCCGCTCTACAGGCCGCAGCCGCAAGAACAGATCGCACTACGAGGGACAGAAAATGAACACGACCTTCTTGCTTCTCGCCCAATACGGCGCAAAAGCTGTGATTCCACTCGACGTGGTTTGCCGGGACTATTTTGCGCCGCTCACGTCGCCAACGCTCCAGCGCAAAATTTCCGCTGGCGAAATTAGACTGCCGCTTGTGCGAATGGAAGCATCCCAGAAGGGCGCAAAGGGCGTGCACGTTGAAGATCTCGCCAAGTACATAGACGACCGCCGAGCAGCAGCCGTCAAGGAGTGCACTCAGCTGTGCTCCTGAAGTGGCGCAATAATGTCGAGCCACTTCCATTTCGCCCACCTATCGCCCGTCTGGCGAAGGTGGGTATATCGCTTCAGCGAATTCCATGTGCGATGCCCGGTTACGGCAGCCACGTGCGGAATGTTCAGCCCCATTTCAAAGAGTCGGCTGGTTCCCTCATGACGCAGATCGTGGAAGTGCAAGTCCTCGATCGCCAGAAAGCTGCACGCGCGAGTAAAGCTCGCTGATATCGACCGATGGTTGAAGGGAAATATCGGCCCGCTTCCCTTTGGCATCGCTTCGATCACACGCGCAGCCTCAGTTGGCAGGTCGCACCACGTGTCGTTGCCCACCTTTTGCCCGGGATGTTTCATGTCTCGCACAAGTACCCGGTCGCGCTCGTAGTCGCGCCACTCGATCGTTGTAATTTCTTCCTGCCTGCGCGTCGAGAACATCGCAAATATGATGATTTTTTGCATCGGAATCTCCGCACGTTCACGCTGCTCCATATCGGCGTAGTGGCGCAAAATTCGATCCAATTCGTCCGCGGTGGGTCGGCGATCCCTCTGCTTGGATTTCCCCACCTGTCCGAGCCGCTTCAAAACGACGCGCGCGTCAGCGAACTCTTTCTCGTCGATCGGATAGCCCCACGCGGGCCGCGCTATCGTTACCACAGGGCTAAGGTGGGACATATAGTTCTCGACCGTCTGAGGCTGCACCTCCAAACTCTGCGCGAATGTCACGTAGGACTGGCTCTTGAGCTGACTGCAGCGCAACTCGCCTATTGGCGCGGCCTTTATCGCACCAAGCACCTGCTTTTTCGTCCGCCCCAAGTCTCGCTTCGATTCTCGGATATAGCGATCGATCACGTCACCCAAGGGCGGATCCTCCTGCTTCACCGATTCGCGCGCGCCCGGCTGTGCGAGCTCACGCTCGCGCTTGTCGAGCCAAGCTTGCGCCGCAGGGCGACGGTCGAATGTCTTCGCTTCCGTAAACACCACGACACCCCGCTCCTTCAAACGGATCTGGGCGGTGTAGCCTATACTTCCATCCGCGCGCGCGCGCGAAGAAACGCGCGCGCGAAGAAATTGTCCCCATTGCTTCCCCAGTGCTACAGCGAGTTTTACGGTGCAACATCGTAGCACTTCAGGGCTAAAACCAGCAAAAACCGCGGATTTGCAGCGCGAATCACGCAACCCAGAATCGCCTGTAAGTCTATGAATATCCTGCAAAACTCAATGAAATCAACACCTCGTCGCGTGTCCGTGGCACCGATGATGGACTGGACTGACCGTCACTGTCGCTCGCTGCATCGATTCATTTCCCGAGACACGTGGCTGTATACGGAGATGGTGACGACCGGCGCCCTGCTCCACGGCGACGTGCCGCGCCACCTCGCCTTCACGCCCGCCGAAGCGCCCGTCGCGCTCCAGCTCGGCGGCAGCGAGCCGGACGACCTCGCGCGTGCGGCGAAACTCGGCGAGCAATGGGGTTACGACGAAATCAACCTGAACTGCGGCTGCCCGTCGGAGCGCGTGCAGCGCGGCGCGTTCGGCGCGTGCCTGATGAACGAGCCGCAACTCGTGGCCGATTGCGTGAAAGCGATGCGCGACGTGGTGTCGGTGCCGGTGACGGTCAAGCACCGCATCGGCGTGGACGCAGTCGAGGACTACGCATTCGTGCGCGACTTCGTCGGCACGATCGCGGACGCAGGCTGCGACGTGTTCATCGTCCACGCGCGCAATGCGATCCTCAAAGGGCTCAGCCCGAAGGAAAATCGCGAAATTCCGCCGCTCAAGTACGACTACGCGTACCGCCTGAAGCGCGACTTCCCGAATCTCGAAATCATCATCAACGGCGGCATCAAGACGCTCGACGAAGTGGCGACGCATCTCGAACATGTCGACGGCGTGATGCTCGGCCGCGAGGCTTATCACAATCCCTACGTGCTCGCGGACGTCGATGCGCGCTTCTACGGCGCGAGCGCGCCGGCACTCACGCGCGACGAAGTCGAGGCGAAGCTCATCGAGTATTGCGCGGCGGAATTGAAGCGCGGCACGTATCTCGGCGCGATCGTGCGCCACGCGCTGGGCCTCTATCGCGGCGAAGCGGGGGCGCGCGGCTGGCGCCGCGTTTTGTCGGACAGCCGCAAGCTGCAAAAAGGCGATCTCGCGATCTTCGACGAGGCGCGTGCGCATCTGCGCGCCCCGCTCGACGCCGACGCCGAGCTTTCTCCTGAAAATATTTGAATAAAGGGGCTAGACAAGCCCATGAGGGCATGTCTATAATCTTGCTTCTTGATTGACGCCGCTCACGAAGCAGCGCTAACAAGCAAGCAGTAAAACGCAGTAACGAACGTAGTAACAGTGGTGGCTGTAGCTCAGTTGGTAGAGTCCAGGATTGTGATTCCTGTCGTCGTGGGTTCGAGTCCCATCAGCCACCCCAAAGAATTCAAGAAAACCGCATCGTACGATGCGGTTTTTTTTCGTCCATATCCAAGACCAATGCAAAGTTCGACGGGGATGACGTCATCCGGCATGGTGGCGTCCGACAGTATCCCGCTTGTGTCCATCGCACTCGCCACCTACAACGGCGCCCGCTACCTGCCCGAGTTGCTCGCTTCGATCGAATCGCAGACGTGGCCGCGTCTCGAACTCGTCGTTTCCGATGACGGCTCCACCGACGACACGCTCGACGTACTGCGCAACTGGCGCGGCGCGCTGACCATCCGCATCGTCTCGAGCGGCGAACGTTTGGGTATCGTCGGCAATTTCGGCCGCGCCGTCGCGGGCTGCGAAGGCGCCTACGTCGCGCTCGCCGATCAGGACGACGTCTGGTCCGCCGACAAGATCGAGGACATGGTGCGCGCCCTTCGCGCCCAGGAATCGCAACGCGGTCACGCGCTGCCGATGCTCGCGTATTGCGACATCGAAGTCGTCGATCACACCTTGTCGCGTATCTCGAAGTCGTACTTCGACCAGAACGGCAAATCGCGCGACGCCTCGCGCCTGCGCGATTTTCTGTTGAGCAACCATATTCCCGGCTGCTCAATGCTGCTCAATCGCGCCGCCATCGAACTGGCCACGCCGTTTCCGGCCGGCATCGTCATGCACGACTGGTGGCTCGCGATGGTGGTCGCCTCGTTCGGCGCGATCACGCACGTCGACAAACCGCACATCAAGTATCGGCAGCACGACAACAATGCCGTCGGCGCATCCGTGCCCAAGCGCGTGACGCGCGCCAACGCCTCGGCGAACGCGTCGCCCGCCGTCACGACAAACATCCCCAGCTCGACGCAACGCCGCGCCGAAGGCCGCAAGCGTCAGCTGCACGCCATCGGCCAGCAGTTCACGCTGTTCTCGATGCTGCATGGCGAGCGTTTGCCGTCGATCGCACACAAGGATCTCAAGGCGTTCCGGCGCGCGGTCTCCAGCACGGCTCACGCTGTTTTGTTCGTGATGCGAAGTAAAACCGGCGAGACATCATGGCGTGGATTGAAAATGCTGCGACGCCTTCGGCCCGCGATCCGCGCGAACGCCACGGCATCAGTTTGAGGCCGCGTCGCCGAAACCGGGTTCTAGAGAAGGAATGTCCGTATCGGCTTCATGCGGTTTCGCGGCGCGCGGTGGCGCGGGAAACGGCTCGGCCATCATCGACTCCGCCGGATAGAGCGTAAAAAACGAACGCGCCTCGTCGGTCGAGCGGCTAGCCAGCCAGTTCTCGTATTCCTGCGGCGGCACGATCACGACTGAGCGCTTCTCGTCGCCCGGCTTGTGAAAGCGGCTCATCAGCGGATGCGAATCGGCGTTCACCGTGAGCATCGTGAACGAAACCGCGCGACGCGCCGTCTCGCCCTCCTCCACCGCCTCCTCCCATTCGCGCCAGAGCCCCGCAATCGCGAACGGCTCGCCCGACGCCAGCGCGATGCGCCAGCGCACCGCCTTGCCGCTCTCGTAATTCGGCTCGAAAAAGGCCTCGCACGGCACAAGACACCGTTGCTGGCGCTTCCACGCGCCGCTGAACGAACGCTTTTCGCCGACCGATTCCGCACGCGCATTCATCGTGTCGAACACGCGCACGCCGGGCGGAATGTGCCTGCGCGGCACCATGCCGAAGGTCGCGAGACTCGCTTGCGTCGCGCCGTCGATCCTGCGGATGATCGGCGCGGCGTAGTCCTTGTAGATGTCGTCGCGCCACGGGCTATCGGGCGGCTCGACGCCGAAATGCCGGAACAGTCGATCGCGGCGCGCAGCGGCGTAGTTCGTACACATGGGCGGCTCTCCTTCGGATCGGCCCATCTTAGTCGCTGTGCGGCATGGGAGCACGTCGAGCAGGAATTTCGCTGTCAGACAGCGATCCGCCTATCGGTAGTAATTACCCGATAGTAACGATTCGAAATATCTGTCTATATACAGCGAGCGAGCGATTTGGTACTTTGTAACCTGATCGAAGGCAAGGGCCTCTCCCCAGTTTCGCTCGCGTTGCTGGTTGCCCTCTGCTTTTACTCGGCCGTGCCCGTTTGCGGGCGCGGCATTTTTTTGCGCGGTTGCGCATCCGGGCAATCGGAAGAATTCGTTGATGTGCGCGGTCTCGGCTACCCGCGCGAGCGGTTATGCCGCTGCCCCGCTGTCGATCCAGGCGCGCGCGGCGGCAAAACCCGCTTCGGCGGCGGCGTGCTCGGTCGGCCAGAGCCGCTCGATGTGGACCAGTTCCCAATCCTTGCGCACGGCGCCGTCCTTGAGCACGCGATAGTGCGCCTTCACGCCCGTGAGGATCTGCTCGACGGCCACTTCAATGTCGTAGCCGTTGTAGCGTTCCTCGTAGTCGCCCATGTCGATGCCCTTCGGCTCCATGATCGTTCTCCCTCGTGGCTGTCGTGGCTGGCCGATCCATGCTAGCACTTCCACTCCGGCCGGGCCCCGCGACGCTCGCGCCCACGCAGGCAAACGAATGCCCGCGCGAGCCGCCCGGAACGATCACACACGAACGACAACTGCGGTGATCACCGAAGTGATCACGCCGCGCTTACAGACGCGCGATCGACACCTCGGTCGACTTCACCAGCGCGACCACTTCCGAGCCCACCTTGAGGTCGAGCTCGTCGATCGAGCGCGTCGTGATCACCGAGGTCACCACGCCGAACGGCGTGTCGACGTCGACTTCGGACACCACGGGTCCGCGAATGATTTCCTTCACTTTGCCGCGAAACTGGTTGCGCACGTTGATGGCGGAAATGCTCATGAATTCGACTCCAAAAGTTCGTTCTGAAATGACGGGTGATTGAGGTTCAAACGATTCGACAGATTCAGCCGGTTCAACGGGCCCAAAGGCTTCACAGCGCCCAGCGCACGTCGGTCGGATGCAGTCCGTGCGGTCGCGCGTTCGCCTGCGGCAGCTGCGCCGCCGCGCCCGGCGTGCTGCCGAGCACACGCTGCAACACGCTTTCTTCGAGCGCCGCGAAGCGCGCATCGGCGCGGGCACGCGGACGTTCGAGCGGGACGTTCTGATCGAGCGCGATACGCCCCTGCTCGACCAGCAGAATGCGATCACCGAGCGCAACGGCTTCGTGCACGTCGTGCGTGACCAGCAACGCCGTGAAGCGATGCTCGCGCCACAGACGCTCGATCAGCGCATGCATTTCGATGCGCGTGAGCGCGTCGAGCGCGCCCAGCGGTTCGTCGAGCAGCAGCAGGCTCGGGCGATGCACCAGCGCACGCGCCAGTGCCACACGTTGACGCTGGCCGCCCGACAAACGCGCGGGCCATTCGTCGGCGCGCGCGAGCAGGCCCACTTCGTCGAGCACGGCGCGGGCGTCGTCGCGAGCACCACGGCCAAGGCCCAGCATCACGTTCTGCAGCACCGTTTTCCAGGGCAGCAGACGCGCGTCCTGAAACATGATGCGCGTATCGAGCGCTGCGCCCGCTTCGCCGCGACGCGTCAGCTCGCCCGCATCCGGCTGCTCCAGTCCGGCCACGAGACGCAGCAGCGTGGACTTGCCGCAGCCGCTGCGGCCCACGATCGCGACGAAACTGCCGCGCTCGATGGAGAGATTGAAATCGTCGAGCACCACGCGATCGCCGTAGCGCTTGCCCACGCCGCGCAATTCGACCGACGCATCCTGAGGCTGCGTCTGCGTGCGCGCCGTCACCGCCGCTTCACGCGCGAAGTCATGTGCCGTTTCGTTCGCCTCGCGCGCCTGTACGCGCGGCTGTTCGATCTCCGCTTCGAGATCGCGGCCGGCGATGCCGCTGAGACCGGACGTCAAGGTACTTGCGTTCATGCGTCGCTTCCTCGTTGATAGGCGGGGTGCCAGCGCAGCGCCACGCGCTCGAGCCACTTGGCGAGCCAGTCGGCGAGTTTGCCGAGCGCCGCGTACAGCAGAATGCCGACCACCACCACATCGGTTTGCAGGAACTCACGCGCGTTCATCGTCATGTAGCCGATGCCCGACTGCGCGGAAATCGTTTCGGCGACGATCAGCGTGACCCACATCAGCCCGAGCGCGAAGCGCACGCCGACGAGAATCGAAGGCAGCGCGCCCGGCAGGATCACTTCGCGATAGAGCGCGAAACCCTTGAGGCCATAACTGCGCGCCATCTCCACGAGGTTCTGGTCGACCGAGCGGATACCGTGAAACGTGTTCACGTACACCGGAAAGAACACACCCAGCGCGACGAGAAACACCTTCGCTTCCTCTTCGATGCCGAACCAGAGGATCACGAGCGGAATCATCGCGAGCGCGGGAATGTTGCGGATCATCTGGATGGTCGAATCGAGCGCGGTTTCGACCGGCTTGAACAGGCCCGTGGCGAGTCCGAGCGCGAGACCGATGCCGCCGCCGATCGCGAAACCCGAGACCGCGCGCCACGTACTCACGCGCACGTCCTGCAGCATTTCGCCCGACTGGATCAGCGACCACGCGGCCTTCACGACCGCGAGCGGCTCGGGCAGCACGCGCGTCGACAGCACGCCGACACGCGCGGCCAGTTCCCAGGCCGCGAGGATCGCGAGCGGCAGCAGCCACGGCGCGAGTCGCGCAAACGCTTTGCGCAGCAGCGCGGTATTGGCGCGCGCGCCGCGCGGCGCGACGCTTGCGGTCACCGTTGCGGTTGCAGCGGATTGAGTCATCGGAACGTTCTCCTTGTTGCATCGCGCCGCAACGCGATTGAAGCTGGTTAATGCGCGGAAAACGGCCTTAGCTCTGGCTGGCTTTCGGCAGATAGTGATTGCCGACCACCTCGCCGAACGGACCCGACAGCGGACCGTCCGACTGCTTCGCCTGACGTCCCGGCAGCAGCGGGAACACCAGTTCGGCAAAGCGGTAGGATTCCTCAAGATGCGGATAACCCGAAAGAATGAAGGTCTCGATCCCGAGATCCGCGTACTCCTTCATGCGCGCCGCCACCTGTTCCGGATTGCCGACCAGCGCCGTGCCGGCCCCGCCGCGCACGAGGCCCACGCCCGCCCACAGATTCGGATAGACCTCGAGATCCTTGCGCGAACCGCGCTTGCCGCCGTGCAGCGCGGCCATGCGGCGCTGCCCTTCCGAATCCATCCGGCCGAACGCGGCCTGCGCGCGCGCAACGGTCTCGTCGTCGAGATGGCTGATGAGTTTGTCGGCGGCCGCCCACGCTTCCTCTTCGGTCTCGCGCACGATCACGTGCAGACGAATCCCGAAGCGGATCTTGCGGCCCTTCTGCGCCGCGCGCTCGCGAATGTCGGCGATCTTCTTCGCGACCGCTTCGGGCGGCTCGCCCCACGTCAGATACGTGTCGATGTGCTCGCCGGCGATCTCGTGCGCAGCCGCCGACGAACCGCCGAACCACAGCGGCGGATGCGGATGCTGCACCGGCGGGTAGAGCGCCTTGCCGCCCTTCGATTGCAGATGCTTGCCCTCGAAATCGATCGCCTCGTTGGTATGCGAAGCGGCGAGCAGCTTGCGCCAGATGTGCAGATATTCGTCGGTGATTTCATAGCGCGTGTCGTGATCGACGAACACGCCATCGCCTTCGAGTTCGGCCGTATCGCCGCCCGTCACCACGTTGATCAGGAGACGCCCGTTCGACAGCCGGTCGAACGTGGCGGCCATGCGCGCGGCCAGACCCGGCGACGACAGACCGGGGCGTACGGCGACGAGAAACTTCAGGCGCCGCGTGGCCGCGATCAGGCTCGATGCCACCACCCACGCGTCTTCGCACGAACGTCCCGTCGGCAGCAGCACGCCTTCGTAGCCGAGCGAGTCGGCCGCGACCGCGACCTGCTGGAAGTAAGCGAGATCCGTTGCGCGCGCGCCTGCGGTGGTGCCCAGATAGCGGCTGTCACCGTGGGTCGGGATGAACCAGAACACATTCATGCGAAGCTCCTGCTAATCGTTCGAGACGTGAGTCGAAAGGGATTACGACGGCCGCGCCGTCTACATGGGGACTCAGTCTAGGGATCGGCCCTGGGGTTGCGAACGATTTTTTTGAGCTTAGTTTTTCCACTTTCGTGCTTTACGCGACGCTTTAGCGTACGCGGCATACGGTCGCGCAGCGCGCGCCGATATAATGGCGCGATCAAGAATCAAGCCGTGCGGTGCGCCTTGCGCGTGCCTGGCGCGGCTCAGCCACTCTCGCCCGTTCACATGCAAAAACTGATTTTGCCGTTCGTTTCCGGCTTTCTCGCGTCGCTGTTCTTTCGCGAAGCCACGCTGGCGCTGCTGCACGCGGCACAGGTCGTCGACATCACCGGTTTCTCGACCGAGCCGTTCGCCCCGCTCGGCCTGCCCGAGTTTCTCGTCAATGCGATTTTCAGCGCGTGCTGGGCGATCCTGATGGCGTGGCTGCTGCGTGTGTCGCCGTCGCGGCCCGCGCCCTGGGTGCAGGCGTTCGTGTTCGGCGGCATCGTGCTCACGGCCGCGATGGTGTTCGCGATCGATCCGCTGCGCGGCATCTGGCCGAGCGGCAACATGCTGCCGCGCCTCGCCACGGGCTTTGCGTCGAATGCCGTCTGGGGATGGGGCGCGCTCGTCTTCATGCGCGCCTTCATGAGCGAAACCGACGAGGACTGAGCCTCGCCGTCGTATGCGGCGCATCGCGCGCCGCTCGCTCGTCTCGCGGCTTTTGTTACGTTACCTGCCTTGGCCGCTCCGCCGGCTCGCCGGACTCAATCCGGCAACGCGCGCAACGGATGGTCAGTCAAACTCCACGGACTCTCGAACATCGCGTTCACGTCCGCGGCCCGCACGTCTTCCACGCGCGCGAAGCGCCAGTTCGGACGATTGTCCTTGTCGATGATGCGCGCGCGGATGCCTTCCATCACGTCACCGCGCGCAAAGCTCGAACGCGTGAGATCGAGATCGCGGCGCAGCACGTCGGCCATCGATCCTTCGGCGCGCGACACCGCCTCCAGCGAGACCGCCATCGATAACGGCGAGCGCTCGCGCAACACGCCGATCGTCTGCTCGGCCCACTCGCTTTCCGAGCCCTTCCCCGCCTGCCTCGCGGCGTCGAGCGAGGCGAGGATCGCGCCCACATCCGGCTGCGAGAAATGCCGGTCGATCCACGCACGCGCAATCGCCAGCGCCGATTCCGACGCCCGCCGCCGCGCCTCTTGCGCAGGCAACGCCGCGCGCCGGATGCGCTCGATTACGTCGGCGCCCGTCACGAACGTCTCGGTCTGCAAGGTGTCGAGCAGCGCGGGCCACGCGGACTCGTCGAGAAAGACGTCGGCGAGCCCGGCGTAAAGCGCGCTGGCCGCGTCGATCGTTTCGCCCGTCACAGCGAGATAGCGGCCGAGCGCGCCCGGCGTGCGCGCGAGCAGCCAGCCCATGCCCACGTCGGGAAAGAGGCCGATGCGCGTTTCGGGCATGGCCATGCGCGTCGTCGCGCCGACCAGACGCAGCCCGCCCGTGCGATGCGCGCCCTGCGAAATGCCCATGCCGCCGCCCATCACGACGCCATTGAGCAAGGCGATATACGGCTTCGGATAGCTGAAGATCGCGTGATCGAGCCGATATTCGTCGATGAAGAACGTGTCGAGCGCGGCCTGATCGCCCGCGCGAAATGACTCGTAGAGAAAACGGATGTCGCCGCCCGCGCAGAACGCACGCGGATGCGGCGTGCGCACGACGACTGCGAGCACATCGGGGTCATCGCGCCAGCGGTCGAGCGCGTCCTGCATGGCATCGACCATCGCGGTCGACAATGCGTTGAGCGCCTGCGGGCGATCGAGTTCGATATAGCCGATGCGGTTCGCGACGCGCGTGCGCACGTGCTGTTCGTGATCGGCGGAAACAGGGCTGGACGACGGGCTGGGCTGGGACATGGTGATCGGCAACACGGAAAGCACGAAGAAATGACGCGCGCGGCCATCCGGACACGCGGCAGCGCCTCGCGAGGCTATCACGTCGCGCCGGCTTTCGTCGGCTTGCGGGCAGGCGCGGCGGCGCTGTCGCGATCGCTCTGCCCGTTCTGTCCGTCGTGCTGTTCCGGCTCGCGCGGACCGAACCACGCATCGAGCGCGACGTCGACGGTTTGCCTGCGCTGCGCCTCGCTCGCCAACGCCGGATCGCGCGACGCCAGCGCGACCACGCCGTGCAGCATCGCCTGGAGCGCACACGCGAGCGATGTGGAATCGATACGACGTTGCTGCGCGTCCGCGAGCGTCTGCAGCGTCGGCGCGAACAACGACGGCGCGCGCTCGCTGGGGAGATCCGCCTCCGTCGCCGCCGCTTCCGCTTCGCTGAACATCAACCGGTACGCCTGCGGATGATCGCAGCCATACGCGACGTAGCCGTGCGCGAGCGCCTCAAGACGCGCGCGCGGATCGTCGATACGCGCAAACGGCGCGAGATGCGCGAGCAGGTGCGCGTGGCCTTCGCGGCCCAGCGCGCGCACGATATCGTCGCGATTCGCGAAGTGCAGATAGAGCGACGCGGGCGAATAGCCGATGGCGTCGGCGATCTTGCGCATCGACAGCGCGGCCAGGCCCTCGCGCATCACGATGCGGCGCGAGGCGTCGAGAATCCGTTCGCGCAGTTCGAGACGCTGCGCGGCGGCGCGGCGAACTTTCGGTTCGGTGAGGCCCATCGGCCCGATCCTCCTGCGCGCGAAACTATTCAGGACTGCCGGAGGACCCTGTCACGACAGCAAACTGCCCGGCGGAAAGTGCCCGCTCTTGAGCAGCACGGGCGTGCCGTTGCTCAGTTCGAGATGCGCGCGCGCCACGGCTTCGATGCGCGGACGGCCCGCGTCGAACGCCTCCATCCAGGCTTCGCGGACGGCGGCGTTCGCGCCGAAGTGATCCTCGAGCGCCTCGACGGAAATCGCGCACGGCACGCGCGCGCCGTCGACCAGCGCGGGAAACACCACGGTGAGATTGGCGTCGCGCCAGACTGGCGCGTCGCCGGGAAATCGGATATCCATAAGCGGCCCCGCTCGACGATTTTGCAGAAGAAAATCCGCTCCGGCAGAAAACGGAAGAGCGCTTTATGTTACTCGTGGCGCAGCGGGTTCGACACCTGCGTGCACGGTGCGCGTGCGAAAATTGCCAACACTCCGCGGTGGGGCGCGCTTTGCCGCTCGCACCCTTTCACTTTCGCAAGCAGGCAAACCGACAAGCAGACACGACATGGCACCGCATCTGAACGGCCGATACTTCGTGGACGACCACGAGATACCCGAACCGCAGGCGGCGAACCGCTGGTTCAGCTACGCACAGCAGCACGGCATCGACGTGGCGCGCGCGATCAGCGTCTGGGAAGACGCCGCCACGCTCGACGGCGAGACAAGCCGCGCGACGGTGGCGGGATGTGGAATCCGCATCGTGCCGCCCGAGGTCTGAGCGGCACGCGAGACAGCGCGATGCGGCGGGCGCGCGCATCGATACGCTGATCAGTGCGCCTGCATCTTCGAAAACAGATTCAGCACGAGCACGCCGGCCACGATCAGACCGAGACCGAGCAGCGCGGGCAGATCGGGCACCTGCTTGAAGAACAGCATCGCGACGAGCGTGATCAGCACGATGCCGACGCCCGACCACACCGCATAGACGATGCCCACGGGCAGGCTCTTGAGCGTCAGCGAGAGGCAGTAGAACGACACGCCATAGCCGACCACCACGACCGCCGACGGCACGAGCCGCGAAAAGCCGTTCGAGGCGCGCAGCGCGGACGTGGCGATGACTTCGGCGACGATGGCGATCGCGAGCAGGACCCAGGGAGAGGAGCGCATCGCGTCAGACCGTCGCGAGCGCGAGCTGGCTGTAGTCGGCGCCGAGCTGCGCGCACAGCGCCTCGACGACGAGTTCGTGGTCCTTGCGCTGCGGCAGCCCCGAGACGGTCACCGAGCCGATCACGCCGACGCCGTCGACAGTGATCGGAAACGCGCCGCCGTGCGTCGCGTATTCGGAAAGCGGCAGACCGTGTTTCTCGGCGAGCGTCGTGCCCGCTTGCTGCATGCGCAGGCCGATCGCGTACGAGCTGCGGCGGAAGTGATCGACGACGCGCGACTTGCGGCGCACCCAGTCGGCGTTGTCGGGCGAGGTGCCGGCGAGCGCGCAGAAGAACAGCGTGTGGCCGAAGGTGCGCACGTCAATGGCGACGGCATGCGAGCGCGCCACGGCCAGCTCGCGCAGATGAGCGCCGAGTTGCCAGGCGCGATCGGCGTCGAAGCGGGGAAACACCAGCGCGCGCTCTTGCGCGGTCACCGTTTGCAGATCGTGGGCGATATCCATAGGGGGCGAGTCAGACTGAGGGAATTGAGCGCTGATTCTAGCCTGGCGGTTTGGCGCGCCGGATGTGGCTGAAGGCACCCGAAGTTGTCCGAATGCGCCCTTTCGCCGGACCGCGTCGGTCCGCGCGCGGTCCACTGAAGCAGCCCGCGCAAACTGCCGGCAATCGCCCGGCAGGCTTTTCGTTATTTTCTGTTGACAGCTTCGATCCTAGCCCTCATAATAGCTTTCTCTGACGGACGCGGGGTGGAGCAGTCTGGCAGCTCGTCGGGCTCATAACCCGAAGGTCACAGGTTCAAATCCTGTCCCCGCAACCAGCAAGCTGTTCGTCGGAAACAAAGAAGGGTTACAACGCATTGGCGTGTAACCCTTTTTTGTTTTTGTCGCTCCCTTCCCCTCCGGTTCGCGCCCCCGTCATCGCACGCGGCGGTGATACACTCGCATCACCCATCCCCCTATCGTGCCCATGAAATTCTGCTCGACTTGCGGTCAGGCGGTCAGCCTGCTCGTTCCGCCCGGCGACAACCGCGAACGCTACGTCTGCTCGCACTGCGGCACTATCCACTATCAGAATCCGCGCAACGTAGTGGGCACCGTTCCCGTTTGGGAAGACAAGGTGCTGCTGTGCCGGCGCGCGATCGAGCCGCGCTACGGCTACTGGACGCTGCCCGCGGGTTTCATGGAGATGGGCGAGACGACCGCCGAGGCCGCCTCACGCGAAACGCTAGAGGAAGCCGGCGCGCGCGTGGAGGTGCAGAGCCTCTTTTCGCTGCTGAACGTGCCGCGCGTGCATCAGGTGCATCTGTTCTATCTCGCGCGTCTGCTCGATCTCGACATCGCGGCGGGCGAGGAAAGCCTCGAAGTCCGCCTCTTCGAAGAGCACGAAATTCCCTGGGACGACATCGCCTTTCCGACGGTCGGCCAGACCCTGCGCTTTTTCTTCGCCGATCGCCAGTCGGGCAGCTACGGCCTGCACACCGGCGACGTCCTGCGCTCGCTGCGCGACGGCTGAGCCCGCGGCCATGGTGCCCTGGCTTTCGCCCGACGAACCGTTTCCGCCCGTCGAACGCGCCCTTGGCGCGTCGAGCGGCGCGCCGGGCCTGCTCGCCGCGAGCGCCGACCTGCTGCCCTCGCGGCTCGTCGACGCCTATCGGCACGGCATTTTTCCGTGGTATTCCGACGGCCAGCCGGTGCTCTGGTGGAGCCCGGACCCGCGCATGATCCTGCGTCCGGACGACTTCAAGGTCTCGCCGTCGTTCAAGAAAACCCTCAAGCGCGTGCTGCGCGATCCGGCCTGGGAAGTCCGCGTCGACGACGATTTCGCCGCCGTGATGCGCGCCTGCGCCAGCGCGCCGCGTCATGGCCAGCGCGGCACCTGGATCACCAACGATGTGATCGATGCCTATTCCACGCTGCACCGGATCGGCGAGGCGCATAGCGTCGAAACCTGGTTCGAGGGCCGCCGCGTGGGCGGTCTTTACGGCGTGTCGCTCGGCACGATGTTCTTCGGCGAGTCGATGTTCGCCGCCATGACCGACGCCTCGAAAATCGCGCTCGCGGCGCTCGTCGCGCATCTGCGCCGCAGCGGCGTCGCGCTGATCGACTGCCAGCAGAACACCGCGCATCTCGCCTCGCTCGGCGGCCACGAAATCGCCCGCAAGAGCTTCCTCGCGCACGTGCGCGCGACCGTGAGCGCACCGGCCATCGGCTGGCGCTTCGACAAGCAGGTGCTCGCCGACTGGACCGGCCATCGCAGCGCGCCCGAGTCCGCCGTTCCGGCCGTCTGAGACCGCGCGCGCCCTCTTTTCGCGCATGCCGGAGAAGCACGCGAACAAGCGGACGAACACGCGGTCCGCCTCGCACAACGCCGCGCAATTCGATAGATTCCCGCCTGGCGTCGATGTTAGTATGCAAGCAGAACACGTCGCATCCGCGGCCCGCAGAACGAGACGCTGCGCGGCTCTGCGGCGCGCCCGGCACGGCAACCCGGCGTCCTGCGCCTCCCCTGCGCCCGCGCGCGGCAATCACGCCGATCCGCGACGATCCGAACCGCTACGAGAGCTGCCAACGTGACGCATCCCAACGAGCTGCCGCTTTCACCGCTTTCCGCGCTGCAATTCTATGCAACGGCGCCTTACCCCTGCAGTTATCTGGAGGGGCGCATCGCGCGCTCGCAAGTCGCCACGCCGAGCCACCTGATCAACTCCGACGTCTACACCGATCTCGTGAAAGCGGGCTTTCGCCGCTCGGGCGTCTTCACCTATCGGCCCTATTGCGACGGCTGCCGCGCCTGCGTGCCGGTGCGCGTGCCGGTCGAGCGCTTCACGCCGCGCCGCACGCAGCGGCGCACCTGGAAGCAGCACGGCGCGCTCGTCGCGACCGTCGCGCCGCTGCATTACGACGAAGCGCACTACGCGCTGTACATGCGCTACCAGTCGGCGCGCCACGCGGGCGGCGGCATGGACCGCGACAGCCGCGACCAGTACGAGCAGTTCCTGCTGCAAAGCCGGATCAACTCGCGCCTCGTCGAGTTTCGCGAGCCCGATCCGCAACAGCCCGACGAGCCCGGCACGCTGCGCATGGTCAGCATGATCGACATCCTCGGCGACGGCCTCTCGTCGGTCTATACGTTCTTCGAGCCCGACGATCCGCACGCGAGCTACGGCACCTACAACATCCTCTGGCAGATCGAGCAGGCACGCAGCCTTCAACTGCCTTACGTCTACCTCGGCTACTGGATTCGCGAAAGTCCCAAGATGGCGTACAAGGCGCGTTTTCAGCCGCTCGAAGGGCTTTTCGACGGCGTCTGGCGCGCGCTCGATCCGGTGCCCGAGCGTTAGGAGACGGCCGCCGCGCGGCCTCGCGCGCGCGTTTTCGCCGCCACGCGCGCCCTGCGCCCGTTCAGCCGCCTCCCTCGCCCGGCTTTCTCGCTAAAATAGCGGGTTCCCATTTTCCGGCGCGCGCGCCTTCCTCCCGTGTTCAGTACCCTTTATCCGTTCGTTCGCGACCAGCTCTTCCGCATGGACGCCGAAGACGCCCACCATCTCTCGCTGCGCATGATCGGCGCCGCGGGCCGCACCGGCATGGCCGGCCTGCTTGCGCCGCGCGTCCCGGATTCGCCGCGCACGGTGATGGGTCTCACGTTCCGCAACCCGGTGGGTCTCGCCGCGGGTCTCGACAAGGAAGGCGCCGCCATCGACGGATTCGCCGCGCTGGGCTTCGGCTTCATCGAGGTGGGCACGGTCACGCCGCGTCCGCAGCCGGGCAATCCGCGTCCGCGCATTTTCCGTCTGCCCGAGGCGGGCGGCATCATCAACCGGATGGGTTTCAACAACCACGGCGTCGAGCAGTTCGTGAAGAACGTGCAGGCCGCGCGTTATCGCGGCATTCTCGGCCTGAACATCGGCAAGAACGCCGATACGCCGATCGAGCGCGCCGCCGACGACTACCTGTTCTGCCTCGAACGCGTCTATCCGTTCGCGAGCTACGTGACGATCAATATTTCGTCGCCGAACACGAAGAATCTGCGTCAATTGCAAGGCGGCGGCGAACTCGACGCCCTGCTCGCGGCGCTCAAGGACAAGCAGCAGCGTCTGGCCGACATGCACGGCAAGCTCGTGCCGCTCGCGCTCAAGATCGCTCCCGATCTCGACGACGAACAGGTCAAGGAGATCGCCGACACGCTGCTGCGCCACAAGATCGAAGGCGTGATCGCCACCAACACCACACTCTCGCGCGCGGCCGTCGAAGGCCTGCCGAACGCCGCCGAAACCGGCGGTCTGTCGGGCCGTCCGGTGTTCGACGCGTCGAACGAGGTGATCCGCAAGCTGCGCGCCGAACTCGGCGAGCAGGTGCCGATTATCGGCGTGGGCGGCATTTTCTCGGGCGAGGACGCGCGCGCGAAGATCGCTGCGGGCGCCGCGCTCGTGCAGGTCTACACCGGCTTCATCTATCGCGGTCCGGCGCTCGTTGCCGAATGCGCGCGGGCGCTGGCCTCGGGCCGCGCCTGAGGCTATAGTTTCTGACTCAGTATTTCCGGCCATGCGCGGCGCTTCGGAGGCGTCGCCCGGCCTGAAAGCGGCAGCCCTCCCGATCGCCTCGCCAGGCGCGCGCCATCCAGCGCCGGGAAGGCCGCCACATCGCAGCAAAACAAGAGGAAAACAATGAAAGCATCCTTGCTGAAGAAGCTCCTTGCCGTCGCTCTCGTCGGTGTTTCGTTTGTCGCGGCGAGCGCCCACGCCGAGGACCTGCTCGACCAGGCGAAGGCGCGCGGCACGCTGCGCATCGGCCTCGAAGGCACCTTCCCGCCGTTCAACTCGAAGGCGCCCAACGGCGAGCTGGTCGGCTACGACGTCGACATCGCGCGCGCCGTGGCCGCGAAGATGGGCCTGAAGCCCGAGTTCGTCACGACCGAGTGGAGCGGCATCATCGCCGGTCTGCAGGCAGGCAAGTTCGACGTGATCGTCAACCAGGTCGGCATCACCGACCAGCGCAAGGCCGTGCTCGACTTCTCGCCGGCGTACACATACTCGGCGGCGCAGCTCATCCAGCGCAAGGACGACACGCGCCAGTTCAAGTCGCTCGACGACCTCAAGGGCAAGAAGCTCGGGGTCGGTCTGGGCACGAACTACATGGACATGGCCAAGTCGGTGCCGGGCATCGACGTGAAGACCTATCCGGGCGCGCCCGAGTATCTGCGCGACCTGGCCGCCGGCCGTCTGGACGCGGCGCTCAACGACCGCCTGATGCTCGCGTACCTGCTGAAGAACTCGCAGCTGCCGCTGCGCACGGGTTCGATCGTCGGTGACGGCAACCCGTCGGGCATTCCGTTCAAGAAGGGCAATCCGAAGTTCGCCAAGGCGATCGACGACGCGATGACGCAACTCGAAGCCGACGGCACTTTCGCGAAGATCTCCGACAAATGGTTCGGCATCGACGTGACCAAACCGGTCACGAAGTAACGGCGTCCGGCGCCTTGCGCAACGTGCCCGACGTGCGGCTCGCCGCGCGGGTATCGTGCGCAAGGTGATGCGCGCGGGGCGGCATCGCACGATGCCGCCCCTTGTTATTTCACGGCGCTCCTCGCGCCCCTAACCCGCGTCTCGCGCGCGTTTTCCCCATGCCCATCTACACGCTCATCATCCAGTCGCTGCCGGTGCTCGCGCAGGGCGCGGTGCTGACGATCAAATTCGCCATCCTGTCGATGATCTTCGGCCTCATCGGCGGCGCCGTGCTCGCGCTCATGGGCATCAGCACGAACCGCGCGTTTCCCGTGATCGCGCGCGTGTACGTGAGCATCATGCGCGGCACCCCGCTGCTCGTGCAGATCTTCGTGATTTACTACGGATTGCCAAGCATCGGCATCTCGCTCGATCCGACGCCGGCCGGCGTGATCGCACTCTCCGCGAATGTCGCGGCGTATCTCTCCGAAAGCATGCGCGGCGCGATTCTCGGCATTCATCACGGCCAATGGCTCGCGGCGTACAGTCTCGGTCTCTCGCGCCGCCAGACGCTGCGTTACGTGATCGCGCCTCAGGCGCTGCGCATTGCCGTGCCGAGCCTCTCGAACAGTCTCATCAGCCTGATCAAGGACACCTCGCTCGTCTCGGTGATCACGGTGACGGAGCTGCTGCGCAGCGCGCAGGAAATCATCGCCTCGACCTATCAGCCGCTGCCGCTCTATCTCGCCGCCGCCGCGGTGTACTGGGTGCTGTGCCAGATCCTCGAATGGGTCCAGCACTGGTACGAAAAGCGCCTCGCGCTGCCTTCGCGGCACTGAGGAATCGCTACATGCACGCGCCGCGCACCTCACGCGGCGCGGCGCAACTGCCTCCGTATTCTCGTCACTCGCAGGCGAACTTGAGGCCTAGCGCCGCGCGCGCCGAATCGGCCATCGCGATCATGCGCCGCGACGTCTCGTGCGGCAGGATCGGACTCTCCAGCGCGCCCTCGCGCAACAGCTCGCAGAAGTGCGCGGTCTCGTAGTTGAGGCCGCCGCCGTCGAAAGGCTCGTCCAGCTCCGCCACGCGGCCATCCACGTAACGAATGGTCGCGCGCACCGGATTCCACCAGTTCGCATGGATCGTCACGTTGCCGAGCGGGCCCGCCAGCAGCGCGTCGCCGTATCCGTGCAGATCGAGTCCGCAAAAAAGCTGCGCGATACCGTTTTCATGCTGGCAATTCAGGCTCGCGAAGGTGTCCACGCCGGTCGCGCCGAGCCGCCCGAAGGTCTGCACCTCGCGCGGCGCGCCGAGCCAGTCCACGGCGAGAAACATCTCGTACACGCCGATGTCGAGCAGCGCGCCGCCTGCATGCTCGAACGAGAACGACGGATGATCGGCGGGCACGTTGGCCACCGAGCAGCCCGCGCGCACGAGGCCGACGGGACCGATCGGATCCGCTTCCAGATGGGCGCGCAAGGCGCGATACAGCGGATAGAACGGCGGCTTCATCGCTTCCATGAAAAGACGCCTGGCCGCGCGCGCGGCGTCGAGCACGCGCTCGAGCTGCGTGACGTTCACGGTGGCGGGTTTCTCGCAGAGCACCGGCACACCGGCTTCGAGCGCGGCAATCGCGTAGTGCGCGTGGCTGTCCTGCATGGTGGCGATATAGACCGCGTCGATGCCGCTCGCGAGCAAGGCCTCGAAGCTCTCGCAAGCCGTTGCGCCGAACTCGCCGGCGAGCGCTTCGGCGGGCGCCGCGCGTCGCGACCATACCGCGCTCACACGCGCGTCGCGCACGTGCTGCACGCCCTGCGCGAAGCGCCGCGCAATGCGGCCCGCGCCCACGATGCCCCAACGGATCGTCTGAATCTCGCTCATGCCTCGCCCTCTCCCGTTCTGTCGCTCTAACGCTGCGTCGATATGTCGCGCGCTCGAAGCTCAGGACGATACCGGCTCGCGCGCGGGAGAGCAAATCGACGCGCCGTGCATGTCACGCGCGGGAAAGACGCAAAAGACGCAAAACCCGGCCGCGCGATGCGGGGCCGGGTTCGAGGCGAAGCGAAACTTCAAACGGCCGCGTTCAGCGCGGCTGCTCGATCGCTTCCTGAGTCAGCGCGTGATGCAGTTCGTCGGCGGTGAATTCGATCATCGCGGCGGCCGCGGCCTGCGCTTCCTGCGGCGCGCGCCGCTCGATCGCGTCGACCACGCGTCCATGTCCGGCGACGATGTTCGCCCAGCCGCCGTCACGTTCGCTGACGATCGGATTCACGAGCGACAGCGCACCGCGAATGATCGCCGCCATCTGCTGATAGAACTGATTGCCGCTCGCCGCCAGAATGCGCGTGTGCAGTAACGTGTCGGCGGCCTGGCAGCCCGCGTCGCCGGGACTCGTCTGGCTGAGCGCTTCGTAGGCGTCGCGAATGCCCGCGAGATCCGCGGCGCTCGCGCGTTCGGCGGCCAGCGCGCAGGCTGCGGGCTCGATCAGCGCGCGAAACTCGATCACGTCGCGCAAGAACGTCTTGTCGGGCTTCGCGCGAAAGCGCCAGCTCACCACGTCTTCGTCGATCATGCGCCAGTCGCGCATCGGCCGTATGCGTGTGCCGATCTTCGGACGCACGTCGAGCATGTGCCGCGCGAGCAGCATCGACAGCGCTTCGCGCATGACGGTGCGGCTTACGTCGAACTCTTTCGACAACACGTCCTGCGGCGGCAGAATCGCGCCGTAACGTTCCTCGACTATGCCCGAGATCAGGCCATCCATGACCTTGCTCACCAGCGATCGTTCTTTGTTTCCCAGTTCCATGACCCCTCCCCCCGATGCGGCGTTATCGCCCTGTTTGCCGGTTACTGCACGGGCCCTCAAGCTGCGTCGATCTCAAGCGTACGTTGCCATGCGTATTGCATATCTCGCCAGCCAGGATATTTCCTGACATGAAAGGCCTACGTTTCACGCCCTATTCGATCCAGATCTCGAAAGCACACTGCAATTGGCCCTTCGGTTGCCCGATTGTTTTGTTTTGAAGTTATTCGTCGTCGTTTTCGTCTGTCGTCTGTATGAAGCACTCGCTTACACCTGGGCGGCAACGCGGCGCGCGTCTGTGCATATGCAGCGATGCGCGCCGCCGTCCTCAGCGAGGCTTCATTCATGGGCCCTTCTTGATGCACGTTGCTCGACGCGAGTTGCGTGCGCCGCTCAATCTCAGCTACGCGTGACGAGAGCCGGCGCGCGGCCGTACTGATCGTCGAAGCGCACGATGTCGTCTTCGCCGAGATAGCCGCCCGACTGCACCTCGATGATTTCAAGCGGCGTCTTGCCCGGATTCTCGAGGCGATGCTTCACGCCGAGCGGGATATAGGTCGATTCGTTTTCCGAAAGCAGGAACACCTCGTCGCCGCGCGTGACGCGCGCCGTGCCGCGCACGACCACCCAGTGCTCCGCGCGGTGGTGATGCATCTGCAGCGACAGCACGCCGCCCGGCTTCACGACGATGCGCTTGACCTGGAAGCGTTCGCCGCGATCGATCGAGTCGTAGCAGCCCCACGGACGCTCCACGCGCCGATGGTGCTGCGCTTCCTCGCCGCGCTGCGCCTTGAGCTTGCCGACGATCGCCTTGACGTTCTGCACGCGATCCTTGGCCGCAACCAGCACCGCATCGGCGGTCTCCACCACCACCACGCCGTGCACACCCACGCAGGCGACCAGCCGGCCGTCCGAATGCGCGAAGGTTTCGGTCGAGTCTTCGAACAGCACGCGGCCGCGCGCGACGTTGCCCGCCGCGTCCTTCTGCGAGACCTGCCAGACGGCGTCCCACGCGCCCACATCCGACCAGCCCGCGACGAGCGGCACGACCACGCCCGCGAGACGCGCGTCGGCGCCGATGGACTCCATAACCGCGTAGTCGATCGAGTCGGACGGACAGGCGGCGAGCGTCGCCGCATCGAGATGCACGGCGCCGTCGGCGTCGACGGCCGCGCGCTCGAAGGCTTGCGCGCAATGCACGGAGATCTCGGGACGGCAATGCGCGATCGCCGAAAGCCAGACCGAAGCGCGCACGACGAAGATGCCGCTGTTCCACCAGTAATCGCCGGACGCGACGTAGCTTTCGGCGACGTCCTCGCTGGGCTTTTCGACGAAACGCTCGATCTTGCGCGCGCCGCCCGCGCCCAGCGCCGCGCCGGCGCCGATATAGCCGTAGCCGGTTTCCGCGCGCGTCGGCGGCACGCCGAGCGTGACGATCGCGCCGCGCGCCGCGTAGGTCACGGCCTCTTCGAGCGCGGCGGCGAACGCGTTACGGTCGGCAATCAGATGATCGGCCGGCATGGCGATGAGAATCGGATCGCTGTCGCTGACGGAACCGTCCGCGCCGGTCGCCGCCGCACTGGCGGCGTGAGCGGCATGCGTCGCGTGGGCGGCCAGCGCGGCCACGGTCAACGCCGGCGCGGTATTGCGCGCAACCGGTTCGAACACGACACGCGCGGCCATGCCGCTGCGGCCAAGACGGTCGGCGGTCATGTGGCGCAACTCTTCGCTGCTCACCACCAGCGGCGCGGCCTTGCGCACGCTGCTGCCGGCGCGCGCATAGAGGCCGTCGAGGCGGCGCACGGTGGCTTCGAGCAGGGACTCGCCGTCGAGCAGGTCGATCAACTGCTTGGGGCAGTGCTCACGAGAAAGCGGCCACAGCCGCGTGCCCGATCCGCCCGCCAGCACCACCGGCTGGACGACGAGCGCGACTTCGGGTTCATTGGCCGCGGCGATCACGCCGGCCGGCGTCACGATCTGGTTCATGCGAGAAGCTCCCCGTTCCGAATGCTTCGGTTGTTCCGATACTTCCGTTAACGCTGGTTATGGGTGCACCTCGCACCCCCGTTTTCGGATTCCATTGGAACAAAGCGCATCGGACGATTCTGTACGCATACCCACACTGATCGCGCGCTGATGACCCGACGATGCCATCGCCGCGGTTCGCGTGAGGCGGTCAGGCCGTTGCGCATGCAACCGCGCGTCCGTGTCATGAATGAACGAAGAAAGATGGCAGACGTTGCGAGCCTCACACAGCATGCGAGGCGCTTATGTGCGCTAGCCCACGTAACGTGACGCGGCGTTACGCGGGTCATGTTTCAGGACCGAACGTTTCCTCGCGCCGCCCTCGCGGTGCAACACGGATGAATCAAATCCGCACGCTTTTGCCTGCGCCCGGATGCCGCGCCCCCTTTTTCGATGCGCGCATGTTTCAGCATGGAGTCATTTTTCGCACCCCCTGCCTGAAGCACGAATACCCAAATAAATTCAAGGATTTACGTCGATATAAAATGCGCGAACCGCGCAAAGCGCAGGCGTAGTCGTCGTACAGAATTGAAACAAAAATCCCGCTTTATGCCCCCGTTCTTGCATTGCATCGCCCGCAAAGCCACGCGCCTGAACGATTCGGGGTCATCTGGCACACACCCTGCTTTGAGAGGTACGCCACACAGGCGTATCGCAGACAACGATCTCGCGAACGACTCGGGACTATGGGGCCGGCAAGCCGAACGCAGAGCCGCTACGGGAAGCGGCAAACACAACATGCTCGACAGCCGGAACGAAAAAACATGGGGCGACGAAAGTCGCTTCGCACGAGGACCAAATCATGTTGACCCTTCAATCAGACCTGCACGGCAATCACCTGCTCGGCGCCCTGCCGTCGCACGAATGGCAAGCTCTCGCACCGCATCTCGAACTCGTTCATCTGCGCACCGAACAATTGCTCTGTGACTCCGGCCAGCGCATTCATCACGTCTACTTTCCGACCACGGCCATCATCTCGATGCTCTCGACGATGGAAGACGGCAGTTCCGTGGAAATCGCCGCCGTCGGCCGCGAAGGCATGACCGGCGTGCCGGTGCTCACGGGCGGCGAAACCATGCCGAACCGCGTGCAGGTGCAGTGCGCGGGCTTCGCCTACCGCATGAGCGCGCAAAGCCTCAAGCAACAATTCGCGCGTTCGGACTTCCTGCGTCGCCTGATGCTGCTGTACATGCACGCACTGCTCACGCAGGTCGCGCAAACCGCCGCCTGCAATCGTCATCACTCGCTGAGCAAGCAACTGTGCCGCTGGCTGCTGATCGAAGTCGATCGCGTGGCCTCGAACGACCTCTCGGTCACGCAGCAACTGATCGCCGATATGCTCGGCGTGCGTCGCGAAGGCATCACGGAAGCGGCCGGCAAGCTGCACGACGAAGGCCTGATCCACCATAGCCGCGGCCGTATCCGCATCCTCGACCGCAAGGGCCTCGAAGGCCGCGCGTGCGAGTGCTACGGCCTCGTGCGCCGCGAGTTCGACCGCCTGCTGCCGCGTCTGCATCAGGCCGAAACGGTGGAGTGACGAAGGGCCGCGCGCGGTTCTCGTGAGCCGAAGGATTTCGCGAAACGTGCCCGGGACGGCGCGTTTCGCCTTTTTCCCCCGCATGTTGACGGCACAACGATCGCGCATCCGCTGCTCTCATATTCATCAGGATGCCGAATCAATCGAAGCGTATCGACGCCTGTCGACGTAGATGACGCACACTTCGCTCCGCCGGAACCGCTAAAACACAATCTTGCGGACGGCGGCGTGACTGACGCCTCGCCACCGCCCTGCCGGCCGATCCCGACGATCAGCCGGACATCGCGATCAAGCCTTGCGGTACTCGATGCGCTCGACGCCTTGCGCGCCGCCCAGCAAGCACAGATCGGCGCCGCGCGACGCGAACAGACCGACGGTGACCACGCCCGGCCACGCATTCACATGCGCTTCGAGCGTGCGCGGGTCGCTGATGCGCAGACCCTTCACGTCGAGAATCTCGTTGCCGTTGTCGGTGATGAAGGGCGAACCGTCTTGCTTCACGCGCAGCACCGGCACGCCGCCGAGCGCCGTCACGCGGCGGCCGATGGCCGTGCGCGCCATCGGCACGACTTCGATCGGCAGCGGAAACTGGCCGAGCACGTCCACGAGCTTGCTCGCATCGGCGATACAGACAAACACTTCCGACACCGACGCCACGATCTTCTCGCGCGTGAGCGCCCCGCCGCCGCCCTTGATCATCGCGCCCGACGCGTCGATCTCGTCGGCTCCGTCCACGTAGACGGGCAGCGATTCGATGTCGTTCAGGTCGAAGATCTTGAAGCCCTGCGCTTCGAGGCGCGCGGTGGTGGCCACCGAGCTGGACACCGCGCCGCGATAGCGGCCCTTGCTGGCGGCCAGTGCGTCGATGAAACAGTTCGCGGTCGAGCCGGTGCCGACGCCGATGATGGCGCCTTCCGGCACGTTCGCGTTGACATAGTCGGCCGCGGCCTGGCCGACCAGTTGTTTGAGTTCGTCTTGAGTCATGATGGGGAACTGCCCGAGGAAAGAAAAACGCGGAAAACGCCTAGTTTACCGGAGTTGCGGACCTGGACCTGCGGGGATCGGCGAAGATGCGCCGGATTCGGGCCGTCGTGCGGGCTGTCGTGCCGCGCGCCGGAAAGGCATGCGGCATGCATCGCCGCGGGCGTCAGGGCGCCGTTTCGGTCGTGCCGGGCAGCGCCGGCGCGGTTTTGTCGACGTATTTGTCGAGCAGCGCCTGGGCGATCGCGTCGGTTTGGGCGTCGGGCGTGCCGGAATAGTCGCTCGGCCGGAAGTGCATCTGGAAGGCGGCGAACACGCGGCGCGTGCGCTCGTCGAGCACGCCGTCGGTGGCCACCTCGTAGCCGTAGCGCGCGAGCTTCACCTGCAGGCCGCGCACGTCGGCGGGCGCATTGGGCGCGCGGCCCGCCAGATCCGCCTGCACGGTCGCGTCGTCGGGCCAGGCGCCCACGCCCGCGTCGTATAGCTGCTTCCACGGGAACGCCGGACCCGGATCGATCTTGCGCTGGGGCGCGATGTCGCTGTGCCCCACCACGCGCGTCGGCGGAATGCCGTAACGCGTGACGATGTCCTTCGAGAGCGCGATGATCGCCGTCACCTGATCGGGCGGCCAGGGCGCCCACGTACGCCCGGCGGGCGTATCGTGCGGCCCGGAATTGACGTTTTCGATCCCGATCGACGCCGCATTCAGCTCCGTCGTGCCCTGCCACTCGCTCACGCCCGCATGCCAGGCGCGCTGCGTTTCGGGCACGAGCTGCAGCACGACGGGCTTGCCGTCGCGCAGCGGCGGATGCTCGGGCACGAGGTAATGCGCGCTCACGTTCTCGCGCGTGAGTTCCTCGAGCGAGGTCGGCTCGTCGCCTTCCGTGTAGTGCAGCACGAGGAAGCGGATGCGCGAATCGGCGCTACGCGCGTGATATTGCGTATCCGCGACGTAGCCGCCGCGGTCGATCATCGTGGCGGGCGTGCAGGCGGCAAGCGCCAGCACCGCGCCGAGCGCGGCGAACGGCGCGCCATGCCGCGCAAATCGCCGGGTCAAACCCAAGAGTGTCATGCTGCGTCGATCAGAATCCAGGCGCGGGTGAAACGCGATGCGCGATCAGCGCGCCACCGCGCGCTGGCGCACGGCTTCGAACAGGCAGACGCCCGACGCCACCGAGACGTTCAGGCTCTCGACCGTGCCGGCCATCGGAATCTGCATGACTTCGTCGCAGGTTTCGCGCGTGAGACGGCGCATGCCCTCGCCTTCGGCGCCCATCACCAGCGCGACGGGACCGTCGAGCTTGGTCTGATAAAGGCCCGTGGGCGCGTCGCCAGCCGTGCCGATGATCCACACCCCCGCGTCCTTGAGCTCGCGCAGCGCGCGCGCCAGGTTCGTGACGGTGATGTACGGCACCGTGTCGGCGGCGCCGCTCGCGACCTTCGCGGCCGTGGCGTTCAGGCCCACGGCGCGGTCGCGCGGCGCGATCACCGCATGGGCGCCCGCGGCGTCGGCCACGCGCAGACACGCGCCGAGGTTATGCGGATCGGTCACGCCGTCGAGCACCAGCAGCAGCGGCGAACCCTGAATGCCGTCGAGCAGTTCCGCGAGGTTCTGCGCGAGCGGCATGTCGTGCACGCGCGCCACCACGCCCTGATGGCGCTCGGTGTGCGCGAGGCCCCAGAGGCGCGTCTCGTCGGCAGCAATGATGCGCACGCCCGCTTCTTTCGCGGCGTGCAGGAATTCCTGCATGCGGCGATCGCGCCGCGACGTGTCGTAGTAAATATCTTCGACCGTGGACGCGTCGTGCCGCATACGCGCGGTCACCGCATGAAAACCGTAAAGAACCTTGAGACGTGACATGACTGGCTACAACCCCTGATGAACGGCTCGCGACGCGCCTGCCTGCGCGCACCGCGAACAAAAATAAGTGCGCCGGTCGTCGTGACCGGCGCGGTCCTGCTGGAACAGCTTCAGCGCGACGCCGGTGCGCAATGCCCACGACGTCGACGCGATTTCAACGCTTCTTGCGCGGCGGCGCCTTCTTGGCCACCGACTTCGACGCCGGGCGCTTCTTCGCGGTTTTCGCGGCGCCACGCGCCGCGCGGGCTTCCTTCACGGCCGCCGTGGGCGCGGGTGCGGCTTTCTTGCGGCGCGACTCTTCGCCTTGCGGCATCGAACGCACACGCGGGCCGCCGTCCTGCGCGCCGCGCTCGTGCTGCTGCGCCTGGCCGCCGCGATTGAGCGCGGGCTTGATCGGCGTATCGCGCACGAGGCGGAAGTCGATCTTGCGCGCGTCGAGATCGACGCGGCTCACCTGCACGCGCACGCGGTCCGACAGGCGGTAGCGGATGCCCGTGCGTTCGCCGCGCAGCTCGTTCTTGATGTCGTCGTACTGGAAGTAATCCGAGCCCAGCTCCGTGACGTGCACGAGCCCTTCGATGAACAGCGAATCGAGCTGCACGAAGATGCCGAACGACGTCACGCCGCTCACCATCCCGCCGTACTCTTCGCCGAGCTTGTCGCGCATGAAATAGCACTTGAGCCAGGCTTCGACGTCGCGCGAGGCCTCGTCGGCGCGGCGCTCGTTGGCCGAGCAGTGCAGACCGAGTTCTTCCCAGATCGCCGTGTTGCCGCCACGCGCGCGCTTGCCGCGCTTCTCTTCGTCCTCGGCTTGCAGCGCGCGGGCGCGAGGCGACAGCGCCGTGTTGAGTTCGACGCCGTCCGGCGCGGCCGGCTGGTACTTCTTGCCCTGCAGGATCGCGTAGATCGCGCGGTGCGTGAGCAGGTCGGGATAGCGGCGGATCGGGCTCGTGAAGTGCGCATACGCCTCATAAGCAAGACCGAAGTGGCCGATGTTGTCCGGGCTGTAGACGGCCTGCTGCATCGAGCGCAGCAGCATGGTCTGCAGCATCTGCGCATCGGGCCGGTCGCGGATGTGCGCCATCAGCGCCGCGTAGTCGCTCGCGTGCGGCGAATCGCCGCCGCCGAGCGTGAGGCCCATGCCGCGCAGGAAAGTGCGCAGGTTTTCGAGCTTTTCGGCGCTCGGCCCCGCGTGCACGCGATACAGACCCGGGTGCTTGTTGCGCTTCATGAAGTCCGCCGCGCACACGTTGGCCGCGAGCATGCACTCCTCGATCAGCTTGTGCGCGTCGTTGCGCTGACGCGGCACGATCTGCTCGATCTTGCCCTGCGCGTTGCAGACGATATAGGTCTCGGTGGTGTCGAAGTCGATCGCCCCGCGCTTCTGGCGCGCCGCGAACAGCGACTTGTAGACGCCATAGAGATTTTGCAGATGCGGCAGCAGCGTGGCGCGCCGCACGGCTTCCGGACCCTTGGTGTTCTTGAGCACGGCGGCGACTTCGGTGTACGTGAGCCGCGCGGCCGAGTGAATCACGCCCGGATAGAACTGGTACGCCTTGATCTCGCCGCGCGCGGTAATCACCATGTCGCAGACGAGCACGCAGCGGTCGACGTGCGGATTCAGCGAACACAGGCCGTTCGAGAGCTTCTCGGGCAGCATCGGAATCACGCGGCGCGGGAAGTACACCGAAGTGCTGCGCTCGATGGCGTCCACGTCGAGACCGCCGGCCGGCGTCACGTAATGCGAGACGTCGGCGATCGCCACCAGCAGGCGGAAGCCTTCGCCCTTGCCGACCTGCATCGGCTCGCAATAGACCGCGTCGTCGAAGTCGCGCGCGTCCTCGCCGTCGATGGTGACGAGCGGTACGTCCCGCAGATCCACGCGATAGCGGATATCGGTCGGACGCACGGCATCGGGCAGCTTCGCGGCTTCGTCGAGCGCACGCTTGCTGAATTCGTGCGGCACGCCGTACTTGCGCACGGCGATCTCGATCTCCATGCCGGGATCGTCGATGTCGCCGAGCACTTCGACCACGCGGCCGAGCGGCTGCGAATGACGGCTGGGGAAGTCGGTCAGTTCGACCACGACCACCTGGCCGACCTTGGCCTTCTTGGGATTCTGCGTGACGAGAATGTCGTGGCCGATGCGCTTGTCTTCGGGCGCGACGATCAGCGCGCCGTTCTCGTTGAGCAGACGGCCGATCACGCTGCGGTTCGCGCGGTCCGTGACCTCGACGATGTGCCCTTCCGGACGCCCGCGACGGTCGTAACCGACGATGCGCGCGAGCACGCGGTCGTTGTGCATGACCTTCTGCATCTCGCCTTGCGGCAGAAACAGATCGTCCTGACCGTCGTCACGTACGAGGAAGCCGAAGCCGTCGCGATGGCCTTGCACGCGCCCGGCGACGAAATTGGAAGGATGCGCAAGCTGATAGTGACCGCGCGAATCGAGCCGGATCTGCCCGTCGCGCTCCATCGCGGCGATCCGCCTGAAGAACCCTTCGCGCTCCTGGCGCTTGATGGCGAGCGCCTCGGCGATATCGTTCGCGGTGCAGGGCGATTCGCTGGTCCGCAGCACGCCGAGGATCTCTTCGCGGCTGGGAATCGGGTACGGATATTTGCTCAAGGGCTTGTCGATGGTTGTTCTCGTTGCGTGGACGTCGGAGTTTGCGTGGCCCGAGCCTGTCGTGCCGCGCCCCGGTCTTCGAGTGCTGCTATCTACGTGTTCGAGTGTTGCGCGATGCGGCGGCCCCCTCGGATCGAACGTCGAACGCGCGCCGCTCCGCAGGGACTGCTGCGAGGCATTCTAACACCCGCGCACTACGCGACAATTCACCGTGCAGCCTTGTGCAGACTCGTTGCGAACGCCTGCGCGCGGCGCATCTCGAAAGCGCTGTTCGACCGGACCGGCGAAGCTCCACTCACGCCGCTGGAAAGCCCAGCAAAAACGCGCGCGCCCCGCGCCTTGAAACATTTTTTCAAAAGACGCTTGACAGTTCCTGCAGACACGCTACAATCTCGCTTCTCTGCTGCACGACACAGCGCAGCAGCAAGTAGTAAGCGACACCTTGCCCAGGTGGCGGAATTGGTAGACGCACCAGGTTCAGGTCCTGGCGGTGGCAACACTGTGGAGGTTCG
The DNA here is from genome assembly GCF_014171495.1 of Paraburkholderia tropica. Lineage (NCBI taxonomy): Bacteria > Pseudomonadati > Pseudomonadota > Betaproteobacteria > Burkholderiales > Burkholderiaceae > Paraburkholderia > Paraburkholderia tropica. Next base: position 1,880,267 of record NZ_CP049134.1, read on the forward strand.
AGTCCTCTCTTGGGCACCAAGATTCATGAAAAAAGCCGGCTTGATGCCGGCTTTTTTCTTTTAGTGTCAGCAGCTCGTCGAGCTCATGCGGCTTACGTGGATTTGAGGTTATCTCACTCCGCTCTGCCCTCGGCAAGACCCGGATGTTTCTCGAAGCACCGCTTTCGCGAAATTTTCTTGAAAAGATCTGTTGACAGACACCGGGAACGCGTTATAATCTCGGTCTAGCTTGAAGACGTGCCCAGGTGGCGGAATTGGTAGACGCACTAGGTTCAGGTCCTAGCGGTGGCAACACTGTGGAGGTTCGAGTCCTCTCCTGGGCACCACGCCTCTTCAAGCAGTAATAAAGCAGCACTCCGGATTCATCGAAAAAGCCCGCACATGCGGGCTTTTTTGTTTTCCGCGCCTCTTCTCTTCCTTTTTCCCGTCTGCATCGAACCATTCTCGTGCGCGCCGTATCGATACGCTACCGATACGCTACGGATACGCACCCGATATGTTCCGTGGTATACATTGCGAAAACAGGACTGGAAGCAGCGCCCGGCGCTGCACCACCACGCGCAGGGAGACCTGATGGAATTCGTCGTTATTGTCGCGCTGATCGCCGTGAGCTTCGGCGCCGCGGCGACGTGGCTGATCGCCACCCGCCTGCCCGCCGAATGGATCGAGCGCGGCCAGCATGAAGGAAGGTACGCGTCGCTTTCGATGCCGACCACCGCGTCTTCGTCGACGTCATCGGAAATCGACGCGCACCGCGTTCAGGCGCGCACCGATACGCGCCGTGTGCGCCGCTCGCGCTTTCGCGCCACCGCCCAGCGGTCCGGCAAAGCGGCCGCCTGAGCATCACGTCCCAGACAAACCGCTCGTCGATAACGCCTACTCCCGCGAACCGAGCGGCGTCGCCACGAACGCATTCTCGGCGCGCTCCGGCGCCGCCGACTCGAAGATCCAGCGCCGCCGCATCGGCTGCAACACGACCTTCGCGCAGACGCCCGCCATCATCGCCACGCAGGCGGCAAAGTCAAACACCATGTTCCATCCGCCATGCACGGCGAGCAGCGTGGCGACGGGCACCAGCAAAGCCGCCGTGCCTTTCGCCGTGTACAACGTGCCCGCATTGCCCGCTGCATAGCGCGCGCCGAAAGTGTCCGCGCAGGTCGCCGGGAAATTCGAAAAGATGTCGCCGTAAAACAGGAACACGAGTCCCGAGAACAGCATGAACAGATACGGATCGTGGCCGAACTCGCGCAGTCCGAGCAACGCCAGCCCTTCGCCGAGAAACGTGATGAACATCGTGTTCTCGCGGCCGATCCGATCCGAAATCAAACCGCACAAGGGCCGCGTGAAGCCGTTGCAGAGATTGTTGATCGACAGCGTCATCGTCAGCAGCGGCAGCGACACGCTCAGCAAGGTCACCGGCATCGACGCGAAACCATACGACTTCGCGATCGGCCCGATCTGCGCCGTCGCGATGATGCCGCCCGCCGCCACGCACACGAACATCGCATACATGACCCAGAACAGCGGCGCGCGGACCATCTGCCGCGTCGTGTAATCGGTTTTCGTGGCGACCACGCGCCGGATACCCGCCGCGTGCGCGGGCGGCTGCGGACGCACCATCAGCAAAGCCAGCGCCATGATGCACGCACCTTGCAGGAGTCCAAAGAACACGAAGGCGGTCTCGTAACCCGAATGCTGAATCATCCGCGAAATAGGGATCACGGTGAGCGCCGCGCCCGCGCCGAAGCCCGCGGCCGTCATGCCCGCCGCGAGTCCGCGCCGGTCGGGAAACCATTTGAGCGCGGTGCCCACGCAGGTGCCGTACACGCAGCCCGCGCCGATGCCCGAAATCACCGCCGCGACGTAGAGCACCGGCAGCACCGGCGCCCAGGCGTCGAGCACCCAGCCCAGCGCCACGCAGCACGCGCCGCCCATCACGACGGGACGCGGCCCGAAGCGGTCGACGAGCCAGCCTTCGACCGGCACGAGCCACGTCTCCGTGACGATGAAAATCGAAAACGCGAGCTGGATCGCCGCTTGCCCCCAATGATGCCGCGCGTCCATCGGCACGACGAACAGCGTCCACGCATATTGCAGATTGGCGACGAGCCCCATGCAGGCGATGCCGGCCACGAGCTGCACCCAGCGGTTGTGCCGCCGCGCCGTGTAGCCGGCGTCGATGCGATTGGTATGTACCACGTTGTCTCTCTCCATTCGTTGATGAACCGCCGCGAACGGCGGCTTGCTGCATCACTGCGGACATCGCTTCGGCATCAGCTTGTCATCACGCGGTTTCCAGCTGGCGCAGCAACGCGTCCACGCTGCCCTTCGCGTCGCCGAACAGCATGCGCGTGTTCTCCTTGTAGAACAGCGGATTGTCGACGCCCGCGTAACCGGTCGCCATGCTGCGCTTCGAGACCACCACCGTGCGCGCCTTCCACACCTCGAGCACCGGCATGCCCGCGATCGGACTGCCCGCATCTTCCTGCGCGCCCGGATTGACGATGTCGTTCGCGCCGATCACGAGCACGACGTCGGTGCTCGTGAAGTCCTCGTTGATCTCGTCCATTTCGAGCACGATGTCGTACGGCACCTTCGCTTCGGCAAGCAGCACGTTCATGTGGCCAGGCAAGCGCCCCGCCACGGGATGAATGCCGAAACGCACGCGCACGCCCGCCGCACGCAGCCGCCGCGTGATCTCGCTGATGGTGCCTTGCGCCTGCGCGACGGCCATGCCGTAGCCCGGCACGATCACCACTTCGGCGGCATCGCGCAGCAGCGCGCTCACTTCATCCACCGACGTCGCGACTACCTCGCCTTGCGGCGCCGCGCTCGACGTCGACGTTGCCGTGCCAAAGCCGCCCAGGATCACCGAGACGAAACTGCGATTCATCGCGCGACACATGATGTAGCTGAGAATCGCGCCGCTCGACCCGACGAGTGCGCCCGTCGTCACGAGCAGATCGTTGTCGAGCATGAAGCCGGTGGCCGCCGCCGCCCAACCCGAATAGCTGTTGAGCATCGAGACCACCACGGGCATGTCCGCGCCGCCAATCGCCATCACCAGATGCACGCCGAGCGCCGCCGCGATCACGCACATGGCGATCAGTGCGTAGAGCGCCTGTGGTGCATCGGGCACGGCGACGAAGCGATAGCCGAGCACGACGCAAACGGCCAGCGCGATCGCGTTCATCGCATGGCGCGCGGGCAGCACGAGCGGCTTGCCGCCGAGCGTGCCCTGCAACTTCAGAAACGCCACGATCGAACCGCTGAACGTGATCGTGCCGATGAACGCGCCCACGTAGATCTCGGTGTCGTGAATCGCGCGCTCGACGCCGATCGCGGGCCCCGACGGCGCGAGAAAATTCGCGAAACCGATCAGCGTGGCCGCGAGCCCGACGAAGCTGTGCAGCACCGCCACCAGTTGCGGCATCTGCGTCATCTCCACGCGCCGCGCGAGCACGGCGCCCACGCCGCCGCCCACCACGGCCGCGACGATGGCGATCTGCAGCCCCGCGCCCGCCGTGACGAGCAAGGTGGCAAGCACCGCGATCGTCATGCCCGCGACGCCATAGAGATTGCCGCGCCGCGCGCTCGCCGGATGACTCAGGCCGCGCAGACTCAGGATGAAGAGCGTCGCCGCGCCGAGCCACGCCATATTGCCGATTCCAGTCAACATGACGCCTCCTCAGGTCCGTTGGAACATGTTCAACATGCGCTGGGTCACGAGGAACCCGCCCGCGATGTTGATGGTGGCCACCACGAGCGCGATGCCCGCGAGCACGCTCGCGATCGTGCTCGACCCGCCCGGATGCAGCAGCGCGCCGATCACGATGATCCCGCTGATCGCGTTGGTCACGCTCATGAGCGGCGTGTGCAGCGCGGGCGTGACGTTCCAGACCACCTGATAACCGACGAACACCGCGAGCACGAACACGGTAAAGTGCGCAACGAATGCGGGCGGCGCGACCGCGCCGAGTGCGAGCAGCAACAGCGCGCCAATTATCAGCATGCCTAACGACCATGCGCCGTGTTTGCGCGCGTCTTGCGTTGACGGTTGCGCATGTCCTGCCGCCGCAACGTGCACCGGCGCATTCGGCGCTGCTTGCGGCTGCGCAGCCGGTGTTTGCACGGGCGGCGGCGGCCAGCACAGATTGCCTTGGTGCATGACCGTCGTACCGCGCTGCACGACGTCGTTCATATCGATCGTCAATGCGCCGTTTTTGAGCGGCGTGAGATCCGTGAGCAGATGACGCAGATTGGTCGCGTACAACTGGCTCGACTGATTCGCCATGCGACTCGGCAAGTCGGTATAGCCGATCACGGTCACGCCATGCGCCTGCACGACCTCGCCCGCGCGCGTGAGTTCGCAGTTGCCGCCCTGCTCCGCCGCCATGTCGACGATCACGCTGCCCGCGCGCATGCACGCAGCCGTCTTCGCATCGATCAGACGCGGTGCGGGCTTGCCCGGAATCAGCGCGGTCGTGATGATGATGTCCACTTCGCGCGCCTGGGCCTCGAACAGCGCCATCTCCGCTTCGATAAACTTCGCGCTCATCTGTTTCGCGTAGCCGCCCGTGCCGCCGCCGTCTTCATCGACATCGACGCTCAGGAATTCCGCGCCCATGCTCTCGACCTGCTGACCGACTTCCGGCCGCGTATCGAACGCACGCACGATCGCGCCCAGACCACGCGCCGCGCCGATCGCCGCGAGCCCCGCCACGCCCGCGCCGATCACGAGGACCTTCGCGGGCGGCATCTTGCCCGCCGCCGTGATCTGCCCGGTGAAAAGCCGCCCGAAATGCTGCGCCGCCTCGATCACCGCGCGATAACCGGCCATGTTGGCCATCGAACTCAGCGCGTCGAGCTTCTGCGCGCGCGAGAGACGCGGCACGCAATCCATCGCGAGCACCGTCACGCCGCGCACGGCACACGCTTCGAGCAGCGCGCCGTTCTGCGCGGGCCAGATGAAACCGATCAGCGTCGCGCCGGTTTTGAGGCGCTGCACTTCGTCGATCGAAGGCGGCCGCACCTTGAGCACGATATCGGCGTTGCTCCAGAGTTCGAGCGCGTCGTCGACGAGGCACGCGCCTGCCTGGCGATACGCGTCGTCGGGGTAGGACGCGCGTTCGCCCGCGCCGGTCTCGACCTCGATTTCATAGCCGAGCTTGATGAGTTGCGCGACGCTTTCGGGCGTCGCCGCGACCCGGCGTTCGTCTTGCTGAGATTCGCGCGGAACCGCAATCGTCATCGCCATGATGCACCTCCGCGGGCGAGCGTTGCGGATAAAAGGGCGAACGGAATCGACGGCGCGCCAAGGGACCTGGCGCGCCGAAAGCGTGGCCACGACTTCATGAAACGTCTCCTGCTCGATGTTGGAATTCTGTGTGCCGCGGCTCGTCCGGCGCGCGCGGGCGCGCCATGCTGAAGGACCGTTTGAAGGCGCGCTAAAGCGGCGCCCGGCCCGACTGAAGAATCGCGAGCGCCGCCGCGCGGGCGCCTTCAATGGCGGCGGCTTCGCTTGCGAACACGGTCTCGTCGACGACCTGCTGTTCCGGCAGCAGCGCGTCCGCCTGTTGTGCTTCGGCGGAGTGAATCGCAGCGAACGCGACCCAGCCGCCGTTGTGAATCATTTGACGGGCCGAGAGTTCGACCTCGTAGTGCCCGAGTCTTTCGGTATGCATCGAAGCGCTCCGTGCGGACCTGCGGCTTGAAGGGATGAGAACGACTAACCGGATCGATCAGGATTGCTGATCTTGTGTTTGAAGACGGGTTTCGAGTTCCGTCACGCGCTTGCGCAGATTGCGCTCTTCCTGGAAGCGCGCCGTCTCGTCGCGCACGACCGCGACGATGCCCGTGAGTTCGCCCTGCGCGCCATGCAGCAGCGCCACCGTGAAGGCGATGGACAGCGCGCGACCGTCCTTGTCCACGGCCGGCACGCGCAAGACGTCGTTGCCGTAGCGCGTCTGCCCGGTGGCCATCGTCTTGTGATAGCCCTCCCAGTGGCGACCGCGCAGCCGTTCGGGAATGATCAGATCCAGCGTCTTGCCGAGCGCCTCGTCCTGCGTATAGCCGAACATGCGCGTGGCCGCGGGATTCCAGTACGTGATGTCGCCGGCGGCGTCCGAGATGATGATGGCGTCGCCGATCGCGTCGGCGAGCTGTTCGAAATCGATGGCGGCTGGCATATCGTTCGTCGTGGGGAAAGCGAGTTGATGTTCGGGTGCGCGACGCGGTTGGCAAATGCAAGCACGCCGCGCACCACACTACTGATACCGCACTGCTGGATCGCTACATCGAAACTGATATCACACCGCACGCACTTCGTGCAGCGCCGCGATCTGCTGCGGCGTGTAGCCGAGGTCGGCGAGCACTTCGTCGGTATGTTCGCCGAGCAGCGGCGAACCCGTGATCTCCGGCTTCAGTTCCGAGAACTTGATCGGGCTGCCCACCGTGAGGTACGAACCGCGCGCCTTGTGCGGCACTTCCACGATGGTGCCGCTCGCGCGCAGCGACGGATCGTTGGCGATCTCCTTCATGCTGAGCACGGGTGCGCACGGAATGTCGAACTTGCGCAGAATGTCGACCGCCTCGTACTTGGTCTTGTCGGCGAGCCACGCTTCGATCGTCGCGAAGATATCGAAGATATGCGGCTGGCGCGCCTGCGCGGTGTTGTAGTTCGGATCGTCGATCCATTCCGGCTTGCCCAGCGCGCGGCAGATCGGCTCCCATGCGTGACCCTGCACCGTGAAGTAGATATACGCGTTCGGGTCCGTCTCCCAGCCCTTGCACTTGAGCACCCAGCCCGGTTGACCGCCGCCGCCCGCATTGCCGCCGCGCGGCACGACGTCGCTGAAGCTGCCGTGCGGATACTGCGGATACTCTTCCAGATAGCCCACGCGGTCGAGACGTTGCTGGTCGCGCAGTTTCACGCGGCACAGGTTGATCACGCTGTCCTGCATCGACACCGCGACCTTCTGCCCCTTGCCGGTTTTATCGCGGCCGATCAGCGCCGTGAGAATGCCGATGGCGAGATGCATGCCGGTGTTGCTGTCGCCGAGCGCGGCGGCGCTGACCGTGGGCGGACCGTCCCAGAAGCCCGTGGTCGATGCCGCGCCGCCCGCGCACTGCGCGACGTTTTCGTAGACCTTGAGGTCGTCGTAATGATGGCCTTCGCTGAAACCCTTCACCGAAGCCACAATCATCTTCGGATTGAGTTCCTTGATGCGCTCCCACGTGAAGCCCATGCGATCGAGCGCGCCGGGGCCGAAGTTTTCGACCATCACGTCCGACTCGCGAATCAGCTTTTCGAGCACTTCCTTGCCTTCCGGCTTCTTGGTGTCGAGCGTGAGCGAACGCTTGTTGCTGTTGAGCATCGTGAAGTACAACGCATCGGCTTCGGGAATGTCACGCAGTTGATTGCGCGTGACGTCGCCCGCGCCCGGACGCTCCACCTTGATCACATCGGCGCCGAACCATGCGAGCATTTGCGTGCACGCGGGCCCCGCTTGAACGTGCGTGAAGTCGATGATCTTGATGCCGTCGAGGGGTTTGCTCATTGCTATCTCCTGGTCTCGGTAGTCTGAAACGACTGTCCTGTACGGTTGGATTTATTTCTTCATCGCCGCGCTTTGCGGATTGAGATTCGTGAGGCGACCGCTTTCCGTGCCGGCCGATTCGTCGATCACGGCATTGATGAGCGTGGGTTTGCCGGACGCAATCGCGTCGAGCAGCGCCTTCGTGAGTTCCTCGGGCGTGGTCGCCTGGTGGCCGACGCCGCCGAACGCCTCGATCATCTTGTCGTAGCGCGCGCCCTTCACGAACACGGTGGGCGCGACGTCGGCGCCGCCGTTCGGATTCACATCGGTGCCGCGATACACGCCGTTGTTGTTGAACACGATCGTGCAGACCGGCAGGTTGTAGCGGCAGATCGTTTCGAGTTCCATGCCGCTGAATCCGAACGCGCTGTCGCCCTCGATCGCCACGACCTGCGTCCCGCTCGTGACGGCCGCGCCGATCGCGAAGCCCATGCCGATCCCCATGATCCCCCATGTGCCCGAGTCGAAACGCTTGCGCGGCTGGTACATGTCGATGATGCTGCGCGCGTAATCCAGCGTGTTCGCGCCTTCGTTCACGACATTGATATCGGGGCGCGTTTTCAGCACGTCGCGAATCGCCCGCAGCGCGCTGTGGAAATTCATCGGCGTCGGATTCTTGTCGAGCGTCGCGGCCATCTTCGCGAGGTTCGTGTTCTTGCGCTCCGCGACGGCGTTGAGCCACTCGGACGAGGGCTTCGGAAAATCCGCGCCCATGCCTGCGACCAGCGCTTCCACGCACGAACCGATATCGCCGATCACCGGCGCCTCGATCGCCACGTTGCTGTCGATCTCGGTCGGCGCGATGTCGATCTGCACGAACTGCTTCGGACCGGCCGCCGCGCCCCACGTCTTGCCCTTGCCGTGCGCGAGCAGCCAGTTGAGACGCGCGCCGATCAGCACGACGGCGTCAGCTTCCGCCAGCACGAACGAGCGCGCCGCCGAAGCCGACTGCTCGTGCGTGTCGGGCAGCAGGCCCTTGGCCATCGACATCGGCAGATACGGCACGCCGCTCTTTTCAACCAGTTCGCGAATCTGCGCGTCGGCCTGCGCGTACGCCGCGCCCTTGCCCAGCAAGATCAGCGGACGCTTCGCATTCCTGATGACATCGAGCGCGCGTTTCACGGCGTCGGGCGCCGGAATCTGGCGCGGCGCGGCGTCCACGACCTTGATGAGCGACTGCTTCGCCTTCACCGCGTCGATGGTCTGCGCGAGCAGCTTGGCGGGCAGATCGAGATAGACGCCGCCCGGGCGACCCGAGACCGCCGCGCGAATCGCGCGCGCCACGCCGACGCCAATGTCTTCCGCATGCAGCACGCGATACGCCGCCTTGGCATAAGGCTTGGCCGCGTTGAGCTGGTCCATCTCTTCGTAGTCGCCCTGTTGCAGGTCGACGATTTCGCGCTCGCTCGAACCGCTGATGAGGATCATCGGAAAGCAGTTCGTCGTGGCGTTGGCCAGCGCCGTGAGCCCGTTGAGAAAGCCCGGCGCGGACACCGTCAGGCAGATGCCGGGCTTCTTGGTCATATAGCCCGCGACGGCGGCCGCGTTGCCCGCGTTCTGCTCGTGGCGAAAGCCGATAAAGCGCATGCCTTCCGCCTGCGCGAGCCGCGCGAGGTCCGTGATGGGAATTCCCACGAGACCGAAGATCGTGTCGATATCGTTGAGCTTGAGCGCATCGATGACGAGATGAAAACCATCCGTCGTTGCTTGCGCCTCTTGCGCAGGGCTGTTCTGCGCGTCGTTGATGCCTGCTTCTGCCATGACGTCTCCTCTTTGGCGGGGCGTTGTGTGATCCGTGATATACAATATTCCACACACAATATTAGTCAAGACGTTTTTTTACGCGGTGGCGGCGTGTTGCAGTGCGAGGTGACGCGCGGACCTTGTGTCATCGGGCTTGCGCCCTTGCGCTCTGATGCACCACACAAACTTCGCCGGCTTCAAGTGCTGCAAACCGCGCAAATTACTTCGTATTCCGTACTATTCAGATAGCGTCCGGACACGCATCAAGACGAATTACGTATCAATGCGCGCCGCTCATGCGGCGTTCACATCAAACGCGACGGGATGCGCGAACTTCAGCCGACGAAGCTCAGTCGAGAAAATCGCAATTCGCTTCGACGAACAGCGCGAGGTCGATCGAATGCTGCCGCACGAGGCGCTCGACGCGCTCGGTATCGCGCGCCTCCAGCGCTTCGATAATGCGCATGTGATCCACGATCGATCTCGACGCGCGATCGCTCTGCGCGATCGTCATCCGTCGTATCGCGCGCACGTGCATGAAAATGTTCTTGATGGTCTCGATGATGATCGGCGACTTCGACAGCTCCACCAGCGACTGGTGAAACATGATGTTCGCCTCGGAGTATTCCTCGATGTGCTCGGCTGGCCGCGCGTCGTCGAAGTCGGCGAACATGCTGCGCAGGCGCGCGATTTCCTCGTCGCTCGCGCGTTGCGTCGCGAGACGCGCCGCGATGCTTTCGAGCGCGGCCCACATATAGATCATCTCGACGATTTCCTTGCGCGTCTTGCGCAGGATGTAGACGCCGCGTCGCGGCACCGTGCGCAGGAAGCCTTCCTGTTCGAGCAGCGTCATGGCTTCGCGCACCGGCGTGCGGCTCACGCCGAGTTTCTCGGTCAGTTCTTTCTCATCCAGACGAATTTCGTCTCGCGAACGGTAGATGTCGGTTTCGGCGATGGCCTGCTTCAATTTTGCGTAGGCCTGGTCGCGCAAAGAGAGCGCGGCGTGAATCGGTTCGAGCGTCAAGGTCAGCGAGGCTGCCCCGGCTTCGTCTTGCATATTGGTGGACATCGGTCGTTTGTCTCCAGCGTTCTATTGAGCAGGCCGGCACAACTCATCGATTTCATATTTCCAATACAATATATCAGCGATATCGACAGCACTACGGGGGGTTTACGCGGAGCCTGCACGCGTCGTCGCTGATATAGACGATGACTTATATAAATCGAAAAAAACTTTAACTATCGTTTATTGATTGGGGCTTCTACATTGGATTCACGCCTTTCGCGAACCAGGAGACAGCCATGAGCCCCTCACCCGCCCGCCCGTACGGCACCGAGCAAGAGTCAGGTTTGCACACGCAGTTGTGCGCTTTCAATTCGGCATTCGCCGAACTGGGTTTGCGGTTTCGCTGGGATGCCGCCACGCTCTATGCACTCGCGGCGATCGAAGGCGAAGCGGCGCGTATTGCGAGCTATATCCAGACGCATCATCCGCATCTGTTGAACGCGTACAGCATCGAGTTTTTATGCGAGGCGATTCTCGGCCGCAAGAATGCGCAGGCGCCGGGCGAATGGCGTGCCGAGACCACGCTGCAGCGCGCGGCTACGAGCCAGCAGTCCGCTGCGGCAACGCGCGATGGATGGGATTGGAGCGAGCCGGGCTTGCCGGCTTTGGCAGGTGCCTGAGCGCGCCTGAAGCGCTCGCCAGGGCTGAGAAAACAGCAAGACGCGAACCATCTGGAAGCATCCAGACGATTCGCGTCTTGACCGAGGCACAATCCGGCTGGCGTCAAGCCCGCGCGGCGGCCTCGTCTTCCTGCAGCTTGCGCCAGAGGATCTTGCCGCTGCCCGACTTCGGCAGCGTGTCGACGAACTGCACGATGCGCGGCGCCTTGTACGCCGCCATGTTTTCGTGCGCCCACGCGATGATGTCGTCTTCGTTCACGCTGCCGAGCTGCTTCGGATCGAGCACGACCACGGCCTTCACCGTTTCGCCGCGCTTCGCATCCTGCGTGCCGATGATGCACACCTCCTTGATCGCCGGATGCCGGTACATCAGCGCTTCGACTTCGGCCGGCCAGACCTTGTAGCCCGACGCGTTGATCATGCGCTTGAGGCGATCAGTCATGAAGTAATAACCTTGCGCGTCGCGCCGCACGAGGTCGCCGGTACGCAGGAAACGCTTGCCGTCACGCTCGATGAACGCTTCGGCGGTCGCTTTCGCGTTGCCCCAATAGCCGAGCATCACTTGCGGCGCGCTCATGATCAGTTCGCCCGCTTCGCCTTCGGGCACGTCCTCGAGCGTGATCGGATCGACAATGCGCGCGTCGACGTCGAACACCGGAATACCCAGGCACTGCGGCTTCGGATTTTGCGGCGGATTGATGTGCGTGGCCGCCATCGTCTCCGACATGCCATAGCCTTCGACGAACTCAAGGCCCGTGAGATCGCGCAGCTTCTTCACGACGGCGTCCGGCATGGTCGCGCCGCCACCGCGCATCCACGCAAGACTCGACAGATCGTATTCGCCGATACGCGGATTCGAAATGAAATCGACCACCATCGTCGAAATCGCCTGCCAGCCGTTGATGCGGTAATGCTCGATCGCGCGCGCGGCCGCGTCGCGATCCCAGCGCGGCAGAATCACGATGGTCGAGCCGTTATAGAGCGGACTGTTCATGCCGCCCTGCATGCCGGTCACGTGAAAGAACGGCAGCACGGAAAGCTGCACGGCGTCCTGATTGCTGCCGAACCAGTTGCAGCCGCCCACCGCCGTGCACATCACCGAACGATGCGTGTGCATGCATCCCTTCGGCTTGCCGGTCGTGCCCGAGGTGTACGGCATCACGCACAGATCGTCCGGACCGGCGGTGAGCGGACCCGGCGTGCAACGCGCGGCGAGCACGTCGGCCCAATGCACGACGCCAGGCCCTTCCACCTGACGCGGCGCGCTCACGAATTCCGGCGGCGGCGACGAAGGCGTGTTCTTCAGATAATCGCTATACGTCGCGACAATCAGGTGTTGCAGCTTGCCTTCCCCCTCACCCGCCAGCGGCGCAATACGCGGATACAACTCCTGCGCGACGAAAGCCGTCGTCGCCCCGCTGTCCTCGACGTAATGCTCGAGTTCCTCGGTGAGATTCATCGGATTGACCGGCACCACGACGGCATTCGCGCGCAGAATGCCGTAGTACGCGAGCACCCATTGCGGGCTGTTCTGCACGTAGAGCAGCACGCGGTCGCCCGCCTTCACGCCGCAGTGCTGTTGCAGATAACCGGCCACGCGCTCGGCTTCGTCCTTGAACTGCGCGAACGTGACGGGCGTGTCGTAGAAGTAGATGAAGGGCTTGTCGGGAAAGCGCGCGGCCGAAACCTCGGCGTTATAGAAGAGGTTCGTGCCGGGAATGCTCAGATGCGGCGAGAGATGTGCGGGCCAGTGCGGCGAACTGGGTGTTGTGCTGTGTGCTGCAGTGTGAGTCGCGCGGGATGCGCTTGAGTCCTGCGAAGCTGCGATGGCGGATGTGGACATGGCGGGTTCCGTCTCCTCGAACGCGCGCCGTCGAGCGCGGCGCGCGCGTCTTGCAATCGGTCAATCGGTTAATCGGTTAGTCGGCCGCGGCGTAGCGCGGACCGTCCGCAATTTTACTTCGGACTACGACGCGAATCAGACGATGCTCGCGCCGCCGTCGATCGCCAGATACTGGCCGGTCACGTGGCGCGACGCCGCGCTGGCGAGAAACACCACAGCGCCCTTGAGATCGCTCTCGTCGCCCAGACGCTGCAGCGGCGTATGGTCGATCACGCTCTGGCCGAGCTTGTCGAGCAGGCCCGCCGCCATTTTGGTCGGGAAAAAGCCCGGGCAGATCGCATTCACGTTGATGCCGTACTTGCCCCATTCCGCCGCGAGCGCGCGCGTAAAGTTGATCGCTGCGGCCTTCGAGGTGTTATAGGCGATGGTCTGCATCGGGCCGAGCGAGCCCTTGAGACCGGCGATCGAAGCGATGTTGATGATCTTGCCGCGCTTGCGGGCGATCATGCTGCGCTTGCCTACTTCGCGCGCGAGAAAGAACGGCGCGTTCACGTTCAGGTTCATGACCTTGTGCCAGGCCTCGTCCGGATAATCCTCCGCCGGTGCGCCCCACGTCGCGCCCGCATTGTTCACGAGAATGTCGATCTGGCCGCACGCCGCGAGCGTTTCGTCGACGAGCTTCGTGGCCGCCTCCGGACGCTGCAGGTCGCTGACAATCGTCATCGCCTCGATTCCGCGCGCCTGAAGATGGCGCTGCGCCTCGGCGAGTTCGTCGGCCTTGCGCGCCGTGATCACGACCCGGCAGCCCATTTCACCCAGCGCCTCGGCCATCTGCAGGCCGAGCCCGCGCGAGCCGCCCGTAATAAGCGCCACCTGACCGCCCAGTTCGAACAATTCCCTGACCTGCATGCTTGTGTCTCCTTGATGTCTGTCTGGACCGCTAAGGCCCGGATTGCCCTGAAGCCTGATTCGCGTTCCGCTTGACGGAACACGTAACGTCGAGTCGATTCTAGTCACCGCATCTGACGGCGGCAATCAGGAAAAGCACGGTCGTTCATTATCGGTGAAATTGTGCGCGGCGTGCCGCGAAGCTTGCAACGCGCGCGGATTGGCGACGGCGCGACATCCGGAAGCATGCGGTTTGAATCGCTCGCTCTCTATAAATTAGGACGTATCCGATGTGCGGCGGCGAGGCCCGTCTCTAAGCTCTTTCTCATAAACAGTGAGAATGACGCCCCCATGCACTCCGACCCCGAACATCGACTCGTCGCGGCCTTCGCCGCCCATGCGCGCGCGCCGCTCGATCCCGCCGCGCTGCTCGACATCTGCCATGCGCTGATCGGCGTGCAGCGCGACGAGCACATGCTCGCGTGGGCGGAAAAAGGACTTGCGCTCGCGCCTGGCCATGCGGGCTTCGTTCACGCGCGGGCGCGCGCGCTGCGCCTGCTCGGCGAGCACGCGCGGGCCGCGCAGACGTGGATCGATGCAGCGCAGACGCGCTGGGCGCCCCTCTTTTACGAAGCGCGACTGGGCCGCGACCTCTATTTGAGCGGCGAGACGCACCAGGCCATCGCCGTGCTGGAGCGCGCGGTCCACAGCCCGCTACCCGACGACCAACCCGACAAGCTTCGCGCGCGCAAATGGCTGGCCGAAGCCATGCTGAGTCTCGGCGACGCGCGCGGTTTCACGCACTGGCTGTACCGCAACCAGGGCGACAGCGGCAACTTTCGCCACGCCGACGTGCCGATGTGGAACGGCCAGCGCGATCTGCGCGGCGAGCGCTTGCTCGTCACGCATCAGATGGGCTACGGCGATCAGTTCATGCTCTACGGCGCGCTGCGTCACTGGCGCGACGCCGGCGCGGAGATCATGGTGACCTGCGACGCGGCCATTCACAGCGTGCTCGAAGCCTCGCTGCCCGATTGCCGCGTCGTGGCCGCGCGCCGCCCGCTGACCGTCGCAGTGCCTATCGAGGCCGCGCTGCTGCCCGACGTTCACGACTTCGCGCCGACCCAACAGGCCACGCTGCTGCATCTGCCGCTGCTGACCGCACACGACACCGCGCACCCCGATCCGTACTTTCCTGCCTATATCCGCGCGCCCGAGTCCGCCCGCGCGAACGGCGCAATCTGGGGCGAGGCGATGCGCGCGCAGCACCGCGGCAAGCGGCTCGTGGGCCTGTTTTGGGACTGCGCGCAACGGCACGCCCAGACGCTGCGCAGCAAGGAGCGCAACTGGGCACGCCTGCGCAGCATGCCGCTCGACGCGCTCGAACGCCTCACGATGAACCCGACGCTCGGCGAGCGCGTCCAGTTCGTGAGCCTGTTGCATCCGGACGTGGAAATGCATGGTGGAACGCCGCGCGGCCACGTCAGTCATTACGCGCCCGCCATCCGCACGTTCGCCGACACCACTGCGTGCATCGAGCAACTCGACGCCGTAGTGAGCGTGGACGCCGGCGTGGCCAATCTCGCGGCGATGGCCGGCAAGCCCACCGCCGTGCTCGTCAACCCGACCGGCGAATGGCGCTGGGGCAAGGACGGCGCGCACTCGCCCTGGATACGCGACGCGCACGTGTTGCGTCAGCAGACGATGGGCGACTGGTCGAACGTCATCGCCGCGACGCTCGACTGGCTCGCGCAACGCTGATCGCCGCGCCGCAAAGCGCTACGCACTCCAGAGCGTATCTGGGCACTCGATCCGGGTTAACCGCAATTAAAAATTAATCTAAATACCGCTGCATCGCTTGCTCAATCCATTCAACATTCAATTATGGCTTCATTTTAATTACATTTAAATTACCAATAAAACAGAACGCTTTCATATTTCCCCATCTTTACCAGGGATTAGTACGGGTTGCGCCCGACATTCATGCAAATGTTTAATGCCGGGCGTACACTCGTACGAAGCTCGCAGCGCGGGGCGAAGAGCCACACAGGCCATGCCCGGGAGACGAGGCATGGCGCGGGTAAGACAGGAGAAAAATGAAATGAGCTGGACGCGAGAACAGAAAAACGTAACGATCGCAGCGTATTTGGGGTGGACGCTCGACGCATTTGATTTCTTTCTGATGGTTTTCGTTCTGAAAGATATCGCCACTGAATTCAATACCAAAATCCCGGCTGTCGCATTTGCCATTACGCTGACGCTGGCCATGCGCCCGCTCGGCGCACTCATCTTCGGCCGGCTCGCCGACAAATACGGCCGCCGCCCCACGCTGATGATCAACATCGCGTGCTATTCGCTGCTCGAACTGCTCACCGGCTTTTCGCCGAACCTCACCACCTTCATCGTCCTGCGCGCGCTGTTCGGCGTGGCGATGGGCGGCGAATGGGGCGTGGGCTCCGCGCTGACGATGGAAACCATTCCGCCGAAAGCGCGCGGCATCGTTTCCGGTCTGCTGCAGGCCGGCTATCCGAGCGGCTATCTGCTCGCCTCGGTCGTGTTCGGCGTGCTGTATCAGCATATCGGCTGGCGCGGCATGTTCTTCGTCGGCGTGCTGCCCGCGCTGCTGGTGCTTTACGTGCGCTCGCACGTTCCCGAGTCGCCGGCCTGGAAGGAAATGGAAAAGCGCGCGCGACCCACGCTGCTCTCCACGCTGCGTCACAATCTCGGCCTCTCGATCTACGCGATCGTGCTGATGACGGCGTTCAACTTCTTCTCGCACGGCACGCAGGATCTGTATCCGACCTTCCTGCGCGAACAGCATCACTTCGATCCGCATACGGTCTCGCTCATCACCATCGTGCTGAACATCGGCGCGATCGTAGGCGGTCTGTTCTTCGGTTCGATCTCTGAGAAGATCGGCCGCCGCAAGGCCATCTGCATCGCGGCGCTGATCGCGCTGCCGGTGCTGCCGCTGTGGGCGTTCTCGGTCACGCCGGTGATGCTCGCGCTCGGCGCCTTCCTCATGCAGATCTCGGTGCAAGGCGCGTGGGGCGTGATTCCGGTGCATCTGAACGAAATCTCGCCGGACGAAGTGCGCGCGACTTTCCCGGGTCTCGTCTACCAGCTCGGCAATCTGTTCGCGTCGGTCAACGCGACGCTGCAGGCTTCGCTGGCCGAAACGCACGATCAAAACTACGGCATGGCAATGGCGATCGTCGCCGGCACCGTGGCCATCGTCATTTCCGTGCTGATCCTGTTCAGCCGCGAACGCCGCGGCATCGACATGACGCAGACCGCGAAGCAGGTGAGCACCACCTGAGGTTAGCGAACCTTCGCGCAGGGAACGCGGCGGCGCTGCGCCGCGCGACCCGCGAACGAGCCGTGCCGGGCGACCGCCCGCACGGCTTTTTCTTTGCCCGCACGGTTCTTGCGGCAGGCATTGCGCCCCCAGGACACACGACGACCTCCCGCGAACACGCCGCCCATAAATGGGGAAAATACGCGTAACGCTCGCGCGCCGCGCGGCGCATCATGGGAGCGCCCCGTCCCGCCCGGAGTCCACGCATGACGCATCGCATGACGAACAATCTGGACAGCACGCCGCCCTTCGACAAGCCCAACACCGACGGCATCTGGTTCGCGTCGTATCCCGCAGGCGTGCCGCACGAGGTCGACGTCACGCGCTACACCTCGCTCGTTCAGTTCTTCGACGACTGCACCACGCGCTTTCGCGAGCGCGAGGCCTATGTGAGCGCAGGCGCGCCGATGACCTACGGCGCGCTCGCGCGCAAGGCCACCGCGTTCGCTTCGTGGCTGCAAGGCGCGGGCGTGATGCCCGGCGAGCGCGTGGCGATCATGCTGCCGAACACGCTGCAATATCCGGTCGCGCTGTTTGGCGCGCTCAAGGCCGGCGCGACGGTCGTCAACGTGAATCCGCTCTACACGGCGCGCGAACTCGAACATCAGCTCAACGACAGCGGCGCGCAAACCATCGTCGTGTTCGAGAGCTTCGCGAAGACGCTCGCGGACGCGCTGCCCGGCACGCGCGTCGAGCGCATAGTCCTCACGCAACTGGGCGACCTGCTCGGCGAGGGGCTCAATCTCAAGGGCCGTTTCATCAACTTCATGCTGCGTCACGTGAAGAAAGTCGTGCCGCCCTACTCGCTGCCGCGCGCCGTCTGGTTGCTCGACGCGCTCGAACAAGGCGCGCGTGCACCGCGTGCGCCGGTCGCCGCCGCGCGCGACGATCTCGCCTTCCTGCAATACACGGGCGGCACGACCGGCGTGGCGAAAGGTGCGATGCTCACGCACGGCTCGATTCTCGCGAACGTGCTGCAAGCAAAGGCCTGGATCGCCGACCAGTTGAACGCCGACGCCGAAACCGTGCTCACCCCGCTGCCGCTCTATCACATCTATTCGCTCACGGTGAATGCGCTCATTTTCATGCTGCTAGGCGGACGCAACATCCTGATCGCGAATCCGCGCGACATGAAACGCGTGATGAAAACCATCCGTCACGAACGCTTCAGTTGCATCAGCGCGGTCAATACGCTCTACAACGCCTTTCTCGACAACGAGGAATTTCGCGCGCGCGACTTCTCCGGCCTCAAGCTCGCGATGGCGGGCGGCATGGCCACGCAGAAGGCCATCGCCGACCGCTTTCGCGCCGTCACCGGCAAGCCGATCGTCGAGGGTTACGGCCTGACCGAATGTTCGCCGATCGTCACGCTCAATCCCGTCGATCTCGATCACCTTCAGGATTTCGCCGGATCGATCGGCCTGCCCGCGCCGTCCACGCAGGTGCGTTTTCGTCGCGACGACGGCACGTGGGCGGGTATCGGCGAAGCGGGCGAACTGTGCGTGAAAGGCCCGCAGGTGATGCGCGGCTACTGGAACCGTCCCGATGAAACCGCCAAGGTGTTCGTGAGCGACGGCTGGCTCACGACCGGCGATATCGGCGTGATGGACGCGCGCGGTTATATCCGCCTGATCGACCGGAAGAAAGACATGATTCTCGTCTCGGGATTCAATGTTTATCCGAACGAAATCGAAGATGTGATCGCAACGCATCCCGGCGTGCGCGAAGTGGCCGCGATCGGCGTGCCCGATCCGGTGCAGGGCGAGCGCGTGAAGGTGTTCGTGGTGAGGCGCGACGCCACGCTGACCGCCGATGCCCTGATCCAGTATTGCCGCCAGCAACTGACCGGCTACAAGGTGCCGAGAATGGTGGAGTTTCGCGACGCGCTGCCGCAAAGCAATATCGGCAAAATTCTGCGGCGCGAATTGCGTGATGCCGAAATCGCCAAGCTCGAAAAAGACGATGCGTCACGAACTGGTTAGTTTTCCGTATTAATTATCTGCGACGGCACATTCATCACAACGCAACGGCGTGACAGCGCGAGCCGTTCGAGCACGAAGCGCTCCGAGTCGCGCAGCGCGCACAGCACCAGCGCGCCTTCGCCGACGCACGCAAGCCGCGTGTACCACAACGCACCAATATCGTCGTCGACGGCGAACGTCATCATGCGCGCACGCGCAGCATGACGCGCCAGCGCCACGCCGCGCGCGAGCCGCAGATCGACTACGGCAATGCGCGCGCCACGTTGCAACGCTGCCTGCGATCGACGCAAACCGATCGTGCAACAGACCGCAGACACGCCGCATGCCACACCGATGAACCTGCGCCGCTTCATCGTCATCGCCTCGTCAGGTGTAGCCGCGCTGCGTACGCCACGCTTGCGGCCAGACGCCCTGCTTGCCCGGCGACAGCACGCCTTGCGGATCGAGCGCGTCCTTCACGGTTTCGGCGAGGCGCAGCAGCGCGCCATCGTTGAAGCTGTACTGCGCCGCCGCGTAATCCATATAGAGCAGATGCGAGCGGTACACGCCGTAGCCGGCTGCACGCGCATCGCTCATCAACGCGCGCAGCAGGTCGCCCGCGCGCGCCGCCTGCGGATGCGGCGCGCGCGGAAAAATCGCCGCGAACACGTGATGGAGATAACGCCCCGCCGCTGTAAAACCGCCGTAGTAATCGAAACCGTATTCGGCCGCGCGCGCCTTGACGAGCGCGTACTGGCGCAGCGCGTCGCGACCGTCGGCGGGACATAGCGGCGAGAAGTCCACGTGCGCGCCATCGTCGCCCAGCCAGTCGAGCATGCGAAACGCGCTCATCGACGGTATGCCCGCCATGTTGCGGTCGCCGCCGCCCTGCGGTTCGTCCTTGCCCGCGTAGCGCCGCGCGGTGAAACGTACACCGGGCACCTTCGCAAACGCACGCTCGACAATGCGTCGTTGCAGCTCGATCACCTCGGCGTCGCCGTAAAGCGCGTAGTGCAGATTCCAGCGTCCGATATCGAGTTCTCTTTGCATGCGAGCAACCGACGCCTCCGGCATCGCGCCTTCGCCGTCGTACCAGCGCGCGCGTGGCGCGAGACCGGCGGCGCGGCGGATCGCGCCTTCGATCACCGCATGCTGGCGTATCGTGCCGCTCAGTTGCAGCCCGCGCAGCGTATCGACGAGCACGCCCAGATCGTCCTCGTGCGCGAACTGGATTTCGCCGATCACATACGCGTCCGGCGCGGGCATCAGCCAGAGTCCCATCTTCGTGACGATGCCGTAATTCGATTGCGTGAACAGCGCGTCGAACGACGGCCCGTAACCGGGTCGATAGAGCGTCCAGGCGGTGCCGATGTCAAGCGCGCCCATGCCGGTGCGCACGACGTCGCCGTTCGCGAGCACCACTTCCATGCCGCACTGCGCCGCCGCGTGATCGCCGTATTCGGTGTAGCCGAAGCCGCGTTCGAGCGTGTTGCCGATCACGCTGCCCCATCCCGACGCGGGCGGATCGACCCACAACGCGAGTCCGCGCTCGCGCAGATGCGCGTACAGATCGAAGTAGCTCACGCCCGGTTCGACGAGCGCCCACGCGAGGCGCTCGTCCACGTCGAGAACGCGGTTCAGCCGCTGCAAGTCGAGCACGACCGAGCCGGACAGGCGCGGCGCCGCGCCGCCGTAGGCGAAATTGCGGCCCGTGGAAACGGTCCAGAGCGGCACGCGCGCCGCATTGGCCACGCGCAGAAGCGCGCGGATTTCGTCGACATTTGCGGGTAGCACGGCGGCGCTGGGCGCGAACGTGTCGTCGCCCGGCAAGGGCGCGAACGGATCGCGATACGCCGCCAGCGCCGCGCCGCTACGGCAAACGTTAGGTCTGCCGACAATCGACTCGAACGCGGCGAGCACACGCGAAAGTTCGCCTGAACTGATGCCGGGCGGCCGTGGCGTGTCGGCGGGCATGACGCGTCACCATTGCGCCGACGTGCCGCCGAGCGCGCCGCACACGTCGTAGGCTATCGTGCGCAAGCGCCCTTCCGTCGCCGGGCCGGACAGCGCGTAGCCCATGCTGTCGGTGCTCCAGTAGAAGGTGCGATGAGCGCCGTCGCGCAGCAGATGCACGGCGTCGCGGTCGCGGCCCGAGACGCTCACGTAGAGCGTCAGGCGTTCGCCGGCATCGTTCTGATACATGAACTGCGCCGCCGGTCCCGCCGCGCCCGGCAGCAACCGCCCGCCGACCAGCGCATAGCCGTACTCGCCGAGCGACGGAATCTGCAACGGCTTGCCCAGACGTCTGGAGAGCCAGGCGACGAGATGCGCCTCGTCGGCCGCGCCGACTTCCACGGGATGACGCACTTCGGGCGAATACACGGCATAGGCCACATCGGCGCGCCGCGCGAAGCGCTCCCCTTCGCTCGCGAACAGCGCGCCCGCGTGGCCGTCGCCGCGCGCCATCCACGCGGGCACGAAGGTCGTCGCCGCCGTGGCCAGTCCCGCGCCGACGATGGCCCACGCCGCCGCGAGTCCCGCGCGCCGCCACCACGGATCGCGGCGCCGCAGCACGACGTACGGTGTCGCGCCGAGGGCGTCGGCGTCGTGTTCGCCGTCGTTCTCACGTGCGTTTCCAGCGTGATTGCAGAGCGATTGCAGCGCGGCCTTCTGCGCGCGATAGGCGGCGATACGCTGCGCCGCCGCCGGGTCCTCCCCGAGCCGCGCGAGCAGCGCCGATTGCTCGTCGGGCGCGAGTTCGCCGTCGACGAACGCACCCAGCGCCGCCAGGTCGTGACCCGCGAGGCCAGAGTGGGCGTCGGCTGGCGCGCCGGCGCGCTCGCGTTCGAGATCGTCGTCGTTCATCGCATCGTCCCCACGACCCGCAGCGGCGTGGCGCGCCGCCCGGGGTCCTGCGCCGGATCGGCGTCGAGCAGCGCGCGCAGATGCTCGCGCGCGCGCGACAACCGCGACATCACCGTGCCCGCCGGTACGCCGAGCACGGCGGCCGCCTCGTGATAGCTCAGTTCCTCGACGCAGACGAGCAGCAACACCTCGCGCTGCGCCGCGGGCAGCACATAGAGCGCGCGTTGCAGATCGCGCAGCACGAGACCGTCCACTTCGCCGCGCGGCGCTTCGAGCGTGCGCCACGGCGCGCTTTCATCGTCGACGGCGATCTCGCGACGGCCGCGCAACTGGTCGATATAAATATTGCGCAGGATCGTCAGCAGCCACGCACGCAAATTGCTCTCGGGCCGGTAGGACGCGGCTTTCGAGAGCGCGCGCTCGGCGGCGTCCTGGACGAGATCGTCGGCCCAGGCGGCGTCGCCGGTGAGCGCGCGCGCAAACCGGCGCATGGCCCCGAGCTGGGCCACGACCTGCGCTTCGAATTCCGCCGACGGGCGGCGCAGCACGGCGCGCCGCTCAGTAGCCGCCCGACGATCCGCTGGTGCCCGAGCTGCCCGACGCGCCGCTCGAGTTCATGTCGCCACACGCGGCGAGGCCCACGCCCGAGACAGCGGCGAGGGTCACGCACGCAAAACAGGCGAGGAACCGGCGAATGGGGCCGGTGGTGCGCCTGGTGGTGCTCTTGGTGGTCCGCCGTGTAGTCCGCTTCATCATCGTCTCCTGCTGAACGAGCCGCTCAGGGCTCAGATCGCTGCATGACTGCAATACACGGTAAACGTTGTGAGCCGCGGGCTTATTCCTCGCGCGTGCGTCGCCGCACGGTTTTCCTTGGGGTCGCGCGCAAAAATGAACAGGCACTAGAATTGGCGATCGTCGCGGCGCGGCGGGATCATTGCGGATTTCGACGCCATTCGGACATATTCGGACGCATTCCGACGCGCAGACCGCCGCCCGATGCACTACGCTGTTGAACGGATGAACCATGCGCGCGTTGTACTGTCACAGTCCGGACGAGCACACTGGTGTATCGTGCCCGGTTCGCTCGCGCAGACGGCCTGTCCCCGCTCATGGCGGGACCGGCAAACGGCGGCACCGGCCGCGACCCGGTATAGTTCTGCAGTAAAGTAGGTAACCGCACGCGCGCTTCGCCGACACAGGGTAGAATCCCCGGCAAGCAAACGTTTCCAATGAATTGCGGCATCGAGCCGCCCGGCTAAAATTCGTCCATGCCTTCCGCAGAATCGCACCCGCAAAACGACTTCATGAACGCCGCGCGCAAAGAGCGCAAGCGCGTTGAAATCTATCTGGTCAACGGCATCCGCCTGACCGGATGCATCGAGTCGTTCGATCAGTACCTGGTGATGCTGCGCACGCCCGTTGGCTTGCAAGGCATCTATAAACGCGCCATCTCCACCATCCAGCTCGACACCGGCACGCGTCCGGGGCCGCGCACGCCGCGCCCCGCGCACGGCGAGCACACGAGCCGCGGTCCGCATGGCAGTCACGGCGGCCATGGCGGCCACGGCCCGCGCGAATCCCGCGAGCCGCGGGAGCCCCGTGAACCTCGCGAGCCGCGCGAATCATGGTCGCCACCCGCCGCGCCGTCGGATCGTCCGGCCAGCGGCGGTCAGGACGGCCCGGTCGTCGTCACGCGTCGCCGCCGCCTTTACGGCGCGGTGAACAATGGCGGCAACGGCGGCGAAGGCAACGGCAACAGCTAAGCCATCGCAGCATCATCCGTACACAACGCGCGCACACTCTGCGCGCGTTTTGCTTTGCGGGCGAAGAATCCGGAAAAGTCGGCAGAAACCGGCGCGAACAGGCGGACATCGTCCGGACACGGTCTGAACGCCGCCCGACGGGAACCTCGCCTGCGCTCAGGGTTTTGCCCTTTGCGTTATGCTGACAGCGACCCTCCTCGCCCCCGGAGCACGCCATGTCCGCCACCAAGCCGTCTTCCCCGCCGCCCGCCCCGCAGGACCCGCTCGACGAAGCGCTAGAAGAGACCTTCCCGGCCAGCGACCCGATTTCCATCGATCCGCCGCCCGCGGAGCGCGAGCCCGCCGACAAAGGCAAAGCGCACAAGAAGCACGATAAGCACGACAGCACGCGCCACCACGGCAAGCACTGACGCGCGCCAACGACAAAAAGGCGGTGCGCCCGAGGCGCCCGCCTTTAAACCCTGCGCAGTTTTACGTTTGCCGGAGCGCCCGCTTAAGAGACGCTCCAGACGTGTGCATCAGTGCACCGGCAAACCGCCTTCCACCTGACGCTGCAACTCGCGAACCTGACGCTGCACCTGACGCAGTTGATCCTGCGCCTGCGACTTCTCGGCCTGCAGCGCATTCGCCTGGTCGCGCGTCTGCTTCTGCTGGTCCGCGACGATCGCCTGCTGCTGGCGTGCAACCGTGAGGTCGGCCTGCAGACGGTTCGCGTGGTCCTGCGTCAGCGCGATCATGCGTGCCGTGAACGCCTTCTGCGCTTCGAGACGCGTGCGGCGCAGTTCGACGTCCGACAACTGGACCGTCTTCTGCGCGAAGTCGCGATAAATCGCTTCCGCGCGCTGTTCGTCGCTCGTCTTGATCACGCGCCAGAACGTCTTGTTCTGGAACAAGGCCACGTAGTACGTCATTTCCTTGCCGTTAAACAGCAAGCTGGCGCCGTACGTGCCGTTGTAAGTCGTGCGCAATTCGTTGAGCTCCGAGCCACGAATCAATTGCTGCAGTTCCGCGACGTTACCGGCTGCGTTCTGCTGAGCCTCATCCGGCGTCAGCGCAGCGGACTGGCTGCCCGGCAACGGCTGGGCAGCCGCAGCGGGCTGCGCCTGCACGGCAGCAACCGAGTCGTCCTGCGACGCAGCGACCGGCGCTGCCGCAGTCTGCGGCAAGGGCTGGGCGCAACCGGTTTCGAAACCCCCGATCAACATCAGAGCGGCAAATGCAACCTGCCGAACTCTCCACTTGTAGTCCATGAAGTACCTGTTTGGAACAGTTCTATTTTTAGGTTTTACAAATCGGCACAATTATTACTCACTTTCACCGGTTGCGGGTTCCTCGTCGAAAATTTGGTACTTACGAATCTTTTCCCACAACACCTTGCGGCTGATGCCGAGATACTGCGCCGTGTCCTTGCGGCGCCAACCATTGGCGTCGAGCGCCGCGAGCAGCCGGCTGCGCTCGGCCATGTCCCACTTGCTGCGATCGACGACCGGCGCGACCGGTTCGGCGGCGGCCTGCGGCTGCGCGCCGCCTGAACCCGCCAACAGACGGCGCAGGCGCTGCGCGTCCCACGCGCCCATCTGCCGCACCGTCACGCCGACCCGTTCGGCCAGGTTGCGCAGCTCGCGGACGTTGCCCGCGAAGCGCATCGCCGCCACCGAATCGGCGAGCCAATACGGCAGTTCGGGCAGCGATTCGAGCCGCTCCTCGCCCACCACCGTCGAGACGAAGGCCTTGAAGAGCGCGATCTTGTCGACGGCGCCGCGATCTTCGAGCGACGGCACGATCAGCTCGATCACCGCAAGCCGGTAGTAAAGATCGGCGCGAAACGTTCCGTCCTTCACGAGTTGCGGCAATTGCCGGTTGGTCGCCGCGACGAGCCGGAAATCCACCTTCAGCGGCGTGGCCGATCCGATGCGCGTGACCGAACCGTCTTCGAGCACGCGCAGCAGCTTGACCTGCTGATACAGCGGCAGGTCGCCGATTTCGTCGAGAAACAGCGTGCCGCCGTCGGCCTGCTCGAAGTAGCCCTTGTGCGCGACGGCCGCGCCCGTGAACGAGCCCTTCGCGTGACCGAAGAACAGCGATTCGAACAGGCCGTCGGGAATCGCGCCGCAGTTCACGGCGACGAACGGCCCGGTGCCGTAGCGGCTGTGCTTGCGGTGCAGCAGTTCGGCGATGCGCTCCTTGCCCACGCCGGTCTCGCCGTGCACGAGCACGCTGGTGTCGCAATCGGCGAAGGTCTCGACTTCCTTGAGCAGCGCACGCATGGTCTCCGATTCGGCGACGAGCACGTCCGCGCCCGCCGTCTGCGCCGAATGCGCGCGCATCTGGATCATCAGCTTCGAGATCAGGCCGCGCAGCTCGGCGCAGGTGAAGTCGAGCGGCAGCACGTGCGAATACTCGTTCGGATACATCGTCGGGTCGTTGTCGCGCGGCGCGGCGCCGACCCAGATCACCGGCAGACCGTGCGTGGCCTGCCAGTCGCGCAGCATCAGCGCGCCGGTGTCGATCACGCTCACGCTGACCACGGCGATCGACGGGCGCGCGGCGATGCGCTGCGCGGAGATCGCCGTATCGTCGGCGCGGATCACTTCGACATCGAGACTCGCCATGCAGCGCGCGACGCGCTCGACGATATCGGCTTTGCCTTCCCAGACATACAGATCGAGTTCCTCGATCGGGGTGGTGGTTCTCATCGTAGGTTCTTATTGGACGAGTGATGCGACGCCGCACATGAGCGGATAGCCGGTGACGTTCGCCACGCCGACCTGCACGCCGAGAAGCTGGAGCAAGGGCCCGATGAGCGCCGTGTCGAGCGCGTTCAGCAGCGGGTTGAGCAGCGTGGCGAGAAGACCGGTGATCGCGCTCGCGATCGCGCCGAGGCCGAGGTTGATACCAAGGAGATTCACGGCCAGGTTGTTCGGGTTGCTCAACTGGGTCGACAGGCTGCTCAACGCATTGCCGATCGACCCGCCGAGCTGGTTGGTGTTGGGCGTGGTGCTCGTGAGCTGCTTGCCGGTGCCGTCGAACGTGAGGTCCCAGACCTGCGGCGAATTGAGCCCGATCGAGAGCCCTGCCGTCACGCTGATCAGACCGGCGACATTGAGCAGCGTGCCCGCCTGCCCGCTGCACAAGCCCGACTGAAGCTGGGCGGCAGTCGTGGGCGGATTGCCGACGCACAGATTCGCGATGCCGGTTTTCACTTCGACGACGAAGCGGCTCGCCGCCGCCGTGGTCGAGCACTGCGCGGACGCAAGCCCCGCGGTGGCCGGCGCGACTTCCACGTACAACGGCACGTTCAAGGTCAGCAGACTGCCGAGGCCGGCGATCGACTGGCCGCCGAAGCCGAGATTGAGCGCCACGGCCACCTGCGCGTTGTGCGCCTGGGTGCGCCACGGCGGCGGCGGATTCCCCGGATTCGGGCCCGCCTGACCGACCGCGATCGACGGCGGCGACAACACGTTGACGCTCAGCGAAGCCGCCGTAGGCAGGATCGAGCTGACCACCGGCAGGCTGTTCAGATTCAACTGCACGGCAACCGGCGACTTGCCCGCCTGCGCGATCTCCGCCGCCACGATCAGCATCTGCAATGCGTTGACCGAGACGTTGGCGGCCGACTGCGCGTCCGCGAGGCCGAGCGAAAGCAGCGCGGTGCCGCCGGTCTCGCTGGCAATCGCGATCTTCGTCGCCGACGTGGCAGCCACACTCGCGAACGCCGTGAGTCCGCTCACGGCCGCGCTCACATCGGCGGTCAGCGCGCCGTCCTGCTGCACGGCGCTCGCGAGCACGCTCGCGATATTCGCGACCGTCGCGTTCGCGCTGAGCAGGCCGTTGACCGTGCCGACGTTCGCGGCGGCCGCGATATCGGCGAGCTTGACGTTCGCGTTGGCGATGCCGTTCCACGACGCCACGCTCAGATTGACGGCCGTGCCGCCCAGCAGCGAACTGAGCATGCCGTTGAGCAGATTGACCTGCGCGAGCGTCGTGGCCACCGCGAACGAGCCGATGATGGTCGACTGCGCCGTGGCGGTCGCGGTGATCTGGCGTTGCACCATGTTGAGGAAGAAGAACGGCACGGTCTGCGTGACCGTCACCGCCACGCCGTTGTAGGGCGTGCTGCCGTTCGGCGTGAAGCCCATGTACGCCGAGCCGTTGGCCTGCTGGCCCGTCTGATCCCACCGTCCGCAGACGACCGACAGCGTGCTCGACGTGCCCTGCGCGGTGAAGCCGTTGGTGCTGGCGTTCGCGATCGCGACGGCTTTCGGCTGCGTGCAGGTATCGTCCATCTGCTGCGCGGCGGCGAGCGCCGCGAAATCGGCGACGTTCTGCAGCGCGCGCTTCTGGAAATAGATGTTGGCGACGTCGATCACGCCGAGCGCCGCGACCGCGAAGAACACCGCGAAAGCGGCGATCACCGCGATCGAGCCGCGCTGCCGCCGCGCGCAGGCACGCTCGCGCCGACCGCGCCGCACATCGATGCGCCGCTGCATGTCAGTAAGCGCCGCCCGACGTGCCGTTGCTCTGGCCGCCGCCCGTCGTCCCGCCCGATTTCACCGACGAACCGAAGGTCGCCGGAATCTCCGTATCGAACGATTTGAGGTAGCGCTTGTAGGCGTAGCCCGCTTCCGCGCCGAGCATCGGCTGTGCGGGCGCCGCCGCGCTGTTGCTGCGCTGGATCGCGAGCCAGGCATGCGCGGCGTGGCCGATCTCGCTGTTGCGCGGCGCGGCGCCACTCGTGTCGCCGCCCGTGCCATCGTCCTGCGCGTGCGCCGGATGCGAGACGGCGAGCAGCGTCAGCGCGAGCGCGACGGCGAAGCGCCAGCCGAATCGTCCGCCGACTCGCTTGAGCATGTCGGCCTGCGTGAGCGCGGATCGCTGCGCCAAGGTCCTGATCGTTGCGTGCGTTTTCATTGTTCTCTCCCCGGATGATGTCGCGCCGCCCTACTGCGCAACGCGCTGGACGAGGCGCGACTGCGCATCGCTGCCCGGCCATCCGCCCGCGCTGCCCGCGCTGGTCTGGTTGCTGGCGAACGCGCGCGGCTGCGGCACGGCCGCGGTCTGCGCAAGCTTGTGCGCCGTCGCGGCCAGCGACTCGCGCTGATCGGCAAGCTCGCGTGCGCGGCTCGCCTCCTTCACTTTCTGCGCGTCGCGCGCGACGGCCGCGCGCGTATCCGCGGGCAGGCCCTGCTGGTTCATCAGCGTCTGCGCGTCGCCGTCCGCGCCGCTCGCGCTCAGCAGCAGCGCAACGTTGGCGGCGATCTTCGGATTGTGCGGATCGAGTTCGATCGCCTTGAGCAGCGGCACGCGCGCGCCGTTCACGTCGCCTTCGCGCAGGAGCGCGTAGCCGAGATCGGAGAGCGTCGCGGGATCGGTCGGCGCAAGCATCGACGCCTCGTCGAGTTCCTGTGCCGCGTGCCGGAAGTCGCCCGACGCGCCTGCGAGCAAGCCCAGCCCGCGATGGCCGCGCGCCGCGAACGGCGTATTGAGCAACTGCGTATAGGCCGACGCGCTCGCACTCGCCTGGCCGGTCGCGCGCAACGCGTCGGCGCGCAGCACGATCGAATTCGGGCTCGCGCCGTACTGGCGCTCGTAGGCGTCGATGTGCGCGAGCGAGGCGTAATAGAGCCCCTCCGTCTGCATGCGCGAGATCAGCCCGAGATACATGCCGGGCGTGTCGGGCACCGCATCCTTCGCGTTATCGGCGCGCATTTTCATTTCGGCTTCCGCCTGCGGACCCACGCCATAGCCTTGCGGCGACGAGCACGCCGCCAGCAGTGCGAGCGCGCCGCACGCGGCCACGCTCATCGCACGCCTCGCGCGCGTCACGATCGAAGTTTTCATAGTCGTTCTGCCTGATTTCATGGCGCACCCGCTAATGGTGAATCGACGAGAGCGAGCGCATCACGGCGATGAGGCCCGGCCCCGCCGCCACGATCAGCAGCGCGGGCAGCAGCGTCACGACCATCACGCCGGTCATCCGCACCGTGAGCTTGCCGATGCGCTCGCGCAGCGTCGCGCGGCGCACTTCGCGCAGCCGGTCGCCGAACTGCCTGAGCGGTTCCTGTACCGCGCCGCCGTGCTTGTCCACCTGCACGAGCAGGCGGATCACGGAGCGCAGATCCTCGTTGTCGTAGGTCGTCGCCATGCGTTGCAACGACTGTTCGCGCGTGCGTCCGGTGACGAACTGGCGCTGGGCGATTTCCATTTCGCTTGCGAGCACCGGCAGCACCGGACGGAATTCGTTGACGAGCACCTGCAGACTCTGGTCGAGCGACAAGCCGACGCCCTGCAACAGGCGCAACAGATCGACGAACATCGGCAGCTCGTCGGCGACGGCCGCGAGACGTGCGGACGCACGGCGGCGCAGATGGAATTTCGGCGCGAGAAAGCCTGCGAGCAAGCCGGCCGCGCCGAACATCGCCACGCTGCGGCCGCTCATCGCGGCGTAGCTTGCCGCCCCGATCGCGAGGCCGGCCGCGCAGGCAAAGCGCGCGACGATGAACAGCCCGCGCGAGCGGGCGTCGACGTAACCGCTCTGGTCGAGCAGACGGCGATCCTCGTCGGCGACCATGAGCTTGCCGAGCGGCGTATCGAGCCAGCGCGCGCCCGCGTTCGCCAGCGCATCGACGATGCCGGGCAGACCCGTGCGCCGCGGCGCGCTTTCGACCCGCGGCTTGTCGCCCGTCGCACCGGCACTCCCCGCGCCGCCGGCTCCACTTGCGCCGCCGGCTCCAGTTGCGCCACCCGCGCCCGCACCGCTCGCCGATGCCGCGCCCGGCGCACGCAGCGCCGAGACGTGGCCCGGCGCGCCGGGGGCGGCCATCGTCCCCATCGTGCCAGTCGAACCCATCGAACCCGGCGCGCTCATCGCGTTCGAGGCCTGCAGCGAGGCCGCATTGCGCGCCTCGGACGCCGCCGTGGCCGCCTGCGCGCTCATGTTCGCGATGGCCTGCGCGAGCGTGCGCGCGCTGCGCCGCGACGCCAGCAAACGCTGACACACCAGCGCCGCGAGCAGCGCCAGGCCGAACGCGCCGAGCAGCAGCGCAAGCGAGCCGAGTCCCTGCGCGCTCATAGCCCTCCCTTCAGGCGCGTGAGCCGGTACAGCAGCCAGCCGCCGAACACCTGCAGGCCGATCGCGGCGTAGACCAGTTTGCGTCCCGAACCGTCGTCCCAGAGCGAGCCGAAATAACTCGGGTTGGTCACGATGAGAAAACCCGCGATGCCGATCGGCAGCAAACCGAGCACCCACGCCGAGAGGCGCGTTTCCGCCGACATCGCGATCAGCTCACGCTGCGCCTGTTCGAGATCGCGCATGAAGTTGGACATGCGTTCGAGCATCACGTCGGCGCGGCCGCCGTAACGCACCGAAAGCCGCAGCACCGAGCCCACGAATTCGAGTTCGCGCGCGCGATAGACCTGCGCCACCTGATAGAGCGCGCGGTCGATTTCCACGCCCGAACGCAGCATGCGCGAGACGTGATCGAGACATTCGCGCAGCGGCGCTTCGGTTGTCACGAGCGCGGCCTGAAACGCCGCGGGCACGCTGTTGCCGAGCACGATCAGGCGCACGATGCCGTCGAGAAACGACGGCAATTGCCCGACCAGCTTGCGGCGGCGGCGCTCGATGCGCACGGAGAGCACGAAGGCGCTGCCCGCCGCGACGACCATCAGCGCGCCGAGCAGCGCGGGCAGACCGGCCGCCACGTAGGCCCACAGCGCCAGCGCGAGCGCGGCGAAGCCGACGAACAAGGCGGGCTTGCGCGCGTCGGCGATGCCGGCGCGGCTCATGACGTGGTCGAACGCCACGCCGACGCGCGCCAGCCAGCGGCGCGGCAGCGAGGCCTCGTTCTTCGCGTTCGCCGTATGCTTCGCGTTGGCGGCATGGCTTGCGCCGGTGGCGCCGGTGGCACCCGCACCGCCCGCGCCGGCCGCCGATCCGTTCGGATTCACGCCCGACGTCACGCGTATCGGCGCAACGCCTGCGCGCGCCGCACCTGCAGCACCGGCTGCACCGCCGACGCCCGCCGCTCCCGACCCACCCGGTCCGGCCGCGCCAGCCGCATAGCCCGCCGCCGCGACGCGGCTATCGACGAAACGCGTCACACGCTCGCGCGCCGTGTGCTGCTGCGCCCGCTGCCAGAGCATCAGCCCGGCAGCGGCGAACAGCAGCGCAAGCGCCGCGGCGAGCGCGATGATGCTAGACATTGAAGCCCCCGCCGTGCCCGCCGCCGAAACCGAAGTTCGACGACGCCGACACCGCCTGGCGGAAGCGCGCGAGCTTCGGCGAATGCGGATGAATGCCGAGCGAATCCCAGCGGTCGATCTCCTCTCCGTCGGGCGTGGTCACGGGCTCGTAGCGATAGAGTTCCTGCGTCGCGATGATGTTGTCCGCGAGACCCGTTACTTCGGTAACCGAAAGAATCCGGCGGCGTCCGTTGGACAGACGGCCGATCTGCACGATGAAGTCCACCGCGTTGGCGATCTGGCGGCGCAGGCTGCTTTCCGTGCCCTGAAAACCCGCGAAACCGGCCAGCATTTCGAGGCGATACAGACATTCGCGCGGGCTCGACGCGTGCACCGTCGCCATCGAACCGTCGTGGCCGGTGTTCATCGCCTGGAGCATTTCGAGCACTTCGCCGCCGCGCACTTCGCCCACGATGATGCGGTCCGGACGCATCCGCAGCGTGTTGCGCAACAGGTCGCGAATCGTCACCACGCCCGCGCCGTCGAAACCGCCCGGACGGCTTTCGAGGCGCACCACATGCGGGTGATTGAGCGAAAGTTCGGCGGTGTCCTCGATCGTCACCACGCGCTCGACGTCGGGAATGTAGAACGCCAGCGCGTTGAGCAGCGAGGTCTTGCCCGAGCTCGTGCCGCCCGAGACGAGAATATTGCAGCGCGCCTGCACCGCCGCTTCGAACAGCGCGCCGATCTCGGTGCCGAACGTGCCGTTGTTGACCAGATCGTCGGGGCGCAGCGGGTCCTTGCGGAACTTGCGGATCGAGACGATCGGGCCCGCGAGCGACAGCGGCTCGATCACCACATTGATCCGCCCGCCGTCGGGCAGGCGCGCGTCGACCATCGGATTCGATTCGTCGAGACGCCGGCCGATCGGCGCGAGAATGCGGCGCACGATGCGCAGCAGATGCGCGTTGTCGGAGAAGCGCACGGGGATCTTCGCGAGAATGCCGTGCCGCGACACGTACACGTCGCTATAACCGTTGATGAGGATGTCTTCCACCGCCGGGTCGCCCAGCAGATCCTCGATCGGCCCGAAGCCCGCCAGCTCCTTCGTGAGCGCCTCGGCAATCGCGCGCACTTCGCTTTCGTTGATCGGGATATGGCGCAGCCGCACGAAGCTGTCCATCTCCAGATCGACGAACTGATTGATCGCGTGGCGCGACCAGCGCCCGAACTCGGCGCCCAGTTCCTCGATGCGCGTGAGCAGGTGTTCGTGCGCCGCGTTCTTGATGTCCTGGAACTGCTGGCTGTGCGCGAACAGCGGCGCGTCGTCGGCAAATTCGATGTTATCCGCCATGATCTACGAACGCTTCGGTGATTGAGGGAAGAAATTGCGCAGCGGACGGCGCAGCGCATCGAGTTTTTTCGGCGCGCGCGCCTCGATGCCGTCGATCTGCGCGGCGAGCAGTTCGAGCGCGCGCACATACGGATCGCGCGGCGCGCTGTCGACCAGCAACTGGCCGCGATTGGCGGCCTGGCAGAGCGCCACGCGGCGCGCCGGCAGCACGGCCGCGAGATCGACGCCGAGACGCTCGGCGATCTGCGCGCCGCTCAGGTCGATCTCGGCGTCGTACTGATTGATGATGAGATGCAGCGTGTTGCCGTCCATGCCGCCTTCGCGCAGCGCGTCGATCTGGCGCGCGGCCGCGACGATCGACGCCACGCTCTGGTCGCACACGAGCCAGACCGCGTCCGCCGACTGGGCGACCTGGGCGACGAACTCCGCGTTCGTGAAGCCGCCGAGATCGACGAGCTGCTGATCGAAAAACGCACGCAGGCGCGCCAGCAGCGCCACCGCCGACTGATACGAAACCTCGCGCAGCGCGCCGAGATCGGCAGGCAAGGTCGTCAGCGCGAGGCCGCTTTCGTGATTCGCGAGCGCGGTATGCACGAAGGTCTGATCGAAGCGGCGCAGATTGCGCACGGCATCGACGAAACTGAAGCCGTTGCCCGCGTTGAGCATCATCGCGCCGTCGCCCGCGGGCAGACCGAGGTCGAGCAGCGCGGCGTGGCGGTTGAAGGCCGCGCCCTTGCGGGCGAGCAGCGCGCCGAGATTCGCGGCAAGCGTCGTCACGCCCATGCCCGCGCGTGCGCCGAGCATCACCGTGAGACGGCCATGGCGGCTCGGCGCTTCGACGCGGTTTTCGAGCACCTGGCGCACGATCGCCAGCGCGTCCTCGGGACTGCCCGCCACGTCGACGAAATCGCGCACGCCCGCGCGCAAGGCCGCGAGCGCGCTCTCGGGTTCGGCGAGCGTGCCGACCGCGATCACCTGGAGGCCCGGATACGACACATGCGCGGCGGCCACCACGGCGCTCGCCCAGGCCGCGCGCCCCTGCGAAAAATCGACGAGCAGCAGCGACGGCATCTGCTGGCCGACCCGCTCGCCGACGGCGGCCGGCTCGAGCGCCACCGCATCCACCTTGCCCGCCATGCCGAGCGCGCGCGCGATCCAGCGGGCGTGCGCGTCGTCCGACGATGCGAACACGAACGAGTCCACGACCGTGCGATCAGTCGTCAAGTACGTTCTCGCGTTCATGATCCCTCTCCTTGTGCTGCTCGCGCAGCGCAGGCCGCGCACGGCGCGGCGAAGCCATGCCGACAGCGGTTGTCATGGCGAAAATCCCGGGGCGGGATCGCGCGAGGCCGCGCCGCCGAGTAACGCGCGCCAGACATGGCCGTCGCGTTGTTCGGACAGCTCGCCGGGCGAGCTGGGCAGCTTCGCGTCCTTCGCGAGCGGCGACACCAGATGCGGCGTCACCACGATCACCAGTTCTCTTTCGTTTTGCTGATAGTTCAACGTCTTGAAGAACGCGCCAATCACAGGCAGATCGCCGAGCAGCGGCACCTTGCTCACGTTCGACGCGGTCTCGCGATCGATCAGGCCGCCGATCACGAAGCTCTCGCCATCGCCGAGTTCGACGGTGGTTTCCGCGCGCCGCGTCGTGATCGCGGGCACCGAGACGCCGCTGATCGTCACCGCGTTGGCGAAGTCGAGCTGGCTCGCCTCGGGCGCGACCTTCAGCGCGATGCGCTGCGGCGAGAGCACCGTGGGCGTGAGCGACAGCCCGATACCGTAGGGCTTGTATTCGATCGAACTCGTGCCGAGCGCCTGCGGCACCGGCACCGGAATCTCGCCGCCCGCGAGGAAGCTCGCGCTCTGGCCGGACAACGCGACGAGCGTCGGTTCCGCGAGCACGCGCGCGAGATTGTTCGACTCCATCAGGCTCAGGTCGGCGAACAGTCCGTGCGTGGCCGACGCGAACACGAGATTGAACGCCGACGAGATCGGCGCCACGCTCTGGATGTCCGAGACGCCGTTGGTGTTCGAAGCGGACGTCAGCGCGGACGGCGCGAACGAGCCGAACGTGAAACCGTTGTTCTGGCGCGCGAAGTTGAAACCGATCTGCTTGAGCACCGAGCGGCTGAATTCGACCACGCGCACGTCGACCTGCACGACCGAGCGCGTCGCGATGCTGGAGGCATCGAGCACGTCGGTGTCCTTCGCGCCCTTGCCGAGCGAGCCCTGCGCGGCCACCACCGCGCGCTGATGCTGCTCCATCGTCGCCGCGCTGCCGCTGATGATGGCCGTGCCGTCCAGCACCTTCACGTCGGGCGTGCCCGCGCCGAGCAACGCACGCGCCGCGCGCGTCGCCACGTTCACGGTGAAGCTGCGCTGCACGCCGCCTTCCCACAGCATCACCGTGGTCGTGCCCGCGCCCTTGCCGACGAGCAGCAGACCGCCGCGCCGGTCGCCGCGCACGACCAGCACGTCGGCCACCGCCGGGTCGCCCACGGCGACGCGCGTGAGCGCGCCCGTGACGGGCAGCGTGCGCTGCTCGCCCACGGTGATATCGACGGTACCCGCTGGCGCGCCCGCGTCGGGCGAGCCGGCGCTCGACGGCGGCGCCGCGCGCGCGGGCAACATCGCGAGCGCGAAACCGCCGGCGCAAACGGATGCGGCGAGCGCCACGGCAAGAGTCCTCTTCATCGTCATGTTGTGGTTTCTATTGAATACGCACGCTCGCGCGGCGCTTTACCAGGCGACCGTTTCGGCCCGCCCGCCCCGAATCACTTCCAGCCCGCCCTGTGCGCCCCCGTTGCCGCTGCTCGCGCGATGAACCACCGGCACAGCCGGACGCGGCGCTTGCGCACCCGCAAGCTGATCGAGCGCGACCCCCGCGGCCGCGCGCGTCGAGTTGTCCGGCGTGCCGTGCGCGACGACGCGCAAGACACCCTGCTGCGGCCCGAACGCGGACGGGTCCATCTGATCGTCGTCCGTGGGGTTGCGCAGCGCGAGAATCAACTGGCCCTGGCTCTGCGCGAGCGCGAGGTCGTTCACTTCGGTCAGCGGCACGGCGAGCACCGCCGTGCGCGGCGTTGTGCTCTGCGTGCCGAAGCCGCTGGTACGTTGCCCGTTGCTGTTCGCCGCTTCGGCAGGATTTCCGAATACCAGCACGCGCGCCTTCGAGATCAGCAGGCGCGCCTGCGTGCGGGAGATTTCCGCGTTGCCGGTGCCGACGGTGCCACCGGCCGCGCCGTCGCGGCGCAGCGTGAAGAACACGTCGACGTAATTGCCCGCGTGGAGCTGGTTGCCCACGGCGTTGTTTTCGTCGATGCGCACCGCCACCGCGCGCTCGCCCGGCGCAAGAGACGAAGCCAGGCTCGACGATAGTTGCGTGTCGAGCACGGGCGTGTCGGCGGCGATATCCGCGAGCGGCACACGGCCCGCGATCAGTTGAACGTCGCTCACGGAGCCGGCAGGCTGCGTACGCAGCGGCTGCACGCGCAGCGCGTCGGCGGGGATCGGCTGGCCCGCGGGCAGCGTGCGCGCGGCGACGACCACGGGCGTCAGCGGCTGCGTCACCGCCACGGCCGGTTGCGCGACGGGTGCAGGCGGCGCGTGGCGCGCGAGCATGAACGCGAAAATGCCGAGCAGGAGCGCGGCGGCGATCAGCACGCCCGCGGCGATTTTGGTCAGATTGGCCATGTGCGGCTGCCTTGATTGCGATTGAACGGCGCGGCGGCGCATGCGCGCGCGACGTGATGGCGGATCGAATGGAATGGGCTCATAGCAGATTCACCGGATCGATCTGCACCGTGGCGCGGCCCGCGAGCACGGTGGGCTGCCACGCGCCGAGCATGGGCAGCGTGGGCACGAGCGGCTTCGTGCTCCACGGATAGCTGAGCGTGACCTGGATGCAGTCCATCGCCGTGTTGTTCGTGCAGCCGCTCGGCTGGGCGCTCACGACCGTCGTGCAGGTGGGCGCGGTGGCGAGCCACGTCACGCCTTGCAGCGCACGTGCACAAGCGGCCTGCGCGCGGCCGCTCAAAGCCGTCCCGGTGTCCTGTGCGTTCACGTAGACGAGCGCGGCGCGCGCACCGTCCGCCGACGCCGCGGTCAGGCTGTGCTGCACGAGAAAGATCATGCAGAACGTGACGATGGCGTAGAGCACCAGAAAGAACAGCGGAAACGCGATCGCGAATTCGACGGCGGCGGCGCCGCGCTGTTTCGATCGCGCTGGTCGTTTCGCATCGCATGACGAATTCGTTGCTCGCGCAATCATTGCAACGCTCCCGGCATCCACTGCAATGCGAGCCACGCGAGCGCGGGCACGGCCAGGCAGGTGGCGTACGGCGTGCCGCGCCGCGCGCCGACACTGACGATCTGCACACGCCGCGACGCCGCCGCTTGCGAGCGTGCACGCATCGCGAGAATCGCGAGCGCATGCACGAATGCAATAAGACTTGCGGCCACCCAGAGCCAGAGCAAGGGCTGCAATCCGCACCATGCACCGAGCGTGGCGAATACCTTGACGTCGGCGCCGCCCATCACGCCGAGCACGAAGAACGGCATGAGCGCGGCGAGCCCGATCGCGGCGGCGATCAATGCGCGGCCAACGCCGAGTTGCGCCGGTCCCGCGTGCCAGCACGCAGCAACGAGCGCGGCGACGAGGCCGGCAATCACGAGCGCATTCGGCACGCGGCGCGAACGCAGATCGCAAATGGCGACCGCGAGCGCCCAGGCGGCGAATACGCAGCTGGGAATGATGGATGCATTCATCGCGAGTCGACGTGCAGACGCCTCACGCGAACCGGCTAGCCAGCGCGTGAAAAGTCACTGCTACGTTTAGCTGAATGATCGGGCGTGGCAGCACGAAGCCGCCACGCAGCGATGCGCCGCCTCAGGTTCCTGCCGGAACCGCAGCCGTCAGTTGAGTCGTGACGTAGGTGAATACGGCCTTCAACTCGGTGCCCAACCCCTGAGCGCTCGCCGCAATCACCACGGCGATGAGCCCTGCGATGAGCCCATATTCCAGCGCCGTCACCCCGTCTTCTGCTTTAGCAAAAAGCTTTACCAGCTTGTTCATTTCGGCCCTCTCTCTCTTCTTCGCGCTCTCACGCGATGCTGCACCGGCTCTCTCAGCGAATAGGTTTGAATGATGCGCCGTTGCAACTGGTCCACGGACTGCCATGTCAGTCCGCCAACATTGCGGCCGAATCGTAAGCATTCCCCTCTAAATGCAATGCCCCGTTCAGCTCTGCTAGTAACGTGTTTTATTTATGGATGCGCTTTTTATAGCTTAACCGCGAACGTTACGCAATCGCCCGTTACATCGTTGTCGCCACGTAACATCATTATCGGCATGCCGCATTTTTTTATTCACTCAGGGCAAACCATAACGTGCCAGGGCGTGCCATCGCGTGACGTTACGCGCGAACTGATCAGGACTCGAAACACTTTTTCATGCGCGGCTTTTGATTGATGCGCGGCGGATTAACTGCGGTTTCGAGTGCTTCGTCGAATCGAAAATATGCAAAGCGATTAGCACTTCGTCACGTTACCCCGGGCGTTCGTAACATCGCCCGCGTTCCGTTACGTGACGTAACGCGCGGCGCACGGTAACGCGCATGTTCGCGCGCGCCGATTCCTGCGAAGAAAGCTTCGCGCAAAGCCCCATGCCGTCTTGATCAGACGATACCCACGCCCGCCTCGCGACGGCTTTTCTCGCGGGCTCTTTCGCATTGGCATAGCTGTTGCAGTGTATGTCCCGCAGCACGACAAAACACACACACAGCAAGACACACCATACGAGAGACGAGGGCACACCATGAAGAACCACCACATCGCGAACGCGGCACGCCTGACTGCCATTGCCGCCACCATCGCCACCCTGCTTTCCCTGACCGCCTGCGGCGGTTCGGGCACGCTCAGCAGCGGCACCGGCAGCGGCGGCTCGCTGCAAACCAGCGGCGGCACGAGCGGCACCAGCGGCAGCTCGGGCAGCGGCGACACCGGCACGGGCAGCGGCAGCGGTAGCGGCACGACCACCACGTCGAGCGACAGCAATTCGGGGAGCGGCACGGGAACGGGCACCGGCGGCACGTCGACCGCCGGTGGCGGCAGCGGCAGCGGCGACGGCAATACCAGCAGCGGCGGCACCACCGGGACGGGCAGCGGCAGCACGGCCGTCGCGGCGAACGCGGTCGGCCAGGTCGCGAACGTTTCGGGCACGGTCGTCAGCGACCTGGGCTCGACGGTGTCGGGCGTCGGCAGCACGATCGCCTCGCAGTCGCTGCCGGGTGTGAGCACCGCCACCACGACGGCGGCAGGCGGCGTGGTCGAGAATCTCGGCGCGGCAGTCTCGGCGCTCGGCAGCGGCGTGTCGAACGGTCTCGGCGCGCTTGGTTCGAGCACCAACACCAATCCGGTCGGCACGACGGTCGCCAGCACGGGCGGCGTCGTCAGCGATGCAGGCAAGGCCGTCACGAGCGCCGGCCAACTCGTCACGAGCCTCGGCAGCGGTCCGCTCGCCCCGCTCGCCGCCGTCACCACGCCGCTCGGCGGCGCGGTCAGCACGCTCGGCACGGCCGTCACCGGCGCAGGCAACACGCTCACGACCGCCCTGTCGACCGGCCCGGTCCAGCAAGTCACGCAGCAACTCAGCACGGCCATCACGCCGATTACCTCGGTGCTCGCCTCCACCACGCAGACGGTCGGCACGGCGACCGGCCTCGGCGCCCCGGTCGCGGGCCTGCTGCAAACGCTCGGCGGCGGCCTCGAAAAAGGCGGCGCGCTGGTCGCCTCGACGGGAGCCGGCAATCCGGTCACCACGGGCGTGGGCAATCTCGTCTCCGATACGGGCAAGACCGTCGCCACCGCCGGCAATCTGCTGACGGGCAGCACCTCGGGCAACAGCAGCAATCCGCTCGCGCCGGTCACGAGCCTGCTTGGCGGTCTGACGGGCGGCACGACCGGTTCGGGCGGCGCCAACGCGGGCCTCGGCATCGGCGCGGGTCTCGGCATCACCGGCAGCTCGAGCGGCAACCCGCTCGCCCCGGTGACGACGGCGCTCACCACGGTCACCTCGACGCTGACCTCGGCCACCGGCGGCACCAGCAGCCCGCTCGCACCGGTCACGGGTCTCGTCGCGGGCGTCGTCAACACCGTCGCCGGCACGCTGAACACCGCCGCCACCACCACGACCAGCGTCGTGGCGAGCGCGGGCGTGGGTGCGGGCGTCAAGACGTCGAGCAGCTCCAGCAGCACGGCCAGCAGCACGCCGGGCCTCTCGCTGGCCTCGCTCACGGGTGGCAGCACCAGCAGCAGCGGCACGACCGGCCCGCTTTCCGGCCTCACGTCGCTCGTCGGCGGTCTGCTCGGCGCGAAGAAGTGAGCGCCTGAGAACCCGTCCGCCAATCGGCTAACCCCGGCTAACCCTGTGGCTAATCCTATTTCGCAGCATCCGAATGATCGCTCCGATAGCCCGTTTCAGCGCCTGATGAAACAAGGAGACAGCGCTATGTCCAGCTTTTCCCTCGCGATTTCGCACGACCGCTCCGCGACGTTGATGCGCGGCCTGCGTCTCACCGCCCTCGCCGCCGCGAGCGTGATCGCCCTGAGCCTCGCCGCGTGTGGCGGCAGCAGCTACACGCCGCCTTCGGCATCGAGCGGCACGGGCGGTTCGACCGGCACCACCGGCTCGACGGGCGGCACCGGCTCGACCGGCACCGGCGGTTCCGGCACCGACACCAACACGGGCGGCGGCACGACCACGACGACGGGCACGAGCGGCGTGGTCAGCACGGTCGCCAAGACCGCCAGCGATCTCGGCACCGCGATCGGCTCGACCACCCTGCCCGGCGGCACCAGTTCGGACGTCACGAAGGGACTCGGCAACGCGGTGTCGAGCACCGGCACCGTGGCGAGCGCACTCGCCGACGCCGTCTCCAACGGCCTCGGCCAGACCGGCTCGACGGCCAATCCGGTCGGCACCACGGTCGCCGGTCTCGGCAACGTCGTGAGCGCGACGAGCGGCGTGGTCCAGGGCGTCGCCACCACGGTCAACGGTCTCGGCAGCGGCCCGCTCGCTCCGCTGGCGCCGGTCACCACGCCGGTGGCCACGGTGCTCGATACGACCGCGAACGCGGTCAACGCGGGCGGCAAGATGCTCGGCAACGCGCTCTCGTCCGCGCCGGTTCAGCAGATCACGCAGCCGCTCAGCACGGCCATCACGCCGATCGTCACCGAAGCCGGCGTAATCACGCAGCAGGTCGGCACCACGACGGGTCTGGGCGTGCCGGTCTCCGGGCTGCTCGCCAAGGTCGGCGGCGCGCTCGATACGGCTGGCAGCAAGATTTCGTCGACGGCGGGCGGCACCTCCACCACCGCCGCGCTCAGCGCGCTCGGGCCGCTCGCGCCGGTGGGCGCGGACGTCGGCACGCTGGTGTCGGCGCTCGGCAACACGGTCACCAACGCAGGCGGCCTCGTGAATCCCAACGGTCCGAACGGCGCCGCGCCGATTCCCGGCCTGATCACGAGCCTCGTCGGCGGCAGCACGGCGCTCGTCGCCAGCGGGCCGCCGACCGGCGCCGCCGCGCAAGGTCTGCTCGGCCCGCTCAACGCGGCGATCGCGAGCCTCGGCCTCGGCAGCTCGCCGCTCTCCAGCGTCACGAGCCTGACCGGCACCGCCGGCGGCACGAGCGCCGTCACCGGCGCGCTCGGCAACGTGCCGATCGTCGGCAGCCTGCTCACGGGCGTGGTGTCGACGGCGACGGGCGCGGCCGGCTCGACGACTTCGGGCAGCGGCACCAGCAGCAGCGGCGCGACCACGCTGCTCCAGCCGGTGACGGTGATCGTCGGCACGGTCACGGGCGCGCTGGGCGCCACGACCGGCAGCACGAGTTCGACAAGCAGTTCTGGCAGCACGAGTACATCGGGGGACTACTGAGCGGCTTGCTGCATAAGCTGCCGTAGCGCGCGCAACGATCATCGGGCAACATGAGCGACGCGTGACGCGGCCTCTGGAGAGGGAAAGCCGCGCGCGCGTTGCCGGACAAGAACGGCAAGGTAGTACGTAGTCCGCAGGAATAAACACAGGCAATCAGGGAGCCACAGACCGCCGAAAAGGCGGCACAAAGAGGCGGCGCGCACCGGAAGCTTCAGGGAAACCGGGCGCGCCGTCCGACAAGTCCGAGGGTAGTCCGATGAAAGGCGCAGTCGCAGAATTGGCCGTGCTCGCAACGTTGGGGGTGATGGCGAGCGCCGGCTTGACGGGGGTGGCAGTAGCACAGAACCGGCCGGCGTCGGGCGGCAATCCTCCTGCGGGCAACCCCGCCGGGGGCAATCCGCTCGACGCACTGCCGCAGATCAACGCGCCGCAGAAGGCGCCGAACGTGACCGTGCAGGTGCAGCAGCAGACGCCTCAGCTGCAGCAGTTGCTGGCCACGCATCTCACGCCGACCACCTTCAAGGTCGAAGGCGTGAAATCGATTCCATTCGACGAGGTCGCGCAACGTTTCGCGCCGCTCGCGAATCACGACATCACGATCGGTCAGCTGATCGAGACGGCCAACGGCGTGACGAAGCTCTATCAGGATCGCGGCTACGCGCTCTCGTTCGCGTTCGTGCCTGCCCAGGATTTCGCGGGCGGCGTGGTGCGCATCACGGTCGTCGAAGGCTATGTGGGCACCGTGA
This sequence comes from Paraburkholderia tropica, assembly GCF_014171495.1. Classification (NCBI taxonomy): domain Bacteria; kingdom Pseudomonadati; phylum Pseudomonadota; class Betaproteobacteria; order Burkholderiales; family Burkholderiaceae; genus Paraburkholderia; species Paraburkholderia tropica. Next base: position 1,923,191 of record NZ_CP049134.1, read on the forward strand.
CGATCACCGGCAAGCCGGGCAAGCTCGAAGACAAGATGCGCGCGATCGCCGCGCATATCGTCGAGGACCGGCCGCTGCGCACGGCCACGTTCCAGCGCTATATCAACGTGCTCGGCCTGCTGCCCGGGCTCAAGGTGAAGGCCAACGTGCCGCCGCCCACGAGCACCGACGGCGCCACCACGCTCGAACTCGACGCCACGCAGAAGCCGTACGATATCAGCACCGGCATCGACTTCAATCATCCGGGCGTGCAGGGTCTGCTCACGCTGACCGAAAACGGTTTGACGCCGTTCGGCGAGCAGTTGAGCGTGTCCGCGCTGCTGCCGAAGGGACGCGACAACGTCACCTATCTGTCCGCGCACGCGGCCGTGCCGATCGCGAGCGACGGTCTGATGGCGAAGGTGGACGCCTCGCACTACCGCGGCAATCCCACCAACAATCCCGGCCTGCCCGGTTACGTGGAGCGCACGGTCATCAGCGACAAGATCACGGGCTCGCTCTCCTACCCGCTGCTGCTCAGCAACACGCGCAGCGTCGTGGGCACCGCGAGCGTGTATGCGGCGCACGACGAGGATCGCTACCACAACACCCTCAACGGCTTCCAGTACGACACGCATTCGCAGGTGCGCGTGCTGCAATTGCAGGCCGATTACGCCGACGTCAAGACGGGCCAGGTGCGCAAGGCGAGCATCGCGGTCGCGAAGGGCTTCAACATTCTGGGCGCGTCCAAGGGCGCCGACACGAACATTCCCGGCGTGGTGCTGCAAAACCCCGTGTCGCTGAATTTCGTGCGCACCACGGGCTCGTTCTCGCAGACCAACGACTGGCCGATGGGCTTCGGCACGTCGGTGGCAATCACGGGCCAGTACAGCCCGGTCACGCTGCCGACTTCGGAACAGATCTCGTTCGGCGCGCAGCGTTTCGCGGCAGGCTACGAGCCGGGCGAAGCGTCGGGCGATTCGGGCTGGGCCTTCCTGCTCGAACTGAATCATCCGTTCAAGATCGGCCAGGCGTGGCTGCAGACGATCACGCCGTATGTCTCGTTCGACATGGCGCGCGTGTATCTGCATGCGGGTACGCCCGCGCCTTCCCGGCTGTCGTCGGCATCGTTCGGTTTTCGTATTTCCGACGGCAAGTACTACAGCCTCGATCTGTCCGTCGCGAAAGCGCTCGCCGATGCGCCGGTCGAGAGTCCGTCGCGCAGCCCGCGCATCAACGCGACGTTCTCTTACCAGCTCAACTGAGTTGGCCGGCGCGGCGCACGCGGCACGGCACGTGCGGCAATCCGCGTGCCGCGCGCGCCGCGCCGACTAGAGTTCCTACTCGCAAACGCGCGCGGCGCTTTCGCGTATCCTGCCCTGACTGCATGAGCGCGCCATCGCGGCGCGCGCGTGCATGCGGTCGCACACACATAAACATCAGTGGAGGAAGACACATGAACCGGATCGACGGTCGCACCATTTCGTTCGCCGCACGCGCGGCGCGTCAGCTCGCGCTGGCCGGCGCGCTGCTGGGCGGCATCGCCGCCGCGCACGCGCAGGACAGCTCGCCCATCGGGGTCTGGCAGACCATCGACGACCACACCGGCCAGCCGAAAGCACTCGTGCAGATCAGCGACGACGGCAGCGGCGGCCTGAGCGGCAAGGTCATCAAGGGACTGGGCCCGAACGATCAGCCCGATCGCCGCTGCACCGCGTGCACGGACTCGCGCAAGGATCAGTTGATCCTCGGCATGACGATCATCGACAGCATGAAGAAGGCCGGCAACGAATACGACGGCGGCCATATTCTTGATCCGGAAAACGGCAAGATCTATAGCTGCAAGATGCACACGGAAGACGGCGGCCAGAAGCTCGTGGTGCGCGGCTATCTGGGCATCGCGCTGCTCGGCCGGTCGCAGACGTGGGTGCGTCAGCAGTAAGCTCCAGGCGGAACAAGCAACCTCGGCGGCGTGACTCGCGAACACGCGCCACGCCGACCCTCAGCATGAAAAAAGCCGCCTGAATTCAGGCGGCTTTTTTTCTTTCTCGACACACGTCGACCGGCCAGGGTCAAACCGTGTGGCGATACACCGATCGATAGCTGAACGGCTGGGGCACGCCGGGCGCGGCCGGCGAGAACGGCGAATTGCGCATCGGCAGTTCTTCCTGGGTGCGCGCGGCCTTTTCGGCGCGGCTTGCGTGCCTGCGCATGCGCGTTTCGATCGCGTCGCACAGTGCCGCACCCTCTTCGCCGAACAATTCGGCCATCACGGCTTTGAGGACGCCTTCGTCGTGCCACGCCTTGAAGCGGCGATGGCAGGTCTGATAGGACGGATAGCGGCGCGGCATGGCCGACCACGTGGCGCCGCTGTACATGACCCACAGGACGCCGTTGAGCACCGAGCGGGTATTGGCGAGCGGTCGGCCGCGCAGTTCGGAGCGCGGGCGCAGTTCGGGCAGCAGCGGCAACACGCGTTGCCACTCTTCCTCGGTGATATCGCGATGCGGCGTCATGGAGTTCTCCTTGGTCAGAACGGTTCTGAACCAACGATATCCACTCGCCCCCGCGGGCCATATCAGACGAGTCCGAATCTTGAAAAAACACTTCGGACTCTATTTTTGCGACGCCGCAGGGTGCGCACCTGGGCGCGCACCCTGCGACGTGTCGCAGGTCAAATCACCAGGCAAACGCTCAGGTCAGCGTCGTGTCGACGATGCGGCGCGGCGTTTCGAGATACTCCTTCGACTGCATTTCGACGATCCGCGAGACCGTGCGCGTGAATTCGTTCGCCATCGGGCCCTCGGGATAGAGATCCTCGGGCGGCACGGCCGCCGACATCAGCAGCTTGACCTTGTGGTCGTAGAAGACGTCGATGAGCCAGGTAAAGCGGCGCGCCTCGGAGGCCATGCGCGGCGTCATCTGCGGCACGTCGGAGAGAATCACAGCGTGAAAACGGCTCGCCAGTTCGAGATAGTCGTTCTGCGAGCGCGGGCCGCCGCACAGCGTGGCGAAGTCGAACCACACCACGCCATCGGCCTTGCGCAGCGCCTTGAGTTCGCGCTTCTCGATGTGCAGGATCGGGCTTTCGTCGGGCACCGCGGCCAGTTGCGCGAACGAATGGCGCAGCGCCTTGTCGGCGGCGGCGCCCAGCGGCGTGTGATAGACCTCGACCTGCGCGAGCGTGCGCTGGCGATAATCGACGCCGGCGTCGACGTTCAGGACATCGAGCTTTTCCTTGATCAGCTCGATGGCGGGCAGCATGCGGTCGCGATGCAGGCCGTCGGGATAGAGCAGATCGGGATCGTAGTTGGACGTCATCACGAACTGCACGCCGTTCGCGAACAGGCGGTCGAGCAGGCGATACAGGATCATCGCGTCGGCGATGTCCGAGACGTGGAATTCGTCGAAACAGATCAGGCGATAACGCTTCGCGATGCGGCGCGCGAGTTCGTCGAGCGGATCGGCCTGGCCTTTGAGTTCTTCGAGTTCGCGATGCACTTCGCGCATGAACTCGTGGAAATGCAGACGCGTTTTGCGCTGCACCGGCACGACCGCGTAGAAACTGTCCATCAGGAAGCTCTTGCCGCGCCCCACCCCGCCCCACATGTAGACGCCGCGCGGCAGATCGGGACGGTTGATGAGTTTCCAGAACGCGTTCGAACGACGCGACTTGTATTCGACCCACTCGTCGTAGCACCGCTGCAGCCGCTCGATCGCGACGCGCTGCGCCGCATCCGGTTTGTATCCGCGTTTCTGCAGTTCGTTTTCGTAGTATTCGGTGACGTTCATTTCGTGAGCCGCAAATGAGTAAAGGCGGGCGGGTATTCGAACCCGTCCGCCTCTGTACGTGATGCAGGTGCTGCAAGGCCGGAACGCTGGCGCGCCCGGCCTCAGGCGCTTACATGTTGAGCGCGCGCTTGTCGACGGCGAGTGCCGCTTCGCGCATGACTTCGGACAGCGACGGGTGCGGATGGCAGATGCGGCCGATGTCTTCGGCGGCAGCCTTGAATTCCATCGCCACCACGGCTTCCGCGATCAGGTCCGATGCGTTCGCCGAGATGATGTGCACGCCGAGCAGTTCGTCGGTCTTCGCGTCGGCGATCATCTTCACAAAGCCGTCGGCCTTGTTGATGCCGAGCGCGCGGCCGTTCGCCATGAACGGGAACTGGCCCGTCTTGATGTCGCGGCCTTCTGCCTTGAGCTGCTGTTCCGTCTTGCCGACCCACGCGATTTCCGGTTCGGTGTAGATCACCCACGGAATGCAGTTGTAGTCGATGTGCGGCTTCTGGCCGTCGATCACTTCCGCGACCAGCACGCCTTCGTCTTCGGCCTTGTGCGCGAGCATCGGGCCGCGCACCACGTCGCCGATCGCGTAGACGTTCGGCACCGACGTTGCGCAGTGGCCATCGACGTCGATGAAGCCGCGCTCGTTGGCCTTCAGGCCGATCGCTTCGAGACCGAGGTTGTCGGTGTTCGGCACGCGGCCAACCGACACGATCAGGCGGTCGGCTTCGAGCACTTGCGCGTTGCCGTCCTTGTCCGTGTAGTTGATCGTGACGTTCTTGTCCGTCGCCTTCACTTCGCCGACCTTCACGCCAACGTGAATGTCGAGACCCTGCTTCTTGAAGAGCTTCGCAGCTTCCTTCGAGAGCGCCTGGTCAGCGGCGCCGAGGAATTCCGGCAGCGCTTCGAGGATCGTGACGTCGGCGCCCAGACGGCGCCACACCGAACCCAGTTCCAGACCGATCACGCCTGCGCCGATCACGGCCAGCTTCTTCGGCACCGAGTCGAACGTCAGCGCGCCTTCGTTGTCGGCGATGATCTTGTTGTCGACCGGCATGCCCGGCAGGTGACGCGCCTTCGAACCCGTCGCGATGATGACGTTCTTCGCCGTCACGACTTCGGTTTCGCCTTCGCCCGACACTTCGATCTGCACGCCGGCGTCGTTCTTGCCGGTGAACTTGCCGTGACCCTTGAGCCACGTGATCTTGTTCTTGCGGAACAGGAATTCGATACCCTTCGTCATCTTTTCGACGATGCCGTCCTTGCGGGCGAGCATCTTCGCGACGTCGATCTTCACGTCACCCACGCTGATGCCGTGGTCGACGAGATGATGCGCGGCGTTTTCGAACTCTTCCGACGAGGCGAGCAGCGCCTTCGACGGAATGCAGCCGACGTTCAGGCAGGTGCCGCCGAGCTTCAGCGCGCCGGCCGGGTTCTTCCACTTTTCGATACACGCAACCGACTTGCCGAGCTGCGCGGCGCGGATCGCCGCGATATAGCCGCCGGGGCCGGCGCCGATCACGACGACGTCAAATTCTTTGGACATGGTCATCCTTTCGATACGTGAGCGCGGCGCGCGAATGCCGGTTTCCGGAATTCGCGCGCACGCCGCTCAGTGTGAGACTCAATACGCGATGCTTGAGCGACGCTGTGATTACAGGTCGAGCAGCAGGCGCGCCGGATCTTCCAGCGCGTCCTTCATCGCGACCAGCGACAGGACGGCTTCGCGGCCGTCGATGATGCGGTGGTCGTACGACATCGCGAGGTAGTTCATCGGGCGGATCACGATCTGGCCGTTTTCCACAACCGCGCGTTCCTTGGTCGCGTGAACGCCGAGGATCGCCGACTGCGGCGGGTTGATGATCGGGGTCGAGAGCATCGAGCCGAACACGCCGCCGTTCGAGATCGAGAACGTACCGCCCGTCATTTCTTCGATCGACAGCTTGCCGTCCTTGGCCTTCTGACCGAATTCGGCGATCTTCTTCTCGATGTCGGCGAGGCTCATCTGGTCTGCGTTGCGCAGGATGGGCACCACCAGACCGCGCGGCGAACCGACGGCGATACCGATGTCGAAGTAGCCGTGATAGACGATGTCGTTACCGTCGATCGACGCGTTCACGAGCGGGAACTTCTTGAGGGCGTGAACCGCAGCCTTCACGAAGAACGACATGAAGCCGAGCTTCACGCCATGTTCCTTCTCGAACTTGTCCTTGTACTTGTTGCGCAGATCCATGACCGGCGCCATGTTCACTTCGTTGAACGTCGTGAGGATGGCGTTGGTCTGCTGCGACTCGAGCAGACGCTCGGCGATACGCGCACGCAGGCGCGACATCGGCACGCGCTGTTCCGGACGGTCGTTCAGCCAGTTGGCGGCCGATGCCGGTGCGTTGACTTGCGGCAGCGCGGGCTTGGCGGCAGCCGGCTTGCCGGCCGGTGCGGCTGCGGGTGCAGCCTTCGGCGCGCCTGCGCCGAGCACGTCCTGCTTCGTGATGCGGCCGTCGCGGCCCGTGCCGGCGACGTCGCCGCCTGCCAGACCCTTCTCCGCCATCAGCTTGGTCGCTGCGGGCGAGGCGATGTTGCTGCTCGACGTCGAAGCGGCTGCGGCAGCCGGTGCTGCGGCGGGCGCGGCGGCCGGTGCGGCTGCCGGCGCTGCGGCGGCTGCGGGTGCAGCAGCGGCGCCAGCCTTGCCTTCCGTGTCGATGCGTGCGATGACCTGTTCGCTCGTGACGGTCGCGCCGTCGCCGATCAGAACTTCAGCCAGCACGCCGGCTGCCGGCGCGGGCACTTCGAGCACGACCTTGTCGGTTTCGATTTCGATGACGACTTCGTCCTGAGCGATCGCTTCGCCCGGCTTCTTCTTCCACTGCAGCATCGTGCCTTCCGACACCGACTCCGAGAACTGCGGGACCTTGACTTCAACAATAGCCATTTGATGTTCCTGAATACGTATCTGGGTACGAACCGGGTCGCGCATCTGAGCGCGGGAAAGCGCGCAATCCGATCGCACGCTTTCCCGGTTCGTTAGCTCATATGCTTATTTCGCGACCTGCGCGCCCTTCAGGCGGCCGAACGCACCTTCGATCAGCGTCTTCTGCTGTTCGTAATGCTTCGCGTAGTAGCCGACAGCCGGCGAGGCCGAAGCCGGACGGCCGCTGTACGCGAGCTTCTGTCCTTCCTTCATGCCTTCCTTCAGGTGGTGCTCGATGTAGAACCACGGGCCCTGATTCTGCGGCTCGTCCTGCACCCAGACCACTTCGGTCGCGTTGTCGTACTTCTTGATTTCCGCTTCGAACTGCTTGTGCGCGAACGGATAGAGCTGTTCGATACGGATGATCGCGACGTCGTTTGCCTTCGCTTCGCGGCGATGCGCGACGAGGTCGAAGTACACGCGGCCCGAGCAGGCCACCACGCGCTTGACCTTCTTCGCGTCGATCGACTCGTCCACTTCGCCGATAACCGGCTGGAACGTGCCCTTCGCGAGTTCGGACAGGTCCGACACGGCTTCCTTGTGACGCAGCAGCGACTTCGGCGTGAAGATGATCAGCGGCTTGCGGAACAGACGGATCATCTGGCGGCGCAGCACGTGGAAGATCTGGGCCGGCGTGGTCGGCTGAACGACCTGCATGTTGTGCTCGGCGCACAGCTGCAGGAAACGTTCGATACGCGCCGACGAGTGCTCCGGACCCTGGCCTTCGTAGCCGTGCGGCAGCAGCATCGTGAGACCCGAAACGCGGCCCCACTTCACTTCGCCCGACGAGATGAACTGGTCGATCACGACCTGCGCACCGTTGACGAAGTCGCCGAACTGGCCTTCCCACGCGACGAGCGTGTTCGGTTCAGCCGTCGAGTAGCCGTATTCGAAGCCCAGCACCGCTTCTTCCGACAGCACCGAGTCGATCACCGTGAACTTCGCCTGGTTGTCGGCGATGTTCTGCAGCGGGATGTACGTGCCGTCGTTCCAGCGTTCGCGGTTCTGATCGTGCAGAACGGCGTGACGGTGCGTGAACGTGCCACGGCCCGAATCCTGACCCGTCAGGCGCACAGCGTAGCCCGACGCGACCAGCGATGCGTACGCGAGGTGTTCGCCCATGCCCCAGTCGAGCTTCGATTCGCCCTTGCCCATCGCGCGGCGGTCGTTGATGACGCGCTCGACCAGCGGGTGAACCTTGAAGTTCTCGGGGATCGTGGTGATGCGTTCGGCCAGACGCTTGAGTTCCGCGAGCGGCACTGCCGTGTCGGCAGCGTCGGTCCACTTGCGGTTCAGGAACGGCACCCAGTCCACCGCGTACTTGCTCTTGTAGTTCGAGAGCACCGGGTCGACGGTGTGGTGGCCTTCGTCCATCGCGGCGCGGTACGCCTTGACGTAGTTGTCGCCGTCTTCCGCCGAAATGACGCCCTGCTGCACGAGCTTTTCTGCGTAAAGCGCACGGGTGCCCGGGTGCTTCGCGATCGTCTTGTACATCAGCGGCTGCGTGACCGCCGGGGTGTCCTGCTCGTTGTGGCCGAGCTTGCGGAAACAGATGATGTCGACGACGACATCCTTGTGGTACTGCATGCGGAATTCGACCGCGAGCTGGATCGCCAGCACGACCGCTTCCGGATCGTCGCCGTTCACGTGCAGCACCGGCGCTTCGATCATCTTGACCACGTCGGTACAGTACAGCGTCGAGCGCGCATCGCGCGGGTCCGACGTCGTGAAGCCGATCTGGTTGTTGATGACGATGTGCAGCGTGCCGTGCGTGCCGTAACCACGCGTTTGCGCGAGGTTCAGCGTTTCCATCACGACGCCCTGACCCGCGAAGGCCGCGTCGCCGTGGATCTGCACCGGCAGCACTTGAAGGCCGTTGTCGTCGCCGCGGCGATCCATACGGGCCTTCGCCGAACCTTCGACCACCGGGTTGACGATCTCAAGGTGCGACGGGTTGAACGCGAGCGACAGGTGGACCGGGCCGCCTTCGGTTGCGACGTCCGACGAGAAGCCCTTGTGGTACTTCACGTCGCCTGCCGGCAGGTCGTCGACGTGCTTGCCTTCGAATTCGGCGAACAGGTCAGCCGGCATCTTGCCGAGCGTATTGACGAGCACGTTCAGACGGCCGCGGTGGGCCATGCCGATGACGATTTCCTGCACGCCCTTCGCGCCTGCGTGACGGACGACTTCGTCCATCGCGGCGATGAAGGATTCGCCGCCTTCGAGCGAGAAGCGCTTCTGGCCGACGTACTTGGTGTGCAGGAAGCGCTCGAGGCCTTCAGCGGCCGTGAGGCGCTGGAGGATGTGCTTCTTCTTGTCGTTCGTGAAGTTCGGCGTCGAGCGGATCGACTCGAGGCGTTCCTTCCACCAGCGCTTCTGTTCCGGGTCGCTGATGTACATGTACTCGGCGCCGATCGTGCCGCAGTACGTGTCGCGCAGCGCCTTGACGATCTCGCGCAGCGTCGCGCGCTCGAAACCGAAATACAGGTTCGTGGCGCTGAACGTCTGGTCCATGTCGGCTTCAGTGAAGTCGTAGAACGCAGGTTCGAGTTCGGGGATAGGCGGACGCTCGCGACGCTTCAGCGGATCCAGGTTGGCCCATTGCGAGCCCAGGAAGCGATATGCGCCGATGAGGGACTGAACGTAGACCTGCTTGCGAGCCGTGGCGAGGTCTTCGCCGCCGCCCTTCGGGACGAAAGCATTGGCTTTCGCGCGCTGGGCAAACGACTCGACGATCGGGCCGTGGGCGACATCGCTGTCGGCCGAACCACTCGACGACGGCACGTTTTGCAGTGCGTCGAAGTATTCACGCCATTGGTCCGGAACGGACGCAGGGTTGTCAAGATATGCTTCGTATAGCTCTTCGACATACGGAGCATTGCCGCCGAACAGATAGGAGTTCAGCTGGAATTGCTTCATCGTTTCCGACATTTACGCTCACCTTTCTTCGAGTTTCTCGAGAAATAGCGGGTTACTCAACCTTCCGCGCCACGGCCTGACCGTTTAGCGGATTGCGAATCAAGTCTGCTTGGAAGGACCTAAATCATGCATCCGCGGAGGATAGCACATAAGTGATACTCCTCATAAGATGCAATGCGACACAGGACCGCACGCAAACCCTTGCTACACGGGCTTTGGCGGTACTTTGCAACTTTTACAACAGACTCTTCCGGCACTGCGAGGCAATCCCCGCCGGACGCAAAAAAGCCGCCCAGACAGCGGCGGCTTTCTTGTTTTCTTACATGCATTGCAGTGCGCGAAAAAGTTTCGACAGCAAACTTTACTCGGCTTCGCGGCTTGCGCGGCGACGCTCGTGCTCTTTCAGGTGACGCTTGCGCAGGCGGATCGACTGCGGCGTCACTTCCACGAGTTCGTCGTCGTCGATGAATTCGACCGCGTACTCGAGCGACATCTGGATCGGCGGAACCAGGCGCACGGCTTCGTCGGTGCCCGAGGCGCGCACGTTGGTGAGCTGCTTGCCCTTGATCGGATTCACGACGAGGTCGTTGTCGCGGCTATGGATACCGATGATCATGCCTTCGTACAGCGCGTCGCCCGGCTTCACGAACATGCGGCCGCGATCCTGCAGCTTCCACAGTGCGTAGGCGACAGCGGCGCCGTCGTCCTGCGAGATCAGCACGCCATTGCGGCGCTCGCCGAGCGTACCTTCCTTGACCGGACCGTATGCGTCGAACACGTGGCTCATCAGGCCCGTGCCGCGCGTCAGCGTCATGAATTCGCCCTGGAAGCCGATCAGGCCACGCGCCGGAATGCGGTACTCGAGACGCGTACGGCCCTGACCATCCGACGCCATGTCGAGCATTTCGCCCTTACGGCGGCCCAGTTCTTCCATCACGCCGCCCTGGTTGGCGTCTTCGACGTCAACGGTCAGCATTTCGTACGGCTCCTGCTTCACGCCGTCGACTTCGTGCAGCACCACGCGCGGACGCGACACGGCCAGCTCGTAGCCTTCACGGCGCATGTTTTCGATCAGGATGGTCAGGTGCAGTTCGCCGCGGCCCGACACTTCGAACGTGGTTTCGTCGCCCGTGTCCTTCACGCGCAGCGCCACGTTGTGGTTCAGTTCCTTGGTCAGACGGTCGCGGATCTGGCGGCTCGTCACGAACTTGCCTTCCTTGCCGGCGAGCGGCGACGAATTCACGAGGAAGTTCATCGTCAGCGTCGGCTCGTCGACCGTGATCATCGGCAGCGCTTCGGGGTTGTCGACCGCGCAGATGGTCGCGCCGATACCGATGTCTTCGATACCGTTGATCAGCACGATGTCGCCGGCCTCAGCCGCTTCGACCTGCACGCGCTCCAGGCCGCTGAATGCCAGCACCTGGTTGATCTTGCGGTTCAGGACCTGGCCTTCCGGACCAAAGCGCAGCGCAACCGGCTGACCCGGCTTGATACGACCGCGCTTGATACGGCCCACGCCGATACGACCAACGTAAGCCGAGTAGTCGAGCGAGGTGATCTGGAGTTGCAGGCCGCCTTCCGGATCGGCGTCACGGACCGGCACGTGTTCGAGCACGGCGTCGAACAGCGGGCGCATATCGCCGCTACGCGCTTCCGGCGACAGCGATGCGTAGCCGTTCAGGCCCGATGCGTACACGATCGGGAAGTCGAGCTGCTCTTCGGTCGCGCCGAGCTTGTCGAACAGGTCGAACGTCTGGTTGATCACCCAGTCGATACGCGCGCCCGGACGGTCGATCTTGTTGACGACAACGATCGGCTTGAGGCCGAGCGCGAGCGCCTTCTTGGTCACGAAGCGCGTTTGCGGCATCGGGCCTTCAACGGCGTCGACGAGCAGCAGCACCGAGTCGACCATCGACAGCACGCGTTCCACTTCGCCGCCGAAGTCGGCGTGGCCCGGGGTGTCGACGATGTTGATGTGGGTGCCTTCGTACTCGACCGCGCAGTTCTTCGAAAGAATCGTGATGCCACGCTCTTTTTCGATGTCGTTCGAGTCCATCACGCGCTCGGCGACCTGCTGGTTGTCACGGAACGTGGCGGTCTGACGGAGGAGCTGGTCGACGAGCGTGGTCTTGCCGTGGTCGACGTGGGCAATGATGGCAATGTTGCGTAGGGCGCGGGACATAGGAACCTGGGTACAGTTAAGAGTGCGCGGCAGCGCGCCCGGGCGGGCGAGCGCTACACAGCCGGCTACATAGCCGGATGGGGCATCGCGACCACCGCCCGCCTCTTCCGGACGGATCCGGAGGCTCGATTCGGCAGCGCTGCAATGGCGCACTTTTGGGAACCTGAAATTATAGCACGCGCAGATGAATTGATCAGGCGCATATCCGATCTTTCCATCATGGCCGCCGTGATCTGCCCGAACCGCGGTCAGACGATTGCATACAAGAGACGGGGCGACGGCTCACGGGTTTTACAGCGGCGCTGCGCTGAATCTCAATTTTCTCATGTGCAGGCCACAACATTAAGCCCTTATCCGGCAAAGGTTATTCGTCCCCGGCAGAATAAAACCCTTGCCGCGTCAACTAACGTTTCTTATAATCCCTGCCTGGTCAATCATTGCAGTCGCAGCAGAAACATGACGGATCCGATCCCTGTACCGCCGCCCGAAATCCGCGATTACGATCTCGGCGAGAGCGTCGGCTACCTGCTCGCGCGGGCCAAGACGAGCATGTCGAACATGGTCACGCAGCGCACGCTCGCCGAACTGGGCATCACCAGCCAGCAGGCCAGCGTGCTGTTCATGGTGGCCAGCGGCAAGTGCCTGCTCGCCGCCGAACTCGCGCGCGAATACGGCATCGACGCCAGCGCGGTCACGCGTCTCGTCGACCGGCTGGAGAAGCGCGGCCTCCTCAAGCGCGTGCGCAGCTCCGAAGACCGCCGCGCCGTACGCCTTGCGCTGACGCCCGAAGGCGAAGCCATCGCGCGCCGCATGCCGGCCATTTTCACGAGCGTGACGGAAACGCTCGCCGCCGGTTTCACGCCCGAAGAGGTGGGCTTTCTGAAGAACATGTTGCGACGGGTTCTCGCCAATAGCTGCGATGCCAGCCAGAACGCGAATGCGGCAGCCGGGCAAAATCCGCCGGCCAATTCATGACAGGGCAAGCAAATTTGAAACCGGCAAACAAGAAAATAGCTGCATCGTCCAGTATCACCTCACCTTCTCACGCAACGAGACGAGCAATGAAATCCCAAACCCAGTTTGCGCCAGCGCTGTCGTGCCGGGCCGCGGTGACCGCCGCGATCGCCGCGCTCGCGCTTTCGGGCTGCGCGAACTACATCGGCATCAAGAGCGACAAGACGCTCGCGCAGCCGCAGCAGTTCGAGTCGTCGCAAAGCATTCCGGCGCAGGGCGGCCAGTGGCCCGCGTTCGACTGGGCGAAGCAGTTCGGCGATCCGCAGCTCCAGAAGCTGATCGACGAAGCGCTCGACGGCAATCCGACGATCGCGCAGGCGCAGGCGCGACTGGCGAAGGCGTCGTCGTATATCGAAACGTCGAAATCGGCGCTCTATCCGAAGGCCAACGCGAGCTACTCGTGGACCCGCGAGCTCTATTCGGCGAACGGGCTGTTCCCACCGCCCTACGGCGGCAGCTGGTACAGCGAAAACAACGTGCTGGCCAGCGCCTCGTGGGATCTGGACCTGTGGGGCAAGAACCGTCAGCGACTCGCGCAGGCGGTCTCCGCACAGCGCGCCGCCGAAGCCGAGATGCAGCAGGCCCGCATCACGCTCGCCGCGTCGGTCGCGCGTACCTATAACCAGCTCGCCCAGCTCTACGCGCTGCGCGATATCGCCGCGCGCGAAATCGACAACCGCAAGACCATCGGCAACATCACGAACGGCCGCGTGGTCGCGGGCCTCGACACCAACGTCGAGCGTCAGACCGCCAACGGCAACATCGCGACGAGCCAGGCGAATCTTTCGCAGATCGACGGCCAGATCGAAACCGTGCGCTATCAGCTCGGCGCGCTGCTCGGCAAGGGTCCGGATCGCGGTCTGCAGATCGCCAATCCGGTGCTCAATCCGGTCGCCAGCGTCGCGCTGCCCGACAACCTGCCCGCCGATCTCGTCGCGCGCCGCCCGGACATCGTCGCCGCGCGCTGGCAGGTCGAAGGCGCGATGCACGACGTCAAGGAAGCGAAGGCCGAGTTCTATCCCGACGTGAATCTCGCGGCGGGCTTCGGCTTCGATGCCTTCGGCTGGGGCAAATTCCTCAACTTCACGAGCCGCCAGATGAACATCGGCCCGGCCGTGCATCTGCCGATCTTCGACGCGGGCGCCCTGCGCGCGCAACTGAAGGGCCGTTACGCCGACTTCGAACTCGACGTCGCGAACTACGACCAGACGCTGATCGGCGCGTTCCAGGACGTGGCAACCACCGTCTCGTCGATCCGTTCGGCCGACAAGCAGCTCGTCGATGCGCAACACGCGCTCGATGCGTCGACGAAGGCGTATCAGCTCGCCGTGATCCGCTACAAGGCGGGCCTCTCGGAGCAGCTGCAGGTGCTCAACGCCGACCAGAACCGCCTCGCCGCCGAGCAGACCGTGACGAACCTGAAGTCGCAGCGCGCCGACGAGCAGATGGCGCTGATCAAGGCGCTGGGCGGCGGCTTCGACGCGCAGAACGCGGGGCTCGTGCCGCCGGCGCAGGTCGGCAGCGAAGCGCGCGGCCAGAGCGACGTGAACGGCGGGCCCTGGCGCGATGCGCCGTGGACCGCACCGGCCTCGTCGGCCTCGGCCACGCCTGACGCGTCGGCACACGCCGCCACGAACTGAATTCCAATAACTGAACGCACAGCACGCAAGAACCCGGAGATCCTTCCATGAGCACCCCCCAGCAACCGGCCGCCAATCCGCAGCCGAACGCGAACAACGGCAAGCGCAAGCGCATGATGACGCTGCTTGTTCTCGTGATCGTGATTGCAGCCATTGCCTACGGCCTCTACTACTTCCTCGTCGCGCGCTTCAGCGAAAGCACCGACGACGCCTACGTGAACGGCAACGTCGTGCAGATCACGCCGCAGGTCACCGGCACGGTGGTCTCAGTCAACGCCGACGACACGCAGACCGTCAAGATCGGCGATCCGCTCGTGGTGCTCGATCCGGCCGACTCGCGCATCGCGCTGCAGCAGGCCGAGGCGAATCTCGGCCAGACCGTGCGCCAGGTGCGCGGCCTCTTCGCCGACGACAGCCAGTACGAAGCGCAGGTCGCCGTGCGTCAGGCGGACCTCTCTCGCGCGCAGGACGATCTGCGCCGCCGCATGCAGGTGGCGCAGACGGGCGCGGTTTCGCAGGAAGAAATCTCGCACGCGCGCGACGCCGCGCGCAGCGCCCAGGCCGCGCTCGAAGCCGCGCAGCAGCAGCTCGTCGCGAACCAGGCGCTGACCGCGAACACGACGATCGCCAATCATCCGAACGTGATGGCGGCCGCCGCGAAGGTGCGCGACGCCTACCTCGCGAACGCGCGCAACACGCTGCCCGCGCCGGTCACGGGTTACGTGGCGAAGCGCTCGGTGCAGGTCGGCCAGCGCGTTTCGCCGGGCACGCCGCTGATGTCGGTGGTGCCGCTGAACTCGCTGTGGATCGACGCGAACTTCAAGGAAGTGCAGCTCAAGCACATGCGCATCGGCCAGCCGGTGGAAATGACCGCGGACGTGTACGGCTCGTCGGTGGTGTATCACGGCAAGGTGGTGGGCTTCTCGGCGGGCACGGGCTCGGCGTTCTCGCTGCTGCCGGCGCAGAACGCGACGGGCAACTGGATCAAGGTGGTGCAGCGTCTGCCGGTGCGTATCTCGCTGGATCCGGAAGATCTGCAGAAGCATCCGCTGCGTATCGGTCTGTCGATGCAGGTTGACGTCGACATCAAGAACGATGCGGGCAGCCAGTTGGGCAACGCGCAGAACACGGTGTACGAGACGAACGTGTTCGAGAAGTATGGCGATGAAGCCGATGCGGAGATTGCGCGGATTATTTCGCAGAACGCGGGTCCGAACGCCAACAAGGCAGCGCAGGTTTCGTCGGCGAAAACGCCCGCGAAAATGATGTAAGCGCAGCGCCGATACGAAGCGAACAACAAAGCATTCAATGGCAGCACAACAACCCGTCGTCCATCCGCCGCTACAGGGCGCGCAACTCGTGATCGGCACCATTGCGGTGTCGCTCGCGGTGTTCATGAACGTGCTGGACACGTCGATCGCGAACGTCTCGATTCCGTCGATCTCGGGCGACCTCGGGGTCGCCTCCGATCAGGGCACGTGGGTCATCACGTCGTTCGCGGTTGCGAATGCGATCTCGGTGCCGCTCACGGGCTGGCTCACCGAGCGCATCGGCCAGGTGCGCCTGTTCATGGCGTCGATCATTCTGTTCGTGATCTCGTCGTGGCTGTGCGGCCTCGCGCCCACGCTGCCCTTCCTGCTCGCCGCGCGCGTGCTGCAGGGTGCCGTGGCCGGTCCGATGATCCCGCTTTCTCAAACGCTGCTGCTCGCGAGCTACCCGCGCGCGAAAGCGCCCATCGCGCTTTCGATGTGGTCGATGACCACGCTGATCGCGCCGGTGGCCGGGCCGATTCTCGGCGGCTGGATCTCCGACAACATCTCGTGGCCGTGGATCTTCTATGTGAACATCCCGGTCGGCATCGCGGCGGCGCTCGCCACGTGGGCGATCTTCCGCAACCGCGACTCGGCCATCCGCAAGGCGCCGATCGACGGCGTCGGCCTCGGCCTGCTGATCGTCTGGGTCGGGTCGCTGCAGATCATGCTCGACAAAGGCAAGGATCTCGACTGGTTCTCGTCGACCACGATCGTCGTGCTCGCGCTCACGGCCGTGATCGCGTTCGCGTTCTTCGTGATCTGGGAACTGACCGCCGAGCATCCGGTGGTCGACCTGTCGCTGTTCGCGCGGCGCAACTTCACGGGCGGGACGATCGCGCTGTCGGTGGGCTACGGGCTCTACTTCGGCAATCTCGTGCTGCTGCCGCTGTGGCTGCAAACCGATCTCGGCTACACCGCGACCGACGCCGGTCTCGTGATGGCGCCCGTGGGCTTCTTTGCGATCCTGCTGTCGCCGATCACGGGCCGCATCCTGCCGCGCACCGATCCGCGCTACATCGCGACCGCCGCGTTCGTGGTGTTCGCGCTGTGCTTCTGGATGCGTTCGCAGTACACCACCGGCGTGGACACCTGGGCGCTGACGGTTCCGACGTTGATTCAGGGTATCGGCATGGCGGGGCTTTTCATTCCGCTCGTCTCGATCACGCTGTCCGGTTTGCCGGGCAACCGCATTCCGGCAGCGTCGGGTCTGTCGAATTTCGTGCGGATCATGTGCGGCGGCATCGGCACCTCGATCTTCGAAACCGCGTGGGACCATCGCACGATCTTCCATCATGCGCGTCTCACCGAGCAGGCCACGCCCACGAGCCCGGTCTTCAATCAGTCGATGCAGCAGATGCAGAACGTGGCCGGCCTCGATCCGTCGCAGGCGCACGGACTCTTCGACCGCATGGCGACGCAGCAGGCCGCGCAGCTCGGCGTGAACGATCTGTTCTGGATTTCGTCGGTGATCTTTATCGTGCTGATCGCGCTGATCTGGATTACGCGCCCCGAACGCTCGGGCGGTGGCGATGCAGGCGCGGCGGCTTCGGCGGCGCACTGAGGTTCGCATTCGATCTCGCTCACGGCTCGATCGGTTGATCGGGTCGTGAATGCAAAAACGGCACGCACGGTGTGAACCGGCGTGCCGTTTTTTATTGCGCGATGTGCGCTATGACCTGTGCTGTGACTTGCGCCGCGCGAATCAAGCCGCGCCGCTCACCACCAGACGCTCCGGCGCGAGCACGCCACTACCCGCCTTCGCCACGCCGAGCAGACGCCCCGCTTCGTCGTAGACGCGCACGCGATCGGCCGCCTCGCACGCCGCGCGATCGAGCACCAGCTCGTTGAGCGGCAGACGCTGGCCGTGCGTGAAACGGCGCGCCGCGTCGGCGTTCAGCGTGAGCGCCGGAAACGTCGAGAGCAGCGCATCGACGGGTTGCAGCCAGGTGTCGCGCTGCGGCTCGTCGGCGGCCGTGAGCGCGTCGAGCGTCACCGCATGGTCCAGCGTCAGCGCGCCGACGCCGGTACGGCGCAGCATCACCAGATGCGCGCCGCAGCCAAGCGCCTCGCCGATATCCTCGGCGAGCGTGCGCACATACGTGCCCTTACTGCACGTCACGCGGAACGTGACGTCCGGCAGGCTGCACACGAGCATGTCCAGCGCGAGTATCGTCACCTCGCGCCCTTCGCGCTCGACCGTCTGGCCCGCGCGCGCGTATTCGTAGAGCGGCTTGCCGTCGCGCTTGAGCGCCGAATACATCGGCGGCACCTGAACGATATCGCCGACGAACTTCGTCATCGCCGCGCGCACGGCGACTTCGTCGCAGTTCACCTCACGCGTTTCCGCCGCTTCGCCTTCGGCGTCGCCCGTGGTCGTGCGGATGCCCAGACGCAGCGTCGCCTCGTAGGTCTTGTCGGCTTCGAGCAGATCCTGCGAGAACTTGGTCGCCTCGCCGAAACACAGCGGCAAGAGGCCCGTCGCGAGCGGATCCAGCGTGCCGGTGTGGCCCGCCTTCTTCACGCGATACAGACGCTTCGCGCGAATCAGCGCGTCGTTGCTCGACAGGCCGAGCGGCTTGTCGAGCAGCAGCACGCCGTCGAGCAGACGGCGCGGCACTTTAGGGCGAGCCTCGCCCGGACTCTTCTTCGATGATGCTGTCATGCTGGAGACGTCAGTCGTCCTTGGCGCGCGTGGCGTTCGCCTCGTCGATCAGGCGCGACATCTCCACGCCCTTCTCGACCGACTGGTCGTAGTGGAAATGCAGCGTCGGCACCGTGTGGATGTGCAGGCGCTTGAACAGTTGATTGTGCAGATGGCCCGCGGCGTGATTGAGCGCTTCCTGGGTGGTCTTGGGATCGCCCGTGAGCGTCGTGAAATAGACCTTGGCGTGCGCGTAATCGGGCGTCAGTTCCACGCTCTGGATCGTCACGAGACCCACGCGCGGATCCTTCACTTCGCGCATCAGCTCGGAGAGATCGCGCTGGATCTGATCGGCGATCTGTACGTTGCGATTCGGAGAAGAACGTTTTTTCGGCATGATGGTTCCACCTCATTGGTGCGAGGCATTCAGGCGGCGCGCTTTATCGCTAATTTCGCGGAGGTCAAGCGGCCGCACAAAAAACACGTGCAAAAAGACAAACGGGCGGGGCTGGCCAGCGCCCGCCCCGCCCGTCTTGCGTATGCGCTGGAGACTTACAGCGTACGCGCGACTTCGGTGATCTCGAACACTTCGAGCTGATCGCCTTCGACGATGTCGTTGAAGTTCTTGATCGACATACCGCACTCGAAGCCTTGCTTGACTTCCTTGACGTCGTCCTTGAAGCGCTTGAGCGAGTCGAGTTCGCCGGTATAGATGACCACGTTGTTGCGGATCACGCGCACCGACGACGAACGCTTGACGAAACCGTCCGTGACCATACAGCCGGCGACGAGGCCAACCTTCGGTACGCGGATCACCTGGCGCACTTCGGCCATACCCGTCACGACTTCGCGCTTCTCCGGCGCGAGCATGCCCGACATCGCCGCCTTCACCTCATCCACTGCGTCATAGATGATGTTGTAGTAGCGGATGTCGATGCCGTTCGCTTCGGCAACCTTGCGCGCCTGTGCATCCGCACGCGTGTTGAAGCCGATGATGACCGCCTTCGAAGCCGTTGCCAGATTGACGTCCGACTCGCTGATCGCACCGACCGCGCTGTGCACGATCTGCACGCGCACTTCGCCGGTCGACAGCTTGAGCAGCGATTGCACCAGTGCTTCCTGCGAACCCTGCACGTCGGCCTTGACGATGAGCGGCAGGTTTTGCACTTCGCCTTCCGCCATCTGCTCGAGCATGTTTTCGAGCTTCGCGGCTTGCTGCTTGGCCAGCTTCACGTCGCGGAACTTGCCTTGACGGAACAGGGCGATTTCACGCGCCTTGCGCTCGTCCGGCAGCACGATGACTTCTTCGCCCGCGCCCGGCACTTCCGACAGACCCTGGATTTCGACCGGGATCGACGGGCCGGCTTCCTTCGCCGGCTTGCCGGTTTCGTCGAGCATGGCGCGCACGCGGCCGTAGGCGCTGCCTGCCAGCACGACGTCGCCGCGATTGAGCGTACCCGACTGAACCAGGATGGTCGCGACCGGACCCTTACCCTTGTCGAGCTTCGCTTCGATCACGATGCCCTTGGCCGGCGCTTCGACCGGTGCCTTCAGTTCCAGCACTTCGGCTTGCAGCAGCACGTTTTCGAGCAGATCGTCGATACCCGCGCCGGTCTTCGCCGACACCGGCACGAACGGCGAATCGCCACCGTACTCTTCCGGCACGACGCCTTCCGCGACGAGTTCCTGCTTCACGCGTTCCAGATTCGCATCCGGCTTGTCGATCTTGTTGATCGCCACGACGAGCGGCACGCCGCCCGCCTTCGCGTGCGAGATGGCTTCCTTCGTCTGCGGCATCACGCCGTCGTCGGCTGCGACCACCAGAATGACGATGTCGGTTGCCTTCGCACCGCGGGCACGCATGGCCGTGAAGGCCTCGTGACCCGGCGTGTCGAGGAACGTGATGACGCCACGCGGCGTTTCGACGTGATACGCGCCGATGTGCTGCGTGATGCCGCCCGCTTCGCCCGCTGCAACCTTGGCGCGGCGGATGTAGTCGAGCAGCGAGGTCTTGCCGTGGTCAACGTGACCCATGACGGTGACGACCGGCGGACGCGGCAGTTGCTCGGCGTCCGTCGTGGTGGTCGTGCCTTCGACCAGCAGCGCTTCCGGATCGTCGAGCTTCGCGGCAACCGCATGGTGGCCGAGTTCCTCGACGATGATCATCGCCGTTTCCTGGTCGAGCATCTGGTTGATGGTAACCATCTGGCCCATCTTCATCATCACCTTGATGACTTCCGATGCCTTCACCGACATCTTGTGCGCGAGGTCGGCGACCGTGATGGTCTCCGGCACGTGCACTTCACGGACGATCGGTTCGGTCGGCGCCTGGAACGACGATGCGCTGTCCTGATGACGGCCACGGCCCTTCGGGCCGCCGCGCCAGCCGCGGTCCACGCCGCCCGAAGAGTCGCCGCGCGTCTTGATACCGCGACGCTTCGATGCGTCGTCCTGCCAGCCGCCCTTGCCTGCGCCCGGCTTCTTGTTGCGGTCGCCCGCGCCGGCACCCGGCGCGCTCGTCGAGGGCGCAGCCGCGGTGGCGGGCTTTTTCGCACCCGCGCCTGCTGCCGGACGTGCAGCCGCACCTTCCGGACGCGCCGGCTTGTGCAGCGTGCCCTTGGCTTCGGCAGGCTTCGGCGGCTCGACCGGCTTCGGCGGTTCGACCGCCTTGACCTGCGCCTTGCGCGGCGTGTTCATCATTTCGCGGATCGCGCGCGCTTCGGCTTCGGCGGCCGCGCGACGACGCGCGATCTCGTCCTGTTCCTTCTGCGCCTTGTCGGCGGCTTCGCGTGCGGCGGCCTCGGCCTTCTGAGCCGCTTCGCGTTGCGCGGCGCGCTCGGCGGCGGCGCGCTGTTCGTCTTGCTGGTCCTGCTGCTGTTTCACTTCCTTCGATTCCGCTTCGGCATTGCGCTGTGCAGCCACGGCTTGAGCGGCGAGCTCACGCGCGGCGGCTTCGGCCACTGCCTTTTTCTTTTCTGCTTCTTCCTCGGCGCGGCGGCGTTCGGCCTCGGCGGCCTCTTCGCGCGCACGGCGCTCCGACTCTTCACGCGCGAGCAACTCCTGGCGCTCCTTGAGCTCCTGAGCCTGACGCTCGAGCAGCTCGGCCTCGCGGCGTGCTTCTTCTTCGCGGCGCTGCAGCTCCGCCTCTTCGGCGGCGACTGCTGCGTCGGCGGCATGATTCGATGCCTCCGCCTGTTCGGCGGACTCGTCGCGGCGGACGAACGTGCGCTTCTTGCGCACCTCGACCTGAATGGTGCGTGCCTTACCCGTCGAATCGGACTGCTTGATCTCCGACGTATGCCGTTTCGTCAGCGTGATCTTGCGCTTGTCCGCGTCGGTCGAACCGTGCGACTTGCGCAAGTGGTCGAGCAGACGCGCCTTGTCAGTTTCCGACAAGGCATCGCTCTCGCTCGCTTTCTGGACGCCCGCTGCCTGCAGCTGCTCCAGCAGCACGCCTGCAGGCATTTTCAGTTCCGCGGCAAATTGGGCTACGTTGTTACTCGCCATTCATTCCTCTTAATGCAAGGACCGATTCCTTGCGGTTGACATCGGTTCATGCGGCCGTGGGTGCCTCGCCTGGCGAGGCCCCGCCGCGATCAGTTCAATGGGTCATGGTCGCTTCCTGCTCGTCGCGCCCCGGTTCCAAACCTGTTGCCAGGCTTACTGGAACCAGTGCTCACGTGCCTTCATGATCAACGCCTTGGCGGCGTCCTCTTCCATTCCCGTCATTTCGACCAGCTCGTCCACGGCCAGCTCGGCGAGCTCGTCGCGGGTGTGAACCTCGTGCTGCGCCAGCTTGGCAAGCAGTTCGGGGTCGATGCCGTCCAGACTCTTGAGGTCCAGCGCGGCGCTTTCGACTTTCTCCTCGTTCGCGATAGCCTGCGTGAGCAGCGCGTCGCGAGCGCGGTTGCGCAACTCGTGCACGGTGTCCTCGTCGAACGCCTCGATTTCCAGCATTTCGTTGAGCGGCACGTAGGCGATCTCTTCGAGGCTCGTGAAGCCTTCGTCGATCAGGATGTCGGCGACTTCTTCGTCCACGTCGAGACGCGCCATGAACAGGTCGCGCAGCACCGTGCGCTCCTGATTCTGCTTCTGCGCGGATTCGTCCGGCGTCATGATGTTGATCTGCCAGCCGGTCAGTTCGCTGGCAAGACGCACGTTCTGGCCGCTGCGGCCAATGGCGACCGCAAGCTCGCTTTCGTCGACCACGACGTCCATCGAGTGCTTTTCTTCGTCGACGACGATCGACTGCACGGCCGCCGGCGCGAGCGCGCCGATAACGAACTGGGCGGGATCCTCCGACCATAGCACGATGTCGACGTTTTCGCCACCGAGCTCATTGCGCACGGCCTGCACGCGCGAGCCGCGAATGCCGACGCAGGTGCCGATGGGGTCGATACGCTTGTCGTAGGCCACCACGCCGATCTTGGCGCGCACGCCCGGATCACGCGCCGCCGCCTTGATCTCCAGAAGGCCTTGCTCGATTTCCGGCACTTCCATTTCGAACAGCTTCATCAGGAACTCGGGCGCCGTGCGCGAGAGTTCGATCTGCGGGCCGCGCGCGGTGCGGTCGACCTTGCCGATCCAGGCGCGCACGCGGTCGCCCACGCGCAGGTTTTCCTTCGGAATCAGCTGGTCGCGGCGCAGCAGCGCTTCGACACGGCCCGATTCGACGATGAAATTGCCCTTGTCCATGCGCTTGACCGTGCCGGTCATGATGCTTTCGCCGCGCTCGAGGAAGTCGTTGAGGATCTGCTCACGCTCGGCGTCGCGCACCTTCTGCAGGATGACCTGCTTGGCGGCCTGCGCGCCGATACGGCCGAATTCCACCGACGGAACCGGCTGTTCGACGAAACCGTCGATCTGCGCTTCGGGATCTTGCTCGCGTGCTTCGAACAGCAGGATTTCCTGATCCGGCTCCTGCAGACCCGCCTCGTCCGGCACGATGCGCCAGCGGCGGAACGTCTCGTGTTCGCCGCTTTCGCGGTCGATGTGCACGCGGATGTCCGCATCCTCGTCGAAGAGTTTCTTGGAGGCCGACGCAAGCGCCGCTTCAAGGGCGGCGAACACCACGTCCTTGTCGACATTCTTCTCGCGTGCCAGCGCATCCACCAGCATCAACACTTCGCGACTCATTGTTTGCGGCTCCTAAAGTCAACTTTGGGGATCAGGCGGGCTTTGTCGATGTCCGCGAGCGTGAAATCGAGCATCGCAGGACCCGCCTTCCCTTCGAATTCCAGACCGATGGTTTCGCCTTCCGGGGCATGCACGATGCCGCGGTACGATTTCCGTCCGTCCAATGGCTTTTTCAACGTGATAACCGCCTCGCAGCCCGCGAAGCGTTCGAAGTCCGCCAGCTTTTTCAGCGGCCGGTCGAGGCCGGGCGACGAGACCTCGAGACGTTCGTAGTCGATGTTCTCGACAAACAGAACGTGCTGCAGCTGACGCGTGACCTTCTCGCAATCCTCGATCGCGATACCCGCAGGCTGATCGATGTAGATGGCCAGCATGCCGCGCCCGGTGCGCTCGAGGTCGACCAGCTCGTAACCGAGCCCGGTGACCGTGGTTTCAATCAGTTCCGTCAGTTGCACAATGCCCACTCCAGATATTCGCGCAGCGAGCCGGCAACTTCCTGTTCCTGAGAGTCAAACGGGATTCGCGGGCCGCGCGCCAGATGAGCGCGCGCTCTTGCACCTACTTGCGCGTGACCCAGATGGCGAACCCACCCCGACGTGATGTCCGGCGATGCGATGCCCGGTTCTGCTGCCCGGGGGCTTCGACGTCGGATTCGACGCCTGCGCGATGGGTGTATTCGACTACTTTTTCACCGCACATCGCGCACTGCCTCGAAACCCGAAACCGTTACGAAACCGCTTCGATCACATACCGATCACATTCGGCCGAGCCAAAAAAAAATGGGCGAAACGCCCATCTTCTCACTTAGCCAGGTGGTCGCACCTGGGACGCAAATAAAAGCCGCACGCCCAGCGACTCCGAGATTGTAGCCTTTTTCCGGCTCTAACGCAAACCGCGCAAGGCGAACGGCCATGCGTTATGCACGGAATATGGGCCGCCCTGAGGCGTTTTCAAGGCGTTTTATGGCGATTTCCGCACTTTGCGCTTCGGGCGCCGTCGACGCGTGCGATACCGGCTATGTCACACGCATGTCGCATTCGCGCGACGGTCGTCGCCGTATCGACGAACGGCGGGGCACGGCGCGAGGACAGAGCCCCCGCGCCACCGACCCACGCCGTACGCTCAGTGCCCGCGCGTGCGGTTGCGCGGCGTGCCGCGCTGGCCGCCCCGGTTGCCCGGTGCGCGGTTGCCGCCGCCGTTGGCGTTCGCGTTGCCGCCCGGGCCACGGCGATTGCCGCCCGCACCGGCGTTGCCGCCCGCACGCTTGCCCGCTCCCGGTGCGCGATTGCCGTCGACGTCGCCACGGCCGCCGCGGTTGCCGTTGCCGCCGCCATTGCCGGCATTACCACCATTACCCCGGCCCGGACGATTGCCGCCCATGCCGCCGAAGTTACCCGAGCCGCCGCCAAAGCCACCCGCCGCCGCACCGCGGCGGCCTTGACCCGGACGGCCCTGGCCCTGACCCTGACGCGACTGTGCCATCGCACCATGCGAGCTCAGCACCGGCTCGCGGTTGATGAAGCCCATCGAGGTCTGCATCGGATCCGGCTGACGGCGCTCCTGCTCCTTGCCACCCCGGCCACCCTTCTCCTCGCTCGGCGCCTTCAGGCCAACCGACGCCATCAGCGCACGCACCTGGTTGTCCTCGAGCTCTTCCCAGCGGCCGCGCTTGAGGCCCTTGGGCAGCGCGATCGGACCGTGACGCGTACGGATCAGGCGGCTCACCATCAGGCCCGCCGCCTCGAACATACGGCGCACTTCGCGGTTGCGGCCTTCGGCCAGCGCGACGTGATACCAGTGATTCGTGCCTTCGCCGCCGCCGTCGCGGATGCGCAGGAAGCTCGCCGGGCCGTCTTCGAGCTCGACGCCCTTGAGCAGCTTCTGACGCATCCCTTCGCTCAGCTCGCCGACCACGCGCACCGCGTATTCACGCTCCACGCTGTAGCGCGGATGCATGAAACGGTTGGCCAGATCGCCCGAGGTCGTGAGCATCAGCAGACCTTCGGTGTTGAAGTCGAGACGGCCGACGGCCAGCCACTTCGCCGTCTTCATCGGCGGCAGGCGGTCGAACACCGAGGCACGGCCTTCGGGATCCGCATGGCTGACGATCTCGCCGGTCGGCTTGTGATAGATCAGCACGCGCGGCGGCTTGTTCTGCAGCTTGCGCTTGATCGGCTTGCCGTTGATGCGGACCTGGTCGGTCGGCAGAATGCGTTGGCCGATGTGCGCCGGTTCGCCGTTCACCGAGACGCGCCCGGCGATGATCAGCTCTTCCATGTCGCGGCGCGAGCCCATGCCCGCGTCGGCCAGCACCTTGTGCAGCTTCGGCGCGTCGTCGTCCGGGCTCAGCACGCGCTTGGGCTGCTGGGCGCGGCCACGGCGCAGCATCGGCGCGTTCACGCCCGAGCCCGCACCGTTGTCGGCGTCGAATGCCGGCGACGTCACGTACAGGAACAGATCGTCCTGATTGCCTTCGCCCGCAGCGGCCGCCGGCGCGTCGCCGCCAGCCTTGCGGCCACGGCCGCCCTTGGCGCCGGCCGTCTTGCCGCCCGCGCCGCCTGTGCTCTTGCCAGCCGGCTTGCCCGCCGGTGCATCCGCGCCGGCCTGTGCGGCGTTGGCCGGATTCGCGCGGCGGCCGGGCTTCTTCGCACCCGTCGCGCCGGTCTTGGCGCCCGCTTCCTTGCTGCGCGGCGCGCGCGCGGGAGCGGCGCTTTCCGGCGCGGCCTCGGCGCCCGTTTCGGCTTCGCCCGGCGCTGCTGCGCCTTCGGCGCCCTTGCCCTTGCCGCCAGCGCGGCGCCGGGCGATCAGGCTGCGCGGACCGCGGCGCAGGCCACGGCGCGGACGGTCCTCGCCGTCGGCCGAACCTTCGCCCGCGTGCGGCGCGGCGCTTTCGGCCGAGCGCGAGTCGTCGTCGCGCGTGGAGGACGCGCGACGCGCGGATTCGGACGCGTCGGCCGAATCGGTGTCGTGGATATCAGTCAAAACAACCTCGAAATGTCAGGTTGCGCGCCCGGCTGCGGGGGCGCGTCAAAAGTGTTCTTGCGTCAGACGCCGCGCGAGGCGGCTACGTTGTCCGTCCTCAGACGGGGTCGTCCTGCGCCGCGTCGCGGCGGTCTTCGTTTTCTTCTGCGGGCGTGCCGGCAAGGTGGCCGGCGGGCTCCGTGATGTGCGCGTCGGCGCGATCCGCGTGGACGGACGGCGTATGCGCCGCGTGTTCGTCCAAGGCATCGACGATGACGTCTGCCTCGGCGCCGGCTTCGTCTACATTCGCCGCGCTATCCATACTCTGCACGCCAGCTTGCGCTTCGGCCACGGCGTGGTCGCTGGCCGGCGCGTCCTGATGCGCCACCGCGATGTCATCCACCGCGTCTTCGACCGCTTCCACGCCGGCTTGCGCGTGTTCCACGCTATCCGGCGCACTTTCCTGCACGGACGCATCGGCCATGCCCGTTGCGTCCGCCGCGGCGGCTTGCGCCGCCTCGCCTTCGGGCGCACCCGCGGCGATCAGCTGTGCCACTTCGCTGTCCGGAAACTCGATCGCATGCTGCGCGAGCAACTGCTCGCCGAGCTGATTCGACGGATCGTCGAGCGGCGGCAGTTCTTCGAGCGACTTCAGGCCGAGATCGTCGAGAAACTGACGCGTCGTGGCATAAAGCGCGGGACGTCCGGGTACGTCGCGATGACCGATGACTTCGATCCAGTTACGGTCTTCGAGCTGTTTGACGACCTGCGTATTGACGGTCACCCCGCGAATCTCTTCGATATCGCCGCGCGTGACCGGCTGCCGGTACGCGATGATCGCGAGCGTCTCGAGCACCGCGCGCGAATAACGCGGCGGCTTTTCGGGATGCAGGCGGTCGAGGTAAGTGCGCATGGCCGGCTTGCTCTGAAAGCGCCAGCCGGACGCGAGGCCCACCAGTTCGACGCCACGCCCGGACCAGTCGTGACGCAGGTCTTCGAGCAGGTTACGGACCGTGTCGGCCGAAATATCGTCGGCAAACAGTTTGCGCAGATCGCCGATTTTCAGCGGCTCCTGCGTGCAGATCAATGCAGTCTCGAGGACGATTTTCGCCTCTTGGGTATTCATGCAGCCAGCTCAGACCCTAAGTAAGGTAAACCAGGTTCAAGGAACCGGATCAGACAGACAGAGACGAAGTGGAACTGGAGACGCGCTCGCCCGATTCTGATCGGTCATATTGATGGGAGCACGCACCGGGGGGCCGCAAACAACGCAGAAGCAGGCAAAGTGCCAGACCCAGCCGGACGGAGCAGCGAAATTCCCGCAGGGAATCGCGTGACTGAGCGCCATCTTACGCAAAAACGCCGGGTGCGTAAAGACGGCTTCAGGCGCGTTTTAACCCGTTTGCGTCAATAGCGTATCGAGCGATGCGACACGCATGACCGTGCAATTTCAGCGTGCGCCCTGCTGATCGGCACCGCGCTCCAGATACCGCGCGAGCCGTTCGACGCCCGCGTCGAGCCGCGCCGGATCGCAGGCGTAGCACCAGCGCACGAAACCTTCGCCTTGCGGCCCGAACGCGCTGCCGGGTGCGAGCCCGAGACCCGCCTCGCGCACCAGCGACTTGCACAGATCGAGACTGCGCTCGGCGCCCGCGAGCCGGAAAAACAGGTACATCGCGCCATGCGGCACCTTCACGTCGACGCCGGGCAGCCGCGCGAGCGCCGCCGCGAGATGGTCGCGCGACGCACGCAGATCGGCGACCAGCGCGCGCGTCGAGGCCTCGCCCTGCTCGACGGCGACGATGCCCGCCTGCTGCACGAACGACGGCGCGCACGAGGTGTTGTACTCGACCAGCTTGCCCAGATCGTCCATCAAGGTGCGCGGGGCGACCATCCAGCCGAGCCGCCAGCCGGTCATCAGCCACGCCTTCGAGAACGAATTCACGCAGATCAGGCGTTCGTCGCGCGAGGCCAGATCGAGAAACGACGGCGCGGCGAGTTCGCCCGCCTCGCCGTAGTAGAGCCGCTCGTAGACTTCATCGGCGACGATCCAGATGCCGTGGCGGCGGCAATGCGCCAGCACGGCCTGCTGCTCGTCGCGCGTCATCACCCAGCCGGTGGGGTTGTTCGGCGAGTTGATCATCAGCATCCTGGTGCCGGGCGTCAGTGCCGCGAGCAGCGCGTCGAGGTCGAGCGTCCAGCCGCGCTCGCCGTAGCCGAGCGAGACCGTCTCGACCGAGGCGCCCAGAATCTTCGGAATCTCAACGAGATTCGGCCACAGCGGCGTGACCGCCACGACGCGGTCGCCCGCGCCCACCACCAGTTGCGCCGCGAGCATCAGCGCGTTCACGCCGGCGCTCGTCACCGCAATGTTGTCGGCGGACGTCGGGCCGTGCAGCGCGCTCACGTAGCGCGCCAGCGCTTCGCGCAGCGGCGCGATGCCGAGGTTGTGCGTGTAGAAGGTGTCGCCGCGCGTGAGCGCCTGCGCGGCGGCCTCGCGGATGAACGACGGCGTCGTGCGGTCCGACTCGCCGAACCAGAACGGCAGCACGTCCGCGACGCCGAAACCCGCGTTGGCCACTTCGCGGATCTGCGAGGAGCGCAGCGCGCGCACGGCGTCGCGCGCGAGGCTCGATCCGGCGGGCGCTGCGGGTGCAGCGGGTGCGTTGTGCGGGGAGTCAGGCGAAACCGAAGCAGACGACGGGGACGAAGCGGACATCGAGCCTTCCTTGGCGGGTTGAAAGCGGACCACGTGCGAGCAGCCGGACCAGAACCGGATGCGGGCCGAATGCGAACCGGATGCGGGCCGGACGCGGCAGCGGGTAAAGCTCGACAGTGTAGCGCGCGATTTTTTTGAACGACGCCCCGCCCCGCCGCCAT
Organism: Paraburkholderia tropica; assembly: GCF_014171495.1. Lineage (NCBI taxonomy): Bacteria > Pseudomonadati > Pseudomonadota > Betaproteobacteria > Burkholderiales > Burkholderiaceae > Paraburkholderia > Paraburkholderia tropica. Next base: position 1,952,610 of record NZ_CP049134.1, read on the forward strand.
CTGCGCCGTTGTCCGCGAATCTATGCCCGTCTCTATCCCCGCCGCTATCCCGCCCCGCGCGACGCCTCCGGGCGGGCATCGAGTTCGCGGATCAGCGTCCAGACCGCCTCGGCGGCCGGCGACAGCGAACGCTCGCGCCGCCGCACGAGTTCGACGGTGCGCTCGGCGCGCGGCACGAGCGGGCGCGCCACCAGCGACGATCCCGAAGGCACCGGCAGCGCGAGCCACGGCAGCACGCTCACGCCCACGCCGGCCTCGACGAGGCCGAACACCGTCGCCGGATGGCCGAGTTCCTGCACGACGCGCGCGTGCACGCCCTGCTCGCGCATCACCGCGTCGATCAGCGGCCGGCTGCCGGACGCATGATCGAGCATCACGAGCCGCTCGCCGTCGAGCGCCTGCCAGCTCACCGCGTCGCGCTGTGCGAGCGCATGATCGTCGCGCACCACGACGCAGAACGAGTCGGTCGTCAGCAGCTCGGTTTCCAGATCGTCGGCGACCGGCTGGGCGCCGAGCGGCCCGATGATCACGCCGAAATCCACCTCGCCCGAGCGCACCTTGCGCACCACGTCGCTCTGCACGTCGTCGCGCAGGCCCAGCGTCACATACGGAAACCGCCGCCCGCACGCCGCCACCACCTCGGGCATCAGGCGGCACGCGACCGTCGGGCTCGCGGCCACCACCACGCGGCCGCGCCGCTGCTCGCCAATTTCGCGGATCTCGCGCAGCGCGTCGTCGAGGTCGCCGATCAGACGCGGAATGCTCGCGATCAGATTCGCGCCGACATCGGTGAGCTGCACCTCGCGCGTCGTGCGATCGACGAGCTTCACGCCCATCTCCGCTTCCAGCTCACGCACGCAGCGGCTCACCGCCGACTGCGTCAGGCCGATTTCATCCCCCGCGCGGCTGAAGCTGTGCAGGCGCGCGACTTCGATAAACACCCGCAACTGCCGCAACGTCACATTCATCTACCCGCCTCATTAATTGTTCGTATTCATGCAATTTTATGACAGCTTTGGCGAGGCGCGCCGATCGTTACCGTCGCGTGAATCTCACAGCCCATTATTCGACGCAGTGCAGCAATCGGCCTGGATCGCACGCCTGGAGGGCCTGTTTGCACAAGATTGGTGATTCTCCCGATTTCCCGACGATGCGTTTTCGAGTCTCATACGCCCCTGGCAAGCACCCGCGCGGGCTTGATGCCACGCGGCTTCGAGACGAAAGCGTGCGAGCTGGCACGCTTCTCGCATTAAGGCAGACACAGGATCGGCGGACGGTCCGTCGCTTTTCGAGATTAGCCCGTCCACAACCGATTCCGCCTGGTACTCCGCCAACCGGCCGGAAGTACATGAAGAGTGCGCAGCGCGGGGCAGCGCACCGGAGATAGCTTCGCTGAGGTGAAACATGATGCTGTTCGACGATTTGAGAGACAACGAGTGGGCGCTGGTCGAGGCATTGTTCTGTGCAGAACCGGCACGTAGCGAACGACGCGGACGGCCTCGCGTCGAGGCGCGTGCAGTGGTCAACGCAGTGCTGTGGGTGCTGTCGACCGGTGAAGGCTGGTCCAAGCTGCCGGGCCGCTACCCCTCGCCGCCTACCTGCCGCCGCCGTTTCGACGAGTGGCAAGCCGACGGCACGCTCGCCGAGATCGTGAAGCGCCTCGGCACGAGCGGTCGCGAAATTTCGCTGCGCGGACGCATTGGCGCCACCGCCACGAAGCCGCCGGCACCGCCGAGCCGCGATCGTCTGCGCGGCGCGTTCTGGACCAACCCGGAGTCGTGGCGCGCGCCCGTCAAGATGGCTTGAGCGCGCGCTGAGCCGCCCGCCTGCCGGAACCTGACCGGCACGACCTCCCGCTTTCTGCCGCCGGACGCCTCGCGCGTCCGGCGATTCATCCGCAACGGCGCCTGCCGCGGACTCCCTTCCTGAAACGCGACGTCGCGACTGCATCGAACCTGTTCGCTGCGGTGGATCGCGCTCGTCCCTCGCCTGCTTCGACGATCAACGCGCTCTCACGCACCCTCACGCGCCTTGCACGCCCGAAATCGGTGCGCGCGAAACATCTCTTTACCAATATTTACAGCGCGCTTTCGCCTCTGACGGTAGCGTAGGAGCATGTCTACAAACGTCAACAGCCCGTTCTGACGGGAGGCTGCCATGAAATCCATGATTCTGCGCAATCGGGGCGTCATGGTTTCGCTGTCCGCCCTTGCTCTGCTCGCGCCGCTGGTATCGACGACGCTCTCGTTGACCGCCACGGCCCAGCCACCGCGTCCCGGCGAAGCCAGTTGGGGGATCTCGCGCACCGGCGCACACGCCTGGCCGCCGGAAGCCGGCGGCGTGCCCGAACGCGTCAACGAACCTGTTCCGCGCGGCGACCTGCGCGGCGATATTGCCGACAACGCCCGCCGCAGCGGTCCGTCGCGTCCGGCGCAGGGCGGCGATTCGCGTCGCTGACGCATACCGCTGAGCGCATCGCTGAGCGGCATGCGAGCCCGACCGGAAGCGCGCAACAGCATTTCGCGCACCCGGCGCGCAAAGCTCGCGCGAAACAGGGAACCTCTTGTGCCCAAAACCGGTCTACTCCCATGCCATTAAGCACAGCGTGGCAGCAGTAATTCCGGTAAGCCCGTATCTTTCGATGCGGGCTTTTTTTTGGCTGGGTAAAAACGGGAACGCGGATGACGGCGACTGGCCTGTGCCGCAGTCGCGCCCGAGCGGGCAGGCAGCGTTGCCCGAAGGCGTGCGCCCGTGGCTAGGAACGCACTTCGGCCGCGGACGATTGCGGCGCGCTTTCGTCGACGTAATCGGCCATGCGCTGATCGGTCCAGTGGAGCGTGCGCTCGTCGCGGGCGAGGCGCGCGAATTCGGCGCGACCGCGGTCGGTCAGCACGGCGATATCGACGGGAGCGTGAAAACCGGGCGCCGGCGCGACGGTGCGCTGCCTGACGGTATCCATGAGACCGAGGTTGCGCAGATATTGAAAGACTTCAGGACGGCGCGCCCACGGGACCTGCCGATACTGCACCCGCCGCAGCGCTTCGAGTACTGCTTCGTTGGAATACGTGGTCATCTCACTTCTTTCTTAAAATGCAGTCCTGCGGCAATCCCGCCTGCTGCGGCGCGAAACAGGCGCGCTGCGAGGCGTGGAGCCGCGCGCGCCGCCGTGCCTTGCGCCGTGGCACGGACTGCAGGTTATTCGGGGCCCCGCGGAAAGCCTCAGCCGTACTTGCGGCCCGAAGCCCGCTGGCCCTCGCTTCCGGCGTGCCTGACGCGGCTGCCGCTGTCGCGGCGCACGCGCGCAATGCACGCTTCATCCCGAAAACAATACGTTACCTCATTCAAATTGATACTAATCGGATTATTTTTCCTGGTCATTGCGCTATTCGTGCTGTGGCGCAACGGACGCCGACTTGTCGCAGGCGTCGCGATTGTCCTGTTCGGACTCCTCGCGACCGGCTGGCTTGCGCTACCGCTCGTCGACCTGGCGCAGCCCTCGTCCTATCGTACTCCCTACGATCCGGCCGCGACGCCGCTTGAGGCATTCGGCGCGCGCACCGCGATCGTCATGCTCGGCGGCGGCACCGAAACCGGCGACGACGGCACGCTCGTGCCCAAGCACGACGTCTACGCGCGCATCGCGCTCGCCGCCTCGCTCGACGCGCGTTGCCGGGTCGCCGGACGCGTCTGCCGTGTGATCGTGAGCGGCGGCAATCCGCAACATCACGCCGCCAGCGAAGCCGACACCTACGCGCCCCTGCTGCTGCGCGCCGGCGTGCCGCCCGCCGACCTCGTGCTGGAAAACCGCAGCCTGACGACCTGGGAGAACGCCCGCAACGTCGCGCCGATCGTGCACGCCGAGCGCGCAGATACGCTCTTCCTTGTAACCTCCGCTTATCACATGCCGCGCGCGATGCTCGATTTCCACCGCTTCGAGATGGAGCCTGCGCCGGCCGTCTCCAGCGTGCGTCATGTGCGCGCGGGCATCCAGCCGCGCCTGACGAATCTTCAGGACGCGGAAGTCGCGCTGCACGAATTGATTGGGATTGCGCAGTTTTATGTCTATCGGATGATCGGCTGGTTCTAGCGCGTGGCCGCGTCGCGAAGGCCATGCGGCGGCAAGTGCAACATTGTGTAACAGATGCGCGCACGCTTTATGCGATGTCATCTGAAGCGACAACTTCGTCGTTAGAATGACATGCCAATCCTGCTCGGCAGGCTCCGGCTGGGTCCATAAACCACTCCTTTGGAGGTCGTGATGAAAAAAGTGTCCCTCGCAGTCCTGGTTTCGCTGTCCGCGCTGACGGGCGCCGCCTACGCACAAACGGAGAACGGCATCACGATGAGCACGGACCCCGCCCGGGCCTCGGACGTCGAGCAACGCGCGCAAGATCTGCAGTCGCGCCAGCAGGCCGCGGCCCAGTCGGAGTCCGAAGCGCCGATGAAGCACCACAAGAGGGGTGCGCATCCGCATCACAAGAAGCCGGCGCAGTAATGCGCAAGGCGGCCCGCGCCAGCGCATAGTCAGGCGCCGGATTGGCGGAAGCCCTCGCGGGCAGATCGCCCGGCTGCGCATGGGTGCTCTGCGCGACACGCTGCCGGGCGATTACCAGAATGCGCGGTGCGCGGGCCGCCAGCCAGACATATCGAGCCGAAGCCGGTCATCCGGCCTCGGCTTTTTTCATGGGACGAACGCCAATCGGCCTGCGAACCGGCCCGCGCGCGGGTTATGCTAAAGTCGCGCACCTCGAATTCACCCACTGTTAGTGCGCCCCACGCGCGGAGAAAAAACGATGAGCAACATCCAGCTCGACATCGAATGGACCGAAGCGGCATCCCGCAAGATCGAAAAGCTGATGCCGCGCGGCAAAGGCACCGAGGCGTTCCTCGCGCTGCCCCCGATCGAATGCATGCCGATGGAAGGCGACGTGCTGTTCCTCGGCCCGGAAGGCAAGCAGCAGCCGTTTATCGTTGCCGAACGTCAGTATCACCATGAAGGCGACGCCGACTGGACCATCGTCCTGATCCTCGACGTGCCCAGCACGGCACACTGATCGCCGGTCCGGCTGGTCCAGACGCTCGACGGGCGGCCCTTTGCGGCCGCCCGTTTCGTTTTCAGGCTCTACGTTTTCGCCCTGTGAGCGCTGACGCCTAAGAGCGCGCCTCACTCCTGCACGCGCCGCCGCCCTTCCTTGACGTCGCCTCGACGCGACTTGCCGTCGAGGCGACGCTGCTTCGAGGCGCGCGTGGGCCGCGTCGCCACCCGTGCCTTGCGCGTGACGCTCACACTGTCGATGAGCGCTTCGAGCCGCTCGAGCGCGGCTGCGCGGTTCTGCTCCTCGGTGCGGAATTCCTGAGATTTGATGACGACCACGCCCTCGTGCGTGACGCGCCGATCCGAGATCGCGAGCAGGCGCATCTTGAGCACGTCGGGCAGCGACGAGGCGCGGATGTCGAAACGCAGGTGAATCGCGCTCGACACCTTGTTCACGTTCTGGCCGCCCGCGCCCTGCGCCCGGACGGCGGTGAGTTCGATTTCGTGGAGCGGGACAGGCGGACGCGGAAACATGGCAAGTCGGTCAAGGATCAGCCCGCCAGTTTCGCATACGCGGGCGCACGCGATGCGATCCCGCGCAACCCCGAGCCCTGCACTGCCCGCGTCAGGCACACGATATGCGGCCCGCCAAACCGATGTCGGTGCGGCACGCGTTGCCGATCACCGGACATTTGCCGCATACTTTCCGCAACCCTCCAAGGAGCACGCACCTCATGAAGCTGCGTCCAGCATTCGTCGCCGAACTGGCGGTCAATCTGCTGCTGCCCTGGGTCGCTTACCGGCTCGCCCAACCGTACTGGGGCGAAATCGGCGGCCTGATAGCCTCAGCCATTCCCCCGCTCGCCTGGAGCGCCGTCGAACTCGTCCGCTTCCGGCGTATCGACGCACTCTCGGCCGTCATCCTGCTCGGCATTGTCCTCTCGCTCGCGGCCATGGCCTTCGGCGGCGGCACGCGTGCGCTGCTGATGCGCGAAAGCCTTGCCTCGGGCGCGATCGGCGTGGCCTTCCTCGGTTCGCTGTTCGCACGGCGCCCGCTGGTGTTCTATCTGACGCGCGCCACGGTCGCGCGCGAAACGCGCGAAGGCGTCGCGCGGCTCGAACTGCTGTGGAGCGAAAACCGCAGCTTCGGTGCCGCAATGCGTCTGCTCACGCTCGTCTGGGGCGCGGGCCTGTGCGCCGACGCGGCGCTGCGCACGTACCTCGCGGCGACCTGGCCAATCGAGCGCTTCCTGGTGGTCTCGCCGATCCTCGGCTACGTGGTGTTCGGCCTGCTGCTCGCGTGGACCTTCTGGTATCGCACGCGCATGCGCCGTATCCGCGGCACGCATGGACTGCTCGGCGATGCGTCGAGTCTGAGCGTCGATTAGTCTGCGTCCGCGTCTGCGCCGCTCGTCGGCCACGCCTCGTTCGACGCGCCCGCCCGTCGAGGCGCGCGTCCGCGTCGCGGGAAAGCCCGCATACAGAGACGGGCAGATCGCGCCCGAAATCCGATAAACTCAGCGCCACAGTCCGCGGCGCCCAGCCGCATTCGAACACCACCGGCAGTCGATGCGCTACTCCGTAGAAATCAGGAAATTCCTCTATAGCCAGTACTTCTACGGCGGTCTGCGCATCGCGGTCGGCATTTCGCTGCCGGCCATCCTGTGCCTGTTCGTTCTCGACAAGAGCGACCTCGGCTTCACGATTTCGACCGGCGCGCTCGGCGCCTGCGTGGTCGACATGCCCGGCCCGCTCAAGTACAAGCGCAACGAGATGCTCGCGTGCAGCGTGATCGGTTTTCTGTCCGCGTACGCTACGGGGCTCGCCACCTTCAGCCCGATCGCGCTCTGGGCCACGGTCGTGCCGCTCACCTTCGTGCTCTCGCTGATCGTGGTCTACGGCAATCGCTGGCCGCAGATCAGCTTCGCCACGCTGTTCATGATGGTGATGACGCTCGAGGAGCACTTCACGCCGCATCAGGCGCTCATCAACGCGCTGTGGATTCTGCTGGGCGGCCTCTGGTACACGGGCTGGTCCACGCTCGTCAGCAGGCTCATGCTCGATCGCATCGAGCAGCAGGCGCTCGCCGAAAGCGTGTTCGCCTGCGCCGACTATCTGCTCGCGCGCGCGCAGTTCTACGACCTCGACAACGATCTCGACGAGTGCTATCGCAATCTCGTCGCCAAGCAGATCGCGGCGGTCGAGCGCCAGGACGCGGCGCGCGACATCGTCCTGCGCAACCTGCCCAAGCTACGCAGCGGAAGGATCGACGCGCGCCGGGCGATGCACTTCAACCTCTTCATCAACACGGTCGATCTGCACGAGCTGTTCGTGGGCGCGCACACCGATTACCCGCTCGTGCGCAACACCTTCGGCGGCTCCGATCTGCTGGTGTTCTATCGCGACTTGATCCGCAAGGCCGCCGCCGATCTCGAAGACATCGGCCTCGCGGTGCTGCAGAACGAAGCGCCGCGCGCGAACGTCAACGTGAAGGCCGAACTGCGCGCGATCGAATACGAACTCGAACTGCTCAAGAAGCGCGATCTGCCCGCGAAAGATCCCGAAGCATACGCGGCGATCTCGGCCTCGTTCCGCCGCATCTGGAGCGCCACGCGCCTGATCGACCGCATGCGCCGCAGCCTCGCGAGCGAAGTGCCGACCACCGAAACCGAAGTGCGGATCGACGAGGCGCTCACGCGTTTCGTGACGAACCGGCGCGTCTCGTGGCTGCAGATCTTCTCGAATCTGACGATGGCGTCGCCGAGCTTTCGCCATGCGCTGCGCGTGACGATCGCCGTGGCCGTGGGCTTCTGGCTCGGCCGCCTGCTGCCGCTCACGAACGCGTACTGGATCGTGATGACGAGCATCATCATTCTGAAACCCGGCTACTCGCTCACGCGCCAGCGCAACGCGCAGCGTATCGTCGGCACGCTGATCGGCTGCGTGGCCAGCATCGCGCTGATCCTGCTCGTGAAGCAGCCGCTCGTGCTGCTCGTTTCGATGTTCGCGGCGATGGTGATGAGCTACAGCCTGCTGCTGTTCAACTACACGGCGAGCGTGGTCTTCACCTCGGCTTATGTGCTGCTGATGTTCCATCTGCTCGCGCCGGGCAGCATGCGCATCATCGGCGAACGCGCCATCGACACGGTGGTGGGCTGCATGATCGCAATCGGCGCGAGCCATCTGTTCCCGTACTGGGAATATCGCCTGATGGGCAAGCTCGTGCACGACATGATCGCGGCAACGCGCGGCTATCTCGAAGCCAGCTGGTGGCGCAGCGCGCGCAAGACTGCGCCACAGCCGGCCTTCGCGGGCGGCATGCTGACGGAGGCGTCGGCGCGCGTGGCGTCGGTCGCGACGGGCGGCAATGCGGCGGGCGCGGCCAACTCGCAAGCCTCCGAAGCGCTCGTGCTGGACGCCGACGACGCGTCCACCGCCAGCCAGCCTGTGGCCGCAGTGGGCGCGAAGGCCGCCGCGCAAAGCACCCAGACGTCGACAGCCGCGGCCGCCGTGCCCGCCCTCGCGCGCGACTTCCGTTACCGGCTCGCGCGCAAGAACGTGCACGTGGCGTTTGCGAATCTCGGCCAGGCGTTTCAGCGCATGATGCTCGAACCGAAGTCGGCGCAGAAGTTCGTGCCCGAACTCAACGACCTACTGGTGCGCAGCCACGAACTGGCCTCGCAGATCACGGCCACCGCCCCGCTGTTGCGCAGCACCGCGAATCTCGAAGCGGATGCGGCAGAAAACGTGAAGCTCGACGCGCTGGAACGCACGTTCGACTGCGTGCGCGAGAATCTCGTGGCTACCGAGGCGGGCACGGCCGTCCCCGAGGATCAGCTCGATATTTCAAAGCGCATGACGCGCGAACTCGACACCATGGTGGTCGACGCGGAGCGCGCGCTCGGCCCGGCCGCCGAACTCGTGCAGGATCTGAAGCTGCTCGCGCATCAAGGCAAGCAGATGCTCGCGGCGTCATGGCTGATCCGGCGCGACGCGAGCCTGATCCATCTGCCGGAGGCGTAAAACGGTTTTACCGCGCTTGGCGTTACTGCGTGGCGCTGCTCGCCTGCGAGGCAGTCGCGCTGGTGGCCGCGTGGCTCGCCTGCGCGCCGACGGTCTCGTCGTATTCGCGCTTGCTGCGCAGCGCATTGAACAGCACGGTGCCGATCACGAACAGCACCACCACCACGATCAGGACACCTACACCCAACGTGGGGTTCTTCTTGCGCGGCTCGTTCATGTAGCGTGCCCTGCCCGATGAGGTAAGGAAGAAGGAAGGGGCATTCTACGCCGCCGCGCCTTGCAGACGGCTTGCGACGCGGATGACGACCGGCACGACACGCGCAATGCTCGAACGCGTTCAGGTTCCGCGCACCGGCAACGCCGTCGAATACTTGATCTGCTCCATCGCGAAACTCGAACTCACGTCGAACAGCGGCACGGCGCGAATCAACTGCTTGTAGATGCGATCGAAATCGTCGATATCGGACACCACCACGCGCAGCAGGTAATCGGTCTCGCCGCTCATGCGGTACACCTCGACGATCTCGGGAAAATCCTGCACCGCGCGCGTGAAGTCCTGCGCCCACGCCTCGGTGTGCTGGTTGGTGCGCACGGCGACGAACACCGTCGTGCCAACGCCCAGCTTCTTCGGATCGCACAGCGCCACTTGCGCGCGGATCACGCCGGTTTCCTTGAGGCGCTGCACGCGTTTCCAGCACGGCGTCTGCGAGAGATTGACGCGCTGCGCCAGTTCGGCGACCGGCATGGTGGCATCCTGTTGCAGCAGCTCCACCAGCTTTTTGTCGATGATATCCATTCCCACCTACCCCGTCGTATAGAAATTTCTTCTATCTTACGCCGCAATGGGGAAAAAGAACGGAAACTCTTTCTCGGTGCCAATCGGTATAACTCTGTTGACGAGAACCACGCGACACGAGGCCCGCCGATGAATGCTCCCTTCGACCCCGCGCTGCTGGACGCCGCCCACGCCGATCACGCCGCGGCCGTCGCGCGCCTGTGCCGCGCGCTGGACGATGCGTTCGACGCCAGCGCCCATGCCCTCGATGCCGACGAGGCGAGCCACAGCAATCCCTCGCGCTGCGCGGCATTCGCGCAAGGCGTGCGCTTCGCGCTCGCCCAGGCGCTGGCCGACGCCGCGCTCGTCGCACCCGCGCAGCGCCTGCCCGCCGCAGGCACCGACATCGACACCTATCGCCGCCACCTGATCGCCGCCGATCCGCGCGGCCGTTATACGGTCGCCGCGCTGGTCTGGCAGCCGGGTCATGCGAGCCCGGTGCATGCGCATCACACGTGGTGCGGCTACGCCGTGCTCGACGGCACGCTCACCGAAACGCTCTACGACTGGAACGAGTCGCGCGGCGTCGCCGAAATCCGGCGCGCGCAGCAACGGACAACCGGCGCAATTGCGTTCGGCGGCCCCGGACGCAAGAACGTGCATCGACTCGCCAACGACAGCGCGGCGCAGACGGTTTCGCTGCATGTGTACGGGGTTGCGGCCGCGCGGATCGCGACGCACGTCAACGACGTGTTGTCGTTCGCGCTCGCGGTCTGACTGGCCGTTTCAGTTGCGTCCGGCGGTGGGAATCTGCGGCGGCGCGCCTTCGGGGCTGCCGGTCGGCGGCGGCGCGGGACGCGGTTCGTGCGAGGCGTCGCGCGTCACGCCGCGCGTCGCGATATCGCTGGCTGCCGCGGCTTGTTTCGATTCCGCCTCGGCGCGAGCGTGCGCTTCGTCCGGCATCTGCGGCGCGCCGTGCTCGTCGTGCTCCGCTGCGGTTTCGGGGCCGTCGCCCGGATCGCCGGCATCGCGCGCATCCTCGCCGCGCGGCGACATATGCACCTGCATCTGCGGCACTGGCATCTCGATACCCGCTTCGTCCATATGCCGCTTCAACCGCGCGTTGAACGCGCGCGCCACGCTCCACTGCTGCAACGGCCGCGTCTTGATCTGCCCTTTCACGACCATCCAGTTCGGATCGAAACGATCGAGGCCCCACACTTCCACGGGCCCGAGAATCTCGCGCCGATAGCGGAAATCCGCGACCAGCTCCGCGCCGGTTTCGCGGATCATGCGCGTGACCGTATCGAGATCGACGGAAAACGGCACGCGCACCTCGAACACCGCGAACGCAAAATCGCGCGACAGATTCTTGACGATCTTGATCTGCGAAAACGGGATCGCGTGAATCGCGCCCTGCCCGTCGCGCAGCCGCACGGTGCGAATCGACAGATGCTCGACGGTGCCCGCATGGCCGTTGTCGAGATCGATCCAGTCGCCCACCGAAATCGTCTCTTCGATGATGATGAACAGCCCCGTGATCAGGTCGGTCACGAGCGATTGCGCGCCGAAGCCGATCGCCAGACCGATCACGCCCGCACCGGCCAGCAGTGGCGTCACGTTGATGCCGAGATTCGCCGCCGTAACGATGCCCGCGATCGTGAGTATCGTCACGAGCAACGCGTTGCGCACCAGCGGCAGCATGGTGCGCGCACGCGTGCTGGGCGCGCGGCCCTTGGTGCGCGGGCCGCTCGGATTGAGCGCTTCGAGAATCGCCGTATCGAGCACGATCCAGACGAGCCACGCGAGAAACACGGTGAAGATAATCGCGAAGATCGCGTGGGCGATGCCGCGCGCGGCCACGTTCGCCTCGATGATCGCCGCGAGCGACACGTCCCAGAGGCGCGCGCACGACTCGAAATACGCGAGCCAGACGAACAGCACCAGCAGCGTGCCCGCGAAACGCAGCAGCCGGCGCAGATACGGCGAACGCCGCCGCACGCGCGTGAGGTCGGGCCGCGTGATGCGGAACACCACCGCCGAGAGGAAGAACGCGAGCACCAGCAGCAGCGCGGTGACGACAGAGATTTGCAGCACGTTTTCGTGACTGCTGATGCCGCCGAGCGTCGCCACGATCGAGGCCGCCGCGAGCAACAGCATCGGCAGCTGCCAGAGCGAGGCGAGCACGTCGAAGACTTCGGTCAGCGCCTTGTGGTCCTGACGCAGCTGATAACTGCGGTTGCGGATCAGATGCGCGACGGGTCGCCGGAAGCCGATCGCGAACACCGCCGTGAGGACGGCCGCCGTCATGTTCGCGCAGGTGGAGACGAGCGCGGCGAGATTGACGCCCAGTTCGCTCGCGACTTCGTAATTGGTGGCCGCGTCGCCGAGCGCGGCGAGCACGCCGATCGCCCACAGCAGCCGGCGCGCCTCGTGGATCAGCACGTTGACGGCCACGCGCCGATGCCCCGCGCCGAACAGCGAGAACATGATCAGACAGATCGACGAGAACACCGCGCCCGCGACGATCGCATAGGCGATCACCACGCCGATCGTGCGCCCGAGCGCCTGCGGCAGCGCACGCTCGACGATCAGCGCGCCGATGAACGCGACGATCCACGGCGCGACGCGATGCAGCACGAACACCAGCAGATCGATGGTGCTCGGATTAGGCCGCAGGCCCACCCGCACGGAAAAGCGGCGCAGCATGCGGCGTTCGAGCCAGCGCAGCGTCGCGGCGCACACGCCCCAGCCGAGCAGCATCGCCGCCATGTCGAAGAGAATGCGGCCGAGCGTCTCGCCCTCGCCGCCCGAGGCGATCGTGTACAGCTCGATGCCGGCGGCGTTGAAGCGGCCCGCCCAGTAATGCAGCGGGCTGGGGCCGCGGCGCGCGTCGGCTTCCACCGAGGCGAGGCCGGAGGCGATCGCGCCGAGCAGCCCGGACGCGTTCGCCGCCGCGCCCGAAGCGGGCGCAGGCGCGACGTTCTCGGACGCTGAACGCAGTTTCTTGAGCTGCGAGAGGAGCGCGTTGCGCTGCTTGTCGCTGTCGAGCGTGCTGATGACGCTGTCGAGCGAACGCGTGAACTCCGCCTGGCTCGCGGGCGACGGCGCCGACGCGGCGTCGGCGGCGGACGCGCCCGACGCAGTCGCGGGCGCGCCGGTAATGAGGCTTTGCAGCGCGGGGAGCACCGGCACGGCGGCCGGAGCGGCCGGCGCAGCGGGTGCAGCCGCTGCCGCTCCGGCGGCGAATGCGGGCGCGCACAGGCCGAGGCCGAGCCCCAGCGCGCTCACCAGCATGATGCCGATGACAAAGCGAATGCAGCGCGTCCACAGACCGCGCAGGTCGCGCGGGTCGCGCCGCGCGCCGACCGGTGCGAGTAAATGCGCGAGCGGGAAAGCCCAAAACAGAGCCAGCACGGAACCCGACGCGGACGGCCGCACGCGTTGCGGCGTCCCGCCCGCGTCGTCCCGTCCGAAGCATGGATTCATGGCGAAGGGGCGAAATCAGGACGCTCCAGTGTAGCCGCAGACGCCGCGGCCACGCCTCACGCGTGCGTAACAGAATGCAAGCGGGAGAAGGCAAGCGCGGCTCCACGCTGCGCCGCATCAATACGCGACCGTCGCGATCTGGCGCACGAAGTGCGCGTGCTCCAGTTCGTTCACGAAAGCGATGGCGTAATCCTCGGCGGAAATGCGGCTGTCACCCTTCGCGTCGGCGATCAGCGTGTTCGTGCCCGTGCGGAACGCGCCGGTACGCTCGCCCGGGGCGATCAGCGCGGCGGGCGCGAAGAAGGTCCAGTCGAGATCCGTCACCGTGCGGTAAAAAGCGAGTGCCTCGCGGTGCGCGAGCGCGATCGGCTTGTAGGCGTCCGGGAAGCCGTCCGTATCCACCAGTTGCTTGCCGGGCGCGACTTCGAGCGAGCCCGCGCCGCCCACCACCACGAGGCGCGTCAAGCCCGCGGCGCGCGTGCCGTCGACCAGTGCGCGGCTTGCGACCTGCAGATCGCCCAGTTGGCCCGACGGCGGCGCATAGGCGCTCGCCACCACGTCATGACCGCGCACCGCCGCCACGCTCGCGGCATCGAGCAGATCGGCCTTCGCGGCCTGTACGTTCGGGCCGGCGATGACGCGCTCAGGCTGGCGCACCAGCGCACTGACCTGATGGCCACGGCGTGCCGCTTCGGCGGCGATGCGCGAACCCACCATGCCGGTGGCGCCAAAAAGCGCGATTTTCAGGGATTGGCTCATGTTCGACTCCTGTCTGAAGTTAAGGCATTTATGTAACTAATTTAGTTACAGTTTTGGGGCTAAAAAACGGGGCTAAGCCCCGTCGGGTGAAATCCTGTCGCGTGCTGCGCGGCCCCGCTTTCCCGCCCGATCACGCCCGGCGCGGCACCTTCGGCGCACGCGTGCGTTCGAGCTTGCGCTCGTTGCGCTGCATGTCCTCGACCACGTCGGTGAGCGTGCGCGCCGCCAGCGAGGCTTCCATCGCGCGCTGCGCATCGTCGATCACGCCACGCAGCGACTGCTGGATATGCCGCCCCACCATGCAGGCCGGATTTGGCTCCTCGCGGTGCATCGCGAAAAGCTGCGCGTCGTCGACCGCGTGATAGATCTCGAGCAGCGTGATCGTACGCGGCTCGCGCGCCAGCAACGCCCCGCCGCCCGCGCCCAGCTGCGACGTGGTGAGCCCGGCGTTGGCCAGCATCGTCAGCAAACGGCGGATCAGCGCGGGATTCGTGTTCACGCTGCCCGCGATCATCTCCGAGGACAAGGGCTCGCCTTCCTGCAACGCCAGCAGCGCGAGCACGTGAACGGCGAACGCAAAACGGCTACTCGTATTCACAGCGAAGCGGCCGCAGCGCGTGCGGCAAGATAAAGTGTAACCATAATAATTACATTAATTCCGTTCGTCAAACGACGCGATGCGCCTGCTGCCCCGCGTCACTGGCTGGCGCCCGTCGACGAGCCCGCCGCCGCGCCGCTCGCGGCCCAGCGTTGCAGCGAATGGCCGGCGATCGAGAGACCCGTGCCGGTGGCCGCCGCCGCGTCGCCGAGCATCGCGTGCGCGGCGCTCGCCGCCTCGCGCCACTGGCCGCGCGCCTGAGACGCGAGTTCGGCGCTGGAGTCGCTGGCATTCTGGGCGATGGAGGCGCTCGCGTCGCTGGCGCGGTCGGCCTGCGACTGTATGTGCGAGTCGATGGTCGCCTGGGTCTGCGACGCCGCGTGATCGAGCTGACGCTGCGCGGAATCGAGTTGCTGATTCACGAAACTCGCCGCATGGCCGAGCGCCTGCGCGGCTTGCGCCTGCGCCTGGCTCGCCGCGGCCTGCACGGCTTGCTGCGCGGCGTCGGCGGACTTGTTGGCAAGATCGGACGCCGTCTGATCGTGTTTTTCGCAGCCCGCCAGCAGCGCGCAGACGAGCGCCGGCGCGAGGGCCATGCGTGCCACACGCGCAAGGGACGCAAGCGAGGCGTCGGCGTGCTGCGACAGGTCCTTCGCTACGTGCTTCGATACCCGCTTCGATACCTTCAAATACATGGTCATCCTGAAAAAGACACCGCACGCAGCGGCTTGCAAAGATGAAAACGCGGCAATGATACGCTGCCACGCCGCACCCGTTCTTCTGCAACGAGAGAAAAACCCGCGCGCTCGAACACGGGCCGCGCGAGCGCGCTGGCGTCGGTGTCGAGCGTGCTCGCCTCGGCCTCGCGCGCCAATGCCTCCAGCCGCGCGATCAGCGCCGACGCCAGCCCGCGCCGCGTCCATCCGGGCGCGACGTAGAGCATCTCCACATGGTCGACCGGAAAGAGCTGCGCGAACGCCACCGGCGCGCCCGCGTAATCGGCGATCAGCGTCACGCCGCGCGCCAGGCGCGCGTCGAACTCCGACAGATTGTCGGCGCTTGTCGACCAGGCGGCACGCTGCGGTGCGTCATAGTGCGACGCCGCCAGTTCATTGACGGCGGCGCGGAACACCGCGGCGAGCGACGCCGCGTCGCGGCCCGGCTCGTAGGTGCGCCAGCCGATGTCGGCGAAGGTGGGCGTGCCCGGCGCGCCGGGCTGTGCGAAATCGTCAAACATGCTGGAGTAGACTGCGTGAGACCCGTTTATGTTCCACGCTTGGCGTTTCACGTGCGCAAACCGCAACCCCACCGAGGAGGCAAGCCATGGCAGTCAAGAAGATCCTGTTTCTCACCGGCGATTTCGCCGAGGACTATGAAACGATGGTGCCGTTCCAGGCGCTGCTCGCGATCGGCCATCAGGTCGATGCCGTGTGTCCCGGCAAGAAGGCCGGCGAGCGCATCAAGACGGCGATCCACGACTTCGAGGGCGACCAGACCTACACCGAAAAGCCAGGCCATCAGTTCGCGCTGAATGCGAGCTTCGACGAAATCGATCCCCAGCACTACGACGCGCTCGCCATCGCCGGCGGACGCGCGCCCGAGTATCTGCGGCTGAATCCGAAAGTCATTGAAATCGTGCAGTACTTCGCGGGCGCGAACAAGCCGATCGCGGCCATCTGCCATGCGGCGCAGTTGCTGGCCGCCGCCGAGGTGATCCGCGGCAAGCGCATTTCGGCCTATCCGGCCTGCGCGCCCGAAGTGCGGCTCGCGGGCGGCGAATATGCCGATATCGCCATCGATTCCGCCGTGACCGACGCGCCCTTCGTGACCGCCCCGGCCTGGCCCGCGCATCCGGAATGGCTGCGCCAGTTCCTCGTGCTGCTGGGCACGCGCATCGAGCCCTAACTTATCTCGTTCGCCTGTTTAGGACCGGTCTGATGGTTTTTGTGCCAGGCACTCCCGACAATCCAGGATGGATTGCGGGAGTGCATCGATGGACCTGACAGACTGGATTGTGTTGCTCGTGATCGCCTTGATGGCGATCGCTTTCTTTTGCCGCCGCGCGCACCGTCGCGGCACGGCCGCCGAACGCGCCCGCCATCTGCGCGGCACGCGCATGTTGATCCAGGCCGCCATCGCGCTCTGGGGTGCGCTGCTCATGCTCGAACGCGCTTTCGTCTCTCCCGCCGGCATGCCGTTCGGCACATCGCTGAGCACGCACGCCGTGCTGGGCGTCGTCGTCGTGCTGGCCGTGGCGGGCTGTCTCTGGTCGATACGCGGTCACCAACTGCTCAAGACCCGGCGGATTTTCGCGTGCTGATTGCTTGACGTGCATCAACGCGTTACCGTTCTTCCCACCTCACGTCACACACCCGCCGCATCCGGCGGTCCGCCTGCCACGGCCAGCTTGCCCGTCGCCTTGAGCGCGCCCGGGCGCGCCGGCGGCTGCCCTTCGGCGCTCTCGTCGCCGCCGCGCAATTCCCGTTCATGCGCGGCCAGCAGCGCCGCCGCGTCGCCGGGCGCGGGCGGCACGACCGCCAGCGCATCGGGCAACGACAGATAGAACGTCGTGCCCTCGCCTTCCACCGACTCCACCCACACGCGCCCGCCGTGCCGCTCGACCATGCGGCGCACCAGCGCGAGTCCGATGCCCTCGCCCGGCGCAACGTTGCCGTGCATGCGCTGGAACGCCTGAAACAGCCGCGGCAGCGCCACTTCGGGAATGCCGAGACCGTTGTCGCGGACGTAGAAGATGTGCAGCGATTCGACGCCTGGCGGCGCATCGGCCGCGCCGATCTCCACGCGCCCTTCGCGCGCCGGATCGAGATAATTGAGCGCATTGCCGATCAGGTTCGCGAACACCTGCTCCAGCGCGGTCGGATCGCCCCAAACGGCGGGCAGCATGCGCACGCTCACCTGGGCGTTACGCGCGCGCACCGACGCGTGCATGGCGTCGACCACGCGCTGCACCAGCTCCTGCACGTTCACGCGCTGACGCCGGTACTCCACGCGCCCCACGCGCGCGAGTCGCAGCAGCGCGTCGATGATGTGCGAGGCGCGCAGCACGGCTGTCTGCAAATAGCGCAGCGCCTCGCCGATATCCTCGTTGATGATGCGCTCGACGCGTTCGCGCGCTTCGGCCGTCAGCGACGAATGCGCGACGCGGTCGCGCAGATCGTCGCAGGCGTGATGCAGCTCGCGCGAAAAGCCTTGCAGGTTGACCAGCGGCGCACGCAGATCGTGCGACACGCTATGGATGAACATCTCGTTTTCCTGCGTCTGCTGGCGCAGGTTTTCGTTAATGCGCGCCAGTTGCTCGGCGCGCCGCGCGAGATCGGCCTGGAAACCCACGCGCAGGCGTTCGGCTTCGACGAGCCGCTGGCTGATCTGATGCAGCGTCAGGTCGAGCTGGGCGATCTCGTCGTTGCCGCTCGTAAGCGGCGCGAGCGGCTCGTTGCCCGCGAGGCGCCCGGCATTGTCGGAGAGCGCGTCGAGCCGTCCGCGCACGCCGCGCGTGAACAGCCACACCGAGATCCCCACCAGCAGGATCGAGCCGATCACCGCCGTCACCACCAGCGACTCCTGCTGGGCGCGCGCCTGCTCGGCCGCCGTCACGCGCATCACGTCGAGACGGCGCTCCTCGGTCTGGAACGCGGAGACCTGGGTGCGCACGCGGTCGAGCACGTCGTAGTCGGTGAAGGTGCGAAAGCGCTCGACGAGATCGGCGCGACGGCCCGAATGCAGCAGATCCTGGATCCGGTCCGACCATTGCCGGTAGCTCTGCACGGTCTGGCGGATCTGCACCGCGCGCTCGACCTGGGGAGGATTGTCGGCGACCAGCTCGGCGAGCCGGTCGATACGGCGGTCGACGTCCATCCACAACGAGACCGGCGTGCTGAAGCTCACGTCGTTGGTTGCGACCGCGCCGCGCAGCCGCACCGACTCGACCAGCACCGGCTCCAGCACGCGGGACGCCTGCGCCAGCACGGCCTGACTATGCTGGCCCCAGCGCTCGGCGCCTTCCGCGTCCGCCTCGGCCTTCACGATGGCCGACAGCAGCGTCAGCTCGAAAACGGCGGGAATCGCGATCAGCAACAGCCCTTTGGTGGTGAGGCGCATTGTGTGGCGGCCTGGAGCGTGTGAACGGCTACGGTTCTTGATCCGCTCATTATGTCGGCGTTTGCGCCCCCAGTGCGGCGGAAATGCGCTGCGGCCGCCATTTTCCGGTTCGCTCCCGCCATCGAGGCGAACATTTCTAAATGCCGACAAATCGTTGATTCAGAAAGCGAAAACAAATAAATCGCCCTAAACTGGCGCGCACGCTCACCAACTTCGCGCGCGAGCACTGCTTTTGTGCCACCGGATCGTGCATGCGCCATGCGGCGGGCCCATCGTGCCCCGTTCTGACGCTCATCCAGCGCGGCGAGCGGGGCCGCGCCGGTGCATGCGCGCACCGCTTCAATGCCTCGCGCGAGCGTGCTTTCACCAGTTTGGCGCGAAGCTGGCCCACATCTTGCTCATAACGCGCTCCTATTTTGGGCAAACGCAGGACGCAAGGATGGACACTCTCAAGACCGGTACCGACACGCTCTTTCTGCTGCTGGGCGCCGCCATGGTGCTCGCGATGCACGCAGGATTCGCGTTCCTCGAACTCGGCACGGTGCGCAAGAAGAATCAGGTCAACGCGCTCGTGAAGATCCTCGTCGACTTCTCGGTCTCGACGATCGCGTACTTCTTCATCGGCTACACGATCGCCTACGGTGTGCAGTTTTTCTCGCCGGCCGATCTGCTCGCCGAGCACAACGGCTATCAGCTGGTGCGCTTCTTCTTCCTGCTGACCTTCGCGGCGGCGATTCCGGCCATCGTGTCGGGCGGCATCGCGGAGCGCTCGAAGTTCAATCCGCAACTATTCGCCACATTCGTGATCGTCGGCTTCATCTATCCGTTCTTCGAAGGGATGGTGTGGAACAACCGGCTGCACTACCAGGACGCGATCACGCACGTGTTCGGCGTGCCGTTCCACGACTTCGCGGGCTCGGTCGTCGTGCACGCGTTCGGCGGCTGGGTCGCGCTGCCCGCCGTGATCCTGCTGGGCGCGCGCCATGGCCGCTACTCGCGCGACGGCCGCATCGCCGCGCATCCGCCCTCGAACATTCCGTTCCTTGCGCTGGGCGCGTGGGTGCTGGCCGTAGGCTGGTTCGGCTTCAACGTGATGAGCGCGCAGACCATCGACAAGATCAGCGGCCTCGTCGCCGTGAACTCGCTGATGGCGATGGTGGGCGGCACGCTCTCCGCGTGGCTCGCGGGCCGCAACGACCCGGGCTTCACCTATAACGGGCCGCTCGCCGGTCTCGTGGCTGTGTGCGCGGGCTCGGACATCATGCACCCGCTGGGCGCGCTCGCGACAGGCGCGGTGGCGGGCGTGCTGTTCGTCTATATGTTCACGTGCGTGCAGAACCGCTGGCGCATCGACGACGTGCTCGGCGTGTGGCCGCTGCACGGCCTGTGCGGCGCGTGGGGCGGGATCGCCGCGGGCATTTTCGGCGCGCGCTGGGCGGGCGGCATCGGCGGCGTGTCGCTGGGCGCGCAGATCGTCGGCACGCTGAGCGGAATCGTGATGGCCTCGCTCGGCGGCTTCGTCGTGTACGGCGCGCTGCGTGCGGTCGTGGGCCTGCGCATCGATCAGGAGGACGAGTACAACGGCGCGGACCTGTCGATCCACAAGATCACCGCGACGCCGGAGCGCGAGTCGGTGTCCTGATCGCGCACGATGTCACGCCGATGGCGTCGACAAAAGTGAAAAGGCCGGCGCAATGCCGGCCTTTTTTATTGCGCGAAACGCCGCACGCAAGCGTTTGAAAAACGGTTGCAGCGTGCTCGCGCGTAATCGCCCGTAACCGTTGAGCGCGCATCCATCGCGCGCTGCCCACACTGTGCGTCAACGCGAAACATGCGCACAGCGTTCCTGTTTTTCCGGCAGACTGATGCCGGACGTGCGCTAGCGCACAGCAAAAAAAAGCGTCACGTGTGAACGTGACGCTTTGAAAAGTTCTAGCCATTCCGAGGGCCGTGCTAGAACCTGAGAGCCGGTATTCGACAAGAACTGCGCAAGTACTGCGCAATTACCGCGCGACAAAAACAGCGAACGAGGACTGCGCTTGTCTGATCTTCATTCATCGCACATTGCACGCCGCAGCGACGCTCGCGCGGCGCGGACAATGGAGACGTTTATCAAGCCCGTTAATACGGTGCGCGGAGGTTTGTGCCCAGCCGCGAATTTATGCGAATTGCATAACCCGAGCGACATAAAAACCCCGCAAGGCCGCGGGGTTCTTTGCTCAGGCAAAAACGCGTTACCTGGCTTGCATCCAACCCGCCTTCGATTACCTGACATAACGTTTGCGCGCGCAAACGTCTCGAAGTCCTGTCGAAATCAGGTTCCATTTTTTATCCAGACGCTGACTAAGTCAAGCAAAATCTAACCAAAATACGCGAACTATCAAACCCCTCTTGCGCACGGCGAAATGCACCCGCCGTCAGCCGCTTTCCCCGATGTAGCCTGACTTTCGTCCGATGGATCGGTACTTCCGAGGCACAAAAATCGGGGTCGATTTAAGCGTTAAAACTCGCATCTCGCGCAAACAAAATTGAAATAGCGTTTCGGAAAATCCCACGCTCATGACCACCGCCCCCGATCACCGCGCTTCGCCCGACACGCCCCGCGACCGAGACGGCAGCGCCGAAGAAGTTACCGCGCTCGCGCGCGGTCTCGCCGTCCTGCGCGCCATCGCCGCCGCCGACACGGCGCTCGGCAATCGCGAACTGACCGAGCTCACCGGCATCCCGAAGGCGACGCTCTCGCGTCTGACCGGCACGCTCGTCTCCACCGGTTTCCTGGCGCGCCTGCCCGACAGCGAGCGCTTCGTGCTCACCTCGTCGGTCCTCGAACTCTCCAACGGCTTCCTGCGCAATTCCGACCTGCGCGCCCGCGCCCGGCCCTTCCTCACCCGCCTCGCCGAACGCACGGCGCTGTCGGTCCATCTGGCGGTGCGCGACCGCCTCGACATGGTCGTGATCGACGCCATCCGCCCGCGCTCGGCCGTGCTCGTCTCGCGGCTCGAAGTCGGCGCGCGTATCGACATGAGCCGCACCGCCGTGGGCCGCGCCTACCTCGTCTCGCTCGAAGCGGCCGAGTGCGCCGAACTCACCTCCGCCCTGCAGGCCGCCGCCGGCAACGACTGGGGTTTCGTCAGCAGCCGTCTCGACGCGGCGCTCGCCGAAACCGCCGAGCAAGGCTACGGCATGGCGATCGGCGAATGGTACGAAGGCCTCAACGCCATCGCCGGCACCTTCTTCGGCCCGGGCGGCGAGCTTTACGCAATCAACTGCGGCGGCGCCGCCCAGCAATGTCCGCGCGACTGGCTCGTCGCGCACGCGGTGCCGCTGTTGCGCGAATCCATCGAGCGCATTGTTGCCGAAATCGGCGGGACCGCCTGCCTGCCGCCCCCGCCTCACGTCACCGCGGCCTCGACGGCCGCCCCAGCCGCGAATCCCGGCCGCTCATCCTGACAGATAAATGACACAGCCGGTAACGTTCGTAACGTCTCGAAAGATACGGTACTGGACTGTAACGAAGGCAGCGACGTAGCATCATGCTTTTTGGCGGCGTAAGCCGTCTGTACGCCGTCGCACGCGCCGGCGCGGAATCAGCACGCATCGCGCGCCCAGCCGCGCTGGCCCGGGAATACAACCGCATCACGCCGCGATACTTCGCGCGACGTCAGGCCGACCGCGCCTCCCGCCAGCCATGCGCAGCACGCCAGCCAGCGCGGCGGCACCTGACATCAAGCTTGCGCGCGCCTCGCGTAGCATCGGCAGTCCGTGCGGCTTGCGCCGCCCGCCCCGATGCCGCCGGGCCGCCGCGCGCGGCCAATCCGCTCAACCGACACGCACGTCACCGACCTCGTAACCGACCTGACCGATGGATCAACAAGAAAAGCGCCCGGATTCCCCTCGTCGAGACACGCCGTCCGCCACCGCCACGCCGCCGTCGGGCGAGGTCCGGCGCAGGAGCCGGGGCAAGCTCATCGCGTTCGTGATCGTGTTGATCGTCGTGCTCATCGTGCTGCTGCGCTGGCAGCCCTGGAGCAAGACGCCCAATGGCGGCGCGGCGGCGCCCGGCGGCGCGAGCGGCGCGCATTCGCGCCGCGGCGGACCCGGCGCGTTCGCCAACATGCCGCAGCCCGTGAGCGTGGCGACGGCCAGGGCGGGCGACATGCCCATCGTCATCACCGCGCTCGGCACGGTCACGCCGCTCGCCGACGTCACGGTGCGCACGCAACTGTCCGGCACGCTGCAGAGCGTGAACTTCGAGGAAGGCCAGATGGTGAAAAAGGGCGACGTGCTCGCCCAGATCGACCCGCGCCCGTACCAGATCTCGCTCGCCAACGCCGAAGGCCAGCTCGCGCGCGACCAGGCGCTGCTCGCCACCGCCCGCCTCGACCTCAAGCGCTACCAGACGCTGCTCGCGCAGGACTCGATCGCGAGCCAGCAGGTCGACACGCAAGCCTCGCTCGTGAAGCAATATGAAGGCACGGTGAAGTCGGATCAGGCCAACATCGACACCTACAAGCTCGACCTCACCTACGCGCGCATCACCGCGCCGGTCTCGGGCCGCGTGGGCCTGCGTCAGGTCGATCCGGGCAATTACGTCACGTCCGGCGACACCAATGGCATCGTCGTGCTCACGCAGTTGCAGCCGATCAGCGTGATCTTCACGACTTCGGAGGACAACCTGCCCGCGATCATGAAGCAGATGCGCGCGGGCACGAAGTTGTCGGTGACCGCCTACGACCGCAGCAACACCACGATGCTCGAAGGCGGCTATCTGCAAACGCTCGACAACCAGATCGACACCACGACCGGCACCGTCAAGCTGCGCGCGAGCTTCAAGAACGACGACGAGTCGCTGTTCCCGAACCAGTTCGTCAACGCGCGCCTGCTGGTCGACACGATCCACAACGCCGTGATCGTGCCCACCTCGGCGGTGCTCAACGGCTCGCAGGGGCAGTACGTCTACGTCGTGAAGCCGGACAACACCGTGACCGTGCGCGTCGTCAAGGTCGGTCCGATCGACGCCGAACGCACCAGCATCGCCTCGGGTCTCGCCGTGGGCGAGCGCGTCGTGATCGACGGCTCGGACCGCCTGCGCGAAGGCTCGAAGATCACGATTCCCGCCGAGCGTCCGAAGCATGCATCGGGTGCGTCCGGCGCATCGGGCGCGTCGTGGGCCGGCGCCGCCTCGGGCGCTCACCGCCATCGCCGTCACGCCTCTGAAGCTTCGAGCCAGTAAGCCGCATGAATCCTTCCCGCGCTTTTATCCTGCGCCCGGTCGGCACGGCGCTGCTCATGGCGGCGATCATGCTGGTCGGTCTCGTCGCGCTGCGGTTTCTGCCGCTCTCGGCGCTGCCCGAAGTCGACTATCCGACCATCCAGGTGCAGACCTTCTATCCGGGCGCGAGCCCGGACGTGATGACGTCCTCGGTCACCGCGCCGCTCGAGCGCCAGTTCGGGCAGATGCCGTCGCTCAACCAGATGTCGTCGCAAAGCTCGGCGGGCGCCTCGGTCATCACGCTGCAGTTCAGCCTCGACCTGCCGCTCGACGTCGCCGAACAGGAAGTGCAGGCCGCCATCAACGCGGCCGGCAACCTGCTGCCCTCCGACCTGCCCGCGCCGCCGATCTACGCCAAGGTCAATCCGGCCGACGCGCCGATCCTCACGCTCGCCATCACCTCGAAAACGCTGCCGCTCACGCAGATTCAGGATCTCGCCGACACGCGTCTCGCGCAGAAGATTTCGCAGGTCGCCGGCGTGGGTCTCGTGAGCCTGTCGGGCGGCCAGCGTCCGGCCGTGCGCATTCAGGCGAACCCGCGCGCCCTCGCCGCCTACGGCCTGAATCTCGACGATCTGCGCACCAGCATTTCGAACCTCAACGTCAACACGCCGAAGGGCAACTTCGACGGCCCGACGCGCGCCTACACGATCAACGCGAACGATCAGCTCACCGACGCCGACGCCTATAAAGACGCCGTGATCGCGTACCGCGACGGCCGTCCGGTGATGCTCACCGACGTGGCGAACATCGTGCAGGGCGCGGAGAACACCAAGCTCGGCGCGTGGGTGGACAACACGCCCGCGATCATCGTGAACGTGCAGCGCCAGCCGGGCGCGAACGTGATCGCCGTGGTGGACAGCATCAAGGCGCTGCTGCCGCAACTGCAGGAATCGCTGCCGCAGGCGCTCGACGTGCAGATCGTCACCGACCGCACCACCACGATCCGCGCCTCGGTGCGCGACGTGCAGTTCGAGCTGCTGATGTCGGTCGTGCTGGTCGTGCTGGTGATGTATCTGTTCCTCGCGAACGTCTACGCCACCATCATCCCGAGCCTGTCGGTGCCGCTCTCGCTGATCGGCACGCTGGCCGTGATGTATCTATGCGGCTTCTCGCTCGATAATCTTTCGCTGATGGCGCTGACCATCGCGACCGGCTTCGTGGTCGACGACGCCATCGTGATGATCGAGAACATCGCGCGCTATGTGGAGGACGGCGACCCGCCGCTCGAAGCCGCGCTCAAGGGCTCGAAGCAAATCGGCTTCACCATCATCTCGCTCACGGTGTCGCTGATCGCGGTGCTCATTCCGCTGCTCTTCATGGGCGACGTGGTCGGCCGCCTGTTCCACGAATTCGCGATCACGCTGGCCGTGACCATCGTGATTTCGGCGATCGTCTCGCTCACGCTGGTGCCGATGATGTGCGCGAAGATGCTGCGCCACACGCCGCCCACCGAAAGCCGCCGCTTCGAGACGCGCGTGCACGCGTTCTTCGACTACGTAATCGGCCGCTACGGCGTCGCGCTCGAATGGGTGCTCGCGCGCCAGCGGCTCACGCTGCTCGTGTTCGCGGCCACGCTCGTGCTCACGGGCGTGCTCTACGTCTACGTGCCGAAGGGCTTCTTCCCCGTGCAGGACACGGGCGTGATCCAGGCGATCACGCAGGCGCCGCAATCGGTCTCGTATGCGTCGATGGCCGAGCGTCAGCAGGCGCTCGCCACCGAGATCCTCAAGAACGAGAACGTGGAAAGCCTCACGTCGTTCATCGGCGTGGACGGCCAGAACATTACGCTCAACAGCGGCCGCATGCTGATCAACCTGAAGGCGCGCGACGACCGCAGCGAGACCGCCAGCCAGATCATCCGCGACCTGCAGCAGTCGACCGCGCATATTCCCGGCGCGACGCTCTACATGCAGCCCGTGCAGGATCTGACGATCGACTCGACCGTGAGCCCGACGCAGTATCAGTTCATGCTCACCACGCCGAACATCCAGGACTTCACGACCTGGGTGCCCAAGCTCGTGCAGCGTCTGCAACAGCTGCCCGAACTCGCCGACGTGGCGACCGACCTGCAGGACCAGGGCAACTCGGTGTTCATCGAGATCGACCGCGCGAGCGCGGCGCGTTACGGCATCACGCCCGCGACCGTGGACAACGCGCTCTACGACGCCTACGGCCAGCGCATCATCTCGACCATCTTCACGCAGTCGAACCAGTACCGCGTGATTCTGGAAGCCGATCCGGTGATGCAGCATTACACCGACTCGCTGAACTCGATCTACCTGCCCTCCTCGACCTCGACGACGGGCCAGGTGCCGCTGTCGGCCATCGCGAAGTTCCACGAGCGGCCCGCGCCGCTGCTGGTCTCGCACCTCTCGCAGTTCCCGGCCACCACGGTGTCGTTCAACCTCGCGCCGGGCGCGTCGCTGGGCGCGGCGGTCAAGGCGATCCAGCAGGCGGAGAAGGACGTCGGCCTGCCCGGTTCGTTCCAGACGCGCTTCCAGGGCGCGGCGCTCGCGTTCCAGGCGTCGCTCTCGAACGAGCTGTTCCTGATCCTCGCGGCGATCGTGACGATGTACATCGTGCTGGGCGTGCTCTACGAGAGCTTCGTGCATCCCATCACGATTCTCTCGACGCTGCCCTCGGCCGGTATCGGCGCGCTGCTCGCGCTGATGATCACCGGGCACGATCTGGACATCATCGGCATTATCGGCATCGTGCTGCTGATCGGCATCGTGAAGAAGAACGCCATCATGATGATCGACTTCGCGCTCGACGCCGAACGCAACGAAGGCAAGCCGCCGCACGAGGCGATCTATCAGGCCTGCCTGCTGCGCTTCCGCCCGATCATGATGACGACGATGGCGGCGCTGCTCGGCGCGCTGCCGCTGATGCTCGGCACCGGCGCGGGGTCGGAATTGCGGCGGCCGCTCGGCATCGCGATCGCGGGCGGCTTGATCGTGAGCCAGGCGCTCACGCTTTTCACCACGCCCGTGATCTATCTCGCGTTCGATTCGATCGCGGCGCGCCTGCGCAAGCGCTTTGGCGGCGACTCGCAGCCGACGCCGCCCGCGCCCACGTCCGGCCCGGAGCACTGACGCGATGAATCTCTCGCGCCCGTTCATCTCGCGCCCCGTCGCGACCACGCTGCTCGCACTCGGCATCGCGCTCGCCGGCCTCTTCGCGTTCACGAAGCTGCCGGTGGCGCCGCTGCCGCAGGTCGATTTCCCGACGATTTCGGTGCAGGCCACCTTGCCGGGCGCGAGTCCGGAAACGGTGGCGACCAGCGTGGCGAGTCCGCTCGAACGCCACCTCGGTTCGATCGCCGACGTCACCGAAATGACCTCGCAGAGTTCGGTGGGCAGCACGCGCATCACGCTGCAATTCGGCCTGAACCGCGACATCGACGGCGCCGCGCGCGACGTGCAGGCGGCCATCAACGCCGCGCGCGCCGACCTGCCGACGAGCCTGCGCTCGAACCCCACGTATCACAAGGTCAATCCCGCCGACGCGCCCATTCTGATTCTCGCGCTCACCTCGCCCACGTTGAGCGCCGGGCAGCTCTACGACTCGGCGGCCACGGTGCTGCAACAGTCGCTCTCGCAGGTGGACGGCATCGGCGAAGTGGACGTGAGCGGCTCGGCCAATCCGGCCGTGCGCATCGAGCTGGAGCCGCATGCGCTGTTCCATTACGGCATCGGTCTCGAAGACGTGCGCGCGGCGCTCGCCTCCGCGAACGCGAACAGCCCGAAGGGCGACATCGAGTTCGGCCCGCAGCGCTACCAGCTCTACACCAATGACCAGGCGAGCAAGGCGAGCCAGTACAAGGACCTCGTGATCGCCTACCGCAACAACGCGGGCGTGAAGCTCTCGGACGTGGGCGAAGTGGTCGATTCGGTGGAGGATCTGCGCAACCTCGGCCTCGCCAACGGCAAGCGTTCGGTGCTGGTGATCCTGTACCGCCAGCCGGGTGCGAACATCATCGAGACCGTCGACCGCGTGATCGAGATGCTGCCGCAACTGAAGGCCTCGCTGCCCGCCGACGTCGACGTGATTCCCACCTCGGACCGCTCGGTCACCATCCGCGCCTCGCTCAAGGACACCGAGCACACGCTGATCATCGCCGTGGCGCTCGTGGTGATGGTGGTGTTCCTGTTCCTGCGCAACTGGCGCGCGACGCTGATCCCGAGCGTGGCCGTGCCCATCTCGATCATCGGCACCTTCGCGGCCATGTACCTGATGGGCTTCTCGCTCGACAACCTTTCGCTGATGGCGCTGACCATCGCGACAGGCTTCGTCGTCGACGACGCCATCGTGGTGCTCGAAAACATCTCGCGCCATATCGAAAGCGGCGTGCCGCGCATGAAGGCCGCGCTGCTCGGCGCGCGCGAAGTGGGCTTCACCGTGCTCTCGATCAGCGTCTCGCTGGTTGCCGTGTTCCTGCCGATTCTGCTGATGGGCGGCATCGTCGGACGTCTGTTCCGCGAATTCGCGCTGACGCTCTCGCTCGCCATCGCCGTCTCGCTCGCGGTTTCGCTCACGCTCACGCCGATGATGTGCTCGCGCCTGCTCGAAGAAGCGCACGAGAAGAAACAGGAAGGCCGCTTTTCGCAGTGGCTCGAACGCGGCTTCATGCGCATGCAGAACGGCTATGAGCGCACGCTCGGCTGGGCGCTCGCGCACCCGCTGCTGATCCTGATGGTGCTGCTCGCGACCATCGCGCTCAACGTTGTGCTCTACGTGATCGTGCCGAAGGGCTTCTTCCCGCAGCAGGACACCGGGCGGCTGATCGGCGGCATTCAGGCCGACCAGGCCACCTCGTTCCAGGCGATGAAGGTGAAGTTCGCCGAGATGCAGCGCATCGTGCAGGCGAACCCGGCTGTCGATTCGGTAGCCGGCTTCACGGGCGGACGCGCGACCAACGCGGGCTTCATGTTCGTCTCGCTCAAGCCCAAGAGCGAGCGCAAGCTGTCCGCCGACGAAGTGATCGCGCAACTGCGCGGGCCGCTCTCGAACGTCGCGGGCGCGCGCACCTTCCTGCAATCGGTGCAGGATATTCGCGTGGGCGGTCGGCAATCGAACGCGCAGTATCAATTCACGCTGCTCGCCGACAACACCGCCGACCTCTACAAGTGGGGGCCGAAACTCACCGAAGCGTTGCAGGCTCGCCCCGAACTCGCGGACGTGAATTCCGACCAGCAGCAAGGCGGCCTCGAAGCGATGGTCACGATCGACCGCAAGAGCGCGGCGCGGCTGAACATCACGCCTTCGCAGATCGACAATACGCTCTACGACGCGTTCGGCCAGCGCCAGGTCTCGACCATCTACAACCCGCTCAACCAGTATCACGTGGTGATGGAAGTCGCGCCGCAATACTGGCAGAGCCCGGAGATGCTCAAGCAGATCTGGGTCAGCACCTCGGGCGGCACCGCGAGCGGCGCGCAGAGCACCAATGCGACGGCGGGCACGGTCACGTCCACGGCCACGACGAGCGCGTCGTCGGGCGGCACGGGCGGCACCTCGTCGTCGAGCGCCGCGACCATCGCTGCCGACTCCGCGCGCAATCTCGCGATCAATTCGATCGCGGCCAGCGGCAAGTCGAGCGCCTCGTCGGGCGCGGCCGTGTCGACGGCGCAGGAAACCATGATCCCGCTCTCGGCCATCGCCTCGTTCGGGCCGGGCACGACGCCGCTCTCGGTGAATCACCAGAGCCAGTTCGTGGCGTCGACGATCTCGTTCAACCTGCCGCCGGGCAAGTCGCTCTCCGACGCCACCCAGGCCATCTACGACACGATGGCCGAGATCGGCATGCCGCAGACCATTCACGGCAGTTTCCAGGGGACGGCGCAGGCGTTCCAGCAATCGCTCGACAACCAGCCGATCCTGATTCTCGCGGCGCTGCTGGCCGTCTATATCGTGCTGGGCATTCTCTACGAGAGCTACATCCATCCGCTGACGATTCTCTCGACGCTGCCTTCGGCGGGCGTGGGCGCGCTGCTCGCGCTGCTGCTCTTCAAGACCGAGTTCAGCATCATCGCGCTGATCGGCGTGATTCTGCTGATCGGCATCGTCAAGAAGAACGCGATCATGATGGTGGACTTCGCGATCCAGGCCTCGCGCGAGGGCCTGAGTTCGCACGACGCGATCCGCCAGGCGTGTCTGCTGCGCTTCCGTCCGATCATGATGACGACCTGCGCGGCGCTGCTCGGCGCGCTGCCGCTGGCGTTCGGGCGCGGCGAAGGTGCGGAACTGCGCGCGCCGCTGGGCATTTCGATTGTCGGCGGCCTGATCGTCAGTCAGATGCTCACGCTGTACACGACGCCGGTGGTCTATCTGTACATGGACCGGCTGCGCGTGTGGTGGGATACGAAGCGCGGCAAGCTGGAGCCGCCCGCGCGCGTGGTGGAATAAAAAAAGGCGGCTGAGTTTGACGCTCAGCCGCCTTTTTTAATGCGCTTTCCGCTTTGAAGCGGCGCTGAATGTGCCGCTTGATTTCCTGCTCACCTCGCCGCTCGCCTCAAAGCGACCGGCAGGCACGCCACCATCAGATGCAGCAGCACCGGCACGACGATCCCATCGTCGACAACGCCGACGAGCGGCAGCGCGATATTGAACGGCGCGAGCGCATAAAGCGTGAGCAACGCCGCCGAGGGCACCAGCCACGCCGGCCGGTTCGGTTGCCGCAGCGCAAACCACAGGACGCGCGCATCGCCCCTCACGATTTTCAACAGCCAGGCCAAACGCTTCATCTCAACCTCCTCGTCCGTCAGCACGCCTCAGTGCTGTTCGTGCCCCGGCGCGTCCGAGCGCGACGTCCGGATCACCAGGCCATCCGGCGAAAAATGCGCATTGAACATGCCGTCGCCGGCGACGCCGCCTTCGGCCCAATGCCAGCTCCACACTTCCTCGTGGCTCAGCGCGTACTTCGACACCGTCGCCGGCTTGCCGAGCAGCTTGCGCACGTCGTCCTGCGTCATGCCGGGCACCACCTGAGCGATATTCAGCGCCGTCAGCGCCTGGGTCATGGCGACGAGTTTGCCATCCGCGTCGAAATCCAGCATCCACGTATTCAGTCCGTTCGGACCACGCGGGTATTCGAGGCGTTCCGTGCCGTCGTCGTTCTGCCAGACGATTTCGGGTTTGCCCGCCGACGCGCGCACGTCCTCGACCGTCGACACGCCGATCTTGAGCCCGCCGAACGCCATCGCGTCGGGCTTGACCGCGTTGACGGCGTCGGCGACCTTCTGCTGGTCGCAGGCAGTCAGCAGCGTGCCGCAAGCGGCGGCGAGCGCGAGGGAAACACTCAGGGTTCGGAACATGGCAATCGTCGGCGTAAGAAAATGTGGGGGCGCGCGGCCAGGCTTCAAGACGGCCTCGGGGGATCGCATGAATCGCATAAATCGCATAAATCGCGGGGATTCGCAGGGATTTCGCGGATCGCCCGGCCCGCGCGGCTGGCGTGCGAGTATGCCACCGTCGCGCGACGCATCAGCGGCGTTTGCGCGCCGTTTGCCTACGCGCGAGACACACGATTGCGTCTGGTTTGTCCGCGCGCAAGTTCATGAACGACTGCAACGTCAAGCGCTTCGTCACGCGCTTAGAACCGCCCTCAAAGCCGCTGCACGATCGCCAGCGTAAAGATGCGCGCCCAGCGTTTCGCTTCGCCCTCGCCGGGCATCGGCAATTGCCAAAGCGGGTGTTTTGCATCGCTGACACGCAGCGCAACGTGCCAGCCGTTGGCGTCGCGTTGCGCCTGCGCGTCGTGCAGATCCGCGAAGATATAGGCGCCGTGCGCGCCCTCGCACGTGATTTCGCACAGCCGCTTGCCCGCCGCGAGCCGCGCCTCGCCCCAGGCGCCCGAGACACGGTGCGTCCAGTCGCCGTCGCCGCGCAGATTGGGCGCAACCGCTTGCCGACGACGCCACCAGCGCGCGACCAACGCCACGATCGCCACCGCGACCCCCACCGCCACGCCCACGGCCACGCCGAGTCCGAAGCGCGCGGCGAGCGCATGAAACGACCACACCGCGCCATAGACGAGCGCGGCGAACGCGAAGAGCAGAACGAGAATCGGCATGCGGGAAACGGCAAAAGCAAAGAGAGAGGAAGCACAGCGAAGGCGGCGTCGCCGGCACACGGCGGGCGACGCGCAATGACACAGCGGACGAAGCAACGCACATAACAACGCACATAACAACGCACGAAACAGCGCACGAAACAGCGCGCAAAACAGCGCATCAACCGGCGCGCGCTGCCTTCACGCCACGCGCGCCGCGCGCCTTATTGCTGCGGATGCTGCGCGGCCCATTCCTTCACGGCGCGCAGCGTGTTTTCCACGTGCTGATCGGGCGAGAGACTCGTGTACTCGTAGATCACCTTGCCGTCCGGCGCGATCACGTACGAGACGCGGTTGGCCATCGACTCGTGCATCGGCATCGAGGCGTCGTAGGACTTGATGATCTTCGAGTCTTCGTCGGCGGCGACGGGGAACTTGCTGCGGCACTCGCTCACCGAGAACTTCGTGAGCGTGCCGATGTTGTCGTGCGACACGCCGATCACGGTCGCGCCGTACTTCTTGTACTCGTCGACGGCTTCGGCGAATTCGTGCGCTTCGATCGTGCAGCCCTTCGTGAACGCGGCCGGATAGAAGTACACCACCACCGGTCCCTTCTTGAGCTCGGAAGCGAGCGAGTACGTGTAGGTTTTGCCGCCCAGCGACGCCTGGGTCGTGAAATCGGGCGCGGCGTCGCCCGGCTTGAGCGTGGCCTGCGCAGTCAGGGCGAACAGCGACAGGCCGGCGCACACGAGCGCCGCGGCGCCGGCCGCGAAATACCTCGGTTTCATAGCGGATGTCCTCGGATGTCCTCGATGGGGCACGAATGGAGCGCCGGGACCGCGGCCCGCGACGGACCGCCACGGGTCTTCGGCGCCGCCCCTATTGGACCACAGTCCGCGCGTGCACGCAGAGCGCGCATGCAGCCACGTGCGGCGAACGCGAACGAGCAATCCGCATGCCCTTACACGCGACTTTCAACGCGCGCGGATCAACCGTCCGCGTAGGCCGAGAACCACGCGCCCGCCCACAGATTGAGCTCGCCAAGCAGCGGCGGCGTGAGCGTGGAGAAGCGCCCGCCCGCTTCGGCGATGAGCGTCTGCGCCCGGGTCTCGTCGCCGCGTTCGCACGCATGCGCGACGCGCAGCAGCATGCCGAGTTCGCCATGCTGGCCGTCGACGGCCGCGGTGATCTCGCGCGCGAGGCCGAGGCCTTCGAGCGTATCGGTGGCCGTCGAGCCGACCAGCACGTGCACGAGCGAGAAGATCCCGGTCATGAACGCGGCATCGGCGAAATCGGGGTCGTTCGGCGCGAGACTGCGCGCGGCGAGTTCCATGAAGTGCGAGCGCGTGCCCGCGAGTTGCACGAGCGGATCGGACGCCCACGGCAGATCGCGTCCGCTTGCGTAAAGCAGCAACTGCGCCCAGCGCGCGATCTGGCGCGTGCCCGCAGCCAGCACCGCCTCGCGCAGCGACGAGATCGGCCGCCCCGGCGCATACGCGCTCGAATTCACGAGGCGCAGCAACTGCACCACCACGCCCGGATGACTGCGCAATTCATGTTCGAGCGCGGCCACGCCCACGTCGCTCGCGACCAGCGCGAGCAGACGCACGAGCGCAAGACGCGACGCGCGCATGCGCGGCGCGCGCAGCATCTGCGGACGCGCGAAGAAGTAGCCCTGGAACAGCTCGAAGCCGAGGTCGCGCGCGTACTCGAAGTCCTCGCGCGTCTCGACCTTTTCGGCGATCAGCGTCTTGCCCGCGGCGGAGATGGCGGCGGCCAGCGCGGGCAGTTCGGCGCGATCGGTCTGCAGCAGATCGACCTTGATGATGTCCGCGTAAGGCAGCGCGCGGCGCAGGTTGTCGGTGAGCGCGCTCACGTCGTCGAATGCAATGCGATAGCCCACGCGGCGCAACTGCGCGAGACGTTCGAGCACGGCGACATCCAGGCCCACATGTTCGAGCACTTCGAGCACGAAGCGGCCCGGCGGCAGCAGATGCACGATGTCGTCGAACAGCAGCTCGCGGCTCATGTTGACGTAGCCGTGATGGCGCCCGAGCACGGCGGGCACGCCGAGCTGGCCCATCGTGCGCGTCATCACCTGAGCGGTGGCATGGCGGTCGTCGAAGACTTCGGCGCGATTTTGCGCGCCGCCGCGAAACAGCAGCTCGTAGGCGTTCAGCGCGCCGTTGCGGTCGAGGATCGGTTGCCGCCCGAGATAGACGAACGGCTGCCCACCGAGGCCCGCTGCGTGTTGCATGGGCTCCTGGCCGCCTGCGCTGGCCCCGTGTTCCGGCCTGGCGGACGATGACGATGAATCTGACATGGCGGATGACTGGAGCGGATAATCCCGGACAGCAGGTCCCGACGGTAGTGGTAATAACCGGTAAGAAATTTGTCCCTGCGGACAGGCTCTCAACGGACCTTCGCTCCGGATGCCTGGCCGCTCAGACAAGCCTCCGGGCGCGGCGAGCGTATGCATCGCGCATCGGCGCGGGCAGGCTGCCGGCGCCACTTTAACCGAAACTGCGTGCGCTGACACCGCTCGATGCCGCGAGTTCGCACACGGGTCGAAATTTCCGTTGTGTTTCGGTTTTGACACTAAAGATTTTGCGCGCAAGGTCGATATCACGGTCTGATGGGCGTGTTCAGCCGGATGCCGATGCGCCCGCCGACCGGACCACCGCGGCCTCACGCTCTGGCGTGCCGCCTGGAGAACCGGCGCAACAACGATCAGATCAAGGGTTGCCAGCGATACACATGGAAGCGAACAGGATCACCGCGCCCCGCCCGGGCTGGCTGCGCTCGGTCATCGGCCGGCTGCGCACGCGCGCCGGGCTGCCTGTCGAAGCCGGCGTCCCGCTCGCCTCCACGAGCGGCGCGCCGCTGCTGCCTGACGCGCATGACGCGCCGCACGACATGACGCTGGCCGCGCGCATGCTCGAAGCGCCGTCCGACGCTGTCTCGCGTTCGTTCGAACACACGGCGGCGGCCGTCGACTTCCTCGTGCACGTGGACCGCAACCTGCGCTTCCTCTATGTCTCCGATGCGAGCCTGCGCTTCGCCGGTTATCACCGCGAGTTCCTGCTCGGCGCGACGCTGCACGACCTCGTGGCGCCCGAACATCAGACGCGGCTCAGCGAGCTGTTCGCGCGCGCGCTCGACAGCGGCGCCGTCGAGAAGGACACTGTCGACCTCGTCAAGGCGCTCACCTACCCGCTCGCCGTGGAGCTGCGCGTGCAGCGCGCGGCCTATGCGGGCATGGACGGCTTCGCGGTCGCGGGCTTCGATGTCTCCGCATGGCAAGGCGACGCCGCACGCCTCACGCACGCGCTGCATCACGACCCGCTGACCGGCTTGCCGAACCAGGCGGCGCTCGGTCCCGCGCTCGAAAGCGCCCAGGCCGAAGCCGACCGTCACGGCCTGCCGATCGCGCTGCTGCTGCTCGATCTCGACGACTATCAACGCGTGAACCGCGCGCTCGGCTACGACGCCGGCGACGAACTGCTGCGCGAAACCGCGCGCCGCCTCACGCATCTCGCGCTGCAAGGCGAGCTGATCACCCGCATCGGCAGCGACGAGTTCGCGATCCTGATCACGCCGCAGCTCAACGCGAGCCCCGGCGATCTGCGCGTGACCGCCGAAGCGCTCGCGCGCCGCCTGCTCACGTCGATCCTGCAGCCCTATACGTTCCGCGACCAGCCCGTGCATCTCTCGGCAAGCATCGGCATTGCGTTCTATCCGGACCAGCGCGCGCAAGGCGGCCTGCCCGGCATCCTGCGCGAAGATCCGCACGAGACCGCGCACGACCTGAACGATATCCAGGCCGACAGCACGCCGCTGATCCGCCGCGCCGACCAGGCGCTGCAACAGGCCAAGGCGGCGGGCGGCAACACGATGATGTTGCACGTGCCCGACGACGATCCGACCGACGCGATGCTGCTGAAGCTGGAGTCCGATCTCTACGACGGCGTGCGCAACGGCGAGTTTTCGCTGCACTATCAACCCATCACAAGCAGCGCCACGCGGGGCGTCGTGGGGGTCGAGGCGCTGATCCGCTGGCAACATCCATTGCATGGGCTCGTGCCGCCCTCAACATTTATTCCCCTTGCGGAATCCGTCGGCCTGATTAATTATCTCGGCAACTGGGTTTTGAAAGCGGCCTGCATGCAGTTGACGCAATGGGACGAGCAAGGCATCTCCTTGCAGTACATTGCGGTCAACGTATCGCCGCAGCAGTTCCGCAATCCGAGATTCAAGGACAGCGTTCAGGAAGCGATCCAGCTCACCGGGCTCGATCCGCGCCGACTGGTGTTCGAGATTACCGAAAGCCTGCTGATGCAGGACCCGCAGCACGCGGTCAAGCTGCTCGAAGAGCTGACGGGCCTCGGCATCCGCTTCGCCGTGGACGACTTCGGCACGGGCTATTCGAGTCTTGCGTACCTGCAGCGGTTTCCGCTTTCGAAACTGAAGATCGACCGCAGCTTCGTGGAGAACCTGCTCACCTCGCGCAACGATCAGGCGATCGTCAACGCCGTGGTGGGCCTTGCGCGCACGCTCGAACTCGAACTCGTCGCCGAGGGCGTCGAAACCGAGGCGCAGCGCGAATTGCTCACGAAGATGGGCTGCGACCACATCCAGGGATGGCTCGTCTGCAAGGCGTTGCCATCGGAGGAACTCTCGCAGCGGTTCGAGTCGCGCAGTCTGCACCTTCACGGAGTGCACTGATGGCGACACCGATATACGCTGGGCTTTTGCGAAATTGACATGGTTCAGATGGTAAAGGCAGTCCTGCTCGACCGGCTCTGGGCTCGCATGAACGAGCGCGGCGACTTCCCCATGCTGTCGCAATCGCTGCGCACGACGGTCGCGGCCATGACCAACGACGACTACGACTTCGGCGCGCTCGTGAAAGTCGTGCTGTCGGACTTCGCGCTCACGCAAAAAGTGCTGCGCCTCGCCAACTCGGCCATGTACATGGCCTTCGGCGGCAACATCACGACCGTCACGCGCGCGCTGATGGTGCTCGGCATGGACGCGGTCGGCCATCTCGTGGTCGGCCTGAAGATCGTCGATCACTTCCATCACAGCGCGCCGCGCCGCATCGACGCCAAACTCGAACTGAACCGTACCCTGCTGTCCGGCTGCGTCGCGCGCAAGCTCACCGAGCGCGGCGACCTGCGCGCGGGCGAGGAAGCCGTGGTCTGCACGCTGATGCGCCAGGTCGGCAAGCTGCTCGTGGTGTTCTATCTCGAACCCGAGTGGGACCAGATCCGCCGCGAATGCGACGCGGGCACGAGCGAGGACGAAGCCTGCATCGACGTGCTCGGCGTGACCTTCGCCGAAATCGGCCAGGACGCGGCCGCGCGCTGGCGCCTGCCCGAGGCCATCCGCGAAGGCATGGGCGAGTACGACCCGGCCGGCACCGAGTCGCGCCAGGTGCAATGGCTGCGCGCCATCACGAACTACTCGACGGAAGTCGCGCGCGTGCTGACCACGCCCGGGCTGACCGACGAAGTGCGCGAGGAGCACATCGCCGAACTCGCGCAGTACTACGGCCGCGCGCTCAACACCGATCCGGAAACGCTGGTGCAGATGAGCCTCGCGCTCGCCAACGAGGAAGCCGACGACGGCGTGATGCGCGAGATCGTCGAACTGCGCGCGAACGCGGACGCCATCGCGCGCGAGGCGCTCGACCCCGAGGCGCGCATCGCCGCGGGCGTCGAGGATCTGCGCGCCCTGCCGCCCGACAGCGCGCTCTCGGCGGCGCTCACGCTCGCCACCGAAACCGTGCTCGCGGGCCTCGGCTTTGCGCGCACGGTCGTGTTCGTGCGACGCGGCGCGAACATGTTCGAAGCGCAGCGCGGCTTCGGCCCCGACGTGGAAGACGGTCTCGACAAGCTCACGTTCAGCGCGACTTTCCAGCCCGATGTATTCCATCTGGCGATCGCCAACTCGGTGGGGATCTTCATCGAGAATGCCCAGGACCCGAAGATGCTCACGCGTCTGC
Organism: Paraburkholderia tropica; assembly: GCF_014171495.1. NCBI lineage: Bacteria > Pseudomonadati > Pseudomonadota > Betaproteobacteria > Burkholderiales > Burkholderiaceae > Paraburkholderia > Paraburkholderia tropica. The sequence continues at coordinate 1,990,743 of NZ_CP049134.1, forward strand.
CGGGCTGGTATCGCGCCCGTTTCGACGACACCCGCGCCTTCGTGCTGCTGCCGGTGGCCGCGCAGGGCGAACCGCCCGTCGCCCTGCTCTACGGCGACTGGATGACGAGCCAGGAACCGCGCCGCATCTCGCAGAAGGAAATGAGCGCGCTCAACGAGCTCGCGCACGAACTCGCGCGCTTCTTTGCCGGCGATGCGGTGAAGACCCTGGCGAAAACCTCGAGCTGATCTCGACTCGCGAGCGTCGTCGCCAGGCGGCGTTGTCGTTCTAAAGCAAAACGGGGCGCCTGGCGCCCCGTTTGTTTTTCTGCGTGAATAACCGTGCGCCCTTACTCCTCGACTTGAACGAGCCCCTGCGCTTGCGCATCGCGCTCGGCCATGCCCGCCCATTCGGCCGCCTGCAAGGCCAGCGCCGACACCGCGCCCGCGTCGAGCGGCGCGAGATGTTCGCACGCCGCATCCACGGCGGACCAGTCGCCGCGCTCCAGCGCCTCGCTCGCATTGAGCAATTGCCCAAGCACGCCTTCGCGGCGCAGGATCGCCGCGCGGATCGGCTTGGCGAGACGCAGCACTTCGAGCGCGCCTTCGATCGGGCCGCCGAACACGGCATCGACGAACGAGAACACGCCCACGAGAAACGCCGAATCTTCTTCGGTCGGACCGGCTTCGGGCAACACCGCCGCCGCCATTTCCATGAAGCGCGCGCGCGTGGCCGCGAGTTGCAGCATCGGGTCGTCTTCGAGGGAAATCTTGCGGCCGTCCGCGTACAGCAGCAGTTGCGTCCAGCGCGCGATGCGGTTGGTGCCGGTGGCGTTGATTGCCTCGCGCAGCGTGGTGACCTTGCGGCCGGGCGCGAAGCTGCTCGAATTCGCGAGCCGCATCAGATGCATCACAAGCACGGGATTGAGCTTGAGCTCCGCTTCGAGCTGCATCACCATGGGCTCGGAGGCGAGCAGTTGCAGCAGGTTCAGCAGCGCCTGGCGCGAGGCGCTCGCGCGGCGCGCGCCGCCGTGCGGCTTCGTGAAGTAATAGCCCTGAAAGCGGTCGAAGCCGAGCGCATGCACGCGTTCGTAGTCGTCCTTGTTTTCGACGCCCAGCGCGACGAGCAGCTTGCCCGCCGCCTTGAGCACGCTCGCGAACTTCGGCAGCATCGTGGCCGCGATGTCGCGAATGTCGATCTTGATCGCGTCCACGTAAGGCAGCAGCTTCGCGAACGATTCGTCGGCCTTCGTAACGTTGTCGAGCGCGAAGCGAAAGCGCTTGCCATGCAGCTTGACGATGCGCGCGATCACCTCGGGGTCGGCGCCCACGTCGATCGGCAATTCGAAGGTGACGCGATCGGCGGGCAGACGCAGCAGCGCGTCGTCGAACAGCATCTCGCGCGTCACGTCGATCCATGCCGGATGGCCCGTGAGCGCGGCGCGCAGCGCGGGCCGCGTGAACGCCTCCACGAGCACGGCGGCCTGTGACGGCGGCGCGAGCGTGAGCCCTTGCATCGCGTTCGCCGCGTTTGCGGGGTCGGCGGGCGTGTGACTGTCGGCCGGTTCGCCTTCGCGCGCGACGATGCGCGGCAAGGTTTCGTAGGCGCACAACATGCCGTCGCGATCGAGCAGCGGCAAGCGCGCGAAATACACTTCGACGGAATCGGCCCGGTCCTGCGTGGCGCCGGACGACGCGCCCGAAGGCGTGCCGGCCACGGCACCCGAGGTGTGCTGGTCTGCGGTATTGAAGCTCATGGGTCCCCCGCGTGGCGCCACGTTTTTCGTCGCGCCCGTCTGGTCTCTCTTCGTTCGACTTCTTCTTGCTCGCCTGCGGACCGCGATGCGGCGCCGCGGCGCATTCCCGTTTCCACCTTTAATTCTTACTCTTTCTTACCCGCAAAGATTTTATCCTGGCGGATACGTCCAGCCTATGAAGCGGACGCTCAATTCACGAAAATAATCGCCATGTTACGCGTTCAATGCCGCGCGCGCAGGGCCAGATACAGCGGCGGGCGCGGCCATTATTCCGGATTCCGAATTATTGGCGCGTAAAAAATACCGGCCGGTGTCAACCGGCCGGTCGGGCGCTACACGATGACACCGCGTGCGCTTACTTCAGCACGACCTTCACGTCGAAGTATTTGGCGGCGATCTTGTCGATCGTGCCGTCGGCCTTCAGTTCCTTCAGCGCGCCGTTGAGCGCGGCCTTGAGCGCCGCGTCGTTCTTGCGCACGCCGTAGCCCACGCCCTCGCCCAGCAGCTTGGCGTCGACGACCTGCGGACCCGCGAACGCGAAGCCCGCGCCTTGCGGCTTGTTCAGAAAGCCCTTCGACGCGGCTTCGGCGTCCTGGAACGCGGCGTCCAGACGACCCGAGGCGAGATCGGCATAGATCTGGTCCTGCGTCTGGTAAGGCACGACGTCGACGCCCGCGGGCGCCCACTTGGCCTTCGCATACGACTCCTGGATCGTGCCTTGCAGCACGCCCACGTGCTTGCCCTTCAGCGATGCCGGCGTCGGCAGCAACGGGCTGCCCTTCTTCGCGATCATCTGGTTCGGGATCGCGTAGATCGGATCGGTGAAGTCGATCGCCTGACGACGCTGGTCGGTGATCGTCATGTCCGAGTTGATCGCGTTGAACTTGCGCGCTTCGAGCGCCGGAATCAGGCCGTCGAACGAGTTTTCAACCCACACGCACTTCGCCTTGAGCTTCGCGCAGACGGCGTTGCCGACGTCGATGTCGAAGCCCTGCAGTTCGCCGCTCGGCGACTTCGATTCGAACGGCGCATAGGACGCCTCGACGCCGAAGCGGATTTCCTTGATATCGGCAGCGTGCGCCGCGCCGGCGGCCACGGTGACGGCCGCGCAGAGCGCGAGGCGGGCCAGCTTGTTCCAGTTCATGTTCATCAGTGTCTCTTTCCAGTCGGTTTACAGCGCGCTCCGGTGGTCTCCGTCGCGCTTGGGGCAGGATCGCTGCGCCAAAAAAGCGGCTCAAACGGCCGCATCGTTTCTGATGCGCCGCAGCAACCGCGAGGGCGCGATTGTACCGCGCCCGCACACGCGCTCCGAAAACGCCCCTACGCCGTCGGCGAGCCGGACGGCGCGGGGCGAAATTGCAATTGGATGTCGTGGATGCGCAAGCGGCGGACGGCGACGGGCGTGCGCCGCCCAAGCGCCGGACGCGGCTTAAACGAGCGCGGCGAGCGTTGCGCCGGTCGTCTCGACAACGAGCAGACCCGCGCGCAAACCCGGCTTCACGGACGGATTAGGGAACACGATGCGCTCCTCGTTGTGCGCGACGACATAGCGATACGCGCCGTCCTCGGCGAGCACGGTGCCGCGCGCGAACGGCGTGAAATTGGCGACGTCGGCGGCCACGTGCAGTTGCAGCGCGTCGCTCTGCTTCGTGATCTGGCCGATCACGGTGAAGACGCGCGGCATTGGCGCATCGGCATCGGCGTGCGCGCCCGAGACGAGCCGTCGGATCGCCGCGTCCGCGTGCGCGAAACGCGCGAGGTCGTTCTGGCCGAACGGACGCACCTTGCCGAGTTCGAGCGTGCAGGCGGTCGCGCCGCACGCGTCGGCGGTGAACGACGAATACGTCGCACCCTTTTCCGTGTGGATCAGCACGGCGGCGATGCGTGCGTCGGCGAGCCAGTCGAACATCGCGCGCGCGGGCGCGCCGCCCGTGTACGGCAAGAGCGCGAACTGCTCGAACGCCGAGGCGCGGATCGCCGTGTGCAGGTCGAGGTGCCAGCGCGTGCCGGCGGCGGGCGTGGCTTCGAAAAAGCGCTGCGCAGCCTGTTCGAGCGCGATCGCGCGCGGCGCTTCGCGGCTCTGCGGCACGCGCGCGTGGCGGCCGCCGAACAGGCGGTTGAGGTCGTCGTCTTCGTAGCGCGTGGCGGCGCGCATCGCGGCCGCGTTGCCGAGGACGACGAGCAGACGGCACGCGAGCGGCAGACGCCCCGCCGCGATGTCCGCGACCATCTGCGAAAGCAGCTCGATGGGCGCGGTTTCGTCGCCGTGCACGCCGGCCGAAATCAGCACGCTGCGCGCCGGGGCATCCTTGTCGGCATCGCCATGCACAGGTTCGAGCAACAGCACGCCTTCGTCCTGCCACTGCCAGCGCACCGCGCCGTTCGCGCACGCGCCCGCATTTGCGTCGTCGTGCACGGGACGCCGGCCTGCCAGCGTCGCGGCGAGAAAATCGGCGAGCACGGCGGAATCAGCGCTGGAAGTCATAGAGCGAGCCGAGGCCGAGAATCTGCGTGAGTTCGTCGAGCGCCGTGCGCGACTCCGCGAGCAGCGCCGGATCGGTGAGATCCTGCGGCGCGAGGCGGTCGCGATAGTGCTTTTCGATCCACGCGTCGAGGCGCGCGAACAGCGCGTCGTTCATCCACACGCCGGGCGCGACGGCGGCGCGCTCCGCTTCGCTGAGCACCACGCGCAGACGCAGGCACGCGGGACCGCCGCCGTTCTTCATGCTCTCGCGCAGATCGAATACGAGCACGTCGTCGATCGGACCGGGCTTCGCAACCAGCTCTTCGAGCCAGATCGCCACGCGCGGGTTCTCGCGGCATTCCTGCGGCACGACGAGCACCTGCTTGCCGTCCGCGCCGCTCAGCAACTGGCTGTTGAAGAGATACGACGTGACCGCGTCGGCGACGCTCACCTGCGCGTCCGGCACCTCGATCACGTCGAACGCCGCGCCCTGCGCCGCGAGCTTCGCGCGCAGTTCGTCGTAGACCTTGCCCTGCTCGACGAACGCGCGTTCGTGGCAGAACAGCGTCGTGCGGTTGCCCACGGCGATCACGTCGTTATGGAACACGCCCGCGTCGATCACGTCGGGATTCTGCTGCGCGAACACGGCGATGTCGTCGCTCAGGCCGTGGCGCTGCGCGATCGCGCGGCTCGCCTCGAAGGTCTGACGCGCCGGAAAGCGCTTCGGCTCCGGTCCGCGACGGTATTCGCTGCGGCCGTAGACGAAAAATTCCACACCGCGCTCGCCGTACTGCGCGCAAAAACGCGTGTGATTGGCCGCGCCTTCATCGCCGAGCGCGGGCGTGCCGGGCAGCGCTTCGTGCACCACGAAGTGCGACGGATCCGCGAAAATCGCGCCGAGCGTGCGGCGCGTGTACTCGTGCTCGATCGCGCGATGCAGCTTGCTGCACAGGTTCGCGGGCGTGAAATGCACGCGCCGGTCGGGCGTGTCGGCCGACGGGCTCACGGTGGCCGCGTTCGCGGTCCACATGGCCGACGCCGAGCTGGCCGCCGCGAGCAGTTCGGGCGCGTCCTTCGCGGCGCGCGCGATCGCGTCGGTTTCCTTGCCGCTGAAACCCAGTTCGCGCAGCAGACGGATCGACGGCCGCTCCTGCGGCGGCAACACGCCCTGCGCGAAGCCGAGATCGGCGAGCCGCTTCATCTTGCGCAGACCTTGCTGCGCGGCGGCGCGCGGATTCGCGACCGACTTCTCGTTGTTCTGCGACGCGACGTTGCCGAACGACAGCCCCGCGTAGTTGTGCGTGGGGCCAACGAGTCCGTCGAAATTGGCCTCCAGGGTGGCCTTGGATCCGGTTGCGGAATGGCTCATCGTCGATCCTCAGAATTGAAGGCCCGGCGAAACGCTCGCGGGCATCTGCAGTTGTGCGCTTTCCACCGAGGCCATCGGCCATGCGCAGTAGTCGGCTGCGTAGTACGCGCTCGGACGGTGATTGCCCGAGCGGCCCGGACCGCCGAACGGCGCGCCGCTCGACGCGCCGTTGGTGGGCCGGTTCCAGTTGACGATGCCCGCGCGGATCTCGCGCGAGAAGCGCTGCCAGAGCGCGGCATCGTCGGCGAGCAGACCGGCCGAAAGACCGTAGGCGGTGTTGTTGGCCTGGGCGATGGCGTCGTCGAAACCGGCGTAGCGCACGATCTGCGCGAGCGGGCCGAAGTGCTCCTCGTCGGGCAGATCGGCCACGCCGGTCACGTCGAGAATGCCGGGCGTGACGAAGCCGAGCGCCGGGTCGCGCTGCGTCATTGGCAGCAACGCCTTCGCGCCGCGTTCGAGCAGCATGGCTTGCGCTTCCATCAGCTTGCCCGCCGCGCGCGCCGAGATCACCGCGCCCATGAACGGTTGCGGATCGGCGTCGTACTCGCCTACCGCGATGCGCGACGACACCTCGACGAAGCGCGCCAGAAAGCGCTCGCCGAACCCATCGGACGGTACGAGAATGCGGCGCGCGCAGGTGCAGCGCTGCCCCGCCGACAGAAACGCCGACTGGATCGCGTGATGCACGGCGGCATCGACGTCGTCGACAGGCGCGACGACGAGCGGATTGTTACCGCCCATCTCCAGCGCGAGCACGATCTCGGGCCGGCCACCGAACTGGCGATGCAGATGCGTGCCGGTGTTCGAGCTGCCGGTGAAAAACAGCCCGTCGATCTGGCGATGATTCGCGAGCGCCACGCCGGTATCGCGCTCGCCCTGCACGAGGTTCATCACGCCCGCGGGCAGTCCGGCGTCGCGCCAGATTTCGACCGTCACGCGCGCAACATCGGGCGCGAGTTCAGAAGGCTTGAACACGACCGTGTTGCCGGCGATCAGCGCGGGCACGATATGGCCGTTGGGCAGATGGCCCGGAAAGTTGTACGGACCGAACACGGCCACCACGCCATGCGGACGATGACGCAGCACGGCCACGCCGTCGGCCATGTCGCTGCGCTTTTCGCCGGTGCGCTCGTGGTAGGCGGTGATCGAGATCGCGACCTTGGCCGCCATCGACGCCGCTTCGGTGCGCGCCTCCCAGAGCGGCTTGCCGGTTTCGCGGCCGATGGCCTGGGCGAGCTGCTCCTTGCGTTCGGTGACGAGCGCCGCGAAGCGCTTGACGATCTCGCAGCGCGCCTCGAACGGCAGATTCGACCACGCCGGGAACGCTCGGCGCGCGGCGCTCACCGCGCGCTCGACGTCGCCCTCGTTGGCGGCGTTGCCGCTCCACACGATCGCGCCCGTGCCCGGATTGCGCGACGCAAACGCGGCGCCCGAGGCCGCGCACCATTGCCCATCGATGAAAAGCTCGTTCATGACTCGTCCTGTTATTTTGCTCGCGCGTGCTGCCTGTTCACGTTCACGCGCCCTGACGCCGCGCGGCGCCCAGCACGCGCACCGGCTCGCCTTCGCGCACGCCGAGCGCGGCCGCTTCCTGCGCGCTCAGCGTGAACGCGCCGTCGCTGACGACACCCGGCGCGAAACCCACGCGAAAATCCGCGAGCGAGGTGTTCGAGACCAGCGAGCGCACGCCCTCTTCGGCCGTCTGCGCGCCGATGCGCACGGGCACCACCACACTCTCGCGCACCGTGCGCAAATCGGCGATATGGCATTCGAGCACGGGGCCCGCATCGAAAATATCGACGTGATTCTCGTAGCGCAGCCCTTCGCCTTCGAGCATGCGGCGCGCGGGCACCGTGTCCGCGTGCGTGAGGCCCACGCACGCCTGCGCCTCCTCGGGCAGCAGTTCGACGTAGACGGGATAGCGCGGCATCAGCTCGGCGAGAAACGCCTTGCGGCCATGCGAACTCAGATAATCGGCGGCATTGAAATCGATCTGATAGAAGTGCGAACCGACCGCGCGCCAGAACGGCGAGGTGCCTTCGTCGTCGAAATGGCCGCGCAATTCGGCGCAGATGCGTTCCGGAAAACGCTCGCGGAACTGCGCGATGAACATGAAGCGCGAGCGCGACAGCAACCCGCCCATGCCGCCCGTGCGATGGCGCGGCGAGAGGAACAGCGAGCACACTTCCGCATAACCGGTGAGGTCGTGCGAGATGTTGAGCGCGCGCATGCGCGTCCAGATGCCGAGGTCCTGGCTCGCGTGCACCACCGTGCTCACGCGATAGTTGTAGAACGGCTGCGTGAGGCCCACGGCCGCTTCGATGCCGCAGACGCCCGCCACGTCGCCGCTCGCGGTGTCTTCCATCACGAAGAAGTAGCCCGCCTCGGCCGGCGCGGCTTCGCCCGCGAGCGTGCGCCGCGTGCGCTCGATGCGCGCGGCCAGCGCCTCGCGGTCGGGCTTGAAGGTCGTGAGACCGGGGCCGGTTTCCTGGGCCAACGCGACGAGCGCGTCCACATCGCCCGTCTGCACGACGCGTACCACGATCATTGCGCTTCTCCCATCGAATTGTCGTTGTCGGGCGTCTCGCGATACAGCGGCGCGCAGCGCACGCGCGCGCCGTCCTGCACGTTCAGCGCCGCGCGCGTGGCGGCGTCGAGCGGCGCGTCGGCGACGAGGGCCAGCGGTGCGTGTGGCGCATGCGGCGCGTACGTCGACGCTTCCTGCACCGGCAGCGTGGCGAGCACGCAGCGGAACTCTCCGCCTTGCTGGCTGGCGACCAGATAGGTTTCAGAAACCTCTGCGTTCGCGGATGCGCTTTCCCGCACCACGCGCGTCGCGTTGCCCGCAACCGACGCCGTGCGATCCACCTGCGCCGTGAGCACCGGACCCGCGTCGAAGATATCGACATAACGGTCGGGCTCGAACCCTTCTTCGAGATGAATCTCGTACGCGAGCAGCGCACGCGGATCGGGCTCGCCGAGCACGCGCTGCGCCGCTTCCGGCAACAGCGGCACGTAGAGCGGATACGCGGGCATCACTTCGGCGATGAAGGTGCGGCTTCTGCCGCCCGAGGCCATTTCGATGTCCTTGAAATCGCGCCCGAAGAACTTGCGGCCCACCGCTTCCCAGAACGGCGAGGCGCCCGCGTCGTCGGTCACGCCGAGCAGCAGCGAGAACACCTCGGGCGTGAAACGGCGGCGGTTCATCGCCACGTACATCATGCGCGCGCGCGACATCAGATGCGCCGCCGCGTCGCCGCGCAGCGCGGGATCGATATAGAAGCCCGCGAGGCGGCTCTTGCCCGTGAGTTCGTGCGACATCGTGAGCGCGTGAATCTTGCGGTTCACGTGCAGCTCGCGCGAGGCGTGGATCAGCGCGTCGTTGCGGAACGCGTAGAACGGCTCCGAGTAGCCCGCCGCCGCGATCAGGCTCGACGTGCCGACGAGCCGGCCCGTCGCCGAATCTTCGAGCACGAAGAGATAGAACTCCTCGCCCGGAAAGTCGACGTCCGCGCGAAACGAATCCTCGGACAGCGCGATGCGCGCTTCCAGCGCCGCGCGGTCGTGCGGCAGCGAATGCAGCACGGGCTGCGCGGTGCGGGCCATGTGCGCGATCGCGTCGAGATCGGCAAGCCTGGCGGGGCGAACGAATAGCATCGTCGGTCCTGTTATCGAGAATGAACGCCGGTCAGCGCGCGCCGACCACGTCTTCGAACGCCTGTTCGAGGCGCGCGAAGCCCTCGTCCAGATCGGCCGCCGGCATGATCAGCGAAGGCGCGAAGCGCAGCACGTCCGGGCCCGCGATCAGCATCATCACGCCGCGGTTCGCCGCCGCGCCGTTGAAGTCCTTCGCGCGGCCCGCGAAACGTGCGTTCAGTTCGGCGCCGATCAGCAGACCCTGGCCGCGCACTTCCTTGAACACGTCGAAGCGCGCGTTCAAGTGCGCGAGCTTCGCGCGGATCGTCTCGCCGCGTGCGCGCACGCCCGCCAGCACCGCCGGGTCGCTGATCAGCTCGACGACCTTGTGCGCGATGGCCGCGCCGAGCGGATTGCCGCCGTAGGTCGTGCCGTGCACGCCCACCTTGAAGTGCGCCGCGATGGCTTCGGTCGTGAGCATCGCGCCGATCGGGAAACCGTTGCCGAGCGCCTTCGCCGTGGTCAGGATGTCGGGCGTCACGCCGGTCTGCTCGTAGGCGTAGAAGGTGCCCGTGCGGCCCACGCCGGTTTGCACTTCGTCGAAAATCAGCAGCGCGCCGTGCGCGTCGCAGGCCTCGCGCAGCGCGCGCAGGAAGGCCGGATCGGCGGGAATCACGCCGCCTTCGCCCTGCACCGGCTCGACGATCACCGCGCAGGTTTGCGGGCCGATCGCGCGCTTCGCGGCGTCGATGTCGTTGTACGGCAGATGGATGATGCCTTGCGGAATCGGACCGAAGCCTTCCGAATATTTCGGCTGGCCGCCCACGCTCACCGTGAAGAAGGTGCGGCCGTGGAACGACTGCGTGAACGAGACGATCTCGGCCTTCTGCTCGCCGTGGCGGTCGAAGGCGACGCGGCGCGCGAGCTTGAGCGCGGCTTCGTTGGCTTCCGCGCCCGAGTTGGCGAAGAACGCGCGATCGGCGAACGTCAGCGATTCGAGCTTCTTCGCGAGGCGCAGCACCGGCTCGTTAGTGTAGCCGTTGCCGATGTGCCAGAGCTTGCCGCCCTGCTCGTGCAGCACCTTGAGCAGTTCCGGATGCGCGTGGCCGAGCGAGGTCACGGCGATACCGCAGGCGAAGTCGATGTAATCGCGCCCGGCGGTGTCCCACACGCGCGAGCCTTCGCCGCGGTCGGGCACGAACGGCGCGGGCGAGAAGCACGGCACCATCACTTCGTCGAAGGTCTGGCGGCTCACAGTCTGGTCGTTCATGGCGAATCCTTGTGGTCTCGAATCGGCGTGCCGATTCAGGTTCTCGATTCAGGCTCGTGCCGCGCGAGGCGCGATTAGGGTACGAACCGGATGCTAATGGGCTCAATCGAGCGAGTATCGGTTGCAGTGTAGGCAACCGCGCTGCAAACGTCTTGCGCAGGCGCGACGCGTTTTTTCGTCAGCGGCGGCGCGGCGGGGTTTTCCGTCCCGAATGAGCCATTTTCGTGCGCCGGGTCAGGCGAGCGCGCCCGCTTCCACGACGGCTCGATCACGCTTCAATCACGCTTCAATCACGCTCGGGCGGCTCCACCAGCGCCCCGGCGCGCGGCTCGGGATTCGCGCCGCCGTGCTGGCGCTCGATCCAGTTGCGGCGATCCTCGCGCGGCGTCACGCCGAAGCGCTCGCGATACGCGTTCGAAAAATGCGCCGCCGACGAAAACCCGCACGCGAGGCTGATCTGCACCACCGACTTGCTGGTGCGCTGCAACTGCGAGCGCGCCTTCGCGAGCCGCAGGCCGAGGTAGTACTTCGACGGCATCGCGTTCAGATACTGCCGGAACAGGCGTTCGAGCTGACGGCGCGAGACGCCCACGTGCCCGGCGATCTCGTCGGTCGTGAGCGGATCCTCGATGTTCGCTTCCATCAGCATGAGCGCGTCGTTCAGGCGCGGATGGCGCTCGCCGGGCGCGGTCACGAACGGAATGCGCTGACGCTCGTCGCCGCCGCGCAGCGTGCTCGCGCCCATCGCGTCGGCGATGCGGTCCACGAGTTCGGGGCCGTGCTCGCGACCGATCATCGCCAGCATGAAGTCGAGCGTCGCCTGGCCGCCCGCGCAGGTCGCGCGATCGCGGTCGATCTCGTAGAGATGCTGCGTGACGATGGTGCGCTCGAACTGCTCGGCGAACTGCTGGTACGTCTCCCAGTTCACGGCCACGCGATAGCCCTGCAACTGCCCGGCCATCGCGAGCCACCAGACGCCGTGATGAATGCCGGTGACGAGCGGCGTGCGCGGCCCGAGGCGCGCGAGGCTCGCGAGAAACAGGCGATAGTCGGCGAACTGCTGATAGCGCTCGGTCACGACGATCAGCCAGTCGCACGCGAGCGCGTCGCCGAAGGTGCCGTCGGCGGGCCACTGCGCGCCGCCCGCGAGCGGCACGGGCCGGCCGTTCCACGAGTACATCTGCCAGCGGTAGAGCGCGCGGCCGTCGATCTCGTTGGCGAGATTGAGCGCGTCGACGATCGGGCCCACGCCCGACATCGACACCGGCGGCAGCGCGACGATCGCCACCTGCGTCGTGCGGTTCGCGCGCGCGACGGCTGGCGTGGTCGATGCCACCGAAGCGGCGGATGCGTTCCCTTCCTGGTTCATGCGCGAAGACGCCGTGCGTCGCTTATTTCAGACTGCCCGACAGAAACTGGCGCAGGCGCTCGCTCTTCGGCGCGCCGAGCACGTCGGCGGGCGCGCCCTGCTCCTCGGTGCGGCCCTGATGCAGAAACATCACGTGATTCGACACATTGCGCGCGAAACCCATTTCGTGCGTCACGACGATCATCGTGCGGCCTTCCTCGGCGAGCTTCTGCATCACCTTGAGCACTTCGCCGACGAGCTCGGGATCGAGCGCCGACGTCGGTTCGTCGAACAGCATCACGTCCGGATGCATGGCGAGCGCGCGCGCGATCGCCACGCGCTGCTGCTGGCCGCCCGACAGATGCGAGGGATACTGCTTTTCCACGCGCGGGGCGAGCCCGACTTTCTCCAGATACTCGCGCGCGCGCTCCTCGGCTTCCTTGCGCGGCACGCCGAGCACGTGCAGCGGCGCTTCCATCACGTTCTCGATCACGTTCATGTGCGACCAGAGATTGAAGTGCTGGAACACCATCGCGAGCTTGGTGCGGATGCGCTGAAGCTGCTTGTGATCGGCCACTTCGAGGCCGCCGTCACGGGCCGCTTTCGTGCGCACCGTTTCGCCATCGACGACGATCTCGCCCGCGTTCGGCTTCTCCAGGAAATTGATGCAGCGCAGGAACGTACTTTTGCCCGAGCCGCTCGCGCCGATGATGCTGATCACGTCGCCCTTCTTCGCGTCGAGCGAGACGCCCTTGAGCACTTCGTTGTCGCCGTAACGCTTGTGGATGTCGCGCGCGATCAGCTTGCTCTCGCCCGCAGGCGTCGTTTGCATCGTCTGAGCCAAGATGGTCTCCAAAAAATGTCGCGTCAGTGCGAGGCGATTCAGCGCGTGCGCACGGCCAGATGGCCGAGCCAGCGCTTTTCCGCGCGGCGGAACAGCGCCACCAGCACGCACGATACCGCACAGTAGATCAGCGCCGCGAGGCCGAACGACTCGAACGAGCGATACGTGGCCGAGTTGGCGTCGCGCGCCACCTTGAGCAGATCGGGCACCGTGGCCGTGAACGCGACCGTGGTGGCGTGCAGCATCAGGATCACTTCGTTACTGTACAGCGGCAGCGCGCGGCGCAGCGCCGAAGGCAGAACGATGCGCCAGTACATCGTGAACGGGCTCATGCCGTAGGCGCGCGCCGCTTCCACTTCGCCGTGCGAGGTCGCGCGGATCGCGCCGGCGAAAATCTCGGTGGTGTACGCGCAGGTGTTGAGCGCGAACGCGAGGATCGCGCAGTTCAGTCCGCTGCGAAAGAACGCGTCGAGAAGCGGTTCGCTGCGCACGAAGGCGAGACTGTACACGCCCGTGTAGATCAGCAGAAGCTGCACGTAGAGCGGCGTGCCGCGAAACACGTAGGTGTAGAAGCGCACCGGCATCGACAGCCAGCGCCGCTGCGAAACGCGCGCGACCGAGAGCGGCACCGCGCATACGAAGCCGAACGCCACCGACACCACGAGCAGCCAGAGCGTCATGGCGAGGCCGGAGACGTGCTCGCCGTCCCAGTAGAGAAACGCGCGGCCAAATTGCTGAAGGATTTCGTTCATCGCTTGTGCCCTTGCGGTGTCAGAGTTGCGCGTGGCGCACGCCGGCCGAGTAGCGGCGTTCCAGCCAGATCAGCGCGAAGTTCGAAATCGTCGTGATCGCGAGATAGATGAGCGCGGCGATCAGCAGGAAGAAGAACAGGTTGAAGGTGCTGCGGCCCGCGTCCTGGGCGGCCTTCACGACATCGGCGAGACCGATGATCGACACCAGCGCCGTCGCTTTCACGAGCACCTGCCAGTTGTTGCCGATGCCCGGCAGCGCGAAGCGCATCATCTGCGGAAACAGGATGCGGGCGAACACGCGCGCGCCGCTCATGCCGTAGGCGTAGCCCGCTTCGAGCTGGCCGCGCGGCACGGCGAGAAACGCGCCGCGAAAGGTCTCGGTGAAATACGCGCCGTAAATGAAGCCGAGCGTGAGCACACCCGCCACGAACGGATCGATGTCGATCTGCGCCATGCCGAGCGCGTCGGTGGCCTCGTTCACGCCGATCTGGATGCTGTAGAACAGCAGCAGCATCAGCACCAGATCGGGCACCGAACGGATCAGCGTGGTGTAGGCCGTCGCGCAGGCCGCGAGCGGCCGGTTGAACGAGAGCTTGGCCGCCGCGCCCGCGAGGCCGAGCAGCACGGCCACGCCCAGCGACAGCAGCGAGAGTTCGATCGTCTGGATCGTGCCGGCGAGCAGCACCGGACCAAAGCCGTAAAGCATCACGCGCGTCTCCGGGGAAGTCGTGGTCGAGATGCCGGGCGCGAAAAAGCCCGGGAAGTGGCGCGGATCGTCGCAGCGCCAAATTGTTTGCTCAAACGCGCCCGGCGCACGTGCTGCATTGCAACAATTCGCGTCGGCGCAGGCTGCCGGGCCCGGCGCGACGGCGTTTCGCCCGCACTGTCAGGGCGCGATGCTTTTGGAAGCTGCAAAGACAACGCCCCGCCAGGCGCAAGCCCGCGGGGCGTTTTGACAAGTTTCGGGTCGCTTTTTCGATAGACGGCGCGATGCCGCGGATGTCAGGCGCCGACGCGAGGCGGCGGTCGAGCCCGCCCTCCTCAGTCGATCCCCAACTGCGCGCGGATCGCGGGCAGCATGTACTGGACCGCCGCGCGGCCCTCGGCGATGGCCGGTCCGGCGCGATGAAAGTCGAAAATCCCCATGCCGCCGAGGCGCGGCTGGATCAGTACATCGGCGGGTTCGCCCGCGAGACGGCTGCGCGTGATGCGCACCTGCATGATGTCGATGCTTTGCGCGATCGAGCTGAGCATCGACGGCACCCGCGCCGAAGGCGGCGGCGCCACGCGCACGTCCGGACCGCCCGCCCCGCCCGGCCCCGACGGTTGCAGCCAGCCCGGAAAACGCTTGCCGTTCTTGCGCATCAAGGGCGCCGGGTCGGCCGCGCCGGTGATACCACTCGCGCCGGTCACGTCGCCCGCCGCTTCGCCCGCTTCCGGCAACACGCCGTCGGTCACGGCGCGGCGCGCGGCGCCCGGCACCGCGCGCGGCACCGTGTCGATCGCGCCGCCCAGATCGCGGCCATTGAGAATGTCGTGATTGAGATCGATGGCGATCACCGTGTCGGCGCGCATCGCGCGCGCGGCGGACACCGGCACCGGATTGCTGAGGCCGCCGTCGACGAGCCAGACGCCGTCGTGCCAGATCGGCGTGAAGATGCCCGGAATCGCAATCGAGGCGCGCACCGCGTCGACCACGCCGCCCTCGCGCAGCCAGACCTCGCGGCCCGTGTCGAGTTCGGTCGCGACCGCCGCGAACGGCATTTTCAGGTCGTCGATCGCGCGGCCGTTGAACTGCTTCGCGAACAGGTCGATGACCTTGCGCCCGCCCAGCAGCCCGCCCGAAAAGCGCAGATCGAGCAGCCGCACCACGGTCTGCCACGTGAGCTTGCCGACCCAGTCCTCGAGCCAGTCCAGATCGCCATTGGCATAGACCGCGCCCACCAGCGCGCCGATCGAGGTGCCGCAGACCACATCGGGCCGGATGCCCGCTTCCTCCAGCGCGCGGATCGCGCCGATATGCGCCCAGCCGCGCGCCGCCCCGCCGCCCAGCACGAGCCCCACGCGGCGGGCGCGTCGTCGTTGCGTCACCATGCCCGCCTCCCGCGTGCCTGTTGCCTGTCTTGTTTCAGAGTCATGGCGTTTTGTCTGTGTTTTGCGCCGATTCGTTCAATGTCCGCGCTTAGTGTCCGCGCTTAGTGTCCACCTTAGTGCCCACCTTAGTGTCCACGTATCACGTCCGAGCGCGATGTCGTCGAGACCAGGCCGTCCGGGCCGAAATGCACGTTGAAATACGCCTCCGGCGTCACGCCGCCCTCGTACCATTTCCAGCTCCAGACGGTCTCCTGCTTGAGCCGGTAGGCGGCTATCTGCCCCGGTTTGCCGAGCAGCGCGCGCACCTCGTCCTGACTCATGCCGATACGCACCTTCGCGAAGTTTTCCGCCGTGAGCGCCTGGCTGATGGCCACGAGCCGTCCGTTCGGGCCGATGTCGACCATGAAGGTCTTGAGGCCCTGCGGGCCGCGCGGATATTCGAGGCGGCGCGAGCCGTCGTCGAACAGGCGCTCGGTCTCCGGCTTGCCCATCTGCTCGCGCACCTGCTCGAGCGTGGACACGCCGGGCGTGAGGCCCTTGAGCAGCAGCGCGTCGGGCTTCACCGAATCGAAGAAGGTCTTGAAGCTCTGGCGGAGCGAATCGAGCATGGCGTCGAACTGGCGGTCGTCGCAGCCGGCGAGCGTGAACGCCGCCAGCGCGGCGCACGCAGCGCTGAGCGTCCGCGTGGATCTGAATGGGGAAGGCATGTTCGGGTACGGCATCAACATGGGCTTGCGCGTGCGCGGCCCCGAGGCCCGGCGCACGCCGGATAGCCACAATGTACCGTCAATGACGCCGGTCGTGTCCCGAAGCCCGCTTCGAAGGTTCGGCAACGCGCGCAACGGCGCGCAGCCCGACGCGCTCCGGCGCGCCGCCGTGCAGCGCGCGGCGCGTGCGCACGATCTCGGCGGCCTGCCAGGAAATCAGCGCGATCACGCCGAACACCACTTCGCGCATGCGCTTGACGAGCGCGAGCGAGAACGCCACGTCCTGACTCACGCCGAACAGTTGCGCGAGCAGCACCACGGCGACTTCCTGCACGCCGAGGCCCGCGGGCACCATGAAGGCGGCGTGGCGCACCGCCTGGGTGATGGCTTCGATGGCGAGCGCGTCGCCGACCGAGACCGGATGGCCGAGCAGCGAGAGCGCCCACCAGGTTTCGAACGCGCCCAGCATGTAGCCGCCAAGCTGCCAGAAGAACGCGCGGAACATCAGGCCCGTGCGCGACATCAGCGCATCGAGATCGGCGTCGAGCCGCTGGCCGTCGATGCCGAGCTTCTGCCACGTTGCTTCGCCGAACAGACGCGCGGCCCAGCGCTCGATCGCATGGAACACGCCGCCGCGACGCAGCAGCACGATCGCGAGCACGGGCAGCGGCGCGCTCAGCACGAGCGCGAGCGCGATCGTGACGATGGTGCGCAGCGAACCGCCGTCGCCGGTCGCCGCGACGATCAGCACCACGCCGAGCGCCGAAAACGCGTACTGCACGGCGATCGTCACGAAGACCTCGACGATCACCGACGCCGTGACCTCGCTCGCCTCGTGCGGCTCGCGCAATTTCCAGCGCGCAAGGCGAATGCCGACCAGCTCGCCGCCCACGCCCACGACGGGCAGCAGGCGGTTGACGGCTTCGCGCACCGTGGCGACCCACCAGAGGAAGGCAAGCGGCGCGCGCCGGTCGAGCAGCAGACGCCACGCGTGCGCGTCGAGCAGCAGCGGCAGCGCATGGAACGGCACGAGCCAGAGCAGCACCGGACCCGCCGCGCCGATCACGCGCATCACGTCATGCGCGCCGTCGTGAACCACGAGGCCGATCAGGATCGCGATCCCGACCGGCAAACCCAGCCATTGAAGCCACTTCATGATGACGCCCGACCCTCCGCCAGCCCGGCGCGCGGCCGCGTCGCTGCGTGAACATCATGACCGTCGCGACCATCGCCGCCATCGAAAAACACGTCGGTGAAGCCGCCGTGACGCACGCCAGCACGCGCGAGCGCGGCGGCCACGCGCGGCGAGACCAGCGCGGCGAGTTCATCGGCGTGGCGATAGCGTTGCATCGACGCGGTGATCGGCCCCTCGCCCACCGCCGGCGCTTCGGCCGGGTGGCAGTAGATTTCGCCGACGCCCTGCGCGGGCAGGCGCGCGATTGCATCGAGCAGCACGGCTTCGTCCATCGCGCCCGTGTTCGCGATGCCCACCACGTAATCGTTATGCGCGATGCCCGCCCGTGCGAGGCGCGCGCGCACGAGCGCGAGCCACGGCTTGAGCGCGGCTGGCGCGCCCGCTTCCAGCGGCAGACGCACCGCGCGCAAACCATACTCGCGGCCGATCGACAGGATCAGCGAAAGCACCGTGGGATGCAGATGGAAATGCTTGTGCGTGTTCACGTGATCGAGCGCGAGGCCCGTCGCCGCGAACGCCTCGAACTGCGCGCGGATTTCGAGCGCGAGCTGCGCACGCACGTGCGGCAGGAAGAAGAAGCGAAAGCCGTCGCGCACCATGTTGTCGCCGAACCGGCCTTGCGCGTCGACGAGCGCGGGAATGCGCGCGCGCGGCAGCATCGACGCGCCGTCGGCCAGCACGAGATGCAGGCCCACGCGCAGCGTCGGCAGGCGTTGCGCGCGCGCCACCGCGTCGGCCGCGGCGGGCGCGGCCACCATCAGGCTCGCGGCATTGAGCACGCCGTCGCGATGCGCGCGCTCCACCGCCGCGTTGACCCGCTCGTGCAGGCCGAAGTCGTCGGCGGTGAAAATCAGCGCGCGCGCGGGCGGCTGCATCATGCCTCGTGGGCGCGCAGGAAGCGGAAGAACTCCACGCCTTCGCGCAGACGGCGCTTCATCATGTCCCAGCTCGTCAGCATTTCGCGGACGATTTCCCAGATCTTCGACGGCCGGAAATAGAACTGGCGATAGAACTGTTCGAGGTGGTGATAGATCTCCTCGCGCGACAGATGCGCATAGCCGATCGCCGCGAGCTGCACGCCTTCCTTGCTCACCAGATTGATGGTCTTGTTCTCTTCCATCCAGCCGTTTTCGACGGCCTGCTTGTAGAGCGTCGTGCCCGGATACGGCGCGGCGAGCGAGACCTGGATCGTGTGCGGATTGATTTCCTTCGCGTACTCGATGGTCTTCCTGATGGTCTCCTGCGTCTCGCCCGGCAGACCCAGAATGAAGGTGCCGTGAATCTTGATGCCGAGGCTCTTGCAGTCCGCGCTGAAACGGCGCGCGAAGTCGGTGCGCACGCCCTTCTTGATGTTCACGAGAATCTGGTCGTCGCCCGACTCGAAGCCCACGAGCAGCAGGCGCAGGCCGTTTTCCTTCATGACCTTGAGCGTCTTGTACGGCACGTTGGCCTTCGCGTTGCACGACCACGTCATGCCGAGCTTGCCGAGGCCGATGGCGATGGCTTCGGCGCGCGGCAGGTCGTCGGTGAAGGTGTCGTCGTCGAACATCAGCTCTTTCACTTCGGGCATGTTGTCGCGAATCCACTTCGCTTCGGCGATCACGTTCTCGACCGAGCGCGTGCGATAGCGATGGCCGCTGACCGTCTGCGGCCACAGGCAGAACGTGCAGCGCGACTTGCAGCCGCGCCCCGTGTAGATCGACACGTACGGGTAGTTCAGATAGCCGATGAAGTAGTTGTCGATCTTCAGGTCGCGCTTGTAAATGGGCGCGACGAACGGCAGCTCGTCCATGTTTTCGAGGATCGGGCGCGCTTCGTTGTGCTCGATCGAGCCGTCCTTCGCGCGCCAGCTCAAGCCCTTGATCTCGGGGAAAGGCTTGCCTTCGGCGATTTCCTTGCAGGTGTAGTCGAATTCCTCGCGGCAGACGAAGTCGATGGCGTCGGACGCCGTGAGCGAGTTGTGCGGATCGACCATCACCTTCGCGCCGACCATGCCGACCAGCAGCGACGGCTTGCGCTTCTTGAGGTCCTCGGCGAACAGCGCGTCGGTCGGAAACGAAGGCGTGCTCGTATGGATGATCACGAGGTCGTAGTCCATCGCGATCTTGAGCGTTTCCTCTACGCCGATACCGTCGGCGGGCGCGTCGAGCACGCGGCTCTGCGGCACCAGCGCCGCGGGTTGCGCGAGCCAGGTCGGATACCAGAACGAGCGGATCTCGCGCTTCGCCTGATAGCGCGAACCTGCGCCGCCATCGAAGCCGTCATACGACGGGGCCTGCAAAAACAGCGTTTTCATGAGATGAATGCTCCGGCAATCCTTGAGTCAATTGTGCTTGAAAGCGTGCGCGCGCGAACGCCGGTTCCAGCCGGCGTGCGCGCGCGACGAGTGGTGCGTATGCGTGTTCTGTTCAGCGCCATCCGTGTCCATCAGCGCCCATCCGTGACCTCGACGACCGCGCGCCGCCGCGACGCGCTCACACGCGGCTCGCGCGCAGTGGACACGGTCGGCGTGACAAGCGTGTGTCCGGGCCCGGCCGCCTCGCCCGTTTCGGGATTGGCCACCGGCACGCGCACGCCGCGCCAGACCACATGCGAGCCGAACACGGCCGCGAGCCACTGCAAGAGCAGCAACGCGTCGCGCAGCGGCACGAGCGGCAAATCGCGCCAGAACACGCGCCAGCCGCCGCTGCTGCGCGCATGCAACGCTATGCGCGCGATGATACCGCCGACCGTGCTGGTCGCCAGCGCGGCCATCGCCGCCCGCGCGCCGGCGCACAGCGCGACGCCGCTGCCGCGAACCGGCAGCAGACCCGCGAGCAGCGCATAACCGAGCGCGCCCGCGACGAGCCACGGAAACGTGAACGTGATGAACAGCGAGGCGAAGCCCGCCGGATTCACCGAGCGGATCGTGCGCAGCCAGCGCGTTTCGCGCAGCCACAGCGTGCGCAAGGTCGGCTCGATCACGTCGGTCGCGACGAGCACGGGCGCGAGCACCGTCGCGAGGCCGTGATCGCGCGCGAAACGGGCCAGCAGATAGTCGTCGGCGAGACAGTCCTTGAGCGCCGCGAAGCCGCCGATGCGCTCGAGCGTCGTGCGCGAAAGCGCCAGCGTGGCGCCGAAACCGAAGGCGCGCGAGCCCGTCGAGTGCGCGACGCGCACCGACGGCGCAAACCATTCGTTGATGAACAGCGCGCCGAGGCGCGGCCAGAAGCCGCCGACGCTGCGTGCGCGATAGAGGCAGGTCACCACGCCCACGCGCGGATCGGCGAGCGGCGCGGTGACGATGTCGAGATAGTCCGGTTCGACGGCGATGTCGCTGTCGGCCACGATCAGCAGGTCATGACGCGCGTGCGCCGCCATATTGATCAGATTGCTGACCTTGAGGTTGCTGCCGTGCACGCTCGCGTCGATCACGAGCATGATGTCGTGGCCCGGATACGCGGCCTGTAGCCGCTGCACCACGGCGATGGCCGGATCGTTCGCCGACGACACGCCAAAGATCAGTTGATAACGCGGATGACGCTGCTCGCAGAAGGTCGCGAGGTTCTCGTAGAGACGCGGCTCGGCGCCGCACAGCGGCTTGAGCACGCTCACCGGCGTGGCCGCGCGGGCGCGCGCGAGACGCGCGGCGAGGCGCACCTGCGTGGCGGAGCCGTGGCGCGGCATCGTCAACGCGGCGCTGATGGCGTAGAACGTGGCGGCGCAGCACAACGCCACCAGCAGCCACCACGCGAACGGCCATGCGGAAAAGAGCGAACCTGTCATGCGAACGCGCCTCGCCCGTCAGTCAGGCGGACGCCGCATGGCGCGAATGCGCACACGACGGCCCGGCATACCGCACCGTCCAGATCAAATGTCTTGCCTGGAACCATTTGCCCTACCCCGAAATTCATCAAAAAACAAACGCGCATCGTATCTGCACTACATATTGATCGCCATAAACGTAACGGGCGACGTCATTTTTAGTGACCCAGCGCAAATTTAAATGATGATTTGATTAAACGACGCCTTAAAACTTGATGCGCATCGCGCGAGTTTCGCAATCTGCGCCCTGATTCGGCGCAAAAATTGTAGCAGCAACGTCCTCAAACAACCTTCCAGTCTTCGCAAAAATCCTTCTCAAAGATGAAAAGATCGGAAAGGTCCGCGATTATTCCAACAGCGAATCTTTTCCACCGACAATATTGCTGTAATTGAAAAAATTCGGTAAGCATATCGCAATGCTTCTTTAACACAATTGAATTAGAGATTGTAAAGTCGGAATAAACAAGAATTATTCCGATTCAATTAAACCGCCATGGCGAGCGATGGAACCCACGCCGCCCGCATGGGTTCCTGGCGGCCGTCAGCAGGTTCCGGAGCGCTTTGGCACAATGGCCGCACCTTGCGCGGGCCTTGCCGCCGCGCCTCATGAATTCCGGAGCGCCACGATCCCCATGATTCCCTTCTCCGTCCTCGACCTGTCGCCGGTGCCCGCCGGCTCGAACGCCGGCGCCGCGCTGCGCAACACGCTCGACCTCGCCCAGCACGCCGAGCGCTGGGGCTACCACCGCTACTGGCTCGCCGAGCACCACAACATGACCGGGATCGCCAGCGCGGCCACCTCGGTCGTGATCGGCTACGTGGCGGGCGGCACCCAGACGATCCGCGTGGGTTCGGGCGGCATCATGCTGCCCAACCACGCGCCGCTTCTGATCGCCGAGCAGTTCGGCACGCTCGAAGCGCTCTATCCGGGCCGTATCGACCTCGGTCTTGGCCGCGCGCCCGGCACCGACCAGACCACGGCGCGCGCGCTGCGCCGCGATCTGCAAGCCAGCGCCGAAGCGTTCCCCGACGACGTCGCCGAATTGCAGCGCCTGTTCGGCGAGCCCGTCGAAGGCCAGCGCGTGCGTGCGGTGCCGGGCGCGGGCCTGCACGTACCGCTCTATATCCTCGGCTCCAGCCTGTTCGGTGCGCAGCTCGCCGCCGCGATGGGTCTGCCGTTCGCGTTCGCCTCGCACTTCGCGCCCGATCATCTGCTCACGGCGCTGCGTCTGTATCGCTCTCAGTTCCGCCCGTCGGCGACGCTCGCGAAACCGCACGCGATGGTCGGCGTCAACGTGATCGGCGCCGAAAGCAACGACGAAGCGCGTCTGCTGTTCACCTCGCTGCAGCAGCAGTTCGTGAATCTACGGCGCGGCACGCCGGGGCAGTTGCCGCCGCCGGTCGAGCAGATCGCCGCCAACGATTACGAACTCGCCGGCGTGGCGCATTCGCTCGCCTGCTCCGTGATCGGCGATCGCGAAACGGTGCGCGCGGGACTCGCGTCGGTGATCGAGCAGACCCAGGCCGACGAGTTGATCGTCACCGCGCAGATCTACGATCACGCGAAGCGTTTGCGTTCGTTCGAGATCACCGCCGAGGTGCGCGCGGAGATGGCGGCGGGCTGATCGAATTCGCGCGGCGAGTTGGCCGCTTAAGGAGAAAAGGAGAAAACGGGCGCTCGATGCGCCCGTTTTTTATTGCCGGTCCGGCGCCCCGCCCGCATGCACGCCCACCGACCAGGCAAGCGGCTTGCTTCCCGCTCTGAGGCCGCGCGCGCACACCGGATTCGCACTACCCGCTTTTCGGTGCTAGAACATTCAATGCGCGGTCACAAAACGGACATCGCGGAACCCGGCGGACCTGGCGAACCCTCGCCGAGACCGGCCCGCGACACATCACAGCGAAACCGGGGGCACAACAAGGAGACGTCCATGGAAACTCCGGCAAGCCTCAACGATCTGCAACGCACCACGCTCGCCATCGTGCTCGCGGGCGGTCGCGGCACGCGCCTCGGTCCGCTCACGAACAAGCGCGTGAAGCCCGCCGTCTACTTCGGCGGCAAGTACCGCATCATCGATTTCGCGCTGTCGAACTGCCTGAATTCGGGCATCCGCCGCATCGCCGTGGTCACGCAGTACAAGGCGCACTCGCTGCTGCGGCATCTGCAGCGCGGCTGGGGCTTCCTGCGCGGCGAATTCAACGAGTTTCTCGATCTGTGGCCGGCGCAGCAGCGCGTCGAGGGCGCGCACTGGTATCGCGGCACCGCCGACGCCGTCTACCAGAATCTCGACATCATCCGCTCGATCTCGCCGAAATACGTGGTCGTGCTGGCCGGCGACCACATCTACAAGATGGATTACACGCGCATGGTCGCGGACCATGCCGCGAGCGGCGCGGACTGCACCGTGGGCTGCATCGAAGTGCCGCGTCTGGAAGCGCGCGCGTTCGGCGTGATGGCCGTCGACGAACAGCGCCGCGTCACGGGCTTCGTCGAAAAACCCGACGATCCGCCCGCCATGCCGGGCCGCCCCGACATCGCGCTCGCGAGCATGGGCATCTACGTGTTCGACACCGCTTACCTCTTCAAGCTGCTCGAGGAAAACATCTCCGCGAGCGCCACCGACCACGACTTCGGCAAGGACATCATTCCGCGCGTGGTCAGCGACGGCGTCGCCATCGCGCATCCGTTCAGCATGTCCTGCGTGACCTCGGACCCGAGCGCCGAGCCTTACTGGCGCGACGTCGGCACCGTGGACGCCTACTGGTCCGCCAACCTCGACCTCGCCTCGACCATCCCGGCGCTCGACCTTTACGACCGCAACTGGCCGATCTGGACGTATCAGGAGCAATTGCCGCCCGCCAAGTTCGTGCGCGACCTGAACGGGCTGCAAGGCTCGGGCACGAACCTGATCGTCTGCGGCGGCAGCGTGATCTCCGGCTCGCAGATTTCGCGCTCGGTGCTGTCGTCGAATGTGGTCGTGAAGTCGTTCTGCAACATTGCCGAGGCAGTCTTGTTACCGCAGGTCGAAGTGGGCGCGAGCTGCCGGCTGCGCAAGGTCGTGGTGGACCGCGGCTGCGTGATTCCCGATGGACTCGTGATCGGCGAAGACCCGGTGCGCGACGGCGAGCGCTTCTACCGCACCGAGAACGGCATCGTGCTGGTCACGCGCGAGGCGCTCGACAAGCTTGGCGCGGGAGGGTGACGCGGCGCGCAACACCGCGTAGCACAACGCAGCACCGCGCAACACGTTCGCGAACGTATCGCACCGAACGCCGCCCCGGTTCGCCGCCGCGCGGCGAGAACCGCAGCGCCCCCAAGGCTCAATCGAGGACCTCAGCCCGATGACGATCCGTGTTCTGCATGTCGCCAGTGAACTCTATCCGCTCCTGAAAACCGGCGGTCTCGCCGATGTGACCGCCGCCCTGCCCGCCGCGCTGATCGAACAAGGCGCTGACGCGCGCGTGCTGTTGCCCGGCTTCCCGGGCGTCGCCGCCGATCTCGCCGACCTGCGCCCGGTCGCGCGGCTCGAACGCAGCTTCGGCGCGCCCGAGGCCTCGCTCGAACTCGGGCGTCTGCCGGGCAGCGGCGTGCCCGTCTACATGATTCGCGCCGATGCGTTCTACGCGCGCCCCGGCAATCCCTATCTCGACGCCGAACACGTGCCCTATGGCGACAACGCCGAGCGTTTCGCGCTGCTCGGCTGGGCCGCCGCGCAACTCGCGCTGCATCTCGACGCGAACTGGACGCCGCATATCGTGCACGCGCACGACTGGCATGCGGGCCTCGCAGGCGCTTATCTGCGCGCCGCCGCCCGCGAGCGAGGCGCGGGCAGCCACGGCGCGCGGCCGCCCGCACGCAGCGTGTTCACGATCCACAACCTCGCCTATCAAGGCATTTTTCCGGCACAGCAGTTCGACGCGCTGGGCCTGCCTGCCGACTTCTTCGACATGCACGGCGTCGAGTTTTACGGTCAGCTTTCATTTCTCAAAGCCGGACTCTATTACGCCGACAAGATCACCACCGTGAGCCCGAGCTACGCGCGCGAAATCCAGACCGTGGCGCAAGGCGGCGGCCTCGAAGCACTGCTCAAGGGACGCGCGCACGACCTCGTCGGCATCCTGAACGGCGTCGATTACGCGGTGTGGAGTCCGGCCGGCGACGCCGCCATCGCCGCGCGTTACTCGGCCACGCGCATGAGCGGCAAGCTGCGCTGCAAATCGGCGCTACAGCAGCGCTTCGGTCTGGCCTCGAAGCACGACGCGCCCGTGTTCGCCGTGGTGAGCCGCCTCACCGAGCAAAAGGGCCTCGACCTGCTGCTCGCGGCGCTGCCCGAAATCGTCTCGCGCGGCGGCCAGCTCGTCGTGCTCGGCACCGGCGACGCGAGTCTCGAACAGGGCTTCACGCGCGCGGCGCGTCAGCATCCGGAGTCGGTAGCGGTCGAACTCGGCTTCGACGAAACGCTCGCGCACGAGATCGTCGCGGGCGCGGACGTGATGATGGTGCCGTCGCGCTTCGAGCCGTGCGGGCTCACGCAGCTTTACGCGCTCGCCTATGGCGCGCTGCCGCTCGTGCATCGCGTGGGCGGACTCGCCGATACGGTCGTGGACGCCTCGCTCGAAAATCTCGCCGACGGTCTCGCCACCGGCTTCGTGTTCGAGCGCTTCGAACCGGACGCGCTCACCGCCGCGATCCGCCGCGCCTTCGCGCTCTACGCACGCAGCCGCGACTGGCGCGAGACGCGCGCGCGCGGCATGCATCAGGACTTCGGCTGGGCGGCGTCGGCGCAACGCTATATGGCGCTTTACCGCGAGCTGGCCGACTCGGTCTGACGACGATCGCCCTGACGAGTCAGCGTGGCCACTCCGCGTGACAACTCAGCCTGACGACAAACCGCCGCGCTCGACGATGCCTCGCGACGGCGGCGCGCAACACCGCGCCCGTCGCGCGCACGCGATGATCGACCCGGGGTAGCGAATTCGGTTATCGTTGCTGCACCGCATGCATCGCGCGCCGCCGCCTGGCGTCTCCGTGCCCCGCGCTTTGCGCGTCATACGGACACCCTCCTTCAAACAGGCCGCCACGCGCAGGACCGAACCGTTGCGCACCGGCCGACAGCCACGTTATGACCGACACACTCGACCGAAGCACCCGCCCGAAACCCAACGGACCGGCCATGAAAAATGTCCTGAGCATCCAGTCGCACGTCGTGTTCGGCCATGCGGGCAATAGCGCGGCGGTGTTTCCCATGCGGCGGCTCGGCGTCAACGTGTGGCCGCTCAACACCGTGCAGTTTTCGAATCACACGCAGTACGGCCACTGGACCGGCAGCGCGATCGACGCGGAGCAGATGGTCGATCTCGTCGACGGCATCGGCGCGATCGGCATGCTGCCGCGCTGCGATGCCGTGCTCTCCGGCTACCTCGGCGCGCCCGAACAGGCGCAGGCCGTGATCGACGTGGTGCGCGCCGTGAAGGCGGCCAATCCGCAGGCGCGCTATTTCTGCGATCCGGTGATGGGCACGCTCAACGCGACCGGCAACGGCTGCAAGGTCGAGCCCGGCATCCAGGAGTTTCTCGTCACGCACATGCCCGCCGTGGCCGACGCGATGATGCCCAATCACAGCGAGTTGCAGCGACTCGTCGGCCGCGAGCTGGAGACCGCCGAAGAAGCCGTCGCCGCCTGCCGCGAACTGATCGCGCGCGGCCCGAAGCTGATCCTCGTGAAGCATCTGCTCGACCGCAACAGTCCCGCCGACACCTTCAACATGCTGGTGGTCAGCGAGCGCGAAGCGTGGCTCGCGCAGCGGCCGCTCTATCCGTTCGCGCGGCAGCCGGTCGGCGTCGGCGACATCACGAGCGCGATTTTCGTGGCGCGTCTGATGCTCGGCGACTCGCTGCGCCGCGCCTTCGAGCACACGCTCGCGGCGGTCAACGCGGTCGTGCGCACGACCTACGACGCCGGTCGCTACGAGCTGGAAATCGTGGCCGCGCAGGACCAGATCGCCCGCCCGCGCGAATGGTTCGACGCCTGGACCGTCGAGCCGGCCTGAGTCCGTTCGCGCCGTCTTCGAGCGCTCGCGCGGTCAGGGTCCGCGGCGATGTAAAAGACGGCGCGAGCGTCGGGTCTCAGTCATCGGGCATATAATGCGGGCCGCACGCGCGCGGCCACCCGCGCCCACCGTTTGAAGAGATTGACCGATGTCCGACCCCATCCGCAGTGAACAGGAAGAGTATTTCGAGCAGTTGTGCATCGCCGTCGATGGCGGCGAAACGCACGAGCAGGAAGCGATCGAATACTTCGAAGAGCAAAGCCACGAGGCCGATTTCGACGCCGCCCAGTGGCTCGACATCGCGCTCTACCACGCGCCCGACGTGGCGCGCGGCATCATCGACTTCGTCGACGCGGAAGACCGCGCGCGCAGCGATATCGCGCAGACGATCGCCGACAACCTCGACATCGCGTACGGCGACGACGACTGCCAGCGCTTCGAGTCGGTGATCCGGTTCGCGCTCGCCAACGGCGT
This sequence comes from Paraburkholderia tropica, assembly GCF_014171495.1. NCBI lineage: Bacteria > Pseudomonadati > Pseudomonadota > Betaproteobacteria > Burkholderiales > Burkholderiaceae > Paraburkholderia > Paraburkholderia tropica. Next base: position 2,018,485 of record NZ_CP049134.1, read on the forward strand.
GCCGGTCGACTTCGACGTGGTGCTCGACGGCTGCAACCGCGCGCTCGACGACCTCGAAGGCTGGGCCAACGACGACACGATGGCGCCGCTCGTGCAGTTGCGCGAATCGCTGCTCGCGCTGCAGGCGGAGTACTGATCCGGCCGCCGGTCGCCGGCGACCGGCACACGACGGCTGACCCCGATGCCAGCCTGTTATATTGCTTGCAAACACCTGTCGCCGGCCCCGCGCCGGCGCCCCGAGGGAGTCCGCCGGGCCGTAGACCGCCCGCGCGCGACACGAGCGCAACGTACAAGAAAGCACACTGCCGCGCCCGCCCGGCGCCAGGAGTCACGATGAGTCCGCGCCACACACCCCGCCTGGCCGCCGTCGCGCGGCCACGCCGCGCCGTCTTGCGCACGCTCGCGCGCCTCGCCCTCGCCGGCACGGTCGCGGGCGTCTGCGGCGGCGCGCTGCTCGCCTTGCCGGACGGCGCGGCCTACGCGGCGGGGCCGCTGACCGTGCGCATCGGTTTCGTGGCGGCGATCTCGGGCGACTACGCGAACTATGGCCGCGACCTGCAAAACGGCGTGCAGCTCGCGCTCGACGAAGCGAACGCCCAAGGTCTCCGGATCGGCGATCAGGTGGCGCATTTCGAACTCGTCGCGCTCGACGACCGCGCCGATCCGCGCCTCGGCGTGCAGTCGGCGGCCCAGCTCGCGAATCAGGGCGTGGCGGCCGTGATCGGCCATTTCAACTCGGGCACGGCGATTCCCGCCTCGCGCATTTATGAGAGCGCCGGCATTCCGATGCTCGACCCCGCCGCGACCAACCCCGTCATCACGGCGCAGGGCTTCGCGAACACCTTCACGGTGATCTCGAACGACGCGCAGAACGCAGGCATTGCCGGCGCGTGGGCCATCGACGTCATGAAGGCCAAACGCGTGGCGATCATCGACGACCGCAGCGCCTTCGGCCAGGGCGAGGCCGACGTGTTCGAACGCACCGTGAAGGAGCACGGCGGCAACGTGGTCGCGCGCGAGTTCGCCGCCATGGAATCCGACGACTTCGGCCCGCAGCTCTCGAAGATCAAGGCCGCCGACGCCGACCTGCTCTACTTCGGCGGCCTCGCGCACCAGGCGGCGTCGCTCGTCAAGCAGATGAAGGCGCGCAGCATGAACACGCAGTTCGTGGGCGGCGGCGGCGTGGCGAACCCCGACTTCGTGCAGCTCGCGGGCGCGGCCGGCGAAGGCGCGATGGCATGGGAATACGGCCGCCCGCTCGCGCAACTGCCCGATGGCCCGCGCTTCGCGCAGAAGTACCGCAGCCGCTTTGGCGCCGACGTGCTCGCTTACGCGCCCTTCGGCTATGACGCCGCGTGGGCCGCGATTCACGCGATGGTCGCGGCGAAGTCAGCGAAACCGGACGTCTACCGCCCCGTGCTCGGCACGCTCGCCTTCGACGGCGTGACCGGCCGCATCGCCTTCGACGAACATGGCGCGCTCAAGAACGGCGCGTCCACGTTGTATCAGGTCAAACAGGGCGTGTGGGTTTCGGTGATGACGCGCGGCGGCTGAGACCGCGCGTTCGATGCCTGTTTTCAGGCGTCCAGAAAATTAATCAGCCGTCCTGATCGATTCATCGCGCACGCACGACGATCTGCGCATGCGTGTCGCGCTGGATGCGCACGAGCGCATCGCGCATCTGCTCGAACTGCTGCGCCGAACACACCTGTTGCCCGAATCGCGCCGACAAGCGCCGCGCAATCTGCACCGTGCGCGTGAGCGGATCGAACACGTAATGCGCGCTGTAGACGATGCGCGCCGCGTCGGCCTGCGTGCTCGCATCGGTATCGCGCGGCAGATCCGTCACGCGCGCGAACGCGGGCAGCGCGATCTGCGCGTCCTCCTCGTATTCGCCACCCACGCAGGCCCACGGCTGCGTGCGGCGCGGCACCGCGAGCCAGGTGTCGATCTGCGTCGCGATGCCGCCCGACAGGCTGCTCAGCGCGGGCAGCGCCGTGGTGCCGTCGCGCCAGACGAAGTGGTCGAGCGTGCCCTCGATACGCGTGCCGAGCGGCCCCGACGTGGCGTCGAGCGCGCTCGTCGACAGACGCGCCGTGCCTGCGAGTCCGGTCAACCGCACACGCTGCGCGGCGATCTGCTGCGCGACCTGACGCGTCGCGCGGCGAAACGTGTTGCGCTCCGGTTCCGCGCTCGCGCCCGCATCGTCGACGTGATAGCGAAACGCGGCGTTGCCGTCGGCATTCACGTCGATCTCCAGCCGCGCCGAACGCGCGCGCGGTTGCGTCGCGGGCGTGCGCACGAGCACGCCGTCGTCGACGAGCAGCGCCGGGCGGTCCATCACGCCCGCCGGCAGGAAGCCGAACGCCACGCCGCCCGACGAGGTATCGGCGAACACGTTCAGATCGGGCAGATACGCGATGACGTGGTTGATCGCTTCCGCGCCATAGCCCGGCACGTCCGGCAAGCTGTAGACCGGCCCGAGGCTCACGAGCGCGGCCTCGGCGCGCACGCCGACCGCCGCCAGCAGCGCCGTGAATAGCGCGACGTGATCCTTGCAGTCGCCATAACGGTCGCGCAGGATATCCGCCGCGCGATGCGGCGCGGCCTCGGTCTCGCCCAGAAACAGCGCGACGTAGCGAATGTTCAGACGCATCCAGTCGTAGATGCGCGCGGCCTTCTCGCGCGGATCGCTCGCGCCCGCCGTCAGCGATTGCGCGAAGGCCGCGATGGCCGGACTCGTCGCCGACGGATCCGCCGCCGACTCGCGGTAGCGCGCCGCGAAGGCCGCGAAGCCCGGCACCGTCGTCACCATCAGGTGCGCACCCCAGTTCACGCGCGCGATCGCGCCCGCCTCCAGCGGCGCGTACGGGCCGTGCGCGTAATCGAACGCGTAGCGGGTGCGGCCGTCCTCCGTCACGGGCGGCTGCGCGGTGTAGCCGCGTGCGTCGGCGTAGAGCGGCACGTCGGCGGGCAGATCGAAAATCAGGCGCTGGAACTGCGTGGGCTGATCTTCCGGCACCGCGAAGTACGAGAACGTGCCCGCCTGCAAGGGCTTCGTGCGCCGCTTCGAAAACGCGAGGCGCACGCGCGAACCGGGCTGCACGCCCGGAAAGATCACGGTGCGCAAGACGCCGTCCTCGAAGGTCGGCGCGCCCGCCGAGCGCGGCTCCTGCACGTCGCGGATATTCGCCGGGCCGACCGCGTGCGCGCTGCCGTCCGGATCGACGGTCTGCGCCGCGAGGCCCGTAATCGTTTCGATATCCTTATTGAACCAGACGTAGCGCTGGGCGATGGCATCGACGCCCGCGCCCGTGTTCGCGCGCAAGGCCGAATCGTCGTGCTCCTCGACCGAGCCGTCTTTTTGCACGACGAAAACGTGGACGTCGCGTTCCAGCGTCGCCGGGGGCGTGTCAGCTTCGGTGGACGAATCGGGCGGCGGCGTGGTGACGGGCTGCGCCGATGCCGCCCGCGTCGCCGAGGCCACGCAGAGTGCAAGCGCAAGCGCGAAGATCCGCGCAAAGCCGCCGGGGCGCGTCACGCTCAACGCCGCGTGCGCCGCGCGCCGCGATCACCGAACGATCCCGCCACGACGATCGCGAGACACGCGCGTTCGTGACGTTCCTCGAAGGGCCGGTCGCCAGGGCCGAGCGTGCGGACGCCATCATCGGCGTGCCAGCCCGGACCCGCGGCGAGCGGGCGGCGTTCCGGCTGACGCGCCGCGCCGTCGCGCCGACGCTGCGCGAGCGCACGTTGCAGACCGGCGGCGAGCGACGAAGAGGACGGGGAAAGCGCAGCGGACACGGCGACCTCGCGGAGACGATGGCGTTCGACTTTCGTTGTAGCACATCGCCTGCCGCACCGCCCGCTTCAGACAACCGCTTCAGACCACCCGTTTCAGACCACCCGCTTCAGGCCGCGCGTCTGCCCTGCTCCTCGACGGCCCGCAGCAATGCCAGCGCGATGCCATGCGCCGCCAGCCGCACCTCGTCGAGCGAAGGAAACGACGGCGCAATCCGCAAATGGCTGTCCTGCGGATCGACGCCATAAGGAAACGCCGCGCCCGCCGGCGTCAGCACGAGCCCCGCCTCGGCGGCGAGTTCCACCGTGCGGCGCGCGCAGCCCGGCGGCGCATACAGGCTGATGAAATAGCCGCCCTGCGGCGCGTTCCAGCTCACCTGCGGCACGCCCGCCAGACGCTCGCGAAACACCGCATCGACCGCGTCGAACTTCGGCGCGAGCAAGGCGCGGTGCCGGGCCATCAGCGCGTCGAGCGTCGCGCGATCGCGCACGAAACGCACGTGGCGCAACTGGTTCAGCTTGTCCGGGCCGATCGAGCGCACACCCGTATGGCGCAGCCACCACGCCACGTTGCGCGGCGACGCCGCCAGCCATGCGAGCCCGCCGCCCGCGTAAGTCACCTTCGACAGCGACGCGAACATCAGCACGCGGTCCGCGTGGCCCGCCGCCGCGCAGGCCGCGATCATGTCGTGCGCGGCGCGCGGCGTCTCGACGAGATGATGGAAGCGATAGGCGTCGTCCCAGAACAGGCGGAAATCGGGCGCGGCCGTGGCCATCGCGGCGAGTCGGCGCACGACGTCGTCGGAATACGTCGCGCCCGTCGGGTTGCTGTAATGCGGCACGCACCACATGCCCTTGATCGAGGCGTCGTCGCGAACGAGCGCTTCGACGGCGTCGATGTCGGGACCTTCGTCGTTCATCGGCACGGCGATCATGCGCACGCCCAGCGCCTCGCAGATCGCGAAGTGACGGTCGTAGCCCGGCGCGGGACAGAGGAACGCGATCTCGCCCTGGGCGCGCCACGGCGCGCCTTGCGCGCCCGCTTCGCCCGACGGCACGCCATGCAGCAGTGCGAACACGAACGCGTCGTGCATCAGTTCGAGACTCGAATTGCCCGCCGCCACCACCTGCGCGGCGCTCACGCCCAGCAGTTCCGCGCCCAGTTCGCGCGCCTCGGGCACGCCCGCGCCCAGCCCGTAATTGCGGCAGTCGAAGCCATCGCGCGCGCGAAAACCGGCTGTATCCGCAGCCTCGAACAGCGCCGCCGAGAGATCGAGCTGTTCGGGCGCAGGCTTGCCGCGCGACATGTCGAGGCGCAGGCCGAGCGCGCGGAATCGTTCGTAGTTCAAATCAATAGACGGGGTCATCGACATCGCGGATCTCGTTATGGTTGGCGGCAACGCGCTAGCGGAACGTGAGAAGGGAGCGGACCGAGGACAAAGCGGACGGCTCGTTCCCCAGAATACGGACGTCGCGGGCTTCAGACAAACGCGTTATATTGAAGTTTTCGATCAGTTTTTCTTATACCGATGAAGACCCTCGATCTGGACGTGCTCGCCATGGTGGTGGCCGTCGCCGACGCCGGCAGCTTCGTGCGCGGCGCGGCGCTGGTGCACCGCTCGCAGGCCGCGCTGAGCATGCAGATCCGCGCGCTCGAAGAGACCCTCGGCAAGCCGCTATTCATCCGCGCGCCGCGCAACGTCACGCCCACGCCCGACGGCCATACGCTGATCGCCTACGCGCGGCGCATGCTGGCGCTGCGCGACGAGGCCTGGGCGACGCTCGCACATCCCGAGGTGACGGGGCGCGTCTCGATCGGCATGCCCGACGACTACGCGTCGTCGCTGCTGCCGCCCGTGCTGCGCAAGTTCTCGGCGAACTGGCCGAAGGTGGAGATTCAGGTGGTCGGGCTGCCGAGCAGCGCGCTCGCGCCGCTGGTGCGGGAAAACAAGATCGATCTCGCGTGCATCACCGGCACGACCGGCACCAGCAGCGCGCGCGGTCTGTCCGGCGAATTCATCCGCTTCGAGCCGATGGTCTGGGCCGGGCCGCCCGCCGCCGCCACGGCCGCGATCGGCCGCGAGGTCTGGCGCGAACGGCCGCTGCCCATCGCCCTCTTCAGCGCGGGCAGCGTGGCGCGCGCGAACGCGATCCAGGCGCTGGAGCGTGCGCGCATCACCTATCGCACATCGTATGAAAGCCCGAGCTTGATGGGCTTGTGCAGCATGGTGGCGGCGGGCCTCGCCGTGGCGCCGCTTGCGCGCTGCGCCGTACCCGAGACCTTCGCGACGCTGGGCCGCCCGCACGGCCTGCCCGATCTGCCCGAACTCGAAGTCGTGCTCGCACGCAGCGCGAGTTCAAACCGCCCGCCGTGCGACTTTCTCGCCGAGCAGATTCTCGCGGAACTGCGGGTCTAGCCGATGAAAGCGGTGCGTAATGCGCGGCGTCACTCCTCGCCGAGACGCAGCAGCAGCGCATGCAGCCGCGAGATGTGCCGCAGCAGTAACTCGCGGTGCTTCTCGATCTGCTCGAGCCGCCCTTCGAGATCGGCGCGCACGCTTTCGTCGGGCTCCGCGTAGCCGATCACGTCCTCGATACGCGAGCGCAGCGCTTCCGGATCGACCGGCAGCATGCTCAGGTGGCGTTCGAGCTTGCGCACGTCCTGCGCCGCCAGCTCGCGGATCTTGCGCGTGCCCGCCAGCTTCCGCTGCGCCTGAGCGTCCTGCCCCGCCTCGCGCCTTGCGCCCGTCTGCCCGAAGATGGGCTCGGAGCGCAGCACCGGCGCCTTGCGCACCGGATGCGCCGTGCCGCGAAAACGCGCGCGCGGCGATTCGCCGGCGATGGCCTCGCGGGCTTCGTCGGGTACGTCGGCCGCCTCGTGCGGCTCGTCCATCCAGCCTTCGCGCAAGCCCGTGACGGCTTCCACGCCGCGCACGAACTCCGCGCTGAAGTCGCGCTGACCGGTCACGATCAGCTTCATGTGACTGGCGGAAAACGTCATCATGCGCGCGAGCCGCGTGACCGCGCCGACTTCGCGGGTGAGCAGCGCGAGGTTCGCGCGCCACATGGGCATGAGCGTTGCGCCGGAATCTTCCATTGCGGAGGTCCTCCTCGAAGGCCGCATCAGCGTCGATGCGCCTGGCCGATGCCTGAAGGTTAGCCGCATCGCACGGTGCGATGCAACCCGCCGCAAGACACGTGCCGCGCGGCCGCAACGTTCAAGCGGGGTCGTAACCCGCTAGTGAGCGATGCAGCAGCACGCTCGTGCCATAGGGAGTCATCGCTGCAAAAGGACGGGAGGGATTACTTCGGATTACCAATGAATCCATGTCCGCTGCAACGCAACAGAAAGACGAAGCGCGACTGGAAAAAGCGGCGGAACGTGCCTAGAAATGCCCGGTAAATCGATACCGGCTGCCCGGATGCCAGAGGTTCGCCACCGACGCCACCAGCGCGCGCGACCACGTGCGCCGATGCAGCACGAGACACGGCTCGGACTCGCCCATCGCCAGATGCGCGCGCGTGTCGACTTCGGGCGCAAGCGCCTCGATGCGGTACTCAACACGCTGCAAAGGCGCCACGCGCACGAGATACTGATTCGGCGTGGTCTGCGTGAAATCCTGTCCGGCGTAATCGGGCGCGAGCGCCGGATTGACCCAGCGCTCTTCGAGTTGCACGGGCTTGTCGTTTTCGAAGTGCAGCACGCGCGAGCGAAACACGACGTCGTGCGTGCGCAGGCCCATTTCGAGCGCGAGCGCCTCGTCGGCGGCCATCGGCCCGAGTTCCAGCACTTCGGCGCGATAACGATGACCCCGCGCGACGATCTCATCGGAAATGCTGCGGATGGCCACCAGCGTCGACTCGTACTTCGGCCGCGCGACGAAGGTGCCCGCGCCCTGCACGCGCGTGAGCACCTGTTCGGCAGTCAGCTCGCGCAGCGCGCGGTTCACGGTCATGCGAGCGACCTTGAACTCGCGCGCCAGCTCGTTCTCCGACGGCACCTGGTCGCCCTCGCCCCACTCGCCCGCGTCGATGCGCGCAAGGATGAAGTCCTTGATGCCTTGATACGCGGGCGCGTTCATGCGCGACGCTCGTCGCCCGGCGACGCTCAGTTCGCCTGCGATTCGAACGCGAACGGGCTGTGCGCCGCGATCACGCCGTCCTGCACCAGACGCGTGACGGCCGCGATATCCGGCGCGAAGTAGCGGTCGAGATCGTAGTGCGGAACTTCGGCGCGCACGGTCTGCATCACGCGTTGCAGCGCCGGGCTGGTCTGATGCGGCGCGCGCAGATCGACGCCTTGCGCGGCGGCGAGCAGTTCGATCGAGAGGATGTTGGCCGTGTTGTCGGCGATGTCGGCGAGCTTGCGCGCACCGAAGGTCGCCATCGACACGTGGTCTTCCTGGTTCGCCGAAGTCGGCAGCGAATCGACCGACGCCGGATGTGCGAGCGTCTTGTTTTCCGAGGCCAGCGCCGCCGCCGTCACGTGCGCGATCATGAAGCCCGAGTTCACGCCGCCGTCCTTGACGAGGAAAGGCGGCAGACCCGAGAGCGTCGCGTCGATCAGCAGCGCGATGCGGCGCTCGGCCAGCGCCCCGATTTCGGCGGCCGCCAGCGCGAGATTGTCGGCGGCGAAAGCCACCGGCTCGGCGTGGAAGTTGCCGCCCGAAAGCACTTCGAGCGTTTCCGGAAAGATCAGCGGATTGTCGGAGACGGCGTTCGCCTCGATCAGCAGCACGTGCGCCGCGTGGCGCATCTGGTCGAGACACGCGCCCATCACCTGCGGCTGGCAGCGCAGCGAATACGGGTCCTGCACCTTGCCGCAATCGCGGTGCGAGAGGTTGATCGCCGAGCCTTCGAGCAGGTCGCGATACGACGCGGCCGCTTCGACCTGGCCGCGATGGCCGCGCAGTTCGTGGATGCGCGCGTCGAACGGCTTGACCGAGCCCGCCGCCGCGTCCACGCTCAGCGCGCCCGACACCAGCGCCGTGCGGTACAGGTCTTCGATCGCGAACAGGTTGTAGAGCGCGAGCGCCGTGGACGCCTGCGTGCCGTTGAGCAGCGCGAGGCCTTCCTTGGCCTGGAGCGTGAGCGGCTTGAGGCCGGCGGCGGCCAGACCCGCTTCGGCGCTGGCGCGCTCGCCGCGAATGAACACTTCGCCGATGCCGAGCAGCACCGCCGACATATGCGCGAGCGGCGCGAGGTCGCCCGAGGCGCCGACCGAACCCTTCACGGGAATCAGCGGCAGCACGTCGGCGTTGAACAGCGTGACCAGCGCGTCCATCACTTCGCGGCGGATGCCCGAGTGGCCGCGGCCCATGCTCGACAGCTTCAGCGCCATCAGCAGGCGCACGACCGGACGCGACATCGGCTCGCCCACGCCCACCGCGTGCGAGAGCACGAGGTTGCGTTGCAGCAGTTCGAGCTGATCGGTCGGGATATGCGTGCTCGCGAGCCGGCCGAAACCCGTATTGATGCCGTAAGCGGGCTCGCCCTTGGCGGTGATCTCGGCGACGGCGCGCGCGCCCGCGTCGATGCCGGCGTAGCTCGCCGGATCGAGTTCGAGTTTCACCGTTTCGCGCGCGATCTGGCGCAGTTGGGGCAGGGTCAGATGGCCGGGCGTGAGAAGCATGATCGAATCCTGTCTATACAAGTTGTCGCGCAGTCTAGCCTGGCGCGCCTGTATAGACAACTCTTAGTCGGATCACGCCGCCCTGGGACTATCCATGAGTGCGGCCCCCGCCACGGCGCCGGGCCCCGTCAGGGCAGAAGTTCCAGCCTGCCCCCGATAAACGCGAGAAAGCACTGCACGCGGGCGGCCAGCGCGGCGCTGCGGTAATAGACGGCGTGGATCGGCTGACGCTCGGCGAGCAGCGCGTCGTCGAGGAGCGTGACGAGGCGGCCCGACGCGCGGTCGGCGGCGGTCATGAAGTCCGACAGACAGGCGATGCCCGCGCCGGCGAGCGCAAGTTGCCGGATGGTTTCGCCGCTCGAAGCGGACAGCGTCGGCTGGATCGCGATGCCCGGCTCGGCGGTTTCGTCGAACAAGGGCGCCTGATGCTCGCTGTCCGCGTAGGCGTCGGCGTTGGATTCGCGCAGCGGCCAGCGATTCAGTTGCACGGGCGCCGTGAAACCGATCAGCCGCTGCTCGCGCAAGGCCGCGAGCGAGCGCGGCGTGCCGTGCTCCGCGAGATACGCGGGACTCGCCACCACGCGGCGGCGGCTCACGCCGAGCGAGCGCGCATGCAGCGTGGAATCCTGCAGCGCGCCGATACGGATCGCGATATCCACGCGCTGTTCCAGCAGGTCGACGATGCGTTCGTTGCTCGTCAGTTCGAGCTGAATCTCGGGAAAGCGCGCCGCGAACGCGCTCACGTGCGGAACGATACAGTGCAGCATGAACGGCGTGGCCGCGTCCACGCGCAGCCGCCCCGACGGCTGCTCGCGATGGCGCGTGACGGCCTCTTCGGCATCTTCCATCGCGCCCAGAATCGCGCGGGCGCGTTCGAGGAACAGCTCGCCTTCTTCGGTCAGTTGCAGCCGCCGCGTGGTGCGCAGGATCAATGCCACGCCCAGTTGCTTTTCGAGCCGTGTGAGCGCACGGCTCACGCCCGACACCGTCTGCTGAAGTTTTTCGGCGGCGGCGGTGATCGACCCAGCATCGATCACGGTGACGAATACGAGCAATTCGTCGGTCGACGTTTTCATTATTGATCCGCAGTCAAGATTCATTTGAGACTAACACGGTTTTTGCAAAGCGCGAATGCCGCGATACTCATCGCCAGATCATTCATCACGACCATTCGCCCCCGCTGCCGTTGGCGGCGCCGGGCCAACCAGGAGAGTCCCAATGAAAGTATTCGTGACAGGCGCAGGCGGCTTTATCGGCGGCACGATCGCGGCGCATCTGGCGCGCGCGGGCCACGAGGTGCGCGGGCTGGTGCGCCGCCCCGAACAGTTCGCCGACCTCGAAGCGCTGAACATCGCGCCGGTGCGCGGCGGCCTCGACGACCGCGACCTGCTGATGCACGAAGCGCGCGCCGCCGACGCCGTCATCAACGCCGCCGACAGCGACCATCGCGGCGCGGTCGAAGCGCTGCTCGACGCGCTCGAAGGCTCGGGCAAGCCGCTGCTGCATACGAGCGGATCGAGCATCGTCGGCGACGCATCCGGCGGCGAGCCGACCGACAAGATCTACTACGAAGACGCCCTGCCCGCGCCGACGCCCGACAAGGCGCCGCGCGTGGCCATCGACGATCTCGTGCTCGCGGGCGCGCAGCGCGGCATTCGCAGCGCCGTGCTCTGCAATACGCTGATCTACGGCGTCGGCGCGGTGCCGGGCGCGGCGAGCGTGCAGTTGCCGCGGCTGATTCGTCAGGCGCAGAAAAGCGGCGTCATGCGTCACGTGGGGCGCGGCCTGAACATCTGGTCGAACGTGCACGTGGACGATGTCGCCGAACTCTATCGCCTCGCGATCGAGAAAACCCCTGCGGGCACGTTCTATTTCGTCGACAGCGGCGAAGCCAACTTCGTCTCGATGACCGAAGCGCTCGCTCGGAAGATGGGCCTCGGCGCGCCGCAAGACTGGCCGCTCAAGGACGCGATCGACGAATGGGGTTACGAGATGGCGTCGTACGGGCTCGGCTCGAACAGCCGCGTGCGTGGCGAGCGCGCGCGCACGCTGCTCGGCTGGCAGCCGAAGCGCAACTCGGTCACGGACTGGATTCGCGACGAGATGCCGGTGCCGGCGTCCGGAAAATAACCGGCGCAAAAATAACGTTGTAATGCGCCGTATTGTTGCGTATCCGTAAGGTCGATCCGCTAGAATCGCGCCGGTTTGCACTACCCGCCGGCCCGCCTTCTTCGGATCGGCACCCGGATATGCCGATGCTCCTCGCGCTGAACTTCGACTGGCTGACCAACCTGCTCGCCATTCTGTTCGTCGTCGCTTGTCTCTACGATGCGCGCTACGACGAATACGGCACGCTGACCCTCGCCGCCGCCGCCATGGGTCTGATCGTGATGGCGATTGAAGTCCTGCTGCGCCCCGCGTTCGAGATGTCGCTTTAAGCCGACTCTCGCGTTCGCGACGCCGCATTGCGTCGCTCGCCCCTGGTGCTTTCATTCACGTTTCGCAGCACTTTCCGCGACCCTGCGCAAGCTGACAGACGCATCGTTTCGCGCTGTCTTTAAGCCCCACGCCTTCTTCAGCGCCCGGCCTTGTCGTGCCCGCAGCACGCGTGCGTCTGCGCGCTGTCGCCATAACGATCGTGATGGCGCATCCAGTCGTTCATGTCGTGCGCTTCGTTGCGGCCTTTCGCGGTGAATTCGAGCATCGCGTAGGTCGCGATCGGCAATTCGACGCCGCGCGCGTAGGCCGAATACGTGTGATACACCTGCCCCGCCTCGTCGCGATAGAACGCGCTGATGCCCGGTAATTCGTCGCTCACGTAGTCCTGTTCGCGATAGTTGTAGCGCGCCTTGCCGCGTGCCTTATCGGCGTCGGTGAAGGACACCTCGAAGTCGAAATTGAAGTCGCCGCCATAGGACGACACCCACGGAAACCGCCAGCCCATGCGCTGCCTGAAAGCCTCGATCTTCGCGAGCGGCGCGCGCGAGACGGCCACGTAAGTCACGTCGTGATGCTCCAGATGCGCCAGCATGCCGTCGACGTGATCCGAGAGAAACGAGCAGCCCGGACAGCCCTCTTCCCAGTCCGGTCCGAGCATGAAGTGATACGTCAGCAACTGACTGCGCGGACCGAACAGCTCGGCGAGCGTGCGTGGGCCGTGCGGCGTCTCGAAGGTATAGTTTTTCTCGACTTTCACCCACGGCAGCGCCTGGCGCTTCGCCACCAACGCGTCGCGCGCATGCGTGAATGCGCGCTCGTCTTCGAGCAGCGCCTCGCGCGCCTTCAACCATTCGGCCTCCGAAACAATCTTGTGCGCTTCCATCGTGTCTTCCTCCTTCGGTTGATCGTCGATACCGGCTTGAGTCCGGCCTAGTCGAACAGCTCGCCCAGCCGGTCGAACGCGCTGGACCAGCCTTCGCGATGCGCGTCGCGCGTTGCTTCGTCGAAGAGACGTTCGTGACGCAGCGTCAGCTCGGTCGTTTCGCCTTCGGCGCGCAGCAGCACGCTCACGCGCGATTCGCGCTCGGGCGTGCTGCGCCACGCCCACGTGAACACCAGTTTCTGCTCGGGCACGACCTCCAGATACGTGCCGCTCACATCGTGCTCCTCGCCGTCGGGCGAACGCATGATGACGCGAAAGCGCCCGCCCACACGCACATCCGCTTCGGCATGCAGGCAGGTCGTGTCGAGCGGATGCATCCAGCGCATCAGTTGCGCCGCTTGCGTCCATGCCGCGTAGACCTTGCAGGCGTTCGCGTTGAGACGACGGCGGATGACGAGGACGGCGACACCTCCGGCGGCGTCGGCGCCATCGCTTGTATTGGTGAGAGCGGTTGCAGCGGTGACAGGTTCGGGTCGGCGGGACATGCGTCTTCCTCCACGAAAGCGGCGAGGCGATCGAGCGCCGCGTTCCAGAAGCGCTGATAGTGCGCGAGCCACTGCATCGCGTCCTCCATCGGCCCCGCCGCGAGACGGCACGCGACCGTGCGCCCGGTCTTCTCGCGCGTGACGAGACCCGCCTCGGCGAGCACGTCGAGGTGCTTCATCACGGCGGGCAAGGACATCGCGAAGGGCTGTGCGAGCGCGCTCACCGAGAGCGCGTCCTGCTGGGCGAGCCGCGCGAGCAGCGCGCGCCGCGTGGGGTCCGCGAGCGCGGCGAAGGTGCGGTTCAACGCGTCGTCTTCATACTTAACCATGCGGTTTAGCATAGGACGCGAGACGCGGAAGTCAAGGCGCGATCTTTGCCGGTTCCGGCAATAAAAAATCGCGCCGCAAATGCCGCACGGCCCGCGCCGCCGTCAGGCGAACGCGAGCCGTGAAGCCGCCAGGACGGGCCGCCGTGGGACCGTCCTGCCGATGACCGGGCCAGCGCGACGCGTGCGCGTCAGATGGCCCAGCCGCCCAGGTAGAACGCCACGAGCACCGCGGCGATGATGACCGTGCCGACGTTGAGCTTCCTGAACTCGCCGCTCACCACGCGGCCGATCACCAGCGTGGAGAAGCCGAGCATGATGCCGGTGACGATATTGGCGGTCAGCACGATAAACACGGCGCAAACGAGGCCCGCCATCGAATCGACCATGTCGCTCATGTCGAGGCGCGCGACGCTCGACAGCATCATCAGGCCCACGTACATGAGCGCGGGCGCCGTGGCGTACGAGGGCACGAGGCCCGCGAGCGGCGCGAAGAACATCACCGCGAGGAACAGCACGCCCACCACGGCGGCGGCCATGCCGGTCTTCGCGCCCGCCGCCACGCCCACGGTCGACTCGATATAGGCGGCCGCCGGCGCGCCGCCGAAGAAGCCCGAGAAGATCGAGCTGACCGAGTCGGCCGTCAGCGCGCGGCCGCCGTTGATGATGCGTCCGTTGGCGTCGAGCTGGCCCGCCTGCCCCGCCACGGCGCGGATCGTGCCGGTGGCGTCGAACACGGCCGTCATCACGAGCGCGAGCACGCTCGGCAACACCGTCAGCGAAAGCGCGCCCTTGATATCCATCGCGCCGATCAGCGAGGCATGACCCGGCGCAGACAGCGACGGCCACGCGAACACGCCGTGGAACGCCACGGCCGGATCGAGCGCAAGCCCGAGCGCCGAAATCGCCACGATCACGATCAGGATCGAGCCCGGCACGCGGCGGCGCACGAGGCCGAAAATCGCCGCGAGACCGACCACCGACATGATGACCGGTAGCGAGGTGACATGACCGAGCGAAACCGGCAGACCCGCGCCCGGATTCTTCACGACGAGGCCCACGTCGTTGGCCGCGATCAGCAGCAGGAACAGCCCGATGCCGATGCCCGTGCCATGCGCGATGCCGTGCGGCAGGTTGCGCAGAATCCACGAGCGCACGCCCGTGACGGAAATCGCCGTGAAGACGAGGCCCATCAGAAATACCGCGCCGAGCGCGACTTCCGGCTTGAGCCCTTTGCCGAGCACGAGGCCGAACGCGGTGAACGCCGTCAGCGAAATGGCGCAACCGATCGCGATCGGCAGGCGCGCCCACAGCCCCATCAGCAGCGAGCCGAATGCGGTGGTCAGGCAGACGGCGACGAACACGGCGCTGGTGTCGAATCCCGCCTTGCCGAGCATGCCCGGCACGACGAACACGGAATAGACCATCGCGAGGAACGTGGTGACGCCCGCGATGCCCTCCTGGCGCACCGAGCTGCCGCGCGCGGCGATATCGAAATAGCGGTCGAGCAAGCCCGTCGCGCGGGCGGCGTCGAGGGCGTCGCCGTCACGGGCCACGGACAGATCCGCGGTCAGTTCGGCGGCGTCGGCCAAGGGCCGGACGTGGGGGTCGAGCATGAGTGCCTCCTTTATCAGCATGCTGAAACGGACCGGCGGCTTGCGCGCGGCCCCGTCATCAGGTTCGTCTCGTATGTTGAGTTGTCGTGTCGACGCCAGCCGGGCGCGCCTTGGAAAGCGCTGTCTATGTCGGTGGACAGTTTTTGACATCTTTATGCTGGATCGAAGGTTAGGCGAACCCGTCATGCGCTCCCATCGCGTAAATCGCATTGAGGACATGCCGTGATCCTTATATCGCCGCGAACAAGGCCCGGCGGGCGGGCGGCCCCCGCGTTTACCCCGGCGCTTTTTTCTTCCGCGTTCTGGCCGCGCGCGATGTCGTCCGATGAATGAATCGGATGGGGTCGCCGCGCTCGGGCGTGCGGCTTGCGCTGAGCCGCACGCCTGACAGAACGCGCAGGCAGCCCGAATTGGCACGAACGGCACCCGACGCGCGCCGGCCGGCTCGCGCGAAAAGCGCAGCATCCGGGCCGCCGATGTGCTTTTGTCGTCGAGATGGCGGGTCAATCGGGTTGAAAAGACGCAAAAAGGGCCGTTTTAGGCGGATTGACGCGTTGCGCGGGTTAAACTCTCACGACCCGGTTTGACCCCGCCGCGCGGCGCGCCTGAGCGCAAGCCCGCGCCGGCGCTCCTAGGAGTTTCTGTTGATGAGAGGCGGTTTCGCACGTCCTGTTGTAAATCTTCCGACCCTTTCCGCTCTGCTCGTCGTAGCCGTGCTGTCGGGCTGCAGCCTGTTCCGCTCGCCGCCGCCGCCCGAGCCGGAAGCGCCCGTGGCCGCGAGCGAGCCGGATGTCGCGAGCGAGCCCGAGGCCGCATCGGCGCCCGATGCCGCCAGCGACACCGAAACGCCCGAAGCGAAGCCCGCGCCGCGCAAGCCGCGTCCCGCACCCGTGCGCCGCCGCCGCCCCACGCCGCCGCCGCCCGCGCCCGCCAGCGCGCCCGTCGCGCCGCCGCCGCAGCCGCTCGTGCAGACGAAGGTGATCGAACGCGGCACCTTCCGCACGCTGCTCGACAGCGAAGTGCAGAAAACCGACGGCAAGGTCGTGGGCCGCGCCGTCGACATGGTCGCGGGCCCCGGCGGCAAGCCGCAGGAGGTCGTCGTTAATCTGCAGGGCTTCATGGGGATCGGCGACCGCAAGGCGAGCTTCCCGTGGAGCGCCGTGCGCGTGAATCCGCAGCCGAAGACGCCCGCCATCACGCTCGCGCTCACGCCCGCGCAGTTGCAGCTGACCGACCGGCCCAAGTCGGGCGGCGCGCAGCCCGGCGTCGGCGAGGCCGGCCCGACGCGTCTGCCGCTGATCGACGCGACCGTCGAGCGCGCCAACGGCGCCAAGGTGGGCCGCGTGGTCGACGTGCTGCTTGATGGCGGCGCGGACCCGCTCGCGGTCGTGCTCGACGTGAGCGGCACGCTGGAGAAACGCCACACGATCGCCGCCGACTGGTCGGCGCTGCACTTCGTCACGAAGAACAACGCGCTCGAAGCCCAGATCGAGATGAGCGATCAGCAGGTCGACGCCTCGCCGCCGTATGCGAACGACCAGCCGGTGCGCGCCGTCAGTCCGAATCCGGCCACCGGCGCCGCCCCGGCAGCTTCCGCGCGCGGTGCCCAATGATCGGTAAGACCACGCAATTCACACCCAGTCTGCGCAGCGTGCGTGCGCTCGACTGGCTCAACTTCTTCGTCGCGAACGTGCAGACGGGCTTCGGGCCGTTCATCGCTTCGTATCTGGCTTCGCACAAGTGGACGCAGGGCGAAATCGGCCTTGCGCTGTCGGTCGGCACGATCAGCGCGATGGTGAGCCAGGTGCCGGGCGGCGCGGCCGTCGACGCCCTCAAGAACAAGAAGGCCGCCGCGGCCTGGGCGATCATCGCGATCATCGCCTCGGCCGTGCTGCTGGCGTCGAGCCCGACCGTGATCCCGGTGATGGCCGCCGAAGTGTTCCACGGCTTCGCGAGCTGCATGCTGGTGCCGGCGATGGCCGCGCTCGCGCTCGCGCTGGTGGGCCGTCAGAATCTCGGCGACCGGCTGGGGCGCAACGCGCGCTGGGCGTCCATCGGCAGCGCCGTGGCCGCCGGGCTGATGGGGCTGTGCGGCGAGTACATCTCGCCGCGCGCCGTGTTCTGGCTGACGGCCGCGCTCGCGCTGCCGGCGCTCGTCGCGCTCGCGATGATCGAATACGACAAGCACGCGCACGCACCCAAGCCGCTCAAGGCGAACAAGGCCGATGCCGCGCCCGCCGGCGAAGAGCGCGAGACCATTCTCGATCTGCTGCGTGACAAGCGCATGCTCACGTTCGCGGCCTGCGTGGTGCTGTTCCACCTCTCGAACGCGGCGATGCTGAACCTCGCGGCGGGCGAAGTGACGGCCGGCATGGGCGACAACGTGCAGCTCGTGATTGCGGCGTGCATCATCGTGCCGCAGGCGATCGTCGCGATGATGTCGCCGTGGGTCGGGCGCACCTCGCAACTCTGGGGACGCCGCCCGGTGCTGATTCTCGGTTTCAGCGCCCTGCCCGTGCGCGCGCTGCTGTTCGCAGCCGTGGGCAACCCGTACTTCCTCGTGCCGGTGCAGATGCTCGACGGCCTGTCGGCGGCCGTGTTCGGCGTGATGCTGCCGCTGATCGCCGCCGACGTCGCGGGCGGCAAGGGCCGTTACAACCTCTGTATCGGGCTGTTCGGGCTCTCGGCGGGGATCGGCGCGACGCTCTCGACGGCGCTCGCGGGCTTTATCGCCGATCACTTCGGCAATACCGTGAGCTTCCTCGGCCTCGCGGCCGCGGGCGCGCTGGCCGTGCTGCTGGTGTGGCTCGTGATGCCCGAAACGCGCGAAACGCTCGACGAAGAGCCTGCGCGCGACGCGCCCGCATAAGGCGCGTCCGCAATCGTCAGACGTAAGGCGCGTGAAGCACGGCTGGCCGCGCTCCACGTGACAAACAAGCCCCCGTCGCAGCAATGCGGCGGGGGCTTGTCACATGCGCGCTGCTTTTACGTCGATATCGATGCGTTAGCGTCTCGCGGATTCCCGACGCGAGCGCAGAAGGGATGAACGAAAGGCACAAACGAGACGAGACAGGCCGGACGAACCGGCCTGTCTCTTGAGGAAAACCATGTAGCACGCATGATGCGGGTGCGACTCAACGGCGGCCATGAGCGCCGATTGCCGCTTATCGACAACTTATCGGCCGCTCATCGCCCACCTATCAGCCGGGAATCGACCGCGCGACGCCGCCTGCCCCGCCCCGAGCCGCGGCCCGGCCACCGCTCACGCGGCGAGCGCCTCGTCGAGACGCGCGGCCACGACGCCGTTCGGGAACGCATCGAGCTTGCTCGCGAGGATCATCGCGTCGGCATTGGCCGGACGATGACGGCGATTCGGGCTCGGACGGAACACCGCGTCGCCGCGACGAATCTTCTCGCCGGTCAACGCGCACACCGCACTGCGCCGCGCGGTGCAAACCCGCCACAACTGGTCGGAGTAACGCCCATACGTTGCGTCGCTCCAGCATACGGTGATGCTGTCCGGATCATGACGCCGGATCAAGGTGATGCCCTGCGCATCCCACGACCGCACCGTGGCGCGACGCCGATTGGCCGCTTCCGATGCGCTGCGTGTGATGGGTACCGGTTTGCAGTTTCTGAAGCCCATTGGCTCGACGTCCGGACTTACGGGTTCCGAAGCGGCCGTCAGAAGATCAATGGTTTGTTGCCATGCGCTGCCGGTATCTAATTTCGTCATAATGCACCTCGTGCACGTGGAAACGATTCAAATATGCCGGTCGAATAAGCACTCTGCCACGTCCGGATTATAGCGTGCGATTTCCGCTCTCCACAGGAAAAACTGAATTTTCACACGATAGTTCTCAATTATGAAATTCGAGACGTCGAATTTTCAAGTCAGACTATCTGCGGGCAATGGTGGTTTCTTTACATTCGGAACTTTTTTCGTGGATTTGTTGATTTTTAACATTGCCAACAGGAAAAAGTAACCGCACCATGCGCGCAAAGTGGAACGGTCCCGCCAATTAGCAAGACTATTAAGACATTCAACGGTTTCTTCGCGCACCTGCCGCAACGCCTTATCCGGCGGCCCTGAGCGGGCAGCGCATTGGATCCGCACTAGCAGACGCCGCATGTGCGCAGATGCTTGAGATCGTTGTTCGATCAATGAAACGCATGGATGTCTTAAGCCTTATGCGCAGTGGGATTACGCAAGCAGAAGTCGCCCGTGAGGCGCAGGAATTTGTCGCACGCCACGCCCCAAACCTTACAGATCTGAATTGCGAGACACGCCTCTATTTCAGGCATTATTAATCAAATATCAATTTGGCTTTAGCCGTTTTGTCATGCGGAAATGCACGGCCATTGCAGCGGCATTGCAACGGGATTGCGCCGCGATTCCACGGCGATTGCACCAATTGCGCGCGCCGTCCGTCATCCAATAGACACAGCGATTCCCCGCACGGATAACAACAATTCAAATGGCGGCTAATAGCGGATGAAAGGCGGATAGTGCGAACGACCTCCGCCGCCGCGCTCGCGACATGCGGGCGGCGCGGGTTCGGGCGGTCGGGAAAGGGGAATCGAAAAAGGGAATCGGAAACGAACTTAACCGCGACCCTGATCGAGCCAGCTCGCCGACTGGCGGCGCAACATCGCGCCGAAATCGTCGAGCCAGCCAATCGAGAGACGCCAGCTCTGCCAGTAGAGTTCGACGTCGAGCCCGCGCCCCGGTGTGAGCTCAACGAGTTCGCCGCGTTCGAGATGCGGCGCGATCATGCGTTCGGGGCACATGCCCCAGCCGAGCCCGCTCACGCAGCAGCGCAGAAAACCCGCGACGTGCGGAATCCAGTGCAGCGGCGCGTCCACCTGCGCGCGCGTGATGCGGCGCACGAAGCGCTTTTGCAACTGGTCTTTGGGATTGAATTCGACGCACGGCGCGCGGCGCAGCGACTCGCGGCCCACGCCGTCGGCGAAATAGCGCGCGAAGAATTCGGGCGAGCACACCGCGAGATAGCGCATGCGCCCGAGACGCGTCGAGCGGCAGCCCTGCACCGGCTCGGCCTGGGTGGTGACGGCGCCCTGCACGCTGCCGTCGCGCATACGCTGCGCCGTGTGGTCCTGATCGTCGATCACGAGATCGAGCAGAATGCCGCGCTCCACGCAGAAGGCCGCGACGGCGTCGATGAACCACGTGCCCACGCTGTCGTCGTTGACGGCCACGCGCAAGGTGGGCCGCGCCGCGTCGATCGCGCCCACGACCGTGGGCATGCCGCCGCCCAGTTCCGCTTCGAGCAACTGCACGCGCTCGGTGTGGCGGCACAGCAGCGCGCCCGCGGCCGTCGCCACGCAGGGCTGACCGCGCTTCACCAGCACTGCCCCCACGCGTTCTTCCAGCAGCTTCACGCGCTGCGAGACCGCCGAAGGCGTGACGTTCAGCGCGCCGGCGGCGCGGTCGAACGAACCATGCCGCACCACGGCGGCGAGCGCATCGAGCAGCGCGTAGTCGAGCATTAGCGTTCCTTAATCGGGATTAACAAAAACAGCTTTGCTTAAGACGATTCCGGCCGCAGACTAACGCCATTCTCCGCTTCTGTCCACGCCGCGACGCCCGGAACGCGCAATTCATCGCTCCGCGCCGATCGTCCCGGCCGCTTCGTTTCCGACCATCATGAACTGGCTCGCTTTTTCTCACGGCGCGGCGCTGTGCGCTTCGCTCATCGTCACCATTGGCGCGCAAAACGCGTTCGTGCTGCGCCAGGGCATCTTGCGCTCGCACGTCGGCAAGATCGTGGTGCTGTGCGCGCTGTCCGATTTCATCCTGATCGGCGCAGGCGTGGGCGGCGCGTCCGCGCTCGTCGAACGCTATCCGACCTTTGTGCATCTCGTGCTCTATGCGGGGCTCGCGTGGCTCGTCTGGTTCGGCATCGGCGCGCTGCGCCGCGCGGTCAAGCCCACGCATGCCGTGCTCGACGCCGCGACGCAGGCCAACGCGCCCGAGCAGCGCGCGCTGCCCATCATGCTGATGACGCTCGCCTTCACGTGGCTCAATCCGCATGTTTACCTCGACACGTTTTTGCTGATCGGCACAGCGGGCGCGCGCGAGCCGCAAGGCGCGCGGCTCGCTTTCGCGATCGGCGCGATGTGCGTGAGCGCGGTGTGGTTCGTCGGACTCGGTTATGGCGCGCGGGCGATGGCGCCGTTATTCCGCCGCGCGAGTGCGTGGCGCGTGCTCGATGGCGCGATCGGCTCGATGGTGCTGCTGATCGCGTTCGCCCAGTTGCGTTGATCGCGCGTTGATCGCGCGTTGCTCGCGCGTTGCTCGCTGCCTCAAGCGTTCGTGTTGAACGCTGCCCGGCGTCAAACGCGGCATTTACCGCGCCTTACCCTCGCCATGCCGTATCGCGAGCAATCCTTCGACGAGTTCCGGCGACAGATAATGCGGCCCGTCGAACACATACACGCGATAGCCGCGATACGCCTCCAGTTGCGGCGCCAGCTCGGCCGCGGTGGCCGCGCGGAATCCCCCACCCTGCTTCGGCCTGAACGCCTCCGCGATGACGCGCACGCGCTTCTTGCCCAGATGCGCCGCGAGCGCATCGGCATATTCGCGCGCCGCCGCCGGACCACGCGCATAGACGCCGCAGCCGTCCTGCAGCAGCACGCCCACGTCGCGCGGCAACCAGCCGTCGAGCCACTTCGCGAACGCCTCGCCGCCGATATTGCTGGTGTCGTACACGCTGATCCAGAGCGGCTTCGGCAAGCGTTCGAGCAGCGGACCCATGCGTGCGGCGTCGGCCCAGGTGGGATCGGCTTCCACGGGAAAATACCAGCCGGTGATATGCACGGGCGGGCGCACCTTCGCGAGCCGCAGCGATCGCTCGACGAGTTCTTCCATGTTCGCGCGCGCTTTCTTTTCGTCCGCGAAACCCGCGAGGCCGACGATCACGCCGCGCGCCCACGGCTCGTTCGAGATGCGCACCCAGTCGGGCACACGCGGCGCGGGCAACCCCGCGCCCGCCATGTACGCGACGTCGTCGACGGCGATCCACTGCACCAGCAGTTCGTTGACGCCGAGCTTGTCCCAGTTGCCGCGCAGATCGAGATGATCGTTGTCGGGCTGCCAGACCACGCCTTGCGCGAGCGCGTCGGCGTGCGCAGGCACCTGCAGCGTGCAGCCCGCCGCCGCGAGCGCGCACAGCGCCGCCACGGCGGCGCGCGTGCAGCGCTGCGTGAGACACGCAAGACACGCCACGTGCGTGCGCGCAACCGCACCTGAATACGCGCGGGGCTGTGCGATGCACCTCGCCATATCGGCCTCTCCCTCAGTAAGACAGCACGGCGCCGAAGAACACGCCGCCCGCGCGGTCGTCGCCCGTGAGCCGCCAGCGGTATTGCAC
Organism: Paraburkholderia tropica; assembly: GCF_014171495.1. Classification (NCBI taxonomy): domain Bacteria; kingdom Pseudomonadati; phylum Pseudomonadota; class Betaproteobacteria; order Burkholderiales; family Burkholderiaceae; genus Paraburkholderia; species Paraburkholderia tropica. Next base: position 2,041,124 of record NZ_CP049134.1, read on the forward strand.
GGACACGTCGACATACGAGCGCGGCGAATCGTAGAAGGTATCGCGGAACCAGTAGCGCGTCGACACGCCCACGCCCATGCCCACCGGCACGCTGTGATTGATGCTCGAATCGTAGTCCATGCCGATCACGCCATACGGGAATACGGTCAGTTTCGGGCTGATGCGATCGAGCCGCCACGTGCGCCCCGCTTCGAGATAACCGGTCGCGTAGTTCCAGCCGTTGCTCACGTAATGGCCCACTTCGGCGTAATCCTGCACGGTCCACCAGGACGGCACGTCGAGGCGTCGCTCGGTGCCGAAGCCGCCCGAATACGCGAGCCGCACGAGCCAGTCCGAGGGCGCATGCGAGCCAATCGGAATCAGGCGCTCGAAGGCGATCACCGCGTTGATCGATTCGAACGGCTTCGCGCGCATGCCGATTGCGCCGAGCGCCGTCGAGACGCCGCTCGGTGCGCCGCCCTTCGCGCCGAAGTCCTGGTAAGCGCGCGCATAGACTTCGAAGTTGCGGTCGCCGAGCGAGCCGAACGGACGCCAGTAGCCTTCGACGCCCATCTGCCAGTTGTTGTACGCGCCGGGCACCGAGCCGGTCGTCACGCCGGGCTGCAAACCCGCGCCGCGATAGTTGATCGAGGCGATGAAACCCCAGTCGCGCGTGACGTCGGCGTGCACGTTGCGCAGGTCCTGCAATTGCAGCAGCGTGGCGGGCGCGACGCCGTCCGGCGGCGCGGTGCCGTAGTCGATGGCGCGTTCCAGATAGCGCGCGGCCGCCGCGTCGAACCACGCGCGATAGGCGCTGTAGCCCGCGTCGCCCGCGGCTTGCGGCGGCAATTGGCCCGCTTCGTCGGCTTGCACGAAATACTCGAAGGCGCGCCGGTCCGCGCCCGCGCGCTGCGCGAGATATGCGGCGGACAAAGGCGGCATCGCGTCGAGCAGACCGGCGTCGAGCGCGGCGCGCGCTTCGCGCCGTGCGCCGTCCGGATCGCCCGCCGCGACCAGCGCGTCGATCAGTTCGACGCGATGTTGCGGATTGCGCGGCGCGGCATCAACCGCCGCGCGCGCGTAGTGCACCGCCGCCTCCTTGTCGCCGCGCTGCGCCGCCAGAATCGACGCGCGCCGTGCTGCGAAGCCCGCATCGGCGGCATAGACATCGCACGCCGCGCCGCTCGCATCGACCGCACAATCGAGCACCGGACGCGCCTCGCTCGCCACCTGCTGCGCGCTTTCGGGCGTCGATCGCGCCAACGCCTCGCGCGCTGTGTAGCGCCGCGCCGCGATCCACGCGTCGGTGTCGTCGCCTTGCGTGCCGAGCGGCTTCAGCAGGTCGAGCGCGCGCTGCGGCTCGCCTTGCGCGGTCCACACATCCGCGACGATCACGCGCGCCACGCGCCGCTCACGCGCGCTGCCGTCGTCGGCTTGCAGCGCCTGCGTGAAATCGGCATCGGCCTGCGCCGCTTGTCCCTGCGCCGCGCGCGCGTAACCGCGCATGACGTGGAGCATCATCGTCGGCGTGATGTTGGCGCTCAAGGCGTCGCTGGCTGCTGCGTCGAGTGCGGGCATATCGCCTTCATCGATCAGGATGCCGAACAATTGCAACCGGTAGCCGATCCGGTCCGGCGCATAGGCGATGGCGGCGCGCGCCTGGGTCGCGGCATCGGCGAGATCGCCCCGTTGCTGCGCGTCCTGCGCGGCCGCCGCAAACTTCGGTGCGAGACGCGCGCCGATCTGCGAACGCCGCGCGCGCAACTCGGCGTTGTTGCCGAAGCGCGGTGCGGCGTCCTGCGCCAGTTGCCACGCCGCCGCGTCCTCACCTTGCGCCATGGCCGCGTCGATGGCGAGCAAACGCAGACGCAGCACGTCGGGCCGCAACGCGATCGCGGCGTTCGCCTCGCGCAACGCGCGCGCGTAGTCCTTCGCGTCGTAAGCGCGATAGGCATCCTGCGCGAGCACGAAGGCGCGGCCCGTGAGATTGTCGGGCGAACCCTGGCCCGGCTGAGCAGCCTGCGCAGGCCGCCCCGCGCGCGACGCCTGCGTGGTGCGCGACGCCGACGGACGCGCCGTGGCCGCCGCGATCTGCGTATCGAACGCTTTGCGCCGCGCGACCAGCGACGGCTCCGGACCGAGCTGCGCGATCGCCTCCGAAAGCGTGCGGCTGCCCGCGCGCAGATTGCCCTGCGCGGCCTCGGCATTGGCGAGCAGCAGACGCAGCGACGCCACATCGGGCCGCTGCCGTATCGCCTCGCGCGCGTAGCGCTGCGCGGCGGCGTAATCGTGGCGCGCGAATGCGTCGTAGCCTTGCTGCGCGACGCGATACGCCGCGCCCGAGAGCGGCAGCGCGTGAGCCGCGGCCGGCGCGGCTTGCGCCCGCACCGGCACGTTCGCGCCGAGACTCAGGCACAGCGCGGCCAGCGCAATCGCGCGCAAAGCCGGCTGAGTCGGCTGAGTTGGAAAAGCGTTCGGCATCCGGTTCATGGCGCCGCCTGCGCCTCGGCGCGAAGGCGTTCCTGCTCGGCGATGGCCTGCGCCAGCGCGTCGCGCGAAATCACGCCCTGCTCCACCATGTAGTCGCCGATCCGCCCATGCTCCGCCGGACGATAGCGCTGCAGCGCGTCCTCGAATTGCGCGCGCCGCACGGCGCCCCGCTCGATCAGCAGATCGCCGAGCAGCGGCACCGCGAGCGGCGTCTTCGCCTTCGGCGGCGAAGCGCCTTGCGCCGCGTCGCCGTCGCCCTCGGGCGTCACGGGCACGCCGCGCAACAGCCGCAAACCATCGGCGATCTCGCCTTCGCGCACGATGCGCTGCACGACCGGCATCGCCGTCTTCGCGCGCAGCGTGGCCAGCGCCTCGCTCGTCAGCGGACTCGCGCACAGCAGCACGCAATGGCCCGCGCCATCGTCGCCTTGCGGCAGCACGCGATAGCGCACCGCCAGTTCGATCGGCACATCCTGCGCGTGACGCATGAGCTTCGCGCGGTCGAGCCGCGCGCGCGGCAGGTCGGCCTGAAACGCAATCGCCTCCGCGAGCGTTTCCTCGTCGAGCCAGCCATGCGCCATCAGCACGCGGCCCAGCGGCGCTTCCTGCGCGTGCTCCTGCGCGAGCGCCTTGTCGAGTTCCTCGGGCGCGATGGCCTGCCACGACACCAGCAGTTCGCCGAGGCGCTGACGCCGGTCCTTGAACCCGTCCGACGAAGGAAAGTCGTGCATGGTCTTGTCCCACACGAGGCGCTTGCCCGTCGCCAGATAGTTCAGATACATCTTCCACGCGCGCGAGACCGCCATGAAGTTCACGAAATTGCCGATCACCATGCGCGGCACCGACAGCAGCCCATGCTCCCAGCCATACAGCCGCGAGACGAAGTACACGCGCTGCACCACGCGCAGCAGCAGCGCGATGCCGTTGGCCCACAGCACGAAGGTGAGAAACCGCGAATTCGAAAACGGCGAGGCGATCAGATCGGGCCGCAAGCCGAGCAGATCCGCGTAAGTGAACAACAGGAACTGCACCAGCAGCGCATAGGCGACGATGCCGACGAACGCCGTGAGAATGCCTTTGCGATCGCGCGCGAGCAGATAGCGGTTCGCGAACGAGCCGACCCAGCCGGTCTGCTCCCACCCTTGCAGGCCGATGCCGAGCGTCCAGCGCGCGCGCTGACGATACGCAGTGCGGAACGTATCGGGGAAATACTCGCGCACGCACAGCGGCATGGTGAGCGTGAATTCGCGCATCGGCCCGAGACCGAACCACGACTTGCGGCGCGTGGCGAACTGCACGGGAAAGCGCGCGAAAATCGACTGCATGCCCATGCGCCCGAGCCGCTCGCCCACGTCGTAATCCTCGGTGAGCGTTTCGGTATTGAAGGGCTGATTGTTGGTTTGCGCCGCGAGTCCCGCGAGCGCGCGCCGCGAGAAACAGGTGCCCACGCCCGCCGACGGCACCGCGCCCGCGAGACTCTCGCGCACCACGAGATCCTTCGCGTGCCACTCGGCGAACTCGTCCATATAGGTGCCCGCGACCAGCTCGTACCACTCGCGTTCGAGCGAGGCGACCGGCAACTGGATCATGTCCTTGCGCGGCAGCAGATAGTTGAAAAAGCGCAGTTCGAGCGGATGCAGCACGTCCTCGCTGTCGTGCAGGATCACGCCCGCGAACTCGATGCCCGCCTCGCCTTCCATCCGAAAGATCGCCTGCACGATCCAGTTCAGGCAATCGGCCTTGCAGGTCGGTCCGTCGTGCGGCACCTCCACGCGATGCAGTTGCTTGTAGCGCCGCCGCATGCGCTCGACTTCGCCGATGGTCGCCGCATCGTTCTGATAGGTGCCGACGAAGATCACATAGTTGCGGTAATCGAGCACCTTCACGGCGTTCTCGACCATCGCCGCGATCACGTCCTCTTCGCGCCACGCGGGCACCATGATCGCGAGCCACTGCTGTTCGCGGTCGTAAAGCTGCTCGGCGCGCAGCGGCTGAAAGCGCCGCTCGACCGTGAAATGACGGATCGTGCGGCGTAGCCAGTACCACGCGTCGATGAACAGATCATCCAGGCTCGAAAGCAGGATGATGACCGCCACGGCCGCCGCCAGGTACTCCATGCCCTGGTAATAGCGGCCGGCGACGTAGTTCAGCCACCAGTCGGTCGAGGCCCAGTTCACGCTCAGCCCTGCGGATTCGCACCGCCGCCGGATGCGCCCGGCCCGCCGTCGTCGGGACCGCTGCCGGTGTGGGCGCTCGCACTCTCGGCCTGCGCCGCTGCCGCCGCCGTGCGCTTGCGGGCGCGGCTGCGCGCCCAGGCCGCGCCGACCAGCAGCAACACCAGCAGCACGACCGCGATCGTCGGCACGCCCCAGCCCGCCCAGTGACGCGCGAGCCACACGCGCTGATCGTCGGTCGGCGGCACACCGCCTGCATATTGCGTGTCGAACTGCTTGATCACGCCCGAGCCGTCGACGATCGCCACGTCGCCCTGCAGCAGTTGCAGGCTCGCGGGCAGCACCGGCGGCGCGCCCACGCTCCGGTAGAGCACGCCCGGCGTGCTGCCCGCGCGCGTCACCTCGATCACGCCCACGCGGTCCAGTCCCGCGAGATCGACGAGCGTCGAGCCGCCGCGTCCCTTGAGCGTGATGCGGCCGTCGGCGAAGCTCGCGTGGTTCGCATCCTGATCGAGCGCGACGTCGGCGGCGAGGAACGGTCCCGCAGGCTGCGCGGCCTGACCGTCGGCCACCACCTGCAAGGTCGCGCGCGCCGGCGAGACGCCGGTTGCGTTCGCAAGACGCGCGAGGCGCGGCAGGCTCGCGAGCGGATCGGCCAGATACGCCTGCGGCACGACGATGTTCGACGACTGCGAGAACCGCGCGACCATGCCCGTGAAATCGTCGCCGAGCGGCCCCTTGCCCAGCACCAGATAACTGCTCGGGAGCACCGCCGCCGGATAGCCCTGCTCGCGCGGCCGGCAGCCGCCCGCCGGTTGACGCTGGAACAGCACGCGCAGCGTGTTGGTGGTGCCGAGCGCGTAGACCGGAATATCGGCGCTCACGCGTTGCGCGCGGCCATCGGTATCGAGCAGATGCGAGCCGATCAGCACGCCGTTGAAGAAGATCGACGCGGTCTGCCCGTTGCGATCGGCGGCGGGCGCGGCGGCGAGATCGAGCACCACGCGGCGCGGAATCTTGCCGTTGCCGCTCACGGCGGCGAGATCGAAATGCGCTTCCCACGCGGCGCTCGTCAGCACGCTCAAGGTCGCGGGCGCGCCGCCGATCAGCGAGAGCGCCAGACGGTCGCTCGCCCCGCCCGCGCTCAGATTCGGCGACGGCGCGAGTTCGTGCACGACGAGCCGGTTCGACACGCCCATGCCGCTCCATACGCGCGACAGCGCGCTCACGCCGAGGTCGTCGCCGACCACCACGGCGGGCAGGCCACCGAGATGCGCGAGCGCGAGTTCGCCTTTGGGCGGCGTCGCCGATCCGCCCGAGAGCAGCGCGCCGCCCGCGCGCTTGCGCCAGGCGTCGAACGCGCCCGCCGCATCGGCGGACACGCTCTGCACCTGCGCGCGCAACGCGTCGAACGCTTCGCCCGTGCGTGCGCGCAAAGCCGCATCGGCGATCACGACGTTCGGCGCGAACACGCCGGCGGGCGCCAGCGCGATCAGCGCGCCGAGTTCGGCGGGATTCGCGAGCTTGTGATCGCCGCCCGCCGCGAGCGCCGCGAACGCGGGCACGGCCTGCAACGCGGCAGGCACCTGCACGCTGCCCAGATGCACGGTGTCGCCGACCGCCGGCACGATCTGCGTAACGGGCGTCGCGCCGCCGCGCACCAGCAGCGCTTCGAGCCGCCACGCGGCGTCGTACGCGGCGGGATCGAGCTTGCCCGCGCCGATCGCCACCACGGGTTTCGCCGGCAGCGCGCTCCAGGCGGTGTGGACGTCCTCGATCGCGGAGGTGTCGAACTGATAGGTGAGACGCGTCGTCGGCGCGACGCGCCAGAGATTGGCGATCGCGGTCTGGTCCGTGCAGAACGTGTCGTTGAGCACCAACGACCATTGCAGCCCCACGCGCACGAAGCCCGACGCGCGCGGCGCGCCGTCGACGCCGATGCTCAGCGAGCCATCGCCCTGCGCGTCGCCCGGCGTGCGTGCCTGCACCGGCGAGCCGTCGAGCGACAGCACGAAGGTCGTGCGGCCACCGTTGCCGCGCAGATAGTTCGCGTCGAGTTGCAGCGTGGCGTTCTCGATCGGCAGATTCGCGGGCACCGGCAGATAGAGTTCCTGCGCCGCGTCGGGCGCGCGCAGCACGACGGGTTCACGCACGCCGAGATCCGCGAGCGACACCGTGCGCGATTCGACGCGCCCCGCCCCGAGTTGCGCGAACGCCGCGGCGAGATCGCCGGGCGCGGCCAGCGCCGGCGCGCACCACGCGACGCTCATCGCGCCCAGCGCGTGCAGCAGTGCGCCGTTCAGCCAGACCGGCACGCGCTTCGGGCCGCGCGCGCTCGTCGTCCCCACCGGATGCGAAGTCGAATTCGATATCACGTCATGGACCTCATGTTGGTCGGCGCGGCGCGAACCCCGCACGATGCGATCGGCGCGCTTCGGATGTGCGCGAGGCATGCGCTAGGCATCCGCCCGCGCGGCGAGCACCGGATGCAGATAACCCGGCAACGCGCGGCTCGCGAAAGGCGTGAACGGCTTGCCCACCAGCGCCGCGACGATGCGCTCCGACGCATGACCGTCGCCATAGGGATTCACGCGGCGCGCGAACGCACGACGCTCCTCTTCGTCGTCGACGAGTTCGAGCACGGCGCGCTCGATCGCCACGCGGTCGGTGCCGATGAGCTTCACCGTGCCCGCCGCGAGCGCCTCGGGCCGCTCGGTCACGTCGCGCATCACGAGCACCGGCTTGCCGAGCGCGGGCGCTTCTTCCTGCACGCCGCCCGAATCGGTCAGCACGATCGCCGCGCGCTGCATGAGCCGCACGAACTCGGGATAGTCGAGCGGATCGGTGAGCGTCACATTGGGCGCGTTGCCGAGCGTGGCGAGCACGGGGCCGCGCACGTTCGGATTCAGGTGCACGGGATAGACGATCTGCATCTTGCCGGTCTGCGCCAGCGCCGCGAGCGCCACGCAAATGTGCTCGAAGCCCGCGCCGAAACTTTCGCGCCGATGCCCCGTGACGAGCAGCAGCGGACGGCCCTCGCCTTCGGGTTCGAGAAACGGAAACTGCGCATCGATGCGTTCGCGCATCGCGGTGTCGCTGTCGAGGCGCTCGCACATTAAACGCAAGGCGTCGATCACCGTGTTGCCCGTGACGACCACGCGGCCCGTGAGCGCCTCCGCGTCGAGATTCGCCTGTGAGCTTGCGGTGGGCGCGAACAGCAGATCGCTGACCACGTCCACCACGCGCCGGTTCATTTCCTCGGGCCACGGCTCGAAGAGATTGCCGGTGCGCAGGCCCGCTTCCACGTGGCCGACCGGAATGCGCCGATGAAACGCCGCGAGCGCGCCCGCCATGCTGGTGGTGGTGTCGCCGTGTACGAGCACGCGCTCGGGTTGCTCGGCGGCGAGCACATCGTCGAGACCGGTAAACAGTCGTGCGGCGAGTCCGTTCAGCGTCTGGTTGGTGGTCATGGCGGCGAGGTTGTGCGCGGGCACGATGCCGAACAGGTCGAGCACCTGCTGCAACATGCTCTGATGCTGCCCGGTCACGCAGACGACCGACTGCACGCCGGGCTCCGCTTCAAGACGCTTCACGAGCGGCGCCATCTTGATGGCTTCGGGCCGCGTTCCGAATATCGACAGGATGCGCACGGGCAAGCTTCCGGTTAAGGCTGGCTCCGGCGCCGCGTGCTGCCGCCTTCATGACGACCGCGCTTGCGACGCCCCCTGTTTCGACTGCCTTCTGATGATGAAAAAGATTCGCCGTGTTGCAGCGAATCAAACATCCGCCACAGGCTATATCGAATAGCGCGATGACGCGCTGTATCTGCGCTATTTAATTCCCCGCGATATTTCGGTTTATTTTTCTGGCACGAGATGACTGTCGATATTCGTCTTCATTATGCTTTTTATCGAAACCACGCCGGTTATCGTTCAAGCAAATGCAACGATCCTCACGCGCTCGGCACGCGTTGACGTGAAAAACAGGGTCAAGCTCCAAAGCCCTTGAGCTAGGCGATTTTCTGCCTGAATTCAAGCCGATTCAACTGATCTGGATCGATCGATCTCGCGCGCGACATATGCCGAACGGTGCCACAATTAGCGGAAACGATTGAAGACAGCGATCGAAAAAACCGGCAATCGATCTCAAGCCATCTTTAATCGGCGTGAATCATCCATTCAGGCCGCCACGGTGAGTTCATTCGTTTTTTATTACAGGCGTTTCGGCGTTGTGCTCAACCTGGAGAGGTTTTCTGATGAGCGATCAGGCCATCGACAGCTTCGACACCGCGCGGCTCATCCCGGGCTTCAGCGCGCCGCACTTGCCGCTGCATCATGCGGACCGCCGCACGCTCGAAGCGGCGGACTACACCACGCGCCACTGGACCAGCGATGCAAGCGGCCCGCTCACGCCCGGCACGGATCTGCATCGTCGCGAGACCTGCCGCATGTTCCGCGAGACCTTCAATCCGTACCGGCCCGCCGTGCTCGAATGGCCCGTGCTCGAACCGGCCGCGCTCAAGCGCATTGTCGAACTGCCGATCTGGGACATCGCCGTGCAGACCGAGGGCAAGGCGCGCCTGCGCATGGCCGCCTATGCCGCCACGCTCGACGACCCGGACATGCGCGCGGCGCTCGCGCTCAACGCATGGGAAGAAAGCCGACACAAAGACGTGCTCTCGCGACTCGTCGCGGCCTACGGCATCGCGCTCGCGAGCGAGCCGCCCTACGTATTGCCGAAAGACGCCGAATGGGCCTATCTCGTCACCGGCTACAGCGAATGCGTGGACAGCTTCTTCGCCTTCGGCCTCTTCGAAGTCGCCAAACGCTCGGGCCTCTTTCCGCCCGAACTGATCGACACCTTCGAACCGGTCATGCAGGAAGAGTGCCGCCATATTCTGCTGTTCGCGAACTGGTTGGCGTGGCATCGCGCGCGGCTGTCATGGTGGCGACGAATCCGCTTCGAGCTGCGCGTCGCCGCCGTGTGGGTGTTTCTGTGCTGGGAGCGCGTGGGGCTCGCGCGCGCGATGGACGCCGACGGCAACGAGCATCGGCAAGACAACAACTTCACGATGAACGGCGCGCAGTCAGTCAGCGACGTCGATATCGGCGTGCCGGATCTGATGCGCTTGTGTCTCGCGGAAAACACGCGGCGTTTCTCGGGTTACGACATGCGTTTGCAGCGGCCTGAAACCGTGCCGAAACTCGTGCGTTTCGCCTTGCGTTTTGCGCGCGAGAAACGGCGGTAACCTTTCAAGCTGAACAATAAAAAAACGCCGGGAATTCCGGCGTTTTTTTGCGTTCTCGTCGATTCGGCGGAGGGTGCTTATGCGGCGGCTTTCGTCTCGCCGTGCTCAAACAACGCGCCCACGCGAGCACACTCCGCAATCGCCCAGGCATCGTCGAGCAACGCACGCGCCTGTGCTTCGCTCGCCGCGTGCGAGAACGCCGCGAGACGCACGAACTTCGAAGCAATCTCGTCGCGCGAGAGCGTATTGCCGGGATCGCCCTTCGGTTCGTCGACGCGTCCGTGCAGCGTGCGGCCGTCGTGCGTCGTGACCGTCACCTTGCCGATCCAGCGCGCCGGATACGCGCGATCCACTTCCTCGTCGAGCGCCATCGTCACGCGTTCGCGGAACGCGGCGATATCGGCTTCGGCGTAGCCGTGCTCGAACTCGTTCACGCCCGCATAGCCGCGATACGCGCAGAGGCCCAGCACCGTGCCCATGTTGAACTTCGCCTGGTGCACCGTGCTCGGCACCACCACGTTGCCGAGCACGTCGATGGCGCCCTGATGCACGTGCGCGGTCACGGCGGCGATATCGGCGGGCGTGAGGCGATGCGCGGCCATCACCGCGAGCAAGGCGTCGGCGGCCGGATGCGTGTGGCGGCACGCCGCGTGATACTTGAACGAGGTCTCGACGGTCGCCCAGCGCTCGCCGAGACGATCGACGAGCTTCGCAGGATCGGCGTCGCTCGACATGCCCGCCGCCATCCCTTGCGCGCCTTCGAGAATGCGCTGCGCGCCGCGAAAGCCGTCCGCCGCGAGTTGCGCCGCCATCAAACCATTGGCCGCGGCCATCGCCGTGTGCAGTTGCTTCGAATCGGCGGCGTCGCGCAGGAATTCCCACAGCCCGCTTGCCTGCGTGCCCGCCGAGCCGAACGCGTCGAGCATCTGCCCGGGCGTGAGCTTGAGCAGGCGTCCCGCCGCCGCGGCCGCCGCAATCGTCCCGACCGTGCCCGTCGTGTGGAAGATCTTGTAGTGCGAGCGCCCCATGAATTCGCCGACGCGAATGCCGACTTCATAACCGGCCACCGACGCCGCGATAAATTCCGCCCCCGACGCACCAAGTGATTGCGCCAGAGCGAGCGTCACCGGAAACACCACGGTAGCCGGATGCAGCACGGAGCCGTTATGCACGTCGTCCTGCTCGACGAAATGCGAGGCCGCGCCGTTGATCATCGCCGCGAAATACGGCGTGGTGCGCGTGCGATCGATCACGACATCGCACGCATCGCTCGCGCTTTGCGCGCCGCGCGCCGTGCGCGCAAAACGCGCGATCGTTTCGACCGGACGCGCGCCCTTGCCGCCGAGCGCGGAGCCGAGCCAGTCCACATAAAGATTGACGGTGCGTTCGACAACGTGCGCCGGAATCGCGCGATAGTCGAGCGTCGCCGCGAACGCCGCGAGCGTGCGGCTGGGATGATCGGTCATGAGTCTGTCTGCGTGGAAAATGCGTGAATGAATGGAGCACTCAGGCGAACGTCGCCGTAGCCTGCATCGTCAGATAGCCGTCGTGGTCTTTCGCCCACAGTTCGACGGAGCGGCCGTCCGCAGCGGGCAGCCCGCAAAGCGTGAACGCGTTGCCCGCGAAGGTCGGACGCACCGCACGAAACGCGAAAGTCGCGACCGTTGCGTCGGGCCGTTCGCGATGCACGAGATCGAGCAGCAGCGTGGCGATCAGCGGACCGTGCACGATCAGTCCCGGATAGCCCTCTTCCTGCGTCACATACGGAAAATCGTAGTGGATGCGATGACCGTTGAACGTCAGCGCCGAATAGCGAAACAGCATCACGGCGTCGGCCGTGAGCGTGCGCGACCATGTTTCGCCGACCGGCGCGCTCACGGGTTTCGGCGCGCTCGCGCCAGCTTGCGGCGCGTCGCGATAGACGATGTCGTGCTCTTCCTCGATGCAGAGTTCGTCCGCCGCTTCATAGCGATGCTGCACCGTCACGAACACGAGACGGCCGCTGCGGCCGGTCTTGTCTTCGATGTTCGCAATCGTCGAGGTGCGTTGCGCGCGTTGCCCCGCACGCAGCGGCGCATGAAACGTGAGGCGGCCGCCCGCCCACATGCGGCGCGGCAACGCCACCGGCGGCAGAAAACCGCCGCGCTGCGGATGGCCGTCCGCACCGACTTGCGCGAGCGGCGCGACCGGCAGGAAATACAGCCAGTGCCACAACGGCGGCACATGCTCGCCGGGCGCGTCGCGATCGAGCGTGGCGGCGAGCGCGCGTAGCGGAAACGACGTGATGTCGTCAGCGAGCGTTTCGCTTTTGTCGAGCCACGCGTCAAGCGATGGCGTGGATGAATCGGACACGGTGCTCCTCCCTGCGGCTACGGCCGACGATGCGGCTACTATGCCGCGCGCGCCGCGTTTCGCGAAGTTGGCTTTGCCGAATCGGCCCTTTTGCGTGGCTTAATGCTTGCAGCCGGCTTTCGTCACTTCCTCGTTCAAACATCGTACGCGCGCCCTTCAAACTTCGCCGCGCAAATGCGCCGACGCTTCGTCTTCCACGCGCTGCCACAACTCGAACGACATCGGACGCTCGCCCTCTTCGAGCAGATGACCGACGAGGCCGATTGCGCGCGCCATCACGCCGAAGCCGCGCACGATGCGCCACGGAAAACCGAACTCGCAGCAGATCGCGCCGATCGCGCCCGTCGCGTTGATCGGCAGCGCCTTGCCCGACACGCGCTCCGCTTCCTTGCCGATCAATTGCATGAGCTTCACATAGTCGCCCGACAAACCGTTCTGCGCGGCGAGTTCGAACAGTCGCGGCGTGCGCGGATCGATCGGCTTGTGCAGCGGATGACCGAGGCCCGGAATCGGCGTGCCGCGCGCGCGCCAGGCGGCCACGGTATCGACGGCGAGTTTTTCGAGGTCGTCGCATTGCGTCCCATAGGGCAAGATTTCGGACAACATGCGGCACGCGCCCTCCATGCTGCCGACGAACACCGACCCGAGCCCGCACAAGCCGGCCGCGACGGCGGCCTGCAACGACTCGGGCGCGCCCGCATAGGTCATGCGCGCGGCGATCGCGCTCGGCGTCATGCCATGCTCGACCAGCGTGATGACGATGGCGTTGAACATCGCCGATTGCTGCGGCGTGGCGGCCTGACCGGTGAGTTGCAGAAAGGCGAAATCGCCGAGATTCATATGGCCGAGCACGTCGTCGGGCAGGCTCTTGCCGCGCACGACGATACGATCGGGCGTGCTGTATGCAATATCGGAACGCACCAGCGGTTTGGGTTGACGGGCCATGACTGCGATTCCTTCGAATTCGATTGACAGTGAATGTGCGCCGAACGACGCGTAGTGCCGAACCTCAGCGCAGCGACGCGGTGCCGTTGTTCAACACGATGATATTGCGCTCGACCACGCGCGCGCGAAAGCTCACGGCATTGCCGTCGCGCCAGATTTCGGTGCGGATCGTTTCGCCCGGATAAACCGGCGCGGTGAAACGCGCGTGAAAGCGCACGAGACGCGCGGGATCGCTCGCACACAGCGTCTTGAGCAGCGCGTGCGCCGCCACGGCCCACGTGGCGAGTCCGTGCAGGATTGGCCGCTCGAAACCCGCTGCGTGCGCGATTTGCGGGTCGGCGTGCAAGGCGTTGTCGTCGCCGCACAAACGATAGAGCAGCGCGGTTTCGGGACGCGTCGGCAATTCGCAGACATAATCGGCCTCGCGATCGGGCACCGCGGGCGGCGCCGACGGTGCCTCGTCGCTCGGACCGCCGTTGGCGCTAAACCCGCCATCGCCACGGCAGAACGTGAGCTGACGCAGCGTCGCGTAGCGCTCGCCCGTGGCCTTGTCCGTGAGGCTGCGTTCGATTTCGAGCAGCGCGCCTTTGCCTTCGCCTTTATCGACCACGCGCGTGATACGCGAGCGGCCAATCACCGTGGCTTCGCGCGGCAGCGGCTTGTGAATCTCGATGCCCTGTTCGCCGTGCAGCAGGCGCACCCAGTCGATGCCGCTTTTGGGGTCGCGCGCCCAGAAGCCCGGAAAGCCGAGCACGACGGCGAACGTCGGCGGCACGCGCAATTCTTTTTCGTAGACGAAAGCAAGATCGTCGACATCGACGGGATTCGCGCCGTAGCCCACCGCGAGGCTGTAGAACATCGCGTCGCGCGCGGTATAAGTCTGTTCGACGTCCTGAAACGGCCAGTTGCGCAGCGTGTGATAGTCGATCGTCATAACGGTGCGATGAAAGTGAATGGCGAGATTTTGGAAAGCGAGCGTTCGCTCACGTTTTCAGACCAGCTTATTGACTTACGGGCCACTGAAACAGCGGCGCTTCTTTCTCGCGAAAACGACGCACGGCCTCGCGATGAAACTCCGTGGTAAACGCAATGCCCTGCGCGGCGGCTTCGATGTCGAGCATCGCGCGCAAGTCGCTGCCGAGCGATTGATTGAGCGCGCGCTTCGCCAGTCCAAACGCGACCGGCGAGGCGTTGGCGAGACAAGCCGCGATCTGCGCGGCGCGCGCGTGCAACTGCGCCGCCTCGACGATCTCGAGCACCGCGCCCGCTTCCTTCGCCTCCGGCGCGCGCATCTCGCGCGCGGTAAATACGAGGTCTTTGGCGCGCGCGAGACCGACCACGCGCGGCAGCGTGTAGAACGCGCCGCAATCGGGCACGAGGCCCACTTTCATGAACGGCATGCAAAAACGCGCGCGCTCGCTGGCGATCACGAAGTCGGCGGCCAGCGCGAGACTGAAGCCCGCGCCGTAGCAGACACCGTCGACGGCGGCGATCACCGGACGATCGAGATCGATCAGCATGCTGATCCAGCCATGCAGGTCGTCGATGCGCTCGCGGCCCGCTTGCGCGCTCGTCACGTTCATGCCGCGCACGTCGCCGCCCGAACAGAAGTCGCCGCCCTCGCCGCGCAGCACCACGGCGCGTATCGAACGGTCAGCGCGAATGCGCACCACGGCGTCGTGCAACGCCGTGCGCATTTCCGTGTTCAGCGCGTTCTTCGCTTCGGGGCGATTAAAAGAAAGCGTGACCACGCCATCGTGTTGCGTGATCAGCAGCGTGTTGTTGTCTTCAGGCGCGTTCATGCGGTCGCTCCCGCCGAACCTTCGCGCACACGGTCGTCGGACGAAGCGGCCGATCCCGCCAGTTCGGCCAGCGCCTTGTCGAGCGCGGTCAGCAGATGCACGGGTTCGACGCCCGCGAACTCCACATCCTCGCGCGCGAGAAAGGCTTCGATATGCTGGCCGCACGCGTCACGCGTGGCGGCGAGACCCGCGAATCCGTCTTCGAGCCAGTCCACCGATCGCAGCGGCCGCGGATGCCAGTCGCCGTTCACGATCGCACGCTGCACCACGCCGCCGCGCACGAGCAGGCTCAACCAGATCAGTCCTGCCGGCGCTTTCTCGCGGCCGCGCACCACGCGGTCGCCTTCGCGCGCGTGCGGGCCGTAGCGCGTGGCTTCGCTCTTTTGATGGAACCAGCCGTCGTCGATCAGTTCGCTTTCGTATTGCTGCGCGAACGCGCGTTCATCGGCATTCAGTTCGCCCGCTTCGAGCGCGATATCGCCGAAGATGCGCCGCACGCACGCCTCGACCCACGCACGCAATTCGGCTTCGCTCACCGCACGGCCCAACTCCTGCTCCAGATACGTGTAGCGCGAGCCAAGATCCTTGTGCTTTTTGTCCTTCACTTTCTCGGGCGCCATCGGCATCGCACGCGCCGCGATAGCCGTATCGATGGCCTTCACGTTGAGCAGGATGCGGAACGTGAGCACGCCGCTTTCGATTTTCAGCGACGTGGCGACGAGCTTGCGGCCGTCGATTTCGACGTCGTTGAGCGGACGATAAGCGGCCGCGAGGCCGAACACTTCGCGCAACGCCTCGGCCACGTGACCGAGCACCGTGGGAAACGCCTGCGCGGCCGTCGACGGCACGCCGGGCAGATCGACCGGCAGATACAGCGCGAGAAACGCCGAGCCGCTACCCGCATAAATCGCTCCGCCGCTGCTCACACGACGACGCACCAGCACGTTGTTCTCGCGGCAGAACGGCAGGTCGAGCACCTGGTTCGGATCCTCGTTCACACCGACCGTGATGCTGTCGCTGTTGAACACGTTCAGAAGCACCGTGGGCGGTGCGCGACGCTCGGCCACCGCGCGCTCGACGGCGGGCGAGACCGACGTCGAAAAGTCGGCGTAACTATGGCCGCCCACCACGTAGCGCCACGGCGACGCTGCTGTCTTTGCGTTCATGCTGTCTCTCTCCTGTTGTCTTCGACCAGCGCGGCGCCGTCGAGCTTCTCGACAGTCTCGATCGCGTCGGCATGAATGAGCGTCTGGCGCTTGAAGCGCTCGGCGACGGTGTGCAGATCGGTGGGTGCGCCTTCCACGAGCAGCGTGAGATGATCGCCGCCGTGCGCCTTGCGACTGAGCACGAGCCGATACGCGCCCGTTGCGCCCGGCACGCCGAGCAGCACCGTTTTCAGTTCGGACGGATAGACCTTCACGCCCTTGACCTTCACCATCGAATCGACTCGACCGAACACCACGCGCGGCAGCGCCACCGTGCGTCCGTGCACGGGCGGCGTGCGTTCGAGCACGGTCAGATCGCCGGTGCGATAGCGCACGAGCGGCTGCAATTCCTTCTTCAGATGCGTGAGCACGAGTTCGCCGCGCTCGCCGTCGGGCAGCACTTCGCCGCTATCGGGATCGATCACTTCGGCGTAAAGCAGTTCGTCGAATACGTGGACGCCCGGCGATTCGCTACCGGGAAAAGTCCGCGCGACCGGCAAACATTCGGACAACGAATAACTGTCGATCAGCAGCGTATGGGGCATCGCGGCCCGCACGCGCGCATACAGTTCCGCGTTGCCGCTGAACGCCTCGCCGCCCGCGAAGAACACGCGCGGAATCGGGCAGCCCGCTTCGATCAGCTTCAGCGCATGCGAAGGATTGCCCGCAAGCACCGTCACGCCGCATTGACGCGCGACCTGTGCGGCGCGCTCCGTTTCGCCGGGGCCGTGCGGAATGCACGCCACGCCGCGCGCCTCCATCTGGCTTTGATAGAACAGGCCCGCGACAAACAGGTGATAGCCGAACGTGACCATGCAGACGTCGCCGGGACCGATGCCGCACGCGTCGAGATGCTGCCCGCAGGCCGCTTCGATGGTGCGCAGATCGGCGGTGCTGTGCAGAATGGGCACGAGCGACGCGCCCATCGGCGTGAGATGCACGCGCACGGGCGGCGCGGAGGGCGCGGGCGCGAACGCGCCGTAGCCAGGCTTCGCCATTTCGGCGACGAGTTGCGCGCGCGACATCAGCGGCACGCGTTGCGCGAATTCCGCCGTGCTCGTCACTTCGCGCGGCAAACGCCCCGCATAGAACGGATGCGTGTGCAGGCGCTCAAGCTGCGCATTGAGCCGATGCAGCATGGTTGTCTCCTCCTGTTGATCGTGCCGCGCCCGTCTGCGTCAGACCGCGCGTTCGAAGATCGCTGCGATGCCCTGCCCGCCGCCCACGCACATCGTTTCGAGTCCGTAACGGCCTTTACGGCGCTGCAATTCGTAGAGCAGCGTGGTGAGCATGCGCACGCCAGTCGCGCCGATCGGATGACCGAGCGAAATACCCGAACCGTTCACGTTCAGACGCGATTCGTCGTGCCAGCCCCAGCCCTTGAGCACCGCGAGCACCTGGCACGCAAACGCTTCGTTCAATTCGACGAGATCGAGCTGATCGAACGTGAGCCCCGTCTTTTGCAGCAGTTTTTTCACGGCAGGCACCGGGCCGATGCCCATCGTCGCGGGCTCGCAGCCCGACGCGGCCCAGCCGGTCAGATAACCGAGCGGCGTGAGCCCGAGTTTGTCGAGTTGATCTTCGGCGACGATCAGGCACGCGGCGGCCGCGTCGTTCTGCTGACTCGCGTTGCCCGCCGTGACGGTGCCGCCCTTGATGAGCGGCTTGAGCTTCGAAAGCGACGCCTCGCTCGCGTCGGCGCGGATGCCTTCGTCGCGCGCGAACTGCACGGCATCGCCCTTGCGTTGCGGCACCGAAACCGTGACGACTTCATCGGCGAAGCGCCCGGATTCCCAGGCCGCCGCCGCGCGCTGATGACTGCGCACCGCGTACGCGTCGGCTTCTTCGCGCGTGATGCCGTATTCCTTCGCGAGGTTTTCCGCCGTCTCGATCATTCCCGAGATGTAGCCGAAGCGCGCCTCGGGCTGCGAGCGCTCGCGGCCGCGTTCGAGCCGGTCGTGCATGCGCACTGAACCGGCGCGCGCGCCCCAGCGCATATCGGTGGTGTAGTACTCGATGTTGCTCATGCTCTCGACTCCGCCCGCCACGACCACATCGGCGGCGCCGCTCTGCACCATCATCGCGGCCGTGACGACCGCCTGCAGGCCTCCGCCGCAACGACGGTCGAGCTGCATGCCGGGCACTTCCACCGGCAGTCCCGCTTCGAGCGCGGCCCAGCGGCCGATGCACGGCGTCTCGCTGTTCGCATAGGACTGCGCGAACACGACGTCTTCGATACGCGCGGCGTCGATGCCGCTACGCGCGATGGTCTCGCGCAGCACCGTGGCGGCCAGCGCCTCCACGCTCATGGGGCGCAGACTGCCGCCGAAGGTGCCGACGGGAGTACGGACCGGCGCTACGATTGCTGCTCGTCTCATTTCGGATTCCTTTTTATTCGATTCGGTTGCCGACTTCGTGTTGCGTGAATTCGCGTATCAGGCCGCGACGGTCTCGCGCTGCGCGTGATGCGCGGCGGCCAGCGCCTCGCGCTGTTCGGGCGGCGCAATCTCCAGCATGCGCGCGACACGCTGCGCGAGCGTGAGTCCGCGCAGATCGGCCACGCCATGTTCGGTCACGATGATCGCAGCGTCGCTACGCGGCGTGCTCACGGGACCATTGAGCCGCGCAACGATCCGGCTGCCGTGCCGCGTGCTCGACGCGAGCGCGACGATCGCCATGCCGCCACGCGAACGCGCCGCGCCGCGCATGAAATCGAGCGCGCCACCGACCGCGCCCACGTAGCGCCCCGCCGCGACTTCGGCATTCACCTGCCCGGTCAGGTCGACTTCGAGCGCCGAATTGATCGCGACGAAACGGTCGAGACTGCCGAGCACGTCGATGTCGTGCGTATAGGCGGTCGAACGAAACTGCGCCTGCGCATTGCGATGCGCGAAGCGATACGCGCGGCGCGTGCCCATCAACGTGCCCGCGATGCTCACGCCCGCGTCGCGCGTCTTGCGTGCGTTCGTCACGACGCCCGCTTCCGTGAGATCGGCGAGCGCGTCGCCAAATGCGCCCGTATGCACGCCCAGATCGCGGCGATCATGCAGACGCGCAGCGATCGTTTCGGGCAGCGCGCCGAGCCCCAATTGCAGCGTCGAACCATCTTCGATCAGCCCCGCAACGTGCGTGGCGATCCGCGCTTCGACTTCGCCCGCGAGTGCGAGCGGCGCTTCGAGCGGCATGCGTTCGGTGTGGATCAGCGCGTCGAAGTCGTGCGAGACCAGTACGCGCTCGCCATGCGTCCACGGCGCGGCCGCATTGACTTCGGCGATCACCACGCGCGCGCTGTCGATCAGCGGCACCAGATATTCGTGCGCAACCGAGAGGCTGTAACGCCCCGCTTCGTCGGCGGGCGCGACCTGCAACAGCAGCACGTCGACGCGGTTCGGACCGCGCGTGAGCGTCTCGCGAAACTGCGAGTAGTGGCACGGCAGAATGTCGAGCAGCCCCGCGCGTTCGAGCGCGCGATTCGCGCCCGCGCCGCCATAGCCCGCAAAATCGACGACATCGGCGCAGGCGGGATCGAGTGCGTCGGACCACGTCGCGCCCACGAAGACGCGAAAACGTCCGCCCGACTTCGCCTGACGCGCAATCGCGTGACGCTGCGCCATCAAGCGCGTCGTGAGGGCCAGCGGCTCCGCGCCGCATTGGCCCCACGCCACCGTATCGCCGGGGCGCACGTACTGCGCGAGATCGAGCTGGTCCGCGTCGATCACGCGCGCGGCGCGCGTCATCAGATCGGATCCCAGCTGAACACGTCGGCGGAAACGTCGAGCGTATGGAACGATTTGCGCAGCGCGGGCATGGCGTGCTCGGCGATGCTCTGCGGCGTCCAGCCTTCGCCGCGATGCACCGAGCGCACCGGACGCGGCTGGCTCATCAGGAAGATTTCGTTGTTGCGCACCGCGAAGATCTGCCCCGTGACATCGGCGGCCTCTTCGCTCGCGAGAAACACGGCGAGCGGCGCGATCTTGGCGGGCGTCATCTGCTTGATCTTTTCGACGCGCGCTTCCTGCTCGGCCGAATCGATCTTGATCGAATTGATCATGCGGCTCCACGCAAACGGCGCGATGCAGTTCGAGCGCACGCCGAACTTCTGCAAATCGAGCGCAATCGATTTCGACAGCCCCGCAATCCCGAGTTTCGCCGCACTGTAATTGGCCTGCGCGAGATTGCCGATCAGGCCCGACGTCGACGTCATATGCACGAACGCGCCGCTGCGCTGTTCCTTGAAGTGATCGGCGGCCGCGCGCGACACATAGTACGAGCCGTACAGATGCACCTTCACGACGGCGTCGAATTCTTCTTCGCTCATCTTGTGGAAGAAGCGGTCGCGCAGGATGCCCGCGTTGTTCACCACGCAGTCGATGCGGCCAAACACGTCGAGCGCGTTTTGCACGATGCGCGCTGCGCCTTGCGGGTCGGCGACGCTATCGGTGTTCGCCGTCGCCTGTCCGTCGAACGCGGCGATCTCGTTGACTACGGCCTGCGCGGGACCGTCGTTATGGCCCTCGCCCGCGAGCGACGCGCCCACGTCGTTGACCACGACTTTCGCGCCTTGACGCGCCATGGCCAGCGCGATATCGCGGCCGATGCCGCCGCCCGAGCCCGTCACCACCACCACCTTGCCGTCCAGCATCCGTTGCGTCGTCATCTTTCGTCTTCCTCCAGGCCGCCTTGCGCGGCGCGTTATTCGAATGATTGCCGTTGCCGGTGCGGGTCCGGCGTCACCGGCCGCGCACCGTGTCACAGTCTGCTTGCCAGCTTGACGCAAGGCGCACGCACGCACAATTTGGATATGCCGAACGCCCGTTTCGTCCACGATTAACCCGTGATTTCGCTAATGGCGCATGTTGCAATGCGGCGCAATAATCGCCAATGTGCGTCGATGCGCGCCCATGCTTCACGCATTGGCATACCGTAGACCGAACGGCGCACGCACAGTCACCACCCAGGCGGAGCAATGCATTTCGATCTAGTCGACCTGAAGCTCTTTACGCACGTCGCGGAAGCCAGCAGCCTCACGCGCGGCGCAGAACGCGCGCATCTGTCGCTGCCGGCGGCCAGCACGCGCATCAAGAATCTCGAAGAACAGGTCGGCGTCAAGCTGCTGTCGCGCACGAGTCAGGGCGTGACGCTCACCGCGCCCGGCGAAACGCTGCTCGCGCATGCGCGGCGCGTGCTCAAGCAACTCGAACAATTGAGCGGCGATCTGCAGGAATATTCACAGGGCGTGAAAGGCCACGTGCGCGTTTTCGCCAACACCACGGCAATGAGCGAGTTTCTGCCCGCGGTGCTGCGCACTTACCTGATCAATCATCCCGATGTCTACGTGGATATTCACGAACGTTTGAGCCCGGATATCGTGCGCGCGGTGCAGGACGGCACCATCGATATCGGCATCGTGGCGGGCGAAATCCGCACCGAGGGATTGCAGGCGATGCCGTATCGGCGCGATCGGCTCGTGCTCGTGACCGCGCTTTCGCATCCGCTCGCGCAGGCCAGCGAAACGGCATTTGCGAGCACGCTCGATTACGATTTCGTGGGTCCGCCCGACGAAAGCGCGATCTTCGCGTTTTTGAAGCGCGCCTCGTCGGATTTGCAGCGCACCATTCGCTGGCGCATTCAAGTGGGCAATTTCGAAGCCGCTTGCCGCATGATCGAAGCGAATATCGGCATTGGCGTCTTGCCCGAAGGCAGCGCGCGCCGCCATGCGCAAACCATGGCGCTCAAGATCGTGCCCCTCACCGACGAATGGGCCGTGCGCAAACTGCAAATCTGTGTGAACGATCGCGATGCGTTGCCGCTGTTCGCACGCAAACTCGTCGATCTGCTCGTGGCCGATGGCATCGGCCGGCTCGAATAATTCACGCTTTAAAAAAAAGAACGGCGGCGCATTGAAATTGCGCCGCCGTTTCTTTTCATTCAAATCAAAGCGATTCAATCTATTAACGCGCACCCGCCTCGCGCATCATATTGCGCGCGATGACGATCTGCTGAATCTGGCTCGTGCCTTCATAAATACGGAACAGGCGCACGTCGCGATAGAAACGCTCGATGCCGTATTCCGCCATATAACCCGCACCGCCAAAAATCTGCACCGCGCGATCGGCCACGCGCCCACACATTTCCGACGCGAAGAGTTTCGCGCAGGCCGCCTCGGTACTCACGTTCTTGCCTTCGTCGCGACGGCGCGCGGCGTCGAGCACCATGCAGCGCGCGGCGTAAAGCTCGGCCTGGCTATCGGCCAGCATGGCCTGCACAAGCTGGAATTCGCCGATCGCCTGACCGAACTGCTCGCGCTCCATCGCATAGCGCAGCGCGTCGTCGAGCATGCGCTGCGCCACCGCCACGCAGATCGCGGCAATATGAATGCGGCCCTTGTCGAGCACTTTCATCGCCGTCTTGAAGCCCACGCCTTCCTTGCCGCCGATGATGTTTTGCGCGGGCACTTTCACGTCTTCGAAAATCACGTCGCAAGTATGTGCACCCTTCTGGCCCATCTTGCGATCGCGGCGGCCGAAGCTGATGCCCGGCGTTTTTGCATCGACGATAAACGCCGTAATGCCGCCCGCGCGCGGTTCGTCGGGATTGGTGCGCGCCATCAGCGTGAACATGCCCGCTTGCGGCGCGTTCGTGATGAAACGCTTGGTGCCGTTCACCACGTAATAATCGCCGCGGCGTTCGGCGCGCGTCTTGAGCGACGCCGCATCCGAACCCGAGCCCGGTTCGGTGAGCGCGAAACTCGCGATCACTTCGCCGGTGGCGAGCTTCGGCAGCCACGTGGCCTTCTGCTCCTCGGTGCCGTCGATCACGATACCCTGCGAGCCGATACCCACCGTCGTACCGATGATCGAGCGGAACGCGGGCGAGGTCTTGCCGAGTTCGAACATCACCAGCACTTCCTCTTCCATCGTGAGGTCAAGGCCGCCGTAGACTTCCGGAATCGTCAGGCCGAACAGGCCCATCGTTTTCATGTCGTTGACGATATCGGCGGGAATTTCATCGGTTTCCGCCACGCGTTCCTCGTTCGGCACGAGACGCTCGCGCACGAAGCGCGCGACGTTATCGAGCAGAACGTTCATCGTTTCCTGGTCGCGAATCATTATTGTCGGTCCTGAGTTGGCGTACTTGAATGGATTGGACAGAACAGGCGCGCGTTCAGCGACGCCGCGCCGCAAGCTCGCGCAAGGGCTGCTTTTGCAGCTTGCCGCTCGCCGTGGTGGGAATCATGTCGATGGGCACGATCTGCGCGGGCCGCTTGTATGGCGAAAGCCGCTCGCCGATATAGCGTTGCAGCGCGTCGATATCGAGCGTCGCGCCCTCTTTCGGTTCGACGAAGGCCACGACTTCCTCGTTGCCCTCGGCGTCGGTGCGGCCCACGACCGCGCACAAACGCACCGCGTCATAGGTGTTGATCACCGATTCGACTTCGATCGGATACACGTTGAAGCCCGAGCGGATGATGAGATCCTTCGATCTGCCGACGATAAAGAGCGCGCCGTCGGCTTCGAGTCGGCCGAGGTCGCCGGTCTTGAGCCAGCCGTCGGCGTCGATCGCTTCTTCGGTCAAACGCGGTTCGCGATAGTAGCCGCGCATCACGCCCGGTCCGCGCACCCACAGTTCACCCGCTTCGCCGCGCGCGACTTCGTGGCCATCGGGGCCCACCACGCGCAGTTCCGCGCCCTCGACGATCTGCCCCGACGACACGTCCTTGCGCGGCCGGTCCATGCGTGTGATGAACAGCGAGCCCGCATATTCCGTCATGCCGTAGCCGTGATGCAGCGGCATGCCGAACAGCGTTTCGACCTGCTGTTTCAGCGTGGGGTCGAGCGGTCCGCCGCCCGTGTAAAGATAGCGCAGACGCGGCGCGTTCACGGCGCCGCCGTGTTCGCGCACGTAAGCGACGATGCGCGTGAACATCGTCGGCACGCCTTGAAGGATGGAGATTTCGGCGGCCGTGAGCGCACGCACGACTTCTTCCGCAGAAAAGCGCGCGGCCAGATGCAGGCTCGCGCCCGCCTCGAAGGTGGCGAGCAGCAGCGTGGCGAGGCCGAAGATGTGCGACATCGGCATGACCGCATAGGCGCAGTCGGCGGGACTCATCTCACGCGAGGTCGCGGACACGCGCGCGAAATGCAGCAGCCCGCGATGCGTGGCCATCACACCCTTGGGCTGGCCCGTCGTGCCCGAGGTGTAGATCAGCAGCGCGACTTCATGCGCGAGCGCCTCGGGCTCGCGCGTGGCGGCGGGATCGGCGTCGGCCATCATGAGCGGGCCGAGGCCTTCGGGCGCGATTTCCTTCGCGCGATGACGCACGCCATGACGCAGCGCGTCGGGCGACGCGGCGTGCGTGAACAGCACGAGACGCGGCCCGCAGTGCGCGCGGATGGTTTCGATTTCGCGCTCGGACAGCCGCGCGTTGACGATGGCCGGCCACGCACCGATCTCCGAGAGCGCGAACAGCAGCGCGATCACGGCGGAACAGTTTTCGGCGACCACCATCACGCGGTCGCCCGTGCCCACGCCCTGTTCGCGCAGGAAGCGTTGCGCCGCCTCCACGTTCTGCCAGAGCTGGCCGAAGCCGGTTTCCCGGCCCTCTTCGCGTATCGCCGTGGCATCGGGCGTTGTTTGCGCCCAGTGCCGCGCGATGTCGCTGATCTTGCGCGCCGCTCGCCTCTCCACCGTCACCTCCTCTCTATGCCTTGTTTTCTGCGCGCGGCGTTATCTCGCACCGCGTCGCGACAGGCACCAGTTTGGTGGAGCAGCGCACGACCAACAATTCGTTTTCGAAGAAGCCGGCATTCGTCAGGCCGGAAGTCGGCATTCGCCCGGAGTGGCTACGGAGAAACCCGTATTTCGGTGCGCGTTTGTGCGGCGTTCGCGCGATGGATCGCCATGATGCCGAGGAGCGAGATGCACGCCGGCACGGCCGCCGCCACGAACAGCGCCGACGACGACCAGTTCAGATGCAGCAGCGCGCCGCCGAGCACCGGGCCGACCACGGACCCGATGCGTCCCACGCCGAGGCTCCAGCCGATGCCTGTCGAGCGCAGCGACGTCGGATAGTAGGTCGCGGCGAGCGCGTTGAGCGCGGGCTGCCCGCCGATGATCGAGAAGCCCGTGAGGAAAATCGCCACGAACATCGCGACCACCGAAACCATCACCGCCGGATTGCCGATGGCCGCCGTCGACACGATGGCGATCAGGAACGTGCTGGCCAGCACGCGCGTAAACCCCGCCATGTCGATGATGCGCCCGAGCAGCAGCGTGCCGATCACGCCGCCGCCCCACAGCGCGGTGCCCGCGAGCACGGCGGTCTGGGTCGAATAGCCGGCGTCGCGGATCACGGTCGGCAGCCAGTTCGAGAGGAAATACATATCGAGCAGATTCGCGAAGTTCACGATCCACAGCAGCACCGTCACGCGTGCGCGGCCTTCCTTGAACAGCTCGACGAACGGCAGGCCGCGCGAGCGCGTTTCGGCACTCGTGAGCACGACGTCATCAGGCAACGCGAGCGTGGGCGCGATACGCGCAAGTTGCCGGCGCACGCGCGCCGCGCCGCGTGCGCTGCCCTGCTGGCGAAACAGCAGGAACTGGATCGATTCCGGCAACGCGAGCCACATCAGCACGCCCATCGCAAGCGGAATGGCGCCGCCGACGAAGAACACCGCGCGCCAGCCAAACGCCGGAATCAGCACAGCGGTGATGAGGCCGCCCACCACGCCGCCGAGCGTGAAACCGCAGGACACGATCATCATCAGCGTGACGCGGATCCGGCGCGGGCTGTATTCGCCCGCGAGCGCCATCGCGTTCGGCATGATGCAGCCGAGACCGAGACCGGCGAGAAAACGCCAGACGATCAGTTGCTCGATCGTCTGCGCAAAACCGGTGGCGATCATGCACGCCGAGAAAAACAGCGTCGCGCCGATCAGCACGGGACGGCGGCCGATCTTGTCGGCGAGCGCACTGAACGTGAGCGAACCGATGAGCATGCCGAACAACCCCGCACCGAACACCGGCGCAAGCGTTTCCCTCGCAATGCCCCATTCGCGGATCACGACCGGCGCAACGTAGCCCATTGCCTGGACGTCGAAGCCGTCCATCACGAGGCACAGCGCGCACAGCGCCACCACCAGCAATTGATACGGGCCGAACCGGCTCGCGTCGACGACGCCCGTCACCTCCACGGTCTTGCTCATCCTTGTGTCTCCAAACGATATCTTTTTAGTCTTGATGGTGTCTTGATGCGGTCTCGCTCGCGCGGCAGTCTTCGGCGACGCTAGAGTTCGAGCACGATGCGCTGTCCTTTCGCACGCGAACAGCAAGCCATCATGCGCGTCTGCGTGTCGCGTTCGGCGCGCGTAAGCACGACATCGCGATGATCGATCTCGCCCGCCAGCACGCGCACTTCGCACGATCCGCACAGGCCTTCTTCGCAGTCGCTCTGCACGTCGATATTCGCGCGGCGCAGTGCGTCCAGCACGGTCTGATCGGCGGCAACCGGCAGCACGAGTCCCGAATCCTTGAGTTCGACCTCGAAGGCATGTTCGTCAGCCGGATCGAGCTTGCCCACGCTCGCCGCGAAATGCTCCACGCGCAACGCGTCTTCGGGCCACGCCGCGCTCGCGGCTTCGAGCGCTTCCAGCATGCGCGCCGGACCGCACGCATAGACGCGCGTCAGCGCATCCACGCGCAGCGCGCCGAAGTCGTTGCGCGTGCCTTCCTCCGACACATGCACGCAAAGCCGCTCGCCATGCAACTGCGTGAGTTCGTCGATCAGCGCCATATTTGCGCGCGCACGGCCGCTGTAATGCAGTTCGTAGTCGATGCCGAGTTCGCGCGCGCGGCGCGCCATCGCACTGACCGGCGTGATGCCGATGCCGCCCGCGATGAAAATCGCGCGGCGTCCTTCTTCATCGAGCCGGAAATGATTGCGCGGGCCGCGAATCTTCAGACGCATGCCTTCGCGCAGCGTGTCGTGCACCCACACGGAACCGCCGCGACTTTCAGTTTCGCGCAGCACCGCGATCTCGAACGCGTGCGTGTCGGCCGGATCGCCGCACAGCGAGTACTGACGCGAGACGCCGCTCTCGCCGCATTCGACGTCGATATGCGCGCCCGGCGCCCAGCGCGGCAGCACGCCGCCATCGGGCGCGACCAGACGCAGGCGCACGATGTCCTGCGCCACGCGCTCCACGCGCTCGACCACCACCGGGCGGCTCAACGCATGCGCCGACGGCTCGCCGATACGCACCGGCACCTCGGCATCCAGCAGCGCGCGGTTCGCGCGTTCGGGATTCTGCTTCGGGTCCCACTCGACCCAGACATGCTCCGGACCCCGGAACGACGTGTTCGGCACATAAGAGAATTGCTGCTCGGCGAGCCGCATATGCGGCAGGCGGCGCGTGAACTCCTCGAGGAAAATCTGCATCTCCATGCGCGCGAGATTCTTGCCCATGCACTGATGCGAGCCATAGCCGAAGGTCACGTGATCGCTGGCGTTGTCGCGGCGAATATCGAACAGATCGGCGTCGGCGAAATGACGTTCGTCGTGATTCGCCGACGACGTCACGATCAACAACTTCGCGCCCGCCGCAATCTCGATGCCGCCAATCCGCACGTCTTTCGTGACGAGCCGACGCCACGCAGCCACCGAACCGTTGTGGCGCAAACACTCCTCCACCGCGTTCGGAATCAGGCTCGGGTCCTCGCAGATCTCGCGCCACGCGCGCGGATGCTGCAACAGCAGCTTCATCGCATTGGCCGTGGCGTTCGCGGTGGTTTCGTGGGCGGCCACGATACCCGCCATCATCATCGAATGCAGATACGAGTCGGTGACGACGTCCGGCTGTTCCTGCTGTTTGCGAATGCCGTATTGCATCCAGCCAGGACCGTCGGGCTGCTGGCGCATCTTGTCGAGCACCTTGCCCGCGAACTGCCAGAAGTTGCCCACCGCGTGCGCGACCGCGACCTGCTCCTCGGGACGCGGACGTCCCCACGTATTGACCGTATGCGCGATCGAATACTGGCGCAGCAGATCCATGTCCTCCTCGGGCACGCCGAGAAAATGCAGCGCCACCGTGAGCGGCACTTCCCAGAGCATCTGATCGACGAGATCGGCGCGGCCCGAGTCGATGAAACGATCGACGTACTCGCGCGTGAGACGGCGCACCATCGGCTCGTGATGCTTCAGATGCTCGGGCGTGAACGGCTCCATCAGCGCGCGGCGACGCGGCATGTGCGCCGGTTCGTCCTCGTTCACGAGCGTGCGGTTCATCGCGTAGCCATACGACGCCAGCACTGCATTCGCTTCCGGCCCTGTGGGCGTGATCTTTTCGAGCGCGATGGACGGCGAGAACGTGAGGTTGTCGCGGAAGATCGCCTTGATGTCGTCGTAGCGCGTGACGACCCAATAGCCGAGTTGCGGGCTGTAGAACACCGGCTCCTGCTCGCGCGCCCAGCGCACGTATTCGGGCGGGTCCTGCTGATAGCCGTCGCTGAAAGGGTCGAATGCGGCGGCGTGGGTGCTCACCGCATGATTCGCATGCATCGGACAGCGCGCGGCGTCCTGCGTATTCGGGACCGCCTGCGCGGCGTGGGGAAACGGGCATCGCCCGGACGTTTGTGAAGGTGTCTCGCTCATCGTCCTGCCTCCTGCTGGGTGCGTCGACGTTACGTCGATTTCGTTTTGCGTAACTCTAGTACGCATTGCGTAATTGCGAGATAGGGGTTAACCTCGGCCCACGCCGTCATCCGCGCGGAGCGGCCCTGACACTAGAATCGCCGTATGAAAAAAACCGCAACGTCCACGCCCGCGGCTTCCGCCACGACCGCCACGAACGCCAGGCATGCCGGGCCCGCCGCCGCACGACGCAAATCGTCACGCGCCGCGCCCGCCTCATCCGCCCCTGAAAACGCCGACGCGCCCGTCACGCCGGTGACTCGCGAGCGCCGCCAGCGCGTGCAGTCCGCGCAGACCGGCATGGCCGTGCTCAAGGGTCTCGCGCGCCTCGGCGGCCGCGCGAGTCTCTCGGGACTCGCCGCCTTCGTGAGCGAAAGTCCCGCGAAGGTGCATCGCTATCTGGTGAGTCTGATCGAAGAAGGACTGGTCGCGCAGGACAGCGCCACGCAGCAATATCAGCTCGGTCCCGAGGCGATGATGATCGGCGTGGCCGCGATGCGTCAGGCCGATCCCGTGCGCATCGCCGAGCCTGCACTCGTGCGGCTGCGCGAATCGCTCGAAGTGACGTCGTTCGTCGCGGTGATGGGCAACAAGGGGCCGACGATCATCCGCTTCGAGGAACCGGGCCTGCCCGTCACGGTGAACGTGCGTGTGGGCTCGGTGATGTCGCTGCTCTGGTCGTCGACGGGACGCGTGTTTCTGGGCCTGCTCGACGATACGCGCGTGCTCGCACAGGCGCAGGAAGAACTCGCGCACGCCGACGCCGATCTGCTCGGCCAGCTCGCGCAATTCGACGCGCGCGATCCGATCGGCGCGTTGCGCAGCGCCGTGCAACGCGCGCGCTGCGCGAGCGTGAAGGATACGAATCTCAAGGGGATCAGCGCGGTATCGGCACCGCTGTTCGATCACACCGGCAAGCTCTGCGCGGTGCTCACGGCGCTCGGCGCGACGGGCGGCTTCGACGCCACGCCCGATGGTCCGATCGGACGCGCGCTGCGCGACGAAGCGGCCGCCGCGAGCGCGTTGCTCGGGTATAGTGCGCCCGCAGTTTAAAACCGTTGTTTGATTAAATCGCGGCGCGCTCTTTTAATTACGCGCGCCGCGAATTTTATTGCCGCTTCATTGCCGCTTCATTGCCGTTTGATTGGCGCGCTCGTCGTGCTGATCTTCACGAATCTCGCGCTCGCCGTAGGCGGATTGGTCGGCAGGTAACCGTCGTCGAGCGTTTTGAGGAACGCAATCACATCGTCGATATCGCGCGCATTCCAGGCGGGCTTGCCGCCCGGCTTGCGCGTCAACGGCTCATCGACAGTATCGACATTCACGCGCTCCGCGGCGGGCAAATCGTCGAACTTCACGACATGGCCGTGGCGATCCTTCGGATACCACTTCTCCGGATTCGTATCGCGTTCCACGTAGAAACGCAGTGCGTCGCGCAGCGTATGAAAACGCCCGTTATGGAAAAACACTTCGCGCGTGGCGACGTTGCGCAGCGTCGGCGTTTTAAACAGACCGCAGTAATTCTTGTTGCTCGACACGTCGGTGCGCACCGGACCGCACAAACCTTTGTCGAAATACTTCGGATCGCGGTTCGCGCGCAGTTCCGGATTACGCGGCACGCCAAGCGCTTCGAACTGGTAATCGGTAAAGAGCGGATGCGCGCCGTTCGCGCCGACCTGATCGATATGGCACGACGCGCAATTGCCGCCGTTCGGATCGTCGAACAGCTTCTTGCCGCGCATTTCGCTCGCGGTGAATTCGGCTTTGCGCTCGAGCACCGCATCGAACTTGCTGGTGTACGAATGGAAGCCCGGCTCTTCGAGTTCGAAGCGCTCGACCGCCTGCATCGCCTGATGCACGGCCGCATCCTTCGAGACGAAAATCGTCTCGCCGAACAGTTGTTTGAACCGCGCGGCGTACGGCGCGCGCTCCAGCTTCGCGGCCACCTCCGCCGTATCGCGATTGGCCATCTCGTTCGGATTGAACAGCGGGAACAGCGCCTGATCGTGCAGCGTGTTGTAGCGGCCGTCCCACGCGAAGCCGCCGGCGGGCGGGCTGTCGGCATCGGTCAGACGCTCGAAGACGCTCGCGGCCTGCACGTGGGTCCACACCGGCGTGCGGTTGAGCACGTAGCCGAGCGTGGGCACCGCGCGCGTGCCCTGCGCATGCAGATCGGCGCCGCCGGGTTGCGCGGCGAGGCCGTTGGGCGGACCGTAGGCATGCGCGGGACTGTGGCAGCTCGCGCACGACATGCGGCCCGACGCGGACAGCGACGGGTCGTTGAAGATGAGCTTGCCGAGCGAGGCAACGTCGCTGAGCGCGGGCTGGGATTGCGCGGGCGAACCGGGTGACGAAGACTGCGCATGCGCCGCACCGATACCCGATGCGGCCAAAGCCGCCAGCGCGGTTGCGCCGGCGGCCAGCGCAGTCGCGACGGCGCGACGCGCCGCCTGACGTGCGTGGAAAACGGTCATCGGCTTAGAGGCTCGTGAAGATGTCCTTGCCGAAACCGACCAGCCCCGACTGCCCCGCATAACCAAGGTGGGTCAGACCGAAGATGTCCTCGATGCTCTTGAGCATCGAATAATGGTTGTACTGCACCGTCGACACCGTACCCGGCTTGATGAACTTCGAGAGCATGACCGCGCCCGTGCGGTCGCCGCCGTAGCTCGTCTTCGTGAGCACGAGATTGATGTTGCCGGTCACGCCCGACGGCACGGTCATGCCGAGCTTCGTCAGGTACGCGGCGGGCACCGTGCCCATCGTCGCCGACTGCGGGAAGGTGCCGAGATTCGGGCCTTCCTGCTGGCTGCAGCAGGTGTCCCCCGCGAAGGTGAAGTCCACCTCGCTCGAACTCGGCATGCTCACCGAGGCATAGCTGCTTTCGTCGAAGTTGATGATCAGCAGACCGTCCTGCTGATACGCCGGCGACGCCATGATGATGGGCACCCACTTTTGCAGGAACGCATCGGCGGACACGAGACCGCCCGTCGCGCCGTTCGCGCACGGCGAGTCGTGGCCGTCGTCACAGGTGCTCGGCGTGATCAGGTTGAAGTTCGCCGTGGTCGCGACCGTCTTGAGGTCGGTCGTCAGGTTGTTCAGATTCACCACGTTCTTCTCGCAGTCCGGCGAGTCGATGATCGAGTGGAAATACATGAACGGGTTGTGACGCGTGGCGTACGAGTCGCCCAGCGGCGTGGTGGCGTTCGGGGCTTCCTGGGTGTTCGTCAGGTCGGTGGTGTTCAGCGTCGGGTGGCCGCAGGTCGCCGCCTCGCGCGCCGGGTCGTTGCCCATGTCGCCTTCGTAGCCTTTCCACGTGAGGTTCGCGGCCGTGAGCTGGTCGGCGATGGTCTTCACGCTGGCCGGATACACGCAGCCCGTGCCGATAGCCTGACCGTCCGAGGTCATGCCCGTGAGGCTGAAGTCCTCGTAGGTCGTGCAGTCGTTATCGGTCTGCAGCGTCGGCGACTGACCGCTGATCATCGAAATATAGTTGTCGAGGCTGACGTGGCCCGTACCGTAATACTGCTGCACGAGCGCGCCCTGCGAAGTCAGCGTATTCGCCAGATACGGCGCCTTGGTGGTCGAGCTGAACGTCGTCGTGTAGTTCTCGTTTTCGAGCGTGATCACGAACACGTGACGAATCTGCTGGGTCGTGCCCGCGACGGTGGAATTCACCGACGAGCCACACGCGCTCACGAAAAGCGCAACGAATAGCGCGGCGAAGACGGTCGCGCAAAACGCGCCGAATTTGCCCTTGAAGCAAACAGCCATGGGAGTCCTCTGTTGTGTCGAGTCGTTATCGATTTTTTTGGTACCCATCCGACGCTGAGTGAATGGGCCGCGCAAGCTTAGGTAGCGTGTGTGACCAAACCATGAAAAAACCGGCCTTTCAGGCACGTTCGTGCAAAAACCACAGAAACGCAGCATGCTTGCGCGCGCAACGGACTCCATCGCGCGCGCGGCGTTTCACATATGAACTGCGAGGGGTTTCGTCGAGCGCGGATCGGCGGGCGATCGAGATCGAAATCGTCTTGATCGCGGGTGGCCGGTTGCCGGTTTTCAGCCCGCCTGGCCGCGAGGGGCTATCATGTACGTTCGTACCGTAGATGGAACAAACGAATCACATGGCCTCCCCTCAGGAAAACGTCAGCATGGCGGTGTTCTGCGACTTCGAGAACGTCGCGCTCGGCGTGCGCGACGCGAAGATCGACCGCTTCGATATCAAGCCGGTGCTCGAGCGCCTGCTGCTCAAGGGCAGCATCGTCGTGAAGAAGGCCTATTGCGACTGGGAACGCTACAAGGGCTTCAAGGCCTCGATGCACGAGGCGAGTTTCGAGCTGATCGAAATCCCGCACGTGCGCCAGTCGGGCAAGAATTCCGCCGATATCCGCCTCGTCGTGGACGCGCTTGATCTCTGCTATACGAAATCGCACGTCGACACCTTCGTGATCGTGAGCGGCGACTCCGACTTCTCGCCGCTCGTCTCGAAGCTGCGCGAGAACGCGAAGAAAGTGATTGGCGTGGGCGTGCGGCACTCCACGTCCGACCTGCTGGTCGCCAATTGCGACGAATTCATTTTCTACGACGATCTGGTGCGCGAACTCGTGCGCGAGCAGCAGTCGCGCGGCAAGGGCCGCGACGGCGGCGCGAATGCGAAGCGCCAGGGCGGCGACGAGCGTCAGGCGAAGCCGGAGACCGCCGAGGATCGCAGCGAGGAGCGCAAGGCCAAGGCCATCGCGCTCACCGTGGAAACGCTCGATGCGCTCGGTTACGAGCGCGGCGACAGCGGCAAGATCTGGGCCTCGGTGCTCAAGAGCGCGATCAAGCGCCGCCGTCCGGACTTCAACGAGGCGCGCTACGGCTTCCGCGCGTTCGGCAATCTGCTGGAGGAAGCGCAGGCGCGCGGCCTGCTCGAAGTGGGCCGCGACGAGAAGTCCGGCACCTACGTGACGCGCACGAGCCCGCCGGCGGTGGCGGGCACGCCTGCGGCGTCCACGAGCGCCACCACGGCCGCTACGACGCCCGCTGCCGAGGAAACGCCCGCACCGCGCAACGACGAATCGCGCTCGCGCCGCAAGGGTCGCCGCAATGGCCGCAACGCGCAGGCTCAGGGCGACGAGGCGCGCGAGTCGAATCATGCGAATGAATCGAACGACGCCGCGGTGGCATTCGAAGCGAGCGAGCGCGAAGACGTGCAGGTGTTCGAAGCCGACACGCAGCACGGCGACCTGTTCGCCGACACGCGCCGTCACGACGCGGCGATGCCGCTGTTCGAAGTGCCGCCTTTCGACGTCGATACGGCTGACGCGCCGCAAGCTCAGGCCGAAGCCGAGCCCGAAGCGCCCCGTCGCGCCCGCAAGACCGCTTCGCGCAAAAGCACGGCGCGCAAGAAGGCCGCGAAGCCTGCTGTTGAGGCTGTAGAAACCGCCGAGGCCGTGCACGACGTTACGCACGATGTCGCGCCGGAATCAGCGGCCGAGCCGGCCGAATCCGCGTCTGCGCAAGCCGCCGCGCCCAGCAAGAAGGCGCCGAAGAAAACCCCGGCGCGCCCGCGCCGTCCGCGCAAGACGGCCACGCCGGAAAGCTAGGCGGCCTCAGTCGCCGAACGGGTTCGCCGGGCGCTTGCGCGGCGGCTCGTTCGCTTCGTCATCGGGAGCCTGCGGCGCGCCGAACGGATCGCCGCCCGACTTCGCGGGCGTGGCATCGCCAAACGGATTCGCCTTCGCGGCGCGCGTCGTGTCGCCGAACGGATTGACGGGTGCATTCGATGCGCCCGCGCCGCCGAACGGATCGGCCGCTGCACGGCGCGGCGTTTCCTCTGCTTCAGTGGCGTCCGCAGCTTCGTCGCCTTCCGCGAGGTTGTACTCGTTCTGCACCTGCGCGAGCACGCCCGCGATGCTCGCCTCGAAACCCGCCGCATTGCCGAAGTGCTTCATCGTCCAGTTGCAGCCCGTGCGATCAGCGGCCTGGATCTGCGGACGCGGCACGACAATCTTCACGCCGTCCTCCACCACTTCCTGCAAGCGCTGAAGGCGGCGCTTCACCTCGTCCTGCAGTCGCGATGCGTTGAGTGTCTTGCGCAGCATCGGTGAGCTCCTGTTCCTGTTTGCCGGTTTCCCGATCACATCGATCCGATGCGATGCGCGAGTCTAGCGCAATGCCGCACGTCGCTGCGCGCGTTACCAGGGACGTTACTGCGCACGCGGCAGCAGCACGCCGGGATCGCGCGGCACGTTCATGTGCCGGAGCGCGTCGCGCATGGCATCGCTGGCGATAATGATCTGCCCCGTGAACGGCGTATCGAGATCGACGATCACATACACCGACGACGAGATCGACACCGCACCCAGCACGATCATCACGGCGGCCAGCGAGTTATGTGGCGCGACCAGTCCGAAGCTCAGAAAGATCAGCATGAGCCAAAGTGTGAGCATGGCGAAGAACGGCCGTGAGATCGTGCCGTGCGCCTCCTCGATCAGTCGCCAGCGCGTATCGCGCACGCGCGCGAACAGATCGCCCAGACGTGTCGCGAGCGCCGCCTGATAGCGGTCGTGCGGATCGAACAACGCAATCTGATGACCGACCGTGTTGAGCATCGCGCCGAGTTGCGTGCTTTCCAGCTCGCCGTCACGCGCGCCCTGGACGCGCGGATAATAATCGCCCGGCGGCGCGCCCTCCTGCGGCCACGTCGAGGCGATCGCCGCCGCCGTGTAGACACGCAGCGCGTGGCGCGTGGCGTCGGCGCCTTCGCCATAGTCGCGCAGCCGCGAGTCGAGCTGGATCAGGTCCGCCGCGTAAGCGCGCATGTCGTCGGTGGCGGTGTCATAGCTCGTTTTCGCCGATGCGGTGAGCAGGCTCAGCACCAGCGCCGCGAACGTCACGAGCATGCCGACAACGAGTTGCACGAGCTGCACGGTCTCGTGCTTGCGATGTTCCTCGGGCAGCAGAGGCTTGAGCAACACCCCCAGGCCGGTGCCGCCAAGCAGCAGCACGAAGACGAGCGCCGCGTAGCCGAGTTCGGTCATGGCGCGGCTCGCTGTTCGGGGGCGCTTTCATGCGCGCTTTCATGCGTGCCTTCATGCGCGCTTTCCTCGCGCGGCGCCTGCTCGACGGACTCGCTGCGTGCCGTCGCCGCGTCGCGCGACGCATCGGCTTCGTCGATCGAAATCGGCGCGGCGTCCTCGTGCGCGAGCGCCGCCTCCGAAGGCAGCAGCACGCCCGGATGCGCGCGCGGCACCGCGAGCTTCCACGCCACGTCCAGCTCGCGGCGAATCGAATCGTAGATCTCCTTCGAGATCGAGCGGTCCTCGTACATTGCCACCACGCGCGCGCGGCCTTCGCGCAGCGCGTACAGCAACATCATGCGGCGCTCCAGCACGTCGGCGCCATGTCCAAAGCAGGCGCGCACTTCATCGAGCCCACGCTCCACCGCTTCGATGCGCCCCTTCAGTATGGTGCCCAGCAGCTTCGCGAGCCGCGCGCCGAGCAGCGGCGTCAGGCTCGTTTCCGAGAACGCGTACAACTCGTGCAGCACGACGCGCCGGCACATCAAGAGTTCGAAACGGTCCGCGAGCGCATCCGAGTAGGGCTGCGTGATATGCACCCAGCGCGCGACGAAACGCGCGAGACGCAGGCCCGGCGTATCTTCGAGAATGCGTGCTGCCGCGCGCTGATAGCCGATGCGGCCCGACACGCGCGACTCCTCGATCATGGCGTCGGTGTTCTGCATCATCGCATCCAGATTGCGGACCGTGATGATGCCGCTGCCATAGCGCGGAATCAGATCGCGCTCTTTCGACGCCAGCGTGACGAGCCCGATCGCCAGACGCTCGCGCTCGGACAACGCCACTTCGATATCGAAAGCCGTCGTGCAGAGGTCGATGCTGCGGCGGAACGTGCTGCACGCTTCGTCGGCGATCACATCGGAAATGCGGAACGTGCGGGCCGCCGCATGCACTTCCTCGGAGACGCGGATCGACGAAAGCTGCACCGCTTGCTGCTGCAATGCGGTCTCTTGCGGCGAGAGCAGATCGAGTTTGAGCCGCTTGATCAGCAGTTTCAGCGACGAGCCGTTGACGATCAGGCTCACCAGCACGAAGCCGGTCGCGAGGATCGCCACGAAGCGGCGCGTGCTTTCCGGCAGCGCCTCGTTCTGCGCGAGGCCGAGTGCGAGCACCAGCGTGACCGCGCCGCGCAATCCGCCCCATGCGATCACGAGTTTGTAGGCGGCGCTCACGGGCTCGGTGAGTTTCAGCTTGCTCAACAGCGGCAGCATGCCGAACGCCACCACGAGGCGCGCGAGCAACGCGGCGATCACGACCACCACGAGCGCGAGCAGATCGCCCCAGTGCGCCGCGCTCAAGGTGGCGGGAATCTGCATGGCCGCGAGCAAAAAGATCGCCGCGCCCGCCATCGCCGCGACCTGTTCCCAGATCAGTTGCAGATGCTCCCAGTTACGCGGCGACAGACGCGTGCGCCCCAGCCCGCTGATAACGAGGCCGGCCGCCACCACCGCCACCACCCCCGACACGTGCAGCACCTGATCGGCGAGCAGATAGAGCGGATACGGCAGTGCGAAGCTCAGCGAGATTTCGGCCTTGCCCTCGCCGCCCAGATTCGGCAGCAGATACGCGACGGCGCGTCCGGCCAGCGCGCCCACCGCGAGGCCGCCAACGAGTTCGACGGCGAGCGTGCGCAGCGCGGCGCTCGCCGTTGCCGCGGCGGCGTCACCGGTGATGGCGGCAATCAGCACGCTCGCGATGGCGATCGCGGCCGCGTCGTTGAGCAGGCTCTCGCCTTCCACGAGGCGCACGAGGCGCGCGGGCGCGCCCACTTCGCGGAACACGGCGAGCACCGCCGAGGGATCGGTGGTGGCGACCATCGCGCCGAGCAACAGGCCGTCGGTGACCGGCCCGAGTCCCGTGAGGCCGATGCCGCCGCCGACCATCGCCGTCGCCACGAACACGGCGACGACCGCGAGCAGCAGGATGGGCGCGGCGTCGCCGAGCATCTCGCGCACGTTCACGCTGAGCGCGGCCTGGAACAGCAGCAGCGGCAGGAAGATCCAGAGATAGGCTTCGGGCGGCAGGCGCGGCTCGAGCGCGGGCGTGACGAAGCTCGACGCGAGTTGCGGCCACAGATCGCCGCTCGCCATATAGATGCCGCCCAGCGCGAAACCCCACGCCGCGAGCAGCACGGATTCGGACAGCGCGAATCGCAGACTCACGGCTTGCACCAGCGCGATACTCGCCAGCAGAAAACCGCTCAGTAGAAGAATGTGGATGACCATCGTCGCTCGCGTGACTGCCCGGCTTGCGAGATCGCCTCGATGTCGTGCGTGTCGAGCGCGCGCGGCACCGTCACGGCGCGGGCAACCACACGACGGTCAGCGATCTCACCCCTTGCGCGCCCTGAATGAGCACGCCCTCGATATCGGCGGTCGCGGACGGGCCCGTGACCAGCACCGCGTAACGCGCGTGACGGAAGTCGTCGCGCCAATACGCGTCCTGCAAACCCGCCACGACCGCAGCGGGATCGAGCAGCACATAAAGATGCTGCACGAGATAGCCGAGCGCGTTCACGCCGTATTCGCGCTCGCTCAGCCACACCGAACCCGTTTCCGCCACGCCGAAGCGCGCCCGCACCACGCCCACCTGCACGTCTTCGAGCGAGGCAGGCGGCGTATGTGCATCGATCGCGCGCGTGCCGGGCACTTCCGGCGCGCTGGACACGATGGACACGTCCGCGCCGAAGCGCGCCTGAATCTGCGCAAGCACCTCGCCGCCCGATGCAACTTGTGCGGTCTTTCCGCCCATCAGCGCCAGACTTGCGACGAAACGCTCGCGCACATCGCCCGGCGGCGCATCGAAGCCCGGCACTTCGGGCAGCGGTTCGGCGGCCGGTTGCGCCGCGCGCACGCGCGCCAGAAAAGTCTCACGACTGGCCATCGCCGCCTCCCTTGCCACGGTGTTTGCGATACCACGCATGAAACGTCGTGGATGGCGCCTGCGGCAGCGTGCGTTGGCGTCCCCAGATATTCAGCGGGTTATACAGCACGAAATTCGGCAGGCGTCGCAGCGCGCCATCGAGCGAACTCACGGCCGTGCGGTAGAGCTTCGGGCTCGCGAGCAGTTTGCCCGCCATTTTGAGCACTTCCTGCTTCACGAACGGCACCGCATGTTGAGCGGCGATCACTTCGCGCCATTGATAAATCTGTTCGTGAATATTGATTTTCACCGGGCACACATTGGTGCAACTGCCGTTGAGTGTGGACGCGAACGGCAGCGCGCTGAATCGTTTCAGATCGAAGGTGGGATTGATGATCGCGCCGATCGGTCCCGCGTAGGTGCTGCCATAAGACAGCCCGCCGCTGCGCCGATACACCGGACACGTATTCATGCACGCGCCACAGCGAATGCATTTGAGCGAATACCAGAAGTCGGGCATCGCGAGCCGCGCGCTGCGGCCATTATCGACAAGCACGAAATGCAGTTCTGCGCCTTCGCGCGGCGCACGGAAATGCGAGGTGTATTGCGTGATCGGCGAGCCGAGCGCGCTGCGCGAAAGCATGCGGATAAACACACCGAGATCGGACAGACGCGGAATCAACTTCTCGATGCCCATCGACACAATATGAATGGGCGGCACATTGGCCGAGAGATCGGCGTTGCCTTCATTCGTGCACACCACCACCGTGCCGGTTTCCGCCACCGCGAAATTGCAGCCCGTCATGCCCGCCGTGCGATCGCGCACGAACCACGGACGCGTATTCATGCGCTGACTTTCGGCCAGATAATGAATATCGTTGTTGTGCGGATCGGTGCCGATCGTACGGCCGAAGACCTGGGCCACGTCGTCGCGCAATTTGTGCACGGCCGGCACGACGATATGGCTCGGCGGCTGTTGATCGAGTTGCTGGATACGCTCGCCGAGATCGGTTTCCATCACCGCAATGCCGCGCTGCTCCAGATAAGGGCGCATCTCGCATTCGTCGGTGAGCATCGACTTGCTTTTCACGAGCGCCGTAATGCCGCGTTCGCTGAGAATGCGGAAAACCGTTTCGTTATGCTCGCCCGCCGTATCGGCGAAATGGACTTTTACGCCATTCGCTTCGGCCACGCGCGTGAACTGGTCGAGATAATCGGCCAGGTGCGAAAGCGTGTGCGCCTTGATCTGCGAAGCGAGCGTGCGCAACGTTTCCCATTCGGGAATTGCGTGCGCCTGGGCGTCGCGTTTCGTGCGCAGATCCCAGAGTCGTTTGTCGTGAAAGTCGACATGTTCGGGATGCGCGAGAAACGAGCCCGCGAGTTTCGCGTGCTCGACGCGCTTTCCAGAGTTCGCGTTGGCTTGACGCGGCGGTTCGAGCGGGCTCACGCTCGGATTCGGATTCGTCCTCGTGGGGGAACCGGCACTCATGCGCGCGCTCCGTTGAGCACCTGGGCGATGTGGATGAAACGCACGTCGGCCTTCATACGCTCCGCGCAGCCCTGCTGGTGCATGAGGCACGACATGTCGCCCGAGACGATGTACTGTGCGCCCGCGCTCACGTGATCGACGATCTTGTCCTGGCCCATGCGTACCGAGACCGCTTCTTCGGTCACCGCGAACGTGCCGCCAAAACCGCAGCATTCGTCGGGGCGTTTAGGCTGCACGAACTCGATGCCCTTGATGTGTTGCAGCAGTGCGAGCGGTTTCGAAAACGGCGCGCCGGCGATTTCGGACATCGACGCTTCGTGCAGATGACGCAGCGCGCTGCAGCTATTGTGCAAGCCCACACGCCAGGGGAATTCGGCCCACGGAAAATCGCGTGCGCCGAGCACGTCGTGCAAGAATTCGACCAGCTCGTAAGTGTTGGCGCGCACGCGGCGCACTTCGTCGGTCTGCTCGATGGCGGTGAGATGGTCGCGCACGTGGTTCACGCAGCTCGCCGACGGCCCGACGATATGATCGTAGCCCGCGAAGGCGCGCACGAACACGCGTTCCGCGCCCGCGGCGTCGGCCTGAGCGCCGCTGTTGGCCATCGGCTGGCCGCAGCAGGTCTGCTCCAGCGGATAGTCGACCTCGCAGCCGAACCGCTCCAGCAATTCGAGCGTGGCGATCCCCACCTCGGGGTAGAACGCGTCGATGAAACACGGGATGAACAGGGCAACTTTCATGCGAGGGCTCACGCGGAAAGCGGACCGGTTCATTTTAGCGCCGATCCGCCCGCCGGGCGCGCGAAGCGGCCAGGCGCCGCCCCGCTTGCCCCGCTTGTCCGGCCTGCCCCGCGCTTTTTTTGCGCGGTGCAACGCAACGCGCCCGTGCGCGCCCTCGCTCAGAAGTTGTGGCGAATCCCGGCGATCACTGCGAGTTGCTTGTCGGTGTCCGAATTCACGAGGTTCGGAATCTGCGCGAGATTGCGCGATGCGCCAGTCGATGCGTCGATCCCGATGCCCGCCCCCGACGACTTCTGGCCGATCGCCACCGCATAGAGCGCGGTCCGCTTGGAGAGGTTGTAGACTGCGCCGAGATTGATCTGATGCACGCGCGTCGACGAACTGTCGCCCGGATGGGCGTCGTTGAAAATATACGCAAAGCCGAATTGCAGCGCAGGCGAGTATTGCCACATCGTATTCAACTCCGCGATATCGAATGAGATATTCGCGCCTTGCGGTTGCGCGGCGCTGGCGAAGTACTGACTTTGCGACAGCCGCGTGTGCGTATAGCTCAGCGCCACCGTCACCGGACCGACGACGTACGAACCGCCCGCGCCCCAGATATCGATCTTCTGCGCATTCTGCAATTCGCAATACGAGGCGTCGGCATTCGCGCAACTGAAATCGCCGATATAGCCGCTCTCCCCGCCCAATGCCGCCTGCAAGGGATTGTGCAATTGCAGATAGCCCGCCGACAGCGACAGCGGACCGTGCGTGTAATTGGCCGCGAGCGACCAGCCGCGATTGCGCGAGAAGTCACCGGCGATGCCGCCGAGACTGAACAAGCCGTCCACGGTCAGGCCGCCGAAACTCGGGCTCAGATATTTGATCGAGTTATTGAAATTGAACGCTTCGTTGAGGTTATCGACATCGCCGAAATGCGAACCGTAAAGCGTTGCCCAGTTATTGCTCGATGCATACGCACCCAGGTAATCGGAGAACGGATCGTACTGACGCCCCAGCGTGAGCGTGCCGTAGTTCGCGTTCGCGACGCCCACCCACGCATTGCGATTGAACAGCGTGCCGCTTTGCAGCATCGCGCCGTTCTGCGTAAGCAGGCTGTTTTCCAGCGTGAAATTCACCGTCGTGCCGCCGCCGATGTCTTCACTGCCCGTGAGACCCCAGCGCGACGGCACGAGATTGCCGCCGCCCAGTTGCCAGTTCGAGTGGCCGTCGGTGCTGCCATCGGCGTGCGTGGTTTGCTGGTTCGTCGAATAGACGATGCCCGCATCCACGGTGCCGTACAGCGTGACGGAAGATTGCGCGTGTGCGCCGATCGCGAGGGTGCACGAAGCCAGCGCCAGCGCCGCGCGCTTGACGAAAAGATCTGCCATGTCGTTGTCTTTTTGAAGTGAGAGATCGCGCGGGCCGTCATGCGCCGGACGCGACCGGGCCACGGCGCGCGTCGTTCGCACGCGCCGCCCGCGTAGCTGCTGCCAGAGTTGACTGCTGGAGGTCGTGCTGAATGAAGCCTTCAGCGAGGCGCGGGGAACGCGCCCTCGCCCTGCCTGCTACTGCCCGAAGCGCGCGTAGATGTCGGGCCGCGCGCGCTTGAGCG
The DNA here is from genome assembly GCF_014171495.1 of Paraburkholderia tropica. Classification (NCBI taxonomy): domain Bacteria; kingdom Pseudomonadati; phylum Pseudomonadota; class Betaproteobacteria; order Burkholderiales; family Burkholderiaceae; genus Paraburkholderia; species Paraburkholderia tropica. The sequence goes on from NZ_CP049134.1 coordinate 2,083,762, forward strand.
CGAAGCCCAGCACGATGCCGAGCACGGCGACCGTGAGCACGATCCACGGAAACGCGCGCACGATGGCGCTATCGGAGCCCGAGAGCGCGTCCAGATTGCCGATCAGCACGAAGCCGATCCACAGCAGCCCGATGCCGCCCAGCACCGGCGCCGCGAGTGCGTGCCAGAAGCGCGTGTCCTTTTTCGTCGCGCGAAAATACGCGACCACCGCGAAACTCGTCACCGCCTGCAACATCACGATGCCGATCGTGCCCAACGCCGACGTGCAGCTAAAGACGATATTGAACGGGTCCGCGCCCACCATCACGAAGATGCCGATCGGCGCCAGCACCGAGAGCGTTTGCAGATAGCTCGCGAGATACGGCGAACCGTACTTCGGATGCAGGCGATCGAGTTTCGCAGGCAGCAGACCTTCGACCGACAGCGCGTGAATGTAGCGCACGATCGTGTTATGAAACGACAACAGGCTCGCGAAAATACTGGAGAGCAGCAACAGGCTCATCGCGGTCGTCATCGTGCCGCCGAGATATTTCGCCGACTGCATGAACCAAAAATCGCCAGGCTGTTTCGTCGCGACATCGGCCACGTCTTTCAAGCCGTATGCGCACACGATGGCCCACGTAACGAACGCGAAGAACACCAGAATCAACGACACCGACACATAGGTCGCGCGCGGCACCGTGATTTTCGGATCGCGACACTCCTTGCCGTAGATGGCCGTCGCCTCGAAACCGATGAACGACGCGAGCGCGAACATCACCGCAATGCCCATATGACCGCTGAAAACGTGCTTCGGCGCGAACGGTTCGAGCGTGAGTCCATCGGGGCCGCCGTGATGCGTCACGATGGCGAGCGAGAGCACGAGCAGAATGCCCATTTCGAGGCACATCAGCACGCCGAGCAGGCGGCTGTTGAGATCGATGCCGCGCAATCCCGTGATCTGCACGATGGCAAGACAAGCGAGCGAATACGCGTACCACGGCAGCGCGCTATGCAGCATCGGGCCGAGTACCACCGTGCAGAAAAATCCAAACAGGCCGTAGAGCGCGATCTGGATGCAGGTGTACGACAGCAGCGCGACGAGCGCGCCCGCCATGCCGAGCGGTCGCCCGAAACCCGCCGTGATGTAGGCGTAAAACGCACCGGCGCGCACGATGTGGCGGCTCATCGAGGCGAAGCCCACGCTGAACACGAGCAGCACCACGCCCGCGATCACGAACGCGCCCGGAATGCCCGCGCCATTGCCGAGGCTGATGGCCGGTGGCACCGCGCCGAGCATGCCGGTCAGTGGCGCGGCCGCCGAAATCACGAGAAACACGATCTGCCACAGGCCGAGGCGGCTGCGCTGCGGCGCCGAGGCGTCTGCGGCGTCATCGCCGACGAGGCCGGCGGTTGAAAACGGTTCGTTCATCGTTGCCTCTGCTGGTGTCTGGACTGTCATTCGCCATTCGACACGATGGGAACCGCGTGCCCTGGCGCTCGGGGAATCGAATCTCGCGGACGGCATTCGCGATGCCATTTCGTGAATCGATTGGAGCGCATGGTAGGCAGCTAAAAAATCCGGCGACCTGGCTTTCCGCGCCAAATTTTCGATAAAGTGCGCCAACACCCCTGCGGGTTTTTACTTAACGAGGCAAAAATTCCGAATTTGATTCGGATGACGAATCAATGAACGGAGCGGTCGAACGCCGCTCGCGCCGGCATAGCTTTCTATTTGTAAGCGCGCGGCGATTCGCGGACGGTCGCTATTTTTCCGGCCGCGCCCAGTTGCGCGTGGCGCGCCAGAGCACGGTGGCGTCGGCATAACCAACGGCGCGCGCGACCGCTGCGTTCGTCATGCCTTCCTGATCGCGCAGCACGGCCACGCTGCGTTGGCGCTCGTCGCGAATGATCTCGCGCACGGAGGTGCCCGCCTCCGCGAGATGGCGCTGCAAGGAGCGGTTCGAAAGTCCGAGGTCGCGTGCGATATCGGCCACCACGAGTTTCTCGCGCGCGAGTCGCCGCGTGACGAGATCGCGAACCTGATCGACGAGATTATGGGGCACGGTATCGCGCGAAATGAGGTCGGTGGCGTGACGCTCCATCAGGCGCGCAAGCTGGGTGTCGGCGCTTTTGAGCGGCGCGTCGAGATCGTGCGGATGCAGGACCACACCGCTCGCAGGCTGCTGAAAACGCACCGGCACGCGGAAAATCCGCATATAGGGTTTGATATCGGCGGGCGCGGCGTGCTCGAAATGGATCTCGACCGGCGTCCATTGCGCGCCGCGCACGAGGCGAATCATGTGGCACATCGCGCTCACGCTGTATTCGGCATCCTGACGACGCGGCCAGATGTTCGCATGCGCGATGCGATAGCTCCACATCGGCCATTCATTGTCGCTCACGAGGTCGACGAGCGTGGCGCTTTGCCATGAGGCCAACGCATCGGTGAATCTACGGATTGCGGAGCCGAGCGTCGGCGACGACATGAACACGAGCCCGGCCGGACCGAGTTCCGTGAGCTGCAATTCGTTGCCCAGACGCAGCCCGAGCCACGGCTCGTCGAGCACCTGCGCGGCGCGTTCGAACACCTCGACATAACGCCCCAGCGGCAGGATTTCATAAGGGTCCGACAACTGTCGGCGGCTCAAGCCGAACTCGTCGAGCAGCGCGTCGCAATTGGCGCCCGCGGCGTCGAGCGCGCGCACGATCGGACCCATCACGGCGCCGCGAATCATCGGATAACCGCTGTTCACCGGCACTCTTTTCATGTCTCGCTCCGTTCGCCTGACAGCTTCGTTCGCTCTGCGTATGGCGCACTCTATCGCCCCTTTGGCGCGTTCTGCAAGCGCGAAAAAAATACGGCGTTTCTACGATGGATGCACGACATCGCTCACGGCATCGCCACTCGAATCACCCTGCATTCAGCACTTCATACAGGGTTTCTCGCGATGCAGGCGGCGCTGTTCCGGCTCAACGACATCCTTACGAAATGCTTATGAACACGACCTCGAATTCGCATCCGCTCGACCCGCTGAGCCTCGCCGAAATGCAGCTCGCCTGTGACATCGTGAAAGCCGCCGAACAGCTCGACGAATTTGGCCGCTTTCCCGTGACCGAATTGCGCGATCCGCCCAAAGCGGAAGTGCTGGCCTGGCAGCAAGGCGATTATTTTTCGCGCCGCGCGTTTGTGATCGCCATCGATCGCACACGCGCGCAAACGATCGAATTCGTCGTCGATCTGCGTGAGAAGAAAGTGGAATCGCGCACGCCGCTCGCACTGCAAAGCGCGCCGTTCGGTCAGCCGCCCGTGATGATCGAAGACTTCATCAATGCCGAGCGCATCGTTAAGGAAGATCCGGCGTGGCGCGCAGCCGTGCTCAAGCGCGGCCTCACCGAAGACGATCTCGAACGCGTGCAGGTGGACCCGTTTTCGGCAGGCGCGTTCGATCGCCCCAACGAAGGCGGCCGTCGCCTCGTGCGCTGCGTGAGTTACTACCGCGAGCACGTGAGCGACAACGGCTATGCGCATCCGATCGAAGGCGTGGTCGCGGTAGTCGATCTGCTCGAACAGAAAGTCATCGAACTCGTCGACGACGGCCGCATCATTCCAATTCCGCGCGCAAAGCATAACTACGACACGCCGAGTCTCGGCGAGCCGCGCGACACGGTCAAACCGCTGTCGATCAGCCAGCCCGAAGGTCCGAGTTTCACCATCGACGGCTGGCAGGTGAAATGGCAAAACTGGAGCTTCCGCGTGGGCTTCACGCCGCGCGAAGGTCTCGTGCTGAATCAGATCACATGGGACGACGGCAAGCATGCGCCGCGCCCCATCATCTATCGCGCGAGCGTGACGGAGATGTGCGTGCCCTACTCCGATCCCACCACGAATCACTACTGGAAAAGCGCGTTCGACGCAGGCGAATACGGACTCGGCAAACTCGCGAATCAGCTCGAACTCGGTTGCGATTGTCTGGGCACGATCCGCTATTTCGACATTCCGTCCGCCGACGATTTCGGCAATAGCTTCACGATGAAAAACGCCGTCTGTCTGCACGAAGAAGATTACGGCACGCTCTGGAAGCATTATGAATTCCGCACCGGCGTATTCGAAATGCGCCGCTCGCGCCGCCTGGTGATTTCGTTCTTCGCAACGGTCGGCAATTACGATTACGGTTTTTACTGGTACTTCTATCAGGACGGCACGATTCAGCTCGAATGCAAACTCACGGGCATTATCCAGACCTCGGCAGTTGCCGACGGCGGCTCGTATCCGTGGGGCGGCATGGTCACCGAAAATCTCGGCGGCCCGACCCATCAGCACTTCTTCAATGCACGCCTGCACATGATGGTCGACGGCGAAAAGAACGCCGTGACCGAGCATGAATTCGTGCCGCGTCCGATGGGCGAAGGCAATCCGTACGGCAATGTATTCGACACCACGAAGCGCGTGCTGAAAACCGAGCAGGAAGCGGCGCGCAATGCGAACGGTCAGACCGGCCGCTTCTGGAAAGTCGTGAATCCGAACGTGAAAAACCGCGTGGGTGCGAATCCTGGCTACAAGCTGATCGTCAACGACTCGCCGCTAATGCTAGCCGATCCGAACTCGAAGGTACGCCAGCGTGGCGGCTTCGCGACGCGTCACGTATGGGTCACGCCGTACGACACCACGCAACGCTATGCGAGCGGCGACTATCCGAATCAGCATGCGGGCGGCGACGGTCTGCCGCGTTATATCGAGGCGAATCGCAACGTCGAAAACGAGGACATCGTGCTGTGGCACAGCTTCGGTCATACGCACGTTTGCAAGCCCGAGGATTTCCCGGTGATGCCGGTGGAATACGCGGGATTCATGCTCAAGCCGAATAACTTCTTCGACGGCAATCCGGCGATGGATCTGCCGGGCGGACGCGATCCGCATAGCGTGCAGGACGGCGCGCCGGACAGCGCCCCCACCTGCTGCGGCAGCAAGAAGTAAGCGGACCATGCAGCCACGCGCGCGCCGCCCCCCGGGCATGAACGTTCGCGACACGCTCGCCACTGCGCGCGCGTGGTGCGCCGTGACGGGCGGCGCGGCCGCGTTGGCGGCGGGCGTGATGGCGACGGCGATGCGCGCGGGCACGCAAACCGGCGCGCTCGCCGCCAGCGGGCTTGCGCTTGCGGCGATGGCGTGCTTGCCCGCGATGCTGGCGCGGCGATTCGCAGCGCGGCCCATTACGTCCATTACGCCCATCGCCACCGCGCTCGCGACAACGATGCTCGCGATGAGCGCGGCTTCGGCGCAGGCGAATTCCATATCGGTCGGTCAAGCGGCGATATTGATTTTGTTTGGCCTGTCACTGCTCATTCCGATGGTGAATTTCTCGCAATTTAAAAATTTACCAAGGATTCCAAATCATAAAATTAGACGCAGCGAGGTGAATAGCGCGTTGCGCAGCAACGCAGCCATGCTTGCCGCCGCGTTGCTTGCCGGTTTGTCGAGCGGCGTGCTCGCCCGCTTTCAATTCTTTTCGATCTGCGGGTCCGGACCGTTCTCGTTTTCGCACGCGGCTATGTCGCTCTGCCTCGTCGCGTTGCTCGGTTTGATCGCGGATCGCGCCGATCATCGGCACACGCTGCTCGCACTCTTTGTCGTGCGCGGCGCATTACTCGCCGCGCTCACGCTCGCGGCGTTTTCCGCCTGGACCGTTTTCGCCGCGCCCGCCTTCGCGCTGCTCGATGCGCTCACGCTGCCCGCGCTCATCCGCGCGTCACGCATGCAGCGCGCCGCGCACGCGGGTTGTCCGGGCGTGGTTCATCACGGCGGCATGCTCGCGGGCGCGGCGCTCGCCACGACGTCCTGGGGCTTCGGCCAGGGCTTCTACGCGCTTTACTTGCTCGGCGGCGCGCTCAATCTCGCCTGTGCGTATGCACTCGCCCATCGCCGCGTCGCCGGGACGCAATACGTCGCGTCGTCCGCGCTCGCCACGCGCGGCGCAATCGAACTTCGCTGAACCCATCATCGAATCAAGGAGACAAGATGGACCGCCAGGATTTCACACACACGATCCGCACGCAGATGTTCGTCGACGGACGCTTTGTCGAGAGCGGCAACGGCCGCCATTTCGCCGTGTTCAATCCGGCCACCGGCCATGAAATCGCGCAGGTTCCCGACGCCGGCGACGCCGACATCGACGCAGCCGTGAGCGCCGCGCGCCGCGCCTTCGAAGCCGATACGTGGCGACGCCTGCCGCCCGCCGCGCGCGAGCGTCTGCTGCTCAAGCTCGCCGATCTCATCGAGCAGAACGGCGACGAACTCGCCGCGCTCGAAACGCTCAATCAAGGCAAATTGCTGGGCTTTTCGAAAATGCTGGAAGTGGGCGGCAGCGTGCAATGGCTGCGTTACATGGCGGGCTGGGCGACCAAGATCGAAGGCAGCACGGTCGATCTCTCGCTCGCGTTTCCGCCGGGCGTGCGCTACAACGCCTCCACGCGTCGCGTGCCCGCAGGCGTGGTCGCCGCCATCGTGCCGTGGAATTTTCCGCTGCTGATGGCCGTGTGGAAGATCGCGCCCGCGCTCGCGTGCGGCTGCACCGTCGTGCTCAAACCCGCGGAGGAAACGCCGCTCACCGCGATCCGTCTCGCCGAACTCGCGCACGAAGCGGGCTTTCCGCCGGGCGTGTTCAACGTCGTCACCGGCCAGGGCGAGACGGCGGGCGCAGCACTCGTGCGCCATCCGCACGTCGACAAGGTCACGTTCACCGGCTCGACCGAAGTGGGCCGCATCATCGGCAAGCAATGCGCGAGCGATCTGAAGCGCGTTTCGCTCGAACTCGGCGGCAAGAGCCCCGTGATCGTGCTCGACGACTGCGATCCGCAACGCGCGATCGAAGGCGCGGCGGGCGCGATCTTCTTCAATCACGGCCAGGTCTGCACGGCGGGCTCGCGCCTCTACGTGCCGCGCGCGCGCTTCGACGAGATCGTCGGCGGCATTGCGGACGTCGCGCGCAACACGGTGCTCGGCTCCGGCTTCGAGGCGGCCACGCAGATGGGGCCGATGGTTTCGGCGCGTCATCGCGACAAGGTGACGGGCATGATCGCGCAGGGCCGCGCGGAAGGCGGCGAGATTCTCGCAGGCGGCGGCAACGCTCAGCGCGCGGGCTTTTTCGTCGAGCCGACCGTGATCGCGAACGCCGGCAATCGCGCGCTGACCATCGTGCGCGAAGAGGTCTTCGGCCCGGTGCTCGTGGCGATGCCCTACGACGACGTGGAAGAAGCGATCGACGCCGCCAACGCCTCGGAATACGGGTTGGGCGCAAGCGTGTGGACCAATCAGCTCGATCGCGCGATGCGCGTGGTCGATGCCGTGCAGGCGGGCACCGTTTGGGTGAATACGCACAACATGGTCGATCCCGCGCTGCCGTTCGGCGGGTTCAAGTCGTCGGGGATCGGACGCGAACATGGCCGCGCGATCATCGATGCGTACACCGAGACGAAATCGGTCTGCATCGCGTATTGAGCGTCTTCGCAGGCGCACGTGACGATATGAATTACGTTCGCTAACCTGCGTCCGCCCTCGATCGATTGTTAATCGAAATGGAATGATGAAACCCGCCGCCGCGCAATGACCGGCGGCGCGAATTCCCGCATGATCGACTCCATTCCCGCTGCGGCGGACATCCATCGAAAGGAGATCGAGCATGAGCAACGCAACCACGACCTCAAACAGCGGCACGCGCGGCGTGGCGATCGTGACCGGCGCGTCGCGCGGCATCGGCGCCGCCGTGGCCGAGCGGCTGGCGCGCGACGGCCACGCGGTCGTCGTCAACTATGCGTCGAGCGCGCGCGAGGCCGAAGCGCTGGTCGCCACCATCACGGCGGCGGGCGGTCGCGCCATCGCCGTGAAAGCCAATATCGCGAAGGCCGACGAAGTGCGCGCGCTGTTCGACACGACCATCGCGCAACTCGGCCAACCCACGGTGCTCGTCAACAATGCGGGCGTGATGAAGGTGGTCACGCTCGCCGATTCGACCGACGCGCTCTACGACGAGATGTTCGACATCAACGTGCGCGGCACGCTGAACACGATGCGCGAAGCCGCCACGAAACTCGCGAACGGCGGGCGCATCATCAACTTTTCGACGACGGCGCTCGCGCTGAATCTGCCGGGATACGGCATTTACAACGCCACCAAGAATGCGGTCGAAGCGCTCACGCGCGTGTTCGCGAAGGAATTGCGCGGGCGCGGCATCACGGTCAACGCCGTCGCGCCGGGACCGGTTGCCACCGCCCTCTTCCTTGAAGGCAAGACCGAGGAGCAGATCCGCCATTTCGCGAGCCTGCCGCCGCTCGAACGCCTCGGCCAGCCGGAGGACATCGCCTCGGTCGTGTCGTTCCTCGCCGGGCCGGACAGCGGTTGGGTCGACGGCCAGACGCTGCGCGCCAACGGCGGACTCGCGTGATGGTGTAAGCGCAGCATCGCATCAAGTCGCACATCGCGCCGCGCAGCGCCTGCTGCCCTGCGGCGCGATGCTACACTTTCGGGGTCCAGGCCGGAGCGCGCCGGCAGCCGGCACAGACCGTTCGCCGCCAGCCGTGTGCGCCTTTCATTGCGCTCACCACGACCCCTGACATGTATCTGTCCATACTCGCCGTCGGTATTGGCGGCGCGCTCGGTTCGCTGCTGCGCTGGGTGCTCGGCCTGCGGCTGAACGCGCTGTTTCCTTCGTTGCCGCTCGGCACGCTGGCGTCCAATGTGATCGCCGGTTACGTCATTGGCGTGGCGGTCGCCGCATTCATGCGTTTGCCCGAGGTCTCGCCGCAATGGCGTCTGTTCGTCATCACCGGCTGCATGGGCGGCCTCTCGACTTTTTCGACCTTCTCCGCCGAAGTGGTTTCGCACCTGCAAAACGGCCGCTTTGGCTGGGCGGCGGGCGAGATCGTCATTCACGTCTGCGCTTCCGTGCTGATGACGATACTCGGCATCGCAACGGTCGCGGCCGTCATGCGCTAAACGCGCGTGCAATAAAAAACCGCGTCGCGCATTCCATGAACGCGCACGCGGTTATGACTTATCAGGCGACGGCATTAAAAAAGGCCTTGTTTCAAGGCCTTTTTTCATTCGACTATTCCGCCGACGGCATTTCAGGCCGCACGTAACCGCCCACCCGACCATTTTTCGACAGCACGAATTGCCAGAGCTGAATATCGCGCGCACGGAACGCGCCCGCGCACGACAGCAGGTAGTAACGCCACATGCGATAGAAACGCTGGCCCATTTCGGCTTCGAAACGCGGCCACGCGGCTTCGAAATTCGCGTGCCATGCCATTAGCGTGCGGTCGTAATCGGCGCCGAAATTATGCAGATCTTCGGTGACGAACAAACCGCCCGATGCATCGGCGACCTGGCCGATGGTCGGCAATTCGCCGTTCGGGAAAATGTATTTGTCGATCCACGGATCGGGCGTGGTGTCGCGCCGGTTCTTGCCGATCGTGTGCAGCAGGAAGAGGCCTTCGCTGTCGAGACAACGATGCGCGACTTCCATATACGTGCGGTAGTTTTTCGGCCCGACGTGCTCGAACATGCCCACGCTGGCGATGCGATCGAACTTCTCGTCGAGCAGACGATAGTCCTGCAGGCGAAACTCGACCGGCAGCCCTTCGCAGCGCGCGGCGCCCAGCGCGGCCTGCTCCTTCGAAATGGTCACGCCCACGCATGCAACGCCGTAGTGCTCGGCGGCGAACTTCATGAGACTGCCCCAGCCGCAGCCGATGTCGAGCAGACGCATGCCCGGCTGCAAGCCAAGCTTGCGGCAAATCATGTCGAGCTTCGCTTCCTGCGCTTCTTCGAGCGTTTTCGCGCCGCCCGACCAGTAACCGCAGGTGTAGGTCATGCGCTTGTCGAGCATGGCCTCGTAAAACGCATTGCCGATATCGTAGTGCTGCTGACCGACCTTCCATGCGCGACGCACGGTCTGGCGGTTCATGAGGCGCGCCCGGAGCGCGTGGAAGACGAGGCGCGCGGGATCGATCTGATCATCCAGATGCGCCCGCAACACATGTGCGAAGAACTCGTCGAGTTGTTCGCAATCCCACTGGCCATCCATATAGGCTTCGCCGAGGCCCAGATTGCCGAGCGCCAGCACCCGCTCGGGCACCTGGTTGTCGTGGATGCGCATGTCCCAGGGGCGCGTGCCGTTCATCTTGACGTCGGCGCGCGCGAGGAGTTGGGATGCAAATCGCCAGGCCCCCGAACCGGTGGCCTCGCGGGCGGGTTGGGCTGCTTCGAGATCGGTCGTTGCCATACGTGCTCCGTCAAGACCGGCACTGGCGCCCTGCGCCTCGCTCCGGCCACATGCAAGAGGTTGCTATCAAGACTTCGTCGTCGCGCTCGCTGCGAGAACCTCTATGATGCACCCGCTTCAAAAAAAGTGCAGGGACACCGACACACCGCTTTCGTCACCCGGCCAGGCGATAATCGACCGCTGCGGCTGCGACAGCCGCCTGAAAGCCTCCAGCAATCACGCAGGAAAACCCAGGCAATAACCCGAGGACAACCCATGGCATACGACACCAACAACATCTTCGCGAAGCTGCTGCGCGGCGAAATTCCTTCCATCAAGCTGGCCGAAAACGACGCCGCCGTCGCGATCATGGACGTGATGCCGCAGTCGGAAGGCCACGTGCTGGTGTTGCCGAAGGAAGGCGCGGAAGAGATTTACGAACTGTCGCCCGAAGCGCTGAGCGCGGCGATGGCGATGGTGCACACGCTGGCCGCGGCGCTGCGCAAGGCACTCACGCCCGACGGCCTGATGATCGCGCAGTTCAACGGCGCGGCTGCCGGCCAGACCGTGCCGCATGTGCATTTCCATCTGATTCCGCGCCGCAACGGCGAGGAACTGCGCATGCACGCGCGCGACATGGCCGACAAGGCAGAACTGGAAGCCGTCGCCGCGCGCATTCGCGCGGCGCTGTAAAGCAATGCGTCACGATGTGACGCAACCAGCTTTCAAATAGCTTAAAACGCGGTTCGCGGCGGCGAGATCGTCAGATGCCGTCGAATTGCGCAAACGCTTCGAGTGGCACGCGCGCCGAACGCCACTGATTGATCGGCGCCGCGACATCCTCATAGCCGATCGCCATGCCGCTGAACAGCATGCGCTCGTCCGGCAGCACCAGAAATTCGCCGACCGTCTGTGCATAGCGCGCCCAGCATTCCTGCGGGCAGCTATGCAAGCCGGCTTCGCGCAACAGCAGCATGACCGTTTGCAGGAACATGCCGAGATCGGACCATTGCGGCGGTCCCATCTGCCGGTCGACGCTGCAAAAGAGCGCGAGCGGCGCGTCGAAGAACGCGAAATTGCGCGCGAACTGGCGCAGCCTGCCCGGCCGGTCGTCGCGCGCAATGCCGATGCTGCGATACAGATCCTCGCCGACCTGATAGCGCCGGTCGCGATACGGCGGCGTGAGTTCGCGCGGATACACATCGTATTCGCCGCGCTCGCCCTCGGGCGCCTCGGCGATGCGCGCGGCCATGATCGACTTGAACGCCGCGAGCCGCTCGCCGCCCACCACGTGGATGTGCCACGGTTGCAGATTGCCGCCCGACGGCGCGCGCGACGCGGTGGCGAGCACCGTGCGCATCAGTTGGGGATCGACGGGATCGGGCAAGAACTGACGCACCGACTTGCGGCTGTTGACGGCTTCACTGACCTTCACGCGCGGACTCCTCAAAGAATCGACGATGCATTATCGACGAAGCGCTGGGTGTCTGCAGAGCGCCTCTTCCGCGCGTGTGTGGGCTCAGCTTTAGAACTTGTGACGGATGCCGACGACGGCGGGCGTCAGTGACGTGTAGTAGCAGCCGACGCCCGCGTGCACGATCTGAATCATGATGCGGGCTCCGCCGTTTTGGTGCTTCGTTTTGCGGTGGCTGGCTGAGGTGGAGCGTGCAATCGGAGCAAAAAACGATACGGAATGAAGGCAGGGGGCGGAACGATGCAATTCTTCGATGCTTTGTAGTGGGCGGCGGCCGGAAGGCGGCGATTGTTTATGGGGTTTGGCGAGGGTTTGGCAAAGGCCCAATTTCGACGCTCCAGCAACGCCCTCCCCCCGGCGCCCAGACTCTGCTATAATTCGCGTCCCGCCGGAGAGATGGATGAGCGGTTTAAGTCGCACGCCTGGAAAGCGTGTATAGGTTAATAGCCTATCGGGGGTTCGAATCCCCCTCTCTCCGCCAGGACAGATTCTCAAAACCCCGTAAGTTCAAGGACTTGCGGGGTTTTTGTTTTTCGGGGCCTTGAATCTATCCACGGCGGATCCACGGCGGATCGACGGTGCATCCACGCACGAGAATGAAAAAGCCGGAATCCCTCGATGACCCACCACACCAGCGTGCGCCTCACACCCGTCAAGCCCGGCGACGTCCTGCTACTGCGCCCACGCAGCCTGACTTGCGGCAGCGTCGCGAATCTTGCCATTCAATCCGTCGCGCGATTCGCCCGACCGCGATTCACGCATGTCGCCGTCGTGCTGAGTGGCGGGCTCATCGCGGACGCAATGCCCAGGAAAGGGGTGACATTTCGCCAATGGGCAGACGTTCGCGACGCCTACAGTCTTGAACGCTCGATCGTCGCCCGACATCCGGCGCTCGCTGGCAATCCCGATGCGGTGGAAACCTTGCTCGCGCAAGCGACCTACGATTACAAGGTGCGCTACCGGCTGCATTCGCTCTTTGGACCGCGGCGGCTGGTCTCCGAGCGCTTCGGGTTAGTGTGCTCGCAGTTCGTCGGTCTGCTGCTGCATGAAGCGGAGGTGGCGGGCAAGCGACGCACGCTTGAAACGCTTTGCCGCGACCTGCATCCCATGCAAGCCGGCACGACCTGAAGCTGAAACGCTGCGCCACCCTTTCGGCGCGCACTCATTGTTAAGGATGCCGAATATAATCCACCAACGCGACCATATACTCATCCGGTTTCCGATCGAAAAGACTCACAACGATCGCCACCAGAAACCCCGCCGGCACCCCAAACACACCAGAAGAAATCGCATCGATACCAAACCAACGCGCCCCTTCGAACCCGGTAAGTTGCGTGAAAAACGGATACGTCGACACGATGTAATACACGCACACGACAAGCCCCGCGATCATCCCCGCCACGGCGCCGAGGCGCGTCGTGCGCTTCCAGAACACGCCGAGCACGAGCACCGGAAACAGACTCGACGCCGCCAGCGAAAACGCCGCGCCCACGAGAAACAGAATATTCCCCGCATTCAACGAAGCGACCCACGAAGCAAACAACGCCACGCCCAGCAGCAGAATCTTCGACATCGTCACGCGTCGTTGACTCGACGCATTCGGATCGACCATGTGGTAATACACATCGTGCGAGAGCACGTTGGAAATCGTGAGCAGCAAACCATCCGCGGTCGACAGCGCCGCCGCGAGCGCGCCCGAGGCTATCAGCCCCGACATCACATACGGCAGCCCCGCGATCTCCGGCGCCGCGAGCACGACCATATCGGCCTGCATTCGAATGTCGCCCCAATGCACGATGCCGTCGCCGTTCACGTCGCTCACGCTGATCATCGACGGCTCCACGCGCCGCCACTGCATCACCCAATGCGGCAGATCCGAAAAATGTTGCCCCACGAGATGCGAAAGAATCTCGTACTTCATCAGCACCGCCAGCACCGGCACGGTCAGATAAAACAGCGCGACGAAGAACAGCGTCCAGCCCACCGAGCGCCGCGCCGACGCCACCGAAGTCGTCGTGTTATAGCGCGTGAGAATGTGCGGCAAGCTCGCGGTCCCCAGCGAAAGACACAGCAGCAGCGAAAGAAAATTGCGCTGATGCACGCGCCGCGCCTCGTCGCTTTCCGCGGGAAACGCTTCGTGCATCGGCACGGGCGGCGTCGCGAGTGCAAGCAGATCGTCGCGCTCGCGCGTCCACGCCGCGCGCGCCGCCTCGACGTCGCGCGGGAAACGGGCGACTTCGCGTTCGAGCGAATCGATGTCGCGCAGCGGGCCGTTATGGCGGCGCAGATCGACCAGCGCCGCGACGAGACGCGTTTTCTCCTCGACGTACGAACCCGGCAGCGCATCGAGCCGCGACTGCCACAGCGCCGCGCGCCGCTCGTATTCGTCGCGCACGTTGGCCTCGGCGCTCGACGCGCGCACATCGCGTTCGAGCGCTTCCACGCGCTGCATCACGTTGCCGTAGTCGAGTTGCGGCACCCAGCCGAGACCGTCGCGATGCGCGATCAGCGAGACGGGAATCAGGATCGCCGCGATCAGGATGATGTATTGCGCGACCTGCGTCCAGGTAACCGCGCGCATGCCGCCGAGAAACGAGCACACGAGGATGCCCGCGAGTCCGCAGAAGATGCCGATGGCGAAGTCCACGCCGATGAAGCGCACCGCGATCAGGCCCACGCCCTGGATCTGCGCGACGAGATAGACGAACGAGCACAGGATCGTCGCGAGCACGGCGAGTGCGCGCACCAGGTTGCTCGAAAAACGCGTGCCGAGGAAATCGGCGATGGTGTAGCGCGCGAGCTTGCGCACGTACGGCGCGAGCAGGAAGGCGACGAGGCAGTAGCCGCCGGTCCAGCCCATCAGGTACGCGAGGCCGTCGTAGCCGGTCGCGTAGAGCGAGCCCGCGAGGCCGATGAACGACGCCGCCGAGAGCCAGTCGGCCGCCGTCGCCATGCCGTTGAAGACCGAGGGCACGCGCCGTCCCGCGACGTAGTATTCGACCAGATCCGAGGTGCGCGACAGCAGCCCGATCACGGCGTAGACGGCGATCGGCACGAACAGGAACACGTAGCCGATCCACATGCCCGGCCCCGTCGCGCGCTCGATGCGCCCCATCACGAAGACGAATGCGAGAAAGCCGAGCGTATAGAGCGCGTAGGAGCGGATGAGCCGATGCGCGAGCTTCATCGTTGCGGCGCCTGGCTGGCCTGACGGATCGCCATGTCGGCTTCGCGCGCGGCTTGAAGCACGCGGTCGGCGCGCTGCATCAGCACGATATACACGACCACGAGCGCCACGTAGATCAATATCGCCCCTTGCGCGCCGAGGTAGAACGGCAGGCTGAAGCCGGCGAAGCGCAGGCCGTCGAGCGCGTGCGCGAACAGCGGCGCGACGAACGAGACCGCGAAGCCGATCGTCATGAGCACGGCGATCAGCGCGAGATTGAAGCGCCAGTAGCGCCGATGCGCGTGCGCCATCGCCTCGCTCACCGCGGGCGGTTCAGGCAAGGGATTGACGGGGTTCGGAGGGGTGGTGTGTGGCGCGGCCATGCGCCTGTGTAGCAAAAAGGCGCATGACCGGCAATTGGGGGCAACCTCGGGAGGCGCGCGGCGGCCCTGTGACGCAGGCCGCCGCGCGCTCCGGCCGGGATTACAACGACTCGCCGAGCTGATCGAGAATCGCCGGGTTCTCCAGCGTGGACACGTCCTGCGTGATCGCCTCGCCCTTCGCGAGCGAGCGCAGCAGGCGGCGCATGATCTTGCCCGAGCGCGTCTTCGGCAGGTTTTCGCCGAAGCGGATGTCCTTGGGCTTGGCGATCGGCCCGATCTCCTTGCCCACCCACGCGCGCAGCTCGTTCGCGAGCTTCACGGCGGCGTCGCCTTGCGGACGGTCGGCCTTGAGCACCACGAACGCCACCACGGCTTCGCCGGTCGTGTCGTCCGGGCGGCCCACCACGGCGGCTTCGGCCACGAGCGGATTCGCCACCAGCGCCGACTCGATTTCCATCGTGCCCAGACGGTGGCCCGAGACGTTCAGCACGTCGTCGATGCGGCCCATGATCGTGAAGTAGCCGGTTTCCTTGTCGCGCACGCTGCCGTCGCCAGCGAGGTACAGGCGGCCGCCCAGTTCCTCCGGGAAATAGCCCGACTTGTAGCGCTCAGGCTGGCCCCAGACGTTGCGGATCATCGACGGCCAGGGGCGCTTGACGACCAGAATGCCGCCCTGCCCGTTCGGCACGTCCTGGCCGGTTTCGTCGACGATCGCGGCCATGATGCCCGGCAGCGGCAGCGTGCACGAACCCGGCACGAGCGGCGTGGCGCCCGGCAGCGGCGTGATCATGTGGCCGCCGGTTTCGGTCTGCCACCAGGTGTCGACGATCGGGCAGCGCTTGCCGCCCACGTTCTCGTAGTACCACATCCACGCTTCCGGATTGATCGGCTCGCCGACCGTGCCGAGGATGCGCAGCGACGACAGGTCATAGCTCTTCGGATGCACCCTGGCGTCGGCTTCCGCGGCCTTGATCAGCGAGCGGATGGCCGTGGGCGCCGTGTAGAACACGCTGACCTTGTGGCGCGCGATCATGTCCCAGAAGCGGCCCGCGTTCGGGTAGGTGGGCACGCCTTCGAACACGACCTGGGTCGCGCCGATCGTGAGCGGGCCGTAGGCGATATAGCTGTGGCCCGTGATCCAGCCGATGTCGGCGGTACACCAGAACACGTCGCTCGGCTTCCAGTCGAAGGTCCACTTCATCGACTGCGCGGCCCACAGCAGATAGCCGCCGGTGCTGTGCTGCACGCCCTTGGGCTTGCCCGTCGAGCCCGACGTATAGAGGATGAAAAGCGGGTGTTCCGCGCCGACGGGTTCCGGCGCGCAGACGTCGCTCTCGGCCGCGGAGACTTCGTGCATCCAGAGGTCGCGGCCTTCGTGCCACGCGACCTTGCCGCCCGTGCGCTGGTAGACGATCACGGTCTGCACCGCTTCGCAGCCGCCCATCGCGATGGCTTCGTCGGCGATATTCTTCAGCGGCAGCGCCTTGCCGCCGCGCATCTGCTCGTCGGCGGTGATGAGCGCGACCGCGCCCACGTCGACCATGCGTTCGTTGAGCGACTTCGACGAGAAGCCGCCGAACACCACCGAGTGCGTCGCACCGATGCGCGCGCAGGCCTGCATGGCCACCACGCCTTCGACCGACATCGGCATGTAGATGACCACGCGGTCGCCCTTCTTCACGCCGCGCTTTTTGAGCGCGTTCGCGAAGCGCGAGACGCGCGAGAGCAGATCTTGATACGTGATGTTGGTGACGGTGCCGTCGTCGGCTTCGAAGACGATGGCGACGCGCTCGCCGTTGCCCGCTTCCACGTGACGGTCGAGGCTGTTGTACGAGGCGTTGAGCTCGCCGTCCTCGAACCAGGTGTAGAACGGCGCCTTCGACTCGTCGAGCACCTTCGTGAAGGGCTTTTGCCAGGTCAGCGTTTCGCGCGCGAGGCGCGCCCAGAAACCCTCGTAATCGCGGTCGGCCTCGGCGCACAGCGCCTTGTAGGCTTCCATGCCGGACACCGTAGCGTCCGCCACCGTTTGCGCGGTCGGCGCAAACACACGATGTTCCTGAAGAACCGATTCAATCGCAGACATCGACAACCCCTTGGTGAAGATGAAACGTCAAACTCGTGGACGCGCGCGGCATCGTGGATGCCCGCGCGCGCCGTCTCCGTGTGCCGCCGCGCTGCCGCCCGGATTTGCGCGGGCGCGCGACGGCGCGTTGTTTACTTTGCCGCTCGATGGTGCGAAGCACATGTGCCTCGCGCCTGGCGGTCTGCACGGGTCCGCGCGCAAGACTCATGCGACAAAACCCATGCGGCAAGACCCATGCGCTCAAAGGTTAAGCGCGACAACTTACCCGCTACTTACGTGCGCTCGCGTGCGGCGCAGGGGTTTGCCCCAAGGCGGCACGCCCCGCGGCGCTCGAGCGCCTTCGCCGGTCACCCTGGCGAGGCATTAAGCGGGCATTTAGAATGCTAACTGATCTCAGCGCCCGGATTCCAGCTTGAACCGCTATTCATTTTTCCTCGTCGCCGCCATGCTGCTGGTGGGCAGCAACGTCGGCATCGGCAAGTCGATCGTCGCATTTTTGCCGGTCCCGCTGTTCGCGCTGCTGCGCTTCGTGATCGCGCTCGCGGTGCTCTGGCCCCTGCTGCGTCTCTCGCGCATGCGCCGCGTGAAGCGCGACGAATGGATCAATCTGTTCCTTCAGGCCCTCTTCGGTACATTCGGGTTTACGCTGCTGATGCTCGGCGGCGTGCATCGCACCAGCGCGGTGGCCGCGGGCGTCATCACGAGCACGATCCCGGCCGTGGTCGCGCTGTTCGCCTGGCTGTTCCTGCGCGAGCGTCCCGACGCGCGCGCCTTCGCGTCCATCGCGCTCGCGATCGCGGGCATCGCCGTGGTCAATCTCGCGCACACGGACGCCGGCTCGCACAATCCCGGCTCGCTCGCGGGCAATCTGATGGTGCTCGGCGCGGTGTGCTGCGAATCGCTCTACGTGATCCTCTCGCGCCGTCTCACGCAAACGCTCGCGCCGCTCGAAATCTGCGCGTACACGCATCTGTTCGGCTTTCTGCTGATGCTGCCCGTGGGGCTGGCCGGCGCGTTCTCGTTCGACTACGCGAGCGTGCCCGCCAGTGTCTGGGGCCTCGTGGTCTGGTACGGGCTGTCGGCGAGCGTGTTCTCATTCGTGCTCTGGATGATGGGCATCCGTCACGTGCCGGGCAGCATCGCGGGCGTGTTCACGGCCGTGCTGCCGGTGGCCGCCGCCGTCTACGGCATGGTCTTCCTCGGCGAGCGGCCGACGCCCGCGCACGGCGTCGCGCTCGCCTGCGTGGTCGCGGGCATCGCGCTCGCGAGCGTCAAGACGAAACGGCTGCCGCCCGTGGCGTCGTGAAGGCGCGTGAAGTCTCGTGCGGGCCGCGCCCGGCGGGCTTCAGCGCGCTGCGGCCCTGTTCTGACGTAAGAATTCTGAAAGTTTGTCTGCCCGCATCCCGGCGATGCGCGCCGCCGACGCGTTACAATAGCGCCCGCCCGGCCCCTGCGGCATTGCGGCGCAGCGCGCAAACGTGAAAAACGTGCCAGCGCGCGCGGCGCACGCCGTCGCGGCCCTGCCCGAATCGTCAGAATCGCCCGCTGCGGCCTGCTGCGGGTGATTCGTCCGGTTCCCACGATCATCGCGACCCACAACGCACATGTCCGCCGCTCGTCCCCAGCCGCCGTCCCGCCGCCGCATGCGTTTGCTGCCCAGCATCATCTTCATGAGCCGCTGGCTGCAGGTGCCGCTGTACCTCGGCCTGATCGTCGGGCAGACGGTCTATTGCGTGCTGTTCATCAAGGAAGTCTGGCATCTCGTCACGCACGCGATGTCGCTCGACGAAACCAGCATCATGCTCGCCGTGCTGGGCCTGATCGACGTGGTGATGATCTCGAATCTGCTCATCATGGTGATTGTCGGCGGCTACGAGACCTTCGTCTCGCGCATGGGCCTCGAAGGCCACCCCGACGAACCCGAATGGCTCGATCATGTGAACGCCGGCGTGCTCAAGGTGAAGCTCGCGATGGCGCTCATCAGCATTTCGTCGATTCATCTGCTGAAAACCTTCATCAATCCCGACGCCGTTTCCGAGCGCACCGTGATCTGGCAGGTGGCGATCCACATCGCCTTCCTGCTCTCGGCGCTCGTGATGGCGTGGATCGACCGCATCACGACGCACACGCATCCCGAGCATTACCACGACCTCGCCGCGCGCCATCCGGTGCCGGAGCGTGTCGTGCGCGACACGGCGACGCCGGAGTAATACCGGCGCGCCAGGCCACAATTCGAAACACCCCTGTCCCCACAGAAGCTAGCCATGACCGTCATCAAGCAGGAAGACCTGATCCAGAGCATCGCGGATTCGCTCCAGTACATCAGCTACTACCATCCGCAGGATTACATCGAAGCGCTCGGCCGCGCCTACGAGCTCGAAGAGAGCCCGGCAGCGAAGGACGCGATCGCGCAGATCCTCACCAACAGCCGCATGTGCGCCGAAGGCCGCCGTCCGATCTGCCAGGACACCGGCATCGTCACGATCTTCGTGAAGGTCGGCATGGACGTGCGCTGGGATGGCGCGACGATGGGCGTCACCGACATGATCAACGAAGGCGTGCGCCGCGGTTACCTGAACCCGGACAACGTCCTGCGCGCATCGATCGTGTCGCCGCCCGAAGGCGGCCGCAAGAACACGAAGGACAACACGCCGGCCGTGATCCACTACGAGATCGTGCCGGGCGACAAGGTCGACGTGCAGGTCGCGGCCAAGGGCGGCGGCTCGGAAAACAAGTCGAAGTTCGTCATGCTCAACCCGTCCGACTCGATCGTCGACTGGGTGCTCAAGACCGTGCCGACGATGGGCGCGGGCTGGTGCCCGCCGGGCATGCTCGGCATCGGCATCGGCGGCACCGCTGAAAAGGCGATGCTGATGGCGAAGGAATCGCTGATGGAGTCCATCGACATTCAGGACATCATCAAGCGCGGTCCGAAGGACTGGATCGAAGAACTGCGCGTCGAACTGCACGAGAAGGTCAACGCGCTCGGCATCGGCGCGCAGGGTCTGGGCGGTCTCGCCACCGTGCTCGACGTGAAAATTCACGCCGCGCCGACGCACGCGGCCTCGAAGCCGGTCGCGATGATCCCGAACTGCGCGGCCACGCGCCACGCGCACTTCGTGCTCGACGGCTCGGGTCCGGCAAAGCTGGAAGCGCCCTCGCTCGACGCCTGGCCGAAGGTCAACTGGGAGCCGAACACGGAAACCAGCAAGCGCGTCGACCTGAACACGCTTACGCCGGAAGAAGTCGCGTCGTGGAAGCCGGGCCAGACGCTGCTGCTGTCGGGCAAGATGCTCACGGGCCGCGACGCGGCGCACAAGCGCATCGCCGACATGCTCGCCAAGGGCGAAAAGCTGCCGGTCGATTTCAAGAACCGCGTGATCTACTACGTCGGCCCGGTCGATCCGGTGCGCGACGAAGTCGTCGGCCCGGCAGGTCCCACGACGGCCACGCGCATGGACAAGTTCACCGAACTGATGCTCTCGCAGACGGGCCTCATCTCGATGGTGGGCAAGGCCGAGCGCGGTCCGGTCGCGATCGAGGCGATCCAGAAGCACAAGGCCGCGTACCTGATGGCCGTGGGCGGCGCCGCCTACCTCGTGTCGAAGGCGATCCGCGGCTCGAAGGTCGTTGCGTTCGAGGACCTCGGCATGGAAGCTATTTATGAATTCGACGTGCTCGACATGCCGGTGACGGTCGCCGTCGATTCGTCGGGTACCTCGGTGCATAAGACCGGCCCGGCGGAATGGCAGGCGAAGATCGGGAAAATCCCCGTCGCGACCGCATGATGTGTATGATTCGGTTTCACACCGAAAACTGAAAACCGGGGCTTACGCCCCGGTTTTTGTTTTGGACGACGCAAAACGTAACGAGATTAATTCTCAGCACAAGCAAGTGTTTGATTTCAGCCGGGATTCGGCCTTGGCATTTGCGTATTGAGCGTTTATTGTTCGAACCAGTGTTTGAAAACCCACGCCCCACAAGGAAGGAAAGATCATGCAAGGCGATAAAAAAGTCATCGAGTATTTGAACGCGCAACTCAAGAATGAGCTCACCGCGATCAACCAGTATTTTCTGCATGCGCGCATGTACAAGCACTGGGGTCTCGAAAAACTCGGCAAGCATGAATACGACGAATCGATCGGCGAAATGAAGCACGCCGACTGGCTTATCGAGCGCATTTTCATGCTCGACGGCCTGCCCAATCTCCAGGATCTGCACAAGCTGCTGATCGGCGAAGAGACCAAGGAAATCCTCGAATGCGATCTGAAACTCGAACAGATTTCGCAGTCGACGTGTAAGGAAGCGATTGTCTATTGCGAATCGGTTCGCGATTTCATTTCGCGTGAAATCTTCACGAAGATTCTCGACGACACCGAAGAGCACATCGACTGGCTCGAAACGCAAATCGACCTGATCGACAAGGTCGGCCTGCAGAACTATCAGCAAACGATGATGGGTTCGGTAGAATCCTGATCGCCCGGGCTCACGCGGCGCATCCGCAGCGATTGCGGGTGCGGCCCCCGAGCGCGGCGCGGCTGCTCTGTCCAGTCGCGCCGTCCGCGAGCCCTGTTTCTTTTCCGGTTTCCCGACGCACTTGAACCTTCCGGCTTCCACTCGCGCCGCGCCCATCGGCATCTTCGATTCCGGTCTGGGCGGCCTCTCGGTGCTGCGCGCCGTGCGCGCGCTGCTGCCCGCCGAACGGCTCGTCTACGTGGCCGATTCGCGCTATGCGCCCTACGGCCAGCGCGACGACGACTTCATCGCCGACCGCACGCTCGCGATCGGCGAATGGCTGGTCGCACAGGGAGCCAAGGCGCTCGTGGTGGCCTGCAACACCGCCACGGCGCAGTCCATCGAATTCGTGCGCGCGCGCCTGCCGATTCCGCTCGTGGGCGTGGAGCCGGGCATCAAGCCTGCCGCGCAGTTGTCGCGTTCGCGCGTCGCCGGCGTGCTGGCCACGCCGGTCACCTTGCGCAGCGCGCGCTTCCAGGCGCTGGTCGAGCGCCATGCCGCCGACCTGCGCGTGCTGAGCCAGCCGGGCTATGGCCTGGTGGAAGCGGTCGAGTGCTGCGACGTCGACTCGCCCGAACTGCTGCAACTGTTGCGCGGCTACGTCGAGCCCATGCTCGACGCGGGCGCGGACACGCTCGTGCTCGGCTGCACGCACTACCCCTTTCTCGACGCGGCTATTCGCTCGATCGTCGGCGAACGCATGACGCTCGTCGATACGAGCGTGGCCATCGCGCGCCAGCTCGACCGCGTGCTCGACCAGCACGGTCTGCGCGCCGACGCGCACGCGCACGAGTCCGCGAGTCCCACCGCACGGTTTTGCTCGACGAACGACGGCACGCACCTGCGCAAGCTCGCGGCCGCGCTGCTCGGCATCGAGTCGCAGGTGGAATGCGTGAGCATTCCGTCGCGCCGCACGCGCGAACTGGAACCCGACGCGGCCTGAATCGCCTTGGCCGCCTCGGCCAACCTCAATCTCCCTATCAACGACAGGGTCGATGCCGGCATTTCGCCGCCCGCGCTGCGTCCGTCCAGAAAATTTTCGCGCAGATCGCGCCCCGTTTCCGGATGAACAATCATCGCTCGCGCTGATGGGTCCCTCATCGCGACGCTTTCCCCCCTCGCGCCGCGACGCCCACCAGGCACGGCTTTCCCGCCATCCGTCTGTCGCTTGACACGCATCGCACCCCGATTCGCCGGCCGCCGGGCAGATCGCACCCTTGATCCTGAGCAGCCATTTCTCTGCTAAGCCCTGAGTTTCGTTACAAAAATTCCCTGCGCATGCTTGCCAAACGATCCAAACATAATGATAATAATTCGCATTAACTCTTTCTATTGCGCTCCATCATGATTGTTTGCGTGTGCAAGTCCGTCTCCGACCGGACGATTCGTGCCTCGATTGCCGAAGGCATGGACTCTTTCGACGAGCTGCAATTCGAGCTTGGCGTCGCGACCTGCTGCGGCAAGTGCGAAGAATCCGTGCGCGACGTGATGGCGCAAAGCGGCGTCTGTGCAAGCCGCTGCGGCGTGACCCGCCCGCAGGTGGCCGTCGTTCCGCACGTGGTGCCGATGACGTTCTACGAGCGCAAGGCAGCCTGAACAGCTTGACGGGCGCGCGCCCGCAGCTCGCGCGCGCCTTGCTTCATCGCTCGATCATCGAGCGCTTACCGCCGACAGCAAGCCAGTTTCTTGACCAGCCAGCTAGCGCCTGTTTCCTTTTTCCCGGAGGATGCCCGCTATGGAATTGCTGATCGGATTCGTGACCACCGTGTGCATCTCGCTGTTGATTTTTCGCCCATAAAGCTGCCTGTAGCGACGCGTTGCCCAGCCTGCGCGCCGTCGTCATCCGGGCGGCAACGCTAATATGCAGGCTACCCAAACCACCGCCAGCGCGCTTTCGTATCCCGCCGTCCGCACGAACCGCCGGGTCGTGACCGCGAGCGCGATCGTCATCGCGCTTCACGCCGCGCTCATCGCCGTCGTGCTCATGAAACGCGACGCCGTCACGCCGGTCGCGCTCGAATCGCAAACGATCACCGCCGAGCTAATCAAGCCCGAACCGGTTGCCGCACCCGCCGCGATCCAGTCCACGCCCACCCCGCCGCCGCCCAAACCGGTGCCGGTCAAGCGCGAAAAGCCCAAGGTCCAGCCCAAGCCGAAGCCCACGCCCACTCCGCCGCTGCCGGTCGCCGACGCGCCCTCGCAGCACGTCGTGGAAACGCCCGCTCCGTCGCAGCCTGCGCCACCCGCGCCGACGCCGCCGGCTCCGGCCGCTCAGGCCGCGCCCGCGGTCGGCAAGCCGACCATGGCCCTGACGGCGCCGAAGAACGTGTCGCACCTGGAGTGCAACATCGTCAAGCCCGACTACCCGACGCTCTCGCGCCGCCGGGGCGAAACCGGCACGGCCTATGTCCACTTCGTGGTGGGCTTGACCGGAAAGATCGAGAATATCGAACTGAAGAAGAGCAGCGGCTACAGCCGTCTCGACGACGCCGCGATGGGCGCCATGCGCGACAGCTCGTGCAAGCCGTACCTGGAGGACGGCCAGCCCGTGCGCGCCGCCTACACGCAGCCTTTCGGTTTCACCCTCGACGATTGACGGCGCCCGGTGTATCGGCCGCGCCATCCGTCTGAATGAGAATCACAACGTTTAACGCATCGAATCAAGGAAAAAAGCATGCAGAGCTACGGTATCGCCCACGTTTGGGCGCAAGGGGATTTCGTCACACGCGGCATCGCGCTCGCGCTGTTGATCATGTCGGTGCTGTCGTGGTGCGTGATCGTCATCAAGGGCTGGAACGTCGCGCGCCTCAAGCGCCTCACGAAGAACGCCGAGCAGCAGTTCTGGCACTCGGACGACCTCGCCGACGGCGTGAAGAAGCTCGGCACCGGCACGCCGGAGGACAACCCGTTCCTCGCGCTGGCGCTCTCGGGCCAGGAAGCCGCCGATCACCATCACCAGACGCAACCGCATCTGCATGACCGCATGGACGTGTCGGACTGGGTCACGCGCTGCCTGAAGGACACGATGGACGAGTCGGTCGCGAAGATGCAAAGCGGCCTCGCGATCCTCGCCTCGATCGGCAGCACGGCGCCGTTCGTCGGCCTGTTCGGTACGGTGTGGGGCATCTATCACGCCCTGCTGACGATCGGCGCGACGGGCCAGACCTCGATCGACGCGGTCGCGGGTCCGGTCGGCGAAGCGCTGATCATGACGGCGTTCGGCCTGTTCGTGGCGATTCCGGCGGTGCTCGGCTACAACGCGCTCACGCGCGCCAACAAGACGATCGTCACGAAGCTCAACCGCTTCGCTCACGGCCTGCACGCTTTCTTCGTGACGGGCGCGCGCCTGTCGTCGACCACGGCGAAGAACGGCAACCTGCGCGTCGCCGCACGCAGCCACTAATTCGCGGAGGCAGCAAACATGGCGATGAGCCCCTTTGCCAGCGACGACGACGATGGCCTGATGAACGAGATCAACATGACGCCGCTCGTCGACGTCATGCTGGTTCTCCTGATCGTTTTCATGGTGACGATCCCCGTGATCCGTCACGCCGTGAAGATCGACCTCCCGCACGCGAGCAGCGTGAAGGAAGACACGAAGCCCGCGCAGATCAACGTATCGATCGAAGCGGACGGCACGGTGTTGTGGGACGGCAACGTCGTGAGCGACGACCAGCTCACGGCGAAGATTGCGGCCGCCGCGCAGCAGCAACCGCAGCCCGAACTGCATCTGAACGCCGATCGCAAGGTGCAATACGAAAAGGTTGCGCAGGTGATGTCGGCCGCGCAGAGCGGCGGTCTGACGAAGCTCGGTTTCGTGACCGATCCGGCGCATCACTGATGCGTTGATCTTCGCATCGTCGCAAGACGGAACGAAACCCGGAACGCGCGGCGCAGTTAGCCGCGCGTTTTTGTTTTCGGGCCTTGTTTTCAGGGCTCAAAAGTAAAAGGCCTTCATCGTCAGATGAAGGCCTTTTTTCGTGCGCACGCGGCGCATTCGGGCGGTGGCGACACTCCCCGACGTTCGATCGGTTCACATCGGCACATGCGACTGCCGTGGTCGACACGGACTGCGCGTTCAGCCCTGAAGGCCCACTATGATAGCGGCCATCGAATCCCGCTCAAGACCGGTGCTTGGCGAGACGGCTTCAATATATGCCTCTCGCCGCACGCCTTCAAGACTTCGCCCATTGAAAGTAACGATTGCCGGCCGCGCTTAAATGCCAAAAGGCAAAGACGTGACACGCGCGCGGAAGTTCGCAAAGCTTCGATCGCCTTGAAGCGTCGCGCGCCTCAAGCCGTTTCGATATTGCTCGGCGACTTCGTGCGCGGCAGGCCGCCGGTCGAGAGCGAACTGCTGGGTCCCTGAATGGCCTGCCCCGCCTGGTTCTGCGCGGCGAGCGCGGCGATCTCGCTGCGAAGCGGGCATTCCTGCTGAAGACTCTTGTCGGCGTCGAGCACTTCGACGAGGTAATCGACGAACGCGCGCACTGCGGGCACCATGCCCTGACGCGAGAGAAATACCGCATAAAGCTGCGGCACCGGCAGCGTCCAGCCCGGCATCACCGGCGAGAGCTTGCCCGAGCGCAGCGCGGCGCCGTACATCATCTCCGGCATCGCGGCGATGCCGAGGCCCTGCAACGCGGCTTCGCGGATCGTCGTGAGGTCGGCGCTGATGAGGCGCGGCTCGTGTTCGTGCGCGTGGCGCGTGCCGTCCGGCGCGATCAGATGAAACACGTGACGGCCGTCGCTGGTGGGCGTGTCGAGCGTCTCGAAGCGGGACAGATCGTCGGGCGTGAGCGGCGGCGCGTTCTGCGCGAGCAGGCTCGGTGCGCCCACCAGCATCTGCTCCGTGCGCCACAGCGGACGCACCACGATGTTGGCGTTCTGCGGCGGTTCCGAGCGCACGCGCAAGGCGATATCGACCGAATCCTCGAACAGATCGATCACGCGATTCGTCACGCGCATCACCACCCGCACCTCCGGATAGCGATGCATGAATTCGGGAATGATCTGCGAAAAGATGGTCTGCGACAGCGTGACCGGCACGCTCACGCGCACCGTGCCGCGCGGCGAGGAACGCAGCGACTGCACGACGTTCACGGCGGCCTGCGCTTCGGCGAGCATGGCGCGGCAGTGCTGATAGAACAGTTCGCCCGCCTCCGTCAGCGCGAGCTTGCGCGTGGAGCGCTGCAACAGACGCACGCCGAGCGACGACTCCAGCTCACTCACGCGCCGCGACAGGCGCGACTTCGATATGCCGAGCACCCGTTCGGCCGCCGAGAATCCGCCGTGCTCCACCACCTGCGAGAAATACATCAGGTCGTTCAGGTTGTGCGAATCGATTTTCATGTCGTCGTTCCAGCGATGGGACAATCCATTGCGATCAGGCGGTCAAACAGGCCAAATCGGCTACCTATAATAGCGGTTTGTTTCGCATATCGCGCAATTCCCATTTTTCCGAGGTGATATCCATGCCGGCCATCCGCTCGATCGAACGCGTCTTTCCCGCGGTTCGCACCACCGAGGGCGGGGGATTCATCGTCCACCGCCCGTTCCCCACCCGTCAGTTGATGGATTTCGACCCGTTTCTGCTGCTCGACGAAATGGGGCCCACCGACTACGCGCCCGGCGCCGCCAAGGGCGCGCCCGACCATCCGCATCGCGGCTTCGAGACGGTCACGTACATGCTCGCGGGCCGCTTCGGCCACAAGGATTCGTCGGGGCAGTCGGGCACGCTGAATCCGGGCGACGTCCAGTGGATGACGGCCGGTGCGGGCGTGATCCACAGCGAGATGCCCGACCCCGAGTTCACGCGCACGGGCGGCCGCATGCACGGCCTGCAGCTGTGGGTGAACCTGCCTGCGCGCGACAAGATGATCGCGCCGCGCTATCAGGAAATGCCGCACGCGAGCATTCCGCAAGGGCGCTCGGCGGACGGCAAGGCCACGGTCAAGGTGATCGCGGGTGAATCGCTCGGCGCGCAAGCCGCGATCGAAACGCGCACGCCGATCCTCTATCTGCACTTCACGCTCGCGCCCGGCGCGCGCGTCGAGCAGCCGGTGCCGCACGCCTGGAACGTGTTCGCCTACGGTCTCGCGGGCAAGGCGCTGTACGGCGACCACGCTGAGCCGATCGACGCGCAGCATATGGTGGCCTTCGCCGGCGACGGCGAGACCGTGACGATCGCCGCGCCCGCCGACGCCACGGAGCCGGTCGAAGTGCTGCTGATCGGCGGACTGCCGCTCAACGAGCCGGTGGTGCGCTACGGCCCGTTCGTGATGAACACCGAAGACGAGATCCGCCAGGCCGTGCTCGACTACCAGGCCGGCCGCATGGGACGCATCTCGCACTGAGGCCGGCCAGCCGGTGGCCGGTTACGGCGGTCGCCGACCCCTGCCACCGACGCTAACCCGCAGGCTCACGCGCTTTTTGTCACAATGAGGTTTCACTGGCCGCCCGTCGCCCGCCGTATCGCGGGCGCCGCGGCCGTTCTCCGTTCAACCGTTCCGTTAGCGAGAAGCGCATGACCGATTCCGTAGTCACCGCACACATCGGCTCGACCAACTATCAAGTCCAGTTCGACGACGGCACCCACACCTGGATCGCCGACGAACCGGCCTCGCTCGGCGGCGGCGACCGCGGGCCCTCGCCCTTTTCGCTGCTGCTGTCGAGCCTGGGCGCCTGCACGTCGATCACGCTGAAGATGTACGCGCAGCGCAAGGAATGGCCGCTCGAAGGCGTGCGCGTGAAACTGTCGATGGAAACCGGCAGCGCGGGCACCACGATCGACCGCCAGATCGCGCTCGAAGGCCATCTCACGGAGGAGCAGCGCGAGCGCCTCCTGCAGATCGCGAACGCGTGCCCGGTGCATAAAGTGCTCACGAATACGATCACGATCCGCTCGGGGCTCGTCGTCGCCTGAAGGCGGCGCGCCCGGCGCACGGACATAGACACACAGGACGTTGCCTTGAATTTCGAACACCTTATCCAGATCAACGACCCGCAGAACCCGCTCGTCCTGCCGATGACACGCGACCAGCTCTGGGAAGGCCTCGTGCTGCGCGCCGAGCAGCCGCAGCTGTTCGTGATCGGCCTCGACGGCTGCACGATCCTCGCGCAGGAAGCCAACACGATGGAGCGCGAGCTGCATTACGGCCAGGCCACGGTGCGCGACCGCGTGACGTTCACGCTCAACGAGAGCGTGCGCTACGACATCCTGCCGACCGCCGAACACGTCGGCGGCTCGCTCACGATGACGATCGAGGAACCGGAGGAGGCGCAGCTGTTCCTGCGCTTCGAGTACCGCACCACCCTGCCGGCCGCCGAAAACGAGGACGATCGCCAGACCTCGGAGATCGTGAAGTCGGCGTATCGCGAGTCGGATATCGACACCGTGCGGCTGATCCGACAGTACGTGCAGGGGATGCCCGGCGAGCAGGACGCGCCGCTGCATTGAGAATTTTGCCGATGCACGACGCGCGCGCGGAGGTTGCCGGGCGCGCGTCGACCTTGTTTTTCAAGCCTTATTTCACGCGCCACGCATAAAACTATCGGCGCACGAATCCGATGAATTTATCGCAGTTGAAAATGGGAACGATTATCATTTAGAATTCATCCATCGAATCGAGACACACACAAGACGTCACGTTCATGACTGAATTCAATCGCTCATCGACACTCAGCCTGCGCCGTAACGGTTCCGCGCTGACCGGCTCGCGACCCGCGAAACCCGTCACCGCCGCTGCCGCGCGCAAGAGTGCCGACACCGCCAGCACGGCAGCACCGGCCAGCAGCGAGCGAACGCTCGACAGCACGGCCCTGCTGCAAGGCCGAAGCCATGTGAGCATCCTGCACAACGGCGAGACGTATCAGCTGCGCGCCACGCGTTTGGGCAAGCTGATTCTCACCAAGTGAGGCAGGCAGATTTGTTGTAGTACCGAGTATTGTGGGGACCGCCTCCATCGAGAGGCGTTGGGCAGTAGCCAGCAACGACGGCTTGCACGCGAGATCTAGACCCCTTCGTGCAGACATCCTTCAAGCCAGCCGTCACAGCAAGCCAAGCCATTTTTTTGTTCTCACCTGTGATGACGGAGCGGCGCGCAAAGCGTGCCCGCCCGAGGCGAGCGCCGCGGCATGGTCCGCGGCGTTTGTCTTTTCTATGGGGTATTTTTTTATGCCGCCTGGGGATGGCAGCCAGCGCTCGCCTGCTTGTTCGACTGTGTTGCTCGATACAGCGGCGATGCGTGAGCCGCGATTATAACCACAGCTCCGCTTCGCCGCGCGTAAACCCTGGCGGTTTGCTCGGTTACTCAGGTCAATCGTCGAGACGACTGCCGGAAACATCGATCGGCAGCCCTAAGCGAATCCGGGCAAGACCCGGCAATCTCACTCGATCCCGAGCGCCGCAATGCCGGCGCGCGCGATCTCCGCGTCCTGATCGGACTTCACGCCCGACACGCCCACCGCGCCGATCACGTCGCCATTCACGACGATCGGCACCCCGCCCTCCAGCATCGCCGTGAGCGGTGCGCTCAGGAACGCGGTGCGGCCCTGGCGGATCGCCTCTTCGTAGAGCCGGCTTTCGCGGCGTCCGAGCGCCGCCGTGCGCGCCTTGCCGGGCGCCATCTCGGCGCTGATCGGCGGCGCGCCGTCGAGGCGGCGCAAGAACAGCAAATGCCCGCCATCGTCGACGACCGCGATCGTCACGTTCCACTCGTTCGCACGGGCGTGCGCGGCAGCCGCGTCGGCTACCTTCGTCACATCTTCTTCGGTCAGAACTGCTCGCGTTCGCATACGTCTCTCCGAAAAGTCAAAAACCGGGTGGCAAAGGCCAACCCGGTTTTCGAGATTAACATCCGACGGCGCGCGGCGACACGCTGATCCCGCATATAGCGGCCGCGCGCGATGAAGCGCTTAGTGAACGCGCGCCACGATCAACGCGTCCAGCCCCAGAACATCAGCCACCACGCGCTGTCGACCACCGCCAGCGCGAGCGCGAAGCCCACGAAAGCGAGTCCGCGCTGCCAGAAACGCGCGCTGTAACGGCCCGTCACGCGCCACGCGAGCCACGCGCTCCACAGATTCGTGACGACGAGAATGCCGATGCGCACCTCGGTCGCCCAGTCGAGCGGCACGTGCTCGGCGCGCAGCAGCGAGAGCGTCGTGGCCGAGAGGCCGAGGAACACGCCCGCGCCCGCGAGCGGAATCAGCGACTGCGCGAGGTGATGCAGACGGCGCATCTCGAAGCGGCCGAGCACCGCGCTCGACGCCGCGAGAATCGCGAACAGCACCGTGCCGTAGATCAGCCCCGTCGTCATGATGTAGCCGACGATCATGGTGCCGTCGAGCCACGAGAACACGTCGTTCTGCGCCGGATAGTGCGTGAGCAGGAACCACGGCGCGTTGGTGTCGAGCGGCCAGGTGATGTCGCGGTCGATCAGCCAGCCCGCGAGCCACTGCTTGATGTCGATGAACCACGGCGAACCGGTCCAGTGGAACGCGCCGATCGCGATGCCGAGCAGCCCGTACAGGATCAGCGCCGTGTCCCAGCCGCTGGCCTGGCTATCGCCGAGTTCGACCACTTCTTCCGCCGGCGAGCGCCACGTCAGCGCGATGGCGTCGCGGTGGCCGCTGCAGCGTCCGCACATGTGACACTGCGCGGCGCCCTTCATGTTGCGCAGGGGCACAAGCGGCGCGCAGTTCACGGGGATCACGCGATGTCCGCCGTGCTCGCCGTGCGTGTACGAGTTGCGCCACGCGTCTTCGTCGACCTTGAAGCGGAACGGCGCGAGGCGCGCCAGAAGCGCAAAAACCCCGTTCACGGGGCAGAGGTATTTGCACCAGACGCGTTTCTCGCGTCCGTACAGGAATCCGATGATCATCGCGCCGAGCGTCGATCCGCCCAGCACCAGCAACACCGCCTTCGGGTACTGGTAGACGCTCACCATCTGTCCGTAGATGGTGGTCAGGCCGAAGGCCACGAACGGCCAGCCGCCCCAGCGCATCCAGCGCGGAATCGCCCAGCCGCGCCCGAACTTGCTGGCGAACTCGGTGAGCGCGCCTTCGGGGCAGAGCACGCCGCACCAGACGCGCCCGAGCATCACCATCGAGAGCAGCACGAACGGCCACCAGATGCCCCAGAACACGAACTGCGCCGCGAGCGTGAGGTTGTTCCACAGGTGCGCCGTATCGTCGGGCAGCGGCATGACCGCGGGCACGAGAATCAGGAACGCATAGACCGCAACGACGACCCACTGCACGGCGCGGATAGCCGCACCGTGCCGTTGCATCCATTGGCCCGCCTGGGCCAGCTTGCCCCGCTTTTGCAGCGGCGGGGCCGATGCACAACTCATACTGCTTCCCTCATGCTGCTGTCCTTTTGGTCATGGCGGCGTGACGTCCGCTCGCGCGGCGCGCGAGGAACCCTACCACCAGCCAGTACACCGCGTAAGCGATCAGGTTCATCAGCGCCGGATGCGCACGATAACCCGTGAGCGTCGCGACGAGCGAACCGAAAGTGCTCGAATCGTCGAGGATCGCCGACGAATTCCACACCTGGTCGACGATGGTCGGCAGGATTTCCTTGTCGATCAGCTTGTCGACGCCCGTCTGAAACAGGCCCGCACCGAGGAACAGCAGCATGATCTCGGTGACGCGGAAGAAATAGCGCCACGAGAAGTACTTGCCGCCCAGCTGCAGAATATAGAACGTGAGGAACGCAAGGCCGAGGCCGAGCAGCACGGCGACGTACTGGCTCGCGTCGACGTGGCCCGACTGACCGAAACCGAGACCGTAGAGGAAGATCACCGTCTCGCTGCCTTCGCGCGCGATGGCCAGCGCGACCAGCACCGTGATGCCCCACCAGTTCGCATCGCGCGTGCTCTTCTCGAGCGACTCTTCCATCTCGCGCTTGAGCGTGCGGCCGTGCTGCTTCATCCACAGCACCATCTGCACGATCAGCACGCAGGCGACCAGCACCATGCCGGTCTGGAAGTAGTCCTGGGCGTCGCCCGAGAGCACTTCGGTGAAGCCCACGAGCGCCGCGCCCAGCGCGATCGCCGCGAGAATGCCCAGACCCACGCCGGCCCAGAGATACGGCAGACCACGGCGCGCGTCGGCGTCGCCGTTCTTCAGCCACGCATACAGAATGCCGACCACGAGCAGCGCTTCCACGCTCTCGCGCCAGACGATGAACAATACCTGACCCATTCCTTGGCTCCTGCCGCCGGCACACGCGCCGGCCGCGTTCTTCACTTCATGACGATGACGGCTTCTGGCCGATCGAATCGCATCACTTCGCGACGATCACACCCTGCGCCTGCTGATGGAAATCGTCGAAAAACTTGTACTCGCCCGGATCGAGCGGCGCGATCACGACGAACGAATCCGCGCCCGGCGCCAGCACTTTTTCCTTGCGCAACTGAACGCTCTCGAATTCGGCCGCGCCCTTGCCCGTGTTACGCACCTCGATCTTGATGCGCTTGCCCGCCGGCACTTCGATGCGCGCGGGGTTCAGCTTGCCGTCGGTCATTTCGAGCTTGAACGTCGGCAGATCCTCGGCGTGCGCCACCGTGGCCACGCCCGCCAGCGACGCTGCAAAAGACGCGCTGAGCGCGAGCGCCGCAAACTTGCGAATTCCGGTCATGAGTCTTACCTGCTCCTTCGTGTCCTGCGCGCAGCGACTGCGCGCGACTCGGGGTCCTGCTGAATGCTTCGCGACGCGGCCCGCGCGGCGACTGGCGCGCGCGGGCCGCATGCGGATTTAGTAACCGCCCTTCTTGCCGATGCCCGCGAACGGGAAATCGTATTCGATCGTGATGGGCTTGAACCACGGGCCCACGCCGGTTTCCTTGTCGACGTGACGGCCGAACGCCATGTGGCCCGTCTGCATCGGCGCTTCGACGATCAGCTTCAGGTGGTACTTGCCGGGACCGGCGAGCTTCACGTTGTCGCCGTAATGCGGGCCGTCGTTGGCGACCATCGGCATCAGGTCGCCCTTTTGCACGTAGCTCGAACCCGGCTTCGAGAGTTCGTAATGGACCTGCAGATACGGCATCCAGTCGCCTTCGGCAAAACCGGTCGGGTTGTTCTTGACCGCGTGGATGTCCGACTCGAGGTGGATGTCCGAGTCCGACGCCTTGCGCATCATGCCTTCCGGTTCCATGGTGATCGGCTGCAGATAGACCGCGCCGATTTCCATGCCGCCCTGGATGGCCTGCTTGCCGATCGGGTATTCGGCCGCCTGGGCCGAGAACGCCGCCGCTGCGGCCGCCATGACGACGGTGCCGCGCACGAAAGATTGGATCCGCATCGAAACTCCTGATTTTTTTATGAGTGATACCACCGAACCGACAACGCGCATCAACCTGAAAATGTTAATGCGAACAATTCTCAATAATGGCGGAGTTTAACACCGAAGCCAGTGCGGAACAATTTGTGGAAGCCAGAAAGCCCCATCGCAACAGGGTTTTAGCACCGTTACACACGTAAGCTTAACGGCGCCTTACGACTGGATCCGAATCTATTTTCGCGATACGGCGATCCGAAAGCCAATTGCAGGATTAAGCGAGGAAAACACTGAAACCGGCGCAAGCCAAAAAGAAAGCGCGCGATCAAAAACCCCGCGCGCGTTCGCCGGTTTTCCCTCGCGCCCGTCGCCAGGCGCCACGATCAGGCCGGATGGTCGCCCACATTCGCGCCGAACACGCGCTGGCGCAGCACGGCCAGTTGATCGCGCGTCTGCGCCGCCTTTTCGAATTCGAGGTTCTTCGCGTAGTCCATCATCTGCTTTTCGAGCTTCTTGATTTCCTTGGCGAGCTGCTTCTCGGACATATCCTCGAACTTCGCGCGCTCCTGCTCCTCGCGCAGCTCGGCGCGCGCTTCGTCCACGTTGTAGACGCCGTCGATGATGTCCTTGATGCGCTTGACCACGCCGCGCGGCACGATGCCGTGCTCCTCGTTGAAGGCCATCTGCTTCGCGCGGCGGCGTTCGGTTTCGTCGATCGCCTTGCGCATCGAGTCGGTGATGCGGTCGCCGTAGAGAATCGCCTTGCCGTTCACGTTACGCGCCGCGCGCCCGATCGTCTGGATCAGCGAGCGTTCGGCGCGCAGGAAACCTTCCTTGTCCGAATCGAGAATCGCCACCAGCGAGACCTCGGGAATATCGAGGCCCTCGCGCAGCAGGTTGATGCCGACCAGCACGTCGAACGTCCCCAGACGCAGATCGCGGATGATTTCCACGCGCTCGACCGTGTCGATGTCGCTATGCAGATAGCGCACCTTCACGCCGTGATCGGCGAGGAACTCCGTGAGCTGCTCGGCCATGCGCTTGGTCAGCGTGGTGACCAGCACGCGCTCGCCCACCGCCACGCGCTCGTTGATCTCGCCGAGCACGTCGTCGACCTGGGTGGACGCCGGCCGCACCTCGATCACCGGATCGACGAGGCCCGTGGGCCGCACCACCTGCTCGGCGATCTGGCCCGTGACGCGCTTCTCGTAGTCGGCGGGCGTTGCCGACACGAAGATCACCTGGCGCATCTTGCGCTCGAACTCGTTGAACTTGAGCGGCCGGTTATCGAGCGCCGAGGGCAGACGGAAACCGTAATCGACGAGATTTTCCTTGCGCGCGCGGTCGCCGTTGTACATGCCGTTGAGCTGGCCGATCAGCACGTGCGATTCGTCGAGGAACATCATCGCGTCGGGCGGCAGATAGTCGACCAGCGTCGGCGGCGGCTCGCCGGGCATCGCGCCCGAAAAGTGCCGCGAATAGTTCTCGATGCCCTTGCAAAAGCCCAGTTCCTGAAGCATTTCGAGGTCGAAGCGCGTGCGCTGTTCGAGGCGCTGCGCCTCCACGAGCTTGCCTTCGGTGTGGAAGAACTCCAGCCGGTCGCGCAACTCGGTCTTGATGGTCTCGACGGCGCGCAGCACAGTCTCGCGCGGCGTCACATAGTGCGACGACGGATACACCGTGAAGCGCGGAATCTTCTGGCGCACGCGGCCCGTGAGCGGATCGAACAGTTGCAGCGTTTCCACTTCGTCGTCGAAAAGCTCGACGCGCACGGCCATTTCGGCGTGCTCGGCGGGGAAGATGTCGATGGTGTCGCCGCGCACGCGGAAGGTGCCGCGCTGGAAATCCTGCTCGTTGCGGCTGTACTGCATGGCGATCAGGCGCGCGATGACGTCGCGCTGGCCGAGCTTGTCGCCCTGGCGCAGCGTGAGAATCATCTGGTGATACTCGGACGGATTGCCGATACCGTAGATCGCCGACACGGTCGCGACGATCACCACGTCGCGGCGCTCCATCAGGCTCTTGGTCGCCGACAGCCGCATCTGCTCGATGTGCTCGTTGATCGACGAATCCTTCTCGATGAAGAGATCGCGCTGCGGCACATAGGCTTCCGGCTGGTAGTAGTCGTAGTACGAGACGAAGTACTCGACGGCGTTGCGCGGAAAGAACTCGCGGAACTCGGCGTAGAGCTGCGCGGCGAGCGTCTTGTTCGGCGCGAACACGATGGCCGGACGGCCGAGGCGCGCGATGGTGTTCGCCATCGTGTAGGTCTTGCCCGAGCCCGTCACGCCGAGCAGCGTCTGGAACGAGAGGCCGTCGCCCACGCCTTCGCAGAGCGTCTCGATGGCCGTCGGCTGGTCGCCGGCCGGCAGGTAGGGCTGATAAAGCTGGAACGGCGAGCCTTCGTACTGGACGAATTTCGACTCGTCGAGCGCGGGCGCGTCGGCCACGGAATGGTCGGACATGGGTGACATCCTGTGCGCGGAGCAAACAACTATTCTAGCGTCTCGCCCGATCTTGCCGGGGGCGAGCCTTGGGGGCGCCTGCCGGGTCTTGCGGGGCGCGACGGCGCGGCTGCGGCGTGCGTTCCGGAACCGTTTTCGCCATCGGCAAAAGGCAAGCGGAGAGCTGACAGAAGGAACAGATGGGGCGTCGCAGGCGCCGCTGCAAGGGCCGCGCCGCACGCTGCGGCGGAAATTCACGCGCGGGCGCGGCGGCTGCGACATCAGGTGCAGACCAAATGGCCCCGCTGGCGTCGCAGTCGGCGGAAATACGGCCGGCGGATTCGTTACAATAGCGAGTTGCGTGGCCGGCTGCCCGGCGCTCGTCGCTCGCGAGGAGCGCGCCAAAGAAGTCCCGAATCTGCCGAAGTACCGGCGAATATCGGCAGCGTGTGGTCCACCGAGCTTCTCCCTTCACTTTTGCCGAACCATCATGTCCCTCTTTTCCGCTGTCGAACTCGCCCCCCGCGACCCGATCCTGGGTCTGAACGAAGCCTATAACGCCGATACGCGCGCGACCAAGGTGAACCTCGGTGTGGGCGTGTACACCAACGAGGACGGCAAGATTCCGCTGCTGCGCGCGGTGCGCGATGCGGAAATGGCCCGCGTGGAAGCCGGCCTGCCGCGCGGCTATCTGCCGATCGAAGGTATCGCCGCCTATGACGCGGCCGTGCAGAAGCTGCTGCTCGGCGACGACTCGCCGCTGCTGGCCGCGGGCCGCGTCGTCACGGCGCAGGCGCTGGGCGGCACGGGCGCGCTGAAGATCGGCGCCGACTTCCTGAAGCGCGTGAACCCGAACGCCAAGGTTGCGATCAGCGACCCGAGCTGGGAAAACCACCGCGCGCTGTTCGAAAGCGCCGGCTTCGAAGTCATCGCCTACCCGTACTACGACGCGCAGACCAACGGCGTGAACTTCGAAGGCATGCTGAGCGCGCTCAACGGCTACGCCGCGGGCACGGTCGTCGTGCTGCACGCGTGCTGCCACAACCCGACCGGCGTCGACCTCACGATCGACCAGTGGAAGCAGGTGATCGAAGTCGTGAAGGCGCGCGAGCTCGTGCCCTTCCTCGACATCGCCTACCAGGGTTTCGGTGACGGCATCGCCGAAGACGGCGAAGTCGTGCGCCTGTTCGCCGCTTCGGAACTGAACGTGTTCGTGTCGTCGTCGTTCTCGAAGTCGTTCTCGCTGTACGGCGAGCGCGTCGGCGCGCTGTCGATCATCACGAGCAGCAAGGAAGAATCGACGCGCGTGCTGTCGCAACTCAAGCGCGTGATCCGCACGAACTACTCGAACCCGCCGACGCACGGCGGTTCGGTGGTCGCCGCCGTGCTCGGCTCGGCCGACCTGCGCGCCATGTGGGAAGCCGAACTCGGCGAAATGCGCAACCGCATCCGCGCGATGCGCACGGGCCTCGTCGAACGCCTGACGGCGGCCGGCGTCGACCGCGACTTCAACTTCATCAACGTGCAGCGCGGCATGTTCTCGTACTCGGGCCTGACGGCGGCGCAAGTCGACCGCCTGCGCGAAGAGTTCGGCATCTACGCCGTGAGCACCGGCCGCATCTGCGTGGCCGCGCTGAACACGCGCAACCTCGACGCCGTCGCGACCGCCGTCGCCGCCGTGCTGAAGTAAGCGTGCCGAAATAAGCGATTCGCCTCGATGCGCCGTTTTCGGACGGCGCGTCGAAGTGAGACGAAAAAGGCGTCCGTTCGCAAGAACGGACGCCTTTTGTTTGGGCGCAGACTACTGCGCCTGCCTGAGCGCAAATCGCGCGTTCAACCGTGCCCGTGCATATCGCGATGGATATCGTGCGTGACGAAGCCCGAATCGTTATCGGGTTTGTCGAGCCACCCCGGTTGCCCGAGCGACGCGCGGATGTCCTGCAAGCCGCTCGTCCAGTGCTCGCGCATCGTCGAAATGCCGAACTGGAAGTCCTTGAAGTGGCCTTCGTACTCCTTGTGCCGGTAGATCAGGTGGATCACGTTGTACTTCTTCGAGCACGAGAGTTCGTCCGCCAGCTCGATCCACCTGTCCTGCCGATGCTCGGGCGCGACGCGCTCCAGCACCTCGCGCAGCACGTGCCGGAAACGCTGCGAGCGTTGCAGCATGTCGGTGACCATCCGCGTGCGGCTCGAATACTGGATGTCCTTCATGCGGCCCTGCACGTCGGTGATGTTGTCGGGCACCGGACCGCGCGCGCTCCATAAATCGACCTGAAACGCGAGCGTGTCGCGCCGCGGCGTGGTCTGAATCACCTCGTAGAGCGGCGTGTTCGACATCAGACCGCCGTCCCAGTAATACTCGCCGTCGATTTCCACCGCCGCGAAACCCGGCGGCAACGCGCCCGACGCGATGAAATGCTCGGGGCGCAGCGTGGTGGTCGAATTGTCGAAGTAGACGAAGTTGCCCGTGCCCACGTTCACCGCGCCCACCGAGACGCGTATCTCGCGCGAATTGATGCGGTCGAAATCGCAGAGCCGTTCGAGCGTGGCCTTGAGCGGCGTGGTGTCGTAATAGCTCGCCTTGCCCGGCTCGCCCGCCGCGGTGGGCAGCGGCGGCGGAAAGCGCGGCGTGAAGAAGCCCTTCTGCCCTTCGATCACCGCGCCCGCCGCCTGCAAGGCCGTGAAGCTCTTGCGCACGGCGTCGCCGGAATTGAACAGCGCGTGCTCGATGAAGGCCGGCAGCGGCGGACTCCACGCGGGCTGGCAGATCGTCTCCCAGAACTCGCGCAGACGCGCCACGCGATGCTCGGGCGCATTGCCTGCGATCAGCGCCGTATTGAGCGCGCCGATGGAAATGCCCGCGATCCAGTTGGGCGCAATGCCCGCCTCGAACAGCCCTTCGTACACGCCCGCCTGATACGCGCCGAGCGCACCGCCGCCTTGCAGCGTGAGCGCGACCGTCTCCCATTGATCGGAGTCGCTCGCGCAGCGCGAGACGCGCGAGTGCGCGCCGGAACGGGGAGCGGTTTCAGCGCCCGCCTGTACGCCTGCCGGTTCGCCAACCTGTGCGCCCGTGGCCGCGCGCAAGCCGGTTGCGTCGTCGACGGCGCTCGACTGCGCCTGCCCTTTCTTGCGTTGCGCCATGACCGGCCCTCCGCGTTACTGCATGAACCAGCCGTGGCTCACCACGAACGACTGACCCGTGAAGGCCGCCGTGGGGAATGCCGAGAGGAACAGCACCGTTTGCGCGACGTCCTCGACGGTCGTGAAGATGCCGTCGACGGTGCCGCCAAGCATGACGCGCTTGACCACTTCCTCTTCCGAAATGCCGAGTTCCTTGGCCTGCTCGGGAATCTGCTTTTCGACCAGCGGCGTGCGCACGAAGCCCGGACAGACCACATGCGAGCGCACGTTGTGCTTGCCGCCTTCCTTCGCGAGCACGCGCGCGAGGCCGAGCAGCGCATGCTTGGCCGCCACGTAGGCCGACTTGAGCGGCGACGCTTCGTGCGAGTGCACCGAGCCCATGTAGATCACCACGCCGCCGCGGTCGTCCTTGTACATATGCTGGAGCGCGGCTTTGGTCGTGAGGAACGCGCCGTCGACGTGAATCGCCTGCATCTTCTTCCAGTCGGAGAACGCGTAATTCTCGATGGGATTGACGATCTGAATGCCGGCGTTCGAAACGAGAATGTCGATCGAGCCGAATTCGGCGGCCACGCGGTCGATGCCCTGATTGACGGCGTCTTCGTTGGTGACGTCCATGGCCACGCCGATCGCCTTGCCGCCCGCGCCCTTGATCTCTTCGGCGACGGCGTCGGCGCCGCTCTGGTTAAGGTCGGCGATGGCGACGGCCGCGCCCGCCTGGGCGAGCGTGAGTGCGATCTGCTTGCCAATACCGCTGGCCGCGCCGGTAACGACCGCGACCTTGCCATCGAGCTTCGAATTCAGAGTGAGAGACGACATCGAGCACCTCCAGGAATGGGACAACGACGTAGAAGAGATGAGACCTCGACGCGCGCATACCGTCAAACCTGTCGAATGGCTTAAGCGTTTTCCTGCATTTGTCCTACGCCATCCGGCCGGATGTTGCGCCGCGGCCAACCGCGCTATTGTGCATGAAGCCGCGTGTCGCAAGCGTCGATCTGGACAAGGCGGCGCAGGCTTGCCGCAGCGCATCGTCGCGCGCAGGCACGGCGGCGGTTCGGCCATCCATGCGGTCCGGCTGTTCAACCGCTTGCACAACGCCGCGCGCGCTCAGCGCGGCCCGCGCGATCGTGCTAATTTGGCGAGCTCAACAAGGAGGCGTTCATGAACTATCGGCGACTGGGCCGCTCGGGCCTGCAGGTTAGCGAACTGTCTATCGGCTCGTGGGTCACGTACGGCAATCAGGTCGATCGCAATCTCGCGCGCGAGTCGCTCGCCGCGGCGCGCGATGCGGGCGTCAACTTCTTCGACAACGCCGAGGTCTACGCAGGCGGCAAGTCCGAGGAAATCATGGGCCAGGCGCTCAAGGAACTCGCCTGGCCGCGCGTCAGCTACGTGGTCTCCACCAAGTTCTTCTGGGGCTTGAACGAAGCGCCCAATCAGTACCACACGCTCAATCGCAAATATCTGCTGAATGCCATCGACGAATCGCTCAAGCGGCTGCAGCTCGATTACGTCGACCTCGTGTTCTGCCACCGCCCCGACCCGAACACGCCGGTTGAAGAAACCGTCTGGGCGATGAGCGACATGATCACGCGCGGCAAGGCCTTGTACTGGGGCACGTCGGAATGGAGCGCGGAGGAAATCCGCGCCGCGTGGGAAATTGCCGAACGGCATCATCTTCACAAGCCGGTCATGGAACAGCCGCAGTACAACCTGTTCCATCGCCGCCGCGTGGAAGACGAATATCGCCGCCTGTACGAAGACATCGGCCTTGGCCTCACCACGTGGAGCCCGCTCGCCTCGGGGCTGCTGACCGGCAAGTATCGCAGCGGCGTGCCGTCGGACAGCCGGGCGCAACTGCAAGGCTACGACTGGCTGCGCAAGGAAGTCACCGACGCGGACAAGAACGCCATCGTCGGCAAGCTCGCCGACTTCGCGAAGGAACTCGATTGCACGGTCGGCCAGCTCGCGCTCGCGTGGATCCTGAAGAACCCGCACGTGAGCACGGTCATCACGGGCGCGTCGCGCGTCGAGCAGATCGGCGAGAATATGAAAGCGCGCGATGTGGCCGAAAAGATCACGCCCGAAGTGAAGGCGAAGATCGAGGCGATCGTCGGCGAGCATTACGAGTAAGGCGGCAACTCAGCCTTTGGGCCGGGCCGCGCTGCACGACGCTGTACAATACGCGGCCTCGCCGGCATGCCTCGTTCCCGAAGCACGTGAAACGCCGCCGGCGCGCATCGCCAGCGGCGCGTCCCGAAAGAGCTTGCTCGAAAGAAGCTCTCGAAAGAACCTGAGCGCCGCCGTTTATCGTTTCACCGCCATTGGCGCGCAAGTGCGCGCGCCGGTCGCCACCTTCCTCGCGTCCGCCCCAACATGCTGAGCTACCGCCACGCCTTCCACGCCGGCAATCACGCCGATGTCCTCAAGCACGCCATCGTCGTGCAACTGCTGCAGTACCTCGGCAAGAAGGACAAGGCCTACTGGTACATCGACACCCACGCGGGCGCGGGCGCCTATGCGCTGCGCGAGGGCTACGCCACCAAGAATGCCGAATTCGACACGGGTATCGGCAAACTCTGGGGTCGCAGCGACCTGCCGCCGATGCTTTCGGATTACGTCGACGAAGTCGCGGCGCTCAATCCCGACGGCAATCTGCGCTTCTATCCGGGTTCGCCCTATCTCGCGTGGCGTCTGATGCGCGAGCAGGACCGCATGCGTCTGTTCGAGCTGCACAGCACGGAAATCGACGTGCTGCGCCATCGTTTTCACGACGCCGGCCGCCGCGTGATGATCTACGCGGGCGACGGTTTCGACGGCATCAAGCCACTTCTGCCGCCGCCGCCGCGCCGCGCGCTGGTGCTGATCGATCCGTCGTACGAGGACAAGCGCGATTATTCGCGCACGATCAAGTGCGTCGAGGATGGACTGCAGCGCTTCGCGACCGGCACCTACGCGGTCTGGTATCCGCAGGTCACGCGTCCCGAATCGCAGCGCTTTCCCGAGCAGCTCAAGCGTCTGCAGGACAAGAACTGGCTGCACGTCTCGCTGTCGGTGAAGCGTCCGCCGCACGATGGTTTTGGTCTGTTCGGCAGCGGCATGTTCATCGTCAACCCGCCGTACACGCTGGTCGCCGCGCTCAAGGAAACAATGCCCTGGCTCGTCAAGACGCTCGGCGAGGACGACGGCGCGCAATTCAAGCTCGAATCGCGCGGCGATTGATGCCTGGCGACTAACGCCAGGCACCTGACGCCTCGCCCCTGACGCCAGACGATTTCACGCGGCATGCCCGTTCGCGGCATGCCCACTCGATTCATCCCGCTACTTACCGCACCTTGTTGCGCCCTGTTGCGCTTTATTGCGCAGGCGCGTACTGCTGCTGCGCGGGCCGCGGACGCGGCGGCCGCCCGCCCCCGCCACCCGGCACTTCCACATACGGCGCGACGATGATCGGCTGCTGATTATTGGCATCCGGCGACGGTAGCTGCTGCATCGGCACCATCTGCGACTGGCCGAGCGGCGCATTCTGCAACACGATGCCCTTCTGGCCGTCACTGATCCCATGCTGCGTATCGAGGATCAGCGGCTGTCCCGCCTGCGCGCCGGCGCTGGTCAATGCGCCAAGCGTCACGAGCACAATCGCGCACACGGAATGGTGAAAAAAGCTGACTGGCGCCATGAACGTCCCCCGGTAGAAGAAAGCGACTCCACTGTGTTGTCGGCTTGTCGCAAAAAAGACTTTACCTTACCGCGGTGGGAAGGCTGAGACTGCCTTCATCGAAGCGTTTCAGACACGGAGCGCCGGAGCACCAGAACGCCGGACCGCAGAAATGACAAAGCCCCGCCAGGGCGGGGCTTGCGACAGCGCAGATTGCCTGCGGCTGCTTACAGCGAGTAGCCGTTCGATTCGAGCGAGCGGATACGCTGTTCGAGTTGCACGATGTCCGACGAAGAAGCGAGATACGCTTCGCGGCGACGACGTTCGGCAGTTTCAAACCAGGTGCTCAGCTTTTCAAGAAGGTACGCAAACATGATGGTGTTCTCCAAGGATCGGTCGTATCCCCGGTGGATTTGCATCAGGGATTACCCTCGTAAGGGATAACCCGCATTATAGCGGTTGCACCTGACTTTACCAGTGAATTGCTCGAATGCGGTGCATTCCAATCTGGAATGATGCGCCGCGCGTATTTGGCAACTTAATGATTTATCGACACATTTCTTGCATGGATCGGATCAGGGCGGAGTCGGGCGGCACTTTTAGCACCGACATGGTGCAAAAAAGCTCCCCCGGCGAGTCGGTTGCGACAATTTGCCTGCGCGGGTTGCACCCTCGGTTGCGGCGCTCAAGCCGCGCCAGTCTGCTCCACCGGCTCAGGATCGGCGAGGCGCTCGATGATCGGGCAGTCGGGCCGATCGTCGCCGTGGCAGTGCGCGGCCAGATGGCGCAGCGTGTCGCGCATCTGCGTGAGTTCGGCGATGCGCTGGTCGAGTTCGGCCACGTGCTCCATTGCGATGGCCTTGACCTCGGCGCTCGCGCGCGAGCGGTCGTGCCAGAG
Source organism: Paraburkholderia tropica (assembly GCF_014171495.1). Taxonomy (NCBI): domain Bacteria; kingdom Pseudomonadati; phylum Pseudomonadota; class Betaproteobacteria; order Burkholderiales; family Burkholderiaceae; genus Paraburkholderia; species Paraburkholderia tropica. Next base: position 2,128,060 of record NZ_CP049134.1, read on the forward strand.
CGCCAGCAGGCGGCGGATATCGTCGACGAGAAAACCCAGACGCCGCGCCTGCCGGATGAAGCGCAACGCGTGCACCTCCTCCATGCCGTACACGCGGTAGCCCGATTCCGTGCGCGCCTTGGGCGCGAGCAGGTCCACGCTCTCGTAGTAGCGGATCATTTTCGCGGTGACGCCCGAGGCGCGCGCCGCTTCGCCAATGTTCATGCTGCTCTCCTGCCGAATTGTCATCGATGTATCGATGCTACACCTTCCCACGATGGGAAGGTCCAGCGCTCGCCGGCAGTCCCGCCGATGAGCGCCTGGCCCCCACTGGCATAATCCGGCACAGGCCGCATATGTCTTTTGTCTCCTCCGTTCCGTTCACTCAGCAAAGGAAAACATCATGATCCAGTTCAACGTCGAAGGCATGAGCTGCCAGCACTGCGTCGGCGCCGTCACGCGCGCGATCCACGAGCAGGACGCCGCCGCCCAGGTCCAGATCGACCTGGCCGCGGGCCGCGTGAGCGTCGAATCGACCCAGAGCGCCGACGTGCTCAAGGCCGCCATCGACGAAGCCGGCTACACGGTCAAGAGCACGGCGGCCTGAGGCCGGGCGCGCCATGTTCAAGGTCGCCGTCATCGGCGCGTCCGGCCTGCTCGGACGCGCGCTCGTGCGCGAACTCGACGCCGAAACCGGCTGGCAGGTCGTGCAGACCGCGCACAGCCGCGTGGGGCCGCGCCAGGTCGCGCTCGACGTGCGCGATGCGCAAGCCGTCGCGGCCTTCGTCGCGCGTGAAGCGCCCGATGCCATCGTGATCGCCGCCGCCGAGCGACGCCCCGATGTCTGCGAGCACGATCCCGCCGCGGCGCGCGCGCTCAACGTCGACGCGGTGCGCAGCATCGCCACGGCGGCGAAAGCGCGCGGCGCGTGGGTGCTGTCGATCTCCACCGATTACGTGTTCGACGGCACGCAGCCGCCTTATTTGCCGGATGCCGCGCCGAATCCGCTCAACGCCTACGGCCACAGCAAGCTCGAAGGCGAGCGCGCGCTGCTCGACGCGAGCGACGATGTGCTCGTGCTGCGTCTGCCGCTGCTGTACGGGCCGATCGTCGACTGGAACGAGTCGGCGGTCACGAGCCTCGTACCGGCGATCCGCGCGGCGGCAGCGACTGCGAACGCCGCGGCCAAACCGGCGCCGATGGACGCGTGGGCCACGCGCTATCCAACTTTCACGCCCGACGTGGCCGTCGTGATCCGCGAACTGCTCACGCGCTGTGCGGATGGCGAGGCCGTGCGCGGCATCGCGCAATGGTCCGGCGACGAGCCGATGACCAAGTACGACATCGCGCAACGCATCGCGCGCGCGCTCGGGATCGAGGCGCAGTTGATCGCGCAGACGCAACCCACGGACGCGACGCCGCGTCCGCGTGACTGTCATCTCGATTCGGGCCGCCTCGAAGCGCTCGGCATCGGGCGGCGCACGCCGTTCGACGCGGGCATCGGTGCAGTGCTCGATGCGTTCGAGCGCGAGCACTGCGGCAAAAACTGACCTCGGCGGCGATGCACGCAGCACAGCCAGGCTGCGAAGCGCGCATCGCCCTCTCCTTTTTTCTCCTGTCGGCAAACAACGCTCAGTGGAAATCGCGGCTTTCCGTCGCGAGCCGCCCGAGCAGACGGCTGTGATCTTCGAGCCGATGCGCGACCAGGTGCACCACCTCGCCCTCGCGCTGCACGACGCCCGCCACCGCCAGTAGCGACGCCCCCAGCAATTCCTTGCGCTGCGACTCCACGAGCGCGGCGTGCACGATCACGTTGACCGAGCCGGTTTCGTCCTCCAGCGACACGAAGATCGTGCCGTTCGCCGTGCCCGGCCGCTGCCGCACCGTGACGATGCCGCACACGCGCGCGAGCATGCCGTGGCGGCAACGCGCGAGTTGCGCCGCGCTGCGAAAACGCTGTTTCGCGAGCCCTTCGCGCAGCAGTTCGAGCGGATGGCGATTGAGCGTGAGACGCAGGCTGGCGTAATCGGCGACGATCTCCGCGCCTTCCGAGGCGCGCGGCAAGTCGAGCCGCGCCTCGGCCACGGGCGCGTCGCGCAGCAAGGCCGGCACCGCATGCTGCGCGGTCACGGCCCACCACGCCTCGCGCCGATGCCCGGCGATGCTCGCGAGCGCATTGGACGCCGCCAGCGCTTCCAGCTCGCGGCGCGTAAGCCCGGCGCGGCGCGCGAGGTCGTCGACATCGGTGAACGGCGCCTCGGCGCGGGCGGCCATCACGCGGCGCGCGGCGTCCTCGGAGAAGCCCTTGATGAGACTGAAGCCGAGCCGCACCGCCGGGCCGTGGCGGCCGTAATGACGCGGCGCGAGCAGGACGCGCGCGCGCACGACGCCGCGATAGCCGCGCATGAGCGGCCGGCGACGCGTTTTTTTCTGCGCGACAAAGCTCGCCGCGTTTCCATGCACCTCATCGTTGAACGTCGCGGCGCGCAACAACGCGCGATAACGCGCGACGTCGGCACAACGCGCGGCCTCGCCATCGGCATCGGCGGCAAGACGCACGCCCGGCGCGCCGCGCACTTCCAGCACCGACTCCCAGTCGCTCAAGCCGATATCGGGCGCGCGCACCTTCACGCCATGCCGCTTCGCGTCCTGCACGAGTTGCGACGGCGAATAAAATCCGAGCGGCTGACTGTTCAGCAAGCCCGCGAGAAACGCCGCGGGCTCGTAACGCTTGAGCCATGAACTCGTGTAGACGAGCAGCGCAAAGCTCGCCGCGTGACTCTCCGGAAAGCCGTAATCGCCGAAACCCTCGATCTGCTTGCAGATGCGTTCCGCGAACTCCGGCGAGTAGCCCTTGCGCAGCATGCGCTGCGTCAGATCGGCCTGATACGGTCGCAGATCGCCATCGCGCCGCCACGCCGCCATCGCGCGGCGCAGCTTGTCGGCCTCTTCGCCGGTGTAGTCGGCAGCGACCATCGCGAGGTGCATGACCTGCTCCTGGAAAATCGGCACGCCGAGCGTGCGTTCGAGCACCGGACGCAGTTCCTCCTTCGCGTATTCCACCGCTTCCTCGCCGTGCCGGCGCTTCAGATACGGATGCACCATGTCGCCCTGAATCGGCCCCGGCCGCACGATCGCCACCTGAATCACGAGGTCGTAATACGTCTGCGGCCGCAGACGCGGCAACATGCTCTGCTGGGCGCGCGATTCGATCTGGAAGACGCCGACCGTATCGGCGTGCGTGCACATCTCGTACACGGCGCGATCTTCGACGCCGATGTCCTGCACGCGGAACTGCGGCAAGCCGCGCCGCAGCGCGACGCATTCGAGCGAACGCCGGATCGCCGAAAGCATGCCGAGCGCGAGCACATCGACTTTCAACAGGCGCAACGCGTCGATGTCGTCCTTGTCCCACTCGATCACGTAGCGGTCCTTCATGGCCGCGTTTTCGATCGGCACGAGCCGCGAGAGCTTGTCGCGCGCGATCACGAAACCGCCCACGTGCTGCGAGAGATGCCGCGGAAAACCGCGCAGCTCGCGCGTGAGGCGAATGAGCTGCTGCGTGACGTGCGAATCGGGCGAGAAGCCCGCTTCCTCGAGATGATGCGCGATCGAATCGGGACCGTCCCACCACTGATGCGCGCCCGAGAGTTTTTCGACCAGCATGGTGTCGAGCCCGAGCGCCTTGCCCACGTCGCGCAAGGCGCTGCGCGAGCGATAGGTGATCAGCGTCGCGGCCAGCGCGGCGCGGCGCGTGCCGTATTTGCGATAGATGTACTGGATGACTTCCTCGCGGCGCTGGTGCTCGAAATCGACGTCGATGTCGGGCGGCTCGTTGCGCGCGCGGGACAGAAAACGCGCGACCAGCATGTTCATGCGCACGGGGTCGATCTCCGTGATCATGAGGCAGTAGCAGACCACCGAATTCGCCGCCGAGCCGCGGCCCTGACACAGGATCTTCTGCTCGCGCGCGAAGCGCACGATGTCGTGCACAGTGAGGAAATATTTCTCGTACTGCAGCTCGGTGATGAGCGCGAGTTCCTGCTCGATCTGGTCGCTGCGCTTCTTGTTCAGGCCGTCGGGCCAACGCTCGGCCACGCCCTTCATGACGAGCTTGCGCAGCCACGAGCCCGGCGTTTCGCCCGGCGGCACGAGTTCCTCGGGATACTCGTAGGCCAGCTCGCCGAGACTGAAAGTGCAGCGGCGCGCGACGTCGAGCGTCGCGTCGAGCGCCTCGCGCGGATAGATCGCGCCGAGCCGCACGCGCGAACGCAGATGGCGCTCCGCGTTGACTTCCAGCGCGCGGCCGCACGCCGTCAACGGCTTGCCGATGCGGATCGCGCTCAGCGTGTCCTGCAAGGGCTTGCGCGAGCGAGCGTGCATCAGCACGCCGCCCGTCGCCACGAGCGGCAGACCGCTTTCCTGCGAGACGTGGCGCAGGACTTCGATCTGCGCGTCATCGCTGCCGGTTTGCCAGAGTTCGAGCGCGAGCCACGCGCGCTCGGCCGCGAAACCCGCGAGCCAGTGCGCGGCGCGCAAGGTCTGCGCGAGCGTGGCCGTGCGCTGCGGCACGAGCAGCAGCACGCAGTCGCGCAGATGCTTCAGGTGCGTGAAATCCTGGGCGGAATCGGCGGCATGGGTTTGCGGATCGGTGAAGTCGGACGGCGTCACGCGGTACTGGCCCTTCGGCGCCCGCGAACGCGCGAGCGTGATCAGCTCGCAGAGATTGCCGTAGCCCTCGCGGTTCATCGCGATCGCCACGAGCGTGCAGAACGGCGCGCCGTCTTCGTCGACGAGATTCAGTTCGCTGCCCGTCAGCAAGTGCAGCGACGGCACGAACGGGCCGGGCGTGCGCGCCTCGGCGTGCGCCTTGCGGCGCGCCTCGTCGTAGTCGTTGAGCGCACTCCAGGCGCGCACGATGCCCGCGAACGAGCACTCGTCGGTGATGGCGAGCGCGCGATAGCCGTGACGGATCGCCTGCTCGACCAGCTCGCTCGGACGCGACGCGCCGCGCAGGAACGAGAAGTTGGTCAGGCAGTGCAGCTCCGCGTACTCAGGCAACTGCGCCGGCAACTGCGCGGGCAGCGACGAAGACGACGATGATGGTTGCGCGGGCAACGAATCGCCCGCTCCGCTGATCGACATGATGCTCGATAAAAACCGCTAGCCGAACAGGCCTTGCAGATACCACTGGCCGCCGATGCGCTCGCGATACAGCCAGAACATGCGGCCCTGATCGTCGGCGGCGACGTAGTAGTCGCGCTCGACGCCCTCGCCGTCCCACCAGCCGGCCTCGATGCGCTCGGTACGCGTGAGCGTCTTGAGCGGACGCCGATACACCGGCCGGTCGCCGCGCATCGCGAGCTTGAGCGGTTTTTCGAGCAGCCACGCCGGACGCGGCTGCGACGGCAGCGGCACCTCGGGCAGATCGAACGCACTCTGCGCCGGCGTGCTTTCCGGCGGCTCGCCGCTCGGCGCGCGCTCGCCCTTGCGGCCCTCGCGCGGCTTGCGCGGCGCCGCGCGGCGCGCGCTCGCCCGCCACGTGCGCGCCGACATGGCGTGCTCGGGCCGGTGATCGTCCTCGACGAAAAGTTGCAGCACGTTCTGCTCGCCCACGCGCGCGCCGATGCGCTCGAACAGTTGCGTGATCGACGCCTCCGACGCCTCGGGCATCGGGAACAGCGTGTCGGTGGGCGCGGCATATTCGCTGACCTGGTCGGCAACCAGCGCGAGCCCGATGACCGGCGCGATCAGCTCGGTCTGGTTGAGCTTCTCGCGCAGCAGCCAGAGCAGATGCTCGGGATCGCGCGACGGCGCGGCCCACGCAAGCGCGAGGCTCGACGTGCGCGGCGCGTGGCGCGACGCAAGCTCGTGTTCGAGGCGCAATTCGAAGCCGCTCAACGCGCCGTGCTGCGCGGCGAGCCAGCCCGCCAGCTGCATCACGAGACGGCGCGCGGCGAACAGCAGCGCCTCGGCGCTTTCCACGCGCGCCTGCAATTCGAGCGACGTATGAAACGACGGCGGCGCGGCGAACCAGACACGCGGATCGGGCGCCTCGCCGCGCGCCTGCGCGAGCCACGCGAGCACGCCGTCGCCGAAACGCCGCACGATGCCGTCGCGCGGCAGCCGCCGCAGATCGCCGAGCGTCGCGCAGCCGATCTGCGTGAGCGCCTGTTCGTGCTGCGCGGCGAACGGCGCGAGACCGACCGGCAGCGCGTCGAGCGCGCGCGCGAGCGTCGTTTCCTTGAGTACGTGCCAGCGCCGCGACGAGACCCGCGTGGCGCGCGCCTGCGCCAGCGTCCACGCACCCCACGCCGTGGGCGCGCAGGCGATGCGCGCGGCGTGCCCGCAGCTCGCGACCGTGGCCGACACCTTCGCGAGCAACGCGCGCACGCCGCCGAACAGCCGCAGCCCCGAGCCGACTTCGAGCAACAAGGTATGCGACTGCGCGAACGACACCTTCGGCGTGTAGGCGAGCAACGCGAGCGCGAGCGCCTCGAACGCGCGCTGCTCGCGCGCCGCGTCGGCTTCGAGCAGCACGAGGCCCGGCGCGAGCGCCAGCGCATGCGCGCGCGTGGCGCCGGGCTGCACGCCGAGACGGAACGCGTCGAGATCGGCGATCAGGATGCGCGCGTGATCGGCGAGCGCATGGCAGCGCTCGGGCGGCGCGGCGGCTTCATCGTGCGGATGGGCGGGATCGGCGTGCTCAGCCCGCCTGTCCTGCGGCGGCAGTGACGACAGTGACGGCGGTGACGGCGGCGCGGGCGGCAGGATCGGTTTGACGGCCTCCAGCGGCAACAACGGCAAGGTGACGGCGATCCACAGCATGATGATTGGCCCCGGGCCACGGCAGCGCCGACGCCTCGCCCGGCTGGGGCAACAGCGACGCCTGCAACGGCAAAGTAATGACGAGTGGCTGGGCGGGCGGCGGCCCGCGGCGTTTGAAGATATCGACGGACACGGCGGCGAGCTGCATCCAGGCGCGCCGGTTCAGACTCGCGTCCGCCTCGGGCGGCGGCACCGGCGTGCAGACCATGCGCAGCGGCGCCGGCGACGACTGGTTGCGCGCCGCAGGCGGCCGCATGAGAAACGCGAGCGCCTGCGAATCCTGCGCGGCGACCTGCAGACGGCGCAGGGTGTCGGCGCGCGCCTTCGGCTGCCAGAGCATCACGGCGCCGATGCCGTCCTGCTTGAGCGCCTGCTCGGCGGCCCAGGGCGCCTCGTGCTCGCTCGCGCGCACCCAGATCACGCGGTCGAGCGCGATGCCCCACGCCTTGAGCGCGCAGGCGTACGGCTGCCACGGCGGTGCGACCAGCAGCACATGACGGCCCGCCTGCGCCGTCAGCGCGCGCAGCGCGGGCGCGACGAGCCGCATCTCGCCGATGCCGCCCTGCTCGACCAGCAGCTCGGTCAGGCTGCCCGCGGGCCAGCCGGCGCCGGGCAACAGGGCGTCGAGCGCTGCGTGACCGCTCGACACCGTGCGCTCGCTCGCGTACGCGAGCTGATCGCCCTGCCAGACGCGGCTTTGCAGCCGCGACGGCAGATGCGCGGTGAGCTGAATCGCGGCGGCCATGCGTGCGCTCCGTTGCCGGGTTGCCCTGTCGATCGGGAATAGTTCGCCCTGCCCGGCAATGAAGGGGCATGGCGAAGGGAGTTGGGCGGGCGCATCGGGTGGCGCCGTAGTCCTGTATATTTATACAGTATTTCTGCGCGTTCCTGGAAGGGAGTTTTGGGTGGCCAAGGGGTGGCCCGGGGTGGCCAGGCCAAGACGCGACGCGGAATTTTGAGGGGCGGATGGCGTGCCGGGATCGTCGCAAAAGCATCGCCAGCAAAAACAGCGAGCAAACGGATTTGACGCCGCGGGTAGGAAGACGCTACAATCCGCGGCTCCTCGGAGCGTAGCGCAGCCTGGTAGCGCATCTGATTTGGGATCAGAGGGTCGTAGGTTCGAATCCTATCGCTCCGACCAAGGAAATCAAGGGGTTACAAGTCGTTGGCTTGTAACCCCTTTCTGTTTTTGTTTTCCGTTACCGTTCTGTTACCGGAAAACGGGGCGCACGACGCAAGACGTTACCGCGCTACGTCACCCCTTATCGGACTCAACATCGCGCACGCGGCGATTGAAGCGGTGTCAACTCCGCCGGGATGCGATCCGTCTTGACTACGTCGAACGGACATCGGTTGCCACGAGCAGTCATCGTGAGCATCTATATAGAAGACACATCGTAGAAGGCACATCGACGCCAGACTGTCAGTTGCGTTAGGAATTGTCCGCTGACCAAAATGATATAATGACTTCGGTGCTCCATTCGCGCGCCTCCCCAGCTTACCTAAAGCTGACAAGGACACATGTCCAGCAGAACCGCCCGCTCCCCTAGGAGCGCGTCCGTTTTCGCCTGGAGATTTTCATGTCCGCGTCATCCTGCAGCATCGCCTTCGGCTACGACGAGTTCTACGCCGAGTACCTAAACGTCCCTTGGAACAAGGGACTGATGGAGCGCTCTTCCGCTCCCCTGCCTCTTCCCGCGCAATTCTCGTCCCACAATCCGCGAGATTGTTGCCTGCTCGCACTACACGGGCACATTCTTTATCCACATGACGAACGAAGTGCCAAGGAACGCGTCAAGGACGGCGGCTCATATGGCAAGACTGTCGCGCATCGGATGCAGTTGTTTGAAGACATGGTGGGGGAATTCAACGCCTTGCAGCAGCAAATGAAGCACCTGTTAGGCGGAGCCATCACCATCACCATTGATGATGGTCCGGTACTGGATTCGTTTCCACTTGCTGACTTTGGTGGAGCGGCAATCGTAGAGGCTGCACCGCAGTACGAAGCGGACCGCAAGCTCTTGAAGTTGGGTCAATCGGGGCGCCTTAATCACTTTGCGCAAGAGTACGGGTTCGCTAACTACCCAAAGTTTCGAGAATTCCTCGAGCGCCTCGATGAAGAGGCGCGGCGCATGGGGTACCCCTCATACAGCGCAATCTGTGTTCCGACACGCTACCTTGAGCATGTGCAACGTCAACTAGCGGCAGACGACAGCATGCAATCTACGCTGGCAGAGCTGGCGGAGAAGCACGCTCTTCTCCAGCAGCAAACGGCGTTCACCATTGAGCGCTTCGTCGCATGTAGACGCGCGCAAAAAACGCTGGACTTCTTTGTCGATGTAAGCGAGGAAGGGGTGATCATCTCTCTACGTGATGGCCCCCTCGCAAGCACCGGCGTCGTGTCTTCAATGCACATGTCGGACCGCAGCGAAGAGTTTCATAGCAAGTGGTTTGCGTGACCGGAGGGATGATCATGTCGACCAACTACGATCTCTACGACGATGAAGCCACATTTCCTTGCGCTACGTGCCATGGGCGAGGCTCGGATGTAAATGTGACCTGCCCCGAATGCCGAGGTACTGGTTACGATCCCAATGAGGACAATCCATTCGCTCAGTGCCACCGCTGCTACGGAGAGGGAGAGGTTGTCCTCGATATCTGCCCAAGCTGCGGGGGAACTGGCGAGGGAGATGCTTCGGACGAATGCGGTCAGTAGCAAACTTCAGCACCTCGGGAAGCAGGCATCTGGCCGACCTTAGCCTATAGGGGGTGACTCGAAGCGGTCTTAGCGACCGCTTCGAGTCGTGCAGAGACACGCTGCGTCGCCAGTGTGAAATGGATCAGGCGAACACTGGGAAGGGCTGGCCCAATCGCCCGAAGTGCCGCGGTAATCAACCGTCCGATACGCTACCGCGCCGATGGCGTGCGGGAACGCGGTAGACAACTGCGACCGCGCTTGTTGACTACCAGTGGCTCCGATTTCCACGATTGATTACCGGTCAGATGGTACTTACTCGGCGCACGCCCGCTTGACGGTCGCTGTACCGACGCCGAATTCTTCTGCGGTTTTGCTGATGGTCGCGCCATGCTCGGGCCGCCATGCCTTGATTGCTGCGTAGTCGTGGGATCGCGCGCGCCCCCTGTATTTCCCTTCCGCCTTCGCGATCGCCACGCCGCGACGCTGCATCTCTGCACGGTTGCGGTAGTCGGCTTCGCCCTGTGCGGCCAAGCCAGCACCACGTCGAGCCCGAACGGCTCCAGTACCTGCAACCGCGCTCGAGAGCAGTTAGTCAGCAGACAACCGGTATTCAAACGCGTCAACGGGCAGCACAGTCGCTTCGTCCAACTGCTTCTTAATCTCAGCGCCGCCGGGAAAGCCTTTCAGCATATTGAGATAATTGCGTACTGCGCCATTGATCCCTGCAAGGCACGCCTTGGACTTGACCCAGTTTTGAGGGCTGAACACCCGGTTACCGGCTTGGGGTTCGTTCGCCGCTGCCTCAAGCGCCATGTTCAGGCATGTCCCGGCGATCCGTACGATTTGGTCGACCATGCCGAACTGCTGGGCAGATGCTAGAGCCCTGTGAGCACTGGGAACACGGTCGGACTGGTTGCTTGAAATTGCGAAGATTATCGCTACTGCGTACAGATGGTGGTATGGCGCGTACGCCTTCATCGCCAAGAGCGTTTCATTCAGGCTAAGCGGATTCTCCGGCACCCAGGCAGCCAGGACTTCGTTCATCCACGTATTGAGGGCACTGACATTTTCGGGCGGGTAATCCTTGTTCTTGAAAAGGGTTTCGAAATACTTGTCAAAAATTTTCGTCTCGCCATAGGAGAGGTTTGGGCGCAAGGTCTGCCACGCGACCAAATTCTTCGCGAAAGACGATAGGTCCACCACAAGTTTCTTGTCTTTATCGGCCGGGGCCGTCTCGCCGCGCTTGGTTATGAAATAGCCAGTCGGGTAGCGCAGCTCATACGCTTTCTTGATGGCAAGTACGCGTTTGTCGTTGCTGCGAAGATCGCGCGCCTTTACCGCGCTTTGCGAGTTGGTGTAGATCGAAATCTTGTCGGCCCGGTCACGCTGGGGGATTTCGTAGAATCGAAACAGGATGAATGCATCGTCCACCTTTTTGACCGTTTCGCTACACGACAGGATCGTATTCAGCGATTGACATCCGTTGACGATGCTAAGCCCCCAGAGAGAAAGTGTGTCGTTTTCCAAGGTCAGCTTGTTGCAAAGTGCCGTCACTCCGTTATGGAAGAAGAAGAAATCGCTGCGCTTGTCACCCAAAATTGAACTGCGAATGCCTTTGTTGACAGCATTGCTCGACCCCAAACTTTGACGCACGTTTTTTTGAAACAGCGTGCCGTCCTTGATGCCCGGAAGCTTCACGCACTCCTTCAACGGCAGCGCGGCGATGAGAACTGGCGTCCCAGCGATTTCATGGTACATGTGTTTGACGCCCGCCAGCGGAAGTTTGTAGTTGATACTGGGATTGTCCGCCTCAATTGCATAGTCGTAGCGCCGCCTGAGTTCGTCGGCGTCAATGACATGAATGGTGGCATCAAAGGCTTCATTCTCACTTAGCTTTGCCAATTCCTCCTGGAAAGCCAGAAGGTCATGTTGAGCGGCCTCGGTCAGTGTTCCGGTCGTAACCAGTTCGAACGACACTTCGTAATCCTCTTCGAATGCATCGGCCAACTCGCGAAGCTTTCTTGCAAGCTTCGGGTTAGCAACGTTCTGAAGCCGAGCAAGGTCTTTGATTTGCAGCCACGACGACAGGACTTCACGAAGAGGTTCGGCATCGACTGTGCCGCCCTGAACGAACTTCCCTTGAATTATGCGCACCAACGATTTGTCATCGTCCACGATTAGCGCATCAATTTGCTTGTCATCCGCACCGTCGGTGATGTCGTCACGTGTCTCGTTCATGTCACGGAACAGAATATTCCGCAGATACCATGCGACGAAGCGTTGCCCGTCGTTCGCAAATTTGTGCTGAAAGAAGTCGGTTGCAATCTGTTTTTGAATGAGTTCGTACATTTGCTACCCGATGAAAGCGGATGTGGAGTGAAACGGCACCTGCGTTCAATGTTTGTGCAGGCCAAGTTTATCGAAGAGCACCCTGTTTCGCCGCTTGGCATCGCGAAGCAACTTGTCGTACGAGATGATCTCGATCGATCCGTTGCCACCTGGCAGGGTATAGAAGTAGCCTTCGTTGTCAGCAGTGCGGTGGTAACGCGGCCACTTGTCGTTGCAGCGTCGGCGTTAAATCTGCTATGAGGTACCCGGTATATCTCAGGCGGTCCGGATTGATCAGGCGGCCGTCAATGTCTTTGACGCCACCCTGATCTATCTCCACGAAACGCTGGATGATCTGGTCGGCTGGGTCCTTGTCATAATCGTCTCGACCAGGTCGCTTGAACTCAACTATAACGACTCCGCCGCCGGGTAAGTTTTCCGGCTCTGCCACTCCGATAGGGGTGTCGTAGAAAAACGCAAAAATGTCCGGCTCCTTTCCGGATGTTCCTTCAAGCCCAGGGACCTTGTTCAGCTTCTTGTCGGAAGTCAGAAGGGTGTGAAAACACAGGCGTTCATCGATCAGCCAAAGATTTTGCTGGTCGAGGAAGATATCTTTTGACGACACTCCCATCGGGAAGATCATTTTGTGCAACACCTTCTCGAACGGGTATTTGCCATCGTGCTGTACCCGCTTGAGACTTTGGTCAACCAGATCGAGGATTGTTCGACGATGCGCGACATAGTCAGCCAGTTTGGCCTTGCCCACATCGTTCATCTGCTCCATTAGCCCCTTGATGCGTTCCTGATAGGTATCAAACGATTCTTTTTCAATGAGAGCAGCCACATGGCGCTCCTCCGTGCGGATGGTGTCTTCAATTGCTCGGCGAATATGAAGCAGCGCTTCATCCAGCTGCTCGTCATTAAGGCCGGGCTGCACACGCTGCTCAAGCAACGGACGGTACTTGTCCTGGGTTAATACCCTGTACTCTGGTGCATGCTCAATAAATCGAGTGATCTGTTCGATCTTCTCTTCGTCAGTGACCTTGAGATCGGCGGCAAGTACCGACCTGAGCGTCGCCACCAGCGCCTTGTTAAGGGCTTAGCGGGAGACCAGAGTCTGCTCAAGCTCCGGCTCTTCCTCAGACTGAAATGCAATCTTTGTCCGCTCCTGATTCGCGTGGTCGTCCAGATACTCCCCGGTGACCAGGACGATCAGCGTGTACGCTTCCTGCGCTTCATCTACAAGTCGTTCAGGAAGCTCGGGAAGGAGGTCGCGCAATTTCGACGTCGTCACATCACGGCCGTTGGCACACAAGTGATATTCGTGTCGAGCACGACCGTCCCTGTGGCGAAACGCCTGGAGGGCAAAGGTATGCCCATGCACATCGAAGAAGCGCTCTTGAATGTGCGGCTGAACCGAGGAGTTAAATAGCTCGTGCAGGTCGATCGACTCTCGCCCCGGAGATTCGAGGATCGTCTGGGGCAGGACCGCGCTGCAAACCGGATCAGGAAGTGCGCAACGATGCGCTCGGCAACTATTGCGGGATCGGTTGGCCAGGCAACACGATAACGATTTGCAAGCCCGGTTACGCGAAGCTTGGTCCCGGTCGGCGCATGAATCGGTGTGATCTTGTCCGCACCGTTCAGTTCTTCGGTAATGGAAAAATTGAAGTTCCGGGCGAAATGCTTTCCGTCCCGCTCAAACACGCTACTAACATCGCAGTGACTGAAGACCTTGAGAAAGGTAAATCGACCAACGCCCTTTCCTCCAACCTTGATCTTCGAAAGCGTATACGCTTCCCCGAAGCAGGCGATGTTGAGTTCGTTGAAGCCCACTCCATCATCGACCACTTCGAAGCCGTTTATAACGAATGTGTCGTCACCCCCGGCTCGGGCCAGATCGCCGGATAAAAGCAGTTTGATCGTTATCGATCCAGCTGTCGCACTGCCATACTTTTCCTCAATGGCATCTATAGCGTTAGATACCGCCTCAAACAGCGGCATGAGCCCTCGCGATGGAGCCAGATCGAGCCGATCAACCAATCCCCGGACGTTTGTGAGCATGGCACTCCTCATTCTGATTCTCTGTCGCCTGCTGCCAAGACTCGAAGTCCATAGCGCGCGATCTGTGGATCATAATACCGACCGCCGCCGTTCGCGACCGATTTTCGCGATATACAATCTGCGGCAGTCGATCGATACGGCCACCGTCACGCATGCTGATCGGTTGCACATGCTCGCTTGACCGTCGCCGTCGCCACGCCGAATTTTTCGGCAGTCTCACGAATGCTCGCACCGTGCTCTTCCCGCCATGCTTTGATCGCCGCGTAGTCGTGTGAACGCGCGCGGCCCCTGTATTTCCCAGCCGCCTTCGCGATCGCAACGCCCCGGCGTTGCATCTCTGCGCGATTCTTGTAGTCGGCCTCGCCCTGTGCGGCCATGAACGCCAGCACGGCGTCGCGCGTCGCTTTCTCAATGGGGTCTTTCGCCTTTCCGTCGAACACCATCCCGTTGAGCGTGCATTCGACACGAACGCCAAGGTCCATGAGTCGGCGCATAGTCCGGTGTAGCTCGTCATAGCGGCGGCTGATGCGATCGAGCCAGCGCACGATCAGCACGCCGCCGTGGCGCAGATCATGCTCGGCTTTGCACCACTGTTCCCGCGCGTCGGGCGCGACGTGGTAGCCGCTCACGCCCTCGTCGATGAAAACGTCCTTGTCCTGCACGCCGTGGGCTTTGGCGTCGTCGTACTGGCTTACTGAGGACTGGCCGTCCGTGGTCGAAATCCGCCCGTAGTAGAGCTTGCGCATGGTTTGATGTAGATCATTTGAGTATATGGATCAATTATAACATGGCTCAAATTGACGATTGATCCTATTGATCTATCTGCCGGCCCGCCAGTCACTGGCTCATTACGGTGTACCCAACTGATCCGCGTTAAACGCCATTCGGCCAGCCGAACCATTACAGTTGACCGCTCGTTGTGAATTGACAGTCGATGCGCATTGAATAAATGTGATGGGCTAAATTCGACGTTCCCAGATACTGGATACCCGCAATTCCGGTGGTAAATCCAAATTTAACTTTCTTCGAATATGCAGGTAACTTTAATATGAGGTAAATTCCGTCCGGTTGAAGGACCAATTACGTCGCTGGGTTCGACTTTCTGGAAGCCGCCCCCGCGAGACAGTGCATGGACAGCACTGCCCGCTCGGCCGAGAAGATGGATAACGAATGAACATGACTGATCTGGTACAGGCCATCCGGGGCGGCCTGATTCAGCAGGACCGGCTGCTGAAGACTGACATACCGTCTTTGCCCAACGATACGCTAGTGCCACACCGCGCTGTCACGCACGGTGAGTTGGGCCGTGACTTCAGCGTCGCGCTCGACATGTTGTCTGCAGTCGGCGATATCGAACTCAAAAAGCTCATCGCACAGCCGATGACACTCTGGATTCAGCAGCCGGACAAATCGTATCTACCTGTAAACGGCTACATCCATACAGCGCGGCGGCTCGGTGCGGATGGCAGTTTGAGCAGCTACCAGATGACCTTTGCATCGTGGATGCATTTCCTGAAATTCCGCCACGACATGCGCAATTGGCAGGACAAGTCGGCCGACGAAATCATCACCGACGTATTTAACGAGCATCCGCAGGCCAAAGGTTACTTTCAGTTCGCGCTTTCGCAGCCGTTGCCGCAACGGTCATATTGCCGACAAAGCGAAACGGACTGGAATTTCGTGCATCGCCTGATGGAGGACGAAGGGCTCTTCGGTTTTTGGCAACAGAGCAAGGACGGAAAGTCTCATATGCTCGTGATCACTGACGATATCTATACCCTTGACAGGATGTCGCCAGAGACAGTTGATTTCTACAGGTCCGGCGCAGCCAGCGAAGCCAACGCATTCACGCGATGGGCCGCATCGCGTACCCTGCAAAGTTCGCTGCATACGACCCGCACGTTCGACTACAAGTCCCCTTCGGCACCGTTTAATCCGAAGGGCACCGTATTGCCCACACGATCAGAACAAGGAAGTCTGCCCGAGCAGGCGGAGGTGTATACGTACACAGGCGCGTATACGTACGCGGCGCAGGACCGGGGCGAACATCTTTCGAAAATCCGGCTGGAAGAATGGGAGTCACGGGCCAAACGGTTCCACGGTGAAGGCGGTGTGCGCGCAATCGATGCCGGGTTGCGTTTTGTACTTACCAACCATCCGGAACATGACCGTGACCCGGTCAGCCAACGCGAATTCGTCGCTATCAAGGTCTCGCGATACATCGAGAACAATCTCCCCGCGTCCTCGAGGGAATCGAATTTCCCTCATAGCCTAAAGAATCAGCTGGCGCAAGTCAGGAACGATAGTTCCGACCTGAGATCGTTGGCCGTTCGCCACGCGGACGGAAGCGAGGGCTTCTATCTGGTGCAGGTCGAAGCGCAGCGCGTCACTGTGCCGTATCGCAGCCCGTTTGAGCACCGAAAGCCCGAGATGCAGCTTGAGACGGCGATCGTCGTCGGGCCAAGCGGCGAAGAGGTCTACACGGACGAACTGAACCGGGTAAAGGTCGTTTTTATCTGGGACCGGTTGAACCCGGGAGACGAGCGCGCGTCATGCTGGATTCGCGTTGCGCAATCGGACACTGGGGGCGGATACGGTAGCGTGCATATTCCGCGCGTCGGCGAAGAGGTGATCGTCGGTTACGTCGGTGGCGATTGCGACAGGCCGCTCGTTCTACACCGCGTCTATAACGGCGCGGTAAAACCGCAGTGGCATTCGAACGGCATCCTGTCCGGCTATCGCTCGAAGGAATACGCTGGCGCAGGTTTCAACGAGATGGTGCTCGATGACGCGACCGGCCAGAACCGCGCGAGGCTGTTCAGCAGCAGCGCGAACAGTCTGCTCCATCTCGGCTATCTGATTGACCAGAGCGGCAATACGCGCGGCTCATATCTAGGAACCGGGTTTGACCTCAAAACAGATGCTTATGGCGCTCTGCGTGCGAACAAGGGGCTTTATGTCACGACGCATACAACTTCGGTAGGCGGCCAACCGCTGGATGCGTCGGCTACCCAGCAACAGCTCACGCGCGCGGAAAACGTCGTAAAAGGTCTGTCCGACGCAAGCAAACAGCGTAACGCCGAAAGCCTGCAACCGGGCCACGATTCGCTGACACAATACTCCGATGCGACACGACACACGGCATCGGGTCAATCGAACGGCGGACGGACTGCGGGTGGCGGTTCGGGCAGCGCCGCGGCCTTCCGGGAGCCGGTAATGCTGTTTGGCAGCCCGGCCGGAGTTGCTATCTCGTCCGAAAAGTCGGTCCGCGCTACCGCTGACAAGAACGTGAACCTCGTGAGTGGCGAGAGTACCTATATTGCTGCGGGTAAATCGTTTGTGGCAAGCGTCGCAGAGAAGATCAGCCTGTTTGTTCAGAGCGCCGGGATGAAACTGTTCGCCGGGAATGGAAAGGTGGAGATTCAGTCGCAAAGCGACGGCATGGACCTGTTCGCAGAAAAGCAGCTCCATATATCGAGCGCCGGACAGGACGTTCTGGTCGCCGCCAAACAGAAGGTTGTCGTGACGAGCGGCGGTGCGAGCATCACGATCGAGAACGGCAATGTGGAAATCCGTTGCCCCGGAAAGTTTACCGTGAAAGCCGCGTCCCATTCGTTTGAAGGTCCCGCTAGCGGCGATACGCCGTTGCCCGCGTTGCCGCAAGGTGATCTGACAATTAAAAACGTCTACAACCTGTCGCGATAGCAATGATTATCAGCCCTCCTTTTTTGGCCGCCGCGGGCGCGCCTTCAAGTAACCCCGACGCCCCCGATCCGATGATGGATGCGGTCGATCAGTTCGAACTGGCGCACGGCATTTACCCGATCGCCTTTGACGGGCGCTGGCATACCGGTGTCCATCTGATGCCCGGAACGCAAAACGAACGCGTGCGAGCGATCGCCGATGGCGAGGTGGTCGCGTACCGCGTTGCACAGAAAGCCATCGATGGCGGCGACGGAGCGCTGGACAGCAACACAGGATTCGTTCTGCTCAAGCATACGACGGAGACCGGTGACGGTCGGTCGATCAGCTTCTATTCGCTGTACATGCACTTGCTGGAATTGGACGGTTACGCGGGCGTTGGTGTTCAGGTGAATTCCTTGCCGGAATTCCTGAGGACACCAACGCCTGACGAGGGTCAAGCAGGCGGTGGCAAGAAGGTGTACCGCAAAGATGTGCTGGGACTGCCGGGTCGATGCCATGGTCAGCGGCACGTCCACTTCGAAATTTTCATGCTGCCTGGCGACTTCGATGCCTACTTCACCAGTACGCAACTCGGCAACGCGCAACCTGTAACGCCAGGCCATAGCGACTGCTGGGGACACACGTACTACATGATCCGTCCCGGACAGACGTTCCTTGCTAGGCCTACGGGAGCGGATGCGCACAATAAGGTCAACGGCACGCTCTTCCCTCCACTTCAAGGTGGTACCAACCAGGACTACGCACTGCATGTCGAAACATATTTTCATAAAGGCGCGAGGTATACATCGAGCTGGCGCGTCGAACAGGACGGCACACGTACGTTGCTCACACCACAGCCCGTGAAAGAGGCGGGTTTTGAATATGGCCTGATAACTCGCGCAAAGAACCTGTATCCCGCTTGCCCGAGTGATGGCTTAGAACTTATGCGCTTCGGTCGCATACTAACGACTCCGGCGACTTTGTCGGATACTTCTGCCAATACGCCGCCTAGCGTTGCAGCGGGTGTAAGCGGCAATCCACATCCGATGGCCCAGGCGAGCCCGCGTACTACATGGCTTCGCGTCGCCTATGCACCGGGTCAAGAAGGCTATCTGGACGTCAATGGTCCCGGTGTCGCGGTGCTGTCCGACGCAGATTTTCCTTTCCTCGCTGGATGGCAGAAGATCAGCGAAGGCAACACCCCGTACAGCGACGACGGAATGTGCGACGTCGACGCGCTCAAAAAAATTGTTGGTGACATTGCGCCGCAGTCGGGGAGTGCCGCAGCGGCCGATAGTGGAGACGCTCTCAGCAACTATGTTAGAGACCATGAGGCCGTTCGCACACAGTTGCGCGGGTTTATTTGCGAGGCGCCGACCGAGTGGAACAGCGCGCACAACGATATCCGCTATGCGAAGCTGAACGACCCGGAAGGTTTCTACGGGAAGCAGAAGGAGACGAACCCGGATGGTTACGCCAAATTCCTAGACTTGCTGAAGAAATTTCAGTTTTGGGATAAGACCGGCATAACTGAGGACAAGCTTTGGTTCTTCCACCCACTGCAGTTCATCCGATATTTCAGAAGGTGTGGGTGGTTGAGTGCGGATGAGATGGCGCGGTGCTTCCCGCGTAGCCTTCTTCATCTCACCCTGACGCAGTTCCACGCGTCGACTACGACCTGGAGCGACGCGCGTGCGCGCGCCGCAACGTGGGCGCTACCGTTTAACCAGGCGACAAGAAAATACGGCGTGTCCGGTTCGCGGCAACGCCTACTGCACTTTTTCTCCCATGTCGTGCCGGAAACCGGCAATCTCCATTACGTGCGGGAAATCCGAGGGGAAACTAAGTCCTATAACCCGTACTACGGCCGTGGCCTTATCCAGTTAACCCACCTGGACAACTACCAGGCGTATGGGAATTTCAGAAAATTTCCTCAAGGCAGTGCGCCCGCCGAATATTCCGCACTCGGGTGGGACCCGAACGCTCTGATTGCTCGCGACAACGACGGACATCACAACGCCTACAACTGCGTGGACAGTGCCTGTTTTTATGTCGCAAATCGGTCCAATATGCTAGGCCACATGGATGACGGTGTCAGCCAGGACAGGGCGATCACCGTCAGCAAAGACGTCAATGGCTATGTCGCTATTGAGAACCTGAACGGTCTCGAGGTGCGACTGCAGTCCGTTCTCTATCTGCGCAATGCGCTGCTTGATGACATCTTTGCCGGCACCTCTGTATCGTTGACGTTCGAGTGGCGACGAAACAGTCAGCAGGAACCGGTGCTGGACGCTCAGGGACATCCGGTCATGGTGGGCCACCCGCCGCATCCCAAGAAGAAATACTACGCAATGCAACACACCATCACGTCGTCCCTTGAATTGCAAAAACCCTGAACTTGAACGCTTATGAAATCCATCTTTGCGGTTGCGCTCTTCGCTCTACCTCTTGTCGCGCATGCAGAAATAACGAGCGAGACATTCTGTTTCAGTTCCGGCAATGGGAAACCGATCAACTTTGAGATGCGAACGTACTACGACTCAGCTAGCAAATTCTCGTCCGGCTTCGTAAGATACCAAAACTCAAAACAACCGATCCCACTGGTCCTCGCCAACTCAGCGGAGGAAACTCTGAACAAGGATGCGCCCGATCAGGAGACCACAACATGGATTGAGATATACAACGGACAGGCGACCGGTGAGTACGAAATGATTACGCAGGGAACGGAAGTTTCCTCCATGGTCTACACCAATAAGAAAAAGAATCAGAAGACAGGATTCATGCTGAATGCAGGCGCAATTGGTCAAGGCAGCTGTAAGTGGTGATGCCTGAACTTTGACGGACGCGGGCTCTACTAGCGGCAAGCGCAAAGTCAAACTGAACGTCGTATAGCAAGGGAACAGAGCTCGTCTACCATGATCTAATACCACTTTTCCTCGTCAGAGCATTCAATAGATACGATTCTGCAGCCAGGCAGCTGAGGACGCCGCTTTGCCAGCGGCGAGTTCAGGTATTTACGTCAGTCGCAACTTCCCAGCCGGAAATGTCGTTGCGGTAGCCGCTTGTCCCGCTTGGTATCAGTACGCAATGCAGTTCGTTTCGATTGTCGAAACCGATGAGGATATTATCGCCCTCGCGGGCGCGGGCCATCACCTTATTTTCCCGAAAATAAAGACGGTGTTCGGATCGCGTTGGATGCTTCCTCCGAGCGTCGTACCAGGTGACTTTTGCTCTGTCAGTGATGGCCTCCCCCCTCAACGAGAAGACGGCCTCTCGTTCAAAGCTCTCCTTTCCGAATATCTGCTCGAGCTGCGCGACACCGTTGAACTCGTGCTGATGGGACTTCCGCGGGTCAGCTTCGGTTGCCGAGAGCAGCTTGATACAGGCGCTCCTCAAGACAATTGGTCTATCGCTCATCTGCCGTCTCCCCGCCAGCAATCGCCGGACTTTCTTGCCTCGTTTGTTTGCTCATGCGATATCGTGCCGATCACCGGCTTTTCCATCTTCAAAATTGCCCGGTGAACTGAAAACCGAGCGTAATCCTCGATGCGGGAAAATCAGACGGCGCATATATCGGCGTTCCTGCAAACACATCATAGCCATACGTACCCAAACCCGTCGATATCGAACCCTTCAGGCCGATGGCCGCGCCCGAAAGTTGCGTACCGGCGAGGTACGCGGTTGACGGCCCCCAAAGGTGGCCATAATCGATGCCGGCGTAAAGAACCTGCCCCGACTGGCCGAGCGGATATTGGAGTTCGTTCCGCCAATAGAAGCCTTTCTCAGCTGCCAGCATCGTCTCGCCGCTGAAGCCTCGCACCGTGTAACGGCTGCCGATCGTCAGGTCGTCAATGTAATTGAACTGGTCGTTCGTGAACTGCCCATGCACGGTGCCGACGTAGCGAAGCGTCTGTCCGGCGACCGCGAACGGCACCGAGAGGTTCGCGTCGAGCATAGCCAGGTGAAAGTAATAGGTGGGGCCGTCCGACGAGTCTGGCATCGCCCCGAGCGCACCGATACCCTGACGATAGGCAAGCGTACCGTCGAACTGCGCTGCGCCGAAATAGTGACGATTAGTCAGCCCAGCTTCGATGAACGTGTTATCGCGATACTGCTGAGGTATTTCAGTATCCTCAATGAAGCTCGCGCCGAACCGCTTGATAAGCTGGAGCTCGATACCTGACTTGTCGCTCTGGCTACGGTAGAAAACCCGCTCCAGTTTCAGGCCCGCAGTCTGCGCGTTGCCGCTCGATACGAAAGTCTGGTTAACCCCGGCAATCTGCTGGTAATAAGTATTCGTATAGCCGTAGAGCGTACCGGTCCAATAGCCCCAAGGCACGGAGTATGACGCGTTCCACCCGTGCGTCCCCAGTGAATGATCGCCGAACTGCAAATCCTGGTTGTAGCCGCCTGAGAGAACGTCGTTCAGGCCGAGAAGATTGTACAGCCCGAGCGTCACACTACCGAGGTAGCCCCCTGTTTCGCGCGTCCCCGAGTTATCCGCCGACACGACGAGCGACCACGGCTTTGTACGCTTGACGGTCACTACGACATCGCTTTCGCCGGGCGAGGCACCGGGAACGATCTGCATCGCTGCGTCCTGATTCGGCACCCGTTTCATCTGCTCGAGGCCCTGCTCAAGGTCGCGCAACTGGAGCACGTTTCCGTCCCTAGTGGGAAATGCGCTTTTTAGAGTGCCGCGCGTATCAGCGTCGGCGAACTCCAGGTTGCGGATTACGCCAGGCACGAGAGAGAACTTCAACGTCCCCTTCGAGAGGTCCTGAGTCGGAAGCAGAACGCGCGTCGTGACGTAGCCACGACTCAGAATGACTCTTTGCAGCCCCTTGGTCAGCAGATCGAGGCCCTGTTTGCCGACGCATTGCCCCTCGTAGTGTCGAAGCCAGTCGTGCAGGAACGCGAACGGGTCCATGGGCAACGCGGACGCCCCCTTTACGCGAGCGACCTCGGGCAGCGTATCGGGGACGTCAACCGTGAACGTGTTGATCTGAAAGCACGGCGTCTCGACAGGCAGGACGGGGTACTCTCCCACTGCGGGCGCAGTCGAGCGGACAACGGGTGCGGCGATGGTCGCCGCGCGCTGCTGTGCGTCGCGGCGCTGCTCTACCTGCTGTTGCTGTTCGGCGTTCGTGCGAGCGGCTGCGTCGGGAGGGACTTGCGCGTGGACGGCGAGAGGGACGAGAACCGCGAGCGGCAACCCCGTAAGTATCTTTTTATTTTCCATTACTAATTTATTTATGGCAGGCGCCCACCTTTTTTACGCTACGCCTAACGATAATTGGGCAGCTATTAGCCACCCCTACGCCCTACGTCCTTCTAAAATCCGGGCGCGCTCCGCCAATGCACACAATCAGGAAAGGCATCGCCGTTGAGAAACGCAGCAAATAGTTCGACGACTTGGTCCGTCGTAAACCACTCGTCGGATCGCATCACAATATTTCCCGCTCTAAACACGAGAACAGTCCGTCCGGCCTGATCGGGCTTGGTTTGTCGTGATACGCGCGCTCGCGCGTATTGGTTCCGTTCTCGTACCGCTCAACCATGCAAGTAACGCCGCCACCGGCCACCTGTATGTAGTTGCCGTGGTCGTCCGTCAGCGACGCGTACGAGGATGGGCCGTAGCTTCTGAGAGACTTCAACGCCGAGCGGAGCCGAGTAGCACTAGGCTAGGCCAGTTCGGCCTTCCCTTCAATCTGGAAAATCACTATGACTCCAGCAGTGAGCCCGGCTACCATTGCTCCGGCAATCGCTAGACCAGCTCAAAGATTTACGGAAACGAGAGCGCATTTCTCTGATGCTTCGAGCAGGAATCTATGTAATTTAGCTAGTTCGTCAATTGCGTCACTCGGGGCTACCGTAGCAGTAATCGAAGATCCGTCAGGTAGCCGCCGATACACGAATTCGAAAGGTTGCTCGTGCCCGCTTCGAAGCTGGCCAATCCTCTCGCCTATCGAAGCAGCAATTTCCTTCACAACGTCCTGGCCAGCCTCGTCCTCTTCGAATTGGTCGAACATCGTGCCGTGCGCTGCATTGAAGTCACGCCAGAAACCTGTCGCAAATAGCCATTCAGACAATGCGCCGGAGAGCCGAAACTCAGCTCCTTCGGCAACTTGAAACTCAGACGACAATCCTACGAACGTCGATTCTCTCATCCGCATATTCATCACCATCAATTCTTTGGATCGGTATTATTGTAGTGCGTTAAGGCTTGACGAATGCCAGACGGTACGCCTGTCTGAGTCGTCTTGTTCGCCCCAACAAGCGGCACGTTGTTCGGCATCGGGTTTCCACTTTGGTCTAGGTACTGTCCGGCGGCATTTGTTACACGATAGTAATTCCCTGCGTTGTCGTAGACGACCGAGTTGCCGTTCGTAGGGTTGGTATAGATCGTCTTGCCAGAATTAGTGTATGAAATTTCCGGATTCGGTCCCGCGATGTTAGCGACCGTCTCAGACAGAGAACCTGATGACCAGTTGCCGCTATTTGCTGCGGCACGGGCGGCACCGCTCGGATTACTCACAGGTTGAGTTGGTGCGTTTCCGGCTCCATTGTTTGCGCCACCATTGTCGTCCCCCGATGACAGAGTCGCATTAGATGGCGTACCGCCGGATGCTCCGGGCGTAGCAACCGGCGGCGATACTACACATGCGCCACCGGGACCACATGCGACGACTGGAGGCGTTACTACCGCTCCCGCCGTACCGGACGGCGTATTTCCGCCATCATTCGCCTGTACGAGCGGGTTCGGATCGGCTGGAGGATTTTGGCCGTTATGCGCCTTGATCTGCCCGATAACGCCACTGACGGTCGAGGAAATCGTATTTTTTACGGCTTGCCGTCCCTGCTGAATCTCGTTGTACAAGTCGGCGGCCTGCTGCGTCAGGCTCTCGGCCTTTGCATTCGCGGCCTTGTTCTTGGTATCCATCGTCTGGTTGTACAGATCGACGTTCGAAGCCGCCGCCGCACCTGCCGAACCGCCAACCAGCGCGCCCGCAAGGTTCGCGAGGATATTGCCGGTTACATTCCCGATGATCGTCGAGCCCGTTGCACCGGCGACCGAATCGCTAACCGACTGCGTCTGGTCCGCGAGCTTGGACGAGAGCGCCGCCCCCGCAGCTCCGCCAATCGTCGTAAAGACGCCACCGCCGCCGAGGCCACCAATCAACGCGCCGCCAGCCGCTTGCAGCTCGGCGCGCAAGTTGCCGCCTTCCTTCCAGTTGTTATAGTCCGCGAGCGCCGCACTCGCCGCGTCGGGATCGCCGTTATCGACTGCCGTTTGCGCCGCCTTAAGTGCCGCGTCGCGCTTCGAATCGGCATACGCACCGATGCCCTGCGCCACGACCTGCCCCGCCGCCTGCGCTGCCTGCATCGTATCGGCCTGCTGCGACAGGAGATTGTTCAAGTTCGGCGTATTCGCGACCGTGCCGTTCGTATTGGTTGTGTCGTGACTGAGTCCTAAGACGTCCTGCGTTTGCACACTCTTATTCGTAATGTTGATCGTGCCCGTGCTGATCGCGCTAAGTGTGGTCGCGCTCGAATCGCCGTTCGAGTCCTGCGAAATCATCGGCACCACGCCACCCGTTCCGCTGACCGAGCCGGGTCCGGTTGCTTTACCTGTGTTACCCACGCCGACGCCCGCGCTGATACCGTTGCTCGCCGCACTGTAGTGCGACTTGTTTTCGATGTTGCTAAAGGTCAGCGTGCCAGTCGTGAGGTTATTCTGCGACGGATCGGCGGTGCTCGAAATGACCGCGCCGGTCAAGTTCGTATTGCCCTTGACGTTGATATCAAAACCACCGCTACCCGCCTGGATACCGGCCTGCTCATTGACCTGGGCGTAGTTCGAATCGGCGTGGCCGTTCTGCGCGCTAAAGCTCGCGCTGCCGCCGCCCTGGCTGATGCTAAAGCCGCCGCTCGTACTGCTCTGGTGCGCGGTGCTGACCGTCGTGTCCTGGACGCTCTTGACGTTGAGGTTACCGCCAACGTTCGCAGTTACCTGCTTGCCCGAGACGTCCGAGCCGATAACGTTCGTATCGCCGCCGCTCGAAATCGTGACGCTGTTCGCGCCCGTAACGTGCGAGTTGTTCTGGATCGCGGCGTCGCTGTTCGCGTCGCCGTGCGCGTTCGACATGGACGCGGAGACGCCGAACCCCTGGGTACCATACGACACGCCGACGCTCGCGCTGCTCGACTTGTTCGTGCTCGCGGTCGTATCGGTGTTCGTCGTATTGACAATATTCACCTGATTCTTCGCGGCGAGCAGCACATCGTTTGCGCTGACGTTCGAACCGGCAATCGTTACGTTGCCACTGCCCGGGGTACCGTTTCCGGTTGCGACGAATGCCGCAGTCCCGCCAGCCTGAACGGTCGAGCCTTTCTGCGTCGTCTGATCCTCCGTGAACGTACTCTTGCTCTGGCTCGAACCGAAACTCAACTGCACGGAGATACTCGGCGCGTTCGGCCCCGATGCGCCGCCCATCACGCCCGCCGCACCTACGCCCGCCATTGCAGCGTTGCCGCCCAAAGCGATCGCGTGGAGCGCCGTCGCGCGTCCGTCGCTGTTGCCGCTCGCGATAGCCTGACCCTGCGCGACCGCGCTGTTGATTGCGTCGCCGACGCTACCCCCGAGGCCGAGCGTAAAGCCGCTCTGGTGCATCTCCTGGGTTTCGTCGTGATGCGAGGTATCCGTCGCCGCGTTGATGGTCACGTTCGCCGCGGTGCCGGTAACGTTCTGCGCCGCGATGACATCGCTACCGGTTACGGTCAGGTTGTTGCCCGCCGTCATCGAAACGCTACCGCCAGTGCTACCGACGAGGCTCCCGTTATCCGTGACGCTGCTGTCGTGCGTCGTCGTTTTCTGGTCGCTCGTCCCGTAGTTGATACTCGCGCCGCCGCCCGAGAGCGCGCCGAAACCCGACTTCTGCTCCTCATGGAACGTGCTGCTCTGACTCGTATCCTGCGTCGTGGTAACGGTCAGGTCGTGACCCGCCGCGAGGCTCATGTCGCCCGTCGAGGCGACGGTCGATCCGGCGATGGTCAGGTCGTGGCTCGCATTCGCTGCGACCGTATTGCCCGAGACGGTCGAACCTTGCGCAATTGACTGCTGCGAGGTCGACGAATCGGTCGTCTTGGCGCTCGACAGGAAACCGGACTCGTTCGTATGCGACCAGTGCGACGCGTCGTGTTCCCCGGCGACCGAGCCGACGTTGATATCGCCCGTCGATTGCAGGCTGACCGCGCCGCCCGTTGCGCCATTGACGCCGCCGGTCGTGACCGACGATCCGAGCACCGAGAGATTACCCGTCGAGCCCTGGCCCGCCGCGAGGGTCGCGTTACCGCCCGCATTGATGCTGCTGCCCTGTACGCTCTCGTCGTACGTCGAGTCCTTATGCTCCGATATCTTGCCGCCCATCGACTGGCCGTTATACGTCGCGGCATCCTTCGCTGCGGTCACCGTCAGGTTACCCGCCGCGACCATCGTCGCATCGCCGCCAGCCTGTACCTTCGCATCGGTCAGCGTCGTATCGTTGCCCGAGACGGTCGTCAGGTTGCCACCCGCCGTGATCGTGCTGCCAACGTTGTGCGTTGCCGTCGCATGCCCGAACGCCTCGCCGTCCGTCATCCCGGCATCCTGCGTTGCCGTAAGGGTTGTCGTTCCAACGTTGATATCGTGGCCTGCCGCAATCGTCGCATCGCCGCCGGTCTGGATCGCCGAGCCAGTCAGATCGACGTCATGCCCAGCGATCAGCGTCGCGCTATTGGTCGCCGATATCGTCCCGACCGACTGGACCGCCATACCGGTAGCGGTCGAGCTGAACCCCGCATTGCCGGTCGTAACCGCCGCCTGCGCGACCGTGCTCTGGTTGATGATGTCGTTGCCCGCCGTGACAACCGTATCGACGCCGCCAATGCGCCCGCCAAGGTTCGAGACGTCCTGCACGGCCTGAACGGTCGTCGTGCCGCCGCTGCCGATGACGCCGCGATTGACGACGTTGTTGCCTATAACGGTCGTCGCGACGTCGCCCGCTACGTGGCCGCTATTCGTGACGTCGCCCGTCGCGTTGAGATCGACGTCTTTACCGGCCACAAGCGCGCCACTATCCTGAAGATCAACCGTGTTCGACTGCGCGAGGTAGAGCTGCGGAACGAGGACGGTCTGCTGCGTACCGTCGGGCAACGTAACCGTCTGGTTGACCAGCCACACCATGTCGGTCGTGAGCTCCGACATCTGCGCGGGGGTCAACGCCACACCAACGCTCAGGCCAAACGACTGCGCATACTGAACGCCGTTGTTCATCAGCGCCGTATATTCGTCGAGGTTGTCGGTGTACGAACCGAGGAACGTACGACCGGTCAGCTGCGTCACCTGGTTCATGACGAGCTGCTCCTCGTACATGCCGTCGCCGAGCCGCTTTTCGACGTTCTGCGGGTCAAGCCCCAGCGCGTTGAGCATATAGTCGCTCGAAACGAACTGCGTATAGCTCGTAAAGCGCGAATTCGTCTCGACCAGATACTCGGCGCCAGGCGCCGTGTTGTATGAATAGAGCGCGTTTTTGGGAAGGACTAGACCAGGAATCGCGACGCCTGCGCTGCCAAGCGTCTGCGGGCGCTTGCCGTTACTGACAACGCTGGCGCTCGCCTGCGGGCCGCTGCCTGCCCCGCTGACGCTGTCAAGCTGCATGCCTGTGGCGTCTCCGCCCGCGACGCCAGCACCCGTTACCGTCTGGCCCACGCGATTGACGGAGCCGATATTGATGTTCTCGGCGTCGGTCTCGACCGTCTGGTTCGACGTCGCAATCGCGGGCAGCGCGGCGACAGTCGTCGTCGGCAGCGGCACCGCTGTATCGTTGACGGTCTGCGTATCGTTGCTGCCACCCGTTTTCTGATGCCAGTAGAAAACCGAGGTATCGGTCTCGCTCCCGGTCTGCTGCAACACGACCCCGTTATCGTTGACCGAGCCACCCGTCGCACGACGAACGAGGTCACCGCCCGCCGCCATGGTCGACGAGTTGTTATTGATCGCGCCGCCGTCCGAATTGATACGGATCGCGCCCTGCGCCTGCATGAGCGCCGCTGTGCCCGCGTTCAGAAGCTGGTCAGTTGACGTCGTCGTCGTGACCGTGCGGCTCAGCTCAACGTAATCGTGGCTGTCGGTGCCGAGGTCATAGCGCACCTGGACCTGCGCCGGATTGATATTTACGTTCGGATTGTAGTCCGGATAAAAGCTGATCGTTACCGTGCCGTTCGCATTTTGAGTCAGGCTCTGGTAATACTGCGTCGGGTTATTCGTAATCGTGCGCGTCTGTGGCGTGCAGTCCGGGCAGTAGAGGTCCGTATAGTACGTATCGGTCAGCGCAGTCGTCAGCGAAAACGTCTGGTTACCTGAATTGATGTTCGTGACCTGGGATGCGGGCAGCGTCACCGTGAGCGGCTTCGAGAGCACCTGGATCGACTCGGTACCGACGGCCCCTGCCTTGAAATACCACTGAGGGTAGGTCACGCTCTCGTAGCTTCCGAGTTCGCTGATGGGGATACCCGCCGTCCACAGCGTCAGCGTCGAACCCGTCGTCGTAACCGGCGTACCCGCCTGCGTCTGGACGCCCGTACGGTCGTTATTGAGCGTGTGAGCGGCGACGTCGATATTGCCTGTCGCCTCGATCGTCGACGCACTATTCTCAATCGTGCCAGTCTGGTCGGCGAGCAGGCCCGTCGAATCGCGCGCGTTGTCGCGCGCGAGTTCCATATTGCCGCCGCTGTAGATCAGCGCGCCGTTCTCGTTGGTGATCGAATTCGACGCATAGACGCCAACGAAGGTGGCCCCGGCGATCACCGCCTGCGCGCCATTGTTGGTCACGTCGCCCGCATTGACGACAACGTTGTTGCCAATCAGCGCACCAGTATTTTCAAGCGTCGAGCTTTTCGTCGTGACGTTGTTGCCTTCTATGACGCCTGCATTGTTGATATCGTTCGCCGCGTTGACGGTCGTCGTCGCCGAATTCATGTGAGCGTTTGCGCCGTTGACGACTTTTCCGGCATTGACGGTCAGCGCATTGGCCGCCTCAAGGACCGAGTTGTTCGACAGCGTTCCCGGTAACGTGAACGTCAGATTATTGTCAGCATTAAACGACGACGTGCCGTCGTTGGTATAGTCGCCGGGCAGCGTTACCGAGAGATTGTTGCCTGCGGTCATTGAGCCGCCACCCGAAAGCGCACCGCTCATGCTGATATCGTGGTTCGCATTGACCGCGCCACCCCCGTTGGACATGGACGCGACCTGAAGCGAAACGTCCTTGCCACCCTCGATTTTCCCGCTCCCGTTGACCAGCGCTACGCCCGCCTGATCGAGGTTGAGCGACGTACCGCCGTATGCGAGACCGTTCGTGTTGTCGACCTGACCGGTTACTTTGAGGTCTGCCGCGCCTGCGGCGACGAGCTGGGCATTCGCATTGTTTTTCAGCGTCTTCGCGTCGATCTCGACGTCGCCGTTACCACCCATGACGCCGCCGGTATTCGCAATATCGCTCGTCGCAGCGATCGTCGTTTTTCCCGAGCCCGAATTCGTCAGGGTGCCTGAGGTATTGTCGACGCTCGATGCGGTTACCGCGAGCGTACCCACAGCCCCGTTCGCGGAAATGACACCGTTCGCGTTCCCGAGCGCACCACCTGCGGTTATGACGATATTGCCGCCAGACTGCGCCGAGCCGCCCGCGTTGTTGAAATCGCCCTGCGTCGTGGCGGCCAGACCCGTATTGCCATAAATCTGACCGCCGTTCGCGTTCGCAATACCGCTCACCGCGCTCACGTTAGCGCTCTGCTCCGCAGAAAGCACGCCGCCTGTATTGTCGAGACTCGCTGATTGCAAGTTCAACGCGCCGTTCGTCGCAATCTGGCCCGCGACGCTCGATAGCACACCCGGTGTCGTGATGGCGAGCGTGCCGGTGCCCGCGTGACTGACCGCGCCCCCATCGTTGTCGATACTGGCTCCGCTGAGTGTCAGGTTTGTCGCGTTCGAACCAACAGTCCCGCCTGCATTTTCGAACGCACCGCCGGCGTTGATTGTCTGGTCCGCTGTACCCGACTGCTGGATCGTACCGCCACTGTTGTTGAGATCTCCCGATGCCGAAACGGCGACGGTCGTACCAACGATCTGGCCGCCGTTGCCGTTTTCGATGGACGAACCAGAAACCGAGGTCGCCACACCGTTGAGCGCGCCCCCTTCGTTGTTCATCGCACCGATCGTCAGCGCGTTGAGCGCACCGCCTGCGAGAATCGACCCGGCGTGATTGTCGAGGGTCGTATTCCTGAGGGTCGCGTTACCGACGGCGAGAATCCTGCCCTGGTTTGCAAGGCTCGCGGCGCTCTCGCGGAGTGCGCCGTTCGTACCAATGGACCCATTAGCGTTGGAAATTGCATTCGTTGCAGCGACATCGAGAGCCCCCGTCCCCGCGTGCTGAATCTCGCCGTCGTCGTTAACAATGTTGCCACCGCTAACCGTCAGATTCTGCGCGTTCGTCGCGATGGTGCCGCCGGTATCGTCTAGCGTACCGCCCGCGCTAACCGTCTGGTCGGCGGTCCCCGACTGCTCGATCGTGCCCTTACGGTTGAGCAGATCGCCTGGCGTCAGGACGCTAACCTGCGTGCCGTCGATCTGGCCGGAGGTGTTGTCTATCGAAGCACCAGAGAGCGAGACGTCGGTTGCCGAGAACTGGCCACCAATATTAGAGAGCGCACCGCTCGCCTGGGCCGAGAGCGCTCCGCCAGCACTCGCCGAGCCACCATTGTTGCTGATACTCTGAGCAACAAGTGCGGCATTCCCCAGAGCTGAAAACTGGCCTGCATTCGAGATAGAGCCTGCCGAGAGGCTAACGTTACCATTGCCGCCAATCACACCGCCCGCGCCGTTCACGAGTGCACCGCTCGCGTTGACTGTCAGGCCGTCGGCGTTGAGCGAGAGAATCTTGCCTTCGGTATTGTCTACGGAACCCGCCTCGATGGTTTCCTGCCCGGCAGCCTGGAGAATGCCCTGCAGGTTGTCGAGCGCACCCGCCGTCTGGACGTTGAGCGTCGTGCCAGCGACGGCCTGACCGCCCGCGTTCGTAATCTGCGCAGCAGTGAGCTGCATAGCCGCACCGCTGCCGAGCTTCGCGTTGCCTGAGTCGAGCGTACCCGCGGAGTCCACCGTGAAGCTTGTACCTGCTGTCGCGTTCGCGCCGGAGAGACCCATATTGCCGCCGGTCGCCGTAAGCGCGAGCGCGCCTCCCGCCGAGACCTGCGCGCCCGAGAGATCGAGGGTCACGCCGTAGAGCGAAACTGTGCCCGGAGCCATGGTCTGGCCTGTCGCGGAGAGCAGGCCCGCTGACGTCACTGAAAGGCTGCCACCAGTACCAGTCGTGCTATCCGGGTTGATGCCTGCGCCGAGAAGGCCGCTCGAGGCAACGCTGGCCGCATTGATCACCGTGTTCTGCTGCGAGGCAATCGTTCCGCCATTCGTCAGCGCCCCCGACGAACTGATCGTACTGTTTTGCTGACCGTAAATTGTCCCGGTGTTTGCGATGCCTGCTGCGACGACACCGATGTTGCCGCTCGCGTTCATCTTGCCCGACTGCACAAGCTGACCCGCAGTCGTCAGCGTCAGGTCCCCCGCCTGGGCTGCGATTGTCCCGGCATTCGCGACGCCTACGCCGTTTTCGTTGCCCACCAGAATGATGCGGTTGGCGTACATGCCGCCGAGCTGTGCGACATCGATAGAGACGCCTGGAGCCGGGCCGCTACCCGCGATCGGTGTCGGATTGAGCGACGCATAGTCGATGCTGTTGGACCCGGTGACGACGTGCAACGTATTGCCGTAAATTGCAGCGTTGGCCTGCACGGCGCGCGACAGGAGGTCCACCTCGTCGATATTCGAGGCATTCAGGCCCGCGCCCTGCAGCGTGATCGTACCGCTCGTTACGTTAAACCCGGTGAGATTGCCGCCACTGTCAATTATCGGGTTGCCCGTTGTTAAGATGCCTTTCGATGTATTGATAAACCCGCCGCCGTCAACGACCAGACCCGAACTGTTTGCGATCACGACAGCAGCGGTTCTTGCGCCCGCGACCTCGACATAACCGCGCAATTGTGACGGGCTGTTGCTGTTCACCTGGTTGACGATAATCTTCGCGGCATCGTTCGCGCCGAAATTTGGATTGCCGTTAATCTGACCGGCGATCTGCGTACTGGTTATCGTGGGGGAGTTGGTTGGTAGATGTCGGCTCATTTGCGCCAAGAGAAGGCGAGCAATTATGTGCAGCGAGTTGACGACGCGCTGCGCGCGACAAGTCGTCGTATGTCACTGGATGATTGATCGCTTCACCTCGAGACGCGTGTGCGTCGTCGACGGAGCCGGGGGAGTCAAGATAGAGAGGGGCCGCGCTAGTTGGCGGCCGCTCGATAGAGAGTTTTGAACCCATGGCAATCAGTTTGAGTTGATGGTTCGGCTCGAAAATATTCCAGACACACAGAGAGTCCTTTATCGACCATCACACACCAAGCCGCACGAAGACGAGGCTGACATGTGAGCGCGTCTGGGCGCTTATGGTGCTGCACACCTGCGAGCATGACTTCGCGAAGGCAGGTGGTGATAAAGGGCTTCCGAGCCCTGGAATACTTTGCCCGACCCGATTCCCAAACTGCGGGGTTCTCAACATCGGTCGTATCCACAGACGACCGCGTTAGGCAGAGCTAGAACTGTATCATCCTCTAAGATGCGTGCAATCCTGTCAAAACCCGACCGCCACACTCTTCGATCAGGAGTCGGACTGAAATTGGGTGCTATACCGGCGTCGTGGTTAGTTCGGTCAGAACCTGGAGGCGCTGTCCCAAGGCGTCCCACGCATGTGTCATCTCATCGGCATAGTCGTGCTGCAAGTAGACTCGATCAAGCTTGTCCGCTCGGGCGTGGTTGAGGCATCGATGCACGATGCTTTCCGCGATGCCGAGACTCTGCATCAGCGTTCCGCAGGTTCGCCGCAGATCGTGGCACTTCCATTGCCCGCCTTCGAGTAGTAATGCGTTCGTGTGCTCTGTTCGGCCGGGCAACGGCTTGCGATCCGGGCGCTGTCGATCTGCCAAAGCTTTCCCGACAGTCTGGTTGTTCAGTGCAGCGAGGTGGTTTCGGCTTGATGGAAATACAAATTCGCTGCGCAGCTCTTCCGGGAGGCTTTCGCGCCAATCCCATAACGCAGCAAAATGCGAGTGCGTGAAGTCGGACATGCGCACATTGTGCGTAACGCCAGACTTCGCGTTTTCGGCAGGGATGAGCCACGATTTTTTGTCGAGGTCGACATGCTTCCAGCACGCAGCGACGGTCTCGCCCACACGCGTCCCTGTAGACAACATAATCCAGATCGCGGAACGGATTGCGAGCGATAGTTCGGCTTTCGGTATGAGCTGAGCGAGCGTACGGATTTCGGCCTCGCTCAAAACTCGGTCGCGCTCGTTGTCCCTAACCGGGTCGTAGCCACCGCTTACGATGTCTTCGGCGCGAATGGCCAAGATGTCGCTACTTGCGAGTAGGCGCTTCCACGGCTGATTCTGATCACCCCAGCGAAACATCTGCTTCAGGTCAACAAGTAAAGCCGTGGCCTGTCTGTTCGCGCCGCGATCCGAGATTCGCGTAAGAATCGGCCGCACGTCTGTCGCGTACAACTGGGTTAATGTTTTGTCGCCGATTTCGCTAAGGACGAACTTCGCGAATGTTCTGACGATCTCACTGCCGCCGTCCTTTCGTCCGCGCTTGCCTCGCTTTGTGGCGATTGTGGGGAACCATGCGTCGTACAAATCTCGCACGGTTCTGGCTTCCGATTGCTCCTGCTCGCGCTGGCGACGCTGCGCCTCGAGATCATCTTTCACCTTCTGTTGATGATCGACGCCGCTCCGCGCCAGAGCGCGAATGGTAGCGGCTTCATGCCTTGCATCGGCAAGTGACAGGCGGGCGGCGTCAGTATTTGACCCGTAGCGACGGGGCAGCGTTACCGTTGTTTCCTTGCCATCAACTGTGTATTTGACCTGCCAACTCTTCGTTCCGTCCGTTGCAACGCGAACGCGCAGGCCGTCGCCATCCGAAAGACAGTATGCCCTATCCTTTCTTTTCGCCAACTCTATTACCCTAACTGTAAGCTTCCCCATACCCCGGTGATCCGTCGTCGTTACGTTACCGGTATATTACCGGATTCCGTCCGAATTCAACCGAACTCAATGGGACCGAAACGGATACGCAAATCCGACAATGCATTGAAAATAAACATACTTTTCAGATGGCGCGAACCTTACCGAACCAATCCGGACTACGCGAGAAATGATTTGGGATCAGAGGGTCGTAGGTTCGAATCCTATCGCTCCGACCACAGCTTCAAGCAAAAAGCCCAGCCTTAACCGGCTGGGCTTTTTGTTTTTCCGGCAGTCCTTCGACGCTTCCCGGCTGGGCAGCAATCCGGGCAATCCACACCCTGCCGCACCCTTCGCCGGCACACCCCATGCTCCCTACAATGGCAAAACACCGGCGAAAAACGAAACCGCGAAAAATAACGAACCCCGCGCCTCGCGACATCCCGCCCATCTCGCCCATCTCCCAGGAGAGCCGCTCATGAATCTCATCCTCTGGCGCCACGCCGAAGCCGAAGACTTTGCGTCCAGCGACCTCGCGCGCCAGCTCACCACACGGGGACGCAAGCAGGCGCAGAACGTCGCGCGCTGGTTGCGCTCACGTCTGCCCGAAGACGCCGTGATCCTCGCCAGCCCCGCCGCGCGCACGATCCAGACCGCCGAGGCGCTCACCGACCAGTACCGCGTGGTGCGCGAAATCGCGCCCGATGCCAGCGTCGACGCCGTGCTCACCGCCGCCGGCTGGCCCGACGGCATCGCCTCCACCGTTGTCGTGGTCGGCCATCAGCCGACGCTCGGCGAAGTCGCCGCGCACCTCCTGTCGCACGACAGCGACCGCCGCGGCTGGCCCGTGAAGAAGTCGGGCGTCCTCTGGATCAAAAGCCGCGAGCGCAACGGCGACGGCGCAGCCGTCCTGCTCGCCGCCATCACGCCCGAACTCGTCTGATCGGCGCCACACTGCGCGACTGCGCACCACGTCGCGCGCAAGATCGCGCGCCTTCGTCGCCCTCTCCTCACGCGCCGCCGCTCGCGGCGCGACTCCCCGCCTGAATGCCACCTAAGCCCGCCTGAACCCGCCGAAATTCCGCAAACGGCGTCACTAAACCGCACAACGGCCTCGCACCGCTCTGTCAGCCTTACAGAGCGTCATCGAATCGTCATTGCGTTTTCATGGAAACGTAACCGCGTATTACTAAATTGCCGGGAAAGTTCTCTTACTTCCCGACCAGGACGCCCCATGCGAGATCTGCCGATGCCCACCCTGCCGTTCGCCTCGAGCCTCTTCGAGTCGAATCGGCGTCTGCCGCGCGCCGAAGAAACGGTCACCGCGCAGCACCGCCTTCAGGTGGCCTGGGCTCGCAGCGACGAAGAACTGCGCGAAGCGCAGCGCCTGCGCTACCGCGTGTTCGCCGAGGAAATGGGCGCGCGTCTGACCGGCCCGGCCGGTCTCGACGTCGACGCCTTCGACCACTATTGCGATCACCTGATCGTGCGCGATCTCGACACGCTCAAGGTCGTCGGCACCTATCGCGTGCTGCCGCCGCACGAAGCCACGCGCATCGGCCGCCTGTACGCCGAGAGCGAATTCGACGTGTCGCGCCTCGCGCATCTGCGTCCGAAGATGGTCGAAGTGGGCCGCTCGTGCGTGCATCCCGACTACCGCAGCGGCTCGGTCATCATGTCGCTGTGGGGCGGTCTGGGCGCCTACATGACGCATAACGGCTACGAGACGATGCTCGGCTGCGCGAGCGTGGCGATGGCCGACGGCGGCCACTACGCGGCCAATCTCTACGCCTCGCTCGGCGCGAACGCGCTGACCGATCCGGAATACCGCGCCTTCCCGCACACGCCGCTGCCCGTCGAGGAACTGCGCACGGGCGGCAGCGCCGTGCCGCCGCCGCTGATCAAGGGCTATCTGCGTCTCGGCGCGAAGATCTGCGGCGCGCCGGCCTGGGATCCGGACTTCAACACCGCCGACTTCCTGACGCTGTTCCGTCTCTCGGACATCAACGAACGTTACGCGCGCCACTTCCTCGGCGAGGCCGCCACGCGCTGATCCACCGCGGCTTCACCGCATTCACGACGTCGCAAAACAAAACGCCCGGCCATTGAGCCGGGCGTTTTCATGTCCACATCGTCACGCAGGTCGTGCAGAACGCGCTGAGCGCGCGATCACTCTTCCGTATAAACCACGCGATACGGAATGCCGATCTTGCCCCACTCCGCCGCTTCCTGAACGAGGTTGTAATCGGTGAGCGGATTGTTCTGCACCCAGGCGTTCGGCAGCAGCACCTCGAAGCCCTCGCCTTCGCGCATGACCTTGATGTGCGGCAGGCCGACATCGGCGCGACGGCGGCTCAGCAGCGCGGCCAGACGCAGGCAGAACAGCAGCGGCCATTCGACGTCGCGCGCCTGCGAGAGCTTGCCGAGCTTGCCCACGTGGCCGAGCACGAGCGCCGCGAGACGCGCCTGGTCGGTGCGCGAGAAGCCCGGCATGTCGGCGTTGCTGGCGATATAGGCCGAATGCTTGTGATACGCGCTGTGCGAAATCGACAGGCCGATCTCGTGCAGCGACGCCGCCCAGTTCAGGAAGTTGCGGCTTTCCTCGCGGCGCTCCGCGTCGGGTTCTTCGAGCTGGTCGTAGAAGCTCACCGCGAGTTCGGCGATACGGCTCGCCTGCGCGCGATCCACGCCATAGCGGCGCATGAAGCCTTCCACCGTGACCGTGCGCATGTCTTCGTGCTGCGACCGGCCGAGCAGGTCGTAGAGCACGCCCAGACGCAGCGCGCCGTCGGTGGTGTCGACGTAATCGATGCCCAGTTCGTCGAACACGGCGATCATGATCGACAAGCCGCCCGCCAGCACCGGAATGCGGTCGGGCTTGAGCGCGACGAGCTTCAGCCGGTTGACGTTCTCCGCCTTGATCAGCGCGCGCTTCAGGCGTTCCAGGCCGCCGCGCGAAATGCCGTGCGTGATGCCCGCATCGTTGAAGCCGTTCGCCTCGACGAGTTCGGCCAGCGCGCGCGCCGTGCCCGAGGAGCCGATCGCCTGATCCCAGCCGGTCGCGCGGTAGTCGGAGGAAATGATCTGGATTTCGCGCGTGGCGGCGAGTTCCGCCTGGCGCATGGTGTATTCGTCGACGTTGCCGGCCGGGAAGAACTGGCGGCTATGGCTCACGCAGCCGATATACAGGCTTTCCATGCGGATCGGCGTGTAGTGCGAACCGATGATGAACTCGGTCGAGCCGCCGCCGATATCCACCACGAAGCGCTTGCCCGCGCTCGCCGGCACCGAATGCGCCGCGCCCGCGTAGATGAGGCGCGCTTCTTCGCGGCCCGCGATCACTTCGATCGGGAAGCCGAGCGCGGCTTCGGCCTCGCCGAGAAATTCGCGCGAGTTCTTGGCGACGCGCAGCGTGTTGGTCGCCACGGCGCGCACGTGATCCGGATGAAAGTCGCGCAGACGTTCGCCGAAACGCTTGAGCGCGTCCCAGCCGCGCACCTGCGAGGCGCGGTCGAGCTGTTTGTCCTTCGACAGGCCCGCGGCAAGGCGCACGGGTTCACGCAGGGCGTCGACCGGGTAGATCTGGCTGCCGGCGTCGGTTTCTTCGACCCGACCGACGATCAGACGAAAGCTGTTCGAACCGAGGTCGACGGCGGCAAGCAATTGCGGATTGGTGACCATCGAGGGGGCGGGCTCCATGCGTGCGAACGCGGTCATGCGGGCTCGTTGAGCAGCGGCCGCGTTGTCCAAATATGCCATTTTAAGCGTACCCGACTTCGTCATGTCGCACCTCGCGCGAGTGACGGTCAGAAACGCCCGCAACGGGACTTTCGGGGACACCCTGACCCACTGTGCATGATTGCCGCCCAAGGTGTCGAACACGTGAAAATGCGGCGTAGAATTTATGACACACCAATTGTCACAATAAAGTCATATTACTGTGAGAATTTCCGAGCGTCCGTTCGAATCATCCCCCGAAATTCCGCGTTCACTGCCAATGTCCATCCGCTACCCCCTTCTCAATCGCGAACTGGGCATTCTGGGATTCAACGAGCGTGTGCTCGCACAGGCCGCCGACCCCACCGTTCCCTTGCTGGAGCGCTTGCGCTTCATCTGCATCACCAGCAGCAATCTCGACGAATTCTTCGAAGTCCGCATGGCCGGGCTGCAGGAGCAGATGCGCGACAACCCGGGCGTGCTCTCGCCCGACGGCATGTCGCTGCAACACGTCTACGAACTCGTGGTCGAGCGCGCGCAGCGCCTCGTGCACCGCCAGTACCGCATGCTGCACGACACCGTGCTGCCCGCGCTCGAAGAAGAAGGCATCTACTTTCACGGCACCGACGCCTGGAACGAAGCGCAGACCGCCTGGGCGCGCAGGTATTTCCTCGACGAACTGCTGCCCGTGCTCACGCCGATTGGCCTCGACCCCGCACACCCGTTCCCGCGCGTGCTCAACAAGAGCCTGAACTTCGTGGTCGAACTCGAAGGCAAGGACGCCTTCGGCCGTCAGGCGCTGATGGGCATCGTGCAGGCGCCGCGCGCGCTGCCGCGACTCGTGCGGATGCCGCAGGAACTGTCGGGCTTCCAGCACGGCTTCGTGCTGCTTGGCTCGCTGCTGCAACGTTTCGTGGGCGAGTTGTTTCCGAACCTCGTGGTGCGCAGCTGCAACCAGTTCCGCATCACGCGCAACAGCGAGCTGTTCGTCGACGAAGACGAAATCACCAATCTGCGCGTCGCGCTGCAAGGCGAGCTGCCCGCGCGCCATCTGGGCAACGCGGTGCGCCTCGAAGTGTCGGCGGATACGCCCGTGCACCTCGTGCGGCGTCTGCTCGACGAGAGCGGCCTGAACGAGAAGGACTGCTACTACGTCGACGGCCCGGTGAATCTCGTGCGCCTCATGCAGTTGCCCGAGATGGTCGATCGCCCCGATCTCAAGTTCGTGCCGCACGTGCCCGCGATTCCGCAGCGCATCGCGGCCAACAGCAACATGTTCGACGTAATCGATCAGGGCGACGTGCTGCTGCATCATCCGTACGAAAGCTTCCAGCCCGTGCTGGAGCTGCTGCTGCAAGCCGCCAACGATCCGAACGTGGTCGCGATCAAGCAGACCATCTACCGCACCGGCACCGACTCGCCGCTGATGGACGCGCTCATGCAGGCCGCGCGCAACGGCAAGGAAGTGACGGTGGTCGTGGAACTGCTCGCGCGCTTCGACGAAGAGACCAACATCAACTGGGCTTCGCAGCTCGAAGCCGTGGGCGCGCATGTGGTGTACGGCGTGGTCGGCCACAAGTGCCACGCCAAGATGATGCTGATCGTGCGCCGCGTACCCGTGAACGGCCGCATGCAGCTGCGCCGCTACGTGCACCTCGGCACCGGCAACTATCATCCGCGCACGGCGCGTCTCTACACCGACTTCGGCCTCATGACCTCGGAGCCGAAGACCTGCGAGGACGTGCATCACGTGTTCCAGCAGCTCACCGGCATCGGCGGCGAGCTGCAACTGCACGAACTGTGGCAGTCGCCGTTCACGTTGCATCCGAAGCTCGTCGAGTCGATCCGCGCCGAAGCCGAAGCCGCGCGCCAGGGCAAGAAAGCACGCATCGTCGCGAA
The DNA here is from genome assembly GCF_014171495.1 of Paraburkholderia tropica. Classification (NCBI taxonomy): domain Bacteria; kingdom Pseudomonadati; phylum Pseudomonadota; class Betaproteobacteria; order Burkholderiales; family Burkholderiaceae; genus Paraburkholderia; species Paraburkholderia tropica. The sequence goes on from NZ_CP049134.1 coordinate 2,168,420, forward strand.
GATGAACGCGCTGCTCGAACCCACCGTGATCGACGAGCTATACGAAGCCTCGCAGGCGGGCGTGAAGATCGATCTGATCGTGCGCGGCGTGTGCTCGCTGCAGCCGGGCGTGCCGGGGCTGTCGGAGAACATCACGGTGCGCTCGATCGTCGGGCGCTTCCTGGAACACCATCGCATCTACTACTTCTACGCAGGCGGCGCGGAGAACGTCTATCTGTCGAGCGCCGACTGGATGGACCGCAATCTGTTCCGCCGCGTCGAAGTCGCGTTCCCGATTCACGATCGCCGCCTGAAGCGCCGCGTGATCGCCGAAGGGCTTTCGTGTTTCCTCGGCGACAACCAGTCGGCGTGGCTCATGCAAAGCGACGGCCACTACAAGCGCCGCCGCGCCGGCAAGGCCGTGCGCAACGCGCAGATGAGCCTGCTCGCGAAGTTCTGTTCGTGAAAGTTTGAAGCGTCTGAAGCCCGCGCCTTTGCCGATGGCGTAAAAAAGCCGCTTCGAACGAAGCGGCTTTTTTATTGGGCGCCGGTGAAACCATGTACTACGCGATGCGCCACCCATCCCACCGCGCTCACACCGGCGCAGGTTGACGCCGCGTCGTACGCGCCGACGGAAAGCGCACGGTGAACGTACTGCCGCGCCCTTCTTCGCTCTTCACCTCGAGCGCCGCATCGTGACGCTGCAGCACATGCTTGACGATGGCGAGCCCGAGACCCGTGCCGCCCGTATCGCGCGAACGGCTGCGGTCCACGCGATAGAAGCGCTCGGTCAGGCGCGGAATGTCGCTGGCCGGAATGCCGAAGCCGGTGTCGGTGACCGAGAACACCGCCTGGCCGCCTTCCACGCGCCACGCCAGATGCACCTTGCCGCCTTCGGGCGTGTAGCGCACGGCATTGGTCGCGAGATTGCCCAGCGCGCTGAGAATTTCGGTTTCCGAGCCCGTAAGCGAGAGCCCGTCGTCGAAATCGGCGCTGATCCGATGATGGCCGCCCGAGAGGCTTTCCGCGTCTTCGCGCACGTGGACGAGCACGGCGCGCATGTCGATCATCTGATCACCCGGCGAACGCCCTTCGCCTTCGAGCTTCGCCAGCACGAGCAGATCGGTCACGATGTGACGCATGCGCGACGCCTGCTGCTCCATGAGGTCGAAATAGCGGTTGCGCTCGTCTTCGGACAGCGGCAACTCGCGCATCGTCTCCAGAAAGCCCGAGAGCACCGTGAGCGGCGTCTTGAGTTCGTGCGAGACGTTGGCCACGAAGTCGCGGCGCATGGCGTCCGTGCGTTCGAGTTCGGTGATGTCCTGCGAGAGCACGAGCTTGCGATTGTCGCCGTAGGGAAACACCTGCACCGAGAGCACGTTCTGCCGCTTCGTGCCCATGCCGCGCATGATCAGCATCTCCTTGTAGTCGTGCGAATTCAGATAGCGCACGAAGTCGGGCTGACGCACGAGATGGGTGATGTGCTGGCGCAGGTCGCGTTTGGCGTCGAGGCCGAAATGGACTTCGGAAATCGCGTTGCACCACTCGATCTGATCGTGATCGTCGAGCATGGCCACGCCGTTGGGCGACGCCTGAATGGCCTGGATGAAGCGCGAGTGCTGCTGTTCGACCTGGCGCACCTGGGCGTGCCAGCGCTTCGCGAGCTTGTGCAGGCGGTAATAGATTTCGCCCCACACGCCCGGCGCGCTCGGCACTTCGCCGTAGACCGGCGCGTCGAGCAGACGCCACAGGCGCTGTTTGTGGAACGTGCTGAAAACCATTTGCGCGGCCAGCAGCGCGACGGCCAGCGCCAGTGCGAGCTTCACGCCGAAAAACGCGCCGACGCCCGTGCAGACGAGCGCAAGCAGCACGATCGATACGAGGGCGCGCGCCCAGATGATGTTCATGTTCCTGCGATCGATGAGAAGAGGAGTCCGGACCGGGGCGCTGCGGAATCGGAAAGCGCCGGCGCGCGCATCAAGCAGGCTTGCGCTGCGTCACCGGCGTACTGCCGCCCGAGCGCGGGCGCTCAGGCTTCGGAGCGGCTCAGCAACTGAGCGCCCCGCTCACCCGCTTGCCGGTTCAGGCGCTCTTGGCGAGCCGGTAGCCGCTGCCGCGCACCGTTTCGATCATAGCATCGCAGCCCGCGGGCTTGAGCGCGGCACGCAGACGCTTGATATGCACGTCGACGGTCCGTTCCTCGACGAACACGTGGTCGCCCCACACCTGATCGAGCAGTTGCGTGCGGCTGTGCACGCGCTCCGGATGCGTCATGAAGAAGTGCAGCAGACGGAACTCGGTCGGGCCGAGATCGAGCTTGATCTCCGAGCCTTCGGCGTGCGCCGCGACGCGGTGCGTGGCCGGGTCGAGCTTGAGACCGTTGATGGCGACCACGTCTTCCGTGAGCTGCGGCGCGCGGCGGCGCAGGACCGCCTTGATGCGCGCCATCAGTTCCTTCGGCGAAAACGGCTTCGTGACGTAGTCGTCGGCGCCGATTTCGAGGCCAAGCACCTTGTCCTGCTCGTCGCCGCGCGCGGTCAGCATGATGATCGGAATATGCTTCGTGCGCTCGTTGTTGCGCAGATCGCGCGCGAAATTGACGCCCGACTTGCCCGGCAACATCCAGTCGAGCAGGATGAGGTCGGGCAGCACGTCGCTGATCAGGTTCTGCGCCTGTTCCGCGTTGTACGCGCGAATCGGGCAATGACCCGCGTGTTGCAGGTTCACGGAAATCAGCTCGGAAATCGCGGGCTCATCTTCGATGACGAGAATGCTGCTGGGCATCGGCACCTCTGGCACTAAGACCTGTTAAACCGTTGTAACGTGATGTGAAGGATCAGCTGAGCGCTTCGCGCTCGAGTGCGTCGCGCGACTTGTGGCGCACGTCGGTGCCCTTCACGATGTAGATGATGAATTCGGCGATGTTCTTCGCGTGGTCGCCGATCCGCTCGATCGCCTTGGCGATGAACAGATAGTCGAGGCCCACGGAAATCGTGCGCGGATCTTCCATCATGTAGCTCACGAGCTTGCGCACGAAAGCACGGAATTCCTCGTCGATCGCCTTGTCGTCGCGCACGATCTGCGCGGCCGCCACGGTGTCGAGACGCGCGAACGCGTCGAGCGCGCGGCGCAGGATCGACACGGCCATCTCGCCCGAGACCTTGATCTCGGCGATGTTCACCGCGCGCGAGGCGCCGTCTTCCATCAGGCGCTTGGTGCGCTTGGCGATCTTTTCGGCTTCGTCGCCGGCGCGCTCGAGGTTCGTGATGGTCTTCGAGATCGCGAGCACGAGACGCAGGTCGCGCGCGGCCGGCTGACGGCGCGCGATGATGTTGCTGCACTCTTCGTCGATCTCGACTTCCATCGTGTTGAGGCGGTCTTCGGCGGCGATCACGCGCTCGGCGGCTTCGCCGTCGAACTCGTTGAGGGCCTGCATCGCCGTGATGATCTGCGATTCCACGAGGCCGCCCATTTCGAGCACCTTCGACGAAATCAGGTTCAGGTCGGCGTCGAACTGGCTGGACAGATGCTTGTCGGACATGTCGTTTCTCCCTTCTTCCGCTTGGGGTTCCCCAACGGGATCAGCCGAAGCGGCCGGTGATGTAGTCTTCCGTTTCCTTGCGGACCGGCTTGATGAAGATCTTCTCGGTGTCGCCGAACTCGATCAGTTCGCCGAGATACATGTACGCAGTGTAGTCCGAGCACCGCGCGGCCTGCTGCATGTTGTGGGTCACGATCACCACCGTGTAGTCGCTCTTGAGTTCCGCGATCAGTTCTTCGATGCGGCCCGTGGAAATCGGGTCGAGCGCCGAGCACGGCTCGTCGAGCAGCAGCACTTCCGGACGGATCGCAATGCCGCGCGCGATGCACAGACGCTGCTGCTGGCCGCCCGAGAGGCCGTAGCCGCTCTGGTTGAGCTTGTCCTTCACTTCGTTCCAGAGCGCCGCCTTGGTGAGCGCCCACTCGACGCGGTCGTCCATTTCCGGGCGCGACAGCTTCTCGAACATCTTCACGCCGAACGCGATGTTGTCGTAGATCGACATCGGGAACGGCGTCGGCTTCTGGAACACCATGCCGACGCGCGCGCGCAGCAGCGAAATGTCCTTGTTGTAGGTGAGCAGGTTCTCACCGTCCATCAGGATCTCGCCTTCGGCGCGCTGCTCGGGATAGAGCGCGTACATCTTGTTGAAGGTACGCAGCAGCGTGGACTTGCCGCAGCCCGACGGGCCGATGAACGCCGTCACCTTGCCTTCGGGAATCTGCAGGTTGATGTTCTTCAGCGCGTGGTACTTGCCGTAGAAGAAGTTCAGGTCCTTCACTTCGATCTTCGGTTTGCCGAGCATGAGGCCGCTTTTGCCCTGGGCGGGGTCGAGGCCCGACGGCGCAGTACCGTTTGCAACGGGATTAAGGTGACTCTCTGCCATATTCATCGGATGACTCCGCCCTTACTTTTTCGAAAAGATGGTGCGCGCGAGGATATTCAGCCCCAGCACGCCCAACGTGATCAGGAACACGCCGGCCCAGGCAAGCGACTGCCATTGCGAGAACGGGCTCATCGCAAACTTGTAGATGGTGACCGGAAGGTTCGCCATCGGCTGATTCATGTCCATGCTGAAGAACTGGTTCGACAGCGCCGTGAAGAGCAGCGGCGCGGTTTCGCCGGCGATACGCGCCACCGCGAGCAGCACGCCCGTCACGATGCCCGCGATCGACGCCTTGAGGGTGATCGACAGCACCATCTTCCACTTCGGCGTGCCGAGCGCGAAGGCCGCTTCACGCAGCGCGTTAGGCACCAGCTTGAGCATGTTCTCGGTCGTGCGGATCACGATCGGGATTTCCAGCAGCGCCAGCGAGATCGCACCCGCCCAGCCGCTGAAGTGGCCCATCTTGGCGACCACGAGCGCGTAGACGAACAGACCGACGACGATCGACGGCGCCGACAGCAGAATGTCGTTGATGAAGCGCGTGATGCTCGCGAGCCAGCCCTTCTGGCCGTATTCGGCGAGATAGACGCCCGCCAGGATGCCGATCGGCGTGCCGACGAAGGTGGCCAGCGCCACCAGTTGCAGACTGCCGACGATCGCGTTGGCGAGACCGCCGCCATCGGTGTTCGGCGGCGGCGTCGACTGCGTGAACAGTTGCACCGACAGACCGCCCACGCCGAGCGAGAGCGTCGTGTAGAGAATCCACACGAGCCACAGCAGGCCGAAGGCCATCGCGCCGAGCGACGCCGTCAGTGCGATCGCGTTGGTCACGCGGCGGCGGCTTTGCAGCTTGCCGCGCATGCGTTCGAGTTCGGGGCCGTAGATGGCGCCCGGGATTTTCAGCAGCGGCTCGCTCATCGCGCACCCTCCGACTTTTCAAGGCGCAGCAGCATGATCTTCGAGATCGCCAGCACGATGAAGGTAATCACGAACAGAATCAGGCCGAGCTCCATGAGCGCCGCCGTATGCAGGCCCGGGCTCGCTTCGGCGAACTCGTTGGCGAGCGCCGAGGTGATGCTGTTGCCCGGCGAGAACAGCGAGACGTTGTCGAGCAGGTTCGTATTGCCGATCACGAAGGTCACGGCCATCGTTTCGCCGAGCGCGCGGCCGAGGCCGAGCATCACGCCGCCGATCACGCCGGTCTTGGTGAAGGGCAGCACGATCTTCCACATCACTTCCCACGTCGTGCAGCCGATGCCGTACGCCGACTCCTTGAGCAGCACGGGCGTGACTTCGAACACGTCGCGCATCACCGAGGCGATGTACGGAATGATCATGATCGCGAGAATGACGCCCGCGCACAGAATGCCGATACCGATCGGCGGGCCCTGAAACAGCGGGCCGATCAGCCACACGTCGCCGAGCAGATGGCCGAGCGGGCGCTGGAAGTATTGCGCGAAGATCGGCGCGAACACGAGCAGACCCCACATGCCGTACACGATCGATGGGATCGCGGCAAGCAGTTCGATGGCGATGCCGAGCGGGCGGCGCAGCCACGCCGGCGACAGCTCGGTAAGGAACAGCGCGATGCCGAAGCTCACAGGCACGGCGATGATCAACGCGATCAGCGAGGTGGCGATCGTGCCGTAAATGGGCACGAGCGCGCCGAACTGGTCGCTGGGAGGATCCCAGTCGGCCGTCCAGAGGAATGAGAGACCGAATTTCTGGATCGTCGGCATCGAAGCGACGATCAGCGACACGATGATGCCGCCGAGCAGCAACAGCGTGACAATGGCGGCGCCGCGAGTGAGGCCGCCAAAAATGATGTCCCCTGCCGGGCTGGGCGCTTTCTGCTGCGCGGCGTTGCCGGGCGGGTTCGAGACGAGCGGGACGTCGGACATGATGACCTGTATCCAGTTGCCGCAAGCGAGGCTCGCGACGTTGATGCGGTTCCAGAACCGCCGACCGCCCTGCGCCGGTCCATTGACCGGTCGATCAGCAATCAGGGCGGCAGATCGTAGCGGGTGTATTTACGGAAATATTGCAGATTTATTACAACTGCATAACCAGTGTTCCGGAAGCAGCACGGGCCGCACGCGTGAGGCGGGCGGCCCGGTTCAGCTACACGGTCGGTCCGCTTATTCGGCGATTGCCTTGCCGCTTGCGTCCTTGACCTTTTCCTTCCACTGCGACTTGATCTCGCTCACGACCGATTGCGGCAGCGAGATGTAGTCGAGGCTGTCGGCGGCCGGCGTGCCGTTCTTGAATGCCCAGTCGAAGAACTTGAGCGTTTCCTTGCCTTGATCCGGCTTGTCCTGTGCCGTGTGCAGCAGCACGAACGTGGCGCCCACGACCGGCCATGCGTCCTTGCCCGGTTCGTTCGTCAGGATCTGGTAGAACGACTTCTTCCAGTCTGCGCCGGCGGCAGCGGCCTTGAACGTGTCCGTGCTCGGCTCGACGACCGCACCCGACTCGTTCTTCATGGCAGTGTAGACCATGTGATTTTGCTTGGCGTACGCCCACTCGACGTAGCCGATCGCGCCCGGCAGACGCTGCACGAAGGCGGCGACGCCGTCGTTGCCCTTCCCGCCGGTACCCGTCGGCCAGTTCACGGTCGAGCCTTCGCCGACCTTGCTCTTCCACTCGGGATTGACCTTCGACAGGTAGTTCGTCCAGATGAAGCTGGTGCCCGAACCGTCGGCGCGGCGAACCACGGCGATGTCCAGATCCGGCAGCTTGACCTTCGGGTTCAGCGCGGCGATTTCGGGGTCATTCCACTTCTTGACCTTGCCGAGGTAGATGTCGCCGAGGACCTGGCCCGACAGCGTGATTTCGCCTGCCTTGATGCCCGGCACGTTGATCGCCGGCACGACGCCGCCCACCACCGTCGGGAACTGGAACAGGCCTTCCTTCGTCAGTTCGTCGTCCTTCAGGGGCGCGTCCGAACCTGCGAAATCGACCGTCTTGGCGACGATCTGCTTGATACCGCCCGACGAGCCGATGCCTTGGTAGTTCACCTTGCCGCCGCCCGACTTTTGATAGGCATCCGCCCATTTCGTGTAGATCGGTGCTGCAAAGGTGCTGCCCGCGCCGGTGATGTCAGCAGCGTGGGCTGCCATCGCGAAGAGGGCGCCAGCAACGCCAGCGAGCGCGGTTTGCATCAATTTCATGAGACCTCCAGGTGTGTGAGCGGATGAACGACAGGGCGAAGAATAGGGCCTCTGTGTGACAGTACTGTGACGATTCATGAAGCGTTCGTGACAGTACGATTACCGCCTGAAAGTCGGGGAAACGAGAAGTTAGGCGTTCGCTTCAAAAGCGCGAATGCCCGGCTGGCAAGCCGTTGCGGCCGCCCTGCCCCGCCCGGCGGGCGTTTGCCCGGGCGGAGGGGTCCGACTGGAAATGCCGCGCGCAGGCGTCTGAAAGCTTTTCGAAAACGCGCGTGGGCGGTTCGCAAACGTTTTGGAACGTTTGCTCCAACATCGAAATTTCCGCTGAAGAATGTGGTGCGGCGCACATGGAAAACGCGATGCGCGACGCATTGTCGCGCCCCGCATCGCGTTTTTTGCAGCCCTCAGGACCGCATTGCGCAGCCCAGGATCAAGCGGATGAAGCGGATCAGGCGATCGCGCGCTTCACCGTATCGGCGATCGATTCGGCGTAATGGAGCGTGTCGCGCTCGTCGCGCGCTTCCACCATCACGCGCAGCACCGGCTCCGTGCCCGACGCGCGGATCAGCACGCGGCCCTTGCCCTTGAGCTCGGCTTCGGCGTCCGCAATCGACTTCTGGATGGCGGCGTTGCCCTTCCAGTCGGCGCCCTGCGCGATGCGCACGTTGATGAGCTTCTGCGGGAACAGCGTGACGCCGTCGGTGAGCTCGGCGAGCGTCTGGCCGCTGCGTTTCATGGCCGCGAGCACCAGCAGCGCCGACACGATGCCGTCGCCGGTCGTATGACGGTCCAGCGAGAGAATATGGCCCGACCCTTCCGCGCCGATCTGCCAGCCATGTTCGCGCAGCTGCTCCAGCACGTAGCGGTCGCCCACGTTCGCGCGCACGAACTGCACGCCGAGGCGCTCGAGCGCCTGCTCGACCGCGAGGTTGGTCATCAGCGTGCCGACCGCGCCTTGCACCTTGCCGTCGGTCGCGATGCGGTCCTTCACGAGCACGTAGAGCAGCTCGTCGCCGTTGTAGAGGCGGCCCTGTGCGTCGACCACCTGGAGGCGGTCGGCGTCGCCATCGAGCGCGATACCGAGGTCCGCGTGATTGGCGCGCACCGCGCGCACGAGCGCATCGGGCGCCGTCGCGCCCACGCCGTCGTTGATGTTGAAGCCGTTCGGCGACACGCCGATCGGAATCACGTCGGCGCCCAGTTCATGGAACACGTGCGGGGCGATGTCGTAAGCCGCGCCGTTCGCGCAGTCGATCACGAGCTTCAGGCCGCGCAGATTGAACGCCTGCGGGAACGTGCTCTTGCAGAACTCGATGTAGCGCCCGCCCGCATCATGCAGACGACGCGCGCGGCCGAGCTGCTCGGAAGGCGCGCAGTCGAGCGGCAACTCGAGCTGCTCCTCGATCTGGGTTTCGACATCGTCGGGCAACTTGTTGCCGTCGGCCGAGAAGAACTTGATGCCGTTGTCGTAGTACGGATTATGCGAAGCGCTGATCACCACGCCGGCGGCCAGACGCAGCGCGCGCGTGAGATAGGCGATGCCGGGCGTGGTCATCGGTCCGGCCAGCATCACGTCGATGCCCGCAGCCGACAGCCCCGCTTCGAGCGACGCTTCCAGCATGTAGCCCGAAATGCGCGTGTCCTTGCCGATCAACACGGACGGACGCGGCCCCGACGCCGGCGCGGCACCGGCCAGCACCTTGCCCGCGGCGTAACCCAGCCGCAGCACGAAATCGGGCGTGATCGGCGCGACGCCAACCTTGCCGCGAACCCCATCGGTTCCGAAATAACGACGTCCCATACCTCAAACCTCTCTTTGGTTCTATTTTGCGGCGCCTTCGCGCCGCGCTTTTCATGCTGTGCGGTTGTCTTTTGCTGCTGCTTTTCGCGCCTCGCGACCGCGAGCGTGCTTACACGCGTTCGGCGGCGCGCATGGCGCCCCACACCTTGAGCGCGTCGACTGTCGGCGCCACGTCGTGCACGCGGATGATCGCCGCACCCTTCTGCGCCGCGCACACTGCCGCGGCCACGCTGGCCGCCACACGCTCCGGCGCGGGCCGGTTGACGAGCGCGCCGAGCATCGACTTGCGCGACATGCCCGCGAGAACCGGATACGGCGCGACGCCCTGCGCCACCTCGGGCGCGGTCTGCGGCAGATGCGCGAGCAACGCGTAGTTGTGCTCGATCACCGACTTGCCGAAGCCAAAACCCGGATCGACGCTGATGCGCGCCTTCGCGATACCCGCCGCCTCGAGTGCGGCGCAGCGTTCGGCCAGAAACTCGCGCACCTCGCGCACCACGTCGACATAATCGGGCTCGCCGACCTGCATCGTCTGCGGCTCGCCGAGCATGTGCATCACGCACAGACCGCAATCGCTCTCGCGCACGGCATCGACGGCGCCCGGCATGCGAAAGCCCCAAATGTCGTTGATCAGGTCCGCGCCCGCGGCAATCGCGTGGCGCATGACTTCCGGCTTGTAGGTATCGATCGACAGCGGCACATTCGCGTCCTTGAGCCGCTCGATGAGCGGAATCACGCGTTCTAGCTCTTCGTCGAGCGGCACGGGCGGCGCGCCGGGACGCGTCGATTCCCCGCCGATATCGATGATGTCCACGCCGTCGAGCACCATCTGCTCGGCGCGGCGCAGCGCGTCGTCGAATGCCACGTAGCGGCCGCCGTCGGAAAACGAGTCGGGCGTGGCGTTGAGTATCCCCATGACGAGCGGACGCTCGAAGGTCAACGTGAAACGGCCGCAGACGAGCGGCTCCGGGGCAAGCTCAGGGTGAGGATTATGACCCTGTGAAGTCAGATTGGGCACGTCAAGAAACGTCAGAGGTGTAACGAAATACGGCCGCGCGCAAACGCGGACTCGACAGCCTGCGCGTCACGGCGACCAGAAATGCAAAACGGGCCGGCGTGATCTTCACACCGGCCCGCAACTTTACTCGATCTGACGCACCGCAGGCGGTCAGGCCGGCGCAGTGGCGCTGCTGCCGGGCTTGACTTCGGTGCCCGTGCTGCTGCCACCCGACGAAGCATCGCCCGCAGACGGGCTGCTCTTCGGCGAGCGCGGCGGACGGCCGGCCATGATGTCGTTGATCTGATCGGCGTCGATCGTTTCCCACTCCATCAGCGCGGCGGTCATGGCTTCGACCTTGTCGCGGTTTTCGTCGAGCAGACGCTTCGCGAGGCCGTACTGCTCGTCGAGCACGCGGCGGATTTCCGCGTCGACCTTCTGCTGCGTGGCTTCCGAAATCACACGCGTGAAGCCCTTACCGAATGCGCCGCCGTCGTTGTCGTCGTCGGCGTAGACCATCGGTCCGAGCGCGTCGGTCATGCCGAAGCGCGTGACCATGGCGCGGGCCGTCTGCGTTGCCTTGTTGAAGTCGTCCGAGGCGCCCGTGCTGATCAGGTTCATGAACAGCTCTTCCGCCACGCGGCCGCCGAACAGAATGGCCAGACGATCCAGCAGATAGTCCTTCGAGTACGTTTCGTTGTCGTGCTCAGGCAACTGCCACGTCACGCCCAGTGCACGGCCACGCGGAATGATCGTGACCTTGTGAACCGGATCGGCCTTCGGCAGCAGCTTCGCGATCACGGCGTGACCCGACTCGTGATACGCCGTGGCGCGCTTCGCTTCTTCGCGGATAACAGCCGACTTGCGCTCCGGACCCATGAAGATCTTGTCCTTCGCGTCTTCGAAGTCCTGCATTTCGACGATGCGCTTGCCGCGACGCGCCGCGAACAGCGCGGCTTCGTTCACGAGGTTCGCGAGGTCGGCGCCCGAGAAGCCCGGCGTGCCGCGTGCGATGACCGCTGCGTCCACGTCGTTGGCGATCGGCACCTTGCGCAGGTGAACCTTCATGATCTGCTCGCGGCCACGGATGTCCGGCAGACCGACGTAGACCTGACGGTCGAAACGGCCCGGGCGCAGCAGCGCCTTGTCGAGCACGTCCGAACGGTTGGTTGCCGCGATCACGATGACGCCCGAGTTCGCCTCGAAACCGTCCATCTCCACCAGCATCTGGTTCAGCGTCTGTTCGCGCTCGTCGTTACCGCCGCCCATGCCGGCGCCGCGATGACGGCCAACCGCGTCGATTTCGTCGATGAACACGATACAGGGCGCGTGCTTCTTGGCCTGTTCGAACATGTCGCGCACGCGGGCCGCGCCCACGCCGACGAACATTTCAACGAAGTCCGAGCCCGAGATGCTGAAGAACGGCACCTTCGCTTCGCCGGCGATGGCGCGCGCAAGCAGCGTCTTACCGGTGCCCGGAGGGCCGACCAGCAGCACGCCGCGCGGGATGCGACCGCCCAGCTTCTGGAATTTTTGCGGATCACGCAGGAAGTCGACGAGCTCGGACACTTCTTCCTTGGCTTCGTCGCAGCCTGCGACGTCGGAGAAGTTGACCGCGTTGTTGTTTTCGTCGATCAGACGCGCGCGCGACTTGCCGAACGAGAACGCCCCGCCTTTGCCGCCGCCCTGCATCTGTCTCATCATGTAGAACCAGAACACGATGATCAGGATCGTTGGCCCGAGGTAGTACAACGCCGAGACGAGCGCATTCGGCTCTTCGTCGGCCTTGCCGCTCACCTGCACGCCGTATTTCATCAGGTCGCCGACCATCCAGATGTCACCCGGGGAGACGATCTGGTATTTCTGGCCGTCGGCCGGAGTGACTGTGAGGTTCCGCCCCTGCACCACGACGTTCTTGACCTTGCCGTTCTTCGCGTCGTCCATGAACTGCGAATAGGAAACGCCTTCCTGGACACGGGGCTTGTCGAACTGCTTGAACACCGTAAACAGCACCAGTGCGATTACCAGCCACACCGCTGCCTTCGAAAACATGTTGTTGTTCAAAGCACCACTCCTTCACTCATAGACGGGCGCCTACATTTGCCTTGCGACACCACCAAAGCATTCTAATCCAGTACGCAGGGCCTCGCCATAACGTTTCGCTACCGCCGAGATAGCCCGCGCGCCTTGCCGGAACTGCCTCCGGAGCCCGGCGCGAAGCTTTTTCGCACCGCTTCATGACAGTTATTGCAAAGCACTTGCTGCACCGGAACCGATTCTTTCGCGTTGCCCGGTTTAACGGGGTCGCTTCAGATGTTTGCCCAATATAAACGTTTCGGACGATTTATCGCGCGAAGCTTTCGGCTTGCGCGCGGCCACGACCTTGAACTGATGCTTGAAGTTCTCGACGATCTGGCTGTAACCACTGCCGTGAAAGCATTTTACTAAAAGGGCACCATCAGGTTTCAGATGATTCTGCGAAAACTCGAGCGCGAGATCGCAAATATGCTCGATGCGCGCGGCGTCCGCAGACGCGACTCCGGACAGATTGGGTGCCATGTCCGAAATTACAAGGTCCACCGGACGACCGCCCAGCGATTCTTCCAGTTGCGCGAGCACGGAGTCTTCGCGGAAGTCGCCCTGCAGGAATTGCACGTCGGCGATCGGCTCCATGGGCAGCAGGTCGAGCGCAATGATTGTGCCGTCGATGCCGCCCTGACGCTGCTCGTCGCGCTTCGAGCTCTGCACGAGTTTGTTGCGCGCGTACTGGCTCCAGCTGCCCGGTGCGGCGCCGAGGTCGACGATCACCATGCCCGGGCGGATCAGTTTGTCCTGCTCGTCGATTTCCTTCAGCTTGTAGGCGGCGCGGGCGCGATAACCCTCCCGCTGCGCCATCTTCACATACGGATCGTTAATATGGTCGTGCAGCCACGACGTGTTGAAGCGGTTTTTTGCCATTAAAGATGAACTCTTGCTGCGTGATGTCGCGCTTTTAGCGGATAATACGCGTTTAATTCGTGCGGCCGTCGCGGCCCGTCCGGTTTCTGTGGCGTGTTTGCACCGCCGCGCCTGCCGGTCTCTGCCCGCGCCGCGCCGTCCTCCACGGTTTTTTCCGTTGTTTCCGACGCGCCTTTCGCCCGGCGGCCCCTTGTTGTGTGGCCGCGATTCATGGCGAGCGCCGTCATTTTAGTCGAGTCTGCCACATCCCATGCCCGCCCTCACTCTTACTGCCGAACAGCGCTCCGAACTTCGTTCCGCGGCTCACGCGCTCAAACCGGTCGTGCTCATCGGCGCCGAGGGACTGACCGACGCCGTCCTGAAGGAAATCCAGGTTCACCTCGACGCCCACCAGCTCATCAAGGTGCGCGTGTTCGGCGACGAGCGCGAAGAACGCGTGGCGATCTACGAAGAGATCTGCGACCGCCTGAACGCCGCGCCCATCCAGCACATCGGCAAGCTGCTGGTGATCTACAAGCCGGAACAGGCCAAGCCGAAGACCACCCTGGCCCGCGCCGGCGCACGCGGCACCGTGTCGCGCCCGGCAGGCGACGTGCCGAGCGCGCGCGAAGCCGGCAAGCGTGGCGCGTCGCCGCGCGTGGTCAAGGTCGTCAAGCCGTCGGACAACCCGATGCGCAAGCCGAAGAAGCAAAGCGTCACGGTCAAGGGCAACGAACGCGTCACGCAAGGCGGCAACGTCAAGCGCGCCAAGAAGCGTCAGACCAGCGCGAAGCGTTCGCATCAGAACGCCAAGTAAGCAAGCCGTTCCGGGCGACAGCTTCTTCGCCCGAAGGCCGAAATAAAAAAGCGCGGCACGCATGCCGCGCTTTTTTGTTGCGCGATCGAGTCGCGCGTACTTCACTCAGCCACTCAGCGGCGCACGCCGCGCGCCGAAGGCAGCAGCCACACGAGCCACGCGCCCAGCAGGCTTTCGATCAGATAGAACAGACTCGAAATGCCGTGCAGCATACCGAAGCGGCTCGCATACGCCGAATGGGCGATGTCGATACCCGCCTGCGCCGCATTCATGCGCATGGCGTTCATGAACGGCTGCAGCGCGTAATAACCGACCACCACGCACAGCAGCATGCCGACCAGCAACCAGCGCAGCCGCCGATAACCGATCTCCCCGCGCTTCACGAACACGTTCGCGAGCATGAGCAGCACCACGCCGCTCACGAGCCCGATCATGCCTTCGATGCGAAACACCTGCGCCGCGATCGCGCCCGCCGACATGTGGTCGAGCGACGCGAACAACACGGGCGCCACCGCGTAACCGATCGTCAGCTGGCTGCCGACCCACAGCATCGCGATCAGCGCGAACAGGCGGTGCGGCACGAGCGAGCCGCCCTGGCGGCTGGCCGCGATGTCGGCGCTCACGTCATTTTTCACGTCGTGACCCATGATCGGCGCCTTCTCAGATGTAACGAACCTCGATGACTTCGTACTCGCGCACGCCGCTCGGCGCCTGCACCGCGGCCACGTCGCCTTCCGACTTGCCGATCAGTGCGCGCGCGATGGGCGAGCTCACCGAAATGAGGCCGTGCTCGAGGTCGGCTTCGTCATCGCCGACGATCTGGTACGTGACCGTATTGCCCGATTCGAGGTCTTCGAGATCGACGGTCGAGCCGAACACGACGCGGCCTTCGGCCTCCAGCGTGGACGGGTCGATGACCTGCGCGGCCGCCAGCTTCGATTCGATCTCGGCGATGCGGCCTTCGATGAAGCCCTGCTTTTCCTTCGCGGCATCGTATTCCGCGTTTTCCGACAGATCGCCCTGGGCGCGCGCTTCGGCGATCGAATTGATGACCGCCGGACGCTCGACGGATTTCAGGCGCTGCAATTCTCCGCGAAGTTGATCTGCGCCGCGCTTGGTCAAGGGAATCGTGCTCATAAACAACTCGTTCAGCCGCTTGGGGCCGTATTGATGCCGCCCGCGACTGCGCGGACGGCCATAAAAAAAATTCCGCGGTTAAGTGCATTCCGCGAGGGTGGCGGCGCATGCGTGCGCAGCCTGAAGACCCTGTTGGAACGCCGCTTAACCGCGGCACATTCAGCTGTTTGCCTGCCTCGTTACGTATTGGACAGGCAAAGGAAGCCTTAGTTTAGGCGAGCGTGGAGGCCTTGTAAATCATAGACTTCCAGGTTCTTCAGGTAGCGCAGACCCTCGACGGCGGCGCGCGCGCCGGACATCGTGGTGTAGTACGTGACCTTGTTCGCCTGCGCGCTCATGCGGATCGAACGCGAGTCGGCGATCGCCGCGCGGGTTTCGTCGACGGTCGTGAACACCAGCGAAATCTCGCCGTTCTTGATCATGTCGACGATGTGCGGACGGCCGTCCTTCACCTTGTTGACGACCTTGACCGGCACGCCGGCCGCTTCGATCGCCGCTGCCGTGCCGCGCGTGGCGACCAGACCGTAGCCGAGTTCGTGCAGCATGCGCGCGACTTCGACGGCCTTCGGCTTGTCCGAATCCATCACCGTGATGAAAACGGTGCCCGACTCCGGCAGACGCGAACCGGCCGCGAGCTGCGACTTGAAGAGCGCTTCACCGAAGGTCTTGCCCACGCCCATCACTTCGCCGGTCGAACGCATTTCGGGTCCGAGCACCGGATCGACTGCCGGGAACTTGATGAAGGGGAACACCGCTTCCTTCACGCTGAAGTACGGCGGCACGACTTCCTTCGTCACGCCCTGGTCGACCAGCTTCTGGCCGACCATCGCGCGCGCCGCGATCTTCGCGAGCGGCAGGCTGGTCGCTTTCGACACGTACGGCACCGTACGCGACGCACGCGGATTCACTTCCAGCACGTAGATGATGTCCTTCTTCGAACCGTCGTCCTGCGGCACCTGCTGGATCGCGAACTGCACGTTCATCAGGCCGACCACGTTCAGCGCCTTCGCCATGGCGGCGGTTTGACGCTTGAGCTCGGTCACCGTTTCCTGCGACAGCGAGTACGGCGGCAGCGAGCAAGCCGAGTCGCCCGAGTGCACGCCCGCCTGTTCGATGTGCTCCATCACGCCGCCGATGAACACGTCCGTGCCATCCGAAATGCAGTCCACGTCGCATTCGATCGCGTCGTTCAGGAAGCGGTCGAGCAGCACCGGCGAGTCGTTCGACACCTTCACGGCCTCGCGCATGTAGCGCTCGAGATCGCGCGGCTCGTGGACGATTTCCATCGCGCGGCCGCCCAGCACGTACGACGGACGCACGACGAGCGGGTAGCCGATTTCGTCGGCGAGCTTGAGCGCTTCGTCTTCGGCGCGTGCGGTACGGTTCGGCGGCTGACGCAGGTTCAAGTCCTGCAGCAGCTTCTGGAAGCGCTCGCGGTCTTCGGCCGCGTCGATCATGTCCGGCGAGGTGCCGACGATGGGCACGCCGTTCGCCTCGAGGTCGAGCGCGAGCTTCAGCGGCGTCTGGCCGCCGTACTGCACGATCACGCCAACCGGCTTTTCGAGGTCGACGATTTCGAGCACGTCTTCGAGCGTAAGCGACTCGAAGTACAGTCGGTCGGACGTGTCGTAGTCGGTCGACACCGTTTCCGGGTTGCAGTTGACCATGATCGTTTCGTAGCCGTCTTCGCGCATCGCGAGTGCGGCGTGCACGCAGCAGTAGTCGAACTCGATACCCTGGCCGATCCGGTTCGGGCCGCCGCCCAGCACCATGATCTTCTTGTTGTTCGTCGGGCTCGCCTCGCACTCTTCCTCATAGGTCGAGTACATGTAGGCGGTCTTCGTGGCGAACTCGGCCGCGCAGGTGTCCACGCGCTTGTAGACCGGGCGCACGTTCAGCTCGATACGACGCTTGCGCACGTCCGCGGCGTTGCTGCCCAGCAGCTTCGCCAGACGGCGATCCGAGAAACCGCTTTGCTTGAGGTACTTCAGCTCGTCCTTCGAGAGGCTTTCGAGCGTGCGGCCCTTCGCGGCTTCTTCCTTCTGGATGATCTGTTCGATCTGCGCGAGGAACCACGGATCGATTGCGGTTTCTTCGAAGATCTCTTCGCGCGTCATGCCCACGCGGAATGCGTCGCCCACATACCAGATGCGGTCCGGACCGGCTTCGCCGATCTCGCGGATGATCTCGTCGCGGCTCGTGGTCTTTTCGTCCAGACCGTCGACGCCGACTTCGAGACCGCGCAGCGCCTTCTGGAACGATTCCTGGAACGTGCGGCCAATCGCCATCACTTCGCCGACCGACTTCATCTGCGTGGTGAGGCGCGAATCGGCTTCGCGGAATTTTTCGAACGCGAAACGGGGGATCTTCGTGACGACGTAGTCGATGGTCGGCTCGAACGACGCCGGGGTCGCGCCGCCGGTGATTTCGTTCTTGAGCTCGTCCAGCGTGTAGCCGACGGCCAGCTTCGCCGCGACCTTGGCGATCGGGAAGCCCGTGGCCTTCGACGCCAGTGCCGACGAACGCGACACGCGCGGGTTCATTTCGATCACGATCATGCGGCCGGTCTTCGGATCGATCGAGAACTGCACGTTCGAACCGCCCGTGTCCACGCCGATCTCGCGCAGCACCGCCAGCGAGGCGTCGCGCAGGATCTGGTATTCCTTGTCGGTGAGCGTTTGCGCCGGCGCGACCGTGATCGAGTCGCCGGTGTGGATGCCCATCGGGTCCAGGTTTTCGATCGAGCACACGATGATGCAGTTATCCGCCTTGTCGCGGACCACTTCCATCTCGTATTCCTTCCAGCCGAGCAGCGATTCCTCGATCAGCAGTTCGCGCGTGGGCGAGAGGTCGAGACCGCGCTTGCAGATCTCTTCGAACTCTTCGCGGTTGTACGCGATGCCGCCGCCCGAACCGCCGAGCGTGAACGACGGACGGATCACGACCGGATAGCCGCCCGTGCCGGTGAATTCGGCGATCTCGC
Organism: Paraburkholderia tropica; assembly: GCF_014171495.1. Classification (NCBI taxonomy): domain Bacteria; kingdom Pseudomonadati; phylum Pseudomonadota; class Betaproteobacteria; order Burkholderiales; family Burkholderiaceae; genus Paraburkholderia; species Paraburkholderia tropica. The sequence goes on from NZ_CP049134.1 coordinate 2,186,665, forward strand.
CTTGCACCTTGAGCGCCTCTTCCATCGAGTGCGCGACGCCCGACTTCGCCGAACCGAGACCGATCTTGGTCATCGCGTCCTTGAACTTCTGGCGGTCTTCGGCCTTGTCGATGGCTTCCGGCGATGCGCCGATCAGCTCGACGTTGTACTTCGTCAGCACGCCGTGGTGATGCAGATCGAGCGCGCAGTTCAGCGCGGTCTGGCCGCCCATCGTCGGCAGGATCGCGTCCGGGCGCTCCTTCTCGATGATGCGCTCCACCACTTCCCACGTGATCGGCTCGATGTAGGTGACGTCGGCCGTGTTCGGGTCGGTCATGATCGTCGCCGGATTGCTGTTGACGAGGATGACCTTGTAGCCTTCTTCACGCAGCGCCTTGCATGCCTGCGCGCCCGAATAGTCGAACTCGCACGCCTGGCCGATGATGATCGGACCCGCGCCGATGATGAGAATGCTCTTGATGTCTGTCCGCTTGGGCATAACGCTCTCGCTAAATATTCCTGTGTCTTTTACGTCTGGCGGCTTGCCTGCTCTGCTCGCCGCCGGGTGCGCGCGTGGGCCGGATCGAAACCCGGCTCGCTGCGCACTCTGCTCTGCTCGTTCCTGCGGGCCGCGCTTACGCCCGGGCCTTGTCCATCAGCGCCATGAAGCGGTCGAACAGGTAGCCGATGTCGTGCGGGCCGGGCGACGCTTCCGGGTGACCCTGGAAGCAGAACGCGGGCTTGTCGGTCAGCTCGAAACCTTGCAGCGTGCCGTCGAACAGCGAAACGTGCGTCACGCGCGCATTCGCCGGCAGCGATGCGGCGTCGACCGCGAAGCCGTGGTTCTGCGACGTGATGACCACGCGGCCATCGCCGAGATCCTTGACCGGATGATTCGCGCCGTGGTGGCCCGTCTTCATCTTGAGCGTCTTCGCGCCGACGGCGAGGCCCATGATCTGGTGACCGAGACAGATGCCGAACGTGGGGATGCCGCGCTCGATGAGCGTCTGCGCCGCCTTGATCGCGTAGTCGCACGGTTCCGGATCGCCGGGGCCGTTCGAGAGGAACACGCCGTCCGGGTTCAGCGCGAGCGCGTCCTCAGCCGTGGCTTGCGCCGGCAGCACCGTGACGTCGCAGCCGCGCTCGGCGAGCATGCGCAGGATGTTCTGCTTCACGCCGTAGTCGAACGCGACGACCTTGTACTTCGGCGCCGATTGCGTGCGGTAGCCTTCGCCCAGACGCCACTCCGTGGTGTTCCACGTGTAGGTCTTGTCGGTCGAGACGACCTTTGCGAGGTCCATGCCCGCGAGGCCCGGGAACGAGCGCGCGAGTTCGATCGCCTTGGCTTCGTCGTCGGAACCGGCGAGGATCGCGCCGTTCTGCGCGCCCTTGTCGCGCAGGATACGCGTGAGCTTGCGCGTATCGATACCGGCGATGGCGACCACGCCTTCGTCCTTCAGATACTGGCCGAGCGTGCGCTCCATGCGGAAGTTGGAGGCGAGCACGGGCAGGTCGCGAATGATCAGACCGGCGGCATGGACTTTCGTGGCTTCGACGTCTTCGGCGTTGACGCCGACATTGCCGATATGCGGATACGTGAGGGTGACGATCTGGCGAGCGTAGCTCGGGTCGGTCAGGATTTCCTGATAACCGGTGATAGCCGTGTTGAACACGACTTCGCCGATCGTATGGCCGGGCGCGCCGATCGAATAACCACGAAAGACCGTGCCGTCGGCGAGCGCGAGCAGAGCGGGAGAGAATGACGGCAACACGGGAGACTCCTTGGGGGAGCACCCTGTGCCGACCTGTTGTCCGACGTTGCGATCTTGCGACCTGGAGCGGCTGCGGCGTCGGCATCCTGTACGGCGGAATCAGGACGCGCGCGCGGCGCACTCGTTGCGCGGCTTATCCGTGCGTCTGGCAGTCTGGGCGCCGGGCCTGAAGGTGCGTTTGTGACGCTCGATCGGGCGGCAGCCGGCCATTTCGACGGTAAAGCGCGGGCGGCGGATGAACGGATGGGGGGAGGTAGGCGCTAGGGTGCGGGTTGATAAGCTCAAACCTTGAAATTATAGCGCGAAATTACCCTTTCCTTCAAATTTCGAGATGACGTCGGGCCATCGGCGCGGTGCCGGGAGGCGCCACGACACCCTTTCCACTCTAGGCGGCGCGGCGCGCAGGATAAATGGGGAGCGGGATCGGGCAAATTCGTCGTGCGCCTGTCATCGCGACGCTCGCGCCCTTTTATCTCCCGGCCGCCCCGCGCTTGTGGCAACAACTTGTGACAACCATCACGCGCACATCGAACGCACGCCCAACGCAATCCCGACACACCAACGAAAACGCCGCCACCTGGCGGGGTGACGGCGTCAAAAAGCTAGTAGTGATCGGAGCGAAACACCATGCGCTGCCCCCGCAACGCATAGCTGAGCACCCTACGCTGCCGCTATTTGGACTTGTGCTTCTGCGTGTGGGTGTCGGCCTTCGAGCGGCTCGCCGTACCCTTCGACGCCTTGCTGGGCGCTGCGCTGGAAGCCTTGGCCTTGACCGGTTCGGAAACCTTCACGACTTCGTTGCGCGCGCGACCGTGTTTCTTATCGTAGCGCGACTTCGAGCCGGTGTCTGCAATCCGGGTGCCGATGCGCTGCACGCCGCCACCGGAAACGTTCGTTGCCAGACGCTCGGGGCCCGGCTCGCTCGGCATCGACTTGCCGACCGGCACGTGCAGCACCAGCACCTGACCCGGCGACGCGAGATCGCGATGCGTGCGGTTCCACGCCTTGAGCTGGCCGACCGAGACGCCGTAGCGGCTGGCGATCGTTTCCATCGACTGCTTGCGGCGCACGCGGATCAGCATCTTGCGCGTGTCGGGCACGTCCGGCTCCATCGCGAGCACGGCGCTTTCGGCGACGTCGGCGCTGATGTCTTCGTCGTCGCCGTCGTCGGTGCGCGGCACCACGAGCGTCGACCCGGGCTTCAGGCGCATGCCCGCCGGAATCTTGTTGACCGACATGAGCGTATCCGCGTCCACGCCGATCTTCTGCGCGATGGCCGCCGGCGTGGCGCGCGAATCGGTGGTGTACACCGTCCACGACGAGAGCTGGCCCGAATACGACTTCAGGTTGCGCTCGAATGCGCTGGCGTTATCGAACGGCAGCAGGATCTGCGGGTCGGTCGCGCCGAGAATGACCGGCTTCTTGAACGACGGATTGAGCGAGCGGAACTCGTCGGGCGCCATGTTCGCGAGCTTGGCCGCGACATCCACGTCGATGTCGTGCGAGGTGGTGACGGTGACGAAATACGGGTGGTTCGGAATCGAAGGCAGCGTGAGGCCGTACTGCTGCGGATTCATCACGATGTTCTTGACGGCCTGGAGCTTCGGCACGTAATTGCGCGTCTCGTTGGGCATGCGCAGGCTCTGGTAGTCGGTCGGCAGACCGGCGGCCTGGTTGCGCGCGATGGCGCGCTGCACGTTGCCCTCGCCCCAGTTGTACGCGGCGAGCGCGAGATACCAGTCGCCGAACATGTCGTGCAGACGCGAGAGGTAATCGAGCGCGGCGCTGGTCGAGGCCAGCACGTCGCGGCGCTCGTCCTGCCACATGTTCTGCTTGAGGTTGTAAGTGCGGCCCGTGCCCGGCACGAACTGCCACATGCCCGCGGCCTTCGCGACCGACAGCGCCTGCGGGTTATAGGCGGATTCGATGAACGGCAGCAGCGCAAGCTCGGTCGGCATATGGCGCGCTTCGAGCTCTTCGACGATGTGGTACAGATATTTTTGCGAGCGCTCGGTCATGCGCGCCACGTAGTCGGGACGCTCCGCGTACCACTGCGCATTCATGTCGACCAGATCGCTCTGCAGATCGGGCATCTGGAAGCCGCGGCGAATACGACCCCAAAGGTCGGCGTCCGGGCTCGTGAGCTGATCGACCGAGCCGTTATCGACGTTAATCGTTTCTTTCGCTGCGGAAGTCTTACGGATCTGGTCGGCGCGCGCCTGGGGGTCGGCGGGAGAAAGAGAGCTGGCTGAATTCGCCGCAGGCCCGCCGCTCGCGCACGCGGCGAGCATGAGGACCAGCAGCGCACTTAGGATAAATCGCATGAACGTCTACATCCGCAAGGCTGGAATTTGCAGCCGATAGTACGGAACGCACACGTTTCCGTCAATCGGAATAATTGGAAAAAGCCATGCAAATCCGCAGCTTGGGTGTGGTTCCATACGTTTGGGTTGAGCATACCCACGCATCGCAGTGGGTCAGCGGAACCTTCAGCGGAACCTGTTCTTCCATTCGCGCATCAGCGTGAATGCGGCCAGCCGGTCGGGCACCGTTTCATGCAGCGCCTCGGCAAGCGTGGCCTGCACGGCGGGATCGTCGGCGCGCAGGAAAGGATTCACCGCGCGCTCGTGGGCGATCGTGGTCGGCAAGGTCGGCACACCGCGTTCGCGCAGCGCCGAAGCCTTCGCGCTCCAGTCGTGCAGCGCGGCGTTGTCCGGATCGCAGGCGAGCGCGAAACGAATGTTAGAAAGCGTGTATTCGTGGGCGCAATGAACCTGTGTGTCGCCGGGCAACGCGGCAAACGAATCGAGCGACGCGAGCATCTGCGCGGGCGTGCCTTCGAACAGGCGGCCGCAACCGCAGGCGAACAGCGTGTCGCCGCAAAAAAGATGGGGCACGGCGTTCAGTGAACCCGCCGCCTGAAAATAGGCGATGTGTCCGCGCGTGTGGCCCGGTACATCCATCACCTTCAGATCGAGCGCGGGCGCTTCGATGCGCACCGTGTCGCCGCCACGCATGCGCGTGACGAACGGATCGAGCGGACCGAGCGCCTCGCCGGCCGGGCCGTAGACGGGCACGCGCTCATCCGAAAGGAGATCGGCCACTCCGCCGACGTGGTCGTTGTGGTGATGGGTGAGTAAAATAGCGCAGAGCCGCCAGCCTCGTTTCGCCACATAATCGCGAACCGGCGCGGCGTCGCCCGGATCGACGGCGACGGCATTGCGGCCGTCCGACACGACCCAGATGTAGTTATCTTCAAAAGCCGGAACCGGCACGTATTCGAGCGCAGCGGAAGACGCGCGCGCGTGCTCAAGCGGACTCTTCATGGGGCGACGTACTCTTCGACATGTCTGACCGAACGATTATAGACTGGCCCGCCTGGACCGCTTCGCCCGCCGGAAGGTACGTGCTCGACTGGGAGCAGGAGCAACTGGACCGCATGGTGTCGAACATTTTCGGCTACCATGCGCTGCAAATCGGCCTGCCGCAACTCGACGCGCTGCGCGAGAACCGCATGTCGTGCCGCGCGCTCGTGCTCGACGGCGCGAGCGCGGCCAGCGCGCCTTACGTTGCGCCGCTCGCGCCGGGCGGCTCGCATCACGCTTCGGTTCATGCAGAGCAGAACGCCGGCCGCATCGATACGAGCGCCGCGCCGTCGCTGCATGCTCCGGCCGGGCGCAGCACGATCTGGTGCGATCATCTCGATCTGCCGTTCGAGGCGCAGAGCGTCGACCTGATCGTGATGCCGCACACGCTCGAATTCACGAGCGACCCGCACCGCCTGCTGCGCGAAGCCGAACGCGTGCTGATGCCCGAGGGCCAGCTCGTGATCGTCGGCTTCAACTCGCTGTCGCTGTGGGGCGCGCGTCAGTCGGCGGGCAAACTCACGGGCCGCCCTTTCCTGCCCGCGCGTCAGGACCTGATCGCCTTCACGCGTCTGAAAGACTGGATCAAGCTGCTCGGCTTCGAACTCGAACGCGGGCGCTTCGGCTGCTATCGGCCGCCGCTTTCGACCGACAAATGGCTCGGCCGCTATGGCTTCATGGAAGCCGCGGGCGACCGCTGGTGGGCGATCTTCGGCGCGGTCTACATGATCACGGCGATCAAGCGCGTGCGCGGCATGCGCCTCGTCGGACCGCTGAAGGTCAAGAAACCGGTGCTGGCGCCGAGCCTGAAGGCCGCGGCCACCACCCCTCCCCTACACGCAACAAGGACTCATGAGCACACCCGACTTCGTCGAAATCTTCACGGACGGCGCCTGCAAGGGCAACCCTGGCCCCGGCGGCTGGGGCGCGCTGCTGCGCTTCGGCGCGCAGGAAAAGGAACTGTTCGGCGGCGAGGCCGGCACGACCAACAACCGCATGGAGCTGATGGGCGTGATCGCCGCGCTCGAAGCGCTCAAGCGCCCGTGCAAGGTAATCGTGCACACCGATTCGCAATATGTGCAGAAAGGCATCAGCGAATGGATTCACGGCTGGAAAAAGAAGAACTGGATGACCGCCGCGAAAACGCCCGTCAAGAACGACGACCTGTGGAAGCGCCTCGACGCGCTCGTCGCGCAACACGAGGTGGAGTGGCGCTGGGTCAAGGGCCACGCCGGCCATCCGGAAAACGAGCGCGCCGACGCGCTCGCGAACCGCGGCGTCGCCACGCTCACCGAACTCTGAGCCTTTAAAACGCGGCGCGTCCTGTCCGCCGACACGCGCGCCGCCCACGCAATCCTGTTTCAAACGCCATGCGCCAGATCATTCTCGATACCGAAACCACCGGCCTGAACGCCCGCACGGGCGACCGCATCATCGAAATCGGCTGCGTCGAGCTCGTGAACCGCCGGCTCACGGGCAACAACCTGCACTTCTACATCAACCCGGAACGCGACAGCGACCCCGGCGCGCTCGCGGTGCACGGCCTGACCACCGAATTCCTCTCCGACAAGCCGAAATTCGCCGAAGTCGCGAACGAGATTCTCGACTTCATTCGCGGCGCGGAACTGATCATTCACAACGCGCCGTTCGACATCGGCTTTCTCGATGCCGAGCTTGCGATGGTCGGCCAGCCGCCGCTCAAGCAGCATTGCGGCGAGGTGATCGACACGCTGGTGCAGGCCAAGCAGATCTTCCCGGGCAAACGCAATTCGCTCGATGCGCTGTGCGACCGCTTCGGCATCAGCAACGCGCACCGCACGCTGCACGGCGCACTGCTCGACTCGGAACTGCTCGCCGAAGTCTATCTGGCGATGACGCGCGGCCAGGAAAGCCTCGTGATCGACATGTCGAGCACGCACGACGCGAACGATGCCGGCGCCGCGCCGCGCGTGCGCTTCGAGACGCTCGCGCTGCCCGTGATCGCCGCGAGCGCCGACGAGATCAGCGAGCACGACGCCCTGCTCGACGGCCTCGACAAGGCGCTCAAAGGCACCTCGGTCTGGCGCACACAGCCCGTCGTCGAAGAAAATTCGGGTACTGTGCAAAATACTTAAAAAAGGGCTTTACAAGACTGAAAATGCCCGGCATAATTTGAATCTCTTCGGGTGGTTAGCTCAGCGGTAGAGCACTGCCTTCACACGGCAGGGGTCACTGGTTCGATCCCAGTACTACCCACCAGGATTCTGGTGTTGGTAAAGACAAGCACCGAAGATAAAAAGCCCCGTTGCGCAAGCAACGGGGCTTTTTTCATTTGCGGCCATTGGTTCGGATTGCTGATGAATGGCGTCCGGGGCACTTCCGCGCGGGCGTCCCGTTACGACGCGCCGTCCGCGCCCATTCCCGCCAGCCCGATACCGCGCGCCATGCCGGTCGCGGCAAACACCATCACCACGAGCAACAGCGTCTGCCACCTGCCGATGCGTGCGTATTTCGGCGCGTGCGTGAGATCGGGCACGTCGCCGTTTTTGACGGCGTTGCGCCAGCGCAGGAGCGCCATCATCGGAGCGATTTCGAGCAGAAGGATCAGCACGAGCACGCCCATCTTCACGTGAAAGAGCGGTTCGTGCAGGTAGTAGTCCGCGCCCTTCTCGAAGCCGCCGAACGCACGCATCGCGCCCGTGACGATCAGCACCAGCGCCGAGCCGCCCCAGCCGTTATCAGCGCTGAAGATGGCGGGCAGCCCTTCTGTCGAGGTGCAGCGGCGCAGACCGCGCGAGCGCCGCACGATCGAGGCGAGCGCGAAACCGAAGGCCAGCAGATGAATGGCGGCAAGCAACCAGCGGACTAGCATGGCGACTCCTTCGAAGCGGCGATGGATCGGCAAGCTGGGGCGGAGCGCGCTCCACGGTGACGGCGGAAATCGTAAAGACGATCGAAGCAGAGACAAGCAGAAGGAATAGCAGAAACGCGAGAAACCAGGCGGCAACCCGCGACGCGGCGAACCGCGCTCGCGCATCAAGCCTGTTTCAGCGCGGCATCCAGCGCGCGGGCGGCCACGCGGTCGCCCTCGGTCATAAGACGGATGCGGAACACGGTCTGACGGTTGTGCCCCGCCGCGGCCGGCGAGTCCCACATCAATGCGATTTTCGGACGGCGGTCGTGCGACGACGCAGCCGTCTGAACCGGCGCGATCAGCGCGATCTGCGTACTTGGCGTGGGTGCCGTGGCCGGTGCAGCCGGAACCACGGGCGCAGCCGACTCAGCCGACTCAGCCGACTCAGCCGACTCAGCCGACGCCGCCAGCGTGGTCTCGGCATCGAGCGGTGCGTGCGCCGGTATCACCGGCTCGCCGACCGGTTCGCTGACCGGCGCGGCGCCCACGCCGCCCGGCTCACCCGCCCGCCCAGGATTCGATCCATCCCGCACCCGCGCGCCGCCGGGCCAGCGCACCGACAACTCGCGCGCGTCATACTGGCCGAGCTTGCGGCTTTCGAGCCACACCACTGTGGTACGCGTCGCGACATCGATCGAGACCGCATAGCGTCCGATCGCAAAACGCCGCGCCGCGAAGTTCGACCGCCACAGCGCCCGCGGACGGCAGATCCACACAACGGCCGCGTACAGCGCGGGCAGCACCACGAGCCAGCCGTTGGTCTCGGCGGCGGCGTGCACGGCGCGACGCCAGCCCGCCATCCAGACGAAGGCGCCGATCGACCAGAGCGCGAACAGACAACCGAAAACGCCGAAGAAGCGCAGCGCCTGACGCAGCCATTGCGGCAGCGGATGGAACGGACGCTCCACGCGCGCCTTCGCGCCCGGCAACACGATCAGCAGAAACAGGAAGACGAGATTCAGACACGCGACCGGCGACGAGGCCATTCCCTCGAGCGCCGCGATGAAATTCATCTGCGCCATCGAATGGAGCCAGCGCGCAAGGATCACGAGACCGATCGCGCGCAACGCGAACATCGTGCCGGCACCGGGAACGGTGACGGCGCGCGTCGGTCGGGTTCTTGCCAAGGCACTTCTCCTGATGTCGCTGTCGTAAAAAAGGCCGCCAATTTCGCGGAACGGCCATTATAGGGACATTGCCGCCGCCCCTCACGCTCGCAGCCGGTGAGAACCGTTACGTGCGGCGTAAATGTAACAACGCCCCAGTGCAAGGCACTGAGGCGTTGTGAAAACTCGCGCGAGCCGTCAGACGACGGCCCGAACCGCGCGCTTAGCTGGCGTTGACTTCGCGCAGCACGGTGCGGCGCTTCTGGCGCAGCATTTCTTCGTACACGGCGACGTAGTTCTTCGCCATGACCTTCGACGAGAAACGCGATTCGAACGCGCCGCGCACCTTCTCGCGCGACAGCGTGGACAGGCGCTTGACCGCCGCGACCGCGCTGATTTCGTCTTCGACGACGAAACCCGACACGCCGTTGTCGATGACTTCCGGCACCGAACCGCGCTTGAACGCGATGACCGGCGTGCCGCAAGCCATGGCTTCGATCATGACCAGACCGAAGGGCTCCGGCCAGTCGATCGGGAACACCAGCGCGTGCGCGTTGCCGAGGAATTCACGCTTTTCGTGCTCGCCGATTTCGCCGATGTACTCGACGTGCGACTGCGCCATCAGCGGCTTGATGACTTCTTCGTAGTAGGCGCGGTCGGCCTTGTCGATCTTGGCGGCGACCTTGAGCTTCATCCCGGCCTGACCGGCGATGCGGATCGCCTTGTCGAGCCCCTTCTCCGGCGAAACGCGGCCGAGGAAGGCGAGATAGCCCGGTTCGACGTTTTCGATCGGACGCAGCACGTCTTCCGGCAGGCCGTGGTAGACGGTCTGTTGCCAGTTGGCTTGCTGCAGCGGCAGGCGCTGGTTGTCCGAGATCGAGACGACCGGCACGTCGCTGAACGCGTTGAAGATCGGTTGCAGTTCCGGCAGGTCCAGGCGGCCGTGCATCGTCGTGACGAAAGGCACTTCCTGACGCTGGAACAGCGAGAACGGGTAGTAGTCGATGTGGAAATGCAGCACGTCGAATTCATGCGCGCGGCGGCGCACTTCTTCGAGCAGCAGCATGTGCGGAGCCATCACGTCGCGAATCGTGGGGTCGAGGCGCAGCGCCTGCGGCCAGAAAGCTTCGAGCTTCGCCGAGGTAATCGAATCGCCGCTCGCGAACAGCGTAACATCGTGACCCTGTTCGACCAGCGCTTCGGTCAGGTAGGAGACCACCCGTTCCGTGCCGCCGTACAGCTTGGGAGGAACCGCCTCGTGCAACGGAGCGATTTGAGCGATTCGCATAGTGGTGAACTCCTTCCTCGTAATAAATCGGGCAAAGTACTGCAAGTTTGACAATCGACCTCGCGAGCCGCGGCGTGTTTGCCGCTCGCCCTGCCAGGCGTTCCGTACCGCTAACCGCGCCGGATGCCCGGCACACAGACCGACGCAGTTGTCTCGTGACGGATCGTCACGCGCGGCGGCTCAGGCGGTAAACGCGCAGGGGTCGCTGTCGTTGACACAAAAGCTGTCAATTTCCCTACGCCGTTCGAGTCGGCATTATCGGGGTTTGCACCCATAGCCGGCTAGAACATTTCAAAGTCTTTACGTTGTTACAAACTGGAAACACTCCGCAACCCCCTGTTTTTAAAGACAGTTATAGATTAGGGGAGCGCTTCCGGCCGGCGCGTGGCGCTGGCAACCGGAACCGGGCCGTCACACGCCGTCTGGCGCGTGACGCATGCGACATCTTACGAATCGCACGCGTGAATCCTGGTCCACTGTGGGACACTGGCGCAGACCGTTCGCGAACCGTTCGCGCGATGTTCACAAACTGTTTGCAGACTGTTCGGATAACGCGATGCGACAGCGCATCGAAGAATGCCGAACGCAATCCATAATTGTATCTCTAAAAAGGCCGGGAAAACCTGCTGAACCTTGGCCACGACACCTTGCAGGAAGGCACACCGGTTGCCGCGTAGTCGCGATAAGATGCGCGCGCATCAGGCACGGGGCATGCGCCCCGCGTAATGGATGTTTACAATGCGGATATTCCGTCAGGTTTGCCGCAGCGCCTTCCTATTTCTTTTTTCCACCTCGTACGGACGAAGCTCCGTCAGACCGACCACCGATCAATTGGAACATCTGACCATCGCCCAGCGTAACGCCCACAACGCAAAGCTCGCGAGCTATGCGCGGCGGCCGCTCGCGTTCCTTTTCCGCTACATCAAGCGCCATCCGTTCGCCCACGCCGTCGTGCTCGCCAGCGTGTTCGCGGCTGTCGGGTGCGCGCTCGCTTCGCAGTACGCGATCAAGCATCTGATCGACGTGCTCGGTACCGGCCGTCACCATCCTGGTCCGCTGTGGACCGCGTTCGCGATCCTCGTGGGCCTGATCGCCGCCGACAACCTGCTCTGGCGGGTCGGCGGCTGGTTCGCCGCGCACACGTTCGTCGCCGTCACCGGCGACCTCAGGCGCGACCTGTTCCAGTATCTGAGCGGCCACTCGCCCACTTATTACTCGGAGAAACAGCCCGGTACGCTCGCCAGCCGGATCACCGCCACCTCGAACGCCGTCTATACGGCGGAGAACACCACCGCCTGGAACGTGCTGCCGCCGTGCATCGCGGTGGCGGGCGCGATCGTCATGATCATCGCCGTGAATCCGCTGATGGCGGCCGGTCTGTTGCTCTGCTCGGCGATCCTCTCGGTGATCCTGTTCAAGCTGGCCGGTCGCGGCTCGGCCCGCCACCATGCGTTCGCCTCCCGCGCGGCCGCCGTGGACGGCGAGCTCGTCGACGTGATCGGCAACATGGCGCTCGTGCGCGCCTTCGGCATGACGTTTCGCGAGCAGAAGCGCTTCGGTTCGACCGTCAAGGCCGAACTGGACGCGCGCCGCCAGAGCCTGCTCTACCTCGAAAAGCTGCGTCTGCTGCACGCCGTGATCACGGCCATGCTCTCGGCCGGCCTGCTCGGCTGGGCGCTGTGGCTCTGGGATCAGGGCAAGGCCACGTCGGGCGACATCGTGCTCGTGAGCTCGCTGGGCTTCACGATCCTGCACGGTACGCGCGACCTGGCCGTGGCGCTCGTCGACGTGACGCAGCACGTGGCGCGCCTCGCTGAAGCCGTGCAGACGCTGCTGGAGCCGCACGGCATGCCCGACCGCGACGACGCGAGCGAGCTCGTCGCGCAAGGCGGCCGCGTGGACTTCGAAGGCGTGACCTTCGCCTATCCGCACCGCAAGCCGATTCTCGATCACTTCGATCTGCAGATTCAGGCAGGCCAGCGCGTGGGCCTGATCGGCAAGTCGGGCGCGGGCAAGACCACGGTGCTCGCCCTGCTCCAGCATTTCTACGAGACCCAGGGCGGCGCGATCAAGATCGACGGCCAGAATATCGCGCACGTGACGCAGGACAGCCTGCGCCACGCCATCGCGCTGGTGCCGCAGGACATCTCGCTGCTGCACCGCTCGATCTACGAGAACATCGCCTATGGGCGCCCCGAGGCGAGCCGCGAGGAAGTGCTCGCCGCCGCCCGCGAGGCGCGCTGCGCCGACTTCATCGAGGCGATGCCCGAAGGCTACGACACGATCGTGGGCGACCGCGGCGTGAAGCTCTCGGGCGGCCAGCGCCAGCGCATCGCCATCGCGCGCGCGATCCTCAAGAACGCGCCGATCCTGCTGCTCGACGAAGCCACTTCGGCACTCGACAGCGCGTCGGAAGAAGCGATCCAGCAGGCGCTCGACCGTCTGATGGTGGGCCGCACCGTGATCGCCATCGCGCACCGTCTGTCGACGCTGCAGAACTTCGACCGCATCATCGTGATGAGCGCGGGCAAGGTGATCGACGACGGTAATCCCGATGAATTGCGCAACCGTCCGGGCCTCTATCGCGAACTGCTCGCGAAGCAGTACGGCAAAGGCTCGACGCTGCATCTCGGCAACAAGAAGGCCGACGAAAAACACGTCGCCTGAGTTGCTTGCAAACGTCATTCGCGTCTATCGCTCGCGAATTTCACTCGCGAGATTCAGACGCAAAAAAAGCCGCTTCGAAAGAAGCGGCTTTTTTCTTTGGCGGGTACGTTACCGCGAATGTAGCGCCCTCGCCCGCACCACGCGCCGGACGCTCAAGCGACCGAGCGTTTGGGCACGTCCGTGAGATCGCGCATGAAGCGGTCGCGCCACACCGAGACGTTGTTCTCGCGCAGTTGCACCATCATGTCGTTGTAGCGCGCGAGGCGCTCGGCGAGCGGCATCGCCAGCGCCTTGCCGAGCGCGTCGGCCATGCCGTCGATGTCGAGCGGATTCACGATCAGCGCGCCACCCAGCTCCTGCGCCGCGCCCGCGAATCGCGACAGCACCAGCACGCCCGGATTTTCGGGATCCTGCGCGGACACGTATTCCTTCGCCACGAGGTTCATGCCGTCGCGCAGCGGCGTGACGTAGCCCACGTGCGAGGCGCGGAACAGCGCGGCTAGCACGGCGCGTTCGTATTGACGATGGATGTACCAGATCGGCGTCCAGTCCAGTTCGGCGAAGCGTCCGTTGATGCGCCCCGACTCCGCTTCGAGCCGCAGACGGATGTCCTGATACGCGTGCAGGTCGGCGCGCGTAGGCGGCGCGATCTGCACGAACGACACCTTGTTGCGCTGCGCCGGCGCGCTTTCGAGCAGCCGCTCGAAGGCTCGAAAACGCTCGACGAGCCCCTTCGAATAATCGAGACGATCGACGCTCATGATGACCTTGCGGCCATGCAGCGCCGCCTTCAGCGTGCGCACCGGCTTGCCGCGCTCGCCGGCTTTGGCGAGTTCGGCCACTTCGTCGGGATAGACGCCGATCGGATAGTCGTTCGCGGCCAGCGTCTTGCCGAAGGCCGTGATCTGCGTGAGACCGTCGGCGCGCTTGTCGACCGAGCCGTCCGCCTCGTTGACGATGTAATCGCAGAACGCGCGCAGATCGGGCTTCGTCTGAAACCCGAGCAGATCGAACGAGCACAGCGCCTCGACCAGTTCGCGATGCGGCGGCACCGCCAGCAGCACCTGCGACGCCGGAAACGGAATGTGCAGGAAGAAGCCGATGCGGTTCTTCACGCCCGCCGCGCGCAGCGCCTGCGCGAACGGGATCAGGTGATAGTCGTGGACCCAGATGACGTCGTCGTCGTGCAGCAGCGGCACGAGCTGCTGCGCGAGCCAGGCATTCACGCGGCAATAGCCTTCGTAGTCGTGGCGGTCGTACTGGACCAGATCGGCGCGATAGTGGAACGCGGGCCACAGCGTGGCGTTCGAGAAGCCGCGATAGTACTGGTCGTAGTCGCGGCGCAGCAGGCCGATGGTCGCGAACGTGACGGGGCCGCGTTCCTCGAGCTGGATGCCCGGCTGGCCGGACGACAGCACGTCGCCGCTCCAGCCGAACCACATGCCGCCGGTTTCCTTGAGTGCGTCGTACACGCCGACCGCGAGACCGCCGGCGGCCGGGCCGCCTTCGGAAATCGGCGCGACCCGGTTCGACACGATGATCAGTCGGCTCATGAGATGCAGGTTCCGTGCTGGGAGTGAAACAGATGCGCCGGACCAGCCGGCGCGTGAAGCGAAGGAGACAACGTGCGCAACGCCATCAGGCGCCGCGCGCCGCAGCGACCAGTGCGGTGAGCCAGGCGAGCAGCGCGTCGACCGAGTCGACGCGCGTGCGCGCAATCGTGTCGCCGCCGCCGACCTTGATCGACAGACCGCCGAATTCGTTGACCACGGCGAAGCCCTTCTCGTCGGTCAAATCGTCGCCGGCGAACACCGGCGTGCGGCCCGCGAACGGCGGTTCGTCGAGGAACGCGCGCAGCGCGCGGCCCTTGTCGACGTCCTTGGGCTTGATTTCGTAGACCATCTTGCCGGGCTGTAGCACGTAGGCGTCGGCGAATTCGGCGGCGAGCGCCTCCGTGGCCACGCGCGCCGCGTTGCCGTGCTCCGGCGCGTTGCGGTAATGGAGCGCGAGCGCCGCGCCCTTGATCTCCAGCAGCGTGCCCGGATGCATGCGCACGACTTCCGCGAGCACCTGCTCCATGTGCAGCAGGCGCGCGTCGTGAAAACCGACGCGCTGCGTGTCGCCATTCGCGTCGCGTCGCTCGGCGCCATGCAGGCCCGCGATCGGCAGGTCGGGCATGGCGAGAAAGTCGTCGATGCTGTCGATGCCGCGCCCGGAGACGATCGCCACCGCTCCGCTCGTCGCGCGGCGCAGTTCGGCGAGTTGCGCCAGCATGTCGGGATGCACGAGCACGCCGTCGGGCGTGGGCGCGAGTTCGACGAGCGTGCCGTCGAAATCGAAGAAAAATGCCGTCTTGTCGAACGGCAGTGCTGCGGGAAGTGCTTGCGGAATTGCGTGCATTACGGCCTTTTCACCCCTCGGCGCGTGCGCCGGATATCGGTTCGGCAGACGCGTGCGCCTGCCTGGGAAAGTGTGCGAATCTTACCGCGACTGCCTTTAATTATCGAGAAAACGGCCCTGCGGACGCGTTTTGACACACTTTCTTGCACAAAAAGCGACCTGGACGCATCGCCTGGCCGGCGTCGCCTGAGCGCCCGCCGATGTGGCGTTTTGTCCCCGTTTCGGCAGCGGCACGCCGCCCGGACGAAGCACGCGCGGCAGCGAGGCCGCAATTTTGCTACAGTCCACCGGCATGACGCAGGGCCGACCGCTACGCCCAGCCGGGCTTCACGGTCCGTCCGCGCCGGTCGACCTCCTCAAAGCAACGCTTTCCCGAGACAGCCTTTGATCCGCCCGTTCGCCGACTCCCCTCCCTCGCGCCACGCTCGCCGAACAGCGCGCGCCGCGCAGCGGTTCGTCGCGACGATCGCTTCATGGGGCGCCGCATTAACCGCTGCTGCGCTACTCGGCGCCTGCTCGCATCCGGCCGAACCGTGGCAGTTGACCGACGTCCAGGGCCATCTGCCCGACCTCGCCTTCACGCTCACCGCCGACAACGGCCAGCCGATGACGGCCCGCGACCTGCGCGGCCAGACCGCGCTCGTCTACTTCGGCTACACGCATTGTCCGGACGTGTGTCCGGAAACGATGGCGCGGCTGATGCAGGTCATAGCGAATCTCGGACCCGACGCGCAGCACGTGCGGATACTCTTCATCTCCGTCGATCCCGCGCGCGACACGCCGGGCGCCTTGCACGCCTACGTAGGCGCTTTCGATGCGCAGCACGCGCTCGGCCTCACGGGCAGCGACGCGCAGGTGGAAGCGCTCGCGAAACGCTATCGCGTCGCGTATCAGATGGAGAAGCGCGACCCGGACGGCAGCTACGAAGTCACGCACAGCTCGGCCGTCTATGTGTTCGACGCGCAGGGCCACGCGCGCCTGCTCGCCACCGACCGGGACACAGCGGCCGCAATCGCGCAGGACGTGCGCCGCATCATCGACACGCCCGCATGACGGCGAATGACGGCTAAGGACGGCTAGCTACGTGCCGCGCGCAACATGAACCGATTTCCCGCACCACCCGCAACAGGAACTGCCATGACGATGAAACTCAAGTCCCTCACCGCAACGTTCGGCTTCGCGCTTGCCTGCTCGTTCAGCGCGTTCGCGCCCGCAGCGCACGCCGCCGACGTGGCGATCAGCGCGCAGAACGCATGGGTGCGCTGGCTGCCGAACGATCTGCCGGCGGCGGGCTATGTCACGCTCAAGAATGATGGCGAGAAGCCCATCGATCTCGTCGGTGTATCGAGCGACGACTACGGCATGGTGATGCTGCATCAGACCGTGTCGAACGGATCGACACAGAAAATGGTGATGGTTCACAAGGCGACGGTGCCCGCGCACGGCACGCTCGACATCACACCGGGCGGCTATCACCTGATGCTCGAGCATGCGAAGCACAAGGTCGCGCCGGGCGACACGGTGCACCTCAAACTGAAGTTCTCGGATGGCGCGACGCTCGACACGCCGTTCGCGGTGAAGCCGCCGTCGCAGCAGTAACGCGTCGCTGACGCTTCAAAGCGCCTCCACTCAGCGCCTCGCGATGAACCCGAGCAGAAGCCCGCGATGAACCCGAGCAGAATCCCGCGATGAACCCGAGCAGAAGCCCTCGATGAACCCGCTCTACTGGCTCGATCCCTGGGAGCCCTCGCCGACCGTCGTGATCGCGATCGGCGTGGCGGCGCTGCTATTCGTGCGCGGGCAGCACAAGGCGCGCGTCACGCTCGCGCGCCGGCTTTCGTTCTGGTTCGGACTCGGCGCGCTCTACATCGCGCTGCATACGCGGCTCGATTACTTCTTCGAGCACGAGTTCTTCATGCATCGCGCGCAGCATCTCGTGCTGCATCATCTCGGGCCTTTCTTCATCGCCCTCTCGTACCCCGGCGCGGCGCTGCGCGCGGGCATTCCGTTCGCGTGGCGTCAGCGCTTCGTGCGGCCCGCGCTCGCCGCGCGGCCCGTGCGCATCGCGCTCGACGTGGTGATGCATCCCGTCGTCGCCGTAACGCTGTTCGTCGGGCTGATCTATTTCTGGCTGCTCTCGCCGATTCACTTCGTCGCGATGCTCGACTGGCGGCTTTATCGCGTCATGAACTGGAGCATGGTGATCGACGGGCTGCTGTTCTGGTGGCTCGTGCTCGACCCGCGGCCCGCGCCGCCCGCGCGCCTCGCGCCAGGCAAACGCGTGCTGGTGGTAATCGCCGCGATTCCGCCGCAGATCGTGCTCGGCGCGTTCATCTTCTTCACGTCGCACGAGCTTTATCCGATTTACTCGATCTGCGGACGCGCGTTCACCTGGCTTTCGCCGATGCGCGATCAGCAGATCGGCGGCCTGTTGCTGTGGATTCCGGGCTCGATGATGAGCGTGATCGGCGCGCTGCTTGCGTTGCGCCACTGGATGCGCCTTTCCGCGCGCGGACGTCTGCAGCGTACGCAGCCGAAGCGTGGCCGGGCACGCGCCGCGCAGCAGGAACAGCAGCAAGACAAGCCGCTGCGCACCTGAGCGATTCGGGCGTCAAACCATCAGGCCGAACGCATCCACACGTGCGGGATGCCGTCTTCGTCGTGAATCTCCGAAACCGGCGTGAAGCCGAATGCACCGTAGAACTTCTGCAGATGCGCCTGCGCATGCAGTCGCATGGGCACGCCCGGCCATTGACGCGCGCTGTGCGCGATCGCGCGTTCGAGCAGCCCGTTGCCGAGCTTGATGCCGCGAAATGCCGGCGACGTCACCACGCGGCCAATCCGCACGTCGGGATCGTCGGCGCTGGGCACCAGCACGCGCAGATAGCCCGCCAGCGCCCGCTTGCCGTCGCGCTCGCCCCAGGCGAACAGATGCCAAGCCGTGTCGTCCTCGCCGTCGATGTCGCCGTAGACGCAGTTCTGCTCGACCACGAACACGTCGGAGCGCAGCTTGAGCATGGCGTACACGTCACGCGCGCTGAGCGCATCGAAAGCTTGCCATTGCCAGTCGAGTTGAACGGTCGGCAATGCGGGGGACTGCGCGGTCATAAGAATTCCATCGAAGCTTGCTGAAAGGCCGATTATGCCTTGCGGCGCGAGCGAAACACTACTTGCGGCGGCGCGGCGTCTCGTACTTGCGCCAGTATTGAAACGGCTGTTCGTGCGGATCGATATCGAGTTCGACGATGCGCGCCTGCATGCGCTCCTGGGCGTCGGCGATCGCGCGGTTGTAGATGGCCGGCGCGATCTCTTCGAGAAAGAAACCCAGCAGACCGCCCGCGGCGATATTGCCGATCGGTTCCTCCATGTTGGCTTCGAAGTAACGCTGGATCGACGCGATTGCGAGCGTGCGCTCTTCGTCGGGAAGTTCGATGGACATGGCGGAGATCCGTGGGAAGCGATCCGCTATTGTGCACGCGCGATGACGACGCGGCGCGCGGCGATCGATGGCGCATCCGCGAAGAAGAAAAGCGGCGAACGGAAAGCGGAAAAAGAAAAAGCCACCCGAAGGTGGCTTTTTCTTGAACTACTTGGAGGCGCGAGCCGGAGTCGAACCGGCCTACACGGCTTTGCAGGCCGCTGCATAACCGCTTTGCTATCGCGCCAAAAGCGGACTGTTCGATGTCTGGGGCGCAGAAAACTGCTTGCGCTCACAACTACCGACAGATTTTTGCGATGGCCTTGCGGCCCACCAAACAAAAGGGGAAGCGCTGCTTCCCCGAGAATCTGGAGCGGGAGACGAGTCTCGAACTCGCGACCTCAACCTTGGCAAGGTTGCGCTCTACCAACTGAGCTACTCCCGCATATTTACTGCTTCACTACTCTTTACTGCCGACACTTCGTTTCACAGTTTTGCAAAACGCCGCATCCAGAATCTGGAGCGGGAGACGAGTCTCGAACTCGCGACCTCAACCTTGGCAAGGTTGCGCTCTACCAACTGAGCTACTCCCGCGTATTTGCTGCCTTACTACCTTCGCCGCTGATTGACTGCTTATCTTCGGCTATTTCCTGCTATCTCCACCGCATCTGCTTCGTTTGCTGCTTGTCGTGCAGCGGAGAAGTGAGATTATGTATAACCCGCTGAATCGTGTCAACCCCTTCGTGTGATCTTTTTGGAAAAAGATTCGCGCCGGGGTCGATTCGTGTCGATTCGTGTCGATGGCGGTCGATCACAGGATCGACCGACCGCGCGAATCTCCCTTGCTTAGAGGCTTCCGCGCTCGCGGATCTGCGGCCATGCGAGCTTCATGTAATAGAGCATCGACCAGATCGTCAGCACCGCTGCCACGTAGATAAGCCACGTGCCCCACACGCGCGAATCGAACAGCGTCTTGCCGTCGAGCGTGAGCGGCGCGTAGAACAGCAGCATCGGAATCGCGACCATCTGGCACGCCGTCTTGAACTTGCCGAGCTGATTCACCGCCACGCTCTTCGAAGCGCCGATCTGCGCCATCCACTCGCGCAGCGCCGAAATCGCGATCTCGCGGCCCACGATCACCAGCGCGATCACCGCGTCGAGACGCTGCAGGTGCACGAGCACGAGCAGCGCGGCCGTGACCATCAGCTTGTCGGCGACCGGATCGAGGAACGCGCCGAACGACGAGGTCTGGTTCCACTTGCGGGCGAGATAGCCGTCGAACCAGTCGGTCAGCGCCGCGAGGATGAAGATCCACATGGCTGCGACATTCTGATGCATCGGGCTCAGCACCGACTGCGGCAGATAGAACACGCCCACTACGAGCGGAATCGCCACGATCCGCAGCCACGTCAGGAGAATCGGGATATTGAACGGCATTGGCGCGCGCAGTCTGTCAGGGGGAGTTGCAATTATGGGAGATGCAATTGTGCCGCGTCACCGGGGCCGCCACAAGCAAGCGTAAGGTTGACGCCCGCGCGCCGTCGATTCCCGTGCGCGGGCGCGGCCTCAATGAAGCTGCTGATAGATCTGTTCCGCCAGCGCATGCGAGATGCCTTCGACGCTCGCCAGATCCTCGACGCTCGCCGCCATCACGCCGCGCAGACCGCCGAAGCGCGCGAGCAGACGCTGACGCCGTTTCGCGCCGACGCCTTCCAGCTCTTCGAGCCGCGACGTCTGGCGCGTCTTGCCGCGTTTGGCGCGCATGCCCGTGATCGCAAAACGGTGCGCCTCGTCGCGGACCTGCGCGACCAGCATCAGCGCCGCGCTCTCCTTGCCGAGTTCGAGCGGCGCGCGGCCGTCGGCGAACACCAGCGTTTCGAGGCCGACCTTGCGCCCTTCGCCCTTGGCAACGCCCACAAGTATCGCAGGGTCGAGTCCGAGTTCGTCGAACACTTGCCGCGCGATCTCGACCTGCCCCTTGCCGCCGTCGATCAGGACGATGTTGGGCAAGGTGCCGCCCGTCGCGACCGGTTCCGCGCCGTCCGGCGACGCGCTCGGATCGGCGGGATCGGTGCTTTGCAGCGCCTGCGCTTCATCGGTTTCGTTGCGCGCCGATTGCGCGACCATCTTCTCGTAACGGCGCGTGAGCACCTGGCGCATGGCCGCGTAATCGTCGCCGCCCGTGATGCCCGTGATGTTGTAGCGCCGGTACTCGCTCGACTGCATCTTGTGATGGTGATAGACGACGCAGGACGCCTGCGTCGCCTCGCCCATCGTGTGGCTGATGTCGAAACACTCGATGCGCAGATGCGCGAGATCGTCGAGTTCGAGGCCGAGCAGTTGCGCGAGCGTGCGCGTGCGCGCCTGCTGCGAGCCTTGTTCCGAGAGCAGCCGCGCGAGCGCGAGACGCGCGTTCTGCTCGGCCATCGCGAGCCACGCGCGCTTCTGGCCTTGCGGCTGGCGCAGCACCGCGACCTTGTGGCCGGCCTGTTCGGACAGCACGTCGACGAGCTCGCGGTTCGCCGGTGGATGGCTCACCACCAGCACCGGCGGCACGCGATTGCCGAAGTAATGCTGCGCGATGAAAGCGTCGAGCACTTCGGATTCGATGCCGTTCGCGCGGGCCGCGCGTTTCGACGACTTCGGCTTCGCGGCGGAGGCTTCGTCGAGGCTGTCAGCGGCGTCGGACGCTTCGGTTTCGCTGCCGAGTTCTTCCGCGATCGCGAGCGGATCGGGCTGGTCGCCTGCGTCTTCACTTACACCTTCGCTTGCCTCTCCGCTTACGCTTTCACTTGCGTCCGCGCCTGCTTCATCAGCCGCGTTCTCTTCGTCTTCCGCCTGCGCCGCCGCGCCCGCGCTCGCCACCAGCGCCTTGCGCGCGAGCGACGGCAGCGACTTCAGCGCCGTCGCCGCGACCACCGTTTCCTCGCCGATGGTTTCCGCGACGCCGCCCTCTTCGTCGGTCAGCGCGCGCTCGACGTGCGCCGGGAAGTACGCCTTGTCGCCCAGATGGCGGCCGCCGCGCACCATCGCGAGATTCACGCAGACGCGTCCGCCCAGCGCGACCACGGCCAGAATATCGACGTCGCTCTCGCTGCCTGTCTCGATCGCCTGCTGATGCAGCACGGTCGACAGCGAACTCATCTGGTTGCGCACCGACGCGGCCTGCTCGAACTTCAGCTCGGCGGCGAACGCGTGCATCTTCGTCTCCAGCTCCTTCATCACCTCGTTCTGACGGCCGAGCAGAAAACGCGAGGCGTTGCTCACATCGCGCGCGTAATCGTCCTGGCTGATCGCGCCGACGCACGGCGCCGTGCAGCGCGCGATCTGATGCAGCAGACACGGCCGCGTGCGGTTGTTGAACACCGAGTCCTCGCAGGTGCGCAACTGAAACACGCGCTGCAGGATCTGGATGCTTTCGCGCACCGCGTAGGCGCTCGGAAACGGTCCGAAGTACTGGTTGTTGCGATCGACCGCGCCGCGGTAGTACGCCATGCGCGGAAACTTGTGCCCCGTGAGCTTGAGAAACGGATACGACTTGTCGTCGCGAAAGAGAATGTTGTAGCGCGGCGCGAGCGCCTTGATCAGGTTGTTTTCGAGCAGCAGCGCTTCGGCTTCCGAGCGCGTGACCGTGGTCTCGATACGCGCGATGCGCGTCACCATCATGGCGATGCGCGGCGAGAGCTGCGTCTTGTTGAAATAGCTCGATACGCGCTTCTTCAGGTCGCGCGCCTTGCCCACGTAGAGCACCGCGCCGCGCACATCGTAGTAGCGGTAGACGCCGGGCAGATGCGGCAGTTGCGTCAGCACTTCCTTCGGGTCGAACGCTTCGGCGACGGCTTCGGCAGCGGTTTCGGGCGCGTCTGCGGGAATGTCGGCGTCGGCGGCGGGACCGTGGGAGTCGGCGGGATCGTGAGAATCGGTCATCCAGTCTGGGGACGTCTGTGAGCGTCGAGTTGCGTCGGGTCGGGGCAGGCTTGCGGGTGTGCGGCGCAGACCATCCGCGCACGCGACGCGACGCGGTCATGCGGCTGCCCTAGAATCGCAAGTTTAGATCATTCCGCGCGGGCCAGAAGCACCCCGGTTGCAACCCGGGATGCAACCTGGAAGCCGCCCAAAGCCGCGCCCAAAGCCGCGCCCAAAGCCGCGCCCACGAGCCGGCTCGAAGCCGCCGGCCCGCCGCCAGCCCTACTCGCCAGCCCACGTCATGTCCCACGCTCCCCGCTCCACCACCGGCCCCGCGCCCGACGCCGTCCGTCCGCACGACGCCGCCGCGCCCCTCGCCTGCGACATCTTCTGCTCCGTGATCGACAACTTCGGCGACATCGGCGTCTGCTGGCGTCTCGCGCGTCAGCTCGCACGCGAGCACGGCTGGGAGGTGCGCCTGTTCGTCGACGATCTGCACGCGTTCGAAAAGCTCTGCCCGACGCTCGACGCGTCGCGCGCGTCGCAGACGGTCGAAGGCGTGGTCGTCGAGCACTGGCACGAGACCGATCACGTGGGCGAAACGCTGCGAATCGCCGACGTGGTGATCGAAGCGTTCGCCTGCGAACTGCCGTCGGCGTACATCGCGGCGATGGCCGAACGCACGCCCACGCCCGTGTGGCTCAATCTCGAATATCTGAGCGCCGAGGACTGGGTCGCCGATTTCCATCTGCGTCCGTCGCCGCATCCGCGTTACGGGCTGCTCAAGCACTTTTTCTTTCCGGGCCTCGGCGCGGGAACCGGCGGCGTGCTCAAGGAACGCGATCTCGATGCGGCGCGCGCCGCGTTCGAAAGCTCGCCCGAAGCGCGCGCGGCGTGGTGGCAACGCGCGACCGGCGGCCCGCCGCCGGGCCCGGAAGCCACGGTGATCTCGCTGTTCGCCTACGAGAATCCCGCCATCGACACGCTGCTCGAACAGTGGCGCGACAGTCCGACGCCGGTCGTGCTGCTCGTGCCGCAAGGGCGCATTTCGGGCGCGCTCGCACGCTTCTTCGGCGTCCCGTCTTTCGACGCGGGCACGCGCGGCGAACGCGGATCGCTCACGGCGCACAGCCTCGCCTTCACCGAGCAGCGCGGCTACGACGCGCTCCTGTGGGCGAGCGACCTGAACTTCGTGCGCGGCGAGGATTCGTTCGTGCGCGCCCAGTGGGCGGCGCGACCGTTCGTCTGGCACATCTATCCGCAAGCCGACGACGCGCATCTGCCCAAGCTCGACGCCGCGCTGGAGCACTACACGCGCCCGCTCGACGCCGCGCCGCGCGAGGCGCTCGAACGCTTCTGGCACGCGTGGAACGGCAATGCCGGGCACCCGGCTGGCGCGCACGACGGTCGCGCGATCGGGACGAACGCGGCGGATAAAGCCACGCCTGAGACCGCGCCTGAAATCGCGCCAGGCACCGCGCAAATGGCGCCGGATCGTGCGCCGGACTGGGCCGACCTCGCCCGCCACCTGCCCGCCCTGAAAGCGCGCGCGCACGGCTGGGCAGCCGAACTCGCCCTGACCGGCGATCTCGCTGGAAATCTGGCCGAATTCGCAAAAACTCAGTTAAAATAAGCGGTTATCCGGCGGCAGCCGTCTCAAGCGACCTCGATTTCCGCACGCCTTGCAGGTCATACGCGAATACGCAAACGAACACGCCGTTCGAAGCGCTACGCGTTCCGGCAGGGGGCCACAACGAACGCTTGCGACGTTTGCCGTCGCGCACACCCAAAGCTATCTAATCTGGACAGGACAGTTTTTTATGAAGACCGCACAGGAACTCCGCGTCGGCAACGTCGTGATGATCGGTAACGACGCCATGGTCGTGCAGAAGGCCGAATACAACAAATCGGGCCGTAACGCCGCCGTCGTGAAGATGAAGTTCAAGAACCTGCTGACCGGCGCGGGCATGGAAACCGTGTACAAGGCGGACGACAAGTTCGACGTCGTCGTGCTCGACCGCAAGGAAGTGACGTACTCGTACTTCGCCGACCCGATGTACGTGTTCATGGACGCCGACTACAACCAGTACGAAGTCGAAGGCGAGATGATGGCCGACGCCCTCAACTACCTCGAAGACGGCATGGCGTGCGAAGTCGTGTTCTACAACGAGAAGGCCATCTCGGTCGAACTGCCGACCGTGCTCGTGCGCGAAATCATCTACACGGAACCGGCTGTCAAGGGCGACACGTCGTCGGGCAAGGTGCTGAAGACGGCCAAGCTGACCACGGGCTTCGAACTGCAAGTGCCGCTGTTCTGCAACATCGGCGACAAGATCGAAATCGACACGCGTACGAACGAGTACCGCAGCCGCGCCTAAGCTTCACGAGGCAAACGGCAAGGCGAACGCGTCCGCATCGATGCATCGCGGATGCAATCGCGAAAGCGCCCCTCGGGGCGCTTTTTCTTTTTTTGCCGAACGTGTATGTTTGTGAGTGCCATGGGAAAACCTTACCGGTTTTGCCGGTGCGCAAAATGTGAGCAACATCGGCACAGCAAGGCAAGGCGCTCATGGCATGGTTTCTGCTGGTCTATTTCCGGGATAGCCAATTTTTATTGCGGCTAACGCACCCTCTTCCCGGAACCAGGAGAACTCGATGAACAACGACATCGCAGAAGGCAAGTGGAAGCAGCTGATCGGCAAGGCGAAGGCCGCCTGGGGCGAGCTCACGGACGACGAGCTGGCCAAGGCGGAAGGCCACGCCGATCGCCTCGCCGGACTGATCCAGGAACGTTACGGCAAGACGCGTGACGAGGCGGAACTGGAAGTGCGGCGCTGGTTCGACGCGCATCGGCCGTTCGACTGATGTCAGCGCCGGTTTGCGCGCCGATTTGCGGATAGTTGCCCGGACCTTGGTACAAGCAGAGCTGGTACAAGCAGGAACAAGCAGGAATTACGCAGGTTCAAGCCGGCTGCCCGATAACGGCGGCCGGTGTTGGGGGTAAAAAAACGGCCCGGCGCGGCATCTCGCGGCGCTCAGGGCCGGCGCAGCGCGCGGCGAATCGGCTGCCGGATCCGCGAGATGCACCGCGGGTCCGCGAAACGAAAAAGCGGACAGACGCAGCACGACCGCTGGAAGCGAGCGCCAATCTGGGAGGATCGGAACTGAATAACCTGCCTCGGGACACTGCGGTGATCCCGTTGAACTCTTCCGTATCGCGCCGCGCCCGTGCGTGCCGCGACGCCGCGTCGGGCTGGTCCGACGCGCGCGTCTGCGCGCGTGTCGGGCGTGTCTGCGC
Source organism: Paraburkholderia tropica (assembly GCF_014171495.1). Classification (NCBI taxonomy): domain Bacteria; kingdom Pseudomonadati; phylum Pseudomonadota; class Betaproteobacteria; order Burkholderiales; family Burkholderiaceae; genus Paraburkholderia; species Paraburkholderia tropica. Next base: position 2,212,757 of record NZ_CP049134.1, read on the forward strand.
TCATCCGTCAGCCCTTGCGCCATGCCACACGCCCTGATTGTCGAAGACGATCCCAATAGCCTGTCCGGCCTCTCCGCCATCCTGGCCGCCGATGGTTTCTCGGTCGATACCGCCGCCACGCTCGCCGACGCGCGCGCCGCACTCGGACGCTTCATCCCCGACGTCGTGCTCGTCGACCTGAACCTGCCCGACGGCAGCGGCCTCGAACTGCTCCCGCATCTGCCCGCCCAGCCGCCCGGCGGCGCGCTGCCCGTGATCGTGATGACCGGCAACGCCACGGTCGAAAGCGCGATCGAAGGCCTGCGCCACGGCATCTGGGACTATCTGCTCAAGCCGGTCAACATCCCGCGCCTGCGCAGTCTGCTCGCGCGCATTCCGCGTCCGTACGAACTCAGCGAGGAAGTGCGCACGTTGCGCGCGTCGCTGCGCGAACTCGGCCGTTTCGGCCCGATGCTCGGCCGCAGCAACGCGATCCAGCACGTCTACGACGCGATCGAACAGTTCGCGCCCACCGAATCGGCGATTCTCGTGCAGGGCGAGCCCGGCACGGGCAAGGAAGTCGCCGCGCGCACGCTGCATCAGCTGAGCCGACGCCGCAAAGGGCCGTTCGTGGTCTGCGACGTGCGCGCGCTGGCCGCCGAGGCCGCGGGCGGACGGCCGCTCGCGAGCATTCTGTTCGGCCACGAGCGCGGCGCGTTCAACGGCGCGGAGCAGCGCGAGCCCGGTCTCGTCGATCAGGCGTCGGGCGGCACGCTCTTCATCGACGAACTCACCGATCTGCCGCGCGCCCAGCAGGAAGCGCTGCTGCGCGCGCTCGACTCGCAAACCTTCATGCGCGTCGGCGGCAGCAGCGAAGTGGGCACCGATTTCCGCCTCATCGCTGCCACGCGCACGGTGCCGCGCGATGCGGTGCAGCAAGGCATGCTGCACGAAGATCTGTGGCTGCGTCTGGACGCCGCCGCGCTGCAACTGCCGCCGCTGCGCGAGCGCGACGAAGACGCCGCCCTGCTCGCCGTCGCCTGCGTCGACGCGCTCAATATCGAGGCGCACTCGCGCGGTCTGACAGGCACGACGCGGCTCGTGTCGCCGGCCTTTATCCGCGAATGTCTGGGCTACGACTGGCCGGGCAACGTGCGCGAATTGCACGAGCGCGTGCAGCGCGCGTGGCACGCGTCCGGCGAAGTGCTGGAAACGCTGCAGGCCGAGGAAAGCAACGGCAGCGGCACGCGCGACGGCAACGGCAACCGCGTGCAGGTGACGGTCGGCACGCCGCTCGCCGACGTCGAGGAAATGCTGATCCGCGCCACGCTCGACGCGGTGGGCGGCACGCGCCATCGTGCGGCGTCGCTGCTCGGCATCAGCCCGAAGACGCTCTACAACAAGCTGCAGCGCATGCGCCTGAACTGATCCGCTCGACACGTTCGCGCACGAAAAAACGGCGACCCTTCCACGCAGAAGGACCGCCGTTTTGCTGTGTGGCGCTTTCTGGCTATACGTCTGGCTACGCGTCTGGCGCGCGGCTCAAGGCAGCACGCTGCGCAGCAGCGCCTGCGCGGAGAGATACGCGGGATCGGCCACCAGCTTGTCCCAGCGCAGCGCCTTGCCGCGCGGCATCAGACGGCGGATGCGCTTCGACGACGCCTTGCGCTCGCGCGACGGCTCGTCCATACGCAACTCCTCGAGCACCTTTTCGGCCTCGTGCGGCTGGTTGCAGATCAGCACCATGTCGCAACCCGCGTCGAGCGCGGCGCGCGCGCCTTGCGCGAGCGTGCCGCCCTGGCGCGCCGCTTCCATCGACAGATCGTCGCTGAAGATCGCGCCCGGAAAACGCAGACGGTCGCGCAGGATCTCCTTGACCCACACGTGCGAGAAACCGGCCGGCTTCTCGTCGACCTTCGGATAGATCACGTGACCCGGCATGATCGCCGCGAGCGACAGGCCGAGCCAGTCGTACGGCAGCGCGTCCTCGCCGAGAATCGATTCGAGCGGACGCTCGTCCACCGGCACCGCGACATGCGAATCGGCGGTCGCGAAACCGTGCCCCGGAAAGTGCTTGCCGCAGTTCGCCATGCCCGCGAGCGCGAGGCCGTGATTCAGGCTCTTGGCGAGCAGCGTGACCACGCGCGGATCGCGGTGGAACGCGCGGTCGCCGACCACCTTCGACTGGCCGTAGCCCAGATCGAGCACCGGCGTGAAGCTCAGGTCGATGCCGCAGGCGCGCAGCTCGCTCGCGAGAATGTAGCCGACCGACGTCGCCAGCTTGGTCGCGAGCAGCACGTCCTTGTCCCACAGCGCGCCGATGCGGCCCATCGCGGGCAGCACCGTGAAGCCGTCGGTGCGAAAGCGCTGCACGCGGCCGCCTTCGTGATCGACGGCGATCAGCAGGTCGTCGCGCACGGCGCGGATCGCATCGGTCAGCGCGACGAGCTGCGCGCGGTTCTCGTAGTGGCGCGCGAACAGGATCACGCCGCCGGTGGAGGGATGCGCGAGGCGGCGCACGTCGTCATCGTTGAGCGACGTGCCAACCACGTCGAGCATGACCGGTCCGGGAATGAGTTTCATCGATCGTTGGGGCGTTGAAGGCCGCGCCACGCGACGCGGCGCGCGGCGCGAGCGGATAGAAGGGATCAGCGAACGGGCGTCTGAACCGGCGGGCGGTCGGTTTCGGCGACCACGAACGAGACAGCGTAATCGCGTTCGTCGGTGATCGTCACATGGGTCGTGATGCCGCGCTCCTCGAGCCATTGCACGAGGTCGCCATTGGCGACCATGTACGGCTTGCCGCCGGGCGCGTTGAGCGTCTGCACGGCGCGCCAGGTCATCGGCATGTGCATGCCGAGGCCGATCGCCTTCGAAAAGGCTTCCTTCGCCGAAAAGCGCGTGCACAGATACGCGAGCCCGCGCGTGGCCGAGCGCGCCTTGCGCGCCTCGTAGACCGCGAGTTCCTCGGGGCCGAGCACGCGCTGCGCGAAGCGGCCGCCGGTGCGCTCCATCACTGCCTGCACACGGCTCACCTGGATGATGTCCGTGCCGATGCCGTAAATCGCCATGTATTCCTCGTGATGAACGGATGGTCGTGGCGCGCGCGGCACAACACGCGACGCGCGCGGCGCGACGCTGTTACGCGTTCTGCGCGGCGAGACGCGACGACACCATGATCGCCTTCATCTCGCGCACCGCGTTTTCCCAGCCCACGAACACCGCATGCCCGACGATCGCGTGGCCGATGTTGAGTTCGTGAATACCTTCGATGGCGGCGATCGGCTGCACGTTCGTGTAGTGCAGACCGTGGCCCGCATTCACCTTCAGGCCGAGGCCCATGCCGCAGTTCACGCCCGCCACCACGCGCTCGTACTCGCGCTGCTGTTCGGCGGCTTCGTGCGCTTCGGCGTAGCGACCCGTGTGCAGTTCGATCACGGGCGCGCCCGCGGCCTGGGCGGCGCGGATCTGCGTTTCGTCCGGATCGATGAAGAGCGACACACGGCAACCCGCCGCGGCGAGCTGACGACAGGCGGCGGCCACGGCCTCGAACTGGCCGGCGACGTCGAGGCCGCCTTCGGTCGTGAGTTCCGCGCGCTTCTCGGGCACGAGGCAGACGTCGTGCGGCTGGATCTCGCAGGCGATGTCGAGCATTTCGGCCGTCACCGCGCATTCGAGATTCATGCGCGTCTTGAGCAGCGGACGCAGCGTGCGCACGTCGGCATCGACGATATGCCGGCGGTCCTCGCGCAGATGCAGCGTGATCGCATCGGCGCCCGCCTCTTCGGCAAGCAGCGCCGCGCGGATCGGATCGGGATAAGCGGTGCCGCGCGCGTTGCGCAGCGTGGCGACGTGGTCGATGTTGACGCCGAGGTCGATCACGTTGGGCGAAGTCAGAAAGAAGCTCATAGGTTCTGCAGGTCGATCAGGATCTGGCGCGTCGCGAGCGGCGTGCCGCCAAGGTAAGTATTCAGCAGGAAACGCATCAGCGCCTTGCTCTGCGCGACGGTCTGGGGACGATGGTAATCGTCCTCTTCCATATCGAGCAACGTCTGGCCCGAAAGCACCGGCCATTGCGCGGGCCACTCGTCGGAGGCTTCGCGCACGCCGCGCTCGGGATCGAACACGTAGCGCCCTTCGGCCAGCACGGTCTTGCGGTTCACGGTGCGGTTGAGCGCGAGCGCGTAGCCGGTGTCGCGCAGCAGCACGCGCTCGAACGAGCGCAGCACCTGCACGGGCGGCAGATCGTGCGCGAGGCGCGTGAGCGTGACGACGTAATGATTGAAGAGCGCGGGATGCGGGTCCTCGCGCGCGAGAAACTTCACCAGCAACTCGTTGACGTAAAAGCCGCACAGCAGCGCGTCGCCGGTCAGCGGCAACATGCCGCCGACCCATTCGGCGCCCGTGAGCGTGCGCACTTCGCCCTTGCCGGTCCAGTTCAGCGTGAGCGGCTGGAAGGTTTGCAGCACGCCGCGCAGCGCCGAATGCGGCCGCTTCGCGCCCTTCGCGACGAGCGCGACGCGGCCGTGATCGCGCGACAGCACGTCGATGATCAGGCTGGTTTCTCGATAGGGATAGCTGTGCAGCACGAAAGCCGGCTGCTCGGCGACGCGATAATCGGAGGCCGTGCTGCGCGGCGTGCGCGGCAATTGCGAGCGCGCGGTGGTCTTGCGGGGCGCGCGCGGTTCGGCGCGGCGTTCGAGCGTGGCGTCGGCGCCTTCGCCCAGATCGTCGCGCGACGAGGAAGATGAAGGCTTTGAAGGAGACCTCGGCGCGGATTTCGCGCCCCGGCTGCGCGCGGGCGCCGTGCGTGCGCGCGCGCCGGACGACGACTCGAAGTCGTCGTCGGCGGCCGGGCCCGCGTCGGGCGCGGACCAATCGTCGTTCAGGGTTCCGGCTTCGCCGTCGCTCATCCCGTCGCTCTTCCTGTCACTCGTCGCGGATCAGCGGATCACTCGTAACCGTAGGCGCGCAGACCGGCTTCGTTGTCGGCCCAGCCGCTCTTCACCTTCACGAACGTTTCCAGATAGACCGGACCGTCGAAGAGCTTTTCCATGTCGAGGCGCGCCTCGGTGCTGATCTGCTTGAGCTTGCTGCCCTTCTGGCCGATCACCATGGCTTTCTGCGTGTCGCGCTCGACGAGAATCGTCGCGAAAATGCGGCGCAGGCGGCCTTCCTGCTCGAACTTTTCGATGACCACCGTGCTCGTGTACGGCAGTTCGTCGCCGGTCCAGCGGAACACTTTTTCGCGCAGGATTTCGGCGGCGAGGAAGCGCTCGCTGCGATCGGTCAGGTCGTCTTCGCCGTAGATCGGCTCGCCTTCGGGCAGATACGGCTTGAGCACATCGAGCAGGCGCTTGATGTCGTCCGCGTTCTTCGCCGACAGCGGCACGATCTCGCGGAATTCGCGCAGCTTCTGCACGCCTTCGATAAACGGATAAAGCGTGGCCTTGTCCTTCACGCAATCGATCTTGTTGGCGATCAGGATCGTGGGCGCGTTCGGCGGAATCAGGTCGAGCACCTTCTGGTCGTCGGGACCGAACTTGCCCGCTTCGATCACGAACAGCACGGCGTCGACCGAACTGAGCGTTGAAGTGACCGCGCGGTTCAGCGAGCGGTTCAGCGCGGTGCTATGGCGCGTCTGGAAACCCGGCGTGTCGACGAAGATGTACTGCGCGTCGTCGGTCGTGTTGATGCCGGTGATGCGGTGGCGCGTGGTCTGCGCCTTGCGCGACGTGATGCTGATCTTCTGGCCGACAAGGGCGTTCATCAGCGTGGATTTGCCAACGTTCGGACGGCCGACGATCGCGACCATGCCGCAGCGAAAACCGGCAGGAGTAGTGGTGGGAGCGTTCATGATCGGATCGGAGAATGGATGCGACAGATTGGATGCAACAGAGGCGGCGCGCGCCAACGACGCGCGCGCTCGACAGGTTCAGTGGCCGGCGTCGGCGGCGCGCACGGGCAGCGCCGCGCCAACTTCGGCGCTCGTCTCGACGGAGCCGGACGAGGTGGCGGAGGCACCATTCGACGCGCCGGCGTCGCCCGAAGCGCCATTGTGCGCTTCCCGGCCGCGCGTGGCGCGCGGCGCGATCGAGCCGGCCGACGGCACGCCTTCAATGGCTTTGTCGGCGGGCTTTTCCGCAGATTTTTCCGCCGGTTTTTCGGCGCCTTTTTCCTGCACATGCGCGGCGCGAATGACGGCAAGCGGCGCGGCCAGCGACACCGGCGCACGTTCGCCCGCCTCGCCTGCCGCGGCAGGCACGCCGAGAATCGGGCGGTCGCCGCGCGCGCGGCGTTCCGGCGAGCGCAGATCGAGCGCGCCCTGCACGCCCGTCACACCGGGGACGACCTCGGGTTCGGGCTTGGGTGCGCGGGCGCCCTTCGAGCGGCGCGGCTTGGTCACCAGCGCGGGCGCGGCAGCCATGACTTCGTCGAGCGCTTTCTTCGCGGCGGCCTGTTCGGCCGCGCGGCGGCTCGCGCCCGAGCCCGACACCTTCACGTCGAGCTTGGGCACCGTGCATTCGACTTCGAATTGCTGATTGTGCGCCGCACCATGCGTGGCGACCACGGTATAGGTGGGCAGCGCGATCTTGTGACCTTGCAGGTATTCCTGCAGCAGCGTCTTGGCATCCTTGCCGAGCGTGCGCGGGTCGATGTGATCGAGAATCGGCACGTAAAGGCGCTTGATGACCGTCTGCGCGGCGTCGAAGCCGCCATCGAGGAAGATCGCGCCAAAGATAGCTTCGAGCGCATCCGCGAGGATCGACGGGCGGCGGAAGCCGCCGCTGCGCAACTCGCCTTCGCCAAGACGCAGACCGTCGGCGATATTCAGGGCCTGAGCAATTTCGTAAAGCGACTGCTGCTTGACCAGGTTCGCGCGTACGCGCGAGAGGTCGCCTTCGTCCAGCTTGCCAAAACGTTGGAACAATAGGGCCGCCACCGCGCAATTCAGGACCGAATCGCCGAGGAATTCCAGGCGTTCGTTATGCGTGGCACTGTGACTGCGGTGGGTGAGAGCCTGGCGCAACAATTCCGCATTGCGAAATTCGTAGCGCAGCCGGCTTTCCAACGGAGATTGGGGCATGGGGAGAGTATAACGCGCCCGCCGCCCCCGGCGAAAACGCGGGGCGGCGGGCGAAAAACCATGATGAAGCGACCTTACCGCGGGTTCTTCAAGTAGCGCGCGAAGAGCCGGGACGACTCGTTCGCGCGCTCGATGCAGGCTGAACGCGTTGCTTCGTCGAGAAGCAACACGCGCCCGTTACTCGAACGAACCGATGCGCTTCAGACTGCTGAAGTTCATCCAGATGAAGAACGCGCGGCCGACGATGTTCGCGTCGGGCACGAAACCCCAGTAACGGCTGTCCGCACTGTTGTCGCGGTTATCGCCCATCATGAAGTAATGGCCGGCCGGCACCTTGCAGATCACGCCGCGTGCGTTGTACTGGCAGTTGTCGCGATACGGATAATCTTCGGCGCCCACGATGAACGGCGGCACAGCCGGATTGTTCAGGATGTTGTTCTTGCGGCCGTTGCCGAGATCTTCCGTGAACTGCTTCGCGTAACCGATGCGCTCTTCGTCGAAGTAATCGGCTTGCGGCGTTTCAGGCACCGGCTTGCCGTTGATCGTGAGCTGCTTGTCCTGATACGCGACCACGTCGCCGGGCAGACCGATCACACGCTTGATGTAGTCGACCGACTCGTCTTTCGGATAGCGGAACACCACCACGTCGCCGCGCTCGAGGCCGCGGCCCTGCGTGATCTTCGTGTTGGTGATCGGCAGACGGATGCCGTAGTCGAACTTGTTCACGAGGATGAAGTCGCCCACCAGCAGCGTCGGCACCATCGAGCCCGACGGAATCTTGAACGGCTCCACGACGAACGAGCGCACGAGGAACACGATCAGGATCACGGGAAAGAAGCTCGCCGTGTATTCGAGCCACCACGGCTGGCGCAGCTTTTCGTTACGCAGGTTCTGACGCGTTTGCGGCGCGTTCTCGTCGGCGAAACGCTCGCCCACACGCTCCTGCTGACGATCGAATTCCGCCACGGCCGCATCGGCGGCGAGGCGCCGGCGCGGCATGAAAACCAGCTTGTCTGCAACCCACGCGATACCCGTCAAAACGACGAGCACAAAAAGGATCAGCGCAAAATTCATGTAAAGGTCCGTTGTTCTGGCTTATTTGTCTTCGACGCGCAGAATCGCAAGGAAAGCCTCCTGCGGAATTTCCACGGAACCGACCTGCTTCATCCGCTTCTTGCCTTCTTTCTGCTTTTCGAGCAGCTTTTTCTTACGCGAGATGTCGCCGCCGTAGCACTTGGCCAGCACGTTCTTGCGCAGCGCCTTGATGTTCTCGCGCGCGATGATGTGCGCGCCGATGGCCGCCTGAATCGCCACGTCGTACATCTGACGCGGGATGATCTCGCGCATCTTCGCCGCCACTTCGCGGCCGCGATACTGCGACTGCGAACGGTGCACGATGATGGACAGCGCATCGACCTTGTCGCCGTTGATCAGCATGTCGACCTTCACGACGTCCGAGCTGCGGTATTCCTTGAACTCGTAGTCCATCGACGCGTAACCGCGCGACACCGACTTCAGACGGTCGAAGAAGTCCAGCACGATTTCCGCCATCGGAATTTCGTAGGTGAGCTGCACCTGGCGGCCGTGGTACTGCATGTTGACCTGGTTGCCGCGCTTCTGCGTACAGAGCGTGATGACCGAGCCCACATAGTCCTGCGGCATGTACAGGTTGACCGTGACGATCGGCTCGCGGATTTCGGCGATCCTCGACGGCTCCGGCATCTTCGCCGGATTCTCGACCTTGATCAGCGAGCCGTCGCCCTGGACCACTTCGTAGACCACGGTCGGAGCCGTGGTGATGAGGTCCATGTCGAACTCGCGCTCGAGACGCTCCTGCACGATTTCCATGTGCAGCAGACCCAGGAAGCCGCAGCGGAAGCCGAAGCCCAGCGCCTGCGACACTTCCGGCTCGTATTGCAGCGAGGCGTCGTTGAGCTTGAGCTTTTCGAGCGATTCGCGCAGCGCGTCGTACTGGTTCGCCTCGACCGGATAGAGACCCGCGAACACCTGCGGCTTCACTTCCTTGAAGCCCGGCAGCGGTTCCGGCGCGGGACGGTTCACGAGCGTGACGGTATCGCCCACCTTGGTGGCGGCGAGTTCCTTGATGCCCGCGATGATGAAGCCCACCTGCCCCGCCGACAGCGATTCCAGGTTGCGCGACTTCGGCGCGAACACGCCGACGTGCTCGACCGGATACTGCGCGCCCGTGGCCATCAGCTTGATCTTGTCCTTCGGACGCAGCGTACCGTTGACGATACGCACGAGCATGACCACGCCGACATAGTTGTCGAACCACGAGTCGATGATCAGCGCCTGCAGCGGTGCCTCAGGGTCTCCCTTGGGGGGCGGCACCTTGGCGATGATCGATTCGAGCACGTCTTCCACGCCGAGGCCGGTCTTCGCGCTGCAGCGCGTGGCGTCGGTCGCGTCGATGCCGATCACGTCCTCGATTTCCTCGATGGCGTTTTCGGGGTTGGCGGCGGGCAGGTCGATCTTGTTGAGCACGGGCACGACTTCCACGCCGAGCTCGATGGCCGTGTAGCAGTTGGCCACGGTCTGCGCCTCGACGCCCTGGCTCGCGTCCACCACGAGCAGCGCGCCTTCGCACGCGGACAGCGAGCGGCTGACCTCGTAGGAGAAGTCGACGTGCCCCGGAGTGTCGATCAGGTTCAGGTTGTAGACCTTGCCGTCACGTGCCTTGTACGTGAGGGCCGCGGTCTGCGCCTTGATCGTGATGCCGCGCTCGCGCTCGAGATCCATCGAGTCGAGCACCTGCGCTTCCATTTCGCGGTCGGACAAGCCGCCGCACAGCTGGATGATGCGATCGGCGAGCGTCGACTTGCCATGGTCGATGTGCGCAATGATCGAGAAGTTACGAATATGATCCATTCAGTGCCGATCAAGCGAAAAAGGCGCGCCCCAACGATAGCTGGGCACGCCTCGTAAACAGATGAAAAACCGAACTATTTTAGCCGAAATAGGTGTCGGCAGGCGAACGGTGCTGAGAAGTAACGGATAGTTTATGCCGCGCGGCCCCGATCCCAAGCGGATCGCAGCCTCATTGCGCGGGTGTCGCGGACTGCGGCGCGGACGTCGAGCCCAGTCCCAGCATGGCGCGCACGCGCGCTTCGTCGAGCCGGTAGTGGCACAACTCGATGCCGTCGCAGAGCAGCACCGGCACGAGTTCGTCGTAGCGCGCCACCAGCGCGGGGTCGGAATCGACATCGACAACATCGAGGCGCGCCCCCGCCGCCGCGACCAGCGGTTCGAGCGCCACGCGCATGTCCTCGCACAGATGACACCATGCACGGCTGTACAGCACGAGATACGCGCCCGCCCGCGCGGCCGGGTCGTCCTGCGGGGACAACATGGACGACGCAGGCGGCGCGGCGTGCTTGGGCATCGATCCGTGCGGACGCGGCGGAGCTTACTTTTGCCCCGGATTGCGAGGGCGCAGCGGCACGAACTGCGTGTTGTCGCCGCGTCGCACGAGAATCGCCACCATCTTTTGCGGATCGAGGTGCGAAGTCGCGTCCTGGAACTGCTTCGCGTTGACGATATCCGTATCGCCCACGCGCAGGATGATGTCGCCCTTTTGCAGACCGGCGCGCGCGGCCGGGCCGTCGACCGTATCCACGACCACGCCGCCCTTGATCTTGAGCTGGGCGAGCTGGTCGGCGGGGATGTCGGTGACCGACATCCCCAGCGCATTCGACGGACGCGGCTTCGGCTCCGGCGCCTTCTTCGGGTCAGCCTTCGCGCCCTTGTCCGCCTGCATTTCGGCGATCGTGATCGGCAGATCGCGCGTCGCGCCCTTGCGCCAGATCGTGACGGTCGCCTTCGCGCCCGGCTTGGTGTCGCCGACCATGCGCGGCAGATCCGTCGCGGTTTCGACATTCACGCCGTTGAACTTCAGGATGATGTCGCCCGGCTGAATGCCCGCCTTGTCGGCCGGCCCGCCCGGTTCGACGCTCGACACGAGCGCGCCCTGCGCCTTCGGCAGACCAAGCGAATCGGCCACGTCCTTCGTCACTTCGCCGATCGCCACGGCGATACGGCCGCGCGTGACCTTGCCGCTGGTCTTGAGCTGATCGGCCACGCGCATCGCCTCGTCGATCGGAATCGCGAACGAAATGCCCATGAAGCCGCCCGTACGGCTGTAGATCTGCGAGTTGATGCCGATCACCTCGCCCTGCATGTTGATCAGCGGACCGCCCGAGTTGCCGGGATTCACGGCCACGTCGGTCTGGATGAACGGCAGGTAGTCGCCGGTATCGCGGCCCTTGGCGCTCACAATGCCCGCGGTCACGGTGTTTTCGAGGCCGAACGGCGAGCCGATCGCCACGACCCATTCGCCCACGCGCACCTTGTTCGAGTCGCCGACCGTCACGGCCGGCAGGTTGGTCGCCTGGATCTTCACGACGGCCACGTCGGTGCGGTCGTCCACGCCGATCAGCTTGGCCTTGAATTCGCGCTTGTCGGTAAGCGTGACGTAGATGCTGTCCGCGTCGTCCACCACGTGCGCGTTGGTCATGACGTAACCGTCGTTCGTCATGATGAAGCCCGAGCCCACGCCGCTGCTCTGTTCCGAGTCGTTGCCGCCGTCGGGACCGGAGTCTTGATCGCCGCCGCCCTGGCCGCCGCGCGGCGACGGGCTGCCGCCTTGACCGCCTTGCCCGCCCTGCGGACCTTGCGGCAACGGAATGCCGAAGAAGCGGCGGAAGAATTCCGACATGTCGCCGTTATCCATGCCCGGCGGCAGACCGCCACGCTGCGACAGCGTCACGTGCGTGGTCGTGCGAATGTTGACGACGGAAGGCCCCACCTTGTCCACGAGGTCGGTGAAGTCGGGCAGATTGGCGGCGGGCGCCGCCGATGCCATGTGCGGGGCGAGCGGCAGGCACGCCACCACCACCGCGGCCGCGAAGAATTTGCGCAGCGGGAAGATCGTCATATCGTAGTCAGCCCGTAGTCAGCCGCAGGATTTACTTGGAAGCCTTGTATTCTATGGCAGATGCGAACTGCTGCAACGTGGCCTGGGGCACTTCGCCGAGCAACGTAATCCAGTAATCGCCGTCGCGCTTCACCAGCACGTGCGTTGCGCCCGTGCTACCCGCGCCTTCCTTGCGGCTGTTGTGTTCGACCGGCTCGACGAAGATCGAGACCGCCGAAAGGCCGTCCGAGAACACGGCCTGATCGACCGGGATCGGCGGATCGTTCGCGTCGCGCGCGGCCATTGGACGGCGCAGTTCGCGGATCTTGCGGAAACCCGGCACGTTCTGCCCGAAATTCCAGCCTTGCGCTTCCATATCGACGCTTTGCAGCGGCGGACGCACCACGGTCCAGCCCGCGAGATTGCGCATGCCGTTCGCAATCGGCGCCTTGTCGACCGGCACGCCGATACTCACCTGCGTAAACGACAGCTGCTGGAGCACCTGGCCGTTCGACGGGTCGAGCATCTGCGAACGCAGCAGCAGACCGGTTTTCGCATCGGCCCACAGCTTGTAGGCGTAGCGATAGCCGTCTTTCGGATCGAGTTCGATGACCTGGCTGTCGATGCCGGCCACGCGGTCGGTGCCGAGCATCTTCGGGTCGTAGACGGACAGCACTTCGCTGCCGCTCGTGGCGAGCAGCGCCGGGAAGGCGTCCTTGTTCTGGCGTTTTTCGATGACGCAGAGCTTGCGCTCAGGCACGAACGTGTAGAGGTCGTCGTTGTGGCGCAGCATCTTGCGCGGCTTGCCGTCGAGGCTTTCGAGCTGCTCGAACTCGCCGTCGCTCTTCGTGGCGTAATGCGTGACGCGCGACGACTGCACGAAATTGCCGCGCTGATACACGAAGGTGCCGACGTAATTCTGCTGCTGCGCAGCCTGCTGAATGCGGTCGAGCCACTGCGCCGCGCTCTGGCGCGTGGCCGGGTCGACCGCAGCGGCGGCCGACGCACCCTGCGCGTGCGCGCGCGGGGCGACAGACAGAGCGGTGAACATCACGGCCGCGCAGCACAGGTATGCCGGCAACCGCCCCCAGAATGTATTGTTATTCAACCGCACTGTCTGCATCAGACTCACTGGCCTTGCGTGGTAAGGGCCGCAGAGCGGATCAGCGGCATGGAATCCGACATGACCGGCTGCTGCGCGAACTGCTGGTGCGCTTCGAGATAAGCGTCGAGGCGCGCGTCGCGGATGATGTTGCCGTCCTGCACGGCGGCGGTTTGCACCGGCACCGCGTTCATCGCCACACGCTGCACGTTGTCGCCGACCGGCTGCATGGCCGCGATCTGCGGACCGCCGGCCATGCCGACGCCACGCATTTGCGGCACTACGATCCACGTGAGCGTAGCAGCCGCAGCCGCCACGGCCAGTGACGGCACGACGCGGCGGCGCAACGCCAGAATGCGCGCGACGCGGCCGTCATGCGAAGCCCGCGCGGACGACGATGCGGGCAACGCCGCGGGCGCGAGCACGTGCGGCTCGGCCTCGAAGCGGGCCGCGAAGCCCGCCATGAAGGACTGGCTCGCGGCCTGGCTCATCGCCAGGTCGTCGGAGCGCAGTGCGTCGCCGATCAGGTGATACGCCGACCAGGCCTTGCGGTCCTCGTCGTCGAATCCGGAAAAAATAGCGTTCAGATGCGCGTCACCCGCCAATTCGCCGTCGGCGAAAGCGGACAGTTGCTCGCCGCGCGAGCCCGACACCGATTGCATCGAAACCGACCCCATGATGCTCCCCATTTCCTTACAGAGCCCCGTAGTGACACACCCACTCTAGTGAATTACGTCCGTGCCCGGCGCGAGACTGGCTTACCAGCGCTTGCCTTCCGGTGTGTCCAGCAACGGACGCAATTTTGCCGCAATGGCTTCGCGAGCGCGGAAAATTCTCGATCTGACGGTTCCGATCGGGCAACCCATCATTTCGGAAATTTCCTCGTAGCTCAAACCTTCTATTTCCCGAAGCGTAATGGCGGTGCGCAACTCTTCCGGTAAAACCGCCATGGCAGCATTGACCGTCTGGGCGATCTGCTTGCTCATCAACATCGATTCGGGCGTGTTGATATCCCTTAGTTGATCGGCGTCCGAGAAAGTTTCAGCTTCTTCAGCATCAGCTTCGGTGGAAGTGGGGGCGCGTCGTCCCTGGGTCGCAAGGTAGTTCTTCGCCGTATTGACGGCAATACGGTACAACCACGTATAGAAAGCGGATTCGCCACGAAATTGCGGCAATGCCCGGTACGCCTTGATAAAGGCGTCCTGGGCCACGTCCTCGACCTCCGCGGGGTCCCGCACGAGGCGCGAGATCAGGCGGATGATCTTGCGATGGTACTTGGAGACCAGCAGTTCGAACGCGGCCTTGTCGCCTTTCTGCACGCGCTCGACCAGCACCTGGTCAATTTCTTTTTCGCTCACCTGAAAAATCCGTTAGCTCATGAAGTGGACGCGGGGGCACCATTGTAGCGTCACCGCCACGGCGCCACGTTACGCGCGTTACAGCGGTTACAGTCGTTACAGCGCTCTGGCTGACCGCACGCAGAGGCAGAACAGAAACAAATGGGGACGCCGCGGCAAACGGCAAGAGAAGGCGCGAAAAGAAAGCGCGAATCATGAACCGGCGGGCGCTGAATCCCGCTTGGCGGCTTGATCGGAGCCCTTGGTGGCCCCTGGCGGTCTAGCGGCCCGCGGCGCTGCGCGCGGTCACGGCGAGCACGCGGAAAGTCTCGGCATCCACGGAATCGGCGGCGATCAGGAGCGTCTTGCGGCGCGCTCCCTCCTCCACCACCAGCACCAGCAGCGCCGCACCCCATTGCGAGGCGCCGATCAGGCGGCCATCCGCGAGACACGCGCCGGAACGCGTGAACGCCGCGAATCGATCCATCCCGATTTCGATGAAAGCCGGTTGTGCGCGGCACCACGCCACAAAGCCGAGCCCGCCCGCCGCGCCCAGCGCCAAGATGGCCGGCACTGCGCGCCACGCGCCGAGCCACGGCGCAAGCGCCGTATGAAACGCTGCACACGCAACGAGCAATCCGAGCAGCAGCGCCGCGCGCATCGCCCAGGACGCGCGCACGGCAAGACGCGGCGTCGCTACGCGCCGCGCCGCAGAAATGTGAACGCGGCCGCCCGGATGAACCGGAGCGGCCGCGGAGTCGCGCGAGGCGATCATATGAGTCTCAGCCGGGGCTGGCTCAAAGGCGTACAGGTATCAGGCGCCGGTCAGACGTGGCGCTTGAACACCAGCGTGCCGTTCGTGCCGCCGAACCCGAACGAGTTCTTCAGCGCGACGTCGATCTTCATGTCCCGCGCGGTGTTCGCGCAGTAGTCCAGGTCGCAGGCAGGATCCTGGTTGAAGATGTTGATCGTCGGCGGCGAGATCTGGTTGTGCACGGCGAGCACCGTGAACACCGACTCGAGACCGCCCGCGCCGCCCAGCAAGTGGCCGGTCATCGACTTCGTCGAATTCACGACGATGTTCTTCGCGTGGTCGCCGAATGCGCGCTTGATCGCGGTGGTTTCCGCGAGGTCGCCGAGCGGCGTCGAGGTGCCGTGAGCGCTGAGCCAGTTCACTTCGTTGGCGTTCACACCCGCGTTCTTCATCGCCGCCAGCATGCAGCGGCGTGCGCCGTCGCCGTCTTCCAGCGGAGCGGTCATGTGATAAGCATCACCGCTCATGCCGTAGCCGCCGATTTCCGCGTAGATCTTCGCGCCGCGTGCCTTCGCGTGTTCGTACTCTTCGAGCACCATCACGCCGGCGCCTTCGCCCAGCACGAAACCGTCGCGGTCCTTGTCCCACGGACGGCTGGCCGTCGCCGGATCGTCGTTGCGCTGCGAAAGCGCACGCGCCGCCGCGAAACCGCCGATACCGAGCGGCGAAACGGTCGATTCCGCGCCGCCCGCGATCATCACGTCGCAGTCGCCGTATTCGATCAGACGCGATGCTTCGCCGATGCAGTGCAGACCGGTCGTGCAGGCCGTCACCATCGCGAGGTTCGGGCCCTTCAGGCCGAACTTGATCGACAGATGGCCGGAGATCATGTTGATGATCGAGGCCGGCACGAAGAACGGCGAAATGCGGCGCGGGCCGCGGTTGAGCAATTCGGTTTGCGTGACTTCGATCATCGGCAGACCGCCGATACCCGAACCGACGTTCACGCCAATGCGCTCCGCGTTCGCTTCGGTGACTTCGAGGCCACTGTCCTTGAGCGCCTGCATGCCCGCAGCGATGCCGAAATGGATGAACGTATCCATATGGCGCGCTTCTTTCGCCGGCATGTAGTCTTCGACGTTGAAGTCCTTCACCTCGCCGGCAAAGCGGGTCGAGAAGTTCGTTGCGTCGAACTTCGTGATGTTGGCGATGCCGGACTTCCCGGCGACCAGATTGGCCCAGCCGTCGGCAACATTATTGCCAACAGGCGAAATCAGCCCCAGGCCTGTAACAACAACTCGACGGCGGCTCACGGTAACCCCTTTTCCATAGATGACAAAAACAAAAGCCACAGAGGCCACAGGAAATGCTCCTGTGAGCCCTGTGGCTAGTTGACCGGCAGATGCCCCGCAACGAGTGCGGCGGGCGTACGCGGTTTCACGGGCGTGCGTCCTCGCGGACCGGGCGCGCCCGGTCCGGAAACGAAAAGCGCCTTAGGCCTTGACGTTCGCGCGAGCGTAGTCGATCGCTTGCTGAACCGTCGTGATCTTCTCGGCTTCCTCATCCGGGATTTCCATGCCGAATTCGTCTTCGAGGGCCATCACGAGCTCGACGGTGTCGAGCGAGTCGGCGCCCAGATCGTTCACGAACGAAGCTTCGTTCTTGATTTCAGCTTCGGCGACGCCCAGTTGCTCGGCGACGATCTTCTTGACGCGCTGTTCGATGTTGTCCATTACCCCTCCAAGGGAAAAAAGTTAGCTCATGAATGCGAGTGCGCGCATTTTATCAGGTTTGACCTGGCAGAAAAGCGGCGCTCAAGGTTCCGGGAACGGCTATCCGCGACGGTGTCCGAACGGGTGATCTCGCCGGACGCATCAAGGCGCGGATAGTACCTGAATCCGGTTAAGACATATACATGCCGCCGTTGACGTGCAGCGTCGTGCCCGTCACGTAGCCCGCCTGCGGCGACGCCAGGAAAACGACCGCGTGCGCGATGTCTTCCGGGCTGCCCAGACGGCCCAGCGGAATCTGCTGCTTGAGCGCGGCTTGCTGCTCGGCCGGCAGATCCTTGGTCATGTCGGTATCGATGAAGCCCGGCGCCACGCAGTTGACCGTGATGCCGCGGCTGCCGATTTCGCGCGCGAGCGCACGGGTCATGCCCGCGACGCCGGCCTTGGCCGCCGCGTAGTTGGCCTGACCCGGGTTGCCCGACGAGCCGACCACCGACGTGATATTGATGATACGGCCCGTGCGCGCCTTCATCATCGGGCGCAGCACGGCGCGCGAGAGGCGGAACACGGCCTTCAGGTTCGTGTCGATCACCGAATCCCACTCGTCGTCTTTCATGCGCATCGCGAGGTTGTCCTGCGTGATGCCTGCATTGTTGACGAGGATCGCGAGACCGCCAAATTCCTTCACGGTGGCGTCGATGAGCGCTTCGGCCGCAGCCTGGTCGTTGACGTTGAGCACCGCGCCGCGGCCCTTCAGGCCCGCTTCCGCGAATGCCGCCGTGATCGCCTGCGCGCCGCTTTCGCTGGTCGCCGTGCCGATCACCGTCGCGCCCTGGCGCGCCAGTTCGAGCGCAATCGCCCGGCCGATGCCGCGCGAGGCGCCGGTCACGATTGCGGCCTGATTGTCGAGAGTCTTTTCCATCGTTCGAATCCGTTACTGATTGCGTTGAGTCGCCCGGTCAGGCGGATCAGCCCTTGACGAGCGCGAGCGTTTCTTCGAGCGACTTCGGATCGGCCACCGAGGCGCCGACCAGTTCGCCGTCGATACGCTTCGTGAGGCCCGCGAGCACCTTGCCCGGACCGCATTCGATCACGTGCGTGGCGCCCTGCGCGCCGATCGCCTTGACGCACTCGACCCAGCGCACCGGGCCGGCGGCCTGACGCACCAGCGCGTCGCGGATCTTCGCCGGATCGGTTTCGAAGGCCACGTCGATGTTGTTCACCACCGGAATCAGCGGCGCGTTCAGCGTGACGCTCGCGAGGTAGTCGCGCAGCTGGTCCGAAGCGGGCTTGAGCAGCGACGAGTGGAACGGCGCCGACACCGGCAGCGACAGCGCGCGCTTGGCGCCCTTCGCCTTGGCGATTTCGCAGGCCTTTTCGACCGCGGCCTTGTGGCCCGCGATCACGACTTGCGCCGGCGCGTTGAAATTCACGGCTTCGACCACGCCGCCGCTCGCAGCAGCGGCTTCGGTGCAAACGGCGCGCACGGTGTCGTCGTCGAGACCGAGCACGGCGGCCATGCCGCCTTCGCCCACCGGCACGGCGTTTTGCATCGCCTGCGCGCGAAAGCGCACGAGCGGCACAGCGTCGCGGAACGCCAGCACGCCGGCGGCGACGAGCGCCGTGTATTCGCCGAGGCTGTGGCCCGCGACGATCGCCGGCGCCGGGCCGCCCGCCTGTTGCCACGCGCGATAGACGGCGTAGGCGGCGGTGAGCATGACCGGCTGCGTGTTGGTGGTGAGGTTGAGTTCTTCTGCCGGACCTTCGGCGATCAGCTTGCCGATGTCCTGATTGAGCGCGTCGGAGGCTTCCTGCAGCGTTTCGCGCACGACGGCGCTATCGGCGAAGGCGTCGAGCATGCCAACGGCCTGCGAACCTTGACCCGGAAAAACGAATGCGAATTTCATGAGATCCTCAAAATTCGGTCAAAACGGAGAGGCGATGCGCTCGGATGGACCGCGACGGACCGCACGCGTGGTGCGTGCGGCTGGGTGCGGGAGCGCGAAAGCCCACTCGCGAAAGTCAGAAGCGGATGACGGAGGCGCCCCAGGTGAAGCCGCCGCCCACCCCTTCGATCAGCACGTTCTGGCCGCGCTTGATGCGGCCGTCGCGCACCGCGACGTCGAAGGCGAGCGGAATCGACGCCGCCGAGGTATTGCCGTGTTCGCCCACGGTCACGACCATGCGTTCGGCAGGCAGGCCGAGCTTGCGGCAGGTGCCCTGCATGATGCGGATATTGGCCTGGTGCGGAATCAGCCAGTCGATCTGGTCTGCGCGCAGTTGCGCCTTGTCGAGCGCTTCGATCGCGACCTTTTCGAGCACGTTGACGGCGAGCTTGAACACCGCCTGGCCGTCCATGTGCAGGAACGCGTTGCCCGCGATCACGCCGCCGTTCACGTTGCCCGGCGTGCACAGGATGTGCGCGTAGCTGCCGTCGGCGTGCAGCGCGCTCGCGAGCACGCCCGGTTCGTTCGAAGCCTGCATCACGATCGCGCCTGCGCCGTCGCCGAACAGCACGCAGGTCGTGCGGTCGTTGAAGTCGAGAATGCGCGAGAAAGTTTCCGCGCCGACGACGAGCGCCGTGCGGTGCTGGCCGCTGCGGATCAGGCTGTCGGCCACCGAAACGGCGTACGCGAAGCCCGAGCAGACGGCCTGCACGTCGAACGCCGCGCCGTGATTGCGGATGCCGAGCTTGTTCTGCAGCAGGCAGGCGGTGCTCGGAAACACGAAATCGGGCGTCGAGGTCGCGACGATGATGAGGTCGATACTTTGCGGATCGACGTCGGCCGCGGCGATGGCGCGCTGCGAAGCGGCCAGCGCGAGATCGCTGGTGGTGACGTCGGGAGCGGCGAAGTGTCGGGCGTGAATGCCGGTGCGGGCGACGATCCACTCGTCGCTCGTCTCGACGCCTTTGGCGGCGAGGCGCTCGGCCAGTTCCTGGTTGGTGACGCGCTCAGGCGGAAGGTAGCTGCCCGTGCCGAGCACGCGGGAATAAAGAGTCGATTGAGCCATTATGCCTTCGAGGATGATGCGGCGGGCGGAACTCCACCCGCGGCCAGACCGGAATCACCTGCCGACGAACCCGCCGACGGGCCTTCCGGGGCCCCTGCCACGCCGTCGTTCTGCCCGCCCGCTGCCGTTCCGGCAGCACCGGCGGCCTGTTCGAACGAACCGGCGTTTTCTTCCATGGCGTGCGCGAGGCGCTCCAGCACGCCATTTTTGACGGCATCATACCCGCGTTTGATCGCCTGCTCAAACGCGTAGGTATCGGCGGAACCGTGGCTTTTGATGACGAGGCTCTTCAAGCCCAGCAAGGCGGCGCCGTTGTACTGGCGGTGATCGACGCGCTTTTTGAAGCGCATGAGCACCGGCAGCGCGGCGATCGCCATGAGCTTCGTGAGCCACGAGCGGCCGAACTCTTCCTTGATCATGTCGTTGAGCATCTGCGCGAGGCCCTCCGACGTTTTGAGCGCGACATTACCAACGAAACCGTCACAGACGATGACGTCGACGGTGCCCTTGTAAATGTCGTTGCCCTCCACATTGCCGCGGAAGTTCAGCGTGCTCGCGCGCAGCAGTTCGCCGGCGCGCTTGATGGTCTCGTTGCCCTTGATGACCTCTTCGCCGATGTTCAGGAGCCCGATGGTCGGACGGTCCTTCCCTTCGAGCGCGGCCACGAGCGCGTGACCCATTTCGGCGAACTGCAGCAGATGCTGCGGCTCGCAGTCGACGTTCGCGCCAAGGTCGAGCATCATCGTGTAACCGCGCGGATTGGGCAGCGCGAAGGCGATGGCCGGACGTTCGATGCCGGGCAGCGTCTTGAGCACGTAGCGAGACACGGCCATCAGCGCGCCGGTATTGCCAGCCGAGACACAAGCCTGCGCCTCGCCCTCTTTCACGCGATTCAACGCGACGCGCATCGACGAGTCTTTCTTCTTGCGAAGCGCGACTTCGACCGGATCGTCCATTTCGACGACCTCGGTGGCGGGAACGACGGAAAGCGCAGGGAGGTCCAGCGCCTTCAGCTTCTTGAGCTGGGCGCGGATCGCCGTCTCGAGACCGACGAGTTGCAGATGCACATCGGGATGCGAGCGGACGAAATGGACAGCGGCGGGCACCGTCACGGACGGGCCGTGGTCGCCTCCCATGCAATCTATCGTGAGCGTAACAGTCATGGAATGCGACGGATTTTCGGGCATAAAAAAGCGGCAGTTGAATGCCGCCTTTTTATGCCGTGCCGAGAAAATGTCAAGCGAACGGAATCGCCATGTGCGGCGCAACATGCAGCCCGTGAGGACCGCAGCGCCGCACGCTGGAACGATTAGTCGTTCTTGGTCTTGACGACTTTCTTGCCGCGGTAGTAGCCGTTCGGGCTGATGTGGTGACGCAGATGCACTTCACCCGTGCTCGGCTCGACAGCCAGCGGCGCGCCCGTGAGGAAATCGTGCGAGCGGTGCATGCCGCGCTTCGACGGCGACTTCTTGTTTTGTTGAACTGCCATGATGAAACTCCTGAAAATTTTCCGAATTCTAACACAGCCCGATCCGGCCGCCGCCACCCTGGGGGATGGCCGGACTCCGGGACTGGGCCCACGAATTTAACTGCGCAATACTGCACGCCACCGGCGGCTCAGCTCAATGCTTGCTGCCGGGACCGTCCTTCTTGAGCGATTCGAGCGCCGCAAACGGGTTGACGCGCTCTTCCGTCTCGATTTCCTGCTCCGGCACGTCGTCGACGGAGTCCACACCGTCCGCGCCGTCGGCACCCGAGGCGAGACTTTCGTGAATTTCCGGACAGACTTCGTGCTTCGGCACGAGCGGCAGCGAGAGCAACAACTCCTCTTCGATCAAGTCGACGAGATCGAACTGGCGTGAGCCTACGATCACTTCGACTTCATCGTCGTCGAGCGGGAACTCGTCCGCCTCCTCTTCCGTCTGGACGATACGGAAGATCGCATCTGCATCGAATGCCTGCTCATAGGGAGCGAGGCAACGCTGGCACGTGAGCCACCCACTGCCGTGGACCGCGAGCCGCAGATAAGGTTGCGGCCCTTCAGTGCCGTCGTCCTGCAATTCCTGCTGCGTGAAGCCGGCGGCTTGCCACGTGAACGCGCTGTCGCGATCGGGCGCCTCGGCCGGGACTTCGTTGAGCATGCGCGGGAGCTGCGACAGGCGCACCACGCCTGCAGCTTCGCGACCGCTACGCGCGAATTCGAAGATATCGAGGTCGCGCGGATTGAGCGCGCCGCTCTTGCTCGATTCCGCGCCGGCAGGCTTACCAGATTGTTCGGTCATGTGCGCTCTCCTGCTTCAGACATGCGACCTGCAAGCGATGCAAAGAAGCAGACGCTGCCGGCCTGCGTATTTCAATTTCAAATATTCTTGTGTTCGGTACAGCCCTAAGGGCTTTGGCGCTCATTTGGCGCTCAATCTGCTACTGCGCGCTACTGATTTGCGCCCCACGGAAAGGCCCACACGCGGACGTACAGATTAGAGCGTACCGATGAAAAGCCCAAAATCATAACGCCTTTATCTTTGTGAGTCAAACAGTTAGGCTCACGTCCGCAAGCCTCTGTGCGGCCAGCGCTTTTCGACGGCGAGCGGTCATCCGCCCCTCGTTTTTCAGCCGCCCCGCGCAAGCCGCCACTCTTTTTGATACCGACGACCGATCATGCAGCCACCTATCTCGCCCGCGCCGCAGACGGGCCGCCCCTCGGGCCGCCCCGCGCTGATCCTCGCCTCCAGCTCGCGCTACCGCCGCGAGCTGCTCGAACGCCTGCGCATTCCGTTCGACACCGCCGTGCCCGATCTGGACGAAACGCCGCAGCCCGGCGAAACGCCCCAAGCGACCGCGCTGCGCCTCGCCGAAGCCAAGGCGCGCGCCGTGGCCGCCGCCCTGCCCGCGATCACGGGCCGCGCGCTCGTGATCGGCTCCGACCAGGTGGCGACCTTCGACGGTAGCCAGATCGGCAAGCCCGGCACGCATGAGCGCGCACTCGACCAGTTGCGCAGCATGCGCGGCCGCGAAGTGTTGTTCCATAGTGCGCTCAGTCTGCTCGATACCGCTACTGGCCAAACGGATAGCGTCGATATCGTGACGAAGGTGCGCTTTCGCGACCTGCCGGACGCCGCGCTCGACGCCTATCTGCGCGCCGAGCAGCCCTACGACTGCGCCGGCAGCGCCAAATCCGAAGGCCTCGGCATCGCGCTGCTCGAAGCCATCGAATCCGACGATCCCACCGCCCTGATCGGCCTGCCGCTCATCGCGCTCACGCGCATGCTGCTGGCCGCGGGCTATCCGCTGCTGGAGACCCAGGCATGACCGCGCAAGGCACCTCGAAAGGCACGCTGTATTTGATCCCCAACACGCTCGGCGACGGCGACGAAGCCGCGCTCGCCTACGTGCTGCCCGCGCCCGTGCGAGAGCGCGCCGGCACGCTCGCGAGCTACATCGGCGAAAACGCCAAGAGCACGCGCGCGTTCCTGAAGCGCGTCGGCACCACGCGGCCGATCCAGGAGATCGAGATCCGCGAACTGAACGTGAACACGCCCGCGGGCGAAGTCGACAAGCTGCTCGCGCCGCTGCTGAAAGGCATCGACACGGGGCTCGTGTCCGAAGCGGGCGTGCCCGCCGTGGCCGATCCGGGCGCGCTGCTGGTGCGCCGCGCGCACGAGCGCGGCATCAAGGTCGTGCCGCTGGTCGGCCCGAGCTCGATCCTGCTCGCGCTGATGGCGTCCGGGCTGAACGGCCAGAGCTTCGCGTTCCACGGCTATCTGCCGGTGGACGCCAACGAGCGCATCAAGAAGCTGCGCGAACTCGAACAGACCTCGCGCAAGGCGAAGCAGACGCAGATCTTCATCGAGACGCCCTATCGCAACAAGACGCTGCTCGACGCGCTGGTCGCGACCTGCGCGCCCTCGACGCTCGTGTGCGTGGCCGCCGACCTCACGCTGCCGACCGAGACGATCCTGAGCCGCACGATCTCCGACTGGAAAAAGCCGCCGACGCCCGATCTGCACAAGCGGCCCGCGATCTTTCTGATGCTGGCAAACTGATCCGGGCGCGCCATAGCGCCCCAAAAGAAAACGGCCGCTGCGCCATCGCCAGCGGCCGTTTTTTGCGAGCTGCGCCAAGCGCTTAACGCAAGGACATCTTCGCGCCCGAAATCAGCGACTGCATCGCCGACGAGCCGACGCTCGCGCCAAAACGCTTCGCCACGCGGTCGGAAATGCTCTGCTTGACCGTGTAATCGACCACGTCGGGCGCCTTGATGACCTCGCGCGCCACGTAGTCGGTGTCGCCGTAACCGTCCGCGAGGCCGAGTTCCACGCTCTTCTGGCCGGTCCAGAACAGGCCCGAGAAGATGTCCGGCGTATCTTTCAGACGCGAACCGCGCCCGGCCTTCACGGCGTCGATGAACTGCTGGTGGATCTGGTCGAGCATCGCCTGCGCGTGCGCGTCCATCTTCGGCGTATCCGGCGAGAACGGATCGAAAAAGCCCTTGTTCTCGCCCGAAGTACGCAGACGGCGCTCGACGCCGAGCTTGTCCATCAGGCCCGTGAAGCCGAAGCCGTCCATCAGCACGCCGATCGAGCCGACGATACTCGCCTTGTTCACGTAAATCTTGTCAGCGGCCGCCGCGACGTAATAGCCGCCCGATGCGCACATGTCACCGACCACCACGTAAAGCGGAATAGCCGGATATTTGGCGCGCAAACGGTGGATTTCGTCGTTGATGATGCCCGCCTGCACGGGCGAGCCGCCCGGGCTGTCGATGTGCAGGATCACGCCGGCCGTGCCGTCGTCGTCGAAGGCGCTGTCGAGCGCATTGTTGATATCTTCGGCGTTCGCGGCGGTATCGGACGAGATCTCGCCGTCCAGCGAAACGAGCGCGGTGTGCTTGCCGCCGCCCTCCACGCGCGCGCCCGAGAAGTCGAGCAGTGCCCAGGCGATCAGCAGGAAGACCGCCAGAAACGCGAAGCGGAAGAAGATTTTCCAGCGCCGCGCCGCGCGCTGCTCCACGATCGCGGCCATGGCGATGCGTTCGAGCGCGTCACGCTCCCAGCCGGTCTTGGCGGCTTCGGATTTGCCGGAGTGCATCGGGCGCTCCGGCTCGTTCTGATCAGGGGTCGGATTATCTGACATGCGTGCGGTGAGAATCAGCGAAGGATCACAAAGGGGTCGGACTCAGGTCGGCGTCCGGCAGCCAGAATACCGCACGGCCTTCGGGCGTGTCGCGTTCCTCGACGCGAACCGGGCGCAGCCGCCCGCCGCGGCACGGCCCGCCGACGCACTTGCCCGTCTCGGGTTCGTAGATCGCGCCGTGCGTGGCGCACATCAGATAGAGCCCCGACGACTCGAAAAACTGCCCTTCGACCCAGTCCAGCTCCATCGGCACGTGCGCGCAGCGGTTCAGGTAGCCGTAGACCTCGCCGCCGAAGCGCACGAAGAACACGACGGCCGGACCGCCCGCGTAGGTCGCGTCGAGGCGCTTGCCGGCGCCGCCGTCGGCGAGTTCACCGGCCGCGCACACGCGTACCGCCGCGAGCCCCGCCTCGTTCTCAGGCAGGCTCATGCGTGCTCCCGCAGCCACGTCGCAAGCGCCGGAACGTCGGCGGCGATGTATTGGGGCGCGAGCGCTTCGAGCGAGGTCGACGCGTGCGCGCCATACGCCACGCCCACGCCCGCCGCGCCGGCGTTGGCCGCCATCTGCAGGTCGTGCGTGGTGTCGCCGATCATGACCGTGCGACCGAGATCCTGCCCCAGTTCGCGCGTCAGTTCCTGAAGCATGGCCGGATGCGGCTTCGAGAACGTTTCGTCGGCGCAGCGCGTGCCGTCGAACAGGCTCGTGAGGCGCGCCTCGGCGAGCGCGCGGTTCAGGCCCACGCGACTCTTGCCGGTGGCCACCGCGAGCAGATAGCCGGTGTCGCGCAGTTCCGTGAGCATCTCGCGCACGCCCGCGAACAGCTCCGTCTCCTGATCCTTGAGCAGATAGTGCACGCGATACCGCTCCACGAGGCGCGGATAGTCGGCGGGCGCCAGCGTGGGCGCGGCGATCTGCAACGCTTCGCGCAGGCCGAGGCCGATCACGTAGCTGGCCGCCTCGTCGCCGGGCACAGGCAAGCCGAGGTCGCGGCAGGCCGCCTGAATGCTGCGCGTAATGTGGGCCGTCGAATCCATCAACGTGCCGTCCCAGTCGAACACAATCAGGTCAAATTGCTGTCGAGCCATACGGTCCTTCTCCAAACACTGTTGTTTTTTCGTCCGGCTTGTTCTCCGGCTTCGTTCCGCTTCCGGGTGGCGCGGCTTCGCGCCCCCGCGTCATTCCGGCTGCGCGGCGGCCTGGCTCTCGCCGTCCGCGCCTTCGCGCTGCGCGCGCAGTCCGTCGACGAAACTGCGCAGCTCCGGCGGCAGCGGCGCTTCGAACTGCAGCGTCTCGCCCGTGATCGGATGCGCGAGCTTAAGCCGGTGCGCATGCAGGAACATGCGCTTGAGGCCCGGCTTCGCGCCGGTGCGCGCCAGCGCCTTGTTGAGCGCGAAGTCGCCGTACTTGGCGTCGCCGAGGATCGGCAGGCCCAGATGCGCAAGGTGCACGCGGATCTGATGCGTGCGGCCGGTCTTCAGTTCCGCCTCGAGCAGCGCGTAATGCGGCCAGCGCTCGACGAGATTGAAAACCGTGTGCGACGGCATGCCGTCGGCCTGCACGCGCACGCGGCGCTCGCCTTCCGGGGTCAGATATTTATGCAGCGGCTCCTTGACCGCGCGACGGCGGCCCCAGTCGCTCGCCCAGTCGCCGTGGACGCAGGCGTAGTAACGTTTGTCGGTCTTGTTGTCGCGCATCTGCTCGTGCAGGCCGACCAGCGCCGCGCGCTTCTTGGCCAGCATCAGCACGCCGGACGTTTCGCGGTCGAGCCGGTGCACGAGTTCGAGGAATTTGCTGTGCGGACGCGCCTCGCGCAACTGTTCGATCACGCCGAACGCCACGCCGCTGCCGCCGTGCACGGCGACGCCCGCCGGCTTGTCGATGACGAGCATGGCGTCGTCCTCGAACAGGATCGGGAACTGGCCGGGCGGCACGGGCGCCGACGCCTGCGCCGGTTTTTCGGCGATGCGGATCGGCGGCACCCGCACGAGGTCGCCGAGTTCGAGCCGGTACTGCGCATCGACCCGGCCCTTATTCACGCGCACTTCCCCGCTGCGCAAAATGCGATAGATGTGGCTTTTCGGCACGCCTTTGCAGACGCGCAAAAGAAAATTATCGATCCGCTGACCCGCGGCGCCATCGTCGATTTCGACGATCGAAACCTGGTCGGCTGCGACCGGATTCTGGGATGTTTTGCCTAACCCTTTCATTCTGAATATAATTTGCCCAGCGCTGACGCGACGGTAGGCCAAACGGCCTAAAAGTTCCAGAACCATCCGATGGATACCCAAGGAGGTTCGACCGGACCTGAACCGCGCTGCACGCGCAGGCAGCAAGCGATAAACGGTTATTTTACTTGCGCCCGGGGCGGGTTGCTCACCCCGAAAGAAGAGATGCAACGAGTTGCACGCACGGAAATCCGCACGGCAGGGACGGCGCCCACAGGCACGTTCGGTCGGCGCGGCCTCCGACGGTAACGGAACATTGGTATAAAGAATTCATCCGTGGCGCGGCGCCGCGTGGTCGAAGTGACCGCGACGCCACGCCACGGTGGCGAAAATACGGCGAGCGCCCGAAGCGTCCCGGCAATGTGCGGGACATGGCGACGTCAAAGGTGGCGAGACACCCCGAGGGGGAAGACGGGCGTTCCTGAAGGCTTCCCATACGCGGTCCTGCTTTGATATCCAGGCCGCGAAGCTGATCCAGCCGCAAGCGCGCGCGGTTCGCCGCTGCGGTTTGTCTTCTGTTGCGTTCGTGCAAGGCGCAGTATGCCGCCGCCGCGCGCAGCAGTCGGATCGGAAGCGCAGGAAATCCGTGCCGTCGCACTTCCACGGCATGTCTGGCCGCTTGTTGAAGACGTATTTCGCATGTGCCCACGCGGCCCGTCCATGGCAACACAACGCCGGACCGGGCCCACACAAGGCAATTCTCCCCCCCAACGTTCCTGCTCCAGCGTGCTTGTGACAACACAATAAGGCGCGGCTTGCCGCTGCCGGCTTGCGTTCTGCCCGTCGAAGCGTCGGGCGCCCGCAGGCCGCGCGCAAAGCCGCACTGGAGCCGTTCAATGAAACGCATGCTGTTTAATGCGACACAGCAGGAAGAACTGCGTGTCGCCATCGTCGATGGACAGAAGCTCATCGACATCGACATCGAAACCGCCGGGCGCGAACAGCGCAAAGGCAACATCTACAAGGGCATCGTGACCCGCATCGAGCCCTCGCTCGAAGCGTGTTTCGTGAACTACGGCGAAGACCGCCACGGCTTCCTGCCGTTCAAGGAAGTCGCCCGCCAGTACTTCCGCGACGGCGTGGACATGCGCGGTGCGCGCATCCAGGACGCCCTCAAGGAAGGCCAGGAACTGATCGTCCAGGTCGAGAAGGAAGAGCGCGGCAACAAGGGCGCGGCCCTGACCACGTTCATCTCGCTCGCCGGCCGCTATCTGGTCCTCATGCCGAACAACCCGCGCGGCGGCGGCGTCTCGCGCCGCATCGAGGGCGACGACCGTCAGGAACTGCGCGAAACCATGGCGCAGCTGCAACTGCCGGAAGGCATGAGCATCATCGCGCGCACGGCCGGCATCGGCCGCTCCGCCGAAGAACTCCAGTGGGACCTGAACTACCTGCTGCAACTGTGGCGCGCCATCGAAGCGGCGTCGCAGGCGGGCACGACCGGTCAGCCCATGCTGATCTATCTGGAATCGAGCCTCGTGATCCGCGCGATCCGCGACTACTTCCAGCCCGACATCGGCGAAATCCTCATCGACACCACCGAAATCTATGACCAGGCGCGCGCCTTCATGGATATCGTGATGCCGGACAATGTCAGCAAGGTGAAGCGGTATCACGACGACGTGCCGCTGTTCTCGCGCTTCCAGATCGAACACCAGATCGAAACGGCGTACTCGCGCACGGTGCCGCTGCCCTCGGGCGGCGCGATCGTGATCGACCACACCGAAGCGCTGGTCGCCATCGACGTGAACTCGGCCCGCGCCACCAAGGGCGCCGACATCGAGGAAACCGCCGCGCGCACCAACCTCGAAGCCGCCGACGAAGTCGCGCGCCAGCTGCGTCTGCGCGACCTGGGCGGCCTGATCGTGATCGACTTCATCGACATGGAGTCGGCCAAGAGCCAGCGTGAAGTCGAGCAGCGCCTGAAAGACGCGCTGCGCCACGACCGCGCACGCGTGCAGATGGGCAAGATCTCGCGCTTCGGCCTGATGGAGCTGTCGCGCCAGCGTCTGCGCCCGGCCCTCTCGGAAGGCAGCCACGTCACCTGCCCGCGCTGTAACGGCACGGGTCATATCCGCGATACGGAATCGTCGGCGCTTCAGGTCCTGCGCATCATCCAGGAAGAAGCGATGAAGGAAAACACCGCGGCGATCCACTGCCAGGTGCCGGTCGAAGTGACCGCCTTCCTGCTGAACGAAAAACGTTCGGAAATCAACAAGATCGAGTCGCGCTTCAAGGTCGGCGTCGTGCTGATCCCGAACAAGCACCTCGAAACGCCGCACTACAAGCTCGAGCGTCTGCGTCACGACGATACGCGTCTGGACGACCCGCGCGCCTCGTGGAAGCTGGCCGAGGAAGCGGCTCGCGAGCTCGAATCGGAAACCGGCTACAGCAAGCGCAACGCCGAAGCCAAGCCGAAGCAGGAAGCCGCGGTCAAGGGCATCACGCCGGATCGTCCGGCGCCGTCCGCGCCCGTGAAGACGGTGGAAGCCATTCCGGCGGCCGCGCCCGTTGCGGCCGCACCGGCCGGTGGCGGTTTCTTCGGCTTCATCAAGCGCCTGTTCGGCGGCGCACCGGCTGCGGCTCCCGCACCGGCGCCGGTCCAGACGCAGGAAAAGGCCGCACGTCCGGCACGCGAAGGCCGTCCTGAGCGTGGCGACAAGGCCGCTTCGGGCGATCGCAACCGTAACCGCCGCACCGGTGGCCGCGACGCGGCAGGCCGTGGCGAAGGCACGAGCGGCACGCGCGGCGGTCAACCGTCGGGCCGTCGCGAGGAACGCGAACCGCGCGAAGGCCGCGAACCACGCGAAGGCCGCGAGCCGCGTGAGGCACGCGAAGCCCGTGAGCCGCGTGAACAACGCGAGCCGCGCGAGGCACGCGAAGCCCGTGGCAATCGTGAACCGCGCGAGCCGCGTGAAGCACGCGAACCGCGCGAGGCACGTGAGCCGCGTGAACAACGCGAACCGCGTGAATCCCGTGGCGAGCGCGTCGAACGAGTCGAACGCGGTCAGGACCGCAGCGAATCCGGCGAAACGCCGGCACGCGGCGAGCGCCGTGAACGCGGCGAGCGTGGCGAACGCCGCCGCTCGCAGCAGAACGAGGCCGCCGAGGCGCAGGAAGCCCGTCTCGACGCCGCAGGTGCAGGCGCCGACAGCGAAACCGCTGAAGCCGCTCAAGCCGCACTCACCGACGGCGTGAGCCAGTCGGGCGCCGACGAAGATGGCGCATCGCCGCAAGGTGAAGAGCGTCGTCGTCGCCGTCGCGGCCGCCGTGGCGGTCGTCGCGAGCGCGATGCGGATGGCACGGTAACGAACGAAGGCGCGTCGGAAGACGGCGCATCGGGCGAAGAAGGCGTTGATGCAGGTATCGACGCGCCGGTCGCCGAACAGGCTGCTGTCGAGTCGATCCAGACGGAAACGGCGGTCGTGACCGCCCTGCCGGTCGCCGCTGCTGCTGCAGTCGCTGTCGAGGCTGTCGAAACGAAGGCCGTCGAAGCCGCACAGGAAGCGCCGCAAGCCGCTCCCGCGCCGGTTGAAACCGTCGCGCCGGCAGCCGTGGAAACGACCGCACCGGCCGCGCCCGCAGCGCCTGTCGAGCACGTTGCGCCGGTTGCTCCGGTTGTCGTTGAACCCGCGGCACCGGCCGCGCCGGTTGAAGCGCCGGTCGAAGCTGCGGCTCCGGTCGTCGTGGCGGTTCCGGCTGAAACGCCGGCCGTCGCTGCCGAGATCCCGGCACCGCGTGAAGACCGCGTCGAAGCACCGACGTCCGAGGAAGTTGCGCCGGCAGCCGCCGTTGCACAGCCCGAGCCGGTCGAAACGCGCGTGGCGCCGGTCGAAGCCGCACCGGCTGCCGTGACGCCGGTTCAGGCCCCCGTCGAAGCGCCGGCTCAGGCCGCGCCGGTCGCCGCGCCCGCCGCTCAGCGTCCGGTCCAGGTGACGACGGCCAGCGCCGCGTCGACCGACTCGCTCGACACGATGCTGGCCAGCGCCGGCCTCGTCTGGGTGAACACCGACGCCGACAAGCTGCGCGCTTCGCAAGACGCCGCCGCGCAAGTGGCCAGACCCGCGCGCGCACCGCGCGAGCGCAAAGCACTCCCGCCGGTCGACAGCACGCCGATGCAGCAAGTGGAAACCGGCCGCCACCAGTAAGGCGGCGAGCGGCGCCGGGCGGATCTCACGAGATTTTCGCGAGATCCGCCCGGCCCGCCCCACCCCGGTCTGTACGCCCATCGCAGTGCAGCAAAAGCCCGCCACCTCTCGGCGGGCTTTTTTTTGATATATCAGCGTTCTCCCTCGTCCATGCCCAAAGGGCGCTTCGGCTAAAATCGAACTATCGCGAGCGCGAAACCAGCGAGTTCGAAACCAACATGTCCCGACGCATCATCCCCGTAGCCGACGCCCGATCGCTGCCGCCCCGGCTGGCGGCCGACGCCGTGCGCGCACCGACGGGCGAGGTGGTCGACGCGCTGGCGCGGCCGCTGCGTGACCTGCGCATCTCGGTGACGGACCGCTGCAACTTCCGCTGCGTCTACTGCATGCCGCGCGCGGTGTTCGACAAGGACTACCCGTTCCTCCCGCATTCGGCCCTGCTCACGCTCGAGGAAATCGAACGTCTGGCGCGGCTTTTTGTCGCGCAGGGCGTCACCAAGATTCGTCTCACGGGCGGCGAGCCGCTGCTGCGCAAGAACATCGAATTCCTGATCGAGCGGCTCGCGGCGCTGCGCACGGTCGACGGCACGCCGCTCGATCTCACGCTCACCACCAACGGCTCGCTGCTGGCCCGCAAGGCGCGCGCGCTGCGCGACGCGGGTCTCACGCGCGTGACCGTGAGTCTCGACGCGCTCGACGACACCCTGTTTCGCCGCATGAACGACGCCGACTTCTCGGTCGCCGACGTGCTGGGCGGCATCGAGGCCGCGCAGGCCGTCGGGCTCGCACCGATCAAGGTGAACATGGTCGTCAAGCGCGGCACCAACGACAGCGAAATCGTCCCGCTCGCGCGCCACTTCCGCGGCTCGGGCGTGACGCTGCGCTTCATCGAATACATGGATGTCGGCGCCACGAACGGCTGGAACATGGCCGAAGTGCTGCCGTCCGCCGACGTGGTCGCACGCATTGCCGAACACTTCCCGCTTGTGCCGCTCGACGCGCACAGCGCCGCCGAAACCGCCCAGCGCTGGGGTTACGCCGATGGCGCGGGCGAGATCGGCACGATCTCCAGCGTCACGCGCGCGTTCTGCGGCGACTGCACGCGCGCGCGCCTCTCGACTGAAGGCAAGCTGTACCTGTGCCTGTTCGCTTCGATGGGCTACGACCTGCGCGCGTTGTTGCGCAGCGACGCGAGCGATGTCGGCATTGCCGCGGCGATCGCCCAGGTCTGGCAGCAGCGCGGCGACCGCTATTCGCAGTTACGCGGCAGCGCCGACGCCCCCGCACCCAGCGAAGAACGCCGCATTGAAATGTCCTACATCGGCGGCTGAGCCGCGCATGAACGCTCCCCTTCCCGTTTCGTCGATCACCGGGCTCGTCCTCGCGGGCGGCCGCGGCCAGCGCATGGGCGGCGCCGACAAAGGCTTGCAGATGCTGCATGGCCAGCCGCTCGCCGCGCACGTGCTCGCGCGCCTCGCGCCGCAAGTCGGCGCGCTCATGATCAGCGCGAATCGCAACCGCGATACTTACGCCGGACTGGGCGCGCCGTGGCAGGCGCGCGTGATCGCCGATACGCTCACCGATTTTCCGGGCCCGCTCGCGGGATTGCTCGCGGGACTGCGCGCCGTGTCGCAAAACAAAGCGGGCGCCGATGCGCGCACAGAAGCGCCCATCGAATGGCTGCTGAGCGCGCCGTGCGATTCGCCGTGGCTGCCCGCCGACCTCGCCGTGCGCCTCGCGGATGCCGCGCGTGTGCAAGGCGTGCCGATCGCGACCGCGACCACGACCGACGCTGCGGGCGAAGTCTCGCTGCATCCCGTTTTCGCGCTCGTGCACGTCTCGCTCGCCGACGACCTCGCGGCCTTTCTGGACGCGGGCGAGCGCAAGGTGCGTGCGTGGTACGCGCGCCACAAGGCGGCCGAAGTCGCCTTTGCCGACGAGCGTGCGTTTTACAATATCAATTCATTTCAGGAACTCGCCGACCTCGACCGTGCCTGACGTGCGCAACCGGACACCCGCCGCGCGCCGCCAGCCGCCGGCCCACCTGGCCCGCCTCCCAGGACGATCGCCGCACCCAATGTGCGGATGCGACGCTTCTCCACTCGATGACCACGCTTAACACTTTCTCCGGTAGCGCCGCGAGCCTCAGCCAGTTCGATCCTCAAGCCTTGCCCGTCAGCGCCGCTCAAGCCATTGTGCTGCAGTGGGTGACGCCGCTGGCCGGGAGCGAACGCGTGCCGCTGCGCGAAGCGCTCGCGCGCGTGCTGGCCGTCGATGTGATCTCGCCGATCGACGTGCCCGCGCACGACAACTCGGCGATGGACGGTTACGCGTTCGACAGCGCGGCGCTCGCGCAGGCCGCACAAGACGGCGCGCTCACGCTGACGATCGCCGGCAAGGCGTTCGCGGGGCATCCCTACCTCGGCGACGTGGCGCGCGGCGCGTGCGTGCGCATCATGACCGGCGCGCCGATGCCCGCCGGCTGCGACACCGTCGTGCCGCAGGAGCGCGTGACGCTCGACCAGACCGGCGAATCCGCGTCGATCCGCTTCAGCGCGCGCGACAGCTCGCCCGGCGCGAACCGCCGCCGCCGGGGCGAAGACCTCGCGCGTGGCGGCGTGGCGCTGCGCGCGGGCCGCGAGCTGCGCGCCTCCGACATCGGCTTGCTGGCCTCGCTGGGTCTCGTCGAAGTCGAGGTGAAGCGACGCCTGCGCGTGGCCTTCTTTTCGACCGGCGACGAACTGCGCTCGCCCGGCGAGCCGCTCGATGCCGGCTGCATCTACGACAGCAACCGCTACACGCTCGGCGCGATGCTGCGCCGCCTGAATGTCGAGGCCATCGATCTCGGCATGGTGCGCGACGAGCCCGACGCGCTCGCCGCCACGCTCAAGCAGGCCGCCGCGAGCGCCGACGTCGTGCTCACCTCGGGCGGCGTCTCGGTCGGCGAAGCCGATTTCACGCGCACCCAACTGCAAACGCTCGGCGACGTCACGTTCTGGGGCCTCGCCATGCGCCCGGGCCGCCCGCTGGCGTTCGGCCGCATCTGGTCCGGCGGGCATCCGGGCGCGGGTCGACCGGCGCTGCTGTTCGGCCTGCCCGGCAACCCGGTCGCGACCATGGTCAGCTTCTACCAGATCGTGCGCCCCGCCCTGATCGCCATGTCGGGCGCGACGCCGCAGCCGGTGCCGCTGATTCCCGCGCGCTGCGAAGCGCCGATCAAAAAGCGCGCAGGCCGCACCGAATTCCAGCGCGGCGTCGCCGAACGCGACGCGCGCGGCCAGTGGCGCGTCACGCCCACCGGCTCGCAAAGCTCCGGCGCGCTCAGCACGATGAGCGAAGCCAACTGCTTCATCGTGCTCGCGCACGAATCCGCCGATCTCGACGCCGGCGACGCCGTCGACGTCATGCTCTTTGACGGGCTCGTCTAGCGCGCGCGCCCCACTTCCAGCCATCCTGTACACGCTACGTCCATTCGACCTACGGACCGACTTCCATGAAAAAACAGATCTCGTTCATCGCCGCGGGGCAAACCGCCAAAGCGCTCATCCTCGTCTACCTCACGTTCAGCGTGCCGATCGTGCTGCTCGTCGCGGTGGTCGCCTTCTTCCGCTACGGCACCTTCGAACTCGGCACCGTGTTCAGCGCGCTGATCCTCAATGCGATCGTCGGCTTCGTGCTGCTGTGGATCGCCTGCCATCTGTACAACTGGGTGGCGTCGCGCTTCGGCGGCATCGAAATCCATCTCTCCGACGTACCCGAGGAAGCGTAATGGCGGCCACGATCCGCGCGGCCACGGCCGGCGACGTGAGCGCCATGCACGCGCTCATGTACCAGCTCGCGGAATTCGAGAAGCTCACGCACCTGTTCACCGGCACGCCGGAACTGCTGGCCGACGCGCTGTTCGGCGCGCATCCGGCCGCTGAAGCACTGGTCGCCGACGACGCCGGCAAGATCGTCGGCTATGCGCTGTTCTTCCATAACTACTCCACGTTTCTGGGCCGCCGCGGCCTCTATCTCGAAGACCTCTATATCGAGCCGACGCAGCGCGGCACGGGTCTGGGCACCGCTATGCTGCGCAAGCTCGCGGCCATCGCCGTGGAGCGCCAATGCGCGCGCTTCGAGTGGAGCGTGCTCGACTGGAACGAGCCGGCCATCCGCTTCTACGAGAAGATGGGCGCGACGGTCTTCCCCGACTGGCGCGTGGTGCGCGTGACGGGCGACGCGCTCGACAAGCTCGCCGTGCAGAGCTGACACGCGTCTCGCGACGCAAGTCACATGAAAAACGGGCCGTCCGCAGCGTTGCGGACGGCCCGTTTTTCATAGGGGCGCAGGAATACCGCGGGCTCTACTCTTCCCCGCCAGGCAGCGCGTCGCCGAGCAGATTCGACGCCTCTTCGCCCGGCAACGCCTCCACGTCGCGCAGCTTGCGATTCATCGCGCGCGTGCGCACTTCGGCGGCCTCGATCGAGCGCGTGACCGTTTCCAGCTGCGTCTTCGTGCGCGCGAGCACGTCGCCGAACTTGCCGAACTCGGTCTTCACCGCGCCCAGCACCTGCCACACCTCGCTCGACCGTTGCTCGATAGCGAGCGTGCGAAAGCCCATCTGCAGACTGTTGAGCAGCGCCGTGAGCGTGGTCGGCCCGGCGACAGTCACGCGGAAGTCGCGCTGCAGCACATCGGTCAAACCGGGGCGACGCAGGATTTCCGCGTACAGCCCTTCGGTCGGCAAAAACAGCAGCGCGAAGTCGGTCGTGTGCGGCGGCGCGACGTATTTCTCGGCGATGGTGCGAGCCTCGGCGCGCACGCGCGTTTCGAGCGCCCGCCCCGCTTCCTCGATGCCCGCGAGATCGGCACGCTCCTGCGCGTCGATGAGGCGCTCGTAGTCCTCGCGCGGAAACTTCGCGTCGACGGGCAGCCAGACCGGCGCGCTGTCCGGTGCACCGGCCTTGATACCCTTGCCCGGCAAGCGGATCGCAAACTCGACGCGATCGTTGCTGCCCGGCACGGTCGCCACGTTCTTCGCGAACTGGTCGGGCGTGAGCATCTGCTCGAGCAGCGCTTCGAGCTGCACCTCGCCCCACGTGCCGCGCGTTTTCACGTTCGTCAGCACTTTCTTCAGATCGCCCACGCCGGCAGCCAGCGTCTGCATTTCGCCGAGCCCGCGATGCACCTGCTCCAGCCGGTCCGAGACCAGCTTGAAGGATTCGCCAAGACGCTGTTCGAGCGTGGCGTGCAGCTTTTCGTCGACGGTGCGGCGCATCTCTTCGAGCTTCGCCGCGTTGTTCGCCTCGATGTCCTTGAGACGCTGTTCGAGCGTCGCGCGCACTTCGGCAAAACGCCGGTCGTTCGCTTCGGTCAGTTGCGCGAGCTGCTGACCGAGCACGGTGCCGAAGTGCCGCAGCGCCGTGGCTTGCTCCTCGCGCGCCTGCTGCGCCTGCACGTGCAGGCTCTGGCGCACGGCATCGAGTTGCTGCGCGTTGCTCTCGGTGAGCTTGACGAGCTGCTGCGCGAAACCGTCGATCTGGCCGTTCTGCACGGTCGCGATGCTCGTGAGATGCGCCGCGAGCGCCTGCTGCACCTGCGCAAAACCGCCGCCGAATTCGCTGCGCGAAGCCTGCGCCGTGCGCGCGATCTCGTTGCGCAACTCGCGCTCGATGCGTTCTGCCGCGCGCGCCTGCGTGTCGGTCGATGCCGCGAGACGGTCGCTCAGTTGATCGAGCGCGTCGAGTGCGGCTTCGTCGTGCGCGCCGCCGCGCGCGCGCAGCAGCACGATCACGGCGAACGCAAGCACGACCGCCAGCACGGCGAGCGCCGCCAACACCAGCGCCATCAACGACTCAGCACTCATGCGCGCGCTTTCCCGATCACCGCCGGATTGATCGCATTGGGCGGCTGGCCCGCGCGCGGACCTTGACCCAACCCGGCGATCAGATTGTCGGCAGCGAGGTTGGCCATCGCGCGGCGCGTGGCCTCGCTCGCGCTTGCGATATGCGGCGTGAGGACGACGTTTTCGACTTCGAGCAGCGCCGGATGCACGCTCGGCTCACCCTCGAACACGTCGAGACCCGCGGATGCGATGCGGCGCTCGCGCAGCGCCTGCGCCAGCGCCGCGTCGTCGACGATGCCGCCGCGCGCGATGTTGGTGAGCGTGGCCGTGGGCTTCATGAGCGCGAGTTCGGCCGCGCCGATCGTGTGATGGTTTTCCGGCGTGTACGGCAGCACCAGTACGACGTGATCGGCCTCTTTGAGCAGATCTTCCTTCGAGCGATATTCCGCGTTCAGCTCGCGCTCGATCTCGGGCGCGACACGCGAACGGTTGTGATAGATCACGCGCATGTTGAAGCCGCGCGCGCGGCGCGCGAGCGCCTGGCCGATCCGGCCCATGCCGATCACGCCGAGCGTCGCGCCGTGGATGTCCGCGCCGAGAAACATGTCGAACGACCACTTCTGCCACTTGCCCGCGCGCAGGTAATGCTCCGATTCGGTCACGCGGCGCGCGGCGGCCATCATCAGGGCCCAGCCGAAGTCGGCGGTGGTTTCGTTCAGCACGTCGGGCGTGTTGGTGCCGAGCACGTTCGCGGCGTTGAACGCGGCCATGTCGAAATTGTTGTAGCCCACGGCCATGTTCGAGACCACGCGCAGACGCGGCGCGGCGGCGAAGGTCGAGGCGTCGACAGGGTCGCCCATCGTGATCGCGCCGTCCTTGTCGGCGAGTCGCGCCTTGAGCGCTTCGGCGGACAGCGTTTCGCCGTTGTTCCAGTCGACGTCGAAATACTGCTTGAGACGGTCGATCACGTCCGGAAAGATCGGGCGCGCCACGAGAATCTTTTGCATCGTTACTCTCCACACTACTGAGGTTGATCCGGAAGCCCGCCGGGGGCGGCCTGGGCGTTATTGTTCCGCATTCTCCCGCGCGGCCGCGCATCGGCATAGTCGGCCGAATGGCTAATCCGCCAGATCCGCGCGCGTATCAGGTATCAGACGAATCAGGCGAAAAAGAGCCAGGTCGCGGCCGCAAACACGGGCGTGAGCACCACGCTCGACCAGCCAAGATAGCCGAAGAAGCCCGGCATGCGCACGCCGCGCTGCTGCGCGATCGCCTTCACCATGAAGTTCGGCGCGTTGCCGATATAGGTCACCGCGCCCATCCACACGGCGCCCGCCGAGATCGCGGCGAGCGTTTTCGCGCCGCCCGTCATGAGCGCCTGCGCGTCGCCGCCCGCGAGATTGAAGAACACGAGATAGGTGGGCGCGTTGTCGAGAAACGACGACAGCAGCCCCGTCGCCCAGAAATACAGCGCGTCGTTCGGGCGGCCCGGCGCATCGTTAACAAAGGCGATCAGCGAGGCGAACGCACCCGCCTCGCCCGCGCGCAGCATCGCGATCACCGGCGTGATCGTCACGAAAATGCCTGCGAACAGCTTCGCCACTTCGGCAATCGGCGCCCAGTCGAAACCGTTGTCGGCACGCGCCTGCCGCGACGTGAACACGTACGACACGACTGCCAGCACGATCAGTCCGGCATCGCGCACGGCGTTTTGCAGTTCGATGCGCGCACCCGCCAGCTCGACGCCGATGCCCGGCTTCCAGAGCCCGCTCATGAGCACGAGCGCGATCACGCCCGCGAGCAGCGCGAAGTTGGCCTTGCCGCCGATGCCGAGCCGTCCGGTGTCGGGCGTCGGATCGAGGAACGGCGCGCGCGCTTCGCCGGCGCTTCGGAACAGCCACGTATCGAGCAGAAAGAACGCGACGAGCAGCACGCCGCAGACGAACAGCATCGGCAGCGCGAGATGTTGCGCGGTCCAGAAAAAGCCGACGCCGTTGAGAAAACCGAGGAACAGCGGCGGATCGCCGAGCGGCGTGAGCGAACCGCCCGCGTTCGCCACGAGGAAGATGAAGAACACGACCACGTGCGTGTTGTGGCGGCGATTGTCGTTGGCGCGCAGCAGCGGGCGGATCAGCAGCATGGCCGCGCCGGTCGTGCCCATCACGCTCGCGAGCACGGTGCCGAGCGCGAGGATCGCGGTATTGGTGCGCGGCGAGCCGTGCAGATTGCCGTACACGCAGATGCCGCCCGCGATCGTATAGAGCGCGCCGAGCAGTACGATGAACGGCACGTATTCGTCGACGAGCGCATGCAGAAAGAGCGGAACCGTGACGCCAACGCCGTGCGACGCCGCGAACGGCACGAGAAACGCGAGCGCCCACGCCGCCGAAATCTTGCCGAAATGGCGATGCCAGAACGTGGCCGCGAACATCGGGAACAGTGCGATCGAGAGCAGCATGCAGGCGAACGGCAAGCCCCAGGTCGCGGAGAGTGTCGCGCCGTCGACGCCACTCGATGCGTGCGCCGTGCTGGCGCCGCACGCGAGCAGCGCCGCGAGCGACTGCGCAAGGATCCGCTTCGTGTTGCGTGCCGCGCGGCTATCCGTCAACGCGTCACGCTCCCTGCACGACGATCACGTGCACGCGATACGGCCCGTGAGCCCCGAGCACGATGGTCTGTTCGATGTCGCCGGTGCGCGACGGCCCCGAGACGAAATTGACCGCGCGCGGCAGCTCGCCGCGTTCGGCGCGCATGAGCGCGAAGGCGTCCTCGTGACCCGCGACGATGCGCGAGGCCGGCACGACGGCGATGTGCGTTTCGGGCAGCAGCGCGCCCGACGCCCAGGTTTGCGGACCCGACAGCAGCACCAGCGTGCCGGTCTCGGCAGTGGCGCAGAAACAGCCCGTGAGGCCGACGAGATCGCGATCTTCGGGCTTGCGAAACGCGACCGTGAGCCCCGCCGAAGTCCAGTCGAACGATTCGAGCGTCTCCCAGGCGACAGCCTGCGTGGGCAACTGGAGCGAGGCGAGATAGCGCGCCGCGGCGGCGGGCACGTCGGCGAGCTGCGCGACCTCCTCGACCGTGGATGCCATCTTCTTCGCCTCGACGACGAAACGCGCGACGAGGTCGCCTTCCATCGGCGGACGCGGCCCTTGTGGATGCCGCGCGAGATAGTCGGCCACGGTTTCCCGTTCGTGCGCGGCGGGCGTTGCATCGCGACCCTGAGCGGCGCGGATGCGCGCGAGCATGCTGCGGCGGGCGGCCGTGGTGTCCATGTGCGTCCTCGTCAAAAGAAGAAAAGCGACGCGCCGATTATACCGGCGCGTCGCTCGTATTCCGGCGCGCTATCCCGCGCTATCCCGCGTATGAAGCGCGCGTCGCCCGCGTGTTGCGTGCGTGTTCCGTAAGTATTGCGTGCGCGAACTTACTTGCCCGCGCACTCCACTTCGGTCGGCTGCTCGATGCCGAACACCTGACGCAGATACGCGAGATAGGCCTTGTCGTCGCACATGTTCTTGCCCGGCGAATCGGACAGTTTGGCGACCGGCTGACCATTGCAGCGGACCATCTTGATGACGATCTGCAGCGGCTGATAGCCGAGGTCGTTGGTGAGGTTCGTGCCCACGCCGAACGCGAGACGGCAACGGTCCTTGAAGCGCTCGTACAGACGCAGCACCTTGGGAATGTCGAGCGCGTCCGAGAAGATCATGGTCTTCGTA
This sequence comes from Paraburkholderia tropica, assembly GCF_014171495.1. Classification (NCBI taxonomy): domain Bacteria; kingdom Pseudomonadati; phylum Pseudomonadota; class Betaproteobacteria; order Burkholderiales; family Burkholderiaceae; genus Paraburkholderia; species Paraburkholderia tropica. The sequence continues at coordinate 2,253,744 of NZ_CP049134.1, forward strand.
CGGGCGTCGACGCGGTTCTCCTCGTAGTGCTTGAGCAGACGCTCGCCCCACTCGAACGGATCGCCCGAATCGTGGCGCGCGCCGTCGAAGAGCTTGCAGAAGTACATGTCGAAGTCGCGCAGGAACGCCTGCATGCCATACACGTCCGACAAGGCGATGCCGAGGTCGCCGCGATACTCCTTCGCCCACATCTCGAAGCCGTAGATCTGCGAATCGCGCAGACGCGGTCCGAGCGCCTGGCACGCCTGCAGATACTCGTGCGCCATCGTGCCGAGCGGCGTGAGGTTGTGCTTCATCGCGTAGTAGACGTTGCTCGTGCCCGTGAACTGCTCGCCGAGATCTTCCTTGAGCGTAAGGATCACCTCTTCGTGCCAGCGCTTCGAGAAGCGGCGGCGCGTGCCGTAATCGGCGATCTTGCAGTCGGCGAACTCGGGCTTCGCGCCGAGCAGCTCGATCTTGCGGCGCAGACGCTCGCGGCCCTCTTCGTATTGCGGATGATGCTGCGTGTTGCGGAAATACACCTCGTTGACGATCGCGAGCACCGGAATCTCGAAGAGGATCGTGTGCAGCCACGGCCCCTTGATCTCGATGTCGATTTCGCCGTTGTTCTTCGGCGACGGCGTGACGGAGATGTACTTTTCGTTCAGATGGAACAGCGCGAGGAAGTCGACGAAATCGCCCTTCACGAAGCGCATCTTGCGCAGATACTCGAGTTCGGGCTCGGCGAAACGCAGACGGCAGAGCTTGGAAATTTCACTGCGGATTTCGTCGACGTACGGCACGAGGTCGACATCCGGCGTGCGGCAGCGGAAGCGATATTCGACGTTGGCCGCGGGGAAATGATGCAGCACCACCTGCATCATCGTGAATTTGTACAGATCGGTATCGAGCAGCGAAGTAATGACCATGATTGACTAGCCGGACTGCAATCGGAGGATGCATGCCTCGTTTTCCGAACCGCCACGCGCCTTCCGGGGCTCGCGGCGACGCCGTCGGAAGGCGGGCATCAGCGGTGCGCTCATGTTACCCGAATGCGGCATTCGGACGCGGGCTTGCATGCACGTCCGTGGCGCGCGCAGGGATATTGCGCAAAAAATCGGCCGCCACTTGCGCGCCTTTCGCATTTGCGCGGGCCAAGGCGGCACCGCATAAACTAATCACGAAACGATATAAAAGGCGCGCCGGCGGTGTGGATAGGGAAATTCCCATTCAGTTACAATACCGCTTTTGGCGCGCGTCAATCCAGCGCCATCCCCAATACAAAAGCTTGCAGGAGCTGCCTGAATGACCCACGTTGTGACCGAAAGCTGCATCAAGTGCCGCTATACCGACTGCGTCGATGTGTGCCCGGTGGACTGCTTTCGCGAAGGTCCCAACTTCCTCGCGATCGACCCGGACGAGTGCATCGACTGCGCCGTGTGCGTGGCTGAGTGCCCGGTGAACGCCATTTACGCCGAAGAAGATGTGCCTGGCGACCAGCAGGATTTCATCGCGCTGAACGCCGATCTCGCCAAGAACTGGCCGAGCATCACGAAAACCAAGGCTGCCCTGCCGGAAGCCGAGGAATTCAAGGACATCAAGGACAAGCTCGCGCTGCTCGAGCGCTAAGCCGCGTTCAACCACGGTCCGGGGCCGCGCCGCCCGTCCATTTGTCGACACGTCACCACGTCACCCGAGGACGGACAATCCGTCGAACAATCCTTTTGAAGGAGGATTGTTTTAAAAAGATGGCGACAAGGTGTTGACAGACTCCGCCAGGCCCCATAGAATCTCGTTCTCTGCTTTTGTTGATCCCCGATAGCTCAGTCGGTAGAGCGCCGGACTGTTAATCCGTAGGTCCCTGGTTCGAGCCCAGGTCGGGGAGCCAAGATTCGCAAAAGCCCGTTCGTGTTGAACACCGCGCATAACGGGCTTTTTCATGAAGTTAAAAAGTTGTAGTTGTACTGCTGTTCCCCGATAGCTCAGTCGGTAGAGCGCCGGACTGTTAATCCGTAGGTCCCTGGTTCGAGCCCAGGTCGGGGAGCCAAAATATAAAGCCGTTGCGTTTTTGCGCAACGGCTTTTTTCTTTTGGGCGTGCGTGACTGACGCATGGCGCGCCCTCTCCCTTTTGCGACATCAAACACTCGCCCGACTGACCGCGATGGCAGCCAGTCAACTGGTGTAGTATCGACAGGTAATACCCGCTAACGGGGCACGCCTCATGTCCATTTCCATCAAGCTCGACGACGAACTCAAGGACCGCATCCAGCATATCGCGGGCCTTCAGCATCGCACGCCGCACGCCGTGATGCGCGAAGCCATCGCGCAATACGCCGAGCGCGAAGAAGCGCGCGAGCGGTTCACGCAGGAAGCGCTCGCGTCATGGCAGCACTATCAGCAATCCGGCCGTCACCTGAATGGCGACGAGGTGCGCGCGTGGCTGGGCGACTGGGGCACGGATGACGAACTCCCCGCGCCGGAATGCCACGACTGATCGTCACTCAGCGCGCCATTGAAGGATTGGAGCGCTGTCGGCGGTTTCTGTCTCGAAAAACACCCGAAGCCTCGCGGCGCGCAGCACAAGTCATCGATCAACATTTCCGGGCGCTTGAAGCCACGCCAGCGATTGGCCGACCAATCGAGGCCACACCCGGACTTCGCGAACTGGTCATTCCATTCGGCGATACGGGCTACGTCGCTCTCTCTGCACCCTCCCGGCGACGACACCCTCTATGTCCTGGCCTTCCGCCATCAACGAGAACCCGGTTACTAGCGCCGCCCTGCCCGATAATGACACCTCGTCACTCCCGGGAATCCGCATGAAATCCATCCGCCTTGCCCCGACGCTGTCCGCCGCGTTCACTGCCGCATTCACCGCGGCGCTCGCCTGCGCATCGGGCATCGCGCACGCCGAACAGATCGGCAGCGTGAACACCAACTTCCGCATGACCGGCTCCGACAAGGTCGTCGTCGAGGCCTACGACGACCCCGCCGTGAGCGGCGTCACCTGCTACGTGTCGCGCGCGCGCACCGGCGGCGTGAAGGGCACGCTCGGCATCGCCGAAGATCCCACCGAAGCATCGATCGCCTGCCGCCAGGTCGGCCCGATCAGCTTCGGCGCGCCGCTCAAGCAACAAGCCGACGTGTTCAACGAGCGCATGTCGTTTCTCTTCAAGACGCTGCATGTGGTGCGCGTGGTCGATACCAAGCGCAACGCGCTCGTCTACCTGACCTATAGCGACCGCGTCGTGAGCGGCAGCGCGAAGAACAGCGTCACCGCCGTGCCGATGCCCGCCGGCACGACCATTCCGGTGCGCTAAACTGGTCTTCCACGCCGCCTGAAAGCCGACTGACTGGCCGCCGTCTCCATGAACCTTCCCCGTTTTCGCGATTCCGCCCGTTACTGGCGCTCGCCGCTGCTGCCCGGCGGGGATCTGCTGACGGCCGAATATCACGATCACACGTTCTCGCCGCACTGGCACGAGGCGTACACGGTGCCCGTGATCGAGGACGGCGCGGAGTGCTTCCGCTATCGCGGCGCGCATCATGTGGCGGAAACCGGCACGGTGCCGGTCATCAATCCGGGCGAGGTGCATACCGGTTCGCGCGCCGTCGACGAAGGCTGGCGCTATCGCGTGATCTACCTGCCGGTCGATTATCTGCACGGTCTCGCGGCGGAAATTGCGGGCCGCGAGCAGCCGCTGCCGTGGTTCGGCGCCGATGTGATCCGCGATCCCGATCTCGCGCAGCGGCTCTCGTACGCGCATCGTCTGCTCGAAGCCGACGCCGATGCGCGGCGCGCCGATCCGGAGCCCCGAACCGCGCCCGGCGGCAACGCCAGCGCGCTCGCCCTACCCGCGCCCGACCCGCTCGCCGTCGAAGACGCGTTGCTCGACGCGCTCGCGACCTTGCTCACGCGCCACGCCCGCACCCGCGAAGCGCCGATCGGGCCGCACGTCAACGACCCGCGCGTCGAGACCATGAAGGCGCTGCTGGCCGCCGACCTGCCCGCGCCGCTGCGCGTCGCCGATCTCGCCCAGGCGGTCGGCCTGTCGCCGTTCCACGCCACGCGTCTCTTCACCCAGGCGACCGGTCTGCCGCCGCACGCATGGCGCACGCAACTGCGCCTGCAACGCGCACTCGGGCCGCTGCGCGCGGGTGCGTCGGTCGCCGACGTGGCCGCCGCCAGCGGTTTCGCCGATCAAAGCCATTTCACGCGCCATTTCCGCCGCATGTTCGGTGTGCCGCCGGGACGCTGGCAGTCGTCCTGAGCGCTTTACTGCGCGCTTTACTGCGCGCTTTACTGAGCGCTTGACTGCGCGTCATCCGGAACGCCACGCAACCTCGCCACACTGATCGACAAAGCTCGCCGCAAGATCGTACAAGCCACGCACCGCGCCGCTCGCTATGCTGCTTTCCGAATCAGGAGAGACAGCTTGACCCACCACCCCCATCGCTACAAAGAATTCGCGGCCGGCGCGCGCGACATGATCCCCATGATGATCGGCGCGGCGCCGTTCGGCGTGATTTTCGGCACGCTCGTCACGTCCGGGCCGCTCGCGCTCTGGCACGGCCAGTTCATGTCGGTCACGGTATTCGCGGGCTCGGCGCAGTTCATCGCGCTCGGGCTGATCGCCTCGCACGCGAGCTACGCCGTGATCTGGGCCACCACGCTGATCGTCAACCTGCGCCACGTGCTCTACAGCGCCACGCTCGCGCCCTATGTCTCGCATCTGCCGATGCGCTGGCGCCTCGCGCTCGGCGCGGTGCTCACCGACGAGGTGTTCGCCGTCGCCTGGGCGCATTACCGCCGCCATCATCCGGGCGATGACGTCTCGCCGTGGCACTTCCTCGGCTCGGGTGTCTCGATGTATCTGAACTGGCAGATTTCGACCGCCGCGGGCCTGCTGTTCGGCGCGGCGTTCCCGGGCCTGCAGTCGCTCGGACTCGACTTCGCGATGGTCGCCACTTTCATCGCCATCGTGGTCCCGCAACTGGTGGCGCTGCGCTTTGTGGCGGCCGCCGTCACCTCGGGCGTGCTCGCGTTCTACTGGCAGGCGTGGCCGTACAAGCTCGGGCTGCTCGGCGCGGTGCTCGCGGGCGTCGTGGTCGGCGTGGCGCTGTCGTTGCCGCGCAAACCGCGCCAATCTCATGTCGATGCCGACGCCCTACCCGACGCCGACGCTCCGTCGCACTCATCGAACCCGACCGGCAACCGCCGCCCGGACCGGCATCCGCGCGAGGCGCACGCCGTCGCAGGAGGCAACCGATGAACCAGCCCATGAACTACGTCGTCCTGATCCTCGGCATGGCGCTGATCACCTGGATCGTGCGCACCGCCGTCTTCGTGCTCGGCGAGCGACTCGTGTTTCCGCCGCTCGTGCGCACGGCGCTCGGTTTCGTGCCCGTGACCGTCCTCACGGCGATCATCGTGCCGATGGCCGTCTCGCCGCACGGCCAGGGCGCCGAACTGAGCTGGCGCAATCCGCAACTCGTCGGCGCGCTGGCGGCGATCGTCGTGAGCGCGCTGACGAAGCGTCCGCTGCTGACCATCGCCGTGGGCCTCGGCGTGTTCTTCGTCTGGCAAGGCGTCGTGTTGCGCTGAATCCACGCTGAAATGCGCATCTGAATACGCATTGGAGTGCGCCCTCGAATCCCCCCGGACGGGCCGCCGCCCGTCCACCCACGGTCCTTTCACGGCGCGCGTTCGAGCGACCCTCGCGTGAACCTCGCGTGAACCTTTCACGCAGCCGCTCAAGTTTCGCCGCGCCGCGCCGTTAAACCGTCGAAGCCTGCCTTGGCGCAGTGGTCAGCCGAAGACTGGCCATCACCAGGCAACGCCAGGAATAGATCGGGGCAACCAGAATGGGGAATATCACCCTTAACCTCAAGGAAGAAACACTTGCGTCGCTGCGCAAGGATTTCGACGCGTTCCTGCGCGTCTCGCTGAAGCTCGACCCGCAATTCCTCACGCCGTCGTTCGAGGACTTCCTGCGCGCGAAGCTGCTCGACAACATGACGCCGCTCACCGAGCAGGCGGTGCAGCGGCTATTGCAGGGCGGCCAGTACGCGTGGGCCAAGCGCACGCTCGACAAGGAGTTTCCGGAAGTCGTCTCGATGCTGCTGCGTCAGGCCGGCGATTTTGGTTTCGGCGTCGCGTCGCGTCCCGAGTGGACGCCCGACGAGCTGTCGAAGAAGTGCCGCGAATGGGCGGCCGCGATCGTGCAGGAAGCGCAGGGCGAGGAAGCGCAGATCGACCCGCTCGCCGCGCAGATCAAGTCGGGCGTGCAGGACATCCAGACGCTCGAAGAAATCATGCAGACGCCCGCATGGCGGCTCGCGGAATCGGTGCGCCAGCGCGTCTATGAAGCGAAGATCGGCTGCGAACAGGCCACGGGTTCGCTCGCGCGCGAGCGGCTCGGGGAGTTGCGCGGCCTGCTGCGTCTGGGCATCGCGCACGGCACGTTCCAGAAGCAGGAAGCGCAGCAGATCATGGAATATCTGCGTCTGCTGAAGCCGGAAATTTTCGTCGAAGAACCCGACGACGTCTTCACGCGCCTCGCCGCCTGGCTGCGCAACTTCTTCGTGCCGCCGCCGAAGAATCAGCCTCGCTAGCCCGTCCCGCCCGCGGGACACCGCACCGATCAGGCTCATACCCCCGGCGCGCGCCCTAGTCCCACATCTTCCTCAATTTCGCGCCGATCTCGACCTTCGCGCGCGCCGCAGCGGCCAGTCCCGCCGCACTCGGCGCGCTCGCCACGGGCGGCGCGGGCCACGCGCGCGACTCGAACAGCGGCAGCATCGACGGCGCGATGAAGCGCGTGCGCGACGCCCACACGTGACGATCGCCGGACGCCGCCTGGTTGTGCACATAAAAGCGCTGCGGCACGACGATGTGCAGATCCTCCTTCGCACGCGTCATCGCCACGTAGAGCAGACGGCGCTCCTCTTCCAGTTCCTCGTCGCTGCCCGCGCCCAGATCGGACGGAATGCAGCCGTCCACGCCGTTGAGCACGAACACGTTGCGCCACTCCTGCCCCTTGGCCGAATGGATGGTCGAGAGGATCAGATAGTCCTCGTCGAGCAGCGGATCGGCCGATTCGGCGCTGGTCGCGTCGGGCGGATCGAGCGTGAGTTCGGTCAGGAAGCGCTCGCGCGAGGGGTACGTGCTCGCGATGCTTTCCATCTGCAGCAGATCGGCCATGCGCACCTGCGCGTCTTCGTGATTGCGCTCCAGATGCGGCTCGTACCAGCGCCGCACGCGCTCGAACTCGGCCGGCCAGGCCGTGGCGCGCGCGCCGATGCTGTCGATGAGCGCCGTGAACGCGCTCCAGTCCTCGGCGGCACGCGGCGGCGGTGCGAATGCGGCGAGCGCTTCGGCAGCGCGATACGCGCCCGTGCAAGCCGCAACCTGATCGAGCAGACGCGCGGCGGTAGCCGGCCCGACGCCCGGCATCAACTGCGTCACGCGAAACCCGGCCACGCGATCGAGCGGATTTTCGGCCCAGCGCAGCACCGCCAGCACGTCTTTTACGTGCGCGGCGTCGAGAAAACGCAGTCCGCCGAATTTCACGAACGGGATATTGCGCCGCGCCAGCTCGATTTCGAGCGTCGCGCTATGGTGCGCGGCGCGAAACAGCACGGCCTGCTGCTTGAGCTTCATGCCGCCCTCGCGCGCCTCCAGAATCTGCTCGACGACGTAGCGCGCCTGCGTGGCCTCGTCGGCGACCGTCACGAGGCGCGGACGCTGCTGCGAGGCGCGATCGGTCCAGAGGTTTTTCGTGTAGCGCTCGGTGGCGGCGTCCATCACGGCGTTGGATGCAGCGAGGATCGGCTCGGTTGACCGGTAGTTGCGTTCCAGCGTCACCTGACGTGCGGGCGGATCGAACTGTGCGGGGAAATCGAGGATGTTGCGTACCGTTGCGCCCCGAAACGAGTAAATTGCCTGCGCATCGTCGCCGACGACGGTCAGACCTCGGCCGTCGGGCTTGAGCGCGAGCAGGATCGACGCCTGGAGGCGATTCGTGTCCTGATATTCGTCGACGAGAATGTGATCGAAGCGCGCGGCGAGATCGGCCGCAATGACGGGTTCTTGCGCCATATGCGCCCAATACAGCAGCAAATCGTCGTAATCGAGCACGTTCTGCTTCTGCTTCGCGTCCACGTACGCGGCAAACAGCGCACGCAGTTGCGGCTCCCATTCGAGACACCAGGAGAACGAGCGCGCGAGCACGTCGGCGAGCGAATCGCCGGTGTTGACTACGCGCGAGTAAATCGCCAAACACGTGGATTTAGCGGGAAATCGCTTCTCTTTCGCCGACAATCCCAGCTCGTGGCGCACGAGGTTCATGAGATCGGCGGAATCTTCGCGATCGTTGATCGTGAAGGCCGGCGACAAACCGATCTGCTCGGCGTACTCGCGCAGCAGGCGCGCGCCGATGCCGTGAAACGTGCCCGCCCACGTGAGCCCCTGCGCGAGCACGGCGGCCGCGCCCGGCACGCCGGCGGCGATGCGCGAGACACGCCGCGTCATTTCCTGCGCCGCGCGACGCGAGAACGTTAGCAGCAAGATACGATGCGGATCCGCTCCGTTCACGACCAGATGCGCGACGCGATGCGCAAGCGTGTTGGTCTTGCCCGAACCCGCTCCAGCGATCACGAGCAGCGGTTCCGGCAGCGTCGCGCCCGGTGCGAAGGCCTGCGGACCGCCATGCTCGACGGCGGCGCGTTGCGCCTCGTTGAGCTTGGCGAGATAGGCCGCAACGTCCTGAGCGACAGCGCTGACGGGATCGACGAGGGAATCGTTGAAAACGGGAGTGGACACGGCGGTGGACACGGCGGGCGCGGAGAATCCGTAAAAGGCGGCGACGCATACTGTATATCCATACACCCCGCACCCGCAAGCGCTCGATCGTGGGCTGATCTGGCGCGATCTGGCGATATTTATGCGGCAACTTCCCGGCGCAATAAAAAACGGCGGCATCCGTTACCGGACGCCGCCGCCTTGCACGTGATTAGCGTTGACGCGGATTACGGCTGCTGCGCGCCGCCCTGCTGCTGCGCCGACTGACCGCTCATCTGATCCTTCATTTCCGAATCGTTGGCCTGACGGTCAGCCTTGCGGTTGATCTTCGCGTCCTTGACCTCCGACTTGTACTGCGTCTTGGCCTGCTTCTTCGCGTCCTTGTACTCGGAGTTCGCCGACTTCTTGGCGCTGCGGTACTCGGCGCTGGCCGCCGCGTTGGCGTTGCGCTTTTGCACCAGCGGATCGGTCGGCTGCGGCGCGGTCAGATTTTGCGGCGCGGGCGCCGGTTGCGCGATGCCCGCGGCGGCCGGCGCCTGGCTCGGCACGGTAGCCGGGGCCATCGTCGGCGCGTCGCCCGCCGCCGGCGTGGCGGTCTGGGCGAATGCGCCCTGCGCGAAGGCAGCGGCGGTGGCGGCAATGGCGGTAGCGGTCAGCAGCTTGCGAATCTGGGTCATGGCGTATCCTCTTGAGTAGTTCCGGGAATTGGCGTGGGTCAGTCCTGCAACGGGCGTGCCCGCCGTTTCCCGCTCCGTTTCCGCTCGATGGAGCCGCCGTGGTCGGGTGAATCCGTGGAGCCCGGCGGTCTCGCTTCGGTGAACCCATTTTCATCTGAAGATCCGCGCGCCGTCCCGCGACGTTACGCAGCGTTTCATTTGCTGACGAATTCATAACATCTGGCCCCGACATGTAACCACGCCCGATCGCCAAGCATCCCGGGCCGCGCCACGCGCGATCGCTTATGATGCTCACCCTCCGCGCCGCCACGGCGCGCGCCAATGTTCCGCGCCTTTGTTCCAATTTCACCGATTTCCACGCGCCATGCCCAATCTCGATTTCACGCTGACCGGCGACTACGTCGAACTGCACAACCTCCTGAAGATCACCGGACTCGCCGACAGCGGCGGCTCGGCCAAGCAGATCGTCTCGTCCGGCGCGGTGAAGGTCGACGGCGAAGTCGAACTGCGCAAGACCTGCAAGATCCGCGCGGGCCAGTCGGTGCTGCTCGGCGACACGCGCATCGCGATTCACGAGCCGGAGTAACAGGCTGCGCCGATCGCACATGCACCACGCAGGTGCTTTTTGGCTGAAAGACAGGTAATCTCGGCGGGTAGGCTCGCAGCCGTTCAAGGCGCTTGAGCCGTTCCCGCCTGCACTTCCGGATTCGATCTCCAGGCGTTTTTCCGACGCGGCGCGATACTTCGCGCCGCTTGCCTTTCATGACCCGAACGACTTCACCGGCGCGCACCGACCGCGCCAGCCGCGCCATCGCGCCGCCCACGCTCAAACGTCACGCCGCCGACACCGCACGTCTCGCCGCGCCGCTCGCCATCGCCCAGTTGTCGCAGATGGCGATGAGCGTCACCGACACCGTGCTGCTCGGCTCGCTCGGCGCGGGCGCGCTCGCGGCGGGCGGACTCGGCGCGAATCTGTTCTTCGTGGTCGTGACGGTGCTGCAGGGCGTGCTGACCTCGGTGAGCGTCAGCGTCTCGCAGGCGCGCGGCGCCGACGATCTGCATCGCGTGCCGCATATCTACTGGACCGGTTTCGCGCTCTCGCTCGTGCTCGCGCTGCCCGCGTTCGCGCTGCTGTCGTTCGCGGAGCCGCTGTTGCACGCGCTCGGCGAGCCGGGCGTGCTCGCGCGCCAGGTCGGCGAATACGCGTCGGTGCTGCGCTGGGGCGCGCCCGCGAGCCTGATCGGCGTGGGGCTGATGCGCTCGTTCCTGCCCGCCATCGGCGCGGCGCGGCGGCTGCTCTGGATTTCGATCGCGAGCGTGTTCTTCAACGGCTTCCTGAACTACGGGCTGATCCACGGCGTCTGGGGCCTGCCGCGTCTCGGCTTTCTCGGCTCGGCGGCGGCGACCGCCGTCACCATCTGGCTCACCACGCTCGTGCTGATGGCGCTGCTGCATCTGCGCCCGTCGCATCAGCACTTCGTGGTCGCGCGCCGTCCGAGCGCGCCGATGATGGGCGAGCTGTTCTCCATCGGCTGGCCGGTGGCGATCACCTATGCCGTCGAAGCGACGCTGTTCCTCGCGACCGGCCTGCTGATGGGTCTGCTCGGCGCAATGCCGCTTGCCGCCCACCAGATCGCGCTGAACGTCGCTTCGGTGATGTTCATGGTGCCGCTCTCGATCGGCCAGGCGGGCAACGTGCGCGTGGGTTACTGGATCGGCGCGGGCGTGCCGCGCGCGGCGCGTCATGCGGGCTTCGTCGCGCTGGCGCTGGGCGTTGGCTTCATGTCGATGTCGGCGCTCGTGATGGTGCTCGCGCCGCACTGGATCGTCGGGCTCTATCTGCATCTCGACGATCCGGCCAACGCGCAGACCGTCGCGCTCGCCACCTCGCTGCTCGGCGTGGCGGCGATCTTCCAGATCGTCGACGGCATGCAGACGGTCGGCTCCGGCTGCCTGCGCGGCCTCAAGGACACGCGCATCCCGATGCTGGCCGCGACGCTCGGCTACTGGGGCATCGGTTTTCCGGTCGGCTATGCGCTGGCGTTCCATTTCGGCTATGGCGCGCTCGGCCTCTGGTGGGGACTCGCGGCCGGTCTCGCGAGCGTGGCCGTGCTGATGACGTGGCGCTTTCACCGCATGAGCCTGCGCGCGGAAACCGAGGCGGCGCGCTCGCAGACGGCCTGACGCGCGCCCGCGCCTGACGGACAGCGACGGACAAAGACGCCCCCCAGGGCCGCCAGACGCGAGCGGTTAGAATACGCGGCTGGCGCCCGCCGCCATCCGTCCCACGAGGGCAGGAAAATTCCGCGCGCATTGACCGGACGACCGGACGACTGAACGACCAAACGACCGGACCCGCGACGCCGCGCCGGCCACCCCGGCATGCCGCTCGCGCTATCACGCGCCGTCATCAAGAAAACGAACCCTCTCACGGACCACGCTTCCATGCTCGCCCCGATTACCCGACTGTTCCCGCTCTGGGCAGTGCTCGTGTCGCTCGCCGCGTATTTCAATCCGGGCGTCGTCGCGCCCATCGCGCCGCACGTCACGACGCTGCTGATGATCATCATGCTGGCGATGGGCGTGACGCTCTCGTTCGCCGATTTCCAGCGCGTGTTCACGCGTCCCGCGCCCGTGGCGGCCGGCATTCTGCTGCACTACCTCGTGATGCCGCTTGCCGCGTGGGTGATCGCGAAAGCGTTGCACATGCCCGCCGACCTCACCGCCGGCATGGTGCTGGTGGGCAGCGTGGCGAGCGGCACGGCCTCGAACGTGATGATCTATCTCGCGCGCGGCGACGTCGCGCTGTCGGTGACGATCAGCGCGCTCTCGACGCTCGTCGGCGTGTTCGCGACGCCGCTGCTGACGCGCCTTTACGTGGACGCGTCGATCGTCGTCGACGTGCACGGCATGCTGATGAGCATCCTGCAGATCGTCGGTCTGCCGATCGTCGTCGGGCTGATCGTCAACCGGCTCGCGGGCGGCCTCGTGCGCCGCGTCGAACCGGTGCTGCCGCTCGTCTCGATGGTCTCGATCCTCGCGATCATCGCCGCCGTGGTGGGCGGCACGCACGCGAGCATCGCGACGGTCGGTCCGGTCGTGGCGCTGGGCGTGGTGCTGCACAACGGCATCGGCCTGCTCGGCGGGTATTGGGGCGGCCGTCTGCTCGGCTTCGACGAATCCGTGTGCCGCACGCTCGCGATCGAAGTGGGCATGCAGAACTCCGGCCTCGCGGCGACGCTCGGCAAGCTCTACTTTTCGCCGCTCGCCGCCCTGCCGGGCGCGCTGTTCTCGGTATGGCACAACCTCTCGGGCTCGCTGCTCGCGGGCTACTGGGCCGGCAAGCCGGCGCGCGGCAGCGAGCGCGACGCCGACGAGGCACGCAATCGCGCAAATAGCGGCGCAACGCGCTGATACGGCGCGACGCGGATAAGGCGTCGCGCAATCGGTCGCGCAATCGGTCGCGCAATCGGGCTCGCGGTCGGGCGCGCGACCGACGCGACCTTCGGGGCCGACTTCACCCGCGCTGAGCACCCAAGCGCGGCCGCCGCACAGGACGCAGCCCGCCCAGGCGCGCCAGCCAGCGCGCCGCCGCCCGCCATCGCATCAGCACCCCGTTTCCGCTGACCGACACCGGCGTGCTCACGCCCGTCAGCACCTCGCAACGCACCGCCTCATCCCATCCGCCGATCCAGACCCGCTCGCCCGGCGCGAACGGCAGCGCCTCGCCGGGTTCGAGCCAGAAGTCCTGGGCGTCGCCTTCGACCGTCATCAGCACGCGCCCTTCGAGCACGCCCAGCACGCCGCCTTGCTCGCGACGCACGCGGCGGCACGCGCCGCGCGGCACCTCGAACGTCTCGACCACTTCGCCCCACGGCCCTACGTCGTTCACTGCCCTCGTCATCGCGATCTCCCGCCGTTGCTGATGCGAGCAGTCTCGCGCGCCCCCGCCCGCCGACGTTTCCAGCCGACGTGAAACGAGGCGCGCATCTTGCTCAGGCGAGATTCGCCGCGCGCCGTTTCCCCCCGCGCACCGCACCGCTTCCCGATAGAATCGAAACGAAAAGACACACATGTCTGCGAACCAGCCCGTCCGCGTCCGGCACCGGCGGCAGACCCCGAGGAGATTTCGCTTGAACGCGCCAGCCCTGCCCTACGCCTCCTCCGCTTCCCGCGCCAACGGCGTGCACCGCCGCGCCCGCCCGTTCGCCCTGCTCGCCGCGTGCCTGTGCCTCGCGCTCGCCGCCGGCTGCGCGACACGCCCGCCCGCCAGCGACTACCCGCGCCAGTCCACCGCCGCGATGTCCACCGCCGACGCCCGCGCCACGCCGCTCGGCGCCGCGCTGGCCGCGCCCGAAGCCGCGCATCCGGACCAGTCGGGCTTCCGCCTGCTGGCCACCGGCACCGACTCGTTGCAGATGCGCGTCGCGCTCGCGCGCGCGGCGACGAAAACGCTCGACATGCAGTACTACATCGCCAACGAGGACACCACCGGCAAGCTGCTGCTCGGCTCCGCGCTCTACGCGGCCGACCGCGGCGTGCGCGTGCGCATGCTCGTCGACGACCTGAACTTCCACGACATCGACCGCCTGATGGCCGCGCTCAACAGCCATCCGAACATCCAGATCCGCGTGTTCAATCCGTACGGCAGCACCAGCGAGTCGATGTTCACGCGCACGCGCAACTTCTTCACGAACGTCGACCAGTTCACGCGCCGCATGCACAACAAGGCGACCATCGTCGACAACGAACTGGTGATCGTGGGCGGGCGTAATCTCGGCGACGAGTACTTCAGTGCCAGTCCGACGCTGCAGTTCACCGATCTCGACGTACTGGGCGCGGGTCCGGTGGCGCGCGCGGTCTCCGACAGCTTCGACGCCTACTGGAACAGCGCGGTCTCGTATCCGCTCTCCGTGCTCAATCATCAGAAGTTCGACGCGCACGACCTCGACACCGCGCGCGACGACCTGCGCCAGCACTGGCGCGACACCGCCGAGCCGTACAACGCGAAGCCGCTCAACGCCACGCCGCTCGCGCAGCAGATCACGCGCGGCGAACTCGGCCTCGTCTGGGCGAAATGGCATTTCGTGGCCGATTCGCCGGAAAAGATCGCGGGCGCGCACGACGGCGACCAACACGGCCAGATGGGCGACGCGATGCGTTCGCTGCTCGACCAGATCCATCAGGCGAACCGCAGCGTGCTGGTGTTCTCGCCGTACTTCGTGCCGCACGAGGCGGGCGTGCAGGCGATCCGCGACCTGACCGCGCGTGGCGTGCGCGTGGCGATCCTCACCAACTCGCTCGCGGCCACCGACGCCATCGCCGTGCAGGCCGGCTACAGCCCCTATCGCGTGCCGATGTTGCAGGCCGGCGCCGAGCTTTACGAGTTCAAGCCCGTGCAGCCCGCAGGATCGCCGCAGCGGCGCTTCGGCATCGTCGGTTCGCAGTCGCGCGCGAGCCTGCACGCGAAGGCCTACGTGATCGACGACAGCACGCTCGTAATCGGCTCGCTCAATCTCGATCCGCGCTCGGCGAACCTGAACACGGAACTGGCGCTCTCGATCGACAGCGCGCCGGTCGCGCACGAGGTGACGGGCTATTTCGCGCTCGCCAGCTCGCCCAAGGCGAGCTACCGCGTCACGCTCGCCACGCCCGCGCAACTGGCGTCGATGCGCGGCAGCGCGATCTCCTCGCCGCTCGTCTGGACCGACGAGGAAGACGGCGCGATCCGCACCTACAACCTCGATCCTGGTGCGGGTTTCTACCGAAATCTGCTAACCGGGCTATTCTTGCTGTTGCCGGTCGACAACCAGCTCTGATCCTCAGCGTCTGATCTTCAGCGCGGGCGAGTCGGCCAGGCCTCGACGTCCGCCATCACAGCCAGCCGCGAGCGTCGCCCCGCCCCGCATGTGCGATTCGCATGCTCCGGGGCGCGGCCCGCCCGCACCGGCCTCGCGCCGCGCAGCCACGCGCTGCGACGCCGTCGCCCAGCCATCACGCGGATCGAACCCGTCACGAAAGCGGCGCGCGCCTTCGATGCAGCGCCGCGTCATTCACCGGAGTCACCCATGACCGCATCTCAAGACAACGTCCGCATGGAGCGCGACACGTTCGGCGAAATCGCCGTGCCCGCCGCGCAACTGTGGGGCGCGCAGACGCAGCGCTCGCTGCAGAACTTCCGCATCTCGACCGAGAAGCAGTCGCCGGAACTGATCACCGCGCTCGCGACGATCAAGCGCGCGGCCGCCGAAGTGAATCACGGCCTCGGCGTGCTCGACGAGTCCAAGGCGCGCGCGATCGTGCAGGCCGCCGACGAGATCATCGAAGGCAAGCATGCGGGCGAGTTCCCGCTCGCCGTCTGGCAGACCGGCTCGGGCACGCAGACCAACATGAACCTCAACGAGGTGATCGCGAACCGCGCGAGCGAGATTCTCGGCGGCGAGCGCGGCGAGGCGCGCAAGGTGCATCCCAACGACGACGTCAATCGCGGCCAGTCGTCCAACGACGTGTTCCCGACGGCCATGCACGTCGCGGCCGCCGTCGGCATCGTCAAGCATCTGCTGCCCGCGCTGAAGACGCTGCGCGACACGCTCGCGGCCAAGTCGAAGCAGTTCGGCGACATCGTCAAGATCGGCCGCACGCACCTGCAGGACGCCACGCCGCTCACGCTCGGCCAGGAGTTCTCGG
Source organism: Paraburkholderia tropica (assembly GCF_014171495.1). Lineage (NCBI taxonomy): Bacteria > Pseudomonadati > Pseudomonadota > Betaproteobacteria > Burkholderiales > Burkholderiaceae > Paraburkholderia > Paraburkholderia tropica. Next base: position 2,269,891 of record NZ_CP049134.1, read on the forward strand.
GCTACGTCGCGCAGCTCGATCACGGCATCAAGCATGTGGAAACCACGCTGCCGCATCTCTACGAACTCGCGCAGGGCGGCACGGCGGTCGGCACCGGCCTGAACGCGCATCCGCAGTTCGCGCACAAGGTGGCCGAATCCATCGCGAAGCTCACGGGCGTGCCCTTCGTCACGGCGCCCAACAAGTTCGAGGTGATGGCCGCCGCCGACGCGCTCGTGTTCGCGCACGGCGCGCTCAAGACCGTGGCCGCGAGCCTCATGAAGATCGCCAACGACGTTCGCTGGCTCGCGAGCGGCCCGCGCTGCGGTCTCGGCGAACTGTCGATTCCCGAGAACGAGCCGGGCAGCTCGATCATGCCGGGCAAGGTGAACCCCACGCAGTCCGAAGCGCTGACGATGCTCTGCTGCCAGGTGTTCGGCAACGACGTGGCCGTGAACATCGGCGGCGCGAGCGGCAACTTCGAACTGAACGTGTTCCGCCCGATGATCGCGCACAACGTACTGCAATCGATCCGCCTGCTCGCCGACGGCGCGCTCAGCTTCAACGATCATTGCGCGGTGGGCATCGAGCCGAATCGCGACCGCATCGACACGCTGCTCAACGAGTCGCTGATGCTGGTGACGGCGCTCAATCCGCACATCGGCTACGACAAGGCCGCGCAGATCGCCAAAAAGGCGCACAAGGAAGGCACGACGCTCAAGGCCGCCGCGCTCGCGCTCGGCCACGTGACCGAGCAGCAGTTCGACGAGTGGGTGAAGCCCGGCGAGATGGTCGGCAACCTGAAGGGCTGAGCGCGGACGCACATGCAGAATCAGCCCTGAATCAAGGGCTGAAATGCAGAACGGGCGGCGAGGATCGAACCTCGCCGCCCGTTTTTTATTCCGGCGTCGTGCGTGTCAGACTTCGCCCTTCGCCACTTCCTCCGGCTTCAGTTCGACGATCGCATCGAGCGCTTCCTTCACGTCGAGCGCGTATTTCGCGAGGCGTTTCTGCTCGTCGGTTTCCGGCACGAAGGTCGGGACGGGAATCGGGTTGCCGTTTTCGTCGACGGCCACGAACACGATCAGGCAATCGGTCGTCAGACGCAACTGGCCGCTCTTCGGGTCGCCCGCGTGCACGGTGATGTGAATGTGCATCGACGTGCGGCCCGTGGCCACCACGCGCGCGCGCAGCTCGACCATGTTGCCGACGAGGATCGGACGGCGAAAGCGGATGTTGCCCACGCTCACCGTCACGCAATAGCGGCCCGACCAGACGGCCGCGCAGGCGTAGGCGGTTTCGTCGATCCATTTCATCAACGCACCGCCGTGGACTTTGCCGCCGAAATTCACCGAGGTCGGTTCGGCAAGGAAGCGGAACGTCGTTTCCGAACGGTCCAGCGGCTGGGAAGGCGTACTCATATCGGCTCCGCTCGTGTGGGGTTTTTGCGCTTGCGCGGCGTGGAATCGTCGCAGCGATTCGTTTATAGGAGCGACCGATTATACGAGCGCAATAAGGCATCCGCAGCCGTGCTTTTGGTACGGATGTTTTGCAGATTCGTTGAAAACCCAGCGCGGCGCTTGTGCGGAAATTTCGGCGATATTTTGGGGATTTTTCGCGGATTTTACGTCGAAGCGCGCGCTTCACGCCGCCGAAAACCGCGCGCGATAGTCGACCGGAAGCACGCCATAGCGCCGCTCGAACGCGCGGCGCAGGTTCTGCTCGCTGCCGAAACCGCAGTCGGCGGCAATACGTTTGACAGGCCGACGCGATTGCGCGAGCGCATGCGCTGCCGCTTCGATGCGCATCGCGGCCACAGTGCGCGCCGGCGTGCGCCCCACCGCTTCCACGTAGCGGCGCGCGAACGTGCGCGGGCTCATGCGCGCTTCCTCGGCGAGCCGCTCCACGCTCAGCTCGACATGCAGATTTGCAGCCATCCAGCCGTGCAGCGCCTCGAACGCACCGCCCGCCGCGCTCTGCGCTTCGAGCGTCTCGCTGAACTGCGCCTGACCGCCCGGACGCTTCATGAACACGACGAGTCGGCGCGCCGCCTGCATCGCGACCGCGTGACCGTAGTCCTCCTCGATCAGCGCGAGCGACAGGTCGATGCCCGCCGTCACGCCCGCCGACGTCCAGACCGCGCGGCCGTCACGCTCGTCGCGCAGCCAGATCGGCTCGGGATCGACATCGATTTGCGGATAACGGCGCGCGAGTTGCGCCGCGTTGCGCCAGTGCGTCGTGGCGCGGCGGCCGTCGAGCAGGCCGGCGGCGGCCAGATAGAACGCGCCCGTGCAGACCGAAGCGACCCGGCGCGCGCGCGGCGCGGCGGCCGCGATCCACGCGACCAGCGCGGGATCGGGCACGGTCGTGTCGTCGATGGGAATGCCGGGGACGATCAGCGTGTCGAGGGTGGCAGGGTCGATCGTATCGAGCCGCTCGGTGACGACGGGCAGGCCCGCGAAGGTCGGCAGCACGCCGCCCGCCAGCGAGGCGACGGTGACGCGGTAGGCGTGTGCTTCGCCAGGCGAAGGCGTCGGCGATTGCCGTGCCGAGGCCGCGCGTACCGCCAGTTCGGCGCGCCAGAACGCCTCGACGGGGCCGCAGGCATCGAGCAGCACGAGTTCGGGCGCGACCGCGAAAACCACATGCCGCGCGGAAGAGGAAAAAGTCATGGCGCCAACCTGCGACGTAGCCGGGAACGCACCATCATCGCATGGGCGCATGTGGCAGTTACGTCAAGCCGGCATCAATTTCTGCCAACGCGTCCGACGGCGAGAACGCGCGAAGGAAGCGCTCAGGCATCGCGCAGAGCTCTCAGTTGCGAACCGAAATGCCCTGATCGATCGTGCCGTACATGGTGATGCCGCTCGCGCTGCTGCTCGCCGGCGTGCCGCCTGCGCAGGCCGCGCACAGCATCGTGAACGCGGCGAGCGTGCCAATGGCCAGAATCCGTTTCATGACTGCCTGTCTGCTTCGAGTGAGAGTCCGATTTTAGCGCGCGGGCCCGAGGCGCTTCAGTTTCGCGGGCGCAGCGATATTTCACGTCACGCTGAAACGTCGAATGCCGATGTTCGCTAGAGTGAGGACATGGGCCGCCGCGCCGAAACGAACGCGAGCGCGCCCGAACGCATCCGAACGCACCCAAACTCATCGCAAGTCAAGCGAAGCCAGGAGCCGCCATGATCCTTCCCGCCAGCGACGACACCCAGCATTTCCCCGGCCTCGCCCGCGTCGCCGCCCTGCTCGCCGATCCCGGCCGCGCCGCCATGCTGTGGTCGCTGATGGACGGCAGCGCGCGTCCCGCCGGCGAACTCACGCTGATCGCAGGCCTGTCGCCGTCCGCCGCGAGCGCGCACCTGGCGCGGCTCGCCGAAGGCGGACTGCTCGCGCTCGACGTGCGCGGACGCCATCGCTATTACCGCATCGCCACGCCCGAGGTCGCGCAGGCCATCGAGGCGCTGATGAACGTCGCGCACGCCGCCGCGCCCGCGCGGCCCGTCACGCGCCCCGCGCGCACGGTGCCGGTGGAGATGCGCCACGCGCGCACCTGCTACGACCATATGGCGGGCGAAGTCGCGGTGCGCGTGTTCGAGCGGCTCGTCGACGGCGGCCTGCTCGTGCGCGACGGCGAGGACCTCGACGCCACGCCTGCGGGCATCGACCGGCTCGCCGCGTGGGGCCTCGATCTGTCGGCGTTGCGCTCGCGGCGGAGGCGCTTCGCCTGCACCTGTCTCGACTGGAGCGAGCGGCGTCCGCATCTGGGCGGCGCGCTCGGCGCGGCGCTGCTCGAGCGCTTCACGGCGAATGGCTGGGTCGAGCGCACGAGCCGTCCGCGCGTGCTGCGCATCACGCCGTCCGGACAGCGCGAATTCAACGCCTTCGCGCCGGCCTGAAATGGCTGACCGAAACGGCCGACAGGCACCAAAATTCTGACAAATACCCAACAACTCCCCGCAAATCACCGCGAAATTCGTCACTTACGACAGAGTCCACACGTTCTGTTACATCTAGTGCATAGCCCTTAACAATTCCGTGTGCATGGAAACAGGCCGGGCGGATAGAGTGCCCCACATGGCTCCCCGAAATGTTCGGCGGGCCGTGGAGAACCAAAATGACACCGTGCACTTCATCGCTCCTGCCGCTGCGCCGCACCCGCCGCGCACAGGCTCACACGCTCATCGCCGGCGCCGTGTTCGCCGCCTTCGCGCTCAACCTCGCCAGTCCGGCCGCCTACGCCCAGGCGGCGCCCGGCGCCGTGGCGCAGGCCGGCGATCCGCCCGGACGCGTCGCGCGTCTCGACTACACGGCGGGCGCCGTCACCACCGAGCCCGCGGGCGCGACCGACTGGTCCTACGCCCAACTGAACCGCCCGCTCACGACCGGCGACCAGCTCTGGAACGACGCCAACGCACGCTCGGAAATGCACATCGGCTCGACGGCTGTGCGCATGGGGCCGCAGACGAGCCTCGACGTCCTCAATCTCGACGATTCGAACGCGCAGCTGAAGGTGGCACAAGGCACGCTCTCGACGCGCGTGCGCGAACTGCCGCCGGGCAGCGCGTATGAAATCGACACGCCGAATCTCGCGCTCGGCGTGAGCGGTCCTGGCGACTATCGCGTCGACGTCGCGCCCGACGGCAGCAGCACGACCGTGACGGTGCGCAGCGGCAGCGCGACGGTCTACGGCGAGAACGGCCAGACGCCGATCCAGGCGGGCCAGCAGATCCGTTTCGCGGGCACCGACCTGCAGCAGGTGGCCAGCGACGCCGCCCCGCCGCCCGACGCCTTCGATCAGTGGGCGCTCGCGCGCGACGCCGCCGAGGACCGCTCGGTCTCGGCGCGCTATGTCTCGCGCGACGTGCCCGGCTATCAGGATCTCGACGCCAACGGCACGTGGCGCGACAGCCCGCAGTACGGCGAAGTGTGGATGCCGAATGCGGTGCCGACGGGCTGGGCGCCGTATCACGACGGCCACTGGGTCTGGCAGGCGCCTTGGGGCTGGACCTGGGTCGACGACGCCCCGTGGGGCTTCGCGCCGTATCACTACGGCCGCTGGGCGCAGGTCGACGACAGCTGGGCGTGGGTGCCGGGTCCGATGGTCGAAACCGCGCAGCCCGTGTACGCGCCCGCGCTCGTCGCCTTCGTGGGCGGCGGCGGTGGCGGCGGCTCGGACTGGGGCGTGAATCTGGCGATCGGCGGCGCGGCCGCGGCGGGCGTGGCCTGGTTCGCGCTCGGGCCGGGCGAACCGTGGCATCCGCACTGGGGCGGCTGGAGCCCGCGCTACTACGAGCGCGTGAACCAGAATGTCGTCGTCAACAACTACCGGCGCGACGTGAACATCACGAACATCAACGTGCACAACACGTACGTGAATTACCGCGTGCCGGGCGCCGTGACCGCCGTGCCCGCGACGGCCTTCGTGCACGGCCAGTCGACGTCGCGCTTCGCGCAGCACGTCGATCCGCGTCAGTGGCAGAACGCGCGCATCCAGTCGGGCACGCCGGGCATCGCGCCGGTTCAGGGCAGCTTCGGGCCGAACATGCGCCGCGCCGACTACCGGCCGCCGGCGTCGCTGAATCAGCGTCAGGTGGTCGCGACCCGCGCGCCGGTCGCGCCGCCCGCGTTCCACGACAACCTCGCACAACGCTTCGCCCACGGCGGCGGCACGGTGCCGGGCGCGGGCGCGCCGGTGGTGCGCGTCTCGGCGCCCGCCCACGCCTCGTTCTCGCCGTTCTCACCGTCCGCTCGCGGCGGCTCGCCGCAGCAGAACGTGCGCGTCGTGACGCCCCACTCGCCGGTGATCGGCGCGGGCGCGCGTCCGAACGGCGCGCCGGGCCAGCCCGGCGGTGTCGCGCAGAACGCGCCGCATGGTCAGCCCGGCGCGCAGCCGATGGGGGCGAACATGGCAAACGGCCACGGCCCGGCGATGGCGCAATCGCCGCAGGCGCGACCGGGCCAACCTGCCCCGCAACAAGCCCGGCAAGCGCCCGGCGCGCAGGGCGTGCCGCGTCCGCCGCAGTTCGCGGGCCGTCCCGAGGCCGGTCGTCCGGAAGCGGGCCAGCCGCAGACGGCGATGAACGGCCGTGCTCCGACGGCCGGTGCGCCGGGCGAAACACATCAGCCGGTCTGGACCCAGCCGCATACGCCGATGGCCATGCGCGGTCAGCCTGGCGGCAACGAAGCGGGCCGCCCGCAGCAGGCGCAACCCGCGCAACAGGCGCCGCACGAGGCGCGCGAAGGCGCACCGGGACGCGCGCCCGAAGCCGCAGCGGGTCAGCCGCAACGCGTGCCGCAGCCCGCGCAGATGCAGCCGCGTCCGGAGCAGGCGCAATCGCGCGCCGAGCCGCGTCCGCAAGCGCAGCCGCAGCCGCAGCAGGCTCAGGCGCAACCGCGTCAGGAATTCCGTCCGCAACCGCAAGCGCAGCCGCAGCCAGCGCGCGTGGAAAACCGTCCGCAGCCGCAGCCGCAGCCGCAAGCCCAGCCGCGTCAGGAATTTCACCCGCAGCCGCAACCGCAGCCGCAGCAACAGGCTCGCCAGGAGTTCCACCCGCAGCCGCGTCAGGAGCCGCAAGCGCAGCCGCGCCAGGAATTCCATCCGCAGCCCCAGCCGCAGCCGCGCGCGGAAGCCCGTCCGCAACCGCAGCCGCATCAGGAGGCGCCGCGCCCGCAACCCGCGCCGCATCCGCAGGAGCACGCGGGCGGCAATCACGACGATCGTCATCACGGTTGATCGGCGCTGACCGAATCGCTGCGTCAGCAACGAAAAAGCCCGCGAACGAAAACGTTTCGCGGGCTTTTTTATCGGCTCGAAGCGCCTGACTCGCAGGCAATGGCCGGGATCGCGCTACAAAAACCTCACACGGCCATTGGCGCGGTGAGCGGCGCGTGGTGGCGATAGCCTTCGAGCGAGAAGTCGGCCGGTTCGACCTTCTCCAGCCACTCGGGTTCGTAGACGCCGGTTTTCGCGAACTCCGGCACGCGGTCGGCGATCACGAGACGCGGGCTCTCGTACGGCTCGCGCTCGAGCTGCGCGTTGAGCATGTCGAGCTGGTTCTCGTAGATATGCGCATCGCCGATGAAATACGTGAACCAGCGCGGCGTGTAGCCCGTGAGACGTCCGACGAGATGCAGCAGCACCGCGCCTTCAGTCAGGTTGAACGGCGTGCCGAGGCCCACATCGTTGCTGCGGATGTACAGGCAGAGCGAGATTTCGCGCTTCTGCGCGTTCGGCAGGAACTGATAAAGCAGGTGGCAGGCGGGCAGCGCGATCTCGTCGAGCTTGGCGGGGTTCCAGCCATGAAACAGAATCCGACGGTCGGCCGGGTTGTTCACGATGGTGTCGAGGCACTGCCGCAGTTGGTCGATCGCCTTGTAAAGCAGCACTTTCGAGCGGCCGCCCTCTTCGAACGCCGTCACTTCGGTGTAGCCGCGCGCGCGGGCGTCGGCGATCTGTGCGGCGGCTTCGGCGTCGAGCACCTTGTAGGCCGGCCATTGGCGCCATTGCACGCCGTAGACGTCGCCGAGATCGTCGGTGCCGCGGCGGTACGGATTGGCGAGCCACTGGGCGTTGTCGTTCGCGTTGGCGTCCCAGACCTTGCAGCCGAGCGCGCGGAAGTCCGCGGCGTTGCGCGAGGCGCGCAGGAAGCCGATCAGCTCGCCCACGGCCGACTTGAACGCGAGCTTTTTCGTGGTCACGGCGGGAAAGCCCTGCTGAAGATCGAACTTCAGCATCGCGCCGGGCATGCTGATGGTGCGGATGCCGGTACGATTTTCCTGCCAGGTGCCGGTGTCGAGAATCGAGCGGACGAGCTCGAGATACTGTTTCATGCGAATTCCCTGAGCGGACGCGCGATGCGCCCGTGCGGATTCAAAACAGCGATTTTATAGCATGCGCGGCGAGTGCCTGTCGGACGCCGCGGGGAGCGCTCGCGCGTGCGGTCACCCGCGCGGAGCGTGCGCGCGCGTCGAGAAGGCGGTATCGAAAGGGAAAAACAGAGAAAAAACGCGGAAGAACGCTGCGAGGAAAGCGGCAAAGGAAGCACTAAACAGGCGCTGAAGTCCCACCGCATCGACCGGCCGCGTCAGGCAGCGCGCGGCGATCCGCACGGCACCCGACGCTTCCCGGCATGAACGAGCCGACGCGCGCACTACGCGCCCTCCCATCCACGCGAGCCTGCGCCCCCGCGCAAGTCCGCATGTACCCTGGCTCCACCATCGTCATTCGGGCCCAATCGGGCCCTTCATCACTTCACCACACACACACTGCACAACGCACACTGCTATTGAGGCCGTCGAACGGCTCTTGGTGCTGGTCCCCTCGAACGCGCGGCCGCTCAACCGGCCCCGCCCCCGAAACCAGTCCGCCGGGATGCGGCGCGAGCGGATCGCTTTCCATGTGCCGCATGCCATGCGCGCACAGCAGCCGATACAGCGTCACGCGCGAAATACCGAGTTCCTGGGCGGCGTCGCCCAGCCTGCCGCGATGGCGCAGCAGCGCCAGTTCGATGGCCTGACGCTCGGCCGCCTCGCGCGCCTGCGCGAGCGACACCGGCACCACTTCCACGTAATCGCCCAGCTCCAGATCGCGCGCCGTGATCGCGCGCCCTTCCGACATCACGATGGCGCGCCGCACACGGTTGATCAGCTCGCGCACGTTGCCCGGCCAGCTGTAATTGTGAAGCGCCGCGATGGCGTCCGGCGAAAAGCCGCGCAGACGGCGGCTGCCGTCCTTCTTGAAACGTTCGAGCATGTGACGCGCGAGCAGCTCGATGTCCTTGCCGCGCGCGCGCAGCGGCGGCTCGTCGATCTGCAGCACGCACAGGCGGTGATACAGATCCTGACGGAAGCGCCCTTCGACCATTGCCGCGCGCATGTCGACGTGCGTGGCCGAGATGATGCGCACATCGACGGGCTGCGATTGATGGCCGCCGAGGCGCTCGATCTTCCCTTCCTGCAGGAAGCGCAGCAGGCTCGCCTGGCTTTCGAGCGGCAGATCGCCGATTTCGTCGAGAAACAGCGTGCCGCCATTGGCCGCTTCCACGCGGCCGATCTTGCGCTGGCTCGCGCCCGTGAACGCGCCGCGCTCGTAACCGAACAGCTCGGACTGCAGCAGATGCGGCGGAATCGCGCCGCAATTGATGGGGATGAACGGTGCGTTGCGGCGCGACGAACGCTCGTGGATCGCCACCGCCGTGAGTTCCTTGCCGGTACCGGATTCGCCCGAGATGAACACGGGCGCGTCGGTCATCGCCACCTTGCGGATCGAGCGGAACAGCGCGAGCATCGCCTCGCACGAACCGACCATTTCGCCTTCGGTGCCGCCCGTGGTGTCGTTCGACGCGTTCTCGACCAGCGAGACCATGCCATAGGCGTGACCGACCGAATCGACGATGCGATCGCCGCTCCACGGTACCGTTACGTAATCGAAACAGTAATCGCGCACGAGACGGCGCAGATTGGCGTCCTGCAGTTGGCCGGTGGTGGTCGCGGCGACCCAGCCCACGTGCGGCAGCGTGAGGCAAGGCTCGAATGCGCCGATTTCATGCAGATGGAACTGGCTCGACAGATCCAGCAGGCCGCCCGCAGGCAGACCCGCGCGCAGCGCCCGCCGCGCGTCCCTCGCGTTGCCGACAATCTCCACCTGCCAGCCACGCTCGTGGAACCGCTCGTTCAGCGCCTCGTTCGGATTGCGCGTCACGTAAACCAATTGCCGCGTTGCGGATTCCATTATTCAGATCCTCTTGCCAACACATCGTTGCGGAATGACGGCACGCACCTGATGTACAGACACGCAGCAAAAACCGCGCTCCGCCGGGTGATCAGATGAAGGCGAAAGCCAGGGTTTTTTGCTGACGTTGAATCCCCGAGCTGCGGCGTGTGTGTCAACGTGCCCACGTGTGGGCTTTAGTTATCGGCATTACGCGTTTTTCTGAAGCTTACTATATGCGCTAGGGAGTTGAACAGAATTTATGCGACGTGAATGGATAAGGGTTCGATGGAAATGCTTCCAGGCGGCTCCTGGCCCCTTAGCCTTGATACGTAAGAAGAAAATTATTCGCATTCATGTCGCAAAAGACGTTCCCAGCGTCCCGCCATTACGTAACGCGTTACCCGTAACACGTAATTCCGTATACCACCTCGCAAACGTTCTCCGTTGAAACTTGAAGTGGGTTTTGAGGGGTTTAAAGCGGGTGACGTTTCAGCGCTGAAACATTTTCGCGAAAATCGGCAATTCAAAATCCGCAGAAAATAACAGGAGCCCCGGCGTATCAATGGATTGCGGGACATGGCACAGCTTTCGCTAAATGACTCGCACCAGGAGATACGCCATGCGACCCAATCAACCGAACGTCCGGCGCAGTGTAATGAGCTACGGTTCCGCCCTCGCGGCCGTGCTGATTCCCGCCGTATTGCTCGTCCCGCTGTTCGCGCTCTCGCCGGCCGCGCGCGCCCAGAGCGCCGCGAACGCGGATGTCGTTCCTGCAACAACCGCCGCCACCCTCGGCACGAACGACGCGGCCATCATGCCTGCGACGCTCAAGGCCGAGCCGCTGACCGTCGACAACGGCCAGATCCCGTCGCAAGACCCGAACGCCGGCCAGAACCCGAACGGCAGCGCCCCGCTCGCCGCCGATCCGGGCCAGGCCGGCGAACACAGCAGCGATAGCGACAACGGCATCCTCGCGGGCGTCGGCATGCTCGACGACCAGACCCTCTCGCGCCAGCGCGGCGGCGCCGTGGGCATGGTGATGGTCGCCGCCACGCCGCAACTGATGCGCGGCGCCAGCGTGACGCTATGGGACGAGATCGCCCCGCCCACGCCGATACCGATTCCCGTGGATAGCAGCCAGGCGGCCCAGGGGAACATCGCCAGCTACTTCCGCCGATAAGCGGCGCCGGGCCGACGCAAGACCGGACGCAGAAGCAGAAGCAGACGCAGACGCACAACCAGACGCAGTCATCGAGAACATTCCCGCGCCGTTCGCGGCGCGGAAACGGGAGCGGCGCGGACAGGAAGTCGCCCCGCGCGGAGACGGAGACCAACATGAACGAACGCCTTACGGCGCCCGTCAAGGGCGCGTGTCGCCCGCGGATCGCCGCAGCGGTGTGCGCAGCCAGCGCCGCGCTGCTCGCGACGGCCGCCGGCGCGCAGCAGGTGAGCAATCCCGGCGACATCATCATCGAGCGCAACATCACGCCGCGCAGCGCGTTCGACGCCGTGCCGAAGAGCCAGGACCCGGTCGCGGTGCGCGCCACGACCTTCCCGAAGAACAGTTTCGATCCAGCCATCGCCCAGCTCGTCTCGGACGCCGATCTCACCAACGCGCACGGTTCGAGCGGCGTCAACACGGGCGCCGCGCTCGGCGGCGCGGCGGCGGGCGTGCAGGCCGTCACGCGCATCCTCGCGGGCAACCAGACCGGCAGCAATGTGCCGCTCGGCGCGGGCGCCCAGGCGGGCGGCGGTCTCGGCGGCACCATTTCCTCCTCGGTGACGAGCGCGCTCGCGCCGCTCACCGGCGCACTCGGAGCGCTCAAATGAACGCACGTCTGAGCTTCCGTCCGTCCCGCCGTCTCGTCGTCTCGCTCGCGCTCGGCGCGGCTTTCGCCGCCAGCGGCGCGGCGCACGCCCAGGCCGTCGTGAGCGGCTATTCGGTGATCGCCCCCGGCGCGGCCACCGGCACGACCGGCGCGCTCGCGGTGAACGAAACCACGGGCCTGAACAACGCCCAGGCCAATCAGTTGACGATCGCCACGGGCGGCTCCGTGGTCGTCAACGGCAATCTCATCTCGCAAGGCGCAGGCGCCGCGGCCCGGCTGAACAACGCCACGGCCACGATCGGCAGCAACGCCTTTGCGAACACGTCCGGCGCGGTGATGGTGAACCAGTCGGCGGGCGTCGCGAATCTCCAGAGCAACAGTGCCCAGATCGGCGCTGCGGCGATGGGTGTTGAAACCGTCTCGGATGGCGATCTGTCCGCGGCGGCTGCATCGAACGGCGGTAGGGGGCAAATGGTGCAGACCAGTGGCATTCGTGAAGCCGGAATTTCCAGCTCGGCTTTCAGGAATGCAACGGGTCTCGTACAGGTGAACCAGACCGCTGGCGCCGGTAACGCTACGGCAAACAGTTTTGTGCTCCGTCCCCCGGCGGGCACTCTTTTCTAAATGACTATCCAGTATCGGAGCGAAATCATGAAGCGCACTCTCATCGCTGCAGCAGTCCTCGCCGCCGTTTCCGGTAGCGCCCTCGCCAGCCCGAAAGATCCGTACATCTTCAATGCCACCATCGTCGGCGAACGCGTGGGCATCGAAGGCTGGGTCACGCTGTTCGGCTGCGTGGACGTCAGCAGCACGGCCGGCGCCGTGGTCAACAACAACCAGACCGTCACGTCGAACAACATCAGAATGAGCCCGAACCCCTCGAACTACACGAGCGGCTCGGTCACGACGCGCTTCAACAACTCGTACACCTCGGTCAAGGGCGGCGGCTCGGCCTTCTACAACGCCTCGTCGTGGAGCTCGTCGAAGCAGACGTCCGCTGCGGGCTATCAGGCTTCGGCCGGCTACGTCTACGGCCAGCAGAGCAGCCACGTTCAGGGCGGCGGCTATGAATACAGCCAGCAAAGCTCCGGCATCGGCGGCTACTTCTACAACCAGAACCAGAGCCAGGGCGGCCATATCTCCGCCGGCGGCCAGGCTGGCGGCTCGCTGAGCTACGTCGCGCACAACGGCCCGCACTCGGGCTACGACGCCTTCCACGCACAAGGCGGCTTCTCGGCCGGCTACAAGGAATCGAGCTATGCCAAGGGCTCGGGCGTCGCCGGCTACTTCGAAGGCACCCAAGGTTCGGGCCAGGGCAAGAGCTGGGGCTATCAGGCTTCCCAGGGATCGGGCTACGCAGCGGTGGGCGCGCAGGAGTCGAGCTACGAAATGTCGTCGTCGAAGACTAACGAAGGCGCCGCGGTCAAGTGGGGCATCGATGCTTCGCTCGCCACGACCGACGTGACGGTGACGGGCTCGATCACGCAGCACTACAACAACCAGCCGGCCAACACGCTGACGGCCACGACCGGTGACGGCGCAGCCAAGGGCGCTTCGGGCAACATCGGCGTGAATATCGCCGAAGGCGTGAACAACGCGCAAAGCAACGACGCCTCGCTCGCCGCCGTCGACGCGGGCAATGTGTTCGGCAATGCGCAGATCTTCAACACGCAGTCGTCCGGCGGCAACGTGAAGGTCAACAACTACATGCTCAACGCCAGCGTCGGCAACAACGCTCTGGCTAACGCCACCGGCAACATCGGCGTGAACGTGGCATCGGGTGTCGGCAACGCGCAGAACAACAGCCTGGCAGCCTCGACCACGACGAGCGGCAGCAACGCTTCGTACGCGATGATCGCGACCGACCAGACCAGCCAGACCGCCAATACGTCCTTCCAGGGCAGCTTCGCGGGTACGGCAATGCTGGGTGCAGGCGCGCTCGCCAACGCAACCGGCAACATCGGCGTGAACATCGCCGGCGGCGTCGGCAACGTCCAGCACAACGGCCTCGCCATCGCGGCCATGAGCGTGCCGGTCGTCGGCAAATAAGTCGTATCCAAGGGGGTAGTGCACGCGCCGGCCACTGCAACGCCGGCCGGCGCGTTCAACAGCAGGAGACCACCATGTCCGGGCCTTTGTCGTCCCCGGCGTCCAGGCTGTGCCTTGTCGCGCTGACGCTCGCCGTCACCGCGGCTCTCACGCCTTGCCGCGCGCAATCGAGCATCGACGCCACGCATCTCGCGGGCGTGCCGGTGAAGATGCACGTGCGGTCGATGAAGGACATCCGCTACTCCAGCATCGTCAATCAGCAATACGACTACAGCTGTGGTGCGGCCGCACTCGCGACACTGCTCAAATACGGCTACGGAATCGATATTCCGGAACCCGAAATGATTCGTCGCATGATGGTCTTCTCCACGCCCGACGTGGTCGTCAAGAACGGCTTCTCCATGCTCGACATGAAGAAGTTCGTCGAGACGATCGGACTGCGCGGGCGAGGCTTCCGCGTCAACACCGACGCGCTCTATCACCTGCAGATTCCCGTGCTCGTGCTGATGAACATCGACGGTTACGAGCACTTCGTGATCGTCAAGCACGCCGAAAACGGCCGCGTGTTCATCGCCGATCCCGCACTCGGCAATCGCATCCTTGTCGAAGACGACTTCGCGAAGACGTGGAATGGCCTCGTCTTCGCCGTGCTCGGCAAACCGTTCCTGGAGGACTCTCCGCTGTTGCAGAACAACGAGTCGCTGGCGCTGAAGCTGCGCGAAAACGCCCTGCTCAACGGCACGGCCGCGACGCCCTTCTTCGAATACGGCCTCGACAAGGCCGTCATGTTCTGACGTAGACAAGAGTCATGAAACGCAACCTCTCCCAGTGTGGCATCGCGGCAGGCATCTGCGCGCTCGCCTGCGCTTATGCGAGCGGTGCATCGGCGGCCGAAAGCCTTGCAGCGACCCAGGCCGGTGCGCCTGCGTTCCTGTCGGCAGGCGGCGCCGATGCCCAGCCTGTTCGCTGCGAACCCGTCGGCGACGACGTGCTCGCGCACCAGACCGGCAAGTACGCCGGCAGCAACATGATCTCCGGGTTCGTCCTCAGCGTGCTCTCGCAATGGCAGTTGCCGAACGGCGCAACGGCCGTGGCGCAGGGCTCGCTCACCGTCGCGCAAAACGCCGCCAACCAGTTGAGCGCGACCGTGCAGAGCCTCGCGAAAGTGAACGATCCGACCGGCACCACGGTAGGCAACAGCGGCGCGTCGCCCAACGCGTCGGCCACGGGCGGCCAGAACGTCACGGTCAACGGCGTCTCGCAGATCACCCAGGTCGCCGGCAACAGCAACGTGGGCGTCAACGGCGCGACCATCGACTTCGGCAGTGCCGGCTCGCTGCTCGCCGGCACGGCGGGCATGAACCAGTCGAGCGCCTCGGCGCAGAACGCGAACGGCACGATTCGCGCCGGCATCGCGTTCGGCAGCAACGGCATCAACGTGACGCTGCAGACGCCCGCGGGGATCGCGACGCAGAACATCGTCCCGAGCGGCGCGCAACAGGCCGGCGCGATCGCCCAGTTGTTGCAGGTCGCGGGCAATAACCAGCAGGTCGCCAATCAGTTGCAGCTCAATCTGCAGACGCAGCCGATGAGCGCGCAGATGATCCGGCAGACCGGCGTGCTTCAGGCGCTGCGCAACATCCGCTGACAACGGAGCCACGCGGCCGCGCCGACGGATAACGCAAACCAGGCCAACAACGCCAACAACGAACGCGAAGCAGGCAGCAAGAACAAGACTCAAGAACGAGAAGCCGCAACGAGCACCGACCATGACCGCCAACGACTGACCAGCAACGGAAAACGCCGGACCGTCATCCGCCAACGACGGTCCGGGCGAGGAGACCAGCAAGGAGACACAACAACGCGGGCGAAGGCCCCGCGCAGAAGCATCGGGAAAGTGCATCGACGTGCGCAGGTGCGAAACCAGGGGGTTTCGTCAAGCGCCCGCTTTCGATCCGGGGGAAGAACAATGAACATGATGTCCAAGACGGCGCTGCCGCGTTTTTCGCTGGCCGCCATTCCAGCAGCAGTCCTGATTTTCTCGCTCGCGCAAACCGCCAACGCGCAAGCACTGCAAGGCCAGTCGGTCGAAGACCGGCTCAACACGCTCATGCGCGTCGTCGACGAGCAGCAGCGTCAGATCCAGTCGCTCGAGCGTCAGGTCACCAACCTCGAAATGGCGCAGCGCGGACGCGGTCTGCCGGGCGCCGGTGCGCCCGACGGCGCCGCCATCGCCGAGCAGCCCGGCGCCGACGGACTGCCGGTGCCGCTGCCGCCGCTTGCCCAGGCCCTGCCCGGCGCCAACGCGCCTGGCGCGCTGACCGGCACCGCGACCGGCGTGCCCGTGAATCCGCCCTCGCCCGACGCCGGTACGAGCGGCGGCGCGACGGGCGCCTCCGCCGCGAGCGGTCCGCAGCAAGGCGCGCCGGTCGGCGTGAATCCGACCGTGGGGGAAACGCAGAAGGAAGCGCAGCCCACGCGCACGCAGGCCGAGCAGGCCGTTGTCGAACGCGAGCATGCGCCGCTGTTCGACCACAAGCTCACGCTCGACTGGGGTATCAGCGACACCTACTACGACCGCCGTCAGCTTCAGCTTTCGGGCTTCCTCGCGCTCGATGCGATCTTCCTCGGCAACATCAACCTCGGCGAGACCAAATCGCACCAGGTGATGGCCGATCTGGACGTGCGCTACGGCCTGACCGACCGCATGAGCATCGACGTGGACGTGCCGTACATCTATCGCCACAGCAGCTTCGTCGTGGGCGGTGCGGGCGGCGCGGCGAGCACGCTCTCCGATGCGTCGGTGAATTCCAACGCGATCGGCGACGTGAACTTCGGGGTCTACTACCAGTTCCTGAAGGAAACCAACAACCTGCCCGACGTGGTCGGCAGCCTGCGCGTCAAGACGCCCACCGGCACCTCGCCGTTCGGCATCAAGGTGCAGCAGCTCACGCCCGACAACACCAACCTCGTCGCGCCGAGCAAGCTGCCCACCGGCACGGGTTTCTGGAACGTCACGGCCGGGCTCTCGGTGCTCAAGACCTACGATCCGGTCGTGCTGTTCGGCAGCATTTCGTACACGTACAACATCTCGCGCTCGTTCGCCGACATCTCGTCCGTGGTCGGGCAGACGCAGCCGGCCGACGTGAAGCTCGGCGACATCATCCAGTTCGGCGGCGGTGTCGCGCTCGCGTTCTCCGACAAGGATTCGGCCAGCATCTCCTACACGATGGCGATCGAGCCGCAGTCGAAAACCAAGTCGCCCGGCGGCAGCTGGACCGGCGTGCCGGGCAGCGAGACGACCGCCTCGGTGCTCAACTTCGGCCTGAATCACGTGGTCAACAAGCACCTGACGATCAACGGCGCGGTGTCGGTGGGCCTCACGCCCGACGCGCCGAACTTCGTCGTCGGCGTGCGGTTCCCCTACACCTTCTGATGAACGCGAGGCCGATCGTGCGCGAACCCTCACATCTGAGCGCCACCGTGACACCTTTCGTTGGCATGAGCCAGCGGCTCGCGGTGGCGTCCGTCCCCCAACCCTCCGTCGCCGCGAAGCCGGACAAGTCGGCGTCGGATGTGGCCGCGCCGGGCGCCGCGACGCCGGATGTCGCGACGCCCGGCATGGCCGCGGCGCGCGCGAGCGACGCACGACCGGTGGCCGGGCTGGAGCGCGTGCTGCTGTACGTCGCGCGCACGCCCGACACACAGTTGAGCGCGCACCTGAAAAGCCGCGGCTGGCAGATCGCCACGGCGAAGACCGCGCACGAGGCCGCGCGCCTCGTGAAGGCCGAACCCGCCTGCGCCGGCATCGTCGATCTGACCGGCTTCGCGCCGCGCGACATCGCCGGACTCGAAGCGGCGCTGAGCCTGCAGCAGGTCGGCTGGATCGCGCTCACCGACGCGCAGCGTCTCACCGACCGCGACGTGCGCCGCCTGATCCGCCACTACTGCTTCGACTACGTGCATCTGCCGGTCGCGCACGCGACGCTCGACTATCTCGTGGGACACGCCTTCGGCATGGTCACGCTGTGCGACCTCGACGAAACGCCCGCCGCGGCCGCCGCCGCGAGCCAGGACGAAGACGAGATGGTCGGCACCTGCGAAGCGATGCAGCAGCTTTTCCGCACGATCCGCAAAGTGGCGAACACCGACGCGACCGTGTTCATCTCGGGCGAATCGGGCACCGGCAAGGAACTTACGGCGCTCGCGATTCACGAGCGCTCGCCGCGGCGCAAGGCGCCGTTCGTGCCGATCAACTGCGGCGCGATCCCGCATCATCTTCTGCAATCCGAACTATTCGGCTACGAGCGCGGCGCGTTCACGGGCGCGAACCAGCGCAAGATCGGCCGCGTGGAAGCGGCCAACGGCGGCACGCTCTTTCTCGACGAAATCGGCGATCTGCCGCTCGAAAGCCAGGCGAGCCTGCTGCGCTTCCTCCAGGAAGGCAAGATCGAGCGCCTCGGCGGCCGCGAGCAGATTCCCGTCGACGTGCGCATCATTTCGGCGACCCACGTCGATCTCGAAGCCGCGATGCGCGACGGACGCTTCCGCGCGGACCTGTTCCACCGCCTGTGCGTGCTGCGCGTCGACGAACCGCCGCTGCGCGCGCGCGGCAAGGACATCGAGATCCTCGCCCATCACGTGCTGCACAAGTTCAAGCAGGACAGCGCGCGGCGCATTCGCGGCTTCACGCCCGACGCGATCGAGGCCATGTACAACTACAACTGGCCCGGCAACGTGCGCGAACTGATCAACCGCGTGCGCCGCGCGATCGTGATGGCGGAGAGCAAGCTCATTTCCGCCGACGATCTCGATCTCGGCCAGTTCTCCGAGCAGGAAACGATCACGCTCGCGGCCGCGCGCGAAGCCGCTGAGAAGCGCGCGATCGAAGCGGCCCTGCTGCGCCATCGGCATCGCCTGAACGAAGCGGCCACCGATCTCGGCATTTCGCGCGTGACGCTGTACCGGCTCATGGGCACGCACGGCTTGCGCGACGAGAAGACGATCTTCGGCGGCGAGGCGGAGAACCAGCCGGAGGCCGCGCCCGCCGATCCGGAGTGAAATCGGCGCGGGACGCACGCAGGCTCGGCGCGGAAGCGTCGCGTCGCGAGGCCGGCGGGTGGGCGCACGGCGTCGGGTAGAATCGAAGCGGTTGACCTTTCAAACCTTTTGCACTTCGACTCACGATGACGACGCTCACCCTGATCGTCGCTCGCGCCCGCAACGGCGTGATCGGCCGCAACAACGAGTTGCCCTGGCGCCTGCCCGAAGACCTCGCCTTCTTCAAGCGCACGACGATGGGCGCGCCCATCGTCATGGGCCGCAAGACGCATGAATCGATCGGCCGCGCGCTGCCGGGCCGTCGCAACATCGTCGTGACGCGCGACGCCACGAAGCGCTTTCCGGGCTGCGACACGGCCACGAGCCTCGAAGAAGCGCTCGCGCTCGCCGCGCAGGATCAGGCGCCCGAGGCGTTCCTGATCGGCGGCGCGCAGCTCTATGCGGAAGGCATCGCGCTCGCGCACAAGCTGATCGTCACCGAGATCGCCGCCGACTTCGAAGGCGACGCGCACTTCCCCGCGCCCGATCCGGATCAGTGGCAGGAAACCGCGCGCGACACGTTGCACGCGAATCCGCCCAACGACTTCGACTTCGCGTTCGTGACGTACGAGCGGCGCGATTAACGGGCGCACGCAACGCATCCGCCAAACTCGTCCGCCAAAACAAAAACGGCACGCTCAGGCGTGCCGTTTTCCATTCGAGCGTCTCAAACGCGCGCTTACTGCCCCGCCACCGTCATGCGCTCGATCAGCACCGAGCCGGTCTGACGCGTGCCGCGCGCGAGCGTGTCGGCACCCACCGCGACGATGTGGCGGAACATTTCCTGCAGCGTCGACGCCACGGTGATTTCCTCGACCGGATACTGGATCTTGCCGTTCTCGACCCAGAAACCCGACGCGCCGCGCGAATAATCGCCCGTCACGAAATTCACGCCCTGCCCCATCAGCTCGGTCAGCAGCAGACCCGTGCCGAGCTTCTTCAGCATGGCTTCGAAGTCGTCCTCGGGGTTCGTCAGCGAGCTTTGCAGTTGCAGGTTGTGCGAGCCGCCCGCGTTGCCGGTGGTCTGCATGCCCAGCTTGCGCGCCGAGTACGACGAGAGGAAATAGCCCTGCACCACGCCGTCCTTGACGACTTCGCGGCGCTGCGTGCGCACGCCTTCCTCGTCGAACGGCGCGCTGCCCGCGGCGCGCGGCACGTGCGGATCTTCGACGACCTGGATGTGCGGCGCGAACACCGGCTTGCCCAGGCTGTCGACGAGGAACGAGGTCTTGCGATACAGCGCGCCGCCGCTCACGGCCTGCACGAACGCGCCGAGCAGACCCGCCGCCAGCGGCGCCTCGAACAGCACCGGCACCTTGCGCGTGTCCAGACCGCGCGCGTTCAGGCGCGACAGCGCGCGCTCGGCGGCGTAGCGGCCCACCGCTTCGGGCGAGGCCAGCTCGCTCGCGCTGCGGCGCGAGGTGTACCAGTCGTCGCGCTGCATGCTGCGGCCCGAGCCCGCGATCGGCGCGCACGCGACGTAGTGGCGCGAGTACGGATAACCGTGAATGAAGCCGCCCGAGGTGGCCAGCACGAACTGCGAATGCTGCGCGGAGACGCTCGCGCCTTCCGAGTTGGTCACGCGCGGGTCGGTGGCGAACGCGGCGTCTTCGGCGCGGCGCGCGATTTCGACCGCCTCGTCGGCGGTGATGCTCCACGGATGATAGAGGTCGAGGTCGCGCGGCGCGGTTTCCAGCAGCTCGCGCTCGGCGAGGCCCGCGCAGTCGTCGTCGGCGGTGAAGCGCGCGATGTTGTACGCAGCCGCCACGGTGTCCTTGAGCGCCTGCGCGGAGAAGTCCGAGGTGCTCGCGTTGCCGCGCTTGTTGCCGATGTAGACGGTCACGCCGACCGACTTGTCGCGGTTATGCTCGATGGTTTCGACTTCGCCGCGCCGCACGGAAACCGACAGGCCGTCGCCTTCGGAGATCTCGGTCGCCGCGTCGCTCGCGCCGAGCGTCTTCGCGTGCCGGAGAATGTCCGACGCGATTTCCTTGAGTTCGTCCTGGGTGTGCGGGAAAAAACGTTGCCGGGCTTCGATGTCTGCTGCCATTGTCGTTACGGTCCGGTTTCGGGCCAGGCGGCCCGCTTGTCGTGTGTCGGAGGTGTCGCATCAGGCGCCCTTGCTTCAGGCGCATTCCGCGATCATAGCAAGGTATGCGAACGCGCACCCAGCACCACGGGCGCCTGCCGGCGCGCACCGTCTCGCGGCTCGCGTATGGGCTTGCCGGCGCGCGCGCGACCCATCCGTCCGATGCGCCCTCCCGCGCGCGCTACAATACGCCCCATGAAACGCAAAACCCGCATTCAACCGATGAACGACGCTGTCGCCGAAGAGGACGACAACGGCTACGATCGCCCCAGCAAATCGCAGCTCAAGCGCGAAATGACCGCGCTGCAGGAGCTGGGCACGGCGCTCGTCGAGCTGCCGAAAGACGCGCTCAAGCGCATGCCGATGACGGAAGACCTCGCGGATGCCGTCCACGAGGCGCGCCGCATCACCGACCACGAAGGCAAGCGCCGCCAGCTTCAGTACGTGGGCCGCATGATGCGCGGCCTGCGCGAGGACGAAGTCGCCGCGCTGCGCACCGCCTTCGACGAGTATCGCGGCGTGAACAAGGCTGCCACGGCGCGCCTGCACTGGATCGAGCGCACCCGCGAAAAACTGCTCGCCGACGACGCCGCGCTGACCGAATTCATCCGCCAGCATCCTGCCGCCGACCCGCAGGAAGGCCGCACGCTGATCCGCAACGTCCGCCGCGAGCAGCAGCAGGCCAAGCCGCCCAAGTACTTCCGCGAGCTGTTCCAGTGGATCAAGGACGCGAGCGCCCAGGCCGACGACGGCGACGATCACGACCAGACCGGCAACGCGCGCGCCGACGAGGACCGCGACGATGACGAAGCCTGAGCGCAGCCATCCCAATGAACTCGTGATCGGCCTCGTGTCGGTCAGCGACCGCGCCACCGCGGGCGTCTACGAGGACAAAGGCATTCCGTCGCTGATGGAATGGCTGGGCGCCGTGCTCAAATCGCCGTGGCGCGCCGAAACGCGCCTGATCCACGACGACGCGGCCACCATCTCGGCCACGCTCACGGCGCTCGTCGACGGCCTCGGCTGCGACCTCGTGCTGACCACGGGCGGCACCGGCCCCGCGCGCCGCGACGTGACGCCCGAGGCCACGCTCGCGGTCGCCACGAAGGAAATGCCCGGCTTCGGCGAGCAGATGCGCCAGATCAGCCTGAATTTCGTGCCGACGGCGATTCTGTCGCGCCAGGTCGCCGTGATCCGCGAAACCGACGATCACGCGGCGCTCATCGTCAACCTGCCCGGGCAGCCGAAGTCGATCAAGGAAACGCTCGAAGGCCTGCGCGACGCCGACGGCGCCGTGAAGGTGCCGGGCATTTTCGCGGCGGTGCCGTATTGCATCGACCTGATCGGGGGCCCGTATATCGAAACCGATCCAAACGTCGTGGCGGCGTTCCGTCCGAAGAACGCGCAGCGTCCGCCGCGCGCTTGATCCATTCGAGCCGCAACACGCCTGCAAGCAAAACGGCGCCCGAGGGCGCCGTTTTATCTATTCACCGATTCACCGGTCCGCGCGCCGCTTACTTCGCCGCCTGCGCGTCCGCAGGCACGTTGGCCGCCGGAATCAGGAAATGCTCGCGGTAGTATTTGAGTTCGTCGATCGACTCGTGGATGTCGGCCAGCGCCGTGTGCATCGCGCGCTTCTGGAAACCCTTGTAGATCGCGGGCTGCCAGCGACGGCACAGTTCCTTGAGCGTGCTGACGTCGAGGTTGCGATAGTGGAAGAAGCGCTCGAGCGTGGGCATCCAGCGCGCCATGAAGCGGCGGTCCTGGCAGATCGAGTTGCCGCACATCGGCGACTTGCCCGGCGGCACGTACTGCGAGAGAAACGCGAGGATTTCCTCGGTCGCGCTTTCCTCGGTCACCGTCGAGGCGCGCACGCGCTCGGTCAGGCCCGAGCGGCCGTGCGTGTTGCGGTTCCACTCGTCCATGCGGTCGAGCACGGCTTCGGACTGGTGAATCGCCAGCACGGGGCCTTCGACGATCTTGTCGAGCGTGGAATTGGTCACGACCACCGCGATTTCGATGATGCGGTCGTTATCGGGGTCGAGCCCCGTCATTTCCATGTCGAGCCAGATCAGGTTCATGTCGGTGCGCTCCATTGCCGGAGTCGCCTGGCCCGCCGGATCGGCAGAATTGATGTCAGTCATGGAAGAGAACCTGGAACGCTGAAACACGATGGGGACGCCGCGCGCGCGACGCCATCGCGAGATGCGATGGCCGGGCCGACGAGAACATATAATTGTCGCATAGATACCACGGACTTCCCGGATGCCTAATCTCTCCCCCGCGCTGGCCTTCAGCATTCTTTTCGTGGCCGCCGTTCTGGCCATGGTCGCGACCAAACTCTGGCTCGCCTCGCGGCAGGTCCGCTTCGTCGCCGCGCATCGCGACGCGGTGCCCGCGCAGTTCGCGGCCACCATCCCGCTCGCGGCCCATCAGCGCGCCGCCGACTACACCGTCGCGCGCACGCGCCTCGGCATGGTCGAGATCGTGCTGTCCACCGTCGTGCTGATCGCGCTCACGCTGCTCGGCGGCGTGCAGGCCATCGACCTTGGCATTTCCGACTGGCTCGGGCGCGACTACGTCGGCCAGATCGCGCTGGTCGGCGCCGTGCTCGCGGTCAGCGGTCTGATCGAACTGCCGCTCGATTACTACCGCCAGTTCGTGGTCGAGGAGCGTTTCGGCTTCAACCGCATGACGCGGCGCATTTTCTTCGCCGATCGCATCAAGGGTCTCGTGATCGGCGCGCTGTTCGGCATTCCGCTGCTGTTCGTGGTGCTCTGGCTCATGAAGCAGGCGGGCAGCCTCTGGTGGCTCTGGACGTGGGTCGTCTGGGTCGCGTTCCAGATGCTCGTGCTGGTGCTCTACCCGTCCTTCATCGCGCCGCTCTTCAACAAGTTCGAGCCGCTGCGCGACGAAGCCCTGCGCTCGCGCATCGAAGCGCTGATGCAGCGCTGCGGCTTCGCGGCCAAGGGCCTGTTCGTGATGGACGGCAGCCGCCGCTCCGCGCACGGCAACGCGTATTTCACGGGTTTCGGCGCGGCCAAGCGCATCGTCTTCTTCGACACGCTGCTCGCGCGCCTCTCGGGCAGCGAGATCGAAGCCGTGCTCGCGCACGAACTCGGCCACTTCAAGCGCCGCCATGTCATCAAGCGCATGCTCGTGACCTTCGCGATCAGCCTCGTGCTGCTCGGCGTGCTCGGCTGGCTCACGCAGCGCGTGTGGTTCTACGAAGGTCTCGGCGTGCGTCCGTCGCTGCTCGGCGGCAACGAGGGCCTCGCGCTCGTGCTGTTCTTCATCGCGGTGCCGGTGTTCCTGTTCTTCGTCACGCCGCTCGGCAGCCTCAGCTCGCGCAAGCACGAGTTCGAAGCGGACGCCTTCGCGGCCACGCAGACCGACGCGCAGCAGCTCGTCAACGCGCTCGTGAAGCTCTACGAGGACAACGCGTCCACGCTCACGCCCGACCCGCTCTACACGGCGTTTTACTACTCGCATCCGCCGGCTTCGCAGCGGATCGATCGCCTGATGTCGCACGCATGAGCCGGCGCGCCTCGAAATCCGCCGGCGCGTCCGCCTCGCCGGCGGGACAGGCCGGCGCGGCGGCCACGCTGCACGGCGTCGTGATCGCGGCACACGGCCGCCATTATCTCGTCGCGCCCGACGGCGGCGGCGCGCCGCTCCAGTGCTTTCCGCGCGGCAAGAAGAGCGAGGTCGCGGTGGGCGACCGCGTCGACTATCAGTCGACGTCGGCCGACCAGGGCGTGATCGTGGCGATCGGCGAGCGGCGCAATCTGCTCTATCGCTCCGACCAGTTCAAGTCGAAGCTCTTCGCGGCGAATCTCGACCAGTTGCTGATCGTGCTCGCCACCGAGCCGCACTTCAGCGAAGACCTGCTCGGGCGCGCGCTCGTGGCCGCCGAGGCCAACGGGCTCACGCCGATCATCCTGCTCAACAAGATCGACCTGGAAGCCGTGCTGCCGCTCGCGCGCCAGCGACTGGAGCGCTATCGCGCGCTCGGCTATACGGTGCTCGAAGTGTCGGAGAAGCAGCATCCGGAGGAAGCGCATGCGATTCTCTCCGCGCATCTGAACGGCCATCAGACGATCCTGCTCGGCCAGTCGGGCATGGGCAAATCGACGCTCGTGAATCTGCTGATTCCGGACGCCGAAGCGGCCACGCGCGAGATCTCCACCGCGCTCAACAGCGGACGCCATACCACGACGTTCACGCGTCTCTACAAGTTGCCTGGCGGCGGCGCGCTGATCGATTCGCCGGGTTTCCAGGAGTTCGGGCTGTATCACCTGACCGAAGGCACGCTGGAGCGCGCGTTCCCCGAGTTCCGGCCGCTGCTCGCGCATTGCCGCTTCTACAACTGCCATCACCTGCACGAGCCGGGCTGCGCGGTTCTCGAAGCGGTCGCCGACGGCCGCGTCGCGCCCGAGCGTCACGCGCTCTACGCGCAGCTCGTGCACGAGATCAGCCAGATCGTGCGCTGAAGGCCGCGCGGCAGCCATGCTCAAGCTCGTTCGCGCGCCCAACGTGGTGATCGCCCAGCACTGGATGAACATCCTCGCGACGGCCGGCGTGCCTTGCGAGCTGCACAACCGCTATCTGAGCGGCGCGATGGGCGAGATTCCCGCCGAACAGTGCGCGCCGGAGATCTGGCTCGTCGACGAGCGCGACGAAACGCTCGCCCGCAAGCTGATCGCCGACGCCACCAGCGGGCCGCCGCCGGGCGCGCGGCCGTGGCGCTGCGCGCAGTGCGGCGAGACGCTGGAGCCGCAATTCACGGTCTGCTGGCAGTGCGGACGCGAGCGCGATCCGCTCGACGATTGAAGCGGCGCGCAACCAGCGACGAAATGCAAAAGGCCCGTGCAACCTGCACGGGCCTTTTTTATTCGCGTTGATTCGCTTGCGGCGACAGCAGCCTAAGCGCCCACGCTCAAACCCAGAGCGCGATGGTCAGCATGAGCAGCAGGATCATCCACAGGATCACGGCGCGCCAGACAAGGCCCACGGCCGATTGCAGCGTGCGCGGCGTGCAGTCGTCGCCGACTGTGTACGGACCGCCCTCGCCCGGCTGCGCGATGGCGTCGACGCTCGACTGCTCCGCGAGCGGACCGGACAGACGCGCGCCCAGCGCGCCGCTGCCGGCGGCGAGCAGCACGCCTTCGTTGGTGTCCGGCCACTGGTTCGCATGGTTGCGCCAGGCGTAGATGGCGTCCTCGAAATTGCCGACGATCGCGAAGCCCAGCGACGTGAGCCGCGCCGGAATCCAGTCGATCACAAAGAACACGTGCTGCGCGAAGTTCGAGAACGCTTCCGTGCGGTCGTCGGCCGGACGCGACCATTCGCGCGCGAGGTATTCGGAGAGGCGATACAGCACCGCGCCCGCCGGACCGATCGGCACGAGGAACCAGAAGAACACGCCGAACACGTGACGATGCGAGGCCACCACCGCGTGGATCAGGGTGTGGCGCACGATCTCGCTCACGGGCATGTCCACGGCGTCGATGCCGGTCCACTCGGTGAGGATTTCACGCGCGCGCGGCACGTCGTCGTTATTCAGCGCGAGGTGGATATCGGTGAAATAGTGGCTGAACTGGCGAAAGCCGAGCGTAAAGTACACCACCACCACGTTCCAGAGGAACGCCAGCACGAAGCTGATGTGATAGAGCACGTAGTAGACGAGCGCCGTGACCAGGGTCCACGGCAGCACGACCACGAGCCAGGCGAGCACGCCGTGCTTCTGCTTGCCCGCGTCGAAGCCGTGGGCGGCCCATTCCGCATTGAGGCGCACGAGCGCCATGACCGGGTTGTTGGGCGACAGCGCCCGCACCTGTTCGATGACGAGAGCCAGCAATACGGAAAAGAAGGTCATGCGACGCGCCGTGCGATTCGAGTGTTGGAAAGGTGCTGCAAAGATATCACAGGGCCAGATGTGCCTGAACCTCTGGCGACAAAGACACAACAGCAACACGTTATCGGCACGAACGCGGGCGTTCTTGAGGGGCCGCCGAGCGCCCCGCACCTCGCCTCAGGCGAGCAGGAAACGATAGAAGTTGCGCAGCATGCCCGCCGTCGCGCCCCAGATGAAATGCGTGCCGCCCACGCCACGTATATCGCCGGGCTGCACGCCTTGCTGCGGATACGGCATCGCGAAGAAGCGGCGCTCGCCGCCTTCCCAGCGCCAGACGCGCACTTCGTGGTGCGCGGGGTTCATCAGAAAGCCGAGCGGCACCTCGAAGATGCTCGCCACTTCGAGCGAGTCGGCCGCGAGCGTGAACGGCTCGTGCACGAGGCCCACCACGGGCGTGACGCGAAAACCCGTGCCCGTGAGGTAGTCCGGCAACGCCCCCAGCACCTCGACGCGCGCCGGATCGAGATCGACCTCTTCGTGCGCCTCGCGCAACGCGGCGGCGATCGGCGTGGGGTCGGACGGCTCGCGGCTGCCGCCGGGGAAGCTGACCTGACCTGCGTGATTGCTGAGATTGTCGGCGCGCTGCGTGAGCAGCACCGTAAGACCCGAGGGCCGCATCGCGATCGGCATCAGCACGGCGGCCTCGCGCGGATCGCGGATCTCCAGCACGCGCGCTTCCTGCGGCTCGGGCTGCCACGGCAGGCGCTGCTCGAAGCGCGCGCGCAGGCCATCGGGCGTGAGCCGATCGGCGGCGATGTGAGGCAGATCGGCGCCCGTCGATTCGATCGGCAGGCTTTCGGGTTCAAATACTGGACGGATCAACGGCTGACTCGAGGTTCGGGCACAGGAGAGTATTTTGCGGCCAAAAAGAAAAAAGCACCCCGAGGGGTGCTTCTTTCTTACAGCTTTTACGCCTGTTCGGCCGGAGCAGCTGCGCGGTCTTTCGACACCAGCTTTTCCTTGATACGTGCCTTCTTGCCCGACAGGTTGCGCAGGTAGTACAGCTTCGCGCGACGAACGTCGCCGCGGCGCTTCACCACGATGCTGGCCAGCAGCGGCGAGTACGTCTGGAACGTACGCTCGACGCCTTCGCCCGACGAGATCTTGCGAACGATGAACGCCGAGTTCAGACCGCGGTTACGCTTTGCGATCACGACGCCTTCGTATGCCTGAACGCGCTTGCGGTTACCTTCAACCACGTTCACGTTGACGATCACCGTATCGCCAGGAGCGAATTCGGGGATGGTTTTCTCGCCCAGCACGCGCTGGATTTCTTCCTGTTCGAGCTTTTCGATCAGATTCATGAATGACTCCGTAAGCCATCTTGTCGGCGTTCGTACCTGCGCCACAGTGCGGCAGCACGGCCCCGATAGAGGATGGATTCACAACTGGCGCCGTTCACGCATGAAGCGGCGCCGCCTTGGGCGTCCCGCGCCCTGCCCGCCCGAAGCGTTACGCTTCGCTCGAACCTTTCGCGAGACTAGCGAGCCATGCCTCGTCGGCACGGCTCAACATCTTGTTCTTGCGGGCCCGCGCAATCAGATCGGGCCGTTTGTGAAACGTATTGCGCAGCGATTCGCGGCGGCGCCATTGCTCGATTTCCGCATGATGGCCGCCGAGCAGCACATCGGGCACCCGCACGCCGTCGTATTCTTCCGGCCGCGTGTAATGCGGACAGTCGAGCAGACCGTCGACGAAACTATCCTGCACCGCCGAGAGCGCGTCGTTCAGCACGCCCGGCAGCAATCGCACCACCGCGTCCATCAGCGCCATCGCCGGCAGTTCGCCGCCGGACAGCACGAAGTCGCCCAGACTCACTTCCTCGTCGACGTGACGGTCGACGAGACGCTGGTCGATCGCTTCGTAGCGGCCGCACAGGATCACGAAACCGGATTCCTGGGCGAACTCCACAGCGCGCTCGTGCGTAAGCGGCTTGCCTTGCGGCGACATCAGCAGCACGCGCGGTTCGCGCGCGCCCTGCTCCGCCTGCGCGGCTTTCGCCGCGCCGATGGCCGCTTCGAGCGGCTTGGCCAGCATGACCATGCCGGGGCCGCCGCCGTAAGGGCGATCGTCGATGGTGCGGTAGTTGTCGGTCGTGAAATCGCGCGGATTCCACGTACGCAGCGTATAGCGCTCCTGCTTCGCGGCCCGGCTGGTGATACCCCAGTCGGTGATCGCGCGAAACATCTCAGGAAAGAGCGTGACGACATCGAACTGCATCGCTCTCTCCGTTCAGCGAATCAGCACAGCAGGATCAAAAATCGGCGTCCCAGTCGACGACGATGCGCTTCGCCGCCAGGTCGACCGTCTTCACAAATACGCCGACGAACGGGATCAGCCGCTCGCCGGTGACAGGCTTGCCGTCCTTGCCCGCCGAGGGATACTCGACGCGCAACACCGACTGTGCGCCGTTGTCGATGAGTCCGGCGACCTTGCCGAGATCGACACCCGCCTCGTTGGCGACGTCGAGACCGATCAGGTCGACCCAGTAATACTCGTCGGTTTCCGGCGCGGGGAAATCGGCACGGCTCACGTAGATACGCGCGCCGCGCAACTGCAGCGCGGCGTCGCGGTCGGCGATTGCGTTCAGTTGCCCGACGACCGAGTCGCCGTGCACCTTGGCGCTCGCGCGCACCGCGGAATGCAGCGTGGGACGCTCGCGGCCCTTGAGGAACCACCAGCGCTTCGCCGCGATGAGCGCGCGGCCGCCTTCGGCGTGCGGCGCGATCTTCAGCCCGCCTTTGAGGCCATAGGCATCGATCACGGCGCCGACCTCGACCGCGTCGGCCGGCCAGCTCGCCTCAGATTCGGCGCGCAGACCTTCGCCTTTCGCGGCGGTGCTTTCCGATGCGTTTTCACGCATCTGAGCACGCGCATTGTCACGAACCGGCGCCTTGCGCGCGAACGCGCCAAACGACGGCGCGGCGCGCCCGCCGGTCTTGCCACTGCTCTGCGATACCTCGCCCTTAGCCTTGGCGTCCGCTTTTGCGTCGTCATGCTCGGGCATGGACAAACCTCGCAGCCAGCTTGATGTCGTACACGCGGCTTACGCTACGCGCACGGTGAAACAGGTGAAAGACTGCGGCAAGACCGGGTACAAAACCGTAGTCGAGCGACGCAGCCCGGCAAGCATCATGCAAGCACTTAAGCAGCCGGAGCAGCCTTTTGCGATTGCTTCACGAGACGCTCGACAGCCGGCGACATTTGCGCGCCGTTTTCCTGCCAGTACGTCACGCGATCTTGAGCGATGCGCAGCGTTTCACCCTTGGTAGCGACCGGGTTGTAGAAGCCCACGCGCTCGATGAAACGGCCGTCGCGACGGTTACGCGAATCGGTTGCGACGATGTTGTAGAACGGGCGCTTCTTCGAGCCGCCGCGTGCCAGACGGATGATAACCATACTAGAATCCTTGAAAACCGGGGGTTCGGGACTACTGAAACATGCGATTATAGCCCGAAACCAATGCCATAACAAACACTTAACTGGAATCTTGCTCGGAGACCCTGTGGAAACCCCAGGAGAAAGCGACGATGCACGACGATCGAACGGCGATTCGCACCCGCCTCGCACGAGCGTTCCAGCACATGACTGCCCCGCCTGACGCCCCGCGCGGCGGTTTTTCCGCCGCCGCCCGCTTCGCCATGCAGCCGCGGCCATCTGATCCGGCCCTGTCTCCCCGCCGCAACAAATCGCGTTGGACGCGCTCGGCGACACGCCTCGGCATCGCCCTGCTGATCCTCCTGCTCGCGCCGCTCGCGCGCGCCGCCCTGCCGATCGAGCGCATCCAGTTGCCGCCGGGCTTCCACATCGAAGTCCTCTCCGACGACGTGCCCGCCGCGCGCGAAATGACGCTCTCGCCGCAAGGCATTCTCTATGTGGGCAGCATGGACAGCCGCGTCTACGCGCTCGAGCTGCACGACGGGCGCGTCGTCAAACGGCACGTGATCGCCTCGGGGCTCACGATGCCCGTCGGCGTGGCCTGGCGCGACGGCGCACTGTATGTCTCCGCGGTTTCTTCGATCGTGCGGCTCGACGGCATCGACACGCATCTCGACAATCCGCCCAAGCCCGCCGTGGTCACGT
Source organism: Paraburkholderia tropica (assembly GCF_014171495.1). NCBI lineage: Bacteria > Pseudomonadati > Pseudomonadota > Betaproteobacteria > Burkholderiales > Burkholderiaceae > Paraburkholderia > Paraburkholderia tropica. Next base: position 2,300,646 of record NZ_CP049134.1, read on the forward strand.
CCTCGCTGCCCGATTCGCGCCATCACGGCTGGAAGTTCATTGCTTTCGGTCCCGACGGCAAGCTCTACGTGCCGCAAGGCGCGCCGTGCAACGTCTGCCTGCCCGCGAACGATCCGCAGCGCACGCACTACGCGATGATCGGCCGCATGGACCCGGACGGCACGCACTATGAAACCCTCGCGCGCGGCGTGCGCAACACCGTCGGTTTCGCGTGGCATCCGCGCACGCACGAACTCTGGTTCACCGACAACGGCCGCGACATGCTCGGCGACGATATCCCTTCCGACAAGCTCAACCGCCTGCCGCGCGCGGGGCTCGACTTCGGCTTTCCGTACTGCCATGGCGGCGACGTGAGCGATCCCGAGTTCGGCAAGGATCATCCGTGCAGCGCTTTCACGCCGCCGGTCGCGCAACTGGGCGCGCACGTCGCGGCGCTCGGCATGCGCTTCTATACAGGCACGATGTTCCCGGCCGAGTATCGCGACAGTATTTTCATCGCCGAGCACGGTTCGTGGAATCGCAGCAAGAAGGTGGGGTATCGCGTGGCGCGCGTGAGCGTCGACGCGGACGGCAAGCACGTGCAGCAGCAGGTGTTCGCGCAAGGCTGGCTCGATGCGGACGACACCCAGTGGGGCCGTCCCGCCGATGTGCTGCCCTTGCCCGACGGCTCGCTGCTCATCAGCGACGACTACGCGGGCGCGATTTATCGCGTGACGTATTCGAAGCCGTAAGCGCGGGCCCGGACGCCGCACGAACGCCGCACGCGTGAGCGCGAACATAAGCGCCAAGCTCTGCTGGCGCGCGCGCACGCCACGTACAATGGGCCGCGCGCCCATCGCGCCCTCGTCTGCGCTTCATCTGCTTTTCGCCCGCTCTTCGCCTGCTCACTGCCTGCTCATGTCCAATCAAAACAAGCCCGCAGCACGCTTTCGCAACAAGACGCTCACCGCCGCTCTCGCCTTTCTGCTTGGCAGCCTCGGCGCGCATCGCTTCTATCTGTATGGCGCGCGCGACGTCTGGGGCTGGGCGCACATCGGCGGCACGCTGATCGGCATTCCGGGTGTGTTGCTGCTGATGGCCACCGAACGCGCGTCGGTGCCCGGCTGGGGGATGGCGGTGATCGGCGCGATTTCGGTGCTCTCGGCGTTTCTGGCCGCGATCGTCTACGGTCTGCGCCCCGACGCGAAGTGGGACGCGCAATTCAACGCCGCCTTCGCGGGCCGGCGCGCGAGCCGCTCGGGCTGGACCGTGATCTTCGTCGTGATCTTCTCGCTGCTGATCGGCGCATTCCTGCTGATGACCGGCCTCGCGCTCTCGTTCCAGACGTATTTCGAATCGCAGGTCGAAGCCGCCAAGGCGATTTCGCAGTAACGCGGCATTCACGTAACCGCAGCGCCATTGCGCTCAGAACAGATCGAGCTGGCGCTTCTGTTCCTGCGCCTTCGCGCGCACGAACTCCGACATGTCGAGAATGCCGTGACGCCGCTCGTTCAACCCGAGCCGCCGCACCGCGTTGTGAAAGCGCTGCTTGAGCAGGTCGGCCCATAGCCCGGTGCCCTTCATGCGCTGCGAAAACGACGACTCGTAATCCTTGCCGCCGCGCATGTCGCGCACGCTGCTCATCACGCGCTCGGCACGCTGCGGGAAATGCGCGGCGAGCCAATCCTGAAACAGCGGCGAGACTTCCCACGGCAACCGCAGCACGATAAAGCTCGCGCTCGTCGCGCCCGCTTCGGCGCAGGCTTCGAGCACTCGCTCCATGTCGGGTTCGGTGACGAACGGGATCACCGGCGCGATGCTCACGCCCACCGGAATGCCCGCCTGCGCGAGCGTGCGGATCGTGCGCAGGCGGCGCGACGGCGTGGCCGCGCGCGGCTCCAGCGTGCGCGCGATGTCGGCGTCGAGCGTGGTGATGGTGATGGCGGCCATGAACTGCTGGCGCTCGGCCATCGGCGCGAGCAGGTCGAGATCGCGTTCGATCAGCGACGATTTCGTGATGGCCGCGAACGGATGCTGCCGCTGCGCCAACACCTCGATCACGCGCCGCGTGATGCGCAGCTCGCGCTCGACGGGCTGCCAGGCGTCGGTATTCACGCCGAGCGCGATGGGCTCCGGCTCGTAGCCGGGTTTCGCCAGTTCGCGCGCGAGCAGTTCGGGCGCGTTGATCTTCGCGTACAGGCGGCTCTCGAAATCGAGACCCGGCGAAAGTCCCAGATAACTGTGCGTGGGCCGCGCGAAACAATAAATGCAGCCGTGCTCGCAACCGCGATAGGGATTGAGTGACACGTTGAACGGAATGTCCGGCGACTGGTTGCGCGTGAGGATGCTTTTCGCGCGCTCCTCGTAGATCTGCGTGCGCAGCGCGGGCTCCGGCGTTTCGCGCTCGCCGGCTTGCGCGTTGGCTTGCTCGTCGATTTGCGCGCCCGCTTCATCGCTGCGCTCGCGCGCGTCGGCCGGCGATTCGACGTGCTGCCAGCCGTCGTCGTATGCCTCGCGCTGATCGACCTCGTAGCGCCCTTGCAGGTTCGTGACCGCGCCGCGCCCCTTGCGCGGCGCGGGCGGCGCGACGGGATACCAGGCGTCGGGGTCGGGGGCGCGATTAGCGTCGTTCGCGGGTGGGTTGCGGTTCACGGCGGGGCAAAAACAAAGCGTCTCGATACTGTACAAATATACAGTATCGAGACGCTTTGTCGAGTGCGAAAAACGGGGCGGAGTTGGTTGCCAGAACCCGACGCTTGAGCCGGACTACTCGCCCACCGCGATCGTCAGCGTCTCCTTGATCTCTTCCATCACCACATAGCTCTTCGACTGCACCGCGCCCGGCAGTTGCAGCAGGATGTCGCCGAGCAGCTTGCGGTAGTCCGCCATTTCGCCGATGCGCGCCTTGATCAGATAGTCGAAGTCGCCCGACACCAGATGGCATTCGAGCACCTCGGGAATCTTCTGCACCTCGCGGCGGAACTGATCGAACATGTTGCCGCTCTTGTGGTCGAGCGTGATCTCCACGAACACCAGCAGCGCCGCGCCGAGCACGTTCGGATTGACGCGCGCGTAGTAGCCCGTGATGACGCCGTCTCGCTCCATGCGCTTGACCCGCTCGATGCACGGCGTGACCGACAGCCCGACCTGCTCGGCGAGGTCTTTCATGGCCATGCGGCCGTCCTGCTGAAGCAGCTTGAGGATGCGGTGATCGAGCCGGTCGAGTGCGCGGACCGGCTGACGCTGCGTTCTCATGTTTTTTTCCTGAAAATCAGATAAATACAATAACAAAACCTAGTCTTACAACAATAGCATAGTCGATATTACTGGCTACATCCGGATTTTCGTGCCATCCGCCCTGCCGCCGCTCAAAACGGCCCTGCGGCGCCCCGGCAAGACCGCGTAGCCCAAACAATTCTCTCTACGGAGCAGCTATGCGAGTCGTCGTGTTGGGCAGTGGTGTGGTCGGTGTGGCCAGCGCCTGGTATCTTGCCCGCGCGGGCCATGAAGTGACGGTGATCGACCGCGAGTCCGGTCCCGCGCTCGACACCAGTTTTGCGAACGCCGGCCAGATTTCGCCGGGCTATGCCGCGCCGTGGGCGGCGCCGGGCGTGCCGCTCAAGGCGATCAAGTGGATGTTCGAGAAGCACGCGCCGCTCGCCATCCGCCTCGACGGCACGAAGTTCCAGCTGCAATGGATGTGGCAGATGCTGCAGAACTGCACGGCCGGGCGCTACGCGCAGAACAAGGGCCGCATGGTGCGTCTGGCCGAATACAGCCGCGACTGCCTGCAGGCGCTGCGCGCCGACACCGGCATCCAGTACGAAGGCCGCACGGGCGGCACGCTGCAGGTGTTCCGCACGCAGCAGCAATTCGAAGGCGCGGCGAAGGACATCGCCGTGCTCAAGGACGCCAACGTGCCATACGAACTTCTGAGCGCCGCCGAACTCGGCCGCGCCGAACCCGCGCTCGCCGCCGTCTCGCACAAGCTCACGGGCGGCCTTCGTCTGCCCGGCGACGAAACCGGCGACTGCCAGCTGTTCACCACGCGCCTCGCCGCGATGGCCGCCGAACTCGGCGTGAAGTTCCGCTACAACACGCCGATCGACGGCCTCGCCGTGCAGGGCGACCGCATCGCGGGCGTGCAATGCGGCAGCGAACTCGTGCGCGCCGACAGCTATGTGCTCGCGCTCGGCTCGTACTCCACGAAGATGCTCTCGGGTCTCATGAAGATTCCGGTGTATCCGCTCAAGGGTTATTCGATCACCGCGCCGATCGTCAACGCCGACGCCGCGCCGGTCTCCACCGTGCTCGACGAAACCTACAAGATCGCGATCACGCGTTTCGACGACCGCATCCGCGTGGGCGGCATGGCGGAAATCGTCGGCTTCGACAAGTCGCTCAAGCAGGCGCGCCGCGAAACGCTCGAAATGTGCGTGAACGATCTGTTCCCCGGCGGCGGCGATACGGCTCAAGCCAGCTTCTGGACCGGTCTGCGCCCGATGACGCCGGACGGCACGCCCATCGTCGGCCGCACGCCGCTCTCGAACCTGTTCCTGAACACGGGGCACGGCACGCTCGGCTGGACCATGTCGTGCGGCTCGGGCCAGTTGCTCGCCGACCTCATCTCCGGCAAGCAACCCGCGATCAAGGCCGACGACCTCTCGGTCTATCGCTACCTCGGCGAACAGCACGGCACGCATCGCCCGGCTTACGCTTAAGGACTCGCCGCTTCGTTGAAGGCGGCAAAAAACGGCGGCGCTCTGAAGAGAGGCCGCCGTTTTTCATGACCCCGCACGCCGTCAATCAGAGCTGATCTTCCGGCAATGCCAGCACGCCCTCGTCGCCCTTCGCGTTGACGATACCCGCTTCGAGCGCCAGCGCGCGCGGCAACACCTGCTCCGCATAGCACTGCGCCGTCGCGATCTTCGCGCCGTAGAACGCCGGATCGTGCGGCATGAGCCGTTGCGCGGCGAGCATCGCGCGCGCCATCTGCCAGCCGCCCAGCACGACGCCCGCGAGCATCAGATACGGCACACTGCCCGCGAACACCGCGTTCGGATCGCGCTTCGCATTCGCCAGCACGAAATCCACGGCCGACTCGAACGCACCCTGCCCAAGCGCCAGATACTTCGCCATCGACTTGAACGCGCCGCCGTCCTGCGCGCCGAGTTCCGCGACCGTCTTGCCGATTTCGGCCGCCAGCGCTTTCGCCACCGCGCCGCCGTCGCGCAACGTCTTGCGTCCGATCAGATCGTTCGCCTGGATCGCGGTCGTGCCTTCGTAGATCGGCAGAATGCGCGCGTCGCGATAGAACTGCGCCGCGCCCGTCTCCTCGATGAAACCCATGCCGCCGTGAACCTGCACGCCGAGGCTCGTCACCTCGATCGACGACTCGGTACTCCAGCCCTTCACGATCGGCACGAGATATTCGTAGACGGCCTGATGACGCGCGCGCGCCGCGGCATCGGGATCGCGATGCGCGCGGTCGCTCTCGCCCGCCGCCGCGTAAGCGAGCGCGCGCGCCGCCTCGGTGAGCGCGCGCATCGTGCCGAGCATGCGCCGCACGTCCGGATGATGCACGATGGTGACCGCCGCCTTCGACGAGCCATCGACGGGCCGACTCTGCACGCGCTCCTTCGCATAGCCGAGCGCCTTCTGATACGCGCGCTCCGAAATCGCCACGCCCTGCATGCCCACCGCGAATCGCGCGGCGTTCATCATGATGAACATGTACTCCAGCCCGCGATTTTCCTCGCCGATCAATTCGCCGATCGCGCCGCCCTGATCGCCGTATTGCAACACCGCCGTCGGGCTCGCCTTGATGCCGAGCTTGTGCTCGATCGACACGCACTCCACGTCGTTGCGCGCGCCCGATGAACCATCCGCGTTGACGAGAAACTTCGGCACGATAAAGAGCGAAATGCCCTTCACGCCTTCGGGCGCGTCGGGCGTGCGCGCGAGCACGAGATGGACGATGTTCTCCGCCATGTCGTGCTCGCCCCAGGTGATGAAAATCTTGGTGCCGAACAGCTTGTACGTGCCGTCGCCCTGCGGCTCGGCGCGCGTGCGCACGGCGGCGAGATCGGAGCCCGCCTGCGGCTCGGTGAGGTTCATCGTGCCGGTCCACTCGCCCGAAATGAGCTTCGGCACGTAGCGCTGCTTCTGCGCCTCGCTGCCCGCCGTGAGCAGCGCCTCGATCGCGCCATCGGTCAGCAGCGGACACAGCGCGAACGAGAGATTCGCCGAGTTGAGCATCTCCACGCACGGCGTGCCGACGAGCTTGGGCAAACCCTGTCCTTCGTATTCCTGAGGATGTTGCACGCCCTGCCAGCCGCCCGCCACGTAGTGACGAAACGCCTCGGCGAAACCGGGCGACGCGTGCACTTCACCGTCGTCCCAGTGACTCGGATGGCGATCGCCTTCGGCATTCAGCGGCGCGAGCACTTCGCCACAGAGCTTCGCGGCTTCGTGCAGCACGGCTTCGACGGTCTCGGGCGTGGCGTCCTCGCCGCCGGGCAGCGCGGCGATCTCGTCGAGTCCGGCCAGCTCCTTCATCACGAACAGCATGTCGCGTATCGGTGCGTCGTACATGTCAGTCTCCCCCTTCATCCGCTGATGAACGAAAAAAGGGGCGCACGCGGCGCCCCTTTTCGGTGTCAGACGTCATGCGATGCAGGCGTCTGTGATTCGCATCGGTAATTCGCGATGCTTAGCCGAGCTCGTTGACGAGTTCCGGCACGACCGTGAACAGATCGCCGACGAGGCCGTAATCGGCCACGCTGAAGATCGGTGCTTCTTCGTCCTTGTTGATCGCGACGATGGTCTTCGAGTCCTTCATGCCGGCCAGATGCTGGATCGCACCCGAAATGCCGACCGCGATGTAAAGCTGCGGCGCGACGATCTTGCCGGTCTGACCGACCTGATAATCGTTCGGCACATAGCCTGCGTCGACTGCGGCGCGCGAGGCGCCGAGCGCGGCGTTCAGCTTGTCGGCGAGCGGCTCCAGCACCTTCGTGTAGTTCTCGCCGCTGCCCAGACCGCGGCCACCCGAGACGATGATCTTCGCGCTCGTGAGTTCCGGGCGATCGAGCTTCGTGACTTCACGGCCGACGAATTGCGCCTTGCCGTTGTCCGCTGCCGCGTCGATCTTCTCGACCGGCGCGCTGCCGCCTTCGGCTGCGACCGGATCGAACGCCGTCGTACGCACCGTGATGACCTTGACCGGATCGGCCGACTGCACCGTGGCGATCGCGTTGCCCGCGTAGATCGGACGCTCGAACGTGTCGGCGCTGTCGACGGCCGTGATGTCCGAGATCTGCGCGACGTCGAGCTTCGCGGCGATGCGCGGCGTGACGTTCTTGCCCGCTGCCGTCGCCGGAGCGAGGATGTGCGAGTAATTCTTTGCGATCGACAGCACCGTGGCTTCGACGTTTTCCGCGAGACCCTGTGCGAGCTGCGGCGCGTCGGCCAGAATGACCTTCGCGACGCCCGCGATCTTCGCTGCGGCATCGGCAGCCGCTTGCGCGTTGTGGCCCGCGACCAGCACGTGCACGTCGCCGCCAATCTTCTGTGCAGCCGACACCGCGTTCAGCGTCGCGGCCTTGATCGACTGATTGTCGTGTTCAGCGATTACCAGATTAACCAGATTCGTCATTTTTTCTCGCTCCTCACAGCACCTTGGCTTCGGTCTTAAGCTTCTCGACCAGCGTCTTCACGTCGGCGACCTTCACGCCGGCGCTGCGCTTGGGCGGCTCCGAAACCTTCAGCGTCTTCAGACGCGGCGTCACATCCACGCCGAGATCTTCCGGCTTGATCGTTTCCAGCGGCTTCTTCTTCGCCTTCATGATGTTCGGCAGCGTGACGTAGCGCGGCTCGTTCAGGCGCAGGTCCGTCGTGACCACCGCGGGCAGCGCGAGCGACAGCGTTTCCGCGCCGCCGTCGACTTCACGCGCGACCGTGGCACGGCCGTCGGCGACCGTGATCTTCGAGGCGAAGGTCGCTTGCGGCAGGTCCGCCAGCGCCGCGAGCATCTGGCCCGTCTGGTTCGAATCGTCGTCGATGGCCTGCTTGCCGAGGATGACGAGTTGCGGCTGTTCCTTGTCGACGAGCGCCTTGAGCAGCTTCGCGACAGCCAGCGGCTGAAGGTCTTCGTTCGACTCGATCAGGATCGCGCGGTCGGCGCCGATCGCCAGCGCCGTGCGCAGCGTTTCCTGCGCTTGCGCGACGCCTGCGGACACAGCGATCACTTCGGTCGCGACACCCGCTTCCTTCAGACGAACGGCCTCTTCGACGGCGATTTCGTCGAACGGGTTCATCGACATTTTCACGTTGGCAATGTCGACGCCCGTGCCGTCCGACTTCACACGAACCTTCACGTTGTAATCGACTACGCGTTTGACAGGCACAAGGACTTTCATTCACATGCTCCGAAGTTACGAATACGTCAACCTGGCGGACATTATAGCGATAGCCCCGAAGGACGCCGCTCGCCGCCAGCATTTTTCCCGCACGATCCGCTGTCTGCGCGCTGCCTGCGCGGCCTGGCCGGCAGTCGCAAATATCGCTAGCGAACGATCGTGCGATTTTATGTCGGAAAAAACCCGGGCTTCAAGCCCGGGTTCCGACTGAATTCTCTATCTAATCCGTCTACCCGGGGCTTACCACGACGGGATCACCGCGCCGCCGAACTTCTGTTCGATGTACTGCTTCACCTCCGGCGAGTGATACGCCGCCACCAGTTTCGCCGCCCAAGGCTTGTTGCGATCGGCCTCGCGGATCGCCAGCACGTTCACGTACGGGCCTTTCGGGTCCTCGATCGCGATCGCGTCGGCCTTCGGCTTGAGCCCCGCTTCCATCGCGAAGTTCGTGTTGATCGCGGCGGCGTCCACGTCGTCGAGCGAACGCGGAATCTGCGCCGCGTCCAGTTCCACGATCTTCAGCTTCCTGGGGTTATCCACGATGTCGAGCGGCGTGGCCTTCAAACCCGCGCTCTCGCGCAGCTTGATAAGACCCTGCTTTTGCAGCAGCAACAGCGCGCGCCCGCCATTGGTCGGATCGTTCGGGACCGCAATCCGCGCGCCCGGCTTCAGCTCCGCGAGCGTCTTCACCTTCTTCGAGTAGATGCCCATCGGGAACGTGACCGTGTCGGCGAGCTTCACGAGCTTGTAGCCGCGGTCCTTCACCTGCGCATCGAGATATGGCTGATGCTGGTAGCTGTTCGCATCGAGATCGCCGCCCGCGAGCGCCGCATTCGGCTGCACGTAGTCCGAAAACTCCACGATCTTGATCGTCAGGCCGTTCTTCGCGGCCACGCGCTTGACCACTTCCATCACTTGCTCGTGCGGGCCGCCGGTGACGCCCACCTTGATGGTTTCGTCAGCGTGCGCCGCGAGCGGCGCGCACAGCGGAGCGATCAGCGTTGCCGCGCCGAGCGCGCTCGCCAGCCGGATCATGAAGCGTCGTTGCATGGCCAAACCTTTGTCTCGTGGAAGGTGATCGACGAGCCGCGAGCAAGCATGTCGCGCGCGGCCAGGCGACGGTTACCGCTGGTTTTGAGGCTTACTTACTTGTGGCTCATTTATGGCTCAAGCGTCGCACGAGCCAGTCGCCGAACGACTGCACGAGCTGCACGAACACGATCAGCACGACCACCACGAGCAGCATCACTTCGGGTTCGAAGCGCTGATAGCCGTAGCGGATGCCCAGGTCGCCCAGACCGCCGCCGCCGATCGCGCCCGCCATCGCCGAATAGCCGACGAGCGAGATGAACGTGATCGTGAGACCCGCCACCACGCCGGGCAGCGACTCGGGCAGCAGCACCTTGAAGACGATCTGGCGCGTGCTCGCGCCCATCGACAGCGCGGCTTCGATCAGCCCGCGATCGACTTCGCGCAGCGCGGTTTCCACCAGACGCGCGATGAACGGCGCGGCCGAAATGGTCAGCGGCACGATGGCGGCCGCCGTGCCGATCGACGAGCCCACCACGACGCGCGTGAACGGAATCACGGCCACCAGCAGGATGATGAACGGCGTCGAGCGCACCGCGTTGACGACCACGCCCATCGCGCGATTGACGGCGAGGTTCTGCAGCACGCCGTTGCGGTCGGTCAGATAGAGCAGCACGCCGAGCGGCAGGCCGATGGCCGCGCCAACCAGTCCGGAAATGCCCACCATGATGAGCGTCTCCCAGAACGACTGGACGAACATATCGAACATTTCACTCCACATGGGACAGCTCCTCCACCACCACGCCCTGCTCGCGCAGCCACGTAATCGCCTGCGCGACCTTCACCGGATCGCCGCCCGCGAGCACCGCGAGCGAGCCGAACGCCTGCCCCTGGATCTCGTCGATCTGGCCATGCAGGATGTTGAAATCGAGTTCGAAGCGGCGGATCGTTTCCGACAGCACCGGCTGATCGACGCCCGTGCCCGTGAAAGCGAGGCGCAGCAGATGCGCGTTGCCCTTCGCGAGACGCTCGGTCACGCGCGCCTTGAGCGCGGGCGGCAATTCCTGCGCGATCACGTCGCCGAGCAGCGCGCGCGTGACTTCGTGACGCGGTTGCAGGAACACGTCGATCACGGGACCGCTTTCCACCACGCGGCCCGCGTCGAGCACGGCCACGCGGTCGCAGACCTGTTTGATCACTTCCATCTGGTGCGTGATCATCACGACCGTGAGCTTGAGCTCGCGATTGATCTTGCGCAGCAGGTCGAGAATCGCGCGCGTGGTTTCGGGGTCGAGCGCGGAGGTGGCTTCGTCGGAAAGCAGCACTTTCGGCTTGCTCGCCAGCGCGCGCGCTATGCCCACGCGCTGCTTCTGGCCGCCGCTGATCTGCGACGGATAACGGTCTTTCTGCGCCGTGAGGCCGACGAGTTCGAGCAACGGCAGGACCGTCGCCTCGATGTCGGCGCGCTTCATGCCCGCGAGTTCGAGCGGCAGCGCCACGTTGTCGAACACCGTGCGCGACGAAAGCAGGTTGAAGTGCTGGAAAATCATGCCGATCTCGCGGCGCGCTTCGCGCAGTTGCGCGTTCGGCAGCGACGTGAGCGTGCGGCCGTTGACGACGATATCGCCCTCGGTCGGCCGCGTCAGCAGGTTGATGGTGCGCACGAGCGTGCTTTTGCCCGCCCCGCTACGGCCGATAATGCCGAAGACCTCGCCCTGCGGAATCGTCAGATTGACGTTATGCAGCGCTTCGATCCAGCCTTGTGGGCCCGCGAAGCGCTGGGAAACGTTTCGAATTTCGATCATGGAAAAAACGAAACGGCGGGCGTGCCGCGCGCCGCCCGTGCACGCGATCGCCTGGATCGCCTGTACGCGTCGCGCCGGCAGACAGCCGCCGTTTGCTGGCCTGGAGTCAACTTGACATTTTACCCTGGCGAGCCAAATTCCTTTTAATAATCCATTTCGATAAATTCATTACTGAATTTCATTAGAGTCCCGGCGCGGCAAAAAGCACGGAAAGCTCGATGAAACCGCGGCTACACTCTGCCGTCAGACAAAAACTTACAACGACGAGAGAGACAGCGCAGATGGAGACGACCCAACCGATCAACGCCGCGCAAGCCGCGGCGCGCCTGCCCGACACGGTGACGCTGCGCACCCACGACGGCGCCGAACTGCCGCTCTACGCCTGGCGCACGCGCGGGACGCCGCCGCGCGCCGCCATCGCGCTGGTTCACGGCCTCGCCGAACACGCGCAGCGCTACGCCGCGCTCGCGGCGCGCCTGAATGCCGCGGGCGTCGATGTCTACACGATCGACCTGCGCGGTCACGGACGCGCGAGCGGCCGGCGCGCCTGGATCAACCGCTTCGACGAATATCTGGACGACGCTCACGCGCTGATCGCGCACGCGGGCGCGCAATGCGCCGCGCGCCGCACGCCGCTCTTTCTGATGGGCCACAGCATGGGCGGCGCGATCGCCGCGCTCTATGCGATCGAGCGCGCGCCGCAAGGCGGCGTGCCGCTCGCGGGGCTGCTGTTGTCGAGCGCCGCGCTCGCGCCCGGCCACGACGTGCCGCAGTGGATGATCGCTGCGAGCCGCGTGATGAGCGCCGTCTGGCCGCGTTTTCCGGCGATGAAGATCGATGCCGCCCTGCTCGCGCGCGACGCCGCCGTGGTGCAGGCCAATCGCGCCGATCCGCTCGTGCATCACGGCGCGATTCCGGCGCGCACGGGCGCGGAGCTACTGGAAGCGATGAAGCGCATCGAAGCGGGCCGCGCGCAGTTGCGCCTGCCCGTGCTGATCTGGCACGGCACCGAAGACAAGCTCACGGAACCCGACGGCAGCCGCGCCTTCGGCGCGCACGTGGGGTCGCCGGACCGCACGCTCACGCTCTACGAAGGCAGCTATCACGAAACGCTCAACGATCTGGATCGCGAGCGCGTGATCGCGTCAATGCTGGAATGGATCGAACGCCATTGCTGAGGCGGCGCTCGACTTTGACGTTCGACCTTACTTCGCGCCGCGCTTGTCGATGAAAGCCTGCACGCCGTCGAGCGCCGGGGCCGTCATCATGTTGCACGCCATGGTCTGCCCGGCGAGCTGATACGCGGCCTCGATGCCCATTTCGAGCTGCCGGTAGAACAGGCCCTTGCCCGCCGCCACCGCCTCGCGCGGCTTCGCACAGATGCTCGCGGCGAGCGCCGTCACCTCGGCGTCGAGCGCATCGGCGGGGACGACGCGGTTCACGAGCCCTTCACGCAGCGCCTTTTGCGCGTCGATGAACTCGCCCGTCATCAGCATTTCGAAGGCCGCCTTGCGCGACACGTTGCGCGTGAGCGGCACGGAAGGCGTCGAGCAGAACAGCCCGAGATTGATGCCCGATACGGCAAAGCGCGCGGAATCGGCGGCCACGGCGAGATCGCACATCGCCACCAGCTGACAGCCCGCCGCGGTGGCCACGCCATGCACGCGCGCGATCACGGGCTGCGGCATCGTCTGGATCGCCAGCATCATCTTCGAGCAGCGCGCGAACAACTGCTTGTAGTAGTCGAGCGACGGCGCCGCGCGCATTTCCTTGAGGTCGTGACCTGCGCAGAACGCGCGCCCCGCCGCCGCGATCACCACCACGCGCGCGTCCGAGCGCGCGAGCGCGGCGAGTTCGGTGTGCACGGCGTCGATCAGCGCTTCGGAAAGCGCATTGAACGCATCGGGACGATTGAGCGTGAGGCGCGCGACGCCCGGCACGCCATAGGCGTCGTGCGCGACCTCGACGAGCGGCGCATGTTCGAGCGAAGCCTCAGCGGCAGACGAAGACGAAGACGACGACTCAACGGCAGCAGCACACATGACGCGACACTCCTTCAAACGTTGAAGCGGTTGAGCGGATCAGATGCCCGCCAGCACGCGCAGATGCGCCACGACGCTGCGCCCGAGCGCGGAGAGGTTGTAGCCGCCCTCGAGACAACTCACGATGCGCCCCTTCGCGTGGCGGTTCGCGATATCGCAGATCTGTTCGGTGATCCACGCGTAATCGTCTTCGACGAGGCCCATATTGCCGAGATCGTCTTCGCGGTGCGCATCGAAACCCGCCGAGACGAACACCATTTCCGGCTTGAATTCGTTCAGGCGCGGCAGCCACAGAATGTCGATCGCCTCGCGCACTTCCATGCCCTTGGTGCGCGCCGCCATCGGCACGTTGACCATGTTGCGCGCCTGCTGGTCGGCGCCCGAAAAGGGATAGAACGGATGCTGGAAGATGCTGCACATGAGCACGCGATCGTCGCCGGCGAACGCGGCCTCGGTGCCGTTGCCGTGGTGCACGTCGAAGTCGATGACGGCCACGCGCGACAGCCCATGCACGTCGAGCGCGTGACGCGCGGCCACGGCGACGTTGTTGAAGAAGCAAAAGCCCATCGCGCGCGCGGGTTCGGCATGATGGCCGGGCGGACGCACGCTGCAGAACGCGTTCTCGTAGCGGCCGGCGAGCACGGCGTCGGTGGCCGCGACAGCGGCGCCCGCGGCGCGCAGCGCGGCCTGCCACGTGTGCGGATTCATCGAGGTGTCGGGGTCGATCGCCGCATAGCCTTCCTGCGGCGAGAGCGCGCGCAGATAGTCGATGTGCGCCTGCGTGTGCACGCGCAGCAGCGCCGATTCTTCAGCGAGCGGCGCGGAGGTGTCGTGCTCGATCAGCGACTCGATACGGCTCGCGATAAGCTGGTCTTCGATGGCCTGCAGGCGCGCGGGGCATTCGGGATGCCACTCGCCCATTTCGTGCAGCAGGCAGTCGGGATGGGAAAAAAAGCCGGTTGTCATGTGTCGTGCTGGCCGCCACGCGCGCCGGGACGCACGCCGCGGGTCTCCTTCAGTCTTTCGTCGGGGTTCGCTGCGCGGGACTGCAAATCTTCCCAAACTTCGTGCGGCTTGTTGTGTGCCGCTTTACATCGTCTTCTACTTCGTGTGCGGCTTCGTACCTTACTTCGTGCCGCCGTGCTGCGCCCGCGACGTGCGCGGGCAGTCATCACGTTACCACAGCGCAACCGCGCCAACGCGCGCTCCCGGCACGCCCAGGGCCGTTTCACGCAAGGTGCTCGGGTATACTGCCCGGGATTACGTTCTCTCCTGCCCCACCTACCCGCCTCCCATGACGCTCAAGTCCGCCCTGCCTGCTTGCCGCCACGTCCGCCTCACGTCTTTCGCCCTTGCACTGTGCGCCGCGTCGGCGTTCTGGGGCGGTGCGGCGCAGGCGCAGACGGCCTCGCCCGACGCGCTGAGCCCGCAGCACGCACCGCTCACGCTCGCCCAGGCACAGCCGCAGACGCCGCCGCAAGGCCAGGCGCAGCCGCAAACGCAGCCGCAAGCCGCGTCACAGGGGCAAACGTTTGAAGAGGAGATCATCCCGCAGCGCTACGCGAACAATCCGAATGTCGACACCTTCATCAACGACATGGTCGCGCGCTACGACTTCAACAGCGACGCGCTGCACGCGTTGTTCGCGAGCGCGAGCTATTCGGCCACGGCCGTGAAGCTCGTCACGCCCTCGCCCACGCCGAGCGCGAAGAACTGGCGCTCGTATCAGGCGCGCTTTCTCGATGCAGTACGCATCAACGCGGGCGTGCGTTTCTGGCGGGCGAATCAGGCCACGCTGCAGCGCGCCGCCGATCAGTTCGGCGTGCCGCCCGAGGTGATCGTCGGCATCATCGGCGTGGAAACGATTTATGGGCGCTACATGGGCAACTTCCGTGTGCTCGACGCGCTCACCACGCTCGCCTTCGATTATCCGGATACGCCGAACCGCGCCGACCGCATGGCAACGTTCCGCAAGAATCTCGAGGACTATCTGGTCTGGACGCGCGACGCGCAGATCGACCCGTCGTCGGTGCTCGGCTCTTACACGGGCGCGATCGGCATCCCGCAATTCCTGCCGAGCAGCATCGTGCAGTACGCCGTCGATTACGAGGGCAACAACCATATCGATCTGCGCAACAGCACGCCGGACGCCATCGGCAGCGTTGCGAACTATCTGAAGCAGAACGGCTGGGAGCCGGGCCGTCCGGTGGTCTGGAAGATCGCGAAGGACGCGGGCAGTCTCGGCATCGCGCAGGCGGCCGCCGACGGCAAGCCGGAACCGCGCTGGCCGCTCGTGCAGCTGCTGCGCTCGGGCCTCGTGCTCAATGAGCCGAACATCGACATCGCTGCGGAAGGCGGCACGCCGGTCACCGTCATCGACCTGCCTACGCCCGGCCGTCCGACCGAGTACATGCTCGGCCTGAAGAACTTCTACGTGCTCACGCGCTACAACCGCAGCTTCTTCTACGCACTCGCGGTGTATCAGCTCGGCGAACGCGTGAAGGCGCAGATGCTCGCGACGCAGCCGAACGTAGGCACGGGTCCGGCGCTGAGCAACCCGAACGATACGCAGTAAGCGTCGTACAGCACGGCGCAGCACAAAACACAACGGGCGGCCTGTCGCAAACAGGCCGCCCGTTTTTCATTCTGCGCGCGCGGACCGCGCGGCGGATTTGCTTACGCCGGGAACACGCCCGTCGACAGATAACGGTCGCCGCGATCGCAGACGATGAACACAATCGTCGCGTTCTCGACCTGACGCGCGATGCGCATGGCCACTTCGCACGCGCCACCCGACGAAATGCCCGCGAAAATACCTTCGACCGAGGCAAGGCGGCGCGCCATGGC
Source organism: Paraburkholderia tropica (assembly GCF_014171495.1). Taxonomy (NCBI): domain Bacteria; kingdom Pseudomonadati; phylum Pseudomonadota; class Betaproteobacteria; order Burkholderiales; family Burkholderiaceae; genus Paraburkholderia; species Paraburkholderia tropica. The sequence continues at coordinate 2,316,768 of NZ_CP049134.1, forward strand.
TTCCGCGGCGGCCTGGCTCACGTTCTCCACGCGGTCGACGCGGCTGCGGTCGAAAATCTTCGGCAGATAGGCTTCGGGCCACTTGCGGATGCCCGGAATACGCGAGCCGTCTTCAGGCTGCGCGCCGACGATCTCGATCGCCGTGCTCTGTTCCTTCAGATACTGCGACGTGCCCATGATGGTGCCCGTCGTACCCATCGACGAAACGAAATGCGTAATGCGCCCTTCCGTGTCGCGCCAGATTTCCGGGCCCGTGGTCTCGTAGTGCGCGAGCGGATTGTCCGGGTTCGCGAACTGGTCGAGGATGATGCCCTTGCCGTCGCGCTGCATCTGCTCGGCGAGATCGCGCGCGTATTCCATGCCGCCCTTGACCGGCGTCAACAGGATTTCCGCGCCGTAGGCGGCCATGCTCTGACGGCGCTCGACCGAGAGATCCTCGGGCATGATCAGCACCATCTTGTAGCCGCGGATTGCCGCCGCCATGGCGAGCGCAATACCGGTATTGCCGCTCGTGGCTTCGATCAGCGTATCGCCGGGTTTGATGCGGCCGCGTTCCTCGGCCTTGCGGATCATGGACAGCGCCGGGCGGTCCTTCACCGAACCCGCCGGATTGTTGCCTTCCAGCTTCGCCAGCACGACGTTGTTGCGGGCGCGAATTTCATCGTCCGGGAGACGAACGAGCTGCACGAGCGGCGTGTTGCCGATCGTGTCTTCAATAGTCTTGTAGGGCATAGTGAATAGTGAGGCGCAATGACGTGCGATTGTGCGAATACGTGATCGTTCGATTCTAAACCACGCGGCCAACCCTCGCCGACTAGCCCTGACATCGGTGGGGATGGAAAAAGTGGGGATTCAGTGAGGATTCGGGCGGCGCTGCAAAAAGCCCGCGGCGCAAGCCGCGGGTCAATGTCGCCGAAGCGACACCTGAAGGAACCGCTCATCCCTGTTCTGCGAAGTCGCGCACGCCGTTGCACGCCGGCTCGGGCGCACGCGAATCTACGCTGCGCCAGCGTGGCCCTACTTCTTGACGGCGACGGTGGCCGGCTGCGGTGCGGCGGTCTTGCCCTGCGCGTTCGGTGCGTTCTGCGCACCCTTCGCGCCTTGCGCCGCAACGGCAGCCTGCCCGCTTGCGGGACCGACCGACAATCCTTCGGCCTGCAAACGTTCGACGGTATGGCCGCCCAGCCCCTTCACGCGCTTGCCGAGATCGGACGCGTCCTTGAACGGACCGTGCGCGCCGCGCTCGTCGAGAATGGCCTTGGCCCGCGCGGGACCGATGCCCTTGATGCCGCGCAGCGCGTCTTCATTGGCGGTGTTGACGTCCACGGCCGCGAAGGCCTGACCGAACGCGGCGACGAGCGCGACCGCGGCGAGAAGCTTCTTGAACATGCTGGATCTCCCTTGTGCCGTCGCCGGCGACCATCGCCGGCGAGGAGAGTCCAGTTTAGGGAGCAACGATCGCGCGTTACACCTGGCCAGACAGCCAACGTACGTAACGATCGACACCCTCTTGCACCGTCAGGAACGGCGCGTCGTAGCCCGCTGCGCGCAGCTTCGACTGATCCGCCTGCGTGAAGCACTGATACTTGCCGCGCAGCGCATCCGGGAACGGAATGTACTCGATCAGCCCTTCCTTCACCTGCTCCGCGAGCGTGAGCGCCGGCTTGCCTTCGAGCGCGCGCAGCGTGTTCACCACGCTCGTCGCGATGTCGTTGAACGGTTGCGCGCGGCCGCTGCCCAGATTGAAGATGCCGCTCTTTTCCGGATGATCGAAGAAGAACAGGTTCACCTTCACCACGTCTTCCACGGAAACAAAATCGCGCGTCTGCTCGCCCGGCGCGTAGCCGTTGTACTCGCCGAACAGCTTCACGCGGCCTTCGGCGCGGAACTGGTTGAAGTTGTGGAACGCCACCGACGCCATGCGCGCCTTGTGCGTCTCGCGCTGGCCGTACACGTTGAAGTAGCGGAAGCCCGCGATCTGGCTTTGCGCCTTCGGCAGCACGCGGCGGATCACCTGGTCGAACAGGAACTTCGAATAGCCGTACACGTTGAGCGGCGCTTCCACGTCGCGCTCTTCGACGAAGCGGCTCGAACCGCCGTAAATCGCCGCCGACGACGCATACAGAAACTGCGCGCCCTGCGCGAGACACGCGTCGAGCACCGCGCGGCTGTAGCGGAAGTTGTTGTCCATCATGTAGCGGCCGTCGGTTTCCATCGTGTCCGAACAGGCGCCTTCATGGAACACCGCGCGCACCTTGCCGAACTCGCCGCGCGCGAAGCGCTCGACGAACTCGGTCTTGTCGATGTAGTCGTCGATTTCGCAATCGACGAGATTCTTGAACTTGTCGGCGCGCGTGAGGTTATCGACGGCAATGATGCGATCTTCGCCGCGTTCGTTGAGCGCCTTGACGATGTTGCTGCCGATAAAGCCGGCCGCGCCGGTGACGATGAGGGTCATGGTAGTTCTGCGCAGAGGAGTTCACGCGGGACCGGCAAAACTCTCCGAAGCCGGCCCGGGGATGCGTCTCCGTCACGCGACAGCCTGGTGGCCGCCGCGCGCGGCACGTCATTGAAAGAGTTCGTCGTAGTCGACGGTGGCCGTACCGAGCTTGCCGACCACGATACCGGCGGCGCGATTCGCGAGCGCGACGCCTTCGACGAGCGACAGGCCCGCGCCCAGCGAGACCGCGACGGTCGCGATGACGGTGTCGCCGGCGCCCGAGACATCATACACTTCGCGCGCAACAGCCGGCGCGTGCAGCACGCCCTCTTCGGAAAAGAGCGTCATACCCTCTTCCGAGCGCGTGAGCAGCAGCGCGTCGAACTGCAATTCGTGGCGCAGCTTCGTCACGCGCGCGAGCAGGTCGTCTTCCGACTTCCAGGTGCCGACCACTTCGCGCAGCTCCGCGCGATTCGGCGTGATCACGCTCGCGCCGCGATAGCGTTCCCAGTCGTCGCCCTTCGGATCGACCAGCACCGATTTGCCCGCCGCGCGCGCAGTCGAGATCATCTGCGTGACGTGCGTGAGGCCGCCCTTCGCGTAATCCGACATCAGGATGACGTCGTGCGTCGGCAGCAGCGCGTCGAAGCGCGCGAGGCCCGCGAGCAGCGCCTCGTGCGCGGGCGTGTTTTCGAAGTCCACGCGCAGCAACTGCTGCTGGCGCGACAGCACGCGCAGCTTGATGGTGGTGGGCAGCGCGGGATCGCGTTCGAGATACGCGTTCACGTTGCTCTCGCCGAGCAGCGTGACGATGCGCTCGCCCGGCTCGTCGTGACCGACCACGCACAGCAGACCCGCCTGCGCGCCCAGCGCCGCAGCGTTGCGCGCGACGTTGGCCGCGCCGCCGAGACGGTCTTCCTGACGCTGCACGTGTACGACCGGCACCGGCGCTTCCGGCGAAATGCGGTTGACGTCGCCGAACCAGTAACGGTCGAGCATCACGTCGCCGACCACGAGCACGCGCGAGCGCGCGAACTGCGCGCGCGGCACGGCCTGGACTTCGGGCGCGAGTGCCGCGCTGTCGGTCATGGCGTCAGACTGCGGCCGGGTTTGCGTGTTTGACATGGGGCCGCCCAATCGAGTGATAGTCGAAACCGAGCTCCGCCATCGCGTCGGGCTCGTACAGGTTACGTCCGTCGAAGATGCGCGGAGTCTTCAACTGTTCCTTCAGGAATTCGAAGTCCGGCGCCTTGAACGCCGTCCATTCGGTGACGACCACGAGCGCGTCGGCGCCCGTCAGCGTGTCGTCCTGGCTCGCCGCGAAGGTCAGGCGCGCCTGCAGTTCGGGCGCGCTCGCCAGATCCAGCGCGAACACGCGGCGCGCTTCTTCCGTCGCGACCGGATCGTACGCCGAAACCGTCGCGCCACGGCGCAGCAACTCGGCGATCAGACGGCGGCTCGGCGCCTCGCGCATGTCGTCGGTGTTCGGCTTGAACGCGAGACCCCAGACCGCGAAATGCTTGTCCTTGAGGTCTTCGCCCAGCGACTGGACGATCTTGTTCACGAGCACGTCCTTCTGGCCGTCGTTGACGTCCTCGACCGCTTCGAGAATGCGCAGGTTCTGGCCCGATTCCGCGGCCGTGCGGATCAGCGCCTGCACGTCCTTCGGGAAGCACGAGCCGCCGTAGCCGCAGCCGGCGTACAGGAAGTGATAGCCGATGCGCGGATCCGAACCGATGCCGCGACGCACCGACTCGATGTCGGCGCCGACGCGATCGGCCAGATTCGCCATTTCGTTCATGAACGAAATGCGCGTGGCGAGCATCGCGTTGGCCGCGTACTTGGTGAATTCGGCCGAGCGCACGTCCATGTAGATCGTGCGTTCGTGATTGCGGTTGAACGGCGCGTAGAGGCGCTTGATCTTCTCGCGCGCGACTTCGCCGTTGGCGTCCTCGTCGATGCCGATGATGATGCGGTCCGGACGCATGAAGTCGTCCACGGCCGCGCCCTCTTTCAGGAATTCGGGGTTCGAGACCACCGAGAAGCGCTGCGCGTCGCTCGCGCCGAGGCCGCGTTTGGCGAGTTCTTCGGCGATCACGGCCTGCACGCGCTGCGCCGTGCCGACGGGCACCGTCGACTTGTCGACGATCACCTTGAAGCCGGTCATGTGGCGGCCGATGCTGCGGGCCGCTTCGAGCACGTATTGCAGGTCCGCCGAGCCGTCTTCGTCGGGCGGCGTGCCGACGGCGATGAACTGCACTTCGCCGTGCTCGACGCTCGCGGCGACGTCGGTGGAAAACGTGATGCGGCGCGCCTTGCGGTTACGCTGGATAAGCTCGAGCAGACCCGGCTCGTGGATCGGCACGCCGCCGTTGTTCAGGATGTCGATCTTGCGCGGATCGACGTCGAGGCAGAACACGTCGTGACCGATTTCGGCAAGGCACGCCCCGGTGACGAGGCCAACATAGCCGGTACCGATAATGGTGATTTTCATACGCGCTCCGGTAACAGATTCGGATTGAGGTAATGCGTGCGCGGCGGCGCGTCAGCTGGAAGCCGGAATTGGCTCGACGCGGCGCGGCGCGTAGGTTTCCCACCCGCTGCAGCCAGGGCACTGCCAGTAGAACAGGCGCGCCCGGAAGCCGCAGTTCTGGCAGGTGTAGCGCGGCAGGTTCTTGGTGCGCTGCTGGATCAGCTTGCGCATGAGTTCGAGTTCGCTGCGGCGCGGCTCTTCGGCCGCCGCCTGTTGCGCTTCGAGCAGACGCGTCATGCCGGCGAGATTCGGCGACTTCTGCATCTGCGTGCGCGCGAGCGTGTGCGCCGCTTCGGGACCGCTCAGCTCCGACACATATTTATAGGCCACATCGAGCAGATCGTTCGACGAATGGCGGTCGACCCACTCCGTGAGCAACTGCGCGCCGTCGTGCGCGCGGCCGAGCGCCTCGTAGCCCTTCATGACCTTTTCGGCGACGAGCGGCAGATAGGCGGGGTTCTGCGCCTCGACGCGCTGCCACTGCACGAGCGCCGACTCCCAGTTGCCGCTGGCCGCATCGACATCGCCCGCGAGAATGGTCGCGCGCACGTTGTGCTCGTTCGCCTTGAGCGCAAGGCCGAGCTGACGGCGTGCTTCGTCGGGCTTCTTCTGCTGCAGCGCTTCCTGCGCGAGTTCGCAATGGAACTGCGCGATCTCAACGTCGAGCGACGGCGTGCCCATCGTTTCGAGGTGGCGCGCGGTGTCGATCGAGCGGTTCCAGTCCTTCTCGATCTCGTAGATCGTCAGCAGCGCGCGCTGTGCGCCCTGCGCGTAGTCGCCCGACTTGAGCGTGCTGAAGGTTTCCTCGGCGCGATCGAGCATGCCGGCCTTCAGGAAGTCCTGACCCAGCTCATAAAGCGCGTGATCGCGCTCGTTCACGGGCAGGTCGGCGCGCGACAGCAGGTTCTGATGCACGCGGATCGCCCGGTCGGTTTCGCCGCGGCGGCGGAACAGGTTACCAAGCGCGAAGTGCAGTTCGACCGTTTCCGGATCGAGCTTGGCGACTTCGATGAACGCGTCGATTGCCTTGTCGGGCTGCTCGTTGAGCAGGAAATTCAGGCCGCGGAAATACGAGCGCGGCAGGTTGGCGCTTTCGGACAGCAGCGCCTTGAGGTCGTAGCGCGACGCCATCCAGCCGAGTGCGAAAGCCACGGGAATGACGAGGAGCCACCAGAAATCGAGATCCATGCGAGCGATGGTGAGAGGTAATCAAGCCGCGCGCCCGGACGGACGCCCGGCGGCAAGTCGAATCAGATAAGCGGCGGCAGCGGCGGTTCCGCCACCACGGCGGGCGTTTCACGCGCGGTGCGCAGTTCACGCTTGAGGCGGCCGTTCTCCATGCGCAGCCGGAAAATCGCGGGCAGCGCGGACAGCAGGCCGGCCAGCAGACCGACGACGAAAAACGCGAGGCCGATCAGAATGAGCGGAGCCTGCCACGAATATCCGGCAAGAAAGTTCAGCGTCGCGGTTTGCGTGTTGGCGAGTGCGAGCACGAGCAGCAGCACGAACACCAGCACACGGATCACCCAGGCGATCAATCTCATGAAGGATTCTCTTGGCAGTTGAACAAACCCCGGCGCCGCACGTATGTCGCCATGCATGCCGCAACGCGTGTTGCGCCGCAGCAGCGGCGCCGCCGAAGTGTCCCGTATTGTAATGGAAGGCCTCGCGCCCGCGCAGGTGGCGCGCGAACGCGCGGCGGCGCCAAAACCGCGCAGGAACATCCGCACGCCACACACGCCGAGCGCCCCACGACGACGCCCACACGAAACGAACAGGCGAAAAAAAAGCGCCGGGCTATTAGCCCCGGCGCTTCCCGGTCCTTGCGTTCTGGCCATCTGGCATTGATTGCCGACAACCGCAAACACGGCAATAACTTGCAGCGCTTACAGATCGTCGTCCGGCTCGTCCGCTTTCAGCGGCTCGCCCGAGCGACGGTCCACACGCTCGCGCAGCTCCTTGCCCGGCTTGAAGTGCGGCACGAACTTCTCGGGCACCAGCACTTTCTCACCCGACTTCGGGTTGCGTCCGACGCGCGACGGCCGGCGGTTCAGGCCAAAGCTGCCGAAGCCTCGAATTTCGATGCGATGGCCCTTGGCGAGCGCCTCGGACATCGCATCGAGCATCGTTTTGACCGCGAAATCCGCATCCTTGAGGACGAGTTGCGGAAATCGCGTAGCCAGCTGCGCGACCAATTCAGATTTGGTCATACTTCAGCTTGCCCCCGTTTGAGGCTTACTGGTTCTGGCCGTCGAGCTTGGCCTTCAGCAGCGCGCCGAGGTTGGTCGTGCCGGTAGCAGCCGCACCCGTGTCCGACGACATGCTGCGCAGGGCTTCCTGCGTCTCAGCCGAATCCTTGGCCTTGATCGACAGGTTGATGCCACGCGACTTGCGATCGATGTTGATGATCATCGCGTTGACCTTGTCGCCTTCCTTCAGCACGTTGCGAGCATCTTCCACGCGGTCTTGCGCGATTTCCGAAGCACGCAGGTAGCCTTCGACGTCAGCGTTCAGGGTGATAACTGCACCCTTTGCGTCGACCGACTTGACCACGCCGTCAACCGTCGAGCCCTTGTCGTTGACAGCAACGAAGTTGCTGAACGGGTCGCCTTCGAGCTGCTTGATGCCGAGCGAGATGCGTTCCTTCTCGACGTCGATGCCCAGAACCACGGCTTCGACTTCGTCGCCCTTCTTGTACTTGCGGACGGCTTCTTCGCCAGCTTCCGACCACGACAGGTCCGACAGGTGAACCAGACCGTCGATGCCGCCGGGCAGACCGATGAACACGCCGAAGTCGGTGATCGACTTGATCGCGCCCTGGAGCTTGTCGCCCTTCTTGAAGTTGCGGCTGAAGTCATCCCACGGGTTCGGCTTGCACTGCTTCATGCCGAGCGAGATGCGGCGGCGGTCTTCGTCGATCTCGAGGACCATGACTTCGACTTCGTCGCCCAGCTGGACAACCTTCGACGGAGCAACGTTCTTGTTGGTCCAGTCCATTTCCGACACGTGAACCAGGCCTTCGATGCCCGATTCGACTTCGACGAATGCGCCGTAGTCGGTGATGTTCGTGACCTTACCGAACAGGCGCGTGCCCGACGGGTAACGGCGCGAGATGCCTTCCCACGGATCGTCGCCCAGTTGCTTGATACCGAGCGAAACGCGGTTCTTTTCCTGGTCGAACTTGAGGATCTTGGCGGTGACTTCCTGGCCAACCGACAGGACTTCCGACGGGTGACGCACGCGACGCCATGCGATGTCGGTGATGTGCAGCAGGCCGTCGATGCCGCCGAGGTCCACGAACGCGCCGTAGTCGGTGATGTTCTTGACCACGCCGTTGACGATCGCGCCTTCCTTCAGCGTTTCGAGCAGCTTTGCGCGCTCTTCGCCTTGCGTGGCTTCGATCACTGCGCGGCGCGACAGCACGACGTTGTTACGCTTGCGGTCGAGCTTGATGACGCGGAATTCGAGCGTCTTGCCTTCGTACGGCGTCGTGTCCTTGACCGGACGCGTGTCAACCAGCGAACCCGGCAGGAACGCGCGGATGCCGTTGACCATGACGGTCATGCCGCCCTTGACCTTGCCCGTGATCGTGCCGGTCACGAGTTCGTTGTTGTCGAGAGCCTTTTCCAGCGACAGCCACGAAGCGAGACGCTTCGCCTTGTCGCGCGACAGGATCGTGTCGCCGTAGCCGTTTTCCAGCGCGTCGATCGCGACGGAAACGAAATCGCCCGCCTGCACTTCCACTTCACCCGCGTCGTTCAGGAATTCTTCGAGCGGAATATAGGCTTCGGACTTGAGACCAGCATTGACGACCACGAAGTTGTGGTCGACGCGCACGACTTCGGCGGAAATCACTTCGCCGGCGCGCATGTCCTGGCGGGTCAGCGACTCTTCGAACAGAGCCGCAAAAGATTCGGTATTCGGGGTGGAGGTTTGCAGGTCGGACATAAAAATCTGGATTTGCATGGTTTCTGCTGCGCTTCCAGCCTGTTCCAGGCCGGTTGGGCGTTGAGGCCGGAGCGCTTACGCTCGTGGCACGGATGCAAAAGCCATACGGGGTTAAAGGGTTAAGACACGCCCTGCTTCCCAGCAGGGCACCACTACATTTACTGCAACTGCTGTACTGCGTTCTTACTGCGATTTGCCGTGCGCGTCCTGCCGCACTGAGCGCAGCTCACTCCGCAGTTCGCTGGCTTGCTGATACCACTGCACGACCTGTTCGACCGCCTGGTCGATGGTCAGCGCCGAGGTGTCCAGCAGCTTCGCATCCGCCGCAGGCTTGAGCGGCGCGGCCGCGCGGTTACTGTCGCGCGCGTCGCGCTCACGCAAATCCCGGAGCAAGTCATCCATATTAGCAGAAAATCCCTTCTGGATCAATTGCTTATACCGGCGAGCCGCGCGGGCCTCCGCACTGGCCGTCAGGAACACCTTCAAACCGGCATCCGGGAAGATCACGGTGCCCATGTCGCGGCCGTCGGCCACGAGCCCGGGCAGCTTGCGGAAGGCCCGCTGACGGGCCACCAGCGCGGTGCGCACGGACGGATGCGCGGCGATCATCGAGGCGCGGTTGCCCACTTCCTCGGCGCGGATATCGTTCGACACGTCCACGCCGTCGAGCTGGGCCATGCCCTCGCGGAACGTGATGTGGAGGTCGTCGATCAGCTTCGCCAGGCCGTCGGCATCATCGGCGGCGATCGTGTAGCGCATGCTGGCGAGCGCCGCCAGGCGATACAGCGCACCGCTGTCCAGCAGGTGAAAGCCGAGGTGCGCGGCGACCAGCGTGGCCACCGTGCCTTTGCCGGAAGCGGTCGGGCCATCGATCGCGATGACGGGCGTCGGATAAAAGGGACGGGTCGATTTCATTCGGCAGCGAGACTCGGCGACTTAAAGAGATTCAAGGTTGGGCGAGCGCGAGGAAGCGCTCGAAATAATCGGGGAACGTCTTGGCGACGCACTTCGGGTCGTTGATGCGCACCGGCACGCCGCCGAGGCTCACGAGCGAGAAGCACATGGCCATGCGGTGATCGTCGTAGGTATCGATCGCCGCGTTCGGCGTAAGTTTCGCGGGCGGACGCACAATCAGGTAATCGGGCCCTTCCTCCACGTCCGCACCGACCTTGCGCAATTCCGTGGCCATCGCCGCGATGCGGTCGGTTTCCTTCACGCGCCAGCTCGCGATGTTGCGCAGCGTGGTCGCGCCGTCGGCGAACAGCGCGGCGACGGCGATCGTCATGGCCGCGTCGGGAATCAGGTTGAAGTCCATGTCGATGGGGTCGAGCTTGCCGTGATCGTTGCCGATCCCGCGCACCTCGATCCAGTCGTCGGCGACCGTGACGTTCGCGCCCATGCGCATGAGCGCCGCCGCGAACTCGACGTCGCCCTGAATGCTCGCGCGTCCCACGCCTTCCACGCGCAGCGGGCCGCCGCCAATGGCGCCCGCGGCGAGGAAATACGACGCCGACGAGGCGTCGCCTTCCACCATGATCTTGCCCGGCGACTGATAACGCACGCCCGCCGGCACTTCGAAGCGATGCCAGCCGTGGCGCACGACCTTCACGCCGAAGCGCTCCATCAGCTTGATCGTGATCTCGATATAGGGCTTGGAAATCAGCTCGCCATCCACCTCGACGATGGTCACGCCGTCTTTGGCGCGCACGAGCGGCAGCGTCATCAGCAGCGCGGTGAGGAACTGGCTCGACACGTCGCCGCGCACCTTGATCGGCGCCGTGACGTCGATCTGCGCCGGACGGATGCGCAGCGGCGGATAGCCCTCGTTCTCCTCGTAGTCGATCTTTGCGCCGATCTGGCGCAGGCCGTCGACCAGATCGCCGATCGGGCGCTCGTGCATGCGCGGCACGCCGTGGATGCGGTAGTCGCCGCCGTTGACCGCGAGCGCCGCCGTGAGCGGACGCACCGCCGTGCCCGCGTTGCCGAGGAAAAGGTCCGCGCGCACCGCCGTAAACGCGCCGCGCGTGCCTTGCACGACGCAAGTGTCGTCTTCGCGCTTGAGCTTCACGCCGAGCTTTTCGAGCGCGTCGAGCATCACGCGCGTGTCGTCGGAATCGAGCAGATTCGTGATCGTGGTTTCGCCTTCGGCGAGCGCCGCGAGCAGCAGCACGCGGTTCGAGATGCTCTTCGAGCCGGGCAGACGGATCGTGCCGGACGCACGGGTGAACGGTCCGAGATCGAGGTGTTCCATGACGTGTCCTGATGGTGCGGCGTGACGCGGGACTGCGCCGCGCCGCATGGCTGATGCTTGACTACTGTTCGCTATCTTTGTCGCTTGCTTTGTCGCTTGCTTTGCCGCTTTACTTCGCGCCGTCCGCTTCGGGCGTCGCCTGCGCGAGCTTCTTGCCGCCGCGCTCCTGCCACGCCTCGCGCGCCGCGCGCGAGCGCGCAAACACGGTTTCGAGCGCCGCGCCGTCGCCGGCGTCGATGGCCGCGCGCAACTTCGCCAGCACTTCAGTGTAGGCGTCCAGCTCGGCGAGCAGCGCCGTGCGGTTCGCGAGGCAGACGTCGCGCCACATTTCGGGACTCGACGCCGCGATGCGCGTGAAGTCGCGGAAACCGCCCGCCGCGAACGAGAATTTCAGCTCGGCGTCAGGCGTGTCGAGAATCTGGTCGACGAGCGCGAACGACAGCACGTGCGGCAGATGGCTCACCGACGCGAACACGCGATCGTGCTGCGCAGCGCTCATCTGGCCGATCACGGCGCCGGTCGCGCGCCACATCGCGGCGATGCGCTCCACCGCTTCCGGCGTATTTTCCGGCAGCGGACACAGCACGACGTTGCGGCCCACGTAGAGGTCGGGCAGCGCCGCCTCGACGCCGCTCGACTCGCGGCCCGCGATCGGATGGCCCGGCACGAACTGGTCGATGCGTTCGCCGAGCGCGGCGCGCGCGGCAGCGATCACGTCGCTCTTGGTGCTGCCCGCATCGGTAATCAGCGTCTGCGGCTGGAGATGCGGCGCGATGCGTTCGAGCAGCGCCTGGGTCTGCGCGACCGGTGCGGCGATCAACACGATGTCGGCGCCGTCGAGCGCGGCGGCGAGCGCCGCTTCGTCGTCGAGCGTCGCGGCCGCGTCGATCACGCCGAGTTCGAGCGCGCGCGCGACCGAATGCGCGCGACGGCCCACGCCGATCACCTGACCGCGTTGACCTTGCACGGCGCCGCGTTCGCGCAGCCCGCGCGCCAGCGAGCCGCCGATCAGGCCGACACCGAAAATCACCAGTTTGCTAAAGGGAAACGCGCTCACGCCATCACCGGATCGAGAAAAAGTGGCGTGCTCATGCCGGGGCCAGACTGCGTTCGAGCGCCGCGAGGAACGCGGCGTTTTCGTCGGCGAGGCCGATCGTCACGCGCAGCCATTGCGGCAGACCGTAGCCGCCGACCGGACGCACGATCACACCCTGCTTGAGCAAGCCGAGATTGACGCGCTCGCCCGCCTGATCGTCCTGACCGACGCGCACGAGCACGAAGTTGCCGTCCGACGGCACGTAGTCGAGGCCCATGCGCTCGAAGGCCGCCGTGAGCGTGCGATAGCCCTCGGCGTTGAGCGCGGCGCTCTGTTCGAGAAATGCCGTGTCGCCGAGCGCCGCGACCGCCGCGGCCTGCGCGAGCGTGTTCACGTTGAACGGCTGGCGCAGACGGTTCAGCAGATCGGTCAGCGCCGGCTGCGCGATCGCGAAACCGATGCGCAGGCCCGCGAGCCCGTAAGCCTTCGAGAACGTGCGCGACACCACGAGGTTCGGATAGCGGCGCACCCACGCGATCGAGTCGTAGCGCTTGTCCGCCGCCAGATATTCCGTGTAGGCCTCGTCGAGCACCACGACGACCTCGCGTGGCACCCTGGCGATGAACGCTTCGAGCGTAGCGCCGTCGATGTACGTGCCGGTCGGATTGTTCGGATTGGCGACGAAGATCAGGCGCGTGTCGTCGGCGATGGCCGCGAGCATCGCGTCGAGATCGTGGCCATACTGCACGGCCGGCGTCACCACGTGACGCGCGCCGAGCCCTTGCGTCGCAAGCGCGTAGACCGCGAACGAATACTGCGAATAAACGATCGACTGACCGCGTTCCACGCACGCGTGCGCGGCGATTTCGAGAATATCGTTGCTGCCGTTGCCGAGCGTGATCCACTCGGCCGGCACGTCGTAACGCGCCGCGAGCGCGGCCTTCAGCTCGAACGCGTTCGAGTCCGGATAACGGCCGAGTTCGGCCGCCGCCTGCGCGATGGCGCGCTGCGCCGACGCGGGCATGCCGAGCGGGTTCTCGTTCGACGCCAGCTTGACGATGCGCGCCTCGTCGAGTCCGAACTCGCGGGCGACTTCGGAAATCGGCTTGCCGGCGACATACGGCGCGATCGCGCGCACATAGGAAGGGCCAAATGGCTGGGTCATGCGTGTCTCTCCAGGGCCGCTCGCGTGCGGCGGCGCGGCATCATCGACGTGACATCGACTTGAATCAGCGAAGGCGCGCCTGCGCGCGCCGCACGAACGCTCGGCGCACTCAGCGCGAGCGCGGATACGAACCGAGAATCTTGAGGAACGCCGCCTTCTTGCCGAGCTCGTCGAGCGCGGCCGCCACGGCGGGTTCGTCGCGATGGCCTTCGAAGTCGATGTAGAAGTAGTACTCCCACGTGCCGACACGCGCCGGACGCGACTCGAAACGCGTCATCGAAACGCCGTGGCGCGCGAGCGGTTCGAGCAGCTTGTAGACCGCGCCCGGCTCGTTCTTCACCGAGACGATCATCGACGTCTGGTCGTGGCCCGACACGCCCGCCGGCTGCTTGCCGATCGTCACGAAACGCGTGCGGTTGTGCGGGTCGTCCTGAATCAGCGCGTTGGCAATCAGCAGGCCGTAATGCGTGGCCGCGCGCTCGCCCGCGATGGCCGCGACGGTCGGATCTTCCGCCGCGAGACGCGCGGCTTCCGCGTTGCTCGACACGGCCTGACGCTCCAGATGCGGCGCGTTCGCCGTCAGCCAGTGCTGACACTGCGCGAGCGCCTGCGGATGCGCGCACACGCGCGTCACGCCCGCGAGCTTGCCGCTTTGCGTCATCAGGTTGTGCTGGATCGGCAGCGCGATTTCGCCGCCGATCGAGAGCTGCGTCTGCAGGAACAGGTCGAGCGTGCGCGACACCGCGCCCTCGGTCGAATTCTCGACCGGCACGACGCCGAATTCGGCGCTGCCCGCCTCGACCGCGCGGAACACCTCGTCGATCGACGGGCACGGCAGACCTTCGATCGACTGACCGAAGTAACCGTAGACCGCCTGTTCGCTATACGTGCCGACCGGCCCGAGATAGGCCACCGAAATGGTCTTTTCGAGCGAGCGGCTCGCGGCCATGATCTCGCGCCAGATGGCGCTGATGTGCTCGTTGCCGAGCGGACCCGCGCTCAGGTTCTGTAGGCGTTCGATCACCTGCAGCTCGCGCTCCGGACGGAACACGGGCGCGTTGAAATGCTTCTTCACCTCGCCGACTTCGAGCGCGACAGCAGCGCGCTGGTTCAGGAGGGAGATGAGCTGCGCGTCGAGAGCGTCGATACGCTCTCGCAGCGGCTTGAGTTGGGAATTGAGTTCGTCGTCCATGCGTGAAACCGGCAATCTGAAAGGAGGCGCGCGGCGTGAGCTGCGCGCGCGGCAGGCGCCGCCCGACGCGAGGTCAGGCTTTTGCCTCGAATTCCTTCATGTACTCGACCAGTGCCTGCACTGCTTCGAGCGGCACCGCGTTGTAAATCGACGCCCGCATGCCGCCGACGGACTTGTGGCCCTTCAGCTGCACCAGCCCGCGCGCTTTCGCGCCGGCCAGGAAATCATCGTTACGTGTTTCGTCGGCGAGGAAGAACGGCACGTTCATCCGCGAGCGCGCGCGGCGCTCCACCTTGTTGATGTAGAAGCTGCTCGAATCGATCGTGTCGTAGAGCAACTGGGACTTCTCGATATTGCGCGCTTCGATGGCTTCGAGGCCACCCTGGCGCTTCAACCACTTGAACACGAGCCCCGCGATGTAGATCGCGTAGGTGGGCGGCGTGTTGAACATCGAATTGTTCGCGGCGACGGTCTTCCATTCGAACGCCGACGGGCAGATCGGCATCGCGCGGTCGAGCAGATCCTCGCGCACGATCACGACGGTGACGCCCGCCATGCCGATGTTCTTCTGCGCGCCGCCGTAGAGCACGCCGTATTTGGCGATGTCCATCGGGCGCGAGAGGATGTGCGAGGACGCGTCCGCCACGAGCGGGATGTCGCCCAGATCGGGAATCTCGAAGGTCTCGACGCCGTCGATCGTCTCGTTCGTGCACAGATGCACGTAAGCGGGATCGTCGGAAAGCTGCCACTCGCTCTTTTGCGGCGCATGCGTGAAACCGGCCTCGGTGCGGCCCGTGGCGGCGATGTGCGACGCGCCGTACTTGAGCGCTTCCTTCTGCGACTTCTGCGACCACGAACCGGTGATGACGAAGTCCGCGCGCGGCTTCGAGCCGAACAGGTTCAGCGGCACGATGGCGTTTTCGCCGATGCCGCCGCCTTGCAGAAAGAGGATCTGGTGGCTCGCGGGTACCTGCATCAGTTCACGCAGATCGAGCAGCGCTTCGCTGTGGATCTGCATGAATTCCGGCCCGCGATGGCTCATTTCCATCACGCCCATGCCGCTGCCATGCCAGTCGAGCATTTCATCGGCGGCCTGGCGGAGCACCTCTTCCGGCAAGGCTGCCGGTCCGGCGGAGAAGTTGAAGACGCGCATCGTAAGGAGATCCCGAGGCAGGCGCGGCGGCTGAGGACGCCGGGATGCGCCAGAAAAAGAAAAGGCCGTTTGCGCTGCTATCGCGCAAACGGCCATTATCGCATTGTCGCCGGGAACCCGCCAACGCGGGCTCGCCGGGGACGGCGACGCATCGTGCCCGATCGCGCCCCAAGAGAGGCGCACCGGTGATGCTGACGATGCTGACTTACTTAGCCGGCTTGACCGACGCGACTTCCTTGTCGGCCTGGTCACGCGTTGCCTTGATCGACTGCGGCATGTACTTCTGCATCAGACCGTTGACGACGTCGCGGCCAACCTGGTCTTGAACCTGGATGAACTTGCGGCCGGTCGGGCTGCGGTAGAACGAGGTCAGGTCCTTGATTTCCGACGTGCTGTAGTACTTTGCGTAAGCTTCGTACTGAGCTTGCATCGCGTCCTGCTTGAACGAGTCGGTCGCGAAGACCTGACCTGCCGAGTCAACCAGCTTCGGCACGGCGTTCTTTTGCAGCGACGGGACGGAAGCTTGCTTCTGCTTGTCCGTCATCGTCTTGTTTTCCGACAGCGCGTCCGACAGGATTGCCGGGACGAGTTGCTTGGCTTGCATCTGTGCGCTGTTGCCGATCGCGCCGACGAGCTTCTGTGCGTCGATTGCGTCGAGCAGGTCCTTGATCGCGGCTTGCTTCGCCGGATCGATCGGTGCTGCGGCAGCGGCCGGTGCCTGTTCGGGCGCCTGGTTCTGGAGCGCCTGAGCCATGGCAAACGTCGGCACGAGAGCGGCCAGCAACAAAACCTGCTTGAATCGTTTTTGCATCATTACTCCCTCAGAGAAATTAATCGAACTGCCAGCCGCGCGGATCGCGGGGCGCGCCTTTCGCGCCCGCCGCCCAATCCACCCGGCGTCATTCAGCACCATCATTCAGTACCGTGGCCGCCCATCTTCGCCGTCCGGCGCCCGCGCGATTTTATACGCGAGCGCACCGGCTGGGACGCTGGACACGAAGCGGCCCGCTCACGCGGGCCGTCCTGTACTACGGGCTCAGCCTTACTCTTCGCTTTCGCCCTCGCCTTCGGCCAGATCGCCGTCGGCGTCGGCCTCGGCGACCTGCTGCAAGCCGGAGAGCTTCGTGCCTTCGTCAAGGCTGATGAGTGTAACACCTTGCGTTGCACGGCCCATTTCACGGATCTCCGAGACGCGCGTGCGGATCAGCACGCCCGTGTTCGTGATCAGCATGATCTGGGCTTCCTGGTCGACCAGCGTGGCCGCAACCACCTTGCCGTTACGCTCCGACGTCTGGATTGCGATCATGCCCTTCGTGCCGCGGCCATGACGCGTGTATTCCGTGATCGGGGTGCGCTTGCCGTAGCCGTTTTCGGTCGCGGTAAGGACCGACTGCTGCTCGTCGCCGGCCACCAGCAGCGCGATGACCTGCTGGCTGTCGTCGAGCTGCATGCCGCGCACGCCGCGTGCCTCGCGGCCCATCGGGCGCACGTCGTTCTCGTCGAAGCGCACGGCCTTGCCGGCGTCGGAGAACAGCATGACGTCGTGCTGACCGTCGGTGATGGCCGCGCCGATCAGGTAGTCGCCGTCGTCCAGGCCGACCGCAATAATACCCTTGCGCAGCGGGCGGCTGAAGGCTTCCAGCGGCGTCTTCTTGACGGTGCCGAGCGCCGTCGCCATGAACACGAACTTGTCCGCCGAGAACTCCTTGACCGGCAGCACGACCGTGATCTTCTCACCGTCCTGCAGCGGGAACATATTCACGATCGGACGACCTCGCGAGTTGCGGGAGCCCTGCGGCACTTCATACACCTTCACCCAGTACACGCGGCCACGGTTCGAGAAGCACAGGATGTGGTCGTGCGTATTGGCGATGAACAGCGTGTCGATCCAGTCGTCCTCTTTCATGGAGGTCGCCTGCTTGCCGCGACCGCCGCGCTTCTGGGCGCGATATTCGGACAACGGCTGCGATTTCACGTAACCGGCGTGCGACATGGTCACGACCATGTCCTGCGGCGTGATCAGATCTTCGGTGTTCAGTTCCGTTGCGTTCATCTCGATCTTCGAGCGGCGGGCATCGCCGAATTCGCTCTTGATCGAGGTGAGTTCGTCGGAGATCATGGTCGTTACGCGCTCGGGGCGCGCAAGGATGTCGAGCAGGTCGGCGATCTGCGCCATGACTTCGCGGTACTCGCCAATGATCTTGTCCTGCTCCAGACCCGTCAGGCGTTGCAGACGCATTTGCAGGATTTCCTGCGCCTGCGTGTCGGACAGACGATAGAGACCGTCGCCCTGCATGCCATACAGCGGGTTGAGCCCTTCCGGACGATACGCGTCACGGCCGCCGGCCGATGCGTTTTCCTGCTCAGCACGCTGGAGCATCTCGCGCACGAGCGACGAATCCCACGAACGGTTCATCAACTCCTGCTTCGCGATCGGCGGCGTAGGCGCAGCCTTGATGATCTCGATGAAGCTGTCGATGTTCGCGAGCGCGACCGCGAGGCCTTCGAGCACGTGGCCGCGCTCGCGGGCCTTGCGCAGTTCGTAGACCGTGCGACGCGTGAGCACTTCGCGGCGGTGCGACAGGAAATGGTCGAGCATTTCCTTGAGGTTCAGCAGCTTCGGCTGGTTGTCCACCAGCGCGACCATGTTCATGCCGAACGTGTCCTGCAGCTGCGTCGCCTTATAGAGGTTGTTGAGAATGACCTCGGGCACTTCACCGCGCTTGAGCTCGATCACGACGCGCATACCGCTCTTGTCGGACTCGTCGCGAATGTCGGAAATGCCTTCGAGTTTCTTCTCGTTGACCAGCTCGGCGATGCGCTCCAGCAGCGAACGTTTGTTCACCTGGTACGGCAGTTCATCGACGATGATCGCCATACGTTGACCGCGATCAATCTCTTCGAAGTGCGTAAGAGCGCGCATCACGACGCGGCCGCGGCCCGTCCGATAGCCGTCGCGCACGCCGGCGACGCCGTAGATGATGCCGGCGGTCGGGAAATCCGGCGCGGGGATGATCTCGATCAGCTCGTCGATCGTGGCCTGCGGATTCTTCAGCAGATGCTGGCAAGCATCGACCACTTCGTTGAGGTTGTGCGGCGGGATGTTCGTGGCCATACCGACCGCGATACCCGACGAGCCATTGATCAGCAGATTCGGAATGCGCGCGGGCAGGATCAGCGGCTCGCTTTCGCTGCCGTCGTAGTTCGGCCCGAAGTCGACGGTTTCCTTGTCGATGTCGGCGAGCAGTTCGTGGCCGATCTTCGCCATGCGGATTTCGGTGTAACGCATGGCCGCGGCGTTGTCGCCGTCGATCGAACCGAAGTTGCCCTGGCCGTCGACCAGCATGTAGCGCAGCGAGAAGCTCTGCGCCATACGCACGATGGTGTCGTACACCGCCGTATCGCCGTGAGGATGGTATTTACCGATGACGTCGCCGACGATACGCGCCGACTTCTTGTACGCGCGGTTCCAGTCGTTGTTCAACTCGTGCATCGCGTACAGCACGCGCCGGTGCACCGGCTTGAGGCCGTCTCGCACATCCGGCAGCGCCCGCCCGACGATCACGCTCATCGCGTAATCGAGATACGAGCGGCGCATTTCCTCCTCGAGGGAGATAGGCAGAGTCTCTTTGGCGAATTGATCCATTATCGATGTCGTTATCGGGCACGCGCGATGCTAGGGCCTCACCTGCCAATGCCTGACGGGCGGGTAGCCTGGATGCATCGCAACACGCCCTTGCTGTCGCATGGACGCCGCGGACGCAGCGCAATCTTCCGATTCTATCATGCGCGGCACCCCCGCCCGCCGACTCGAAGCGCTCCACGTATACCTATTAGAGGGGTGACCTGGAACGGCTCAAAACGGCGCTAATGAGATTGAGCGTGCGACGGGGTGTGGAGCAGACGTAAACCGCGCAGGCGTGCGGCAATGAAACCGACTGCGCGAACAGGGAATGCGCGCGCGATCTGTAAAGAATTGTTATCTACCACGTCACACGGAACGCACGATTGCCTCATATGACCGACAATGCGCAGCGCCGTTGCGAAAGGACCTCAGTGGCGACACGAGACCGCGCGACAGGCGGCCAATTTCGAGACACACTGGCAGGCAAACAACCAGGCACACTACCAGGAGATTCGTCGGGAACTTTTTGTTGCGGGTGTACCACATTCGACGAGCCGCAATGAAAGGGGCGGATTTTTTTTATCGTTGGAAGGGAACGATATGGCAAAATGCCAACGCACAAAGTTAGACACCGCTCGAAGTCTACACAAGACGTGCCCCACAACGTGCCAATGTTATACTTCGAGCAATGTATGACTTGTCTTCGTCATATGGCTCGCAGTAAACCTGCGGTAATCTCAATTTCGAGAGGAGAAATATGAATAACTTTTCAAAGCTCGCGTTCATTGCAGCTACCGCAGTAGTCGCTGCAAGCGCACAGGCACAATCGGTGCCGGCGTCGCGACAAGCCGTCAATGACAACTGGGTGAACGGCACGGGCGAATACGTCTGGATGAACGGCACGAACGAACTGTGCTGGCGCGACGCGTTCTGGACGCCGGCCACGGCTAACGCCAAGTGCGATGGCGCACTGGTCGCCCAGGCACCGCAGCCGCCGGTCGCTCCGCCGCCGCCGGCCATCACGAGCCAAAAGATCACGTATCAAGCCGACGCTCTGTTCGACTTCGACAAGGCTATCCTGAAGCCGGCTGGCAAGGAAAAGCTGGACGATCTGGCAGGCAAGATCCAGGCTCTGAACCTCGAAGTCGTCGTTGCTACGGGCTACACGGACCGCATCGGTTCGGCTGCCTACAATGACCGTCTGTCGCTGCGCCGTGCGCAAGCCGTCAAGTCGTACCTGGTCAGCAAGGGCGTCCCGGCAGAGCGTATCTACACGGAAGGCAAGGGCAAGCGCAACCCGGTTACGACTGGCTGCAACCAGAAGAACCGCAAGCAGCTGATCTCGTGCCTCGCACCGGATCGCCGCGTGGAAGTCGAAGTCGTCGGCACGCAAAAGCAGTAATCGCGCGCTACGGCTGTACGACTCAAAAGCCCCGCTTCGGCGGGGCTTTTTTATTGCCGCGCCGTCTACGCTCAGGCTACATGACGCGATCTGCGCACAACGCGCAGCGAAGTCATGCGTAACGTCCAGCTCGGTCCACCGCGCCGCAACGGCCGTTTTGCCCCCGGTTTTGCCCCCTTCCCTGCACGCCTATATACTCGGGGTTTGTTTTCGCCCACCTTCTACCGCGCCTCAGGCCGCTTCGACATGACCAACGCCGATCCCCACGAACTACAGAAATTCAGCGATCTTGCTCATCGCTGGTGGGACCCGAATGCGGAGTTCAAGCCGCTGCACGAGCTGAACCCCATTCGTCTCGGCTGGATCGACAGCCACGCGCACCTGCCGTCCAAGCGCGTGCTCGACATCGGTTGCGGCGGCGGCATTCTGTCGGAGTCGATGGCCGGTCTTGGCGCGAACGTCAAAGGCATCGACCTGTCGAGCGAAGCGCTCGGCGTCGCCGATTTGCACAGTCTTGAGAGTGGGATCACGGTGGAATACGAGGAGATCGCAGCAGAAGCGATCGCGGCACGCGAGCCCGCCTCGTTCGACGTGGTCACCTGCATGGAAATGCTCGAACACGTGCCGGAACCGCTAAGCGTGGTCAAGGCGTGCGCGACGCTCGTGAAGCCGGGCGGCTGGGTGTTCTTCTCCACGCTCAACCGCAACGTGAAGTCCTACCTGCTCGCCGTGATCGGCGCGGAATACATTGCGCAGATGCTGCCCAAGGGCACGCACGATTACGCGCGCTTCATCCGCCCCTCGGAGCTTGCAAGCTTCGTGCGTCAGGCCGGGCTGAACGCGGCCGAGATCAAGGGCATCACGTATAACCCGATCACGCGCCACTTCGCGCTCTCGAACGACTCCAGCGTCAACTACATGATCGCCTGCCGGCGCGAAGCCTGAAGCGCCGCGCCCGTCACATTCCGACATGACCCAGACCCCGCTTGATACCCCGTCCGCGCCGCGCGACGTCGCCGCGCTCGCCGCCTGCGACGCCGTGCTGTTCGACTTCGACGGTACGCTCGCCGACACGGCGCCCGACCTCGCCGCCGCCGTCAACCAGATGCGCCACGCGCGCGGCCTTGCGCCCGCGCCCTACGAGAAGCTGCGTCCGCTCGCCTCGGCGGGCGCTCGGGGCCTGATCGGCGGCGCCTTCGGCGTGGGTCCCGACGACCACGAGTTCGCCGCCATGCGCGAGGAATTCCTCGCGAACTATGCGGCCAATCTGCGCGTGGAAACGGCGCTGTTCCCCGGCATCGACGCGGTGCTCGACGACCTCGACGCGCGCGGCGTGCTCTGGGGCATCGTCACCAACAAGGTTGCGCGTCTGACCGATCCGCTCGTGAAACTGATGCATCTCGACACGCGCGCGGCCAGCGTCGTGAGCGGCGACACCACGCCCTACTCGAAGCCGCATCCGGCCCCGCTGCTGCATGCGGCCGAGACGCTCGGCATCGCGCCGCACCGCGTGGTGTATGTCGGCGACGACCTGCGCGACATCCAGGCGGGCCACGCGGCCGGCATGGCCACGATCGCCGCCGCGTACGGCTACTGCGGCAATGTCGAGCCGCCCGCGCAGTGGAACGCCGACTATCTGGCCGATACCGCCGAGACCCTGCTCGCCTTGCTGCGGCCGGTCGGCCGCCGCGACTGATCCATCCCCAGGAACATCTGCGCGTCGAAAGAAACCGCACCCGCGCCCCTTGAAATGGGCGCGGTTCGCCTCATCTCGCGAACTATGGGATAATTGTCCCTCCTCTGGGGCCGACCTGGTTTCGACAGGGGTTATGAAGTAGGCAGGGCATGCCGAGGACCCGTCACCTCGTTAATCAATGGGAAAAACGTAACTGCAAACGACGAAACGTTCGCACTGGCAGCCTAAGGGCCGCCGTCCTCTGCCTGGCTCACTGACGGGCTAGTGTCGCAAGACCGGTAGCAATACCGCCAGAGGTCATATACGTCAGTTAAGCTCTGTCGGCGTCACGACGCCAGAGTCGAAAATTTAGTGAATCGCCGTAGCGCAGCGTGTTCGTCCGCGTCGCTCCGGTTAAATCAAAAGACAGAACTACGCATGTAGAACTGTTTATGGACTGCTTCTGGACGCGGGTTCGATTCCCGCCGGCTCCACCAAAATTCTGCGCACAAACAAAAAACTCGCGAAAGCTTTTACAAGCTTCGCGAGTTTTTTGTTTTTGCATCGCAATATTCTGCGATAAATCAAAACCGGCGCGAATCGAATTCAATCGAACTCAATCGCACCGGCTTTCACTAAATTGTCATAAAAATATCAATTGTCCTGCGGGCATTGCAGATTACAGCCATTCGGATCGCCGAGATCGCCCTTTTTACGCGCGGAAGTCGGTTTGCCGTGCTGATATTTGGCATCCGGCGCCGATGCCGCGAACTGCATCTGCGGATGCGCGTTGAACTTGAACTCGTCGTCGAGGATGCCGCCCGGCACGCCCGGCGAGTTCTGCGCGAAGGCGACGTTGACGGTGGCGAACAGCACACCCGCGGTCGCGGCGGCTGCACAAACATTAAGCAGGAATTTCATGGTCGATCGGCGCGCTCAACGCGCATCTGGAACGGAAGAACCTATACGGTCTGAAAGTATCACAAAAAGCGCCGCACTCTGCAGCCCCACCCGCTGGACATGTTGCGTCGTATTACAGCGCGCGGCCGGCGAGGCCTCGGCCGGCACATGTCAGCGCGCGCCCGCCCAGCCTTCGTCGAGCGGCACGATGTCGCCGCAAGTGTCGGGATCGTAGCCTTCGAGTTGCGCCACCGCTTGCCGGAACGGCGCGCCGCGCAACAACTCGAGCACCGCGGCGAGCGGCTCGCGTTCGAGCTGCCCGCGATCGCAGGCGAAGAAATAGTCTTCGTCGACGATCGGAATGAAGTCGAGGCCGAAGTGATGCGCGGCCGGCTCCACGCCGAAGCCCACGTCCGCCATGCCGCTCGCGACGAAGGCCGCAATCGCCGAGTGCGTGAGTTCCGACGAGGCATAACCGTTCACACGCTCCGGATCGACGCCGATACGCGTCAGCAGCAGATCGATCAGCATGCGCGTGCCCGAGCCTGGCTGCCGGTTTACGAAGCGGATATCGCCGCGCGCGAGATCGGCGAGGCCCGTCACCTGACGCGGGTTGCCGCGTCCGACGAACAACCCCTGCTTGCGCCGCGTGAGATGGATCAGCACATGACGCTGCGGGTCGAGCCAGTTGCGATACGCGTCGGCGCACGCCTCGCGAAAATCGCCGCGCGGCAGATGGAAGCCCGCCAGATCGCACTCGCCGCGCGCGAGTGCCGAAATGGCGTCGGCGCTGTCGCGGTACTTGATCTCTACCGGCACCTGATCGCCGACCAGCGCCGTCACCAGCGTGGCCACCGCGTAGCCGTGCGAAGCATGGATGCGCAGATCCTGCACGTCCGGCGCGAGCCATCGATTGAGGTCGCTCGCCACTTCGCTCGCGAGCGCCTGCAGATTGCCCTGAAGTCGCTCGCCGCACAGCCGCTGCGAACGCAGCACCGCCTCGCCGAGTTCCGATAGCACCGAACCGCGCCCGCGCGCTTTCGCGATCAGCGCGCCGCCCAGACGCTCCTCCACTTCACGCAACAAACCCCACGCATGGCGATAGGACAAACCCTTACGCTGCGCGGCCTGCGCGATGCTGCCTTCCTCCGCGACGAGCGCGAGCAGCGGTACAACGTCCGTCAGGCTTGCCTCGCGGCCATCCGCGTCGCGCACGACCAGTTGCGCCTGGCACTCCACCTTGATCATTATGAAGTCTTCCTTCCTATTGCGTCCGCCATTCTACGGGCCTATTGTTCGTCCATACAACGAGACAACCCCAGCATAGATGCACACTTTATGAATAACAAGTGCATATATGTGCCAGGAGGAGCCCCACAATGGACGAGACAACCCAGACCGCCGGGTCACAGGCCATCGCACCCGATGCCCTCGTGCAACGGCACGCGCAGCCCGGCCGCAACCTGATTGCGATCCTGCATGCGATCCAGGACGAGACCGGCTTCGTGCCGCCGGCCACCGTCGCGCCGCTCGCAAAAGCCTTGAATCTCTCACGCGCCGAAGTCCACGGCGTGCTGACCTACTACCACCACTTCCGCACCACGCCGCCCGCGCCCGTCACGGTTCAACTGTGCCGCGCCGAAGCGTGCCG
Source organism: Paraburkholderia tropica (assembly GCF_014171495.1). Classification (NCBI taxonomy): domain Bacteria; kingdom Pseudomonadati; phylum Pseudomonadota; class Betaproteobacteria; order Burkholderiales; family Burkholderiaceae; genus Paraburkholderia; species Paraburkholderia tropica. The sequence goes on from NZ_CP049134.1 coordinate 2,341,739, forward strand.
CAGCATGGGCAGCGAAGCGCTCGCGCAGCACGTGGAAGCGCGCACCGGTTGCCGCTTCGGCGCGCAGCACGGTCACGGCGACGAACACGCGCACCAGGCGCACGAAGGCGACGTCGCGCTGGAATCGGTCTATTGCCTCGGCCAGTGCGCGCTCTCGCCCGCCATGATGATTAACGGCACGTTGCACGCAAAAGTAAGCCCGCAGAAGTTCGACGCACTGCTCGCGAAGGCGCTGGCCGCCGTCGTGCGCACCGAGGAGGCCGCATGACGCGCATCTACGTTCCCCGCGATTCATCGGCGCTCGCGCTCGGCGCGGACGACATCGCCGCGGCCATCGCACGCGAAGCCGCCGCGCGCGGCATCGACATCGAACTCGTACGCAACGGCTCGCGCGGTCTGCTTTATCTCGAACCGCTCGTCGAGGTAGCGACGGCCGACGGCCGCGTCGGCTACGCGAACGTCGAGGAAGACGACGTCGCCGGGCTGTTCGACGCGAACTTTGTGCAAGGCGGCCAGCACGCACGCGGCGTGGGCCTCGTCGAACAGATTCCGTATCTGCGCAAGCAGCAGCGCCTGACCTTCGCGCGCATCGGCATCACCGACCCGCTCTCGACCGACGACTACGTCGCGCACGGCGGCCTCGACGGCCTGCGCAACGCGCTCACGATGACGAGCGCCGACGCCTGCGAAGCGCTCGTCGAATCGGGTCTGCGCGGACGCGGCGGCGCGGCCTTCCCCGCCGGCATCAAGTGGCGCACCGTCGCGCAGGCGCAGGCCGACCAGAAGTACATCGTCTGCAATGCCGACGAAGGCGACTCGGGCACCTTCTCCGACCGTCTCGTGATGGAAAGCGATCCCTACGTGCTGATCGAAGGCATGACGATCGCGGGCCTCACCGTGGGCGCGACGATCGGCCATATCTACGTGCGCAGCGAGTATCCGCATTCGATCGCCGCGCTCGAAGAAGCGATCCGCCGCGCGCGCGTCGCGGGCTGGCTCGGCGACAACGTCCTCGGCAGCGGCAAGCGCTTCGATCTGTTCGTCGCCAAAGGCGCGGGCGCCTATGTGTGCGGCGAGGAAACGGCGCTGCTCGAATCGCTCGAAGGCAAGCGCGGCGTCGTGCGCGCGAAGCCGCCGCTGCCCGCGCTCGCCGGTCTCTACGGCAAGCCGACGGTCATCAACAACGTCATCACGCTCGCCACCGTGCCGATCATCTTCGCGAAGGGTGCGGCGTTCTACAAGGACTTCGGCATGGGCCGCTCGCGCGGCACGCTGCCGTTCCAGCTCGCGGGCAACATCGCGCGCGGCGGCCTCGTCGAACTCGCGTTCGGCGTGACGCTGCGCGAACTGATGGTCGACTACGGCGGCGGCACCGCCAGCGGCCGCCCGGCGCGCGCCGTGCAGGTGGGCGGGCCGCTCGGCACCTATCTGCCCGAGAGCCAGTGGGATATTCCGATGGACTACGAAGCGTATGCGGCAGTCGGCGCGGTCGTGGGCCACGGCGGTCTCGTCGTGCACGACGATACGTCCAATCTCGCCGGTCTCGCGCAGTACGCGATGGAATTCTGCACGCTCGAATCGTGCGGCAAGTGCACGCCCTGCCGCATCGGCTCGACGCGCGGCGTCGAGGTGATCGCGAAGATCCGTAGCGGCGACACATCGGAAAAGCAGGTCACGCTGCTGCGCGATCTGTGCGACACGATGGTGTCCGGCTCGCTCTGCGCGATGGGCGGCATGACGCCCTACCCCGTGCTCTCCGCGCTCAATCACTTCCCGGAAGATTTCGGTCTCGAACCCGTCGCGCAACCGAACGCGGCCGCCTGAACGAGGAACCACCATGTCCGACACGCTCATGTCCCAAGCCGGTGGTTGCGGTTCCGGCAATTGCGCCTGCAAAAGCGCGGCAATGAACAAAGCCAACGCCCGCTCGCCCTTCGACGACACCGACTACGGCACGCCGCTGCGCCACGCCGATGTCGACGTCACGCTCGAAATCGACGGTCAGTCCGTGACGGTTCCGGCAGGCACCTCGGTGATGCGCGCTTCGATCGAAGCCGGCGTCAACGTGCCCAAGCTCTGCGCGACCGACTCGCTCGAACCGTTTGGCTCGTGCCGTCTGTGTCTCGTCGAAATCGAAGGGCGGCGCGGTTACCCGGCGTCGTGCACGACACCCGTCGAAGCGGGCATGAAGGTGCGCACGCAAACCGACCGTCTGCAGAAACTGCGCCGCAACGTGATGGAGCTCTACATCTCCGATCACCCGCTCGACTGCCTCACCTGCCCCGCCAACGGCGACTGCGAACTGCAGGACATGGCGGGCGTGACGGGCCTGCGCGAAGTGCGCTACGGCTTCGACGGCGCGAATCACCTGAAGAACCAGAAGGACGAATCGAACCCGTACTTCACCTACGATCCGTCGAAGTGCATCGTCTGCAACCGCTGCGTGCGCGCCTGCGAGGAAACGCAAGGCACGTTCGCGCTGACCATCGCCGCGCGCGGTTTCGAATCGCGCGTCGCGGCCGGCGCGGGCGAAGCGTTCATGGATTCGGAATGCGTGTCGTGCGGCGCCTGCGTCGCCGCCTGCCCGACCGCGACGCTGCAGGAAAAGAGCGTGGTGATGCTCGGCCAGGCCGAACATTCGGTGGTCACGACCTGCGCGTATTGCGGCGTCGGCTGCTCGTTCAAGGCCGAGATGAAGGGCAACCAGGTCGTGCGCATGGTGCCGCACAAGAACGGTCAGGCGAACGAAGGCCATGCCTGCGTGAAGGGCCGTTTCGCGTGGGGCTATGCCACGCACAAGGACCGCATCAAGAAGCCGATGATTCGCGCGAAGATCACCGATCCGTGGCGCGAAGTGAGCTGGGAAGAAGCGATCGCCTACGCGGCCAGCGAGTTCCGCCGCATCCAGGCCAAGCATGGCCGCGATTCGATCGGCGGCATCACCTCGTCGCGCTGCACGAACGAGGAAACCTATCTCGTGCAGAAGCTCGTGCGCGCCGCGTTCGGCAACAACAACGTCGACACCTGCGCGCGCGTGTGCCACTCGCCCACGGGCTATGGCCTGAAGACCACGCTCGGCGAATCGGCGGGCACGCAGACGTTCGCGTCGGTCGATCACTCGGACGTGATCATGGTGATCGGCGCGAATCCGACCGACGGCCATCCGGTGTTCGGCTCGCGTCTGAAGCGGCGCGTGCGTCAGGGCGCGAAGCTGATCGTCGTCGATCCGCGCCGCATCGATATCGTCGATACTGCGCACGTGAAGGCCGAGCATCATCTGCAACTGCGCCCCGGCACCAACGTGGCGATGGTCAACGCCCTCGCCCACACGATCGTCACCGAAGGGCTCGTGAACGAAGCCTTCGTGGCCGAGCGCTGCGAGACGCGCGCGTTCGAGCAGTGGCGCGATTTCGTCGCGCTGCCGGAGAATGCGCCGGAAGCGATGGAAGCCGTCACGGGCGTGCCCGCCGCGCTCGTGCGCGCGGCCGCGCGGCGCTACGCGCAGCCGGGCAACTCGGCGATCTATTACGGCCTCGGCGTGACGGAACACGCACAAGGCTCGACGATGGTGATGGGCATCGCCAACCTCGCGATGGCTACGGGCAACATCGGCCGCGAAGGCGTGGGCGTGAACCCGCTGCGCGGCCAGAACAACGTGCAGGGTTCGTGCGACATGGGCTCGTTCCCGCACGAACTGCCGGGCTATCGCCACGTCGGCGACAGCACGACGCGCGCGCTGTTCGAAGACGCCTGGCAGGTCACGCTGCAAAGCGAGCCGGGCCTGCGCATTCCGAACATGTTCGAAGCGGCGCTCGACGGCACCTTCATGGGTCTTTACTGCCAGGGCGAAGACATCGTCCAGTCCGATCCGAACACGCAGCATGTGGCGGCGGCGCTCTCGTCGATGGAATGCATCGTCGTGCAGGACATCTTCCTGAACGAAACGGCGAAGTACGCGCACGTGCTGCTGCCGGGTTCGTCGTTCCTCGAAAAGGACGGCACCTTCACGAACGCCGAGCGCCGCATCTCGCGCGTGCGCAAGGTCATGCCGCCGATCGCCGGTTACGCCGACTGGGAAGCGACGATCCTGCTCGCGCGCGCGCTCGGCTACGAGATGGACTACACGCATCCGTCGCAGATCATGGACGAAATCGCGCGTCTCACGCCGACCTTCCATGGCGTCTCGTATGCGCGGCTCGACGAAATGGGCAGCATCCAGTGGCCCTGCAACGAAGACGCGCCGGACGGCACGCCGATCATGCACATCGACGCCTTCGTGCGCGGCAAGGGCAAGTTCGTCATCACGAAGTTCATCGCTTCGCCGGAGAAAGTTACGCGGCGCTTCCCGCTGCTGCTCACGACGGGCCGCATTCTGTCGCAGTACAACGTGGGCGCGCAGACGCGCCGCACCGACAACTCGCGCTGGCACGAAGAGGACCGGCTGGAGATCCATCCCGTCGACGCCGACGATCGCGGTATCCGCGACGGCGACTGGGTGGGCATCGAATCGCGCGCGGGCCAGACCGTGCTGCGCGCGAAGGTCAGCACGCGCATGCAGCCGGGCGTGGTCTACACGACGTTCCATTTCCCCGAATCGGGCGCGAACGTCATCACCACCGACGCCTCGGACTGGGCCACCAACTGCCCCGAGTACAAGGTGACCGCCGTGCAGGTCAACCACGTGCAGCAGCCGTCGGACTGGCAGCGCGAGTATTCGCGTTTCAACGAGACGCAGCTCGAATTGCATCGCTCGCGCGAACCGCTGACCACTTCAGGGAAATAAGCGATGAAAGCAGATCACCTGATCGAGATGGCGAACCAGATCGGCATGTTCTTCGACTCCTTGCCCGATCGCGAGGAAGCGTTGCTGGGCATTGCCGAGCACATCCGCAAGTTCTGGGAGCCGCGCATGCGCCGCACGCTGCTCGCGGCGCTCGACGGTCACGCGCAAGAGGATGCGGGTTTCAGCGAGATCGTGTTCGCGGCGCTCTCGACGCATCGCGAAGCGCTGGCGCCTGCCGCGGCGTAGCAGCCTTAGCAGATTTACGCTCGACGCCGCGCGGCCTTCGACGGGCCGCGCGGCGTTTTCACGTTCACTCCGCCACCGGATGCGGCGACGCCGACGGAGAGAACCACGTCTCGCAGTGACGCAGCAGTCCGTTCAGATCCGAATGCGGACGGCCGCGCGCGCACAGATAGCCATCGGGGCGCACGAGATAGAACGCGGGCCGCGTGCGGCCATACGCATCGCCGAGCGAGGCCGCGCCGCCGTCGACGGGCGGCGCTTCGCCCTCGGGCAGATCGGCGAGCCACCAGACGCGCACCGCGCGCGGCAGCACGCGTTCGACGGCTTCGGCGAATCGCCGCAACGCTTCGACGCCGTTCTTCGCGTTCGGGCTTGCGCTTGGGCTCGCACTCAGGCTCGCACCTTCGGCCAGCGCATCCATTTCGCGCGCCACGTCGTCGTCGACGAGCAGAAACAGCGAGAAGCTCGCCGGATCGTGCAGATCGAAAATGCGCCCTTTCTCCGGCGCCTTGCCGAGCGGACCGTCGACCACGCGCACCTGCGCATCGGGCGCACGCTCGCCCGCGCGCGGCCCGCCGTCGAGCACGCGTTCGAGCGTGAGCGGACTGCGCCGGTATTGAATCGACAACTCGCTGACGGCCTGACGCGCCGCGTCGCGCAACGGCCCGAGCGCGACCAGCGCCGGCATCACGCGCTCGCGCAGCAGCTTGAGCGGGCCGTGATCGGCTTCGACGAGTTGCGTCATGAAGCTCGTCTGCTGCAGCACGATGCGCTCGATCGGGTAGCGTTCCGCGTGATACGTGTCGAGCAGCCGGTCGGGCGCGCCGCCGAGCGCGCGCGCGAGCTTCCAGCCCAGATTGAAGGCCTCCTGAATCCCCGTGTTCATGCCCTGCGCGCCCGCCGGACTATGCACGTGCGCCGCGTCGCCCGCGAAGAACACGCGCTCCATGCGCAAGTGCCGCACCATGCGGCTGTTCACGTGAAAGTACGACGCCCAGCTCATGTCGCTGATCGACACCGGATGATGCACGCGATGCTGCACGACCGCGCGGCATTCCTCGAGCGTCGGCACCGGCATCGCGCCTTCGGGCGCGGCGGGCAGCATGGCCTTGTGATCGGCGATCAGGCGATAGCGGCCGTGCCCGTACGGCAAGATCGCGGCCAGCCCGTCGCCCGAGGCGAAGATATGGAATTCGTCGTCGGACCACGGCGTGATCGCACTGATATCGGCAAGCAGGAAGGACTGCGCGAGCGTCTCGCCATCGAACTTCATGTTCAGCCGATGGCGCACCGTGCTGTGCGCGCCGTCGGCGGCGATCAGATACGCGCAGCGCAGCGCCTCGGTGCGGCCGTCGGCGCGACGCACGTCGGCGCTCACGCCCGCCGAGCCCTGCACGAATTCGATCAGCTGCACGCCGCGCTCGACCTGCACGCCAAAGGTCGCGAGCTGCGCGGTGAGAATGCGCTCGGTCTCGGTCTGATCGATGAACAGCAGATACGGATAACGCGTGAACAGCGGATCGAAATCGAGCCGCGCGCGGCGCTGGCCGTTCGAATAGAGATTGGCGACGTGCGCGCGATGGCCGCGTTCGAGAAACGGCTCGACGATGCGATGCTGCTCGAACAGTTCGAGCGTGCGCGCCTGAATGCCGATGGCGCGCGAATAACGTCCGGGCTCGTGCGCGCGATCGATCACGCGGACCGGAATGCGCGCGCGGGCAAGACTCAGCGCGGCGGCGAGACCCGTGGGTCCCGCGCCGACGATGAGCACGGACGGCTGGGAGAAAGCCTCGGTCATGCAGACCTCCATGCGGTCAACATGAGTCGTAGTGTACGCCCGCAACCCCTATGACCGGCGCGGGTTCAACGTGCCCTGCCGCGCATGGCGCGCGGATCCGACGCCGCCTGGCATCGATTCAGCGATGGATCTGCGTCGCACCATCGAGCGAGCAACGATGCGCGCTGGTGCCGAGATCGACTTGCAGCGTCACGTGCGTCATGCGAAAGCGCTCGCCGAGCGACGTGACGATCGCATCGAGCGCGGCGTCGCCCGGATGGCCGGCGGGCATGACGAGATGCGCGGTCAGCGCGGTGCCGGTGGTCGAGAGCGCCCAGACGTGCAGGTCGTGCACGTCGGTCACGCCTTGCTGCTCTGCGAGAAAGACGCGAATACGCTCGATGTCGACGCCTTGCGGCACCGCCGCGAGCGCGAGCCGCACCGACTCGCGCAGCAGGCCCCACGTACCGTAGACGATCACGCAGACGACCGCGATGCTCATCAGCGGATCGACGCGGGTCCAGCCCGTCGCGAGAATCACGAGGCCGCTCACGGCGACGGCGGCGGATACGGCGGCGTCGGCGGCCATGTGCAGGAAGGCGCCGCGAATGTTCAGATCGTCGGCCCGGCCGCGCATGAACAGCCACGCCGAAAAGCCGTTGACGAGGATGCCGAGGGTCGCGACCACGAAGACATCGAAGCCCGCGACGCTGGCCGGATGCAGGAGCCGCCCCACCGCTTCGGCGAGAATCGCGCCGCAGGCCACGAGCAGCAGCGCGGCGTTGGCGAGCGACGCGAGAATCGACGAGCTGCCCAAGCCGAACGTAAAGCGCGCGGACGGCGCGCGCGTAGCGAGCCAGGCCGCGCCCCAGGCGAGCAGCAGGCCGAGCACGTCGGAGAGATTGTGGCCCGCGTCGGCGAGCAGCGCGGTGGAATGCGCGAGCACGCCGTAGACGGTCTGCGCGACCACGATCACGACGTTCAGCGCGACGGCCAGTGCGAATGCGCGATGTTGGCCCGCCGCGGGTGCGGGGTTGTGGGTGTGGTGGTGTCCGTACGCGTGGCCGCTGTGATCGTGATGATCGTGGCTGTGGTGGTCGTTGTGATCGTGCGGACGCTCGCGTGGGGAACTCATCGTCCACGCTCCTGAACATCGGATGACGCAACTTCAGCCGCCTCGGCCACGTGCGCCAGCATGCCCGCCAGCATCGCGCCGATATGCGCGTCGTCGGCGGCGTAGAACACCTGCTTGCCCTCGCGCTCCGCCCGCACGATGCGCGCCGCGCGCAACAGCCGCAGATGGTGGCTGACGAGCGACGGCGAGAGCCCCAGCGCATCGGCGATCGCGCCCACCGCACGGCGGCCGGCCACGCAGACCAGCACGATTTTCAGGCGCGTCGGATCGCCCAGCAGGCGAAACAGAACGGCGAGCGGCGCGATGCGCTCGTCGACGGAAACATCACCGGAAAATTCGCTGGAAAAATTGCGGGAAAGCGTCGGCATGGTCAGGATCGGAAACATATGAACCCTCATTCATACGTTAGGCGCGATGCGACAAAACCGCAACGAGACCTTTCAACTTCGTGGTTGGCTCCTCCGAGTGTGGGAAAATGACGGGTTCGTTTTCATTACGTCTCGCCTCTGGTTCATGGAACAGGTTTTTGTCCGCGCGTACGCCGCTCATCGCGACGGCCGGCTGGCTGATGCCGAGCGCGGTTATCGCGCGACGCTCGCCGCCGATCCCGTGCACGTCGATGCGCTGCATTTGCTCGGCGTGCTGCGGCACCAGCAGGGCCAGCACGCCGAAGCGGCGGACCTCGTGCGCCGCGCGGTCGAGCTGCGTCCCGACGACGCCGCGCTCCAGCTGAACCTCGGCAACGCGCTCAAGGCGCTCGGCGAGCTGGAGGGCGCGATCGAGCGCTTTCGCAACGCGCTCACGCTCGCGCCCGCCTTCGCGCTCGCGCACTACAACCTCGGCAACGCCTACGCGTCGATCGGCCGCCACGAAGACGCGATGTACGCGTTCGGCCACGCCGTGCGCCTGCAACCCGGCGACGCCTCGTCTCACAACAACCTCGGCAACGCGCTGCACGCGCTCGGCCGTCACGCCGAGGCCGCGGACGCCTTCCGCCGCGCGCTCAAGATCCGCCCCGGCCACGCGGGGGCGCACAACAATCTCGGCATGGCGCTGAACGCGCTCGGCGACAGCGCGGGCGCGGTCGAGCACTTCCAGAAGGCGCTGCGGCGCGAGCCGCGCTTCGTTGCGGCGCACTTCAATCTGGCCAATACGCTCGACGCAACCGGATACCACACCCAGGCCGTCGCCGGTTTCGAGGCCGCACTGGCGCTCCAGCCGCAGTTTCCGCCCGCGCTGTTCGGGCTCGGCAACGCGCTCGCCTCGCAGGGCCGTTACGCGGAAGCGATCGGGCCCTATGAACGTGCGATCGGCTTCGATCCGAAATTCGCGCTGGCCTGGCTCGCGCTCGGCACGGCGCATCACGCGCTCGGCCGCCACGCCGCCGCCCTGCGCGCCTTCGACGAAGCGCTGCGCGTGCGCCCGGAACTGGCCGCCGCGCACCTGAACCGCGCGCTGACGTGGCTCACGCTCGGCGACTTCCGGCGCGGCCTGCCCGAGTACGAATGGCGGCTCGATCCGGCTTTCCGCGACGAAGCGGCCGCGCGCGGCACGCCCGTCGCGCTTGCCGCCGATGCGTCGACTGAGACGTCGGCCGATGCGTCCGGCCTGCCCAACGGCCCGCTGCCGCGCTGGTGCGGCGAGCCGCTCGCGGGCCGCACTCTGCTGATCCAGGCAGAGCAAGGTTTCGGCGACACGCTCCAGTTCGTGCGCTTCGCGCCCCAGATTGCCGCGCGCGCGCAGCAAAGCGGCGCGCGCGTCGTGCTCGAAGTGCAGGCGCCGCTGATCCCGCTGATCGCGCCCGCCGCCGAAGCCGCGCGCGTCGGACTGATCCCGCAAGGCGCGCCGCGCGCGAGCATCGACGCCGACCTGCACATTCCGCTGCTGTCGCTGCCGCTCGCGCTCGGCGCCACGCCCGACACGCTGCCCGCGTCCGCATCCTATCTGTCGGCGCCCGCCGCGTACCGGCGCAAATGGCGCGGCTCGCTCGGCGGCCAGGCGCGGCGCAAGATCGGCCTCGCGTGGTCGGGCCGCATCCAGAAGCAGGAAAACCGCGCGCTGCCGCTCGCCGCGCTCGATCCGCTCTTTGCGCTCGACGGCATCGACTGGATCGTGCTGCAACCGAATCTGACCGCCGCCGAACAGGCGGCGCTCGACGCCCATCCGCGCGCGCGCACGATCCATCGGCTCGGCGACAAGCTCGCCGACTTCGCCGACACCGCCGCCGTGATCGAGCGCCTCGACGCCGTGGTGTCCATCGACACGTCGATCGCCCACCTCGCGGGCGCGCTGGGCGCGAAGCTCTGGCTGATGCTGCCGTTCGCCGCCGACTGGCGCTGGTTCACCGGCACCGACACGAGCCCGTGGTATCCGCGCGCGCGCCTCGTGCGCCAGCCGCGCCCGGGCGACTGGGACGCGGTGGTCGCACACGTCGCCCGCGCGCTGCGCGAAGATTGACGCCCCACACACCGCCCACGCCGCGCAGGCAATAAAAAACCCCGCATCAGCGGGGTTTTTTCGTTGGCGCAGCCGGCGTGTGACGTAGGCGACGTCAAACCGCCTTGTACTGATTGCGCGCTTCCGGCGTGCGATAGAGCACGAGCGTGGCGATCAGCCCGCAAATGCCCGCGACGCCCATCCACGCGCCCGGCGCGGCCTTGTTGCCGCTCACGTGGATCAGGTAGGTCGAGATCGCGGGCGTGAAACCGCCGATTGTCGTCGCGAGACTGTAGGCGAGCGAGAAGCCGGCCGTGCGAACGTCGGCGGGCATCACCTCGGTCAGCGCCACGACCATCGCACCGTTGTAGCAGCCGTACAGGAACGAGAGCCACAGCTCGACCGTCAGCAGGCGGCCGAACGACGGATCGGCGACGAGCCATTGCACGGTCGGATAGGCGGTGAGGATCGTCAGAACGGTGAAGGTCAGCAGCACCGGACGACGGCCGACGCGATCCGAAATCGCGCCCGACACCGGCAGCCAGAACAGGTTCGACAAGCCGATGCAGACGGTCACGACGAGCGTATCGAGTTCGCCGAGCTTGAGCACTTCCTTGCCGAACGTCGGCGTATAGGCGGTGATCATGTAGAACGAGACCGTCGTCATGATGACCATGCCCATGCCGCCGAGCACGATGCCCCAGTTCTGCACCATCGACGCCATGATTTCGCTGATCGACGGACGATGCTTCTTCTTCGCGAATTCTTCGGTTTCCTGCAGCGAGCGACGGATGATGAACAGGAACGGCACGATGAGGCAGCCGATGATGAAGGGCACGCGCCAACCCCACGCCGTCATCTCCTCGACCGGCAGGATGCGATGCAGCAGCACGCCGAGCAGCGCCGCGAACACCACGGCCACCTGCTGGCTGCCCGACTGCCACGACACGTAAAAGCCCTTGTTGCCCTTCGTCGCGATCTCGGACAGATAGACCGACACGCCGCCCAGTTCCACGCCCGCCGAGAAGCCTTGCAGCAGACGCCCGAGCAGCACGAGCATCGGCGCGAGGAAACCGATCGTCGCATAGCCCGGCACGACGGCGACCGCGAGCGTGCCGAGCGCCATCAGGCCGAGCGTGAGGATCAGGCCTTTGCGGCGGCCATGATGGTCGATGTAGGCGCCGAGGATGATCGCGCCGAGCGGCCGCACCAGAAAGCCCGCGCCGAACACGGACAACGAGAGCATCAGCGAGGCGAAGGCGTTGTTGCTGGGGAAATAGGTCCGGGCGATCGCCGAAGCGTAATAGCCATAGACCATGAAATCGTACATTTCCAGGAAGTTGCCGCTTGTTACGCGGAAAACCGTCCGGACTTTCGATTCGCTCGATGCTGCGTGGGACGCGTTAGACATGACGTTCTCTGGTGAAGACAGCCGGAGGGTGGCGAGGTCGGCCGCAATGTTCGGCCGCAACGTTCGGCCTCGATCGCCTGTGATCGTGCGACGTTGAACCTACCAACGCGCGCGGGCGCGCCCGGCGGGCGCTCATTATCCGGCTGGCCTGAATCGCCATATATCGGGGAAAACCTTACAAGCTGCGATCAACGTCCGTCAACGTCGCGCATTTCTTTCCAAAACCATTCAATTATTTCATTACGCCTTCACTTTGATGCACGCACTTTGCGCGCAGCCGCCGCTGACCTATCGTGCACAATAGTGAGCCGATCCGGACTTTCGTCGGCGATGCGAACGGGGCAGCCCCTTCGCTCGCGCCGACCACCGCCACGCATGCCCATCGCCACTTCCCTGCTGCTGCGCCCGGCCACCGCCGCCGACGCCGACCTCCTCGCCGCCATGCACGCCGCCAGTTGGCAGGCGACGTATCGCGGCTTGCTGCCGGCCGCCTTTCTCGATCGCGAAGTGGGCGCTGAACGCGCCGCGTACTGGCGCGCGCGCATGGAAGCGCCGGGCGCCGATCGCCGCCTCGTGCTGATCGCCGAGATCGCCGCAGTCAACGCCGCAGTCAACGCCGCACACAACGCGGCGGACGAAGAGGCCCCGCGCACGCCGGCTGGCTTCGTCTGCGTCGAGCGCCAGCCCGACTCGCCCTGGGGCGTGCTGCTCGACAATCTGCACGCGCTGCCCGCGCATCAAGGCGTCGGCGTGGGCAAGACGCTCATGGAGGCGGCCCGGCGCTGGGCGCGCGGACAAGGCGAATCGCAGCTCTATCTGTATGTGCTCGACGGCAATACACCCGCGATCGCGTTTTATGAGCGCCAGGGCTGGGAGTATTCGGGCGCCGAACCCGACCACATGGGCGGCGTCGATATCACGGCGCTGCGCTACGTCTACCGCCTCGACGCACGCGCCTAGTACGCGTCCGATCCACGCCTTTTTTCAGACCTATCCGATAGACCCGAGACAGAGTCGCTCGCATCATTAAAAAGAATTGATTTCTTTAATGTGGCGCGCCATTGGCCAGCTGATCGCGCGCGCTCAATCCATCACGGCATGCCTGCACCTGCCTTGCCGATGCAGCGAGAGACTCATGTCAACTTATCCATTAGTTCAGGTGGAAGGCGCACTGGCCATGCCGCATATGCGCCCGCTCAACCGCGTCCCGCCGCCGTTCGGCCGCGAATGGGCGCTGATTCCGCCGCACTTCAGCCTGCGCACCGAACTCCACGCGCTTTACGCCGCTCTGCTGCGCACGGCCTGCCTGAGCGCCGAGGCATTCCGCAAGGTCTGTCGCTGGGAAACCGGGCTCCGTACGCGTAGCGAGACGCGTCGCCCGGCCGCCGCACCCGTCGGTGCAACATTGAATGTCGCTCAGGCCCAGCAGGCTGCCGCAGCCGCGTTGCAGCGCAAGACGGCTAGCGCGCCGCCTGCGGCAGACGCTTCGCCGCTCGCGCCTCTCGAACGCACGCCGCCGCGCAATCACAAGCTCACGGCCACCGCGGTCGGCATCGGCGGCGCGGCCGTGCTTGCGTGGATCGTCGCCAGCCACACGCAGCCAGGCGAACACCGAAACGCAACGAGGGCAAGCACCGACGCGCCGGCGAGCGTGCCCGACAGCCCCCCCACCAAGCTACCCGCGAACGCGCTAACACACGCGCCGGTCAGTCACGGCGCCTCGGCGTCGCAACGACTGGCCGAAGCGCGGGCGTTGCACGATCTCAGCTATTCGGGCAGCGTCACCGCAAGCGCGCCGAAGGTCAACGCCCCGCCCACCGGTTCCGCACGCAACACGGCTGACGCCGGCGTAGCGGCCAGCGCGAGCGTCGGGGCGCGGCAGCCCGATGCGGCGGTCGCGCCTTCGAAGGCAACGTCGGCCTCATCAGCGCCGCCTGCCCCGCTTGTCAGCGCGCGGCCCACAGAGCCGCGCCCGCCCAAGGCCGCAACAGTGCGCGCCGAACCGCACGACTACGCGGCCCAAGCCAACCCGAACACGCCCTTGCGCGCCCCGCTCTCGCGCAAAGCCGAGCCGGCCAGCCGCGCCTCGCATACGGCCAAAGCGCGTCACGCGTCGGTCGAGTCGCGCGCGGGCTCCGCACGCGGCGACATCGGCCGCCACGTCGCGCATGAGTTTGCGCCCTCGCGTAGCGCGCCCCTCGCCACGACGCAGCGCGCGCATGGGGGCTATTCCACGGCTGAGGCGTATTCTCCGCGCCAGCCGAGCATCGAAGCGGCGAACGACTACACCTCGATCACGACCTACGCGGTCACGCACGCCGCACCGGCCAGCCGCGCATCGGCGCCGGTCGACAGCACGGATTGGGTCAATCATGTTTCGCAGCGGCGCGTGACCGAAGTGCCGGACCGTTTCTCGAAATAACGTCCGGCGCACGCTGCACAATTCAGACAACCTTCAGACAACCGAAAAAAAGCCCGGCAGATTGGCCGGGCTTTTTACTTTTTTTCTCCTCGCGACTACCGCGCCGCACGCTATCGCCGCGATCCGGGCAAACCCAGTTCCGTTTCGCGCTGCAACTGATCGACCTGATTCTGCAGCGTGCGCAACTGCACCTGCGCCTGCACCTTCTGCGCGTTGAGCGCCCGCGCGTCGACCTGCATCTGACGCTGATAATCGTCCACGCGCGCCTGCTGCGTGCGCGCCACGTCGAGGTCCGCCTGCAGACGACGCGCGCGATCTTCGTTAATGGCGATCACCCGTTCGATGAACGCCTTCTGCGCCTCCAGTTGCGTGCGGCGGATTTCCACGTCTGACAGCCGCTGCGTTTGCTGCGCGAAGTTGGCGTAGATGGCCTCCGCACGCGTTTCGTCCTGCGAACGGATCACGCGCCAGAAGTGCTTGTCCTGGAACAGCACGATGTAATACGTCATCTCGGGCGGATAGAAAAACAGGCTCGCACCGTAGCTGGCGTTGTAGGTCGTGCGCATTTCCACGAGTTGCTGATCGTGGATGAGCTGCATCAGCGTGGCGACATCGCCCTGCGTCGCGCCCAGCGTGGCCTGATCGTCCACGATGTCCGCGCGCGGCGATGCGCCGGCCGGCTGGGGTGTCAGGCTGTCGAGCGACGGACGGCTGCCGGCGACCGGCATGGCCTCGCTCGCGGGCGCGCCGGCCCATGCGGCCGCGCCATGCTGCATCAACAGGATGGCTGCGGCCCCCAGCAAGGCGCGGCGCACGGGAAGGGTTTGCTTCATGACTGCCTGTTCCGTTGTCGATTCCGAGTAACCGCTTATTATCGCCGCCCGAAAATCTCAAAAACGGCATTAAATTCGGATAACCGAAGAATCCATCCGACGCTTATCCGATATCACTGACTCCCGACCAGGAATTCGCGGCCAAAGCGCAGGAATGCGCAGGAATGCCCAGAAAAGAAAAAGGGCGAATATCTCGCCCTTTTTTACCCCGTTGCGCTGCGCTTCACATATTCACTACACGCTCACCACACGCTCATCGGGCGCATGAAAGTGCATGAAAGCGCATCAGAAGCGCGTTTCGCGCGCCGAACGCAGGAACGCGTCGAGCAGCGGCGTGCAGTCGAGCAGTTCGGCGCCGCCCGCGCGATGAAACTCGGGATGCCACTGCACGCCCACCACGAACGGCGCACGGCGATAGCGCACCGCTTCGATCAGCCCGTCACCGGCCGACACGGCCTCGACCGTGAGATCGCGGCCGAGGGTGCGCACGGCCTGGTGATGAATCGAGTTCACGACAGCCTCGCGATGGCCCGGGAACATGCTCGCGAGCGACGAGCCCTCGGGGAACGTGACCGCATGCCGATGCTGATCGTAGTGCTCGCTCACGTGCACGCCCGCCGTCGGCACATCGGTGGCGATGTCCTGATACAGCGTGCCGCCGAATGCCACGTTGATGAGCTGACAGCCGCGGCACACGCCGAGCACCGGCTTGCCCGACTCGATGAATTCGTGCAGCAGTTCGAGCTCGTACATGTCGCGCACGCGGTCGCCGGGCCACTCGGGGCGCGCGGCGGTTTCGGCGTAGGTCTGTGGCGAGACGTCGGCGCCGCCTTGCAGCAACAGACCGTCGAGATGCTTCGCGTAATCGCGCAAACGGATGTTGCTCGGATGCAGCATCCCCTGATGGCCGACCGTCGGAATCATGAAGACGATCACGTCGCGCGACATGACCCAGTGCGCGATCGACTCCTCCAGATATTGCAGCGTCTTGCCGCGCAGACCCTGCGCGCCAGGCTCGGGGTGGAAGATGCGCGCCGAGACGCCGATGCGCAGCGTGCGTTGCGTGATGCGCTGCCCCGCGCGGTCAAAAAGCTGCCGTGCGCGCGCCGCGATGATGCGTCCGAGCACCGACCACGCCGAATCGCTCGGCCGCAGATAGCGCGGCGGATCGGGCGGCAGCGCACCCGGCGGCGGCGGATGCTGCGCGCTGAAATCGGGCGCCTGGCCAAAGCCCGCGGGCGCGGCGCCGGGCCGCGCGCCCGCCGCGGCTTGCGCCTCGGCGGTTTCCGCAGGCGGCTGGGCGGCCGGGTTCGCACCGACGTGCGGGGCAGCCGCGTCGCCCGCCGGCGCGGGCGCCTGACGACCGGCGTCCGCCGTTTCCTCGATCTGGACCTTCGGCACGCTCGCCGACGGCTTGCGCGACGCGGCCACTTCGGCTTCCTGACGCGCCACCGCTTGCGCCGCGGCCTCGCGCGCCTCGGCCGCCTCCTGCGCCTGGCTGGGCTGGACAGGCTGGCCGCCGCCCGGCTCCTCGTCGGCGCCGCCGCCCGAACTGTCCGCGCCCGGCACGTCGGACGTCACCGCCGACGCGCTCGCGGGCGCATCGGTCGACGCGCGTCGCGCGGCTTCATCGGCGGAAGCGGGAGAAGTGGAGGAAGCGGCAGAAGCGGCGGGCGTCGCCGAAGCTGCGGGCGTGGAAACAGGAGGAGCGGAAGCGCCCGGCTCGGAGGACTGGGCGGGACGGCCAGCGCCGTCGGGAATCTCGGGGTGGTCGGTCTTGTTATCGCTCATGACGTGGGGACGGGCGCGCCGCGCGCGCGAACGAATGAACAGGCCTCCGATTATGCGTCGCACCGCAGGCCGTTGCCACCCCAATGCACAAATGCTCACACTCGGTGACATTACGCATCACACGACGCCGCGAATTTGCCGCGAACCCGCCGCGCCGCCGCGCAAGCGCCATGCCGCGCGGCAGCCCCGGCGCACGCGTGCCTCGGCGCGCCGTCCCACGCGCCGCTACGAATCCTGCCGTTCGTCGAAGGTCTCGCGCAGCGCGATCTGCATGCTCGCGTGGATCCTCACGCACCAGCGCCACAGCAGCATCGTGAGCAGCGCCGCGCAGACGAGCACGCCGATCAGAAAACCCGTCGGCGGCAGGATCGTGCCCGAGAGCGCCGCCACCAGCACGAACACGCCGATCATCGAGACGGCCGGCACCAGTTCCGCGATCGCGTGGCGCAGCGCGCGCGTGAAGCGCCCCGCCTTCTCCGGCTGCACGCTGACCTCGGCGAGCATCAGCGCGAGCGACTGCGTCTTGCGCCACACGGCGACGAGGAACGGAATCGCGAGCACGAGCGCCGCGCTCCAGAGCACGACGCGCTGGATCCGCTCGTCGGGCACCCAGTTCGCGATCAGCGGCGCGGCGTAACGCGCGCCATACGACATGCCGATGAAGATCGCCGACACCAGCGCCAGATTCACCGCGATCTGCACCACGATGCGCCGCGTCAGCGAAAAGAGCGTCGGTCCGTTCGAGCGCGGCATCAGCGCGCGCAGCCATTGGCTGTAAAGGCCGAACACGTTCGAGACGGCGGGCGGCATCGCGCGCGCGAGGCGCTGCGACAGCGGATCGGCCACGCGGATCAGATACGGCGTGGTGAGCGTCGTGATCGCCGAGACCGTCACCGCGATCGGATAGAGAAAGCCGCTCGTGACCTTCAGCGTCAAGCCGAGCGAGGCGATGATGAACGAGAACTCGCCGATCTGCGAAACGGTCATGCCCACGCGCATCGCCGTGCGGCCGTCGCGGCCAGCGAGGAAGGTGCCCAGTCCGCACGACACCAGCTTGCCGAACACCACGGCGAGCGAAATCACCGCGATCGGCCACGCGTAGTCGACCAGCACGAGCGGATTGAGCATCAGCCCGATCGTCACGAAGAAGATCGCCGAAAATGCGTCGCGCAGCGGCGCGACCAGATGCTCGATGCGCTCCAGGTGCCGCGACTCGGCCATGACCGCGCCGATCAGGAACGCGCCGAGCGCGATCGAATAGTCGAGCTTCACGACCAGCAGGCAGAAGCCGAAACAGAAGCCGAGCACCGAGACCAGCAGCATCTCGTCGCTGCCCACGCGCGCCACGTAGCCCAGCACGCGCGGCACGATCAGAATGCCCGCCAGCAGCGAAACCAGCATGAACAGGAGCAGCTTGCCGAGCGTGATGAGCGCGATGCCGGGCGACAGCTCGCCGGTCTGCGCGATGCCGCCGAGCAGCACCAGCATGGCGATGCCCAGAATATCCTCGACGATCAGGATGCCGAACACGAGCTGCGCGAACGGTTCGCGCTTCACGCCCAGATCGGCGAGCGCCTTGACGATGATGGTGGTCGACGAAATCGCCAGGATCGCGCCGAGAAACAGCGAATCCATCGCCGCCCAGCCGAACGCGCGGCCGATCTCGTAGCCGAGCCAGAGCATCACGACGATTTCGGAAATCGCGGCGACGATGGCCGTCGCGCCCACCTGAAAGAGCTTGCGCAGGCTGAATTCGAGCCCGAGCGAGAACATCAGGAACACCACGCCGAGTTCGCCCATCGTCTGGATGGTCTGCTCGTCGTGGATCAGCTGGAACGGCGGCGTGTACGGCCCGATGATCACGCCCGCCGCGATATAGCCGAGCACGACCGGCTGCTTCAGGCGATGAAACAGCACGGTGACGATCCCCGCGATCGCCATCACCACTGCCAGATCCTGAATGAAGCCGATTCCTTGATGCATGTACGATATTCCTTACAAAACGCTGTCTGATGCCTGAATGTTACCCGATGATCGGCGTCGGCCAAATCGTCGCAATCGAAAAAAGCACGGCCTACAATGATGCGTCCCTGGGCGGCGCGGGCCGCGCGTGCATCTTCCGGCGCGCCCATTGCCGGCTTGCCGCCGCGCAATCCGACACAAGCACCGCCCCGCTCCGTCACTGCTCCGTCACCGTTCCATCACCGCTTAACGAACCGCCATCGAGCCGCCTCTCGCCATGACCGCTTCCGCTGCTTCTTCCGCTTCCTCCGCTTCCGCCACCACGCCGCTCGCCCCGTTCCCGCCGCTCGCCCAGTTGGCCGCCGATCTGGCCGCGGGCCGCACCACGAGCCGCGCGCTCGCCGAGACCGCGCTCGCGCGCATTGCCGATCCGGCGGGCCAGGGCGCGACCGTGTTCACGCACGTCGACGCCGAACGCGTGCGCGCCGCCGCCGACGCGCACGATCGCCTGCGCGCGGCGGGCACGGTGCTCTCGCCGCTCGCGGGCATCCCGGTGTCGGTGAAGGATCTGTTCGATGTGCAAGGCGAAGTCACGCGCGCGGGCTCCACGGCGCTCGCCGGCGCTGCGCCCGCCGAGGCCGATGCGCCCGTGGTCGCGCGCCTGCGCCGCGCGGGCGCGCTGCTGATCGGCCGCACCAACATGAGCGAGTTCGCGTTTTCCGGGCTCGGCCTCAATCCGCACTACGGCACGCCGCTCTCGCCGTATCGCCGCGACGTGAAGGGCGACGAGCGCGTCGCGGGCGGCTCGTCCTCGGGCGCGGCGGCGTCGGTCGCCGACGGCATGGCCGCCATTGCGCTCGGCACCGACACCGGCGGCTCGATCCGCATTCCCGCCGCGTTCTGCGGCCTGACCGGCTTCAAGCCGACCGCCGCGCGCATTCCCCGCACGGGCGGCGTGCCGCTCTCCACCACGCTCGACTCGTTCGGCCCGATCGGCAACAGCGTGGCGTGCTGCGCGCTGGTCGACCGCCTGCTCGCCGGCCTCGCGCCGGTCGTGCCGGGCGCGCGCCGTCTGGAAGGCGTGCGGATCGGCGTGCTGACGAACTACGTGACCGACGGCATCGATCCCGCCGTCGCCGACAGCCTCGACACGGCGCTCAAGCATCTCGACGCGGCGGGCGCGATCGTCGACGAGGTGCGCTTCGCACCGTTCGAGCAGTTCGCGGACATCAACCGCATCGGCTTTTCGTCGATGGAAGCGTACGCGTGGCATCGCGAGCTGATCGCGCAGCATCGCGACCAGTACGACGCGCGCGTGCTCGCGCGCATCCTGAAGGGCGAGGCGGCGCGCGCCGTCGACTACCTCGATCTGATCGCCGCGCGCGCGGCCGTGATGGAGCAGGCGCAGGCCACGCTGTGGTCGCGCTTCGACGCCGTGATCGCGCCGACGGTGCCGATCGCGCCGCCCGCCGTCGCCCCGCTCGCCGCCGACAACGACGTCTTCGCGCAAACCAACGCGCTGGTGCTGCGCAATCCGAGCGCGTTCAATTTCCTCGACGCCTGCGCGCTGTCACTGCCGATCCATCATCCCGGCGACGCGCCCGTCGGCCTGATGCTCGCCGCCGCGCCTTACGCCGACGACGCGCTGCTGGCCATCGGCCGGGGCGTGGAAGCGGTGCTCGCGCCGCTGCGCTGAGGCTCGGGACGCGAGCGTGTCGTGTGGGTTGCGGCGGGCTTGCGGCGGCCGCAAGCCCGCCGAAGCCCTCGCGGATCGCATCGCACAGCGTTGCGCGACAAGCCGCTTCCTCGCGCGGGGCAGCCTTCGCGCTAGAATCCCGTCACGCCGTCGCCGCCGCGCCCGTCGCGCGCTGCGCCACTCACCCGAAGAAAAACGCCACATGAACGACGATAACGCGCTGTTGCGCCGCGAACGCGGCCTGCTGGTCCTGCTGGGTCTGATCTGCCTCGCGCTGCTGGCCGGCGCGCTCTATATGCAGTACGTGGAGCATCAGGACCCGTGTCCGCTGTGTATTCTCACGCGCTACTTCACGCTGCTGATCGCCGTGTTCGCCTTCCTCGGCGCGCGTCTGACGAGCTGGCGCGGCGTGCGCGTGCTCGAAGCGCTCGTCGTGCTGTCGGCGGCGGGGGGCATGGTCGCCTCCGCGCGTCTCGCCTGGGTGCAGGCGTTCCCGAGCTTCAGCTGCGGCTTCGATACGCTGCAGCCGATCGTCGACGCCCTGCCGCCCGCGCACTGGCTGCCCGGCGTCTTCAAGGTGCGGGGTTTGTGCGAAACCACCTACCCGCCGATCCTCGGTCTGTCGCTGCCGCTGTGGTCGCTGGTGGCATTCGCCGTGATCTTCCTCGCGGTGCTCGCAAGCCTGTGGAGCAACCGCCGCCGTCAGGTGTCGTGGCCCGGCATCCGTCGCTGATTTCGCGACGCTGATCCACCACGTCGATCTGGATTGCCTGCCGCGCCGCCCACCCTGGGCGGCGCGGTCGTTTGCGGCGGTGGTTTCCGCTCGCCGGGCCCGCTCAAAGGGCCGCAACACGCTCCGCGAAGTGCCTGCAAAGTCAACGCTACGCCGCGCCTGACATGGTCGCCGGCTGATAACCCCCATCATGCGCAGGGAATACTTTTCAGGCGCTGTCAGTGCTAAATTCGCAACTGGATGGCGATCTACGTGCGCGAGGCCGATCAAGGCTCGCCTGGTTTTTGCGTAACGCGCGCCTGATCCGCAATGTCTCCCGGGCTTCACATGACAACGCAAACCATCCGATCCGTCCGCCGAGGCGCCGTGCATTTAGTGCATCTAGTGCATGCAGCGCCCGCCAATGCACGCTTGACGCGTCTATTCCGGCTTCTTCCCGCCTCTGGCCGTCCGTCCACGCATCTTCTCCAGGTGCGGATCCGTCATCTCGTCGATATCGACGCTTCGCGAGCGCTCGACCGCCGCGCCGCACGACGCGCAATGACGCTGCGTCGTCGCGAACCACTTGGGTTCTGGCATGCTCGAACCCTTGAGCGCGCGGCAGCGTCACGCCGCGCGCCACGCCATGACGATCCACCGGCCGCGCGCCCGACGCGCCGCCACGCCGTTTTGTAGGAGAAGCACCGATGCAAGCCTGGCTCACCGATCTGCAGCAATTGCTCGCGCATGGCGACGCCGCCGTGCTCGTGACCGTCGCGCGCGTGGAAGGCTCGGCGCCGCGCGAGGCCGGCACGAAGATGATCGTCACGCGCGAGGCCGCGCGGCACACGATCGGCGGCGGCCATCTGGAATGGAAAGCCATCGAGATCGCCCGCCAGGTGCTGCGCGACGGCATGCGCACGCCGCACGCGCGCCGTCTGGAGCGCCTTGCGCTCGGCCCGAGCCTCGGCCAGTGCTGCGGCGGCGCGGTCGTGCTGGCATTCGAGCGGCTCGACGTGGCCGATCTCGGCTGGCTCGCCACGCTGGCGCGCCGGCTCGCCGCGGGCGCATCGACCGTTCGTAGCGTATCATTCCGCTCCTCGCGGAATGGCGACCCGTCCGGCGGACCTGCGAGCCCGACCAGCTCGGCGAATCCGGCAAGCAGCGCGGACACCGGCGTCGACGCCGTCCTGCTGTCCGAGCCGGAACCGGGCGCGCAGGCGGCCGACTGCCTGCTCTGGGACACCAGCGCGGCCTCGCCCGGCGCCAGCACGATCCTGCTCACCGAGACCATCGCGCCGAACGACTTTCCCGTCGTGCTGTTCGGCGCGGGCCACGTCGGCGCGGCGCTCGTGCGCGTGCTCGGCACGCTGCCCTGCCGCGTGCGCTGGGTCGACGCGCGCGACGCGGCGTTTCCCTCGCCGGAAGCGTTCGCGGCGCTGGGCGCGCCGAACGTCGTCATCGACGCCAGCGACGCACCCGACGACGCCGTCGACGCCGCGCCGCCCGGCACCAGCTTCATCGTGATGACGCACGATCATGCGCACGACCTCGATCTCGCCGAACGCATCCTGCGACGCGGCGACTTCGTGTTCTTCGGCATGATCGGCTCACACGCGAAGCGCAAGCAGTTCGAGCACCGGCTGGCCGCGCGCGGCATCGACCCGATGCAGATCGCGCGCATGAACTGCCCGCTCGGCGTGGACGGCATCGTCGACAAGTCGCCCGAGGTCATCGCCATTTCGGCCGCCGCGCAGTTGCTGCAGGCGATCGAGGCGGCCTCGGCGCCCGCGCGCTCGACAGCCGCCATGCCCCATTCCGCGTGATGTCACTTATTGAACGAACAGAATCGACCGACCACACCATGACGATCACGACCCACGCCAATCCGCTGGTCCAGAAGGCCTTCGGCGCACCGAAGGCCGAGCTGCACATCCATATCGAGGGCTCGCTCGAACCCGAACTGATCTTCGCGCTCGCGCAGCGCAACAACGTGACGCTCGCGTACGAATCGATCGACGCGCTGCGCGCGGCCTACGCGTTCACCGACCTGCAATCGTTTCTCGACATCTACTACGCGGGCGCGAGCGTGCTGCTGCACGAGCAGGACTTCTACGACATGACGATGGCGTACTGCGAGCGCGCGCTCGCCGACCACGTCACGCACACCGAAATTTTCTTCGATCCGCAGACGCACACCGAGCGCGGCGTGTCGATCGACACGGTGGTCGCGGGCATCGACCGCGCGCTCGCCGACGCTGAAAAGCGCGGCCTCACGAGCAAGCTGATCCTGTGCTTCCTGCGCCATCTGAGCGAAGCCGACGCGCTCGCCACGTGGGACGCCGCGCTGCCGCTGTTCGACCGCTATCCGCGCATGATCGGCGTGGGCCTCGACTCGTCGGAGCGCGGCCATCCGCCTTCGAAGTTCGAGCGCGTGTTCGAGAAGGCGCGCGCGAAGGGCCTGAAGCTCGTCGCGCACGCGGGCGAGGAAGGCCCGCCCGCCTACATCTACGAAGCGCTCGATCTGCTCAAGGTCGACCGTGTGGATCACGGCGTGCGCAGCATCGAGGACCCGGCGCTCGTCACGCGCCTCGCCGACACGCGCGTGGCGCTGACCGTCTGCCCGCTCTCGAACACGAAGCTCTGCGTGTTCGACGACATGACGCAGCACACGCTCAAGCAACTGCTCGATCAGGGCGTCGCGGTCACGGTCAATTCCGACGATCCGGCCTACTTCGGCGGCTACGTGAACGAGAACTACAGCGCGATCATCGACGCGCTGAAGCTCGACGATCAGGAGGTTTATACGATTCTGCGCAATGGCTTCGAGGCGTCGTTCGTGACGCCCGAGGAGCGCGCCGCGCTGATCGCGAAGCTCGACGCTTACTGGACGGCGAACTGAGCCGCAACGCGTTCGGCAAGCGCGGCGAGCGCTGCACGCGTTGCAGCAGGCCTCGCCGCCGCGCTGCCTGATCGGCACGGAACGCATCTGCACCAGACGCATCGGCCCGGGCAGCGCCCATGACGCACGAAGCAAGTTTCAGGGAACGGCGCACGCGCGCCGCGCCTGGGGCGCTGTCGCGCCTCGATTTGTCGACGCCCGGTTTTCGCCGCCGATAAAGAAAGCCGACGCCGGACCGACGACGGCGCGCCGCGTTCTCAGGAGCGGCGCGCGCGATGCGCGCCAATGCGATGACGAAGCCATGACGAAGCGCGCACGCAAGCTGCTGACGAATACCTGAATTTTCCGGAGACGAAGGACTCATGACTCAATCGGCTTTTCGCGCAAAACTGTTGACGTTCACCGGCGACCCCGCGCAGTCGCCCGACGCCGCCGTGTTCCACGAGGACGGCGTCGTGATCGTCGAGGATGGCCGCGTGGCCGCGTCCGGCGCGTGGTCCGCGCTCAAGGACCGCGTGAGCGACGGCGCGAGCGTGCAGGACCTGCGCGACAAGCTGATCGTGCCGGGCTTCATCGACACGCACATTCACTATCCGCAGACCGACATGATCGCGTCGCCGGCGCCGGGCCTGCTGCCGTGGCTGGAAACGTACACGTTCCCGACCGAGCGCGGTTTCGCCGACGAAGCCGTGGCCGCCGACACGGCGCGCTTTTTCGTCGACGAACTGCTCGCCAGCGGCACGACCACGGCGCTCGTCTACTGCACGGTGCACAAGCAGTCGGCCGACGCGCTCTTCACGGCGAGCGAGGCGAAGAACCTGCGCATGGTCGCGGGCAAGGTGCTGATGGACCGCCACTGCCCCGAGTTTCTGCGCGACACGACGCAAACCGGCTACGACGACAGCGCCGAGCTGATCGCGCGCTGGCACAACAACGGCCGCCAGATGTACGCGCTCACGCCGCGCTTCGCGCCGACCTCGACCGAGGCGCAGCTCGAAGCCTGCGAGGCGCTCGCGAAGGCGCACGGCGACATCTTCATTCAGAGCCACGTGGCCGAGAATCTCGACGAGGTGGCATGGGTGAAGTCGCTGTTTCCGCGCCAGCGCAGCTATCTCGACGTCTACGACCATTACAGCCTGCTGCGCCGCCGCGCGGTCTACGGCCACTGCATCTGGCTCGACGACGAGGACCGCCGCCGCATGGCCGAAACCGGCGCGGTCGCGGCGCATTGCCCGACATCGAATCTGTTCCTCGGCAGCGGCCTGTTCGACTTCGCCAAGGCGCAGGAGACGCAGATGCCCGTGACGCTCGCGACCGACGTGGGCGGCGGCACCTCGTTTTCGATGCTGCAAACCATGAACGAGGCGCACAAGGTCGCGCGCATGGGCGGTCATCATCTGACGGCCACGCGCATGTTCTGGCTCGCGACGGCGGGCGCGGCGCAGGCGCTCGATCTCGCCGACAAGATCGGCACGCTCGCGCCGCAGTCCGAAGCCGACTTCGTGGTGCTCGACCCGAAGGCGACGCCGCTGCTCGCGCGCCGCACCGCGCGCGCGGACTCGCTCGAAGAACTGCTGTTTGCGTTCGCCCTGCTCGGCGACGACCGCGCCGTCTACGAGACGTATGCGGCAGGCGCGCGCGTGCATAGCCGCGAGCAAGCGCGACGTTAAGGCGTGATCGCGTCGAACCAGGCGCTGGAGCGAACAGCCCAAAACAAAGCGCGCCGGACCTTGCGGGTCCGGCGCGCTTTTTTTCATGCGCTGCGGCGAGTGGAATCGCGCAGCTTACTTCGCCTGCGCGTTGCCGGGCGCCGAAGCGGGAACCGGCGCGGCCGCCTCGTTCGGCGCGCCGCCCTGCTTGTCGAGCGGCAGCTTCACCTGTGTGACCGTGCCGTTCTGCAGCGGGAAATTCGCGAGCGCGCTGCGCACGAGGTAGGGCATCACGCGCACGAGCGAGGGATCGTCGCCCGAGGTGCGCGCGGAGACGTTATAGACCTCCTTGCCGCTGCCCTTCTCCGTGATGCGGATCGACAGCGCATGCGAATAGACCGGATAGCTCTGGTTCACGTAGGCCGGACCGTACGGTCCCCAGGGACCCCACGGATTGAACGGCCCCCAGTACGGGCTCGGCCACGGGTTGTAGAACACCGGCTGGGCGACCGTCACGGTGTCCATGCGGCTGCCGTAGGCGAGGCCCACAAGATAGCGCGCCTGCGGCTCGGGCACCTGATGGAACGCCTGCACGTCGAGCCCGTCGGCCACGAGATTCTCGTAGGTCGACTGCTCGATGCTGTGTTCCTGAGTGGGATTGCGCGTGAACGCATAGGTGCGCGTGGCGTCGCTGCCGCCGTTCCAGGCGGAGAACGCGGTCACCTGGCTCGTCACGTACGTGGTACAGCCGGACATCGTCACGGCTAGCGCCGCCAGCATCAGCAGGGCGCGGCGGGTCCATCGGTCGGGCATCATGGTCTTCTCGTTGCAGTAGTGCCAGTGGTGGGAAAAGCGCAGTCGTGGGGACCGCGTGCTTCACCTGTTTGCGTTACGAATCAGCCGCCTCGCTTATTCCCTGTCTGATGCAGTTTCGCGAGCTGCGCGCCGGTACGTCGAAAGCCGACTGAAATCGGGGTCGCGCTCGTTTTGCGGCAGCACGATCATACTGACTCGCGCGGTGCCGGGAAAGTTCGGCGCCGCCGCGCGCGGCCATTTGCTCATGATGCGCCTTCTGTCGCGAACCCCGCCGCTTTTTGTCCCCGCTTTTTGCCCCGACGGACAAGCGGCCCGCGCCTTTGTACAATGGGACGACAGGCCATCGCAGTGCGGCCTACCCTATCCGATTCGAGCCGCTCACCCACATTCGCCCATGCAAACCCTGTCCGATACCGCTACGCCTAACGTGATCCGCCGCGAAGACTACGCGCCGCCCGCCTTCCTGATCGACACCGTCGACCTCGAATTCGACCTCGTGCCCGAGCGCACCATCGTCAAGAGCACGCTCGCCGTGCGCCGCAATCCGGCGGCGAAGCATGCCGCGCATCTGGAGCTGATGGGCGAGCAGCTCGAGTTCATCGGCGCATCGATCGACGGCAAGCCTTACGAGCACGTGCGCACGCACGAGCATGGCCTGACGGTCGAGAACGTGCCCGAGTCGTTCACGCTCACGCTCACGGGCGCCTGCGATCCGGCCGCCAACACCACGCTCTCGGGTCTGTACGTGTCGGGCGGCAACTTCTTCACGCAGTGCGAGGCGGAAGGCTTTCGCCGCATCACCTGGTTCCTCGACCGCCCGGACGTAATGGCCACCTACACGGTCACGCTGCGCGCCGACAAGACCGCCTATCCCGTGCTGCTCTCGAACGGCAACCTGATCGCCGAAGGCGACCTGCCCGACGGCCGTCATTATGCGAAATGGGAAGACCCGTTCCGCAAGCCGAGCTATCTGTTCGCGCTGGTCGCGGGCAAGCTGGTGGCGCTCGAAGAACGCATCCAGAGCGGCTCGGGCAAGGAAAAGCTGTTGCAGGTCTGGGTCGAGCCGCACGATCTCGACAAGACGCAGCACGCGATGGACTCGCTGATCAACTCGATCCGCTGGGACGAGTCGCGCTTCGGCCTCGAACTCGATCTTGACCGCTTCATGATCGTCGCCGTGAGCGACTTCAACATGGGCGCGATGGAGAACAAGGGCCTCAACATCTTCAACACGAAATACGTGCTCGCGAATCCGGAAACGGCCACCGACGTCGACTTCGCCAACATCGAAGCCGTGGTCGGCCACGAGTACTTCCACAACTGGACCGGCAACCGCGTGACCTGCCGCGACTGGTTCCAGCTGAGCCTGAAGGAAGGCCTCACGGTGTTCCGCGACCAGGAATTCTCGGCGGCGATGTCGGGCGGCGACGAGAACGAAGCCGCGCGCGCCACCAAGCGTATCGAAGACGTGCGCGTGCTGCGCCAGATGCAGTTCGCCGAAGACGCGGGTCCGATGGCGCATCCGGTGCGTCCGGAAAGCTACGTCGAGATCAACAACTTCTACACAATGACCGTCTACGAGAAAGGCTCGGAAGTCGTGCGGATGTATCAGACGCTGTTCGGCCGCGACGGCTTCCGCAAGGGCATGGACCTGTACTTCCAGCGCCACGACGGCCAGGCCGTGACCTGCGACGACTTCCGCCGCGCGATGGCCGACGCCAACGGCCGCGACCTCGCGCAGTTCGAGCGCTGGTACAGCCAGGCGGGCACGCCGCGCGTGACCGTCGCCACGCGCTACGACGAAGCCGCGAAGCGCTACACCGTGACGCTCACGCAAGGCTACGCGAACGGCTCGCCCGCCGCGCGCGAAACGCAGAAGGGACCGCTGCATATTCCGTTCGCGATCGGCCTGATCGGCGCGAACGGCCAGGATCTGCCGCTCAAGCTCGATGGCGAAAGCGCCGCCAGCGGCACGACGCGCGTGCTCGAATTCACCGAAGCGCAGCAGACCTTCACGTTCATCGACGTGAACGAGAAGCCGCTGCCCTCGCTGCTGCGCAACTTCTCGGCGCCGGTGATCGTCGAGTACGACTACGCCGCCGATGAACTCGCCTTCCTGCTCGCGCACGACAGCGATCCGTTCAACCGCTGGGAAGCGGGTCAACGTCTCGCCACGCGCGAATTGCTGACGCTCGCCACGCGCGCGAGCCAGGGCCAGCCGCTGGAGATGAGCCAGGCGCTCGTCGAAGCGTTCCGCCGCGTGCTGACCGACGCCTCGCTCTCGCCGTCGTTCCGCGAACTCGCGCTGATGCTGCCGTCGGAAACCTACCTGGCCGAGCAGATGGCCGAGTCCGATCCGGCCGCCGTGCACGCCGCGCGCCAGTTCGTGCGCAAGCAGCTCGCGAACGCGCTCAAGGCCGAGTGGCTCGCCGCCTACGCGCAGAACGTCACGCCGGGCGCCTATGAGCCGACGCCGGAAGCCGCGGGCCACCGCGGCCTGAAGAACCTCGCGCTCTCGTACCTCGCCGAACTCGACGATCCCGCCGACGCGCTGCGCCTCGCGAGCGCGCAGTACGACGCCGCGAACAACATGACCGATCGCGCGGCTGCGCTGTCGGCGCTGCTGAACGCTTCGGCGGCCTCGGGCGGCGACGCGGCGAAGCGTGCGCTCGAAGACTTCTACGCGCGCTTCGAAAACGAGCCGCTCGTGATCGACAAGTGGTTCTCGCTGCAAGCCACGCAGCGCGGCACGGCGCAGCGTCCGGTGATCGACGCGGTGCGCGCGCTGATGCGCCATCCGGCCTTCAATCTGAAGAATCCGAACCGCGCGCGCTCGCTGATCTTCAGCTTCTGCGCGGCGAATCCGGCGCAGTTCCACGCCGCCGACGGCTCGGGCTACGCGTTCTGGGCCGAGCAGGTCATCGCGCTCGACGCGATCAACCCGCAGGTGGCCGCGCGCCTCGCGCGCAATCTGGAACTGTGGCGTCGCTTCACGCCGAAGCTGCGCGACGCGATGCGCGCGGCGCTCGAACAGGTCGCGAAGCAGGCGAAGTCGCGCGATGTGCGCGAGATCGTCGAAAAGGCGCTTGCCTGACGGACCATCGCGCGATGCGTTGATGCGTTGATGCGCTGACGCATCCAGCACGGCACGCAAGGCCGGCCCCGTGAACTTCATGGGGCCGGCTTTTTTTCGGCCTTTTTTTCGCGGATTTTTTTCGAATATTTTCCTCGCCGCAGCCCCTGCCCGGCGCGCCGGAGCGTGCACTGGCGGCCTTTTTGCCGTTTTACGCATCGGGCAGTCACAGCCCAGCGGGTAGAATTGCGCTATTCCCCAAGCTCCCCGGAGTACTGCAATGGCTTTGCACCGTCGTACCACTCTTACGAAATACCTGATCGAGCAGCAACGCGAGCACAAGAACCTGCCCGCCGACCTGCGCCTGTTGATCGAAGTCGTCGCGCGCGCCTGCAAGGCGATCAGCTTCAACGTCAGCAAGGGCGCGCTCGGCGACGCCCTCGGCACGGCGGGCAGCGAGAACGTCCAGGGCGAAGTGCAGAAGAACCTCGACATCCTGTCGAACGAAATCCTGCTCGACGCCAACGAATGGGGCGGCAATCTCGCGGCCATGGCGTCCGAGGAAATGGAAACGTTCTTCCCGATCCCGGCCAACTACCCGAAGGGCGAATACCTGCTGGTGTTCGATCCGCTCGACGGCTCGTCGAACATCGACGTGAACGTCTCGATCGGCACGATCTTCTCGGTCCTGCGCTGCCCGGACGGCCAGCAAGCCACCGAGGAATCGTTCCTGCAGCCGGGCACGAAGCAGGTCGCGGCGGGCTACGCCGTCTACGGCCCGCAAACCGTGCTCGTCCTCACGACCGGCAACGGCGTGAACTGCTTCACGCTCGACCGCGAACTCGGTTCGTGGGTGCTCACGCAAAGCAACATGCGCATTCCGGAAGACACGCGCGAATACGCGATCAACGCGTCGAACGCGCGTCACTGGTATGAGCCGGTCCAGCAGTACATCGGCGAGCTGAACGAAGGCAAGGACGGCCCGCGCGGCGAGAACTTCAACATGCGCTGGATCGCGTCGATGGTCGCCGACGTGCACCGTATCCTGAATCGCGGCGGCATCTTCATGTATCCGGCCGACAAGCGCGATCCGTCGAAGCCGGGCAAGCTGCGCCTGATGTACGAGGCGAACCCGATGTCGTTCATCGTCGAACAGGCGGGCGGCATGGCCACCAACGGCGTGGATCGCATTCTCGACATCCAGCCGACCAGCCTGCACGAGCGCGTTGCCGTATTCCTCGGCTCGAAGAACGAGGTCGAACGCGTCACGCGTTATCACCGCGAAGCCAAGAAGTAAAAAAAGATGCGAAAAGGGCTTGCGTTCCTGCGAGCACTTTTCTATAATCTTTCTTCTCTGATGTGACGCCGGAATAGCTCAGACGGTAGAGCAGCGCATTCGTAATGCGAAGGTCGGGGGTTCGATTCCTCTTTCCGGCACCACCAAGTTTCATCAAAAAGCCCAGTCTTCGGACTGGGCTTTTTGTTTTCCGGCTGCTTTTCTCCCTCTCCTCTAGCGGCGTGCAGCCGCTAACGCGCGTAGCGCCACGCGGACTGCATCAACCACGTCATCCCAATTGCCCAGTTCGCGCTGCCTGAAAAGGCGCGCCGACGGATACCACGGACTGTCGTCGCGGTCGCTCATCCACCGCCAGTCGGTACACAACGGCAGCAACACCCACACCGGCACGCCCGACGCACCCGCCAGATGCGCGACCGAGGTATCCACCGTGATCACCAGATCGAGCGACTGCGCGATGGCCAGCGTGTCGTCGAAAGTCTCGATCTCGGGGCCGAGCGGCGTGATGTCGATACCGGCGGGCAACGCGGCCAGCTCACGCTCCGCGACGCCCTTTTGCAACGCGAACCATGAGACCGGCGCACCGTCGATCGCGGACAGCGCGGGCAGCAGCGCGGCGAGCTTCATCGAGCGATAGCGGTCGAGGTCGTAATCCGGATTGCCGGCCCAGACGAGCCCCACGCGCAGACGCCCAGGCGCGCAATGCGCCACCGCGTCGAGCCGGTTACGCCAGCGCGCGACGGACCCGGACGCCGGGCGCAGATACGGCACGGCGTCCGCCAGCGTATCGAGCGTCATCGCCATGTGCTCAGGCATGCGGAACATGCGGCACCAGTAGTCGTACGGTCCCGGCGGCAGCATGGCGCTCGCATGCCGAACGCCGCGCGCACGGCTCGCGATGCCGACCAGCGCCGCATGAACCCAGACATCGACGATCGCCCCACGGCGCGCGAGCCAGTCCGCACAACGCAGCAGTTGCACCTGATCGCCGAAACCCTGCTCGCCCAGCAGCAGAAAGCGCCGCCCGTCCACCGGCTCGCCCTGCCACTCAGCAAACGGCGGCCGAGCGAGCGTGCGGCTGTGATCGAAGCGTTCGTGCCAGCGATATTGTTTCCAGCCCGCCTCGTACTCGCCGTCGCGCAGCAGCGAAATTGCGAGATTGAACTGCACGGCGACGTCATGCGGCGCGAGACGCGCAGCCTCCACATTGTGACGGCGCATCCCCGCGAAATCGCCACGCATGTGCAACGCGTAGCCCGCGTTGTGATGGAGCAGCGGCAGCGTGGTGTCGATGGCGAGGCCTTGCCGCGCGACCTCGAGCGCAGCATCGAAGCGATCGAGGCAGTTCAGCGCGAATGCGAGTTCCTTGAGCGCCACGGCATGCGTGGCAAAACGCGCGCGGTAGGCGACGATCAGCGCGTCGATGTCCGCTTCGGTCTCGGGCGACAGACGCGCCAGCGTATTCAGCAGGTCGATGCCATCCTGCGCGGTCGCCTCGTCGAGCGACCACGCGCCTTGCAACGATTGCGCGGCATCGGCGAATCGCCCGGCTTGCAGATGCAGATCGGCAAGGCGTCGCGCCGCTTGATGCAGCGAGGGATCGCACGCGAGCGCTTGCTGGTAGTGCTCGCACGCTTCGTCCGCGCGGCCGGCGAGCTTCAGCACATCGGCGAGATTGCGATGCTGGCTGGCGGTGCCGCCGGAGAGAGCCAGCGCGCGGTGGTAAAACGCTTCGGCGGCGAGATGCTCGGCCGCGAGCGCCGCAATCAGCCCGCGATGCTCCCAGAGTGTGGCGTCGCCTGGCGCGATGTGAAGCGCCCGCTCCAGGCAATCGCGCGCCTGCGCGGTCTCGCCCGCGCGAAAAGCGGCGAGCGAGCGGCGATGCCACTCGTCCGCAGACGGTGCCGGGGATTGAATTTCGGGGTCGTTCATGAGGCGTTCGGGTGGCGTGTGCGACAGCGTGGCGACGCTGCGGATTCGCGCATCGGCCGGGTCTGCCGGCGGGCTCTGCCGCACATTTGAAGATAGCCGAACGCCCCGTCGGATCGAATCGGACGGTTCTGAATTGACGGTGCGACGTCAGTGCCGCTCCAGGTGCGCGCCCGGATACCAGGCCGCTGCGATCCCCCCGCGACGTTTATTCATGCGCGTTTGCTCAATAAATGCGTCCGGAAAGCGCTTCCAGCGAGTCATTAATCGACAGACTGGATAGAAACGATCGCTTACAGAGTTTTAAATGTATTTAAAGATTTCGCGTCAACGGACGTACATAATCGACCGTTGTAGAGAGATGGGGGTTTACCGCGAGAGCATGAACCGGCGAGCACCGCACCGTGTCAGCCAGAACGCCC
The DNA here is from genome assembly GCF_014171495.1 of Paraburkholderia tropica. NCBI lineage: Bacteria > Pseudomonadati > Pseudomonadota > Betaproteobacteria > Burkholderiales > Burkholderiaceae > Paraburkholderia > Paraburkholderia tropica. The sequence goes on from NZ_CP049134.1 coordinate 2,375,028, forward strand.
GCCTGGCGCGGGATTGGCGAGGCTGAGGGCGCCCCTCTTGCATTCGGACACGGGTATTCGTCGGCTAAAAAGCAGAATGCGAGGCCGAATGCGGGCGACGCAGGAAAATAGACGAGGAATCCGAAGAATTATATTCCTGCGCGCTCAATAAAATCGATCGCTGTGCGAAGAAAGCAACAGACAGATCGTAAAAGGACCTTTGCGCTGGGGAGCACTAGCGTGACTGAAGGGCCGAGTCGGATAATCGGCTTACATAGGAGAAAGATCATGGACGCCAAACCGCCAAAGCTTCCGACCCCGGACCAAGTTTTCAGCCCGGATCCGGAACCGGTGGCTGTCGAGTTTCTCGGCGATGAATTGCCCGCCCACGTGCGCGCATTTCTCGACGAGCAGCGTAAGGCACACGAACAGAAGTGACGGGGACGCGCAGTCGCGCGACGCAAACGGATAGATGGACCGGCCCGTTTGACGCTCGCGCGTGCGAATCGCAGACTCAGTGCAGCGCCGCGAGCAATCGCAGCGCACGCATCGCGCTGGGCGCTCGCTGACCAAACAAGCTGCACGCGCGGGACATGCCCGCGCGGCGGGGGTGTTCGCGCTCTGCTTGTACCACTCTGTACCGCTCTGCATCGCTCTGATTGCACATCGGATTGGCGCCTGAGTGCCGAATCCATCGCGGGCAACGCGCCTGCGTCGAGCCATTTCCTCATCGCCATTCCGGGCACGGCGCCCACAACCGGCTATCCTTCGCCTTTACTTTTCCTCTTCGGCCAGCCGGCCGCTTCGTGCAATGACTCTCCGCCTTCGCGCACTCGCGTCCTGCGCCGCCGCACTCCTCTTCGCCTTCCCCGCCGTCTCGGCGCATGCCGATGGCGACGACACCGCGCTCACGAATCTCGTCGCGCTGGTTTCGCAGCGTCTCGCGCTCGCCGAACCGGTCGCGCACTGGAAGTGGATCAATCACAAGGCGATCACCGATACGCCGCGCGAAAACGCCCTGCTCGCCGACGTCCAGAAACGCGCCGCAGCGGCCGGCGTCGAGCCGGCATTCGCGCGCGATTTCTTCCGCGATCAGATCGACGCGAGCACCGAAGTGCAGAACGCACTCTTCGCGACGTGGCGTTCGTCGCAGCCACCCGCCGATCCGGCGCCCGATCTCGCGACGGTCACGCGCCCGCAACTCGATCGGCTGACGGGACAATTGATCGGCGCGCTCGCCCGCGCACAGTCGACGCGCATGGCGGACGACTGTCCCGCGCGCGTCGCGCGCGCGGTGGCGAACTGGAAGGAATTGACGCGCTATGACTCCACGCGCGCCGACGCCATGACGCACGCGCTCGGCCACGTCTGCGAGACGGGCGGCGTGGGCGGCACGGCGTAACGTCAGACGGGTGTCGTCAGCCCGTCGTCGATGGGTGCGGACAAGGTCACGGGCAGCGGCAGCACGCTCAGGCCGCGCTCGAAACGCGTCTGGAGAATGCGCCAGGTCGTGAGCTCGAATGCGGGCTCGCGCGTCGCGGCGCACAGCATGGCCGCTTCGCCCTCGTTCGCAACGACGCCCAGATAGCACCAGCGGTCGATCAGATGGAACAGCGGCGCACCGCTCGCGACGTCGCCCTCTTCAATCAGCACGGCGCCGTCGAACGGCCAGGGCGCGGACAGCGGATCCTGCTTCGACACGCGCGGCACGCGGTTGAACGACGGCCGCCACTGCGCGATCCAGCGCGCCTCCACGAGCAACGCGCCAATCTCGCCGCCGGTCGCCTGCCACTCGACGCGGCGCACCTGCTGCGCCATGCGCTGCTCGCGCGCCGAGCGGCGTTCGCCCGACAGATGCGAGCGCACGCGCTGACGCACGCGCACGCTGCGGCCCACGTAGAGCGGCGCATCGTTCTCGCCGAAAAACGCGTAGACGCCGTGACCCGCGGGCGCGGTCTCGATCAACTCGTCGGTGATGTCGCCCGCCAGACGGTGGCGACGCGTGAGCCGGTCGATCTGCGAGGCGAGCATCTGCGCGGGCACGAGACCCGGCAGGCGCTGCCAGAATTGCCACAGCAGATCGGCGTCGGCGAGCGCACGGTGGCGATCGGCGGGCACGAGCGCGTGACGCTCGACCAGCGCATCCAGTCCGTGGCGCTTTTCGGACGGAAACAGCGCGCGCGACAGCCGCACGGTGCACAGCACGTCGGGATTGAACGAGAAACCGGCGCGCTCGAATTCGGCGCGCAGAAACCCGCGGTCGAAACTCGCGTTGTGCGCGACGAACAACTTGCCGGCGAGCCGTTCGAACAATGCAGGCGCGATCTCGGCGAACGTCGGCGCGCCGCGCACCATACTATTCGTGATGCCGGTGAGCTGCTGGATGAAGGGCGGGATCGACTGCTGCGGGTCGACGAGCGAACTCCAGCGCGTCGCCTCGCCATCCTTGACCTCGACGACGCCGACTTCCGTGATGCGGTGCTCGCCTACGGAACCACCTGTCGTTTCGAGATCCACGAAGACAAGCGGGGCGTCGCCGGACGGAAGTTCGGCGCTCAGAGGGGTGTCGGACATGGTGAAACGGTAAGACGTGAAAAAGAAATCCGCCCAAGTATGCACCGTTTGGGCGAAGCGCGCTGAACTTCCCGATGGACGGTTCAGGTTTCGGACTTCGGAACCCGTATTCTTTTAATTTCGATTGACGGTTTTTTTGAATCAGGGTTTTCCCGCGCGCAACATTAATAAGCGCAGGGTCTCCGAAGATTATTACGCCGCTTTTACGACTTTCACGACTGCGCGTGACGCCAAAAACAAAAAAGCCCTGGATTCTCCAGGGCCTGTTCGTGCGGCAAGCGGTTCACGCCCGCTTGCGCGGCGCGCTCGGCTTAGATCGGCTGGATGTTCGCAGCCTGCTTGCCCTTCGGGCCAACCTTGACGTCGAACGACACACGCTGGTTTTCCTTCAGCGACTTGAAGCCGTCTGCGCGGATTTCCGAGAAGTGTGCGAACAGGTCGTCGCCGCCGGCGTCGGACGTGATGAAGCCAAAACCTTTTGCATCATTGAACCATTTGACAATACCGGTTTCCATGTTTCCGTTTCCCTCAAAATTTAATGACGCGGGCTATACCCTCACGCCGAATGCCTGCTGAATCGCTTCTTTTTCCTGCAACAATGCAATTAGCGCTAAAGAAGTAATTCAGAAGTGCCGTTATACGGGGAACGACAATCGCCAGTCAAGCGAATTTTTTATAACAGCATTCCCGTTTTCGCGATAAACCCGCATGCATCAAAAAGTGCACAAAAATTATATGCACGCGGAATGATTATCGGATACGCGGCATTTTTACCCGCCTAAATCGCGCCCCTGTCAATTCCAGGGAAAATTTCCCGAAGTGTAACAATTAGTGTCAAACGTAAGTGTTTTTACCGGTTGTTCGGGTAATACGTTGAATTCATGATGAATACCGTTAGCGTGCAAAGGGAGGTCATCATGCTGACGGCATTGCGACGTTGGATTCATTGGCTCGTGGAAATCGACGGTCCCGATCAGGCCACCGCCGGCGAGTTCGAGACGTATGGTTCCTGGCACGGCGATCACTGGCAGAACCTGCTGTGTTCCCCGATGGACGCCCGGCACTATGTAATGGAAGACTGGAGTCTGCAGCCCGAGCCGCCTGAAGGAAAGCAGCAATAAGGCAGTTGGACGTTCGCGAAGCGATTGCAGGCGGGGCGCAATGTCCCGCTGCTTATTCGCGGGCAAAAAAAAGCGCAGCCAATGGCCGCGCCGACAAAGGTTTGGAGATCTTTTTCGTCAACGAAAAAGTCTGCTTCGGAAAGCAGCGAGTTCAGTATAGCCTCAGCGTTGGTCACGCATTAACCGTACACGACACAATCATCTGTTACGTCGGGCGCAATAATCGCGGTTGACAGAGATTTACGTTGTTTTTCGCAATCAATTGTTGTAGCGATCGCACAACGCCATTCGGTTGACACTCTCACCCCGCGCATTGCAATCCCGCTGAAAGCCCCAGCCAGTAAGGCACAAGCGAAGATCTGGTAACCATTTCCAATCGCGCAATACTTTATTGCGCAAATCGGAATGCCTGATTTCCGAGCACCGTCTCTACACTCTGCCTGTCCGGAAACCGACTTCGACGGATTAACGCGCCACGCGAGTTCGCCTCTCGCTGCCATTCGCGTGGACGGTTTCCCAAACAGGGTTCGACGAAACCCACCTCTGTTCTCGGAGTTTACAAAGATGAAAAAGACTCTCATGGTCGCGGCCCTCACGGGCGTTTTTGCAACGGCAGCGCACGCTCAAAGCAGCGTCACGCTGTACGGCCTGATCGACGCCGGCGTCACCTACGCGAACAACTCGGGCGGTCACAGCCTGTGGAAGGCTTCGAGCGGCACCGTCAACGGTAGCCGTTGGGGCCTGCGTGGTTCGGAAGACCTCGGTGGCGGTCTGAAGGCAATCTTCACGTTGGAAAGCGGCTTCAACATCATGAACGGCGCGGCTGGTCAGTCGAGCCGCATGTTCGGCCGTCAAGCATTCGTCGGTCTGGCAAGCAACCAGTTCGGTGCTGTCACCCTCGGTCGCCAGTACGACTCCGTCGTCGACTACCTGGCACCGCTGTCGAACACGGGTACGCAATACGGCGGCACGATCGCTGCTCACCCGTATGACAACGACAACCTGAACAACTCGATCCGTTTCAACAACACGATCAAGTACAGCAGCGTGAACTACGCTGGCTTCAAGTTCGGCGGCACGTACTCGTTCTCGAACAGCACCGAATTCGCGAACAACCGTGCGTACAGCTTCGGCGCATCGTACAACTGGGGCGGCCTGAACGTCGCAGCTGGCTACCTGCAGCTGAACAACGACGTCAACAACCTGCAACAGGCTGCAACGAACTCGGGCGCGCAAACGGGTGAATACACGTTCGCAGCTGGCCGTCAGCGTACGTTCGGCGGCGGCGTGAACTACACGTTCGGTCCGGCAACGGCTGGCTTCGTGTACACGCAGACGCAACTGGGCAACGCAGTTGGCATCTCGGCTACGCAATCGGGTCACAACGGCGGCATCGGCTTCGGTGCTGACAGCGCACGCTTCCAGAACTTTGAAGGCAACGTCCGTTACGCTCTGACCCCGGCCCTGAGCCTGGCTGGCGCGTACACGTACACCCGCGCAAGCTTCGGCGGCGGCGTCAACCCGAACTACAACACGGTTGCTCTGCAGTCGGACTACGCACTGTCGAAGCGTACGGACGTCTACCTGCAAGGCGACTGGCAACACGTGTCGGACACGTCGACCGGCGTCGGCGCTTACCTGAACGGTCTGGGTTCGGCTTCGACCCGTCAAGACCAGATCGCTGTGACGGTTGGTATGCGTCACCGCTTCTAAGCTTCACGCCGCTGGCCCTTCCGGCCAGCTGTGCAGCTGAAAAAGGCGCCCTCGGGCGCCTTTTTTTCGTTTACCGCGCCGCGTGCGCGGCGATGCTGCGCTCAGGCGCCCGGCGCGGGATAGCGCACGTCCAGCACGTCGATGGACTCGGGGCCCGTGGGCGTATGCAAGGTCACCTGATCGCCGATCTTCGCCTTCAGCAAGGCGCGCGCGATCGGCGAAATCCAGCTCACGTGGCCGCGATCCAGATCGATCTCGTCGACCCCGACGATCGTGATCGTATGCGCCTCGCCGTCCTCGGTGCCGTACTCGACCGTCGCGCCGAAGAACACCTGATCGACGCTCTCCTGACGACTGCTGTCGACCACCTCGGCCAGATCGAGCCGCTTGGTCAGGAAGCGGATACGCCGGTCGATCTCGCGCAGCCTGCGCTTGCCGTAGATGTAGTCGCCATTTTCCGAGCGGTCGCCGTTCGACGCCGCCCACGAGACCAGCTTGACGACTTCCGGCCGCGCCTCATCGAGCATGTGCAGCAGTTCGCTGCGCATGCGCTGATAGCCCGCGGGCGTCATGTAGTTCTTGGTCCCGGCGGGGATCTCGGGATGACCGGCTTCGAGATCGTCGTCGTCGTCGGTCGATTCTTTGACAAAGGCCTTGTTCATGATGGTTCGATACGTTCGATACGCTGCTGCACTGACACGTCTGCTCACTGCCGCGAAGGTCACGGAACGCCGCGCGCATGACGCTGCGGCCCCGCCCTCAGGGTACACGATGCGGTACCCGACGCGGATCTTCAAACAAATTGCGATAGGGGGCTTCCTTTTTTCGAAATCGTTGCTATAATCTCGTTTCTGTGTGCGGCTGTAGCTCAGTTGGATAGAGTACTTGGCTACGAACCAAGGGGTCGTGGGTTCGAATCCTGCCAGCCGCGCCACCTTTTCAGAGTTTTGCATCAGATGTAACTTGCAAATCTCCAGTAACACTGCAGTAAATAGTATCGTTTTAGCGTGCGGCTGTAGCTCAGTTGGATAGAGTACTTGGCTACGAACCAAGGGGTCGTGGGTTCGAATCCTGCCAGCCGCACCACCTTTCGAAGGGCCTTCCTTACCGGGAAGGCCCTTTGTCTTTGTAGCGCCGTTTTCATGCGGCGCCTTCCCTGCTCTCTCACCGCGAATCGCTAACGCGGCTGCGCGCCGATATCGCCGATCTGTCCGTCCGGGCTCGGCAAATCCTCTGTGTCGCCCACATTGGCCGGCTCGGACGTCAGCTCCATCTGCATGCCGGAGAGCGACTGCGGCTGGCGCAGCATCGCTTCCACCTCGTCGCCGAAACGGCTGGTCACGAACGCCCGCAGCAGCGCCTCGCGCATCGTCGCGCCTTGCGCTTCGGCGGTGCGATGGCTGCCGACGAACTCCGCCACGCAGATCACCGCCTCGCCGTCCCGGTGTTCGCGCACTTCCAGACGCTGCGCGCGGTCCAGCACGACGCCCGCGGCTTCCCAGGATGTCGACGGCTCGAAGCGCCCGTCCCAGGCGCGGCCACGGTCGTTTCCGCGCACCGCGACGGTCTCGCCGCTGTCGGTGAAATAAATCTCGCGCACGAAGTCGGGCAGGCTGCGCGCCACCCAGTAGTCGAGCGCGAGGCCGGTGAGATCAGCTACGTTCATGGCGTGTCCTCGCTTCCGGTTGAAGAGGTTCGAGGCGGCGCGACTGAGCCGCGCCGGCGGGCCGCAGAAAGCCGGGCCGAAGAGAAACTGCTGTGAGGCGGAGCCGCTCGGGCGTCACGAGGATGGCGGCCCATGCAGCGACCGGTGCTTGCCGGCGACGCGCCGGGTCAACGGCGCGCCTGAAGCCACTATCGAGCGTCGACGTCAGTAATCGGCGCGTTCGCGGTCGATGCGCATGCCGCCGTCGTGGCGATGATGTCCTTCGTCGCTCGGCCGCTCGCGCGTGATGCGCATCACGTCGGGATTCGTCCGCACGCGGCGCATGACGTTCGCGAGATGCACGCGGTCGCTCACCTGGATCACGAAGCGCAGCATGTTCGACTCCTGCGCCAGATCGTCGTCCATGGCGATATGCACGATGTTGGCGTCGGCGGACGTGATGTCGGCGGCCACGCGCGCGAACACGCCCTTGGTGTTCTTCACGAGCACCTTCACGGCGACGTCGAACAGACGGCCAGGCTGCGGCGCCCACGCGACGTCGATCCAGCGGCCCGGGTCGCGTCGATGAATGCGCTGCGCCACACGGCAGTCGGTCGTATGGATCGCCATGCCGAGCCCGATGCCGATGTAGCCCATGATGTCGTCGCCCGGAATCGGACGGCAGCAGGCCGAGAGCTGCACGGACATGCCTTCGGTGCCGGTGATGACCACGGGCGGCGCATGCGGCGCGTTCGGATCGCGCGGCGCATGGTGATGGTCGTCGTCGTCGGCGTCGAGGCCTGTTACCAGCACTTCGATGCGCTTGGCCATGACCGCGGCGACGCGCCGGCCGAGACCGATATCCGCGAAAATTTCCTGGCGATTCTTGTTGCCGGTCCACTGCACGAGCTTTTCCCACACTTCCGGCGTGATTTCCGAAAGCTGGTAGCCGTAGCCCTTGAGCGCCTGGTCGACGAGACGCTCGCCGAGCTGCACGGACTCCGTGAGCCGCATCGTCTTCAGATAGTGACGGATCGCCGAGCGCGCCTTGCCGGTGCGCACGAAACCGAGCCACGCGGGATTCGGCTTCGAATACGGCGCGGTAATCACTTCGACGATGTCGCCGCTCTTGAGCTCGGTGCGCAGCGGCAGCAGCTCGTTGTTGATCTTCACGGCGACGCACTGGTTGCCCAGGTCGCTGTGGATCGAATACGCGAAGTCGAGCGCCGTGGCGCCGCGCGGCAGCGCCATGATCTTCGACTTCGGCGTGAAGACGTAGACGGCGTCCGGGAACAGGTCGATCTTGACGTGCTCGAGGAACTCGCTCGAATCGCCCGCCTCGCTCTGGATGTCGAGCAGCGACTTGAGCCACTGATGCGCGCGCTTTTGCACGTCGTTCAAGTCGGCGCCGCCGTTCTTGTAGAGCCAGTGCGCGGCCACGCCTGCTTCGGCGATCTCGTGCATCTTGCGCGTGCGCACCTGGAACTCGATGGGCGCGCCGAACGGGCCCACGAGCGTCGTGTGCAGGGACTGATAGCCGTTCACCTTCGGAATGGCGATGTAGTCCTTGAACTTGCCCGGCACCGGCTTGTAGAGCGCATGCAGCGCGCCGATGCAGGTATAGCATTCGAGCGCCGACTCCACGACCACGCGGAAGCCGTACACGTCGAGCACCTGCGAGAACGACAACTGCTTGTCGCGCATCTTCTTGTAGATGCTGAAGATGGTCTTCTCGCGGCCGGTGACTTCGGCGTCGAGCTTCGCGTCGCCGAGCGCGCGCTGCACCGCTTCCAGAATCTTGCTCACCACTTCGCGCCGGTTGCCGCGCGCGGCCTTGACGGCTTTCTCGAGCGTGGCGTAGCGATTCGGGTTGAAGTTCTGGAAGCTCAGATCCTGCAACTCGCGATACGTGTTGTTCAGGCCGAGCCGGTGCGCGATGGGCGCGTAGATGTCGATGGTCTCGCGCGCCACGCGGCGGCGCTTTTCGGGCGGCACCGCGCCCAGCGTGCGCATGTTGTGCAGCCGGTCGGCGAGCTTAACGAGAATCACGCGCACGTCGCGCGCCATCGCGAGCAGCATCTTGCGGAAGTTTTCCGCCTGCGCTTCCTCGCGATTACGAAACTCCATCTTGTCGAGTTTCGAGAGGCCGTCGACCAGTTCCGCGACCTTGGCGCCGAAGCGCTCGGCGATCTCCGCCTTGGTCACGCCCTGGTCTTCGATCACGTCGTGAAGCAGCGCCGCCTGGATGGCCTGGGCGTCGAGCTTCCAGCCGGCGCAGATTTCAGCGACGGCGACGGGATGCGTGATGTACGGTTCGCCACTCTGACGATATTGCCCGAGGTGGGCTTCGTCGCTGAAGTGAAACGCCGCTTTGACTTCCTTGATTTCCTCAGGGGTGAGGTAACCGGAAAGCGCCGCGGTCAGATTGGCGATGGAGACGACCCCGTGTTTGCGGGGTTGTTCCGGTGTAGCGGTCGGTCCGAACAGATGACGAAACGACTGTTCGAGAACCGCGTCGATGTAATTGCGCGCGGGGTTCGCGGTTTCCGCTTCCTGGTCCACGTCGGTGGCCGGCGAGGGCGTAGTGCTCATGTTCCCCTCCGTTTCAGGTCAGGCGTTAGCGGTTGCGCGAGATGCAATGCCCGGCAAACGCCGCCCGGCACGAATTACACGACTATGGGTACGGCAGATACGACAAATACGGCAGGTACAACGGATACAGCAAGGCGCCGTTAAACGGGCACCTTTTTCAGCATTTCCAGACCCACCTGGCCTGCCGCGATCTCGCGCAGCGCGACGACGGTCGGCTTGTCGCGGCTTTCGATCTTCGGCGTGTGGCCTTGGGCGAGCTGACGTGCGCGATACGTTGCGGCAAGCGCCAGTTCGAAACGGTTCGGAATCTGTTTCAGACAATCTTCGACGGTGATGCGGGCCATGTCGGGTTCCTTCTCATTCTCACAGGTTCTTATTCTACCTTATGTGCCCGATGCGCCGGGCTGCGGCTGATGGATACCCAGCTCGACGAAGAGCTCGGTGTGCCGCGCGTATTGCGACGTGAAGCGCAGACGCGTCGCGCTCACGATGTTACGCAGCTCCTGCAGCGCGCGATCGAAGTTTTCGTTGATGACGACATACTCCGCTTCGCTCGCGTGCGCCATCTCGCTGCCGGCCGCCAGCAGGCGTCGCGTGATGACGTTGGGCTCGTCCTCGCCGCGCTTGCGCAGACGGTCCGCGAGCGCATCGAGCGACGGCGGCAGGATGAAGATTTCCACGGCGTTGCGGAATTGCTTCTTCACCTGCTGCGCGCCTTGCCAGTCGATTTCGAGCAGCACGTCATGGCCGATCTTCATCTGGTCTTCGATCCACACGCGCGACGTCGCGTAGTAGTTGCCATGCACTTCCGCGCTCTCGAGAAACTCGCCTTGCGCGTGACGCGACAGGAAATCGTCGACGGTCGTGAAGTGATAGTGCTCGCCGTCGCGCTCCTTCGAACGCGGCGCGCGCGTCGTGTACGAAATCGACAGACAGATCGCGCTGTCTTCGGCGAGCAGCGCGTTCACGAGCGTGGATTTTCCCGCGCCCGACGGCGCGACCACCATGAAGAGATTGCCCGGATAAACGCCCGCGTACGGATTGCGCGGCTTCGTTTCGGACTTGTGCGCACCGGCGCCGCTGGTCTGGTCGGTCATGTTCGTTGCTTCCTGTTTTACCGCTGTGTTTCTGCGTATTTCCGCGTGTTGCTACGTGTGCTTGCGCGCGTTGCCGCGCGCGCTTATTCGAGGTTCTGCACCTGCTCGCGCATCTGCTCGATGAGCAGCTTGAGCGTCATCGAGGCGTCGGCGAGTTCCTTGGCCGCGGCCTTCGAACCGAGCGTGTTCGCTTCGCGGTTCAGCTCCTGCATCATGAAGTCGAGACGCTTGCCGACACGGCCGCCCTTCTCGATCACGTGACGCGTTTCGGACAGATGCGCGGACAGGCGCGAGAGTTCTTCGGTGATGTCGATGCGGATGCCGTACATCGTCACTTCCTGACGGATGCGTTCGGCGACTTCCTCGCGCGACACGCTGCCGATATTGCCGTTGCCGTTCGTGTCCGGCGCGGCGATGCCGAGCGCTTCCTGCAGACGTTCGACGATCTTCTGCTGATGCTTGACGATCAGTTCCGGCACGAGCGGCGTGATCTTCGCGACGATCGTTTCCATCTCGGCGACGTTGGCAAGCAGCATGTTCGCGAGTTGCGCGCCTTCGCGGCCGCGCACGTCGATCAGGTCGGCGATGGCCTGCTTGCCGCAGCCGAGCACCGCTTCGCGCAGCACTTCGGGCGCAACGCCGCTTTCCGCGAGCACGCCGGGCCAGCGCAGGATCTCGCCGGTACGCAGACGGCCCGAGTCGGGAAACGCGTCGAGCACCGCGCGTTCGAGCGAGGCGAGCTGTTCGAGCGCGTCGCGGTTGAGCGCGCCGGCGTTGGCGCCCTGCTCGCTGCGCTGGATGTTGATGCGGATATCGACCTTGCCGCGCGAGAGCTTCTGCATCAGCATTTCGCGCAGTGTCGGCTCGACGACGCGCACGTCTTCCGGCATGCGGAAATTCAGGTCGAGAAAGCGCGAATTCACAGTGCGCAGTTCGACGGACACGCTGGCGCCGCCAGTGCCCGATGCCGCCACCAGTTCGCGCGTGGCGCTGGCATAGCCGGTCATGCTGTAGATCATGGTTCGTCTCGCGTAAAAGCCATGCGGCGCGCCGGTTGCGGGCGCGGCTCACGGCGAGGAAAAATCGAGGCGCCCGGCGTGGACTCGTGCAATCGATGACGCGGGGCGGGGATTCGCCATTATCCCATTTTTGGCGGCTCGCCCGCCCGTTCGGCAAGCCCCGCCGGGCGGCGCGCCGGCCGGCCCCGGCGGCGCGCGGCGCGCAAGCCCCCGCGCCGGGCCGCAACCCACGCGCCGCGCCCACCGTGCGAAGGCGCTAAAATTGCGGTTTCCCCCTCCTTTGCCGTGCCCCCGCACGCCCGACGATGACCCAATCCATCCAGCGCCCCTCCGGCCGCGCCGCCGACCAGCTTCGCGACGTCCGCATCACCCGCCATTTCACGAAGTACGCCGAAGGGTCGGTGCTCGTTGAATTCGGCGACACCAAGGTGCTGTGCACCGCGAGCGTCTCGGAGAGCGTGCCGCCGTTCCTGCGCGACAAGGGCCAGGGCTGGCTCACCGCCGAATACGGCATGCTGCCGCGCGCCACGCACACGCGCAGCGACCGCGAAGCCGCGCGCGGCAAGCAGACGGGCCGCACCCAGGAAATCCAGCGCCTGATCGGCCGCGCGATGCGCGCGGTGTTCGATCTGGAAGCGCTCGGCGCGCGCACCATCAACCTCGATTGCGACGTGCTGCAAGCCGACGGCGGCACCCGCACGGCCGCCATCACGGGCGCGTTCGTCGCGGCGCACGACGCCGTCTCGAAACTGCTCGCGACCGGCCGCATCGAGCGCTCGCCGATCACCGACTACGTGGCGGCGATCTCGGTGGGCGTCTACGAAGGCGTGCCCGTGCTCGACCTCGACTACGCCGAAGACTCGCAATGCGACACCGACATGAACGTCGTCATGACGGGCTCGGGCGGCATGGTCGAAGTGCAGGGCACGGCCGAAGGCGCGCCGTTCTCGCGCGACGAACTCAACGCGCTGCTCGACCTCGCGCAAGGCGGCATCCGCACGCTGATCGAGAAGCAAAAGGCCGCGCTGGAGATCGCGCATGGCTGACACGGCTAACACCGCGCCCAACGCCGCCCAGAGCGCCTTGTCGGGCCGCGTCGTGCTGGCCTCGAACAACGCCGGCAAGCTGCGCGAATTCGCGGCGCTGCTCGGCGCGGCGGGCATCGAACTCGTGACGCAAGGCGAGCTCGGCGTGCCCGAGGCCGAAGAGCCGCACGTCACCTTCGTCGAAAACGCGCTCGCCAAGGCGCGTCACGCCGCGAAGCTCACCGGCCTGCCCGCGATCGCCGACGATTCCGGCCTCTGCGTGCGCGCCCTCGGCGGCGCGCCGGGCGTGTATTCGGCGCGCTACGCACAGCGCGCGGGCGGCGAGAAAAGCGACGCCGCGAACAACGCCCTGCTCGTCGCGAATCTGCAGCAACACGCCGACCGCCGCGCGTATTACTACTGCGTGCTCGCCCTCGTGCGCCACGCCGACGACCCCGAACCGCTGATCGCCGAAGGCCGCTGGCACGGCGAAGTCATCGACACGCCGCGCGGCGACAACGGCTTCGGCTACGACCCGCACTTCTACATCGCGGGCCTCGAAGCCACCGCCGCCGAACTCGATCCTGCGCTCAAGAACGCGTCGAGCCATCGCGCGATCGCCTTGCGCGCCCTGCTCGCGCGCCTCGAGGAGCTAGCGTGAGCCAGCAGCACCGCATCGGCATCGAAGTCGTGAAGTCGTTCACGATGCCGGGCAGCATCCGCCTCACGTCGCTGCCGCCGCTTTCGCTTTACGTGCATTTCCCGTGGTGCGTGCGCAAGTGTCCGTACTGCGATTTCAACTCGCACGAATGGAAAGGCGATCGCTTTCCCGAGGACGATTACCTCGACGCGCTGCGCACCGATCTCGAACAGGCGCTGCCGCTCGTCTGGGGCCGCCAGGTGCACACGATCTTCATCGGCGGCGGCACGCCGAGCCTGCTCTCGGCGAAAGGGCTCGACCGCCTGCTCTCCGACGTGCGCGCGCTGCTGCCGCTCGACGCCGACGCCGAAATCACGCTCGAAGCGAATCCGGGCACGTTCGAGGCCGACAAGTTCGCGCAGTTCCGCGCGAGCGGCGTGAACCGGCTGTCGGTCGGCATCCAGAGCTTCAACGAAGCGCATCTGAAGGCGCTCGGGCGCATTCACGACGCGGCGCAGGCGCGTCACGCGGTGGAAGTCGCGGCGAAGACCTTCGACAACTTCAATCTCGACCTGATGTTCGCGCTGCCGCAGCAGACGCTCGCCGAATGTCAGACCGATATCGACACGGCGCTCGCGTTCAAGCCGCCGCATCTGTCGCTCTATCACCTCACGCTCGAACCGAACACGCTGTTCGCGAAGTTTCCGCCCACCCTGCCCGACGACGACCAGTCGGCGGACATGCAGGAATGGATTCACGCGCGCACGGCCGAGGCGGGTTTTGGGCGCTATGAAGTGTCGGCGTACGCGCAGCCCGGACATCAGAGCCGCCACAACCTGAACTACTGGCGTTTCGGCGATTACCTCGGCATCGGCGCGGGCGCGCATACGAAGCTGTCGTTTCCGAACCGCATCGTGCGGCAGGTGCGTTACAAGCATCCGTCGACCTTCATCGAGCAGGCGCGCGCGGGCTCGCCGGTGCAGGAAGAGCATGAGGTGAGCGCGCGCGATCTGCCGTTCGAGTTCATGCTCAACGCGCTGCGGCTCGTGGAAGGCTTTCCGGTGCATCGCTTCATCGAACGCACGGGTTTGCCGATCACGACGATCGAGCCGCAATTGCAGGAAGCGGAAAAACGCGGCCTGATCACGCGCGATTACGAGAAGATCGTGCCGACCGAGCTGGGTCAGCGCTTTCTCAACGATCTGCAGGAGCTGTTTCTCAAGGACCCGTCCTGACGTTTCGAGGCGCATTTCGATGCGCGCCGCCGGCGAGGCTGCCGGCGCGCGCGCATTCCAGGTTACAATGCGCGCCTCCGGAGGTGTGGCAGAGTGGTTGAATGCACCGGTCTTGAAAACCGGCGAAGGGGTAACCCTTCCGTGAGTTCGAATCTCACCGCCTCCGCCAATACTCGCCACCCGAGAGGGTTCGCGGGCAGCCGTCAAAAACTCCCCTGATTTCACTCGCATTTCACGGTGTGTCGTTGCCCGCCGTGCAATTGGCGGGATTTCCTGATTGGGTCTGATTCGTCCTGATGACTCCCGGTGCTCCCGGCCATAAACGGTCGCTGACGTGCACGCGCACGCGAGCATCCGAAATCGGACAAAAGATCCCCGGCGAGCCACGCTTCAGTTCGACAAACAGTCCGCTGCCGGCCGTCCACATGGCGAACGCCGCCCGCCCTCACCCGGTCACAATCCGCCTGTCACCCAAGCGCTGACGTTTCGTCGCGCGGTAGCTTTTCATTTGGGAATCCGCCAAACCTATAAAATACGGGTTGGCCACGATTCCAGTGGCAACTGCACCCTGGCACCCCATGTTACGTTTATCCGAAATAAAACTCCCCCTCGATCATGCCGAACGCGAGCTTGACGCCGCCGTTCGCGCGCGCCTCGCCGATCTCGGCGTCGCGGCAGACGAGCTTGTCCGCTTCACCGTATTCCGCCGCGCGCATGACGCACGCAAGCGCTCGGATATCAAGCTGACCTATATCGTCGACATCGAAGTCAAGGACGAAGCGGCGGTGCGCAAGCAGATCGTCGGGCAGCCGCATTGCGGGGTGACGCCCGACATGACGTACCGGTTCGTCGCGAAGGCGCCCGAGCACTCGACGCGTCCGCGTCCGGTGGTGATCGGCATGGGGCCGTGCGGTTTGTTCGCCGGACTCATCCTCGCGCAGATGGGTTTCCGCCCCATTATTCTCGAACGCGGCAAGGCCGTGCGCGAACGCACCAAGGACACCTTCGGTCTGTGGCGCAAGTCGGTGCTCAATCCGGAATCCAACGTGCAGTTCGGCGAAGGCGGGGCCGGGACGTTTTCCGACGGCAAGCTGTACAGCCAGATCAAGGACCCGAACCACTATGGCCGCAAGGTGCTCGAGGAGTTCGTCAAGGCAGGCGCGCCGGAAGATATCCTGTATTTGAGCCGTCCGCACATCGGCACGTTCCGTCTCGTCAGCATGGTGGAAAAGATGCGCGCGACGATCCACGAATTGGGTGGTGAAGTGCGTTTCGAAACCCGCGTCGACGACATCGAAATCGATCAGGGCAAGGTGCGCTCGCTCAAGCTCTCGAACGGTGAAACGCTGCGCTGCGACCACGTCGTGCTGGCCGTGGGACACAGCGCCCGCGACACGTTCCAGATGCTGCACGATCGCGGTGTGTATATCGAAGCCAAGCCATTTTCACTGGGCTTTCGCATCGAACATCCGCAGGGGCTCATCGATCGCAGCCGCTTCGGCAAATTCGCGGGCCACAAGCAACTTGGCGCCGCCGACTACAAGGTGGTCCATCACGCCAACAACGGGCGCGCGGTGTACAGCTTTTGCATGTGCCCGGGCGGCACGGTGGTCGCGGCGACTTCCGAACCGGGCCGCGTCGTCACCAACGGCATGAGCCAGTATTCCCGGGCCGAGCGCAACGCGAATGCGGGCATCGTCGTCGGCATCACGCCGGAGGACTACCCGGGCGGCCCGCTGGCGGGCATCGCGTTCCAGCGCAAATGGGAAGAGCGGGCGTTCGAGCTCGGCGGCGGCAACTACCAGGCGCCCGGGCAACTGGTCGGCGACTTTATCGCGGGCCGGCCGTCCACGTCGCTTGGCTCGGTCGTGCCGTCGTACAAGCCGGGCGTGCATCCGACCGATCTCAGCACGGCGCTGCCCGACTACGTGATCGAAGCAATCCGTGAAGCCCTCCCCCAGATCGACAGGAAGATCGCCGGTTTCGCGATGCACGACGCCGTGCTGACCGGCGTCGAGACACGCACGTCGTCGCCGATCCGGATTCGCCGCAAAGACGATTTTCAGAGCATGAACGTCGAAGGTTTGTATCCGGCAGGCGAAGGCGCCGGTTACGCGGGCGGCATCTATTCGGCGGCCATCGACGGCATCGAAGTCGCACAGGCAGTGGCGCTCGATCTGGCATCGACGCAAGCGTCCTGACTGGCGGCAAGGAGGCGGCTGGAAGGATGCGTCCGCGCATCCTTCCAGCCGCCTGGAGCGGCCTTCGACCTCCTGCCAGCCTCCACGGCCTCAACGGGTCGAATCGCCGAGCTTCGCCTTCAGATCCGCGTCCTGCGGCTGAATCTTTCCCCACACACCAACGCCTGAATCCCCGATCGAGCGACGCTCGGCGAAGGCCCGTGTTCGTCTTTCCAATTTTAGGGTCGCGTGTTTAATTCGCCCTTTTCAGACACCCTGCCAGAACCCGGGTATAACCCTAGGTGAAAACCCTAGTATTGCGGTAAACTATCGCCTGTTCAGGGGATTACTCACCATGCCGCATCGTTACCAGGTCTTCGAAAAGCTGGCCTTTTCACTCGTCGTTCTGTCTGCCGTGATGTGCTCGGGCTACATCGCCTGGGAAAGCTCGCCCGATCTGCGCGCGAACGTGCAAGTCGGCAAGGAGCTGTTCCTCAAGAGCGGCGAATACTCGTACGCCTGCGCGACCGTGACCGCGGATCCCTGCGCGCAATTCCCCGTCGAATAAACGCATCGGCGCCTCGGCGCATCAACGAACGGATAAGCGCCCAGGCGCACACAACTCGCCAGTACCGCGCGCTCGCGCGGGAGAGTTCGGATTGCATCCCGCACCGTTTCGACTAAGCTCGAATCTGGTTTCGCACTCGAGCCTGGACAACATGCTCATCCGCGTCCGTACGCGCAGCGGTCACGACACCGCGAGCGCTCTCCGCCCGAACATCGCTCACACCGCGCATGCAGCGCCGCTGCGGCGTCTCGGTGCGATCCTGCTGCTCGCCCTTACAAGCGCCTGCACGATCACGCCGCCGCCGCGTCCGCTGCTCGTGATTCCGCCCGAAGCCATCAACAGCACGACGCTCGATCAATATCGCGCCGCCGTGGCGAAGCGCATCATCGAGCGTAATCCGACCTCGGTGCTGCACGGTTCGCCCCAGGCGATGCTGCGCTCGCTCGTGGTCGTTTCGTTCACGATCAATCGCGAAGGCCAGGTGGTCAAGTCGTCGGTGTATCGCACCAATGGCGACGACGACGCCGAATCCACCGCGCTCGCCACGCTGCGTCACGCCGCGCCGTTGCCGCCGCCGCCCGCGTGTCTGCTCAACTCGGTCGGACAGATCGAGCTGTTCGAGGACTGGCTCTTCAACGACAACGGCAAGTTCCAGTTGCGCACGCTCGCGTCGCCGCAAGCGCAGAACTACAACTGATCCGCCACGCGCCTTTCGATGCGCCCGCGCGAGGCTTGCTTACGCCTTGCTGCGCGGCGCGCCCGCTCGTTATAATTTTTCGCTATCCCTAGCCGGCATCCGCCCGGCCACGCCGTCGACCGTCGCCACCCGCGCCGCGCCGATGCGCGCTTCGACCGTATCTGCATCGTGCCCGCGCCTATCCGCGCGCGCCGGACGGTCCACGCCTTCGCGCGCACAGCCCACGCTGCGCGATGCATACTGACGACTCGTTGCCGGCTCATGGATGTTGCAGCGGGATGCCATGGCGGCATCCGCGCCCGCGCGCCGGACTTCGAAACCTGCACAAAGACGCACGCGCCGCGCCTTGCGCCCCAGCCGCCCTCGGCCCGGCGGGCAAAGCGCGTCAGCGCGCATCACAATGACTGGAGACCCCGATGTCCACCTCCCCGCTTTCGTCGGCGAGCGCCGACCAACCCGATGCCGCGCGCCAGCAAAGCACGGCGCGCGTGATCTTCGCGAGCTTCATCGGCACCGCGATCGAGTTCTACGACTTCTATGTGTACGCAACGGCCGCCGCGCTCGTGATCGGCCCGGTGTTCTTCCCGCACGGCTCGGCGACGGCGCAGGCGCTGTCGGCGTTCGTGACCTTCGGCATTGCGTTCGTCGCGCGCCCGATCGGCTCGTTCCTGTTCGGCCATTTCGGCGACCGTATCGGCCGTAAATCGACGCTGGTGGCCTCGCTGCTCGTCATGGGTGTCTCGACCACGCTGATCGGCTTCGTGCCCGGCTACGACTCGATCGGCAGCCTCGCGCCGATTCTGCTGTGCGTGCTGCGCTTCGGCCAGGGCATCGGCCTCGGCGGCGAATGGGGCGGCGCGGCGCTGCTCGCGACCGAATACGCGCCGCAAGGCAAGCGCGGCTGGTTCGGCATGTTCCCGCAGCTCGGACCGTCGGTCGGCTTTCTCGCGTCGAACGGCCTGTTCTTCGGCCTCGCCTCCACGCTGACCGACCAGCAGTTCCGCGACTGGGGCTGGCGCGTGCCGTTCATCGTCTCGGCGGTGCTCGTCGCGCTCGGCCTCTATGTACGCCTGAAGATCGCCGAAACGCCCGCGTTCAGGGCCGCCGTCGAGCGCGACGAACGCGTCAAGGTGCCGGTCGCGACGCTGCTCTCGAACTACTGGTGGCCGACGCTGCTCGGCGCGCTGGCAATGGTGGTCTGCTACACGCTGTTCTACAACGCGACGGTGTTCTCGCTCTCGCACGGCGTGACGGCGCTGCATATTCCGCGTCCGACCTTCCTCGGCATGCTGTGTATCGCGGTCGTGTTCATGGGCATCGCCACCCCGATTTCGGCGGCGCTCTCCGACCGCTTCGGCCGCAAGCCGGTGCTGATCGTCGGCTGCATTCTGGCGATCCTCTCGGGCTTCACGATGCAGCCGCTGCTCGGCAGCGGCTCGCTGCCGCTGGTGCTGCTGTTCCTCGTGATCGAGCTGTTCCTGATGGGCGCCACCTTCGCGCCGATGGGCGCCCTGCTGCCCGAGCTGTTCCCGACCAGCGTGCGCTACACCGGCGCGGGCGTGGCCTACAACCTCGGCGGCATTCTGGGCGCGTCGGTCGCGCCGTATATCGCGCAGGTGCTGGCCGCGCGCGGCGGTCTGTCGTGGGTCGGCGCCTACGTGTCGATCGCGGCCTGCGTGAGCCTCTTCGGCGTGCTGTGCATGCGCGAAACGCGTCATACGTCGCTGACGTGATGCACGACACCGAAGCAGTGCGCTGATGCACTGCTTCGAGCAGACCGAAACGAAAAAAGCGGAATCCGGGTCATTGGATTCCGCTTTTTTTTCGTCCGTTTTTTGTCCACTTGTGCGCGCGGCGCGTGCCTATACTCGATAACGAGGCATCAACACGGTCCGCGCATTCGCGCCAGGGAGGCCAACGATGAACCTGCATCTGAGCAATGCCGATCTCGTCCTGATGATCGCGCTCGCACTGGGCATCTCACTCGTTCTGGCCTTTCGTTTGAGTACGCGAACGTGGCGCGCGGTGGTTCTCGAAGCCATCGTCGCCAACGTCGCGGCCATCGCGGCGGTCATCGCCGTCGAGATGCTGCTGGCCTGAGCGGGCCGCTCGCGTCGGCATCATGCTCAACGATCGTAGTAGCCGTGATGGTAGCCGCCGCCGTAGTATCCGCCGCCCGGCGGCACCACGATGCATCCGCTCAGCGACGCCGCGAAAAGCGCACCTGCGATCAGGGTAAGCGTCAATCGTTTCACTTCGTTCTCCCTTCGAGTCAATGTCTTGCGTCCGGCGCGTTCCGCAGGGGAATCGCGTGCAGTGGACGGTTTGCATTGAACACGACGGCGCGCATCGCAGGCGTTGCAATTTGTAAGCAGCGGTGTGGCCCGTGTTACAGCCCGCATGCGTTCTTACGCCGACAGGCGCGCACGCCGCGCTGCATGCAACACAGGCACGACACTTTTAACAACCTCGTAATAAGCGATGCGCGGGGGAAATGTGCGGATGAATGCGCCGCAAACGCGCCGGGAACGAACTGTTCGCACGCACAAAAGCAACGGGCGCGCGATGAACGCGCGCCGCGAAATACCTCATCGAACCGTTGAATTCAGCCGCTGAAAATCACACGCTCGACACGAGCGGCGCTTTCGGCGTGCCGTCCGCATCGCGCGCGGGATACACGCGATCGACGGCATCGATTGCCACCGAAACCGGCGGCACGTGATGACCGTCGCCGATCGAAATCGAGCGATTGGGCGCACGCACGCCGAGGTGCTCGGCATTGGTCGCCACGAAGATCATGATGGTCGGCTTGAGCAGCGCGTGCGCGAGGTGCACGAAGCCCGTATCGGTGCCGACGACGAGCGCCGAATCCTCGATACGCTGCGCGACCTGCGTGACCGTGAGGCGCGGCAGGATCGTCGCGCCAGGCACGAGCGCCGCGATCTCGCGCGCGGTGGCGTGCTCGGCGTCGGAGCCCCAGGGCAGCTCGATGCGCAGACCGCGCGCGATCAATGCGCGGCACAGCTCGCCCCAATGCTCGACCGGCCACTTCTTCTCTTCCTTCGAGGTCGCGTGGAAGATCAGCGCGGTGGGCGCGTCGGGCGCGGGCAGCGCGTTGCCGTCGCGCGGAATGCGCATCTGGAAATCGGGCGGCGTGTCGATCGTGTAGCCGAGCGCTTCGCCCGTGCTGATGCGCATGCCGAGCCACGCATCGCACTTCGGACGCGGACCGAAACGGCCGTTGTACGCGAACGCCGCGCCGCGCTCGCCGAGATCCTGGGCGAGATAACCGAAACGGCGGCGGCCACGCGCGAGAAACGCGATGATCGCGCTTTTGTATACGCCGTGAATATCGATGACCGCGTCGTAGCGATGCGCGCGCAGCTCGGAGATCGACTGCCAGATCGATTTGAAATCGCTCCAGCGGCGCGCTTTCTTGAAGCGGCGCAGCGGCGCGCACAGCACGCGATCGACGCCCGCGTTCCATGCCACGATTTCCGCGAAGGCGTCGTCGACGGCCCAGTCGACGATCACGCCAGGGTACGCGCGCTGGACATCGGCCACCACGGGAAGGGCTTCGACGACGTCGCCGAGCGAAGTCACCTTGACAATCAAGACTCGTTTCATTGTGCTGCGGACCGGCGAAGGCCCAATTCAGTGATTTGCCTGCATTTTTCCGTGATTTTAACGGACGAAGCCAGGCGCGAGTGACGGAATCCGCGTGGGAATACGCAGGTTTTCCCTGCCCTGATTGCCAGCTTGGCCGATTCGGGCGGATGGCAGTCTCGCCGGGACGCGCGCGGCCGCTATGCGCCCTCTTTTTTGTCCGCGCAAAAGAAGGAGCCCGGCGCGCGGCAACGGGCGAAAAATTCGCACTGTTGCCGCGCGCCGGGCTCCCGCCGGGCTGCTTGCGCCGCGGACCGCGCCCGAACGTCAGTCGATCACGACGAGCGCGGGCCTCCCCTGCAGCGTTGCGCTCAAGCGGACGAATGGTCGACGCGCGAGCTCACACGAAGCGCGCGAGCCTCAAGCGGCCCAGTGGCCTTCGACCCAGTGCCAGTTCGGACCATGCGCGATCCAGTGGCCCGGCACCCAGTGATAGCCCACGCGTTCGGCTTGCCAGTGGCCGCCGATCCAGACGTAGCGGCCGTGATCCCAGCGCCAGTGGCCCTTGTCCCAGACGTAGCCGGCGCGCGGCGCGGGCACGACTTCGATGCGCTCGACGGGCGGCGCGCTCGGCGCAACGACGATGACTTCGGCGAACGCAGGCGCAGCGACAGCGCACGCACCGGCGACGACGATCGCGGTTTTGGCAACGAGCAGGCGGATGGAATTGTTCATGTTGATCACCCTTGAGTAAGACGCCATGAGTGGCGTTACCGGATCAATGCGCGAGCACGACGCCGCGCTGACAGCGGCCGTGTAACCACGCAGGGTGAAGTGAAACCGAATATTTCGGTCAGGCAAGGAATGCGCGAAGGCGGTGAAAACGACGCGGCGAACAGACGCTGCAAACAGCGGCGCGAGACGTCGTGAAGTCAGCCGCCGTCCGCCAAATTGAGATGCGCGCGGCGCAAACCGGCCGCGCGCAATGCCTTCATCAGGCCTGCGGAATCTCGATCTTGACCTCGAGCACTTCGAGGTCGTCCTGGCGTTCGAGGCTCACGCGGATATCGTCGTCGGAGATCTTCACGTACTTCGAGATCACCGCGACCAGTTCACGTTGGAGGGCCGGCAGATAATCGGCGGGCGGATGGCCGCCTGCGCGCTCGTGAGCGATGATGAGCTGCAGGCGTTCCTTCGCTACCGAGGCGGACTTCTTCTTCTCGCCGAGAAAAAACGAAAGAAACGACATGGCGTGCGCCTCCCTTACTTGCTACCGAACAGGCGCTGCAGGAGCCCCGGCTTCTGGTAATCGGTGAAACGAAGCGACTTCTCCTCGCCGAGAAAACGCGACACGACATCCTTGTACGCTTCCGCGACGTCGGTGCCGTCGAGATGGACAGCCGGCAAGCCCTGGTTCGACGCGTGCAGCACGGCTTCCGATTCCGGAATCACACCGATCAGATCGATACGCAGGATTTCCGAAATGTCCGACAGCGACAGCATCTCGCCTTCGTTGACGCGCTTCGGGCTGTAACGCGTGATCAGCAGATGTTCCTTGATCGGATCCTTGCCTTCGATCGCGCGCTTCGTCTTCGACGAGAGCATGCCGAGAATGCGGTCCGAGTCGCGCACCGACGACACTTCCGGATTCGTCACGATGAGCGCTTCGTCGGCGAAATGCATCGCCAGCATCGCGCCCGACTCGATACCCGCGGGCGAATCGCACACGATGTATTCGAAGTCCATCTTGCGCAGATCCTCGATCACCTTTTCCACGCCTTCCTTCGTGAGCGCGTCTTTATCGCGCGTCTGCGAGGCGGGCAGGATGAAGAGGTTTTCGCACTTCTTGTCCTTGATGAGCGCCTGATTGAGGTTCGCTTCACCCTGGATCACGTTGATCAGGTCGTACACGACGCGGCGCTCGCAACCCATGATGAGGTCGAGATTGCGCAGACCCACGTCGAAGTCGATGACCGCGGTCTTGTGGCCGCGCAACGCGAGGCCCGATGCGAAACTCGCGCTCGTGGTCGTTTTGCCGACGCCACCTTTGCCCGAAGTCACCACAATGATTTTTGCCATTCCCTTACCTTGCGTTCGTCAGTTTCTCAGTTTGGTCTCATCGCGTGCCGCATGCGAGCGCCCCGCACATCACGCGCGGGCGCTTGAG
Organism: Paraburkholderia tropica; assembly: GCF_014171495.1. Taxonomy (NCBI): domain Bacteria; kingdom Pseudomonadati; phylum Pseudomonadota; class Betaproteobacteria; order Burkholderiales; family Burkholderiaceae; genus Paraburkholderia; species Paraburkholderia tropica. The sequence goes on from NZ_CP049134.1 coordinate 2,398,886, forward strand.
CGGCGACTCAGGTGAGCCTCAACGGTTCGATCAACAGCTTTTCTTCGTCGAGCCGGATTTGCGCCGGCTTGCCCCGCACGTCGTCGGCGAGTGGAACTTCAGTGGTACGGTAGATGCCCGCGATCGAAATGAGTTCCGCCTCGAGGCTCGTGCAAAAAATGCGCGCGTCGTGATTGCCATGCACGCCCGCGAGTGCGCGGCCGCGCAACGGCGCGTAAATATGGATGTTGCCCTCGGCGATCACCTCGGCGCCGTTCGACACCATGCCGAGCACCACGAGGTCGCCCTTCGCGTAGACGCGCTGGCCCGAACGCAGCGGACGGTCGACCACCAGCGTGGGTTCCTTGGGCGCGTTGCGCGACGGGGTTTCCGCCAGCGTTTCCGTGACCGGCTCTTCTGCGGCCGTCGTGGCGGGAAAGAGTTCCGGCTGCGCGGCGCCTTTGTCGGCTGAAGCCGGCGCATTGGCGGCTTCGGACTGCGGCGCGGCGCTGTGTTCCACGCCGGTGTCGGCGTCGGCGCCGCCCTTCGCGTGGGCGCCGCGCTTGTCGCGCGCTTCGAGGAACGGCAGTCCGGCTTCGGCGGCCCAACCGTGCTGGGCGGCCTGCGCGACCACGCCGACGGGGCGCATGCGCACGCTTTCGAGCAGGCGCGCGATGTCGCCGAGCGCGACCTGCTCGCCATCGGCGAGACGCCGGATGTCGATGGCCACGGTATCGTTGGCGAAGAATTCCGGGGTCGCCTCGAAGCGCCGCGTGAGTTCGGCGCGCATCGCATCGAGTTCAGTCGTTTTGACCACGAACAGAAGCGTATCGACTGAACCGCTCTTCAGTTCAAAATATGGCGATTTCCTGGGCGACATGGCGATCGGCGAAAAATTTTGCGTATTTTACAGGCGTCAACGCACACAGCCATCATTTTTAATGGCCTGGCATGCTGCGGCAAGGGGTCGAGGCGAGAACGACGCCGCGAACGACGTCATGGCGGACGCCGTGCCGACGCCACGACGCGCAGGCGCAGTGGCATCCGGCGCGTCACGACGGCATCGACGACAGAATCAGGAAACGAAAAGACAGCAGGGACGCGGCTAAAAAAACCGCACAAAACCGGCAAAAAAATCGCAGCCGGCGCGCGGCCTCATTGCGCGGGGGCTGGCTGGGCGAGGTCGGACACGTCGCGCACGAGCAGCGTTTCCCATTGCTCCGGCGAGTGCTGGCTGCGCGCGTGATCGCCCGTGGGGCCGAAGCCGAGACGCTCGTAGAAGCGCATGGCGGTGGTGTTCGAATCGGTGACCCAGGCGTAGACCTGCGTCGCGCCTTCGCTCACGAGCCATTCGAGCGCCGCGTTCAACAGCAACTCCCCGCCACGCAGATGACGCACGGCAGGCGCCACCCAGAGCGCGAACACGAACGCGCGCCGCGCGGGCGCACTCTCGAAATTCGCGCCGATCAGCCCCGCCGGATGCCCCTCGGTATAGAGGATGAACGAGGTGGCCGCATGCGAGTCGGCATGGCGCGCGGCCGCCGCGTCGTAGACGGCTGCGTCGGCGGACAGCGCATCTTCGAGCGAGTCGCCGAACGCATAAGGTGCGTCGCGCAGCGAAGCGGTACGAAGCTCGCGGAGCACGGCACCCTGATCGGCAACGATACGGCGAACGGTCAGTGACGGACTCATGCAGTCGTAAACCCCAATAAAGCACTAACGCGTAGCTTTAACCGAACTGGCCAGAGAGTCAAATCCTTATTTGACGAAAACGTTCCCCGAGCGCCATCCGCGCGGAACTTCAGCGCGCACTTGACAGAGCGGCCGAGCGGCCGCACACCCGCCATCACGGCGCTTCGTAGCTGCCCGTGCCGTCCGGCCAGGGCGTCAGCAGCTCGTAGCCGTCGTCGGTGACGGCGACCATGTGTTCCCACTGGGCGGAGAGCGAGCGGTCCTTGGTGACCACGGTCCAGCCGTCGCGCTGCACCGTCGTGCCGGCGCGGCCCGCGTTCACCATCGGCTCGATCGTGAAGACCATGCCCGGCTTCAGGCGCAGGCCCTGCCCCGGCTGGCCGTAGTGCAGCACCTGAGGCTCCTCGTGATAGACCTTGCCGATGCCGTGGCCGCAATACTCGCGCACGATCGAGAAGCCGTCGGCCTGCGCGCGCTTCTGGATCGCGTGGCCGACGTCGCCGAGCGTCGCGCCCGGCTTCACCTGGCGAATGCCCGCGAGCATCGCCTCGTAGGTGGTGTCGATCAGCTGGCGACCGACCGGGCTCGGGGTGCCGACCGTGTACATGCGGCTCGTGTCCCCGAAATAGCCGTCCTTGATCACGGCCACGTCGATGTTGATGATGTCGCCGTCCTTGAGGACTTCGCCGCGGCTCGGAATGCCGTGGCAGACGACCGAGTTGACCGACGCGCAGATCGTCTTCGGAAAGCCGAGGTAGCCGACGTTGGCCGGCACGGCCTTGAGCGTGTTGACGATGAAATCGTTGCAGATCGCGTCGAGGTCGTCGGTGGAGACGCCGGGCTTGACGTGTTCGCCGATCATGGCGAGCACGTCGGCGGCGAGGCGGCCCGAGATGCGCAGACGCGCGATGTCGTCCGCGGATTTGTAGGTGATAGCCATCTGAGACTCAGGTGAGCGCGGCGCCGCCTGAGCGATCCGCCACGCATACAAAGGAGCAAACGTGCATTGTACCGGGGCGTTGCCGCGCTCCGGCCGGCCGACATTCGGAACTGTCCGATTGTCCGCGCGCAAGCCGCCATCAAGAATGGGAATTATCTTACAACGACATGAGCGGAACGCCAGGTCATGGATTCATCCACCACTTCCCGCACGGCGGCACCGGCCACGCCCCTGAACGTGCTGATCGCCCTGCCCACCTACGACAACTCGGTGCACTTCGACTTCGCGATGGCGCTCGCGCGCCTGATGGAGACGTTCAAGGCCACCGACGTGAACTTCCAGTACATCCACACGGCCTCGTCGCACATCATTCGGGCGCGCAACTTCTTCGCCAGCTATTTCCTGAGCCACCCGGAGTTCACGCACATCCTGTTTCTCGACACCGACATGGCCTTCTCGCCCGAAGCCATTCCGCGCCTGCTGGCCGGCGACAAACCGGTCGCCGGGATCGCCTGCCCGTATCGCCACTTCGAGCGCAACACGACCATCACGGCGGCGGACGTGGGCCTGACGCTGGCCGAGTGGCAGGAAAAGACCGTGGACTACAACACCGCGATGCTCGCCGACGCGCACGGTAACGTTTCGGTCGACAATGGCTGGACCGAGGTGAACCACATCGGCACGGGTATTTTCCTCGTGCGCCGCGACGCGATCGAAGCCGTCGCGCCGGTCACGCAGCTTTATCGGCCGCCCGCGCAATACGCGCCCTATCTGCCCGACGGCCGCTTTCACGCCTTCTTCGATACGGTCGGCGAGCAAGGCGTGTATCTGTCGGAGGATCTGTCGTTCTGTCGGCGCGTGCGGCAGGTGGGACTTTCGGTGTGGGCGCTCGTCGATGAAAAGATCGTGCATCACGGCACGTCGGCCATCTCGGGCACGTATCTGCGCGCGCTGGAGCGGCGTGGGCGAGAGTGATTGAACCTGTTAGCGCCGAAAGCGGCGCTACAAAGCAAAAACCCCCGCAGCGGTTAAGCATGCAGGGGTTTTCAGAATTTGGCGGAGAGGGTGGGATTCGAACCCACGGTACGGGGAAACCGTACGCCTGATTTCGAGTCAGGTACATTCGACCACTCTGCCACCTCTCCGGGGTACTGCTTTTTTACTGCGTTTTTTACTGCTTCTCAGGTCTTGGTCGGCGACCAGAGAAGCGAAGATTATAGAACATAATTTGAATCCTGCAAGCCCTTTTACGAAAAAAATTTCGGGGCGATGCAGGATTCATGTGCCGATCAAACGTCCAGCGACAGACGCGAGACACCGCCCATGTAAGGACGCAGCGCTTCCGGCACGGTGACCGAGCCATCGGCTTCCTGATAGTTCTCCAGCACCGCGACCAGCGTGCGGCCCACCGCGAGGCCCGAACCATTGAGCGTGTGCACGAGTTCCGGCTTGCCCTGCGCGTTGCGATAGCGCGCCTGCATGCGGCGCGCCTGGAACGCTTCCGTGTTCGAGCAGCTCGAAATTTCGCGATACGTGTTCTGCGCCGGCAGCCAGACTTCGAGGTCGTACGTCTTGGTCGCCGAGAAACCCATGTCGCCCGTGCACAGCGTGATCACGCGATACGGCAGGCCAAGCTTCTGCAGGATGGTTTCCGCGTGCACGACCATCTGCTCCAGCGCGTCATACGACGTTTCCGGCGCGACGATCTGGACCATTTCGACCTTGTCGAACTGATGCTGACGGATCATGCCGCGCGTGTCGCGGCCATACGAGCCGGCTTCCGAGCGGAAGCACGGCGAATGCGCGGTCAGCTTGATCGGCAGCGCGCTGCCTTCGACGATGCTCTCGCGCACCGTATTCGTGAGCGAAATCTCCGACGTGGAGATCAGATACTGCGTGACGGTGTTTTCCGCGCCGCCCTTTTCCACGCGGAACATGTCGTCCGCGAACTTCGGAAGCTGACCCGTGCCGTACAGGATTTCCGGATTGACGATGTAGGGCGTGTACGTTTCCGTGTAGCCGTGCTGCGTCGTGTGCGTGTCGATCATGAACTGCGCAAGCGCGCGGTGCAGACGCGCGATCTGGCCGCGCAGCATCGTGAAGCGCGCGCCCGAGAGCTTCGCGCCCGTTTCGAAGTCGAGACCGAGCGGCGTGCCGACGTCGACGTGATCCTTCACCTCGAAGTCGAACGCGCGCGGCGCGCCCCAGCGGCGCACTTCCACGTTGCCGCTTTCGTCGCGGCCCACGGGCACGCTCTCGTGCGGCAGGTTCGGCACGCCGAGCAGCAGATCCGAGAGCTTCGACTGGATCTCGTCGAGCTTGACCTGCGACGCCTTCATCTCGTCGCCGATGCCGCCCACTTCGGCCATCACGGCCGAGGTGTCCTCGCCGCGGCCCTTCATCGCGCCGATCTGCTTCGACAGGCTGTTGCGGCGCGCCTGCATTTCTTCGGTGCGGGTCTGAATGGCACGGCGTTCCGCTTCGAGCGCGGAAAAGGCCGCGACGTCGAGGGTGTAGCCGCGGTCGGCGAGGCGCTTCGCGACGCCGTCGAGGTCTTTGCGCAGCAGCTGGATGTCGAGCATGGGATTGTGAGACGCAGTTTCGTTGTGTGAAGTGTCGATTTTAGCGCACCGGCGGCGGCAATCCGCGCGGCGCGGTGCGCGGGGCTTGCGCCGGTCTGCCGGCCCGGGCCTCAGCCCTTGCGTTTGCGCTCGCGGATTTCGTCGCGATGCGCCTCGCGCCATTGCGCGTCGAGGTCGGCGAGGCGCGCGAGCTTTTCGCCGATCTTGCCTTCGAGCCCGCGCGGCGTCGGCTGATACCAGCGCGGTTCGCGCATGCCGTCGGGCAGATAGGTCTCGCCGGCCGCGTAGGCGTCGGGCTCGTCGTGCGCGTAACGGTATTCGTGGCCGTAGCCGAGTTCCTTCATCAGCTTGGTCGGCGCGTTGCGCAGATGCACGGGCACCGCGCGCGACTGATCCTTGCCGACGAAGCGCCGCGCCTCGTTGTAGGCGTTGTAGCCCGCATTCGACTTGGGCGCGACCGCCAGATAGATGACGGCCTGCGCGAGCGCGAGTTCGCCCTCGGGCGAGCCGAGGCGCTCGTAGGTTTCGGCGGCGTCGAGCGTCATGCGCGCCGCGCGCGGATCGGCGAGACCGATGTCCTCCCACGCCATGCGCACGATGCGGCGCGCCAGATAGCGCGGATCGGCGCCGCCGTCGAGCATGCGGCAGAACCAGTAGAGCGCGCCGTCCGGATTGCTGCCGCGCACCGACTTGTGCAGCGCGCTGATCTGGTCGTAGAACGCGTCGCCGCCTTTGTCGAAGCGGCGCAGGTTCTCGGCGAGCGCGCTGCCGAGCAGTTCGCCGTCGATTTCGCCTTTCTTCTGCTGGGCCGCCGCGCGCGCGACGATTTCCAGATTGTTCAGCAGCTTGCGGCCGTCGCCGTCGGCGGAACCGATCAGCGCGGCCTTCGCTTCGTCCGTGAAGGTCAACCCGCCCAGCTCGGTGGCGGCGCGCGCGAGCAATTCGCCCTGCTCCTCCTCGTCGAGGCTCTTGAGCACATAGACGGCCGCGCGCGAAAGCAATGCGCTGTTCACCTCGAACGACGGATTCTCCGTGGTCGCGCCGACGAACACGAACAGGCCCGACTCCACATGCGGCAGGAAAGCGTCCTGCTGGCTCTTGTTGAAGCGATGGACCTCGTCGACGAACACCAGCGTCTGATGGCCGTGCGCGCGATGCAGTTGCGCCTGCTCGACGGCCTCGCGGATGTCCTTCACGCCTGAGAGCACGGCCGAGAGCGCGATGAATTCGGCGTGGAACGCGTCGGCCATGAGGCGCGCGAGCGTGGTCTTGCCGACGCCCGGCGGCCCCCAGAGGATCATCGAATGCGCTTCGCCCGACTCGAACGCCACGCGCAGCGGCTTGTTCGGTCCGAGCAGATGCTTCTGGCCGATGACCTCGTCGATGGTGCGCGGACGCAGTCGTTCGGCGAGGGGGACGTTGGCACGGGTTTCTTCAAACATGACGTTTTCGCGATAATGTCGGCTAAGTGACGCTGCGGCGAGGTTGCAATTGAGCTTGCAATGCGTGCTGCACGGCCTGCGCGCTGTTCGCGCCCTCAAACCGCGCCGCCGCGCCAGCCCTGCATTATGACAGCCGGCGCCGCCGCGCGAGGCACGGCCGGGCCAGTGGCGCGCGGCAAAGGTCGCCGTGAAACCGGGCCGGGCAAAGCGCCGGACGAGACACACGCGAGACACAGGCGAGACACACCACGCGCACGACGCGTCAGCCAGACAGCCGCGCCGCGCGTTGAAAAGCCAGCGCGCGCCGCCTGCCGGCCAGCACGACACCAGACATACGACACAGAGGACACGCTTTCCCATGACTCAAGACCCGCAAGCCGGCGCCGGCTCGACCTACGCGCCCAACGTGCCCGTGCCCGACGCGCGCCGCCAGTTCCGCACCGGCGACGCCTTCGCGCTGTGGTTCTCGCTCGGCATCGGCCTGCTGGTCGCGCAGGCGGGCGCCCTGCTCGTGCCCGGCCTCTCGCTGCCGCACGCGCTGCTCGCCATCGGCATCGGCAGCGTGATCGGCGTGGTGCTGCTCGCGCTCGCGGGCGTGATCGGCACCGACACCGGCCTCGCGGCCATGTCCTCGCTGCGCCCGACGCTCGGCATTCGCGGCGCGTCGATTCCGGCCGTCATCAACATGGTGCAGCTCGTGGGCTGGGGCTCGTTCGAGATCATCGTGATGCGCGATTCCGCCGACGCGCTCGCCAAACAGGCCTTCGGCCTCTCGATGCCGCTCGTCTGGACCGTGATCTTCGGTCTGCTGGCGACGCTGCTCGCAATCAGCGGTCCGCTCTCGTTCGTGCGCCGCTTCCTGCGCACGTGGGGCATCTGGCTGCTGCTCGCGGGCGCGGCGTGGCTCACGTGGAGCCTGCTCGCCCAGCACGACATCCACGCGCTGATGCAGCGTCCCGGCACGGGCGAGATGCCGTTCGGCAGCGCGATCGACCTCGTGGTGGCGATGCCGCTTTCGTGGCTGCCGCTGATCGCCGACTACACGCGTTTCGGCCGCAAGGCGGGTGAAACCTTCCGTGGCACGCTGTTCGGCTATGGCATCGCGAACCTGTGGTTCTACGCGCTCGGCGCGATCTACGGCCTCGCGGCGGGCGGCGGCGACGCGCTGCTGACCACGGCGCTCGCGCAGGCGGGCGGCGGTCTCGCGCTGCTGCTGGTGCTGATCGACGAAATCGACAACGCCTTCGCCGACATCCACTCGGCGGCCGTCTCGACCGGCACGTTCTGGACGCGCGGCAGCGTGCCCTGGCTGTCGGCGGCATTCGGCGCGATCTGCACGCTGATCGGCCTCGTGGTGCCGATGGCGAAGTACGAGAACTTCCTGCTGTTCATCGGCTCGGTGTTCGCGCCGCTGTTCGGCGTGGTGCTCGCCGATCACTTCATCGTGCGCCGCCGCCGCATCGACGCCAATGCGCTCGCCGATCTGAACGGCACGTATGGCTATTCGGGCGGCTGGCACGTGAGCGCGTTCATTGCGTGGGCGCTCGGCATCGGCGCGTATCACGCGCTCAATCAATGGCTGCCGAACCTGGGCGCGACGCTGCCCGCGCTCGTCGTGGGCGCGCTGTGCTATCTCGTGCTCGCGGGACGCCGACGCGCGGCTTACGCATAACGCCCGGCCCAACGCCCGCACCATAAAAAAACGCCACGCTTCGCAGCGTGGCGTTTTTGTTTTCAGCCCTTGAAAAGCGGCTTATTCGCAGTGGCCGCAGCCGCCGTGCGAGTGATCATGACCATGCGCGTGACCATGATCGTCGGTCGGCAGATGTTGCGCGGCCTGCGCCGTGATGCCCAGGCGCGACAGCAGCTTGCGGTCGGCTTCCGCCTGCGGGTTGCTCGTCGTCAGCAGTTGATCGCCGTAGAAAATCGAGTTCGCGCCCGCCATGAAGCACAGCGCCTGAAGCGCGTCGTCCATCTGCTCGCGGCCCGCCGAGAGACGCACCATCGCCGTCGGCATGGTGATGCGCGCGATCGCAATCGTGCGCACGAATTCGAACGGATCGATCGGCTCGGTGCCTTCGAGCGGCGTGCCCGTCACCTGCACCAGATTGTTGATGGGCACCGACTCCGGATACGGCTCCATGTTCGCGAGCTGCGCGATCAGGCCCGCGCGTTCGCGGCGCGATTCGCCCATGCCGACGATGCCGCCGCAACACACGTTGATGCCCGCGTCGCGCACGCGTTCGAGCGTCTCCAGACGGTCCTCGTAGGTGCGCGTCGAGATGATCTTGCCGTAGTACTCCGGCGAGGTGTCGAGGTTGTGGTTGTAGTAGTCGAGGCCCGCGTCGGCGAGCGCCTTCGCCTGGTGATCTTCGAGCATGCCGAGCGTCACGCAGGTTTCGAGGCCCATCGCCTTCACGCCGCGAATCATGTCCTTGATCGGCTCGAGATGGCGGTCCTTCGGATTGCGCCACGCCGCGCCCATGCAGAAGCGCGTCGCGCCGTTCGACTTGGCCACGCGTGCGGCGTCGAGCACGGCGTCGACGGCCATCAGCTTGCCGGCTTCGAGTTCGGTTTCGTAATGCGACGACTGCGGGCAGTACGCGCAATCTTCCTCGCAGCCGCCGGTCTTGATCGACAGCAGCGTGGAAAGCTGCACGGCGTTCGCGTCGAAATGCTCGCGGTGCACTTGCTGCGCGCGGAACATCAGGTCGTTGAAGGGCAGCTCGTAGAGCGCGGCGACGTCGGCGACCTTCCAGCGCGCGGCGGCTTCGGCGGCGGCGTGGGCGCTCGGCGCGGTGGCCTTGAGCGAAGTGATGTCGATGTGGGTTTGCGTCATGATGTCGGCGTCCTTGGTGACGTTTTGACTGTTGTAGCGGGACACGCGCTTATTGCGCGCTTATTGCGCGCTCATTGCCGCAGGTTGCGGCGCCAGCGCGGCGAGCTGTGCGAGCAGCGTGTCGATGTTCAGGTGTTCGGCGGCATCGTCGGCGCTCGCGCCGCGCATGTGCGGCACGACGCCCAGCAGCGGCGCGCCGAACTGGGCGGCGAGTCGCGTGCGCAATGCGTCGATGTTTTCTTCGGGGAACGTCATGTTCGGGTCGATGCGGTTGGCGACCCAGCCCGCGAGCTTGAGCCCGCGCGCGGCCACGGCTTCGGCGGTCAGCAGCGCGTGGCTGATGCAGCCGAGCCGCATGCCGACCACGAGCACGACCGGCAGATCCAGCGCGACCGCGAGATCGGCGGTGTCCTGCTCGTCGGTGAGCGGCACGCAAAAGCCGCCCACGCCTTCGACCACGACGGCGTCGGCGCGCGTGCACGCCTCGCGATGGCTGTCGACGATGCGCGCCATGTCGAGCGTCACGCCTTCGAGCGCGGCGGCGATGTGCGGCGCGGCCGGTTCCTTGAGCAGGAACGGCGTGCGGATCTCCGGCGGCAGCAGCACGCTCGCGGCGGCGTCGAGCTGATCGGCGTCTTCGTTGTGCCAGACGCCGTCGCGCTCATACGCGCCCGCGGCGATCGGCTTGAGCGCCGTGGCGCGCAGGCCCGCGTGCGTGAGACCGCGCAGGATCGCGGCGCTCACGAAGGTCTTGCCGATTTCCGTGTCGGTGCCGGTGACGAAAAGCGAAACGGTCGAGGCGTTCATGCGTGGTGCTCCAGGGCCGCGCGGCTCGCTTGCTCCAGCGCGGTGTTCAGACGATCGAGGTCGGCGTCCGAATGCGCGGCCGACAACGAAATACGCAGACGCGACGTGCCCTCGGGCACGGTTGGCGGACGGATCGCGGGCACCCAGAGGCCGTCGCGTTCGAGTTCCGCCTGCAGCGCGAGCGTGGCGTCGTTCGCGCCGATCACGAGCGGCTGCACGGCCGTCATCGAATCGACGGGCAGCCAGCAGGTCTGCTTGAGCATCGCGCGCGTGCGCCCGATCAGATGATTCAGATGCGCGCGGCGCGCATCGCCCTCTTCCCCGCCGATGATGCGCAGGCTCGCGGACACTGCATGCGCCACCGACGGCGACGACGCCGTCGTGAAGATATACGGACGCGCGCGCTGCACGAGCCATTCGATCACGGTGGCGTGCGCGCAGACGAACGCGCCCGACACGCCCGCGGCCTTGCCGAGCGTGCCGACCATCACGAGCTGCGGCGAGCGCAGCGCGGCTTCGGCGATCGCGCCGCGGCCTTGCGGACCGAGCACGCCGAAACCATGCGCGTCGTCGACCACGAGCCAGGCGTCGTGCCGTTCCGCGAGTTCGACCAGACGCGCGAGCGGCGCGACGTCGCCGTCCATGCTGAACACGGTGTCGCTCACGATCAGCTTCACGTTCGCGTCGGAGGCGTCGAGCATCGCGCCCAGCGCGTCGGTGTCGTTGTGCGGATAGATCTGGATCTCGGCGCGCGACAGGCGTGCGCCGTCGATCAGCGAGGCGTGGTTGAGCGCGTCGGAAAAGATCGTCGTGCCGCGGCCCGCGAGCGCGGTCAGCACGCCGAGATTCGCCATATAGCCGGTGCTGAAGTACAGCGCGCGCGGCGCGTCGACGAAACCGCCCACGAACGCGGCGAGATCGTCTTCGAGCTGCGCGTGCGCGCGCGAGTGGCCGCCGAGCAGATGCGAGCCGCCGCTGCCCGCGCCGTAGCGCTGCGCGCCTTCGGCCAGCGCGGCGACGAGTTGCGGATGCGCGGCGAGGCCCAGATAGTCGTTGCTCGCGAAGCCGATGGTCTCGCGGCCGTCGACCGTCATGTGCGCGTCGCACGGCGTGTCGATGGTGCGGCGGCGGCGGCGCAGGCCGCGCGCGTCGAGTTCGCGCAGGCCCTGTTCGAGCGTGTCGAGAAGCGGCATTACAGATCCTCCGCGACGGTCGCGTCGAACGTTTCGCGCGTGCGTTCGGCGAGATGCGCCTGCGTCTGCGCGTCGAGAATGTACGGCGGCATCACGTAGACCGTGGTGCCGATCGGACGCAGCAGCAGTTCGCGCTGCAACGCGTGCTCGAAGAAGCGGCGCGAGAAGGTGCGCGCGCGCGCGGGATCGTCGAGCTTCACGTCGAACGCGAGAATCGTGCCGCACTGACGCATATCGCGCACGAGCGGATGCGCTTCGAGCGGCGCGAACGCGTCGCGCAGTTGCTGCGATTTCTGCGCGTTCGTGGCGAGCACGTTGTCGCGCTCGAACAGATCGAGCGTCGCGAGCGCGGCGCGGCACGCGAGCGGATTGCCCGTGTACGAATGCGAATGCAGGAAGCCGCGCGTGGTGTCGTCGTCGTAGAAAGCGGCGTAGATCTCGTCGCGCGACAGCACGATCGAAAGCGGCAGATAACCGCCGCTGATGCCCTTCGAGAGCGTCAGCAGATCGGGCCAGATGCCCGCCTGTTCGCATGCGAAGAACGTGCCGGTGCGCCCGCACCCGACGGCGATTTCATCGGCGATCAGATGCACGTCGAAGCGGTCGCAGAGCGCGCGCAGGCCTTGCAGATAGAGCGGATCGTGCATCGCCATGCCGGCGGCGCACTGCACGAGTGGCTCGACGATCAGCGCGGCGATGCGGCCTTCGCGCTCGGCGAACAGGCGCTCGACGTCGGCGAGCGCGCGGCGCGCGACATCGGCGGCACTCTCGCCTTCGCGGGCCGTGCGCGCGTCCGGCGACGCCACCACGTGCGCGTGTGTCAGCAGCGGATCGTAAGCATCCCTGAAGAGTTTCACATCGGTCACGCCGAGCGCGCCGATCGTCTCGCCGTGATAGCTGTTGGCGAGGCAGACGAATTCGCGCTTGTCGATCGCGCCCCGATTGCGCCACGCGTGGAAGCTCATCTTCAGCGCGATCTCGACCGCCGACGCGCCATCCGAGGCGAAGAACGCATGGCCGAGCGCGCCGCCCGTGAGCGCGCTCAGGCGCTCGGCGAGTTCGACCGCCGGTTCGTGCGTGCAGCCCGCGAGCATCACGTGCTCAAGCGTATCCAGCTGCGCTTTGAGCGCGGCGTTGATGTCCGGATTGGCGTGGCCGAACAGGTTGACCCACCACGAACTGATGGCGTCGAGGTAGCGGCGGCCTTCGTGGTCGTAGAGCCACGGGCCTTCGCCACGCGAGACGGCGACGAGCGGCAGGCGCTCGTGGTGCTTCATCTGGGTGCACGGATGCCAGACGGCGCGCAGACTGCGCGCGATCCACGCATCGTTGGCAGTGCCTTGATGGAATGGGGTTGCGGAATTCAAGTACGGCTCCAGGGTACGACAGCGGGACCGAGATTAGCGCGTTCGCCCGCGCAATGCACTACCCCTCAAAACCCCGCCAGGCAAGGCTTCTAGCGGGGTTCGACGCGGTTCGCGACATCTGCGGCGGGATCGTTCTAAAAGCCCGTAAATGACCGTAGATGACGACGGCAAAGTCATGCGCGCTTATGCAAAAAAATCCGGGCGCGCGCGAGCGCAGTCGCGCGCTCCAACCAGGCGAAAGCGGGATTTTTTAGGGCGACATCGAAAGAGGCGACGTTGAGGTCCGCCGGCGCCGGAAAAAAAACGGGCGGCCTCGCGGGCCGCCCGATCCGGAACACACTGCAAACTGGGGAATGGCCCGCGCGCGCTGTCTGAGCGTTACGTGCAGGACTCAGCGGCTCGCGAGCGAATGCGACGGCTCGGCGGCGTTGTCCGTGGCGTTGGCGGCGACGGCATGCGCGTCGCCGCTGTCGTTCTGCGCCGTGGCGGCGGTGTCGTTCGCCCACACCACGTTGCCGTTGACCGCGTAGAGGCGGCACGGATCGCTGCTGTGCTGCTGGCAGTTCGCGACGGCGACGGCCATCGGGTTGTCGCCGCCTTCGGCCCACGACCACGCACCCGAGTCGGACACCGCGAACGCGCGGCTCGGATACTGCTTGAGGAAGTTGCGATAGCCGTCGCGGCCGGCCTGATCGAGGAACGGCACCGCGCCCACCGCGTCGATCGACGCATAGCCGCTCGCCTGCGGCGCGGCGGCCGTCGCCACGCGATACTGCACGGACGTGGGCATGCCCTGCTCGGCGAGGAAGGATTCGACCTTCGGCCACCAGACCTGCACGCCGTCGCGGTCGCCCACGAGGCGGTGCGCGTCGTTCTTGTACGCGCCGAAATCGATCAGCTTCGCGCTCGCCACGCTGCCGTTCTCGCTCGCCTGCGCCGTGCGGAAGGCCGCGAACATCTTCGTGACGAGGTCGGGCGACCACACGGAGTCGTTGTCGCCGTAGAGCCAGAGCGAGGCCACGCGGGCCTTGCCGCCGTAGTCGCCGAACGCCTGGGTCAGGTTGCCCTGCCAGCCGGTGCACGCGTCCTGGCGCAGACCGCCCGAGAAGTTGATGAGCGCGCGCACGCCTTTCGCGGCTTCGGTGCCGTAAGCCATGGTGGCGAGGCCGCCGTGCGAGGTGCCCGCGACCACGATATGGTTCGCGTCGACGAAAGGCTGCTTCGACATGTAATCGACCGCCGTGGCGACGTCCGACGCCTGGCCCATGCCGTTGCTCGCGACGTCGCAGCCGTCCTGTTCGTAGGTGCCGCCCGAACCGGCGAAGCCGCGGCGGTTCGGCGCGACGACCACGTAGCCGCGACGCACGAATTCGCGCGCGAACGACATCGGATCGCTGCGCGCCTGCAGACGCGGATCGCCTTGAATCTTGCCGTGATTGAACACCACCATCGGGAACGGGCCGGGACCTTCCGGGCGATACACGGTGGTTTCCAGCGTCACGCCGGGCTCGTCGACGACGGGGATCTGGATGATCTGCGCGTTCATGTCGGCGTGGACGACGGGGAGATACGCGTCGTCGAGCGCGAGGCGCGCCACTTTGGCGTTGCCGAGCGGGCCGCCCGCATTGGCGTGCTGAGCGGTCGTGGACGAGGGCGAAGGCGTGGCAGAGAGCGCCGATGTCGCATCGGCCAGCGAGGCGGCGTGAGCGTTCGACAGCGCGACCGACAGCACGCACGCCGTGCCGGTCACTGCCCATCCGGTAAGAAGCTTCCTGAACGCCATCTGCTGCACCTGCCCGCGAAAATTCCCGCCGTCAATCTGACTACCCGAGCGACTCACCCGCGACCTGCCCGCTTGCGCGAGACACAACAGGACACCGCTGCGCGTGGCCGGAGCCTTAAGCGCGTTCGTGACCCGTCGCGGGGAAGAAAACCGATCGGAAAACCTGTGCGGCACCGTTCTGTTGTCGACCAGACCCGCCGCCAGCGTTCGCCCGGGATGCCACGGCGAAGCGTCGAAAAAGTGCTTTTTCAACATTCGCTTACGTGGCGGACGAACACCGTGATTGCATCCTCGCACGACAAATAATTGTTGTGCAATTCAGTAGTAACCCGGCATAAGGCATGCCAGCGGCGCGCAAGCCTTGCTGCGCGGCGGCTGCGGGAATTTCGGCCGGTTTGCGGCGCGATGGAATAAAAAAATTTCGGGAAATTTCGCGTCGCGCGGCGCCAACAATCGCGTCGTTTTTACGTAAGTGCCTGTTTGCAAACGCGATATTTCAGGCGCTATGGCGCCGTCCTTGCCTGTCGGCGGATGCGCGGGCTGTCAGCGCCGGTCAGCGGAATTCATGCATCGGAGACGTCGCCGTCGACGTAGCGCCAACGGCCGTCCTCGCCGCGCGTGAAACGGCTCAGTTCATGCAGACGATGGCCGCGTCCGCCGCTCTTGTAGCGCGCGACGAATTCGACGCGCGCGTGCGTCTCGTCGACAGGCTCGTGACGTTTGATCGCCAGGCCAAGCCAGCGCGACGCGTCGGGCGCCTCGGCGTTGGCGTCGAGATCGGCGGGACAGGTCGCCGGGTCCCAGCTCGCGCGCAGCCAGGCGGTATCGCCGAGCACGTAGGCCGTGTAGCGCGAGCGCATCAGTTCGAGCGCCGTGGCGGGCAACTCGCCGCCGTCGATGAAGCGGCCGCAGCAGGCCGCGTAGCGCGGCGGCTTCGCGCCTGCCTTGAGGTTCGGCGCGGCACCGCCGCAAGGACAGTCGAGCGGACGCGCGGCGCGCGGGGAATCAGCGGTCATCGGGAAACATCCGTGGACGAAAACGAAAACAAAAACGCACCAAAGCAAAAGGCCGCTTCGCGCGGGCAAAGCGGCCTTTCGCATTTTTACCTGAACGGCGCGCCGCTCACCAGCATTCGCTGGCACGCACCGGTACTCGCCCGCACTTACCAGTCGAGCTCGGTGCCGTCGTACTGGAAGAAGCGTCCGTTGAAGACATCGCGCGCGGCGGCCGCTTCGGCCACCACTTCGCGCATGCCGGCCACGCTCGCGGCGGCGTCGATGGCTGCCTGCGCGCCGCCCATGTCCGTGCGCACCCAGCCCGGATGCAGTGCGACGCAGGTGGCGCGGCGCGTCTGCAGCGAGGTGATCTTCAGGACGTCGTTGAGCGCCGCTTTGCTCGCGCGATAGAGCCAGCCGGTCGTGCCGGTCGTCTGCGCGATGCTGCCCATGCGGCTCGACAGCACGCCGAGCACGCCATGCGCCGCATCGACGAGCGGCAGCAGGATCGGGATCAGTTGCATCGGCCCGCGCACGTTGGTGTTCATCACGTATTCGAAATCTTCGGCGGTGATCGCTTCCACGCCTTCGGTGCGCGGACCGTAGACGCCCGAGACGATCAGCGCCACATCGATCCGTTCGCCATCGAGCTTCCAGCCGAGCGCGGCGATGTCCTCGGGCTTCGCGATATCGACCGGATAAGTCTGCGCACCGAGCGCACGCAGGTCCGCGAGCGCGGTTTCGGAACGCGCCGTGGCCAGCACGCGCCAGCCGGCCCTGGCATATTGACGCGCGAATTCGAGACCCAGACCTCGCGACGCACCCACGATCAACGCTGTTTTCATCTCGTCACCTTCTCTCGTGTGCCGCGGCCTTTGCTGAAGCGCCGCGTGCGGGTGATGCCGCGCGCCGCCTCCCTGCGGCGCGCGTTCTGGCGTCAGCCTACAGGAGTTCGACGCCCATTGCCGTGGCTTCGCCCCCGCCGATGCACAGGCTCGCGACGCCGCGCGTCTTGCCGCGCGCGCGCAACGCACCGATCAGCGTCACGAGAATGCGCGCGCCCGACGCGCCGATCGGGTGGCCCAGCGCGCACGCACCGCCGTTCACGTTGACCTTCTCGTGCGGCAGATCGTGCGCCTTCATCGCGGCCATCGTGACCACGGCGAAGGCTTCGTTGATCTCGTAAAGATCGACGTCGGCGGCCTTCCAGCCGGTCTTTTCGAAGAGCTTCGCGATTGCGCCGACGGGCGCCGTGGTGAACTTCGACGGTTCCTGCGCGAAGGTCGTATGGCCGGTGACGCGCGCGAGCGGCGTGACGCCGAGGCGCTTCGCCGTCGACGCGCGCATCATCACGAGCGCGGCCGCGCCATCCGAAATCGACGACGAATTCGCCGCCGTCACGGTACCGGTCTTGCTGAACGCGGGCTTGAGCGTGGGGATCTTGTCGGGATTGGCCTTGAACGGCTGCTCGTCGCGCTCGACGAGCGTCTCGCCCGCGCGCGTGGCCACCTTCACCGGCGCGATTTCCCACGCGAACGCGCCGTCCTCGTTGGCGCGTTTCGCGCGCCTGAGCGACTCGATCGCGAACGCGTCCTGGCTCTCGCGCGAAAAGCCGTGCTCGCCCGCGCATTCCTCGGCGAAGGTGCCCATCAGGCGGCCTTTGTCGTAGGCGTCTTCGAGACCGTCGAGGAACATATGATCGAGCACCTGACCGTGGCCCATGCGCATGCCCGCGCGCGCCTTCGGCAGCAGATACGGCGCGTTGCTCATGCTCTCCATGCCGCCCGCGACGATCACGTCGGCGGAACCCGCCAGCAGCATGTCGTGGGCGAACATCGCCGCGCGCATGCCCGAGCCGCACATCTTGTTGACGGTGGTCGCGCCCGCCGCGAGTGGCAACCCGGCACCGAGCGACGCCTGGCGCGCCGGCGCCTGGCCCTGCCCCGCGGGCAGCACGCAGCCCATCACCACTTCGTCGATCTGCTCGGGCTTGAGGCCCGCGCGTTCGAGCGCGCCCGCTATCGCCGCCGCGCCCAGTTGCGGCGCCGTGAGCGAGGCGAAATCGCCCTGAAATCCGGCCATCGGCGTGCGCGCGGCCGCCACGATCACGACGGGGTCCTGTTGCGTCTCACTCATGTCTGTCTCCTGGGTTGAATGTCTCGATACGCTGATCAAGCGCGATCAGGCCGCGCACGCGGCGGCGTCGCTGCTGCCGGATGCGCATTCGAACAGTTGCGGATAGCGCGCGCGAAACCGAGCGCTCGCTTCGTACGGCAGGCAATCGGGCACCTCGCCCGCGAGCAGGCGCGACTTGCTGTCCTGCCACAGCGCCGGCTCGAAAAAATCGGCGTGATGCTCGAGGAAATAGCGCCGCACGCGCGGGTCGCCGAGCAGGAACGTGCGATACGTCTCCGGAAAAATATCGCGCGGACCGACCGGATACCACGGCTCGTCCGATAGTTCGTCTTCCTCATGACGCGGCGGCGGTACTGCGCGCACGTTGCAGTCGGTCAGATACTCGATCTCGTCGTAGTCGTAGAACACCACGCGACCGTGACGCGTCACGCCGAAATTCTTGTAGAGCATGTCGCCCGGAAAGATATTCGCGCGGATCAGATCCTTCACCGCGTTGCCGTATTCGCGGATGCCGTGCTCCACGTCCTCATCGCTGCCGTTCTGCAGCCAGAGATTCAGCGGCACCATGCGCCGCTCGATATACAGATGGCGAATGACGAGCTGGTCGCCCTCGTACTCGATCATCGACGGCGCGAGCGTTTCGAGTTCGCGCAGCAGCGCGTCGTCCAGCCGCGCGAGCGGCAGCGCGACGCTCGAATATTCGAGCGTATCGGCGAGCCGCCCGAGCCGGTCGTGACGCTTCACGAGCTGGTACTTCGCCTCGACCTGCTCGCGCGTGGTTTCCTTCGGCGCGGGAAAGCTGTCCTTGATGACCTTGAACACATACGGATACGAAGGCAGCGTGAACACGATCATCACCATGCCGCGGATGCCGGGCGCGACGATGAAACGGTCGCTCGAATGCCGCAGGTGTTGCAGCAGATCGCGATAGAACAGGTTTTTGCCCTGCTTTTGCAGGCCCAGCGACGTGTAGATCTCGCCCTTGGCCTTGCGCGGCATGATGCTGCGCAGAAACTCCACATAGGCCGACGGCACTTCCATGTCGACGAGAAAATACGAGTGCGCAAAGCTCATCATGATGAGCACGTCGTCGGTGCGCAGGAGCGCGGTGTCGAGCGCGAGCCGCCCGTCGCCGACATGACGGATCGGCACGACGAACGGCACGAGCGCGTCGCCGTTGATGATGCGCCCGACGATATACGCGGCCTGATTGCGGAAAAACAGCGAGGCCAGCACGTGAATCTGGAAGTTCGCTTTCGGCTCGACGTCGCCGAAGGTTTCGCGCATCGCGCGCATCGTGCATTCGACGTCGCGGCGCAGATCCTCGAACGGCGTGTCGAGCTGAAAATTCGTGACGATGCGTTCGAGCGTGCCGGCGAGGCCGTCTTTCAGCGGGTAATACGCGCGATACGTGGGCTTGGCGGCGGGTTCGTCGTTCTCGATGTACTCGGTCGAGATCGCGGGGCGCACGAAGATGAACGCGTTGTTGAAGTACGAACGATGCAGGATCTTGCAGCACACCGAGTTGAAGAACGTCTCGGCGCATTCGGGTTGCCGGTGCGTGGTGAGCAGGCCGATGTAGTGCAGCTTGATCTGCTCCCAGACATCGTCGTCGATATGTTCGGCGTCGTATTCGTCTTCGATCGTCACCACGCATTCGCGCACGCGCTCGTCGTAGGACGCGATGCGTTCGCGCGCGAGCTGCTGCAAACCCTGCCAGTCGCGCGCCTCGAAACACGCGCGCGCCCGCGCCGCCGCCGCACAGAAGCTGCGGTAGTGCCGATCGAAACCGTCGAGCAGGGTCTGCGCGACGTCGTAACCGATCTGCGACGAGAGCAGCTTGGGAAAATGTCTCATGGCGCGCTCGGTTCGGGGCGGACGATGCGGTCGACGCTCGGGCCGGCGCGGCTTACCGGTTCGCCGCCGCGGCGTTCTTTTCGAGCAGCACGCGCGCCTGCGCCTCGTACTGGGCGAGATCTTCGAGCGTGGCGTCGAGGTCGGCGCGCTGGCGTTCGAGGATCTCGCGATGGCGCACCACCGTGTCGAGAAAAGCCTGAAGCTGCGGGAGCGTGTCGGTCGGCGACTCGTAGAGATCGAGCAGCGCGCGGATTTCGTTGAGCGTGAAGCCGAGGCGCTTGCCGCGCAAGGTCAGCTTCAGGCGCGTGCGGTCGCGTCCGGAAAACACACGCTTGAGCCCGCTCGCGCCTTCGCGGCTGGGCGCCAGCAGGCCCTGGTCCTCGTAGAAACGGATCGCGCGCGGCGTCACGTCGAATTCGCGGGCGAGTTCGGTAATCGTGTAATGGGTCATGACTGGTGGGCGCCTCTGGCCGCCGGCCGGGTGCGTCGGCAAGGCGGCGTGTTCGTCGTTAGAATCGACGTTTACGTTATCGTCAACCTTCAGGTTTCGCAACCTTGCCGCGACGGCGAGAACCGCTCGCGAGCTGCCCGTGACAGACTCGCGCCGGGTCGGAGCGTCGACATTGTTCCGCGTACCGGAACACTCTCCCGGATTCTCTGCACAAATACCGCAATGCGGCGACAATGTGGAACGGACGGCGCTCGCCCGACGCCGCACCGCGCCGACTCGCACACATAAAAGACAGGAGTTGAGACCCCCATGAATGCGCTCGAACACCAGCTCGATTACCCCTTCAAGGACACGCTGCCCGAACCGGGCCACGCCTTCGAGGTCGCGCCCGGCGTGAAGTGGCTGCGCATGCCGCTGCCGTTCGCGCTCGATCACATCAATCTCTGGCTGCTGCGCGACGAGATCGACGGCCAGCAAGGCTGGACCGTGGTCGATTGCGGCATCACCAACGACACCATCAAGGCGCACTGGGAGCAGGTGTTCGAAAGTCAGCTCGACGGCCTGCCGGTGCTGCGCGTGATCGTCACGCACTGCCATCCGGACCATATCGGCCTCGCGCACTGGATCTGCGCGGGCGGCGACAAGGCGCGCTGGGACGTGCGCCTGTGGACCACGCTCGGCGAATACATGAGCGCGTGCGTGCTGGCCTCGGGCAACGGCTCGAACGCGGGCGGCGAAGGCGCGGCGCGCCATTTCGCGCGTCACGGCGTGAAGGACGAAGCGGCGCTCGACCAGTTGCGCAACCGCCGCAGCTATTACGCGAACCTCGTGCCGGCGCTGCCGGCGCAATACCGCCGTCTGCGCGAAGCCGACACCGTGTCGATCGGCGGGCGCGACTGGCGCGTCGTGACGGGCTTTGGCCATTCGCCCGAGCATTGCGCGCTGCTGTGCGAAGAGATCGGCGTGCTGATTTCCGGCGACATGGTGCTGCCGCGCATTTCCACGAATGTGTCCGTGTTCGATATGGAGCCGGAAGGCAATCCGCTCGGTCTCTACCTCGAATCGCTGGGCCGTTACGAGACGATGGCCGAAGACACGCTCGTGCTGCCCTCGCACGGCAAGCCGTTTCGCGGCGTGCGCACGCGCATCGGGCAACTGCGCGAGCATCACGACGCGCGTCTGGCCGAAGTGATGGAAGCCTGCGCGAGCGCGCCGCAAAGCGCGGCCGACATCGTCCCGCTGATGTTCAAGCGCGCACTCGACATCCACCAGATGACGTTCGCGATGGGCGAGGCGCTCGCGCATCTGCATCTGCTGTGGCTCGCGGGCAAGCTCACGCGCAGGACGGGCGAGGACGGCGTGATCCGCTTTTCGGCTTGATCGCGATGTGATCCTCTGCGAACGCGAATAAAAAAGGGCGGCTCATGCGAGCCGCCCTTTTTCGTTGCCATGCGCCTGGTGGCGCGGCAAAACTCAGTTGCCGCCGCCCGTGATCAGGTCGGCGCCCTTCGGACGCACGAACTTGAACGTCGACGCCGGCAGCGACGGGTTCTTCTCGATGTTGGAGAACGTGAGCAGCGTCACGTTGCCGAACACGTCGTGCAGTTCCATCGCTTCGAGATTGCCGTCGCGAAAGCCAATGCCCACGCTCTTGAACTGCGTGTCCTTCGACTTCGGAATCAGCTCCAGCCAGTCGATGCCGTTCTTCACGCCCGCGTCGGAAAGCGTGAAGTTCTTGTCGAGGTCGTTGCTGCCGAACAGGATGGCCGCCGGGCTCGCGCCGAGCGCGCCGCCGAGCTTGCGCTCGGTGACCTGGTTCAGGTCCTTGTCGTAGACGTAGAGGTTGTCGCCGTCCGATTGGAGTTGCTGCTGATACGGCTTTTCGTAATTCCAGATGAACTTGCCGGGACGCGAGAACACGAACGTGCCGCTCGACGTCTTGGCGTTGAGCGTGGCCGTGGCAACGGCGTCGCTCGTGCTCTTCGCGTTCGACGGCGCCTTGAGTTCGCGCTGCACGAAGCTGCCGCGCGCGGCGTGAACCTGCGAAACGAATTGCTTGAGCTGGTCGGTGCCGCCCGCGTAGGCGTGCGAGGCCATCGCGAGCGATGCGCCCAGCGCGACGGCGAGCGCGCGACCGGCGCGCGCGAATGTCAAACGAGTCGGTTGTCCTGCGAAAAACTGCATCTATCGTTCTCCAGTAGCGAAATGGATAGCGTGAAGGGCCGGTCGGCCTTTAGTCGGCGTCGCGCGTGGGCGCGAGAATCTCGCGATTGCCGCTCGACGACATCGACGAAACGAGTCCCGACTGCTCCATCTGTTCGAGCAGCCGCGCTGCCCGGTTATAGCCGATGCGCAGATGACGCTGCACGAGCGAGATCGACGCACGCTTGTTCTTGATGACCACCTCGACGGCCTGATCGTAGAGCGGATCGGACTCGTCGCCGGTGCCCGAAGCGGACGCCGAACCTTCGTCGCCCTCGCCCGCCACGCCGCCTTCGAGAATGCCCTCGATATAGTTCGGCTCGCCCTGCTCCTTGAGCTTGTCGACGACGCGATGCACCTCGTCGTCGGCGACGAATGCGCCGTGCACGCGCACCGGCAGGCCCGAGCCCGGCGGCAGATAGAGCATATCGCCCATGCCGAGCAGCGACTCCGCGCCCATCTGGTCGAGAATCGTGCGCGAGTCGATCTTCGACGACACCTGGAAGGCCATCCGCGTGGGCACGTTCGCCTTGATCAGCCCGGTGATGACGTCCACCGAAGGACGCTGCGTGGCGAGAATCAGGTGGATGCCGGCCGCGCGCGCCTTCTGCGCGATCCGCGCGATCAGTTCCTCGACCTTCTTGCCGACCACCATCATCAGGTCCGCGAGTTCGTCGATCACCACGACGATGTGCGGCAGCTTCTGGCACGGTTCCGGGTCGTCCGGCGTGAGGCTGAACGGGTTCGGAATCTTTTCCTCGCGCTTGTTCGCCTCTTCGATCTTGTTGTTGTAGCCCGCGAGATTGCGCACGCCCAGCTTGCTCATGAGCTTGTAGCGGCGCTCCATCTCGGCGACGGTCCAGTTCAGCGCGTTGCCGGCCTGGCGCATGTCGGTCACGACCGGACAGAGCAGATGCGGAATGCCTTCGTAGACGCTCATTTCGAGCATCTTCGGATCGATCAGGATCATGCGCACCTGTTCCGCGCTCGCCTTGTAGAGCAGCGAGAGGATCATCGCGTTGATGCCGACCGACTTGCCCGAGCCGGTCGTGCCGGCCACCAGCAAGTGCGGCATCTTGCCGAGATCGGCGCACACCGGCTTGCCGCCGATGTCCTTGCCGAGGCCCATGGTGAGCGCAGAAGGCGCGTCCGCGTAGACCGCCGAGCCGAGAATTTCCGACAGGCGCACGGTCTGGCGGCGCGAGTTCGGCAGTTCGAGCGCCATGCAGTTCTTGCCCGGAATCGTTTCGACCACGCGGATCGACACGAGCGAGAGCGAACGCGCGAGATCCTTGGCCAGATTGACGATCTGGCTGCCCTTCACGCCCGTGGCGGGCTCGATCTCGTAACGCGTGACGACGGGGCCCGGATAGGCGGCCACCACGGCCACGTCCACGCCGAAGTCCTTGAGCTTCTTCTCGATCAGGCGCGAGGTGAATTCGAGCGTGTCGTCGGAGATGGTTTCCTGGGTGGCGGGCGCGGCGTCGAGCAGCGAGATCGGCGGCAGCGTGGAGTCGCCCGGCAGATCGGTGAAGAGCGGCACCTGGCGCTCCTTCTCCACGCGCTCCGAGCGCTGCGGCGTGACCACGGGCGGCACGATCGTGACCGGCTCGTGCTCCTCGATCTTGACGCGGCCGCGCTCGACCTTGCCTTCGCGCTTGACGGCGGCAGCCTCGCCGAGCTTGCGGTCGCTGCGTTCCTCGCGGCGCAGCTTGGCGAGCGTGACGGCATTGATCAGCGCCTCGCCGACTTTCTCGGCCACCGAGAGCCACGAGAAACGGAAATACAGTGACAGACCGATGGCCAGCGCGATCAGCATCGCGAGCGTGCCGCCGGTGAAGCCGAGCGCGTTCGAGACCGCGCGGGCGACCGCGCCGCCCACGACGCCGCCGGGCGTCTGCGGCAATTGGACCTTGAGCGACCACATGCGCAGCGCCTCGATGCCGCAGCTCGACAGCATGACGAGCACGAACGCGAAGCCTTCGGCGACCCAGCTGATGTCGCGCGGTTTCTCGTCGTCATCGTCGCGCAGGGTTTCGTGGCGCGTGATGCGGCGGTAGTTCGCCGAAATCAGCCGCCCGAGCAGCACCAGCCACCAGTAGGCGGACAGGCCGAACAGCAGCAGCAGGATGTCCGAGGTGCGCGCGCCGACGCGCCCCGCCCAGTTCGAGATGTGGTCGACCTGGGCGGCGTGGGTCCAGCTCGGATCGTGGCGGCTGTAGCTGATGAGCGCCATCAGCAGGAACACGCCGAGCGCGACCTGCAGGATCCAGCGGATTTCGGTGAAAAGGCGCGACATGCGATGCGGCAATGCCTGCGCCTGCGCGGTAAAAGGTGCTTTGGCCATTGAATCCTGGTGATTCTCGATGCTTTGGCGTACCGGGCGCGCCGACAGGGGCGGCGGCGCGGACGCCGTCGTCCGATCCGGCCTATTGTAAACGCGATGTTTGAGCCCCGGCGGCGCGACGCTGTAAATGAGGGTAACTGACAACGCCGACCCGACGGCCGGCCGCCTCGCCTGGCCCCAAGGCTATCGCGCCGATCAGAAAGCTTCATGAAGCGGCGAACCGCCCCGACCTTTATAATTGCGGGCTGATGCCCAACTTACCTGCGTAAGCCCCGCCGCAACACCGGCGGCCGACCGCAAATCCGGCAGCAGCGCGGCGCCCCGCAACACGCGCCACGCAGCGCCCTCAACGGAATTCGATCATGTCCGCAACCAAACACGCCAAAGTCCTGATTCTCGGTTCCGGCCCCGCCGGCTACACGGCAGCCGTCTACGCCGCGCGCGCGAACCTCTCGCCGCTGCTCGTCACCGGCCTCGCCCAGGGCGGCCAGCTCATGACCACGACCGATGTGGAAAACTGGCCCGCGGACCCGAACGGCGTGCAAGGCCCCGAGCTGATGCAGCGCTTCCTGGAGCACGCGGAGCGCTTCAACACGGAAATCGTGTTCGATCACATCCACACGGCCAAGCTCGACGAAAAGCCCATCCGTCTGATCGGCGACTCGGGCGAGTACACCTGCGACTCGCTGATCATCGCGACCGGCGCGTCGGCGCAATACCTCGGCCTGCCGAGCGAAGAACTGTTCATGGGCCGCGGCGTCTCCGCCTGCGCAACCTGCGACGGCTTCTTCTACCGTAACCAGCACGTCGCCGTGATCGGCGGCGGCAACACGGCCGTCGAAGAAGCGCTGTACCTCTCGGGCATCGCGAAGAAGGTCACCGTGATCCACCGCCGCGACAAGTTCCGCGCCGAGCCGATCCTGATCGACCGTCTGCTGGAGAAGGAAAAGGAAGGCGTCGTCGACATCAAGTGGGACACCGTGCTCGACGAAGTGAAGGGCAACGAAGGCGGCGTGAACGGTCTGCGCATCAAGAACGTGAAGACCGGCGAAACCACCGACCTCGACCTGCAAGGCGTGTTCGTGGCGATCGGCCACAAGCCGAACACCGACATCTTCGAAGGCCAGCTCGAGATGAAGAACGGCTACATCATCACGAACGGCGGCCTGAACGGCAACGCCACCGGCACGAGCGTGGCCGGCGTGTTCGCGGCCGGCGACGTGCAGGATCACGTCTACCGCCAGGCCATCACCAGCGCGGGCACGGGCTGCATGGCCGCGCTCGACGCGCAGCGCTATCTCGAGACCATCAACGAGATCGCCCAGCCGCACGTGATGAGCGCCGAAGCCGACCGCTAAGTTGTCACCAAGGTTGTCCAGCGGCGTCATGTCGCTAAAATAGTGCCCGTCAGCCCGACGGCGCACCCAACGGGGGCCGCGGCCAGTCAGCCGGCGGCCCTTGTTTTTTGTCCCGTTTTTCTGGCGCTCCGCGTGAGCGCCCCGGCGTGCGCCGCTTCGGCCGTGCGTCCGTCGCTTTATCGTTGCCATCGAGCGCCTTTCGCCATGCCCAAGAACGTGCCCCATCCGGGCGAGCCCAAGCGCCCCGCCACGCCCCGTCCCGCCGCCGCGCCCGCGCCGGTGGCGAGCGATGCCTCACCCGACGCCTCCAAGACGCAGACCGGCTTCGCCGGCCTCGGCAGCCTGCGCGATGCGCTCAAGGTGCAGACGCGCCAGCGCGAGCAGCAACGCGTCGCCGTTCAGGCCGCGCGTGTAGAAGCCGCCGCGGACAGCGATCTCTTCCGCCGCGAGATCGGCCAGATCGCGCCGCTCAAGCAGCCGCCGCGCGCGCAGCCGCGCCGCAGCTCGCCCGTGCCGCTGCCGCTGCAAACCCAGCGCGACGAACAGGCCGTGCTGCACGAAGCCATCTCCGACGAGTTCGACCCCGAAGCCTTTCTCGACACCGACGACACGCTCTACTACCACCGCCCCGGCATCAGCGAGGAAGTGGTGAAGAAGCTGCGCCGCGGCACGTGGATCGTCCAGGCGCAGCTCGACCTGCACGGCATGCGCCGCGAGGAAGCGCGCGAGGCGCTGCAGGCGTTCATCCGCGAAGCCGGCAAGCGCGGGCTGCGCTGCGTGCGCGTGATTCATGGCAAGGGGCTGGGCTCGGCCGGCAAGGAGCCGGTGCTCAAGGGCAAGGTGCGCGCGTGGCTGGTACAGAAGGAAGAAGTGATTGCGTTCTGTCAGGCACGGCCGCACGACGGCGGCGCGGGCGCGGTGCTCGTGCTTTTGCAGCCGCATGGCGCCGGGCACGCGCATCATCATCCGCACGCCGGGTAGGCTGATCGATAGGCGCATGGCGGCGATGCCGCGCCCTACGCCATCCGGCTAGCTGTTGCGCGCGAGCGCGTTTCGTTATGGTCATCGGCGTGTCCGACCGATCCGCAACGTAACGCCACGCCACGCCGCAATGACCGCCAACGGCCTTCACGCCACCTCACGTCAACTCGTCTACGCGCTGCCCATTCTGATGGGCGGCGTGGAATACCTGTTGCGCGTCGCGCTCGGCCAGAGCGACAGCGACGCCTTCTTTCCCAGCTCGCTCGCGGCGGGCGGCATCGCCTTGTTCATCGCGTTGACGGATCTGACGTCGCTATCGGCATCCGAAACCGGCGCGGTGTCCGGCCGCCGCGGCTGGCTCGATCAACGGCTGGCTCAGGCGGGCGTCTGGGCCGCTGTCATCGGCACGGCCGGGTGGCTTTATCTTGTTTTAGCTTCGTTGAGCGAATCGGTAAAAGCCGTCATTCCCTCTCATCCATTCTGGTGGGCGATCGCCTACTATGGCGCAGGCGTAGTGCTGAACGAATGGAAAGCGAGAGCCACATGACCGATATTTTCCTGGGATACCTGAGAGAGTTTGGCGCCTTCGACACGTTGATGGCCGCCATCTGGGTCTTCGCGCGCGTCATGGGGCGCATCGCCGACTTCGACAAGGCCATCCGGCTGCGCGCGCGGCTGCAGCGCACGCTCGCGAGCGCCGACTCGCCCGCGAATGCCGAACTCGTCACGCTGCTCGCGCAACTCGCCGAACTCGAAGGCGCCTACACGCTTTCCAAAGCCACTGGCCGCAAGCTTCGGCAAATCGCGCAAAGCCATCGCGCTTACACCGCGCGACTCAGCGAAGGACTGCCCAGCACGTTTCATGAAATCGTCGAACGGCCGTTTATCGTGACCAGCTAGCCATCCAAAGAAAAAAGCCTCACGCGCATGCCACGCGTGAGGCTTTGTATCGGCGCTGCGGTAATGCTGTAGTCGCAGCGCCCCCGGGCAGCCGTACCGCTTTAAGCGATACGCTCTTCCGTCTTCGGGTCGAACAGCACCGCCTTCGAAACGTCGAACAGCAGGTCCATGTTATTGAGCGGCTGCGGATTCGCACCCGGGTGCACGCGGCTCACCACGCGCTTGCCGTTCACCTGCGCGAACACCAGCGTGTCCGGGCCGGTCGGCTCGATCACGTCCACCTTCACGGTGTGGCGTTGCAGTTCGTGACCGTGACCGTCGTGCGAGCTGCGCGCGTCGGTAATACGCTCCGGGCGCAGGCCCAGCACCACTTCCTGGCCAATGTAGCTGCGCAGCTTGTTCGCTTCGAACGGCAGGTTCAGCACGTTGCGCGCCACGCCCGTGTCGAGTTCGAGGCCCACGCCCGAGCCCTGCTCCACCAGCTTGCCGTTGATGAAGTTCATCGGCGGCGCGCCGATGAAGCCGGCCACGAACAGGTTCGAAGGCGAATCGTAGATGTCCTGGGGCGCGCCGAACTGCTGAACGATGCCGTCCTTCATCACCGCAATGCGGTCGCCGAGCGTCATGGCTTCGATCTGATCGTGCGTCACGTAGACGATCGTCTTGCCCACGCGCTGGTGCAGCAGCTTGATTTCCGAACGCATCTCGATACGCAGCTTGGCGTCGAGGTTCGACAGCGGCTCGTCGAACAGGAACATGATCGGGTCGCGCGCCAGTGCACGGCCCATCGCCACGCGCTGACGCTGGCCGCCCGAGAGCTGGCCCGGCTTGCGGTCGAGCAGATGCTGGATCTGCAGCATGTTCGACACGCGGTCGACGATCTGTGTCTGCTCGGCCTTCGGCACCTTGCGGATGTTCAGGCCGAACGAGATGTTCTCGCGCACCGTCATCGACGGATAGAGCGCGTACGACTGGAACACCATCGCAATGTCGCGATCCTTCGGCGAGAGGTTGTTCACCACCTTGCCGTCCATGCAGATCTCGCCCTTGGTCACGGTTTCGAGACCCGCGATCATGTTGAGCAGCGTCGATTTCCCGCAGCCCGAGCCGCCGACCAGAATCAGGAACTGGCCGTCTTCGATATCGATATTCACGCCCTTGAGGACGGGCACCCCGTTCGGGTAGGTCTTGTAGACGTCGCGAATGGAAAGGCTTGCCATGCTATGAATCCTTTTGATCACTGCGCGCTATCGCGCATGAGACCAGGGCCGGCGCCATCGCGCCCGCCCTGACCGACAGGTTTAACCCTTCACCGCGCCCGCCGTGAGACCGCGCACGAAGTAGCGGCCGGCGATCACGTAGACGAGCAGCGTGGGCAGCGCGGCGATGATCGCACCGGCCATGTCGACGTTGTATTCCTTCACGCCCGTGGAGGTGTTCACGAGATTGTTCAGCGCCACCGTGATCGGCATCGAATCGACGCCCGAGAACACGATACCGAACAGGAAGTCGTTCCAGATCTGCGTGAATTGCCAGATCAGGCACACCATGAAGATCGGCAGCGACAGCGGCATCATGATGCGCGTGAAAATCATGAAGAAACCGGCGCCGTCGATGCGCGCGGCCTTCACGAGTTCGGCCGGCACGCTCACGTAGAAGTTGCGGAAGAACATCGTGGTGAACGCGATGCCGTACACGACGTGCACCAGCACCAGCCCGCCGATCGTGTTCGACAGGCCGAAGAAGCCTTCGAGACGCGCCATCGGCAGCAGGATCGCCTGGAACGGAATGAAGCAGCCGACCAGCAGCATGGTGAACAGCGCGTCGGCGCCGCGAAAGCGCCAGTGCGTGAGCACGTAGCCATTGAACGCCCCGATGATCGACGAGATCAGCACGGCCGGAATCACCATCTTCACGGAGTTCATGAAGAACGGCTGCATGCCGTCGCAACGCACGCCCGTGCAGGCCTCGCTCCACGCCTTGACCCACGGCGCGAAGGTCGGGCTGGTCGGCAGCGTCAGCATGTTGCCCGTGTGGATCTGGTCGAGCGACTTGAACGACGTCGACAGCATCACGTACAGCGGGAACAGGAAGTACAACGCGAACAGGATCAGCGCCGCGTACACGAACACGCGGCTCAGCTTCATCTTAGGCTGCATTGCGCGTGCTCCTCGATTCCAGATACATCAGCGGCACGAGCACGGCCACGACGGTGGCGAGCATCATCATCGACGAGGCTGCGCCTACGCCGAGTTGCCCGCGGTTGAACGAAAACGTGTACATGAAGATGGCCGGCAGCGACGACGACGTGCCCGGACCGCCCGCGGTCAGCGCGACGACGAGGTCGAACGTCTTGATCGTGATGTGGCACAGGATCAGCAGCACCGAGAAGAACACCGGACGCATGCTCGGAATCACGATCCTGCGATAGATCGTGGGCAGCGTCGCGCCATCCACCTGGGCGGCCTTGAAGATTTCGCTGTCGACGCCGCGCAGGCCCGCGAGGAACAGCGCCATGCAAAAGCCCGTCGATTGCCAGACCGCGGCCACGACGATACAGAAGATGGCCTTGTCCGGGTCGTTGAGCCAGTCGAGCTGGAAGCTCGTCCAGCCCCACTGGTGCAGCACCTGCTGCAGACCCATGTCGGGATTGAAGATCCACTGCCATGCCGTCCCCGTCACGATGTACGAGAGCGCCATCGGATAGAGGAACACCGCGCGCAGCGCGCCTTCCTGGCGGATCTGCTGATCGAGCAGGATGGCGAGGAACAGGCCGAGTGCGACGCAGATGGCGATGAACGGAATGCCGAACCACGCGAGGTTCTGCGCCGATGTCCACCAGACGTCGTTGGCGAACAGTTCGCGGTAGCGTTCGAGGCCCGCGAAGTCGTAGCGCGGCATCAGTCGCGAATTCGACAGCGACAGATAGCCGGTGATCAGAATGAAGCCGTAGACGAAAACGATGCTGATCAGAATGCTGGGCGAAAGCACCAGCTTCGGGATCCAGCGGTCTGCGAGCGCCGCCATCGGCGACGCGCGGCGGGTAGCAGGCGTGGCCGCCTTGCCGTTGCCGCTAAGAGAAGCAGTCACTGCGCAACTCCTGTTACGGTGCGAAAGCGCGCGGGCTTTCACACGATGATGGGGTTCGGGCTGAACCGTCATGTCCAGGGTGTGCCACGCGGGCACACCCTGCTTGCTTCAGGACAGCCAGATGCGGCTGTCGTGCGCCTTTACTTCGTCTTCGCAGCCTTCGCGAGCGCTTCCACCGCGCTCTTCGAATCCTGGTTCGAGTTCATGAACTTCGTGACGACGTCGGTGATCGCGCCGGCCGTTGCGTCGGCTTGCGCCATGCCGTGTGCGAGCGACGGCACGTAGCCGCCGGCCTTGATGGCCGTCTGCTCATCCGCGTACGACTGCTTGCCGCAATCGTCGAACTTGCTCATATCCACGCCCAGACGGACCGGAATCGAACCCTTGTACAGGCTGAACTGCTCCTGGAACGCCGGGCTCATGATGGTCTTCGCGAGCGCGAGCTGGCCCGGCGTCGCCGCCTTCTGGCCCTTCTGCTGGAAGAACACGAACGAGTCGACGTTGAAGGTGTAGGCCTTCGAGGTGCCCGGCACCGGTGCGCAGATGTAGTCCGCGCCCGGCTTCTTGTTCGCGTTCGCGAACTCGCCCTTGGCCCAGTCGCCCATGAACTGCATGCCGGCCTTGCCGTTGATGACCATCGCCGTGGCGAGGTTCCAGTCGCGGCCCGTGCGGCCGTTATCCATGTACGACTCGATCTTGCGGACCGTGTCGAACACGCCGACCATCTGCGCCGACGTCAGCGTCTTCTGGTCCAGATCGACGATGGCCTTCTTGTAGAAGTCCGCGCCTTGCGAGAGAACCACGTCTTCCCACAGCGTCAGGTCTTGCCACGGCTGGCCGCCGGCTGCGACCGGCTGGATGCCCGCGGCCTTCAGCTTGTCGGCGACGGCGAAGAATTCCGGCCAGGTCGTCGGAGCCTTGGCGCCGACCTTGTCGAGCGCGGCCTTGTTGATCCACACCCAGTTCACGCGGTGCACCGAGAACGGTGCGGCGACATAGTGGCCGTCCGCGTGCATGATCTTGTCGATCTGCGGCGGCAGGTTGGCCTTCCAGTCACCCGCGACCGAGTCGATCGGGGCGAGCACGCCCTGTTCCGCCCATTCCTGGATCAGCGGGCCCTTGATCTGGGCCGCGCTCGGCGCGTTACCCGAAATCACCTGGGTCTTCAGCGCGGTCATCGCAGCTGCGCCCGCGCCGCCGGCCACCGCGAAGTCCTTCCACGTGTAGCCCTGCTTCTGCATGTCGTCCTTGAGCACGCCGACGGCCTTCGACTCGCCGCCCGACGTCCACCAGTGCAGCACTTCGATCGACTCGGCCGCCTGTGCCGTAGCCACGCCGCCCATCAGACCTGCGGCGCACAGGGCGCCCATGATCGCTCGGAATTTCATTGCTTATCTCCTCCAGACACCTGAACAAAAAACGGTTGGCCCCTGATGTCGCCAGGGTGCGTGTGGTTCAAACAGGCTTAAAACAGGCAAAACACGGGACGGACGGGCGCCGGAGTACCGCGCGCGCGTATTGTCTTTAGATGCGCGCGGGCCGCGGGCCGGTGTCCGGCCGCTGGACGCTCAAGAGATGAGTGGTTCGGATTGCAAAGACTGTCTCCTCTTTTGATTTTCACCGGCCGCGTCGCAGGGTTGGCGTGCGCGGCCAGTCGAGGCGCCGCACGCGTCACGCGGCCGAACATCCCACGGCCAGGCGTCTGTTGCCGCGCCCGGCTCGTACATGGACGAATCCATTGTCCGTTAACATGAGGGACGTTCCGTCCGCCCGCGAAAAACTGCTGTGCAAAACCACCGCAAACGCGCCGCAAACCCACATCGCGCCGCGCTTCCCAGCACTTTTTTCATCGAATGAACGTTACCTCTTGATTTGGATTGTAGTTAAACTACAATTCAGTGTCAAAAAAAATTTTATCGGACTACGGCCGCTCGACGGAGCCCGCCCGGCATGCCGCCGGCGCCCGCTTCACCCTTGTTCCGCGGCCCCCTCTGGACTGTGACGGAGACTATGCAATTCCCTACCGATTCGGGTTTCACGTTCGTGCTCTTCGGCGCCACCGGCGACCTGGCGATGCGCAAGATCCTGCCGGCGCTGTTCGAGGCGCACCGCTCGGGCATGCTCGGCGAGTCGGGCAAGATCGTGGGCGTCGCGCGCCATGAGGACGACCGCGCCCACTACCTTCAGTGGGTCGAGGAACACGTCAAGCCGCACGTCTCGAAGAACGGTCTGGACGAAGCCGCGTGGGCGAGCTTCCTCGAACGCATCGCCTACGTAAAGCTCGACCTCTCGCGCGCCGAAGACTTCACGCATCTGCGCGACGGCATCGCCGCGCTGCCCGGCATCCGCGTGTTCTATCTGGCCACGGGCCCGTCGCTGTTCGTGCCGATCTGCCGCGCGCTCGCCGCCGTGGGCCTGAACGAAAACGCGCGCATCGTGCTGGAAAAGCCGCTCGGTTACGACCTGAAGTCGTCGAATGCGATTAACGACGCGGTCGGCGAAATCTTCGCGGAAGAACAGATCTATCGCATCGACCACTATCTCGGCAAGGAGCCGGTGCAGAACCTGCTCGCGCTGCGTTTCGGCAATGCGCTGTTCGAACCGCTGTGGCGCCGCGAATGGGTCGAGAGCATCCAGATCACGATCGCCGAGGAACTGGGCGTGGAAGCGCGCGGCGACTTCTACGACAACACCGGCGCGCTGCGCGACATGGTGCAGAACCACTTGTTGCAGCTGCTTTCGATCGTTGCGATGGAGCCGCCGCATTCGATGGATTCCGACTCGGTGCGCGACGAAAAGCTGCGCGTGTTGCGCGCGCTCAAGCCCATCGATCCGAACGAGATCCAGAAGATGGCCGTGCGCGGCCAATATCACGCGGGGGTCATCCGCGGCACGCCGGTGCCGGCCTACGCGACCGAGAAAGGCGTGAAGCCCGACAGCCACACGGAAACCTTCGTGGCGCTCAAGGTCGAGATCGAAAACTGGCGCTGGGCGGGCGTGCCCTTCTTCCTGCGCACCGGCAAGCGTCTGGCCGACCGCGTCGCGGAGATCGTCGTGAACTTCCGTCCGGTGCCGCATTCGGCGCTCGGTCCCACGGCGCTGCGCCCCGGTTCGAACCGCCTCGTGATCCGCCTGCAGCCGAACGAAACGATCCGTCTGTACTGCCTCGCCAAGCAGCCTGGCGAAGGCATGAATCTCGCGAGCGTGCATCTGGATCTCGCGTTCGACCAGTTCTTCCGCGAAGGTCAGATGGAGGCGTATCAGCGTTTGCTGCTCGACGTGATCAACGGGCGCCTCGCGCTGTTCGTGCGCCGCGACGAGCAGGAAGCCGCATGGAAATGGGTCGAGCCGATCCTCAACGAGTGGACCGCGTCCACGCGCGCGCCCAAGCCGTACGCGGCGGGCACGTGGGGACCGGCGGCCGCGAGCGCGATGCTGGCGCAGCACGGCACCTGCTGGCTCGAGGAAGAGAATTGAGGCGAGTGAATTGAGGCAAGAGAATCGACGCGCGCGGCGCGGCCTTGCCGGGCCACGCGCAGGCAGGAACGCACAGATGAATGACCCCGCAGACCTACAAAAAAGCAGCCTGGAGGAGAAGTGATCGAGCTTCACGTATTCGACGACCCGCGCGTCCAATCCGACGCGCTGGCGCGAGCCGTGGGCGACGCGCTACATGCGTCGCTCAGCGCTCTGCAAGCGGCGCCCGGCACCGGTGCGCGCCGGGCGACGCTCGCTGTCTCGGGCGGCACGAGTCCGCGTCCGTTTCTCGAGACCCTGTCGACGCATCGCTTCG
This sequence comes from Paraburkholderia tropica, assembly GCF_014171495.1. NCBI lineage: Bacteria > Pseudomonadati > Pseudomonadota > Betaproteobacteria > Burkholderiales > Burkholderiaceae > Paraburkholderia > Paraburkholderia tropica. Next base: position 2,433,620 of record NZ_CP049134.1, read on the forward strand.
ACTGGTCGCACATCGACGTCACGCTCGTGGACGACCGCTGGGTGCCGGAAACCGATTCGGCCAGTAACGCGCGCCTCGCGCACGAAACCCTGCTGAAGAACGAAGCCGCCAGCGCGCGCTTCCTGCCGCTCGTCGACGTGTCGCAGGATCTCGACGCGCACGTGGCCGCGCTCAACGCCGATCCGCAACGTCTGCTGCCCAACGTCGCCGTGCTCGGCATGGGCGAGGACGGCCACACGGCCTCGATCTTCGCCGACGCGCCCGAGTGGCACGAAGCCATCACCACGGCGCGCCCGTTCGTGGCCGTGCATCCGCAGGCCGCACCGCACGCGCGCATCTCGTGGTCGATGCAGGCGCTGCGCCAGGTGGACCGCCTGTTCCTGCTGATCGCGGGACAGCGCAAACTCGACGTGCTGCAGCAAGCAGCCGCGACAGAACAGAAAAACGCCATTTCGAAACTGGCGAACGACAAGGGAGTGAGACTCGATGTCTACTGGTGCGCCTAACAAATCCGCCCCTGGCGCGGGCCAGCACGCCGACGGAGCGCGGCTGCTCGCCGATATCGGCGGAACCAACGCGCGCTTCGCGCTGGAAACGGCTCCGGGCGAGATCGGCCAGGTGCGCGTCTATCCGTGCGCGCAGTATCCGGGCGTCGCCGAGGTCATCCAGCAATACCTGAAGGACACGAAGATCGGCCGCGTGAATCATGCGGCCATCGCCATCGCGAATCCGGTCGACGGCGACCAGGTGCGCATGACCAATCACGACTGGACCTTCTCGATCGAAGCCACCCGCCGTGCGCTCGGCTTCGACACGCTGCTGGTCGTGAACGACTTCACCGCGCTCGCGATGGCGCTGCCGGGTCTGACCGACGCGCAGCGCGTGCAGGTCGGCGGCGGCCAGCGTCGTCAGAACAGCGTGATTGGCCTGCTCGGTCCGGGCACGGGCCTTGGCGTCTCGGGCCTGATTCCCGCCGACGACCGCTGGATCGCGCTCGGCAGCGAAGGCGGTCACGCGAGCTTTTCGCCGCAGGACGAGCGCGAAGATGTCGTGCTGCAGTTCGCGCGCAAGAAGTGGCCACACGTGTCGTTCGAACGCGTGTGCGCGGGTCCCGGCATCGAGCTGATCTATCGTGCGCTCGCCGCGCGCGACAAGAAGAAAGTAGCCGCCGAACTCGACACGGCGGACGTCGTCACGCGCGCGCTCGAAGGCGACGAACTCGCGCTCGAAACGGTCGAGTGCTTCTGCGGCATTCTCGGCAGCTTCGCGGGCAACATCGCGATGACGCTGGGCTCGCTAGGCGGCATCTATATCGGCGGCGGCGTGGTGCCGCGTCTGGGCGAGCTGTTCATGCGCTCGTCGTTCCGCCAGCGCTTCGAGGCGAAGGGCCGCTTCGACACCTATCTCGCGAACGTGCCCACTTACGTGATCACGGCGGAATACCCGGCGTTTCTGGGCGTTTCCGCGATTCTCGCCGAGCAGTTGTCGAACCGCGCGGGCGGCGGCTCGTCGGCCGTGTTCGAGCGCATCCGCCAGATGCGCGACGCGCTCACGCCGGCCGAGCGCCGCGTGGCCGATCTCGCGCTGAATCATCCGCGCTCGATCATCAACGATCCGATCGTCGATATCGCGCGCAAGGCCGACGTGAGCCAGCCGACCGTGATCCGCTTCTGCCGCTCGCTGGGCTGCCAGGGTCTGTCCGATTTCAAGCTCAAGCTCGCGACCGGTCTGACCGGCACGATTCCGGTGAGCCACAGCCAGGTGCATCTGGGCGATACGGCGACGGACTTCGGCGCGAAGGTGCTCGACAACACCGTCTCGGCGATCCTGCAACTGCGCGAGCATCTGAATTTCGAGCACGTCGAACAGGCCATTTCACTGCTCAACGGCGCGCGCCGCATCGAGTTCTACGGGCTCGGCAACTCGCACATCGTCGCGCAGGACGCGCACTACAAGTTCTTCCGCTTCGGCATCCCGACCATTGCGTACGGCGATCTGTACATGCAGGCGGCGTCGGCGGCGCTACTCGGCAAGGGTGACGTGATCGTGGCCGTGTCGAAGTCGGGGCGCGCACCCGAACTGCTGCGCGTACTCGACGTGGCGATGCAGGCCGGCGCGAAGGTGATCGCGATCACGTCGAGCAACACGCCGCTCGCCAAGCGCGCGACCGTGGCGCTCGAAACCGATCACATCGAGATGCGCGAGTCGCAGCTTTCGATGATCTCGCGCATCCTGCATCTGCTGATGATCGACATTCTCGCGGTGGGCGTGGCGATTCGCCGTGCCTCGCCCGATAACGAGGTCAGCAGCACGGTGGCGCAGGCGCGCGAACACGCGGACGACGATGCGTCGGCGGTGCTCGACTGGCTCAGTCACGGGGCCTCGTCGTCGCCGCGCGAGTAATCGGCGCGGCCGGCGTGAATCGCGCACGCGCGCAGTGACGCGTAACAGTGACGTGCCACAGTGACGGGTAGCGAGCGCGATCGAAACAAAACGGGACGTCCATGGACGTCCCGTTTTGTTTTGCGGCTGTCTTACTTTCGAGCTTTTCGCAGCTTTCCGGCTTTCCACCTCTCCGGCACGCTCACACGCACCCGGTCCGCAGACGCAGGGGCTGTTAGTTGCGATTGTCCAACCTGATCGGCAACACGATCACTCCGCCGCCACACCCGGCGCAGGATGCGCGTGCCACTTCACGACGAGGCGGCGTCCGACCCACGTCAGCGCGCCGCACACGCCGATCGTGCAACCCATGCCGAACGGCGACACGCCCGGAAACCAGCCGACCACCGCGCTCGCCAGCGCGCCGAGCCCGAGCTGTGCCGCGCCGAACACGGCAGCCGCCGCGCCCGCGTTCTGCGGATAGCGGTACATCAGATCGGTCGCGCAGTTCGCGCCGAGCAAACCCACCACGCTGACCACGAAGAACAGGCCGGTCACGATCGACCACAGCCCGCCCCACCCCGTCACGCACATCAGCGTGACGAAGAACGACGCGACGACGCTCACCATCGACGCGATCGACACCATGCGCAGCGTGCCCATGCGACCGATGAACCGCGTGTTGAGGAAGTTGCCGAGCATGATGCCGAACACGTTCACGCCGAAGAACAGGCCGTAGTGCTGCGGCGAAACGTGGAAGTACTCGATATAGACGAAGGGCGTCGCCGAGATATAGGTGAACATCGACGCGAACGCCATGCCGCCGCACAGCATGTGCCCCCAGACGAGCGGATCGCGCAGCAGACGTCCGTACGCCGCGAACGAGCGCAGCACGGCGGCGCTTTCGCGCTTCTCGGGCGGCCAGGTTTCGGGCACGCGCAGCCACGCGGCCACCGCGCAGACCACGCCGAACAGCGTCAGCGCGACGAACACCACGCGCCAGCCGCCGATCAGCAGCAACTGTCCGCCGATCAGCGGCGCGAGCAGCGGCCCGACCGACGTGACGATGGCGACCATCGAAAGCACCTTGGCGGCGTCCGACGGCGCGTGGGCGTCGCGGGCGATCGCGCGCGCCAGCACCGAGGCCGCGCCCGCGCCGAGCGCCTGCAGGAAGCGCACGATGGTCAGCGAGCCGATCGAGAACGAGAGCCAGCACGCGACGCTCGCGAGCGTGAAGAGCGCGATGCCGCCGAGTAGCACGGGGCGGCGGCCGTAGGCGTCGGAGACCGGGCCGTACAGCAGCATGCCGATCGAGAAACCGGCCATGAAACTCGTGAGCGTGGCCGCCGCGGCGGAGGCCGTCACGCCGAACGACTGCGCGATGGCGGGCAGGCTCGGCAGGTACATGTCGGTGGCGAGCGGGCCGCAGGCGGCGAGCGCGCCGAGCAACAGGATCAACCGGCCATCGGGCCGGCTTCGCGTGGAATGGGACATGGGATCTGGCTGAAGCGGACCGCGCGCGTGGACGCGGTTTCGGTGTCATGGGCCGCGAGGTCCGACGTCGGCGCCGCGGCGGAGCACGCACGGGGCATGCGCTGAACGACGCGAAATCGACGTAAAAAACGGACGAATCAAACAGCGACGGAGCCGAAGCATTGTAACCGAGCCGCCATTCGCGGCCCTTTCCGTGACTTTCACGCGCCTTTCGTTCGCTTGCCTCGCGCCCGCTTGCTCGCGCTTTTCCGCCGATTGCCGTGCGCGATATCGCGGCCACGCCGCGCGAGCTTGCGCTAAGCTGCGCGCTTTGCGGGCGGCGCGGCGCCCGTCGTTGCGACGACATCGACGCTCGCCACGCCGTCCGCGTCCGCATGCTGTCTTTCTCTCTTCGCCGTCTATGACTGCCTTTCTGCTGATCTGGAGCCCCAAAAAGTGGCCCTGGCCCGAACTGCCCGACTTCGCGCGCCGCGTGCAGGCGGGCGAGGCCGTCGCCGATACCTGGGGCTGCGGCTTCGCGCGCGGCATCCGGCCCGGCGACCGCGTGTTCCTGCACCGCGTCGCGAGCGAGCCGCGCGGACTGTTCGGTTCGGGCTACGTGACGCGCGCGCCCTACGAGGTGCCCGATCCGGCGTACAAGCGCGGTTACCGGCTGTGCATCGACTTCGTCTACGACTGGCTCGTCGATGCCCACGAGCAGGTGGCGATCGGGCGCGACGCGCTGCGCGTGCATCCGTTTTCCGTGCAGACGTGGGATGCGCAAAGTTCGGGCACGGTCATCAAGCCGGTCGCCGAGGGACCGCTCGAAAAGCGCTGGGCCGAGCTGACCGGCAAACGGCCGATGCCCCCGACGGCCATCGCGGCGATGCACGCGTATGAGGCCTCACAAGCAGCGACGCAAAAACCGGCGCGCCTGACGGCGGCGAACGAGCGCCGCGCCGAATTGACGCAATCCGCCGCGCCACGCACCCGCTCACGCCAACCCCGCGCGCCCCGCACCACGCCGCGCCGCACGCCTTCGCGCTAGCGTTCCGCCGCGCGCCAGGCGCTGCCGCGCAGTGCCGCCGAGCCCCGCGCAGTCGCGCCCGCGCCACCCCGGCCGCGGTTCCGGCCCCCGGCCCGTTCGGCGCGACTCCGGTACAATTTCGGGAGAACCGCCCCCTCGCCCGCGCCGCGCGTGACGCATGCCACGCCCGCGACGCCGCCGGGGTCCGTCGACGACGCGCGAGACCACCCGGCCGCGCGATCCGCGCTCTACCACTCTCGCAGGTCCAGCACCCATGTCCAACACCACGAACCAGGCTCTCTTCGAACGCGCCCAGCGCACCATTCCGGGCGGCGTGAACTCGCCCGTGCGCGCATTCCGCTCGGTCGGCGGCACGCCGCGCTTCGTCGAGCGCGCACAAGGCGCGTATTTCTGGGATGCCGAAGGCAAGCGCTACATCGACTACATCGGTTCGTGGGGTCCGATGATCGTCGGCCACGTCCATCCTGAAGTGCTCGAAGCCGTGCAGCGCGTGCTCGCCAACGGCTTCTCGTTCGGCGCGCCGACCGAGGCCGAGATCGAGATCGCCGAGGAAATCTGCAAGATCGTGCCGTCGATGGAACAGGTGCGCATGGTGTCGAGCGGCACGGAAGCGACCATGAGCGCGCTGCGTCTCGCACGCGGCTTCACGAAGCGCGACCGCATCGTCAAGTTCGAAGGCTGCTACCACGGCCACGCCGACAGCCTGCTCGTGAAAGCCGGCTCGGGCCTGCTGACGTTCGGCAACCCCACATCGGCGGGCGTGCCGGTCGATACCGCGAAGCACACCACCGTGCTCGAATACAACAACGTCGCCGCGCTCGAAGAAGCGTTCAAGGCGTTCGGCGACGAGATCGCCGCCGTGATCATCGAGCCGGTCGCGGGCAACATGAACCTCGTGAAGGCCACGCCGGAATTCATCCACACGCTGCGCGCCCTGACGGCGAAGCACGGCAGCGTGCTGATTTTCGACGAAGTGATGTGCGGTTTCCGCGTCGGTCTGCGCGGCGCGCAGGCGCTCTACGGCGTGGAAGCCGACCTCGTCTGTCTGGGCAAGGTCATCGGCGGCGGCATGCCGGCGGCGGCGTTCGGCGGTCGTCGCGAAATCATGGATCACCTCGCGCCCAACGGCACCGTCTACCAGGCGGGCACGCTCTCGGGCAACCCGATCGCCGTCGCGGCGGGCCTGAAGACGCTGCAACTGATTCAGGCGCCCGGCTTCTACGAAGACCTGAGCGCGAAGACCGCGCGTCTCGCGCAAGGTCTCACGCAGGCCGCGCGCGAAGCGAACGTGCCGTTCGTCGCCGATTCCGTGGGCGCCATGTTCGGCCTCTATTTCGCCGAGAAGGTGCCCGGCAGCTTCGCCGAAGTCACGAAGAGCGACGTCGCGCGCTTCAACCGCTTCTTCCATCAGATGCTGGACGCGGGCGTGTACTTCGCGCCGTCGGCGTACGAAGCGGGCTTCGTGTCGAGTGTGCACGACGACGCGATCCTCGACGAAACGATTGCCGCCGCGCGCCGCGCCTTCGCCGCCGAAGCCGCGGCGAAGTAAGCGCCGCGCACGCGCCGACGCATAGGCCGACACACTAGCCGACGCACAAGCGACCACCCAGCCGAAGGCGGGGCGCACGCCCCGCCCGTCCAACCGACCGCCGCCGCGGAGAAAGCACGACGATGTTCTCGCAAGCCGATTTCGTCCACATGGAACGCGCGCTCGCCCTCGCGACGCGCGGCCTTTACACCACCGATCCGAACCCGCGCGTCGGCTGCGTGCTGGTCAAGGACGGCGCGGTGATCGGCGAAGGATTCACGCAGCCCGCCGGTTTCGATCACGCCGAAATCCAGGCGATGAAGGACGCCCGCACGCGCGGCCACGATCTGCGCGGCGCGACCGCCTATGTGACGCTCGAACCGTGCAGTCATTTCGGCCGCACGCCGCCGTGCGCGAATGCGCTGATCGAAGCGAAAGTCGCGCGCGTGATCGCGGCGATGGAAGATCCGAATCCGCTCGTGTCCGGGCGCGGCCTCTCGATCCTGCGCGACGCGGGCATCGACGTGCGCTGCGGCCTGCTCGCGAAGGAAGCGCGCGAGCTGAACATCGGTTTCGTCTCGCGCATGACGCGCAAGCGTCCGTGGGTGCGCATGAAAGTGGCCGCAACGCTCGACGGCCGCACCGGTCTGCCCTCGGGCGAAAGCCAGTGGATCACGGGCGAAGCCGCGCGCGCCGACGGTCACGCCTGGCGCGCGCGCGCCTCGGCCATTCTCACGGGCATCGGCACCGTGAAGGAAGACGATCCGCGCATGACCGTGCGCGCGATCGACACGCCGCGCCAACCCAAACGCGTGCTGATCGACAGCCGCCTCGACGCCTCGCCGCTCTCGCAGATCTTCGTGGGCGCGCCCACGCTCGTGTTCTGCTCGAAGCTCGACGCCGCCACCGAGGAACGCGCCGACGCGTTGCGCGCGCGCGGCGCGGAAATCGTCGCGCTCGGCAACGAGCACGGCAAGGTCGATCTGCCCGCGATGCTCACGGAACTCGCAGCGCGCGGCGTCAACGAGCTGCACGTGGAAGCGGGCTACAAGCTCAACGGATCGCTGCTGCGCGAAGGTTGCGTCGACGAACTGCTCGTCTATCTCGCGCCCTCGCTGCTCGGCACGCAGTCGCTCGGCATGGCCGATCTGGCCGCGCCCGCCTCGCTCGATGCGCGCACGCGTCTCGCGTTCCATAGCGTCGAGCGCGTCGGCGACGACCTGCGCGTGCTCGCGCGCGTCGTGCAACCCGAAGCGCACGACGAGCACGGCGAACCGGACACGCAGGACGCACAAGAAGGCGACGCATCATGATTCTCCCGAACACCCTGAACGAACAGCTAGAGGACAGCCAGATGTTTACCGGAATCGTCGCGGCCGTGGGCCGTATCGAATCGATCAAGCCGCTCGGCGGCGAAGCCGACGCGGGCGTGCGCCTGCGCGTCAACGCAGGCGGCCTCGGCCTCGACGACGTGCAGCTCGGCGACAGCATCGCCATCCAGGGCGCCTGCATGACCGTCATCGACAAATCGGCGACCACGTTCGACGTCGACGTGTCGCGCGAAAGCCTGAACCGCACCGTCGGTCTCGCCGACACGGGCGAAGTGAATCTGGAAAAGGCGCTGCGCGCGCACGACCGGCTCGGCGGCCACATCGTCTCGGGCCACGTGGACGGCCTCGGCACGGTCACGCGCTTCGCGCCCGTGGGCGAGTCGCACGAGCTGCGCATTCTCGCGCCCGTCGAGATCGGCCGCTACCTCGCCTACAAGGGCTCGGTCACCGTGAACGGCGTGAGCCTGACCGTGAATTCGGTCGACGATCGCGCGGACGGCTGCGAGTTCTCGATCAACCTGATCCCGCACACGGTGGAAGTCACCACGCTCAAGCATCTCGCGGCAGGCACGAAAGTAAATCTGGAGATCGATCTGATCGCGCGCTATGTGGAGCGCATGCTCTCGGCGGGCGTGTCGGCCAAGCCTTCAGCCTGAGGTAGATCGGCTCGATTCCGACACATTCGCGCACCACGACGGCGCGCGAATGTGTCGTGAATGCCACGACGAAAGCGCCCGCGCAAATGGGCCAGCAGAAATTCAGTAGCGCTGATAAACTTCATACCTTACTCGCACGTGCCGTCCGGCGCGTTGCGGTTTTCTCACCCGACTTCGAACAAGGAGGCAAAGATGGCAACGATTGAGTCCACTGCCGTGATGCTGCGAGTTCGGGTGATGTCGTCTCGCGCGACCCTCCTGCTTCCCGCACTGCCGTAGTCCGGCGCAATTCGCGCGGCCCGATTCCGCCGCGCCGTTTTTTCCGCGATTCAGCCTGTTTGCGTCCGGCTTTCAAGCCGGCGCGCGAGACGTTTTTCTCCGCGTCATCCGCTGCTCTTCGCGCTGGCTGCTTTGCGCCGCCCTTTTTCGCATTCTCGATGAAGTCTTCGCGCCACCCGGCACGAAGCGCCATCCCATGGCTGACCAAGACAATCAAAAAGTGACCGGCGGACAGACGTTCCGCCACGTACTCGGCTTCACGTTCCGGCACTGGATGCTCCAGCCGCTGCGCGTGAGCGCCGTCGCGCTGACCGCGCTGCTTGGCGCACTCGCCGACGTGTTCACGCCGCATTACGCGGGCCAGCTCGTCGACGCCCTCGCGCACGACGCCGCGGGCAGCAACGCCGCCGCGTGGCACGGGGCCGTCTTCGCGTTCTGGGCGCTCACCGCACTCGGACTTGGCGGCACGCTGATGCGCCAGGCCGCGTTCCAGAACATCATCGTCCTCACGCTGAAGATGATGAGCGGCGTCGCCACGCACGCCTTCCATCGCGTGCAGCGCTTCTCGACCGACTGGCACGCGAACAGCTTCGCGGGCTCGACCGTGCGCAAGATCACGCGCGGCATGTGGGCGCTCGATCTGCTCAACGACACGCTGCTCGTCGCGCTGTTTCCGTCGCTCGTGATGCTGGTCGGCTCGACCGCCCTGCTCGCGCTCCAGTGGCACGTGATGGGCCTCGTGGTCGGCCTCGGCTCGGCGATCTATCTGGCGATCACCGTGTCGCTCTCGCTGTTCTACGTCGCGCCGTCCGCGCGGCTCGCGAACCAGTGGGACACGAAGATGGGCGGCGCGCTCGCGGATGCGATCTCCTGCAACGCCGTCGTGAAGGCCTTCGGTGCGGAGACGCGCGAAGAGTCGCGGCTCGCGCGCGTGATCGCCAAGTGGGACAGCCGCACGCGCCGCACGTGGCGACGCGGCACTTTCAACGGCGGCGTGCAGGGCGCGCTGCTGGTGGCGATGCAGGCCGCCATTCTCGGCGCGGCGCTGCTGCTGTGGGCGCGCGGCCTCGCGAGCGTCGGCGACATCACGTTCGCGCTCACGCTGTTCTTCCTGCTGAAAGGCTATCTGCGCGACGTCGGCATGCACGTGCGCAATCTGCAACGTTCGGTCAACGACATGGAAGAACTCGTGATGCTCGATACGGAGCCGCTCGGCATCGAGGATGCACCCGGCGCACCGCCGATCGTGATCGACCGCGGCGACATCCGCTTCGAGAACATGACGTTCCGCTACGGCGCGCAGAACGCCGCGCTCTATTCGAACCTGACGCTGCGCATCGCGCCGGGCGAGCGTGTGGGCCTCGTCGGCCACTCGGGCTCCGGTAAAACGACGCTGATCAAGCTGATCCAGCGGCTCTACGACGTCTCGGAAGGCCGCATCACGATCGACGATCAGGACATCGCGCGCGTGCAGCAGGCCTCGCTGCGCTCGCAGATCGCCATCGTGCAGCAGGAACCGGTGCTGTTCCACCGCTCGCTCGCGGAGAACATCGCTTACGCGCGGCCGGGCGCGACGCACGCCGAGATCGTCCACGCCGCGCAGCAGGCGAGCGCGCACGATTTCATCATGGCGCTGCCGAACGGCTATGACACGCTGGTCGGCGAACGCGGCGTGAAGCTGTCGGGCGGCGAGCGTCAGCGCGTGGCGATCGCGCGCGCGTTCCTCGCGAATGCGCCGATCCTGATCTTCGACGAAGCCACGTCGAGCCTCGACAGCGAAAGCGAGCTGCTGATCCAGCAGGCCATGGAGCGGCTGATGGTCGGCCGCACGACCGTGGTGGTGGCGCACCGCCTTTCGACCGTGCGTGCGCTCGACCGGCTGCTGGTGCTGGAGCGCGGCCGCATTGTGGAGGAAGGCACGCACGATGCGCTCGTGCGGCGCGAAAACGGCCTGTATCGCCGGCTGTTCGAGCGCCAGGCGCTGGAGCTCACGAAGGGTCTCGCCGACGACGTGTTGCTGCGTTAAGCGTTTGCTCGACGGAGCGCGCCGTGTGTGTCACGGGGTCGCGGAGTCACGGCGCGGCGGCGCGCGCGTGCGGCTGGATGTTCGCGAGAATGTCGGCGAGCGCCTCGCGCGCGCACTCGGTGTCGTAGTGCGCCTGCAGCTCCATCCAGCTGCGCGCGTCGGTACCGAAATAGACCGCGAGCCGCACGGCCGTGTCGGCCGTGATGGCGCGCTTGCCGAGCACGATCTCGTTGATGCGCCGCGGCGGCACGCCGATAGCCTTGGCCAGCGCGTACTGGCTCACGCCGAGCGGCTTGAGCCAGTCCTCGTTGAGAATTTCGCCAGGCGTAGCGAGCGGGACTTCACGCGTCATGTTGATGTTCCTCAGTGATAGTCGACGATGCGGACCTGCGACGCTTCGCCCTGCGCGAAATCGAAACCGATGCGCCACTGCGCGTTGACGCGAATGCTGTACGACCCCGCCAGGTTGCCGTTGAACGGCTCCAGCCGGTGGCCGGGCGATGCGCGCAAAAACGACAGCGTGGTGGCGGCGTGGACTTGCTGGAGCTTGCGCACGGCCACCGTTTCGATGGCGGCGAAGCGCGGAATCCGGCGCCCGGCGAAAAGCGCTGCGGTGTCCCGACAGGCAAACGATGTAATGGCCATGATAGTAACGCCTTGCGTTAATAACGTCAAACGTTACCATTGTCGCGACGGCGCCACGCTGCGACCAGCTAGCCGTTCGGCCAATGCCTGCGCGAGCCTGATCCAGACGGGGCCGGGCGCCGGCAGCGCCAGCGCAGGCCCGCCCGCACCGCCCGGCGCCCCAAAACCCGTCGCGTCGTCCCCGTTCAGGGCGACGCGCCCGCCCGCGTGGCGTAAAATGTGCGCTTTCCAGCCAGATTCCCAACATGACGCTCTCCTCCACCCTTGAAATCATTGCCGAGCTCAAAGCCGGCAAGATGGTGATCCTCGTCGACGAAGAAGACCGGGAGAACGAGGGCGACCTCGTCATCGCAGCGGAATTCGTCACGCCGGAAGCCATCAACTTCATGGCGAAGTACGGCCGTGGGCTGATTTGTCTTACGCTCACGCAGGAACGCTGCAAGCTGCTCAACCTGCCGCTGATGACCCAACGCAACGGCACGCAATACGGCACGGCGTTCACGGTGAGCATCGAGGCGGCGGAAGGCGTCACCACGGGCATTTCGGCGGCCGACCGCGCGCGCACGATCCGCGCGGCCGTCGCGCACGACGCGAAGGCCGAGCACATCGTGCAGCCGGGCCATGTGTTCCCGATCATGGCCCAGCCGGGCGGCGTGCTCGTGCGCGCCGGCCACACGGAAGCGGGCTGCGACTTTACGGCGCTCGCGGGCCTCACGCCCGCCTCGGTCATCTGCGAAGTGATCAACGACGACGGCACGATGGCGCGCCTGCCCGACCTCATGGAGTTCGCGCAGGAGCACGGCATCAAGATCGGCACCATCGCCGACCTGATCCACTATCGCAGCCGCACGGAATCGATCGTCGAGCGCGTGGCCGAGCGCACCATGCAGACGGCACACGGCGCGTTCCGCGCGATCATGTACGTCGACCAGCCCACGGGCACGCCGCACATCGCGCTGGTGCGCGGCACGCCGAAGCCGGACATTGACACGCCGGTGCGCGTGCACGAGCCGCTGTCGATGCTCGATCTGCTGGAAACGGGCTCGTCCACGCATTCGTGGACGCTCGACGCCGCCATGCGCGAGATCGCCGAGCGCGATCTCGGCGTGATCGTCATGCTCAACTGCGGCGAGAGCAAGGAACATCTGGTCGACGTCTTCAAGGCGTTCGACCAGAAAGAGCGCGCGGAGGCGCTCGCACGCCGGCCGGTGGACTTCAAGACCTACGGCATCGGCGCGCAGATCCTGCGCGAACTCGGCGTGGGACGCATGCAGGTGCTTTCGAAGCCGCGCCGCCTCGGCAGCATGTCGGGCTACGGTCTCGAAGTCACCGGCTTCGTGCCCATGCCGGGCAGCAGCACGGAAGCGCCCTGCCCGCCGGAAACGGCCGACCGCGCCGCGCCATAAGCGCGGCTCGCATCCCTTCACGCGTCACCACGCTCAATCGAACCTACGGATACCACATGGAAATCGGACAATACCAACCGAACCTGGACGGCGACGGACTGCGCATCGGCATCGTCCAGTCGCGCTTCAATGAACCCGTCTGCAACGGCCTCGCCGACGCCTGCATCGAAGAACTCGAACGCCTCGGCGTCACGGGCGAAGACGTGCTGCTCGTCACCGTGCCGGGCGCACTGGAAATCCCGCTCGCGCTGCAAAAGCTCGCGGAAAGCGGCCAGTTCGACGCCCTGATCGCGCTCGGCGCGGTCGTGCGCGGCGAAACCTACCACTTCGAACTCGTTTCGAACGAAAGCGGCTCGGGTATCTCGCGCATCGCGCTGGACTTCGGCGTGCCGGTCGCGAACGCCGTCCTCACGACGGAAAACGACGAGCAGGCAGTCGCGCGCATGACCGAAAAGGGTCGTGACGCCGCGCGCGTCGCAGTGGAAATGGCGAACCTGACGGTGGCGCTGGAACAACTCGACGGCGGCGACGACGACGAGGACGAGGAAGACGAAGAGGAACAGCAATGAAGAGCGCGCGCCGCCGCTCCCGCGAACTGGCCACGCAGGGGTTGTATCAGTGGCTGCTGTCGGGGGTGCCCTCCGGCGAGATCGACGCGCAATTGCGCGGTTCGCAAGGCTACGACAAGGCCGACCACGAACATCTGGACGCCATCCTGCACGGCGTGATCCGCGAGTCGGAGGAACTCTCCGCTTTCGTCGCGCCGTGTCTGGACCGTCCGATCGAGCAGCTTTCGCCGGTCGAACGCGCGGTGCTGCTCGTGGCGACCTACGAGTTCAAGCATCACGTCGACATCCCCTATCGCGTCGTCATCAACGAAGCGGTCGAGCTCACCAAGACGTTTGGCGGCTCGGACGGCTACAAGTACGTGAACGGCGTGCTGGACAAGGTGGCGGCGCAACTGCGCGCCACCGAAATCCAGTCGGCCCGCAAGTCGTAAAAGTCGTCTCGCGGCGAGGCGTGGCGCGCGCCGCCGGAGTTTCCGGCAGCGCCGCCCGCCACACGCCGCGCTGTCTGCAAGTACTGGAATCACCCGCATGAACACCGTTGCCGAACCGCTGCTGCGGCTTGCCGCGCGCGTCGACGAGATCCAGCCGTTCTACGTCATGGAACTGGCGAAGGAAGCTGCGCAGCTCGAACGCGCCGGACGCGACATCATCCACATGGGTATCGGCGAGCCGGATTTCACGGCGCCCGAGCCTGTCGTCGAAGCGGCCGCGGCCGCGCTGCGCCGCGGCGTCACGCAATACACCAGCGCGCTCGGTCTGCACGCGCTGCGCGAATCGATCGCCGCGCATTATCAGCACGCTTATGGTCTGAGCGTCGATCCGGCACGGATCGTCGTGACGGCGGGCGCGTCGGCGGCGTTGCTGCTCGCCTGCACGGCGCTCGTCGACCGCGACGACGAAGTGCTGATGCCCGACCCGAGCTATCCGTGCAACCGCCATTTCGTGGCGGCCGCGGAAGGCAAGCCCGTGCTCGTGCCGAGCGGCCCCGACGCGCGCTTCCAGCTGACGGCCGCCGACGTCGAGCGTCTGTGGACCTCGCGCACGCGCGGCGTGCTGCTCGCTTCGCCGTCGAATCCCACCGGCACCTCGATCGAACCCGCCGAACTCGAACGCATCGTGAAAACGGTGCGCGCACGCGGCGGCTTCACGATCGTCGACGAGATCTATCAGGGCCTGAGCTATGACGCGCCGCCCGTCTCCGCCCTCTCTTTCGGCGACGACGTGGTCACGGTCAACAGCTTTTCGAAGTACTTCAACATGACCGGCTGGCGTCTGGGCTGGCTCGTCGTGCCGCCCACGCTGGTCGGCGCGTTCGAGAAACTTGCGCAGAACCTGTTCATCTGCGCCTCGACGCTCGCCCAGCACGCGGCGCTCGCCTGCTTCGAGCCCGACACGCTATCCATCTACGAAGCGCGCCGGCTGGAGTTCAAGCGCCGCCGCGACTTCATCGCGCCTGCGCTGGAATCGCTCGGTTTCACGGTGCCCGTGATGCCGGACGGCGCGTTCTACGTCTATGCCGACTGCACGAACGTCAATCATGCGGCCGCCGGCGACAGCGACGCGCTCACGCGCGCGATGCTGCACGACGCGGGAACGGTGATGGTGCCGGGCATGGACTTCGGCGTGGCCGCACCGCGTCAATATGTGCGTCTGTCTTATGCCACCGCGTACGAGCGGCTCGAGGAAGCGGTCGAGCGCCTGCACACGTTCTTCGGGCGCTGATCCGCGAAATCCGTAGACAGAAGATCTGAGCAAAATGTGAGCAGCAATGGAAAAAGGCACCCGAGGGTGCCTTTTTCGTTTTGTCCGGTCTTTCTCTTGCTGGCTGGAGCTTGGTGAAGCCGCCGGAGACTCGGCCTAAGCGCCGAGTTCAGGCTGAGCGTGCTTCTGGGCCGCCGTGGCGCTGGCGTCGTCCTGTTCGGACGAGCCCTTCACCGAGGTCTTTTCGACCATGGCGTGCTCGCCGTCGAGCGTCACGTGCAGACGCTTGTCGCCGTTGATGCTCGCCACCTTTTGCGGCGCAGGCGAGCTGGCCGTGGTGGTGACGGGCGCCTGCGGCGCGTTGATCGGCACGTTGCGGCCACGGGCCACGTCGCGCAGACGCACCCGCTCGGCCATGACCTTGGCGCCATAGCCGCCGTCGTCCTGCGAGGTCGAACCGACGTACAGACGCAGACCACCCGGCAGCGAACCGCCGCGCGCGATGCAGTCCTTCAACACCAGCGCGCCGACCTTGATGTTCGCGAGCGGATCGAGCGCCGCGCTCTGGCCGCCGAAGTACTGGAACTTGTCCGAGTGCACTTTCGACATGACCTGCATCAGGCCCTGCGCGCCCACGCCACTTTCGGCGTAAGGATTGAAGCCCGACTCGATGGCCATGACCGCGAGCAGCAGCAGCGGATCGAGACCCACTTCGTGCCCCGTGTCGAACGCCGCCTTGACGAGTTCGCCGACCGGCTCCTGCGCCACGCGATAGCGGCGCGAGATATAAGTCGCGACGAGCGCCTGTTCGCGCGCCGACACCAGCACGCGGTCGTCGCGTGCGTCGGGCGTGATGCGCTGCGACGGAATCATGCGCGCCAGCGAGCCCACGCTCGGCAGCGAACGCGGATCGAGGCCGTTGAGCGTGACCGCGTCGAGCGTGGCCATGCCGCCGCTCGAGACGCTATTGGTCACGTGCGCGACCGCGCCGTTCGAACCGGCAGGCGAGACGCTCGCGAGCGCCGCGCTGTTTGCGCCGTTATCGGGCACGAGTGCGGTCGGCAGGTTCGCGCCGTCGGCGGACTCGCCTTCTTCATTGGCGGGAGCGCCGGAAGGCGTGAACGACGGCAGCGGATTGCCCTGCAGCAGGCGTGCGGGACCGGCCTGCACGGCAGCGGTGACGAAGGGCATCATGCGCGCGGCCAGCGTACCGCGCCACGTGGGCAGCAGCCAGATGGCGAGCGCGAGCAGGACGGCGCAACCGCCCACAATGCTAAACAGGTGATGGCTAAGACGCGTGCCACGCCGCAGCAGCGCACGCAGGCCAAGAGCGAGACGCTCGTCGGCGCGCCACCACGATAACCAGGTATTCATCTACAGATCTCCCCATGTTGCATGATCCGGCGACCGAAGTCGGCGCGAGGCCGATGGCCAATCGCAGGATCAAGACGGCGCGCGCCCTGGCTGGTGCGGCAGCGACGTCGGGAAAAACGGCAACAAAGTACGCCGTTGGTGGAGCTCCTCCGGTACAGCGGGCACGCCTTGGGCGCGCATGGGAGCTCTCACGCGAACAGCCGGCGCGAAGGCGCGCCAGCGAGGACAACCAATCTAGACCGTGGGAAGCCGTGCAGGGAGTCGGCTAAACGGCGACGCGTTGCGTCTGAAGGACCGGGACGGTGGTTAAAAATTGCAAGCCCTGCAACCAGTGTGGACGGATTCTAGCAGGGATTTATAGACCGTCAACACTATAGAATGTCAAAGTTATAACTAATTGTAATAATGAACACCGTTCAATTCGTCAAGAACCGCGCGCCACGCGCTTCTCCAGCCAGTTGGCCGATCGGCTGACAGCGTGCGTCAGCTAACACAGGTAAAATCGACAATCGTTTTGCCCCTGCACTCGCCGCGCGCTGCGGCTCCGACCCTATCCTGATGAAATACAAAGACTTGCGCGACTTCGTCGGTCGCCTGGAGACGCTCGGCGAACTGCGCCGCGTACCGCAGGCCGTCTCTCCGGTACTGGAAATGACCGAGCTGTGCGACCGCGTACTGCGCGCCGGCGGCCCCGCCCTGTTATTCGAGAGCCGCGCGACCCATGCGTTCCCCGTTCTGGGCAATCTTTTCGGCACGCCGCGCCGCGTCGCGCTCGGCATGGGCATCGACGCGCCCGAGAGCGCCGGTGACGGCGCCGCGCTGGAGTCGCTGCGCGACGTGGGCCGCCTGCTCTCCGCGCTCAAGGAACCCGAGCCGCCGCGCGGCCTGAAAGACGCGGGCAAACTGCTCACGCTCGCCAAGGCCGTCTGGGACATGGCGCCGAAAACCGTGAGCGCGCCGCCCTGCCAGGAAATCGTCTGGGAAGGCAACGACGTCGATCTCGCGAAGCTGCCGATCCAGACCTGCTGGCCCGGCGACGCCGGTCCGCTCATCACGTGGGGCCTGACGGTCACGCGCGGCCCGAACAAGACGCGCCAGAACCTGGGCATCTACCGCCAGCAGCTCATCGGCCGCAACAAGCTGATCATGCGCTGGCTCGCGCATCGCGGCGGCGCGCTCGACTTCCGCGAATTCGCGTTACGCAATCCTGGCAAACCGTATCCCGTGGCCGTCGTGCTCGGCGCCGATCCGGCGACGATCCTCGGCGCGGTCACGCCGGTGCCCGACACGCTCTCCGAATACCAGTTCGCCGGACTGCTGCGCGGCGGCCGCACCGAACTCGCGAAGTGCCTGACGCCTGGTGTCGAGTCGTTGCAGGTGCCCGCGCGCGCGGAAATCGTGCTCGAAGGTTTCATCTATCCGCAAGAGGGCGCTCCGGCGCCCGCGCCCGCAGGCGCGCCGCCGCGTCCCTCGAAGAGTGCGAGCGCCGCTTACGAGCACGCGCTCGAAGGGCCCTACGGCGATCACACGGGTTACTACAACGAGCAGGAATGGTTTCCCGTTTTCACGGTCGAGCGCATCACCATGCGCCGCGACGCGATCTATCACTCTACGTATACAGGCAAGCCGCCCGACGAACCCGCCGTGCTCGGCGTCGCGCTCAATGAAGTGTTCGTGCCGCTGCTGCAAAAGCAGTTTCCCGAGATCACCGACTTCTATCTGCCGCCCGAGGGCTGCAGCTATCGCATGGCGATCGTGCAGATGAAGAAGAGCTATCCGGGGCACGCGAAGCGCGTGATGTTCGGCGTGTGGAGCTTCCTGCGGCAGTTCATGTATACGAAGTTCATCGTGGTCGTCGACGATGACGTGGATATTCGCGACTGGAAGGAAGTGATCTGGGCGATCACCACGCGCATCGATCCGGCGCGCGATACGGTGCTTGTCGAAAACACGCCGATCGACTATCTCGATTTCGCGTCGCCGATCGCGGGGCTCGGCTCGAAAATGGGCCTCGACGCCACCAATAAATGGCCCGGCGAAACGAACCGCGAGTGGGGCCGCGCAATCGAAATGACGCAGGACGTGAAGACGCGCGTCGATCGTCTTTACGAAGAGCTGGGGCTCGGCGGCGCGTGAAAAACCGCCGGCGATTCACGCGCGACAACGTGTGAATCGCAGCATGAATCGCTGCATGATCCGCGCTCGAGCCGCGCTTGCATCATCCGCGAGCCGCACCGCGACTTGCGTGACGTATGCCGCGCACGCGGCATGCATCTATATATAGAGTGCGCGCGCAACGCAGCGCCCGCGCGCCGACCTTGAAACGCGACGCCGACCGACGCCGCGCCTGACGCGCCGCAGCCCCACCCGGCCGCGGCGACTTCAACCCGAGGAGACACGAAGATGAGCCAGTCCGCATCCGAACGCCTGACCCAGCTGAAGGATCCCGCACTCTTCAAGACGCGCGCCTGGATCGACGGCGAATGGAGCGGCGGCGGCGCGACGTTCGCCGTGCTCGATCCCGCCGACAACGGCGAAATCGCGCGCGTGCCCGACTTCGGCGCCGACGAAGCGCGCCGCGCGGTCAACGCCGCGAACGCCGCGCTGCCCGCGTGGCGCGCGAAGACCGGCAAGGAGCGCGCGGCCGTGCTGCGCCGCTGGTTCGACCTCGTCATCGAACACGCCGACGACCTCGCCGCCATCATGACCGCCGAGCAAGGCAAGCCGCTCGCCGAAGCGCGCGGCGAAGTGCTGTACGGCGCCTCGTTTCTCGAATGGTTCGCCGAAGAAGCGAAGCGCGTGAACGGCGACGTGCTCGCGAGTCCCGCGAGCGACCGCAAGCTCGTCGTGCTCAAGCAGCCGATCGGCGTATGCGCCTCGATCACGCCCTGGAATTTCCCGATCGCGATGATCACGCGCAAGGTCGCGCCCGCGATCGCGGCGGGCTGCACGATCGTCGTGAAACCGGCCGAGCAGACGCCGCTGTGCGCGCTCGCGCTCGCCGAACTCGCGCAGCGCGCGGGCGTGCCGAAGGGCGTCTTCAACGTGATCACGGCCGACTCGGCGAACTCGATCGAAGTCGGCAAGGCGCTCTGCGAAAGCGATATCGTGCGTCATCTCTCGTTCACGGGATCGACGCCGGTCGGCCGCATTCTCATGCAGCAATGCGCGCCCACGGTGAAGAAAGTCGCGCTCGAACTCGGGGGCCACGCGCCCTTCATCGTGTTCGACGACGCCGATCTGGACGCCGCCGTTCAGGGCGCCGTGATCTCGAAATATCGCAACGCGGGCCAGACCTGCGTCTGCACCAACCGCTTCTACGTGCACGACAAGGTCTACGACGCGTTCGTCGACAAGCTCGCGGACGCTTCGCGCAAGATCAAGGTGGGCAACGGTTTCGAGGCGGGCGTGAGCCAGGGCCCGTTGATCGACGACGACGCCGTGGCCAAGGTCGCGCAGCATATCGACGACGCCACCTCGAAAGGCGCGAAACTCGTCGCCGGCGGCAAGGTCACGGAGGGCCGCTACGTCGAGCCGACCGTGCTCGCCGACGTCACGCGCGACATGCTGATCGCGCGCGAGGAAACCTTCGGCCCGGTCGCCGCCGTGTTCCGCTTCAGCGAGGAAGCCGAGGTCATCGCGCTCGCCAACGACACCGAATTCGGCCTCGCCTCGTACTTCTACAGCCGCGATCTCGGCCGCGTGTGGCGCGTGGCCGAAGCGCTCGAGTACGGCATGGTCGGCATCAACACGGGGCTGATCTCGAACGAAGTCGCGCCGTTCGGCGGCGTGAAGCAATCGGGACTCGGGCGCGAAGGCTCGAAGTACGGCATCGACGAATACGTCGAGCTGAAGTATCTGTGCATGGGCGTTTGAGCACGCGCTTCAAGCACAGGATGAGTACGTAATCTCGCTACGATCCGCCCGGCGTCCACGATGCGCCGGGCGCGCAGTACACCGCGCATCACGTGCGGTCGAACGACAACAACAACGGTTTTATGCCTCATTTTTCCCTGCTTTCCGACGGCTTTTTCCTTTCGCTGTCGCTCTGTCTCGACATCGGTCTCGTCAACGTCGCGATCATCTCGCTTACGCTTTCGCACGGCTTCCGGCCGGGCTTCTGGCTCGGGCTCGGCTCGTGTTTCGGCGATCTGATCTACGCCGCGCTCGCGCTCGCGGGCATGGCGGCGCTGCTGCAATTCGAATCGGTGCGCTGGGTCGTCTGGATCGGCGGCGCGGCCATCTTGCTGATGCTCACGTGGAAGATGGCGCGCGAGGCGCTCAACCCGGCTGCCGCGCCGCCCGTCGAGGGCGAAGCCGACAGCACCGCGCCGCGGCCCGATCCGTGGCGCAGCTTCGCGCGCGGCGTGCTGCTCGCCGTGTCGTCGCCGAGCGCGATTCTGTGGTTCGCGGCCGTGGGCGGCGCGCTGATCGCCAAGTCGGGCGCAACGAGCGGCGCCTCGGCGGCCGTGTTTCTGTCGGGCTTCTTTCTCGGCGGCCTGGGCTGGACGCTGTTCCTATGCGGCCTCGCGAGCCACGGGCGCAAGCGCGCCGGCACGGGCTTGCTGCGCGCGTGTCACGTGCTGTCGGCGCTGCTGTTCGCGTATTTTTCCTACAGCGTGATCGTGCACGGCTATCGCGATCTGATCGTGCCGCACGCGTCGTAGAACCGCAGACGCGACGCGCGGACGCAATCAGGCGTCACCAATGCAAACGGCGCAACGCGGCGTGAGCCGGCGTTGCGCCGTTGTGTGGTCAGTAACGACCTGAAAGCGTGCTGAATGGCCGCTTCAGTTGGCCATTTTAGTGTCGATACCAGCCGCCGTGGTAGCCACGATAGCCGCGGTAGTATCCGCCGCCGTGATGCCAGTACGGACGGCCATAGTAGCCATATCCAGGATAGCCGCCGACCACCACGGCGGGCGGCGGTGCGTAGACCACCGGCGGCGGTGCGTAGACGACAGGCGGGGGCGGCGGAGCGTACACCGGGGCGGCGTACACCGGATACGCCGGCGCAACAGGAATCCCGATCCCGATGCCCACCGAAACGTGCGCCTGGGCAGCACTGACGAACCCCACACCCAGCGCAGCGGCAACGATAAACGATACGGTCTTTTTCACTTCTCTTCTCCTGGCGGGCGACGAGAGCGTCGCTCCACATGACGGGCACTGCCCACAGAAGAACTGTATCGAAAACGTATTGCGTCAAAGGTAGCCATTTGTTGCAAATTGCAATTGCGGATAAGGAGGTCCTGGTGCGCGATCAAGGTATGAACGCGTATTTCGTCCTAAGAAAGCGCCTTGGCGCGCGGCATCGGGGCTTGCACGCCTTCGGGCGCCGTCGTCCGGTCAGACTTACCTGAATCGACGATCGTGCGCTGCGCGCCCCGGTAATGTTTGATTACAAATTGGCTGGCGACGCTAACGGCTCTCCAACCGCCGATGACTGCCCAAAACGACGATGCCCGGTCCGAAGACCGGGCATCGTCATGCATCGAAAACAGGACGCAACTGGGCGCATGGCGCCGCAGCCGCTCTATCCGACTTTCACGTAGGTGAATTCGCGTGAGACATTCGGCGGAACGTACGCGCCGCTGATCTGCACGCGTGGCGTGAGACGCTTCTTCTGATCCCACCAGCGACGACGCTGATAAGGCGTGAGAAATCGCAGATGCTTTCTGTAAGAGAAGATGCTCATTGTGAACTCCCGAATCGGACAACTGCCAGAACACAGCCAAATTGCGCGACAGCTACAGCTAAACCGGAGTCATTGAAGACAGTGTGCACAGGTTTGCGAACCGTGACCGCAGTGTTGCGAGATAGCCGCAGTCGTTGCACATATCGCCGGGGATCTGTTCGTCGCGTTCACCCCGTGCTGCATCGCGCCGTGCACGCCTGTCCTGACAGCAGGTTGCGTGCCACGTTCGAGTCCAATTCGGGTCTTTCTCTTACGGTGCCGTCGCGCCTTGCCGCTTTGCGGCCTGTCACGCCAATCAGGCTGCGTCGATGCGCCAGTTTTAACCGCCCTTGGCGGATTGTTTCGTACGAAAGCGAACATTGCGTGGCGCGTTACCGTCAGCCCACTGTAGCCGTTTACGCCGAACGTCGTCGGTATCGTGCTCGTAGAACGTAGGAAGCCGGTGCGCGCGGCCTCCGCGCCCGCATACTGACAAACCGTCAGCCGTGGTAATGTGGCAACGGCGCGCAGGTGCCATCCGCCAGGCGCGCGCTTCGGGATTCATCGACGAGAACGCACAATGATCAAAGTCAGCATCCTCTACCCGTTCCGCGAGGGCGGGCGCTTCGACAGCGAGTACTACGCCACGCATCACATGCCGCTCGCGGCACGCCTCTTCGGGGACGCGTGCAAGGGCTGGTCGATCGATATCGGCATCAACGCGGGGCCGCCGGGCACGCCGCCGCCGTATGTCGCGATCGGCCACTTCCTGTTCGAAACGCTGGACGCTTTTTACGAGGTGTTCAAGCAGCACAACAAGACGCTCGTCGACGATATTCCCAACTACTTCGACGGCGGTAATGGCACGATTCTGATCAGCGAAATCAAGGTTTCGGTCTGATCCGCGCGGCGGCCACACGCTCAGCGACCACCCGCTTGCGCCGCCCTTCGTTAATCCTCAAAAGAAGGAAACACCTCCGATGTTCGGCGATATCGCCCGCTTTCTGCTCAATACGATCTTTACGTTGTTCGGCGCCGCGCTGCTGATGCGCGCGTGGCTGCAATTTGTCCGTGTGCCGCCCTACAACCCGGTGACGCACGCGATCCAGCAAGCGACCAACTGGCTCGTCATGCCGCTGCGCCGCGTGATTCCGGGGGTGCGCGGCATCGACTGGGCCAGCATTGTCGCGGCGCTGATCGCCGCTGTCGTCTTCGTGCTGCTGATGGTCTGGCTCGCGGGCATCGATCCGCTCGGCCTGCTGCCCACGCTGCTGATCGTCGCGGTGCTCACGCTCGTCAAATGGGCGCTCAACCTGGTGATCTGGGTGACGATCCTGATGGCGCTGCTGTCGTGGCTCAATCCGCGCTCGCCGGCCATGCCCGTGCTGCTGCAGGTCACGGCGCCGTTCCTGAATCCGCTGCGCCGCATCCTGCCGAACTTCGGCGGACTCGACCTTTCGCCGATCCTGCTGTTCGTGATCGTGCAGGTGCTGCTGATGGTGGTCACGCGCGCGGCCGTCTCGCTCACGATGTTCGGGATTTGATCCACGCCGTTCCCGCGGCATCCGCCAGCGGGGCGCAATTGCGCTCCGGGGCGGATTCCGCGTAAAATGGCGCGCTCTGCGGGTGTCGTATAATGGTTATTACCCCAGCTTCCCAAGCTGGAGACGTGGGTTCGATTCCCATCGCCCGCTCCACGTTTTCCGAAGTTTTCTGTTGTTTTCGCATGTTCTCGCGCTTCGACTGAATGCGCGACTGAAAGCACAACGCACAGTCCACGGGCAAACCGCCCGGTCAGCCTGACCATCCCCCAAGACGTTCCCGGCGCTAACATGCGCGGCGCATATCGCGCTCGACGCATGCGGATTCCGCTTCGTTTTTATCCGCGCAAACGGTTGCGCAGTCTCGATTTCGGGCTTTCCGAACCGATCAAGCCGCAGACCTGACTTGCGGACTTAACTGCGGCCTCGCCGCGCGATGCGCTAGCATCACGCCTTGTCCACCCTGCGATGGATCCGCGATTTACCCTGCGCGACGCGCGCGGGCCAGCAACGATGCAACGATTTTTCATGTCCCGCCGCAGCGCCATTGCGCTGATCGTCCAGGCGCGCACCGCCGCGCTGGCTCACCACGAAGACCGCCTGCCGGCCGAAGTCGAGCGGCAGCAGGCGCTGGCCGGCGACCTCACGCGTCTGCTATTCGACGTGCGCGCCGGCCGCGTCAGCGAATTCGAACTCAAGGCGTCGTCGATGCACGTCACCGTGGCCTCGGACTGAGCACGCGCAGCCGCCGTTCCGGGCGGCGGAAGGCCGAAGCCGCGCTGCTATAATGCGCGGCGGCTTCGCACCGGGCGCCGCAAGACGCCCCGCCGCCCGACGTCCGGTCCAGCGAGCGCACGCGCGCCGCGCGTCCGGCGCAGAATGAACGAACCGCGTGAACGACGTGCGCGAACGAAGCGCGCCGCCCGAACATCGACGCTCGAACATCGCCTGTTACCCGCCGCCACGGTTGACCTGCGCGCCGCGACATTCGCCGCGCGAGGCGACCGATCGCGGCATCGAGCGCCGCGACACCCGCTGCCCTCACCTGCCCGTCCTCAAAGATGAACCACGAATCCAACGACGCAGCCCGCCCCGGCTGCACGCCGCCCGCCGAAGCGGACGAATCCGCCACGAAGCTGCCGCAGCACACGCCGACGCCCGACGGCGCCCATGACGACGCGCCCGCCATCGCAGCCGATGAAGACGGCGACGAAGGTGCCGACGAAGGTGCCGACGAAAGCGGCGAAGAAAGCGGCGAAGGCCTGCACCGCCGCCGCATCCGCAGCTTTGTCACGCGCGCCGGCCGCGTCTCGACGGGCCAGCGCCGCGCGCTCGACGAACTCGGTCCGCGCTACGTCGTGCCGTACACGCCCGCCCCCGCCGACTGGGACGCCACCTTCGGCCGCCACGCGCCGCGCGTGCTGGAAATCGGCTTCGGCATGGGCGCGAGCACGGCGGAAATTGCCGCGCTGCGTTCCGGCGATGACTTCCTCGGCGTCGAAGTCCACGAACCGGGCGTGGGCGCGCTGCTCAAGCTGATCGGCGAGCAGGAACTGACGAACATCCGCATCATCCAGCATGACGCCGTCGAGGTGCTCGAGCAGATGATCGCGCCCGACAGCCTCGACGGCGTGCACATCTTCTTCCCCGATCCGTGGCACAAGGCGCGCCATCACAAGCGCCGCCTGATTCAGCCGAAGTTCGTGCAGTTGCTCATCTCGCGCATGAAGCCCGGCGCGTATCTGCATTGCGCGACCGATTGGCAGAACTACGCCGAGCAGATGCTCGAAGTGCTCAGCGCCGAGCCCGCACTCGAAAACACGGCCGCCGATTACGCGCCGCGCCCCGACTATCGTCCGGTGACGAAGTTCGAGCGTCGCGGCCTGCGTCTCGGCCATGGCGTGTGGGATCTGGTGTTCAAGCGCCGCGCGGCCTGATCCGCCGGACACGCGCGATTTTTCTCGCGCAAATAAAAACGGGCACCCGAGGGTGCCCGTTTTTCATCGCGAGTGCGCCGCGCTCAATTCCAGTCGAGACCGCCGCCATAGCCGATCAGCAGAATCACGAGACCGAACGCAATGCGATACCACGCGAAGGCCGTGAAATCGTGCGAGGCGACATAGCGCAGCAGCCAGCGCACGCAGGCGAACGCGCTCACGAACGCGGCCAGAAAACCGACGCCGAAGAGGCCGAGCCAGTCGACCGACAAGGTCTGCCACGTCTTGTGCAGTTCGTAGAGCGTCGCGCCGAAAATCACCGGAATCGCGAGAAAGAACGAGAACTCGGTGGCGACGCGCCGTTCGAGACCGAACAGCATCGCGCCGATGATGGTCGAGCCCGAGCGCGACATGCCGGGAATCAGCGCGAAGCATTGCGCACAGCCGACCTTGAACGCGTCGAGCACGGTGATTTCGTCGAGGGAGTTCACGCGCGCGGGCGTCGCGGTGCTTGCCGTGGTCGCCCCGCTCGCGCCGTCCGCTGCGGCGACGCTCAAGCGCCCACCCGAAGCCGCCGCCGCGCGCCGCCGCCCTTCCACCCACAGAATGATCACGCCGCCCGCGACGAGCGCGAACGCCACCGGCACGGGCGAGAACAGCATCGACTTGATCGCCTTCTCGAACATCAGGCCGAGCACGACGGCCGGAATGGTCGCCACGATCACGTTGAGCGCGAAGCGGCGCGCGTCCGGCCGCGAAGGCAGACCGACGACGACGCTGCCGATCTTGCGGCGGAATTCCCAGCACACGGCGAGGATGGCGCCGAACTGGATCACCACGTCGAAGGTCTTTTCGAACTCGCCGTCGAAGCCGAGCACGCTGCCCACCACGATCAGGTGGCCGGTGCTCGACACCGGCAGAAACTCCGTGAGTCCCTCGACGATGCCCAGAATCAGGGCCTTGCAGGTTATCAGCCAGTCCATCCGTTCTCCTCGCCATTGAGTGCGCCGGACGGGCCGCCAGTCGAATTGTCGAAGCGCGCCCGCCGACGGCTGTGCGGCGGGCGTTTCGTCGCTTATTTCTCGACGATCTGCACGCGTATGCCGTTTGTAAGGATGGTGATTGTACCGGGTTCGTAGTTCACCCCGGCAAACTGGAGTTGATCCGGCTTGAAGGTGTAGACCGGATAGTTGGTCAGCAACTGCGTCGCCGCCAGCGCGGCCACCGCATTGACCTGCTGCGCGTAGCCGGCGGCGTTGCCCTGCATGTCGACGCTGTCGACCGACGGCGCGCGCAGCAGCACCGAGCGGCTCGCCGCGTCATAGACCATTTCGCTCGACAGCGTGAACGCGCCGTCGACCGGCTGCTGCATCAGCGGGCTGGCCAGATGCGCGTCGACACGAATGGCGACGCGGTTGCGGTCCGGCAGCAAGGTCACGACCGGATTCGTCAGCGCAACCTCGAAAAGCTGCTGCACCGAACGGTGATACGGGAACTTGCGCTGCACCGCTTCCTGCACCTGCTCGCGCGAAAACGTGTAGTGATCGGGGATGAACGGAAAGGTGCCGGTCGCGCAGGCGCCGAGCGACATGGCCGCGCCGGCAGCGGCGCAGGCCACAAGCAGAAAGGCTCGCCGCGTGGCGCGCGCGGCGCCGGGCGTGGAGGACGGGGCGCGCGGCGCGCGTCGGATCATGCGAAATCTCCTTGAGAGACGACTGGGTAACGGCTGGGTAACGGCGGGGTTACGACTGATACATCGCGCAGTCGTGACGGCATTCAGTGCGCGCCGGGCTGCGTGGCCGCTTCGAGCTGCGCGATCCAGACCAGCGCCTGTTCGCGCGTGTCGCCGCACATGTCCGCCTGCGGTTGCAGCCCGGAGCAGCAGGCGGGGCGCAGCGGCGAACCGAAGATCCGGCACTGCAGATCGTCGTCGAGCTGGATACAGGGCACGCCCGCCGGCTTGCCTTGGGGCATCCCCGGAATCGGGCTCGAAATGGACGGCGCGATACAGCATGCGCCACAACCGGGGCGGCACGCATGTTCGGACGGGGTGACGACAAGACCTGCGCTCAACTCGAATTCCTGAATTTCATAACTGTACGGGGCCAAAGCAAGGAAAACCGGCCGGAAAATCGTGTTCGCATTGTGCCATCGCAAGCTGCGACCTTTTTACACAAACGTCGGCGACGGCGCCCTCTTACACTGGATTCATCCGGCGCTGTAAGACGCCCCTCCGGGGACGCCATCCGGCGCGTCATACCCACGAGAATCTCGCATGAGCGACGCCGACCTGCTCTTCCGCCCCGACCTGCTCGCCAAATACGGCGCAAACGGCCCTCGGTATACGTCCTATCCGACCGCACTTCAGTTCCGCGACGATTTCAATCTCGACGATTACCGCCACGCCGCCGAAGATCCCGGCGCGACCGACACCGACCTCTCGCTCTACTTCCACATCCCCTTCTGCGACACCGTCTGCTTCTATTGCGGCTGCAACAAGGTTGCGACGAAAAACCGCGCCCGCGCGAAACCGTACCTGAAGCAACTGGTGCGCGAGATCGAAATGCAGGCCGCGCTGTTCGACACCAAACGCCCGGTCTCGCAGTTACATTGGGGCGGCGGCACGCCCACTTTCCTCTCGCTCGACGAAATGAGCGCGCTGATGGCCGCCACGCGCGAGCACTTCGCGCTGCGTCCGGACAGCGAAGGCGAATATTCGATCGAGATCGATCCGCGCGAAGCCTCGGCGCGGACCGTCGCGCACCTGCGCCAGCTCGGCTTCAATCGCCTGAGCCTCGGCGTGCAGGATTTCGATCCGATCGTGCAGGAAGCGGTCAATCGCGTGCAGCCGCTCGACATGACCGTCAACGTGATGAACGCCGCACGCGAGCACGGCTTCGAGTCGATCAGCGTCGACCTGATCTACGGTCTGCCGCACCAGACCGTGCAAAGCTTCCGGCGCACGCTCGACACCATTCTGATGCTCGCGCCCGACCGCCTGTCGGTGTTCGGTTATGCGCACATGCCGCAGCTCTTCAAGATGCAGCGGCAGATCGACGCCGCCGCGCTGCCCACGCCCGCCACGCGGCTCGCGCTGCTGCAACTCGTGGTCGAGCAGCTCACCGACGCGGGCTATGTCTACATCGGCATGGATCACTTCGCGCTGCCCACCGACGAACTCGCCCGCGCCCAGGCAACGCGCACGCTGCATCGTAATTTCCAGGGCTACAGCACGCGTGCGGACTGCGATCTGATCGGTTTCGGCGCTTCCTCGATCGGCAAGGTCGGCGACGTCTACGCGCAGAACGCCAAAGAGCTGCCGGCTTACGGCGCGGCCATCGACGCCGGCCGGCTGGCGATCTCGCGCGGCATCCGCCTCAGCGCCGACGACCGCCTGCGCCGCGACATCATCACCGAGCTGATGTGCAATCTGGAACTGCGTTTCGACGAATTCGAGGCCGCTTACGGCGTGCGCTTCCTGAGTGCCTTCGCGCCCGAACTGGAGCGCCTGCGCGGCTTCGAGGCCGACGGTCTGGTGGCGCGCAGCTCGAACCGGCTCGACGTGCTGCCCGCCGGGCGCATGTTCGTGCGCAACATCGCGATGGTGTTCGACCACTATCTGGGCACGCAGCCGATGGAGCGGTTTTCGCGCACGGTTTGAGGGCGATCTTGCCGCGCCTGACTACGCCTCACGTCAGCAAGTTGCCTGCGGCGCCGATTTGCGTCATAATTTACGGCTACTTCGCGTGTCTGTCCTGCAGACCCCCGAAAACTGCCTCGGTGGTGAAATTGGTAGACGCGCCGGACTCAAAATCCGGTTCCGAAAGGAGTGCCGGTTCGATTCCGGCCCGAGGCACCAGAATCCACGCACAAAGCCCCGCTCTCGCGGGGCTTTGTCGTTTCTGCGGCGGCGCGTTCAGCGCAGATTCGTCTGCGCCAGTTCCACGACCTCGTCGCCACGGCCGCTCAGCACCGCGCGCAGCATGTACAGACTGAAGCCCTTCGCCTGCGCCCATTGCAGCTTGGGCGGCATCGCGAGCTCGTGCTTCGTCGTCACCACGTCGACGAGCGCCGGGCCGTCGTGCGAGAACGCCGCGCGCAGCGCGTCGTCGAGCGCTTCCGAGGTTTCCACGCGCACGCTGAAAATCCCCGCGCCCCTGGCGATATCGGCGAAATTGGTCGCGATGAGATCCGTGCCCGTCTCCAGATAGCCGCCCGCCTTCATCTCCATTGCCACGAACCCGAGCGAGCTGTTGTTCAGGACAACGATCTTGATCGGCAAATCGAGCTGGCGCGCGGAAAGAATATCGCCCATCAGCATCGAGAGGCCGCCGTCGCCGGACAGCGAAATCACCTGGCGTCCGGCGTGCGCGGCCTGCGCGCCGAGCGCCTGCGGCATCGCGTTCGCCATCGAGCCGTGATTGAACGAGCCGTGCAGACGGCGGCGTCCGTTCATCGTCAGATAGCGCGCGGCCCAGAGCGTGGGCGTGCCGACATCGACGGCGAAGATCGCATCGGGCTCGGCGAGCGCATCGACGCGCGCGGCCACGTATTGCGGATGCAGCGGCTTGCCCGCGGGCGCCGGACGCGCGAGGTCGTCGAGACTCTTGCGCGCGTCGGCGTAATGCGCGCGCGCGCGCTCGAGAAAGCGGCGATCGGTCTTGCGCGTGAGCTTCGGCGCGAGCGCCCGCAAGGTCTCGCGCACATCGCCGACGAGGCCGAGCGTGAGCGGCGCGCGCTTGCCGAGCGCCGCGGCGTCGCGGTCGATCTGCACGATGTTCGCGTCGGCGGGATAGAAGTTCCGATACGGGAAGTCGGTGCCCAGCATCACCAGCGTGTCGCACGACATCATCGCGTGATAGCCCGAGCTGAAGCCAATCAGCCCGGTCATGCCCACGTCGAACGGGTTATCCCATTCGACGTATTGCTTGCCGCGCAGCGCATGCACGGTCGGTGCGCCGAGCGCATCGGCGAACGCCACCACTTCGTCGTGCGCGCCCTTGCAGCCGCTGCCGCACAGCAGCGTGACGGCGTCCGAGCGATTGAGCAGATCGGCGAGCCGGTCGATGTCCGCCGACGAGGGCAGCGTCGCGGGCCGCGACGTCTGCGCCCAGGTCGGATCCTCCTCGGGCGCGTCGAGCAGCGCCACGTCGCCCGGCAGCACGATCACCGCGACGCCCTTCTGGTCGATCGCCGTGCGCAGCGCCGTGTCGAGCACGCGGGGAAACTGCGAGGCGTTCGTCACGAGTTCGACGTAGTGCGCGCATTCGCGGAACAGTTCGGTCGGATGCGTTTCCTGAAAGTAGCCGAGGCCGATTTCCGTCGACGGAATGTGCGCGGCGATCGCGAGCACGGGCGCGCGGTTGCGGTGCGCGTCGTAGAGTCCGTTGATCAGATGCAGGTTGCCGGGACCGCAACTGCCCGCGCAGACCGCGAGCCGGCCGGTCGCGGCGGCTTCGGCGCCGGCCGCGAAGGCGGCCACTTCCTCGTGACGCGTGTGCATCCAGCGGATCGTGCCGAGTTTGCGCAAGCTGGCCGACAGCCCGTTCAGGCTGTCGCCGGTGACGCCCCAGATGCGTTCCACGCCGACTGCTTCGAGTGTCTTCGCCAGATGATCCGCGATCGTCTTCGCCATACTGTCCTCCGTATCGGTTGCCGCGCGCAGCGGCCAGCGCGCGGTGCCGGGCGCGCTACGCTCGAGAAAAGGGGGAATGTGAACGGGCCACGGAGGCCGCCGCGCGTGGCGCGACGCGTACCGGTTCATCGCGGTACGTTACGCCATCCGCGCAAAACACGTCGTTAAGCGAACAGCATCGCAAGCGAATTCGACAGTGGCTGCAAGGCGGTCGTCATCTTCGGGACCGCGTGAGAAAACGGCGCAGCGGCGCGCAGTCGCTAAAATGCTGCGGTTTGCAGCAGCCCTCAGCCGTTTTCCGCCGCCAGCGTCACGTCATGAATCTCGAAAGCATTCTCTTCACCCAGGGCTTCGGCTCGCGCCGCCAGTGCCGCTCGCTCGTCGCGGAAGGACGCGTCGCCGTCGCGGGCGCGCCGTGCGACGACCCGGGCGCCGACTTCGACACCGAAGGGCTCGTGTTCAGCGTCGACGGCGCCGAATGGCCGTTCCACGCGCAGGCGTATGTCGTGCTGAACAAGCCCGCGGGCTACGAATGCTCGCGCGATCCGCAGCATCATCTGAGCGTGTTTCACCTGCTGCCGCCGCCATTCGCCGCGCGCAACGTGCAGTGCGTGGGCCGGCTCGATCAGGACACGACCGGCCTCCTGCTGCTCTCCGACGACGGCCAGTTCGTGCACGCCTTCACGTCGCCGAAGCGCAAGGTGCCGAAGCTCTACATCGCGACCACGAAGCACCCGATCGACGACACGCAGTTGAACGCGCTGCGCGAAGGCGTGCTGCTGCACGGCGAGCGCGAGCCCAGCGCGGCGGTCTCGGCGCAGGCGCGCGGCGAGCACACGCTCGAACTGAGCGTGCTCGAAGGCAAATATCACCAGGTCAAGCGCATGGTGGCGGCGGCCGGCAACCGCGTGGAGGCGCTGCATCGCGAGCGGATCGGCGGCTACGCGCTGCCCGACGATCTCGCGCCGGGCACCTGGCGCTGGCTCGATGCCGCCGCGCTCGACGCACTGCGCAACAAGGGGTAAACCACAGGCGCGCCCGCGCCGCCCCGCCGCTCGGAGCGTTGCCCCGCATGGGCGCGCGAAACGGCCCCTTTTTTGCCGCGCCGCAGCATGCTGTTGCTGACAAAGCGCCCTATACTCGTTTAAACAACGATTACAAGTTGCAAGGAGGGGGCATCATGATCATCAACGGCACATACGACATTCCAATCGTGTTGATGCTTTTCGTGGGACTGGGGGCGATCCTGATCGGTGGCCTGCTGGCGTGGATGCATTTGCGGCATCGCTATCATCCGAACCTGATCGGCGCGCTGATCGGCGCCCTGTTCTGCTTCCTCCTGCTCGAGGCGCTGCCGGCCATCACGTGAACGGCACGCTTGCGCCATGCCGCCCGCCCGCTCACGGGCGCGGCGGTAGCGTGCGCAGGAACGCATCCACGTCGGGGTAACGCAGGCGCACGCGCAATTCGCGCTTCAGGCGCGCATTGTCGAGCCGCCGCGACTCCCGCATGAACGAGAGCAGGACCGGATCGAGCTCGCGCTCCGCCTGCGCGCGGCTGACGCGCGGCGCTCGCGCGAGGCCGAACGCATCGGCGACCCGGTCGAAATACGTCCCCATTTTCATTTCGCTATCGTCCGACGCGTGGATCACACGCGCCGAGCGTCCGTGCGTGGCGAGCCGCAGCATGATGGCCGCCAGATCGTCGGCGTGGATGTGGCTCGTGTAGACGTCGTCGGCGTCGAGCAGCGCCGGCGTGCGTTTCTCCAGCCGGGCGAGCGGCAGGCGCGTGGCCGCGTAAATGCCCGGAATGCGCGCGATGGTGGCGCTCAGCGCGCCGCGCGCCGTCGCCCGCCGCAGCAGCCGCTCGGCGGCCACGCGTCGCTTGGCGCGGGCGTTCGCGGGCCGCGGAGCGCGGGTTTCGTCGATGCGCGCGCCGCCGCAATCGCCGTAAACACCGGTCGTGCTCGCGTACACCAGCCGGGGCCGCGCAGGGGTCGCGCGAGAGGCTCGCCCGGTACGCTCGGGTACAATGGAGGTCGCTTGTCCGGCCGTTGCGGGCCGCGCCGCGGAACGTCGCCGCGCCTTGAGCGCCGCGATCAGGCGCCGCGTGCGCAGGTCGCCATCGCCGTCTTTCGGAGGCGGCGCGAGGTGCAGCACGACGTCCGCCAGCCCGGCAAGGCGCGCAAGACTCGCGCGTGCGTCCAGGTCGCCCGCCACGGGCGTGGCACCCGCGGCACGCAGGATGTCGGCGCGCTCGGCGCGACGCGCGAGCGCAAACACACGCGGGCGTGCGGGCCGCGCACGCAACTGGTCGACACAGCGCAGACCGACGTCGCCGCTGCCGACGATGAGAATGCGCGCACGGCGCAGATTTCGTGTGGCAATCATGGTGGAACCATTTTAGCCGCCGAGGCACGGATGCGAGGGCACCGCCCCACCCCACGCTCCGGATTACCGATCACAGACTGGCTTTCTCGAACATGGCATTCAACGTAACGCTCAAGCAAAGCGGCCGGACCTTCCAGGTCGAACCCGACGAACCCATCCTCAACGCGGCGCTGCGTCAAGGCGTCGGCTTGCCCTACGGCTGCAAGAACGGCGCCTGCGGCTCGTGCAAGGGCACGGTCTGCAGCGGCGACGTCGAGCAGCGCGCGCACGCGGCGTCGGCGCTGTCGAATGACGAGCGCACGCGCGGCATGGCGCTGTTCTGCTGCGCGACGGCGCAGACCGACCTCGAAATCGACATCCGCGAAGTAGCGGGCGTCGGCGACATGCAGGTGCGCAAGCTGCCCACCCGCATCGCCGCGATCGAGCGCAAGGCCGACGACGTCATCGTGCTCAGGCTGCAACTGCCCGCCAACGAGCGCCTCCAGTATCTGGCCGGCCAGTACCTCGAATTCATCCTCAAGGACGGCACGCGCCGCTGCTACTCGATGGCGAGCGCCCCGCACGAGGAAGGTCCGCTGGAACTGCACATCCGCCACATGCCCGGCGGCAAGTTCACCGACCACGTCTTCACGCAGATGAAAGAGCGCGACATCCTGCGCTTCGAAGCGCCGCTCGGCACCTTCTTCCTGCGCGAGGATTCGGACAAGCCCATCGTGCTGCTCGCGTCGGGCACCGGCTTCGCGCCGCTCAAGGCGATCGTCGAGCACGCGGTTCACAAGAACCTGAACCGCCCGATGACGCTCTACTGGGGCGCGCGCCAGAAGAAGGACCTGTATCTGCTGGAACTCGCCGAGCAGTGGGCGAAGGACATCCCGAACTTCCGCTTCGTGCCGGTGCTCTCCGAGCCCGCCGCGGAGGACGCCTGGACCGGCCGCACGGGCTTCGTGCACCGCGCCGTGATCGAGGATCTGGCCGATCTGTCCGGCCATCAGGTCTACGCGTGCGGCGCGCCGGTGATGGTCGAGTCGGCGCAGCGCGATTTCACGCAGCATCACGGCCTGCCCGAAGACGAGTTCTACGCGGACTCGTTCACGAGCGCCGCCGACCTCGCGAATCCGGTCTAAACGCCTGCCGATGCGCGCGTAACGGCTCGTTGCGCGCGCAATTCCGCGCAATCCGGCCCAATCCCGCGGGTCCGGCGGCCCGCCGCCGCGGCCGCCGTCACGAAAAATTCTTCGGCCGATCGGCGAGATTCGGCACATTGATGGTTTACATCGCCGTTCGGCTTGTCGTATTCTTGCGCCCATGAACCGCCTCCTGTCCGCTCTCCGACGTCGCCGCTCGCCCCACCTTTAGGGCCTGGCTTAGTTACGGACGCGCGTTGCATCGTTCAACGCACAGGAAAGTTCGAATCACGAAAGCCACGGCCAGTCCGTGGCTTTTTGTTTTTCTGCCGTTCCATTCACCTGTTCTCAACCCTTTTTGCAGCCCCAGCGCGGAGCCCGTTGCCATGAATTTTTCCGAGTACCCGATCGAGTCGCTGATGTACATCACCAACCGGCCCGAAATCGTTTTCACGCATGGCAAGGGGTCGTGGCTCTACGACAACGAAGGCAAGCGCTATCTCGACTTCATTCAGGGCTGGGCGGTCAACAGCCTCGGCCACTGCAACGACGGCATGATCGAAGCGATGGACAAGCAGGCGCGCCTGCTCATCAATCCGTCGCCGGCCTTCTACAACGAGCCGATGGCGCGTCTCGCGGGCCTGCTCACCGAGCATAGCTGCTTCGACAAGGTGTTCTTCGCCAACAGCGGCGCCGAAGCCAACGAAGGCGCGATCAAGCTCGCGCGCAAGTGGGGCAAAAAGCATCGCGACGGCGCGTTCGAGATCATCACTTTCGACCACAGCTTCCACGGCCGCACGATCGCGACGATGTCGGCGAGCGGCAAGCCGGGCTGGGACACGATCTACGCACCGCAGGTGCCGGGTTTCCCGAAGGCCGATCTGAACGACATCGCGTCGGTCGAGAAGCTCATCAACGCGAAGACGGTCGCCGTGATGCTCGAGCCGATCCAGGGCGAAGGCGGCGTGATCCCCGCTACGCGCGAATTCATGCAGCAGTTGCGCGCGCTCACGCAAAAGCACGGCATCCTGCTGATCGTCGATGAAGTGCAGACCGGCTGCGGCCGCGCGGGCACGCTGTTCGCCTACGAACTGTCGAACATCGAGCCGGACATCATGACGCTCGGCAAGGGCATCGGCGGCGGCGTGCCGCTCGCGGCGCTGCTCGCGAAAAAGGACGTCTGCGTGTTCGAAGCCGGCGATCAGGGCGGCACCTACAACGGCAATCCGGTGATGACGGCCGCCGGCTACTCGGTGATCTCGCAACTGGTCGCGCCGGGCTTCCTCGAAGGCGTGCGCGCGCGCGGCGAATATCTGCGCGAAAAGCTGCTCGAACTGTCGGCGGAACGCGGCTTCGAGGGCGAGCGCGGCGAAGGTCTGCTACGCGCGCTGATGCTCGGCAAGGACATCGGCCCGGCGATCGTCGACAAGGCGCGCGACATGCAGCCCGACGGCCTGCTGCTGAACGCGGCGCGCCCGAATCTGCTGCGCTTCATGCCGGCGCTGAACGTGACGACCGAGGAAATCGACCAGATGATGGCGATGCTGCGCACCATCCTCGACTCGCTGTAAATACACGCAGCCCAGCACGGAGCCCATGCGATGACCGTCACGATCCGCGCCTTCGCCGAAGCCGACACCGAAGCGGTGCTCGCGCTCTGGCGCGAGGCGTTTCCCGAGTACAACGATGCGAGCCGTCCGCATCGCGATCCGCGCCGCTCGATCGCGAACAAGCTCGGCACGCAGCCGGAGCTGTTCTTCGTGGCCATCCGGCGCGACGGCGAGGCAGACGGCGCGCTCGTCGGCTCGGCGATGGCGGGTTACGACGGACATCGCGGCTGGCTGTATTCGGTCGCGGTCGCGCCCGAGGCGCGTCGTCTCGGCCTCGGCACGCGGCTCGTGCGGCACGCCGAAAGCGCGCTGGCCGCGATGGGCTGCCTGAAGCTCAACCTTCAGGTGCTCACCGACAAGCCCGAGGTGCTCGCGTTCTACGACCGCCTCGGCTATCGCGCCGACGCCGTGATCAGTCTCGGCAAGCGTCTTGCCGTGCAGGAGTCCGAAGCGCTCGCCTGAGTACTGCTGAGGTCGCCGTCAGGACTGCCTTCGGCACAAAGAAAAAGCCGCATGGGTTTCGCAACCCATGCGGCTTTTGTCTTATCGGCGCCCGCGCGGAGCGCGTTCGTTCACTCGCCCACTTACTCGCCGAGATACGCCGCGCGCACCTTCGGATCGTCGAGCATCTGCTTGGCTTCGCCTTCCATCGTCACGAGACCGGAGTCCATCACGTAGCCGCGATTCGCCGCCTGCAGCGCGAGACGCGCGTTCTGCTCGACCAGCAGCACCGTGATGCCTTCCGACGAGATCGTGCGCACCACTTCGAAGATCTTCTCGACCATGATCGGCGAGAGACCCATCGACGGCTCGTCGAGCAACAGCAGCTTCGGACGGCTGATGATCGCGCGCGCCATCGCCAGCATCTGCTGCTCGCCGCCCGAGAGCGTGCCCGCGAGCTGCGTGGCGCGTTCCTTCAGGCGCGGGAAGAAGCCGAACATGCGCTCGACGTCCTTCTGGATGCCGTCCTTGTCGTTGCGCAGGTACGCGCCCATCTGCATGTTTTCGAGGATCGACATGCGCGCGAAGATGCCGCGGCCTTCCGGCACCATCGCGAGGCCGCGCTTGAGCAGTTCATACGCGGGCACGCCCTTGATCGACTGGCCCATGTACTCGATGTCGCCCGACGCGTACGGCTTCAGACCGGTGATGGCCTTCATCGTCGTGGTCTTGCCCGCGCCGTTCGCGCCGATCAGCGTGACGAGCTCGCCCGCGCGGACTTCCATGTCCACGCCCTTGACCGCCTGAATGCCGCCGTAGTTGACCTGCAGGCCCTTGATTTTCAGAACCGGTGTAGACATCAGTGAACCCCCGCACCCAGATACGCCTCGATCACCTTCGGGTCCTTCTGCACGTCTTGCGGCAGACCCTCGGCGATCACCTTGCCATAGTCGAGCACTGTCATCCGGTTGCACAGGCCCATCACCAGTTTCACGTCGTGCTCGATCAGCAGGATGGTCTTGCCATCGGCGCGGATCTTGTCGAGCAGGCGCGTGAGTTCGACCTTCTCGGTCGCGTTCATGCCGGCCGCCGGCTCGTCGAGCGCGAGCAGCTTCGGATCGGTTGCGAGCGCGCGCGCGATTTCCAGACGGCGCTGGTGGCCGTACGAGAGATTGCGCGACGTGTAGTCCGCGTATTGCGCGATGCCCACGTATTCGAGCAGTTCGAGCGCGCGTTCCTTGATCTCGCGTTCCTCCTTGCGCTCCGAAGGCGTCTGGAACACCGCGCCCAGCAGGCCGTGCTTCGTGCGCACGTGACGGCCGACCATCACGTTTTCGAGCGCTGTCATGCCGCCGAACAGACGGATGTTCTGGAAGGTACGCGCGATGCCCGCCTTCGCCACCTGATAGACGGCGGTCGGCGTATAGGCTTCGCCGTCGAGCTTGAACTCGCCCGAATCGGGCGTGTAGAGGCCGGTGATCACGTTGAAGAACGTGGTCTTGCCGGCGCCGTTCGGGCCGATCAGACCGTAGATCGTGCCTTCCTCGATCTGCAGGCCCACGTCGGAGAGCGCCTGCAGGCCGCCGAAGCGCTTGTTCACGCCCTTCACGGACAGGCGGATGGATTTATTGCTCATGTTCTGTTCCTCTCCTGTTCGCAATCAGGCGCGCACCGGCTTCTTGCTGCCGCGCTTGGCGATCTTCGCGATCTTGTCTTCGTGCTTCGGCGACGGCCACAGGCCTTCCGAGCGATACAGCATGATCACGACCATGGCGAGACCGTAAAGCAGCTGGCGAATCACTTCCGTATCGACGATTTCATGGCCGAACAGCATGTGCTGGAGCGGGCCCATCGTCGAGCGCAGGAACTCGGGGAAAATCGCGAGCAGCACGGCGCCGAGAATCACGCCGGGGATGTGGCCCATGCCGCCGAGCACCACGCAGGCGAGCACCACGACCGATTCCCAGAACGTGAACGATTCCGGCGACACGAAGCCCTGGAACGCACCGAACATCGCGCCCGACAGGCCGCCGAACGACGCGCCCATCGCGAACGCCAGCAGCTTCACGTTACGCGTGTTGATGCCCATCGCCTTGGCGGCGATTTCGTCTTCGCGGATCGCGGCCCATGCGCGGCCGATACGCGAGTGCTGCAGACGCGTACACACCCAGATCACGAGCAGCGCGCAGATCACGAAGGCGTAGTAATACATATAGACCGACGTGAACGTGAAGCCGAGGAACTCGTGCGGCTGCGCGAGATTGAAGCCGAACACGTGCAGCGGCGCGACGCCGGTAATGCCCTGCGGGCCGTTGGTGATGTTCACCGGACGGTCGAGGTTGTTCATGAAGATACGAACGATTTCCCCGAAGCCCAGCGTCACGATCGCGAGGTAGTCGCCGCGCAGACGCAGCGTCGGCGCGCCGAGCAGAATGCCCGCGATCGCTGCGAACGCCATCGCGCACGGAATCACGATCCAGTACGGCGTATGCAGGCCGCCCGGGAACATGCTGGCGATCCACGCGAACTGCGAGGTCAGGTGCGGCGACGTCAGCAGCGCGGCCGTGTAGGCGCCCACCGCGTAGAACGCGATATAGCCGAGATCCAGCAGGCCGGCGAAGCCCACCACCACGTTCAGGCCCAGCGCGAGCATCACGTAGAGCATCGCGAAGTCGAGCACGCGCACCCAGTAGTTGCCGCCCGTTGCGCCCACCACGAACGGCAGCGCGGCCACGACGATCGCGGTCACGATGCCGATCGCGTACGTGCGCGTCGTGTTCTTCTCGGGGATGAGCGTCGTCGACGGCTCGATCGGTTGAATTGAAGTCATGTTGATCTACTCCCTCTTATGCGCGATCCGCGACACGTTCGCCCAGCAGCCCCGACGGACGGAACACGAGCACCACGATCAGCACGACGAATGCGAACACGTCCTGATAGTTACTGCCGAACACCCCGCCGGTCAGATTGCCGATGTAACCCGCGCCGAGCTGCTCGATCAGACCGAGCACCACGCCGCCGACCATCGCGCCGCCGAGATTGCCGATACCGCCCAGCACCGCGGCCGTGAAGGCCTTCATGCCGGGGATGAAGCCCATGTAGAAGTGCGCGTTGCCGTACTCCGACGCGATCATCACGCCCGCCAGCGCCGCGAGCGCCGAGCCGATCATGAAGGTCGCCGAAATCACGAAGTTCGGGTTCACGCCCATCAGGCTCGCGTTAGCCGGGTTTTCGGCGATCGCACGCATTGCGCGGCCGAGCTTGGTCCGGTGCACGAGGATCAGCAGGCCCGCCATCACGAGGAACGCGACCACGATGATCACGATTTCGGTCGGCGAGATCACGGCGCCCACGCCGGTCTCGGACGGCTTGATGACGTTGATCGGATCGGTCGAGATGAGCTGCGGGAAGGCCAGCGGATTGCGGCCCCAGATGATCATCGCGAGCGTCTGCAGCAGGATCGAGACGCCGATCGCGGTGATCAGCGGCGCGAGACGCGGCGCGCGGCGCAGCGGCCGGTAGGCGACCCGTTCGATGGTGTACCCGACGAACGCGCAGACCACGGCGGCGATCACGAGCGCGATGCACAGCGTGGGGATGTTCCCGAGGCCGGGGAAGTGATTCTGCAGCACCGTAATCGCGGAGAGCGCCACCATCGCGCCGACCATGAGCACGTCGCCGTGCGCGAAATTGATGATGCCCAAAATCCCGTACACCATCGTGTAGCCCAGTGCAATGATGGCGTAGATGCTGCCAAGCACCAGCCCATTCAGGATCTGCTGGACGAAAATATCCATTTAATGCTCCTTAGCCCGTGCGACCGGATTCGCGCTGTCATCGGCCGGTGGGCGATGTTTTACGGAACCGCAACGACACTTTCGGGTACTGAAGTAAAAGACCGGTAACGGTTGGCCGCACCCGGTTCGCGTTGTCGCTGTGTTGCAGCGGCAGGCTCGCCGGAAGCGGATGCAAAAACGGCACCGTCGGATGGTTCGGTGCCGTCGGGTTCAACTACCTGTCACATTCGCTGCGACGCGTGCGCGGCCCGCCTTGAGGCCGGCTGCGCAAACGTCATACGTCATGACTCCCTGGATCGGGCCGAGAATCTCTGCCTCGCCACCGTTTACGGCAGCATCGGCCAGGACCTTTCGGACCGCGACAAAAACCGCTCTCGCGCCGCGGCTATCACATGCAACATGTGTGCCAGCCGCGAGTGCAACGAGCGCGTCTGCCGACCCTGACGACGTCGCGACGCGTGCTTCATTGCGTGCTGCGCCGTTCTGATCGTCGTGTCCCAACTGCGGACAAGCTTCCTCCGGGAGTGCAACGGTCATCGATGTCGCGCCCCTGCCCCGTCGTGCACCGCGGATGTGCCACGCCTTGCGCGGCGCAACCGCAGCCGCGACAGTTGCGGCAACAGCAAACTCGATTTGCATTAAACAGGTCTCCTGCGCCTTCCGAAATGCTTGCCTGATGGGCCTCGCGCTGACGTCCGGCCCTCAGAACGCGCGCATTGTAACTCCAATTATGCAGGCGGCAATATTGTTGAATCGGCAGGGTTTTCCTGCATTGCAACCATTTTCGAGAAGACACTCCAGAGACGGTTGCACCATGGGTTGCGCCGTATTTTCGTGCATCAGTTGCACCAAAAATCGGCAACACTCACATCAAGTGTTGCGACGGCCAGGCGCGGGGCCTTATCGGGCGGGCATCGGCTGCACCACGATGAACAATTAAATGGCGATTGAGTTCGCGCACGCATTTGGTGCGGATGCTGAAAAATCGTTATTGAGACATCGATTTATCGGGGTCAGATATCCGGCGACGACCCCGCCCCATAGCGAAAACACCTAGTCCAACCGGCCGTGGCGACGTGGTTCACCGCACACTTTTAATTATCGAACCCCATTTATTTACGGGGCGGATTGCGGCGGCGGGACATAAAAAAAGCGCGCCCAAGGGCGCGCTTCTTCATGCAGAGGCTGACTGAATAGTCAGACGCTCGCGGCGATCAGGCCACTTGCCCGAGCCCGCGCGGCAGCGGAAACGCGATGTTTTCCTCGATGCCTTCGAGCGCGCGCACGTTGCGCACGCCCAGTTCGTTCAAACGCTGGATGATCTTCTGCGCGAGCGCTTCGGGCGCCGACGCACCCGCCGTCAGGCCGATACGGCGCTTGCCTTCGAGCCAGGCCGGATCGATCTGGTCGGGCGCATCCACCATATAGGCGGGGATGCCGCGCTTTTCGGCCACTTCGCGCAGGCGATTCGAATTCGAGCTGTTCGGGCTGCCGACCACGATCACGACGTCGCACTGCGGCGCCATGAACTTCACCGCGTCCTGACGGTTTTGCGTGGCGTAGCAGATGTCCTGCTTCTTCGGCTCGCGAATGCCCGGGAAGCGCGCCTTGAGCGCCTCGATGATCTCGGCGGCGTCGTCGACCGACAGCGTGGTCTGCGTGACGAACGCGACGCGCGCCGGATCGCGCAGCGACAGCGCCTCGACGTCGGCGATGTCCTCGACGAGATACATGCCTTCGTGCGCCTGCCCCATGGTGCCTTCGACTTCCGGGTGGCCCTTGTGGCCGATCATCACGATGTCGAGGCCTTCGTCGCGCATCTTCGCGACTTCGACGTGCACCTTGGTCACGAGCGGACAGGTGGCGTCGTAGACGCGCAGCCCGCGCGCCTCGGCGTCGGTGCGCACGGCCTTCGACACGCCATGCGCGCTGAAGATGACGGTATTGCCGGACGGCACTTCATCGAGCTGTTCGATGAAGATCGCGCCTTTCTTGCGCAGGTCCTCGACCACGTACGCGTTGTGGACGATCTCATGGCGCACATAGATGGGCGCACCGTGGATCTGGATGGCGCGCTCGACGATCTCGATAGCGCGATCGACGCCGGCGCAAAAGCCGCGCGGCTGCGCGAGCAGGATTTCGGCTTCGGCGACTTCAGCGCGGTCGACGACAGTAGACGTGTCCGTGGAGGTCATGGGCTTTACAGGATTCCGATGATTTGCACTTCGAACGCAACCGCCTGGCCAGCGAGCGGATGGTTGAAATCGAACAGCGCGGAGGTCTCGTTCACTTCCTTGAGCACACCCGCGTAGCGGTTGCCGTCCGGTGCGTTGAATTCGATGAGATCGCCCGGATTGAACGACTCGCCAATCATGGCGTTGTCGCGCAGCGTCTTGAGCGAGATGCGCTGGATCAAGTCGGGGTTGCGCTGACCGAAGGCGATGCCGGGTTCTAGCTGAAAGGTGGAGTGGTGACCGACCTTCAAACCTTGCAGAATGTTTTCCAGCGGCGGCGCAAGCTGCCCGGCGCCCAGCAGCAGCGTGGCGGGCCGGTCGGCAAACGTGTTGACGATTTCGGTGCCGTCGGCGAGGGAAAGCCGGTAATTCAGCGTGACGTGGGAACCCGGTTTCACCTCGGAAATATCGATGATGCTCATGCGGTACTCGTTTCGTCTGGTCGCGCCCTCGGGCGCCGGTCGGTCGCGCGCAAGCGCGAGCGGAAAAGCCCCATTGTAAGCCACATAGTTCCTGGACGGACGCCACATGCGAGCGGCATCCACGTCCGCAACGAGGAGATTCAATTGGTGAAAATTGCCTGCGATACGCCCCTCTGGAACGACGGGACCAAGCCGAGGCGCCGCGCCATGCCGCGCGAGCGGCTGCGCGAAGCCGGTCCGGCGGCGCTCTCCGATCTGGAACTGGTTGCGCTGCTGCTCGGCTCTGGCCTGCCGGGCCATAACGTCTTCGACGTGGCGCGCGCCCTGCTCGATCACTTCAAATCCTTACGCGCGATGCTCGACGCGCCGCCCGAGGAGT
Source organism: Paraburkholderia tropica (assembly GCF_014171495.1). Classification (NCBI taxonomy): domain Bacteria; kingdom Pseudomonadati; phylum Pseudomonadota; class Betaproteobacteria; order Burkholderiales; family Burkholderiaceae; genus Paraburkholderia; species Paraburkholderia tropica. The sequence continues at coordinate 2,477,225 of NZ_CP049134.1, forward strand.
TCGAAAGTGTGCGCGGCATCGGCCCGGCGAAGGCGGCCATCCTCATGGCCGTGGTCGAGCTGGCGCGGCGCGCGCTCGCCGAGCAGCTGGAAGAAAAACCGCTCGTCGACTCGCCCGGCGCCGTCGAAGACTACCTGCGACTGATGATCGGCAGCCGCTCGCAGGAGGTGTTCGTCTGCCTCTTTCTCGACGTGCGCCATCGCCTGATCCGTTACGAGGAAATCGCGCGCGGATCGCTCACGCACATGGCGGTGTATCCGCGCGAAATCGTACGGCGCGCGCTGATGCTCAATGCCGCGAGCCTGATCGTCGCGCACAACCACCCTTCCGGCGCGGTCCAGCCGAGCGCGAGCGACCGCCGCCTCACGCGGGTGCTGCGCGACACGCTGGCGCTCGTGGAGGTGCGCCTCGTCGATCACATGATCATCGGCGCGCGGGAGACGTTTTCTTTTGCTCGCCACGGACTAGACTGAAAGCCGGGCCGCCGAACGCCGCGACGCGCGACCAACCCGCACCCTAGCCGCACCCAACCCGCGCGCGTTCCGGCACGCTTTTATGCGTGTTTGCGGAAGGCGTCGGCGCCGCGACCGTCGTGCATCCGCACGACATGATCTGCAAATCGTGTTTGATTTTCCTGGGCTTTTTCTGCTAGACTCTCGGTTTGCCTATTTTCAACCCTGTTCCGAAGGCCCGTCAAGGCGTTCCGGGGGAAATATGGCCTGGGTTCGAGGTTGTCTCTCATCCATACGTGAGCGCGCTCTTATTCCGGCCATTTCTCGCCTGGGAAACTTAAGCGGCTCTCGAACTCAGAATTTCCGTAGGAGTGTACTCATGGCACGTGTCTGCCAAGTCACTGGGAAAGCGCCGATGAGCGGCAACAACGTTTCCCACGCTAACAACAAAACCAAGCGCCGTTTCCTCCCGAATCTGCAAAATCGCCGTTTCTGGGTTGAAAGCGAAAACCGTTGGGTGCGTCTGCGCATCTCGAACGCAGGCCTGCGCCTGATCGACAAGAACGGCATCGACTCCGTGCTCGCAGACCTGCGCGCACGCGGCGAACTGTAAGGAGTAAGTCATGGCCAAGGGTATCCGCGACAAGATCAAGCTCGAGTCGACCGCAGGCACGGGTCACTTTTACACGACCACGAAGAACAAGCGCAACATGCCGGAAAAAATGTCGATCAAGAAGTTCGACCCGGTTGTTCGCAAGCACGTCGAGTACAAGGAAACGAAGATCAAGTAAATCTTGATCCGAGCCTGACGAAGACATTCAAAGCCCCGCTCTCGAGCGGGGCTTTGTTATTTCTGCCCCGCTTTCGCAGCGGGTTTTTTTGTTTTCCCGGCGCGTCCGTTCACCATCGCGTAACGATCTTTTGATCTCTACCTACACGGTGTAGCTTTTCGTCGGCTCCCCTATCGGAGTATGCTTCCCGCTTCACTCGCCGCCGGCGGCGGCAGAAAGCGCAGAACAAGAGAGACGGAGAGGCAGCACCATGAATTTCGATGTAGCGATCGTCGGCAGCGGGCTGGCGGGATTGAGCGTGGCCCTGAATCTGGCCGAAACGCGCCGCGTGGTGATCATCGCCAAGCGCGCGATGACCGAAGGCGCGAGCGACCGCGCGCAAGGCGGCATCGCCGCGGTGCTCGATTCGGCGGACAGCGTCGAAAACCACGTCGACGACACGCTGGTCGCAGGCGGCGGCCTGTGCGACGAGGCGGCCACGCGCTATATCGTCGAGCATGGCCGCGAAGCGATCGAATGGCTGATCGGCCAGGACGTGCCGTTCACGAAGGACGCCGCCGCCGAACTCGGTTTCCACCTCACCCGCGAAGGCGGCCACAGCCATCGCCGCATCATTCACGCCGCCGACGCCACCGGCCACGCCGTGGTGCAAACGCTGCTCGAACGCGCGCGCCAGCATCCGAACATCACGATCCTCGAAGATCATCAGGCGATCGACGTGATCACCTCGGATCGTCTCGGCCTGCCGGGCCGCCGCTGCCACGGTCTCTACGCGCTCGACCTCAAGAACGACCGCACGGTCACAATCCAGGCGCCGCACACGGTGCTGGCGACGGGCGGCGCGGGCAAGGTCTATCTCTACACGACGAACCCCGACACCGCGACCGGCGACGGAATCGCGATGGCCTGGCGCGCGGGCTGCCGCGTGGCGAACATGGAGTTCATCCAGTTCCACCCGACCTGCCTGTTCCACCCGCACGCGAAGTCGTTCCTGATTTCCGAGGCCGTGCGCGGCGAAGGCGGCGTGCTGCGCCTGCCCGACGGCACACGTTTCATGCCCGAACACGACGCGCGCGCCGAACTCGCGCCGCGCGACATCGTGGCCCGCGCGATCGACTTCGAGATCAAGAAGCACGGCATCGACTGCGTGCATCTGGACATCAGCCATCAGCCGCCCGCGTTCCTCGAAGAGCACTTCCCGACCATCCTCGCGCGCTGCCGCGAGTTCGGCATCGACATCACGAAAGAGCCGATTCCGGTCGTGCCCGCCGCGCATTACACCTGCGGCGGCGTGGTCACCGACCTCGCGGGCCGCACCGATCTCGCGGGCCTCTACGCGGTCGGCGAAACCTCGTACACGGGGCTGCACGGCGCGAACCGCCTCGCGTCCAACTCGCTGCTCGAATGTCTCGTGATCGGTCGCTCGGCGGCGGAAGCGATCGAAGCCGAGGGCTTCGAAGCGGCCGCGCACGCCCCGCTGCCCGACTGGGACGAAAGCCGCGTGTCCGATTCCGACGAGGAAGTCGTGGTCGCGCACAACTGGGACGAGCTGCGCCGCCTGATGTGGAATTACGTCGGCATCGTGCGCACCGACAAGCGTCTGGAGCGCGCACAACACCGCATTTCCCTGCTGCGCGACGAAATCCAGGAGTACTACGCGAATTTCCGCGTGACGCGCGATCTGCTGGAACTGCGCAACCTCGTCGAAGTGGCCTCGCTGATCGTCGAGAGCGCGCGCTCGCGGCGCGAAAGCCGCGGTCTGCATTACAGCCGCGACTGGCCGAATTCGCTGCCGAAAGCGCTGCCGACCGTGCTCGCGCCCGAGCGCGTGCGCAACCGCAACGTCGCGTAAGTCGTCGCGCGAATAAAAAAGGCCGCCTCTCGCGAGGCGGCCTTTTTGCCTTTTTGCATCAGGAAGCGCGTGATGTATTGCGCTCAGACGATCCGCATCGAGTAGTCGGTCGCGCGCACGTCCTTCGTGAGCGCGCCGATCGACACGCGATCGACGCCGGTTTCGGCAATCGTGCGCACCGAATCGAAGTTCACACCGCCCGAGACTTCGAGCAGCGCGCGCCCCGCCGTGCGCTTGACCGCCTCGCGCATCATTTCGAACGAGAAGTTGTCGAGCAGCACCGAGGTCGCGCCGTGCGCGAGCGCCGTGTCGAGCTGGTCGAGCGTTTCGACTTCGATCTGGATGGGCACGCCCGCGTTCAGGGCGAGCGCCGCGTCCATCGCCGCGCCCACGCCGCCCGCCGCCGCGATGTGGTTTTCCTTGATCAGAATGCCGTCGTACAGCGCGAGGCGCTGATTCGCGCCGCCGCCCACGCGCACCGCGTACTTCTGCGCGAGCCGCAGACCCGGCAGCGTCTTGCGCGTGTCGAGAATGCGCGTTTGCGTGTGCGCGATGGCGTCCACGTAACGGCGCGTCGCGCTCGCCACGCCCGACAGCAGCTGCAGAAAGTTCATCGCATTGCGCTCGGCCGTGAGCAGCGCGCGCGCCGGTCCGCGCAACGAGCACACCACCGAGTTGGCCGCCATGCGCTCGCCTTCGCGATAGTGCCAGCGCACGTCGATGCGCGCATCGACCTGCTTCACCACGGCGTCGAACCACAGCACGCCGCACAGCACCGCCTCTTCGCGCACGATGATGCGCGCGTCGCGCATCTCGTCGGCGGGCACGAGGCGACCGGTCTGGTCGCCGGTGCCGACGTCTTCGTTCAGCGCATCCGCAACGTTGCGCGCGATCGCCGCGTCGAACGCCGCGCCGTACTGCGCGCGCACCCCGGGCAGCACGGACGACACCGCGTCCACGGCCAGCAATTCCAGTGCACCCATCACGCCGCTCCCACGTTCGAGAACAGCGCGCCGTCGCGCGCGAGATCGCCGCTCGCCTGCACGCGACGCTTGTGTTCCGCCGCGAACGCCAGCATGCGGTCGATCGGCAGACGCGCGCGCTCGCCGATGGCGGCGTCGACGAAAATTTCGTTATGGCCGCGTTCGAGCACGTCCGCGAGATTCGCGAGGCCGTTCATCGCCATCCACGGGCAATGCGCGCAGCTCTTGCAGGTCGCGCTGTTGCCGGCCGTAGGCGCTTCGATGAAAGTCTTGCCCGGCGCCGCGAGGCGCATTTTGTGCAGAATGCCCAGATCGGTCGCGACGATGAAACGCTGCGCGTCGAGCTTCACGGCGGCGTCGATCAGTTGCGTGGTCGAGCCGACCACGTCCGCGAGCGCGACCACGGCTTCGGGCGATTCCGGGTGAACGAGAATCTTCGCGTCGGGATATTCGGCGCGCAGCAGATCGAGTTCGATGCCCTTGAACTCGTCGTGCACGAGGCACGAGCCCTGCCACAGCAGCATGTCGGCGCCGGTCTTCTTCTGGATGTAGCTGCCCAGATGGCGGTCCGGCGCCCAGAGGATCTTTTCGCCCTTCGCGTGCAGATCGGCGACGATTTCGAGGCCGATCGACGAGGTGACCATCCAGTCCGCGCGCGCCTTCACGGCCGCGCTGGTGTTCGCGTACACGACCACGGTGCGGTCGGGATGCTGGTCGCAGAACGCCGAAAATTCGTCGACGGGACAGCCGAGGTCGAGCGAGCAGGTCGCGTCGAGGTCCGGCATGAGAATGCGCTTGTTCGGGCTCAGGATCTTCGCGGTCTCGCCCATGAAGCGCACGCCCGCGACGACCAGCGTCTGTGCGTCATGATCGCGACCGAAACGCGCCATTTCGAGCGAATCGGCCACGCAGCCGCCGGTTTCGTCCGCCAGTTCCTGCAATTCGGGATCGACGTAATAGTGCGCGACGAGCACCGCCTTCTCGCGCTTGAGCAACGCGCGAATGCGCTCCTTCAATGCAACGCGCTCCGCCGCCGACGGCGCGTCGGGCACCGTCGCCCACGCCTGCCCGACGCTGCACACCGCGCCTTGCGGCCGGTCGTACTCGACCGCTCTGATTGCCTGACTCATGATCTCCTCTACCGGCCGAAACGCGTGCTTTCGCCCTCGTTCCGGCCCCATGCCAGTTGCAGCCCTGCCGATCGCCACGGTACGCAACCCGCGCCAAGCACCGGTTTTTCCGCGGCCCAAAAAGAAAAACCCCGCCAGCGCGGGGTTTTGTGACGTACCTGAATTCTAATGGATTTTTCCGACGCTCACGCAGGCCGCATGGGCCGGGAGCGCGTATCCATCCACGAAATCAGGCGTAGCGGCGCAGGCGCGTCGCGAATTCCTGGAGTGCCTTGATGCCGCTTTGTTCGGCACGATGGCACCAATCCTGGAGCTGCGTGAGCAGTTGTTCGCGCGAGGCGCTCGAACGTTCCCAGATGGCCGCGAGTTCGTTACGCAGCTCGATGAACGTGCGCAGCTTCTGGCTGTTCGCGAAGATTTGCGGCAGCTGACGCTTTTGCGGCTCGTTCAGGCTGGCTTCTTCCTTGTCGAACCACTTGCGCGCGCCGCGCATGACCTTGTACTTCTCGCGCTCGCCGACTTCCTTCAGATGCGCCAGCTCCTGGCGATACGCCTGCTTCACGACCGTGGCGTAACGCGCCATGACTTCATAGCGGTTCGACAGCACGGCTTGCAGCGTTTCGTGGTCGGGCACGAGCTTGGTCTTGGTCAGACGCGGCGTGGGCGCGACCTTCTTGACCTTGGCGAGACCGACGGCCTGCATCATGCGGATGTACATCCAGCCGATGTCGAACTCGTACCACTTGCTCGACAGCTTCGCCGAGGTGGCGAAGGTGTGGTGATTGTTGTGCAGCTCTTCACCGCCGATGATGATGCCGAGCGGGAACAGGTTCGTGCTGGCGTCCGACGAATTGAAGTTGCGATAGCCCCAGAAGTGGCCGAGACCGTTCACGACGCCGGCGGCCCAGAACGGGATCCACGCCATCTGCACGGCCCAGACGGAAAGACCGACCAGACCGAACAGCGCCACGTCGATCACCATCATGATGCTCACGCCGAGGATCGGGAAGCGCGTGTAGACGTTGCGCTCCATCCAGTCGTTGGGCGTGCCGTGGCTGAAACGGCGCAGCGTTTCTTCGTTCTTCGCTTCGGCGCGATAGAGTTCGGCGCCTTCGAGCAGCACCTTCCAGATGCCGCGCGTTTGCGGGCTGTGCGGATCTTCCTCGGTCTCGCATTTGGCGTGGTGCTTGCGGTGAATCGCGGCCCACTGACCCGTCAGCATGCCCGTGGTCATCCACAGCCAGAAACGGAAGAAGTGACTCATGATCGGGTGCAGCTCGAGCGCACGGTGCGCCTGGCAGCGGTGCAGATACACCGTGACGCCGACGATCGTGATGTGAGTGGCCACCGCCGCGAACAGCAGGATCTGCCACCACGTGAAATGCAGCACGCCGTGCGCGAGGAAATCAAGCAAGGAATTCAACAAGGTTTGTACCCGTGAAACGTAGCGCGGCGGCCTTTCAGCCCGAAACCGCTGTCAAGAAAGTGAAAGCGTACAGCAGGAGGTTGGACGGCATTCTACTAGAACCGTTCCAAGTGTTTGTAACAAATGAAGATTTTTTTCTTTAACGGCCGCGGAGTCAACCGTCTTGAGGGCGCCAGAGGCGGTTTGCCGCACATTTCGCGCGCCCTTCCGACCCCTTCTTACCTTTCGCCGGCTGCCGCCTGGGGTTGATCCTGGGGCTGTTCCCCGCCAGGCGTCTCGTTCTGTCCCCGAACGGGCGGACCGGCCACCGGCATCGCGCCGCCGATGATGCGCACCTCGCGCTGCGCGAACGGGATCGAAATACCCGCCTCGTTGTACAGGCGCCAGATATTCATGTTCACCGCCGAACGCACGCTCGACGTGCCGTTGGCCGCGTCGGCGATCCAGAAACCGAGTTCGAGATTGATGCCGTCGCCGCCGAAACTCGCCAGATACGGCGTCGGGGCCGGATCGGTCAGCACGCGCTCGACGCCCTCGCCCGCCCGCGCGAGCAGCGCCATCGCCTGATCGAGATCGGTGTCGTAGGCGACCTGCACGGCCGCCTTGGAGTAGCCGCGCGTCAGATACGAGGACTGGTTCTGCACCACATCGGTGATCAGTTTTTCGTTCGGGATCAGCGTCTCCACGCCGTCGAGCCCGCGCACGACCGTGTAGCGCGTGCGGATCTGCGTGACCTTGCCCGCGAGTCCGCTCACGTTGATGGTGTCGCCCAGACGCAGCGAGCGGTCGATCAGAATGATGAAGCCCGATACGTAATTGCTCGCGATCTTCTGCAAGCCGAAGCCGAGGCCCACGCCGAGCGCGCCGCCGAACACGCCCAGCACCGTGATGTCGATGCCGACGATCGACAGGCTGAACAGAATGGCCGCGAACACCAGCAGCGCGCGGCCCACGCGCGCGAGCACGACGCGCAGATTGGCGTCGATGGTGGTCGCGCGCATCAGCCGGTCCTCGAGCGCCGCGCCCGCCCAGACCGCCACGACCATCGTCACGCAGACCCACAGCACGCCGTTGGACAGCGACAGCAGGCTCACATGCGCGGTGCCGATGCGAAAGCGCACGCTCTCCATCCACGTGAGCACGTCGTCCTGAATGCCGAGCACGGTGAACAGCATGCCGAGCCAGACGATCAGCGACACGAGTTTTTCGACGATGCCGAGCCACGCGTGCGTCTGGCCGTTGCGGCCGAACACGCGCCGCGCGAAGAAGAACGCGATATAGATGAGCCCGATGCCGAACAGCGGCACCAGCGCGAGATTGAGCAGCGACGTGTGGATGAAGTTGCTGGCGATCTCGCGCGCGATCCAGACGCAGCCGGCGCCGATCAGCGGGAAAAAGGCGCGCGACAGGCTCTCGGCGCCGAAACGCAGGCCTTCATAGCGATCCTGGCGGCGCGCTTCGAGCACGCGCCGCAGCAGCCGCGCGAGCAGCCACGCCAGCACGAGCGCGCCGATCAGCACGCCGGCCTGCCAGAGCATGACCGGCTGGCCGAAATCGCGGATCACGCCGCCCAGCATGTGCGAAAAAATGCGGTTTTCCATCATGGGTATGCAAATTCAAACGGCGCGGGGCCGCCCGATCGGAATCGGACGGCCCCGCGTTGCTACAGCTTCTGACACGTTCACCGCACTTCCAGCCCGCGGTGAGTTCAAGCGCTTATTCCTGCGTCGCGTCCGGCTCGGCGGCTGCGGGCTGCTGAGCCTTGGCGATCGCGTCGGCGGCTTCGGTCGCGGCAGCGGCCTCTTCCGGCGTGGTCGCGGCGGCGGCCTTTTTCGTCTTCGGCTGCGCGTCGCCGCGGCGCTCCAGCACGGCGGCGAAGAAGCCGTCCGTGGCGTGGCGATGCGGCCACAGCGAGAGGTAGTCGCCGGTATCGAGACCCACGCGCTGTTCCGCCAGCACGTCGCGCGCGCTGACCAGCACGAAGTCCGGATGCGCGTCGAGGAACTGCTTCACGACCGCTTCGTTCTCGGCTTCGAGAATGCTGCAGGTCGCGTAGACCAGACGGCCGCCGCGCTTGAGCAGACGCGCGGCGCTCGTGAGAATCGACAGTTGCTTGGGCGCGAGTTCGGCCACCGACTCGGGCGACTGGCGCCACTTGAGGTCGGGATTGCGGCGCAGCGTGCCCAGCCCCGAGCACGGCGCATCGACCAGCACGCGGTCGATCTTGCCGATCAGGCGCTTGATCTTGGCGTCGTGCTCGCTGTCGATCAGCACCGGATTGACGTTCGAGAGGCCGCTGCGCGCAAGGCGCGGCTTGAGCTTCGCGAGACGGCGATCGGAGATGTCGAACGCGTAGAGACGGCCCGACGAGCGCATCATCGCGCCGAGCGCCAGGGTCTTGCCGCCCGCGCCCGCACAGAAGTCCACCACCATCTCGCCGCGGCGCGGCGCGACCAGCGAGCACAGCAGCTGGCTGCCTTCGTCCTGCACTTCGAACCAGCCGTCCTTGAAGGCGTCGAGGCGCGACAGCGCGGGCTTGCCCGTCACGCGCACGCCGTTCGGCGCGAACGGCGTCTCGCCCGCCTCGATGCCGGCCGCGGCCAGCGCGCGCATCAGCTCGTCGCGGTTCGCCTTGATCGGATTCGAGCGCAGGTCGAGCGGCGCCGGATAGTTGAGCGCGGACGCCAGTTGCGCCATTTCGGCGGCGTCGAAACGCGATTCGAGCGCCTTCAGGATCCACTCGGGCAGATTGAGCTGCACGCGCTGCGGCAGGCTCGCCGGGTCGATCTTCGCGACGTGTTCGAGCCAGTTCGCCTCGGCGTCCGAGACGAACGGACGGATCGCCGAACGGCCGGCCGTGGCCATCAGGCCGAGCAGCGTGAGGCGGCGCGTCGGGCTGCCCGTGCCGCTTTCGGCCAGGTGCGCGAACTCCATGCGACGGCGCAGCACGGCGAACACGGCTTCGGCGATCACGCCGCGCTCACCGTGGCCGAGCTTCGGATGCTCGCGGAAAAAACGGCTCGTGATCGCGTCGGCGGGGCCGGCGAACTTGAGCACATCGGCGAGCAGCGTCTCGGTTTGTCCAATCAAAAATCCATGCAGCCTCATGCGCCCTCCCCGGCGTTGTGTGCTTGTGCTTCGTTTACATCGTCAAGGAAGAGCCATTGCGGCTCGGGCGGCGAGAGCGTCACACGTCCGCCGTCGAGCGCGAGGCGCCCTTCGACGAACCAGCGCACCGCGCGCGGATAAATAACATGTTCGGTCTTGAGCACGCGCGCGGCCAAAGCCGCAGCGTCGTCGCCCGCGCGCACCGGAATGCCCGATTGCGCGACGATCGGCCCATGATCCAGCGTGGGCGTGACGAAATGCACCGTGGCGCCGTGCACGCGGCAACCCGCGTCGAGCGCCTGCTGGTGCGTCTTGAGGCCCGGAAAGCTCGGCAGCAGCGACGGATGGATATTGAGCATCCGACCCGAATAATGCGTGACGAAACCTTCGGTGAGCACGCGCATGAAGCCCGCGAGCACGACGAGATCGGGTGCATAACCGTCGATGGTTTGCGCGAGCGCCGCGTCGAAGGCGGCGCGATCCGGATACTGGCGATGATCGACCACCGCCGTGGCAATGCCGTGTGACGCCGCGAACGCAAGGCCCGCGGCGTCAGGACGGTTGGCAATCACGGCGGCGATGCGCGCCGGCCAGGCTTCGTGCGCGCACGCGCGCACGATGGCTTCCATGTTGCTGCCCCGCCCCGAAATCAGGATGACGAGATTTTTCATCCGCGGATTTTATCATCGGGGACGACGCCCGACGCTCGGGCGGGAGCGATCGCCCTCGCGTGCGTTTATAATCTCCTGTTTAGTCGCGGCCCAGGCCGCACCACCGGTCATATCGAGCGCGCACGGCCCGCGCGCTTTTCGAGGTTCCTCCAGGTTCCGCTATCGTGAGAGTTTTCCGCGGTCTTCCCAACGCCGAAAGTCGCGCGCCCTGCGCGCTCACCATCGGCAATTTCGACGGTGTCCACCGCGGACATCAGGCGCTGCTCGCGCGCGTGCGCGAAGCCGCGAACGCGCGCGGCCTGCCGGTCTGCGTGATGACCTTCGAGCCGCATCCCCGCGAGTTCTTCAATCCCGCCAGCGCCCCGCCGCGCATCGCCATGCTGCGCGACAAGCTCGAAGCGCTGCGCGAGAACGGCGTGGACCGCGTGGTGGTCGAGCATTTCAACCACACCTTCGCGAGCCAGTCGCCGGACGCGTTCGTCGAACGCATCATCGTGGGCGGCCTGCACGCGCGCTGGATGATGATCGGCGACGACTTCCGCTACGGCGCGAAGCGTGCGGGCGATTTCGCCTCGCTGCAGCTCGCGGGCCGCGAACACGGCTTCGAAGTCGAACAGATGGCCACCGTCGCCGACCCGTCGGGCGTGCGCATTTCCAGCTCCGCCGTGCGCACGCAGCTCGCCGCCGGCGATCTGGACGCCGCGCGCGCCTCGCTCGGCCGGGGCTATGAAATCAGCGGACACGTCGTGCACGGCCTGAAGCTCGGCCGCGACCTCGGCTTTCCCACGCTGAATCTGCCGATCGGCCACAAGCGCCCCGCGCTCAAGGGCATTTTCGTCGTGCAGGTCCACGGTATCGCCGACCACCCGCTGCCGGGCGTCGCGAGCCTCGGCCTGCGGCCCACGGTCGACGACTCCGGCCGCGTGCTGCTCGAAGTGCATCTGCTCGACTGGCACGGCAGCGCATACGGCAAGCTCGTGCGCGTCGAGTTCCTGAAGAAGCTGCGCGACGAGGAGAAGTTCGCCGACCTCGAAACGCTCACCGCCGCGATCGCACGCGACGTAAGCAACGCCCGCGCATGGTTCGCCGCGGCGGGCACGGGCGCGGCCGGCGGCGCGTCCACCGGCTTCGCCACCTCGGCGACCGATCGAATTTGACCCGCGGCCCGCGCGCGTCTTGCCGAGCAAGGCACGCGTTTCGGGCCGCCCGCCCCCAGGCGCCGCCGTGCAGCACGCGTGCGGCGCCCGAGGCGACGGTTGCGCGGCATCGCCCGCAATGCTGACGCCATGCATCCCCCGAATTCCACGTGATCTCACCATGAGCGACAAGAAAGCATCCTCCGGCAAGCCGCAAAAGTCCGAATCGAAGTACCCCGTCAACCTGCTCGACACGCCGTTCCCCATGCGCGGCGACTTGCCCAAGCGCGAGCCGCAATGGGTCAAGGAGTGGGAAGAGCAAGGTATCTACAAGAAGATCCGCGCAGCCTCGAAGGGCCGCAAGAAGTTCATCCTGCACGACGGCCCGCCGTATGCGAACGGCGACATCCACCTCGGCCACGCGGTGAACAAGATCCTCAAGGACATGATCGTCAAGGCGCGCAATCTCGCGGGCTTCGACGCGGTCTACGTGCCGGGCTGGGACTGCCACGGCATGCCGATCGAAATCCAGATCGAAAAGCAGTTCGGCAAGTCGCTGCCCGCGCAGGAAGTGATGAAGAAGGCGCGCGAGTACGCGGCCGGCCAGATCGAAACGCAGAAGAAGGGCTTCAAGCGCCTCGGCGTGCTCGGCGACTGGGACAACCCGTACAAGACCATGAACTTCGCGAACGAGGCGGGCGAAATCCGCGCACTCGCGAAGATCATGGAGAAGGGTTATGTGTTCCGCGGCCTGAAGCCGGTCAACTGGTGTTTCGACTGCGGCTCGGCGCTCGCTGAAGCCGAAGTCGAGTACAAGGACAAGACCGATCCGACCATCGACGTGCTGTTCACGTTCGCGCAGCCCGCGGAAACGGCGGCCGCGTTCGGCCTCGCCGCGCTGCCGCGCGAGGAAGGCGGCATCGTCATCTGGACCACGACGCCCTGGACGATCCCGTCGAACCAGGCGCTCAACGTGCATCCGGAAATCGAGTACGCACTCGTCGACACGCAGCGCGGCCTGCTGATCCTCGCGAGCGAACGCGTCGAAGCCTGCATGAAGGACTTCGGCCTCGAAGGCACCGTCGTCGCCACCACGCAAGGCGAAAAGCTCGCGAACCTGCGCTTCAATCACCCGCTCGCCTCGGCGCATCCGGGCTACAAGCGCACCTCGCCGATCTATCTCGGCGACTACGTGACGACCGACACCGGCACGGGCATCGTGCACTCGGCGCCCGCCTACGGCGTGGAAGACTTCGTGTCGTGCAAGGCGCACGGCATGGTCGACTCCGACATCATCAGCCCGGTGATGGGCGACGGCCGCTACGTCGAATCGCTGCCGCTGTTCGGCGGTCTCTCGATCTGGGACGCGAATCCGAAGGTCGTCGAGGCGCTCGACGCCGCCGGCACCCTGCTGCGCAGCGAGAAATACCTGCACAGCTACATGCACTGCTGGCGCCACAAGACGCCCATCATCTACCGCGCGACCTCGCAGTGGTTCGCGGGCATGGACGTCACGCCGAACGACGGCGGCAAGACGCTGCGCGAAACCGCGCTCGAAGGCATCGAAGCCACGGCGTTCTATCCGTCGTGGGGCAAGCAACGCCTGTTCTCGATGATCGCCAACCGCCCGGACTGGACGCTTTCGCGCCAGCGCCAATGGGGCGTGCCGATGGCGTTCTTCGTGCACAAGGAAACCGGCGAACTGCATCCGCGCACGCCGGAGCTGCTCGAAGAAGTCGCGAAGCGCGTCGAAGTGTCGGGCATCGAAGCGTGGCAGACGCTCGACCCGCGCGAGCTGATCGGCGACGACGCGAACCTGTACGAAAAGAACCGCGACACGCTCGACGTGTGGTTCGACTCGGGCACGACGCATTGGCACGTGCTGCGCGGCTCGCACAAGGACGACCTGCAATTCCCGGCCGACCTCTATCTGGAAGGCTCGGACCAACATCGCGGCTGGTTCCATTCGTCGCTGCTGACGGCGTCGATGCTCGACGGCCGCCCGCCCTACAACGCGCTGCTCACGCACGGCTTCACCGTCGACGGCGAAGGCCGCAAGATGTCGAAGTCGCTCGGCAACGGCGTCGACCCGCATGAGGTGGCGAACCGTCTGGGCGCGGAAATCATCCGTCTGTGGATCGCGTCGACCGACTACTCGGGCGAACTGGCGATCTCGGAAGAAATCCTGAAGCGCGTGACGGAAGGCTATCGCCGTATCCGCAACACGCTGCGCTTCCTGCTCTCGAACCTGTCGGACTTCGACTTCGAGAAGCACGCGCTGCCCGCGGATCAATGGCTCGAAATCGACCGTTACGCCGTGGCGCTCACGCACACGCTGCAAAACGACGTGCTCTCGCACTACGACCGCTACGAGTTCCACCCGGTCGTGGCGAAGCTGCAGACGTTCTGCTCGGAAGATCTCGGCGGCTTCTATCTCGACGTGCTGAAGGACCGCCTCTACACGAGCGCGCCGGATTCGGCCGCGCGTCGCGGTGCGCAGACGGCGCTGCATCACATCACGCACAGCCTGCTGCGCATTCTCGCGCCGTTCCTCTCGTTCACGGCCGAGGAGGCGTGGAAGGTGTTCCAGCCGCAAAGCGAAACCATCTTCACGGAAACCTTCCATGCGTTCCCGGACATCGCCGGCGCGCAGGATCTGATCGTGAAGTGGTCGCTGCTGCGCGAAGTGCGCGGCAACGTCACGAAGGCGCTCGAAGAGGCGCGCGGCGCGAACCAGATCGGTTCGTCGCTGCAGGCCGAAGTGCGCATTCTCGCGAGCGGCGCGCGTTACGACGCCCTCACCTCGCTCGGCGACGACCTGAAGTTCGTGCTGATCACCTCGGCGGCGGAAGTCATCAAGGTCGAGAACGAAGCGGACGAAGGCGTCGAAGTCGTGACCTCGAAGTACCTCAAGTGCGAACGCTGCTGGCACTATCGCGACGACGTGGGCGCGAACGCCGAGCATCCGGGCCTGTGCGGCCGCTGCGTCGCCAATCTGTTCGGCAACGGCGAAACCCGGAGCGCCGCATAATGGCCAAGACCATGACGAAGCAAATGAAGTCGAATGGCGCGAGCGGCACGCTTGCGCCGTGGCTCGGCATCGCGGTGATCGTGATCCTCGCGGATCAGCTCACCAAGATCGCCATCGCCAAAGTGTTCGCATACGGCGAAGGCCGCGTGATCACGCCGTTCTTCAACCTCGTGCTGGTCTACAACAAGGGCGCGGCGTTCAGCTTCCTCGCGGCGGCCGGCGGCTGGCAGCGCTGGGCGTTCACGGCGCTGGGCGTCGTGGCCGCGCTGGTGATCGGCTATCTGCTCAAGCGTCACGCGGGCCAGCGCATGTTCTGCACGGCGCTTTCGCTCATTCTGGGCGGCGCGCTCGGCAACGTGCTCGACCGCCTGATGTACGGCCACGTGATCGACTTCCTGGACTTCCATCTGGGCCGCTCGCACTGGCCGGCGTTCAACGTCGCGGACAGCGCGATCTGCGTCGGCGCGGCCTTGCTGGTGTTCGACGAACTGCGGCGCGTGCGCGGCTCGCGCTAAAGCTCGACGCCAAGGCACGACGTCAAGATACGACACGATTCGGCGCGCCTCGCTGCGCCGCTTCGCGTCACGCTGCGTCACTGGAGAGAACCGACTTGAACACCTCCGCAGCCCATCCGGGCGAACTGGCCGGGCGCCATCTCGTGCTCGGCATGACGGGCGGCATCGCCTGCTACAAGATCGCCGAGCTCACGCGCCTGCTCGTCAAGGCGGGCGCGACCGTGCAGATCGTGATGACCGAGGCGGCCACGCAGTTCATCACGCCGGTGACCATGCAGGCGCTCTCGGGCCGCCCCGTCTACACGAGCCAGTGGGACGGCCGCGTGCCCAACAACATGGCGCACATCGACCTGTCGCGCGAGGCGGACGCCATCGTCATCGCGCCCGCTTCCACCGACTTCATCGCCAGGCTCGCCCACGGTTTGGCCGACGACCTGCTCTCGACGCTGTGCGTTGCGCGCGACTGTCCGCTGCTGGTCGTGCCCGCGATGAACCGGCAGATGTGGCAGAACCCGGCCACGCAGCGCAACGTCGCGCAGATCCGCGCCGACGGCATCGAAACGCTCGGCCCCGATTCCGGTCCGCAGGCTTGCGGCGAAGTCGGTGACGGGCGCATGCTGGAGCCGGAAGCCGTGTACGAGGCGATCGTCGCGTTCTTCACGCCCAAGCTGCTCGCGGGCCGCAAGCTGCTGATCACGGCCGGACCGACGTTCGAGCCGCTCGATCCGGTGCGCGGCATCACCAACCGTTCGAGCGGCAAGATGGGCTTCGCGCTCGCGCGCGCCGCGCAGCAGGCGGGCGCCGAGGTGCATCTGGTGGCCGGCCCGGTCGCGCTGGACACGCCGTGGGGCGTCTACCGCGAAGACGTGCAGACCGCGCAGCAGATGTACGACGCCGTGATGCACGCCGCGCCCGACGCCGACGTGTTCATCGGCGTGGCGGCGGTGGCCGACTGGCGCGTCGATCACGTCGCCGAGCACAAGATCAAGAAAACGGCCGAGCACCGCATGCCGACGTTCACGTTCGTCGAGAACCCGGACATCCTCGCCTCGGTCGCGGCCATGCCGAATGCGCCGTACTGCGTCGGTTTCGCTGCCGAAAGCGGCGACCTCGACGTGCACGGCGAAGAGAAGCGCGCGCGCAAGAAGGTGCCGCTGCTGATCGGCAATCTCGGCCCGCTCACCTTCGGTCAGGACGACAACGAAGTCGTGCTGTTCGAAGCCGCCGGCCGCACGCCGCTGCCGCGCGCGGCCAAGCTGGCGCTCGCGCAGACGCTCGTCGCCGAAATCGCGAAGCGTCTGCCGGCACCGGGCATCATCTCGTGATGCGTGCGCGCGGGCGCCGCCCGCGCGCCGCTTCGCGAACGTCATCGAGGAGCAGTACGCCATGACGCTGCTTTCCGTACTGGATCAATCGCCCGTCATCGCCGGGCACACCGCGGCGGACGCACTCGCCGCCACGCTCGACCTCGCGCAACTCGCCGACGAGCTCGGCTACACGCGCTACTGGTGCGCCGAGCACCACGGCCTGCTCGGCGTGTGCAATCCCTGCCCCGAAGTCCTGCTCGCGCGCATCGGCAGTCTGACGAAGCGCATCCGCATCGGCTCGGGCGGCGTCATGCTGCCCTACTACAGCGCGTTCAAGGTCGCCGAGCAATTCATGATGCTGGAGGCGCTGTTTCCCGGCCGCGTCGATCTGGGCGTCGGACGCGCGCCCGGCGGCGACATGCGCACCGCGCAGGCGGTCGCGGCGGGCGCCTACAATCGCGGCGACCAGTTCACGCAGCAGGTGCAGGATCTCGTCGGGCTGATGGACGGCACCCTGCCCGCCGATCACCTCGCGCACGGCGTCGTCCTGCAACCGCAAATCGAGACTCGCCCGCAACTCTGGGTGCTCGGTTCGAGCGATTTCGGCGGCCTGCTCGCGGCGCAACTGGGCCTGCGCTTCTCGTTCGCGCATTTCATCAACGCGCACTTCGGGCATCTGGTGTCCGAGGCGTATCACGATCGCTTCAAGGCAGGCCACGAAGCGAAACCGTACCTGGCCTGCGCCGTCTTCGTGATCTGCGCCGATACCGAAGCCGAGGCCGCCGACCTCGAAAAAGCCGTCGATCTGCGCCGCGTGCAGATGGCCTACGGTCTGAACGCGCCGATCCCGAGCCTCGAACAGGGGCGCGCCCAGGAATACGGCGAGCGCGAGCAACTCGTGATCGACCGCGAGAAGCCGCGCAGCATCATCGGCACGCCGGACAGCGTGACGGAGCGCCTGCTGGCGCTCAAAGACCGCTTCCGCGCCGACGAACTGATCGTGCTGACCGTCGCCGGCAGCTACAAGGCGCGTCAGCGCTCCTACGAACTTCTCGCCGAGGCCTTCGAACTGCCTCGCTCAAACTGACCTGAACGCCAACTCATGAAAATCGACGTCAAGATCCTCAACGAACGCATGCGCGACCAGTTGCCCCACTACGCCACGCCGGGCAGCGCGGGCCTCGACCTGCGCGCGTGCCTCGACGCGCCCGTCACGCTCGAACCGGGCGAAACGAAGCTGATCCCGACCGGCCTCGCGATTCATCTCGCCGATCCGGGCTATGCGGCGCTGATCCTGCCGCGCTCGGGCCTCGGCCACAAGCACGGCATCGTGCTCGGCAACCTCGTCGGCCTGATCGACTCCGACTACCAGGGCGAGCTGATGATCTCCACCTGGAATCGCGGCCACACGACCTTCACGCTGAACCCGCTGGAGCGTCTCGCGCAGCTCGTGATCGTGCCGGTCGTGCAGGCGCAGTTCAACGTCGTCGAGAGCTTCGAAGAGAGCGAGCGCGGCGAAGGCGGCTTCGGCAGCACGGGCAAGCACTAAGCTGCACGCGCCGCGCACGGCCATAAAAAAAGCACGCTTTCGAGCGTGCTTTTTTTGTTGTCCGGCGCGGGTCGTTTAGCGCGGTGCATCGGGCGAAGCCGCGAGCGGCGCACGACGTCGATACCAGAGCGCGTAGATCACGACCAGCGCGACGAGAAACGCGACGCCATATGCGAGCGTCATGCGGAATTCGCGCGTGAACGCCGTGCCCACCAGAATGCCGAGCATCAGGATCGCGCCCAGCACGCTCGTCAGCGGAAAGCCCCACATGCGGAATGCGAGCGGCGTCTTCGCGTTCTGCATGCGGAAGAAAATCTGCGTGACGAAGATCATCAGCCACGTGAACATCGCGCCGAACATGGCGATCGACATCATCAGCGTGAAGGCCGTTTGCGGCCAGAGCGCGTTGAGCACCGCCGACACCGCAATGCCGATGGTCGAGAGCGAGAGCGCCGCCGTCGGCACGCCCTGACGCGTGAGACGGCCGAACACGGCAGGCGCGTAGCCCGCGCGCGAGAGGCTGAACATCATGCGCGTGGTGATGTAGAGCTGGCTGTTCATGGCCGAGAGCGCCGCGACCAGCACGACGAAGTTGATCGCGCCCGCCGCGTACGGCACGCCGGTTTCGGCCATCACCTTCACGAACGGGCTTTCGTTGCCGCCCGCCTCGGTCCACGGCACGATCGCGAGCATCAGCGCGAGCGTCAGCAGATAGAACAGCACGAGGCGCAGCACGGTGGCGCGGAATGCGCGCGTGACGGCGCGCGCCGGATCCTGCGCCTCGGCCGCGGCGACCGCGATGGTCTCCACGCCCAGGTAGCTGAACAGCGACACGATGGTGCCCACCCACACGCCCCACCAGCCCTTCGGCAGCAGCCCGCCGTGCGACGTGTAGTTCGCGAAGCCCACGCCCGAACTCGCGGGCGCGTGCCACACGAACCAGGCGCCGAGCACGATGAAGGCCACGATCGCCGCGATTTTCAGGCTCGAAAACAGATATTCGATCGAGCCATACGCGCGCACGCTCATCGCATTCACGACGATCAGCGCCGCCGAAAATCCGACGATCCAGTACAGCCCCGGCACGTGCGGGAACCAGAATTTCATGTAGACGGCGATGGCCGCGACTTCGGTGCCGACCGCCAGCACATACGCCGACCAATACGCGTAGCGCACCACGAAACCCGCGAGCGGCCCGATGTAGTGCTCGGCGTAAGCGCCGAACGAACCCGAGGTGGGATGCGCGACCGTCATTTCGGCGAGCGCGCCCATCAGCAGCAAGGCGATCAGCGCGCCGATCGCATAGGAAATCAGCACGCCCGGACCGGCGAAACCGATCGCGAAACCGCTGCCGAGAAACAGCCCCGTGCCGACCGCGCCGCCGATGGCGATCATCGTCATCTGACCGGCGGACAGCCCGCGGCGCAAACCGCGCTCGCGTTCGACGATCGATTCGAACGCACCCTTTTTATCTGAACTCACCTTCACCCTCGACGGCATGCGGCCATTTCACCGGCAATGCGCGCAATTACGACGACGTTCGCAGAAATTACGCGCACAAAACAAAACGGCGCGGACCGTGAAGTCCGCGCCGTTCCGGCTGGCCTGAAGCGGAAACCGCTTATTCTACTTCGACCGCCTCCGGCGGACGCGGCGCAGGCTGCTCGTCGAACGTGAGCAACACCTTGTCGTCGGCGTCCACATCCACGGTCACGCGACCGCCACTCATGAGCTTGCCGAACAGCAGTTCGTCGGCGAGCGCCCGGCGGATCGTGTCCTGGATCAGGCGTTGCATCGGCCGCGCGCCCATCAGCGGGTCGAAGCCGTGCTTGGCCAGATGCTGGCGCAGCGCGTCCGTGAACAGCGCATCGACCTTCTTCTCGTGCAACTGGTCTTCGAGCTGCATGAGGAACTTGTCGACCACGCGCATGATGATTTCCTCATCGAGCGCACGGAAGCTGATCGTCGCATCCAGACGGTTACGGAACTCCGGCGTGAACAGGCGCTTGATGTCGGCCATTTCGTCGCCTTGTTCGCGGCGCGTCGTGAAACCGATCGTCGACTTGTTCATCGTGTCGGCGCCCGCATTCGTCGTCATGATGATGATGACGTTGCGGAAATCCGCCTTGCGGCCGTTGTTGTCCGTCAGCGTGCCGTGATCCATCACCTGCAGCAGCACGTTGAAGATGTCCGGGTGCGCCTTCTCGATTTCGTCGAGCAGCAGCACGCAGTGCGGCTTCTTCGTGACGGCTTCGGTGAGCAGACCGCCCTGGTCGAACCCGACATAGCCCGGCGGCGCGCCGATCAGACGGCTCACCGCGTGACGCTCCATGTACTCGGACATGTCGAAACGGATCAGCTCGATGCCGAGCGTGAACGCGAGCTGGCGCGCCACTTCGGTCTTGCCGACGCCGGTCGGACCCGAGAACAGGAACGAGCCGATCGGCTTGTCCGTCTTGCCGAGACCCGCGCGCGCCATCTTGATCGACGCCGACAGCGCGTCGATAGCCGGATCCTGGCCGAACACCACGGCCTTCAGATCGCGGTCGAGCGTCTGCAGCTTGCTGCGATCGTCCTGCGACACGCTTTGCGCCGGCACGCGCGCGATCTTCGAGATGATCTCTTCGATCTCGCTCTTGCCGATGGTCTTCTTCTGCTTCGACTTCGGCAGGATGCGTTGCGCCGCGCCCGCTTCGTCGATCACGTCGATCGCCTTGTCGGGCAGATGACGGTCGGTGATGAAGCGCGCGGACAACTCAGCCGCCGCATTGAGCGCGCCCGACGAATACTTCACGCCGTGGTGCTCCTCGAAGCGCGACTTCAGACCGCGCAGGATCGCCACCGTCTGCTCGACGGTCGGCTCGATCACGTCGACCTTCTGGAAACGACGCGACAGCGCCGCGTCCTTCTCGAAGATGCCGCGATATTCCGTGAAGGTGGTCGCGCCGATGCACTTGAGCGTGCCCGACGAGAGCGCCGGCTTCAGCAGATTCGAGGCGTCGAGCGTACCGCCCGATGCGGCGCCCGCGCCGATCAGCGTATGAATCTCGTCGATGAACAGGATCGCGTGCGGGCGTTCCTTCAGCTCCTTGAGCACCGTCTTCAGACGTTGCTCGAAGTCGCCGCGGTACTTCGTGCCCGCGAGCAGCGCGCCCATATCGAGCGAATACACCTGTGCGTCGGCGAGAATGTCCGGCACTTCGCCGCGCGTGATGCGCCAGGCGAGGCCTTCCGCGATCGCGGTCTTGCCGACGCCGGCTTCGCCCACGAGCAGCGGATTGTTCTTGCGACGGCGGCACAGCACCTGCACCACGCGCTCGACTTCCGACTCGCGCCCGATCAACGGATCGATGCGGCCGTCCTTCGCCATCTGGTTCAGGTTCTGCGTGAACTGCGCGAGCGGCGTTTCCTTCTGGCCTGCCGCGTCTTCGGCTTCCGCATTCGCGTCGCTGGCCTTGGCGGCTTCGCCGCTGCCGGTCTTCGCGATGCCATGCGAAATGAAGTTCACGACGTCCAGACGCGTGACGCCCTGCTGTTGCAGGTAGTACACCGCGTGCGAGTCTTTCTCGCCGAAGATCGCCACCAGCACGTTCGCGCCCGTCACTTCCTTCTTGCCGTTGGAAGTGGACTGAACGTGCATGATCGCGCGCTGGATCACGCGCTGGAACCCGAGCGTCGGCTGCGTATCGACGTCATCCGTGCCGGGAACCGTAGGGGTATTGTCATGAATGAAGTTGCGCAGGTTCTGTCGCAGGTCTTCAATATTCGCGGCGCACGCGCGCAACACTTCTGCCGCTGTCGGATTGTCCAACAGCGCCAGCAAGAGATGCTCGACCGTGATGAACTCGTGCCGCGCCTGACGTGCTTCCATGAACGCCATGTGCAGGCTGACTTCCAGTTCCTGGGCAATCATGCTTCCTCCATCACACACTGCAGCGGATGCCCGGCCTGCCGTGCGTGGGTAACGACTTGCTCAACCTTGGTCGACGCGATGTCCCGCGTATAGACCCCACAAACGCCCCTGCCCTCGCGATGAACCTTCAACATGATCTGCGTTGCGGTCTCGCGGTCCTTATTGAAATATTCCTGCACGACCATCACGACGAATTCCATCGGCGTGTAGTCGTCGTTCATCAGCACGACCTTGTACATGGAGGGCGGTTTGACCTTGTGCTCCTGCCGCTCCAGTACGGTTGAATCCTGCTTGTCCGGGATAATTGCCATACACCCATTCTAAACAACTCGGACAGGCCCGCAATCCTGCCGAAACCCGACCGGCCGTCCGGTGAAGCTGGCTCCGGCGCCCGCCACATGTGAGCAAAACCTGCGCCTTCCCCGTTCCGGGCCCGATCAACTCCGCCCAGGCGACTGCATGGGCGCCCGGCTGCGGGGCCGGTTCGATCCGCGCTTCGTTCCAACGTCGAAACCGCGGTTTGAATCACTGCCAGCAGCTTTCGGGCCACCGTCGAATCGAGTATCGCACAACCTGCGGCGTCAGGTGGTCGCCTACTGTCGGCGCCCGCACGCTCACTGTCAGATTCCACGCCACTCGATGTCAAACCTGCCTGACGCGCCGTGAGTCCCATGTGCGTCGATTATGCGACTTTTCAAGATGCACCGCTCACATGACCCCGCCGCGCGTCCGACTTCATGCGTCATCGATACTGATCGAAGACCGGACATTGTCCGACACGTTGCGATGCGGCGTTGTCTGTTGGCGGTGCAACCGATGCACCATGAAAAACGGGCACGAGCAGTTCGGGAGCATGACGCGCAACATCGCGTCGCAGCACGCAAGAAAAGCCGGAAAAACCCTGGAAATGCGATCTTTACAACGCGTCCGGCACGGTCTCAAAATATTCTTGACAGCAGAATAAAGAGCCTCAACAATCAAGCTGGCACTTTTTTCAACCGCCTTTAATTTCGAAAAAATGCCGTTGGTGAGCTTGTGAGGAGGGGGCGATTGCATAGCGATCGTTAAGCTTTTCGAACTGCTCGTGGTAGTGACATGAGTTACAGGGGAAGTTGGTATGGCAACCGGTACGGTCAAGTGGTTCAACGACGCGAAGGGTTTCGGATTCATCACGCCGGATGAAGGCGGCGAGGATCTGTTTGCTCACTTTTCGGCCATCCAGATGAATGGCTTCAAGACCCTCAAAGAAGGGCAGAAGGTGAGCTTCGAGGTCGTGCAAGGCCCGAAGGGCAAACAGGCATCGAACATTCAGGCAGCTGCCTGATACGTTCGGTACCCGTACCTTTTGGAAACCCGGCTTCGGCCGGGTTTCCTTTTTTCAGCGCCTGTTTTTGAGCTTTTTTGACACTCTTGCCGACTGGCTCACATGCTGCGCGCTTGTATCTCCATTCGCTTCTTCTTTCGCCTCTTCTTTCGCTTCGTCCTTCATTCGCACTCCGCATGTCATCGTTTCTTAACGATGCGCATGCTATACACCGCGCTCGCTGAACGCGGTCTCGCGCTGCATCGCGGCTCAGATCACGCGCAATGTGCCCATCATGCCGAGGTCCTCGTGTTCGAGGATGTGGCAATGGAACATGCGATCGCCCGCTTCATGCTGCACGGTCGCGATATGCACGATTTCCCCCGGCCTCACGTTGATCGTGTCGCGCCATGCAAGATAAGGCTCGGCGATGCGACGACCGTCGAACTCGCGCGACAACACCTGGAACTGCGTACCGTGCAGATGGAATGGATGATCCATGTCCGTGCCGTTCGCGATCGTCCAGTTTTCGACGTCGCCGCGCCGACTCGTGAGCGTCGCGCGGCCCGGCACGTAAGTCTCGCCGTTGATCATGAATTTCATGCCGAGCGGCATCGCGCGCGTCGACGCACCCGGCTGGTGCATCGCGTGCATGTCCATCGCTTCGCTGAAGCCCACCGACTTCTGCGCACGCGCGGGTCCGAGCGGCGCGATGGCGCGCAATGACGCAGGCAGCGCGGCAGACTTATCGGCGCCCGACGCATCGGCGCGCGACGCATCGGCGCCCGGAGCAAAGCGCACATCGGCGAGCACGACGTTCGGACCCGGCGGCAGGCTGCCGTGCGACATCGCCATTTTGTGACGGTCGTATTGCGTGGCCAGCCAACGCGCCTGCGACGCGCCCTGCCCCGCGCGCACGATCAGTTCGGCGCGCTCGCCCGGCGCGAGCACGAGCGCGGTGAGTCCGTCGCGCGGCGCGGCGAGCAGACCGCCATCGGTGCCGACTTGCGCAAACGCGCGCCCATCGTCGAAAGCGAGTTGCAGATAGCGCGCGCTGCACGCATTCCAGACGCGCCAGCGCTCGTCGCGCACGACCTCGATGCGCGGTTCGCGCGCGCCGTTGACGAGCACGAACTGGCCTTCGCGGCCATTCATCCAGTCCATCATGCTGTTGGGCGCGATGCTCGCATCGGCGGCGAGCTTGAGGTCGGAGACAAACAGATGACGCTCGGGCCACGCGACGAGCGGATCGTCGGCCGCGCGCACGACGATCGGGCCCGCGAGGCCGCGAAACACCTGCTCGGCGGTTTGCATGTGCGGATGCGGGTGATACCAGTAAGTGCCCGCGCTGCCCTTCGGCAAGGTAAAGCGATAGACGTGCTCGCCGCCCGGCGGGATCGGATTCGACGGATTGCCGTCCTGATCGGGCGGCACGGGCAAGCCGTGCCAGTGCATCGTGGTCGGTTGTTCGAGACGGTTGACGACGCGGATCTCGACGCGATCGCCCTCACGCAACGCGATCAGCGGACCGACCACCGGCCCCGACGTGTCGCCTTTGCCCGCCGCTGCGAGGCCGCCGTCGAACTGCCAGAACACGGTGTCGCGCTGACCTTGCACGAGCGCGCGCGCAACCGGTTGCGCGAGCAACGTTGCGCGGAACTCGCCAGGCGTGCGGCTTTCGTTGACGAGCGTGCGCAGGCTCGCGAGCGGCGCGCCGGCAGGCAGCGCATCGACGGGCGCGAGTTCGCTGCCTTGCATCGCGTCGTGCATGCCGGACATCGACGCCATGCCGTTCATTTTGCTCATGTCGTGCATCGGCATGCTGTCGTCGCCAGCGGCGAACGCGCTGCGCGAAAACCAGGCGGCGGCGGCGCTGGCCGCGCCCGACAAAAAATCTCTTCGTTTCATTGCTGCATTCCTCGTGCTCGATGGCGCGGCGCGCCGCATGAGCGGACCGCGCATAGGATCGTGCGCACCGCGCGCGGCGTGTGAGCTGCGCGGGTGCCAGGCGTATAACGCTTGGGGCGAACGTCGATCAGACGATCGGAGGAGGCAGAAGCGGCGCGTGCGTGATGCCCGCGCGCAAGCTCACGGCGACGAGGGGCGGCGCATGCGCGCCTGCGCCCCAGGCTTCGAAGCGCGCGGCGAGCGGCGGCGCGCCGCAGTGAACACCGCAGCCGGCCACGCAGCAACTGGCGTGACAATGCGATGAACCCTGATGCGCCGATGAAGACATGCAGCCCGCATCCGCGGCGTGCAATGCAGCCGACTGCGCGACAGACTGACCAACGTGCTGCGCGGCGTGCGTCATCGGCATGACCGCTGCGTGCTCGCACGCGCTCGCGCCGCGCATCGACAGAAGCGCGAAGGCGAACACGAGAAGGAGACGGCGCAGAAACGGCATCGGAAAAGGTGCGGCCAATGAGCGTGCGGGAACCGCTACATCATAGCGCAAGGCAATAAAAACCCCGGCGAACCGTCGGTGCGCCGGGGTGTCGTTCAGCGCGAGCGCTCAGACAGGACGCTCGCACAGAGCGCCCACAGAGAACGCCCACACCAGGCGCTCATCGATCATTCTGTTGAATTCTGGCGCTACGCCTTTGCTGGCGGCCCTTCGAATTTCAATGATGCGCAATTTCCCTCAGTTTTTCCCTCACTCGCGTTGAGATGCGTTGGTATCCGTAGCGCGCCTCAGACCTGAACAAACCTGAACATTCCGTCAGCAGCGAGAAGCGGCGTCGCTGTTGCTAGCGGCACGGCGGTCGCCCATCCCGCGCATCCTCACCGCTTCATGCCTTCGGCATCGAGTCGCCTGGTCCCGGTTTACCGCAAGGTGCGGTGTGCGGGCGCGTGCTAGGTATACGGCCCGCACAAACCGCCTGTGAGGTGGCATGGAGATGCTGTTTCGTGATTTGTACCTTGGCCCGGCCTCCAACTTCTGCAGCCGATTGCCCGAGGCGGCTTTCATCTTCTGGGGGAGCCTGCATGACGAACCCATTTACCTGAGGCTGCACCCTCAGCGCGAGGTGCGGTTGCTCCAGCATTACGCTACTGGCGAGCGGAGCGATGCGTCCGACGTGAATCAAGCCGACTGGGGTGAGCTTGTCGAGGCCATGCAGGAAGCCCGCGCCGCCTTCCTTTTGATGATGCCGCTGGCGGTGCTGGATCTCAGGGGGCGAGACGGACTGGATTGCGTGCTTGGTCGCTTTCGTCTGTCCGGTGGTGGCGCCGGGGTTCGAGATAGCAGCCCGGCGCAGGCGGTCTATCGGGCCGTGAAGGATGGCGATCTGGTTTTCCTGCCCGGCCCGCAAGCCCTGCGGGATTGCGTTCAGGCTATCCGGAGGCGGTGGGCGAGCGCACAACGTGACGCAGCACCCCGTCAACCCACCATTGCGGAGCAAGCCGAACCGCTCTACGGCAACAGGCCACGTATGCCGAGCGGTCTTGGCGACCCGACTCCGCTCGGCGATGCGCAAGCGTTCGACTACCGGCCCGATTTGCCGGATGGCGATGTCGTAGAGCTAGCGGGCGGCGAGGGCACGCCAGGAAACAATCAGACTCAGAACACGCAGTTCAAAGCCGTCGTAAAGGCATTGGGCTTAAATAAGGATCAGGCCCGGCAACTCCACGACGACATTAGTAAGCAAGGCCTCGGATATCACGAGATGCTGGAGCGGGGTCAAGATTTGTTCGGAGGTGGTGATGACTGATACTAAGGCAGAAATTACGAAGCGGCTTGCTGTGCTTGTCGGGCTTGAGGTGAGCTGGGTCAGCCACGCAGGCGACATGCTTACGATGCAATTCGGCCCGCAAAGGCGGCATACGCTCAGGGGCAGAGAGCGAGAGGATGGGGCTTGGGCGCTCCACGTGCAATGTGACTGGCGGATCGAGCGCGATGGGCGCGCCGCATCATCAAGGGAGGATCTGCGCGGTGCGGATGAAAAGGCACACGACACTGCCACGCGTTTGCACGGAATGCTCGTAGGCCAAGGCCCTATCAAGGTCGAGAAGTTGTCGGCATACGATACGGGCGGCATGGTCATTGTGCTTTCGCGTGGGTATCGTCTGGAGGTGGTGCCGGATGGAATCGAAGATGACGAGGACTGGCGTTTTTTTGCGCCAGGCATCGATGCTGCGCATCTGGTAATCGAGGGCGGCAAGGTTGCCGCCGAGTCGTTCGACTGAGATGCGATCAACCGCGAAGCGTGCGCGCCTTGTCGGACAGCTCGGCACTTTCGTCCAGCGGTACGGCCGCAAAGCACAAAAGCAGGGAGACCCAAACGACCGCCACTATGACAGGAAGGTCGAAAAGACGATGCGGGCGCTGCGCCCGGACGAGCTTTCCGAGCTGCTGTCTGGCGATGGCGACGAGGCCGAGCCGCCAGCGATCGGCGGCACGGTTGAGATTGACGAGTACCGGTAAGGCATGCGTATCGTTGCAGTCACGGTCTCGCCTTTGGCTGCGTCACGCGCACCACTGCAAAGTGCGTAGACCTTTCTAAGTGCGTAGCTATGCCCACATGCGCCGTTGCACCGACTCGCCGTTGATTGCGTAAGTGACGGTCAGGCCGTGTTCATACGTGCGAATGCCAATGCTCGAGGTGCGTTCGCCGCGGTCATTTGTCCACTGCCAGCCATACGAGAGCCCTGGCCGTAGCAGGGCCTCGCGATGCAACCGTCGCGCGTCGAGCGAATGCAGCCCGCTCGTCTTTGCCTTCGTGGCCGGCCGACTCGAGCCATACCTCGTTCCACCACGCATGACGCCTCCGCTGAATACGAAATCATCTGCGCGATTGCGCGCCGTACCAGCGGCTTTCTCAGTTTGTGGCGGACAGTCAGACGGTCGGTGAAGGATGACCTGACTCCAGGTGAAGCAGCCTGAAACAAACAACCCCGATAGACTTTTCATCTATCGGGGTTGTTGATCCGCGACGATATGCCCTGAAATTTGCCTACATATTGTCGATCATCACCTGCCCGAAGCCCGAGCACGACACCTGCGTCGCGCCTTCCATCAGCCGCGCGAAGTCGTACGTCACGCGCTTTTGCTGGATCGACTTTTCCATCGACGCGAGGATCAGATCCGCCGCCTCGAACCAGCCGAGGTGACGCAGCATCATTTCCGCCGAGAGAATTTCCGAGCCCGGATTCACATAGTCCTTGCCCGCGTATTTCGGCGCCGTGCCGTGCGTGGCTTCGAACATCGCCACCGAATCGGACAGATTCGCGCCCGGCGCGATGCCGATACCGCCGACCTGCGCCGCGAGTGCGTCCGAAATGTAGTCGCCGTTCAGGTTCAGCGTGGCGATCACGTCGTATTCGGCGGGACGCAGCAGGATCTGTTGCAGGAAGGCGTCGGCGATCACGTCCTTGATGACGATGTCGCCGCCCGTCTTCGGATTCTTGATCTTCATCCACGGGCCGCCGTCGATCAGTTCCGCCGCGAATTCCTTCTGCGCGAGCGCGTAACCGTAGTCGCGGAACGCGCCCTCGGTGAACTTCATGATGTTGCCCTTGTGCACGAGCGTCACCGAGCGGCGATCGTTGTCGATCGCGTACTGGATGGCCTTGCGCACGAGGCGCTCCGTGCCCTCGCGCGACACCGGCTTCACGCCAAGGCCCGAGCTGTCCGGGAAACGGATCTTCGAGACGCCCATCTCGTCGCGCAGGAACCGGATCAGCTTCTTCGCGCCTTCGGATTCGGCGGGCCATTCGATGCCCGCGTAGATGTCTTCCGAGTTCTCGCGGAAGATCACCATGTTGACCTTCTCCGGCGCGCGCACCGGCGACGGCACGCCCTTGAAATACTGCACCGGACGCAGACACACATAGAGGTCGAGCTGCTGGCGCAGCGCCACGTTCAGCGAGCGGATGCCGCCGCCCACCGGCGTCGTCAGCGGGCCCTTGATCGACACGACGTAGTCCTTCACCACGTCGAGCGTTTCCTCGGGCAGCCACACGTCGGGGCCGTACACGCGCGTGGCCTTCTCGCCCGCGTAGATTTCCATCCATTGAATCTTGCGCTGGCCGCCGTACGCCTTCTCCACCGCCGCGTCGACTACCTTCAGCATGACCGGCGTGATGTCGACGCCCGTGCCGTCGCCCTCGATGTACGGAATGATCGGCTGGTTGGAGACGTTGAGCGAGAAATCCGGATTGACGGTGATCTTCTCACCTTCCGCCGGGACCTTGATGTGCTGATACGGCATGATCAACTCCAGTAGGGGGATCGGTCTGGCGACCGCGAACAGGATCGAAAGCGCAGAATCGGTGAAATCATGACCGGCGGCTTCGCGCAATCGATGCGGCATGATGACGGCTCACGCTCGCGGCGCAGGGGTCTGGCCGTTATTCTAGCCCACGCTCCGAACGCCCGTGCCGCGCGCTACACCGGCCTTTTCCGGCGCCGGCGATGTTGCGGCGCAGCGGCGTTCGTTGGCGCGATGCATCCTTGTCTTATGTCTTATATAAGACTGAGCACAGAGCGGCGCAGCGTTTTGCTTTAAGATCTCGGCGCTTCTTTGCTTCATTTTTTTCGGCTTCCATCGACATGCGTTTGATCGCCCTCAATAAACCGTTCGGCACGATCTGCCAGTTCTCGCCGCACGAAACACGCGAGTCGCTGTCCGACTGGGTCAAGACGCCGAACGTCTATCCTGCGGGCCGTCTCGACGCCGACAGCGAAGGTCTGCTGCTGCTCACCGACGACGGCGCATTGCAGGCGCGCATCGCGGAACCGCGGCGCAAGCTCGTGAAACGCTATTGGGCGCAAGTGGAAGGCGCGCCCGGCGACGACGCGCTGGCCGCGCTCGAACGCGGCGTCGATCTCGGCGACTTCGTGACACAGCCGTGTCGCGCGAAAAAAATCGCCGACAGCGACGCCGATCTGTTGTGGGCGCGCACACCGCCCATCCGCTATCGCGCCGCGATTCCCACGACCTGGATCGAACTCGCGATCAGCGAAGGCAAGAATCGCCAGGTAAGGCGCATGACGGCGAAAGTGGGCTTTCCAACGCTGCGGCTCGTGCGCGTGGCGATCGGCTCGCTCGATATTTTTTCGCTCGGCATCGCGCCTGGCGAGAGTGTGGATGTGGCCACCGACGCGCCATGGCGTCGTTCGACGCCGCAGCGGAAGTGACCTGAAACAAGGCCAAAACGCGCACAAGTGGCTGTTGCGCAAGCACTTTTCCGTTTTGCTTCTGTTCTGCGCCCGCGCGACCGCCACGCCGCTTCTTTCATTTACAGCACGGCAGCGAGAAAACGCGAAGGAAATGAAAACTTCGCGTCAACCGCCTCGCAAGACCATGCGTTAAACCACGCAGATGCCGCCGAAGCTATCCGGCATTCAGCCTTCCAGGCTCGTGCAGCAATGCATGGTCCTGACCGCTGGCAGACGCGAATCGCGAATTTGTTCTGAATTTGCCGATCGAGACTGTCAACCGAAAGGTGGATGGCACGTTTACCGACCTGATCCCATTACCGGGTCACTTGGTTAATTAACTCAAGCTGAGGATTCACAAAATGAACAAACTGATCGCTGCTCTGGTCGCTGGCCTCTTCGCATCGGCTGCATTCGCACAAGCTTCGGCTCCGGAAGCTGCTTCGGCTGCTCCGGCAGCTGCTGCTTCGTCGGCACACAAGGCTTCGCACAAGAAGTCGCACAAGAAGTCGCACAAGAAGGCAGCAGCTAAGGCAGAAGCCGCTTCGGCAGCTTCGGAGTAAGCTAGCTGTAAGACGCATCGGAGAACGGCCCAACGTGCCGATCTTCACCGCGTTTGAAGGGCAGAGTGTCGCAAGGCGCTCTGCCTTTTTCTTTGCGCGCTCGCTTTACGCCGCACGTCGCGAGGCGGGTTTTTGACCCACGCTGACGTACTCGCGTAACATGCGCGAACTATTCTCAAGCAAGGAGCTGACTCGTGCGATTTTCCCTGCGCCCGCTGATCGCGCGTTGCGCGCTCGCCGCTGCATTGCCGCTCGCCGCCGCCGCGGCCTTCACGTTGTCCACGGCCGCGACCAGCACCGTCGCGCATGCCCAGCAGATGCCGGCCGGCGCGAAACAGCCCGGCGAATTTCCGCGCGTGAAGCTCACGGCGGGCATGTTCGTCATCGACGCCGCCGTGGCCGCAAACGATGCTGATCGCGAGCAAGGTCTCATGTATCGCACGACGCTCGCGCCCAACGAAGGCATGCTGTTCGTGTTCGGCGAGAACGCCGTGCACTGCTTCTGGATGAAGAACACGCTGATCCCGCTGTCGATCGCCTTCATGCGCGCCGACGGCACGATCACCGACATCGACGAGATGGACGCCGAAACGACCAACAACCACTGCCCGCGCAACAACGGCGTGTATGCGCTCGAAATGAGCAAGGGCTTCTTCTCGTCGAAGGGCATCAAGCCCGGCATGAAGATCCAGGGTCTGCCGCAGCCGTGATGCGCGGCGCGTAAGCGTCGTCCCCGGACCCCGAAACCGGCCCCGCCTCGCGCGCGGCCGGTTTTTTTGCGCCCGTTTTTTTTCGCGCGCTTGCTGGCTTTGACGCGGCTCATGCGCACCGCGCCGCCACCGCACCGAGCCCGCCCGCGCGCCGCGCCGCCGTGCTCCGGCGCTGTTTCTGCAAAAGCGGCGAGCAAGCGCTATCCTATTAATCCACCGCGCGGCACGGCTGCCGGCGTCCGGCTCGCCGGAACGCCCGCCCTGCCCGCGAATCGCCGGATAGCGCGCTGCCCGCGCCGCGCGCCGTCCGGCACTTTCCATGGCGCGTCATTCCTAGGAGATCACCGTGCCTCGCAAGACTCCCATCGAGCGCTATCGCAATATCGGCATTAGCGCTCACATCGATGCCGGCAAAACCACCACGACCGAACGCATCCTTTTCTACACCGGGGTGAATCACAAGCTCGGTGAAGTGCACGACGGCGCGGCGACCATGGACTGGATGGAGCAGGAACAGGAGCGCGGCATCACGATCACCTCGGCCGCGACCACTGCATTCTGGAAAGGCATGGCCGGCAATTATCCCGAGCACCGCATCAACATCATCGACACGCCGGGACACGTGGACTTCACGATCGAAGTCGAGCGCTCGATGCGCGTGCTCGACGGCGCGTGCATGGTGTACGACTCGGTCGGCGGCGTGCAGCCGCAGTCCGAAACCGTGTGGCGCCAGGCGAACAAGTACAAGGTGCCGCGCATTGCGTTCGTCAACAAGATGGACCGTGTCGGCGCGGACTTTTTCCGCGTGCAGCGGCAGATCGGCGAGCGCCTGAAGGGCGTGGCGGTGCCGATCCAGATTCCGGTCGGCGCGGAAGATCACTTCCAGGGCGTGGTCGATCTCGTGAAGATGAAGGCGATCGTCTGGGACGACGAGAGCCAGGGCGTGAAGTTCGAATACGCCGAGATCCCCGCGAATCTCCTCGAAACCGCGCAGGAATGGCGCGAAAAGATGGTCGAGGCCGCCGCCGAAGCCGACGAAGCGCTGCTCGAAAAATACCTCGACGATCACGAGAGCCTGACCGAAGAGGAAATCAAGGGCGCGCTGCGCAAGCGCACGATCGCCAACGAGATCGTGCCGATGCTGTGCGGCAGCGCGTTCAAGAACAAGGGCGTGCAGGCGATGCTCGACGCCGTGATCGACTATCTGCCCTCGCCCGTCGACGTGCCCGCGATTCTCGGCCACGACCTGCACGACAAGGAAATCGAGCGTCATCCGAGCGATGAGGAGCCGTTCTCCGCGCTCGCCTTCAAGATCATGACCGATCCGTTCGTCGGCCAGCTGATCTTCTTCCGCGTCTACTCGGGCGTGGTGGAATCGGGCGACACGGTGCTCAACGCGATCAAGGAAAAGCGCGAGCGTCTCGGCCGCATCCTGCAGATGCACGCGAACGAGCGCAAGGAAATCAAGGAAGTGCGCGCGGGCGACATCGCCGCCGCCGTCGGCCTGAAGGAAGCGACGACCGGCGACACGCTGTGCGATCCCGCGAATCCGATCGTGCTCGAACGCATGATTTTCCCGGAGCCGGTGATCTCGCAGGCCGTCGAGCCGAAGACCAAGGCCGACCAGGAAAAGATGGGCATCGCGCTCAACCGGCTCGCGCAGGAAGATCCGTCGTTCCGCGTGCAGACCGACGAGGAATCCGGCCAGACCATCATCTCGGGCATGGGCGAGCTGCACCTCGAAATTCTCGTCGACCGCATGCGCCGCGAGTTCGGCGTGGAAGCGACCGTCGGCAAGCCGCAGGTCGCGTATCGCGAGACCGTGAAAAACAAGGTCGAAGATGTCGAAGGCAAGTTCGTCAAGCAGTCGGGCGGGCGCGGCCAGTACGGCCACGCGGTCATCACGCTCGAACCGCAGGCGCCGGGCAAGGGCTACGAATTCGTCGACGCGATCAAGGGCGGCGTGATTCCGCGCGAATTCATTCCGGCCGTCGACAAGGGCATTCAGGAAACGCTCAAGGCGGGCGTGCTCGCGGGCTATCCGGTCGTCGACACGAAGGTCACGCTCACGTTCGGCTCCTACCACGACGTGGACTCGAACGAAAACGCCTTCCGCATGGCCGGTTCGATGGCCTTCAAGGAAGCGATGCGCAAGGCCAAGCCGATCCTGCTCGAACCGATGATGGCGGTGGAAGTGGAAACGCCCGAGGATTTCATGGGCAACGTGATGGGCGATCTGTCGAGCCGGCGCGGCATCGTGCAGGGCATGGAGGACATCGCGGGCGGCGGCGGCAAGATCGTGCGCGCCGAGGTGCCGCTCTCCGAAATGTTCGGCTACTCGACTTCGCTGCGCTCGCTCACGCAGGGCCGCGCCACCTACACGATGGAGTTCAAGCACTACTCGGAAACGCCGCAGAACGTGGCCGAAGCGGTGATCAACGCCAAGAAGTCGTAAGCGCCGGC
Organism: Paraburkholderia tropica; assembly: GCF_014171495.1. Classification (NCBI taxonomy): domain Bacteria; kingdom Pseudomonadati; phylum Pseudomonadota; class Betaproteobacteria; order Burkholderiales; family Burkholderiaceae; genus Paraburkholderia; species Paraburkholderia tropica. Next base: position 2,511,287 of record NZ_CP049134.1, read on the forward strand.
CTGCATCGCCAGGCGGCATGAAACGCAAGCCCGTCCCGCAAAGGACGGGCTTTTTTCATGCGCGTGCGCGAAGTGAAAAACGCTTGCGCCGGATGCGTGCCCGGCGCATTTTTGTCCATGCCACAATGGGACGGCGAGAGCCACGCACGAACGAGGAGACACGACGATGAGCCACGATCACGACCATCCGCACGATCATTCGCACGACGACCCGCACGACCACGATCATCACGACGCTCCCGTCGACTGGCGCGAACACGGCGTGAAGGTGATCCGCGGCGATCAGCTCGACGCGAACACCGCGCAGACGCCCGGCATGAACCGCGCGGCCGCCATCAACGCGGCGCGCGTGGGCGCACAGAAAATCTGGGCGGGCACGGTGACGATCCATCCGAACGCGAAGACCGGCGCGCATCATCATGGCGCGCTCGAAAGCGTGATCTACGTGGTGCGCGGCCACGCGCGCATGCGCTGGGGCGAGCATCTGGAGTTCACCGCCGAAGCCGGTCCCGGCGACTTCATCTTCGTGCCGCCCTACGTGCCGCATCAGGAAATCAACGCGAGCACCGACGATCCGCTCGAATGCGTGCTCGTGCGCAGCGACAATGAAGCCGTGGTCGTGAATCTCGACATCGACGCGGTCGAACAACCGGAAGCCGTTTATTGGGTCGATCCGATCCATCGGAATCCTCACGATCATTAAACACCACCGCTCAGCCCAGATCATTCACGCATGACATCCGCCGCCTCGTCCGTCCACGCGAAAACACTGCGCCCGCGCCTGATCGTTCTCTACGCCGCGCTGATCGGCGCGAATCTCGCCGCCTGGGCCTGGGCGCTGATCGCGTTCCGCCACTATCCGCTGCTGCTCGGCACCGCGCTTCTCGCCTACGGTTTCGGCCTGCGCCACGCGGTGGACGCCGACCACATCGCCGCCATCGACGCCGTCACGCGCAAGCTCATGCAGCGCGGCCAGCGGCCCATCGGCGTGGGCCTCGCGTTCTCGCTCGGACACTCGACCATCGTGATCGCGGCGACGGTCGGCATCGCGCTCACGGCGCTCACGCTGCATGGCCGCTTCGAGCGCTTTCACGAGATCGGCTCGACCATCGGCACGCTGGTGTCGTCGGGATTTCTGCTGGTGCTCGCGGGCGTGAATCTCGTGATCCTGCGCGACGTGTGGCACCGTTATCGGCGCGCGCAGCAGGGCGAGGACGCCGCCGCGCTTGCCGCGCAGGCGCCCGCGCCCGCCGGTCTGTTCTCGCGCGCGCTGCGCCCGCTTTTTGCGCTCGTCACGAAAAGCTGGCACATGTATCCGGTCGGCGTGCTGTTCGGGCTCGGCTTCGACACGGCCACCGAAATCGGCCTGCTCGCCATCGCCGCCGCCGAAGCCGGCAAGGGCCTGCCGATGTACTCGATCCTCGTGTTCCCCGCGCTTTTCACGGCGGGCATGACGCTCGTCGATTCCACCGACAACGTGCTGATGGTCCACGCCTACGGCTGGGCCATGGACGATCCGAAACGCAAGCTCTACTACAACGCGAGCATCACCTTCGTCTCCGCGCTGGTGGCGATCGTGATCGGCGGCGTGGAAGCGCTCGGCCTGATCGCCGACAAGTTCGGCGCGAGCGGCGGCCTCTGGAACCTGGTCGCGGGTCTGAACGATCGCTTCGGCGAACTCGGCTACGCGATCGTCGCGCTGTTCATCGCCTGCTGGATCGGCTCGGTGCTGTTTCATCGCTGGCGACGGCCGGCCGCGGCGCGCTGAGCGCTGCGATCGCAAAGATTGCGGCGATTGCGGCGAACGCTGCAATCGCTTCGATATCCCCCCAACGCGCGCCAACGCCCTGCACGACGCCGCGATCTCGCGCAACCCCGCTGAACCCTGGCATCGTCCGCATCGCCATCAAAGGCCCGAAAACGCGTAAACTGGACCGAATCTGCTTCGTCGTCTGCCGTACCGCATGCCGCCGTCGCGTTGGCCGCTTCCGCTAACGCGCCCATTCACGGAATCGCACGGAAATCCGCACCGATGAAACGTCGTCCGCCGTCCCGCCTGTTCGCTTCATCAGATTTATCCGCTTCGTCCCTCGCGTCCGCCTTCGACTCGCTGCGCCCTCACGCCGACGCGCCCGGCAATCACGCCCTCGACGAATTCCAGTCCGGCCGCCTCACGCGCCGCGAACTGCTGCGCCATCTGAGCCTGCTCGGTCTCTCGGGGCTCGCCGTCACGGCGGGCGGTCTGCTCGCGCCGCGCGACGCCCATGCACAAAGCGCACAAGGTGCACAAGCCGCGAAGCCCGCCACGCCCGGCAACCAGACCATCCGCGTCGCGCACCTGATGCCCGCGGGCGCGGTCGATCCGCTTACCGTGACCGATGCAGGCGCGCTGTGCCTGCTGAACCAGACCGGCGAATTCCTCGCCAACGACGACGCCGAAGGCCGCCTGCAACCCGCCCTCGCGCTCTCGTGGCAGGCCAACGAGAAAGCCGACGTCTGGACCTTCAAGCTGCGCCCGAACGTGAAATTCCACGACGGCCAGCCATTCGGCGCGAAGGACGTGGTGGCCACCTTCGACCGGCTCGCCGATCCCGCAAGCGGCTCGGCGGCGCTGTCGGTGCTCAAGGGCGTACTCTCGAAGGGCGGCACGAAGCTCGTCGACGAGCACACCGTCGCGTTCCACCTCGACGCGCCGAACGGCAATTTCCCGTACTACGTCTCATCGGATAACTACAACGCCGTGCTGCTGCCCGCGAATTACGCGGGCAATTACGAAAAGAGCTTTATCGGCACCGGGCCGTTCAAGCTCGAAAAATACGAAACGCGACGCGGCGCGAGCTTCGTGCGCAACCCCGACTACTGGGGCGACAAGGCCCTGCCCGCGCGTGTGGCCTTCGCCTTCTACGCCGACGAACAGGCGCAGATCCTCGCGCTGCAAGGCCGTCAGGCCGACGTGATGGGCACCTTCACCGTGCAGGGCGGCATCGGCATCCTGAACAACCCCGACTTCAAGGTGATCGGCGTGCGTTCGAGCGCGCATCGCCAGATCCACATGCGCAACGACGTGCCCGCGTTCAGGGACAAACGCGTGCGCCAGGCGCTCGCCCTCTCGCTCGATCGCGACGTGATGGTGCGCGGGCTCTTCAAGGGCCGCGCCGTGGTGGGCAACGACAGCCCGTTCGCGCCGGTCTTCCCGTCGACGGGCACGAGCGTGCCGCAGCGCAAGCCCGATCTCGCGAAGGCACGCCAGTTGCTCGCGCAGGCGGGCGTGGGCAACGGGTTCGACATCACGCTCACGACCGAGAAGTACATGGAGATTCCCGACCTCGCCGTGGTCGTGCAGAACGCGGCGAAGGCGATCGGCGTGCGCATCGCGCTCAAGGTGGAAAGCCAGTCGCAGTATTACGGCGCGGGCACCTACGGCAAATCGGACTGGCTCGACGCGCCGATGGGCATCACCGACTACGGCCATCGCGGCGTGCCGAACGTGTTCCTCAACGCGCCGCTGACGAGCGGCGGCACGTGGAATGCGGCGCACTTCCGCAACGCGCAGTACGACAAGCTGGTCGCGCAGTTCGCCGCCACGCTCGACGTGGCCGCGCAAAAGCAGGTCGCCGCGCAGATCCAGACGCTCCTGCTCGACGAAACGCCGGTGATCATTCCGTACTTCTACGATCAGCTGATCGCGCAGCGCACCGCGCTGTCGGGCGTCCACTTCACGGCGCTCGCGCAGCTCTACTTCGACCGCGCGGTGCTGGCGGGCTGAAGCCGCTCGCGTTGCATCGAGTCGCTTCGTGTTGTTCTTCGTGTCGCTTCAAGTCGCGCCAGCCTCAAGATCAGGAGTCCGATGGCCACACCGCTGACGAGACCGCCCCGCATCGATCCGGACGCCGCGAACGCAGCAAACACCGCGCTTGCGCACGCGGCGCGCTCGACGAACGCGCTGCGCTTTCTCGCGACGCGCGCGGCGTGGGCGCTGTTCACGCTCTGGCTGCTGTCCGTGCTGGTGTTCGCGGGCGGCCAGTTGCTGCCCGGCGACATCGGCCGCGCCGTGCTCGGCCCGCTCGCCGACGCGCGCGCCGTCGCCGCGCTCAATCACGAACTCGGCGCCGACCGCCCGCTGCTCCAGCAATACGGCGCATGGATCGGCCATGCGCTGCGCGGCGACTTCGGCACCTCGTGGACCTACAGGCAAGCCGTCGCGCCCTTCGTCGGCGACGCGCTGCTGCAATCGGCGAAACTCGGCCTGCTCGCGTTCTTCGTGGTGGTGCCGCTCGGCATCGGCGGCGGCGTGTGGGCCGCGCTCAACGGCGGACGCTGGCTCGACCGCCTGATCAGCACGCTCGGCCTGTGCGCGAGCGCGGTGCCCGAATTCGTGTCGTCGATCGTGCTGATCCTGATCTTCGGCGTGTGGCTGCGCTGGCTGCCGATCGAAGCCGTCGCGCCGCCCGACTCGGGCGTGCTGCAGACGCTGCGCCATCTCGTGCTGCCGGTGCTGCCGCTCGTGCTCGTGTTCTTCGGCTACCTCGCGCGGATCGCGCGCGCGGGCATGCTCGACGCGCTCGACGCCGACTACACCCGCACCGCGATCCTCAAGGGCTTGCCGCGTCACACCGTGATCGTGCGCCACGTGCTGCGCAACGCGCTGCTGCCGAGCGTGACGGTGGCGGCCACGCAGCTCGGCTATCTGATCGGCGGACTCGTGGTGGTGGAGTCGCTGTTCCGCTATCCGGGCATCGGCTCGCTGATCTACAACGCCGCGAAAGCGAAGGACTTTCCGCTGCTCGAAGCGGGCGTCCTCGCGGTCGGCCTCGTCTATACGCTCGCGAATCTGCTCGCCGACGGTTTGCACGTGCTGCTCGATCCGCGTCTGCGCGCGAAGGGAGGCGCATGAATCGCCCGGCCTCCGACACCCTCGACGCGAACGCGCGCGAGCAAACACCGCCGGCGTCTTCGCGCGCCGCCGCCGTCGTACGTCTGCTGCTGCGCTCGCCCGCGTTCGTGATCGGCGCGCTGATCCTGCTTGCGTGGATCGTCTGCGCGCTCGCGGGCCAGTGGTTCGCGCCCTACGACGCCTACGCGTCCGACCCGCTCAGCTCGCTGATGCCGCCCGATCACGCGCACTGGTGCGGCACCGATCAACTGGGCCGCGATATCTGCTCGCGCGTGATCGTGGGCGCGCGCGACATCCTCACCATCGCGCCGCTCGCCACGCTCACCGGCACGCTCGCGGGCGCGGCGCTCGGGCTCGTCACCGGCTACTTCGAAGGCTGGATCGGCACGCTGGTCTCGCGCGCGCTCGACGCCGTGCTCGCGCTGCCGCTCGTGATCGTCGCGCTGCTCGTGCTCGCGGCCGTGGGTGCGTCCAATCTCGCGGTCGTGCTGGTGATCGGCGTGACCTTCGCGCCGCTGATCGCGCGCACCGTGCGCGCCGCCGTGCTCGCCGAGCGCCATCTCGACTACGTGGCGGCCGCCCGTTTGCGCGGCGACCGCGCGCCCTTCGTGATGTTCGCGGAGATCCTGCCGAACGTCTGGCCGCCGATCGTCGTGGAAGCGACCGTGCGGCTCGGCTATGCGATCTTCGCGGTGGCGACGCTGTCGTTTCTCGGCTTCGGCATCCAGCCGCCGTCGGCCGACTGGGGGCTCGCGCTCGCCGAATCCTACGCGCTGCTCGCAGGCGGCGCGTGGTGGACCGTGGCGTTCGACGCCGCCGCGATCGGCTCGCTGGTGGTCGCCGTGAACCTGATCGCGGACAGCCTGCGCGAGGTGCTCGAATCGTGAACCGGCCGGTTTATCCTCCCAATGCGCCGCTACATACGCCGCTAAATGCGCAGTCAAATGCGCCACCCGCACCCGCTCCCGCGCGCGCAGCCGGCGCCGCACGCGGCCCCGCACTCGCCACGTTCACCGCGCCGCGCGCGGACGACGCGCTCGCGCTCGTCGGCCTCACCGTCGCGTACCGCGTGCGCGGCAAGGACCGCGACGTGCTCACCGACGTCTCGCTGCGCATCAAGCGCGGCGAAGCCTATGGCCTCGTCGGCGAATCGGGCTGCGGCAAGTCGACGGTCGCGCTCGCGGCGCTGCGCTATCTCGCGCACAACGGCCGCGTGAAGGCAGGACGCATCGCTATCGCCGGCGAGGACGTGCTCACGCTCGACCGCGAAGGTCTGCGCGCGTTGCGCGCGCACAAGGTGTCGATGGTCTATCAGGATCCGGCGAGCGCGCTCAATCCGTCGCTGACCATCGCGCGCCAGTTGAGCGAAGCCTTCGAGGCCGCCGACGATGACATCGACCGCGCTGAGGCGCTCGCGCGCTCGCGCGCCATGCTCGAACGCGTGCGCATCGCCGACCCGGCGCGCGTGATGGCGAGCTGGCCGCATCAGCTCTCGGGCGGCATGCAGCAGCGCGTGGTGATCGCGATGGCGCTCGCCTCGAATCCGTCGCTGCTGATTCTCGACGAACCCACCACGGGCCTCGACGCCACCGTCGAAGCCGAGGTGCTCGCGCTGGTCGCGCAACTGCGCGCGGAACTCGGCATGGCCGTGCTGCTGATCAGCCACGATCTGGGCGTGATCGGGCGCATGTGCGAGCGCGTGGGCGTGCTTTACGCCGGGCGTCTCGTCGAAGAAGGCGCGACGCGCGACGTGTTCGAGCACGCGCGCCATCCGTACACGGTCGGGCTGCTACGCTGCCTGCCCGCGCCGGGGCGCACCAAGCGGCACGGCGCGCTCGACACGATCGCGGGCGAGCTGCCCGCGCCGGGCACGGTCGCGCGCGGCTGCGTGTACGCGCCGCGCTGCCGCCTCGCCGATGCGCGCTGCCACGATCAGGCGCCGCCGCCGCATCGCGTGCAGGCCGCGCACGGCGAGCAGATGTCGCGCTGCCACTATCACGAGCGCGCGAACGAACTGCCCGAAGGCGACCCGGCGAATGCGGCAAGTGCGGAGGAAGCGGCGATCGTTGAAGAAGCCTCCGCAACGATGCCGGCGCAACCGCCTGAGATCGCGCCGATCATTGCTCAGACAAACGATCCATCGGAAGAAAGCCCTGAAAAACCGGCGCGCGAGGCCGAAGTCGTGCTGCGCGCAAGCGGCATCTCGCGCACGTTCGGCCGTGGCGCAGGCGCGCTGCGCGTGCTTGACGACGTCTCGCTCGAACTGCGCGCAGGCGAAACGCTCGGGCTCGTCGGCGAGTCGGGCAGCGGCAAGTCCACGCTCGCGAAGCTGCTGCTCGGACTGCACGCGCCCGATCCCGGCGGCACGATCGAACTCGACGGCGCGCCGCTCGCGTCCGACGTCGCGCGACGCGATGCAAGTCAGCGGCGCGCGCTGCGCGTCGTGTTCCAGCATCCCGACGCCTCGCTGAACCGCGCGCTGCCGGTGCGCACGCTGGTCGGCCGGGCGCTCGCGCGCGCCGGGTCGCATGAGTCGCATGAGTCGCATGCGACCACGCAGGACGCCGCCGACGCGCGTATCGACACGCTGCTCGAAGCCGTGCGCGTGCCGCTGCGCTATCTCGCCGCCCGCGCGCGCCAGCTGTCGGGCGGCCTCAAACAGCGCGTGGCGATCGCGCAGGCCTTCGCGGGCGAGCCGCGCGTGGTGATCTGCGACGAACCCACCTCCGCGCTCGACGTCTCCGTGCAGGCCGCGATCCTCAACCTGCTCGCACGGCTGCAACGCGAACGCGGCGTGAGCTATCTGTTCATCTCGCACGATCTCGGCGTGGTGCGCTATCTCGCCGACCGCGTGATGGTGCTCTACGCGGGACGCGTGCTCGAAAGCGGCCCGGCCTCGGCCGTGTTCGACGGCCCGCGCCATCCGTACACGGAAACGCTGCTCGACGCGGCCGGCGGCACGCAGGGCGCCCGCCACGTAGACGAGGACAACGCCGATAAGGTTGCGCGCGAATCGACCGTCACGCAGAGCGGTGGCCACGGCTGCCTGTTCAGCGCGCGTTGCCCGCGCAAGATCGGCGCGATCTGCGACGAGGCGGCCCCGCCCTTCGACGATATCGGCGAAGGCCATCGCATCCGCTGCCACATTCCCGCCGATCAGCTTCGCGATCTGCAACGCGTCGGCGCGCCGGAGCCAGGCCAGGCCTGATCGCCGCAGCCCGCCCGCCGCACGAGATCGTTGCGCCGCCCACGGTCCGATCCATGCCGCGGACTGCCGCTTCCCTGCCCTTTCGCGTTTGATACGCAAACCGCGCGAACCGCGCCGCCGCGTTTCATCGCCGAAACGTTTTCAGCGATTTCGTCCCCGTATGCGCCACAGGGAAAACGTCAGGCCCAGACGGCGCGGCCTTCTGCGGACGATGGCACAGAACTCGCTATATCGAGACCAGGCATCCGGTCGCTTCTCCTCTTGCGACACGCCGCAGATCGCGGCGCGCCGTATCGGGCGAGCGAATGGGCAAACGAATCGCCGCACGCATGACACGCCTGTTATCCGCCGTCCCGCTCGCGGGCTCCGACGATCGGCAAGCAGTCCTGCGTAAATCGACGATTCATGCGCCCCGGACGTCGCGTGTACCGCACGCACCGGCGACACTGCATCGGCCACGAGCGCGATGCACGCCGCCGGCGCGAGGCGGCGTGGGAATGGCGGGGGTCGGCGCGCGCAGCGGTCGTCGAGACAGCATGCACAGCGGCGCGGCGTCAGACACAAAGGCACGAGGAGCGAAGCGCGAACGCGCTATCGCTTCCCGGGAGGAAATCATGAAAAACAGATTTTTTCATCAGTACTGCTATGGGTTCTGCCGCGGCCTCGCGGTGCTCGCCATCGGCGTAGTGGGCGTGAGCGCGCTTCTGCCGGCAGTCGGCGCACACGCGCAGGATAACAACGTGACCGCGCCGACGTGGGTCCTCGTCGCCGATGCGGCGCTGCCGGCAAGCGGCGGCGCGGTGACCGACTCGGGCATGCCCGCCGACGGCATGGCGCCCTTCGGCAACGGCGCGGCCGTCACGAGCGGCGGCAGCGCAGGCACCGGTAGCGCAGATACCAGCAGCAGCGCGGGCAACGCCGGCAGCGCCGCGCCCTCGCCGGGCGTGAGCCAGAGCGCCGATGCGATCGCCGCCGCCGACGCCGCAACGGTCTTCACGCCGAAGAACTGCTACGGCACCAACAGCATGAACGGCAACTGCGGCCAGGGCGGACGCGGCGGCGGCAACAGTTCGTCGGCATCCGCGAGTGCGGGTGGGGCGGGCGGGACGAGTTCGGGCAGCGCGGGCACCGGACGTGGCGGCAGCTCGGGCGTCGGCGGCGCGACCAGCGGGTCGAGCAACTCGGGCGGCGGCAAAGGCGGTGGCGGCAACAACGGTGGCGGCAACAACGGTGGCGGCAACAACGGCGGCGGCAACAACGGCGGCGGCAATAACGGCGGCGGTAACAACGGCGGCGGTAACAACGGCGGCGGCGGTAACAACGGCGGCGGCAATAACGGCGGCGGCTCCAGCGGCTGCGGTTGCGGCAGCGGCCACGGCGGGCCTTCGGGCGGCCATTCAGGCGGACCGTCGGGTGGACCGTCAGGTGGCTTCGGCGGCGGCTTTGGCGGCGGGTTCGGCAAAGGCGGCTTCGGCGGAGGATTCGGAGGCGGATTCGGCAAGGGTGGATCGTCGGGCGGCCCGGGCGGCGGGTACGGCGGCGGCCACGGTGGCGGCCATGGCGGCGGAAGTCATTGAACTCGCACGGCGGTGCAGACGCGCTGCCACAGCCACCCCGAATTGGCGCGACGGCCGGTCGCGCCATTCCAGGCAGCAACGGCGGCGGTCTCCCGGTCCCCCGGCCGGGAGCCGCCGCCGGTGGCCGGAAGCCGTGCACAGCGCGTGTATTCTGGCGACCCGGCCGCGTTTCTCGTGAGCTGTGCCCCTGGACACATCAGCAGGGCACAGCGCCACCCCTCTCCTCCCGTTACAACATCTCCAGCGCGCGCTTGCCGCGCGGCGGCTTGAAGTAGGCATCGAGCGCCGCGAGATCGGTCTCGCCTAGCTTCAGGTCGAGCGCCGCGCGGTTTTCCCGCACATGCTCGATGCGCGCCGCCTTCGGAATCGCACACACGCCGCTCGCACGCAGCACCCAAGCCAGCGCAACCTGCCACACGGATACGCCATGCCCCGCCGCGATATCGTCGAGCGGCGAGCGCTTCGGCAGCCGCGCGTGATCGACCGGGCTGTACGCCATCACCGGCATGCCGCGCGCGAGACTCCACGGCAGCAGATCGAACTCCGGCCCGCGCCGCGCGACGTTGTAGAGAATCTGATTGGCCGCGCACGCCGCGCCGCCGGGCAGCGCGACCAGTTCCTCCATATCGTCGACGTCGAAATTACTCACGCCCCAGTGCCGGATCTTGCCCGCGCGCACGAGCGCCTCGAAGCCCTCGACGGTTTCCTCGAGCGGCACGCCGCCGCGCCAGTGCAACAGATACAGGTCGATGCGATCGGTGCCGAGGCGCGCGAGACTCGCCTCGCAGGCGCGCTCCACGCCGCGCCGGCTCGCATTGTGCGGATACACCTTGCTGACGAGAAACACCTCGTCGCGCAGCCCGCGCAGCGCTTCGCCGACCAGTTCCTCGGTTGCGCCGTCGCCGTACATTTCGGCGGTGTCGATCAGCGTCATGCCGAGCGCGACGCCCTCGCGCAGCGCGGCGATCTCGTCGGCGCGGCGCGACGCGCGCTCGCCCATTTCCCACGTGCCCTGGCCCAGCTTCGCGATGCGCTCGCCGCCGGGCAGCGCGATGCTGGCGATATCGGTGCTCATGTGTTTTCCCCTCGCGATGCCTTGCGTCCAACGCCAGGTTCAGCGCGACGTCCGGCAAAGCGCCCAGTGTATCGCCGCGTGTCGCGACGGGCATGCGCACGCGCGTAACTCCGGCATTACCGCGCGGCGCCGCCTATGTCATAAAATTGCCGTTCGCCTTTCATGCCTGCCTCCCATGAACGCTCCCACGGAAGACCGCTGGCGCGGCCTGCGCCCGGACCCGGACAACGACACGCCGCTGTATCTGCAGCTCGCGCGCAAGCTCAGCGACGCGATCCACGAGAATCGCTGGAACGCCGGCGAGGCGCTGCCGTCCGAGCGCGTGCTCGCCGACGCGCTCGGCGTCTCGCGCATCACCGCGCGCAAAGCCATCGCGCTGCTGGTCGAGCAAGGGTTGATCCGCCGCACGCAAGGCGCGGGCAGCTTCATCACGCCGCGCTACGAAGATCCGCTCTCGCGCCTCACGAGCTTCAGCGAAATGCTGCGCCAGCGCGGTTTCACGCCCAGTTCGCGCTGGCTCTCGCGCGAGATCCAGCCCGCGAGCCGCGACGAGGTGATCCAGCTCGGCCTGTCGCCCGCCGCCGCCGTCACGCGTCTGAAGCGTCTGCGTCTCGCGGACGGCATCGTCATGGCCGTCGAAAACTCCACGTTTCCCGCCGCGCTGATTCCCGATCCGAACGCGATCGGCGACTCGCTCTACAGCTTTCTCGAACAGCGCGGACTGGCGATCGTGCGCGCGCTCCAGCATTTCCGCGCCGTGAACGCGAGCGAGGAAATCGCGCAGCAGATGAGCATCGCGCCCAACGAAGCGCTGCTGCTGATCACGCGCGTGGGCTACACCGCCGATCAGCGCGCCATCGAACTCACCGATACCTACTGCCGCAACGACTATTACGACTTCGTCGCGGAGTTGCGCAAGTAAGCGGCGGCTTGCCTGGGCTCGCCGATGCCTGACGTTGAGCCGATTCACGAGGTCCAGCGCGGCGCATCGGTGCCGATCGGCACGCAGGGCCGCGCATAGAACGCAGGCGTAAGTTCGAGCCGTTCGGCGGGCGCCACGGCGCGTACGCGGCCGAACGGCGTAGCCATTTCTTCCATGCAGTCCGCCACGTCGGCCGCGCTCACCTCGGGCGCGCGCTGGCCGTCGTCGAGCGTGCCCATCGTTTGCAGCCAGCGGCCCGTCTGCGCGAGCGAGACGCGCACGTGCCAGCTGCCGCCCTCTTTCGCGCGGCGCGCGAGCGCGGTCATCGCGGCGAACGCGGCGAGATAACCGGTGGCGTGATCGAGCGCCTGACACGGCAACGGACGCGGACTCGCGAACGGCGCGTGTTGCGACGATGACGCCGACGACGCCACGCTCTCGCTCCAGACGATGCCGCTCGCCGACTGCACGAGGCTGTCGAAGCCGCGCCGCTCGCGCCACGGACCGCGATGCGAATACGCGCAGATCGACACGCAGACGATCCCGGGCCGCTCGCGCGCCAGCGCCTCGGGCGAGAAACCGTGCGCCGCGAGCGCGCCGGGACGATAACCCTGCACGAATACATCGGCGTCGCGCACCAGCGCATGCAGTTGCGCGCGCCGCGCTTCGTCGCGCAGATCGAGCGTGGCCGAACGCTTGCCGCGTCCGTTGTCGATCACGAGCGGCGCGATGTTAGGCAGATGCGGACCGTTGATCAGCAAGACGTCGGCGCCATGATGCGCGAGCGTGCGCCCCGCGACCGGCCCCGCGATGATGCGCGTGAGATCGAGCACGCGCAGGCCGTCGAGCGGACGCGCGCCGGCGGTCCGCAACGCGTCGCGAGCATCGAGGTCCGCGTCGCCGATCCGCTCGATCTCGAACAGCGGCAAGCCCGCCACCGCGCGCGCCTGTTCGTGCGCGGCCCATTCGCGCGGCGTGCGCACGAGCGCGGCGCACAGCCCGGCTTCCGCCAGCGCCGCGTCGAGCGCCGCGCCGTCCCAGTCATTGCGGATCGCGCGCGCCACCTCGTCGCGCGACTCTCCGCAGCCGAGCACGCGCAGGATGCCGTGCAGGTGATGCGCGAAATTCGCGTGCAGCTGAATCCAGCGGCCATCGCGCGTTTCGAAGTAGCCGGTCACCGGATGGCGCAATTCGAACGGCGCGCCGCCATCGACGCTCAGATAGCGCTCGCTGCGAAACGCCGCGAGCGCGCGCCGCACGTCGATCGACACGCGCTGATCGGGTCCGCCGCGCAGCGCATGCAGACGCGCCGCCGCCAGCCCCGCCGCACCGATCGCGGCCGAAGCCAGCGTGCCGACGCGAAACACCGACGGCAAGCCCGGATCGTCGCCGTCGATATCGACGAAATCGAGCGCCGCGGCGGCCGCGCCGTCGTCGGGGTGAGCCAGCATCCAGAGATGATCGAGCGCGTCGCGGGGTGTCATGGCGGGAGTCCTTGTGCGGGAAATCGTTGACGGGAACGCTCCAAGGGTAAAAGCGCGCTGGCATGTCGATCAATCTTGATTATCATGATCAATATAGATCGATTTTTCCGGTTTCCCGACGCCCGCCACCATGTCCAGCTATATGACCGCGGCCGAAGCCGCCGCCGAACTCGGCATCAGCCGCGCCACGCTTTACGCCTATGTGAGCCGCGGGCTGCTCAGTTCCGCGCCCGCAGCGGGCGCAACCGCGCACGCCCCTCAAGCCGACAGCGCCGACGCAGCCGCCGCCAACGCACGCCGCTACGATGCCGCCGAAGTGCGCCGCCTCGCGCGCCGCAAGGCCGACGGCAAGCGCGCGGGCAAAGTCGCGCAGAAAGTGCTGGACTGGGGCGTGCCGGTGCTCGAATCGTCGATCACGCTGATCGCGGGCGGCCGGCTCTTCTATCGCGGCCAGGACGCCGTCGAACTGGCGCGCCACGCCTCGCTCGAAGAAGTCGCCGCGCTGCTGTGGGAATGCACGCCGCGCCGCGTGCTGGATGCGCCCGCCGCGCCCATCGCGGCGGCGCAATGGTCGGCGTGGCTCAAGCTCTGGAGCGGCCACTCGCCGCTCGAACGCGCGCTGGTGCTGCTGCCCGCCGCCGCCGCGCAGATGCCGCGCATCTGGGCGCAAGGCCGCGACGCGCAGCTCGACAATGCCGCCGTCCTCATGCGCCTGCTCGCGGCGGCGCTGATTTCGGCGGCGCCGTCGGGCGAGCCGCTGCATCGGCAGATCGCGCATGCGTGGGGCGTGCGCTCGCGCATCCAGGCCGACCTGCTGCGCGCGGCGCTGGTGCTCTGCGCCGATCACGAATTGAACGCCTCGACCTTCACGGTGCGCTGCATCACCTCGACCGGCACGCATCTGTTCGGCGCGGCGACGGGCGGGCTCGCGGCGCTCGCGGGGCCGCGCCACGGCGGCGAGACGGTGCGCGTCGCGGCGCTGTTCGAAGAAGCCGCGCACGCGGACGATCTGCATCGCTATCTGGCGCAGCGCCTCGCGCCCGACGAACGCGGCGTCACGCCCTCGCTGTCCGGTTTCGGGCATCCGCTCTATCCGGATGGCGATCCGCGCGCGCGACTGCTGCTCGACTGGCTCGCGCAGCGCGCCCCGGCGCGTTCGCCGATGGCGGAAGTCGACCTGCTCGCGCAGGCGGTGATGGAAACCACGGGCGCGCGGCCCACGCTCGATTACGCGCTCGCGGCCATCGAGCGCGTGCTGGCGCTGCCGCGCGGCGCGGCGTTCACGCTGTTCGCGGCCGGTCGCGTGACCGGTTGGATCGCGCACGCGCTCGAACAGAACGCCGATGGCCGCCTGATCCGGCCACGCGCGCGATACGTCGGCGAGCACGTGCCCGCATGAGGCGGGACGCTGGCGTGCGTGTCGTGCGTGTCATGTGCCCCGCCGCTTATTGCGCGGCGCGCGGGCTCCACGGCCAGCGAACCGAGCGCGAACGCAGCGCCTGCGTCACATACGCCGCCAGCCCGCGCGCCTCGCCCGCCCGCGCGACACCTTCGGCGTGCCATTGCGGCGAGCGCGCAGCCGATGCGCCGCCCAGCGCCAGCACGAAACGCGCGCCGTCGCGCCCCGCGCTCAGCCACACGCGCGTGCCCGCCGCGAGCCGGATCGACTCGCCCGCGCGCAGCCAGTAATCGTCGGCGTCGCCGCCCATCGTGAGCCAGAGTTCGCCCTCGCTCACCTGCAGTTGCATCGCCTGCGCGAGCCGCCAGCTTTCAGCGGGCTCGCCGTGCTCCAGTTCGAAAATCCGGATTTCGCGCATTGCCGTGCTCCTTGGGTGCGTTTTGTCGTCGGGCCTGGCTCGAATTCGCCAGATTGATGCCGTTTCCATCACACTGCGAAACGTCTTGAAGCCCCTGCCCGGTTGGAGCATTATTGCCCTCGGCATCTCGCCCACCCATGCACAGTTCCGAACAGTTCGTGCGGAACTGTGCAGTGAAAAAACCGGACACTTGCGCGCAGGCCGCTCATGAAACTCGAACTCGACC
Organism: Paraburkholderia tropica; assembly: GCF_014171495.1. Taxonomy (NCBI): domain Bacteria; kingdom Pseudomonadati; phylum Pseudomonadota; class Betaproteobacteria; order Burkholderiales; family Burkholderiaceae; genus Paraburkholderia; species Paraburkholderia tropica. The sequence continues at coordinate 2,526,490 of NZ_CP049134.1, forward strand.
GCGCCAGCGACGTCCCGCTCACCGAGCAGATCGTCGCCGGCGTGCAAACGTGGATCCGCTCGCGTTCGGCGCATCCGGGCGCGCGCCTGCCGTCGATCCGCCAGCTCGCCGCCGACTACCGCATCAGCCGCTTTCCGGTGATCGAGGCCTACGACCGCCTCGTCTCGCTCGGTTATCTCGACTCGCGGCATGGTTCGGGCTTCTATGTGAGCGAGCACGCGCGGCTCGGGCTCGCGGGGCTCGGTTCCTGCGATCTCTCGAACGCCGCCGAGGAATCGGGCCATCTGCTCGCGCAACTGAATCTGCCGGGCGAGGCGCTCCAGCTCGACAGCGGCTCGGTGCCGCAAGCATGGCGCGACGTCGACGCCATCGGCCAGGCGATCCGCCACGTCTCGCGCACCGATCCGTCCAGTCTCGTCGACTACGGCTCGCCGCTCGGCGACGCCACGCTGCGCGAGCATCTGCGCAACCGCCTCGCGCCGCTCGGCATCGCCGCCGACACGCAGCAGATCCTCATCACCGAAGGCGCGAGCGAGGGTATCGACCTGCTGATGCGCTATCTGCTCAAGCCCGGCGACACCGTGTTCGTCGAAGATCCCGGCTACTACAACCTGTACGGACTGCTGAAACTGCACGGCGTACGGCTCGTCGGCATCACGCGCACGGCGAGCGGGCCCGATCTCGACCATCTGCACGCGATGCTCGCGCAGCACCGGCCGCGCGCGTTCTTCGTCAACACCGTGTTCCACAATCCGACCGGCACGACGATCTCGCCGCCCGTGGCGTTCCGGCTGCTGCAACTCGCGCGCGAGCACGGCTTCAGCATCGTCGAAGACGATATCTACGCCGATTTCCAGGCCGATCCGACCGACCGGCTCGCGGCGCTCGACCAGTTCGAACGCGTGATTTATGTGGGCGGACTGTCGAAAACGCTGTCGTCCTCGCTGCGCGTGGGGTACGTGGTCGCGAACCCGGCCGTCGTGCGCGATCTCGCCTCGATCAAGGCGCTCACGAGCATCAGCGGTTCGCGCTTCACGCAGGCCGTGGCGGCCACGCTGCTCGAACGCGGCGCGTACCGCAAGTATCTGGAGCGCCTGCGCCGCCGGCTGGGCGAGACGCTCGGCGCGGCCACGCGCTCGCTCGAAGAACACGGCTGGGAGCTGTTCACCGCGCCGTCCGCCGCGCGCGCCGCTCGGACTGTGCAAGCCGTGCAGGCCACCGGCCTCGCGCACACGCAGACGGGCGGCAAGTTCCTGTGGTCGCGCGTGCCGCATATCGACGACTCGGCGCGGCTCGCGGCCTGCGCCGAAGCGTTCGGCGTGAGCGTGTCGGCGGGCAGCCATTTCCGCCCGCACGGCGAGCCGTGTCCGTGGCTGCGCATCAACGCGGCGTTCGCGCTCGATCCACGCGCGCAGGCGTTCTTCGCGGCGGCGGCCAGGCTCGACGCCTAAGCACGCAACCTCGCGGCGGCCGCGCAGCACGCGACGAACGCGGCAATCGCGCCGCCCCTACGCGCGCCGTCGCGCCGCCTTCTCTACAATGGCGGCTGCCAGACACCGCCAGCGCCTCCGCCTTCGCCCATGTCCGACACGTCCACTGCCGCCTCGCCTTCCACGCCGTCCGCCCGCAAGCTCTCCGTGATGCTGTGGCTCGTCGCCACCGGCTTCTTCATGCAGACGCTCGACTCGACCATCGTCAACACGGCGCTGCCCGCGATGGCCGACAGCCTCGGCGAACTGCCCTTGCGCATGCAATCGGTCGTGATCGCCTACTCGCTGACGATGGCGGTGATGATCCCCGTGTCCGGCTGGCTCGCGGACAAGCTCGGCACGCGCCGCGTGTTCATGGGCGCGATCTTCGTGTTCACGATCGGCTCGCTGCTCTGCGCGAGCGCGCACACGCTGAACCAGCTCGTGCTCTCGCGCATCGCGCAGGGCGTGGGCGGCGCGATGCTGCTGCCGGTCGGACGCCTCGCCGTGCTGCGCACCTTTCCCGCCGAACGCTACCTGCCCGCGCTCTCGTTCGTGGCGATCCCGGGCCTGATCGGCCCGCTGATCGGCCCGACGCTCGGCGGCTGGCTCGTGCAGATCGCCTCGTGGCACTGGATCTTCCTGATCAACGTGCCGGTGGGCGTGATCGGCTGCCTGTTCACCTTCATCTTCATGCCCGACAGCCGCAACGCCGACACGCCGAAGTTCGACCTGCCCGGCTATCTGCTGCTGGTCGTCGGCATGGTGACGATCTCGTTCGCGCTCGACGGCCGCTCCGAGCTGGGCATTCCGCAAGCGACCGTGCTGGTGCTGCTGATCGTCTCGCTGGCCGCCTTCGTCGCCTACGGGCTGCACGCGCAACGCTCGCCGCGGCCGATCTTCTCGCTCGATCTGTTCAGGATCCACACCTTCAGCGTGGGGCTGCTCGGCAACCTGTTCGCGCGGATCGGCAGCGGCGCGATGCCGTATCTGATTCCGCTGCTGCTGCAAGTCGCGCTCGGCTACACGCCGTTCGAGGCGGGCCTGATGATGCTGCCGGTCGCGGCGGCGGGCATGTTCTCGAAGCGCCTCGTCACCTATCTGATCACGCGCTACGGCTACCGCCGCGTGCTGGTGATCAACACGGTGCTGGTCGGCCTGATGATGGCGAGCTTCGCGCTCTCGACGCCGCACGAGCCGCTGTGGCTGCGCCTCGTGCAACTGGCCGTGTTCGGCGCCGTCAATTCGATGCAATTCACCGCAATGAACACGCTCACGCTCAAAGACCTCGGCATGGGCGGCGCGAGCAGCGGCAACAGCCTGTTCTCGCTCGTGCAGATGCTCTCGATGAGCCTCGGCGTGACGGTCGCGGGCGCGCTGCTCACGACCTTCACGGGGCTGATCGCGCACATGACCGCGTCCAACGTGATTCCGGCGTTCCACGCCACGTTCGTGTGCGTGGGCATCATCACGGCGTGCTCGTCGTGGATCTTCGGCCAGCTCTCCGACGACGTGCGCCACGCCGCGAAAAAGACCGATCCGTCCGAGCGCACCTGAGCGGCGAAAGTCGGGCGAACGCGCGGCGATGGCTCGCGCGTTCGCGGCCTGAAAACACCGCCTGAAAAACCCGCCTGAAACCCCGCTCAAATCCGCTACGGAAAAACCCGCGACCGCCGCGCACCAGGCCGGTGCACGACGCGCTCCGCGCGGTGCGCGCATTGGCCGCAAAGGCGCGTCGCCAGTGCCTGAGCGGCCGCCACAACGTCCTCGCCGACTATCCGTAAAACGCCGATATCCCGTGCGCATGGCCCGACCGGCTGTGTGTCGGGACTCGCATACTTTTTGCACGGCTATCCTGTAATGTAAACTTGACGTTCGCGCGCGCGGTCCTGTGCCGGCCAAGGCGCGCGTCACCCAGGCCTATGAACAGCATGATCGACCTCGATCCCCCCGGCTATCAGTCGCGACCCGTCGCGGGCGAAGAAGGCGCCCGGCGCACCGTACTCTACGGCGGATACACCGTGTTCAGCGTGTTCCAGCCGGTGTTTTCGGTCGCCCACCGCCGCGCGATCGGCTATCACGCGTCGCTGCGCGCGCACGACGAGCACGGCCAGCAGGTGCCGTCGCAGGAAGTGTTCACGCAGGCCGCGCGCCGCGGCGATCTGCTCGAACTGGGACGGCTCGCGGAATCGCTGCATCTGGGCAACTTCAACGCCTTCGACTCGCACGACGAATGGCTCTTCCTGAGCCTGCACCCCGCCGCGCTAATGGACACGAGCTACGGCGACGCCCTGCTCGCCGGCATCAAGGCGCTCGGGCTGCAACCGCAGCGCGTGGTGCTGGAAGTATCGGAACAGGCGGGCGGCGAGAACTCGCGTTTCGCGGAGATCATCGACGGGCTGCGCAAGGCGGGGTTCGTGATCGCGCTCGACGGCTTCGGCGCCAAGCATTCGAACATCGACCGTGTCTGGCAGCTACGTCCCGACATCGTCACGCTCGACCGCAGCCTGCTCGCACAGGCGAGCCGCCACGCACACATCGAGCGCGTACTGCCGGGGCTGGTGTCGATGCTGCACGAGTCCGGCCAACTGGTGCTGGTCGGCGGACTCTCGACCGAGCGCGATGCGCTGATCGCGCTGGAAAGCAACGCCGATTTCGTGCAGGGCGCGTACTTCGCGCGGCCCGACGTCGAACCCGTGCCGCCCGTCACGGCGGCGCGTCTGATGGACGATCTGTCGGCGCGTCTGCGCGAGCGCGTGAGCGCGCGCGAGCGGGCGCAGTCGGCGCGCCTCGCGCCGTACGTGAGCGCGCTGCAGGCGGCTGCGGCCCAACTGGCCGCGGACGCCAGCATGAGCGACGCCACGCTGCCGCTGCTCGGTCTCGGCGAGACGGCGCGCTGCTTCCTGCTGGACGCCTCGGGCCGCCAGATCGGCGACAACGTGCTGCCCGACGGCCGCACCTCGCAGCGCGCCAAGCGCTTCCGTCCGCTGCTGCATTCGGAGGGCGCGAGCTGGGAGCGCCGGCCCTACTTCATCGCCGCGATGAAAGCGCCCGGCAGCGTGCAGTTCACGCCGCCCTATCTGTCGATCAACGAGGCGCACCTGTGCGTGACCGCCTCGATCGCCGCGCAGACGTCGCAGGGCTTGCAGGTGCTCTGCGTCGACATCAACTGGGAAGCCGCACAGCGCGTCTAGGCGATGGCGAGCGGGCGCGCGATCAACGTCGGCCCTTCCTGCATCGACGATGACACCGATGACGCCGCCGCGAGCGTTTGCGCCGCGCGCATGCTGGCGTGCAGATGCATCTGCATCGATATCGACGCTCCGTTCGCCATGAAACGCGCCAGCAGCGTGCGAACGGCCTGCGCGCCGTAAGTCTGGAAATCGCGATTGGCCGCGCTGAAGTCCGCGCCCCGCGCCGCCACACACACGACCGGCGTGGCCCGTCCGTTCTCGTCCTCCCGCACATGCAGCCACGCCGCCAGCGCGCCGTCGTGCGCGACCAGCGCGACGCCCGGCGCGCCATCGAGCACGAGCGTTTCGGCGTGCAGCGCGCGCACCTCCGTCGCCTCGGCGGCCTGCGTGAGCGCGGTCGCGGTCACGCCAAGCAGATCCAGCAAGCCCGCGCGATCCTGCGCGTGCAGCATCTCGCGCAAGCGGTCGACCGCGAGCGCGTGACGCGCCGTATCGGCGGGCGCGGACTGCGGCGCCTGCACGCGCGCGAGTCGAACGCGCGCACGATGGACGATCTGGCGGCAATGCGCGAGGGCGCAGCCCGTCAGCGCCGCGATCTCCGCGTAGTCGCAGTCGAACGCCTCGCGCAGCACGAACACCACTTGTTCGAGCGGCCCAAGCCGGTCGAGCATCAGCAACAGTCCATCCGAGAGACGCGCCGCGCGCAGCCCGGTTTCCTCGGCGGACGGCGCCGTATCGTCGAGCCAGGGCGCCAGCCAGGCCGCGTCGCGCTCGCCCGCGCGCTCGCGGCGCAGCTTGCGCAGCCGGTCGATGGCGAGACGCACCGTCACTGTGGCGAGCCACGCCTGCGGCGTGCGGACCGCCGCGGCGTCGCCGGCGCGCCAGCGGAACCAGGCGTCCTGCACCACGTCCTCGGCCTCCGCACGGCTGCCGAGCACGCGCGCCGCCAACGCCAGCAAGCGCGCCCGCTCCTTCGCGAACACGCCCGCGCGGCGGGCTTCGTTCCAGGTCTCGTTGCTCGGTGCGCCGTCTGATACGGCGCGTATTTCGGCGCCGGCTTCTTCGCTGGCTTCTTCGTGGATTTCGTCGCTCATCTGCGTCATTCGCTCCGCTCCTTCGCGCTCCGGCTTCGCCGTGCTTCCCGCCATCCAGACGACCGGCCACGCGCCGATGTGACAGCCGCACGCAAAAAAATCCTCGTCACGCGCCGCGCGCGGCGCGCGTCTTGTCGACAACGGCGCGCCTCGATGACACCGCCGCGCCGGCCCACTTTTTCCGCGAGGATTTCCATGCAGCCCATCGATTCGCATCATGCAGCAAACGCGCCACGCGCGCTCAATCTCGTGCCGACAGTCATCGAAACGTCGAGCCGCGGCGAGCGCGCCTACGACATCTATTCGCGCCTGCTGCGCGAACGCATCGTGTTTCTCGTCGGGCCGGTCAACGAACAGAGCGCGAGCGTGGTCGTCGCGCAACTGCTGTTTCTCGAAGCCGAGCAGCCCGAAAAAGACATCAGTCTCTACATCAATTCGCCGGGCGGTTCGGTCTACGACGGCATGGCGATCTACGACACGATGCAGTTCATCAAGCCCGATGTGTCCACGCTCTGCACGGGCTTCGCCGCCAGCATGGGCTCGTTTCTGCTCGCGGCGGGCACGCATGGAAAACGCTTCGCACTCCCGAACGCACGCATCATGATCCACCAGCCTTCGGGCGGCGGACAAGGCACGGCGTCCGATATCGAATTGCAGGCACGCGAGGTGATTTTTCAGCGCGAGCGGCTCAACGCGATGCTCGCCGCGAACACGGGCCGCGAACTCGCGCAGATCGAACGCGACACCGACCGCGACAACTTCATGTCGGCGCAGGCGGCAGCCGATTACGGCCTGATCGACCGCGTGATCGCCTCGCGCGACCAGCAAGTGCCGCGCTGATCGACGCGCTGATCGACGCGCATTACGACACCAGTCGCTGCGCGAGCCACGCGGCGATCACGCCTTTGTATTCGGCGACCAGCAGCTTGCGGTCCTTTGGTTTGGCCGCCGCGTAAAGCGGGTTGAGGCTCTTGATGACCTGCAGCATGACCTCGGCGATGCGATACGCCTCGTCGGACGAAAGATCGGCATTATAGCGGCGAAACAGCCCGGCAAAACGCTGACGCAGCTTGTTGCGCGCGGCGTCGTCGCGACGAAAGCCGAGCGGCACCGACAGCAGCGGCAGGTAGGCCGGAAACGAAGTCATCAGATCGACCATCATGTCGAAAAGCCGCTCGGCCAGTTGCGCGAGCGGCAATTCGGCTTCCGCCTGTTCCTCGATGAGCGCGGTCCAGCGCGCGTCCATGTCGTCGCCGTAACGCAGGCGCAAGGCAAGCGCGAGCGCTTCCTTGTTCGGAAAGTACTGATATGCCGCGCCGATCGACACGCCGGCCTGCTGCGCGATCTGCGTCATGGTGGCCGCCTCGAAGCCGCGTTCGGCGAACGCGTCGGCCGCCGCCTCGAGCAGCGCATCTACGGTGCGCGCCGCGCGCTCCTGACGCGGCACGCGCCGTGTCCCCTCTTTTTTCAGGTCTTCCGCCATATCTGAGGCCATCCTCATATTCGTGTATCATATGTGAGTCCATCCTCACATATTGGTGTCCCATGACGCAAGCCCTTTCTCTCGACCCGCGCAAGACTGCGCTCGTGATGATCGATCTCCAGCACGGCATCGTGAGCCGCGCGGTCGCGCCCCACAGCGGCGCCCAGGTGGTCGAAAAAGCCAAGGTTCTCGCCGACGCGCTACGCGCGCAAGGCGGCACGGTGGTCTGGGTGCACGTGCTGCTCAACGAACTGCTGGCGCTGCCCGCCGACAACTCGATGCACAAGCCGGGCACGCCGCCCGCGCCGGCCATCGCGTCCGAACTCGTGCCCGAGATCGGCCAGCAGGACGGCGACGTGGTGATCGCCAAGCGCCAATGGGGCGCGTTCCACGGCACCAACCTCGAACAGCAGCTGCGTCGCCGCGGCATCGACACGATCGTGCTGGGCGGCATCGCCACCAACTTCGGCGTCGAGTCCACCGCGCGCGCGGCCTTCGATCAGGGCTTCAAGCTCGTGTTCGTCGAAGACGCCACGTCGGGCCTGAACGAAGAAATGCACCGCTTCTCGTTCGAAAAACTGTTCGGCTTCATGGGCCACGTGCGCACGACGCAGGAAACCATCGCCGCGATGACGGGCGCATAAGGCCCACGTCTGGCCACGTCCGGCACGCGCAAACAAAAAAGCCCTCGATGCGAATCGAGGGCTTTTTTTGTGCCGTTCTGCGCGAACGGCACGGGAACCAACGTGGGCGCTGGCCTTATGCGAAGTTCTTCGCAGCGAAGTCCCAGTTCACGATGTTCCAGAACGCTTCGACGAACTTCGGACGTGCGTTGCGGTAGTCGATGTAGTAAGCGTGTTCCCACACGTCGATCGTGATCAGCGCGGTTGCGTCGGTCGTGAGCGGCGTAGCGGCGTTGCTGGTCGACACGATGTCGAGCGAGCCGTCTGCCTTCTTCACAAGCCACGTCCAGCCCGAACCGAAGTTGCCGACTGCAGCCTTCGTGAAGGCTTCCTTGAACGCGTCGTAGGAGCCCCACTTCGCGTTGATGGCGTCGCCGAGCGCGCCCGTCGGTGCGCCGCCGCCCTGGGGCGACAGGCTGTTCCAGAAGAACGTGTGATTCCAGATCTGAGCCGCGTTGTTGAACACGCCGCCCGACGACTTCTTGACGATCTCTTCGAGCGAGAGCTTTTCGAACTCGGTGCCCGGGATCAGGTTGTTCAGGTTCGTGACGTAAGCCTGGTGATGCTTGCCGTAGTGGTATTCAAGCGTCTCTTCCGACATGGTCGGTGCGAGGGCGTTCTTCGCGAACGGCAGCGGCGGGAGCGTAAATGACATGATGCGGTTCCTTCGTCGTGTTATGGGGAGTTCTGCGTAATAACCGGCATGGAGCACTCGATTGTAGGCGAGTTGGAATAACCCCGCAAACGAGCGGACATTATGCCGAACATCGGCTGCACAAGGCTTTCAAGGGCTTTCGCGCATAGCGAGCACACCTCGCGCGCACCTGCGCGGACGACGCGGCTCCCCGGTTCGGAAGCGTCGCGCGACATGAGCGGATGCGCTGCTCATCCGCACGAACAGGGCGTTGCGGCATCGTCGGCGCAGGCTGCGGTTTGCTGTCTGCAAGCGCTTGTGACGTTTGACGAACATCCTTCGCGCACCGCATGCGCCGACCCGCCTGTTCGCGCAAGCTGCGCGCCTGGATCCTCGATCCTTCCGATCAATTACCCAGAATCACGCGCAATCACACGCACACTCGCGCGCCGGCGGCCCAGCGTGAGTCGTTCAGAAACCTTCAGCGAGACGCGGCTGCACGTCGGCGAGCGCGACATCGGCGCTGCCCTGCGCGAGATGCACGGTGAGCCGTTTGCCCGGTTTGAGCGCGGCGGGCGCGAGCACGGCCGCGCCGCTTTGCGCGTCGAGCACCGCCGCATAGCCACGCTCCAGCGTGCGCTGGGGGCTCAGCACTTCGAGACGCGCCGCGAGTTCGGACACGCGCGCCGACGCCCGCTCGCGCTCGCGTGCGAACGCGCCGTCGAGACGGCGCGCCAGCATGTCGAGCCGCGCGCGATGCGCAGCCGGATCGGGCCGCGTGCGCTGCCAGCGCATCTGCACGACGTTGAAACTCGCGCGCGCCTGCGCCGTTGCGCGCGAACCCGCCGACGCGAGCCGGATCGACAACTGGCGCAAATGCGTGCGCTGCTGCGCAAGCCGCTCGCCGGGCGAGACGAGACGCCGCGCGAGCCAGTCGAGTTGCTGCGCGCGGCGCTCCATCAAGCGGCCGAAGCCGCGCGCGAGCGTGGCATGGCGCTGATCGAGTTCACGCAGCAGCAGCACGCGCTGCGGGCTCACGAGTTCGGCGGCGGCCGTGGGCGTGGGCGCGCGCACGTCGGCGGCGAAATCGGCGATCGTGAAATCGGTTTCGTGACCCACGCCGCTCACCACGGGAATCGCGCTCGCGGCGATGGCGCGCGCGAGCGTCTCGTCGTTGAACGACCAGAGATCCTCGATCGAGCCGCCGCCACGGCATAGCACGATCACGTCGACTTCGTTGCGCGCGTTCGCGGCGTCGAGCATCGCGGTGAGCTTTTCCGCCGATCCCGCGCCCTGCACCGGCGCCGGATAGACGATCACCGGCACGTGCGGCGCACGGCGGCACAGCGTGGTGAGCACGTCGCGCAGCGCGGCGGCCTGCATCGACGTGATGACGCCGATTGCGCGCGGATGCGTGGGCAAGTCGCGCTTGCGGTCGGCATCGAAAAGACCTTCGGCTTCGAGCTGCGCCTTCAGGCGCAAGAACGCTTCGTACAGCCGCCCCTGCCCCGTGCGCCGGACCGCCTCGACATTCAGTTGCAGCTCGCCGCGCGGCTCGTACATCGTGACGAGCGCGCGCACCTCGATGCGGTCGCCTTCGCGCGGCGTGAATTCGGCGTATTGCGCGCGTCCGCGGAACATCACGCAGCGGATCTGCGCCTGCGCGTCCTTGATCGAGAAGTACCAGTGGCCGCTCGCGGCGCGCGTGAAGTTCGACACTTCGCCCGAAATCCAGGCGAGCGGAAACGAGCGCTCGAGCATCGAGGCGATGGCGCGATTGAGCGCCGAAACCGGGACGACGACGTCGCCGCCCGCAGCGGAGGAAAAACGATCGGATGGCATACGCGAAGGTGAATGAGCAGCAAGAAAAACCACTGCCGGGGCAGCAAGCATAGCGGCTGCGCGGACCCGGCGCGCGCAGGCGCGCATCGAGCCCCGTCGAGCGGGCCGGCGGACAGACGATAGACCGTGACGGGGGCCGCAGTCCAGCAGGAAACGCTCCCAGCGTACAAGGGCCGCGAAGTGTCCACATCGACGCGGTCGGGCGACGTGGCCGCAGCGACGCCCTTCGAAACCCGGGTGAAATCATTCATCCCATTGATTTATATGGATTTTTTATAACCCAAATACCGGCTCACACCGATAAGATGGCCGTCAAACGGGCCTTCGAGGCCGCGCGCAGGGCATTTCTCCACAAAGTTATCCACAAGCGCCGAATGCGCCGTTTTTTGCAATGCCGACGCCTTGCGCCGCGCCGCGTCCGGCCGCCTCCCAACTTGCCGCGTGGCGGCCTCCCGCGCTAGAGTGCCGGGTTCACGGCGCCCCTCCGCGGTCCGTTGCGGCGCGGCCGTTGTTGCGTGGATGTTGCGTGGATGTTGCACCGTTGGTCGTGCCCGTCGTCCGCGACGCCGCCGTTATCGTTTGTTTTGCCGTTGTTTTGCCGTTTTGCAATTTTTCCCCGCCGGGCGCCTGGATTGACGCGCTCGCGCCGAACCGGAGATCCGTCCCGATGCCAGCCTCGTTCACCTGCCCGCCGCACGCGCACGGCGCCGTCCGGCCCGCCAGCGGCTGCGCGCGCTCATGAGCGGCCCGTTCGCCGATCTGAAGGCGCGCGTCGAGACGGATCTCGCGCAAGCCTGGCAACATCGCGGCAAGCTCGCCTGGGCGCTCACGCCGCTGGCCGCCGTCTTCGCCGCCGTGAGCGGCGCGCGCCGCGCGGCCTTCGCGGCCGGCTGGCTCAAGCGCGTGCGCGTGGGCGTGCCGGTCGTGGTGGTCGGCAACGTGACGGTGGGGGGCACCGGCAAGACGCCCACGGTGATCGCGCTCGTCGAGGCGCTGCGCGCCGCCGGCTACACGCCTGGCGTGGTGTCGCGCGGCTACGGCGCGAAAATCGACCGCCCGACGCCCGTGAACGCCGACACGCCCGCCCGTGCCTGCGGCGACGAACCGCTGCTGATCGCGCGCCGCACCGGCGTGCCGGTGTGGGTGTCGCCGGACCGCGTCGGCGCCGCCCAGGCGCTGTGCACCGCGCACGCCGACGTCGACGTGATCGTCAGCGACGACGGCCTGCAGCATTACCGCCTCGCGCGCGACTTCGAACTCGTGGTGTTCGACCATCGCCTCGGCGGCAACGGTTTCCTGCTGCCCGCCGGGCCGCTGCGCGAACCGCTCTCGCGCCACCGCGACGCCACGCTCGTCAACAATCCGTTCACGCGCACGCTGCCCGACTGGCCCAACACCTTCGCGCTCAAGCTCGAACCAGGCGACGCGTGGCATCTGGCCAATCCGGGCCTGCGCCGTCCGCTCGCCCAATTCGCGCAAGTGGCCGGCCAGCCGCCGCTGCGGCTTGTCGCGGCGGCCGGCATCGGCTCGCCCGAGCGCTTTTTCGCGACGCTGCGCGCGGCCGGTCTCGCCCCGCACACGCTGCCGCTGCCCGATCATTACGACTACGCGAGCAACCCGTTCGCCGACGTCGCCGCCGACGCGATCCTGGTCACCGAAAAGGATGCAGTAAAATTGGGGGCCTGGAACGACGCGCGCATCTGGGTTGTACCCGTGGAAGCCGCGCTCGATCATCGTCTTATTACCCTGGTTGTGGAGAAACTCCGTGGACGCCCGTCTGCTTGAAATCCTGGTCTGCCCGATCTGCAAGGGCCCGCTCAGCTACGACCGCGCCGCGCAGGAGTTGATCTGCAGCGCCGACAAGCTTGCCTATCCGATCCGCGACGGCATCCCCGTCATGCTCGTCGACGAGGCGCGCCAGACCGTCGAAGGCACGCCCGTCGATCCGAACGCGGCCTGACATGAGCGCCGCTCAACCCTTCATCGCCGTCGTGCCGGCGCGGCTCGCGTCGACGCGGCTGCCGAACAAGCCGCTCGCCGACATCGGCGGCAAGCCCATGGTCGTGCGCGTCGCCGAGCGCGCCCGCGCGGCCGGCGCGCAGCAGGTGCTGATCGCCTCCGACGCCCAGACGGTGCTCGACGCCGCACGCGAACATGGCTTCGAAGCCGTGCTCACGCGCGCCGACCACCCCTCGGGCACCGACCGCCTCGCCGAAGTCGCCGAACACTACGGCTGGAGCGACGAGACGATCGTGGTCAATGTTCAGGGCGATGAACCGCTGATCGACCCGCAGCTGATCTGCGACGTGGCGTCGCACCTGGCGGCGCATCCGGACTGCGCGATCGCCACCGCGGCTCACCCGATCACCGCGCCCGACGAAATCTTCAGCCCGAACGTCGTGAAGGTCGTGCTCGACGCACGCGGCGTGGCGCTCTACTTCTCGCGCGCGCCGATTCCCTGGGCGCGCGACGCCTGGCAGCCGCACTGGTCGCCGGCCCGTCTCGATCTGGCCGCAATGCCCGCCCCGCCTGCACCGGCCACGGTTTATCGGCATATCGGCCTGTATGCGTATCGCGCCAAATTCCTGCGCACCTACCCGACGCTCGCGCACTCGCCGATCGAGCAGGTCGAATCGCTCGAACAGTTGCGCGCGATGTGGCACGGCGAGCGCATCGCGGTGCGCGTGACGCCCGAGGCGCCCGCGCCCGGTGTCGACACGCCCGCCGACCTCGCCCGCGTACAGGCGTTATTCCGACCTTAATAACGGTCGTAGTCCGAAAAACCCGTGGCATAATCAATTGTTTGCGCGAGCCGTCCAAGCCTTTGTGCGTGCGGGTTTGCCCGCTTTTCTTCCGTTGCTGCCCGCCTCCGCAGCGCCGTTCCCGATCCACTTCGGGCACGTTGCCGCGCGGGGCCAGGCGTCACCCCGCATGCCCCGGCCATGATCTCTTGACCGGCGAGCACGGCGCGAGCAAACGGAAGGAGACGCACGACGCCGCCGATGCCGCCCACGAGGGCAGCCGCCGCGCCGCAAGAATTCACACAGATCGGAGAAATTGGAAATGCGTTTGATCCTGTTGGGCGCCCCCGGCGCGGGCAAGGGAACCCAGGCAAACTTCATCAAGGAAAAGTTTGGCATTCCGCAGATCTCGACCGGCGACATGCTGCGCGCCGCCGTGAAAGCGGGCACGCCGCTCGGCCTCGAAGCGAAGCGTTTCATGGATGCGGGCGAACTCGTCACCGACGAGCTCATCATCAATCTCGTGAAGGAACGCCTGAAGGAAGACGACTGCAAGAACGGTTATCTGTTCGACGGTTTCCCGCGCACGCTGCCGCAAGCCGAAGCCATGAAGCAAGCCGGCGTCGCCATCGACTACGTGCTGGAGATCGACGTGCCGTTCGACGAGATCATCGTGCGCATGAGCGGCCGCCGCATGCACCCGGCATCGGGCCGCACGTACCACACGAAGTTCAACCCGCCGAAGCAGGACATGGTCGACGACGTCACCGGCGAGCCGCTCGTGCAGCGCGACGACGACAAGGAAGAGACCGTGCGCAAGCGTCTCGACGTGTACACGGCGCAAACCAAGCCGCTGATCGCCTACTACAGCGAATGGGCGCAGCGCGGTGAAGAAAACGGTCTGAAAGCGCCGCAGTACCGCGCGATCTCGGGTCTGGGCAGCGTCGACGAAATCCGCAATCGCGTGTTCGACGCACTGAAGTAAGAACGTCCCTTGCCGGCCATGCCGGGCGAGGCCCGGCGCAAGCCGGCCTCCCCTCTGGCCGGCCCTGTCTCCTCCTCTGCACGTTTTCGCCGATGAGTCGCGGGCTGGCCCGCACATAACAATCATCGAAGACACATCGAGCAGCCAGGAGGCAGACACATGCAAATCCGCGACAACGTATTCCTGATCACCGGCGGCGCTTCGGGCCTCGGTGCGGCCACCGCACGCCTGATCGCGGCGGAAGGCGGCAAGGTCGCGCTCGCCGACCTCAACGAGGAAGCGGGCCAAGCGCTCGCGAAAGAACTCGGCGGCGCGTTCGTTAAGTGCAACGTCGCGAGCGAGGAAGACGGCGCGCGAGCCGTGGCCGCGGCCACCGCGCTCGGCACGCTGCGCGGCCTCGTCAACTGCGCGGGCATCGCGCCCGCGATCAAGACCGTCGGCAAGGACGGGCCGCATCCGCTCGATGCGTTCAGCAAGACCATTTCGGTCAACCTGATCGGCACCTTCAACATGATCCGCCTTGCGGCGGCCGCCATCGCGCAGACCGCGCCCAACGCAGGCGGCGAGCGCGGCGTGATCGTCAATACGGCGTCGGTCGCGGCCTACGACGGGCAGATCGGCCAGGCGGCCTATGCGGCGTCGAAGGGCGGCGTCGTCGCCATGACGCTGCCGGTCGCGCGCGATCTGTCGCGCAGCGGCATCCGCGTGATGACGATTGCGCCCGGCATCTTCGAAACGCCGATGCTGCTCGGCATGCCGCAGGACGTGCAGGACGCGCTCGGCGCGATGGTGCCGTTCCCGCCTCGCCTCGGCAAACCCGACGAGTACGCCATGCTGGTCAAGCAGATCGTCGAGAATCCGATGCTCAACGGCGAAGTGATCCGCCTCGACGGTGCGATCCGCATGCAGCCGAAGTGAACGCACGCCGTGCGCTTTTTTACACGGTGAAGTAAAAAAAGCCCGCGAATTCGCGGGCTTTTTTGCGTTGAACTGCGCGTCTCAGTCGTTGTCGAGCGTGCGCTGACGCAATTCCTGCAATTGCGATTCGACGACCGTGGCGTCTTCGGCGTCCGGGCGCTCGTCGAGATAATGTTCGAGATCTTCGAGCGCAGGACGCAGATAGTCGAGCCGCGCGTAGGCGAAACCGCGGTCGCGCACTTCCTCGATGCTGTACGGCAGCAGGATCACGAGCCGTTGCTGGATGCCGAGCAGGCGCTCCCAGCGCTCGGTCTGCAAATACACCGACTTCAGATTGCGCAGCATGCGCGCCACGATCTCGCGCCGCGTGGCCGGTTCGAGCAGCATGCGCAGCGCGCGCGCCACCGAATCGCCCGCGCTCGCCACATAGGGCTCGAGCATCTCGACCATGTCCGACTCGGTGAGCGCGCGGCCCGTGGTCGGGTCGAGCATGGCGTCGCCGTCGGGCAGCGAGACGCGCAGCAGGAAATGCCCCGGAAACGACACGCCCTGCACCGGCAGCCCGAGCTGGCCCGCAATCTCCAGATAGATCACCGCGAGGGAGATCGGAATGCCGCGCCGGCGGCGCAGCACGACGTGCAGATGGCTGTTGTCGGGATCGAAAAAGTCGTTCAGATTGGCCGCGAAACCCATCTCGCGGAAGAACACGCGGTTGAGCAGCGCGACCTGCTGGCGCACGTCGGCACCCTCGGGCATGCGCTTGCTGATGCGCAGCGCCAGCTCGTCGATTTCGGCCAGCGTGCCCTGCAGATCGAGGTCCGGGTAGGCGTCCTGCGCGATCGACAGCGCCGCTTCGGTAAGCGGCAGGCTGTCGTCTTCGGCAACGAGCGTGCTGAAATAATCCAGCACCCGCGTGTTCATCGTCATCACTTCGTGCGCCTCTTGAAGTATGCGTATTTGAAGCCCATCAGCCACAGCATACCGAAATATAGCGCCGCAAACAGAACCAGGCAGGCTGCGAGCAAAGCGATGCGCGCGAGCGGTTCGTGCCGCAGGCCGATCCAGTCGTAGCTGATCGAGCACCAGTGCATCGCCCCTGCCAGCACGAGGCATGCCCCGAGCAGTTGCACGAAGAACGTCGTCCAGCCCGACGACGGCATATAGATGCCGCGGCGGCGCAGGCCGATAAAGAGCAGCAGCGCGTTCATGCAGGCGCCGAGGCCCACCGAGAGCGTCAGCCCCGCGTGCGAGAAGATCGGCACGAAGATGTAATTGCTGATCTGCGTGGCGATCAGCACGCCCACGCCGATCTTCACCGGCGTCTTGATGTCCTGGCGCGCATAAAAACCGGGCGCGAGGATCTTGATCAGAATGAGGCCGACGAGACCCACGCCGTACGCGGCGAGCGCGCGGCCCGTCATGATGACCGAAGTGGCGTCGAACTTGCCGTAGTGGAACAGCGTGGCCGTGAGCGGCTCGGCGAAGAAAAACAGCGCAACCGCCGACGGCGCGGCCAGCAGGAACGTCACGCGCAGGCCCCAGTCGAGCAGCGCGGAATATTCGTGCGGATCGGCGTCGACGTGCGCTTTCGAGAGGCTCGGCAGCAGGATCGTGCCGAGCGCCACGCCCAGCAGGGCCGTGGGAAATTCCATCAGGCGGTCGGCGTAATTGATCCACGAGACCGCGCCCGGACCGAGCCGCGAGGCGATATTCGTATTGATGATCAGGCTGATCTGCGCGACCGAGACCGCGAACATGGCGGGCATCATCTTCGCGAGCACGCGCTTGACGCCGCGATGCGCGAGCGCCTTGAGCGGATTCAGGCCGATGCGCGGCATCATGTCGATGCGCTTCAAACCCGGCAACTGCACGATGAACTGCAGCACGCCGCCCACGATCACCGCCCACGCGAGCGCGTAGACCGGCTGCTTCATGTGCGGCGCGAACGCCACCGCCGCCGTGATGAACGACACGTTGAGCAGCACCGGCGCGAACGCGGGCAGCGAGAACTGCTTGTACGTGTTCAACACGCCCGAGGCCAGCGACGTCAGCGAAATGAACACGATGTACGGGAACATGATGCGCGTCATCACGACGGCAAGCTGATACGCCTGGCCGTCGCTCTTGAGGCCCGAGGCGACCACGGTCACCACGAACGACGCGCCGACAATGCCGAGCAGCGAGAGCACGGCGAGCACCCACGCGAGCACCGTCGAGGTGGCGTCGACGAGCGCGCGCGTGGCGTCGTGGCCTTGCTGGTTCTTGAACTCCGCGAGGATCGGCACGAAAGCCTGCGAAAACGCGCCTTCGGCCGAGATGCGGCGCAGCAGGTTGGGAATGCGGAACGCGACGTAGAAGGCGTCGGTGTACTGACTCGCGCCGAAAGCTCGGGCGATCAGCGTTTCGCGGGCCAGTCCGGTCACGCGCGACAGCAGCGTGAAGCCGCTGACCGTCAGCAGGGCTCGGAATAGATTCATGGGGCGCTTATTATACGGGTGCCGTCAGTCACGCCGGCGATGCGCGGCGTCAAGGATGCCACGGCGCGATCCGACACCATGGCGAGCCCATTCTGACCGCTGTGCGGGCGCAGCGTTCGCCGCAATCCCGTCGATTTCTGCGCTCGGCGCGCCGGATTTTCCGCCGCCTTTCCCGGCTCACCGACCGGTCCCGTCGCCCGCCCATCGACGCGCGATTGCCATGCCTCTGATTTCGTTGCTATAATTCGCGGTTTCGGGTTGCGTCAGCGATTCGAAAAGAAACTCGCGCGCCTTGGAAAGGAAGCGCAAAGCAGCGGTTCGATCCGCCCCCTTTGCGGTTTGGCACAAGAGGCGCAGCTGGCAAAGCTGTTCTGCCGGCAAATACCGTTTTGCGTGACGAATTCCCCTCGGGGTTTTCCTCGGCGCAAATCCAGGCACAGAGCGCTGCATTATCCGGTCGAACACCGGCGCACGCTCCTGAAACATCAGGAACCAACATGGCAAATACCGCACAAGCACGCAAGCGCGCCCGTCAGGCGACCAAGCAAAACGCCCACAACTCGGCACTGCGCTCGAAGTTCCGCACCGCAATCAAGGCTGTTCGCAAGGCAATCGACGCCGGCGACAAGGCAGCGGCTGCTGAAATCCTGAAGGCATCGGGCAAGACGCTGGACATCATTGCGGACAAGAAGATCGTCCACAAGAACAAGGCAGCTCGTCATAAGAGCCGTCTGGCTGCTGCCATCAAGGCAATGGCCTGAGCGATTCGGGAGCTTCCCGTTTCCGCTGAATGAAAAACCCGCTTCGGCGGGTTTTTTGTTGTCCGTACGTTTCGCGTCGCCCTTTCGCCCATCCACTTCGCGCGGGCGCAAAAAAACCCGCCGCGGCGGGTTTTTAGGTTGGGCGGCGCAAGCGCGCGAGCATGACGCTCAGCGACCGGTGCCCTGCTGCGTGGCGTGATCGTGCGGCAGTTCGCAGGCCTCGGTCACCACGAGGTCGTTGTCCTTGGCGAAATTCAGCACGAAGTTGAAGGCCATCGGCTCGATGTCTTTCAGACGCGAATCGAGCACCACCACCTTGAGATCGCCGATCATGGTCGGCCGCACATAGAGCGAGTAGCGCAGATAGGCGTTCGGGCCGCGCGCATTGGCCGACGCTTTCGGGCCGAAGCTCGACATCACGCCCGCCAGACGCTCCGACCAGTCGCTCGGTCGAAACTTCTTCCCCTTGCTGGTAATGCCTTGAATGAAGTATTCGGTAGGAGCGTCGTCGGCCATGTAAGGGTCCTGTGTAACTGCGCGGCGCCGCGTACGTCGTGCGGCTGAAACAAGGGCACGAGCGCGCCGCCGTCCGCGCTGTTCGCGCTGCTTTCGCGGGTCTCCAGCCCCGGACGGTTCGCCCGATGGCCGCGCGCAAGGACAGTCCGATGGAAAGGGGAGCCGCCGACCGCGCATGGCGACCCGCGCGGCGTCTCGCATTCGCCAGACGTCTGGGGCCCACGCACAGGCCGCTCCCGCGGGCCTTGCGTGATACGCCGAAAGCCCGCCGTCGTGCCTGAGAAATCGACAAGATTATAGCGCAGCAGCTCTTTTGACGCACCGCACACAAGGGGCTTGACACCGTGTCGCGGCGCGGCGATCGGCCGATGCGACACCCTCGCCGCCCGCCGGCCGGCGGTTTTGGGCGACTCGTCAAATTGCGCAAAATCCTTTATGCTGCATTGACTTACCACCAACCGCAGCGGCGTCGCCGGCCCAATCCTGCAGTTCGAGGCCGGATCGGGCGCCGTTTTCGTTTCATGACCTCCCGGACCATACGCCATTACCTCCAGTTCAAGGATTTCTCCCTTGACGATTATGAATATGTGCTGGAGCGCGCGCGCATCCTGAAGCGCAAGTTCAAGAACTACGAGACCTATCATCCGCTGCACGACCGCACGCTCGCGATGATCTTCGAGAAGAACTCCACGCGCACGCGTCTGTCCTTCGAAGCAGGCATCTTCCAGCTGGGCGGCCACGCCGTGTTCATGAACACGCGCGACACGCAGCTCGGTCGCGGCGAGCCGATCGAAGACTCGGCGCAGGTCATCTCGCGCATGGTCGACATCATCATGATCCGCACGTTCGGCCAGGACATCATCCGCCGCTTCGCCGAAAGCTCGCGCGTGCCGGTCATCAACGGTCTGACGAACGAATATCACCCCTGCCAGGTGCTGGCCGACATCTTCACGTTCTACGAGCTGCGCGGTCCGATCCGCGACAAGACCGTGGCGTGGGTCGGCGACGCCAACAACATGCTGTACACGTGGATCGAAGCCGCGGAAATCCTCGGCTTCAAGCTGCGCATTTCGACGCCGCCGGGCTATCAGCTCGATCCGGCACTCGTCGCGGCGGAAAGCAAGCCGTTCTTCGAAGTGTTCGACGATCCGAACGACGCCTGCACGGGCGCCGATCTGGTGACCACCGACGTGTGGACCAGCATGGGCTTCGAGGCCGAAAACGAAGTGCGCAAGAAAGCCTTCGCCGACTGGTGCGTGGACGCCGACATGATGGCCCGCGCCAACGCCGACGCCCTCTTCATGCACTGCCTGCCCGCGCACCGCGGCGAGGAAGTCAGCGCCGAAGTGATCGACGGCCCGCAGAGCGTGGTCTGGGACGAGGCGGAAAACCGCCTGCACGTCCAGAAGGCGCTGATGGAATTCCTGCTGCTCGGCCGCCTGAACCACTAAGCGCCACGGCCGGTCTCCCGGCGCGCGCCGCAGCGAAAGCGCGGCGCGCGGCCCGTTTGGTGTCAAAATACTGTTTTCCGCGCGTCGGGGCCGCCGATGCGCACAGATCTCACCCGTTACGGATTCACCATGAGCGATATCAAGAAAGTCGTGCTCGCCTACTCCGGCGGCCTCGATACCTCCGTCATCCTGAAGTGGCTGCAGGACAACTACGACGCCGAAGTCGTCACGTTCACGGCCGACATCGGCCAGGGCGAGGAACTCGAGCCGGCGCGCAAGAAGGCGCTTCAGCTGGGCATCAAGCAGGAAAACATCTTCATCGACGACCTCCGCGAAGAGTTCGTCCGTGATTTCGTGTTCCCGATGTTCCGCGCCAACGCGCTGTACGAAGGCGAATATCTGCTCGGCACCTCGATCGCGCGTCCGCTGATCGCCAAGCGTCAGATCGAAATCGCCCGCGCGACCGGCGCGCAAGCCGTCTCGCACGGCGCGACCGGCAAGGGCAACGACCAGGTTCGCTTCGAACTCGGCTACTACGCGCTCGAACCGGGTATCAAGGTCATCGCGCCGTGGCGTGAATGGGATCTGCTGTCGCGCGAAAAGCTGCTCGCCTACGCCGAAAACGCCGGCATCCCCATTGACATGAAGCATCGTCAGGGCGGCGCGCCCTACTCGATGGACGCGAACCTGCTGCACATCTCGTTCGAAGGCCGTCACCTCGAAGATCCGAAGGCGGAAGCCGAGGAAGACATGTGGCGCTGGACGGTGTCGCCGGAACAGGCACCGGATGCGGCCGAATTCGTCGACATCGAGTACGAGCACGGCGACCCGGTCGCGATCAACGGCAAGCGCATGACGCCCGCCGAGATCCTCACGGAACTGAACCGCCTCGGCGGCAAGCACGGCATCGGCCGTCTGGATCTGGTCGAAAACCGCTACGTCGGCATGAAGTCGCGCGGCTGCTATGAAACGCCGGGCGGCACGATCATGCTCAAGGCGCACCGTGGCATCGAATCGATCACGCTCGACCGCGAAGTCGCGCACCTGAAGGACGACCTGCTCGCCCGCTACGCCTCGCTGGTCTACAACGGTTACTGGTGGGCGCCGGAGCGTCAGGCGCTGCAAGTGCTGATCGACCACACGCAGAAGAACGTCAACGGCTGGGTGCGCGTGAAGCTCTACAAGGGCGGCGTCTCGGTCGTCGCGCGCGACTCGAAGGACACGCTGTTCGACAAGACCATCGCGACCTTCGACGACGACGGCGGCGCCTACAACCAGGCCGACGCCGGCGGCTTCATCAAGCTGAACGCGCTGCGCATGCGCATCGCCGAAAACGCACGCCGTCAACGCGGCAAGTAAGCGGTTTCCGCTTCGCTCGCGTTAGTCGCGAGATTCGCGTCATGAAAAAACCGCCCTTCGGGGCGGTTTTTTTTCGTCCTCAACTCGCGCGTGCCAGCGGTTATTCCACGCTTATTCCACGCTCATTGCACCGTTTCACCGAGACGCCGCGCAAGCGACTTCAGCAACGGCGCGACGCGTTCGCGGAACACCTCCGGTCCCATCGACGAGGCCGGACCGCTGCAACTGAGCACCAGCCAGCGCCGCTCGCGCGGCTCGCGAAACGGCACCGCCACGGCGTTGACGTCCTCGTGCCAGTCGCGAAACGAATAGCAGACGCCTTCTTTGCCGAAGGTGTCGATCTCACGCTTCGCGGCTTCCACCAGCGCCGCGCCCTCCGCGCCCGCGGCCTTTTCCAGCTCGGCGAACAGCGCCGCGCGCACGTCGAGCGGCTGCACCGCGAGGTACGCGCGCCCCATCGAACTCGTCAGCATCGACAGCCGCGAGCCGGACGCGAGGCCGAGCGTCAGCGCCGTTTCGCTGCGGATGGTCTCCAGATAGATGACGTCGAGGCCGTCGCGGCAGCCGAGCGACACCGCCGCGCCCACTTCCCGCGCGAACGCGCGCAGATGAGGCCGCGCAAGTTCGAGCGTGTCGGTGCCGGAAAGCAGCGCGAAGCCCAATGACAGCACACCCGCGTCGAGCGCATATTTGCCCAGCGACTCGTCGAAACGCAGATAGCCGAGCACCGTCAGCGTGTACGCAAGCCGGTTGACGGTGGCCTTGGGCAGACCCGTGCGCTCGACGAAATCGCGATTGCCGAGCAGCGTCTCGCCGGGCCGGAAGGCGCGCAGCAATTCGAGCCCGCGTGCGAGCGCCACGACGAACTTGCGCTCGTCGATCGGCCCCGACGCCAGCGTGGTCGCAAACGATGACGAGCTGTTCATTTCAGATGCAGACATAAGCGGGCTAGTGATACACTAAAGTCAATTTGCAAAACATTGTTCCGCTTAGCGGAACCTAAGTCAAGCGCAAATTGCCCATTTCAAGGTTACGAGAGTAAGAAGGAGAGACACCATGGCCGCAAACGCCCAGTTCCATTGGGAAGATCCGCTGCTGCTCGACCAGCAGCTCACCGAAGACGAACGCATGGTGCGCGACGCCGCGGCAGCCTACGCGCAGGACAAGCTCGCGCCGCGCGTGGTGGAAGCGTTCCGTCACGAAAAAACGGACGCCGCGATCTTCCGCGAGATGGGCGAAATCGGCCTGCTCGGCCCGACCATTCCGGAGCAATACGGCGGCCCGGGCCTCAACTATGTCGCCTATGGCCTGATCGCACGCGAAGTCGAACGCATCGACTCGGGCTATCGCTCGATGATGTCGGTGCAATCGTCGCTCGTGATGGTGCCGATCCACGAATTCGGCACGGAAGCGCAAAAGCAGAAGTATCTGCCGAAGCTCGCGACCGGCGAATGGATCGGCTGCTTCGGCCTCACCGAGCCGAACCACGGTTCCGATCCGGGCAGCATGGTCACGCGCGCGAAGAAGGTCAACGGCGGCTACTCGCTCTCGGGCGCGAAGATGTGGATCACGAATTCGCCGATCGCCGACGTGTTCGTGGTCTGGGCCAAGCTCGAGGAAGACGGCAAGGACGACATCCGCGGCTTCATTCTGGAGAAAGGCTGGAAAGGTCTCTCGGCACCCGCGATCCACGGCAAGGTGGGCCTGCGCGCCTCGATCACGGGCGAAATCGTGCTCGACGAAGTGTTCGTGCCGGAAGAGAACATCATGCCGGGCGTGAAGGGCCTGCGCGGACCGTTCACCTGCCTGAACTCGGCTCGCTACGGCATCGCCTGGGGCGCGCTGGGCGCGGCGGAGTCGTGCTGGCACACCGCCCGTCAGTACGTGCTCGACCGCAAGCAGTTCGGCCGCCCGCTCGCCGCGAACCAGCTGATCCAGAAAAAACTCGCCGACATGCAGACGGAAATCACGCTCGGCCTGCAAGGCTGCCTGCGTCTGGGCCGCATGAAGGACGAAGGCACGGCGGCGGTCGAGATCACGTCGATCATGAAGCGCAACTCGTGCGGCAAGTCGCTCGACATCGCGCGTCTCGCGCGCGACATGCTCGGCGGCAACGGCATCTCGGACGAGTTCGGCGTGGCGCGCCACCTCGTGAACCTCGAAGTCGTGAACACCTACGAGGGCACGCACGACATCCACGCGCTGATTCTCGGCCGCGCGCAGACGGGCATTCAGGCGTTTTTCTAAACGCTGCTTCGAAGCCGGTGCGCACTGCGCACTGACTCGCGCGCATAAAAAACGCCGCACGGTCATCAGACGTGCGGCGTTTTTCGTTGGCGGCGATGCGGCCGCGCTTACTTGTTCGGCTGCGGCGTGAGACGCAGATACGGACGCAGCGCCTTGTAGCCCTTCGGAAATTTCTGCTTGATGACTTCCTCGTCCTTCAGCGACGGCACGATCACCACGTCGTCGCCCTGCTTCCAGTTGCCGGGCGTGGCGACCTGATAGTTGTCCGTGAGCTGAAGCGAGTCGATCACGCGCAGGATTTCGTCGAAGTTACGACCCGTACTCGCCGGATAGGTGATGATGAGGCGCACTTTCTTCTTCGGATCGATCACGAACAGCGAGCGCACGGTGAGCGTTTCGTTCGCGTTCGGATGGATCATGTCGTAGAGCGTGGAGACCGTGCGGTCGCCGTCCGCGAGGATCGGGAAACCGACGCTGGCCGCCTGGGTCTCGTTGATGTCCTTGATCCACTCGTTGTGCGACTCGGCGCTATCGACCGACAGCGCGATCGTCTTCACATTGCGCTTCTCGAACTCGTCCTTGAGCTTCGCCGTCAGGCCAAGCTCGGTCGTGCACACCGGCGTGAAATCGGCCGGATGCGAGAACAGCACGCCCCAGCTGTCGCCGAGCCAATCGTGAAACTTGATGCGACCCACGCTCGAATCCTGCTCGAAGTCGGGTGCGATATCGCCAAGACGTAGACTCATGGTGCGGTTTCCTTTGAACATGGTGAGGCGGCGCGAGGCTCGAACCGCCAGGTTGATCAAGAGATTTCGAGACATTGAAGCATACAGGGCGATGTCGCGCGCCCGAACGAACATCGGGTCAGACTGGTATGAGTTTTTGTAATTTTGAGCCGAGTCAGGGAAACTTTACGTGCCAGATCAAATCCATGATCATTCGTCATCTACGTTTCGTGTGCGTCATGCGCAACGCGAACACACCGTACGCGCAGGCCGATCGGCCTGCCGTCAGGTCTTCTGAAGGCCTTCGCAGGGTCTTTGCGGTGTGCTCGCAGGAACGAATCGTGCGAATTCGGGCGTCGTGGCGGCGCGTCACGCTTGCCAGCGCCCGTATCTTTGTTACGATTCACGCGTAATGTGACACGATGGGAGCCAGTCAATGTCAGAGGTCAATAAGGAGAGGCTGATGTCCGATATCAAAACCGTCCTCGCGGATGCCGAGGACCTGCTCAAGCAAGCAGCGAGCGCCACCGGCGAACGCGCTTCGGAGCTGCGTGAAACGGCCCTCTCGCGCCTGAAACAGGCCAAGGAAAAAGCGGCCGACGTTCAGGTCGTGGTGGTCGAGAAAGGCAAGAAGGCGGCACGCGCCACCGACGATTACGTCCACGAACATCCGTGGACGTCGATCGGCATCGCCGCAGGTGTGGGCGTGCTGGTCGGTTTGTTGATCAACCGCAAGTAAAAGACAACGAACACAGCACGGTCACGCGGGTTGCCAGCGAGCGGCTTAAGTCTGCACATCCAAAGCGTCCGGAGATGCTCCGGCACACGGCGGATGCGAACCTGACGGCCTCTCGCTTTGCTCCACGCTCGCACGGCTCGACGCCCGCAGCGATATCTTCTCGACCGCGCCAGCGCTTCCCGCGCATTCGTTAGCCGGCAGGCCGGTGCAGTGCACCGGCCTGTCTTTTCTGGGCGCAATCTTTGCGTCACGCCGGTTGCGTAGCCGCCTGGCTTTCAGTCGGCGCGCCGCCGCCCCAGTCAGCGGCGTACGTCCCTACGCCGGAGCACCCGCCCTTGCCATGACAGACACTCAATCGCAGCGACACGAACATGGACCGGTGCGCCGTCTTCTCGGCTCCGCGTTCGCGATCATCCAGACGCGGCTCGAGCTGATCGGCATCGAGCTGGCCGAAGAAAAGGAGCGCCTGCTCGGCGTGCTGTTCCTCGGGCTGGCCGCGATGATGCTCGCCACCATGGCGCTGATCGCCCTGACCGCGCTGATCGCCATCGCGTTCTGGGACACCTGGCGCTGGCAGGCACTGGCCGGCATCACGCTCGTGTATGCGCTCGCGGCACTCGTCTGTGCGCTCAAGGCGCGTCAGGGCCTCCGCACCGCGCCGATGGTGTTTCAGGCGACGCTCGAAGAATTCGAGAAGGACCGCGAGATCCTTCGCAAACCATAGATTCACGTTCGCCTGCGCTCGTTCGCGTTCGTTCGAGTTCGTCCACTACCCGCCGCAAATCGAAGCCGCAAATCGAAGCCATGAGCCAACCTCGACCGGATAACGCCTTTCGCCCCTCGCGCGCACGTGGCCGCGACCTGTCTACGCCGCAGTTGCGTGCGCTGCGCAAAGAACTGCTGATCGTGCGCGCCAGCGTCGAGCGCGCCGAGATGGCCGAGTCGCTCGTCGAGCTGCGCGAAGCCGTCACGCACTTCAGCTGGCTGCGCTTTCTCGTGCCGGGCTTTGCCGGATCCAGTGGCGGCGCAAGCGCTGCCGGCCTGGGCGCCGGGATCGGCGGACTGCTCAAGCAGTATCCGCTGCTGAGTTCGCTCGCCTCGCTCGTGCTCGCCAAGCCGCTGCGCGAAAGCGTGGCCTCGGCCGCACGCCCCGTCGTCAAGTGGGGCGGCCTCGCCTTCACGGCGTGGGAAGCCTGGCGCATCTGGCAGCAGGTGCGCCGTCAGCGCAGCGCGCCGCAAGGCGGCTCGCGCCGCTATGCCTCGGAAGAAGACGATCTGACGGGCTGAGGCCCAATCAGACCGGTGCGCGATCGGCGAGCACTCAGCATGTGAGATCCACGTGCATCCGCCTGCCATCTGCGTGCGCTCATCGATCCCTCCAGCAATCCCGCACGACCGTCGCACCCGCGTTTGCCCCGGCGACGCGGTTACCGCGCGTGCCGGCCGCATCCAGCAGGAACGTTCCACACGCGTCGTCGCGCATTGGCCCGCTCTCGACCGGCGCGGCGGCGATGGCGTACGCGCCGATCGCATCGTCGGCGGGCAATAACGTGAGCCGATAGACCGCGCGCCCCGCGGGCGGCGCCTGATCCATGCCCGCAGGCAGCGCAGCTACCGATGGACTCTGTGCATCGACGAACTGCGCGGCGCGATAGAGCGCCGCCGCCGCGTCGATCCGATGCCCGCGCGCGATCTGATTGCGCCAGCCCGGCACCGCGAACGCCGCGACAATCGCCGCTGCGGCAAGCGCGATCATCATCTCGAGCAATGTGAACGCGCGACCGTTGCGTGTCATCTCCCCTCCTCTCTTCGCGTCCTCAGAATGGCCGCGTCACGATACGCCGCCAATGTTGTTCGACTCGCGTGCCATCGAACACGACCTGCATCTGCAACCAGCTCTGCGCGTTCTCGGTGGCACCGTAGCCGCGTGCCGTGACGAGATACGCGCGCGCCTCGGGCCGCGTCGCGATGCGCCACGGTTCGACCAGGCATTGCGGCGGCCGCACCGAAGCTGGCCATGACGCAATGGGCGTGGCCGCTTGCGCTGCAAAGGTGTCGCTACGCTTCCAGCCAGCGGGCTCGCCCGATTGCGCAGGGGTCGCGCTCGCGGCAGCCGTTCCGTCGATCAGCGTCCGCGTGCAGGCGATGAGCGCGGCATCGGCGGCATGAAACGCCTGCAAATGGTCGGCCATGCCCGCCGCGCTGCGCGCCTCGAACAGCGACGACTCGAACCATGCCGCCGACGTGACGAGCATCGTCGACACGATCACGAGGACGACGGGAAGCGCCACACCGCGCTCGCGCACAGAGCGCCCAACGCAGCCGTTTGCGTCGCGCATCATGAAGACGATCCCGAAAGCACGTTGCGCACGGCCACGTGCCGCCAGAACGCCTGGCGCGCGCGCCCGTCTGTTGCGGCGACACTGGCACCGTCGCAATCGACATAGCGCGTGCGACGCGCCAGCGGCGCGCCACGCACGAGCACGCACAGATCGACCGCGATCACCGAATTCCACTGTTCGCGCGCAAGCGCCGAGGCGTCGAGCGCCTGTGCCGCACCGGCAAGCCAGTAGCGCAACCGCAGACGTTCGACGCCTTCCACCAACGGTTGCGCGGTCCCAACCTTCCCCGAGCCTTCGCAGTAAAGCTCGGGCTCGCCCGTCGAACTGCTCGCCTTCGCGTGAAAGCGGTTGAGCACTTCGCTGCCGTTGGCGCCGACGGCCTGGCCGAGGCAATCGGTGATCTGTCCGTTCGCCGACAGCCACGTGGATTCGCCATCGCCCTGGTAACGCAGCGCAAGTCCGTCCGAGCGATTGGACAGCACTTCGCAGGACGGATTGGCGTCCGTGCCCGCGACTCTCCCTCCTGCGCAGCCGAACAGCGGCGGCCCGGCGAGCCCGTCTGAAGCATCGGCGGACACGAAGCCCGCCATCTGAATCTGCTCGCCGATCAGCATGAGCGCGTTCACGCCCGCTTCGTGGATGCGCGCCGCGTCGGTGCTCCACGCGAATGCCTGGCGCTGCGAACGATACGCGGCCAGCGCACCCGCCATCACGACGAGACTCAACGCGACCGCAATCGTAAATTCGAGCAGCGTGTGGCCACCCGTCATCCGTCTGCGCTTGGGCCGGATCGCGCGCTTCATTTCGCGAACGCCAGCGACAGACAGCCGCGCGGCGCTTGCACGCCAACGCTGCCCTCGCATCCCGCAGCGGCCTGTTGCGAATCGGGCGCGGCTTCGTCGCGCTGGGCCGTCCACATGAGCGTTGCAAGCGATGCCGCGCCGCCCGCGCTCGTCACCGTGACGCGCGCATCGGGCAACAGCGTGGAAGCGCGCGACTTCCAGAGCTCGGACGCAGGCGCACCAGTCTGCGCGGCTTCGGCGAGCGCGTCAGCCAGAAACGCCGCCCGCGTGCGCGCCGCCGACGCCGCCGCGTGCCGCGCGAGTCCAAGCTGCGCATTCAGCAGCCCGAGCCCGCACATCGTCACGAGCGCCATTGCGATAACGACTTCGAGCAAGGCCACGCCACGCGTCGATCCACGCGGGCCTCGATGGACGGTCCGCCCGCTCATGACGCCGCGCCGCACGCACCCTCGCTCACACGCGCACGACCGCCCGCCGCCACCCGCAGGCAACGGCGCCAGGCGGCGCTGCGCGTCGACGCCGTCGTCACGCGCGGCGCGATGTCGAAATTACGCAGGCTGCCGATGGTCTGCCCCGCCGGCGGCGTGAAAGTCAGCGCGGTAAGCGTGGAAGCAATGGCGATCTCGTCGAGCGCCGGCTGTGCGCGCAGCAGCACGTTCGCGCCCGCCTGCTCCGCCACGACCGCCCAGCCGCACGACCAGTCCGCGAGTCCGGACGGGCAGGCTTTACCCGTGGCGAGGCAACGGCGCGCCGCGTCGATCCGGCACACGGTAATGCGCGTCTTGCGCCGGATCGCCTCGCTGCGCGCATAGGAGAAAGTGCCGAGCAAAGCGTTCGCGCGCGCATCGACCTGGTCGCGCATGCGCCACGCCGCGAACGTAGGCACGGCCGCGGTGACGCAGATCGCGAACAGCACGATCACGGCCATGGTTTCGAGCAAAGTGAAGCCGGCACATTTCATCTGCAATCCTGATTTTTCGGGGATTGCAATCACTCTAGAGGCGAAACGAAACCGGAACAATTAGCCGAACGGCTAGCTGTTGCGCACGCGTCTGGCTCGCGACAATGCAAGCATCACGAACCACAGCGGCAACAAAAGGGAGAAAGCGATGCGAGTAACGGCAGGCGTTACAGCGAGGCGGGCAATACGGGTCAGGCGCGCGCGTTCAGCGCTTTTTCGGCGGCGTGGCGGCACCGCTCGCGCGGCGGAATTCCTCGATCACATCCTCGAATTCGGAGACGTCCTCGAAGCGCCGGTACACAGACGCAAACCGCACGAACGCGACCTTGTCGAGTTCGCGCAACTCGCCCATCACAAGCTCGCCGAGGCGCTCGCTGCGCACCTCGCGCTCGCCGCTGCCGAGCAGTTGATATTCGATACGGGCGACCGCCGCGTCGATGGCGTCGGCCGCAACGGGCCGCTTGCGCAGCGCCAGTTGCATGCTCGCCATGATCTTGCGGCGGTCGAATTCCGTGCGGCTGCCGTCCTTCTTGACGATCGCCGGCATCGCCAGCTCGACCCGCTCGTACGTCGTGAAACGCTTGTCGCAGGCCGGGCAGCGGCGGCGGCGCCGGATCGCGGCGCCGTCCTCGGACACGCGAGAGTCGACCACTTGCGTGTCTTCATGCCGGCAGAAGGGGCAGCGCATACTGGCTTAACGCAGGGCTTAACGGTAGACCGGGAAACGCTTCGTCAGCTCCGAGACCTGCGCCTTCACGCGCTCGATCGTCGCTGCGTCTTCCGGGTTGTCCAGCACATCGGCGATCAGATTGCCGACCTGCTCGGCTTCCTTCACGCCGAAGCCGCGCGTGGTCATCGCCGGCGAGCCCAGACGGATACCGCTCGTCACGAACGGCTTTTCCGGATCGTTCGGGATCGCGTTCTTGTTCACGGTGATGTGCGCCGCGCCCAGCACCGCTTCCGCAGCCTTGCCGGTGATGTTCTTCGCGCGCAGATCGACCAGCATCACGTGGCTTTCCGTGCGCCCCGAGACGATACGCAGACCGCGCTTGACCAGCGTTTCAGCCAGCACGCGCGCGTTCTCGACCACTTGCTGCTGATAGGTCTTGAACTCCGGCGTCGCGGCTTCCTTGAACGCCACGGCCTTGCCCGCGATCACGTGCATCAGCGGACCGCCCTGAATGCCCGGGAAGATCGCCGAGTTGATGGCCTTTTCGTGCTCGGCCTTCATCAGGATCACGCCGCCGCGCGGGCCGCGCAGGCTCTTGTGCGTGGTCGTGGTGACGAAGTCGGCGAACGGCACCGGGTTCGGGTAGACGCCCGCGGCGATCAGGCCCGCGTAGTGCGCCATGTCGACCATGAAGTACGCGCCGACGGCCTTGGCGACCTTGGCGATGCGCTCGAAGTCGATGCGCAGCGCGAACGCCGACGCGCCCGCGATGATCAGCTTCGGCTTCGTTTCGTGCGCGCGCTTTTCGAGCGCGTCGTAGTCGATGTCTTCGTTGGCATCGAGCCCGTAGCTCACGACGTTGAACCACTTGCCGCTCATGTTGAGCGCCATGCCGTGCGTGAGGTGGCCGCCTTCGGCGAGGCTCATGCCCATGATGGTGTCGCCCGGCTTCAGGACGGCGAAGAACACGCCCTGGTTGGCCTGCGAGCCGGAGTTCGGCTGGACGTTGGCGGCTTCGGCGCCGAACAGCGCCTTGACGCGGTCGATCGCGAGCTGCTCGACGATATCGACGTTTTCGCAGCCGCCGTAATAACGCTTACCGGGATAGCCTTCGGCGTATTTGTTGGTGAGCTGCGAACCCTGCGCGGCCATGACGGCGGGCGAGGTGTAGTTTTCCGACGCGATGAGCTCGATGTGCTCTTCCTGGCGGCGGTTCTCGAGTTCGATCGCGGCGAAGAGTTCGGGATCGACGTTGGCGATGGTGCTTTCGGCTCTGTCAAACATACGGGTTCCGTTAAGTGTGTTCAGGTTGACCGGGTCTCGCGCGGAACGCGTAGCGGGTACGCGGCGCTGCTGGCGAAGTGGCCAGCCTTGACGTGGCGGAAGAAGGTGCCGCACACGCGAGGCAGGACAGCCCGTGCAGCGCTCATTGAAGCGCGCGGATCTCGGCTGCCCAGGCGAACGGCAAAACGGCACCCTGCGCTTCACGGTGGGTCGTTCCACCTTGAGTTCCTGATCGAGCCGCGCCAGACGCAGCATGACGCGCGCTTGTTACAGCGGCCTTTACAGCGCCTTTTTCGGCATCGCGTGCAGCAAAACATACACGCGCCGCCATTCAGGAACCCTATCGCCAGTCACGCAGGGATTGAGCGCGTAAGTGTATTGGAACGGCCCGGAATAGGCAACCGAGGCGACCCGCGCGCGGGCGTCGGCGACGGTGGTGAGGCGTATCGCGGTTATCGCGCGCAGGCGGCCGCGCAGACAGGCGCAAAGCCGGTCGCGGCATGGCGCCGACATGCCGACACGGGGCTGGCGCGCGTTCTGACCCTTCCTTGCCGCAGCGCCGCAATGGAAGTAGGCTTTCCCCTTTCTTCGCCTACCACCGACCAGGGAGCAACCATGATCGTTTTCGTCACCGGCGCATCTGCGGGATTCGGCGCCGCCATCGCGCGGGCCTTCGTCAAGGGCGGCCATCGCGTCGTCGCCACGGCACGCCGCAAGGACCGCCTCGACGCGCTGGCCGCCGAACTCGGCGACGCGCTTCTGCCCTTCGAACTCGACGTGCGCGACCGCGCCGCCGTCGAAGCCGCGCCCGCCGCGCTGCCGCCCGAATTCGCCGACGTTGACGTGCTCGTCAACAACGCGGGCCTCGCGCTCGGCGTGGAGCCGGCGCAAAAGGCCGACCTCGACGAATGGGAGACCATGATCGAGACCAATTGCACCGGTCTGGTGCAGGTCACGCATGCCTTCCTGCCCGGCATGGTGGCGCGCAACCGCGGCCATGTCTTCAATCTGGGCTCGGTGGCGGGCCGCTGGCCGTACCCGGGCGGCAACGTCTACGGCGCGACCAAGGCTTTCGTGCGCCAGTTCAGCCTGAACCTGCGCGCCGACCTCGCCGGCACCGCGCTGCGCGTGACCGACATCGAGCCCGGCCTGTGCGGCGGCACCGAGTTCTCGAACGTGCGCTACCGCGGCGACGACGCCAAAGCCGCCAATGTTTACAAGGACGTACAGCCGCTCACGGCTGAAGATATCGCCGACTCCGTCTACTGGATCGCCACACGCCCCGCGCATATCAATATCAATACGATCGAGCTCATGCCGGTCGCGCAATCGTTCGCCGGACTGAGTATCCACCGCGGATAAATTTGCTTTCAATTTTCCTGCGTATGTCAGTCGTCCGAACGGCGTTCGCGCCGCACGTTCCGGTAGAATGCGCGGCATGGAAATCTCCACCAGCAAGCCGGGTACGGCCCCAAGTTCGGAGGCCGCGTCCGGTTTTAGATGGCCGATACGCGTCTACTACGAAGACACCGACGCCGGCGGCATCGTGTTCTACGCGAACTACCTGAAGTTCTTCGAACGCGCGCGCACCGAATGGCTGCGAGCCTGCGGCGTTGATCAACGCAGGCTTGCCGAGGAAACCGGCGCCCTCTTCGTCGTGCGCAGCACCGCGCTCGACTACCGGGTGCCCGCCCGTCTCGACGACGTCGTGACGATCGTGAGCCGCCTCGACAAGCTCGGCCGCGCGTCAGTCGATTTCATGCAGGAAGCGTGGCGCGGCGACACCTTGCTGGCCACGGGCAAGATCCGCGTTGGCTGCGTGGCGAGCGTCGACGGCACCATGCGCGCGACCGCCATTCCCGACCACGTTCACGAGGCTTTGGAGCGTGGCATGAAGAAAGTCTTACCAACCGTGTCAACGGCATCCGCTTAATTGCCGTTGATACGACGCCAGTGAACTCGCGCGGGTCTTTGCAGGACCAAGCTGGGTTCGGCCGCGACGGCGCGCTGCCTTGCCGTTTGCCTTCGGGAAGCTTCGCGTTGACTTGCAGCCGCTCGCCCCTTCCGGGACGTTACAACGAACCTCTATGAACACTACACAAGATCTGTCGATCATTTCACTCGTTCTTAATGCGAGCATACTGGCACAGGCGGTGATGGGACTTCTCCTGTTGCTGTCTCTGATCTCCTGGACCTTCATCTTCCGCAAGTGGTTCGCCATCCGCCGCGCACGCCGGCAGACCGAGCGCTTCGAACGCGACTTCTGGTCGGGCGGCGACCTGCAGGCGCTCTACCAGAGCGCAGCGAACAACCGCCACACGATCGGCGCGCTCGAGCGTATCTTCGAGTCGGGCATGCGCGAATTCCTGAAGGCCAAAGAGAAGCGTCTGAACGATCCGAGCCTCGTGCTCGACGGCGCCCGCCGCGCCATGCGCGCGGCCTTCCAGCGCGAAATGGACGCGCTCGAGGCGAATCTCTCGTTCCTCGCCTCGGTCGGCTCGGTCAGCCCGTACATCGGTCTGTTCGGCACCGTGTGGGGGATCATGAATGCGTTCCGCGGTCTCGCGAACGTGCAGCAGGCCACGCTCGCGAACGTCGCGCCCGGCATCGCCGAAGCGCTGACGGCCACCGCCATCGGTCTGTTCGCCGCGATTCCGGCCGTCGTTGCGTACAACAGCTACGCGCACGACATCGACCGTCTGGCGATCCGCTTCGAAACCTTCATCGAAGAGTTTTCGAACATCCTGCAGCGTCAGGCCCACTAATCTTCACGAAGCAAGGAGTCGAAGATGGGAGGCTCAGTCCGTTCGAGCATGCGAGGCAGCCGCTCGCGCCGCGCGATGGCCGACATCAATGTCGTGCCGTACATCGACGTGATGCTGGTGCTGCTCGTGATCTTTATGGTGACCGCGCCGCTGGTGGCGCCGTCCATTGTCAATCTGCCGACCGTCGGCGGCGCGTCGCAGCAGCAGCAGGTTCCGCCCGTCGTGGTCAATATCCGGCCCGACGGCAATCTGAGCGTCAAATATAAGGACGACTCGGGCGCCACGCAGCAGGAAACCATGTCGCGCGCCGACCTCAACGGCTTCGTCGCCGACCGCGAGCAGAGTCATCCCGACCAGCCCGTCGTGATCGCCGCCGACAAGTCCGTGAAGTACGAGACGGTGATGAACGTCATGTCCGATCTGAAGGCGCATGGCGTCAAGCGTGTCGGACTGCTCGTCAAATCGCAATGACCGGCAAGAAAGACACTTATCCATTGCAGCCTCCGCGCGAGCGTGGCACGGGACGTGCTATAGCGCTCGCCGTGGTCATGCACGTGCTGCTCGGTTTCTTCCTCTACCACGGCATCCACTGGCAGAACAGCACGCCGGCGGGTGAAGAGGCGGAGCTCTGGACCGAGGTGCCGGACCTGTCGACGCCGAAGCCGCTGCCGCCGCCCGCGCCGGTGGCCCCTGCCCCGCCGCCGCCGCAGACGGAAGACGCCGACATCGCGCTGCAGCAGCAAAAGCGCAAGCAGCAGGAAGCGGCGCGCGAGGCGCAACTGGCCGAGCAGCAGCGCATCAAGCAGCAGCAGGAAGCCGATGCGAAGCGCCAGCAGCAACTGGCCGCCCAGCAGGCGGCGCAGCTCGCCGCGCAGCAAAAGGCCGCGAAGCTCAAGCAACAGCAGCAGCAGCAGGAACAGCAGCAGCAGGCCGCCGAGAAGCTCAAGCAGCAGCAACAGCAGCAGGACGCGCTGAAGAAGCAGCAGGAAGAAGAGCAGCAGCAGAAACAGGCGAAGCTCGACGCCCAGAAGAAGGCCGACGCCGAGAAGGCCGCCAAGGCCAAGGCGCAAGCCGACGCCCAGGCCAAGAAGCTCGACGCCGAGCGGCGCGCGCGCATCGCGCAGATGCAAGGCTCGATGGGCGGCGGCGAAGGCACGAGCGGCAACGGTCTCGCGAAGAGCGGCACCGGCAGCGGTTCGGGCGGCAATGCAGCCACGCCGGGTTATGCCGACAAGGTGCGCCGCCGCGTGCGTCCGAATATCGTCTGGGCCGGCGACACGTCGGGTCTCGAGACGGAAATCGCGGTGCGCTGCTCGCCGAGCGGCACGCTGCTCTCGGCAACGGTCACGCGCAGCAGCGGCAATGCGTCCTGGGACGACGCCGCGTTGCGCGCGGTCCAGCGCTCGGACCCGATGCCGCAGGACACCGACGGCAAGACGCCGTCGAGCTTCAAGATTACCTTGCGCCCGGCGGGTTGACGGCGCAAGTCAGAGTGCAAAAACGCTGGCGCGCGGCGGCAGGCAGGAACGATTCGATGCTTTTCGGGTCTGTCTGCTGTCGCGCGGTGTGACAAATATCGCTTTTTCAGGAAACATCACAGCATGAGTCTGATGACGAAAATTGGCCTGCGTACCCTCGTCGCTTCCTGCCTGATCGCAGTGGGCGGCGCCGCGAACGCCCAACTCAACGTCCTCGTCACCGGCGTGGGCTCCACCCAGTTTCCGATCGCCACGGCGACCTTCGCGGGCGAAGCCAATTCGCCGCAGCAGGTCGCCGCGATCGTGCGCGCCGACCTCGCGCGCAGCGGCAAATTCACGAACGTCGACGCCGGCAGCGCGCCGGTCTCGGAAACCGACTCGGTCGACCTCGGCGGCTGGAAGGCCAAGGGCGCCAACGCGTTCGTCGCGGGCAGCGTCAACAAGCTGCCGAACGGCCAGTACGAAGTGCGCTTCAAGCTCTACGACACCGTCAAGGGCGAAAGCCTCGGCGGCCTCGTGCTGCAAAGCCCGCCCGCGGGCCTGCGCATGAGCGCGCACAAGGTCGCAGACTACATCTATCAGAAGCTGATGGGCGACCGCGGCGTGTTCGCCACGCGTCTGTCGTACGTGATCCGCACGGGCGGCCGCTATCAGTTGCAGATTTCGGACTCCGACGGACAGGACGCGCACATCGCGCTCTCCAGCCCCGAGCCGATCATCTCGCCGGCCTGGTCGCCCGACGGCACCAAGGTCGCTTACGTTTCTTTCGAAAAGAAAAAGCCCATCGTCTACGTGCATGACCTGCCTACGGGGCGGCGCGTCATCATCTCGGACCAAAAGGGCAACAACTCGGCACCGGCCTGGTCGCCGGACGGCCGCACGCTCGCCGTCGCGCTGTCGCGCACGGGCAACACGCAGATCTTCGCCGTCAATGCCGACGGCTCCGGTTTGCGCCGCCTGACGCAAGGCACGACCATCGACACCGAACCCACCTTCTCTCCTGACGGACGCTCGATTTACTTCACGAGCGACCGCGGCGGCCAGCCGCAAATCTACAGGATGTCCGCACAGGGTGAGAGCGCAGGCGCAGCACAACGCGTGACGTTCACCGGCAGCTATAACACGAGCCCGCGGGTCAGCCCCGACGGCAAACAGCTGGCGTACATCTCACGCACGGGCGGCGGATTTAAGCTGTACATTCAAGATCTGCAGTCCGGCGTCGCAACCGCGCTCACCGACACGACACATGACGAATCGCCCAGCTTCGCGGCGAACGGTCAGTACATTCTTTACGCCACTCAGGTGAACGGCCGTGGCGTGCTGGCTGCTGTATCGACCGACGGTCGTACGCGGCAAATCCTGTCCGTTCAGGGCGGCAGCGTACGCGAGCCGTCCTGGGGTCCTTTTATGCAATAACACTTCAGGAGAGCAAAAATGATGTCGAACAAATTCCGCCTGGCGCTGGCCGTCTTGATGATCGGTGCACTGGCCGCGTGTAAGTCGGCTCCGAAGACCGACGAAAACGCGAACGCCGGCTCGATGAGCACGCAGCCGAACCCGAACGCCGTCGCGCAAGTGAACGTCGACCCGCTGAACGATCCGAACAGCCCGCTCGCCAAGCGCAGCGTGTACTTCGACTTCGACAGCTACGCAGTCAAGGACGACTACCAGAGCGTGATCCAGGCTCACGCCCAGTACCTCAAGACGCACCCGGAACGTCACGTCCTGATCCAGGGCAACACCGACGAGCGCGGCACGAGCGAGTACAACCTGGCACTCGGCCAGAAGCGTGCTGAAGCTGTCCGCAAGGCGCTGTCGCTGATGGGCGTGCCCGATTCGCAGATGGAAGCTGTGAGCCTGGGCAAGGAAAAGCCGGTCGCGCAAGGTCACGACGAAGCCTCGTGGGCGCAAAACCGTCGTGCCGACCTCGTGTACCAACAGTAATCTGAGCATTGGATGAAGGGGCGTATGTCGCACCGTTTCTCCCCGCTGCGGGTAGCCGCAGCCGCCTGCGTGGCCGGCGTCGCCTTTGCGGCGATTCCGGCCCACGCGGGTCTCTTCGATGACGATCAGGCGCGCCAGGCGATTCTCGACCTGCGCGCCAAGACCGACAATCTGTCGAGCCAGTTGTCCGCCGCACAGCGCACGATTCTCGATCAGTCCAACCACATCGACCAGCTCAACCAGCAGGTCGCCACGTTGCGCGGACAGACCGAGGATCTGGCGAACGAGCTCACGACCCTGACGAAGCAACAGAAGGACTACTACACGGATCTCGATACGCGTCTCAAGAAGTTCGAGCCGCAGCAAGAGACCGTGGACGGCGTGCAGGGTACCGTTCAGCCGGGCGAAATGGATGCGTTCAACTCCGCTTCCCAGCAGTTCCGCAACGGTGACTTCAAGCAGGCCGCTTCGTCGTTCCGCAGCTTCATCTCCAAGTATCCGCAGAGCCCGTATCAGCCTACGGCGCAGTACTGGCTCGGCAACGCGCTGTATGCGTTGAAGGACTACAAGGGGTCGACGGCGACGTGGCAGGGCGTGGTCAAGAACTATCCGCAACATCCGCGCGCAGCCGAGTCGCTGCTGGCGATCGCGAACAATCAGATGGAGCAGGGGCAAAAGGCTGCGGCCAAGCGCACGCTCGAACAGATCGTTTCGCAATACGGCAGTTCGGAAGTTGCCCAGACGGCACAGAGCAAGCTGTCACAGCTCAAGTAAGCGCCGCTGGATCGATGTAGCGTGAAGCGAATGCGGCCGTCGTTGCGATGTCGACGACCACCGGTTCGCCAAACGCGCCTCTCGCACTCCCCGAAAAGCCCGGAATACGCTGTATTCCGGGCTTTTTCTTTTGGGATGTCTTGCTTATGCGCTCCCGAGCGCCGAATGAACGCTCGGCTCAGGGTTGACACGTATAGGATGTCTGCTATAATCCCGCTTCTTTCGGGTCGTTAGCTCAGCTGGTAGAGCAGCGGACTTTTAATCCGTTGGTCACAGGTTCGAATCCCGTACGGCCTACCAAAGCTTGAAACAAGAAGCCCAGTCCTCGCGACTGGGCTTTTTGCTTTGGCGCGCCGCTTTCTGATGGCGGCGGCCTGCGTTCCCCGGCAAGCCTCGCGCAACTCAGCGTGTATACTTCCCTACCCCGCCGTTCCCCCGCCGCACAGGCCACGTCAACATGAAGTTCTCGACTCTCGCCTGCGTCATGCTCGCGCTGCTCTGGATCAGTCTGCGCGTCCAGGCCCAAGTTCAAGCCCCGCCCGAAGACTACGAATATCTGCGCCGAATGAAGGTGCCCGACGCCGTGGTGAACTGCGTCGCCGCGCTCGATCAGTGGGTGCATGGCGCACCGCGCTACGATTCGCTGATGGTCCCCGACCGCCGCGCGCTCACCGCGAAAGTCGAAAGCCCGGTGCCCGCGGGTGCGCTGCCTGACGGCGCGTCGAGCCCGGTACCGCAGGCCTCGCCCATCGACACGCTGATTCACCTGCGCGGCTTCGCGAAACTGCGCGGCAAGTACGCATGGGTGCCCGTCAAGGCGACGTGCGGCATCTGGCGTACGCACGTGGTCGATGTCGCGCTCGCGCCGCACGGCACGCACGGCGGCGATTCGCCGATCCACTAACGCGCCTCATCAGTTGCGCGATCCACGCGAATCAAACGATTCGCAAGATTCGCACGCATCGCGCACCGCCGCTCTCAGCGCTTGTCGCCCGCCGCGGCGCGCTTGCACATCGCCTCGTTAAACAGAATCGCCTTGCCGACGCTGCGATAGTTATCGGCGTCGCAGGGCGGCAGTTCATCCGTGCCATTCTGGATCGCGACGGTTTGCGCGAGCGTCGCGACGCACTGCGCGCTCTGCCCAAGGTGATACTGCGCGAGCGCGAGATCGCTGCGCGCGCTGTCCCGCTCGATCCAGTTCATGAACGTCTGGCACTCGCCGACCAGCGAACCCAGCGCCGCGCTCGCGCCCGCGTAATCCTTCTTCGCATACAGCGCACGCGCCGACTTCAGACGCGTTGCGCGCGCCGCATCGCGGCACGCCTCGGGCGGCTTGCGGTATTCGCCCTGGAAGTCCGCGCGCATGCCGCAGAACGAGCGGCACGCGTCCGAATCGCCGGTATCGAGTTTCAGTTGGCCGTTCGCGCCCGTCATGCTGATCCGGCAGGTGGTCTCGCCATCGGTCGCGACGCCGGTGCGGCCCACGATCTTGCCGTCGACCTGGCATTCGTGGCAATTCCCGCCCAGCGTCTCGATGCTGAAGCGGCCGTTCTTCACGCTCAGCGAGCCGTGGCCGCTGCCGCCCTCGACGAAGATGTAGTCGCCTGCTTCGACGGCAGGCGCGGCCTGCACCGCCGACGCGCCGAACACCGCACACAGTCCCGCGACGCATGCAGCAACGCACGCCGCGCCCTGTGCGCGCCGAACCCACGCACGCGTCCATGCGAGTCGCGACATCGCCCTTCTCCCTGTTTCGAGCCTGAGATTTCCCGGCGATGCGCGGCGAGCACGCCCCGCGCCGGACGAAGCGAGATCATCCCATAGTCGCGCCATCGCACGAACGGACCGTGCCGCGCCCATGAAAAAAGCCCGCGCGCATCACGCGCACGGGCTTTTTCGTCGAGCCTCAGCGGCTCTGGATGAGCGTCGCGAGACGCGCGCTCATCGGCTCAAGTCGGCAACAACTTAGTCGGCCTTGATGCCTTCGACCTGGATCTGCAGCGTCGTGGCCATCTTGAAGCCATACGCCTGGCCGTAGTTCACGCCGTAGTCCGAACGATCGAACGTGGCGGTCGCGTCGGCGCCGCACACTTCACGCTTGAGCATCGGGTTCTGGAAGCACTTGAACGAATCGATCTTCAGGTTCAGCGGCTTGGTCACGCCGTGCAGCGTGAACGTGCCGATCACTTCGACGGGCTTGTCGCCGTCGTACTTGATCGACGTGCCCTTGTAGACGGCCGTCGGGTACTTGGCTGCGTCGAGCATTTCCGCCGAGCTGACGTGCTTGTCGAGCGCCTTGTTGCCCGTGTCGATCGACGATGCGTCGATGGTCACGTCGACCGTGCCGGTCTTCGCAGCCGGGTCGAGCACGACCGTGCCCGAGCTCTTCGTGAACTTGCCGCGCCACACCGAGACGCCGCCGAAGTGGTCGGTCTCGAAGCTCGGGTACGTGTGCGTCGGGTCGAGGTTGTAGGTGGTCGGCGCAGCGACGGCGGGCGTGGCGATGGCGGCGGCGAGTGCAGCGGCGGCAGCCGCGGCGAAGATCGTGTTCTTCATGTGAGCGTGTGTCCTGATGCTGGGGTTAAGACGAAGCGAATGCGATTTGCGATGAAAACGGTCAGCCGGTGCGCGTCAATGCGCGGCGGCCACGATGTGAAACTTGATCTGCACGTCGTCGGCGACGATCGAGGTGTCTTTCCACTCGCCCGTGCCGATGTTGTACGCGAGGCGCTTGATGGGCAGCGCGCCGTCGAACACCTGGTTCGCGCCGTCCTTGTGGTACTGCACCGGCACGACGACGTCGGTCGTCTTGCCCTTGATCGTGAGCTTGCCCGCGACCGAATACGCGCCGTTCGCGCCGGCCTTGATCTGCGTGGAGACGAAGGTCGCGTGCGGGAATTTGCCTGCGTCGAACCACTCGTCGCCGGCCACTTCCTTGTTGTAGTCGGGCGAGCCGAGGTCGAAGCTCGCGACCTCGACGTCGAGCTTCGCGCTCGATGCGGCGGCGTTGGCCGGATCGAAATGCACGTCGGCGCTGAAGTGGTTGAACTTGCCTTCGACCGGCACGTTCATCTGCTTGAACACGGCCGAGACGGTGCTCTTGCCGGCTTCGGGCGCCGCATCCGCGTTCAGGGCGAACGAAGCGGTGAAGGCCGCGCCGGCGGCGAGCGCCGCGCCGAGCGCGACGACGGAGGCTTTCTGGACGAGACGGTGGATCATGATCGGTTCGCTATTTACGCTGGAAGCGGTGAAAAAGACGTCGAAAAGGGACGCGGCGCGCGAGGCGCGGCGCACGGGGTGTTCAATCGCGCGGCGTGCCGAACGGCAGCATGCGCGCGAGGATGTTCTGCCGGTCGAGCAACTGATGCTTCACGACCGCGAGCACGTGCAGCGCCACCACGGCCAGCAGCGTGTAGTTCAGCGACACGTGCACGAGGCGCAGCGTGCCCTTGAGCGCGGTGTCCGGATCGATCAGCGTGGGCAGCGGCCAGATGCCGAGATACACGACCTGAATGCCGGCCGCCGAGCTGTACAGATAGCCGGTCACGGGGATCGCCACCATCAGCACGTAAAGCAGGAAGTGGCCGAGATGCGCGAGCCCCTTCTCCCACGCGGGCGTCGAGGCGGGCAGCGCGGGCGCGGCGTGCGTCGCGCGCCAGATCAGGCGCACCAGCACGAGCACAAGCACGGTCACGCCGATCCACTTGTGCCACGAAAAATAGCGCAGCTTGGTGGGCGTGATGCCGGGAATGTCGGTCATGATCCAGCCGAGCGCGAAGCCCCAGACGATCAGCACGGCGACCAGCCAGTGCAGCAGCATGGCGACGCCGCTGTAGCGGCCGGCGGACTTGACGGTTCGATTCATCGGCATGGTTATCCTTGATGGGGAACGCGCACTTTACCCCGATGCGAGCTATTCAAACAATCGTCTAAAATGGATCGTTACCATCCAATTTTTCGATAGATCGCCCATGGACCGCTCTCCGAGCCTCGAACAACTGCGCGCGCTGATCGCGGTGGCGGAAACCGGCAGCTTCTCGGCGGCGGCCCGCCAGCTCGACCGCGCGCAGTCGGTGGTGAGCTACACGATCGCGAATCTGGAGGCGCTGCTGGGCGTGGCGCTGTTCGAGCGCGGCAAGCGCAAGCCCGAACTCACGGCGGCGGGCCGCGCGATTCTCGCCGACGCGCGCCGCCTCGACCTGCTGATGGGCCAGCTTAACGCCAAGGCGGCCGGGTTGCAGCGCGGACTGGAAGGCGAAGTTTCGGTGGCCGTGGACGTGATGTTTCCGTCGGGACGGCTGGTGCAGGCGCTGCAGGCCTTCGCGCGCGAATTCCCCACCGTCGCGCTGAATTTGACGATGGAGGCGCTCGGCGGCGTGCTCAAGCTCGTGCTCGACGGCGACTGCGCGTTCGGCATCAGCGGGCCGAACCAGAACTGGCCGCACGTGATCGAGGCGCGCGCGATCGGCACCGTCGAACTCGTGATGGTGGCCGCGCCCTGTCATCCGCTCGCGCAGGCCGCGCAGCCCGTGCGCATTTCCGACGCGCGCGAACACACGCAACTCGTGCTCACCGACCGCAGCCGCCTGACGGTCGGGCAGACCTTCGGCGTGTACAGCAACCGCGCGTGGAAGCTCGGCGACCTCGGCGCGAAGCACCGCCTGCTGCTCGCGGGCCTGGGCTGGGGTTCGATGCCGCTCCATCTGGTGGAAGCCGATCTCGAAGCGGGCCGCCTCGTGCGCATCGCGCTCGCGGACCGCAGCTCGGTGAATTACAACGTCACGCTGATCCACCGCACCGACACGGGCGCCGGTCCCGCGACCCTGTGGCTCTGCGAATATCTGACGAACGGCACGCCGCCGCAGGCGCCGCTACCCGATGCGCCCTGACATCGTCGGCGGCATACGCTGACAGCGTCGGCTGAAGTCGCGCGCAGACTTCGCCGCCCGCCCAGTTGCGCCGATACAACCCGCCCGCCCACCTGACAAAGCTTCACAAACCCGCCTGAGCCGCGCCACGCGGCGCGCCGCGGCCATTACTGCGCGTCGGACGACGCACCGGGCGCGGCAATTCACTCATCCGCGCATTTTTCGAGAAAGACCCTCGTGCCATGATCGCGCCGCTCCAGAAGCCGGCGGCGCGCGACCTCGCGCCGCGACGGTCCGCGCGGTGCCGTGTTCCACCACGCGCGTCGTTCGACCTTGCTCGATACGTCACATGGATAACTTCGTCTACTGCCTGGTTTCGAATCTCGCCCTGCTTGCCGCCGTGCAACTGGTCTGCTGGTTTATCCGCGCGATGCGCCCGGACCTGAGCGTGCGCGGCGCGCGCGTGTTTGTCGGCATGATGGTGCTCGCGTGCGCCTTCGACGCCGCACTCACCTTCCTCGTGTTCGCCGATGCGGGCGGCCCGTGGCGCGAGCGTCATCCGGTCGAAGCCTTCTTCCCGCGCGCGGCCGCTTACGTGTTGAGCGCGCTGTTCGCGCTTGTTGCCGGCGGTCTGGCTAGCCGGCGCGCGGCTGATCGCAACGCTGAGCGCAACGCTGAGCGCAGCAATGAACGCAGCAATAAGCGCAGCAACGAGCGCAACGCCGCGCGCGACGGCCTCGTGATCGAAACGTCGCCCTACAGCAAATCCACCTTGCCGATGTAGGCCGCGCTCCCGACGCCCTACTTCGACGCCTTCTTGCCCTTGCCCGCCGCCATATCCGCGCGTTCCGCCACTCGCACCGCCTGTGCGTTTTTCGCGGATTTCGCGCTCTGCGCCGCCGGCGGCACCACGCCGGACCAGCCCGGCAGATAACGCGCGTCCGGATCGTGCGCGTGGGCGAGCGCCTCGCTGAGCGCATCGTCGAAGTCCTTGCGCACGCGCGCCGCCGACACCTTGCTGCGCAGATAGTCAGCCCAGAGGAATTCGCTGAACGGCGTGGTGTCCTTGGCGTAGCCGCCTGCCATGCGCAGCTCGCCCGCGAGGCTGCGGTACGGATCGTCGGCGAGACCGAGCAGCTGCTTCGGCAGATTCCCGTAATCGCAGCGCTCGCCGGACGCGTCGAACGGATGCACCCACTGGTTGTGCTCCATCATCCGCCAGAAGATCGTGGCGTCGAGCCACGACAGATCCTTGAGCACCGTGACCTTCACGCTCGGCAC
Source organism: Paraburkholderia tropica (assembly GCF_014171495.1). NCBI lineage: Bacteria > Pseudomonadati > Pseudomonadota > Betaproteobacteria > Burkholderiales > Burkholderiaceae > Paraburkholderia > Paraburkholderia tropica. The sequence continues at coordinate 2,570,978 of NZ_CP049134.1, forward strand.
GCCCTCGTGCAGCCACGCGAGCCCGAGATGGTGATGATCGACCACGTAGTGACGCCCCTTCGGCCCGAGCACGGCCGGAAACCAGTGCGAATCGATCGCCGCCGCGCGGCCTTTCTTGTCGAGCGACGCCCAGTGCTCGCGCTTGGCGTTGACCTCGCGAAAGCCGACGGTAAGCTGCGTCGGACGCAGTTCGTCGAGCTTGACGTCGATGAGATGCAGATCCGTGTTCTGCAGGTTCATGGCTGGGCTCCTGATCGGGCGTGCTGAGGTGACGGGGTGCGGCGAACGGGCGTCGCGCAACGATACAACCGAACCGATATGCAGTGCGCATGAATCGAGGCGACGAGCCGCGCGGCCTGCGTCGGGTCAACCCCGACCGAGCCGGGCACGCAGGATGCACGCGATCGCCACTTCGCCTATAAATGCACGGATATGACGCGAAGGCGCGGCGCCCGGCCGGTTTATCGCCTTTTCGTTCAAGCGTCGGCGTCACCGACCGTTTCGCAGTCTTGCCTCAATGTCGTCGCAGGTTTGTTTCAGGCAGTCGCATCAACTCGCAGTGCTCTGCAGTTCGCGCGTCTTTCCGGCTCAATCATCGACTCAAGCGAGGGCATCTTGGATCTCGAAACCATCCGCGTATTCATCATGACCCGAGGCATCGACTTCGGGACCAAGGTGCTGGCGGCGATCGTGCTGTGGATCGTCGGGCGCTGGGTCATCAACCTGATCGCCGGCTTCCTGCGCAAACTGCTCAGCCGCAACGAACGCGTCGACCCCACGCTCGCGCACTACCTCAGCTCGATTCTCGCCGGCGTGCTCAACCTGCTGCTGGTGCTCGCGATCCTGCAGGTGTTCGGCGTGCAGACCACCTCGTTCGCGGCGCTGCTTGCCGGTCTCGGCCTCGCCATCGGCACCGCGTGGGGCGGCCTGCTCGCGCATTTCGCGGCGGGCGTGTTCATGCAGGTGCTGCGTCCGTTCAAGGTCGGCGACTTCGTGACGGCGGGCGGCGTGACCGGCACCGTCAAGGAGCTGGGCATCTTCGGCACGACCATCATCTCGCCGGACAACGTGATCAACATCGTCGGCAACAACAAGATCTTCTCGGACACCATCTCGAACTACAGCGCGACGCCCGTGCGCCGCGTCGAGCTGACCGCGAAGATCGCCAACGGCGTCGATCCCGTCGATGCCGCCAACCGGCTGCGCGCGGCCCTCGCGAAAATCCCGAACGTCGCGCAGGAACCCGCGCCCGACGTCGAGATTCTCTCGTTCACGCCCGAAGGTCCGTTGCTCGCGGTGCGTCCGTACACCAACAACGACACCTACTGGCAAGTGTATTTCGACACCAACCGCGCGATCGTCGAGACCTTCCGCGACGCGGGCTATCCGACGCCGGAAACGCCGTCGATCATCCGGCGCATCGGCACGCAGGGCGCGTAAGGCGTCCGCGCAAAGAAAAACGGCATCGTCCTCGCGGGCGATGCCGTTTTTGCGTGAAACGCCGCTCAACGACGTTCCGTGACCTTCAATTGCCGTCAGTGGCCATTCGGCCCGCGCACGGCATTGCCGCCGCTGTTCTTGCGCATCATCTTCCAGAGGCCGCCGAGCACGACCGGCACGATCGCCGCGCCGATACCCACCAGCACGATGATGTTGAGGTACTGGCGGATGAACGGAATGTTGCCGAAGAAATAGCCGAGCAGCACGAGCAGCAGCACCCAGAACAGCGCGCCCGCGACGTTGAAGAGCTGGAAGCGTTGCATGCTCATCTGCGAGACGCCCGCGACGAACGGCGCGAACGTGCGCACGACCGGAATGAAGCGCGCGAGCACGATGGTCTTGCCGCCGTGACGCTCGTAGAAGTTATGGGTCTTTTGCAGCGCGGCGCGGTCGAGGAAGCGTTCCAGCCCGCGTATGCGCGTATTGAACACCGCCGGTCCGATCGCCCGGCCGATCATGTAGTTGAGCGTGTTGCCCGTGACCGCCGCGACGATCAGGAGCACGAGCAGCAGGCCGAGATTCATCTCGTGCGTGGCTGCGAACGCGCCGCCGATAAACAGCAGCGAATCGCCCGGCAGGAACGGCAGCACGACGAGCCCGGTTTCGCAGAATACGATCAGGAACAGAACCGCATAGACCCAGGCACCGTACTGGTGGATGAAGACTCCGAGAAACTTGTCGATGTGCAAGACAAGATTGACGAACTGCAGCAGCGTATCCAAAAGTGTCCCTTATTGGTCGAGGACGGAGCGCTTGCAGGAAGCGCCCTCGCCCGGTGTTGCGCGAGAAGGAAAATTGACCGCGCCATGATACAGAAAGTGCCCCGCCGTCACGAAAAATTCCCGTGAACGGCGGCAAAAATGCGTCCAATAGATCGCATATTGGCGCTTAACGGACACTTAAGGGGCGCGAGTCGCACGCCAGGCCGGCGCGTCGCGACTCGCTATAATTGCGCGCATGTCTTCGAATTCCGATCCCACCGGCGCCGCCGCGCCCGACGCTCCCGCCTCCGCCGACGCCCAGGAGGCCAACGCGGCCAACGCAGCCACCGCGGCGCCCGAATCCGCCTCGCGCGGCCCGCGGCCCGCGCGCGCGATCCAGGCGCTGCCCGATCAGCTGATCAGCCAGATCGCCGCCGGCGAAGTGGTCGAGCGCCCCGCCTCGGTCGTGAAGGAACTGCTCGAAAACGCGCTGGACGCGGGCGCGAGCACGCTGCGCATTCTGCTCGACGAAGGCGGCGTCAAACGCATCTCGATCGCCGACGACGGCTGCGGCATTCCCGAAGGCGAATTGCCGCTCGCGCTGATGCGCCACGCCACCAGCAAGATCCGCTCGCTCGCGGAACTCGAAAGCGTCGCGACGCTCGGGTTTCGCGGCGAAGCGCTGGCCTCGATCGCCTCGGTCGCCGAAATGTCGATCACGAGCCGCACCGCGCAGGACGCGCACGCCGTCAAGATCGACGCGCATACGGGTGCGATCTCGCCCGCCGCGGGCGGCCAGGGCACGACCATCGAAGTGCGCGAGCTGTACTTCAATACGCCCGCGCGCCGTAAATTCCTCAAGAGCGAGCAGACCGAACTCGGTCATTGCCTGGAAATGATCCGCCGCAGCGCGCTCGCGCGTCCGGACGTGGCGATCTCGGTGCTGCACAACGGCCGCGCCGTCGAGCACTGGAATGCAAGCGATCCGGGCACGCGCGTCTCGAAGATTCTCGGCGAGACCTTCGCCACCGCGCATCTGCCGCTCGACGAGCGCGCGGGTCCGCTCGCCGTCTACGGCTGCGCGGGTCTGCCGACGGCGAGCCGCAATCGCGCCGATCAACAGTACTTCTTCGTGAACGGCCGCTTCGTGCGCGACAAGCTGCTCACGCACGCGGTGCGCGCGGCCTACGAGGACGTGCTGCACGGCGACCGTTATCCGTCGTATGTGCTGTTCCTCGACCTGCCGCCCGAGGCCGTCGACGTGAACGTGCATCCGTCGAAGATCGAGGTGCGTTTCCGCGATTCGCGCTCGATTCACCAGTTCGTGTTCCATGCCGTGCAGCGCGCGCTCGCGCGGCACGCGGGCGCGTCGCCGGAAACCACGGCGGGCGGCCATGCCGCGATGATCGAACCGCGCGCGATTCCGGGCGCGGGCGTGCTCGGCGGATCGGTGGGGCTCAGTTCCGGTGCGTCGGGGTCGGCGGGGGTGTCGTCAGGATCGACGGGATCGCTCGGCGACGGCGCGGGCCGCTTCGGCACCGCGAGCGTCGCGAGCAGCTTCGGCGGTTCGTCGAGCGCGTTCGGCGGCGCGGGTAGCGCCGGCAGCGGCCGCTCGTCGGGCTTCGGCGGCGGCTCGGGCGCTAGCTCAGGCAGCGGTTCGAGCAGCGGCAACACCTGGCTGCGCCAGTCGCGCATGCAACAAGGCTCGCTGCCCGTCGCGCAGCCGCTCGCGCTGTACGACGCGCTGTTCGGCCGCAAGGACGTCGGCGCCGGGCAAGGCTCGACCGTCACGCAAGCCGATGGTGCAGCCGACGGCGCCCGCTTCGACAGCGCCGCGCAACCGGCCTTCGATGCCCGCGACGACCATCCGCTCGGCTTCGCGCTCGGCCAGGTCCACGGCATCTACGTGCTCGCGCAGAACGCGCGCGGCCTCGTGATCGTCGACATGCACGCGGCGCACGAACGCATTCTCTACGAGCAGTTCAAGACGGCGCTGGCCGAGCGCTCGCTCGCCGTGCAGCCGCTCCTGATCCCGATTTCGATGCAGGCCGATCCCGTGGAAACCGGCACCGTCGAAGAAGAAAAGGCCACGCTCGAAGCGCTGGGCTTCGATCTCGCGGTGCTCTCGCCCACCTCGATCGCGATCCGCGCCGTGCCCGCGCTGCTCAAGGACGCCGATCTCCAGGCGCTCGCGCGCGCCGTGCTCACCGACCTGCACGCCTACGGCGGCTCGCGCGTGCTCACCGAGCGTCAGCACGAAATGCTCGGCACGCTCGCCTGCCATCACGCGGTGCGCGCCAACCGGCGTCTCACGCTCGACGAGATGAACGCGCTGCTGCGCCAGATGGAAACCACCGAACGCGCCGACCAGTGCAATCACGGCCGCCCGACGTGGTATCAGCTCACGCTCGCGGACCTCGACCGCCTGTTCATGCGCGGCCAGTAAGCGAGCTTCGATGAGCATGACGCAACACGCACTCCCTACGCCGGTCGCCTGCCTGCTCGGGCCGACCGCTTCCGGCAAGACCGCCGCCGCACTCCGCTATGCAGCGCAAATGGCCGCGCAGGGCCGCACGGTCGAGATCGTCAGCGTCGATTCGGCGCTCGTCTATCGCGAGATGGATATCGGCACCGCGAAACCGAGCGCGGAAGAACGCGCGGCGGCGCCGCATCATCTGATCGATATCGTCGATCCGGCCGATGCCTATTCCGCCGCCAACTTTCGCGCCGACGCGCTGCGCGTAACGGGCGAGATCGTCGCGCGGGGCAACGTGCCGCTGCTCGTGGGCGGCACGATGCTCTACTACAAGGCGCTCACACAAGGTCTGAACGATCTGCCGGGCGCCGATCCCGCCGTGCGCGCGCAACTCGACGCCGAGGCCGCCCGCGACGGCTGGCCCGCGCTGCACGCGCGCCTCGCGCAAATCGATCCGGCCACGGCCGCGCGCCTCGCGCCGAACGACTCGCAGCGCATCCAGCGCGCGCTCGAAATCTGGATGCTGTCCGGGCAGCCGATGTCGGCGCTGCTGGCCGCGCCGTCGAGCCGCGACGACGAGGCCGCGCGCTACCGCTTCGTGCCCGTCGCGCTCGAACCGTCGGATCGCGCGGTGCTGCACCGACGCATCGAGCAGCGCTTCGACGCGATGCTCGCGGCGGGTCTGATCGACGAGGTGAAGGCGCTGCGCGCACGCGGCGACCTCGACGCGAATCTGCCGTCGATGCGCTGCGTCGGCTATCGGCAGGCGTGGGAGTATCTCGACGGCGACATCGACTACGACACGATGCGCGACAAGGGCGTGTTCGCCACGCGTCAGCTCTGCAAGCGCCAGCTCACGTGGCTGCGCGCGATGCCGGAGCGCATCGTCGTCGATTGCTGCGCGGCGGACGCCACCGCGCAGGCCGTGTCGGCGATCGAGCGGATTCACGCCTAGGCCGCTTCGCCCCCCACTTTTCCGTTGTGCATCACAGCATCGCGCGCGGCGCCTGCCGCGCGTGCGTGCACACGCCCGCTCTCACGCACGCCCCGCCCTTGCGCGCCGCAGCGCGCCACCAAAACCCGCGCGTGTCGTCTTGACTTTCCTTCGCCCGAATACGATCATTCGTTCATCAATCGGGCAAATGCTCTGCCTTTCCCGCCCGTCGATTCGAACACCCAAACCAGCCAGACGCGCACGCTCAATGCGCGCACATCGCCCTAGACAGGCGAACACGGAGACACCTTATGGCCAGCGAACGCAGCGACGCGAACGTGATCCTGCACATCGGCGCCGGATCGTTTCACCGCGCGCATCAGGCGTGGTATCTGCACCGCGTCAATCTCGCGCGCCAGCCGGACGAGCCGCAGTGGACGCTGAGCGTCGGCAACATCCGCGCCGATATGAACCCCGTCATGGACGCGCTCGCGGCGCAGCACGGCGTCTACACGCTGGAAACCGTCACGCCGCAGGGCGAGCGCGCCTACGAGCAGATCCGCTCGATCACGCGCGTGCTGCCGTGGTCGGCGGACCTCGCGAGCCTGATCGACGCGGGCGCGGACCCGGCCTGCAAGATCATCGCGTTCACCGTGACCGAAGGCGGTTATTACCTCGACGAGCACGACCGTCTCGACACCGCCAATCCCGATCTCGCCGCCGATCTGAACGGTGCGCGCACCACGATCTACGGCGCGCTGGCCGCGATCCTCGACGCGCGCAGGACGCGCGGCGGCGGCCCGGTCACGCTGCAAACCTGCGACAACCTGCGCAGCAACGGCAAGCGCTTTCACGCGGGCATGCGCGAATTTCTCGCGCTGCGCGGCGAGACCGCCCTGCGCGAATGGTTCGACGCGAACACCGCCTGTCCCGATTCGATGGTCGACCGCATCACGCCGCGTCCGACGCCCGACGTGCGCGAGCGCGTGAAGGCCGCCACCGGCGTCGACGACGCCTGCCCGGTGATGGGCGAGGCTTTCATCCAGTGGGTGATCGAGGATCACTTCTGCGCGGGCCGCCCCGCGTGGGAGCGCGCGGGCGCGGAGATGGTGGAATCGGTGATGCCTTACGAGGAAGCGAAGATCCGCATTCTCAACGCGACGCATAGCTGCATCGCGTGGGCGGGCACGCTGGTCGGTCTGTCGTATATCCACGAAGGCACGAACGACGCCGATATCCGCGCATTCGCGCACGCCTACGTGAGCGAGGACGTGATTCCCTGCCTCACGCCGAGCCCGCTCGACCTCGAAAAGTATCGCGACGTGGTGCTCGAACGCTTCAGCAATCCGTATATCCAGGACACCAACCAGCGCGTGGCCGCCGACGGCTTCTCGAAGATCCCCGGCTTCATCGCGCCGACGATCGCGCAACGCATCGCCGCAGGCGCGACGCCTGCCGCCACCGCCGTGCTGCCCGCGCTGTTCCTGCGCTTCCTGCAACGCTGGAACAAGGGCGTGCTGCCGTATCAGTATCAGGACGGCGTGATGGACGGCGTGGCCGTGGCGAAGCTGTTCGAAGCCGCCGATCCGCTTGCCGCGTTCGCCGCCGACAAGCTGCTCTGGGGCAGCCTCGCGGGCGGCGCGCCGCTCGAAGGCGCGCTGCGCGAAGCGCTCGCGCGCGTCGATGCGTGGCTCGCCCGGCGCGGGTCCGCGGCTTGATCGCGCGCTTGTCGCGCTTGTCGCCGCTCGTCGCTGCTCCCGACACTCCGCTTTCGCGCGCGGCCGCCGCCGCGCCGTTGTTCCACCCGCGCGTCCCCGGGTCGCCGCGCATGGCGCCGCCGTGCGCGCGCGGCTAAAGTAGCGCCTCCACCTCTGAACCTGCGCGCGCCATGTCCACGTATCTCGGCATCGACCTCGGCACCTCCGAAGTGAAAGTCCTGCTGCTCGCGCCCGATGGCCGCGCGATCGGCACCGCGGGCTCGCCGTTCACGGTTTCGCGTCCGCAGCCGCGCTGGGCCGAACAGCATCCCGACGACTGGTGGGACGGCACGCGCCGCGCGCTCGCCGCGCTGCGCGCGCAGCATCCGCACGAATTCGCGCAGGTGCGCGGCATCGGCCTCTCGGGGCAGATGCACGGCGCGGTGCTGCTCGACCGCCACGACGCCGTGCTGCGTCCCGCGATCCTCTGGAACGACATGCGCGCCGTCGACGAGTGCGCCGAACTCACCGCGCGCGCGCCGCAACTGCATCGCGTGGCGGGCAATCTGGCGATGCCAGGCTTCACCGCGCCCAAGCTGCTGTGGGTCGCGCGCCACGAGCCCGAGCTGTTTCGCCGGACCGCCTGCGTGCTGCTGCCGAAGGACTGGCTGCGCCTGAAACTCACGGGCGGCAAAGTCTCCGATCCGTCCGACGCAGCCGGCACGCTCTGGCTCGACGTCGCGAAGCGCGACTGGTCCGACGCCCTGCTCGACGCCTGCAACATGACGCGCGCGCAGATGCCCGCGCTCGCCGAAGGCAGCGCGCCGTCCGGCACGCTGCTGCCCGAGGTCGCGCGCGAGTTCGGGCTGCGCGAGGACGTGGTGGTGGCGGCCGGCGGCGGCGACAACGCCACGAGCGCGATCGGCATCGGCGCGGTGCAGCCCGGCGACGGCTTCGTCTCGCTCGGCACCTCGGGCGTGCTGTGCGTGATCGGCGACCGCTTCGCGCCCAATCCGGCCTCGGCCGTGCACGCGTTCTGCCACGCGATTCCGGACCGCTGGCATCAGATGAGCGTGGTGCTCTCGGCGGCGAGCTGCCTGCGCTGGGTCTGCAAGCTCACGGGCACGCACGAGCCCGAACTGCTCGCCGAAGTCGAAAAGCTCGACGCGCGCACGCTCGCCCAGGCGCCGCTCTTTCTGCCCTACCTCTCGGGCGAGCGCACGCCGCACAACGATCCGTACGCGCAGGGCGTGTTCTTCGGCATGACGCACGCGACCGACCGCGCGCTGCTCGGCTACGCCGTGCTCGAAGGCGTGACGCTCGCGCTCACCGACGGCCTCGACGCGCTCGCCTCGGCAGGCACCACGGTCGGCCCGCTGTCGATGCTCGGCGGCGGCGCGCGCAGCGCCTACTGGGCGCAACTCGTCGCCGACGCCTTCAACACGCCCACGCGCCAGCACGGCGGCGGCGAAACCGGCGCGGCGCTCGGCGCGGCTCGGCTCGGCTGGCTCGCGGCGGGCGGCTCGTTCGACGAGGTGCTGACCAAGGCGCCCGTGGCCGCCGAATACGCGCCCGACGCCTCGCGCCACGCGGCGCTGCGCGAGCGGCTCGACGCGTATCGCGCGCTGTACCGGCACGTGCGTCCGCTGTTCGATCCGTCGCGCGAAAGGTTGGCGTAAGAACGGCGGCGTATCCAGTACACTTCGCGCGCTCGCGCCGTTTTGACGTCAGCGCGCAAAGACCGAACCGCCCGACCACGTCCCGACACGTCCGCAGAAACCCGCTCCGAAGCGAAGACCACCGTGCCCAAGTCCACCGAAAAACTCGATCTCGCCACCCGCGCCGCGTGGCTCTACTACGTGGCCGGCAACACCCAGAACGAGATCGCCGAAAAGCTCCAGGTCTCGCGCCCGGTCGCGCAGCGGCTCGTCGCCTATGCGGTCGAGAAGAACCTGATCCGCGTGCGCGTCGATCATCGGCTGGCCGACTGCCTCGCGCTCGCCGACCGGCTCTCGAAGCGCTACGGCCTCTCGGTGTGCGAGATCGTGCCCATCGACGGCGACACCCAGGACGCGATCGACCGCAAGCTCGCCGTGGCAGGCGCGCAGGTGATGGAGCGCTATCTCGCCGAGGAGCGGCCGATGGTCGTGGCCGTGAGCAGCGGGCGCACGCTCAAGGCCGCCGTCGATCAGATCGCGCAGCTCGACCGTCCGCAGCACCGGCTCGTTTCGATGGTCGGCGCGATCGCGCAGGACGGCTCGTCGAATCGTTACGACGTGGCGCTGCACATCTCCGAGAAGACCGGCGGCAAGCACTTCCTGCTGCCCGCGCCGCTGATCGCCGACAACGAGGCCGAGCGCGCGCAATGGTGCAATCACCGGCTCTATCGCATCGTCGAGGGGCTGTCGAGCGAGGCCGATGTGGCCTTCGTCGGCATCGGCAATATCGGCGAGCACTGCCCGCTCTACGAGGACGGCTTCCTGACGCTCGACGAAGTGCACGGGCTGATGGAACTGGGCGCGATCGCCGAAATGCTCGGCTTGCCGATCGACGCGAACGGCAAGCGCGTGGAATCGGCCACGGGCCGCCGCGTGACCAGCCTGTATCTGGATTCGCCGCCGAAGCGCCCGACCATCGGCTTCGCGGGCGGCGAACGCAAGCGCGACGCCGTGATCGCCGCGCTCAAGGGCGGCTGGCTCTCGGGCCTCGTCACCGACGAGAACTGCGCGCGCGCGGCGCTCGACGGCGCGGACTGAGCGCTTGGTTTAGCGCGTGTTTTAGCGCTTACTTCTCCGGGAAGGTTTCGGCGAGCGCGTTGCGGATCGCCGTCGCGTTCGGATAGCGCGCGTGTTGCGTGCGGCCGTCGCGGAAACCGCATTGGCACTGCCCGATGAACGGCGCGCTCGCGTCGCTCTGCAAGCCCACGAACACCGCGCCCTGCGCCGCCGTGCCGGTCAGCTTGTAGACGTAGCCGTCGTAGGCGTCGCCGCCGTAATCCTCGTGCTGCTGCGGCGTCTTCACGAGCACGACGAGACTGCGGCTGTGCGCCGTGTGATCCGCGTGTGCGAAAAACACCGACGCAATCTGCGGAATGCCGCCGTCTTCCTCGTAGCGGTCGAACAGCTGGTCGTGCCAGACGTGATCGGCGTCCTGGTAGATCAGGTGCGCGTCGAGCGTGTAAGGCCGTGTGCTGTCGGTCTGGCCGGGGCGCTTCGAGGTATTGTCCGTGAAGTAGACCCACGCGCCTGGCATGACCGGGCTTGCGTCGATGATCGGCGGCTGCAGCTCGTGCTGGCTGTCGAGCCGCGAATCGACCTGCTGCACCACCGCGACGGGCACGTCGGCGGCATGGGCGCTCAGGGTGGTCAGGGCGGACAATGAAAGCGAAGCGGCAAGCGCACTCGCGATCGACACAGTCGACACGATCTTACGAATCATGATGGCACGCGGTCGGGGTTCGGACGCAGGATGATAGCGCCCGATTTCGTTTGTTCGCCTGCATGCGTGCAAAAAACGTGGGCAAAAAAAGCCCGCTCGAAAGCGGGCGTCCCTCGTTGGGGCAAGGCAACCTCAGACTACGACGACGACAACAAACTTCTCCACCTACATTCAAGCGAACACTCAGGCGGCCAGTTCCTGCGCGAAACGCCGCTCGAACGCCTGACCGTTCGCATCGAACAGATGGCAATGATCGGCGGGCGCGCCCACTTTCAGCGCTTCGCCACGCTCGTGCCGTTCGAGCGGCGGAATGCGTGCGATCAAACCGTCGGGCGCGGCCGCGCATTCGGCGTAAAGATAGGCCGCGTCGCCGAGCGATTCGACCGTCATCGCCTTCGCGCTCACGCCGTCCTCCGTCACGCCCACGTGCAGATGCTCGGGCCGGATGCCCACGGTCACCTTGTCGCCTTCGCGCGCGCCGCGCGGCTCCACCGCGACCTTCTGCGTTTCGCCGCTGTCGTAACGCACGACGATGCCGTCGCTCGCGACCTGCGCGATCGTGCCTTCGAGAAAGTTCATCTTCGGCGAGCCGATGAAACCCGCGACGAAGCGGTTCGCCGGCGCGTGATAGAGCCGGTTCGGCGTGCCGACCTGCTCGACGTTGCCCGCCGAGAGCACGACGATCTTGTCCGCGAGCGTCATCGCCTCGACCTGATCGTGCGTCACGTAGATCATCGTGGTCTTCAGTTCGTCGTGCAGGCGCGCGAATTCGAGGCGCATCTTCACGCGCAGCGCGGCGTCGAGGTTCGAGAGCGGTTCGTCGAACAGAAACACCTTGGGCTTGCGCGTGATCGCGCGCCCGATCGCCACGCGCTGACGCTGACCGCCCGAAAGCTGCTTGGGCTTGCGATCGAGCAGATGGTCGATGTGCAGGATCTTCGCGGCGTTCTTCACGGCCGCGTCGATCTCGGGCTTCTTCGCGCCCGCGAGCTTGAGGCCGAACGCCATGTTGTCGTACAGCGTCATGTGCGGATAAAGCGCATACGACTGGAACACCATCGCGATGCCGCGCTTGGCGGGCGGCACGTCGTTCATGCGCGTGCCGTCGATCGTCAGGTCGCCGCCACTGATGTCTTCGAGACCGGCGATCATCCGCATCAGCGTGGTCTTGCCGCAGCCGCTCGGGCCGACGAACACGACGAACTCGCCATCACCGATATCGAGGTTCACGTCGCGCAGCACTTCGGTTTCGTCGTAGCGCTTGAGCACGTTTCTCAGGATCACGCTTGCCATGATGTGTCTCCATTCGTTGCGGCGGCCGGGGCTTCATCGCACCCGCCGCGATTGCACTCTTGATTCGTTTGCCGGAACACGCGCACGCTCACTGCGCGCCCGCTTCCGCCTTCTGGATCCAGTCCGCCACGAGCGCGGGCAACGCGCGCATGTCATCGAAAATCTCCCGTGCGCCGACTTCGCGCAACGCCAGCGCGTGCGCCTCGCCGCCCACGTGCGCGCCGCCCACGAAGCCGAGCACGGTCATGCCCGCCGCGCGCGCCGCGCTCACGCCCGCCACGCTGTCCTCGATCACGAGGCACGCCGCCGACGCGACGTTCATGCCGCGCGCCGCCGCGAGGTACACGTCGGGCGCGGGCTTCGGTTTCGCGACCGTATCGGCGCAATAGAGCCGCTCGCCGAAAAAGCGCGCGAGGCCGTTGCGTTCGAGCACGCGGCGCACCACCGCCGTGTAGCTGTTGCTCGCGCAGCCCTTGGGCAGTTCGATGGCGTCGAGCGCCGCCGCCACGCCCGGAAAGAGCGGCGCGTCGGCGGCTTCGGTTTCGGCCACCGCGCGGATCGCATCGACATCGGCGCCGCTCAGCGTGCGCGCGAGCGCTTCGCCGGCGCCCGCCAGCACGCGCTCGATGCGCTGGCCGAGCAGCGGCATCAGCACGGGCGCGACGTTCGTGCCGGGCCAGCGCGCTTCGAGTTCGCGCACCAGCACGCGCGCGGCCACGGCTTCGCTGTCGATCAGCACGCCGTCACAGTCGCAGATGAGCGCCTGGATCGTCATCGTGTTTTGCGGGTTCGTCATGACGTTTGCGGTTCGGTTTCGATTATTTGACCGCGCCGAACGTGAGGCCGCGCACCAGTTGCTTCTGCGAGAGCCAGCCGACGATCAGCACCGGCGCGACCGCCAGCAGCGAAGCCGCCGAGAGCTTGGCCCAGAACAGCCCTTCCGGACTCGAATACGACGCGATGAACACCGTGAGCGGCGCCGCGTTCGAACTCGACAGGTTGATGCTCCAGAAGGCTTCGTTCCACGACAGAATGATCAGCAGCAGCGCGGTGGATGCGAGGCCGGGCACCGACATCGGCATCAGCAGATAGACGATTTCCTGCCACGTGGCCGCGCCGTCCATGCGTCCGGCTTCGAGAATGTCGCGCGGAATCTCGTTGAAGTAGGTGTACGACATCCACACCGCGATCGGCAGATTGATCAGCGTGTAGACGATCACGAGTCCGCTCACGCTGTCGAGCAGGCCGGTGTTCTTCCAAAGCAGATAGATCGGCACCAGCACGCCGACCGACGGCATCATCTTGGTCGAGAGCATCCACAGCAGGATTTTCTGCGTGCGGTGATTCGGGAAGAACGCCATCGCGTAGGCGGCGGGCACGGCGAGAATCAGGCAGACGATCGTCACGCCCGCCGAGATCAGCACCGAATTCCATGCGAACGCAAAGTAGTTGCTGCGCGCGAACACCTCGCGGAAGCTGTCGAGCGTCGGCATGAAGAACAGCGACGGAACGTAAGCCTGCTGCTCGGTCTTGAACGCGGTGATCGTCATCCAGAAGATCGGGAAGAACAGCGCGAGCGCGATAACCCACGCGAGCAGCCCCGGCACCACGCGGCCGAGCAATTGCAGCGGCGAGGCGCGATTGACCGCGTGCGGCGAATTGGGCGCGCTGGCGGGCGTAGCGGTAACCTGGCTCATTTTTCGTACTCCCCTTTGAGGTTGCGGGCGAGCATGCGCACGAGGAAGAACGACACGATGTTCGCGAGCACGACGGCCAGAATGCCGCCCGCCGAGGCGATGCCCACGTCGAACTGCTGCAGGCCCATCGAGTAGATCAGGTACGTGAGATTGGTGGTCGCGTTGCCGGGACCGCCGCCCGTGGTCGTGTAGATCTCGGCGAAGATCGACAGCAGGAAGATGGTTTCCATCATCACCACCACGGCGATCGCGCGTCGCAGATGCGGCAGCGTGATGTAGAAGAACATCGAGATCGCGCCCGCGCCGTCGATCTTCGCGGCTTCCTTCTGTTCCTGGTCGAGCGACTGGATCGCCGTGAAGAGAATCAGGAACGCGAACGGCAGCCATTGCCACGCCACGATCATGATGACCGCGAACAGCGGATACACCGCGAACCAGTCGATCGGCGTGAGGCCGACCGCGCGCATCGCCACGGCCACGAGGCCGTAGACCGGATGCAGGATCATGTTCTTCCAGATCAGCGCGCTCACCGTCGGCATCACGAAGAACGGCGCGATGGCAAACAGGCGCGCGATGCCCTGGCCGATGAACTTGCGGTCGAACAGCACCGCCATCAGCACGCCGCCGATCACGGTAATCGCGAGCACCGAGACGATCAGCACGATCGTGTGGACGATCGACGGGATGAACGCCGGATCGGTGGCGAGAAACTTGTAGTTGTCGAGGCCGGCGAAACCCTTGAGGTCGGGATTCAGCAGGTTGTAGCGCGTGAACGAATACCAGATCGTCATCGCGAGCGGAATCGTCATCCAGAGCAGCAGGACGGCGACCGAAGGCGAGACCAGCCAGCGCGACGCCGAGCGGCGCTGTTCCACCTGTTGCACGTTCGGTTTGGGTGCGCGCGTTCGATTGAATAGAGGCATGTGGAGATGGAGATGACGCATGAGGACCACCCTTCTCTGTAGCGCGCCGCGCGGGGGCACGGCACCACATCTGCAGCGCGAGGCGGCCCGTCGTGGGCGCGCCTCGCGGCGTTACTGCGCGGCGTTACTTCTGATACCCGGCCTGCGCCACGGCGCGATCGGCGGCGGCGTTGCCCGCGCTGAGCGCCTGATCGACGCTCATCTGACCGGCGACGGCGCCGGAGATGCTCTGACCGACCACGGTGCCGAACGACTGGAACTCAGGAATCCCGACGAACTGCACACCCGTGTACGGCACCGGCTTCAAGGTCGGGTGATTCGGATCGGCGGTCTGGATCGCCTTCAGCACGAACTCCGAGAACGGCGCGGCCTGCTTGTACTCCGGACGCTGATAGGTCGAGATGCGCGTACCCGACGGCACCGACGCCCAGCCCTCGTCCTTCGCCACGAGCTCGACGTATTGCTTCGAGGTCGCCCATTCGATGAACTTGCGCGCCGAGTCCTGCGACTTCGACGACTTCGGCACCGCCAGCGCCCACGACCAGAGCCAGTGCGCGCCGTTCGGCGTGACGGCGGTCGGCGCGGCCGCGAAGCCGATCTTGTCGGCGACCTGCGACTGCGACTTGTTGTACAGAATGCCCGCGGCCACCGTCGCGTCGATCCACATCGCGCACTTGCCCGACGACATCAGCGTGAGGTTTTCGTTGAAGCCGTTCGAGCTTGCTCCCGGAGGGCCGTCCTTCTTCAGCATGTCGACGTAGAAGCCCACCGCCTTCTTCCACTCGGGCGTGGTGAGCTGCGCGTGCCACTTCTCGTCGAACCAGCGGCCGCCGAAGGTGTTCACCACCGTCGTCACATAGGCCATGTTCTCGCCCCAGCCGGCCTTGCCGCGCAGACAGATGCCGTAGGTGCCGGACGCCTTGTCGGTGAGCTTGTCGGCGAAGTCCTTGATCTGGTCGTAAGTCGGCTGATCGGGCATCTTGAGGCCCTTCGCGGCGAACAGATCCTTGCGGTAGTACGTCATCGAGCTTTCGACGTAGAACGGCAGCGCGTACAGCGTGCCGTTGTACGAAAGGCCGTCGCGCGCGGTCTTGACCACGTCGTCGATGTCGTAGGAGGCGGGCAGGTTCGTCATCGGCGCGAGCCAGCCGCGCTTGCCCCACTGCGGCGCTTCATAGGTGCCGATCATCATCACGTCGAACTGGCCGCTGTTGGTCGTGATGTCGGTCGTGGCGCGCTGGCGCAGCACGTTTTCCTCGAGGATCACCCAGTTCAGCTTGATGCCCGGATTGGCTTTTTCGAAGGCCGGCGAGAGCTTCTTCAGCTCGAGCATGTCCGGGTTGTTCAACATCGCGATCGTCACGGTCTGCGCGTGGGCCGCGCCCGCGGCAGCGATCATTGCACCCGCGCTCATGGCACGCAGCACGGTCTTCAAAACGGGTTTCATGACGTTGTCTCCTTGTTTGTTACGTTATGCGTCGTAGTGCGTTGCGTGTTGCAATCTTGATGCGACGTGACGTCGTGCTGCCGGGTCCTGCGTTGCTGCGTGTCGCGGCGGTTCAGCTCATCCAGTTGCCGCCGTCGACGTTGAGCGTCTGCGCGGTGATGTAATCGGCGTCGGCGGACGCGAGAAAGAGCGCCGCGCCCGTGAGGTCGCCAGGCAGGCCCATGCGGCCGAGCGGCACCGCCTCGCCCACGAGCCGCTTCTTCTCGCCCAGCGGCCGATGCTCGTAGCGCGCGAACAGCGCGTCCACCTGCTCCCACATCGGCGTATCCACCACGCCCGGCGCGATGCCGTTCACGTTGATCCGGTGCGGTGCGAGCGCGAGCGCCGCCGACTGCGTATAGCTCAGCACCGCCGCCTTGGTCGCGCAGTAGTGCGAAACCAGCGCTTCGCCGCGGCGCCCGGCCTGCGACGACATATTGATGATCTTGCCGCCCTGCCCCTGTTCGACCATGCGGCGCGCGACGGCCTGCATCAGAAAGAACATGCCCTTCACGTTCACCGCGAAGAGCCGGTCGTAGACGTCCCAGGATTCGTCGAGCAGCGGGCGCATGTCGAACAGCGCCGCGTTATTGAAAAGAATGTCGATGCGGCCGAAGCGCTCGACCGCCGTGAGCACGATGCGCTCGATGTCCTCGCGGCGCGTGACGTCCGCGCTCAGCGTGAGCACGCGTTCGGGATGCGCGGCGGCCAGTTCGACGGCGATGGCGTCGGCGGGCTTCACGTCGACCAGCACGCAGCGCGCGCCTTCGTCCAGATAGCGCTGCGCGACCGCTTCGCCGATACCGCTCGCCGCGCCGGTCAGCACCGCCACCTTGTCCTGCAAACGTCCAGCCGCCGGGTTTGCGGAATGTGCCACAGGGTTGTCTCCGAGTTCGTCCGTGCCGCCGGCGCGCGCTGATGAACACTCGCCCGACACATGAACATTTGCTCTATTAGTGGTCGAATGATCGGATACGGACGCGGACATGTCAAGGCGGACAAACGCTTGGCCGTCGGATTTCGATGGTGCGCCGCGCAAGCCGGCGCGCCGCGAACCCGACTCTGCGGCATCGGCCGTCCGGCTGACTCGCCATCCCGCGTGATACGTTATATCATCTCGCCTTCACGGATTTTCACCATTTGGCCCTTCCGGTCGTGCTTTCCGTCTTTAATCGGCCTCGCCTCTCGTCCAAGGATAGAACCATGCTCGCAATTTCCGGCGCGAAGCTGCGCACGCGCAGCCGCCTCGCGCAGGCCGCCGCCACGCTGACGTTCACCACCCTCGCCGCCGTCGCGGGCCTGCTCGGCCCGGCGCGCGCGGCGCAGGCCGACACCGCCATCCCCGTGGTGGCGGCGGAGAACTTCTATGGCGACGTCGTCAAGCAGATCGGCGGCGCGAACGTGAGCGTGACGAGCATCCTGAGCAATCCGGATCAGGACCCGCACCTGTTCGAAGCGAGCCCGAAGACGGCGCGCGCGCTCCAGCACGCGCGCGTGGTGGTCTACAACGGCGCCGACTACGACCCGTGGATGAGCAAGCTGCTCGGCGCGACCCAGGGCGGCCAGCGCGCGACCATCGTCGCGGCGGACCTCGTCGGCAAGAAGGCGGGCGACAATCCGCACCTCTGGTACGACCCGCAAACGATGCCCGCCGTGGCGCGCGCGGTGAGCGCGGCGCTCGGCGCGGCGGACCCCGCGCACAAGAGCGTGTACGATGCGAACCTGGCCACGTTCCTCGGCTCGCTCAAGCCGATCGACGCGAAGGTCGCCGCGCTGCGCGCGCAGTACAAGGGCGTGCCGGTGACGGCCACCGAGCCGGTGTTCGGCTATATGTCGGATGCGATCGGTCTCGACATGCGTAATCTGCGCTTCCAGCTCGCCGCGATGAACGACACCGAGGCGAGCGCGTCGGACATCGCCGCTTTCGAGCGCGATCTGCGCGAGCGCCGCGTGCACGTGCTGATCTACAACAGCCAGGCGACCGAAGCGCTCACGCGGCGCATGCTCGGCCTCGCGCAGCAATCGAAGGTGCCGACGGTGAGCGTGACCGAGACGCAGCCCGCGGGCGTGAATTTCCAGCAGTGGATGCTGACGCAGCTCGACGCGCTCGGCAAGGCGCTCGCGCAGCACTAAACACGAAGTACTCAGGGAACAGAAGCAATGACAGAGGCCGCGCCCTCTCCGCAACACGCACAGGACGTGCATCACCACCGCGCGCCGCAGCCGGTGCTCACGCTCGCGGGCGTGACGCTCACGCTCGGCGAACGCACGATCCTGCGCGACGCCAACTTCGCCGTGAACCAGGGCGAATTCATCGGCGTGCTCGGACCGAACGGCGCGGGCAAGACCACGCTGATGCGCGCGATCCTCGGCCTCGTGCCCGCCTCGCGCGGCGCGATCCGCGTGCTCGGCGAACCGGTCGCGCGCGGCAATCCGAAGATCGGCTACATGCCGCAGACGCGCACGGCGCTCGCGAGCCGCCGCGTGCGCGGCCGCGACTTCGTGGCGATGGCCGCCGACGGGCACCGCTGGGGCCTGCCGCGCGCCGACGCCGCCACGCGCGCCGACGTCGCCCGCGTGCTCGACCTCGTGGGCGCGACGAAGCTCGCCGACCGGCCGCTTTCCGAACTCTCGGGCGGCGAGCGCCAGCGCCTGCTGCTCGCGCAATGCCTGCTCGGCGACCCGAAACTGCTGCTGCTCGACGAGCCGCTCATCAGCCTCGACCCGCACCATCAGCGCGGCGTGGTCGAACTCGTGCGGCGCGTGCAGCGCGAACTGGGCATCGCCGTACTGTTCTCGGCGCACGAACTCAATCCGCTCCTCAACGCGCTCGACCGCGTGCTGTATCTGGGCAACGGCGTGGCGGCGCTCGGCAGCGTGGACGAAGTGATCACCGCGCCCGTGCTCTCGCGCCTCTACGGCTCGCCGATCGAGGTGATGCGCATGAAGGGCCGCATTTTCGTGATGTCCGGCGACGTGGAAGTCGAAAAACACGACCACGAACACGAGCACGATCATGGCCACGACCACGGCCATTCGCACGGCGCGCACGGCCACGCACACGCCCACAACAACAACGACGCACACGGCCACTCGCACGATGCTTGAATACGATTTCATGGTGAACGCCTTCGCGGCGTCGGGCATCGTCGCCGTGCTTGCGGGCATCGTCGGCTATTTTCTGGTGATGCGCGGACAAACCTTCGCGGGCCACGCGCTCTCGCACGTCGGCTTCACGGGCGCGACCGGCGCCGTCCTGCTGGGCGTCTCACCGATGTGGGGCATGGTGGGCTTCACGCTCGCGGCGGGCGTCTCGATGGGCGCGCTCGGCGAAAAACTCGCGGGCCGCGACGTGGCGATCGGCGTGATTCTCTCGCTCGCGCTCGGCTTCGGCCTGCTGTTCCTGCACTTCTTCACGTCCTACGCCACGCAGGTCACGGCGCTGCTGTTCGGCAACGTGCTCGGCGTGAACCGCGACACGCTCGGCGTGCTCGCGGCGCTCGCGGTGGCGAGCCTCGGGGCGCTCGCGGCCATCATGCGTCCGCTGCTGTTCGCCTCGCTGCAGCCGGAGCTTGCGGAAGCGAAAGGCGTGTCGCTGCGTCTCGTGTCGATGCTGTTTCTCGGCATCGCCGCGCTCGCCGTGGCTGCGTGCACGCAGATCGTCGGCGTGCTGCTGGTGTTCACGCTGATGGTCGGCCCCGCCGCCGCCGCGCAGAACCTCACGACGCGGCTCTCGGCGGGCCTCGTGCTCGCCGCGCTGCTCGCGCTCGCGCAGGCGTGGATCGGCGTCGCGCTCGCCTATTACACCGACTGGCCGACGAGCTTCTGGATCACCGCGCTCGCCGCGCTCGTCTATGGCGCGAGCCTGATCGGCAAGCGGCAGTCGTAAGCGGCGCCGCGCGCACTCCAACGAAAAAAGGCGTTGTACCCGCGAGGGACAACGCCTTTTTTATCGCCTTCGGTGGCACGCCAGGCGTAGCTGATGCCGCTACACGGCCTCGCCGTCGCCCATGATGAAACGCAGCCGCCGCGACTCCTCGGCGTCCGCGAGCAGCGCCTCGAAACGCTGATCGGCGAGCCGCGTGAGCGCCGCGCTGGCATCGGGCGTGGCGACGTCGAGATCGCGCAGGATCTGCTGATCGCCGCCCGCCTCGCTGTTCAGATGCAGATAGCGCTCGCGCAGCTCGCGCGCACAGGTGGCGCGCGCCATGTGCTCCTGCGCCTCCATGCTCAGATCGAGCGCGGGCTGCGCCCATGCGAAGCCGCGCAGCGGCAGACGGCTCGGCACGCTCTTGTGGCGCACGCCCGTGGTGCCGACGCTCAGCATGCGCACCGGCGCGCCGCGCCGCTGGGCCTGGACGAGCGCGTGCGCGTCGGGGCAATTGGCTGCGAGGCCGCCGTCCACGTGCCAGTCGTCGTCGAGCATCACGGCGGGGAAATGCGCGGGCGCCGCCGAGGTCGCGCGCGCGGCGGCGAGCAGCGAACAGGCATCCGCTTCGTCGCCCGCGAGACCGCGGCTGCGCAGCAGACGGATCTCGCCGAGCGACCAGCTCACGGTCGTCAGCATGAGCGGCTTGTCGAGTTCGGAGAGCGGCGTGTGCGCGCGGCCGTCGAGACACGCGACGATCGCGCGTTCGAGCGGCTCGGCCGCGTACACCTTCTTGCTGAAGAGTTTCTGGAGCGTGCGCAGCGAGAGCTTTGGAAAAATCGACGGCCCCCACTGCGCGAGCATCGCGTGCAGTTCGCGCGCACTGACACCCGCCGCCAGCCCCGCCGCGAGAATGCCGCCGACCGAGGTGCCCGCGATCAGGTCGAAACGCGCGCCGATCGGACCGTCGCCGAACTTGCCGCTTTCCTCGATGCGCGCGAGCAGGCGCGCCGTGTAGAGGCCGCGAAAACCGCCGCCCGACAGGCTCAGCACGCGGCAGCAGGCGGGCGCGGGGGTGAGGCGGCCGCCAGGCACGCGGAACTGGTCGTCCAGCGGATCCAAGGGCTTATTCCTCGAGCAGCGACACCACGCTCACCTGCAGCTTGCGCAGTTCGCGGTGGTACGCCTCTTCGGGCTCGACGAGCGTGCAGCCGTTCGCGACGGCCGTGGCGATCACCATGCGCGTGTCCTGACCGACCGCATGGCGCTTGCCGCCCTTCTCGATTTCGAGCGGCTGATGGCCGCGCCACTGTTCCCACTCGGCGGCCTCGGCCTGGTCGAACGGCAGCAGCACCGAGCCGTCGTCGACGAGCGCCGCCAGCCGCGCTTCGAGCGCCTTCCTGAAGGCGGCGCGGCGCGGCTCGCTCGTCTTGTGCTGCGCGATCACCTGGCGCGCGGCGGCCACGCTGATCACGCTGAGGTTGATGTCGCGCGCCTTCACGCCGCTTTCCATCCATTTGCGCGACGCGGTGTCTTCGATACACATGTCGATGAGCGTATTCGTGCCCAACAGGAATCTCGGCATGGACGGCCTTTGTCTCGTAATGCCCCGAATGTCGATCGGTTGTTGTAATGAGGTGCGTGCGGCGCGAAACCGCGGCCGCTCAACGCGGCACGCGGTAGTGATCTTCGGCGTCGATCGACACGTCGCGCGGCAGCTTGCCCGTGGCCGGCACCGAGGGCAGCCCGGCGAACACTTCCGCCACGGTGCGGTCGCTGACCGTGTTGGACATCAGCGCGACCGCCTGATCGAGACCGAGGATGATGAACGGCTCCTGGCCCTGGTTGACGATCTCCACCGAGCCCGACTTCACGCGCTTGAGCACGCTCGAATAATTGGTCTTGAACGCGGAAATGGGCGTGCCGGCCGCGTTGATGTCGGTGGCGCCGACGCGCGCGGCGATCGCCTTCACGGCCGCCTGGAAATCGACCATGCGGCGCTCGACGGTTTCCTTGCCGGCTTCCGGTTCGACTCGCAGTGCTCGCATGATCGTGGCTCCAAAAAATAAGAACTAACAGGTTCAACCTGACCAGATTCTAGTACCAACCTGACCAGATTTCCAAGTTTTGCAACGGGGTCGAATCCTCAGAAGCCGGACGCAAAAAAAGGCCGCGACGCGTTGCGTGACGGCCCTTGCGCTTTTGCGCGATCTCGATCCGTACGCCTTACTTCAGCAGCACGCTCGCGTGATGCGCGAGATGGTCCTCGATGAAGCTCTGGATGAAGAAGTAACCGTGATCGTAGTCTTCGTGACGGCGCAGCGTGAGCGGCTGGCCCGCCGCCGCGCAGGCGGCCTCGAACACGTCCGGGTTCAACTGGTTCGCGAGGAACGCGTCGGCGAGACCCTGATCGACCAGAATGCCCGCCTCGAACTGGTGCGCGGCCTTCGCCACGAGTTCGCTCGCGTCGTACTGCTTCCACGCTTCGCGGTCGTCGCCGAGATAGCCGCTGAAGGCTTTCTCGCCCCACGGGCAGCGCGTGGGCGCGGCGATCGGCGCGAACGCCGACACCGAGCGATAGATATCCGGATTGCGCAGCGCGAGCGTCAGCGCGCCGTGACCGCCCATCGAGTGGCCGAAGATGCCGAGGCGTTCGCCGTCGATCGGCAGATGTTCGGTGACCGCCGCGCGCAGCTCGTCGCGCACGTACGAATACATGCGCCAGTGCGTCGACCACGGCTCGCGCGTGGCGTCGACGTAGAAACCCGCGCCCACGCCGAAGTCCCACGCATCGGCTTCGCCGGGCACGTTCGCGCCGCGCGGGCTGGTGTCGGGCGCAATCAGCGCGATGCCGTGCTGCGCGGCGAAGCGCTGCGCGCCCGCCTTGATCGGGAATGTTTCCTCGGTGCAGGTCAGGCCTGCGAGATAAAAGAGCGCGGGCACCTTCGCGTTGCGCGCCTGCGGCGGCAGATAGACCGAAAAGCGCATCGGCAGGCCGATGGTTTCCGACTCGTGCTTGTAGATGCGTTGCACGCCGCCGTAGCAGGCGTGTTCTTCAATCAGGATCAGCATCCCGTTTTTCCTCCGCTCTCAGTCAGGAACTGGCCGGTGCGAACCAGCTTCGCACCCGGCCATATAAATCGATAAAGCGCGCGTAGCGCTGCGCAAGCGCGGCGTCCTCGCGCGGCTGCGCGACGCGCGCCGATGCGGGCGCGAGCGCCGCGAGTTCGTCCATGCGCCAGTGTCCGCACGCGACGCCGCCGAGCAGCGCCGCGCCGCGCGTGGCCGCGTTCGGACAGTCGATGGCGTGCAGTTCGGCGCCGAGCGCGTCGGCGAGCAGTTGCCGCCAGCGCGGATCGACGGAACCGCCGCCCGCGAGTTTGAGCGAGGCGAGCGGCGCGGGCTGGACCTGCGCTTCGCGCAAGGCGTCGAGCCCCGCGCGCAACGCAAACGCCACGCCCTCGAACGCCGCGCGCATGAGCGTGCCGCGCGTATCGCCGAGTCCCGCGCCGAGCCAGCCGCCGCGCGCCGACGGATCGAGCCACGGCGAACGCTCTCCGCTCAGATACGGCAGGAACGCGAGCGTGGACGACGCGGGCGCGGCAAACGCCTCGTCATACGCGGCGCGCCAATCGTAGACCAGCCAGCCACGCGCCGCTTCGAGCGCCACCCCCACGTTCTGCATCGCGGCCATCGCATACCAGCCGCCCGACGCCGAACGATAGCGATGAATGCCGCGCCGCGCAGGCGGCTCGCTGCGCGCCGTCACGAGAATCTGGCCGCCCGTGCCGGTGGTGACGAGCGCGTCGCCGTCCTCGTGCAGACCGCTGCCGAGCGCCGCGCACGGTGTGTCGCCCGCGCCGGTCGCGAGCACGATGCCCACCGGCAGGCCGAGCGCGCGCGCCGCGTCGGCGCTGAGCGTGCCGCTCGCCGCGCCCGACGCCGCCAGCGGCGCGAACCAGTGCGACGGCAAACCGAGACGCTCGATCAACGCGCGATCCCACTGGCCGTCGGGTGCGGCAAGCGCGGTCGCGCAGGCATCGGACGGATCGGCGACGAAGGCCTCCGGCGCGCCGCCTGCGAGCGCCGCGCGCAGCCAGTCCTTCGGTTGCAGCGCCCAGCGCGCGGCGTCGGCGACGACGCGCTCGTGCTGCATCGTCCAGCGCAGCAGCGGGCCCGCCATGCCGGGCGCGACGGGATTGGGCTGCGGATGCGCGTCGCTGTCGGGCCAGGCGTCGAGCAGATCGTGCGCGCGCGTGTCGGGCCACAGCATCGCGGGACGCAGCGCCTGACCGCGCGCATCGGTGAGCACGACGCCGTGCATCTGCCCGGAAAAACCGATCGCCCGCACCGCCGCGCGCTCCGCTTCGGGCAGCTTCGCGCAGGCCTGCACGAGCGCGTCCCACCAGCGCCGCACGTCGATTTCGGCCCAGCCGGGCTGCGGCGTTTCGAGCGCATAGGCGATGCTCGCCACGCAGCGCTCCGCGCCTTCGTCATCGACGATCGCGACTTTGAGGGAACCGGTGCCGAGGTCGATGCCGAGAAAACGCGCGGACGATGCGTGCATGCGAAGCGTCTGGAAAGAAGAGGAAGGGCTGGCCGCGAACCGCAGACGGCGAAACGAAACGGGCCGAATGGCGGCTGGTGTAACGGCTCATGATACCGGCGCGAGGGTCAGGCGGCGAGCACGTGACGAGCATGCCGTGAAATCACGCGAAACCCGCAAAATGCCCGCGCTCGCGGGTAAACCCACCCGCACCGCGCGCAATGCAAAACGGCTCACATGCGGAAAGCGAAATAGAGATCATAACCACGCCGCCATGCGTGCGCGCATCCGGCCGGCGTCAGCCGCGCCGCGACAGCGTCGCTTTTCGCTGCGTCGAACGCGTCCGGCGCGACGCACGCCGTCACTGCGCGCGCGCCGCCGAACGCCGCAAACCGCCTGAAACATGGGACGAACGGCGCATGCGCGCGTCGCGGCCACCTCGACGCGACGCGCCCCGGCCTCGCCGCGCGCGCCATCGCGTTCATGCGCCGCGCACGATCGCGCCCTCGTGGCGCGCGCCGCGCGGCCCGCGCGCATATCGCCCCCGGAAAGCACGGAATAGTCCCCAGCGGTCTTGTTGCATATTTTTTGCGCGCATACCTTGGAGTCCATATTCCCAAACGAAGACGGAGAGAGACGACATGCATCCCCAGGGTATGGAACGGGAGCAGGCCCAGTCCCGACAGCGTGGCGGCGCCCAGGTTCACCCGTGCGACGAACGTCTGCCGTTCGGCCAGTTGCTGACGCTCGGCATCCAGCACGTGCTCGTGATGTACGCGGGCGCGGTGGCGGTGCCGCTCATCATCGGCGGCGCCATCGGTCTGCCGAAAGATCAGGTGGCCTTTCTCATCAGCGCCGACCTGTTCGCGTGCGGCATCGCCACGCTGATCCAGACGCTCGGCCTGTGGATCTTCGGCATCCGCCTGCCCGTCATCATGGGCTGCACGTTCGCCTCGGTCGGCCCGATGATCGCCATCGGCACGAATCCGTCGCTCGGCATCCTCGACATCTTCGGCTCGACCATCGCGGCGGGCGCGATCGGCATCGTCATCGCGCCGATGATCGGCAAGCTGCTGCGCTTCTTCCCGCCCGTCGTGGTGGGCACGGTGATCGCGGTGATCGGCCTCTCGCTGATGGAAGTGGGCATCAACTGGGCGGCCGGCGGCGTGGGCAATCCGAATTACGGCGACCCGGTCTATCTCGGCCTCTCGCTGCTCGTGCTGATGCTGATCCTGCTGATCAACAAGTTCGGCCGCGGCTTCATCGCCAATATCTCGGTGCTGCTCGGCATCGTGGCGGGCTTCGCGATCGCGCTGGCGCTCGGCCGCGTGAACCTCGACGGCATCACGCACGCGCCGTGGGTCGGCTTCGTGATGCCGTTCCACTTCGGCATGCCGAAATTCCACGTGCTGCCGATCGCGACGATGGTGATCGTGATGTTCGTCACCTTCATCGAATCGACCGGCATGTTCCTCGCGGTGGGCGACATGGTCGAGCGTCCCGTCGATCAGGCGACGCTCGTACGCGGCCTGCGCGTGGACGGTCTGGGCACGATGATCGGCGGCATCTTCAACTCGTTTCCGCACACCTCGTTCTCGCAGAACGTCGGGCTGATCGGCGTGACGGGCGTGAAAAGCCGCTACGTCTGCGCGATGGGCGGCGTGATCCTCGTGCTGCTCGGCCTCTTTCCGAAGATGGCGCAGATGGTCGCCTCGGTGCCCGCCTTCGTGCTCGGCGGCGCGGGCATCGTGATGTTCGGCATGGTGGCCGCGAACGGCATCAAGGTGCTGGCGAAGGTGGATTTCGTGAAGAACCAGCACAACCTGTTCATCGTCGCGGTGAGCGTGGGCTTCGGGCTCGTGCCGGTGGTCTCGCCGCACTTCTTCGCGCAACTGCCGCCCGCGCTCTCGCCGATCCTGCATAGCGGCATCCTGCTCGCCTCGGTGTGCGCGGTGGTGCTCAACCTGATCTTCAACGGCGTGAAGAGCGAACGCGCCGCCGGCCGCGACATCCTCCGCGCCGGGCACGATTTCGACGGCAGCCATGCGCACGACGCGCCTGGCGGCCCGGAAGCCGGTCACGACATGCCGCGCAGCGCGGCACACTGAGTCGACGCGAGAGGTGCTCCGGCCGCCTGCGCGAGACGCATCGGCCGGGGTCTTTTGCTGGTTTGACGCCACGGGAAACCGTGGCGTTTTTTTTCGTGACGTCGTGAGCGAACGCGCTCACGACGACCGTCGGCACTACGACAGCACTACTGATCTTCCCGGCTGATGCCCGCCGTGATGCGCGCGAGATCCGCCTGGTCGAAGGCGATATTCGACGTATCGCCGCGATCGTCCAGAATCTTGCGGGCGATCGCATCGGAAACCGGCGCGACGATCGAGAAGTGATCGCCCTCGGCGACCTTGAATACGTGCAGCGGAATCTTGTGGTTTTGCGCCACCGTCTGCACGGCATCGAACTCATGCCAGTAGTTCGACTCGCCTTCGAAATAGAACGTGGGCGATTTGATCGACGTGACGAACGTCATCGGCGAGCGCAGGCGGAATTCGTCGGGACGCGTCTGATCGAACGGCACCGCCACCTGCATCTCGCCCGCGTCGATGCGCAACTTCAGATCCGGCACGCCACCCAGCGAAAAAACCGCGCGGAAGCGATCGTTCAGTTCGCTCGCGAGCAGCGCGCGCGTGCCACCGGTGCTGTGGCCGACGAGATAGATGCGCTGGGGGTCGACATAAGGCTGCGCGGCCAGCCACGCGCGCGCCGATTCGATATCGTCGATCTCGCCGTAGAACATCTCGTACGCGCCGGGATTGTCGTTCTCGCCACGGAAGCTCGGCATCATCGTCACGATGCCGGCCTTGCGAAAGGCTGCGCCGCTCTGGTCGTTCGCGCGCGGCTGGGGCGTCCAGAAAAGCTGATCCGTCGGGCCGCCGATGCCGCCATAGCCGCCCACAACCCAGATCACGGCCGGATGACGCTTGCCGTCGTGCGGATCCGGCGTGACGTAGGCTGCGAGCTTGCCGTCCCTGGCCGGATAGCGGATCAGATCCAGCACGCCGGCCGGTGGCCTGGCGGGCGTCCCGTCGGGCTGGAACGAGTGGTCGACGATATGCGTCTGGAACTGCGAGCGCGCGCTTTCAAGACTGCTGCTGCTCACTTCATAGGGGTCTTTCGCCTGACACGCGGCGAGCACGAGCGCCGCCGCGACGCCGGCGAAACGTCGAAGATTCATGGTCATGATGCGTAAGCGAGAAGCGCCGCCGCCGTCATCGAACAACGCGCGGCGGCATCGGAAAATTCACGGGAAACCGGGCGAACAACGCCGGCGATCAGATCCAGCGGATCAGCTTGAAGAAGTTCCAGCGCTCGGCTTCGCGCTTCACTTCCTTGCGGTAAACGGCGTAGTTCGCGACCTGCGCGCAGATCAACGCCACGGCCAGTCCGGCCATGCGCGCGATCATGTCGGCGGCACGGTCGCCGGGCACGAACATCATGAGCACGGCGGCGATGACACAGGCGGCGCAAGTGAGCCCCAAGGTCGCGATCGCGGTACGCCACAGGCCGCAGACGAGGAAGTAGATCGGCCCGAAGAAGAACGCGAAGAAGTTACCGCCGATCTTGATGCGCTGGAGAAAGGGAATCTGCTTGAATGCGGCCTTGTAGGCGGGCGAACCCGGCGCGCCATGCGCATCAAAGAATTCGAAGCGATCGACCCAGCGTTTGGGCAGGCCGTGGTAGGTCGAGGAAGTCGGTTCGGTTTGCATCAGTTGCCTCACTAGCTGAAAAAATTCGTTGCCGGCCTTTGCCTTGCGATTCTTTGCCTTACTTCTGGTCGGTCCATGCTAGTGACAGCAAATCGTAATAAAAATAGGATAATTACTAAATTGTCCTTAGGTTGATTGAGAAATCTCCTGGCGGCGGTGCGCTGCTTCGCCCCGCTTTTAAGACGCATCGCGCAAAAAAAACGCCACGGTCACCCGTGGCGTTTTCACTTCAGGACGCACTGAAGCGTCGCTGAAATATCGCTCAACCCGCCGACACAGCCGACGCCGCCGGAGCCGAAGCCGCCGCCGGCGCGCTGGCCGAGCCGTAATCGGCCGGCGCATCCGGCGCGCGCGGCGTTTCGCCCGCGTGCTGGATCCAGCCGCCGCCGAGCGCGCGATACAGATCGACGAGATTCGTCATGCGTGCGAGGCGTGCGCTGATCAGCGTCTGCTGCGACGTGTACAGGCTCGTCTGCGCGGTCAGGACCGGCAGATAGCTGTCCACGCCGTTCTTGTAGCGCAGTTCCGACAGCGACAGCGAACGCTGGTTCGCGAAGGTGTTGCGCTCGAGCGCCGCGATCTGCTGATCGTAGGTGCCGCGCGCCGCCAGTCCGTCCGCCACTTCGCGGAACGCCGACTGGATCGCCTTCTCGTAGTTCGCGATCTCGATCCGCTTTTGCACGTTGGCCAGTTGCAGATTCGCGATATTCGAACCGCCCTCGAAGATCGGCAGCGTGACCTGCGGCACGAAACTCCATGCCGCCGTGCCCGCCTTGAACAGACCGCCGAGCGACAGGCTTTCGGTGCCGAACGCCGCCGTCAGCGAGATCTTCGGGAAGAAGGCCGCGCGCGCCGCGCCGATGTTGGCGTTCGCGGCGAGCAGCGTCTGCTCCGCTTCCATGATGTCCGGACGGCGCGTGAGCATGTCCGACGTCAGTCCGGCGGGGATGTCTGCGAGCAGATCCTGGCCGTCGAGCGGCAGGCCTTGCGGCATCTCCGCCGGCAGCGGCTCGCCGATCAGCAGCACGAGCGCATTCTCGGCCTGCGCGCGGGCGCGCAGTTGCGCCTGCAGGTTGGCCTGCGCCGTTTCGACCACGGTCTGCGCCTGACGCAGATCGAGTTCGGTGCCGGTGCCGTTGTCGAACTGCGCCTTCGTGATGTTGTACGAGTCCTGCGCCGTCTTCAGCGTTTCCTGCGTGACCTTCAGCAGGTCGTCGTCGGAAAGCATCGTCAGGTACTGGTCCGCGACTTCCGACACCAGCGTGATTTCCGCCGCCTTGCGCGCATACGCCGTCGACAGATACTGCGCAAGCGCCTGGTCCTTCAGGCTGCGAATGCGGCCCCAGAAGTCGATTTCCCAGGACGCCTGCAGGCCCACGTTGTAGACGCTGTACGGATTGGTCGGATAGCTCGTCGCCAGGTCCTGCGGCAGGCGCGTGCGCGTGTCCGTGCCCACGCCGTTGATGGCGGGGAACAGCTCGGCGCGCGTGATCTGATACTGCGCACGCGACGCTTCCACGTTGAGCACCGAGACACGGAGGTCGCGGTTGTTCTTCAGCGCGATTTCGACCAGTTGCTGCAGACGCGGATCGACGAAGAAGTCGCGCCAGCCGATGTCGGTCGCCGCCGCGCCGTTGGCGCTGCGGCTGCTCTTCGCGGTGGTGCCCTCGCCGCCTTCGCCGGCCTGGCCGGCTTCGGTGCCGGGCTGCGTCGCGTAGACGCCGCCCTGCGGGAAGGTCTGCGACACCGGCGCATCCGGCCGGTGGTACCACGGCGCCATCGTGCAACCTGCCAGTAGCGCAGCGGCCCCTGCAATTACGGATAGTTTATGCATCTCAATGTCCTTCCTTACCCGGGCCGCCGTTGTCACCACCGCTGCCGCCGTTGCCGCCGTTGCCGCCGTTGCCGCCCGCGCCACCGGCGTTATCGTCGTCATGGTCGTGCGCGTGGTGCTCTTCGTAGTGCTGGAGCGCGACGTCGGCGTCTTCCTTCTCGCCTGCGAACTTCGCGCGGATCACGACGAAGAACATCGGGATCATGAAGATCGCGAGGAACGTGGCCGTGACCATACCGCCGATCACGCCCGTGCCGATCGCGTGCTGCGATGCCGAACCCGCGCCGTTACTGATCGCGAGCGGCAGCACGCCGAGAATGAACGCCATCGACGTCATCAGGATCGGGCGCAGACGCAGTCGGGAGGCTTCGAGCGCCGCCTCGATCGGTCCCATCTTGCCGTCGGCCTGCAGGTCGCGGGCGAATTCCACGATCAGAATCGCGTTTTTCGCCGACAGACCCACGGTGGTCAACAGACCCACCTGGAAGAACACGTCGTTTTCCAGACCGCGCAGCGTGACCGCCAGCAGCGCGCCGAGCACGCCGAGCGGCACCACCATGATGACCGCGAACGGAATCGACCAGCTTTCGTACAGCGCCGCAAGACACAGGAACACGACGAGGATCGAGATGCCGTACAGGATAGGCGCCTGCGAACCCGACTGACGTTCCTGGAACGACAGACCGGTCCATTCGTAGCCGATGCCCGCGGGCAGCTTCAACGCGATCTGCTCCATGGCCGTCATGGCCTGGCCCGTCGACTTGCCCGCGCTCGCCTGACCCTGGATTTCCACCGCCGAGATACCGTTGTAACGCTCGAGCTTCGGCGAACCGTAGGTCCACTCGCCGCTGGCGAACGAATTGAACGGCACCATCCCGCCCGCGCTGTTGCGCACGTACCAGCTGTTCAGATCGTTCGGCGTCATGCGGAACGGCGCGTCCGACATCACGTAGACCTTCTTGATCCGGCCGTCGACGTCGAGGAAGTTGTTCACGTACGACGACGCCCAGCCGATCGAGAACGTCTGGTCGACCGACGCCGCCGTCACACCGAGCGCTTCAGCCTTCTCGCGATCGATGTTGATCTTGTACTGCGGCGTGTCGTTCAGACCGTTCGGACGCACGAGGGCGAGCGACGGATCCTTCGCAGCCATGCCGAGCAGCATGTTGCGCGCTTCCATCAGCTTTTCGTGGCCCACGCCGCCGCGATCCTGGAGTTCGAAGTCGAAGCCCGAGGCCGTGCCGAGTTCAGGAATCGACGGCGGATTCACCGGAATCACCATCGCGTCCTTGTAGCCCGCATAGTGCGCGAACACGCGGCCCACCAGCGCCTGGACCTTCTGGTCCGCGTGCTGACGTTCCTTGTAGTCCTTCATGCGCACGAACACGAGACCCGAGTTCTGGCCGCGACCGGCGAAGCTGAAGCCGTTCACCGTGAACGTCGACTCGACGATCGACTTCTCGTCGTTGAGCAGATAGTTCTGGATGTTGGCCAGCGTGCGCGCCGTGGTTTCCTGCGTCGAGCCCGAAGGCGTCTGCACGATCACGAACATCGTGCCCTGGTCTTCATCGGGCAGGAACGACTTCGGCAGGCGCACGAACAGCAGGCCAACCGCGACGATCACCGCGAGATAGATGATGAGCCAGCGGCCCGAGCGCTTGATCACGTGATAGACGCCGCTGTGATACTTGTCGCGGCTCTTTTCGAACGTGCGGTTGAACCAGCCGAAGAAGCCCTTCTTCTCTTCGTGATGACCCTTCGGGATGGGCTTGAGGATGGTCGCGCACAGCGCGGGCGTCAGAATCAACGCCACCAGCACGGACAACACCATCGCGGCCACGATCGTCAGCGAGAACTGACGGTAGATCGCGCCCACCGAACCGCCCGAGAACGCCACCGGCACGAACACCGCGGAGAGCACGAGCGCCACGCCCACGAGTGCGCCGGTGATCTGGCCCATCGCCTTGCGGGTGGCTTCCTTCGGCCCCAAGCCCTCTTCCACCATCACCCGTTCGACGTTTTCCACCACCACGATCGCATCGTCCACCAGCAGACCGATTGCGAGCACGAGGCCGAACATCGACAGCGTGTTGATCGAGAAGCCCACCGCCGCCATGATCGCGAACGTACCCAGCAGCACCACCGGCACGGCGATCGTCGGAATCAACGTCGCGCGCAGGTTCTGCAGGAACAGGTACATCACGAGGAACACCAGCACGATGCCTTCCAGCAGCGTCTTGATGACTTCCTCGATCGACAGGCGCACGAACGGCGTCGTGTCGTACGGGTACTTCACGACGAGACCGTGCGGGAAGTACTTCGAGAGGTCGTCGATCTTCTGGCGCACCAGCTTCGCGGTTTGCAGCGCATTCGCGCCCGTGGCGAGCTGAATACCCAGACCGGCGGTCGGCGCACCGTTGTACTTCGTGTCGAAGTTGTAGTTTTCGCCGCCCAGACCGATACGCGCCACGTCCTTCAGACGCACCTGCGAGCCGTCCTGGTTCACCTTCAGCAGGATGTTGCCGAACTCTTCAGGCGTGTGCAGCAGCGTCGATTCGGTGATGGTCGCCTGGAACGACTGACCCGCCACCGACGGCGTGCCGCCCAGCTGACCGCCCGCGATCTGCACGTTCTGCGCCGTGATCGCCGCCGTCACGTCCGAAGGCGTGAGCTGGAAGTTGGTGAGCTTGTTCGGATCGAGCCAGACGCGCATCGCGTACTGCGAGCCGAACAGCGTGACCGTACCCACGCCGTCGATACGGCTGATCGGGTCTTCCACGTTCGACGCCACGTAGTTCGCGAGGTCGTACTTGGTCATGCTGCCGTCTTCGGAGACGAACGCCATCACCAGCAGGAAGCTGCTGCTCGACTTCGTGACCTTGATGCCGAGCTGCTGCACCACCTGCGGCAGAATCGGCGTGGCGAGCTGCAGCTTGTTCTGCACCTGCACCTGCGCGATGTCCGGGTTGGTGCCCGCCGCGAAAGTCAGCGTAATGGTGGCCGTGCCCGAGTCATCGGACGTGGACGACAGATACAGCAGGTGGTCGAGACCGCTCATCTGCTGCTCGATCACCTGGGTGACCGTGTCTTCCACCGTCTTGGCCGACGCGCCCGGGTAGGTCGCGCTGATCTGGATGGACGGCGGCGCGATGGTCGGATACTGCGCGACCGGCAGCGTGAACACCGACGCCACACCCGCCAGCATCAGGATGATGGCGACCACCCAGGCAAAAATCGGGCGGTCGATAAAGAACTTTGCCATGAAGCAGGCTCCCTGTTATTGCGCAGCGGAAGCAGCGGGGGCGGAGGCAGCGGACGCGCCCGATGCGGCGCTGGCGCTGGCGTTGCCCGAAGCCGTCGCTTCGTCGGCCGACGGCGCGCCCGGCGGCGGCGGCGGCGGCAGATGCGCGTCGACCGGTTTGACCTCGGCGCCCGGCTTGACCTTCTCGGTGCCTTGCACGATCACGCGGTCGCCCGCATTGATGCCGCTTTCGACGATCCAGTCCTGGCCTTGCGAGCCCGACGTCACGATCGGACGCAGTTCGACCTTGTTGTCCTTGTTGACGACGAGCACCGTCGCCTGACCCTTCTGGTCGTGCAGCACGCCGATTTGCGGCACGAGGAAGGCGCGTTCGTTGGTGCCTTCGTCGATGCGCGCGCGCACGAACATGCCCGGCAGCAGCACGTGATCCGGATTCGAGAACAGCGCGCGGATCGTCACCGAGCCGGTGGTCTGGTCGACCGTGACGTCGGTGAACTGGAGCTTGCCCTGTTGCGCGTAGGTGCGGCCGTCTTCGAGCACGAGCGAAACCTTGGCGGCGTCCGGACCGTTGGTCTTCAGACGGCCTTCCTGGATTTCGCGGCGCAGTTTCAGACCGTCGAGGCTCGACTGCGTGAGATCGACGTACATCGGGTCCATCTGCTGCACGGTGGACAGCAGCGTGGCGGCGCTCGCCTGCACGTAGGCGCCCGGCGTGACCTGCGAGATGCCGACCTTGCCCGTGATGGGCGAGACGACGTCCGTATAGCCGAGGTTGATCTGCGCGGTGTCGACCGCGGCCTTGCCCGCCGCGACGTCGGCGGCGGCCTGGCCCTGCGCGGACACGGCGTTGTCGTAATCCTGCTTGCTCACCGCGTTGGCCTGCACCAGCACCTTGTAGCGCGTGACGAGCGCGTTCTGCGTGACGAGGTTCGCCTGCGCCTTGGCGAGCGTGGCCTTGGCGTTATTGAGCGTGGCGATGTACGGCGCCGGATCGATCTTGTACAGGCGCTGGCCTGCCTTCACGACGCTGCCTTCGGTGAACTCGCGGCGCAGCACGATGCCGTCGACCCGTGCGCGCACTTGCGCGACGAGGAAGGCATTGGTGCGGCCCGGCAGTTCGGACACGACCGGCACGGCGGTGGGCTGGAGGGTGACGATACCCACTTCGGGAGTTTGCGGCGGCGGCGCCGACTGCTTTTGCCCGCACGCTGCAAGCACGATTGCAGCCGTCGCGAAGCTGATTAGGCGGAATGGAACCCGTTCGACGCGCATGGAGCGACCTCTGTCTATAACTGACGATTAAAAGCGTGCGGCGTCCTCGCGAGCGGGAGCAAGCAGGAGGACAACATCGCACGCCAGCATCTGGCAATACCTGACGGATGACCCGGTACTTCAGGAAAAAAGCGCGATACCGGTCAGCTACATCCGTCCGGACGGTTCTTCAGCGCGCCGCCGCGTCGGGCGCCGCGCATGGGGGTTTCTACGACCACCAAAGGGCCAGTGACGGATATTACCGGACATCACCACTTGAGGTACCCAGGTGGTGGGGTGCTATTATAGATACATTCGCGAACGAATGTAAAAGAACGAATCATTCCCGATGAACGGTTCGTCAAGAGCGTTTTGCGCATGACATCTATATTACAAATCAATACGTTGCCGATTGCGCCCCTTTGCATCTCTTGCCGAATAGTCCTTCGGTTTTCAGGGCTTTTGTTCGCGTAAAGCGCCCTTATTAACTCCTTACCACAGCCCTTACGCCGGTATTCCAACGATCATGGCCCGACGCACGAAAGAGGAAGCGCTGGAGACGCGCAACCGCATTCTCGACGCCGCCGAACACGTCTTTTTTGAAAAAGGCGTTTCGCGCACATCGCTTGCCGACATTGCGCAGGCCGCCGGCGTGACGCGCGGCGCGATCTACTGGCATTTCGAGAACAAGGGCGATCTGTTCACGGCGATGTTCGACCGTGTGATCCTGCCGCTCGACGAACTCAAGGCCGCCTCGGTCGATCCGGGCGAGCCCGACCCGCTCGGGCGCATCAAGGATCTGTGCACGCTCTGTCTGTGCGATACGGCCAGCGACGCGCGCCGCCGCCGCGTGTTCGAGATCCTGTTTCTGAAGTGCGAATTCGTCGAGGAAATGGGCCCGGTGATGGCGCGCCATCAGGGCAATATGCGCGAGGGGCTGATGCGCATCGAGGAAGGCTTGCGCAACGCGATGTCCAAGGGCCAGCTGCCCGCCGACCTCGACGCGCCGCGCGCCGCGCGCGTGCTGCATTCGTTCATCACGGGCGCGCTGCGCGACATGGCGATCCTGCCCGACGCGTTCGACGTGGCGAGCAATGCCGAACGCCTCGTCGAAGCGGTGTTCGACGCGCTGCGTTTCAGTCCGGCGCTGCGCGTGACGGCCGCACCCGCGTAATCGCGCGCGGGCGTTTTCGTTCGATATCGTTGTCCTGGCGAGAGCGGCGGTCGCCGCCCTCTTCGTCTCGGCGCTGACTCGCCGCTGATCGCTTACGCCGCCACGCGCGCCTTGCGCGCACGCTGATTCGACACGTAGATGTTGTCGCGCGGCAACGGCGCGCCCTCGGCCAGCGCCGCCAGCCAGGCGTCGGTGCTCGCGACCGCGGCGAAGCGCGACTGCATCACCACGCTGAACACGCGATGGATCTCCGCGGCGCTCGCCGCACCCGCCGAATTCTCATACGGCACCGCCCCCGTCGCATCCTCCAGAAACTCGACCGCGAGCCCCGCGTGCGTGGCGTCGAAGGCCGTCGAGGCGTCGCAGTTGTGCGTCATGTAGCCGACGATCGTGAGCGTGTCGATCCCGCGCGCGGCCAGCCACGCGCCCAGATCGGTGCCCGCGAAGGCGCTCGGCAGCGACTTCTCGACGTAGTGATCGCGCTCACGCGACGCCACCACGTCGTGCAGTTCGGCGCCCGCGCTGCCGCGCGCGAACAGCGGCGACTCCGCAGGCGCGAAGTTCTGCACGACGACGACCGGCACGCCCGCGGTACGCGCGGCATCAATGGCGCGGCCGATGTTGGCGAGCGAGGTGTGGACGTCCGGATATTCGATCGGCAGATCGCCGCTCACATATTCGTTTTGCACGTCGATGACGACGAGCGCGCGGCGCGGTTGTGCGGACATGGTGAGGCCTCCTGATTCGAGCAGTGTGAGCGAAGGTTCGCGAAGGTTCGAAAGAATTCGCGATGGTTTGGAATGCTTGGGATCAACATCGCCGGGCCTGGCGGCACAACGACGATGGCGCATTGTTGCGTGGCGTCGCAAACGCGCACAGTGGCCCGAATGACAAGTTTCGCTAGAATCGGGCCAAACATCGGCGGCATGTTCAGGTCGCGCCGATCTCCCCGAACGTCCCCAAAAGCGAGTTAGCGATGTCCACCGCCGCCGCCGTTCTGCCCGAGCCGTCCGATTCCGCGCCCGCGCCCTCCATTCGCCCGACGACGTCCACGTCCACGTCAGCGCGCCGCATCGCCGTGGTCGCCTTCGACCGCATCATCCCGTTCCATCTGTCGGTGCCCTGCATCGTGTTCGGCGAGGACCGCGCCGAAGGCGGCGTGCCGCCGTTCGAACTGCGCGTGTGCGCAGCGGAAAGCGGCCCGCTCGCGACCACGGCGGGCTTCACGCTCGGCGCGACGCACGGCCTCGACGCGCTCGCCGACGCCGACGTCGTCATCGTGCCGAGTTGGCGCGATACCGAGGAAGCGCCGCCCGAGGCGCTCTGCGCCGCCTTGCGCGACGCCCGCGCGCGCGGCGCGGTGCTGGTCGGCCTGTGCCTCGGCGCTTTCGTGCTCGCACACGCGGGTCTGCTCGACGGCCGTCCGGCCACCACGCACTGGGCCGCCGCCGACGCCTTCGCACGCCGCTTCCCGCGCGTGCGCTTCGATCCGCACGTCCTTTACGTCGACGACGGCGACATCCTCACTTCGGCGGGCACGGCGGCGGGACTCGACTGCTGCCTGCATCTGCTGCGCCGCCTCGCGGGCACCGACGCGGCCAACTACGTCGCGCGCCGCCTCGTGGTCCCGCCGCATCGGCAAGGCAATCAGGCGCAATACGTGCAGCAGCCCGTCGCGGCGCGCGGGCGCGGCGACCGGCTGTCGGGTCTGCTCGACTGGGTCCGCGCGAATCTGGACACGCCCCACACGCTCGACACGCTGGCCGAACGCGCGCTGATGAGCCGCCGCACCTTCACCCGCCAGTTCCGCCTGACGACGGGCGCGACCGTGGGCGCGTGGCTGCTCGGCGAGCGTCTCGCGCGTGCGCAGCAGTTGCTCGAAAGCACCGATCAGCCGATCGACGCCGTCGCCCAGCGCGCGGGCTTCGGCTCGGCGGCGTCGCTGCGACAGCATTTCGTGCAGGCGTTCAGCACCTCGCCGTCGGCATGGCGGCGCGAGTTCCGGGGTCAGTGAACGAAGGACGGGAAGCGGATGGTGCGCCGGCGCGCGGCGTGAGCATGCCGGCGCCGGAACGCCGCGACGACTGCGGGCGTCAGCCGCCCGTGAAGAAGCGCGCCGCGTAGAGCAGCAACGCGACGAAGAAGATCATCGCCGCCCACGCCCAGCTCGGCATGGCGTGCGGCGCGGGTTCGTGATGGAGCGTGCTTGCCGCACGGCCCGAGAGTGTGCCGCCCGCATGCGGCAGCAGATGCGCGCGCCGCGCGACCGCCGCGAGATTGATCGGCCGCAGGAATACGTGCTGACGGCGCGGTTCCTTGCCGCGCGCGCGATTGGGCGCCCGGCCGTGCTTGGCGGCGACCACCGCGCAGAATTCCGTGAAAAATTCGTCGGCCAGATCGTGCAGCGCGTGCTCCATCTGGCGCGGCGGCAATTCGCCGAGCGGACCGGTCAGCGTCGCCCACACCGAATAATCGATGCGCGTGCTCGGCGGCTTGCCCGCGGCCACCTCCTCCTCGCGCAGCGCCACGTCGATCTGGCCGCGCATCGAACCGATGCCCTCGGCGCGCGCCCGAAAACTCAGCACGCGGCGCGGCGTGAGCGGCACGGTCGCCACGTCGCTGGCGATATGCGCGCGCACTTCATAGCGCGCGCGCAGCGGCCCGAGCGGCACCGTCAGCGTGAGCGCATACTCGCCCGCGCCCAGTCGCCGGAACATTTCGCAATGCTCAAGGCTCGCGCGCACCAGCGCGGCGTCCTGCAGCGCCTGCCAGACGGCAAGCGGCTCGAGCGGAATCCTCAGTGCGTCGTTCAGTTCCATGGCGGCTCCCCGGTCGCGTTTCGAGAAGGTCGTAGGTCGTAATCGTGTGTGTCGTAGGCGGTATTTGCGCGCGGATCAGGAGGTCTGGTCGATGCGGTCGACGCGTTCGGCGTCGAAGGCCAGATAGCCCCCAATTTCGCGCACGGTGTCGTGCGGCGCTTCGTAACTCCAGGCGGCGTCGTCGATGCGTCCGTCTTCGGTGCGCAAGTGGTAGTAGACCGCCTCGCCCTTGTGCGGGCACGCGCTCGTGCGCACGGAACGTTCGAGGCGCGCCATGTTCACGTCGGCGCGCGGGAAATACCAGGTATCGATAGCGCCGGGTTCGGAGAGCGTGAGCGCGGCCAGCGTGTCGGCGATCGTGATCCCGCCGTGTATCACGCGCACGCGATGACGATTTACGACGATCTCGATGCGATGGCCGGCATCCGGTTCGACCGTCATGGTCCGCTCCCTGATCGATGGGCGGCGCAGCCGGTGCGGCGCGCAGCCTCTTCCGGCAACGCGTGCCGGTCGTTGTGGATGGCTTCAGGCTCCCTGGGGGCTCGCGGCGCGGCGGGCCCGTCACTTCATTATCGGCGAAACTTGCCGCACTTGCGCGACTTCCCGCGCAGGGCGGCCGGCGCGCTGCGTCGGCTGGCGCACACTGGCCTGGCGTCGGCGCAACACCGCCTCGCCCTTCCTGCGCGCGGTCGGGCACGATGCACCCGAAACGAACGCAAAACTCGAACGCAAAACGGCCCGCGCCTTCCCGCGCGGGCCGTCTTGCAACACGCTGCAAGAGCCGGCGGACTTCCCCGCGCGTTACCAGACGAACGCGGCGCGCGCGCTGCCGTTCGAGCCGACAGTCACCGTGCTGGTCTTCTCGACGCCGTTATGGCTCGCGTGCACCGTGTAGCGGCCCGGGCGCACCCGCACCAGCATGTACGGCCCGCGCGACGTGGTGTCGAGCACGCTCGCGCCGTGGGCGTTCGTGAGCTGCACGCGCACGTCGGCGAGGAACTCGGCGTTACGGCCCGTGAAGCGCAGCGACAGCGGCCACGAGCGTTGCGCCGCCTGCAGCGCCTTCGACTCGTCTTGACCGACGCCGCCCGAGACATACGAGACGTCGCCTTGCTGCTGCACTTGCGGCATGCCGCCGCCGTTGGTGTTGCCGGCGCTCGAATCGTCGGACGACGAGCCGCCGACCGTGGCGTTGCCCTGCGTGCCGTTCATGTCTGACGAGCCCGCGTTGCCGCCTGGCGGCATGGCTTGCTGCGCTGCCGCATTGCCCGCGTAGCCGAGTGCCAGGGTGGCCGCGAGCGCGGCGGCCGACAGGACGGGGCGTGCGTTTCGGAACATCTTCATCGTGACGACTCCTTGGAAGTTTCTCCGGTATGGCGGATAGCGCAAAGCGCGTGCCCATGAGAACAGGTATAGGAGATCGGCCGATGACATGACGCATGTCTGTGCACAAAAAGCGCACAAACCGCGCGCACAAAAGAAAACTGCCGCCGGGCACAAGCTCCGGCGGCAGTGGAAAAGCGGTCCGGCAATCCCGGTAGACGAAGCGTAAAGCGCGTCGGACCGCTGGAGCGAATCGTGACGACGGTTGCCGCGCCTAGCCGAGATCGACCGGCACGAAGATCTGCGCGTCGTCGCGCTGGATCAGCAGCGCGATGCTGTTGCCCGCCTGCGCGATCATCTGCTTGAGCTGTTCGGCGCTGCCGACCGGACGGCCGTTCACGGCAAGGATCACGTCGCCGGGCTGGATGCCCGCGTTTTCCGCCGCGCCGCCCGCCTGCTCGACGAGCAGGCCGTGATCGACCGAATCGTTGCTCTTCTCTTCCGGCGTCAGCGGACGCACGGCCACGCCCAGGCGCCCCTGCATCTGCGACTGCGGCGTATCGTTCGACGCCACCTTGGCGTCGGAGAGCGTGCCGATGGTCGCGTTCAGATCCTTGGTGGTCTTGTCGCGCCAGATCTGGACGTCGGCCTTGGTGCCCGGCTTCATGCCCGCGATCAGCGACGGCAGGTCCGACGAATCGCCGATCTGCTCGCCGTTCACCGCCACGATCACGTCGCCCGGCTTCAGGCCCGCCTTGGCGGCCGGGCCGTTCGCGTCCACCGAGCTGACGAGCGCGCCGTGCGGCTTGTCCATGCCGAACGAATTGGCGAGCGTCTGGTTCATCGACTGCACCGCGACGCCGAGGCGTCCGCGGCTCACATGGCCGGTCTTGACGAGGTCGTCCTTGACCTTCATCGCTTCGGTGATCGGGATCGCGAACGACAGGCCCTGGAAGCCGCCCGTCTGCGAATAGATCATCGAGTTGATGCCGATGACTTCGCCCTGCAGATTGAACAGCGGGCCGCCCGAATTGCCGGGGTTCACCGGCACGTCGGTCTGGATGAACGGCGTGTAGTTCTCGTCCGGCAGCGAGCGCGACTTCGCGCTGATGATGCCCGAGGTCACGGTGTTGTCGAAGCCGTACGGCGAGCCGATCGCCACCACCCACTGGCCGACCTTGCTCTGGCGCGGATCGCCGATCTTCACGGTCGGCAGATCCTTGGCGTCGATCTTGAGCACGGCCACGTCGGACTGCTTGTCCGCGCCCACGACCTTCGCCTTGAATTCGCGCTTGTCGGTGAGCTTGACCGTCACCACGTTCGCGCCGTCCACGACGTGCGCGTTGGTGAGGATGTAGCCGTCCTGGCTGATGATGAAGCCCGAACCGAGGCTCGTGCTCGGCGTGTCGGGCTGCGCGCCGCCGCCGCTGCCGTCGCCGCCCATGCCGGGCATGCCGCCGTAGAAGTGCTTGAAGAACTGATAGAACGGATCGCTCGGATCGATCGGCAGTTGCTGCGCGCCGCCACCGGCGCCGCCGCGCATCGCCGTCTGCTTGACGACGTGCTTCGCGCTGATGTTCACGACCGCCGGACCGTAGGTTTCGACAAGGCCCGAGAAGTCGGGAATGCCGGTCTTGGCCGCGGCCTCGGCGGGCATCATCGCGGCCTGTGCCGGCGTGATGACCTGCGGCGGCGGCACGTCGCGGCGACCGGCAACGTAACCGGCCGACAACGCCACGGCCACGGCGATCGCCACGGCACTACGGGTAAAGACTTTGGTATTCATAGCGGACTCCTTGCGCGGGATGCTGTCACGACGTAACGAAGATTAAGCGGCGTCGCTTAAAGGAGTCTTAATTTGGGAACTCATGCGCAAAGCCCCGTCCGGAGGGGCTTTGCGGGCGCGCGAGGCGAATAAGGGGCGAATTGAAAGCTCGATTAAAGCTTCGCCGGCACGTCGATGCGCAATGATTCAAACGCCCCCGCGCAATCCTTGCGCGCGCATCGATCGGAGGAAAGCGGGCCGACGCGCGGCATGCGGCCCGCGCGCCCGATCAGAAGCGCAGATCGACCTGCAAACCGCCCGCCGGCGAGTCGCCGAGCGAGATGGTCGCGCCGTGCTGATCGGCGATCCGCCGGACGATCGCCAGCCCGAGTCCGGTGCCCGCGACATCGGTGCGCGCGCGGTTCGCGCCCGCGCCCACGCGATAGAAACGGTCGAACACGCGCGCGCGTTCGTCGACGGGAATGCCCGGCCCGCTATCCGCGATCCGCACGAGCGGATGGCCGTCGTCGAGCAGCAGGCTCACGTCGACGCGGCCGCCCGCGGGCGTGTATTTCGTGGCGTTGTCGAGCAGATTGTTGAACATCACGCGCAGCGCGTCGGCGTCGCCGTCCACGTGCGCATCGGCGCTTTCCTCGATGCCGAGATCCACGCCGCGCTGCTGCGCGAGCGGCGCGTAGTTGAGCACGCAGTCGTCGAGCAAGGCGTGCAGGTCGACGCTGCGCGCGCGCGCATGGCCGTCCGGTTCCGAGCGCGCGAGCGCGAGCAGTTGCTCCGCGAGACGCGTCGCGCGCGTGACGCCCGCCTGCAGATCGCCGAGCGCTTCGCGGCGCGCGTCGTCGTCCTTTGCGCGCGCAACCAGTTGCGCCTGAATCTGCACCGCCGCGAGCGGCGTGCGCAGTTCGTGCGCGGCATCGGCGACGAAGGCCTTCTGCGTGTCGAGCGCGTGCGCGAGCCGTTCGAGCAGCGCGTTGAGCGCATGCACGAGCGGCATCACTTCGCGCGGCAGACGCTCCTCGGGCAGCGGATCGAGCGCCTCGGGATGCCGCGTGTCGAGCGCGCGCGCGACGCGCGACAGCGGCTTGAGGCCGCGCCCCACCACCATCCACACGGCGAGACCGAGAAACGGCAGCAGCACGATCAGCGGCCAGAGCGTGCGTAGCGCGACGTTCGCCGCGAGCCGGTTGCGCACCGACACCGGCTGCGCGAGCTGCACGACGTTGTCGCCGACGATCGCGCCGTACACGCGCCAGTCGCCGCGATCGGTCTTTTCAGTCGAGAAGCCGAGCTCCGCGCGCGGCGCGAGCGGCGCGCGCGGATGCGAGT
Source organism: Paraburkholderia tropica (assembly GCF_014171495.1). NCBI lineage: Bacteria > Pseudomonadati > Pseudomonadota > Betaproteobacteria > Burkholderiales > Burkholderiaceae > Paraburkholderia > Paraburkholderia tropica. The sequence continues at coordinate 2,614,079 of NZ_CP049134.1, forward strand.
AGTACATCAGCACGCCGTTGCGATTCCAGATCTGCAGGACGATGCCTTCGGTGCCGGTATCGCGCGATGACAGAATCTCGTTGAAGGGCTCGGACGGCAGCGCCGAAGCGATTTCCTGAAGCTGGTAATCGAACAGTTCGTTGGCTTCCGCGAGCGCCTGGCGGTAGATCAGCCAGCCCGCGAGGCTCACGCCCGCGACCACGATCGCGAGCAGCCAGAACAGCAGTTGTCGTCGAATCGAACTCATTGGTGCGCGTTCGTCCTCACGCGTCTTTCGCGATCATGTAGCCGAGGCCGCGCACGTTGCGGATGAGATCGGCGCCGAGTTTCTTGCGCAGCGCGTGGATGTAGACCTCGACCGTGTTGCTGCCGATTTCCTCCCCCCAGCCGTACATCTTCTCTTCGAGCTGGCTTTTCGAGAGCACCGCGCCGGGCCGCGCGAGCAGCGCTTCGAGCAGCGCGAATTCGCGCGCCGACAGCGCCACGGGCGTGCCGTCCTGCGTGACCTGGTGCGAGGCCGGATCGAGCGTGATCGAACCGTGTCGGATGGTGGATTCGCTGCGGCCCGACTGACGGCGGATCAGCGCACGCATGCGCGCGCCGAGTTCGTCGAGATCGAACGGCTTGATGAGGTAATCGTCGGCGCCGGCGTCGAGCCCTTTCACGCGGTCGGCGATGGCGTCGCGCGCCGTGAGGATCAGCACCGGCAGCGCCGTGCCGCGCGCGCGCAGCGTGCGCAGCACGTCGAGGCCGTCGCGCTTGGGCAGCCCGAGATCGAGCAGCATCAGGTCGTAGCTTTCGCCACTCGCGGCCGAGAGCGCGGCTTCGCCGTCCTCGACCCAATCGACCGCAAAGCCCTCGCCGCGCAGCGCCTTGCGCACGCCTTCGGCGATCATGCGGTCATCTTCGACTAGCAGTATGCGCATCGTAGTGAAATAACGAAGCGGCGCGCGTGGCGCCGCGTTGCAGGATAACGATGGTGCATTCTAGCGCGGCGCCGACAGCACCACGCCGATGTGGCGTGCGAATGGTTCGCCCTGTGCGCTCAAAGATTCGTACGCGCGATCTGCTTGCATCTCGCCTGCTTCGTCATTACTTCTCGATGACATGCGTCCGTATCGCGTTTTTATTGCGCCTTTCGCCCCTGCTTTCATCACTTTTGTCGCCGATGATGCGCGCGCACCGCACGAGGTCTTTACAATGGGCGCTTTTGCGGCGCGCGGCGCCGCGATGCTGATGCGCCGTTCAGCCGGCTTTGCGCCCGAGCGCGAAGCCCGCGCGACGGCCGCGCGCATCGCCACCGCTTCGCGCCCCTGAATCCGCGTCCGCGCGCAAACCGGCGAAGCCGCCCTCGAAGGCGCTCGCCGCGCGCGCGGCCCTGCACTGCCCGCCACTGCCCGCACTCGCCAACGCATTTCATGCCGCCCGTTTCGTCGTCCCCGCGCTCTCTTCGCTCCCTTCGCCGCTTCTGGCGCCTGCCGTCGCGTCAAGCCGCCAGCCTCGCCTCCGCAGGCACGCCTGCACGGGCGCGCGCCCGCACCGCCGGCCGCACGCTCTCTCTCACGCTCGTCTGCGCCGCGCTGAGCGCCGCGTTCTGCGCCGCGCCCGCCGCCTACGCGCAGCCGACCGAGGGCCGCACGCCGACCGTCAACGTCAGCACCGTGCTGCCGCCTTCGGTCATGACGGGGCTCGAACGCGCGCACGTGCCGCTTTCGTCGATGAGCGTGGTGATCGAAAAAGTCGGCGACCGCTCGCCGAGCGTGGCCGTCAACGCCGGCCAGCCGATGATGCCCGCCTCGACGATGAAGCTCGTCACCACCTGGAGCGGCCTCGCGATGCTCGGCGCCGACTACCGCTGGAAGACCTCGGCCTACACCGACGGCGAAGTCGATGCGAGCGGCACGCTGCACGGCAATCTCTACATCAAGGGCACCGGCGATCCGAAACTCGTGCCCGAAGAACTGATCGACCTCGTGCAGAAGATCCGCGCGTCGGGCATCACGCGCATCGAAGGCGCGCTCGTGCTCGACAAGAGCGAGTTCGATCCGTCCACGCGCGACCTGCCCTCGTTCGACGGCGACGACAGCGCGCCCTATAACGTCGGCCCCGATCCGCTGATGTACGCGTTCAAGTCGGTGTCGTTCACGTTCTCGCCGTCGCGCGAAGGCGTCTCGATCGACGTGGTGCCGCCGGTCGCGCAATGGCAGATCGACAACCAGATTCAGGAGCGCCCCGGCGCGTGCCGCGGCATGCTGCCGAGCCCGCAGGTCACGCCCGGCGCGAACGGCGTCGTCACCGCCAGCTTCGACGGCAACTACGCGATGCGCTGCGGCGCGCGCACGCTCAACATGGCCGCGCCCGTCGATCACTCGACGTTCTTCGCCGACGGCTTCCTCGCGCTCTGGCAACAGGCGGGCGGCAGCTTCTCGGGCGCGACGCACGAAGGCGTCGTGCCGCCGCGCGCGCGCCTCGTGGCCGTGCACCAGAGCCCGCCGCTCGGCGACGTCGTGCACGACATCAACAAGTTCAGCAACAACGTGATGGCGCGCAATCTGTTCCTCACGCTCGGCGCGGTCGAGGGCAAGCCGCCTTCAACCACGGCGAAGGCCGCGTCGGCGGTGACGAACTTCCTGCACCGCAACGGCCTTGCGATGCCCGAACTCGTGCTCGACAACGGCTGCGGCCTGTCGCGCGAAGAGCACATCAGCGCGCTCTCGCTCGCGAACCTGCTGCAGACGGCCAACGCGAGCCCGGTCGCGCAGGTCTTTATCGACTCGCTGCCGGTCGCGGGCGTGGACGGCACGATGCGCAACCGCCTGACCAACGCGGGCGTGGGCGGCAACGCGCACATCAAGACCGGCACGCTGCGCGACGTGCGCGCGATCGCGGGCTACGTGGCCGCCGAGAACGGTTCGAGCTGGATCGTCGTGAGCCTGATCAACGATCCGCGCGCGGAAGGCGCGCGCGCCGCTCACGATGCGCTGCTCGAATGGGTCTACAAGGGCATGCCCGAGGAGCATCCGGTGTATGTCGATCCGCATCCGCGCAAGGCGTCGAAGGCGTCGCGCGCGGGCCACGGCGTGAGAGTCGAGCGGATCAGCGAATCGGTCGGCCGCAAGCCGGCGGAAAAGGCGCCGGAAAAAGCATCGGAAAAGGCGTCGCCCAAAGCCTCGGCGAAGGCGCCTGCGAAGACGTCGGCCAAGGCGTCCGGCAAGGCCACGAAGAAGCATCACGCCGCGCATTGAGCGTGACACTCGCACACGCGGACGGCACGTCGTCATGACGTTTCGTCCGCTGTGCTGAGCGCCTGGGCTCGCGCGTTTCTGGCGCGTTTCTGGCTCGTTTCTGGCGCGTTTATGGGCACGGCTTCTGTGCGCTCGCATCCGCCTCCGCGAACGCGCGCCGCCCGGCCGCTTTTGCCGCGTTTCACCCTCGCCCCAAGCGCCCCCCGCGCATGCCGATCCGGCGCGCCACCTCCCCGCATCGCACGCCGCGCAAGGCTCGCCCGGCGGGCCGCCTCGAAGATTTCCTCTAGCAAAGCCCCGAGCGTCGCGCGTCGCGGACGTGTACTCTGACGGGCAAAGTCCGGTAGCGCGTCAGCGTATGCATCGCGCACCGGCAGCCGCGCGCACGCCCTCTTGCACCGGGAAGGGCACGCGACGGCGCTCTGGAGACGAGACACACAACAACGCGGCGCCAGCGCCGCACACGGGACGAGGAGGACGACGTTCGTGCAGTTCGACGCGCAATGGCTGCTGCTCGCGCTCGCGCCCGTATTTCTCGCCTGCATCGGCTGGGAAGCCTGGCATCTCGCCCGCACGCGCCCCGACACGGCCCTCTACAGCTGGCCCGACACGCTCTGCAACGCCGCGCTCGCGCTCATGCACCAGGGCGCAGACAAGCTCGCGTGGCTCGTCGCGATTCCCGTTTACGCCTGGGTCTGGCGCCACGGGCGTCTGACAGACTGGCAGCCCGGCTGGCGCGCCTGGCTCGCGCTGTTCGTCGCCCAGGACCTGCTCTACTACGTGTTTCACCGCGCGAGCCATCGCGTGCGCTGGCTGTGGGCCGCGCACGTCGTCCATCATTCGTCGGGACGCCTCAATCTTTCCACCGCCTTCCGTCAGAGCCTGATGTATCCCGTCGCGGGCATGTGGCTGTTCTGGATTCCGCTCGCCGTGATCGGCTTCACGCCGATGCAGATCGTCGGCATCGTGCTCGTCAATCTCGCGTTTCAGTTCTTCGTGCATACGCAGGCGATCGGCAAGCTCGGCTGGCTCGAATACGTGTTCAACACGCCGTCGATGCACCGCGTCCATCACGCGCGCAACGAACGTTACATCGACCGCAATTACGCCGGCGTGCTGGCGATCTGGGACCGTCTGTTCGGCAGCTACGTCGAAGAAGATGCGCTCGAACCGCCCGTGTACGGCATCGTCAAGCCGCTCGATACCTACAACCCGCTGAAGGCGAGCTTTCACGAATGGATCGCGATGGCGCGCGACTGCGCGCGCATGCCGGACTGGCGCACGCGGCTTGCTGCGCTGTTCGCGCCGCCCGATTGGTGCGCGCGCCACGACCTCGCGCTTGCGCCGCAGGCCTCGCAGGCGGCCGTGACGGAAAACAACACCAGGGGTGAGTGCGGGTCGCGCGAACCTTAGGAGATTGCGTAGGCTGTCGGCCAGAGAACGGGGAACGAAGTACACAAGCCAGATCCGCACCGGCAGTTTGCATTGAAGCAGTGGCCATCAAGCCACACACCGAGGAGATGAAGTGAATATGAAGCACCAAGGAACGAGACACCGTACGCTGCTGCGCGCCTCCCAGATCGCTCTCGCGAGCGCCGCTTTCGCCCTCCTCGCCGCGTGCGGCGGCGGCAGTGGCGACAACAACAGCAGCGCCAGCACAACGCCGGCGGGCGGCGTGAAACTGCAGGTCGTGTCGTTCGGCGACAGCCTCTCCGACGTCGGCACCTACTCGCCGCAAATCCTGCCGGGCTTCGGCGGCGGCAAGTTCACGACGAACCCTGGCGAGATCTGGGTGCAGAAGATCGCGGAATACTACGGCGGCACCATCACGCCGGCCTACGAAGGCGGCTTCGGCCTCGCGCTCACCGCCACGGGCGGCATGGGCTACGCGCAGGGCGGCTCGGACGTCAGCGCGGCCTTCCCCGAAGGCGAAGGCTGGGCGCCGAACAACGCGGCGGCGACCACCGTGCCGGTCGAGACCCAGGTCAGCAATTACCTGAGCGCCTACAAGAGCTTCAACGACGGCCAGCTCGTGCTGATCAACGGCGGCGCGAACGACATCTTCCAGTACGCGACGACGGCGAACCTGCAGGCGCTCGGCGCGGCGCTGCAAACCGATTTCCCGGCGCTCGTGGCGGCCGGCACGCTGCCGAACACGCAGGCGGGCCAGGTGCAGTTCATCGCCGGCTACCTGAAGCAGAACAACGCGCAGGTCTACCAGGCGGCCGTGGCAATGGCCACGCAGGTGCAGACCATTCTGCAGGCGGGCGGCAAGCACGTCGTCTTCATGACCGTGCCCGATATCGGCCAGACGCCGCTCGGCGTAGCGGCGAATGCGCAGTCGGCCGGCGCGGCTGCGCTGCTGACCGGCATCACGGCGGCCTACAACGGCATCGTCGAAACGGCGCTCGCGTCGGCCATCAGCTCGAAGGCGGTGATTCTCGCCGATGCGTTCACGTGGCTCGACACCGTCGTGCTGCCGAACGCCCAGGCGAACGGCTTCACGGTCACCAACACCGGCACGGCCTGTAACCTGACGCTGATGGCGCAGAACGCCACCGCCTACGCGCAGAAGTATCCGCAAGTGCTGCAAAACGGCATGACGGCCGCGGAATACGGCGCGCAGTTCCAGTCGTCGCTGTTCTGCTCGCCGCAGAGCTACACGGTGGCGAACGCGGACCAGACCTACGTGTTCGCCGACACGGTCCACCCGAGCACGCACACGCACGCGCTGTTCGCGCAGTACGTCGAGCAGACGATCGCGGCTTCGGGGCTCGGGAAGTGAGCTTGCAGCCCTGCGCTGTTGCGCTGCGCTGCGTAAGGGCGAAAAAAGCCCGGCCTGGAAAGGCCGGGCTTTTTGTTTGGATCGGCGTAAGCCGCGATGAGCGCCTACGTGCCGGTAGCCTCCGCCTCGGGCCACAAACGCGGAAACAGCCAGCGAAAAAGCGAGAGCGGCAAAGCCAGTTCGAGCGGACCGCGCGGCGTGGGCGAATCCACGATCCCGATCTTGAGCAGTTCAGCCAGCAAGCGATCGGCCGTGCGCGGCGCGAGGCCGGTCATCGCCTTGAAACGCGCGCGATCGATGGAATCGACCGTTCCGAGCATGGCGAGCGGCATGGCGGCTTCCGCGCGAAGGAAGCGCGTGTCGGCGGACTGCGCGAGGGCCGCGAGCATCTGCGCGAGCCGCATTTCGAACGCGCCGAGATCGAGCATGCCGCGCATGAATGCGATCTGATCGAGACAGATATCGAGAAAGTAGTCGATGAACTGCACAAGACCAGCCTCGCTGAGATTGCCGCGTCCATCGAGATCGCCCTTGCGCGGCTGATCGGCTTCGACGAGCGCGGCGTAATACTGCGGCTGCGAGCGCGCAAAACCGCGCATCGGCGACCACAAGCCATGCGTCAGGCCAAGTCCGGCGAGCCCAACATGGGTATGCAGCCGCGCAACCCGACCGTTACCGTCGAGAAACGGATGAATCCACGTTAAACGATGATGCGCGGCGCCCAAAGCGATCAACGCCGTTTCACCGGCGCGCGCGTATTGATATCCGGCTTGCCACGCGCCCATAAAGGCGGGAATCGCGGCGGGATCGGGCGGGATATGGCGTCCGACCTGAACGCCCTGATTACGCCACTCTCCCGGATCGACGGCGATCAGGCGGTCTTCGTCGTCCTTTTGCTGAAGATCGTCAGGGTGAAGCTGCGCGTGCAGATGGCGATGGATCGCGCGGATCGTGTCCGGCGCGAAGTGGCGCGCGGAATCGAAATGTGGCCATGCCGCCTCGCTCCAGCGCTCGGTTTCGATATGCGCCAGCGCAATGCGCTGCCGCCGCGCCTCATCCGGCTTGCTGGAAAAATCGCGTTGCATCGCCTGCTCGATCAGCAACGGCTCGGTATGCTGCCCTTCGATCTTGTTGGTGTAGTACGAATTCATCGGCCGCAGCGCCTCGCGCAGCAAGGCACGCAACCGGGGCATGCCCTGCGCCGCGAGTCCCGCCGATTCAGCGATGACTTGCGCCGCGCGCGGGCGTAACGCGTCGAGCCGATGCTCGCCGGGCATAAGCGGCTGCATCTGGTGAGGCTGGTCGTAGGCGTAGCGGCTGGCGGTCGGATGCATGAGACGAAGCGGTGACGTGGCGCGTGTCGTGGCGACTATCAGAGATGCATTCTATCCGCAGAAATCCTTTAACCACAATGAGATAGCACCACCATGGCGACTGTCGTGGCGACTAATTCCGCAACCGCCTGCGCCCCCGCCCCACCCTACTCCTGCGCCTCGAACGCCGCCGCCGCGCGACCGAGCCGGTCGTTCACGGCGATCCATTCGATTGTCTCCGGCAGCTTCTCGATGAGAATGCGCGAGACATTCGCCCGATCGAGCGCGCGCAGCAAGCCATACAGCTCGCGCGCATAAGCCTGCGGTTCTTCGGGCGCGGCCACGAAATGCACGTTGGCCGCCTGCGCCCACGCACCCGCGCGCGAGGCACGCGCCACCAGCGCCACCGTCTCGCCCGCGGCGCGCGCGGCGGCGAGCTGCGGCTCCAGCGCCTCGAACGGCTGCAGCGCCAGCGGCGTGCGCGGCGCGTAATGCGCCTTGAGCGTGCCCGACGCGCGCGGTGCCGTGGCGTCCGATCCATCAGGCAGACGCGGCGCCTCGCCGAGCACGCGCGCGATATCGTGCGGGCTCACATGGCCAGGACGCAGCAGCGCCGGGAAGCCACGCGACAAATCGAGAATCGTCGATTCGATGCCCACGTCGCACGCGCCGCCGTCGAGCACATGCACCGTCGCGCCGAACTCGTCGCGCACGTGCTGCGCCGTGGTCGGGCTCACATGGCCGAAGCGGTTCGCGGACGGCGCCGCGACGCCGCCATGCCCGCCGCGCCGCGCCGAAAACGCCGCCAGCAGCTTCTGCGCGACCGGATGCGACGGGCAGCGCAGCCCCACCGAATCCTGACCGCCGCTCACCGCGTCGGGAATGCGTGCGTGACGCTTGACGATCAGCGTGAGCGGACCCGGCCAGAAGGCGTCGACGAGCTTTTGCGCGGCTTCCGGCCACTCGGCGGCCCAGTACTGCGGATCGCCGCCCGGCGGCAGATGCACGATCACCGGATGGTTGGCGGGACGCCCCTTCGCGGCGTAAATACGCGCGACGGCTTCCGGGCTCGCCGCGTCGCCGCCGAGGCCGTAGACGGTCTCGGTCGGAAACGCGACCAGTTCGCCCGCATCGAGCAGCGCGGCGGCGTGCTCGATGTCGGCGTCGGTCAACGGCGAAGCCACGGATGAAGCGGCGGAATGCGGCTGTTCGGACATGATGCGCGGCGTCCTCAGCTCGTGACGATATGCAGCAGACGCGCGCAATCGCGTGCGGCCGTGCGGGCTTCGTCGAGCGTCGGCGCGGTGAAGTTCACGTGGCCCATCTTGCGGCCCGGGCGCGCGTCTTCCTTGCCGTACAGATGCAGACGCGCGGCAGGCATCGCCGCGACCTGGTCCCACGGCGGCGTGACGGGCGCGGCGCCCTTCTGCGCCTTCGCCTCGCCGGCGCCGGCCGGGAACCACACATCGCCGAGAATGTTGAGCATCACGGCCGGCGAGTGCTGGCGCGTGTCGCCGAGCGGCATGCCGGTCATCGCGCGCACCTGCTGCTCGAACTGGCTCGTCGCACAGGCATCGGTCGTGTAGTGGCCCGAGTTGTGCGGACGCGGCGCCATTTCATTGGCGACCAGCGAACCGTCTTCGAGGATGAAAAACTCCACGCACAGCACGCCCACGTAGCCGAGCTTCGCCGCAATCTGCAGCGCCGCCTGCTGCGCCTGCTTGATGAGCGCTTCGCTCGCGTCCGGCGCGGGCACGATCGTGTGCGACAGCACGCCGTTGCGGTGCGTGTTCTGCGCGAGCGGATAGACCACGGCCGCGCCGTTCGCGCCGCGCGCGATCAGCGCGCTGACTTCGAACTTGAGCGGCAGGCGCTTTTCCAGCACGCACGGCACGCCGCCGAGCGACGCATGCGCCTCGCGCACTTCGTCGGCGTTCGTCACGCGGATCTGGCCCTTGCCGTCGTAACCCATGCGCGCGGTTTTCAGGATGCCGGGCAGCACGGCGGCGATCGTGGTGTCGTCGAGGGCGGCGAGCGCCTGCGACGATTCGATCACCACGTGCGGCGCGACCGGCACGCCCGACGCCGCGATAAAGCGCTTCTCGGCGATGCGGTCCTGCGCGACGGCCACGCAACGTCCGGCCGGGCTCACGAAGGTCGATTTGGCGAGCGCGTCGAGGCTCGCGGCGGGCACGTTCTCGAACTCGGTCGAGATGGCCGCGCACAGGCGCGCGAGTTCGGTCAGTGCGGCTTCGTCGTCGTAGGCCGCGCAGATATGGCGGTCGGCGACCGCGCCTGCGGGGCTGGTCGCGTCCGGGTCGAGCACGGCGACGCGATAGCCCATCGCCTGAGCGGCAAAGCAGAACATGCGGCCAAGCTGGCCGCCACCCACCATGCCCAGCCAGGCGCCGGGCAGGATCGGTGAAACCGGAGAATTGTCAGGAGTCATCTTCGTGGTCGGTCGCGGCTGGCCGCGGCGCGTGGGGATACGTCGCGCGGTCCAGACCGGGGTTTAACGTCGAAGGCAGGACGCGGTGCCGGCCTTCGACGGTGTCGCTTCAGGCGGCGTCCGATGGGTCAACTCAACTCGAAACAACAGCAAGTGACATCGATCGTCGCCAAACTGGCGCTTAACGCACCACGCTTAGAGCGCCGGCAGCACCATCGCATGCGCCGCTTCGTTCTGGCGCACGCGGAACGCCGCGAGCTTGTTCGCGTATTCCGGATCGGTCACGCTCAGCATCGAGACGGCGAACAGCGCCGCATTGGCCGCGCCCGCTTCGCCGATGGCGAAGGTCGCGACCGGCACGCCCTTGGGCATCTGCACGATCGAATGGAGCGAGTCCACGCCCTTCAGATACTTGCTGACCGCCGGCACGCCGAGCACGGGCACCGTGGTCTTGGCCGCCAGCATGCCCGGCAGATGCGCCGCGCCGCCCGCGCCCGCGATGATCGCGCGCAGGCCGCGCTCGCGCGCTTTCTCTGCGTACTCGAACATCTCGTCGGGCATGCGGTGCGCCGAGACGACCTTGGCCTCGTACGCCACGCCGAACTCCTGCAGGATCGCGACCGCGTGCTTCATCGTTTCCCAGTCGGAGCTGGAGCCCATCAACACGCCGACGAGGGGCGCCGCATGCTGGTGAGCCGTCTGAACTTCGCTCATTGTGCTTCCTTTTTCCTTCTATTCACTGCGATGGCGGCCTTTTCCGACCGCCAGTCGCCTACACCATCCGCTTTTCAGGCCAGCTTCTGGCCGGTCAGGCGCTCGAGCGCTTCCTGATACTTGGCCGAGGTCTTTTCGATGACTTCTTCGGGCAGCTTCGGCGCCGGCGGCTCTTTCGCCCAGTCCTGGGTTTCGAGCCAGTCGCGCACGAACTGCTTGTCGAACGACGGCGGGTTCGAGCCCACCTGGTACTGGTCGGCGGGCCAGAAACGCGACGAGTCGGCGGTGAGCGCCTCGTCCATCAGGAACAGCTGGCCGTTGGTGTCCAGACCGAATTCGAACTTGGTGTCGGCGATGATGATGCCGCGCGTGGCCGCGTAATCGGCGGCTTCCTTGTACAGCTTGATCGAGATTTCCTTGATCGTGCGCGAGAGTTCGGTGCCGATGCGGCGCTCCATCTCGTCGTACGTGATGTTCTCGTCGTGATGGCCCATTTCGGCCTTCGCGGCCGGCGTGAAGATCGGCTCGGGCAGCTTCTGCGCGTTTTGCAGGCCCGGCGGCAGTTCGACGCCGCACACGGCGCCCGTTGCCTGATAGTCCTTCCAGCCGCTGCCGGCCAGATAACCGCGCACCACGGCTTCGACGAGGATCGGTTCGAGACGCTTCACCACCACGGCGCGGCCCTTGACCTGCTCGACTTCGTCGGCGGCCACCACGGTTTCGGGCGCGACGCCCGTGAGGTGGTTCGGCACGACGTGCTTGAGCTTCTCGAACCAGAAGTCGGCCATCTGGTTGAGCACCTCGCCCTTGCGCGGAATCGGCTCGCCCATGATGACGTCGAACGCCGACAGACGGTCGGTGGTGACGATCAGCAACTTGTCGTCGCCCACGGCGTAGTTGTCGCGGACCTTGCCGCGGCCCAGAAGCGGCAGCGAGCGGAGCGTGGATTCGTAGAGGGTAGACATCGTCGTGATTCGCTAAAAGAACAATCGAAACGGAAGCGGGACCGGCGCGGACGGCCGGAATCCGGAAAGTAATGCGAGGGTAAACCAAAAACCGCTAAAAAGCTCATCGCCGTTCCCCCGAAACTGGCGGAAACGGCGACGTTTCAACTCGCTGCAGGCGCGTTCCGGGCCAGCCGGCGCGCCTGGCGCGACCACCGCTTAGCGGACGATCTGCGCGAGTTCGCCCGACTTGTACTTCTCGGCGATCTTGTCGAGCGAGACCGGCTTGATCTTGCCGGCCTGGCCTTCGCAGCCGAACGCGAGGAAGCGGTCCACGCAGACCTTCTTCGCGGCTTCGCGAGCCGGCTTCAGGTAGTCGCGCGGGTCGAACTTCGACGGATTTTCGTACATATAGCGACGGATCGCGCCCGTGATCGCCAGACGCAGGTCGGTGTCGATGTTGATCTTGCGCACGCCGTGACGAATGCCTTCCTGGATCTCCTCCACCGGCACGCCGTACGTTTCCTTCATGTCGCCGCCGAATTCGCGGATCTCGGCCAGCAGTTCCTGCGGCACCGACGACGAACCGTGCATCACGAGGTGCGTGTTCGGAATGCGTGCGTGAATTTCCTTGATGCGCTGGATCGACAGGATGTCGCCCGTGGGCTTCTTGGAGAACTTGTACGCGCCGTGCGAGGTGCCGATGGCGATCGCCAGCGCGTCGCACTGCGTGAGCTTCACGAAGTCGGCGGCCTGCTCCGGATCGGTCAGGAGCTGCTCGCGCGTCATGGTGCCTTCGGCGCCGTGACCGTCTTCCTTGTCGCCCTTCATGGTTTCCAGCGAACCGAGCACGCCCAGCTCCGCTTCCACCGTGACGCCGATCGAGTGTGCCATTTCCACGACTTTACGCGACACATCGACGTTGTATTCGTACGAGGCAACCGTCTTGCCGTCGGCTTCGAGCGAGCCGTCCATCATCACGCTGGTGAAGCCGCTGCGGATGGCTGCCATGCAGACCGCCGGCGACTGGCCGTGATCCTGGTGCATCACGACCGGAATATGCGGATACGACTCGACCGCAGCTTCGATCAGATGACGCAGAAACGGCTCGCCCGCGTATTTGCGTGCGCCCGCCGAGGCTTGCATGATCACCGGCGAACCGACCTGGCTTGCCGCTTCCATGATCGCCTGGACCTGCTCCAGGTTGTTCACGTTGAACGCCGGCAAACCGTAGCCGTGCTCGGCCGCGTGGTCGAGCAATTGACGCATTGAAACGAGAGGCATTGTCCTACTCCTTTGATTTGAAACGAATTGCTTCGTGCCGCCGGCCGTCTTGCGCAGCCGGTCGTGGGCGGCCTGGCAGCCGCCGCCCCGCGTGTCGCGACGCGGGCTCAATGCCGTGATTTTATCGCGAAGACACTGCAATTCCCGCGCCGATCGCGTAACTGGCATGAAATTGGCGTATCGGAACGTCAGATCGGCGAGAAGATGCAAAAAGAATTGACAGCCCGCGCGCCGCCCCACCGGCGCGCAGACTGCAATTTCGGGGAAAATGCGGGGATTTTGCTGCGATTTAGCGCTTATCCAGCACCTATCTAACGCCGATCTGATACCAATGTGATACCAGTCGGCGCCTGTGCAATTTTTTATTTTTCGCGCCTCGGGAACGGCGCGGCATCGGTGAAAAACCGATGGAAACCGCGCAATCCCGAAAATAAAGCGAAAAAAATGGCGGCGGATTTACAGCACGTCGCCGACGCGCACGATCTTCAGCGTGTTCGTGCCGCCCGGCTGACCCATCGGCTCGCCGACCGTCAGCACGACCATGTCGCCGCGCGCCGCGTAGCCCTTGCTCACGACCACTTCGATCGCTTGCTGGAGCGCCGTGTCGCGGTCGCTGCTGGTGTCCAGATGCAGCGGCGTGACGTTACGGTACAGCGACATCGCGCGCTCGCTGCCCACGCGCGGCGTGAGCGCGAAGATCGGCACGTGGGTCCAGTGACGCGACATCCACAGCGCCGTCGAGCCCGACTCCGTGAGCGCGACAATCGCCTTCGCGCCCAGATGGTAGGCCGTGAACAGCGCGCCCATGGCGATCGACTGGTCGATGCGCGTGAAGGTGCGGTCGAGGAAATCCTTGTCGAGCTCGCTGTGCTCGGACTTCTCGGCTTCCACGCAGATCGCGGCCATGGTTTCGATGGTCTGCACCGGATACTTGCCCGCCGCCGATTCGGCCGAGAGCATCACCGCATCCGTGCCGTCGAGCACGGCGTTGGCGACGTCCGAGACTTCGGCGCGCGTGGGCACCGGCGCGTGGATCATCGACTCCATCATCTGCGTGGCCGTGATCACGAGCTTGTTCGACTCGCGCGCCATGCGGATCATGCGCTTTTGCAGCGCCGGCACCGCGGCGTTGCCGACTTCCACGGCCAGGTCGCCGCGCGCGACCATGATGCCGTCCGACGAATCGAGAATCTCCTGCAGCGCCGGAATGGCTTCCGCGCGCTCGATCTTCGCGATCATCTTCGGCTTCACGCCGTAGGGCGCGCCCGCGATATTCGCGAGCTGGCGTGCCATTTCCATGTCGGTGGCGTTCTTCGGGAACGACACGGCGACGAAATCCACCGCCAGCGACATCGCCGTGCGGATATCTTCCATGTCTTTCGCCGTCAGCGCGGGCGCCGTGAGGCCGCCGCCCTGGCGGTTGATGCCCTTGTTGTTCGACAGGTCGCCGCCGACCTTCACGGTCGTGTGGATCTCGCTGCCGATCACACGCGCGACGTCGAGCACGATCAGGCCGTCGTTGAGCAGCAGCACGTCGCCCGGCTTCAGGTCGCGCGGCAGGTCCTTGTAATCGAGACCGACGCGCTCGTCGTTACCGAGTTCGCACTCGGCGTCGAGGATGAAGGGCTGACCCGGCTCGAGCGTCGTCTTGCCGTTCTCGAACTTGCCGACGCGGATCTTCGGGCCTTGCAGATCGGCCATGATCGCGACTTCACGGCCGGCCTGACGGGCGCACTCCCGCACGGTTTCGGCACGCTGACGGTGGTCGTCGGCGGTGCCGTGCGAGAAGTTGAGGCGCACCACGTCCAATCCCGCATGGATCATTTTCAGCAGGACGTCCGGCGTGCTGGAAGCCGGACCGATGGTGGCGACAATCTTGGTGGCGCGATGCATGAGTCTCCTCGTCTGGAAAGGATCGCTGGAAAAACCGTTGCTGCGAGAAGAGCTGGCCGGCTGCGCCGCGAGGGCGGGCATGCCGGGACGCGCACCGGTCGGAGCCGGCGTCGCTTTCTTTGACGACGCCGCTGCCGTCGCAGGGACGGTGGCGGCGCGATTCATGTTCATTTGCCCGGCGGACGTGGCTGTGCGTCCGGCGGGGGGAGTCGGTTCGCTCACCGGCGTCGCGCGCGATTCAGCGGTCGGCGCTGACGACGGTTCGAGAGCGGCATCGGTTGCGGGCGTCGCGCCCGCCCGCACCGTGCTGGCGAGGGGCGTGCCCCCCGCTTTCGTCGGTTTCTGTCTGGCGGCGGCCCCGGTTGCGACGCGCGGCTTCTGCGCGTTGGCACGAGGAAGCTTGTTGGCGGCCTTCCCGGCCGGGGCGCGCGGCGCCATTTAGCCAGCCGCCCGGGTTTCGAGCACTTCCACCGCCGGCAGCTTCTTGCCTTCCAGGAACTCCAGGAAAGCGCCGCCGCCGGTCGAGATGTAGCTGACCTTGTCGGCGATGTTGTACTTCGCGATGGCCGCGAGCGTGTCGCCGCCGCCGGCGATCGAGAACGCGCCCGAGCTGGCGATCGCGTCCGCGAGCGTCTTCGTGCCGTTGCCGAACTGGTCGAACTCGAACACGCCGACCGGGCCGTTCCAGACGATCGTGCCGGCCTGCGCGAGCTGCGCGGCGAGCGCGTTGGCCGTGACCGGGCCGATGTCGAGGATCATGTCGTCGTCGGCGACGTCCGCGACGTTCTTCGTTTCGGCCTTGGCCGTCGGCGAGAACGCCTTGGCGGTCACGACGTCGGTCGGGATCGGCACCGAAGCGCCACGGGCGCGCGCGGCGTCGATGATCGCCTTGGCGTCGTCGACGAGATCGACTTCCGCGAGCGACTTGCCGATCTTCAGGCCGGCGGCCAGCATGAACGTGTTGGCGATGCCGCCGCCGACGATCAGCTGATCGACCTTTTCGGCCAGCGACTTGAGGATGGTGAGCTTGGTCGAGACCTTCGAACCGGCGACGATCGCCACCAGCGGGCGCTTGGGCGCGCCGAGCGCCTTGCCGAGCGCGTCGAGTTCGGCGGCCAGCAGCGGGCCTGCGCAGGCGATGCCCGCGTACTTCGCGATGCCGTAGGTGGTGGCTTCGGCGCGGTGCGCGGTGCCGAACGCGTCGTTCACGTAGATGTCGCAGAGCTTCGCCATCTTTTGCGACAGCTCGTCGGAATTCTTCTTCTCGCCCTTGTTGACGCGGCAGTTTTCGAGCAGCACGACGTTGCCCGGCTCGACGTTCACGCCGTTTTCCACCCAGTTCGCGACCAGCGGCACGTCGCGGCCGAGCAGTTCGGCCAGACGCTTCGCGACTGGCGCGAGCGAGTCTTCGGGCTTGAATTCGCCTTCGGTCGGGCGGCCCAGATGGGACGTGACCATGACAGCGGCGCCCGCATCCAGCGCGGCCTTGATGGCCGGCACGGAGGCGCGCACGCGGGTGTCTTCGGTGATGTTGCCGTGGTCGTCCTGCGGCACGTTCAGGTCGGCGCGGATGAACACCCGCTTGCCCTTGAGCTTGCCTTCGGAGATCAGATCGGAAAGACGCAGAACCTTGTTCATGGACATGTCATCTTGATGGTGGGAAGGCGGTGACAAGACGATGCAGGTCCGCGGGCCGTCGAAGCGGGGCTTCGGGCAGCCAGGGCGGCTAAGGCGCGACGGGCGCGGCGCGGGATCCGCGCGGCTGCCGTCTCCAGGCGCCGCCGCGGGTCGCTTGCTCGGCGCTCGGCACGAGCCGGCATCGAATTGCGAGATCGGTATTTTAGCCGATAGCCAGGACGATCCGGGCGTGCATCGGCGAATCTCCCGTATTTGGGAGAACGCTGAGCGCGCCGCCGCGACGGACGGCCCGGCGCATCGGCAGAGCACGCGGGGCATCGGCGGATGCTGCGCCGCAACATCCGCGCTCACATGTCCACCGGATGATTTTTTTCGCGGATTCTTCGTGCGAATCGTGGTCTGCACAAGCTGGGTACGGGCCGAAAACGGGTCGAAAACGGGTCGAAATCACGCCGAAAGCCCGTCGCAAGCGCCAGCGGGCGCGCTGGCGGGCGTTAAATGACGTTAAAATAAATCTCTTTGCCACCCGCCGGCTTCGCGCGCGCGGAGCACGATGTGCGACGCGATCATCACGCTGGCGCGCAAACAGGGTTCGGGCTTCCCGCGATCGGCGAGCGGCAAGCGCTATTCGGCACGCTTGAACGGGGTGTCCGGCAAGAACGAGAATTACGTGCACGGGTTCGCGAAGGTCTGACGCGAAGGTCTAACGCTGTCGCGCCAGATCCCACGAAGCCGCGCCCCCACTGCTACACAGAGAATTATCCTCATGAGCGAACTCAAGGAAATGCCGCTGGTCGAGCTGAAAGCCAAGGACCTGCCGGCCTATTGCCCGAATCCGTCGATGCCGCGCTGGAGCAACCATCCGCGCGTCTTTATCGACGTGACGCACGGCGAAGCGAAGTGCCCGTATTGCAGCACGCGCTACAAGCTGAAGGAAGGCGAGGTCGTGCACGGCCACTGAGGCCCGCGCATGGCGGCGGCGCGGGTCGCGTCGCCCAGGTCTTGACCCGGACCTCGACGCACGCGGCCGACGTTTGGGATTCCTCGCGGTTTTTCGCCACGCGCCCCAACCTTCGGACGCCGCTCGCCGCCAGCCCCGTCTTATCGCACAATGACGCCGGACCGCGCCGCGCCCCGATTTCACCGGGCGCCGCAGCGGCGCCGGCGTTCACACTCATCGACGCGCTCGACGCGTCGTTTTTTTAACCGCGCTACGCGCGCCTGGCCCGTTTGCCGGTTTCGATCGGCACGGCCCGCGCTCGCAGCCTTTGTAATTTCCGGACTCTGACTCCCGATGCGCCGCGCGCTGGTAATCGCACCGAACTGGATCGGTGACGCACTGATGGCGCAGCCGCTCTTTTCGCGGCTCGTAAAACTGCACCCGCGCATTCAGATCGATGCGCTTGCGCCTAGCTGGGTTGCGCCCGTACTCGAGCGCATGCCCGAGATCCGCGACGTCTACGCCACCGACCTCGCCCACGGCAAGCTCCAGATGCTGCGCCGCTGGCAGCTCGCGGGCGATCTGCGCGCGGAGCGCTACGACGTCGCCTACGTGCTGCCGAATTCGCTCAAGTCCTCGCTGATCCCGTGGCTCGCGAACATTCCGCTGCGCATCGGCTACACGGGCGAGAGCCGCTACGGCTTCCTGAACGTGCGCCACGCGAATCCGCCCAAGGACACGCGCCCGCCGATGGTCAAGCACTACGCGGCGCTCGCTTACGCGCCCGGCGCGAATCCGCCCGACGATCTGCCGCTGCCGCGTCTGGAATCGGATCCGAACGAAGCCTCGCGGGTTTCCGCGCGTTTCAATCTGGATACGCGCGTGCCGCTGCTGGTGTTCTGCCCCGGCGCGGAATACGGCCCCGCCAAGCGCTGGCCGCCCGAGCATTTCGCGGCGCTCGCACGCATGGTCGGCCAGTCGTTCCCGTACACGCAGATCATCGCGCTCGGCTCGCCCAAGGACTCGCCGCTCGCACAGGCGATCGCCGACCAGGCGCCGAATGTCCGCAATCTGTGCGGCCAGACGGCGCTCGGCGAAGCCTGCGCGCTGATCTCGCGCGCCAGCGCCGTCGTCACCAACGATTCGGGTCTGATGCACGTGGCCGCCGCGCTGCGCCGCCCGCTGGTGGCGATCTACGGTTCGACGGATCCGCGCCACACGCCGCCCTTGTCCGAGCTCGCAAAGGTACAATGGCTGCATCTCGATTGCAGCCCCTGCTTTGCGCGCGAGTGTCCGCTCGGGCATCTGAACTGCCTGCGCGAACTGAGCCCCGAACAGGTCTTCGACGATTTGCGCGGCATGCTGGTCGCCCAGCGCTGAACCCCGCGCCGCGTTCGCCTCGGGCGCAACGCGCCGCGTGTGTGCGGCACGCCACCGACGCCGCGCCCCGCCGGCGCGCCCAATTCAGGTATTGCGCCGGTGCGCGCGGCGCGTCGAAGCCAACGCCAACCCGCGCGTGAAGCGCATCAGATCAACGAGCCATGCCACGTTTTGCCCACATCTTCGAAGCCGCCGCTGACACGCTCAACGCCTACTACCAGGCTGTCGCCGAGGTCAACATCGACGCGTTGATGGGCCTGTGGATCGACGAGGAGTTCGTGAGCTGCATTACCGCCGAGGGCGCGCATCTGCACGGTCTGCCGGACATCCGCGCGGGCCTCGCGGCGGAGCTGGAAGCCGCGCCGGTGTCGATCGAACCGCTCGACATCCGCGTCTACGACAGCCTCGGCACCGTGGTCTACGCGATCGTGGAAGCGCATCGTCCGGTCGATCCGAACGCGATCCCGGCGATGGTGTTCACGACCTATGTGATGGTGCATGAACGCGGCGAGTGGCGCATCGCGCACATTCACGCGAGCCGGATGCCCGACGACGCCGCGAGCCAGTTCTCCGCGAAACTGCGCCACGGTCAGGGCGCACTGCACTGAGCCGATCCGGCGAGGCCGGGTCGCGCGGGTGCCGTGAAACGGGCGAGCAGCATGCAGTCTCGCGCGAGTTCGGGCGCGCTCGAACGACAACCGGCGTCGACCGGCATTGAGGCCAGACAAGCGGCCCCGATAAGCGAAAAAGAGCGAAAAAGAGCGGACAAAAGCGGCAAAAGAAAGCAGCAGTCGAAAGAAGGGGAAGGCCATGAGCACCACCGGCGATGAAGCGGCGAACTACGACGCGGCCAGCAATGCGGCCGTCACGGCCCTGAACGGCATGCTCCCCTCGAGTTACCGCGCGCCGTTCTGGCTTGCGGGCCCCCATATCGAAACCATCGTTCCCGCGCTGTTCTCGCGCCTGCCCACGCCGGCCTACCGGCGAGAGCGCTGGGATACGCCCGACGGCGACTTCATCGAACTCGACTGGGTCGATGCCCCCGCCAGCGCCGGCGCGCACGCCCCCCTTTTCGTCCTGTTCCACGGCCTCGAAGGCGGCTCCGGCTCGCACTACGCGCGCGCGCTCGCGGCCGAGGCACACGCGCACGGCTGGCACGCCGTGATTCCGCACTTTCGCAGCTGCAGCGGGCCGATGAACCTGCTGCCGCGCTTCTACCATCTCGCCGACGCCGCCGAAGTCGACTGGGTGCTGCGCCGCCTCGCCGCGCGCCACGCCGGACCGCTCGTCGCGGCGGGCGTCTCGCTCGGCGGCAACGTGCTGTTGCACTGGCTCGCGCAACAGCGCGAGGACGCGCGCATCGTCCGCGCGGCCGCCGCGATTTCCGCGCCGCTCGACGTGCATGCGGGCGGCAAGATGCTCGCGAGCGGCTTCGGCATGATCTACACGCGCAGCTTCCTCAAGACGCTCAAGGTGAAGGCGCTCCAGAAGCTCGACCAGTTTCCGGGCCTGTTCGACGCCGACGCCCTGCTCGCCTGCCGCAACATGTACGAATTCGACGGCGTGGTCACCGCGCCGCTGCACGGCTTTCGCGACGCGCACGACTACTGGACCCAGGCGACGGTGCGTCCGAAGCTCGGCGAAATCACCGTGCCGACGCTCCTGCTGAACGCGCGCAACGACCCGTTCCTGCCCGGCCACGTGCTGCCCGCGCGCCACGAAGTCAGCGACGCCGTCGAGCTCGACCAGCCCGAACGCGGCGGCCATGTCGGCTTCATGACGGGCCCGTTTCCGGGCCGCAGCCAGTGGCTCGCGCAACGCGTGACCGGTTATCTTTCACCGTATCTGCCGGCGTCGCGCGCGGCGTCCCACGCTCATGGATGACATCGTCAAACAGGCGCTCGCGCGCTGGCCCAACGTTCCCAGTTGCACCGGCTGGCTGCGCCTCGATGCGCGCGGCCACTGGCGCCTGCGCGACGAGGCCGACCAGGCCGCCGGCGCGCCCGGCACGCCGATCCGCCACGAAGCGCTGATTGCCTTCATCAACCGCAATTACGAGCGCGACGACCAGGGCCAGTGGTTCTTCCAGAACGGCCCGCAATGCGTCTACGTCGAGCTGGAATACGCGCCGTGGGTCGTGCGTCTCGCGAGCGTTCCCGACTCGGCCGTTCCCGATGCGAACGGCACGCTCGCGCTCACCGACCACACCGGTCACGCGTTCACGCCCGTGGCGGCGTTCATCGACGAAAACGGCAGCGTGCTGTTCGCCGATGCCGCCGATGCGAACCTCCACGGCGGCGTGGCACGCGTGGCGCTGCTACACGATCACGATCTCGGCCTGTTCGCCGAGCACGCCACGCTCGCCGACGACGGCCAGAGCGGCACCTTCCACTGGCGCGCCGACGCCGCGCTGCCGCTGCAAGCCATCGCGCGCGTAGACGTGCCGTCGCGTTTCGCCTTCGTCCCAAGTCCCGAGCACGCGGAACAAGCCGCCCGCGCCGCCCAATAGGCGCGCGCGTTCAGATCTTGCTGTCCTTCTCCTCCGCGCGCTCCTCCTTGTAGCGCGCCTCGAAGTCGTGCAGGCGCGCGTCGATCGTCGACAGATCGTAGAAGCCGACCGACTTCATGTCGCGCGCCTCCTTCAACTGCCGGATCGCCGACGGCCACGCGCCGTCCAGCGCGAACTTCTCGGCCAGCGCGCGCCGTTGAGTCAACGCGTCGCCGCTGCCCGCGCTCGCCTGCGCGAGGTACTGCCACCAGGCGGCCTGATGCGGCTCGCTCTGCGTCTCGGCGCGCGCGAGCGTCTGCGCGTCCTGGAAGCGCCGAGACGCGATCAGCGCCTGCAGCAAGCCGTCGGTCGCCGCGTGTGACGCGGGCCACGCCGCGTGCGCGGCCTGCGCGAGGCGGATGGCCTCGTCGGTGCGGCCCGCGCGGCGCGCGATCTCGGCGGCGAGCACGTCGAGACTCGGCGAGCTGCGCGGCTTGCCGCGATCGTTGCCCTCGGCGGCCTCGAAGCGCACGAACGCCGCGCGCGCCGTGGCAAGCGACTGCGCCGCATCGTCGTAACTTTCGAGCAGCGTCTGCGCGACGGCGATCCCGTACCAGTTCGCGGCCACGTTGAGCGCCGTGCGGTCGTCGATTTCGGCACGCAGACGCGCGATCTCATCGAGATATTCGTGACGCGAGCGGTCCTGCAACACCCGCACGCGCGCCCGCACGAAACCGTACTCGGGCGCCTGACGCGGCTGCCGGTAAGGCGCGCGGCGCGCGCGGTCCTCCATGTCGGCGATGCGCTCGCCAGTCAGCGGATGCGTACGCGCATAGGCGGGCACGCCCGCCTCGCTCATCGACGCGCGTTCGAGCCGCTCGAAGAACGCCACCATGCCCCACGTGTCGTAGCCCGCGCCGCCGAGCAACTGGAAGCCGACGCGGTCCGCCTCGTGCTCGGCTGCGCGCGAGAAGCGCAACTGGCTGTCGACGGCATAGGCTTCGCCGCCGAGCGCGATCGCGCTGCCGAGGTCGCCGCTATGCGCGAGCACGCCCGCGAGAATGCCGAGCAGCACGCCCGCGAGCGCCGCGTAACCGCTGTGCTCGCTCTGCGTGAGCATGCGCGCGATGTGCCGCTGCAGCACGTGGCCCATCTCGTGACCGAGCACCGAGGCCAGCTCGGATTCGGTCTGCGTCGCGATGATCAAGCCCGAGTTCACGCCGATGAAACCGCCCGGCAGTGAAAACGCGTTGATCTGGTAATCGCGCATCGCGAAGATCTCGAAGTCGGGCCGATAACCGCCGATGAATTGCGCCGACGCCGATGCCGCAAGCCGCTCCGCCACCGCGTTCAGATAATCGAGCACGAGCCAGTCGCCGATGTAGTCGGGATCGCGACGGATGTCGCGCATGACGCGCACGCCCACGCGCCGTTCGGCTTGCGGCGTGAGCGCGCCGCCCGAACCATCGCCGAGATCGGGCAGTTGCGGGACCCAGGCGGGCGGGCGCACACTCGAACTGCCGTAGACGCCGGGGCCCGACGGATGCGTCGAGCCGACTTCGCCGAAACGCGACTGCGCGCCGCCGTAGGTGCCGAAGACGCCCTGTGCAATCGAAGCGGGTAAGGCGACGTCGCCCGCGTCGTCGAGCGGGCCGCTGACGAGCGCCGGCGCGTTGGGCGCGAGCGTCAGGTTGGTCGTGGGGCGTGCGGCGGAGGTGGCGCTGGAAGCGGATGCGGATGCCGGCGCGGTGGTGGACACTGTGGAGCGCGCGATGTCGGCGGCGCGCAGATCGAGCACCGCGGCGGGCGGCGAGCCGCCTGTCGACGACGCTTGCGCGCCCGACGCCGACGCCTGCGGCGGAACCGCGAGCGAGACGCACAGCCAGACAGCCAGGAGCCGTTTCAGGGGCATCGATCTGAAGGTCGCAAAGCAGGGTCGCAAAGCAGGCGTGCAAAGCGGACGCTGGCGTGACAGTCAGCCAGCCACGCGCCGATTGTAGCCCGGCCCGGCACGCGATTCCGCCCTCGCGGCCGCGATGACGCGGGCACCTCCACGCGCATCAAAGCACGGCATGGCGCATCGTGCCGCGCCCGCGCTGCTAAGATAAGCGCCCTTCTTCATCGCACGTTTTGCGCGCCGGTCTTGCGCGCACGTTATTGGCCAGCCGCGCCGGCACGCGTCGCCGGCGTCATGCAGCCAGGAGCCCACCATGTCCGAACTCACGCATTTCGACGCCGCAGGCGACGCCCACATGGTCGACGTCGGCAGCAAAGCCGAGACCCAACGCATCGCCGTGGCGAGCGGCACGATCCGCATGCTGCCCGCGACGTTCGCGCTCGTGCGCGACGGCAACGCCAAAAAAGGCGACGTGATCGGCGTCGCGCGCATCGCCGCGATCCAGGGCGCGAAGCGCACCGCCGATCTGATCCCGCTGTGCCATCCGCTCGCGATCACGCGCGTCAAGGTCGACTTCGCGCTTGATGAATCGCTGCCTGGCGTGCACTGCACGGCGCAGGTCGAAACCTTCGGCCGCACCGGAGTCGAGATGGAAGCGCTGACCGCCGTGCAGGTCGGGCTGCTGACGGTTTATGACATGTGCAAGGCGGTCGACCGCGGCATGACGATCACCGATGTGCGCGTGCTCGAAAAGCATGGGGGAAGTCGGGGGATTGGGTCGCTCAGCCGCTCGCCCGCTGATCGACGAAAAAAAAGCGGCGAACCCAAGTCCGCCGCTTTTCTCTTCCACTACCGGACGAATCGCTTAATCGTCCGAATCGTCGTCGTCCTCTGTCGCGGACGCCGGCGGCTTGCCGTACTTCTTCAGCAGCGCCGCCTTGAAACCGTCGAGCGTGGGCTCGTTCTCGCAGAGACTGTAGAGCGCGGCCAGTTGCGTCGGCCAGTCGTGCAGTTCCTGCGCGAAAATCTTCAGCCGCTCCACCGTGTCGAACGCACCTTCCGTATTGCCGTCGAGCGCCTGCAACACCGCATAGCGGCGCAGCACCGTCTCGCCCGGCAGCAGCGCGATCGCACGCTGATGCGCCGCGAGCTTCGCGGGCAGATCGGCGGCGTTCATCGGCATGAGCGTGGCCATGCCGTAATCGCCCCACGCGCTGAACAGGTGCGACGGTTCATCGGCGTATTGCTTCGCCGGGTGCGAGCCGTAGTAAAGCACTTCGGAGCGGTTGTAATCGCGCATCACCGGCCACAGCGACGCAATGCCGCCGAACACGATCACCGAATACACACCCATCACGACCGGCGGCGGCACGGCACGCAGCCGCTTCGTTTCGAACAGACCGAACACGAACATCGCGGGCAGCAGGAAGAACATGTACTGCTGCGGATATTCGACGAGCGCATGCATGACGAGCGCGCCGATCAGCATGAAGCCGAAAATGCGCTCGGGCGTATGCGGCGCGAGCAGCGAGCGCACGAACCACGCCAGCAGCCCGATCACGACGATCCCGCAGCCGACCACGCCGGTCTTCGCAAGCAGGTCAATGAAGATGTCGTGCGAGTTATTGGCGATCTCGACGCCGCCCAGCGTGCGGGCGAGTTCGAACTGGTGGATCGGGAAATCGCCCCAGCCCACGCCCAGCAGCGGATGCGCCTTGAACATCGCGAGGCCGTAGTGCCACAGCGCGAGACGCGGCGCGATCTGGCTCGCGTCCTTCATGCGGTCGGCGGCCGACTGGTCGAGTTGCAGCTGATAGTGCACGTTGGCCCAGCGCACGAACGCGTTCATGCCGACGAAGATCACCGCCAGCACGACCGGCACGAGCCACGCGCGCGCGCCGCCCTTCAGGCTCGCCGAGCCGTCTTCGCCACGCACGCCGCGCGACGCCGACAGCGCCATCCAGAGCCCCGCCACCACGATCACCGCCATCTGCAGCCACGGTCCGCGCGACACGGTGAGCGCGAGACCGCCTGCGTAGATCGCCGAGAGCACGCCCCACAGCAGCACGTTCAGACGACGCGTCTGCACGAGATAGAGCGCCGCGGCCATCGCGAAGGAAATATAGGTGGCGAGGTGATTGGCCTGCGCCATGTTGCCGAACGGCCGACGCTGGAACTGCACGTTATAGGCGACGACAAGCGGCGTGACCTTGGTTTCCAGATGCAGCAACTGGATGACCTGGCAGAACACCGAGAACAGGCCGCCGATCACGAGCGCCCAGGAACCCCACACCACCGCCGTGCGCGCAAGGCCGACGCGCGTGATGCTGTAGCCCGCGAGCGTGGCCATGAAGGCCGCGAGCAGATAGCCGACGCCGAGCCAGTTCATCGACGGTTGCGCGAGGTGCAGCACCGCGGTCTGCACGGCGAGCAGCAAGCCGAAGCCGAGCGGCACCAGCGCCACCATGGGCACGGCGAAGTCGACGGCCGGCCGCGCGGAGCGCACCAGCAGCCAGACGCCCGCGCCTACCAGCAGGTAGAGCGCCAGCGCGGTGAATTCGGCATAGAACGTCGGGATCGGATAGGTGTGGTTGACGACCGCATAAGGCAGCGTCAACGCGAGAGCCAGCAAGACGAACGTAAGGTAGCGCGCAAATGGAGAAGGCATGGGGATCGGGGGCGTCAGCAACCGGCGCACTATACAAAACTTTTCCCTCCCTGTGCGGGCGGCGTCGAAGCAAATGCCGCCCGCGTGCGTGCGGGTTCGCACGCGGAGTCACAAGTAAAGTTGCAAGCAAAGTCGCAGGCAAGGTCGATTCATGCCCGCAGGCACGGTTGCCCGCTCACGTTTTTCGCTCGCACCGGCGCCTCACCGGCGCAAGTCTCATGCGCGGCATTCGGGCGGTGCGAGCTTGCCTGGCAGCGTGGCCGCTTCAGACGGCGCCGGCCCCGCGCCCGGCTCACCGAGCGACGAAACCGTCTTGCCGCCCGCGAAACATTCCCACGTGAGCGTGCCGCCCTGCACGGTGCCTTGCGCGAGCGCCACGCGCGCCGTGGGCGCTTCCGCGTTGTCGGGCACCGAAGGCACGAGCACGAGCGTGTTGCTGCCGTCGGGCGCGATGCGCGTGGTGAAGCTCACGGTGATCTGCCCGGTTGCGTCGTCCACCAGCACCGAAGTCACGTTGCGCGTGCCCGGCGGCGCCGTATAACCGGCGTCGAAGGCGTTGCCGCTCGCGGCGTTCTCCGCCACCGCGAGGCGCGCTGCGGCCGCGAGCGCGAGGCCCTCGCCCACGCGGCTGCGCGCGAGATAGTCCTGATAGGCGGGAATCGCATACGCCGCGATCACGCCGACGATCGCGAGCACGATCATCAGCTCGATGAGTGTGAAACCGCGCGCAGCGCAGGTGCGTACGAGGCGGATGAGGCGCGCGAGCCGCGTGATGGGCGTGATGGGCGTGATCGGCATGAATGGCGCGAATGGGCGGGTGGCCAGCGCGTTGCGCGCGAAGGCCGTCGAGGCAAGCAGGGAAACGATCATCGTCAGGGCTCCTGAAACGGGAAACGCCCGCCACCAGAGGGTGAACAGGCGTTTCGATCGTATCGGCGAGACCTCGCGCGGGGCAGTCGGCCAGATGGCTTAGGCGCGGCGCTGTCGGTGCGCGCTGTCAGCGAGTGATGTCAGCGCTGAATGTCAGCGGCGGTTGCCAGCATCAGCCGACGGACGCAGCGCACGCCTTCGCCCCATTCTCAATGCGAGCCCTGCGCGCGCCGCGCGTTGCGACGCCTGAGCACATGGCCGAGCACCACCACGAACACCGCGCCCGCCACGCACATGCCGTATTCGGCGAGCGGCGTATCGAGCAGCGGCCAGCGGTCGCCGGCCGGATCGTTGACGATCAGCCCGCCCGCGATCCAGCCGAGCAGCGCCGCGCCCAGCGTGACGATCACCGGATAGCGGTCGAGCAGTTTGAGCACGAGCTGGCTGCCCCAGACGATCAGCGGAATGCTGACCATCAGCCCGAACACCACTAGCGCGATGCGATGACGCGGATCGGCGGCTTCGGCCGCGCCCGCGATGGCCACGACGTTGTCGAGGCTCATCACCGCATCGGCGACGATGATGGTCTTGATCGCGCCGAGCAGCTTGTCGGAGGGCTTCACGTCGGCATGTTCGAGATGCGACGGCGCGAGCAGGCGCACGCCGATCCACAGCAGCAGCAGGCCGCCCGTAAACTTGAGCAGCGGCACGTTGAGCAGCACGACCGCGAAGGCGATCAGCACGACGCGCAGCGCGATCGCGCCGACGGTGCCCCAAAGAATGCCGCGCAGACGCTGCTGCGCGGGCAGATCGCGGCACGCCAGCGCGATCACGACGGCGTTGTCGCCACCGAGCAGAATGTCGATGACGATGATCTGGATGACAGCGCCCCAGTGGAGCGTCGTGAAGAACTCGAGCATGAATGCGGGAAGTTAAGCTGCGCGCGCCGCAAAGACGCACGCCAAATAAAAAAGCGAGGCAGCCATGACTGGCTCCCTCGCTTCTGTTCGGAAACCTCGTGAAAGGATTCCGCAAGCATAGCAAAAAACGCCAGCGCCCCGCGCATACGTGATGCGCCCGACGCCGCGTTATCTGCAAATTACAGCACCGACTTCAGCAGACGGCCCATTTCCGACGGGTTGCGCGTGACCTTGATGCCGCACGCGTCCATGATTTCCAGCTTCGCTTCGGCCGTATCCGCACCGCCCGAGATCAGCGCGCCGGCGTGGCCCATGCGCTTGCCCGGGGGCGCCGTGACGCCCGCGATGAAGCCGACGACCGGCTTCTTCATGTTGCCCTTGATCCACTCGGCTGCCGTGGCTTCGTCCGGACCGCCGATTTCGCCGATCATGATCACGGCGTCCGTATCCGGATCGTCGTTGAACATCTTCATGACGTCGATGTGCTTCAGACCGTTGATCGGGTCGCCGCCAATACCGACTGCCGACGACTGGCCGAGGCCGAGTGCCGTCAGCTGCGCAACCGCTTCGTACGTCAGCGTGCCCGAACGCGACACGACGCCGATGCGGCCCTTGCGGTGGATGTGACCCGGCATGATGCCGATCTTCAGCTCGTCCGGCGTGATCGTGCCGGGGCAGTTCGGGCCGAGGAGCAGCGTCTTGCGGCCTTCGCGGCGCATACGGTCCTTCACTTCGATCATGTCGCGCACGGGAATGCCTTCCGTGATGCAGATCGCGAGATCGAGGTCGGCCTCGACGGCTTCCCAGATCGCTGCGGCTGCGCCCGCGGGCGGCACGTAAATGACCGACACGGTCGCGCCCGTGGCTTCCTTCGCATCGCGCACGTTCGCGTAGATGGGAATGCCTTCGAAGTCTTCGCCGGCCTTCTTCGGGTTCACGCCCGCGACGAATGCTTCGCGGCCGTTGGCGTATTCACGGCAGGCACGGGTGTGGAACTGACCGGTCTTGCCGGTGATGCCCTGCGTGATGACCTTGGTGTCTTTGTTAATCAGAATCGACATGTATTGACCTCTGTTCGCTTGGCGCGATGCGTCGCGTCTTCCGCACGGATGCGGAATTCGCGCCGGCACGCACGCCATTCGTATCCGGTGAAAATTACTTGCCTTCGGCAGCCGCGACAACCTTCTGCGCGGCCTCTTCCATGCTGTCCGCCGAGATGATCGGCAGGCCCGAGTCGGCCAGCATCTTCTTGCCGAGGTCCTCGTTCGTGCCCTTCATGCGCACGACGAGCGGCACCTTCAGGTCAACGGCCTTCGATGCAGCGATCACGCCTTCCGCGATCACGTCGCAGCGCATGATGCCGCCGAAGATGTTCACGAGGATCGCCTTCAGGCCCGGATTCGTCAGCATGAGCTTGAACGCTTCCGTGACCTTCTCGGTCGTCGCGCCGCCGCCCACGTCGAGGAAGTTCGCCGGTTCGCCGCCGAACAGCTTGATCGTGTCCATCGTGGCCATCGCGAGGCCCGCGCCGTTCACCAGACAGCCGATGTTGCCGTCGAGCGAGATGTACGCGAGGTCGAACTTCGACGCTTCGATTTCAGCCGGATCTTCTTCGTCCAGGTCGCGGTAAGCGACGATTTCCGGATGACGGAAGAGCGCGTTCGAATCGAAGTTGAACTTGGCGTCGAGTGCGGTGACCGTGCCGTTGCTCGACACGTTCAGCGGGTTGATTTCGGCCAGCGACGCATCGGTTTCCCAGAATGCCTTGTACAGGCCTTGCAGGATCACGCGAGCTTGCGGAATCGACGCAGCCGGCACGCCGATCTTCGCGGCGAGGTCGTCGGCTTGTGCATCGAGCAGGCCCGTGTTCGGATCGACGATGACCTTGTGGATGAGCTCCGGATGCTTCTCGGCCACTTCCTCGATGTCCATGCCGCCTTCGCTCGAACCCATCAGCACGATCTTCTGCGAGACGCGATCGACGACGAGGCTGACATACAGTTCCTGCTTGATGTCGGCGCCTTCTTCGATCAGCAGACGGTTGACCTTCTGGCCTTCCGGACCGGTCTGGTGCGTGACCAGTTGCATGCCGAGGATCTGGCTCGCGTATTCGCGCACTTGATCCAGCGTCTTGGCAACCTTCACGCCGCCGCCCTTGCCGCGGCCGCCCGCGTGAATCTGGGCCTTGACGACCCACACCGGACCGCCCAGCTCTTCAGCGGCCTTGACCGCGTCATCCACCGAGAAAACCGGCGTGCCGCGCGGTACCGCGACGCCGAACTTCCGGAGGATTTCCTTACCCTGGTACTCGTGAATCTTCATGCGTGATTCCCTTCAGTCTGAGAGTTGGAGTGAACTTCGTTTCCGCTGTTGTTATTCATGCGCGACGGCGTCGGCCTTGCCCTCTCGGCCCGGGCCCAGGTCTTCGCGCACGCTGGCGACATCCGCGCCGCGCTCTTTCGAACGCGGCACGTGTCCATACCAGCGCGGATAAAACTGCTTGACCGCTTCACCGTCGAACCGCAGCGCGTGGCAGCGGCCGAGCTGGAAAGGCGGTTGTTCGCCGGCGGCTTCGCCGTCGGCGGTCTTGCCGAATTCCGGTCCGGACGCTTCGCCCGGAGAACCGTTAGAAGAATCCCACACTGCTCCGACAAACGCCTGGATAGCGGCCGTCGGCAACACGCCCAACATTTCGGTGAGATGCGTGCAGCCAGCCGTGCCGGCGAGGAGCCGGCCCGCTTCGCGGCGGAAGTTCTGGAGGAGATTGAGCCCGATAAGGGCCCGATAGGCGGGATTGGCGTTCTGGCACTGACCGTCGTAAGGCACCCAGTCGGACGACGCGTGAGCGTCGACGACATTGAGCTTGCGATCGATCGTGATGCGGAGCCAGAGTTCATGGATCGGCAAACCGTTGGGCCGGACACCGGATGCAAGCGGCACGTCGCGTGACTTATGATCCGTCAGACACGCGTCGATGTCCCACAGACCGTCCTCGCGCTCATAGGCGACCGCCCTGATCGCGCGCTGATGACGCAACTGACGGGGCGCTGGCGGGGGAAGCGGCATGCGTTGGTAAGACCGGATTGGAAAACTTCTCGAGTTTAGCATACCGGGTATTTGAGACAGCAGCGATCTCGCCCGCCCCATGCGCCCCGGATATCAAGCTATTTTTGAGCCAGGCGGTTCAATTTTCCGGCTAATCGCCGTCGAAGCCGTCCTCGAAGCTGTCTTCAATGCCTTTGAGAATTTTGCCGATGATCGACATCGAAAAACCGCGCGCGGCGAGAAAACGCGCCTGACGCGCGCGCTCGGCGGGCGTCTCGGGCAACTGGCCGTACTTCTTCTTCCAGACGGCGCGGGCGCGCACAAGTTCCGTCTCGCGCAACTGCGTGCTCACTTCCTCGATGAGTTCCTCGCCCACCGCATGACGTTTGAGTTCGCTGACGATGCGTCCCGCGCCGACCCGCGAGGCCCGGCGATAAACGACGCTTTCGGCGAAGCGCGCGTCGGAGAGCCAGCCGTCGCGTTCGAGCGTGTCGAGGAGTGCCTCTAGTTCATCGGCGTTGTCGGTGTACGCCATGAGCTTGCGCGAGAGTTCCGCCCGGCTGTACTCGCGACGCGAAAGGTAGCCGAGCGCGCGGCCCTTGAGCGAGCGCTCGGGACGCTGGCGACTGTTGGCGGCGGCGTTGGCCTTGCGTGCGGCGCGCATCGTGGACGTGCGCTCGTAGCCGTCACCGCTGTCTTCGAGCGCTTTTTCTACCGCGCGCGCCCTGTCGTGCGCGTCGAACGATTCGCGCTCGTCGACTTCGTCGCGGCGGACGGCGGGACGAGCGAACGACTGCCTGGCCGCGCGCGGCGCGCGGCGCGGTTCGGAATCCAATAGGGAGTCAGATGCGGATTCGGGTGCGGAGGCGCGGCGCACAGCGGTCGGTTCAGACGATGGCGACGAGGAAGCGTTAGCGCTGCCGGCATCGACGGGCGCATCGAAAAATGCCTCGAACGGCACTTCGAACACCGCGCCGCCTTCGTCGTCGAGATCGGGCGTGGAAGAATGGGACAAAAGCTGAGGCTCGGAATGCACAAAGCCGCGATCGCCCGAATGGGCGTCGCGGCTTTGCGAGGTAGTACCAGATGAAACGCGGGCGGACTCGCCGGAATGATCAGGGGCGGATCCGGACGCAGATCCAGAAGCAGACCCGGACGCGGAAAGGGAGCGCCGATTCGCGCCCCGCGCACCACCGCTGGCTTCACGCAGATGCTCCGCCTCGCTCGAAGTCGAGGACGAAGCCTTCGCGGCCTCAGACGGCGCCGAGGCGAACCCGCGCTTGCGCATCACAGTCGTGCCACCCTTCGCGGGCCCGATTCAGAACTTATTCTTCGTCTGCGATTTCGACTTCGCCGGTGTCGGCAACACCGTCCGGCATGGCGTTCACGCCAAGCGATTCGCGGATGCGGTTTTCGATCTCGCGAGCGATGTCTGCGTTTTCGCGCAGGAATTCGCGTGCGTTGTCCTTGCCCTGACCAATGCGTTCGCCGTTATAGCTGTACCACGCACCTGCCTTGTCGACGATCTTGGCCTGAACGCCCAGGTCGATGATTTCGCCCTGACGCGAGATGCCTTCGCCGTAGAGAATGTCGAACACGGCTTCGCGGAACGGCGGCGAGACCTTGTTCTTGACGACCTTCACGCGCGTTTCGCTGCCAATGACTTCGTCGTTCTTCTTGATCGAACCGATACGGCGAATGTCCAGACGCACCGACGAGTAGAACTTCAGCGCGTTACCACCGGTGGTGGTTTCCGGATTGCCGAACATCACGCCGATCTTCATACGAATCTGGTTAATGAAGATCACCATGCAGTTCGTCTTCTTGATCGTGCCGGTGAGCTTGCGCAGCGCCTGCGACATCAGACGTGCCTGCAGACCCGGCAGCGAGTCGCCCATTTCGCCTTCGATTTCAGCCTTCGGCACAAGTGCCGCGACCGAGTCGATGACGATCATGTCGATCGAGCCCGAGCGCACCAGCGCGTCGGTGATTTCGAGCGCCTGTTCGCCCGTGTCCGGCTGCGAGATGAGCAGTTCCGGCACGTTCACGCCGAGCTTCGCGGCGTACTGAACGTCGAGCGCGTGTTCCGCGTCGATGAACGCCGCCGTGCCGCCGAGCTTTTGCAGCTCTGCGATCACCTGCAGCGTGAGCGTGGTCTTACCCGACGATTCCGGACCGTAGATTTCGACCACACGGCCGCGCGGCAGGCCGCCGACGCCGAGCGCGATGTCGAGACCGAGCGAGCCGGTGGACACCACCTGAATGTTTTCGACCGCATCGCCGTCGCCGAGTCGCATGATCGACCCTTTGCCGAACTGCTTTTCGATCTGCGCGAGCGCGGCGGCCAGCGCCTTGCCCTTTTCAGCAGTCAGCCCAGCCGAGCCTTTCTTGCTATCTTCCATGAATCGTCCTTTGCTATGATGAACGGCGTCTCGTGACGATGCGGGCGTGCTTTTGCACACACACGCATGAACGCAGACACTGTATAAAAAAACAGTGGTTTTGGCAAGCGCGTTTTCGCACGCTTTTTCGTACGCGCCCGCCTGAACCGCAAATTGACCAGGAGACCGCCGCGCGCCGCCCGCCCCTCGTGCGAGATGGCACAGGCGCGGCGATGCCTGACTCGACGCAGGCGCATCATGCGAATTCTCATTGCCGAAGACGACAGCATACTCGCGGATGGTCTGGTCCGATCACTCCGCCAATCGGGCTATGCCGTCGATCACGTGCCGACCGGCGTGGACGCCGATACGGCCTTGTCGATGCAGTCGTTCGACCTGCTGATCCTCGACCTCGGCCTGCCCAGAATGACGGGCCTCGAAGTGCTGCGCCGTTTGCGCGCGCGCAATTCCAACCTCCCCGTCCTGATCCTCACGGCCGCCGACAGCGTCGATGAACGCGTCAAAGGACTCGACCTCGGCGCCGACGACTACATGGCCAAGCCCTTCGCGCTCAACGAGCTCGAAGCGCGCGTGCGCGCGCTCACGCGGCGCGGCGCGGGCGGCGGCCCGACCGTCGTGCGCCACGGCGCGCTCGCCTTCGATCAGGTCGGGCGCGTCGCGCGCATCAACGAGCAGGTGCTCGATCTGTCGGCGCGCGAACTCGGCGTGCTCGAAGTGCTGCTGCAACGGCTCGGGCGGCTCGTCTCGAAGGAACAGCTCGTCGATCACCTGTGCGAATGGGGCGAGGAAGTGAGCAACAACGCGATCGAGGTCTACGTGCACCGCCTGCGCAAGAAGCTCGAAGCGGGCGGCGTGCGCATAGTGACGGTGCGCGGCCTCGGCTACTGCCTCGAGAAAGAAGCGAACGGCGCGAAGGACGCGGGCGCGGCGAACGCAGCCAGTACGGCCGGCGCATCGACGGCGGCGCCCGCGATGCCCGCCAGCCACTACTACAAGTAAGCGGGCGCCATCATGGCCGGGCCCGCGCGCTCCGCGTCCACCGACGGCACGCCGCCGGACGCCTCGCCACGCTCGACGGCCGCCGCCAACGACGACACGCTCGACGACGCCGCGCGCGACGCCCGCTACGCCAATCCGTTCGCCCCGCCCGACGAAGCCGAAGCCGCCGACGCCGTCGACAAGCGTCCGCGCTCCCTGTTCGGCGAGATTCTCGACTGGATGCTCGCGCCGCTGCTGCTGCTCTGGCCGATGAGCATCGCGGTGACGTATCTGGTCGCGAAATCGATCGCCAACGGGCCGTTCGACCGCGCGCTCGAAACCGACGCCTACGTGCTTGCGCGCCAGATCCATCCGGTCAACGGCGTCGCCGAACTCTCGCTGCCCGACTCCACGCGCGACTTCCTGCGCGCCGATAACGTCGACAGCGTCTATTACCAGGTGCTCGGCACGCGCGGCGAACTCGTCGCCGGCGACCGCGAGATGCCGCTGCCGCACGACGACGACCGGCCGCCGCCCGGCCTCGTCGAGTTCCGCGACGACACGCTGCACGGCATCGACATCCGCGTCGCCTATACGACGGTCGAACCCGCGCATCTGAGCGGCGGGCAGCCCGTGCTGGTTCAGGTCGCCGAAACGCTCGACAAGCGCCGGGCGCTCGCCAACGACATCATCAAGGGCGTGATCCTGCCGCAGTTCGTGATTCTGCCGCTCGCGATCCTGCTGGTCTGGTTCGGGCTCTCGCGCGGCCTCGCGCCGCTGCACGCGCTGCAGTCGAACATGCGCACGCGCCGTCCCGACGATCTTTCGCCGCTCGAAGCACGCCGCGCGCCGCCCGAAATCGAGCCGCTCGTGACCTCGTTCAACGACCTGCTCACGCGCCTCGAACAGAACATGCAGCTGCAAAAGCGCTTTATCGCCGACGCCGCGCATCAGATGAAAACGCCGCTCGCGGGCCTGCGCACGCAAGCCGAACTCGCGCTGCGCCACGAGGCGCCCGCCGAGGTGCATCGCTCGCTCGAACAGATCGCGACGAGTTCGGAGCACGCCGCGCGGCTCGTCACGCAGCTGCTCGCGCTCGCGCGCGCCGAAAACCGCATGACGGGGCAGATTTTCCAGCCCGTCGATATCGCCGAGGCGGCGCGGCTCGCGGTGCGCGACTGGGTGCAGCCCGCGCTCGCCAAGCGCATGGATCTGGGCTACGAAGGCCCTGACAATCCCGGCGCGGATGAGCGCGAAACGGACCCCGGCACACAGGACAGCGAAGCGGACATCGCCGCGGATCAAGCACCCGTGCTCGTCGACGGCAATCCGGTGATGCTGCGCGAAATGCTCTCGAACCTGATCGACAACGCGATCCGCTACACGCCCGCGGGCGGGCGCATCACCGTGCGCGTGCGGCCCGAACCGGCGGCGCGCGCCGTGCATCTGGAGGTGGAGGACACCGGCATCGGCATTCCGGCGGCCGAGCGCGAGCGCGTACTCGAGCGCTTCTATCGCATCCTCGGGCGCGACGGCGACGGCAGCGGCCTCGGCCTCGCGATCGTGCGTGAAATCGTGACGATGCACGGCGGCGCGCTCACTATCGGCGACAACGTCTATCAGGACTCGCCGCGCCTCGCGGGGACGCTCGTGCGTGTGACGCTCGCGATGCGCGGCGCGGCCTGAACGTCGATTACGACGCCGAAACTGACGGCATCAGGTGAAATCCTGGGCGTCAGGCTGGCTGGGACTTTCCCTTAGCGGCACGCGGCGAGAGCACGCATGGAAAATCGATTTGACGAATTTAACGTTACGTTGAATCAAAATTGAACGATCTTGGGCGACGTTATCACACCACACCCACCAGATCAGCCCACTCGCGCAGCCCGCTCCCTCGTCAGAACCCCGTAAGTTTCCGTTCGAATAATGCATCGCAGGACCACCGCGCCCGCGTCTGCGGGGCGGCCCCACACGCATATCAATACTGGAGACATCTATGGCAACCGTTGGCGGACAAGTCTCGCACGCGCCGATGACCAAGGACGAAAAACGCGTGATCTTCGCGTCGTCCCTCGGCACCGTGTTCGAGTGGTACGACTTCTATCTGGCCGGCTCGCTCGCGGCCTTCATCAGCAAAAGCTTCTTCTCGGGCGTGAACCCCACGGCGGGCTTCATCTTCACGCTGCTCGGCTTCGCGGCGGGCTTCGCCGTGCGTCCGTTCGGCGCGATCGTCTTCGGGCGTCTGGGCGACCTCGTCGGCCGCAAGCACACGTTCCTCGTCACCATCGTCATCATGGGTCTGTCGACTTTCGTGGTCGGCTTCCTGCCAGGCTATGCGTCGATCGGCATTGCGGCGCCGGTGATCTTCATCCTCATGCGTCTGTTGCAGGGCCTCGCGCTCGGCGGCGAGTACGGCGGCGCGGCGACCTACGTCGCCGAACACGCGCCGCCCGGACGCCGCGGCTTCTACACTGCCTGGATCCAGACGACCGCCACGCTCGGCCTGTTCCTCTCGCTGCTCGTGATCCTCGGCGTGCGTACCGCCGTGGGCGAGGAAGCGTTCGGCGCCTGGGCCTGGCGCGTGCCGTTCGTCGCGTCGATCCTGCTGCTCGCGGTCTCGGTCTGGATCCGTCTGCAACTCGACGAATCGCCGGCGTTCAAGCGCATCAAGGCCGAAGGCAAGATCTCGAAGGCGCCGCTCTCGGAAGCGTTCGGCCAGTGGAAGAACCTCAAGGTCGTGATCCTCGCGCTGATCGGCGTGACGGCGGGCCAGGCCGTGGTCTGGTACACGGGCCAGTTCTACGCGCTGTTCTTCCTCACGCAGACGCTCAAGGTCGACGGCGCGAGCGCCAACATCCTGATCGCGCTGGCGCTGCTGATCGGCACGCCGTTCTTCCTGTTCTTCGGCTCGCTGTCGGACAAGATCGGCCGCAAGCCGATCATCATGGCCGGCTGCCTGATCGCCGCGCTGACCTATTTCCCGCTCTTCAAGGCGCTCACGCACTACGCGAACCCCGCGCTCGAAGCGGCCACGGCGCGCGCGCCGATCGTCGTGATCGCGAACCCCGACGAGTGCTCGTTCCAGTTCAACCCGGTCGGCACCTCGAAGTTCACGAGTTCGTGTGACATCGCCAAGAGCGCGCTCTCGAAGGCCGGCCTGAACTACTCGAACGTGGCCGCTCCGGCGGGCACGCTCGCGCAGATCAAGGTGGGCGACACGACCATCGACACTTTCGACGGCAAGGCGCCAGGCGCGAAGGAGGCCGGCGCGGCGTTCGACAAGACGCTCTCGGGCGCATTGAAGAGTGCGGGCTATCCGCTCAAGGCCGACCCGGCGCAACTCAACTGGCCGATGAGCGTGGTGATCCTGACCATCCTCGTGATCTTCGTGACGATGGTGTACGGGCCGATTGCGGCGATGCTGGTGGAGATGTTCCCGACGCGCATCCGCTATACGTCGATGTCGCTGCCCTATCACATCGGCAATGGCTGGTTCGGCGGCTTCCTGCCCGCAACGGCGTTCGCGATCGTGGCGGCGCGAGGCGATATCTACTCGGGCCTCTGGTATCCGATCATCATCGCGCTGGCGACCTTCGTGATCGGCATGCTGTTCGTGAAGGAGACGAAGGATTCGGATATCTACTCGCAGGATTGATTCTGTGTTGATCCGGTCGATTTAGCCCCGGCCCGGCGGTCTCGAAAAAAGTTGAAGATAGTGCTTGACAGACCTCAGGGCCGCCCGCATAATCTTTCTTCTTAGGCGAATTAGCTCAGCCGGTTAGAGCGACGGAATCATAATCCGCAGGTCCGGGGTTCGAATCCCTGATTCGCCACCAAATGCGAAAGCCGCTGACCCACAAGGTCAGCGGCTTTTTCTATTTGCGCGCCGCGTTTACAGACTTCGCGCCGCAACTTCCTCAGCGCGAAGCCCAGTCCCTCACTCCGCGCCCTTCCCCCGCTTCGCCACGTACATCGCCTGATCCGCACGATCGAGCAGCCGTGTCATTTCCACGCCGTCTTCCGGCAGCACCGCCACGCCCACGCTCACGCCCAGTTCGATCGTCTGCCCTTCGAATTCGAACGGCTCGCCGACCTTCTCGCGAATCCG
Source organism: Paraburkholderia tropica (assembly GCF_014171495.1). NCBI lineage: Bacteria > Pseudomonadati > Pseudomonadota > Betaproteobacteria > Burkholderiales > Burkholderiaceae > Paraburkholderia > Paraburkholderia tropica. The sequence continues at coordinate 2,652,040 of NZ_CP049134.1, forward strand.
CCGCGAATACACTTCCGCGTCGCTGCGGCCATCGATGCCCGGCAGGATCATCGCGAATTCGTCGCCGCCCACGCGCGCGGCCGTATCCACGCGGCGGCTGTTGCTCGCGATGCGCGCCGCCGTTTCCCTGATCGCCGCGTCGCCCGCGCGATGGCCGTAGCGGTCGTTGATCGGCTTGAGGCCGTCCATGTCGAGATTGAGCACGCCCAGTCCGCCCTCCGATCGCACCGCGAGATCGACCGACTGACGCAGACGGTCGTAGAACAGCGCGCGGTTCGGCAGGCCGGTGAGCGCGTCGTGCGTCGCACGCTGATAGAGTTCGCTCGTTTCGTGGCGCGCGGCGTGGAACATCGCGGCCGCGATCAGGCCGGACATCAGCGAGAGCGTTTCGATGTCGTCGTCGTCGAAGGCGCCGACTTCGGGCGCCACCACCTTCAGCACGCCCACGGTCGCATCGAGATGCTTGAGCGGCGTGACGATCATCGAGCGCAGGCCGACGCGGCGACACGCTTCGCGGTCCACGCGCGGATCGGCTTCGGAGTCGTCGCAGCGCAGGATTTCGCCGCTGCTCACGCACAGCCCGGAGAGGCTCGATTCGCGCGCGAGGCGCAAGCCGAGCATGCCGGCCACGCTGCCCGACGCCGCGCGATAGACCATCTCGCCGCCTTCGGCGAGTTCGACGGCCGCGCCCTGCGCGCCGGTCAGATGTTCGGTGCGTTCGGCGACGAAGGCCATCACGCCGCCGAGGTCGAGGCCGAGTCTCGCGATGTCGGATTGCGCGCGGATGATTTCGAGAAGCGTGGCGTTGTCGAGCCGAGGGCCGCCGAGGTCGTTTTTCATGGCGTCAAACGTTTGCGTAAGAGCCCTTTTCGCGCAGATCGGCGCGCCACGGGCGGGACGCGCAAGCATAGCAAACTCGCGTCCCTGCTTTCAGCGTTGTCTTTTTACACGCCGTTTCGGGCCCGACGCCGCGCGTCTCAACCCTCGATCCGCTCGCGCGTCACACGCAGCAGCGCGGCCATCGCTTCGCGCGCCGTGCTGGCGTCGCGCCGCGCGATCGCGTCGAACACTTTCGTGTGGTCCGGCAGCGCCGCGTTGAACACATCGGCGCGCTTGGCGTTCACGCGCAATTGCCCTTCGAGCGTGCGCTCGATCAGCGTGCCGAGCGGCACCAGCAGTTCGTTGCGGCAGGCGGCGAGCACGGCCAGGTGAAAGCGCAGATCGGCGCGCACCCATTCGTCGACGTTGCGCGCGCCGGTCATCGCGGCGTGGGCGTCGGCGAGATCGGCGAACGAGACGTCGTCGTGCGCGCCCGCCGCGAGCTGCGCGGCGTAAGGCTCGATCATCTCGCGCATTTCCTGCAGCTTGAGCGCGAACGCGAGCGGCGGCGCGACGCGTGCGTACCAGTCGAGCACGTCGGCGTCGAGCAGGTTCCACGCTTCGCGCGAGCGCACGCGCGTGCCAACCTTCGGCCGCGATTCCACGAGTCCTTTCGAGGTGAGCGTGCGCAGCGCTTCGCGCAGCACCGTGCGGCTCACGTCGAAGCGCTCCATCAGGTCCGCTTCGCGCGGCAGCGTCGTGCCGGGCGCGTAGTCGCCGCGCAGGATCGCGCTGCCGAGTTCGAAGGCGACGGTGCCGTGCAGATCGCGCTGAATGACGTTCTCCTTGTATTCGAGGGGATGATCGCCCAGATACTGGGAACCGATGCAAAATAATACTATTAATAGCACTTAAACGCGAATTTTGCAGTAGCATGTGCTCCGAGACGCGCCGGGCCCGCCGCTCGCGCCGTGCGCCCATCGAACCGCTCTGGAGACACCGCATGAAAATCACCAAGCTCGAAACCTTCGTCGTGCCGCCCCGCTGGCTCTTCCTCAAGATCGAAACGGACGAAGGCATCATCGGCTGGGGCGAGCCCGTCGTCGAAGGCCGCGCGCACACGGTTGCCGCCGCCGTCGAAGAACTGTCCGACTATCTGATCGGCAAGGACCCGCTGCTGATCGAAGACCACTGGCAGGTGATGTATCGCGCGGGCTTCTACCGCGGCGGCCCGATCACGATGAGCGCGATCGCGGGCGTCGACCAGGCGCTCTGGGACATCAAGGGCAAGCATCATGGCGTGCCGGTGCACGCGCTGCTCGGCGGCCAGGTGCGCGACAAGATCAAGGTCTATTCGTGGATCGGCGGCGACCGTCCGAGCGACGTCGCGAACAACGCGCGCGCCGTGGTCGATCGCGGCTTCAAGGCCGTGAAGATGAACGGCTCGGAAGAACTGCAGATCATCGACACCTTCGACAAGGTGCAAGGCGTGATCAACAACGTCGCGGCCGTGCGCGAGGCCGTAGGCCCGAACGTCGGCATCGGCGTGGACTTCCACGGCCGCGTGCACAAGCCGATGGCGAAGGTGCTCGCGAAGGAACTCGATCCGTTCAAGCTGATGTTCATCGAAGAGCCCGTGCTCTCGGAGAACGTCGAGGCGCTGCGCGACATCGTCAACCAGACGAGCACGCCGATCGCGCTCGGCGAGCGTCTCTACTCGCGCTGGGATTTCAAGCACATTCTCGCGGGCGGTTACGTCGACATCATTCAGCCCGACGCTTCGCACGCGGGCGGGATCACCGAATGCCGCAAGATCGCGTCGATGGCGGAAGCCTATGACGTGGCGCTCGCGCTGCACTGCCCGCTCGGTCCGATCGCGCTCGCCACCTGTCTGCAGATCGACGCGGTGAGCTACAACGCGTTCATCCAGGAACAGAGCCTCGGCATTCACTACAACCAGGGCAACGACCTGCTCGACTACATCAAGAATCCGGAAGTCTTCAAGTACGAAGACGGCTTCGTGTCGATTCCGCAAGGTCCGGGTCTGGGCATCGAAGTGAACGAGGAGAAGGTGCGCGAGATGGCGAAGGTCGGTCATCGCTGGCGCAATCCGGTGTGGCGTCACGAGGATGGCAGCGTCGCCGAGTGGTGATGTGTGCTGGCGCACAGATCGCGGCGCGATCATGTCGGCAATCGAGGCTGATCGTCGATGAGTGCGCGTATCGCGGAGCTTGCATCCGCGATACGCACAGCGCGCGTCACCTGCGTTACGTGACGTGTTTCGCGCACCACGTTTCAGCGCCGTAACGTTTCAGCCCGGTTTGGGCCCGCAACGCCGCGTCTCGCCTTCGGGCGGTCGCGGCGTTCGTCGTTTTCGCACATAGCGCGCGTGTTCGCGTATGTAGCTAAAGCCTTGGCGCGCAAGGCAAAAACATCGTATCGCCGGCATCGCGTTCGCGGCGCGCGGCGCACCAGGCGCAATACTGACTCGCATTGGCCTGCTCCTTGCTGAATCCCCTGTACGACAAATCGAACGATACGGGGATACACATGGACGCGATGCTGCCCGACTACCTGATCCGAGAGCAGGCCGCCGTAGGCGCGCTCGTCACTTTCGGCCTGACGCGCGTGATCGCCGCCGCCGTCGCCTGCACGCGCGGCTGGCGCATTCTCATGGTCGAGCAGAGCTTTATCGGGCTGGCGGTGCTCTGGTGCGCGCCGCAACTGTTCGATCTGATCGCGCATCCGTCATCGGTGCTCGCGCTCGCGGAACTCGAAGGCAAGGCAATCGGTTGCGCGATCGCCCTGTTCTTCTCGCCGATTCTCAGTCATCGGCTCGGTTACGAATAAGGGTTACGAATCAGCGCGATCACGCGCGCAAGCGCGGCGTGTTTCAGCCCTGCAACACGTAGCCCGGCACGCTATGACCGAGAACGGCCGCGATCACGAGGATGGCCATCATCACCAGCGCTTCGAGATGCAGCACATTGACGAAGCGGCGCGCCGCGCCCGTCGACGCCGCGCGGCGCAGTTCCGGCATCACCATCACGCGGTTGACGGCGCCGAGCGCGAGTGCGAGCGCGACCAGCGCGAGCTTGGCCAATAGCACGCGGCCCCACTCGCTGCCCGTGAGCGCATCGAGCGAGCCGCCGGTGCCGCGCAGCGTGTTGAACACGCCAGTCGCGAGCACGAGTCCCACCGCGAACAGCGCGACGTTCGAGAGCTGGCCCGCCGTGCGGATCAGCACGCCGCGCGCCGTCGACGCACCCAGCGCCGGCAACACCGCGAGACCGCCCGCCATCACGATGCCGCTCCATGCGCTCGCGCTCAGCACGTGCAGCGTGTTCAGGCCGAGCGCGGCCGAGGCGAAGCCCGCATCGGCCGCGTGACCGAGACCCGCGCGGCCCGCGGCGACGGCGATCAGCGCGAGCCACAGCACGCCGTCGCGCAGCGGGCTCGCGCCCGCGAACGCGGCGAGCAGCACGACGAGCGCGCCGCCGAACGCCACCGACCACGCATGGCCCACGTGCGTCTGCGAAAGCACCGTGGGCACCACGCCGAACGACGCGGGCAAGGTCGCGCCGCTGATCGACGCGCTCTCGTAGAGCAGCCACATGACGAGCGCGATCACGAGCACCAGCGAGCCCGCGCGCAACGAACGCTGCGCGCGCAGCCACGCGGGCCTTGCGGGCGCGATCGCGCTGCGGGCGTCCTTCTCCAGCCACGCGCCGTAGAGCGTCGAGCCGAGCGCGAAGGCGTAGGCGAGATTCACCAGGGCGGCCATCGCGACCTGCCCGATCCAGAGCCAGTCAGCTTTCATCGGCGCGCGCCCTCCAGACAGTCGGAAGTTCCGGCACGCGGGGACGGGGACGGCGGTTGCATCGGCGGGGTAAGTGCAATTGGAGTCATCGAGACGAGTGGCAAGGAAACAACAACAAAACGGCAGCAAAACAGCGACGAAACTACGAAGCCGCGGTGAGCGTTCGAAACAGGATTGAAACCGGCGGTGGCGACGTTTGCGCGCCCCGGACAAGCGCGCACGCGATGCGGCGCGACTTTCCGGAAAGGAGCCTGCTTCGATAGCCGCGACGCCGTTCGGTTCAATACCGGATCGTGCACGCGGCGCGCAGCCACTCCCTGCGCTTCGTCAAATCGCCATGCGGATGGCATGGAAGCGAGGTCAAGCAGGGTCAATCCCGAGTCACGAATCGGCTAACGGGTGCAGAATCATAACCGGCGACGCCGCGACCTTCGGCCGCAATCCTGGAGATCGGATACGGGCCGGGTCACTGTGCGTCTCCGGGCAAGCCCGCGTTGGCGGCCCGGAGCGCATGTGGCAAAAAGTCACTGTCGAGGCGATGCTAGAATCGGCTGCGTCGCCGCAGCGCGCACGGGTCGTCTGCTTTTATCGCGCGCAACCTGGAAGCCGGGTCGCTCGAAGCCTGGCAGGTCCACGATAAAGAATGGAGTCACGCGTGTCCCCAAGACGTCTCGTCCGACCGCTCATTCCGCTCGCCGCGCCGCTCCTGGCTGCATTGCTGTTCGGCACGTCCGGAATCTTCAGCGCCGCTTCCGCCCAGACCCCGCAACCCAAAGCCCCCGACACGATCGAATCGCGCGTGCAGGGCTGCACGGCGTGCCACGGCTCGCACGGTCAGGGCACCGACAACGACTACTTCCCGCGTCTCGCCGGCAAACCGGCCGAGTACCTCTACAACCAGTTGATGAATTTTCGCGAGGGTCGCCGCAAGTACCCTCCGATGAATTATCTGGTCACCTATCTCTCCGACGATTACCTGCACGAGATCGCCACGTACTTCTCGCAGCAGCGGCCGCCCTACCCGCCGCCCGCGAAAGCCACGGTCAGCGACAGCACGCTCGCGCGCGGCCAGGCGATCGTCCTGCGGGGCGACCCGGCGCGCCAGGTGCCCGCCTGCGCGGCCTGCCACGGTGCGAAGCTGACCGGCATGGAGCCGGCCATTCCCGGCCTCGTCGGGCTGCATGCGGACTACATCAGCGCGCAGATCGGCGCCTGGCGTTCGGGCTCGCGTCACGCCAAGGCGCCCGACTGCATGCACGAGATCGCCACGCGTCTCACCGACGACGACGTGAACGCCGTCGCGGCCTGGCTTGCCACGCAGAACGCGCCGCAAAATCCCGTGCCGGCCGCGGCTGGCTCGTTGAAGACGCCGCTCGCATGCGGCAGCGAACCGCAATAAGGCGCCGGGAGACAGCCCTATGAACCGCAAGTCCCTGTTCGCTCTGTCCGCAGTCATGCTCGCCGCCGTCGCGGCGCTGGTACCCGTGCTGTGGACCGGCAACACCTATCTGCACAGCGCTTCGGCGCAGGCGGCCACGCCCGCCGACCAGTCCGAGCTCATCAAGAAAGGCGAGTATCTGTCCCGCGCCGGCGACTGCGTCGCCTGTCACACGGTGCGCGGCGGCAAGACCTTCGCGGGCGGCCTGCCGATGGCCACGCCCTTCGGCACGCTCTACACACCGAACATCACGCCCGACGACCAGTACGGCATCGGCAAGTGGAGCAGCGACGACTTCTACCGCGCCATGCACACGGGCCGCTCGAAAGACGGCAGCCTGCTCTACCCGGCCTTCCCGTTCACGAGCTACACCAAGGTCACGCGCGCGGATTCGGACGCGATCTACGCCTATCTGCGCTCGGTGCCGCCGGTACACGTGCCGAGCCGTCCGCATGAGCTGAAATTCCCGTTCAACAACCGCAACCTGCTGATCGGCTGGCGCACGCTGTTCTTCCGCGAGGGCGAATACAAGCCCGATCCGACCAAATCGGTCGAATGGAATCGCGGCGCGTATCTGGTCGAAGGACTCGGCCACTGCGGCATGTGCCACACGTCGATCAACATGATGGGCGCGCCGGTCAATTCGTCGGCGTTCGCGGGCGGGCTGATTCCGCTGCAGAACTGGTACGCGCCCTCGCTCACGTCGAGCGAAGGCGGTCTCGGCGACTGGGAGATCAAGGACATCGCCAGTCTGCTGAAAACCGGCGTCTCGGAGCGCGGCGCCGTGTTCGGGCCGATGGCGGACGTGATCCACAACAGCCTGCAATACGTCTCCGACGACGACATCAAGGCGATGGCGACCTATCTGAAGACCATCCCGCAGCGCAAGGAAGCGCCCGAGACCATGCAGATGGAAACCTCCGAAGCGTTCGGCGGCGAACTCTTGCAGCAAGGTCAGAAGATCTACCATGACCAGTGTGCGAAGTGCCATGCGGAGAACGGCCTCGGCATGCCGCCGAACTTCCCGCCGCTCGCGAACAACCAGTCGATCCAGATGAAATCGGCGGTGAATCCGATCCGGATGGTGCTCAACGGCGGCTATCCGCCCAGCACGCAGGGCAATCCGCGCCCGTACGGCATGCCGCCGTTCGCCCAGGCGCTGTCCAACCAGGAAGTGGCGGCGGTCGTGACCTTCATCCGCATGTCGTGGGGGAACAAGGGCACGCCGGTCTCGCCGCAACAGGTGTCGGATCTGCGCTCCGCACCGCTCGACTGAGCCACGTTTGTTATAGTGGCGTTTGCCTGACAAGGGCGCAGCCGGCAAAACGCCGCCGGCTGCGCCCTTCGCTATTTGGCCGCGCGCCGCGCGTTGATTGCGGCGCGAGCCGCACGCTGTCGAATTCGCTGTCGAACTGATGGTTTTGAAGCTGGTTTTGAAGCAAACACGCAGGGCAAGAAGAACAAGGAGTGGTCGTCATGCACGCTGGTGAGCGTTTGAACAGCATTACTCACCTGGTGGGCGCGATGTTGTCGATTGCGGGGCTGGTATCGCTCGTAACGCTCGGGGCGCTCGATCACGACGCATACAAGGTCGTGAGTTTCGCCGTGTACGGCGCGATGTTGTGCGCGCTCTACACGATCTCCACGCTGTATCACGGCGTGCGCGGACCGCGCCTGAAAGCCGTGCTGCAAAAGTGCGACCACGCCGCGATCTATCTGCTGATCGCGGGCAGCTATACTCCGTTCACGCTTGTCACGCTGCGCGGGCCGTGGGGCTGGTCGCTCTTTGGCGTAAGCTGGGGGCTCGCCGCGTTCGGCATCGTGCAGGAGCTCACGCTCGGGCGCCGCACCCGCATGCTGTCGATGGTGCTGTACGTGGTGATGGGCTGGCTCGCGCTGGTCGCGGTCAAGCCGCTCCTCGGCGCGCTGCCCGCCGCGGGCACCGCCTGGCTGCTGGCCGGCGGCATCATCTACAGCGTCGGCATCTATTTTTCATCAACGACGAGCGCATCCGGCACGGACATGGAATCTGGCATCTGTTCGTGCTCGCCGGGAGCGTCTGTCAATTCGTGAGCGTCGCGGGCTACGTCGCCTGACGCATCCCACCGGGAATCTCCACGAAATCGTCGCGCGGCGGCCGCAGTGTCCGCTGCCGTGCGATGCAACTTTATGCCAGCCGACGGGTCTGCATGAACCGTCGACAAGCGGCGCGCGCACTGGCGTGCCGTCCGAATACACGCGAGCACCCGCGCTCAGCCTTGCGCGGCGCGCCGTCACCGGCAGCGCCCCTCCGCTCGCGATACTGCAATACAACAGGTATTTATGTCTTTCGATTCTCTCGGCTTGTCCGAACCGCTGGTCCGCGCTGTCAACGAACTGGGCTACACCACGCCCACGCCCATCCAGTCGCAAGCGATCCCCGCCGTGCTCGGCGGCGGCGACCTGCTCGCGGGTGCGCAGACCGGCACGGGCAAGACCGCCGGCTTCACGCTGCCGATCCTGCAACGCCTGACCGACATGCCGGCCGCCGCGGGCGGCAAGCGCGTCGTGCGCGCGCTGATCCTCACGCCCACGCGCGAACTCGCGGCGCAGGTGGAAGAAAGCGTGCGCGCCTACGGCAAGTATCTGAAGCTCAAGTCGACCGTGATGTTCGGCGGCGTGGGCATCAATCCGCAGATCGACGCGCTCAAGCGTGGCGTCGATATCGTGGTCGCGACGCCTGGCCGTCTGCTCGATCACATGCAGCAGAAGACCATCGACCTCTCGCAGCTCGAGATTCTCGTGCTCGACGAAGCCGACCGCATGCTCGACATGGGCTTCATCCACGACATCAAGCGCGTGCTCGCGAAGCTGCCGCCGAAGCGCCAGAACCTGCTCTTTTCGGCCACTTTCGCCGACGAAATCAAGGCGCTCGCGGACAGCCTGCTCGACTCGCCCGCGCTGATCGAAGTCGCGCGCCGCAACACCACGGCGGAAACGGTCGCGCAGAAGGTGTATCCGGTCGATCGCGACCGCAAGCGCGACCTGCTCACGCACCTGATCCGCCAGCACAACTGGTTCCAGGTGCTCGTGTTCACGCGCACCAAGCACGGCGCGAACCGCCTCGCGGAACAGCTCACGAAGGACGGCATCAGCGCGCTCGCGATCCACGGCAACAAGAGCCAGTCGGCCCGCACGCGCGCGCTCTCCGAATTCAAGGACGGCACGCTGCAGGTGCTCGTGGCCACCGACATCGCGGCGCGCGGCATCGACATCGATCAGCTGCCGCACGTGGTCAACTACGATCTGCCGAACGTGCCCGAGGATTACGTGCACCGTATCGGCCGCACGGGCCGCGCGGGCGCGACGGGCGAAGCGGTGTCGCTCGTCTGCGTCGACGAACACCAGCTGCTCAAGGACATCGAGAAGCTCATCAAGCGCGCGGTGCCGCAGGAAGTCATTCCGGGCTTCGAGCCGGATCCGAATGCCAAGCCCGAGCCGATCCAGCGCCGTGGCCAGCAGCAAGGCCGTGGCCAGCGTCAGGGGCAAGGTCAGAGCCAGCAAGGTCAGGGACGCGGTGCGTCGAACGGCGGTGCGCCGCGCGGCGGCCAGCGTGACGGCGGTAATCGCGGTGAAGGCCGCGGTGAAGGCCGTGCGAACGCTGGTGGAAACAACGGCGGCAACCGCGGCGAACAACGCCCGGCCAAGCCCGCGCAGAACGGCATCCGCACGGCCAAGCCGGTGAAGCAGCAAGCGGCGACGAATCACGGCGCACAAGGCGCGCGCGGCGAACATACGCGTCGCGAAAGCCAGCGCGGCGTGTCGCATGAAAGCGCGCTCGGCCGTACGCAGCGCAAGCCGCAATCGAATCCAGGCGCCCTGCTCGGCGGCCGTCCGGGTGGCAGCTCGCGTCGCGACGGCCAGCGCGGCGACCGCTAAGCCGGTCCGCCAGCCCGCGGCGCCTCGCCGCGCGGCGCGGCGCTACGCCATGAAAAAGGCCCGCTTTGCAGCGGGCCTTTTCTTTTGTGCGGCTCGACCGCCGGCGCTTAGCGGAAGAACACGTGCTGGGTGATCTTCGCGAGCGGATACAGCACGCTTGGCTGGATCTTCGCGGGAATGTCGAGCGGCTTGAGCAGCATCTTCACGCACATGTCGGCGGACAGATTGTGGCGCACGAGCTTGTTCACGCGCGCCGTGAGTTCACGGTTGTACGCCGAATCCTTCACGCGATCAGGATAGCGAATCGCGAACACGTGACGCAGCGCGATCTCCGAGTCCTCGTTCTTGATCTCCATCACGCGACGCATGAGCGCGCCGAGCACCGCGAGGCGGCCATGCCCCTCGACCTGGTTGTACTTCTTGAAGTAGCGGAAAAAGTGCTTGTAGTGGCGCACTTCGTCCGAACGGATGTTGTCGGTGATTTCCTTGAGCACGGGCTCGGTCGAACATTCGCCGATCGCGCGATACAAGGTGGCCGTGCCCGTTTCGACGACGCAGCGCGCGACCATTTCGAGCGCACGCGTCTTTTCGAATTCCTCGAACGAGCAGGTCTTCGAGTATTCCTCGAAGAAGTTGTTGAACGCCGTGTCCCAGTCGAATTCGGGCCAGACGTAATTGATGTAGGTCTTCAGCGCGCGGCCGTGCTGAAGCTCCTCGTGTTCCCATTCGTTGTTGAGCCACGCGGACACTTCCGGGTCGCCATTGAAAAACACGCTCAGATTGCTCGTGTAGAGGTCCGAGCCGCTCTCGATGAACGATGCCGCACACAGCAGCAGCAGCAGATCTTCGTTGGCAGCCGCGAGCTTGCGGTCGATCCGCGTGAGATCGATGTCTTCGATGCGCCAGGGCATCACGTGGCCAGGCTCACTGTCGTTACGCATTGTGTCGTACTCCGAAAGCGGTATCTGCTCGCGCGGCGCTTCGCGCCCGGTCCCGGCGCGACTGCACGCCGGTGCCCTGGATTGGCGCTTTCGCCGCGTGGTGAAAGGTACCAGCCATATCTAATTCATATTAGCCGTTGTTTCTGGAAGCTGCAGTCTGAGAGCACAGACCGGTCCCGCAAGCGCCAGTTCCGGGAAGAGTCGACTTGTAAGCCTGTCGTAGCGCAGATTTTGTTACGCAGCAATACTCCGTGCCGCCAGCCAAACGCCGGGCGCACGCTACGCACTGCGCTGCCTCGATAGCCCGAAGGCGCAAGCCACGGGCCTGACAGCGGTACGCGACAGGACCACAAATAATTGCAAGCTTCGCGAAGTGAAGGCTTACACGCGGCACCTGACGCAAACCGAAGAAATCCTCCAGGTCGTCACATTGACGGCGCGCAAGTCGTGCGTGAATGAGAAAGATGCGCAAGCGATGCGCGGTGAATCGGTGAACGGGCTCGAAGGTAAATCGACCCCGACTTGCCCTGTGAGTCACCACGCATTGCGCGACGCGCCATGAACTTCAAGTGATTTCGCGGATTCCCGGGCGCGGCTCGACCGCCGCCGCAGACAGCGAATGTCAAAGGGAATATTTTCGGCATGTGGTTTGTACAACGCAAAGGCGTTGACTACACTCCAGTTCCCCGGCGCCGCGTCCGGGCTGGATGCTGTTTGAGTTGCCTGGGCGACGTCTCCCGACGTTCGCGAACACTGTTTCCAGGCAGACGCGAACGGACCGCCAACCGTCCAGCCGATCACCGACCGCACCGCCGCAGGCTTTCGCTCACGCCCACCGCATGACTGTCGCCGCGCTGCCCAACGAGGGGCCGCGAACGTCGACCTCTGATGCGGCAACATGGAGAGAACGATGCTGAGTCCGCATGAATTCGCCACTCTGCTGCTAGTGAAGGACGCCCCCAACCAGCTCGATATGGAACGCGAAGAACTGGACGCCCTGCTCGAACGACAGCTCGTCCAGCTGGAACGCCTGGCCTCCGGCCTCCAGCGGTGGCGACTCACCGAAATCGGCGACTCGGCGTTACGCGCCATCAAACGGTTTTCGTGAACCAGAAGTTTTCGTGAACCGGACGCCGCGCGGCTTGCGCGCGGCAACGGCCTGACACGCCGGCGCGCGCAACCACGCTCTCAGACACGCGCCACACGACCACGACCGACCTTTTCTCGACCTGCGCGGACGCCGGGATCGTCCGCCAGAACGTGGTGTCGAGCCCATCCCCGATGCAGGCGCACGGCTGTAGACGTTCGCGCCTGCAGTGCATGGTCACGCGGACCCGCGCGCTTCATGCCCGCGTGACCATTTTTTTCGCGCTTCGCCTGGGCGCTTCGCCTTGGCGCTTCGCCTCGTCATTAGGCCTCGTCCCTACGCCTGGCCACTACGCTGCACCAGGCCCCACCCCGCCTACGGACGAACCGCGCGCGCTCAACCGCCGCGCAAAGTCGGGTCGGCCGAGGCGCGCCAGTTCAGCGCCTGTGCGCGCTGGTCGTTGAGATACGCCACCCACTGATTGCGCGACTGCATGTCGCCGCTTGCGCCATGCGCCGTGTACTGCTGCGCGAGCCCCGCCTGGAAGCTGCAGAAGCGCTCCTGCGGCAGCTTGCCGTGACGGTTGGCGACATAGGCGTCGTAGACCGCCGAATAGACGGCCTGGGTGTCCGCGCCGTAGTCGGGCGCCTGGCCGCCGCACATCTGCTGAAGCGTGGCGAAGGGCGGCGGACTGCTCCACGCGCCGACGAGGCCCGACGAATTGGCACATCCCGCGACGAGCATCGCCGCACCGATCATCGCAAGTCCACGCATTGCGTTCTCCCCGTGTTCGACTGAGTGTTCCAGCGCGCATTGTCGCATCGCGCGGCGCGCCTCACACCCTGGCCGTACGGCCAACGTCGCATCGACGCGTGAAAGCCGGCGCAGTCGGGACGGCATCGCAGCGGCAAGCGGCACGCGAAACCCCGGCCGCGCACGCAAAAGCACGTATCATGAGGCTTTCAACGTCCTGCCTTGCCGGTTTGCGCGCGTGGCGTCCGTCTTCCGCGCGACCGTGCGCCGCCCTGTGTTTTCGTCCGCCCATACAGCCTTCATGGCTGCTTTTTCGTCTTACGCATGATCGACCATCTCATCTGCGACTGCGACGGCGTGCTCGTCGACAGCGAAGTCATCGCCGACCACGTGCTCTTCGATACGCTCAGCCGCACCTTCCCCGGCGTGGATTTCCGCGCCGCCGTGGCCTCCGCCTTCGGCCAGCAGACCTCGCGCTTTCTCGCCGACGTCGCCGAGCGCTTCAACCTCACGCTGCCCGAGCATTTTCTCGAGACGATCGACCACAACTGCGAAGTCGCGATCGCCGATTCGGTGAGCCCGATCAACGGCGTGCGCGACGCGCTGCGCCAGATCGCGCTGCCCGCCGCCGTGGTGTCGAACAGCCGCCTCACGCGCGTGCACGCCTCGGTGCGCCGCGCCGGGCTCGCCACGATCTTCGGCGAGCGCATCTTCAGCGCCGAGATGGTCGCGCGGCCCAAGCCTTATCCGGATGTCTATCTGCATGCGGCCAAAACGCTCGGCGTGGAGCCGGCGCGCTGCCTCGTGGTCGAGGACAGCCTCTCGGGCCTGAACGCCGCGCGCGCGGCGGGCATGAAGACCATCGCGTTCGTGGGCGCGAGCCATATCCCGTCGGGCTATGCCGACGTGCTGCGCGAGCTGGGCATCACGCGCATCATGGAACACATGGACGAGTTGCCCGCGCTCGTGGCAGCGGGCGTGCGCGGCGAGTTCGGCGACGTGCAGTCGTAAGCCAACCTGGCGCACTGCCGCTCGCTTCGTCGATAAAAAAACGGCGCGTGAACCACAAGGCTCACGCGCCGTTTTTCATTGCGGGCCGCGCGGGAAAGGCGGCCTGCGGCACCTTCACGTTTCGAACGCGCCTTACACCAGTTCGGCGCTGCGTTCGCGCACCTCGGCGAGCGAGGCGCGGAATGCCGCCAGCTCGGCGATCGTCAGCATCGGCAAATTGTGCAGCTTCGCGAAGTCGTCGACCTGCTGGCCGCGCGCCATCGTGCCGTCCGGATTCATCAGTTCGCACAGCACGCCGGCGGGCTCCAGACCGGCGAGCGCCGCCAGGTCGACGGTGCCTTCGGTATGGCCGCGGCGCGCGAGCACGCCGCCCGGCTGCGCGCGCAGCGGGAACACGTGGCCGGGGCTCACGATGTCGGCGGGCTTCGCGCCGGCCGCGATGGCCGCGCGGATCGTCGTCACGCGGTCGGCGGCCGACACGCCCGTGCTCACGCCCTCGCGCGCCTCAATCGAGACGGTGAAGGCCGTGCGGTTGCGGCTCTCGTTGCGCGCGACCATCGGCGGCAGTTCGAGCGCGCGCACTTTCTCGTCGGAGAGGCACAGGCAGACGATGCCGCTGCATTCGCGGATGAACAGCGCCATCGTTTCGTTAGTCAGGTTCTCGGCGGCGCAGACGAGATCGGCTTCGTCCTCGCGGTCGTGATCGTCCTGAAGGACGACGGGACGGCCTTCGCGCATGGCCTGCAGCGCGGCGGCGATGCGCGGGGGCACCGGCTCGGTGTCGAGCAAGGGAAGATCGGCGATGGCGTCGAGCGGCTGCTCGACCGGGAGATTGCGGGTAAAGGACATGTGAAACGCTCCTCGCAAGAGTTGGGCGAAAAACGTTTCAGGGCATTGCAAACAGACAGGAATCCCCGGCACGCGGCATCTCGCGAGCGCCGCGCGCGGCACCCGGCTCAAGGCCGGACGACGCCACGCGCACGCAGACGCAACGCCGCGGCGGATGGGCAAACATGACCATCTGCACATCTTCTCTCATCCGGACTATGACCGTCGGCTCTGGCTTCGCACCAGATCTGCTGACCCTGCGCGCGAGACGAAAACAGCTTGCAGCGACTCACGCACAGGCGCTCGCGGGCTCACCGGCTGGCCTTTCGGCCCGGCCGGCATACCGCCGGTGGGGAATTGCACCCCGCCCTGAAGACGCACTGATTACCGGTTGAACCGGCGGAAGAAGCATACCGCGTCGCGCCCGATCGTGCAGCGCGGCAAAGACCCACTGGACAAATGCGCGCACCGGGCGCGCACCGATCTCAGAGCGTCTGCGGCGCGGCTTGCGGCACGTCCCAGCGCGGCGGCGTCTCGGCGTTGCGCGTCACGCGGAACACGCGCGCCTCGGTGTCGCCCGGATTGCGCAGGCTGTGCGGCTGGTCGGCGTCGAACACGATGGCGTCGCCGGTCGCGAGCAACTGGCGGCGATCGTGCACGCTCACTTCGAGCGTGCCTTCGCTGACCACGAGGTTGACGGTCGTGCCCGGCGCGCGGCGCGTGCCCGGCTCGGTGTGCAGCGGCGCGATGCGCAGTTCGTGAAACTCGGCGGCGGCGGGCTCGTCCTCGGGATAGAGCGCGCGAGCCGAATAACGGCCGTCGGCGCTTACGCGGCGCGGCGCGCGTTCGGCGGGCAGATGCTCGAAGCCGTTCACCGCATGACGGCGCAGGAACGCCGACACCGATACCTTAAGCGCCGCCGCGACCTTGCAGAGCACCTTGATCGACGGCACGCTGCGCGCCGACTCCACCTGGGCGAGCATCGCGCGCGACACGCCCGAGGCACGCGCCAGCGCATCGAGCGAGAGTTGACGCTCGGCGCGCAGCCGCGCGAGGTTCACGCCGACGAGATGTTCGAGTGCATCGAACGCGTTGGCGGCGCTGTCGTGCGCCTCGGTTTGTGCTGTCGCTTGTGCAAGCGGCGCAACGGCGAATGCAGAGCGTTCGTCGACGCCGCGAACAATCGCTTCGTGATCCGAAACAGTGTCGATGTCGACGGCGAGATCGTCGTCGCGGCGATGCGTCGTACCGCGATGTGCGGCCGGACGATCGGCCTGCGCGTGGCTCACGAGCGCGAGCGGTGAATGCATGGCAGCCTCCCAGACGCGCCGCGAACCGGCGCAATTGCTTGAATGGAGGCAAGACTAGCATCGCGTCCCGCCGCGCCCAACGAAGTTATCTTCACACTGATATCAGCATTGCAGAGCGCGTTTTCGGGAATGCTTGTGCGCGTATGCGATATGCCCGGACTGTGCGCCACGCGGGTTCAGCAGGCGTCCTGACTCACCGCCACGCGCGCCGCCGCGCCGCCGGTTTCGCGCGCGTCGAGCCGCGCCGCCAGCCAGGTCAGCGCGAGCGCCGCGATCGAGACGGCGGCGGCCACCCACGGCAGCGCATCGAGCGCGAGGCCACGCGTGATGACGAGACCGCCGAGCCACGCGCCCATCGCGTTGCCCACGTTGAACGCGCCGATGTTCAGCGTCGAGGCCAGATTCGGCGCGGCGGCGGCCTTCGCCACCACGCGCATTTGCAGCGGCGGCACGGTCGCGAACGCCGCGATGCCCCAGACGAACACCGTGATCGCCGCCGGAATCGCCGCGTGGCTCGTCTTCGTGAAGATCGCCATGACCACGGCGAGCGCGATCAGGATGCCCATCAGCGACGGCATCAGCGCACGGTCCGCGAGCTTGCCGCCGAGCATGTTGCCGAGCGTGAGCCCCACGCCGAACAGCACGAGCATCAGCGTCACGCCGCGCGGCGAGAAACCGCTCACCTGCTCCAGAATCGGCGCGATGTAGGTGAACACGACGAACACGCCGCCGAAGCCCAGCACCGTCATGCCGAGCGCGATCCACACCTGCGGATCGCGCAGCACGCGCACTTCGTGGCCGAGTCCGGCGGGCGCGTGATCGTGCAGATTCGGCACCAGCGCGGTCACGCCGAGCAGCGAAATCACGCCGAAGCCGCTGACGATCCAGAACGCCACGCGCCAGCCGAACTGCTGGCCGATCGCGGTGCCGAACGGCACGCCGAGCACGGTCGCGAGCGTGAGGCCCGTGAACATCATCGCGATGGCGCTGGCGCGCTTTTCCTGCGGCACGAGCGAGGCCGCGACCACGGCGCCGATGCCGAAGAACGAGCCGTGCGCGAACGAGGCCACGACGCGCGCGACCATCAGCAGCGAGTAGTTGCCGGCGACCGCGCACATCACGTTGCCGACGATGAACACGCCCATCAGCAATTGCAGCGCGAGCTTGCGCGGCATGCGGCTGGTGAGCACGGCGAGCAGCGGCGCGCCCACCGCGACGCCGAGCGCGTAGCCGGTGACGAGCAGGCCCGCGGCGGGAATCGTCACGCCGAGATCGCGCGCGACGTCGGGCAACAGGCCCATGATGAGGAACTCGGTGGTGCCGATGGCAAAAGCGCTGATCGCCAGCGCGAGCAAGGGAATAGGCATCGAAATCTCCAGAGGACAGCCAGGGTGTTGCGTTGTGTTGGTGCGCGTTTCAGGGCAGAGGTCGGAGTGCGAAGGTCGGCGATCAGGCCGCGTCGTCCGCCGACGTCACGAACTCGACCACCACGCCCGGCGCGAGCGCGACGAACGCCTGACGCTCGCCGCTCAGCGGCACGTCGGCGAGTTGGTACGGCACGCCATGCGAGCGCAGCCGCGCGAGCAGCGCGCGCCATTCGTCGCCGGGCGCGACGCGCAGCGCGAAATGATCGAGACGCGGCGCCGTGCGCGTAGCCGCCAACGCGCGCGTCGCAGGCACGGTCGCCTCGACGAGATGGATCACCGCGCGGCCTTGCGCATAGAGCCAGTGGCCGCCGACAGAAAACGGCGGACGCGGCCCGTCCTCCAGCCCCGCGATCTCGCAGAAAAAACGGCGCGTGCCGTCCAGATCGGGCGTGACGAGCGTGACGTGATCGAGTTGCATGGCGGCGTCCTTGCGTGGTTCCCTGCGTGGCGAATCCTGAAAACACGCGCATTGTCCAGCTTCGGCGCAGACTTGATAATTGGCGTAGCATTTGAAGGATTTTCAAACGCTGTCTAATAATCTTCCCGGTATCGACATGGACAATCTCGGCGACGTGCGCCTTTTCGTGGAAGCCGCGCGGCTCGGCAGCCTGTCGGCGGCGGGCCGCAAGCTGGGCCTCACGCCGGCGGCGGCCAGCGCCCGGCTCGCGCGGCTCGAAGCGGAGCTGCGTGCGCGCCTGTTCGACCGCACCACGCGTCAGTTGCGCCTGACCGACGAAGGCCGCGCCTATCTCAATTGCAGCGAAAGCGCGCTGCGCTCGCTCGACGACGCCAAGGCCGCGTTGCAGGAGGGCCAGAACGCAGTGCGCGGCAAGGTGCGCATCTCGGCGACGTCCGACTTCGGCCGCAATCTGCTGATGTCGTGGCTCGACGAATTCCGCTCGCACTATCCCGAAGTGCGTTTCGCGCTCACGCTGACCGATTCGATCTCGAATCTCGTGCTC
This sequence comes from Paraburkholderia tropica, assembly GCF_014171495.1. NCBI lineage: Bacteria > Pseudomonadati > Pseudomonadota > Betaproteobacteria > Burkholderiales > Burkholderiaceae > Paraburkholderia > Paraburkholderia tropica. The sequence continues at coordinate 2,670,354 of NZ_CP049134.1, forward strand.
GAGGACATCGATCTGGCGATCCGCTTCGGCACGCCGCAGGACAGTTCGCTGATCGCGCGGCGGCTCGCACCGAACCCGCGCGTGCTGTGCGCCGCGCCCGATTACATCGCCCGCCACGGCGAGCCGCACGAGCCCGCCGATCTCGCGCGCTTCGATTGCATCGTCATCGGCTCGCCGGCGGGCCCCGTCAACGAGTGGCGCTTCACGCGCGGGAACGCGTCGCAGACCTACGTCGTGCCGCTGGAGAACGCGCTCGAAAGCTCGGACGGCGAGGCCGTGCGCCAGTGGACGCTGTGCGGCTACGGTTTATCGGTGAAATCGATCTGGGACGTGGCCGACGACCTGCGCGCCGGGCGGCTGCGGATCGTCATGCCGGACTGGCGTTACGCCGAGCAGCCCGTGCACGCGCTCTACCATCGCAACCGCTATCTCGCGCCGCGCGTGCGCGTGCTGCTGGATTTCCTGTCCGAGCGTTTCGCCCAGGCGGCGCACGAGTTGAGCGCGCTTGTGCCCTGGGCGGAAGACCCGAAACACGCGAAACAGGCGGAACACGCGCAAGGCGCGAACGGCGTGGAAGTCGTGTCGGGCACGGCGGCCGGCGCCGCGCCGGCCCGCTCGCGGGGCCGCAAGGCCGTCAGCGCATAAGGCTATAATGTCGGATTAAGCTGAACGATGGTTCGCGTAGTCATCCGGCGGCATCAGAAGCCAATGCGCACGCAAAAAACGCGCGCCAGGGCACCAGACAAACCCGCCAGCGAACCGCCCCACTGTGCGCCACAGCCTTCGCAGGCCGGCCACCCGCTTCAGCCCCAATTTTCACCGTAGTCCCGACGTGCATTTCGTGCATCAACCGGACGACGCCCCCAGGTGAACCACTGCGAACGGCGAACCCCGATGACCAAGAAAGTTTATGTAAAGACGTTTGGCTGCCAGATGAACGAGTACGACTCCGACAAGATGGTCGACGTACTCGGCGCCGCTGAAGGCCTCGTGAAAACCGACACGCCCGAAGACGCGGACGTGATCCTGTTCAACACCTGCTCGGTGCGCGAAAAGGCCCAGGAAAAAGTCTTTTCCGACCTCGGCCGCGTGCGCGAACTGAAGGAAGCGAACCCGAATCTGTTGATCGGCGTGGGCGGTTGCGTGGCGAGCCAGGAAGGCGCGGCCATCGTCCAGCGCGCGCCGTATGTCGATCTGGTGTTCGGTCCGCAAACGCTGCACCGCCTGCCGCAGATGATCGACGCGCGCCGCGCCTCGGGCCGCGCGCAGGTCGACATCACCTTCCCCGAAATCGAGAAGTTCGACCATCTGCCGCCCGCGCGCGTGGAAGGCCCGAGCGCATTCGTCTCGATCATGGAAGGCTGCTCGAAATATTGCAGCTACTGCGTCGTGCCCTACACGCGCGGCGACGAAGTCTCGCGTCCGCTCGACGACGTGCTCACCGAAGTCGCCGGTCTCGCCGACCAGGGCGTGCGCGAAGTCACGCTGCTCGGCCAGAACGTCAACGCCTATCGCGGCCAGCTCACGCAAGGCGCGAGCGAAATCGCCGACTTCGCCACGCTGATCGAATACGTCGCCGACATCCCGGGCATCGAGCGCATTCGCTACACGACCTCGCATCCGAAGGAATTCACGCAGCGCCTGATCGACACCTACGCGAAGGTGCCGAAGCTCGTGAACCACCTGCATCTGCCCGTGCAGCACGGCTCCGACCGCGTGCTGATGGCGATGAAGCGCGGCTACACCGTGCTCGAATACAAGTCGGTGATCCGCAAGCTGCGCGCGATCCGCCCCGACCTCTCGCTCTCGACCGACATCATCGTCGGCTTCCCGGGCGAGACCGAGGAAGATTTCGAAAAGACCATGAAGCTCGTCGAAGAGATGAGCTACGACACGAGCTTCTCGTTCATCTACAGTCCGCGTCCGGGCACGCCCGCCGCGAACCTGGAAGACGACACGCCGCGCGAAGTGAAGCTCAAGCGTCTGCAACATCTGCAGGCGACGATCGAAGAAAACGTGCAGCGCATCAGCCAGTCGATGGTCGGACGCGTCGAGCGCATTCTGGTCGAAGGTCCGTCGCGCAAGGATCCGAGCGAACTGTCGGGCCGCACGGAAAACAACCGTGTGGTGAACTTCCCGGCGCCGCTCGCTTCGCACGCACGCCTGATCGGCCAGATGATCGACGTGAAGATCAACCACGCGTACCCGCACTCGCTGCGCGGCGAGCTGGTGCTCGCGCACGAGGGCAATTCGGCGCTGTCGCACTAAATCGCCATCCGGCACCTGCAGCGCGCCACTCACGGAACACGGGAGTTCAGAGACACCTTGAAGCCGAATCAGCAGCATCTGGAATTCACCGCGCCGCACGACGACAACGCGCGGCTCGCCAACCTCTGCGGCCCGCTCGACGAAAATCTGCGGCAGATCGAGCAGGCGCTCGACGTGACGCTCGCACGGCGCGGCCATCGGATTTCGATTCGCGGCCGCGGCGCGAAGCTCGCGCTCACCGCGCTCGAAAACTTCTACAACAAGGCACGCGATCCGCTTTCCGTCGACGACATCCAGCTCGCGCTGGTCGAGGCGCGCCATCTGGCGAGCCGCGCGAATGCGCGCGCGAACGGTAACGGCGGGAATGGCGGCAACGGCAAGTCCGACGACGGCGCGGAACTCGATCCGCGTTTTCGCGGCGATCCCGACCATCCGTTCGACGAACCGGCGCGCGACGATATCGACGTCGAAGAGCAAGGTCCGAAGCTCTACACGCGTCGCGCCGACCTGCGCGGCCGCACGCCAGCGCAGCGCGAGTACCTGAAGCAGATCATCTCGCACGACGTGACCTTCGGCATCGGGCCGGCGGGCACGGGCAAGACCTATCTCGCGGTGGCCTGCGCGGTCGACGCGCTCGAACGCGATCAGGTCAAGCGCATCGTGCTGACGCGCCCGGCCGTCGAAGCGGGCGAGCGCCTGGGCTTCCTGCCCGGCGATCTCGCGCAGAAGGTCGATCCGTATCTGCGCCCGCTCTACGACGCGCTCTACGATCTGCTCGGCTTCGACAAGACGGCGAAGATGTTCGAGCGCCAGATGATCGAAATCGCGCCGCTCGCGTACATGCGCGGCCGCACGCTCAATCACGCGTTCATCATCCTCGACGAGGCGCAGAACACCACGCCCGAGCAGATGAAGATGTTCCTCACGCGTATCGGCTTCGGCTCGAAGGCGGTCGTGACCGGCGACACCACCCAGGTGGACTTGCCGCGCGGCCACAAGAGCGGGCTGATCGAGGCGCAGCATGTGCTCGCGAACGTGCGCGGCATCGCCGTCACGCACTTCACGAGCGCGGACGTGGTGCGTCATCCGCTCGTCGCGCGTATCGTCGAGGCTTACGACGCGCATTCGAAGAAGGACGACAGCGGCGCCGACGCACGCTGATCAGTGCTGAATCCGATCGACAGCTCAACATGTCCCGCGCACCGAAACTCAAACTGAACCTTCAGTTCCCCGCCGCGAAGGCGTTTCCCGAGCACAAGGCCGCGCTGCCGCGCGCGACCGTGGCGGCCTGGGTGAAGGCGGCGCTGTTCGCCGACGCGGAGCTGACCGTGCGCTTCGTCGACGCCGAGGAAGGCCGCACGCTCAACCGCAGCTATCGCGGCAAGGACTACGCGACCAACGTCCTCACCTTCGCCTACGCGGAGAGCGAGGACGACCCGGTCACGGGCGACCTGATCCTCTGCTGCCCGGTGGTGGAAAAGGAAGCCGCCGAGCAGAACAAGCCGCTCGCCGCGCACTACGCGCATCTGCTGGTGCACGGCGCGCTGCATGCGCAAGGCTACGATCACGAGGACGACGCCGAAGCCGAAGAGATGGAAGGCATCGAGACCGAAGTCCTCAACTCGCTCGGTTTTCCCGATCCGTACAAATAAGGACCTCCACGCGCCGCGCACCGCGCGCCCTCCGCCATGAACGACAAGAGCACGCCCGCCTTCGACGCCCCCTCCGCGCAACCTCAGTCGGAGGGCGTCCCCGGCGCGCGTGATGCCGGCGTTGCGGCCTGCCCCGGCTATCCGCCCGCGCTCGGCGATCCGCGCCTGCTCACCGAAGACGATCTGCGCGCCTCGCTCGACTGCACGCTGCGCGACTGGGACCGCGAAAGCGACCTCTGGCTGTTCGGCTATGGCTCGCTGATCTGGAACCCCGGCCTGCCGACCGTCGAGAACGTGCGCTCGCGCGTGCATGGCTACCATCGCGGCCTGTATCTGTGGTCGCGCGTGAATCGCGGCACGCCCGAGCAGCCGGGCCTCGTGCTCGCGCTCGACCGCGGCGGTTCGTGCGCGGGTGTGGCGTTCCGCCTCGCGGCCGAAGGCGTGATGCCGCATCTGGAAGCGCTCTGGCGACGCGAAATGCCGATGGGCTCGTACCGGCCCGCGTGGCTGCCGTGCGCGCTCGAAGACGGTCGGCGCGTCACCGCGCTCTCGTTCGTGATGCGCCGCGACGTACCCACCTACACCGGCAAACTCGACGAAAACACCGTGCGCACCGTGTTCGGCTGCGCCACGGGCCGCTACGGCACGACGCTCGACTACGTGCGCCGCACCGTCGACGCCCTGCGCGAGACGGGCATGCCCGACCGCGCGCTGGAGCGGCTGCTCGCGCGCTGCGCGTGAGCCCCGTCCCCGAATCCTGAATTTCGTCCGACGCGCGATGGTGCCGCATCTGCGTTAGGATGGATGCGAAGGCGCGCCGCTTACACGGTGACGCCACGCGCATGTTGTATCCTTTCCCTTCCGCAACAGCGCGCCCGCCCTCCGAGGGCAGACGGGCGCACCACCATGAACGACTCTTATCCCAGTCGAAGACAAGCCGACAAACCGCAGGAAAAGCGCTCGCTCCTCGAGCGTCTGACCGACTTCATCTCGCCCGAGCCCGACTCGCGCAGCGAGCTTCTCGAAATTCTCCAGGACGCGCACGCGCGTAATCTGATCGACGCCGATTCGCTTTCGATGATCGAAGGCGTGTTCCAGGTGTCCGAGCTGTGCGCGCGCGACATCATGGTGCCGCGCGCCCAGATGGACGCGATCAACATCGCCGAGAGCCCGGACGAATTCATCCCGTACGTGCTGGACAAGGCGCACTCGCGCTATCCGGTCTACGAAGGCAATCGCGACAACGTGATCGGCGTGCTGCTCGCGAAGGATCTGCTGCGCTATTACGCCGAGGAGGAATTCGACGTGCGCGGCATGCTGCGCCCGGCCGTGTTCATCCCCGAGTCGAAGCGCCTGAACGTGCTGCTGCACGACTTCCGGCAGAACCGCAATCACATCGCCATCGTCGTGGACGAATACGGCGGCGTGGCCGGCCTGATCACGATCGAGGACGTGCTGGAGCAGATCGTCGGCGACATCGAGGACGAATACGACTTCGACGAGGAAAGCGGCAACATCATCGCTTCGCCCGACGGCCGCTTCCGCGTGCGCGCGCTCACCGAACTCGTGCAGTTCAACGAGGCGTTCGGCACCCATTTCCCCGATGAAGAAGTGGACACAATCGGCGGTTACGTGACGAATCATTTCGGCCACGTGCCGCATCGCGGCGAGAAGGTGCGTCTCGGCGACCTGATTTTCGAGGTGCTGCGCGCCGACGCCCGCCAGGTGCACATGCTGCTGGTGCGCCGCGACCCGCTCGCGGGCCAGCGCGAAGCCGCGCTGCAACCGCCGGCCTGAGCCAGCGGCGTCACGCCACACGCGTGACGCGCCGCGCCCGACCAGAACGCCGGCCTTCGCGCCGGCGTTTTGCTTGATCGTCGCCGAATTCGATCGCGCCCGAAATCCGGCGAAAGCTGCCGAAACCCGCGCACCCCGAAACCGACGCGCGAAAATGCTATCGTTGCGCACGCTGCACGCACGCCGTGCCAGCGAACGTTTCCGGAACCCGCGCCTCGCGCGCCGCCCCAGCCGCACGGCTGACTCCCGCATATTCATGGCTGAACCGATCGACTCCCGCTCGCGCAACGGCGCACCCGCCGCCGCCGCCGGCAAAGACAGCGCCGCACGCCGCGCGCTGCCCGCCTGGCACTACCTCGCCGCCGCCGCGCTGGGCGCGCTCAACACGCTGTCGTTCGCGCCGACGCCGCACGGCGGCTGGCTCGAAATCGCGATCTTCGCGGGCTTCTACTTCTGGCTCACGCGCACCACCGGCTGGAAAAGCGCGCTGTTCACGGGCTGGGCGTTCGGCTTCGGCAATTTCGTGACGGGCGTCTGGTGGCTCTACGTGAGCATGCATTTCTACGGCGGCATGCCCGCCGTGCTCGCGGGCGCGGCGCTCGTGCTGTTCTCGCTCTATCTGGGGCTGTATCCGGCGCTCGCGTCGCTCGTCTGGTCGTTCTGCGCCGGACATGCGCGCAATGGACGCAGCAGCGGACGCAGCGGCGATCTGCCGTTCTCGCCCACGTGGCACGGCGCCTTTGCGTTCGCCAGCGCGTGGGCGCTCGGCGAATGGGCGCGCGGCTACGTTTTCACGGGCTTCCCGTGGCTCTCCAGCGGCTACGCGCAGGTGGACGGCCCGCTCGCGGGCTTCGCACCGATCGTCGGCGTGTACGGCGTGGGCTGGGTGCTGGCGCTCGTCGCGGCGCTGGTCGTGCAGACGCTCGTGCGCGCGGTCGGGCGTCGGCAGGCGCCGAAGCATGATGTCGCGGATGCAAGCGGCAACGCGCATGCGGCATCGAAGTCAGCATCGACGTCGGCGTTCGCGGTGCCTGCGGTGGCCGCTGTCGCCGTCATCGTCGCGGGTCTGCTGCTGCCGCTCGTGCCATGGACGCATCCGGCCAACGCGCCGCTCAACGTGCGCCTGCTGCAAGGCAACGTGAAGCAGGAAATGAAGTTTTCCGAGTCCGGCATGATGGACGCGCTCAACGAGTTCCAGAAACTCATCACCGAAAAGCCCGCCGATCTCGTCGTCACGCCCGAAACGGCGGTGCCGCTGCTGGTGCAGCAGGTACCGGAGAAGTTCGGCCGCGACATCCGCGCGTTCGCGGACACGACCGGCACGGCGATCCTGTTCGGCGCCGTGGGCGCGACCATCACGCCCGACGGCCGCGTAACCGACTACACCAACAGCCTGTTCGGCATCACGCCGGGCCAGAACGGTCTGTACCGCTACGACAAGCATCACCTCGTGCCGTTCGGCGAGTTCGTGCCGTGGGGCTTCCGCTGGTTCGTCAACCTGATGAACATCCCGCTCGGCGACTTCGCGCGCGGCGCGCCCGTGCAGCCGCCGTTCCTCGTGCACAACCAGCCGGTCGCCGTCGATATCTGCTACGAGGATATTTTCGGCGAGGAAATCGCGCGCACCGTGCGCGAGAACCCGGTTTCGCCGGGCATTCTCATCAACTCGACGAATCTCGCGTGGTTCGGCGACACCATCGCGCTCGACCAGCATCTGCAGATCGCGCGCATGCGCTCGCTCGAAACCGGCCGCCCGATGCTGCGCGCGACCAATACCGGCGCGACCGCCGCGATCGACGCGCACGGCAAGGTGATCGCGCGCCTGCCCACCTTCACGGCGGGTTCGCTCGACGTGCGCGTGGAAGGCACGAGCGGTTTCACGCCCTACGTGACGAGCGGCAACAACACGGTGATCGCGCTTTCGCTGCTGTTGCTGGCGTTCGGATTCGCGTTCGGACCGGGACGGCCGGGGCGCAAGAAGGCGTGACGGCGCATCGCTGAACAGGCCCGATCGCCATGCCGAAGCGGGTCCAGGTCTCAACGCCCCGGCAATCCGGTAAAATTCAGCGTTTTAGCACCAGGTTTTAGCACAAGGCGCCTCCAGGCCGGGGCCGCAACCCGCGAAGGGCGAGCGGCGGCGCATGTCGCCGCGCACCGCCCGCCGCGGGCTCGCCAGGCCGCCAACCGCCGGAGCCCGCGCCTCCCGCCCTAAAAGACACTGCAGGCACACATGCTCACGTTTCAGCAAATCATCCTGACGCTCCAGTCTTACTGGGACAAGCAGGGCTGCGCGCTGCTCCAGCCGATCGACATGGAAGTCGGCGCCGGCACCTCGCACGTCCACACCTTCCTGCGCGCGATCGGCCCCGAGCCGTGGCGCGCGGCCTACGTGCAGCCGTCGCGCCGCCCGAAGGACGGCCGCTACGGCGAGAACCCGAACCGCCTGCAGCACTACTATCAGTATCAAGTGGTGCTCAAGCCCGCGCCGGAAAACATCCTCGACCTGTACCTCGGCTCGCTCGAAGCGCTCGGCTTCGACCTGAAGCAGAACGACGTGCGCTTCGTGGAAGACGACTGGGAGAACCCCACGCTCGGCGCCTGGGGACTCGGCTGGGAAGTCTGGCTCAACGGCATGGAAGTCACGCAGTTCACCTACTTCCAGCAGGTGGGCGGCATCGACTGCAAGCCGGTGCTCGGCGAAATCACCTACGGTCTCGAACGCCTCGCGATGTATCTGCAGAAGGTCGAGAACGTCTACGACCTCGTCTGGACCGAGTGGGAAGAACAAGGCCCGAACGGCCCCGAGATCCGCCGCCTCACGTATGGCGACGTCTATCACCAGAACGAGGTCGAGCAATCGACCTATAACTTCGAGCACGCGAACGTCGACCTGCTGTTCACGTTCTTCAACGCGTACGAAAGCGAAGCGAAGCGCATGATGGAACATCAGCTCGCGCTGCCCGCCTACGAACTCGTGCTCAAGGCCGGCCACACCTTCAACCTGCTCGACGCGCGCGGCGCGATCTCCGTGACGGAGCGCGCGGCGTACATCGGCCGCATTCGCGCGCTGTCGCGCAACGTGGCGCAGTCGTACTACGAATCGCGCGAAAAGCTCGGCTTCCCGATGCTCGGCAATCCGGTGCACGGCGTGCCCGGCCTGACCACCGACGAACAGGACGCCGCGATGCCCGCCTGGGCGCCGCCGCTGAAGGTCGAACGCAAGTTCGCCGAGGAATGACCGGATCTCCAGAACAATGACCCAAGCTCATCACGCCACTCTCCTCGTCGAACTGCTGACCGAGGAACTGCCGCCGAAGGCCCTCGCGCGTCTCGGCGACGCTTTCGCCGAAGGCATCGCGCAACGCCTCGCCGCGCGCGACCTGATCGAAGGCGATCTGTCGTTCGAACGCTTCGCCACGCCGCGCCGTCTCGCCGTGACGATCAAGAACGTGCGCAGCGTCGCGCCCGAAAAACAGGTGCGCGAGAAAGTGCTGCCGGTGTCGGTCGCACTCGACGCCAACGGCCAGCCCACCGCGCCGCTCGCGAAGAAACTCGCGGCGCTCGGCTTCCCCGACTTCCCGGTCAGCGACCTCGAACGCGCGAGCGACGGCAAGAACGAAGCGTTCTTCCTGCGCTACGCCGCGCCGGGCGTCACGCTCGCCGACGGCCTGCAGGCCGTGCTCGACGAAGCGCTCGCCAAGCTGCCGATTCCGAAGGTCATGAAGTACCAGCGCCCGGACGGCAGCGACGTGCAGTTCGTGCGCCCGGTGCATCGCCTCACGGTGCTGCACGCCGACCAGATCGTGCCGGTGAGCGCATTCGGCATCGACGCCGGCGACACCACGCGCGGCCATCGCTTCCTCTCGGAAGGCCCGATCGCCATCACCCAGGCCGACGACTACGCGCACACGCTCCAGCACAAGGGCCGCGTGATCGCGAGCTACAGCGAGCGCCGCGAATCGATCCGCGCGCAACTGGTCGAAACCGCCGGCGACGACAAGGTGGTCATGCCCGACTCGCTGCTCGACGAAGTGAATTCGCTCGTCGAATGGCCGGTCGTGTACGCGTGCCAGTTCGAGGAAGAATTCCTGCAGGTGCCGCAGGAATGCCTGATCCTCACGATGCAGACGAACCAGAAGTACTTCGCGCTGACCGACGACGAAGGCCGCCTGCGCTCGCGCTTCCTGATCGTCTCGAACATCGAGACGGCCACGCCGGTCGAGATCGTCGAAGGCAACGAGCGCGTCGTGCGCCCGCGTCTGGCCGACGCCAAGTTCTTCTTCGAGCAGGACAAGAAGAAGCCGCTGGCCGACCGCGTGCCGCTGCTCGCCAACGTGGTCTATCACAACAAGCTCGGCTCGACGCTGCAACGCGTGGAGCGCCTCGAAGCACTCGCGGGCGCCATCGCGCTGATGTGCGGCGCGAACATCGCGCTCGCCGAACGCGGCGCGCGTCTGGCCAAGGCCGACCTGCTGACCGACATGGTCGGCGAATTCCCCGAGCTGCAAGGCACGATGGGCACCTACTACGCGCGCCACGACGGCGAAGCGGAAGAAGTGGCGATCGCCTGCTCCGAGCACTATCAGCCGCGCTTCTCCGGCGACGAGCTGCCGACCACCGCCACGGGCACGATCGTCGCGCTCGCGGACAAGCTCGAAACGCTGGTCGGCATCTGGGGCATCGGCCTCGCGCCCACCGGCGAAAAGGATCCGTTCGCACTGCGCCGCCACGCGCTGGGCGTGCTGCGCATCCTGGTCGAGAAGCAACTGCCGCTCGACCTCGTTGAACTGCTGCGCACGACGTACTCGCAGTTCGCGGGCGTCGAAGCCGTCGCGGAATCGACCCAGGCGATCTACGAATTCTGCATGGACCGTCTGCGCGGCCAGCTGCGCGAACGCGGCTACGCGGCGCAGGAAGTGGATGCGGTGCTCGCGCTGAACCCCACGCGCTTCGACGACGTGATCGCGCGTCTGGACGCCGTGCGCGAATTCGCGGCGCTCAACGAAGCGGCCTCGCTCGCGGCGGCCAACAAGCGCATCTCGAACATCCTCAAGAAGTCCGAGGGCACCGAAGATGCGGGCGTGCAGATCGCGCTGTTCACGGAGAACGCCGAAAAGGCGCTCTACGCGCAGCTCGAACAGGTCGCGCCGCGCGTGGAATCGCAACTGGCCGCGCGCGATTACACGGGTGCGCTCACGGCGCTCGCGGCGCTGCGCGAAACCGTCGACACGTTCTTCAACGACGTGATGGTCAATGCCGAAGATCCGGCGCTGCGGGCCAACCGCCTCGCGCTGCTCAAGGCGCTGCATCGCCAGATGAACAGCGTGGCCGACATTTCGCGCCTCGCGGCGTGATCGCCGGCACGGACATCCGCCAGACCCAACCAGACGCGACGCCATGCCGACCAGCACCAGCCGCAAGATCGTGATCCTCGACCGCGACGGCGTGATCAACGTCGATTCCGACGCCTTCATCAAGTCGCCGGACGAATGGGTCGCGCTGCCCGGCAGCCTCGAAGCGATCGCTCGCCTGAATCAGGCGGGCTATCGCGTCGCCGTCGCGACGAACCAGTCCGGCATCGGACGCGGTTTGTTCGACACGACGGCGCTCAACGCCATGCACGCGAAGATGCACCGCCAGGCCACGGCCGTGGGCGCGCGCATCGACGCCGTGTTCTTCTGCCCGCACACCTCGCAGGACCACTGCGACTGCCGCAAGCCCAAGCCCGGCATGCTGAAGATGATCGCCGACCGCTTCGAGATCGATCCCGCCGATACGCCCGTGGTGGGCGATTCGCTGCGCGACCTCGAAGCCGGCGCGGCGCTCGGCTTCGCGATGCATCTCGTGCTCACGGGCAAAGGCAAGAAGACGCTGGCCGCGGGCGGTCTGCCCGAAGGCACGAAGGTGCACGACGACCTGCGTGCCTTCGCGCTCGACTTCCTCGCGAACGACAACGCCTGACCCCGGCGAGCGCACGCATGAACGGCGTACGCTCGACCGAATCCGCATCGCCCGGCGCAAGCCGGTGCCGATGCCTGCTCCCCACCGCGCGGCGGCGCGTCTGACGACGCCCGCCCTGCCGCGCACGCTTCACGAACGGTCCAACCGATGCGCTTCATCCGCTCCCTGCTGTTGTTCGTCTACCTGATCGTCTACACGATGCCGTACGCGACCGCGTGCTTCATCGCGTTTCCGTTCCTGAACGCCACGCGGCGTTACTGGATGGCGGTCGGCTGGTGCCGCTCGACGCTGTTCGTCGCGCGCTACCTCAACGGTATTCGCTACCGCATCGAGGGCATGGAGAACCTGCCCAACGGCCCCGCCGTGCTGCTCTCGAAGCATCAATCCGCGTGGGAGACGTTCGCGTTTCCCGCGCTGATGCCGCGCCCGCTGTGCTACGTCTTCAAGCGCGAACTGCTGTACGTGCCGTTCTTCGGCTGGGCGCTCGGCATGCTGAAGATGGTTCACATCAACCGCAAGGAAGGCAAGAACGCGTTCACCTCGGTGATCCGCCAGGGCAAGCAGCGCATGGCCGAAGGTGCATGGGTGATCATGTTCCCCGAAGGCACGCGCATTCCCGTGGGCAAGACCGGCAAGTACAAGACCGGCGGCCCGCGCTTCGCCATCGAAACGGGCGCGCCCGTGGTGCCCATCGCGCACAATGCGGGACACGTCTGGCCCCGAAACTCGTTTATTAAATATCCGGGTATAGTCACGGTGTCGATCGGCAAGCCGATCGAGACGACCGGGCTCTCGCCCGACGAAGTGAATACCCGCGTGGAAAACTGGATCGAAGCCGAAATGCGCCGGATCGATCCGGATGCGTATCGCGAAACGGATGGCGCCAAGGCAAACGCAGCGAAAGCCTGACGCGCGGCGCGAGCGCCGCAAGCGTCACGTTGCGCAGACAGCCATCGCGGCGGTGCTGCGTGCGCTGTCTGTCCTGTTCGCGGTGCTGCGGGCCGTATTGCGTGCGGTGTTTGTTCCGCACGATTCGCACGATTCGCATGTTCTGCCGCAGCGCGATTCGGCACGCGGTTCGCCGGCACGCACACGCGCTCCTCGCCGCACACGCAATCCCGCTCCAGGCCTGACGATGCAGAAGCCCCCTACGCAGCGCCCTTCCGCGGCGCTCGACAACCGGCAACTCGATCTGCCGCTCTTTGCCGAGCCGGCGCCTGCTGCCACACCGACGGCCGATTCACCTTCGCCGTCGGCCCAGTTTGCACCGCCCACTTCCAGCGCGCCGCCCAAGGCGCCGCTCGCGCCCGACGGCACGAAGCTGCGCACGCTCGTGCTCGGCTCGCGGACCCTGTATTACCGGCTCAAACGATCGTCGCGCAAGTCGATCGGCTTTGCCATCGACGGATCGGGGCTCACGATCACCGCGCCGCGCTGGGTCACGATCGCCGATATCGAAACCGCTATCGCCGAGAAGCAGCGCTGGATCTTTGCGAAGCTCACGGAGTGGCAGACGCGTGTGGAACAGCGCGCGCTGCCGCGCGTGGAATGGCGCGATGGCGCGGAGCTGCCGTATCTCGGGAAGCCGATGCGTGTGGCGCTCGGTGCGTCGATGCTGGCTTTCGATGAGGAAACGCGCGTGCTCGCGTTGCCGCTGCCGATGAACGCCGACGCGCAGCAGATCAAGGATCGCGTGACGGGCTGGTTGCAAAGCGAGGCTACGCGGATTTTTGGCGAGCGGCTGGCTGTGTATGCGGAGAAATTGGGGGTGGGCTTTCGCTCGTATGCGCTTTCGTCGGCGATGACGCGTTGGGGCAGTTGTTCAAGCGAAGAACGGATTCGGCTCAACTGGCGGTTGATTCATTTTCCGCTTTCCATCGTGGACTATGTGGTGGCGCATGAGCTCGCGCACTTGCGCGAGATGAATCATAGTCCGCGGTTCTGGCAGACGGTCGAGTCGATCTTTCCGGAGTTTCGCGAGGCGAGGAAGCAGTTGAAGCAGCATCCGCCGGAGATGGTGCCGGGGATTTGAGGGGGGCACAGAGCCGCAGACACCCCGATTGTTAGCGCAGCTAGCCCTCTTTGTGCGACCAGCAGCTAGCAGGTCAGTCTCTCCTTTCGACACTCCTCCAAACTGCCGGCGGCCCTCCCGCTGGGTAGCAAGCATCATGCAGAAAGTGCCGCACCGTGGTACCTCATTCGGCTCACGATTCGCGTAACGCGCATGCGCGCCCTCTCGGCCTTTTCGCAAACCGCTCGCAAACGAACGTGCGCGCCCCACACCGACCACTTAAGCAACGCGCCACCGCTTCAAACAGCAGGCGATTCATGCGACCCGATCTCTCCTACACAAAGCACAGAAAAATCCGTCATTAAAATAAAAACTGACATCAACAATAATTAACAACGACAAATATTTTATATATCAAAAAATACAAACAATAATTTAGGAAAAGTCCGATATCAGAATACTCCGATGACATCATAAAATTTGCTCCCTCGACAGGCTTCCGCGACATCTTTAAGCGATTTCTGATTCAGTTATCAGTGAAATAAATGGATGCTCAGGAATGGTGAACATGAATGAGTTGACTCCAAGATCGATAATCACGCTCAATGGCAGGATTTTCTGGCCTCTTTCGTGATCACGCAGCTCGCTTTCGCAATATACGTCGATCAAAGGTTTCCGACATCCGGAGAAACCTTTCGTCTTATTGCGCATCTCCAGCCAATGCGTCATTGACAACTGAAACTCAAGGCGCACGCATCAGATCAACACCACGGCATTAATGGATTTTCAGGCGCACTAATCGGGAGTTTTTCCATGTCAAGGATTTTACCGCGCACGATTGACGTAATGCTTGTCATCTTGGGCGCCCTATTACCGGTATGGATCAATACCTCGAACGGTAGTCGCCATGACACATTCGATGGATTGCTCGTCGCATTTGCCGCCGCATTTGCTCTCTCAGTCTTTCCAGCTTGCGGAATCTACCGTGCGCTCCAACGCAGTTCGGTCGTCCGCCTCATAGCCAAGACGTTGCTCGGCTGGATCCTGGTCCAGTGTGGCAGCCTCTTGCTATTGCAGTTGCTTCGTCGCCCCGACGTCCTTTCTGGCCAGTGGTTCTACCACTGGACCATCGCTAGCGCCTGTTGCCTCGTTGCGTGGCACACGCTCACCTTCGTTGCACTGCGCGTCACCGCCAAGAGACCCGTTACCGGCCCGCACGCTTCCGCAACGGGTCAGTCGGCGACCGGCGCGCTACCTGTATACGGGAACAACGTCGGCCGCAGCCTCAAGCGCGTGTTCGATATCGTCGTCGCCTCGCTTTTACTGTTCCTGCTCTCGCCCATCCTCGTCGTCCTTGCCGTGCTCGTCCGACGTGATGGCGCCCCCGCAATCTTCGGACACCTGCGAGTTGGATACGACGGCACGCCCTTCCGTTGCTTCAAATTTCGCTCCATGGTGCCCAACGCTGAAGCCGTCTTGCAGGAGCTTCTAGCCAACGATACCGAAGCGCGGATCGAATGGGACCGTGAGCACAAGCTCAAAAACGATGTACGAATCACCACGGTCGGAAAATTTCTGCGGCGTACGAGCCTCGACGAGCTTCCGCAATTGCTCAATGTCTTGCGCGGCGACATGAGCCTCGTTGGCCCTCGCCCAATCGTGGTTGCGGAACTCCCCCGCTATGGACGAGACGCCGAGTACTACCTGTCCGTGAAGCCCGGTATGACGGGCCTCTGGCAAGTCAGTGGACGCAACAACACGGACTACCCGACGCGCGTCCGCCTTGATGTTTCCTATATCCGAAACTGGTCGTTCTTCAGGGATTTGCACATTTTGCTGAAGACGTTCGATGTCGTCTTGCACGGCCGCGGCGCCTACTGACCGGCACCGGCCTTCTTTTGAATCTGCGCTCCTTGCTCCTGACGGAGCAAGGAGCGCGTACGAAGTTGAAGATGATGTTTTCAAAGACTGCCCCGATGGTATCGGTTCGCGCAGGACGGCAAGCTGCAGTACGTCCTGTCCAGTTGCGCATCCGCCATTTTTCTCCCCGTGCGACTGCTCGCGTAGCCGTGATGCTCGCGCTATGTACGACACTCAGTGCGTGCGCGATCGTGCCAGGGATGCGAATGGAGACTTCAGCGCATCGCGCCGGGGACGAAGTGAGCAGTGGCGCGGCGGCACAAGCAGATGCTTCTTCGGCTGCGTTACCTCCGATCCCCATCAGGGAGGTCACACCGGCACTCGTGCAGGAGCTAATCGCCTCGGAATCCGTCGGGTCGAGTAGGCCTACGCGCATGGAATCGGGACCACGCGCCTACACGCTTGGACCGGGTGATGTTCTGCAAATCACAGTCTGGGATCACCCTGAATTTGCGGCCGCGGCTGGACCACAAACTGGCGCTGTCGCCCGCCCGTCCGACGCACCTGCCGGCTTTGTCGTCGATCAGAACGGCAAATTGCAATTCCCGTACGTTGGGCAAATGCCTGTCGAAGGATTACGCCTGGATCAAGTGCAACTCCAGCTCACGCGCGCGCTAAGCAAGCTCTTTCAGTCTCCGCAGGTCACTGTCCGTGTCGCATCGTATCGTTCCAAGCAAATCTATATAGAAGGCGAAGTCCGCAACCCTGGCACGCAGCAGGTCAACGACGTCCCCATGACGCTTTATGAGGCTGTCAGCCGTGCCGGTGGCTTCCTGGATAGCGCGGATCAAAGCCGCGTCACGCTGGTGCGCGACGGAATTACCGAGTCGTTCAATCTGGCGGATTCACGGGCGCAGAATAGCCTCGGCGGCGGCATCATCCTCAAGTCGGGAGATCGCGTACACATAGGCGCGCGCGATGACAGCGCCGTATTTGTCATGGGTGAAGTCAACAAGCCGACAACGGCGCTCCCGCGACGCAACGGTACGCTCACCCTCAGCGAGGCACTCGCCCAGGCCGGCAGCATCAACAACGGCACTGCGGATGCAGCGCAGCTCTATGTGATCAGGGGTGCACGAGAAAGTGAGCCGGAGGTTTTCCATCTCGACGCGCGCTCGCCGGTCGCCATGTTGCTCGCCAACCAGTTCCCCCTGCGGGCGAATGACGTTGTCTACGTCGACGGCAATGGCCTTGTTCGCTTCAGCCGCGTGCTCAATCTGCTTCTTCCGGTCATTAACGCCAGTGTCGCTGCAGCAGTGGTGGCGAAATGATCGGTCAAATCCTCGTCGTCTGTGAAGGCAATATCTGCCGCAGTCCGATGGGCGAAGCGATGTTTCGCAAACACGGGTATCGCGCCGCGTCGGCAGGGCTCAGCGCCCTTGTCGGTCACGGCGCCGCCGAACACGCCTGTGACGTGATGAGCGCTCGTGGCATCGATATCAGCGCGCACCGCAGCCAGCAGATTACCGAAAAATTGTGCTCGGAATCCGACCTCATTCTGGTTATGGACCTCGCACAACGCCGGCGGCTCGAATCGCGCTACCCAACGGCGCGCGGCAAGGTTTTCCGCCTTGGCGAACATGTAAACGTCGACATCGTCGACCCATATCGGCTTCCCCGTCCGGCATTCGCCGAATGCGAAAGCGTCATCGCTTCTAGCGTGGATAGCTGGCTCGCCAAGCTCGCTGCGCTCTGAACGCCATTCACCTCGACAGAACACGTTTTACGCCGGAAACGGCGACATGAGCGATTCCATGCATTGGCCCACCGAAAATCCGAAAAGCAACGCCGAGTCCGCTAGCAACAACGACTTTGTCGCCACGCTCGACATGCTGTTCGACAGTCGTTGGCTCATCGCGATCACTGCAATGTGTTTCCTGTTGCTGGGCGGCGCCTATGCGTTTATTGCCCAGCCGATATACCGTGCCAATATTCTCGTTCAGGTGCAGGACTCGCCTGACTCAAACGCAACGCGAGGTTTGCTCGGCGACGTTTCCTCGCTGTTCAACGTCAAATCTTCCGCAGCCGCAGAAACACAGATCCTTGCGTCCAGGCTCGTCATTTCGCGCACGGTAGATAACCTCAACCTTCAGATAACCGCGGAACCGCACTGGCTTCCAGTGTTGGGGCAATGGATCTCGCGGCACAACCAGAAGCTATCATCCCCGGTCTCTTAGGCTTCGGCGGCTATACATGGGGTAACGAATCGATTGCGGTCTCCCGCTTCGACGTTCCGGTGAAATTCCAGGGCGACAAATTCTGGGTAACGATGCTGGGACCAAACCACTATCAGTTGTCCGGCGCAGACCTTGATCGAGCGTTCGAAGGCAAGACTGGCAGGCTCGAAACCTTCATGACCGCCGATGGTCCGATCCTGCTGTCCATCGATTCGCTCTTCGCTCGCAGCGGCGCAAAATTCAAGCTCATCCGTCAATCTCGCCTGGAAACGATCGAGGACATTCAGAAGGCACTCGATGTTCAGGAGCGCGTCAAACAATCCGACGTCATGGTCGCCAGCCTTGAAGACACTGACCCGCAACGTGTCGCAGACACGCTTAACGAAATTGGCAGCCAATATTTGCGGCAGAACGTCGAACGCAAGTCTGCGGAGGCCGCGCAATCCATTCGCTTCCTCAATGAGCAGATCCCCCATCTGCGCGATCAGCTCACGGCTGCGGAAGACAGCCTTACGTCTTTTAACATTGAACACGGTGCAGTCGATCTCACAGAACAAGCGAAACTGACACTCGCCAAATCGGCGGATGCAAGCGCACGCCTGCTCGAACTGCAGCAGAAACGTCAGGAACTGCTGAGCCGCTATACGGCTCAACATCCCGCTGTAGTTGCGCTTGACGAGCAGATCAGCACTCTCAACGCGTATAACGGCGAAGCAACCCGCGAGATCCGTGATCTGCCCCAGCTTCAGCAGGAATCCGTACGCAGAATGCTCGACGTAAAGGTCAATACCGACCTCTACACCGCGCTCCTGAATAATGTCGCGCAACTCCAGCTGATCCGCGCAGGAAAGGTCGGTGACGTCCGCCTCGTCGACCGCGCGGTAGTTCCAGAAAAGCGGGTTAAGCCGAAACGTCTGCTGATTTGCGTCGCTGCGCTCATGCTCGGCGTGCTGGCCGGATGTTGCCTCGCGATCATTCGCTCCATGCTCTTTCGCGGCATCACCGATCCGCACGAAGTCGAACAATTTCTCTCGATTCCTGTTTGCGCAACCGTACCGCGCAGTGTCGTGCTGAAAAATCTGATGAAAATGCGCGGCCCCGGTGTACTACTCGCGAGCGCAGTGCCCGACGATCCGGCCGTCGAGAGTCTGCGCAGCCTTCGAACCTCGATCCTCATTGGCATTCAGAGCGCAAAAAACAATGTGCTCCTCGTGACGGGACCGACGCCGGGTATCGGCAAATCGTTTATATCGGCCAACTTGGCCAACGTAATCGCACAGGCAGGTAAGCGCGTCATTCTCGTCGACGCGGACCTCCGCAAAGGCCATCTCCACAAAACACTCGGCATCGAACGAGGCGTCGGTCTGTCCGAGCTCGTACTGGGCAGCGCCAGCGAAGCTAGCGCGATTCATAGGCAGGTTTGCGACCGACTCGATTTCATCTCGACCGGCGCACGGCCATCCAACCCAGCAGAAATGCTCGCAAGCAAGCGCATTGCGCAACTGATTGCGCGACTGTCCAGCGAGTATGACATCGTGCTGATCGATTCGCCGCCTGTTCTCGCCGTATCCGATACGGAGGCACTCGCGATCAATGCCGGCACGACGTTAATCGTTGCCCACTCCGGCATCACTCGACTTGGCGAAATCGCGGAAACCGTCAAACGCCTGACGACAAGTGACATCCGTGTGAGCGGGATTGTTTTCAACGGTGTCAACCCGCGCTCGCCACTCTCGCTCTATGGCTCGAAGCATGGTGCTTACCGTTACGTCGCGTACAAGTACGACACGGATGGCGATGAATAACGCATCGCCATCAGCAGTTGGAACGGTCACATGATTCGCGCAAGGGACTCCATCGTCTCGCTAGCTGGCGTTCTGGGTGGTCAACTCGTCTTCTTTCTATGCGTGGCATTGATCGGACGAGAAGGTGGCCCGGACGTTCTCGGCAAATTCAATACATCGGTCGCTGTCGGCATGTTCGCCGGCACGCTGCTCGCGCTGCGCTTCGAACTCGCGTGCGTCGATGACGACCCAGTTCGCGCATTCGGCAGTTACCTCCATGTCCTCGCGCTCGGCTTCTCGATGTTTGTCGTACTCGAGGTGATGACGGTTCTGTGCGGTTACGCGACCTATCTGTCGCTCGGTTTCTTCGCGCTGGGCTACTTTATCCAGCAGGCATCGAATTTCTATCTCAACAGCCTGCGCCGCTATGGCTTGATCAGTCTCTACCGCATAGCGGTCAATCTGGCTTTTCTGCTCCTGCTGCTCGCACATTTCCAGCTTGGCTTCCTCAATGACACTTCACCGTTCACGATCTATACAGCGATTAATCTTGTCGCGGCAATCGCGACGGCTGCGATGATCGCCGCGCAAGGCAACCGGCAAAGCCGCTCGTTCGCCTTCTCACCCCTTTTCTTCGTTACGAATCGACGATTTGCGAAGTTCATTCTGCCGTCGACGCTATGCGGATCAGTGCTCACCTATTCACTCACGATCGTCTTCCCGCTCTGGTTTGGTGCAACCAATGCTGGATACTTTGCCGCTGCCTATCGCTTCGGCTTTTTTCCCGTCTCGCTCATCGGACAAAGCCTCGGCGGCGTATTCAGACGCGATTCGCTCAGTGCGGCCACGCACCGTGACGCCACCGCTTCGCTCAAAAGCGTGTACGTAACGTACGCGCGTGCGCTCGCTGCACTGTCGCTTATCTATGTTGCAGGCTCGTTACTGCTGTTCCCTTTCTTCGTCGACATTCTGTTCGGGCGCCAATGGTCAATAACGGCGACTTTCTTCCGTTGTCTCGTACCACTTTTTGCCCTGCAAATCCTCTACATCCCGCTATCCCAGATCTTCCTCGTGCTGAAAGTACAGCGCACGGATTTCCTCTTTCAACTCCTGACTGCGGTTGTCCTGCTGGTTGCGCTTGCTACAGCGAAGACTGCGGCACTTTCGGCTCAACAGAGCGTTCTCACATTCGCGCTCGCTGGAAGCGGCGTGATGTTGATCGGCATCGCACTCACAGTGCGCGCGGTCCGTAACCAGTCACCAGCAATCTCCCGAACCGGTCAACCAGATTTATCGCAAACATGATTGTTATTGTCATCGACTCGCTTGAGCGCGCGCGATTCTTTCTGCGCGTTGCTGCAGCGGCGCGAAATCGTGCCGCGTTGCTCTTCCTGACTAGCGAACCCCTTGCCTTTCTGATGACCAGAGCATCAGGCTATCAATCAATTTATCTACATCGACCGGCTCTGAGTTCGGAGCTCAACCACGAGGCGATCGACGCTTCGCTCTATGGGACAGCGATTGAAGTTCTCAACGGCGACCTGCCGATCGAACGCGCCCAACGCGACGCTTCGGCAATGCTAGCCCGCGTCACTTCTGAGTTTGCCCGCTTCGAGGTTGAGCGCTGTCTGATCTGGAATGGCCAACAATTGGTCGGACGCGTTGTCGCCAGCGTCTGCCGCTCGCACTCGATTCCCGTACGTTTTCTCGAAATCTCGAATCTGCCGGACAAGCTCTTCGTAGATCCACTCGGCGTGAACGCACAGTCGAGCATTGCAAATGACACGTCGATCATCGATCGCTTTCCCGCAGTAGATCGCGCGGAACACGATGCCTGGCTCGCGCATTACGAGTCCTACAAGGCTCGCCCCTTACCCCAAGCTCGCCGTCTGACAACGCATCGTATTGCATCGACCGTGAACTACGCCATCAAGTCGATCACATCCGGCGTCGTGCTTAGACAGCGTGTCTCGCGCGGCATGGGATTGGTGTCGGGATTCGCTGACGCACAGAGAATTGCGTTACAAGAATTGCTGACGCGCAATTACGTCTTTCTGCCACTACAAGTTTCGGGCGATACGCAAATACAACTGAACTCTGACGTCGACAATCTCCAGGCAATCGAGCTGGCACAGACAATCGCACGCCAGGAAAGCAGGGAACTGCTCGTCAAACTCCATCCTGCCGAACGCAATCGCCAAAGTATTGCCGATGTGATCGCCAAACGCGACGCACTCGGATTCCAACTCGTCGACAACCCAACGATCGAACTGCTCAAACATGCGGCGCGGGTGGTGACCATCAACTCGACTGTGGGTCTCGAAGCGCTCCTGTACAGCAAGCCAGTCACGTGCCTCGGACGAGCCGTCTATCGTGACTTTGACGAAGCACGTCTCCTCAAATACATCCACCGCTTTCTCGTGGACGGTATTGATTACTTTGGCCACGGTCCGATCCCGCCTGCTGCTGCCGTCGCGCTACTCGGATTACCTACCGATTAAGCCAATTTGTAACCGCGAAGGTATTTCCTTTCCGGACACCCAAGAAAGCACGAGGCTACATGAACGCCAAAGAACAATATCCGAATCCAATCTTCATCGTCCATCCGGGAAAGGCTAATTACCCTGAGCTCGCTGCGTACACGAGTTTCTTTTCTGCGCGAGGACACCAAGTCCTGACAGGAACGATCGAGCAATATTTGAAGCGCCCGCTCGGTGAGCGCCGTGAAACGATACTGTGGTGCATTATGGGCTTTTATTGGCGTAGTGCCGTGGCGCGCTGCGTCATTCACGACTATCGCTCACTATCGGTCGGCAAGCATGTCGTACTCAAGGACATCATCAAACGCCGGCTCCAGTCTCGCCCGGACATCTGCATTTACCAGACGCCGGAGATGATGGAGTTGATGCAACCAGGCGACGAGGACACACTGATCCTGCCAATGGGCGTTCCCGACTGGATCTTCTCGCTCAATGACGATCCAATTGACGAGAGCGTGCCTGCAGCGACTTATTGCTATATCGGTGAAATTACGCAGGAGCGCCGAATCGATCGCATGTTGTCGGATTTCTCCGCATCCCGTTTTGCAGACGAATCGATCGTTCTGGTGGGCGATGTCGAGAGAGATATTGCGAGTGCATTCGGTTCATCTCCCTGGATTACGTTCACAGGGAAACTCTCTCAACGCGAAGCATTGTCTTTTGTCAGGAGAAGCACATTCGCTGTCTCGACGATACCGTACTCACGGCCTTATAACGTTCAAGCGCCTACGAAGCTGCTCGAATACGCCGCACTCGGAAAACGCATCGTCTGTAACGACTCACCGTCGAACATCACGACCGCCCGCGCGCTTGGCATCTCATGCCATGTCACGGGTCCTTACGTTTTCCGCAATCTCGATCGCGACGCACTGAAGCGGCTTGCGCCCAACGACTCGCGCGTAATGGAGAGTTTTCGCTGGGATCGAATCATTGAGCGATCGGGAATTGAAGCACGAATTGTCGCCGCACTCGCCTGTGCACGCTAACGCGTCTCAGCGTAGAACTTATATATTTAGCGATATTGAATCTACATTTTTATGTTCTTTACTATTCGTTATGCTTATTTATTTTATTGAATTTTTCTCTCCCGATATCATCAATGGACCACCTACCGCGTGGATTGGTGGTCTCGGTGTTAGCTGGTAGCAGCATGGAAGTACGCCCGCTCAAGGTTGTGCACGTTGTCGAATCGACGGCAACCGGCACCCTGTCAATGGTGTGCCTTATCGCAAACCGGCTCGCTCGCGAAGGCCATGTCGTCCATATCATCTACTCAATTCGAGAAGACACGCCGAAGAACTTGCGAGAACTGTTTGATTCACGCATCACGTTGACGCGCATCCAGATGAACGGTTCCAGATCGTTCAAATCGATTATGGAGCTACGCGCGTACTTCTCCCGTCTCGATCCGGATATCGTGCATCTCCATTCGTCGTTTGCCGGATTCATTGGCAGGATGGCGCTACTTGGGATGCGCTCGCGTTCTACCTGTTTCTATAGTCCCCACTGCATCTCGTTCATGCGTCGCGACATTTCGCCCATGAAGAAGTTTGCCTACGTAATGCTGGAGCGCATCGGATGCCTGAAACGTGCAACGTATATCGCTTGCTCGGAAAGCGAACGTGACGAGATTTGGAGAAGCCTGCGTCAGCGAGCCACGGTCGTCGAAAACGCTGTCGATGTTGCGGCGCTCTCTCAACCGGAAGCCAAAGAGAATATTCAGGCAAATCGCCGCGTCGTCGTGACAGTTGGCGGCATTCGCACGCAGAAGAATCCACGCCTCTTTGCCGATATCGCGCGCAGACTGATTGGGCGCGGGTTGCAATTTCTGTGGATCGGCGAAGGTGACGCGATCTTCGAGAAAGAATTGCGTGAAGCTGGCGTGGAAGTCACCGGATGGATGAGCAGACAGAGCGTCTTTGAGCGCGTGCGCCGAAGTGGAATCTATCTGTCGACTTCGTCGTGGGAAGGCATGCCTGTATCGGTTATCGAAGCCATGGTCGTCGGGACGCCGCCAATCGTCTCAAGCTGCGCGGGCAATGTCGATGTCGTGCAGCACATGCACGACGGAGCCATCTATACCGACGCAAGTGAAGCAGCGATCCTCATTACGCGGATCCTCGACGACAGAAAACTCTACGCTGACATGGCCTCGCATGCCAGTTCAGTTGCGCGCAGGCGCTTTTCCGAGGACCGATTTTTCGCCGATCTTCTGACGACCTATGCCACGGCCTTTGCGCGCCGCCCTGTCTGAACGACGCGCAATCGCGCCGAAGCACACCATCCCCGTCGCCCAATAATTTAGGTGAAAACTTGAGAACACGCATTAACGCACATATCGAAGTAGCCAACGATCTTCCCTTCGTGCTCTTTGGCGGCTTAAACGTACTTGCCGATCGCGAACAGGCGTTCGAAGTATGTAGCCATTTTCAGGAGGTGACGCACGCACTCGGCATCCCTTATGTGTTCAAAGCATCGTTTGATAAAGCCAACCGCTCTTCGATGGACTCGTTTCGGGGTCTCGGTCTCGAAAAAGGCCTGCAGTTGCTGGCCGATATCAAGTCGCGATTCGACGTTCCGATCATTACGGACATTCACGAGCCGCTGCAGGCTGATGTGGTCTCGCAAGTTGCCGATGTGCTGCAAATTCCTGCTTTTCTTGCACGCCAGACCGACCTGGTTGTCGCTGCAGCGCGTACGGGAAGCGCAATCAATTTCAAGAAGCCGCAGTTCATGAGCCCGCCGCAGGTGAAACATCTTGTTGGCAAATGTCGTGAAGCCGGTAACGACCGAGTCATGATCTGCGAACGCGGTGCTTCGTTCGGCTACGACAATCTGGTCGTCGACATGCTGGGATTCCGGCAAATGGATGAGGTGACTGGCGGCGCGCCGGTGATTTTCGATGTGACACATAGTCTTCAATGCCGAAATCCGCTTGACGACGCGTCCGGTGGCCGGCGAAGGCAAATCGTCGAGTTAGCGCGTGCGGGTATGGCGGCTGGAATTGGTGGCCTTTTCCTGGAGGCGCACCCCGATCCCGACAACGCTTTGTGCGATGGTCCCAGCGCGCTTCCGCTGCACAACTTGCAGGCGTTCCTGGAGCAAATGAAGCAGATCGACGACGTGGTCAAGCGACTACCGAAAATCGACATCAAATGAATAAACAAGCAGCGGCAAGGACCTCAAGCATGTCAAAGCTCGACTACACATCAATTGCGCGGGAGGTGCTTTCACTCGAAGCAGAAGCAATCGAGGCGTTGCGCCAGAGACTCGGCACTGAATTTGAAGTCTCTGTTGACGCGATTCTTCGATCGTCTGGTCGCGTTATCGTGTGTGGAATGGGGAAATCCGGGATTATTGGACGCAAGATCGCAGCAACGCTTGCTAGCACAGGCACGCCTGCATTTTTCATGCATCCTGGCGAGGCTTACCATGGCGACCTGGGCATGGTAACGCCCACCGATATCTTTCTTGCGATATCGAATTCCGGAGAAACCAAAGAAGTTGTGAAGTTACTTGCCTTTCTCAGAAGCAACGGCAATTATCTGATCGCAATGACCGGGAATGCAGAGTCAACACTCGCTCGCGCCGCGCGCTCGCATCTGGATGTTGGCGTCGAACGTGAAGCTTGCCCTTTTCAGCTTGCGCCAACATCGTCGACAACAGCATCTCTCGCTTTGGGCGATGCTCTAGCAATCACGCTAATGCGAGCGCGAGACTTTCGACCCGAGCATTTCGCTCGCTTCCATCCGGGTGGATCGCTCGGTCGTCGCCTGCTCGCGACAGTCGATGACGAGATGGTCACGGAAAATCTTCCGTTCGTCGACGAGAACACAAAAGCGATCGAGGTCTTTCGCGCGATGACTCAAGGTCGGCTCGGGTTAGCGATTGTCAGACGCGGGAACAGTTGGGGAATCATCACCGACGGAGACATTCGCCGCGCCATTGAACGCTTCGGCGATCAGCTGTTTGCGCGTCGAGCTGCCGACATTATGTCCATCGATCCAGTAATGATTCCGCGCGGGACTCGTGTCGAAGACGCACTGGATCTGATGCAGAGACACAGTATCGGGGCGCTGCTGGTTTCTCAGGATGGAGGGATTGTTGGGGTGTTCAGGAAATAGTTCGAAGCATTGCAGGCGAAGACATCGGCGATGCCATAGATCACATTCGCTAGCTTCCTCCGCGCCCTGCCGAAATCCTCAGCCGGAGCACAACACGTTGTCACCGGCACGGTGCAGATCGAAACTCGGACACGCGCAAAAAGGTAATGTAGTTCGAATCATGCGACGAGTGTGCGCCCCCAGTGTCATCATCAAATGCGGTGCGAACGGCGGCGACGATATCGTCCCCGTCGACAACCCAATCGGCGTATTGAAATCCGTGTTTCTTTTCGTCGTCGCTATGCAGGACGATACGACAAACGGTCCACGCACGGAGGTCACGTGACGATACGAGCGCAAGCGTATTCCGCGCGCGTTCGAAGTTCGTTCCACTGTAACTTGAATCTGTTACCGCATTCGTTAGCGACCAATAGCTTCGAGAAGTGGCATCGTAGCGAACTGTGAACTTCTTCCCTCCTCCAGGCATATCTATAAAGCCGCCATCGGAATCAAATACCAGTGCCTTGCCGTTGCTATCGATTGAAATAATTGCAGCCTTTTCTGGAAGTGCATTGTAGTAAACCCGCAAGAGATCGATCAATTTGCCTGAAGGGTCTACGACAACGTTACCCTCCAGCCAGCCGTGAAAATCTCCACCCAGCCAGTTTGGATCTGGACCGAGTCCTTCGCTAAAAGTCCAACTGCTCGCCTTCATCAAATCACTATTTACACTCGCCGACATCACGCCTGCCCAAACACCGTTGGAACGGATCGTTTCCATTGGGTGCCAGATGCGATTGTTCGCGACTACAACCGGAACTGCAGCTGAGAAAAATTTGCCCCCACTTGCGAGAAGACCGTGGTCTGCGTCGACCGGATTCGACCACGTCCGTCCACCATCCATCGAGCGCCGAATCACGGGGACCCCTTCGTAACGGCTAAGCCCTACGATATAGGGGATACCGTGGCTCAAAAAAAGGGACGAATAATATTGATCGTGCAATTGCGCGACCTTACTCCAGCTCTTGCCTCTGTCTAGGGATTTATAAATCGCAACACCGTTACGCTCTGAAATGGGGCCAAAACTATCATGTGACACAAGATAATCCCCTTTCTCTAATACGAGAATTGCGGGCGTACCAAGATAAATCCCAGTACGAGCTTCGCTATGTGCAATAGGAACGCCGGGGAAATCGACTGGCACCAGAAATCGCTGAGCCGCACTTACGAACTCAGGAAAAATCCATAAAAAAATGATTAACAACTTAAACAAAGAAGATCTTGCTTCAAAAAACGAATTCATATATTTCAATCAAATTTCCGGTAACATATTTATCCGTCTGCCCGCCGTACAACAAGTCTTGAGCCAGAAGATTTTTTGATATTCCGAATGCCGAGTACGCGACGATTGCCAGACATGCCACGAATTTCCACATGTCGCTGCGAATTTTAGGGATCGCGACCGACAGATAAAATATAGAAATAACGAAGAAATATATATATACGCGCTCAACCACCTTTGACAGGCTCAACGTTGCAAATATCGGGAATAGGCAAAAATTAGAAAAACAAAGAAGTTGATAAACAAGCCCCCTCCCAATGCTTTCGTCATCAAATTTATGACTTCCTAAAACTCTCTTCCAAACTATATTATTAACCAAGGCAATCGCCAGGGTCATAATCACAACGCCGATGACGCTGAACGAATTCCAGTTAGTATATATTTCCGCTTTTTTTGACAGATAGCCGCCTCCGTCTCCTCCAAGTACGGACAATCCTTGCACAAAGAATTTTGAAAAAATAAATATGATTCCCGATAAAACCCCAATCGGCCATATCACCAAACGCCCGAAAAATCGGTACAGAACATATGGCATTGTGACCATCAGACTCGGTATATGTGCAATTGTCGCTAGGAACGCGAACATCAACATGTATTTCCTTTTTTCTCCTGAGCCAGAAGGAAAATAAATGGAAATGCCATCGCTTGACGAATTACGTTTCCGTAAGACGAGTAAAAAGCTGATGATGCCAGAGTAATTATAAGGAATAGTGGAACTGCACGATAATCGGCTCGCCATACTGCTAACAGCGCAAGCAAAAAAAACACCACGAACAGTAGAAAGAATGCCACATCCGTGGGCCCTGCTATTTTCCACGCCAAAAATATTGCAGAGAATGAAAGTAGCTCTGGCTGGACTTTCAAAAACTCCCGAACGCCAGACGCGCCCATTATATTCATGAAACTGAGATATTGAGCCTTGTCATTTCCCAATCTATCCAATGGCAATTTGGTCGCTATTAACGGCGCAAGAACAACAGCCGAAAGAAGACAAAAAGATAGATTCGCAACCCTGCCCGATTCATACTTGGCCGATAACAAGACCAATATCGATAAAATCAGGCAAAGCGTCAAGAATGGAAAAGTCAAAAAAACCGACAAGATGGATATCAAAAAACACCACCTTATAGATTGACGACTCCAAGCACAATCGATTAGTCGATAGTCCAACATCGCATTTTTAAAATTCTAATTTTGTTAAAAAAGATCACATCAACTTAGGCATCGCCAAGAGAGAAATTTTATTCAAGAAGCCACCTTGAAATTTGACTGGAAATTATAAACGCCGAACAAATCTCATAAAACACGTTAAGAATCGAGGAAAAATCGAGATACTGACGGTGGAACTCCGAAGACAACGCTTGCTCTCTACGCCAGACCTGACTTGCATAGCAGCCTTCTTGCGTACCGCACGCTTTAGCGGGAGGCAATCGACACAATCAATTTAATTAGGATCTCGAATCATATGGATCACAAAAAAGGAGGCAATCGCCTCCTCCCGAGCACCCTCATTTCTTCTGAATAAACTCGATCTTGTACCCATCCGGGTCGGTAACGAACGCGATGACCGTCGTGCCGTGCTTCATCGGGCCGGCTTCGCGCACCACGGTGCCGCCCTGCTCCTTGATCTTCGCGCACGCGGCATAGGCATCTTCGACTTCAACGGCCAGATGGCCGAAACCCGTGCCGAGGTCGTACGACGGCGTGTCCCAGTTGTGCGTCAGTTCGATGACGGTGCCGTCGCGCTCATCGGTGTAACCGACGAACGCCAGCGTGAACTTGCCATCGGGATAGTCTTCGCGGCGCAGCAGTTTCATGCCGAGCAATTCGGTGTAGAACTTGATCGAGCGGTCGAGGTCGCCGACCCGGATCATCGTGTGCAGCAGGCGCATTGTGGTGGACTCCGTTTTTTGCCAACGTCAGAACCCGGACTGTACCAAAATCCCGCCGCCCCTGCCGACGCCGCCCCACCCGCTCCCCCCGCTCCACCGCGCCAGGCAAGCCTGTCCGATTTGCTCTAGCATGTTCGCCATCCCGATTTCACCGGACGCCGCAGGAGTGCGGCGTCCGGTCTGGCTTGCGTTCAACGAGAGAAAGGAGTCGATATGCGGATTCTGGTGGTAGGTGCGGGGGCGACTGGGGGCTATTTCGGCGGGCGGCTCGCCGCGGCCGGGCGCGACGTGACGTTTCTCGTGCGCGACGCGCGCGCGGCGCAGATGCGCGAGCACGGTCTCGTGATCCGCAGCCCGCACGCGGGCGATCTCACGCTGCGCGACCCGAAGACGGTCACGCGCGAGGCGCTCGAAGCGCCCGGCACGCAGCCGTTCGACCTCGTGCTGCTCAGTTGCAAGGCCTACGATCTCGACAGCGCGATCGACTCGTTCGCCGCCGCCGTCGGTCCCGAGACCGCCATCCTGCCGCTGCTCAACGGCATGCGTCATCTCGACGTGCTGCAGGCGCGCTTCGGCACCCAGGCCGTGCTCGGCGGCGTCTGCCTGATCGCGTCCACGCTCAACGAGCAGCGCGAAATCGTGCATCTGAACGACTCGCAGGCGATCACGTTCGGCGAGCTGGGCGGCGGCATCTCGGCGCGTGCGCAGGCCATCGCCGATACCTTCGGCAACGCCGGCTTCATCATCAAGGCGAGCGAGCGCATCCTTCAGGAAATGTGGGAAAAGTGGGTATTTCTCGCGTCGCTCGCGGGCAGCACTTGCCTCTTTCGCGCGCCCATCGGCGCAATCGTCGCGACGCCCGACGGCGCGGCGACCATCGAGCGCATCTTCGCCGAGTGCCGCGCGATCGCGGCCGAGCACGGTCACGCGGTGCGCGACAGCTTCCTCGAACGCTCGCGCGGCATGCTGTTCGCCACCGGCTCGTCGCTCACGGCGTCGATGCTGCGCGACGTGCAGAACGGCTCACGCATCGAAGCCGATCACATCCTCGGCGACCTGATCCGCCGCGGCGGCGCGGCGCAGCGCGCGTCGAGCGAGCTGTCGGTGCTGCGCATCGTCTATAGCCAGCTCAAGGCCTACGAGGCGCTGCGCGGCGAAGGCTGAGCCTCGGCCCGCACTGCGCGCAAAAACGTCACACCAGGACTGCGTGGCAAAACGCGTGGCAAAACAAAAGGCGCGGTGGCCAGAGCCATCGCGCCTTTTTTATCGGGACCGCGGCTGGGTCAGGCTTGCGCGTTGCCGAGCGCCTGCGCCACGCGCACGTATTCGTCCACCGGCACGTCTTCGGCACGGCGTTGCAGGTCGAAACCGAGCGCGTCGAAATCCACGCGATCGCGATAGTCCGACAGCGTATTGCGCAACATCTTGCGACGCTGTGAGAAGGCGGCCGTCACCATTTCGCCGAGCAGCGCGGCGTCGACCTTCGGCAGTTCGTGCGGCGCGAACGGAATCATGCGCACGATCGCCGAGTCCACCTTCGGGGGCGGCTGGAACGACTCGGGCGGCACGTCGAGCATTTTGTCCATCACGTAGCGGTACTGCAGCATCACCGTGAGGCGGCTGAACGCCTTGGTGCCCGGCTCCGCGACCATGCGCTCGACCACCTCGTTCTGCAGCATGAAATGCTGGTCGATCACGCGCTCGGCGAACGTGGCGAGGTGAAACAGCAGCGGGCTCGAAATGTTGTACGGCAGATTGCCGACGATGCGCAGCGTCGGCTTCTCGCCCGGCGCGGCAAGCGAGCCGAAGTCGAAGGCGAGCGCGTCGCCCGCATGCAGTTCGAGCAGCGGCCCGAACTTCTTCGTGAGCCGTCCGATCAGGTCGCGGTCGAGTTCGACCGCGTGCAGCGGCGCTTCGGGCGTGGCGAGGCGTTCGATGAGCGGCGCGGTGAGCGCGCCGAGGCCCGGCCCGATCTCGACCATGCGTTCGCCACGCTGCGGGCGAATGACGTCGACGATCGAGTCGATCACGCCCGTGTCGACGAGGAAGTTCTGGCCGAAGCGCTTGCGCGCGAAGTGGCCCTGGTGCTTGCTGCTGCTATTGGACATCTTCGTGAAATCAGTGACGGCGGTCAGACGGTGCGCCGGTGGCGCGCCATCGAAACCGCCGTGTCGATGGCGGCGATCAGGCTGCCCGCGTCCGCGCGGCCCGTGCCGGCGAGGTCGAGCGCGGTGCCATGATCGACCGAAGTGCGCACGATCGGCAGGCCCAGCGTCACGTTGATGCCCTCCCCGAACGTCGCGTATTTCAGGACCGGCAGGCCCTGATCGTGGAACATCGCCAGCACGCAGTCGGCGTCTTTCAGATAGCGCGGCTGGAACAGCGTGTCGGCGGGATACGGACCGCGTGCATCGATACCCTCTGCCGCAGCCTTGGCCAGCGCGGGCGAAATGGTGTCGATTTCCTCGCGGCCCAGATAACCGTTCTCGCCCGCGTGCGGATTCAGCCCGGTGACGAGAATGCGCGGCGCGGGCACGCCGAAATGGTGGCGCAGGTCGTGGTCGATGATGCGCAGCGTTTCGACGAGACCGTCGATCGTCAGCGCCGCCGAGACGTCCTTGAGCGGCAGATGCGTGGTCGCGAGCGCCACGCGCAGCGGCCGCGCGCCGGTGCCCGCGAGCATCATCACCACGCGCGGCGTGTGCGTGCGTTCGGCGAGATATTCGGTGTGGCCGGTGAACGGCACGCCCGCGTCGTTGATCGTGCTCTTTTGCAGCGGCGCGGTGACGATGGCGTCGTAATTCTGTGCCACGGCGCCGTCGATGGCGCGGTCGAGCAAGGCGAGCACATAGGGACCGTTGGCGGCGTCGAGCTTGCCGGCCGGCGCGGGCGCGGCGAGCGCCACGTGTTCCACGCTGACCTTGCCGCCCGCCAGCACGGCTGCCCAGTCGACGCCCACCGCGGCGGCGCGCGCCGCCATGAGGGTTTGATCGCCCAGCACCACGAATTCGGCGCCGGGCCAGTGCGCCGAGGCGCCCGCGAGGGCGGCGGCGGTGAGTTCGGGACCGACGCCGGCGGGCTCGCCGGTCGTAATGGCGATGCGGAGCGGCCGCGGCCCCCGCGGAGCTGAAGTCGAAGAAGCGGGGGCGTTCACGGCGTGCGTCCTTGGATCGATCAGTGTTGCTGCGGCGGCGTCATGCCGCTGATCTTGTAGTCGACGTAGGCGCTGTCGCGCAGCTGGCGCAGCCAGTCGGCGTAGGCCTGTTCCGCCTTGCGCTGGCCAATGGCCTGACGCGCGAGGTCCATCTGCTGCGCAACCGAGCCTTCGGCTTCGCGGCGGCCCAGCACCTGGATCAGGTGATAACCGTATTCGGTGCGCACCGGCTCGCTGATCTGGCCGTCCTGCAGCGTGTTCATGGCGCGCTCGAATTCCGGCACGGTCTCGCCCGGGCTGATCCAGCCGAGGTCGCCGCCCTGCGAAGCCGAGCCATCCTGTGAGTAGGTCCGCGCGAACTTGGCGAAGTCGCCGCCCGCCGCCACTTCACGGCGGATTTCCAGCAGCTTCTGGCGCGCTTCCGGTTCCGACATGCCGTCGCCCACGCGCAGCAGGATGTGGCGCACGTGCGTCTGCACCAGTTGCGGCGCGGATGCGCTCGTGCCCTGGCCCTGACGGCGCTCGACGAGGCGAACGATTTCAAAGCCGTCGTTGGTGCGGATCACCGAAGGGTTGATCTCGCCCGGACGCAGCGTGGACGCCGCGGTCACGAATTCCTGCGGCAGCTTCGACGGTGCGAGGAAGCCCATGTCGCCGCCCTTGCTGGCGTCCGGCGCCTGCGAGTTCGACTTCGCGAGGCTCGAGAACTTGCTGCCCGACTGCGCTTCCTTCAGGAGCGCGTCTGCCTTCTTCTGCGCGGCTTCGATGTCGGTTTCCGACGCGTTCAGCGGCGCCTTGATGAAGATGTGCTCGAAGTGCAGGTCGCTTTGCTGGCCCGCGTTCGGTCCGCGCTGGCTGGCGATGTAGTTCGCGACTTCGGCGTCCGACACCGA
This sequence comes from Paraburkholderia tropica, assembly GCF_014171495.1. Lineage (NCBI taxonomy): Bacteria > Pseudomonadati > Pseudomonadota > Betaproteobacteria > Burkholderiales > Burkholderiaceae > Paraburkholderia > Paraburkholderia tropica. The sequence goes on from NZ_CP049134.1 coordinate 2,703,848, forward strand.
GATCTTGCTGTCCACTTCCTTCTCGCGCAGCTTCGAGAGCGTGAGTTCGGTGCGCGCGTCGCGCGTGAACGTCGACCAGGGCACGCCGGCGGCTTCGATGCGCGCGCGATAGGTTGCGAGATCCATGCCGTTGGCCTGGGCAAGGCGCTCGAGCGTGCGGTTCACGGAGGCGTCGTCGATGGAAATGCCGTCTTCCTTCGCCTTTTGCAGCTGGATGCGTTCGAGCACCATCTGGTTCAGGACCTGCGCGCGCAGCTGGTCGGTGGGCGGCACCGGCGCGTTCTGCTGGGTCAGGCGGCGCGTGATGAGCGCGGCGCGCTCGTCGAGTTCGCGTTGCGTGATCACGCCATCGTTGACGATCGCGGCAATCGTGTCGACAGTCTGGCCGCCCGGGGCCGACAGTTGCTGTGCTTGCGCCGGCGCGGCCGGCAACAGTCCTGCGACGGCGAAGAGGCTCGCAGCGTACGCTGCCAGTCGAAGCTTTTTCATGATTCCCACAGATACTCCAAAGTTGGCGGGCAGCTTCGCCCGTCTCTAAGCAACCCACTGCGCGCCGTGCCGGTCCATCGGACCGGATGGCGCGTCATTGATAGTCCGTGAAGCGCGACGGCAACGGCGGCTGGCCAGGCAGCGCCGTGTAACCCGGCACGCTGGCCTTGAACGCCGCCACCAGCCCGTTGTCGACGTTCGACAGCCCCTTGAGCGTGAGCTGTGCGAGAAAACGCGTGGCCGAATTGTTGCCGCCCGTCGTGTTGACCCCGTTCGCGTAGCGCTGGATACCCACGCCCAGCGCCCAGCAATCTGCGTCGTACTGCAAACCCAGCAGACCGTCGACGATCTTGTGACCGTTCAGATCGTAGTTGAAGCGGCCCACCGCGTACACCCGGTGCGAAAACGGCCATTGGGCCGAGATCAGGATCTGGTTGATCGGCTGGTTGTCGAGCGTGGTGTTGTTCTCGCGCGTGTACCGATACGCAACGTTGAGCACGCGGCTCGGACCCGGGCTGTAGCCAAAACCGACGCTCGCCTTCTCCAGACGATTATCGTCGGCATTATATTGGAACGCAGTTTCCGACGCGAAACCGCCCCCGACCTTCAGCGACATACCTGCGATCAGGTCGGAATGCGCCGCGCCCGTGGTCGTCTGATCCTGCGTGAGCGTGACGCGCTGGTCGCTGAAATAGTACTGCTGCGCGAGCACGAAACGCGCGCGCTCGTCGCCCGTGGCCGGGTCGAGGAAACGCGTGGTGATCGCGGCCGTCAGGCGGTTCGCGTCGGCGATGCGGTCGTTGCCGACGAAGGTGTTCGGCGTGAAGATCTCCGCGAGCCCGAAGTCGGCCTCGGCGGTATCGAAAAGGGGCGCGAACTCCTGGTTGCGGTAAGGCGTGTACACATAGTACAGGCGCGGCTCGAGGGTCTGGATGTAGTCCTGGCCGAACAGATGCACCGAGCGGTCGAACACGAGACCCGTGTCGAAGCTGAAGGTGGGAACCGATTCGGTGAAGCTCTTGGGCGTGCCGACCGGCGAGCCGAACGTCGTGCCCGGCGTGCCGATGTTGCTCAGGTTGTACGACGCGAAGTGCCACTGCACCTTCGGCGTGACGAAGTAACCCGGCCCCATCAGCGAATACGACAGGTACGGATTGAAGACGACGCGGTCGCCTTCGGTCGCGTCGTCCTCGGTGATGCGGAAGCGCGAGTAGTCGGCTTCCATGCCGTAGTCGAAGCCGCCGACGTTGTACTTCGCGTACTTCACGTTCAGCTCGGGCTCGCGGCCATACGGCGCGACCGACGGATACAGCGTCTGCCAGTGCTGGTAGCGGCCGAGCACGGACCACGGTCCGTTGTTGTAGGTGACGCCGGCTTCCTGCTGGTACAGCAGCTGGGTGCCGTTCAGGAACTGGTTGGCCGGCGACGCCAGGTCTTCCGGATAAGTGTTGTCCGAGACCTTGTTGTAGTAGATGTAACCGCCGAACCCGTTGCCGAAGTTCTGGTTGTGCTGGATGAACAGCGCGTAGCGGTTGGTCTTCGTGATCGCGTCGTCGGGCAGGAACGTGCCGGTGATCGAGCCCGAGTAATTGGCCGACAGATACCGGTAGTTGCCCTGCAGGAACACGCCGCGCTTCGTGATGAGCTCGGGCGTGAACGTGAAGTCGCGGTTCGGCGCGATGTTGAAGTAGTACGGCAGCGCGATTTCATAGCCGTTCGTCGAACTGAGCGAGAACGTCGGCGGCAAGAGGCCGCTGCGGCGGTCGCCCGAGAGCGGGAACGAAATCCACGGGCTCGCGAAGATCGGCACGTTCTGGAAGAACAGCACGCTGTTATGCGCGACGCCTTCGTCGGCGCCCGTGTCGAAGTCGAACTCCGTGCCCTTGATGTACCAGGCGGGATTCGTCGAACACTGGCAGGCCGTGTAGGTGCCGTTCGTGAGCACCGAGCGCTCGTTGTCGAGCAGGTCGGCGCGCTCCGCGCTGCCGGAGCCGCCCGTCATCGAAAAATGGTACTTCGGCGTCGGCATGAAGCCTTCGCTCGCGCCGATCTGCAGATGCGCTTCAGGGCCGGTGAAGCTGGTGCCGTTCTCCACGACGGTGACATTGCCATATGCGTTGGCCATGTCGGTGTCGACGTCGTAATGCAGCGCGTCGCCCTTGACGATGTTGCCGCCCTGGCGCAGCTCGGCCGCGCCCTTGACGGCCGCGTCGGTGCCCGAGGTGCCAGTGGTCGAGTCGCCGAGGATGAACGTGGCGGGACGATGGCCGGGAACGGCCGGAACGTCCTCGAGCTGCGGCGCGAGGCGCAGACTCCACGCGCCGTCCAGCGGCACGGCCTGCGCGGCGTCGCCCGCGAGCTGGGCGTGCGCGAGCACAGGCACGAGACCCGGCATGGCCACGAGCGCCGCGATGAGCCGCCGCTTGCCCGGCACGCCGTCGTCACTGTTGGAGATCGTCTGGAAAAACTGTCTGGGCGGCATGTATGGTTTTGGCGTATCGGCCCGGCCGCCTGCCCGCTGTCCCGGCCGCCGCCTCTCGCGCCCCGGCGCCGCTCCGGGCGAGAAACCGGACCGGCGGCAAACGAGGCGTACAAGGCAACTGCACGCACCAATATTCACAATTCATCGGACGATGGACTGGGCATCAGTGCGGCGGGGGCGAACCGTCATGCGGGCTTTGGCGCAAGTCGCGTCAAAAAAGTCGTGGGGTATTATATGGCAAGACGTTGTTCCACTGATTTTGCTTCCGGTTACATGACCTTCCCTGCTCCGCCAAACGCCGCGCCGTTGTCCCCAGACGGCCGCCGCGACCTGCTCGCCGCCTGGCTGTCCGGCCATGCGCAACAGTACGCCCTCGACCTGTCCACGCTCGCGCCCGCCTCCGCCGACGCGAGCTTTCGCCGCTACTTCCGCCTCGCCAGCGCGGGTGCGCACGGCGCGACGCTGATCGCCGTCGACGCCCCGCCGCCCGAAAAATGCCGCGAATTCGTCCAGGTCGCGCAACTGCTCGAACAGGCCGGCGTGCACGTGCCGCGCGTGCTGGAGGTCGATTACGACGCCGGGCTGATGCTGGTGACCGATCTCGGCACCGCGTCCTATCTCGCCGCGCTGACCGAAGCCGGTCCCGGCCCGCGCTCGCGCGCGCTGATGCACGACGCGCTCGACGCGCTGATCCGCTTCCAGCTCGAAACCAAACCGGGCGTGCTGCCCGTCTTCGACGAAGCCTTCCTGCGCCGCGAGATGGAGCTGCTGCCGGAGTGGTTCCTGGAGCGCCATCTGGGCCGCAAGGTCGACGACGCCACGCGCGCCATGCTCGACCGCACCTTCGCGCTGCTGATCGCGAGCGCGCGCGCCCAGCCGCAGGTGTTCATGCTGCGCGATTTCATGCCGCGCAACCTGATGATCGCCACGCCGAACCCCGGCGTGCTCGACTTCCAGGACGCCGTGGAAGGGCCGATCACCTACGACGTCGCCTCGCTGCTGCGCGACGCGTTCCTGGGCTGGGACGAGGAGTTCGAACTCGACTGCTTCGCGCACTACTGGGAGCGCGCAAAAAAGGCCGGCCTGCCCGTCGATCCCGACTTCGGCGAGCTCTACCGCCAGCTCGAATGGATGGGCCTGCAACGCCACATCAAGGTGCTGGGTCTGTTCTGCCGCATCAACTATCGCGACGGCAAGCCGCATTACATGGCCGACCTGCCGCGCTTTCTCGATTACGCGAGCAAGGTCGCGCACCGCTACCGTCCGCTCGTGCCGTTCGCGCGCTTCATCGACGAGCTGCGCGGCACGGCGGTCGAAACCGGCTATACGTTCTGAGCCTGCCCCTCTTCATTGCAACTTCATGACAAGGCCGATTCCATGACGCGCGCCCGTTTCGAGCGTACGGCGATGATCTTCGCCGCCGGACGCGGCGAGCGCATGCGCCCGCTCACCGACACCTGTCCGAAACCGCTGCTCGCAGCCGGCGGCAAGCCGCTGATCGTGTGGCAGATCGAGCGCCTCGCGGCGGCGGGCTACACGCGCATCGTCATCAATCATGCGTGGCTCGGCGAGCGGCTCGAAGCGGCGCTCGGCGACGGCGCGCGCTTCGGCGTGCGTCTGCTCTACTCGCCCGAGCACCAGGCGCTGGAAACCGCGGGCGGTATCGCGCAGGCGCTGCCGCTGCTCGAAAACGGCGCCGAGCCGTGCGTGTTTCTGGGCGTGGCCGGCGATATCTACAGCGATTTCGATGTCGCGCGACTCGATGCGCCCGCCCAAACGCTCGCGGCGGCCGCGCAGCCCGGCATGCATCTGGTGATGGTGCCGAACCCGCCGTTCCACGCGAACGGCGATTTCGCACTGGGCGCCGACGGCGTGCTCGCGCTCGACGGCGCGCCGCGCTACACGTTCGGTAGCATCGGGCTTTACGACACGCGCATGTTCCGCGACCTGCCGCGCGGTGCGAAGCGCGCGCTCACGCCGTACTACCGCGAAACCATCGCGGCGCGGCGCGCGAGCGGCGAGCTGTTCGAAGGCCGCTGGGAAAACGTCGGCACGCCCGCGCAACTCGCGGCGCTCGACGAGGAATTGCGCGCAAGAACGCCGCGCTGATTCTTCATTGGCATCAACACGCGCGCGGGACGTGCCGAGGCACGAACGGCGCGCGCTGCCGCTTCATCCCGCTTCAATGCGCCCCGTTCGCGGGCGCCGCCACGCGTGGATCGACCTGATCAGCCTGATCGCCTTGCACAGGCTCGCTGGCCTTCTGCTGCTGCAACGCCCACATCTGCGCGTAATGCCCTTGCGTGCGCAACAGTTCGTCGTGCGTGCCGCGTTCGACGATACGTCCGTGATCCATCACGATGATCTGCTCGGCGTGCACGACGGTCGACAGGCGGTGCGCGATCACGAGCGTCGTGCGGTCGCGCGCGATCGAATCGAGTTCATGCTGAATCGCGCGCTCCGAACGCGAATCGAGCGCCGACGTCGCCTCGTCGAACAACAGGATCGGCGGATTCTTGAGCAGCGTGCGCGCGATCGCCACGCGCTGCTTCTCGCCGCCCGAAAGCTTCAGGCCGCGCTCGCCCACGGGCGTGTCATAGCCCTTCGGCAAGCTCTCGATGAACGCGTGAATATGCGCCGCGCGCGCCGCCGCGATCACCTCCTCGCGGCTCGCCGACGGCCGCCCGTAGGCGATGTTGTAGTAGATCGAATCGTTGAACAGCACGGTGTCCTGCGGCACGATGCCGATCGACGCGCGCAGCGAATCCTGCGTCACGTCGCGGATATCCTGGCCGTCGATCGTGATCGTGCCGCCCGCGGCGCGATCGAGATCGTAGAAGCGGAACAGCAGGCGCGCGAGCGTCGACTTGCCCGAGCCGCTGTGGCCCACCACCGCCGTCGTCGTGCCCGCGGCAATCGTGAAGCTCACGTCGTGCAGGATCTGGCGCGACGGCTCATAGGCGAAGTCCACGTGCGTGAAGCGCACCTCGCCGCCGCGCACCGCGAGCGCGGGCGCGTTGGGCACGTCGGGCACTTCGCGCGCGACCGTGAGCAGCGTGAACATGCGGTCCATGTCGGTGAGGCTCTGCTTCAGTTCGCGATACACCACGCCGAGAAAATTCAGCGGAATGTAGAGCTGCAGCATGAAGGTGTTGATGAGCACGAGGTCGCCGAGCGTGAGCTTGCCCGCCATCACGCCCTGGGTCGCGCGCCAGAGAATGAACACGAGCCCCGTGCCGATGATTGCCTGCTGCCCGAAGTTCAGCGCCGACAGCGAATGCTGCGACTTGATCGCCGCCGCGCGATAGCGGTGCAGGTTCTCGTCGTAACGCTTCGTCTCCCACTCTTCGTTGCCGAAGTATTTCACCGTCTCGTAGTTGATCAGCGAATCGATCGCACGCGAGTTCGCGCGCGAATCGAGTTCGTTCATCGTGCGGCGAAAATGCGTGCGCCACTCGGTCACCTTCACGGTGAAGACGATGTACGCGGCCAGCGCGCACAGCGTGACGATCGCGTAATACGCCTCGTATTTCACGGTGAAAAAGATCAGCACGAGGCCCACTTCCACGAGCGTCGGCAAGATGCTGTAGAGCGAATACGAAATGAGCTGCGTGATGCCGCGCGTGCCGCGTTCGATGTCGCGCGACATGCCGCCCGTCTGCCGCTCCAGATGAAAGCGCAACGAGAGCGCGTGCAGATGGCGGAACACCTTGAGCGCGAGCTGGCGCACGGCGCTCTCGGTGACCTTCGAGAAAAGGATTTCGCGCAGCTCGGTGAACAGCGAAGTCGACAGACGCACCGCCGCATACGCCACCACCAGCAGCCCGATGCCGCCCATCAGCACGATGCCCGGCGCGTGCTCGGCGCGGCCGAGCGCGGTCAGATGCTGCACGGGCGCGAGACCGTCGACGATATGCTTCATCACGACGGGCACGCCCAGATTGGCCACCTTCGCGCCGATCAGGCAGGTGAGCGCGAACGCCACGCGCCACTTGTAGGCGGTGAGATAGGGCAGCAGCGAGACGATGGTCTGCCAGTCGTTGCGCGGCCCGGTGGCGAGCGGCGCGGGTTCGTTGGAAGCGGAAAAACGGCGCATGGGCGAACGGCGATGAGCGTGCGGCGCGACGCAGGACAGCAGGTCGAGGCGCGGCGCACGGCGAGATTGGGGGACGCGTTTGATCGCGTGAACGACGGGTTCGGCATTGGCCTCCAGCGGGGCCGATTCGGGGCCGACGCGCCTTTCTGGCCGCCCGCCCCACCTGCTGCTTTCCCGTACAATTCCTGATCACCGTATTGTCGCAGAAGGCGGCACGCGCCGCTGAGGGCACCCGGTCTGCACGGGCCGTCGATCCATCGGCCACGCCGTTCCTTCCCCGCTTTTATTCTTTGACGGACACCCGATGACCGATTCCTTCCCGCTCCCCCAGAAGTCGCCCGCGCTGCGCGTCGTGCCGCAACCTTCGGACGCCAACGTGCATGGCGACGTGTTCGGCGGCTGGATCATGTCGCAGGTCGACATCGCCGGCTCGATCCCGGCAAGCCGCCGCGCCAACGGCCGCGTGGCAACCGTCGCCGTCAACTCGTTCGTATTCAAGCAGCCGGTGTTCGTCGGCGATCTGCTGAGTTTTTACGCGGATATCGTCAAGACCGGCAACACCTCGGTGACCGTCGAGGTCGAGGTGTACGCCCAGCGCATGCGGCTCGCGGAAGAAGTCGTCAAGGTGACCGAAGCGACGCTCACCTACGTGGCGACCGGCACCGATCGCCGTCCGCGCGCGCTGCCGCCCGTCGAACCCGCGGCCTGACGTCGCGCGCGCAAGCCTCGCACGACGCCGGGCTTGCGCTGCACCCGCTTCAAGAGCCCCGCGTTACTGCGTCCACGCGAGCGCCGCACCTTCCTCGTACGACGCGCTCGCACCCAGCAGCGCGGCCACTTCGGGTCCCGGCAACGGCGGCGCGAAGAAGAATCCCTGCAACTCGTCGCACGCGCGCTCGCGCAGGAACGCGAACTGTTGCGACGTCTCCACGCCTTCCGCGATCACCTGCAGCCGCAACTCGTGCGCGAGCGCGATGATGGCCGCCGTGATGGTCTCGTCGTCGCCGCTCGTGCCGATATCGGACACGAACGAGCGGTCGATCTTGAGCCGGTCCACCGGCAGGCGCTTCAGATAGCTCAGGCTCGAATAGCCGGTGCCGAAGTCGTCGATCGCAATCCCCACGCCCTGCTCGTGCAGCGCGTTGAGCATCGACACCGCCTCTTCCGCATTGCGCATCAGCGTGCTTTCCGTGAGTTCGAGTTCGAGCCAGCACGGTTCGAGCCCCGTCTCGTCGAGCACGCCCTTCACGAGTTCGGCGATGTCGCGCTGATGGAAGGTCTTCGCCGACAGATTCACCGACACTCGCACGTTCGGCAGCCCGGCGTCCTGCCACGCGCGATTCTGGCGGCACGCCTCGCGCAGCACCCAGTCGGACAGCGGACCGATCAGCCCGCTTTCCTCGGCGATCGGAATGAACTTCGCCGGCGAAATCAGCCCGGCTTCCGGATCGAGCCAGCGCACCAGCGCCTCCATGCCGACGATGCGCCCGCTGCCGATATCCACCTGCGGCTGATAGTGCAGCAGGAACTCGCCGTCACGCAGCGCGCGGCGCAGACGCCGTTCGAGATCCATCCGCGCGCCCGCGGCCGCGTTCATCTCCGGCTGATAGAACTGGAACGTGTTGCGGCCCAGTTCCTTGGCGCGGTACATGGCGACGTCGGCCTTCTTGAGCAGCGCCTCGGCGTCGTTGCCGTCCTGCGGGAACACGCTCGCGCCCAGGCTGCACCCGACGTAAAGCTCGGTGCCGTCGATCAGCACCGGCTCCGAGATCATCGAGCGCGCGCGCTCCATCCAGTTGATCAGCGATTTTTCGTCGATGGTGTCGGTCAGCACGATCACGAATTCGTCGCCGCCGTGGCGCGCGACCGTGTCGCTCGTACGCGTGCAGCGCGTGAGCCGTTCGGCGACCACGCCGAGCAGCCGGTCGCCGACGCTGTGGCCGAGACTGTCGTTGACGTTCTTGAAGCCGTCGAGGTCGATGAACACCACCGCCACGCCGCGCTCGTGCCGTTGCGCCGACACCAGCGCCTGCTGCAGGCGGTCGCGCAGCAGATTGCGGTTGGGCAGCAGCGTGAGGCTGTCGTAATTCGCCTGATATTCGAGCTGCTCCTGATAGCGGATCAGCTCGGTCACATCGTTGATGATGCCGATGTGATGCGTGATGCGCCCGTCGAGATCGGGCACCGGCGCGATCAGCAGCTGATTCCAGAACAGCGCGCCGTCCTTTCGGTAATTGCGCAGCACGGCGCTCACCTCGCGGTTCGACATCAGCGCCTGGCGGATCGCCACGAGGCCGTCCTGATCGCGGTCGTCGCGTTGCAGCAGACGGCTGTCCTGACCGACCACTTCGGCGGGATCGTAGCCCGTGATGCGGCGAAACGCCGGATTCGCGTACTCGATCAGATTGCTGCCGCCCGGCCCCGGCCCGGTGATCAGAATCGCGTTCACGCAGGCGTCGAGCGCGCGGCTTTGCAGACGCAGCGCAAGATCGGCGCGCTTGCTTTCGGTCGTATCGGAATAGGTGCCGAGCACGCCCATCACGCGGCCGTCGCCGTCGAGCAGCGGCAGCTTGCTCGTGATCGTCGTGCGATGCAGACCGTCGATCGTGAGGTCCTCTTCGAAGTTCAGGCGCGGCAGGCCCGCGACGATCACCTCGCGGTCCTGCGCGCGCATCGACTCGGCGTAGGCTCGCCACGGCAGTTCGTCGTCGGTCTTGCCGACGATCTGCTCGGGATACGCGAGGCCCGCGTCGCGCGCGAACGTCATGTTGCAACCCAGATAGCGCGACTCGGCGTCCTTCCAGAAGATGCGCTGCGGAATGTTGTCGATCACCGTCTCGAGCATCTGGTTCGAGCGCTGCGCCTCGACTTCGGCCTTGATCTGCTCGGTCACGTCGTCGGCGAGCACGAACACGGCCGCGCGGCCCTGAAACGTCAGCGAGTGATGCGAGATGTCGGCGCTGATGAGCGTGCCGTCGCGACGCACGTGATGCCAGATGCCGGCCATCGTGCGGATGTGCTGCGTGAGCGTGTCCGAGCGCGCGAGATGCTGTTCGAGCCGCGTGACGTCGTCTTGCGGACGGATGTCGCGAATCGTCATCGCGAGGAATTCCTCCTCGCTGAAACCGTACTGCTGGATCGCCGCCGTGTTGACGGCGAGAAAACGCAGCGTCTCGCGATCGAACACGTACATCGGCACCGGATGCGCGTCGAACAGGCCCTGAAAGCGCTCGTTGCGCTGACGCAGCCCGGCAAGCGCGCGCAGCTTTTCGCGCGCCGCGTTCTCGCGCACGCCGAACGTGTAGATGAGCAGCGTCGCGCCCGCGAGCATCGTCACGATCAGCAGGATCGAGGCGCGGCTGCCCGCGCGCGCGGATTCCGCCAGCGTGCCCGCCAGCGCGAGATCCTGCTCGCCCTGCAGCGCGGACAGCTTCGCGTCGATGCGGTCGGCGCGGCCGTCGAGGCGGATGTACTCGCTCGCGATCCACGCAGCCGTGGACGCGAAAGCCGGCGTGGCGGCGAGCGGCTGCGCGACGACCTGCGCTGAATTGGGCGCGGCGGCGAGTTGTGTGGCGGAGGCGCTGGTTTGTGTGCTTGTTGACGCGTTCGTTGCCGCGTTCGTTGCCGCGGCATAAGGCTCGGCAAGATTCGACGGACGGGGCGACGACGCAGCCGCATACGGTTCGGCCAGGCTCGCGGCGCGCGCGGAAGACGCGCCCGCTGCGGCATACGGCGACGTCAGCGTGCGCGCCGGCGTAATCGTGCCCGACGTCGCATACGGCGCGGCGAGGTTCGCGGCGCCCGCCACCTCGCCGGACGCGTAAGGCGAAGCAAGACTCTGCGCAGACGCGGCGACGCGCATCGCGACGACGCCTGGCGTCGACACGAACGCCGAGGCCGGATCGTCCTCGCTCAACGTCGCGGCAATCGGGCGGATGTGGCCCGAACCCGGCGCGCGGGCGTGCGGCTTGTTCGCATTCGTAGCACGTCGATGAACGTTGGCCGCAGCCGGAGCACGCGGCGTGTGCGCCACGACCGGTGCCGGAGTCGGCGCGGCGGCAAGCAGCGCCGCGCTGGCCGCAGCCGCAGAAGCCGCAGAAGCCGCGACGGCCACCGCAGAACCGGCAATCGCCGCCGCCGCCCCACCGCCGTCTTGCGGCTCCAGCGCCGCCGCGCTCACCTGCACGCGCGCATCGGCGAGACGCTGTTCGGCGCGCGCGAGGGTTTCGTCGATTTCGCGGGCGAGCGCTGCCGCGTCGGTCGAGAGCGCGTCGAAACGGCTCGCGAGCGGCGCATTGTCGGCCAGTTCGGCGCGCAGCGAGCGGGCGGTATCGTCGAGTTCGTCGGCGCGGGCGTCGCGTGCGGCGGGCGATTCGACCACACCATCGGTCTGCAGACGGCCGAGCGCCACGAGACCGCCGCCGAGCGCGCTCCGATAGCGATCCAGATCGTGGCGCACGCGCGCGGCCTGCGCGGCCCGCTGGTCGATTTCACGCTGCGCGCCGATCTGCGTCCAGGCCACGAAAGCGTTTGCGCCCACGGCTGCCGCGACGACCGCCAGATTGATGAGGTGCCGCTTCGAAAAATGAAGATTCATTGAAAGCCGAACGTCGTTCGTCCCCGCGCGGAGGCACGGGCTGTCCGATTACGACCTGCGCGCGACAGGCTGGCGCGCGAAGCGCCATTCCGGATAACGGCAGACGTCGGCAAGGCTTGAGGGGCAATCGCGCGTGAATTCGCTCGAATCGGCGCAAACCGAGGAAACGCTCAAAAGCCGCGTCCCGCCTGGGGTTGCGCGCAAACGTTTCACTCGCCAAAGGGCGGAAAAATCGCCCGGAAAACCCAAAAACGCGGCGCGGAGAACCGTGCGCTCAGCGCGCCGCGTTGCGCGGCACCGCGAGACCGAATTCGCGCATCGCCGGAACGAAATCGTGATTCGCCTCGGGCTTGCGCGCGAGCTTGGCGAGCACGTAGCGCTGGAACGGCGCGAGTTGCGCCCAGTCTTCGATATCGGGCGTGCGCAGATCGGCGAGCCCCGCCTGGTTGGCGACGCCGCCCGGCACCGCGCTGACGTTGCGCCACGCGGGCGCTTCTTCGGGCGCGAACCATTCGGGTTCGACGTTCGCGTGCGTGCGCAGCATTTCGAAGAGCGCGTGATCGAAGTTCGGCTCGATCTCGGTGTCGTCGTCCACGGGAAAGCGCGCGAGCAGGCGGCGATCCTCGTAAGGCAGCAGTTGCCACTGCGCGAGCGAAATACGCAGCCCGAAACGATCCAGATTGAAACGCACGCACATGGGGATGAAGGTGAGGTCCTCCGACGATACGACCTCGAATTCAAACAGCAGCGGAGTTTCAGTCAATGCCATGGCGTTATCCTCGCGAAACGGACGGCGGCAAACGGCGCCCGCTTGAGGTATTTTAGAACCTTATGTGCGCCGCGCAGCGCGTCCGCGTGTCTGCCGCGCGTGCGCCGATACTGAATATCGGCGCGCGGCGCGGACCGCCGCCAACGCACCGGCGCGGATAATGGCCGTTGCGGCGTGTGTCGATTGTGTCGATTGCGTCGTTCCGCCCCCGATACCGCGCGCCTCTGCCTCGTTGATGGAGTCCCTTCGTTTGAATCCCGCGTCCCCTTTGCATCCCGTCGCTGTCGCCGATACCGCCCAGCCCGCCCAGCCCGCCCATCCCGCCGAGCCCCACGCGCACGACACCGGCGAGCAGCCCGGCGCCGTCGAATTGCGCGTGCACCGCCATCGCGGCGAGAGCGTGGAAACGCGCACCGATCACGTCGGTCAGGAATGGCCCGTCGCGCTGGTCTTCAACGGCATCTCCCACGCGGTCATGATGTGCACGCCGCGCGACCTCGAAGCATTCGCGGTGGGCTTTGCGATTTCGGAAGGCATCGTCGGGCGCAACGCCGACATTCAGGACATCGAGGTCCACTGGCACGCCGAGGCCGAGATGCCGCACGCCGAAGTGCATCTCACGGTCGTGCAGCAGGCGTTCGTCGAGCTGAAGGAAAAGCGCCGCGCGCTCGCGGGTCGCAGCGGCTGCGGCGTGTGCGGCATCGAGAGCATCGACCTGCTCGATCTCGAACCGGAAATCGTGCCCGATACCGGCTTTCTCGCGCGTCTCGCGCCCGACGCGATCGCGCGCGCCGCCCGCGAATTGCCGCAGCACCAGGCGCTCACGAAACTCACGGGCGGTCTGCATGCAGCCGCGTGGTGCGATGCCGACGGCCAGATCCTGCGCGCCTTCGAGGACGTGGGCCGTCACAACGCGCTCGACAAACTGATCGGCCAACTGGTGCTCGATCGCGCCGACACGCAGCAAGGCTTCGTGTTCCTCTCCAGCCGCGCGAGCTACGAGCTGGTGCGCAAGGCCGCGCGCGTCGGCATGCCGATGGTCGCGACGATCTCGGCGCCCTCCTCGCTCGCGATCACCATCGCGAAGCGCGCCGGACTGCGGCTCGTGAGCTTCTGCCGCGAGACCGGCTACGTCGATTACGACACGGCGGCGAGTACGACGACAAACGCAGCCTGAACGCGCTAGCGCTCAGTCGAACTGCCGGAAGTCCGGCTTGCGCTTTTGCAGGAAGGCCGTGAACGCCTCGCGCGCTTCAGGCGCGAGCAGCATCTTGCCGAAATGCACCGACTCCTCGCTCATCTGCGTCTTGATCTCGTGTTCGCTCGCGCGCTTCATGAGCGTCTTGGTCGCGCGCAGCGACGACGCGGGCAGCGCGACCAGCTTCGCAAGTTGCGCGCTCACGAAGGCATCGAGTTCGGCGGCGGGCAGCACGCGGTTCACGAAGCCGATGCGATGCGCCTCGGCGGCGTCGAAGGTCTCGCCGAGCAGCAGCTTTTCGGCCGCGCCCTGATAACCGGCCACGCGCGGCAGCAGCAGCGACGAAGCCGCTTCCGGGCACAGACCGAGCTGCGCGAACGGCATCGCGAACCGCGCCGTATCGGCGGCATACACCATGTCGCAATGCAGCAGCATGGTCGTGCCGACGCCGATTGCCGCGCCCTGCACCGCCGCGACAAGCGGCTTCTCGAAGGTCGCGATCGTGGCGAGAAAGCGCATCACGGGCGAATCGCCGCCGGTGGGCGGATTCTTCAGGAAGTCCTCGATGTCGTTGCCCGCGGTGAAAATCTCGGCATGGCCGCGCAGCAGCACGGCGCGCACCGCCTTGTCGTCCTGCGCCGCTGCCAGCGCGTCGCTCATCGCCTGATACATCGCGGGCGTGAGCGCGTTCTTGCGCTCGAGCCGGTTGATGGTGATCGTCAGCACGCCGTTCTCGCGTGCGGTCAGAATGTCGTTGCTCACTGTACTGTCTCCTCAGTGCGAGGCCGGCGCGCCTCGTTCACCTGCCGAATAGTAAAAACGGTTCGCAGACCGCGAAGTCTGCGAACCGTGTCGATCACGCATGGCATCTGCGTGCGCCAAAGAAGCGCTTACAGGCGCTCGATGATGCCCGCCGCGCCCATGCCGGTGCCGACGCACATCGTCACCATGCCGTACTTCAGGTTGCGGCGGCGCAGACCGTGCACGACCGTCGAGGCGCGGATCGCGCCCGTTGCGCCGAGCGGATGGCCCAGCGCGATCGCGCCGCCGAGCGGGTTGATCTTCGACGGATCGAGACCGAGATCCTGAATCACCGCCAGCGACTGCGCGGCGAACGCCTCGTTCAGCTCGATCCAGTCGAGGTCGTCCTGCTTGAGACCGGCGGCCTTGAGCGCGGCCGGAATCGCTTCCTTCGGACCGATGCCCATGATTTCCGGCGGCACGCCACGCACCGCGAAGCTCACGAAACGCGCGAGCGGCGTGAGGTTGAACTGCTTGAGCATCTTCTCGGAGACGACGATCAGCGCGCCCGCGCCGTCCGACGTCTGCGAGCTGTTGCCCGCCGTCACCGAACCCTTGTTCGCGAACACCGCGCGCAGTTTCGCGAGGCCTTCGAGCGTGGTGTCGGCGCGCGGGCCTTCGTCCAGCTCGATCAGACGTTCCTTCACCTTCACTTCGCCGCTGGCGAGATCGGGGAAACGCTCGACAATCGTGTACGGCGCGATTTCGTCCTTGAACTCGCCCGACTGCTGCGCGGCCAGCGCGCGGCGATGCGACTCGACCGAGAACGCGTCCTGCGCCTCGCGGCTCACCTTCCAGCGTTCCGCGACCTTCTCCGCCGTCAGGCCCATGCCGTACGCGATGCCCACGTCTTCATTGCGATCGAAGATGTGCGGCGAGAGCGACGGCTTGTTGCCCATCATCGGCACCATGCTCATCGATTCGCAGCCGCCCGCGATCATCGCGTCGGCTTCGCCGACACGGATGCGGTCCGCCGCCATCGCCAGCGCCGTGAGGCCCGAGGCGCAGAAGCGGTTGACGGTCACGCCGCCGACGCTTTGCGGCAGACCCGCGAGCAGCGCGCCGATACGCGCCACGTTCAGGCCCTGCTCGGCCTCGGGAATCGCGCAGCCGATGATGGCGTCTTCGATCACGCTCGGGTCGAGGCCGGGCACCTGCGCCACGGCCGACTTGATCGCGTGAACGAGCAGCTCGTCGGGGCGGGTGTTCTTGAACACGCCGCGCGGCGCCTTGCCGATGGGCGTGCGGCTCGCGGCGACGATGTATGCGTCCTGCAACTGTTTGCTCATCTGTAACTCCAGTCCGTTATGTGCGTACGCCGTGCCGCTTAGTTGCGCACCGGCTTGCCGGTTTGCAGCATGCCCATGATGCGTTCCTGCGTCTTCTGCGTGCCGAGCAGATCGACGAACGCGCGGCGTTCGAGCGTGAGCAGCCATTCTTCGTCGACGAGGCTGCCCGCTTCGACGTCGCCGCCGCAGACGGCTTCCGCGATACGTCCCGCGATCAGGTAATCGTGATCGCTGATGAAGCGGCCGTCGCGCATGTTGACGAGCGATGCCTTGATGGTCGAGATCGCCGAGCGGCCCGCGACCGGAATCTGCTTCGCGCGCAGCGGCGGACGGTAGCCCGACGCGCTCAGCGCGCGCGCTTCCTTCTTCGCCGTGTCGAGCAGCTCGAACACGTTGAAGACGATCGTGTCCGTCGGCTTCAGATAACCCATCGTGCGCGCTTCGAGCGCCGAGCCGGAGACCTTCGCCATCGCCGCGTTCTCGAACGACTTCTGCAGGAAGCGCAGCAGATCGCTCGGCACGGCGCCGATCGCCGCCGCGCCTTCGGCCGCGCGAATCGCCGCTTCCTTCAGGCCGCCGCCCGCGGGCACGAGACCCACGCCCACCTCAACGAGACCGACATAGCTCTCGATATGCGCGACGCGCTTCGCGCTGTGCAGCATGATTTCGCAGCCGCCGCCGAGCGCGATGCCCGACACCGCCGCCACGACCGGCACGTTCGCGTACTTCACGCGCAGCATCGTGTCCTGGAACTTCTTCACGAACGGCTCGATGCCCTTCGCGCCGCCCATCATGAAAGCGGGCATGGCTTCTTCGAGGTTCGCGCCCGCCGAGAACGGGCCGCCCGGCGCGCCGAGTTTCAGCGACGTCGGTTGCCAGATCACGACGCCCTTGTAGCCGTCTTCGGCGATCTCGATGGCCTTCACGAGCGAGTCGAGCACGCCCGGGCCCATCGTGTTCATCTTGCTCTTGTACGAGACGATCACGACATCATCTTCGCCCGCGCGATCGTCGACCCACGCACGCAGATGCTCGTTCTCGAACAGCGTCTTGCCGAAACTCTTCGGATCGCGTGCGTTCGACTCGCCGAACAGCGCCGCGCGGAACACCTGGCGCTCGTAGACCGGCAGATCCGGACGCGGCACGAAGCGCGACTCAGCCGGCGACCACGAACCGTCCGCGCCATGCACGCCGCCGTTGTTCGCGACCGCGCCCTCGAACACCCAGGCGGGCAGCGGCGCGTTCGACAGCGTCTTGCCCGCGTCGATGTCTTCCTTCACCCATTCGGCGACCTGCTTCCAGCCCGCGGCCTGCCAGCCTTCGAACGGACCTTCGTTCCAGCCGAAGCCCCAGCGGATCGCGAGGTCGACATCGCGCGCGTTGTCGGCGATCGATTGCAGATGCACGCCGATGTAATGGAACACGTCGCGGAAGATCGACCACAGGAACTGCGCCTGCGGATGCTCCGATTCGCGCAGCAGCTTCAGACGCTCGGCGGGCGGGCGCTTGAGGATGCGGCCCACCAGTTCGTCGGCCTTCGCGCCGCCGTCCACGTACTCGCCGGTGTTGCCGTCGAGCACCTTGATCGCCTTGCCTTCCTTGCGATAGAAACCGCCGCCGGTCTTCTGGCCGAGCGCGCCCTTCGCGACCAGACCCGCCAGCACGGCCGGCGTCTCGTAGACCGGGAAGAACGGATCGTCCTTGAGGTTGTCCTGCATCGTCTTGATGACGTGCGCCATCGTGTCCAGACCCACCACGTCGGCGGTGCGGAACGTGGCCGACTTCGCGCGGCCCAGACGGCTGCCCGTGAGATCGTCGACTTCGTCGAAACGCAGGCCGAACTTCTTCGCTTCGGCGATCACCGCGAGAATCGAGAAGATGCCGACGCGGTTCGCGATGAAGTTCGGCGTATCCTTCGCGCGCACCACGCCCTTGCCCACGACGCTCGTGAGGAACGATTCGAGCTGGTCGAGAATTTCCGGCTGCGTGTGCACGGTCGGGATCAGCTCGACCAGGTGCATGTAGCGCGGCGGATTGAAGAAGTGCACGCCGCAGAAGCGCGCCTTGAGGTTGTCGTCAAAACCTTGCGACAGTTCCGTGATCGACAGACCCGAGGTGTTCGTCGCGAAGATGGCCTTCGGGCCGATGTGCGGCGCGACCTTCTTGTAGAGGTCGTGCTTCCAGTCCATGCGCTCGGCAATCGCTTCGATCACCACGTCGCATTCCGCGAGCTTCGCGATGTCGTCTTCGTAGTTCGCGGGCGTGATGTACTGCGCGTCGTCCTTCACGCCGAACGGCGCGGGCGAGAGCTTCTTCAGCGTCTCGATGGCTTTCAGCGCGATGGCGTTCTTCGGACCTTCTTTCGCGGGCAGATCGAACAGCAGCACGGGCACGCGGGCGTTGATCAGGTGCGCGGCGATCTGCGCGCCCATCACGCCGGCGCCGAGCACGGCCACCTTGCGAATATTAAGATTGCTCACGTTGTTCCTCCAGCGGATATGCAATGTCGAGCGGATAGGAGATGTCTCGCGGCGCGCACCGGTGTGTCGTCGGGGTGGCGTTATTCTGGCCGGTGCGCCGCTTGAAGATTGTGTTGATGCAGTGGCGATGCGCTCGCGTCAGCACGCGGCGCATCGCGCAAGCGCTTAGAACAGCGCTTCGTCGACTTCCATCAGCGTCTTCGAACCCGCGCGCGCCTGGCGGATCGAGGTCGCCGTTTCGGGCAGCAGCTTGGCGAAGTAGAAACGCGCCGTGGCCAGCTTCGACTTGTAGAACGGATCGCCCGAGCTTTCCTTGTCGAGCGCGATGCGCGCCATGCGCGCCCAGAAGTACGCGAACACCAGATGGCCCGCCGTGCGCAGATACGGCACCGCGGCCGCGCCCACTTCGTCCGGGTTCTGCATGGCCTTCATGCCGATTTCCATCGTGAGCTTCTGCATCTTGTCGCCGATGTCGGCGAGCGGATTCACGAACTCCTGCATCTCCGTCTTGATGCCTTCGGCTTCGACGAATTCCGTCACGAGCTTGCCGAACTTCTTGAGCTTCGCGCCCATGTCGCCGAGCACCTTGCGGCCCAGCAGATCGAGCGATTGAATGGTGTTCGTGCCTTCGTAGATCTGGTTGATCCGCGCGTCGCGCACGTACTGCTCCATGCCCCACTCGGAGATGAAGCCGTGGCCGCCGTACACCTGCATGCCGAGGTTGGTGCTCTCGAATGCGTTGTCGGTCAGGAAGGCCTTGATGATCGGCGTGAGGAGCGCGACGAGGTCGGCGGCTTCCTTGCGCTCGGTTTCGTCGCCGTGCGAGAGTTCCTTGTCGATCTGCAGCGCCGACCAGTACGTGAAGGCGCGCGCGCCTTCGGCCCAGGCCTTCTGCGTGAGCAGCATGCGGCGCACGTCCGGATGCACGATGATCGGATCGGCGGCCTTTTCCGGCGCCTTCGGGCCCGTGAGCGAGCGCATCTGGAGGCGCTCCTTCGCGTACACGAGCGAGTTCTGGTACGCGACTTCCGTGAGACCCAGACCTTGCATGCCGACGCCGAGGCGCGCCGCGTTCATCATCACGAACATGGCGTTCAAGCCCTTGTTCGGTTCGCCGACGAGCCAGCCCGTCGCGCCGTCGAGATTCATGACGCAGGTGGCGTTGCCGTGGATGCCCATCTTGTGTTCGATCGAGCCGCACTTGATGCCGTTGCGCTCGCCCACGTCGCCCGAGGCCGTGGGGATGAACTTCGGCACGACGAAGAGCGAGATGCCCTTGGTGCCTTGCGGTGCGTCCGGCAGGCGCGCGAGCACGAGGTGGATGATGTTCTCCGCCATGTCGTGCTCACCGCTCGAGATGAAGATCTTCGTGCCGGTGATCGCGTAGGAGCCGTCGCTGTTCGGTTCGGCCCTGGTGCGCAGGATGCCGAGGTCGGTGCCGCAGTGCGGCTCGGTCAGACACATCGTGCCGGTCCACACGCCTTCGACGAGCTTCGGCAGATAGGCCTGCTGGAGTTCGGGCGTGCCGTGCGCGTGCAGACATTCGTAGGCGCCGTGCGACAGACCCGGATACATGGTCCACGCCTGGTTCGCCGAGTTGAGCATTTCGTAGAGCGCGTTGTTCACGAACGCGGGCAGGCCCTGGCCGCCGTATTCGGGATCGCAGCCCAGCGCGGGCCAGCCGGCCTCCACGTATTGCCTGTACGCTTCCTTGAAGCCAGTGGGCGTGGTGACGACGCCGTCGCCGGCATACGTGCAGCCTTCGCGGTCGCCGACCTGGTTCAGCGGAAACAGCACCTCCGAGCAGAACTTGCCCGCTTCTTCGAGCACCTGGTTGATGGTGTCGGCATCGAGGTCGGCGTGCTTCGGCATCTGCTTGACTTCGCCTTCCACGTTCAGCAGCTCGTGCAGCACGAATTGCATGTCACGCAGCGGCGCGGTGTACTGTCCCATGTTTTTCTCCCTTGATAGAGCCTTAGAGTGTCGGGCCTTCGCGTACCGCCGCGGCGCTGTGCGCGGCGTGGGCTACTGGCTCACGCTCTGATACGAAACAATCAGTTTTTCGAACGCGGCCCACGTATGGTCGACTGCGTCCGGCAAGTGCAGGAAACGGCCGTCATGATGCAGACCCAACGTTACGCTATACAGTTCGAACAACATCAGCGCGGGATCGGTGTCCCCTCGCAGATGCCCTTCCTCGATCGCCTGCGAAATGGCGCGCAGCAAGGCCGCCCGCCACATCGTCACGCTCGCCACCAGCTGCTCGCGCACCTGGCTGTCCGCGCGGTCGTCGTACTCCACCGCACCGCTGATGTAAATGCAGCCGGTCGTGACCTCGTGGATGCGCTTCTCGAACCATCGTGACAGCATCGCACGCAGACGGGGCAAACCACGCGGTTCGCGCAAGCTCGGAAAGAAGACTTCTTCCTCGAATCTGCGGTGGTACTCGCGCACGACTTCGACCTGGAGATCTTCGCGCGAACCGAAGTGCGCGAAAACACCGCTCTTGCTCATCTGCATGCGCTCGGCCAGCAAGCCGATCGTCAGCCCTTCCAGGCCGTCGCGGCTCGCGAGGTCGAGTGCTGCATCCAGAATGGCGGCGCGGGTCTGTTCGCCTTTTCGCATAGCTTTATTTACCGTAACGATGTGGCCGCGATGTTGGCTTTAACTGCTGGCATCTGGGCCTGAATGAAATCGAACGGCCGTACTATTGTTGAGGACAGCCGTTCGCGAAACAAGGACTTTATTAGAAACCGATTTCTAACCGGTACTCTAATTTTCAGCCTTGGCGCGTCGCGCACAAGGGAACATTTCTCGATTGCACGCGAGGCGATTCGTGTGGCAGGCAAACGCCGTGCGCAGCGGCGTTGCGCGCGCCCGGAAGCGGCTGCGGCGCCTAGTCATAGCCGCCCACGGTGAGCATCTTCATGACCACGCGATATGAGTTCCACGCGAGCCAGTTCACCGCGCGCACGTGCCACGGACGCGCCTCGTAGCGCGCCCGATCGATCATCGGCGACTCGTCGAAGGCGCTCAGGATCGCGCCGCGCAGCTCGCCGATCTGCGGATGCAGCACCAGCAGCACGTTCGCCTCGTTGTTGAGCACGAGGCTCAGCGCGTCGAGATTCGACGACCCCACCGTGCCCCAGCTCAAATCGACCACGGCCACCTTGCCGTGCAGCATGGTCTTTTCGTATTCGGCGATCTGCACGCCCGCGCTCAGCAACTGGTGATAGAGAAACGGCGTGCCGTAATCGAGCACCTTGAACTCTTTTCGTCCGATCAACAGCTTGACCGTCACGCCGCGCGTGGCGGCTTCCAGGAGCGCACGGCGCAGCCGCCGCCCCGGCATGAAATACGGATTGGCGAGCAGCACTTCCTTGCGCGCCTCGCCGATGGCGTCGAGATAGGCCTTTTCGATCGCGCGCCGGTTCACGACGTTGTCGCGCGCGACGAAGGCCACGCACGGCACGCGCGCCGTGCGCGGATCGGGCACGCCCGCGCGCAGACGCTCGCGCAGCCGCGCGATGATGCGCTGCGCGCGACTCGTGCGCACCACGGGCGCGAGTTCGCGCAGCACCTCGTTGACCGCCTTGGCGGGCTGCATGACCGTGTGGCCGGTGGGATGCGGCGCCATGAAACCGGCGCTCGCGGGCACGCCCGGCGACAGCGGCAGTGGTCCGCCCGGCAGCGCCGGCGCGCCGAGCGGTGGACGATGGCCGAGCCGGATGCGCCGCCATTGCATCTCGATGGCCTCGCGCACGTCCACGACCACGGGACCGGCCAGCTCGACCGCGAAATCCCAACGCGCGAACGGCAGCGGCTTGCCGTCGTTTTCCATGTCGTCGACGATATTGATGCCGCCGCAAAACGCGTAGCGGTCGTCGATCACCGCGAGCTTGCGGTGCGTGCGCGAAAAGCCGAAGCGTCCAAAGATATGCGGGTTGTAGACGCGATGCTCGATGCCCGCCGCGGGCCACGCGTCGAACAGCGCCAGATGCGGCGAGCCGATGCCGTCGGTGATCACGCGCACGCGCACGCCGCGGCGCGCCGCGCGCATCAGCGCCTCGGACACCGCCTGACCGGTGCCGTCGCTGCAAAAAATATAGGTTTCGAGCGCGACGTCGCGCTGAGCCGCGTCGATGCGCTCGATCATCGCGCCGAACAGGCCTTCGCCCGAATGGAACAGGCGCACGTCGTTGCCGCTCGTGAAGCGGTAGCGAGAGCGATAACGCTTGCCGAGCAGCGCCTCGCGCAGCCGCATGACGCGGCGCGGTTCGATCCCCGAATCCAGCTCGGCCGGATCAGCGCCGGGATGTTCGCCGGGTTGATCGCGGTGGCCGGGGTCGGCGCGTCGGGTGTCGCTCACGGTTGCGCTCCGGCCAGACGCGCGGGCAATTGCAGAATGGCCTCGCGATTCGACGACGAAAAGCACTTCGCCGCCGCCTCTTCATACGGCAGCCACAGATACGCCGTGTGCTCGCGCGGCGACAGCGTGACCGGCGTGCCGTCGGGCACCTGAAGGCTGAACCAGTGCTCGGTGTTGCGCGTCACGCCCTCGGCGTAACGGTGGCGCCAGACCGGATAGATTTCGTACTCGATCCGATGCCGCCAGTCGAGCAGCGCCGCCGCCGACACGCCGTCCGCGCCCACGATGATGCCGGTTTCCTCGCCCACCTCGCGCACGGCGGTTTCGGCGAGCGGCTCGTCGAGACGGTCCTTCGAGCCGGTCACCGACTGCCAGAAGCCGGGCCGGTCGGCGCGCTCGATGATCAGCACGTCGAGCCGGGGCGTATGGATGACGACCAGGACGGATTCGGGAATCTTCGGCGGCTTCTGCATGATGGGGAACGCGAGTCGTGGTGCGCGGCCTGCGGCACTGCCATTACCGCTGAGCAGTGTGCGGCGCTCTTGTGAAGGAATTTAACGCAAAAAGCAAAAAAGGCGCACGATGCGCCTTTTTTGTTGCGTTGCAGGACGACGCGCCGGGGCGCGCCGTCTGCACGATGCTGCTCGATACCGACTGCCGCTTACTGCGCCGGCTTCTGCTCGGGCTGACGCAGACGGATGTGCAGTTCCTTGAGCTGACGCTCGTCGACCGGGCTCGGCGCCTGCGTGAGCAGACACTGCGCGCGTTGCGTCTTCGGGAACGCGATCACGTCGCGGATCGAGTCGGCGCCGGCCATCATCGTGACGATGCGGTCCAGACCGAACGCGATACCGCCGTGCGGCGGCGCGCCGTACTGCAGCGCGTCCAGCAGGAAGCCGAACTTCGCACGCGCTTCTTCCGCACCGATCTTCAGCGCGCGGAACACCTTGCTCTGCACGTCTTCCTGATAGATACGGACCGAACCGCCGCCGATTTCCCAGCCATTCAGCACCATGTCGTAAGCCTTCGCGAGGCAGCGGCCCGGGTCCGTTTCCAGATATTCCAGGTGCTCGTCCTTCGGGCTCGTGAACGGGTGATGCGCGGCCACGTAGCGGTTTTCTTCCTCGTCGTACTCGAACATCGGGAAGTCGATCACCCACAGCGGCTTCCAGCCCTTCTCGACCAGACCGTTGGCCTTGCCGAATTCCGAATGGCCGACCTTCAGACGCAGCGCGCCCAGGCTGTCGTTCACGACCTTCGCGCGGTCTGCTGCGAAGAAGATGATGTCGCCGTCTTGTGCGCCGGTGCGCTCCAGGATGGCGGCGATCGACGCGTCGTGCAGGTTCTTGACGATCGGGCTTTGCAGACCGTCACGGCCCTTCGCGACTTCGTTGACCTTGATCCAGGCCAGACCCTTCGCGCCGTAGATGCGCACGAATTCCGTGTAGCCGTCGATGTCGCCACGCGAAAGTTCAGCGCCCTTCGGCACGCGCAGTGCGGCCACGCGGCCGTCCTTGCTGTTGGCCGGCGTGCTGAACACCTTGAAGTCCACGTCCTTCATGGCGTCCGTCAGTTCCGTGAATTCGAGCTTCACGCGCAGGTCGGGCTTGTCCGAACCGAAGCGGCTCATGGCTTCCGAGTACGGCATGATCGGGAACTTCGCGTCGAGTTCGACGCCGATCGTTTCCTTGAACACGTGACGCGCCATATCTTCGAACAGGTCACGGATTTCCTGCTCGCCGAGGAACGACGTTTCGCAGTCGATCTGCGTGAATTCCGGCTGACGGTCTGCGCGCAGATCTTCGTCGCGGAAGCACTTGACGATCTGGTAGTAGCGATCGAAGTTCGCGACCATCAGCATCTGCTTGAAGAGCTGCGGCGACTGCGGCAGCGCGAAGAACTGACCCGCGTTCACGCGCGACGGCACGAGGTAGTCGCGCGCGCCTTCCGGCGTGCTCTTCGTGAGCATCGGCGTTTCGATGTCGATGAAGCCGAGCGCGTCGAGATACTTGCGCACGGCCATCGTCACGCGGTAACGCAGGCGCAGGTTGTGCTGCATCTGCGGACGGCGCAGGTCGAGCACGCGATGCGTGAGGCGCGTGGTTTCCGAGAGGTTGTCGTCGTCGAGCTGGAACGGCGGCGTGACCGACGGGTTCAGCACCACGATTTCGTGGCACAGCACTTCGATCTTGCCGCTCGTGAGGTTGGCGTTGACCGTGCCTTCCGGACGATTGCGGACCAGACCCCTGACCTGCACGCAGAACTCGTTGCGCACGCCTTCGGCGATCTTGAACATCTCTGCGCGATCCGGGTCGCAGACGACCTGAACGAGGCCTTCGCGGTCGCGCAGGTCGATGAAGATAACGCCGCCGTGGTCGCGGCGGCGCTGCACCCATCCGCACAGCGAAACAGTTTGGCCCAGCAGCTGTTCGGTCACCAGACCGCAGTATTCAGATCTCATCGACATGATGTTCGTCTTTCGTTATGCGTGAATTAAACGGGAAGCGCGCGCACGGTTGCGGCCGAAGCGGCGTCCGGTATTTAAAGCGGGGGATCGATGGGGCGGCGTGCATTCGCGGCCGGCGCGACGACGCCCATCGAAACAATATACTTGAGCGCGGCATCGACCGTCATGTCGAGTTCGATGACTTCGCTCTTCGGCACCATCAGGAAAAAGCCCGATGTGGGATTGGGCGTGGTCGGCACATACACGCTCACGTGATCTTCCTGAAGATGGTTGACCACGTCGCCGCCGGGAATGCCGGTCAGGAACGCGATCGTCCACGAGCCCTTGCGCGGATATTCGATCAGGAGTGCCTTGCGAAAGGCATTGCCGTTGCTCGAAAGCAGTGTATCGGAAACCTGCTGGATGCTGCTGTACAGCGGCCCCACGATCGGAATGCGGCGCACCAGCGCGTTCCACCACTCCACCAGTTTCTGGCCGATGAAGTTGTGCGTGAGCACGCCCACGACAAAGATGAACGCCAGCGTGAGCACCGCGCCCAGACCCGGCAGGCGCATGTGGAACAGGCGCTCGGGCCGCCACGATTCGGGCAGCAGCAACAGCGTCTGATCCATCGTGCCGATGACGAGATTCAGCACCCACAGCGTGATGGCCAGCGGCACCAGCACCAGAAGGCCGGTCAGGAACACCGATTTGAAGGTCGCTTTCTTGATCTTCATGTACACGCCATCCAGGCCGCGCGCGGGCGCGGCGCTTGCGCGGCCCGGCTTCACT
The DNA here is from genome assembly GCF_014171495.1 of Paraburkholderia tropica. Classification (NCBI taxonomy): domain Bacteria; kingdom Pseudomonadati; phylum Pseudomonadota; class Betaproteobacteria; order Burkholderiales; family Burkholderiaceae; genus Paraburkholderia; species Paraburkholderia tropica. Next base: position 2,729,656 of record NZ_CP049134.1, read on the forward strand.
CAGGAGGTCTGCCGGACCACAGGGTTTGTCAGGTCGAGCCCGAAGTGCCCGACGCCGCAGGCGCCGCGCTGGTCGTTGCCGCGGCGGCCGGTGAGGCCGGGCTTGCGCTCTCGGACTTGCCGCCTTCCGACGACGACGCAGCGTCGCCGCTCTTTGCGTCCTTCGCGCCCGTGGCGGCAGCGCTCGTGCCGCTGTTATTGCCATTACTGTTGCCGCCACGGAAGTCCGTGACGTACCAGCCCGAGCCTTTCAGCTGGAAGCCGGCTGCGGTGACCTGTTTGCGATACGCGTCCGCGCCGCAGCTCGGGCACTGCGTCAGGGGCGCATCGCTGATCTTTTGCAGCACGTCTTTGGCGAAGCCGCACGATTCGCAGCGATAAGCGTAGATCGGCATGATCTCTTTCCTGATGAAACGGATGAAATTCCGGTAAATGCTTGCAAAGCCTTGAATTATAGCCGCAAACGCTCCCCTGGCCTGGTAATTGCCAGGCCGGGTCGTGTGACCGGGGCTACGCAGCAGTTTGGGGCGGATTGCGCGCGATCAAGGGCGTGATCGGCGAGACCGTGCGCGCGCGCGGGTTGAGCGCGTATCAGGCGGCTGTCAAACGCCTGTCGCGCGCCGATTCAGGCCGGCGCCGACGCGTTGCGACGCCAAGTGAGCCAGCGCTCGCGGCCCGCGAAAACCGGCAGCGATGCGCTCACCTCGTGCTCGTCGAGCAGCGTGAAATACGGCGTGAGCAGCACGTCCAACTCGGCGCGTTCGATGCCGAACGGCGGCCCCTTGGGCGTGTCGGCGAAGAAGAAAAAGCCCGCCAGCAGCGCGCCCGGCGCGAGCAATTCGGCCATGCGGCGCGCGTAGGCGCGCCGCTGCGCCTTGGGCAGCGCGCACAGGAATGCACGCTCGAAGATCCAGTCCGGCGCGAACGGCGGACGGTAGGCGTAAAAGTCGGCTTCCTCGACGACATCGGCGTAATGGCCCAGCGCGGTGCGCGCGTGGGCGACGGCAGCAGGCGAAAAGTCGATCGCCCGCACGGTGCGGCCGTGCTCGGCGAGCCAGCGCGCTTCCCATGCGTTGCCGCAGCCCGGAATCAGCACGCTGGCTGCGGCGTGCGCCGTGGCGAAGGCTTCGAAGTCCGGCTGCACGCCCGCCTGATCCCACGGGGTGAAGCCGCGCTCGAATCGCTCGTCCCAGAATGCGGGCGCCGAGGGGTCGCGCGTGGCGAAGTCCGCGGCCGCGCCAGTTTCCGGCGATGGCGTGGATGGTGCGGCTTGATCCGGTTGATCCGCTTGATCCGGTTTTGTCGTCATGTCTCGCTCCTTGTCTGCCGCCCCGCTCAGCCGCCGTAGGCGAACGCCAGCCACATGCGCGCGGCGAGCATGCCGACGCCCACCGCCACGCCGAACACCACGAGCCCCTGCAACAGGCGGTTGGTGCGGCGCTGCTCGGCGAGAATCTGACGCAGCGCGTCGTCGCTGCCGAGGTGAGTGGGATCCTGGCGATGCAGCAGCGCCTGATGCACGAGGCGCGGCAATTGCGGCAGCGTCTTGCTCCATTGCGGCGCCTCGATCTTGAGGCGCTCGAACCAGCCGCGCAAGCCGATCTGCTCGGTCATCCAGCGTTCGAGATACGGCTTCGCGGTCTTCCAGAGATCGAGTTCCGGGTCGAGCGAGCGCCCGAGCCCTTCCACGTTCAGCATGGTCTTTTGCAGCAGCACGAGTTGCGGCTGGATTTCCACGTTGAAGCGGCGCGAGGTCTGGAACAGGCGCAGCAGCACCTGACCGAGCGAAATATCCTTGAGCGCGCGGTCGAAATACGGCTCGCACACCGCGCGGATCGCGCTTTCGAGTTCCTCGACGCGCGTCGTGGGCGGCACCCAGCCCGACTCGATGTGCAGCGTCGCCACGCGATGATAGTCGCGCTTGAAGAACGCGAGAAAGTTCTGCGCGAGGTAGTTTTTATCGAAGTCCGACAGCGCGCCGACGATACCGAAATCGAGCGCGATATAACGCCCGAAATGCGCCGGATCGAGGCTCACCTGGATGTTGCCGGGGTGCATGTCGGCGTGGAAAAAGCCGTCGCGGAACACCTGCGTGAAGAAGATCTCCACGCCTTCGCGCGCGAGCTTCGGAATGTCCACGCCCGCCGCGCGCAGCTTGTCGACCTGGCTGATCGGCACGCCGACCATGCGCTCCATCACCAGCACGTTGGGCGTGCTGAATTCCCAGTACATCTCGGGCACGAGCAGCAGGTCGAGGCCCGCGAAATTGCGGCGCAGCTGGCTGCCGTTGGCGGCCTCGCGCATCAGATCGAGTTCGTCGTGCAGGTATTTGTCGAATTCGGCCACGACCTCGCGCGGCTTCAGGCGCTTGCCGTCGGCCCACAGCCGCTCGGCCCACACGGCGATGTCGCGCAGCAACAGCAGATCGGAATCGATCACGGGCCGCATGTTCGGGCGCAGCACCTTCACCGCCACGGCCTTGCCCGCGTGCTGCCCCGACCTCACCTTCGCGAAGTGCACCTGCGCGATCGAGGCGCTCGCCACCGGCACGCGCTCGAAGTCGTCGAACAGTTCGTCGACGGGCGCGCCCAGCGACTTCTCGATGATGTCGATGGCCACCTTCGAATCGAACGGCGGCACCTGATCCTGTAGCTTGGCGAGTTCGTTGGCGATGTCGTGCGGCAGCAGATCGCGGCGCGTGGAGAGCACCTGGCCGAACTTCACGAAGATCGGGCCGAGGCTTTCGAGCGCGAGACGCAGCCGCACGCCGGGCGGTTGATCGAACTTGCGTCCGATCGTGGTGATGCGCAGCAACAGCCTGACGCGCCGGTCATTGATCCGGCTCAACATCATTTCGTCGAGACCGAAGCGGATGACCGTAAAGAAAATCTTCAGGAAACGCAGAAAACGCATGTCTTAGTTGCCTTGTAGCGGGCCGGTTGTCTGGCTCGGCGCGCGCGGCGCCGCGCTCGAAGGCGTCGATCCCGCGCTGCGCGCTTGTGATTTTTGTTCAAGGCGCTCGATGCGCTTTTCCACGCGCGCAAGTGCATCGCGCGCGCGTGACAGCTCCGTGTTGAAGCCGTCCAGCTCGGCGTGCCGCACGAGTTGCGGATTTTCGTCGAGCAGATATTCGGTGACGGAGCCGAGCACATTGCGCCCGGTGCGAAGGGCCTGCTGGTGCGCGGCGCGCGCGAATGCGGCGACGCGAAACGCACTGGCGTCACCGATCAGCTTCGCGAGATCCTCTTCGGGCTCCCAGCGCAGATGTTCGGCGAGCTTGCCGATGATCTGCGCAAACTCGGCGTCGCCCTCGATCTTCACGTGCTTCATGACGGCCGACTGACCGCCCTGCACGTACGAGGAGAGCGCGCCCGCAGGCACGGAAAGCGCGACGTCGGCATGTTGCGCCTCGTGCTCTTCGACGGCGGCGATATAGCCGTCGGGCTGCACGAGCAGCGTGAGCACGACAGGCGGACACGACAGACGGGCCGTCTTGCCGGCGTAAGGAGCGAGGCGGTCGCGGGCCCACGATTCGCGGGCGAGCAGGTGATTGACAGCGGCGGCGAAGGGCTTGGCGGCGAGAGTCATCGGCGTGGAATCAAAAAAACCCGCGCGGGCATCGAGCTCGCGCGGGTTCCTATTGTAGCGTTCGCGCCGCCGGATCGCCCCGCGCCGCGGCTGGCCGGCAGGCCAGATTCGCCTGCACGCGCGCAGCATCAACCACGCGCGCGTTTTGCTCAGCGCGGCGCGATGCCGCGCATCAGTGCGATTCGACCTGCTGGATACCGGCCAGCAGCCAGCCCTCGCCCGAGCTGCGCGACTTCGAGAGATTCCAGATCTCGACGAACGGCGCGGCCGCCGCGCCCGCTTCCTCGCGGATCAGGCCGGAGAAACGCACGCTCGCGAGGTACTCGTTGCCGCGCTCTTCCACGGCGAGCAGGTCGGCGTTGAGCTGCACGACGTCGGTCTGGTTCGGCTGCGCGCCGCGGCCCGCGAGGTCCACGCGGATCTCGGCGAACATCTCGGGCGTGGTGAATTCGCGGATGTCGTCGATATTGCCCGCATCCCAGGCCGCTTGCAGGCGCACGAAGTAGACCTTGGCGTTGCGCAGGAACGCTTCGCTGTCGAAACCCGCCGGAATGGCGGGCGGCGTGTCGATCTGCGGCGTGCTCAGCGCATTCGCTTCGGGCGCGAGGTACTGGCCCGTGGGCGGCGCCGTGTAGCGCGGCTCCTGCGGGTTGTAGCCGCCCATCTGGCTCAGGTTAGTGTTCAGATTCGCACCGCCCGTTTGATACGCGGGCTCAGCCGGACGGCGGCGGTTCATGAACTTGCGGATCAGCCAGATCGCCACGAACGCGATCAGCGCGATCACGATCATGTTGGCCATGGCGCCCGCGAACGCCTCACCGAGGCCGAAGTGCGAGAGCAGCGCCGCGATGCCCAGACCGGCCGCGAGACCGGCGATAGGACCGAGCCAGCGATTGCGCGCCGGAGCGGCGGCGGGCGTGGGCGCCGGCGAGCCAGGTGCGCGCTGCGCGCCGGCCTGCTGGGCGGGATTCGTGGGGCTGGGCTGCGCGGGCGGCGGCGTGGTGCTGCGCTGCGACGCGACCGAGGACTGCTTGCCGAAGCTGCGGCCGCCACCCATGCGACGGGCTTCAGCGTCGAACGATGCGAAGCTGCCCGCCACCAGCGCGCCGATCACTGCCAAGGTGCCAATCCGCCTCGCCCAAGACATTGAAAGCTTACTGGAAGCATTGTTACGGGTCTCAGGCATGGCGGTATTTCCTTTAAAGACAGATAGTTAGGAACACTAGTACTTTGTCCCGACGTGTAAGGCTACCACGCCAGCTGACAAATTGTAATATTTGACGGCATCGAGGCCGATTTGTTCCATCATCGTCTTCAGGGTTTCCTGGTCCGGATGCATGCGGATCGACTCCGCCAGGTACTGGTAACTGTCCGCATCCTGGGCGAAACGCTTGCCGAGCCACGGCAGCACCTTGAAGGAGTACACGTCGTACGCCTTCTTGAGCGGCTCCCAGACCTTCGAGAATTCGAGCACCATCACGCGGCCGCCCGGCTTGATCACCCGGCGCATTTCCGCGAGCGCGGCGTCCTTGTGCGTCATGTTGCGCAGCCCGAAAGCCACGGTCACGAGGTCGAAGTAGTTGTCCGGAAAGGGAATTTTCTCGGCGTCGCAGAGCAGCGCGGGCGTGATCACGCCTTTGTCGATCAGACGGTCGCGGCCCACGCGCAGCATCGACTCGTTGATGTCGGTGTGCCAGACCTCGCCCGTCGGACCGGCCTTCTTCGCGAACGCCATCGACAGATCGCCGGTGCCGCCCGCGATGTCGAGCACCTTCGCGCCCGGACGGATATTGGCCTGGGCGATCGTGAACGCCTTCCACGCGCGGTGCAGCCCGCCCGACATCAGGTCGTTCATCAGGTCGTAGTTCGAGGCGACCGAGTGGAACACGCCGGCCACCTTCTTCGCCTTGTCCTGTTCGTCGACTGTCTGATAGCCGAAGTGGGTTTTGCTCATCGCGCTCGTCCTTTCGCGGTCTTGTCCGGCTCGCAGCCGGACTTTTTGAATGAAATTCGCCGCGTCGTGGCGCGGCGGCAGGATCGTAACAGGAAGCGTCAGTGGCAGTGGCCGTGCGCGGCAGCGGGCGGCGCCATCGGCGCGTCGCGCTCGACGCCCGCGGCCTTGAGCTTCGCGAAATAGTCGGCCCAGAGCGTGTCCTGCTGCGTGGCCAGTTCGTAGAGCTGGTCCCACGAATAGATGCCGGTATTGTGGCCGTCGGAGAAGGTGGGCTGCAGCGCGTAGTTGCCGACGCCTTCGAGCGCCGTGATGGTCACTTCGCGCTTGCCGGTCTGCAGCGTTTCCTGGCCGGGCCCGTGGCCGCGCACTTCCGCCGAGGGCGAATAAACGCGCATCAGCTCGAACGGGATGCGATAGCTCTGTCCGTTCGCATACTGCAGTTCAAGCACGCGCGACAGCGCATGCACCACGACGCCGGTCGGCACCGGCGTATCGGATTTGAGTCCGCTCATGTTCTTTCCTGTTCGCCCGTCAAGTCCGGCAAGGCTGCCCCGCCGGTCCGGCTCACGCCAGCGCCTGTTCCATTTCCTGCCGCACCGCCTCGCGCAGCAGCGTGGCCTGGGCGCGGCGTTGACCGAGCATCGCTTCCGACACCGTGCGCTGCCGCGGCGCCCACACGGGCAGCGGGAAATGCGCGTCGTTGCTGAAGCGCGGGATCACGTGCCAGTGCACGTGCGGCACCTGGTTGCCGAGACTCGCGAGATTCACCTTCGACGGCTGCATGACGCGGCGCTGCGCCCGCTCGACCGCATACACCGCGCGCATCAGATGTTCCCGGTCGGCGTGCTCGAGATCCGAGAACTCGGCGACGTGCGTATTCCAGATCACCCGGCAAAAGCCCGGATAGTCGATTTCAGCGCTCGCGAGCACGACGCGCAGACGCTCGTCCTCCCACAGCACCTCGCCGCCTTCCTCATTGCAGAATACGCATGCCATCGTCGTCCTCGAACCGTATTACGGAAAAATTAGCCGTGCCATTAAACCAGCACGCGCTCGATTCCGCCATTGTTCGCCTTCTGCACGTAGTCCGCCATCCAGTTCTCGCCGAGCACGTGACGGGCGATCTCCACCACGATGTAGTCGGCTTCGATGTTGGCGTCCTCGTTGTAGCGCGACAGGCCCTGCAGGCACGACGGGCAGCTCGTCAGAATCTTGACGTCCTGCGTCGTGCCCTGCCCGCCCGCTTCCTGCTGCGTGGCCGGCTGCACGCCGTTCGCGCCGTTGCCGACGACCGGAATGTCGCGCAGCTTCGCCGCGCCCTTGCGGATTTCCTCTTCCTTGCGGAAGCGCACCTGCGTCGAAACGTCCGGACGCGTGACCGCGAGCGTGCCCGATTCGCCGCAGCAACGATCGTTCTTCTCGATCTTGTAGCCGTCCTTTTCCGAACCCATGAGTTCGTTGACGAGCTTGACCGGGTCGATCGTCTTGATCGGCGTGTGGCACGGGTCGTGATACATGTAGCGCGTGCCGCTCACGCCATCGAGCTTGATGCCCTTCTCGAGCAGGAACTCGTGAATGTCGATGATGCGGCAACCCGGGAAGATCTTGTCGAATTCATAACCGGCGAGCTGGTCGTAACACGTGCCGCACGACACCACGACGGTCTTGATGTCGAGGTAGTTGAGCGTGTTCGCGACGCGGTGGAACAGCACGCGGTTGTCGGTGACGATCTGCTCGGCCTTGTCGAACTGGCCCGAGCCGCGCTGCGGATAGCCGCAGCACAGATAGCCCGGCGGCAGCACGGTCTGCACGCCGGCTTCCCACAACATCGCCTGGGTGGCAAGCCCGACCTGCGAGAACAGACGCTCCGAGCCGCAGCCCGGGAAGTAGAACACCGCTTCCGAATCGACGCTCGTCGCCTTCGGATTGCGGATGATCGGCACGATCTTGTTGTCTTCGATGTCGAGCAGCGCGCGCGCCGTCTTCTTCGGCAGGTTGCCCGGCATCTTCTTGTTGACGAAGTGGATCACCTGCTCGACCACCGGCGATTTGCCCGTGGATGCGGGCGGATGCGCCGTCTGCTTCTTGACGAACTTCTTCAGCACGTCGTTGCCGAGGCGCTGCGCCTTGTAGCCCACGCCCATCATCGCGGTACGCGCGAGGTTGATGGTCTGCGGATTGGTGGCGTTGAGGAAGAACATGCCCGCCGCGTTGCCCGCGTTGAACTTCTTCTTGCCCATCTTGCGCAGCAGGTTGCGCATGTTCATCGTCACGTCGCCGAAGTCGATCTTGACCGGGCACGGCGTCACGCACTTGTGGCAGACCGTGCAGTGGTCGGCCACGTCGTTGAACTCGTCCCAGTGCTTGATCGACACACCGCGGCGCGTCTGCTCTTCGTACAGGAAGGCCTCGACCAGCAGCGAGGTCGCGAGAATCTTGTTGCGCGGGCTGTACAGCAGGTTCGCGCGCGGCACGTGCGTGGCGCACACCGGCTTGCACTTGCCGCAGCGCAGGCAGTCCTTGACCGACTCGGCGATCGCGCCGATGTCGGATTGCTGCATGATCAGCGACTCGTAGCCCATCAGGCCGAACGACGGCGTGTAGGCGTTGCGCAGGTCGGCGCCTTCGAGCAGCTTGCCCGCGTTGAAGCGGCCATGCGGATCGACGCGCTGCTTGTAGGCGCGGAAGTCGGCGATCTCGTCCTCGGTGAGGAATTCGAGCTTGGTGATGCCGATGCCGTGCTCGCCCGAGATCACGCCGTCGAGCGAACGCGCGAGCTTCATGATGCGCGCGACCGCGACGTGCGCGTCCTGCAGCATCTCGTAGTTGTCCGAGTTCACCGGCAGGTTGGTGTGCACGTTGCCGTCGCCGGCGTGCATGTGCAGCGCCACGAACACGCGGCCGCGCAGCACCTTCTTGTGGATCGCCTGGGCTTCGTCGAGAATCGGCTTGAATTCGCCGCCGTTGAAGATCTTGCGCAGTTCGGCGCGGATCTCCTGCTTCCACGAGATGCGCACCGTGCGGTCCTGCGTCACATGGAAAACGTTGACGTCGGGCTGCGTGTCGCAGCGGTCGGCGAACTTCTCCGCCAGCGCTTCGTAGCCCAGTTGCACGAGATAGTGCTGCGCCTCGCGCAGCGGCATGTCGAGCTTGTCGCCGACGAAGGTCCAGCGCTCGCGCACGCGCTTGAGCAGATCGAGCGCCTGCTGCACGCGGTCTTCGAGCAGTTCCGCGCTGGGGATTTCGTTGGCGTCGTCGCTCTTGCCGAGCGGCAGCTTGCCGCCCTTGAAGAACGCTTCGAGCGCGTCGACCAGTTGCAGCTTGTTCTTGATCGACAGTTCGATGTTGATGCGCTCGATGCCGTCCGTGTACTCGCCCATGCGGTTGAGCGGAATCACGACGTCTTCGTTGATCTTGAACGCGTTGGTGTGCCTGGCGATCGCGGCCGTGCGGCTGCGGTCGAGCCAGAAGCGCTTGCGGGCCTCGGCGGAGACGGCCACGAAGCCTTCGCCGCTCTTGCCGTTGGCCATGCGGATCACTTCCGAGGTGGCGGCGGCCACGGCATCGGCGTCGTCGCCGACGATGTCGCCGATCAGCACCATCTTCGGAAACGCGTTGCGCTTGCTCTTGGTCGCGTAGCCCACGGCGCGCAGATAGCGCTCGTCCAGATGCTCCAGACCCGCGAGAATCGCACCGCCCTGCTTCGACGTTTCGAACAGGTAATCCTTGATTTCGACGATGCTCGGGATCGCCTCGCGCGCCTGGCCGAAGAACTCCAGACAGACCGTGCGCGTGTGCGCGGGCATCTTGTGCAGCACCCAGCGCGCCGACGTGATGAGACCGTCGCAACCTTCCTTCTGGATGCCTGGCAGGCCCGCGAGGAATTTATCGGTCACGTCCTTGCCGAGACCTTCCTTGCGGAACACGCGGCCCGCGATGTCGAGCGACTCCGTGCGCAGCAGCTTTTCGCCCGGCGCGTACTCGCCGTCGAACCACTTCAATTCGAAGCGCGCGACTTCGATGTCGTGGATCTTGCCCATGTTGTGGTCGAGGCGCGTGACTTCGAGCCAGTTGCCCTCGGGGTCGACCATGCGCCACCAGGCGAGGTTGTCGAGCGCCGTGCCCCACAGCACGGCCTTCTTGCCGCCCGCGTTCATGGCGACGTTGCCGCCGATGCACGACGCGTCGAGCGAGGTCGGATCGACCGCGAACACGAAGCCCGCCGCGTCCGCCGCTTCGGTCACGCGGCGCGTGACCACGCCCGCGCCCGAGAAAATCGTCGCGACCTTGCGGTTCACGCCCGGCAGATCGGTCATTTCGACCGGTCCGAGCTGTTCGAGCTTTTCGGTGTTGATGACGGCCGAGAACGGCGTGAGCGGCACCGCGCCGCCTGTGTAGCCCGTGCCGCCTCCGCGCGGGATCACCGTGAGGCCCAGTTCGAAGCAGGCCTTGATAAGGCCCGCGATCTCGGCTTCGGTGTCCGGCGTGAGGACCACGAACGGATATTCCACGCGCCAGTCGGTTGCGTCGGTCACGTGCGAGACGCGCGCAATGCCGTCGAAGCGGATGTTGTCCTTCTGCGTGCGCTTGCCGAGCACCTTGGTGGCGCGGCGGCGCAGATCGGCCATCTTGTCGAATTCGGCGGCGAAGTCCTCGATCGCGCGGCGAGCCGCGCCGATCAGCGTTTCCACGCGCGCGGCGCGCACGACGCCGTCCTGATCGCTATGTTCGACGAGGTCGGCGCGGCGGCGCTTCTCGATTTCGGCGATACGGTGATTCAGCGCATCGATCAGCATCGCGCGACGCTTCGGGTTGTCGAGCAGATCGTCCTGCAGATACGGATTGCGGCGCACGACCCAGATGTCGCCGAGCACTTCGTACAGCATGCGCGCCGAGCGGCCCGTGCGGCGTTCGCCGCGCAGTTCGGCGAGCGCGTTCCACGCCTCTTCGCCGAGCAGGCGAATGACGATTTCGCGGTCCGAAAAGGACGTGTAGTTGTACGGAATCTCGCGCAGGCGCGGTTCGATGTCGGCGGCCACGGCTGCGGCGGCGCCGTGAGGATCGAAAACTTGAGGTGCGTTCATGGTTGGACGACTCTTTGAGCCAGATCCGCGCGCGGCTTACGGAGCCGATCGGACGGATGCTGACGGGGCGCGTGGGGCGCTATTCTGAAATCGTGTCCGCCGGGGGCACGCTCGTGGCGCGGATGGCTGGGCGGACGAAGGGGTGGGGAAGCATGGCGGCAGCGCTCACGCCGATGGTTCCCCGGCGCTCGGACTTAGCGACACGATCGTGCGTGGCGGGCGTGCCGCTGCGCCGCGGGGCGGGTTTCGCGCCGTGCGGGCATCAAATGGGCTGTCCGAGGTTGCCAGTGCATCTTCCGATCCTTGTTTCAAAAAGCGATTTTAACGCATGATCCGCGCGTGCGCTGACCCTCGGTGGGAAGCCCGCTGACGCGTAAGGTTGAATTTCACCCGCCGGCGGGCACGCCTGCGCTCTGCCCTGTGACAGGGCGTCGCGGCGCGGATTAACCGTCCGGGTAGTCGGGAAATGGCGCCGATCAACCTTACCGCTCCTTCGTCGCTTCTGCGTCGCTTCTGCGTCGCCTCTGCGTCACTTCTGCGTCGCCGCTTCGCCACGCCTTCGTCACCCGTTCGCCGCCCTGCCCGGCCCGCCAGCGCTGGAGCGGTTGGCGCTATCATCTACGTTTTCCCGTCCCGACCCGCGCCCCGCGCGCTCCCCGCATGGCTTCCCACGACGATTACCTGAAGAAAGTCCTCACCGCGCGCGTGTACGACGTCGCCCGCGAAACCGAGCTCGAACCCGCGCCGAACCTCTCCGCGCGCATCGGCAACACGGTGCTGCTCAAGCGCGAGGACAACCAGCCGGTCTTCTCGTTCAAGCTGCGCGGCGCGTACAACAAGATGGCGCATCTTTCGCCCGAGCAGCGCGAGCGCGGTGTGATTACCGCGTCGGCGGGCAATCACGCGCAGGGCGTGGCGCTGTCGGCGGCGCGGCTCGGCGTGAAGGCGGTGATCTGCGTGCCGGAAACCACGCCGCAGGTGAAAGTCGACGCCGTGCGCGCGCACGGCGGGCAGACCGTCGAAGTCGTGCAGGCGGGCGAATCCTACAGCGACGCCTACGCCCACGCCGTGCGTCTGCAGGAAGAGCGCGGCCTGACCTTCGTGCATCCCTTCGACGATCCGCACGTGATCGCCGGCCAGGGCACCGTCGCGATGGAAGTGCTCAGCAAGCATCAGGCCCCGATTCACGCGATCTTCGTGCCGATCGGCGGCGGCGGTCTGGCCGCAGGCGTGGCCGCGTACGTGAAGGCCGTGCGCCCGGAGATCCGCGTGATCGGCGTGCAGACCGACGACTCGTGCGCGATGGCGCAGTCGCTGAAGGCAGGCAAACGCGTCGAGTTGAGCGAAGTCGGCCTGTTCGCGGACGGCACGGCCGTGAAACTCGTCGGCGAGGAAACCTTCCGGCTGTGCCAGCAGTATCTCGATGAAGTCGTGACCGTCGATACGGACGCGCTCTGCGCCGCGATCAAGGACGTGTTCCAGGACACGCGCAGCGTGCTCGAACCGGCGGGCGCGCTGGCCGTGGCGGGCGCGAAGAAGTACGCCGAGCGCGAAGGCATCGCGGGCCAGACGCTGATCGCGATCACGTCGGGCGCAAACATCAACTTCGACCGCATGCGTTTCGTGGCCGAGCGCGCCGAAGTGGGCGAGGCGCGCGAAGCCGTGTTTGCCGTGACGATCCCCGAAGAACGCGGCAGTTTCAAGCGTTTTTGCGAACTCGTCGGCACGCGCAGCGTGACCGAATTCAACTACCGTATCGACGACGCCGAGCGCGCGCATATCTTCGTTGGCGTGCAGATCCGCAATCGCGGCGAATCGCGGCAGATCGCGCAGACCTTCGTCGAGCACGGTTTTCCGTGCGTCGATCTCACCGGCGACGAACTCTCGAAGCAGCACATCCGCTACATGGTCGGCGGACGTTCGCCGCTCGCGCACGACGAGCGGCTGTTCCGCTTCGAGTTTCCGGAGCGTCCGGGCGCGCTGATGCGCTTCCTCTCGTCGATGGCGCCGAACTGGAACATCAGCCTGTTCCACTACCGCAATCAGGGCGCGGATTACAGCTCGATTCTGGTCGGGATTCAGGTGCCGGCGGCGGAAGACGCGGAGTTCCGCCGCTTCCTCGCCACGCTCGGCTATCCGCATTACGAAGAGACGCAGAATCCGGCGTATCGGTTGTTTCTCTCGTAAAGGCCGACGATCATGGCCGTTTCGCTCACTGACAAGCTGGTCGTCGCGATCTCGTCACGCGCATTGTTCGATTTCGAGGAAGAGAACGGCGTGTACGAAGCCGGCGACCTGCATGCCTACGAGACGCTGCAGCGCGAGCGCCTGCACGTGCCCGCGCGGCCCGGCGTGGCGTTCGCGCTGATCCGCAAGCTGCTCGCGCTGAACAACGGCGCGCATCACGTGGAAGTCGTGATCCTCTCGCGCAGCGATCCAATCAGCGGGCTGCGCACCTTCAACTCGTGCCGCGAGCACGGCCTCGACATTCAGCGCGGCGTGTTCACGCGCGGCCGCGAGCCCTGGCATTACCTCAAGCCGCTGAACGCGTCGCTGTTTCTCTCCGCGAATCCCGACGACGTGCGCGGCGCGCTCGACGCGGGCTTTCCGGCCGCGCGCGTGTTCCCACCGACCGGCGCAAATTCGGCGACAATGGCGGAACGCAACGCGCAGGAAATACGCGTCGCGTTCGACGGCGATGCGGTGCTGTTTTCCGACGAAGCCGAGCGGATCTTCCAGCGCGACGGCCTGGGCGCGTTCGTGAGCCACGAACGGGACAATCGCGAGCTGCCGCTTGCGCAAGGTCCGCTCAAGCCGCTGCTCGAAGCGCTGCACCGGCTGCAGAATCTCGCCGACGCGAACGCGAAAATGCGCATCCGCACCGCGCTCGTCACGGCGCGATCGGCGCCCGCGCACGAACGCGCGATCCGCACACTGATGGCCTGGAACATCGAAATCGACGAAGCGATGTTCCTCGGCGGACTCGACAAAGGCCCGTTCCTGCGCGAGTTCGAACCTGATTTTTTCTTCGACGACCAGATCCGCCATTGCGAATCGGCCCGTTCGGTCACGGCGACCGGACATGTGGCGAGCGGCGTGGCGAATCCCGCCGGCGCGGCGTCCCTCAAGGGCGCGCCCGGCGTCATTACCGAAACCAGCGCATCATGACTCCCGAACAATCGCCGCTCGGCAAGGCTTCCAGCTACACCGAGCAATACGACGCCAAGCTGCTGTTCCCGATCCCGCGTGTGGGCGCGCGTGAACAGATCGGCATCGGCGCGCAACTGCCCTTCTTCGGCACCGATATCTGGAACGCGTACGAGCTGTCGTGGCTCAATGCGCGCGGCAAGCCGCAGATCGCGATCGCCACCTTCTTCATTCCGGCCGATTCGCCGAACATCGTCGAATCGAAGTCGTTCAAGCTCTATCTGGGCTCGTTCGCGCAGACCAAATTCGAATCCGCCGACGACGTGCGCGACGTGCTCAAGCGCGACGTATCGGCGGCGTGCGGCGCATCGGTGTCGGTGAAGCTCGATCAGCCGGGCGCGTTCGGCAAGATTCCGTTCGAGGAATTCGACGGTCTCTCGATCGACCGCCTCGACCTGGACGCCGAGATCTATCACCCGGACGCCACCCTGCTGAAGGCCGCGCTCGACGAGTCGCCGGTTGAGGAAACGCTGGTCTCCAATCTGCTGAAGTCGAACTGCCCGGTGACCGGCCAGCCCGACTGGGGCAGCGTGCAGATTCACTACGTCGGGCCGCAGATCGATCAGGCCGGGCTGCTGCGCTACATCATCTCGTTCCGCAATCACACGGGCTTCCACGAGCAATGCGCCGAGCGCATCTTCATGGACATCCTGCGCGAGTGCAAACCGGATCGTCTCGCGGTCTACGCGCGCTACACGCGACGCGGCGGACTCGACATCAATCCGTTTCGCACCAACTTCAACATGCCGATGCCGGACAACGCGCGACTGGCGCGTCAATAAATGCGGTTTGCGCGCAGTTCGCACGCAGTTAGCACGTCATGGAAAGCACAAAGCGCCGGCAAGACCGGCGCTTTGTTTTTATCCGCGAGGATCGGTGAACGAAGCGATCGCTATTGCTGCGACGGCGGCAACTCCGCCGCGCCCATGCGCCGCGCGATCACGCCCGCGCGCTGCGAAAGATAAGCCGAATTGCGATGTTCGTCGAAATACTTGGGACGCGGCAGCATGACCGCGAGCCGCGCCGACTGCCACGGCGTGAGCTTCGCCGCCGTCGTGCGGTAGTAGTAGCGCGCCGCCGCCTGCGCGCCGTAGACGCCGTTGCCCCACTCCACCGAATTCAGATAGATCTCGAAGATGCGCTCCTTGTCGAGCAGCGTCTCCAGCATCCACGTGATGATGAGTTCCTGGCCCTTGCGGATATAACTTTTCTCGCGCGACAGAAAGAGGTTGCGCGCGAGTTGCTGCGTGATTGTCGATCCGCCGCGCACGATGTGGCCGCGCTTCTTGTTGCGCTCCCACGCCTGCAGGATGGCGTCGGTTTCGTAGCCGTTGTTATTGACGAAGTTGGCGTCCTCGGACGCGATGATCGCGCGCTTGAGGTTGCGCGAGATCTGATCGTACGGCACCCACTGATGCTGGATATCGAGGTTCGGACGATCGGCGGCGAGGCCGGCCGCATCGGTGCGCATGAACGCCGTCGACTGCGGATCGACGACATTCCACGCGGCGATCTGCGCGAAATAGTAGAACTGCAGCGCGATCCACGCGACGCCGAACACCAGCGCCGCATAGACGATCCAGCGCAGCGCGCCGACTCGGTCTGGCGCGCGCTGCACCCGCCGGTTTGCCGCCGCTGTGCGCATGGATCGCGTCTCCCGTGACCGCTGCCGCGGGTGTCAGGCCTGCGCGGCCTGAGCCGCTTGTGCCGCTTGTGCCACTTGCGCCGCGATCTGCGCACGCAGTGCGGCGAGCACCGGCGCGCCCGTGGGACGCACGCCGCGCCACACGAAGAACGATTCGGCGGCCTGTTCGACCAGCATGCCCAGACCGTCCGAGGCACGCGCGCCGAGCGATTCGGCGTGACGCATGAAGACCGTCGGCTGGGCGCCGTACATCATGTCGTACGCGAGCGTCGCCGTGCCGAACGCACGATCGTCGCATTCGGGCAGCGCGGCGTCGAGACTGCCCGCCGTCGCGTTCACGATTACGTCGTAGGGTTTCGGATCGACCGCATGCGGACCGCCGCCGTTGATCAGGCAGCCGAACGTCTGCGCCGAGCCCGCGAACTGCTCGATCAGCGCATGCGCCTTGTGCGCCGTGCGATTGACGATGGTGATCTCGCGCGGCAGGCATTCGAGCATCGGCAGCACGACGCCGCGCGCCGCGCCGCCCGCGCCGAGCAGCAGCACGCGCGCGCCCTTGAGCGACACGCCCAGATTCACCTCGATGTCGCGAACGAGACCGAAACCATCGGTGTTGTCGCCGAAAATGCCGTCTTCGTCGAAGCGCAGCGTATTCACCGCGCCCGCCGCCGCCGCACGCGGCGACAGACGATGCGCGAGCGCGTGCGCTTCGAGCTTGAACGGCACGGTCACATTCAGACCGCGCCCGCCCGCTGCGCGAAACGCCTGCACATGCTCGACGAAACCGTCGAGCGGCGCGAGCAGCCGGTCGTAGTCGACGGCTTCACCGGTCTCCTGCGCGAATTGCGCGTGGATCGCGGGCGATTTGCTGTGCGCCACCGGATTGCCGACGACCGCATAGCGGTCGCGATGCTGCGTCGGCGTTTGCGATTGCGATTGCGTCTGATCGGCGCTCATGCGCGCGGCTCCGTCTCGTGCTGTTCTGCCTGCTGTTCTGCTTGCTGCTCGCCCGCGTCTTCCTGCGCATCGGTTGCGGCGTCGCTCGCGCCTTCCTCTGCGTCGGACTCGGCGAGCGCTTCCGCTTCGCTCTGCGCGGAATCGTCGGCGGCTTCGATCAGCTCTTCGTCGTCGCCCGACTCTTCCTCGGGCTGCTCGCCGCTCGTCACGACCGGTGCGTCGAGCACGCGCAGCATGCGCACGGACGCCTCGATGGTCAGCTCGTCGATCGACATCACTTCCATCATCAGACGCGTGCCGCGCGCGTGCACGCCGAGCGCGGGCACGTGCATCAGCAGCGGCACTTCCTCGAAGCGCACGAGGTCGTCCTTGACGACCGTCGCCGGGAATTCGCGACGCGGCTCGACGCCGCCGTCACCGCGCATTTCCTGCTGGAGCCAGCGCAGGCACCAGAAGTACTCCATGCGGCGCTGGTGATCGGCATAGGCCGTGTAGGTTTCGTCGAAGCCCTGCACGACGGCGAACAGGTCGGCGTCCTTGGGCTTGAACGGCGCGACCAGCTTGGCGGCCACGCCGTGCTCCACGCACGCGAGCAACTGCCACTGGTTCACGAGGTCGACGTAACGGCGCAGCGGCGACGTGCTCCACGCGTACTGTGCGACGCCGAGGCCTTCGTGCGGCGCGGCGTTGGTCTGCATGCGCGTGCGCTTCGGCCCCGTGGGCGCGCCGAACGCGCGCTGCGTGCGGTAGATGCCCGGCACGCCGTGATCGTTGAGGAACGCGCCCCACGTGGAGTTGGCGAGAATCGCCAGTTCCGCGACGATCATGTCGAGCGGCGAGCCGCGGCGGCGCGGCGTAATGTTGACGTGCTCGCCTTCCACGTAGAAGTTGTAGTCGGTGTTGCGCTGCACTTCGCGGCGCAGGCCGTAACCGGCGCGCGCGGCCTGGCGCTTCTCGAACAGCGCCTGCGCGAACGGCCACAGCACGGCGATGTCGTCCTTGTGCGGATATTCGCCCGTGCCCGCCGCGAGCGTTTCTTCCGTCACCACTTCGTCGAGCGTGTTGTGACGCAGGTTGCTCTTCACGAACACGCGCTCGGCGCGCGTTTCGGTCGCCACGATTTCCTGCGTCTCGCGGTTCACGAGGCAGTAGAGCGACAGCGCCGGGCGCATGCCGCCTTCCTTGAGCGTGAAGGCGTCGACGAAATCGTCGGGCAGCATGGTGATCTTGTCGCCGGGCATGTAGACCGTCGACAGACGCGTGCGCGCGATGGCGTCCGCCGTGTCGCCACGCGCGATGCCGAGCGCCGGCGCCGCGATGTGTATACCGATGCGCACGCGGCCGTCGGCCAGATGCTCGATGGAGAACGCGTCGTCGATTTCGGTCGTGGTGACGTCGTCGATCGAGAAGGCCTGCACCTGCTCGACCGCGTCCGGCAGCCAGTCGGGCAGCGCGCCGACCGCGACCGGCGGGAAACCGGTGCCGTGCGGGAAGAATTCAGCGAGGAAACGCGCTTCGTGCAGCGCACGCGGCGAGGCGATGCCGCCGCATTCGAGCATCAGGCGCGGCATGGAAATGCCACGCGCGGCGGCCGCCGCTTCGAGCGCCTTGTACTCGATGGTGTTCTTGTCGGGCTTCGTGAGCAGGCCGAGCGCCTTGTCCTTGAGCGCCTCGGGCAGACGGCCCGCCTTCAGTTCGTCTTCGTAGCCGGCCTGCACGAGCGCCTGCTGACGCTTGCGTTCGAGCGACGCGAGCGCCATTTTGAGCTGCTCCTCGGGCGCGCGCTGATACTGGCCGCGGCCCTTGCGGCGGAAGTACACGGGCGAGCCGTGCAGACGCAGCACGAGCGCAGCGCGCTCGACCGGGCCGTAGGTTTCGCCGAAGTACTCGCTCGCGAGCGTGGTGTAGGTGAATTCCTCGGCCGGCGCGCATTCCCACAGGAAATCGAGGTCGATTTCCTGCGCGGCGGCGTCCGCCTGCTCCAACAGATCCGCGGCTGCGGGCTTCTCGAACTCGATCAGCACGTCCTTGGCGCGCACCTTCGCGCGGCGTCCGCCCGGCAACTCGACCTGAAACGCATCGCCCTGCTTCGACAGCACGCTGCCGGCCTTGAAACTGCCCGATTCCTCAAAGAAAACGTTCACTCAACACTCTCGTCTGACTTGCTTCGACCGCGGGCGCGGCGCGCCCAGACGGTGCTGTATACATATAGGCGTTCGCGCGCGCGGCGCGAACGAAAGACGACGCTCAAGGCGCGTCGCAGAAACGGATCACTTCGTCGACGTAATCGGCGAATTCGCTGATCCCGTGATCGCTGCCCTCGATCAGATGCGTCTGCACACCCGGATAGTGCGCGAGCATCTCGCGGTAATCGAGCACTTCGTCGCCGGTCGCGGCGATCAGATAGTAACGCTCGGGCCGGGTGATGTGCGCAACCGCCAGGGCGCGCAGTTCCTGCAGATGGCGCGGCTCGACGACGATGCTGCCGCCGCCGTGCCACAACGGCTGTTCGCCGAGATACTTCGACAGATCGCGATCCGGCACCACGGCCGGATTCAGCAGCACGGCGCGCCAGCCGTGCTTTTCGGCAAGCTGCGTGGCGAAAAAACCGCCCAGCGAGCTGCCGAGCAGCGTGATGCGCTCGCCCGGCCGGGCGTTCTGCGCGATCTCGCGTTCAACCAGTTCGATCGTTTCGTCCGGCGAGACCGGCAGCGTCGGGCACAGCCATTCGTCCGCGCGGCCCAGTTCGGCGAGACGCGCCGCCAGCAGGCGCGCCTTGAACGATTGCGGCGACGAGCGAAAGCCGTGCAGATAGACGATCACGCCGCGCTCCGGCCGGCTTTCGCCGAAAGCGCGTCGAGCAGCTTTTGATGCACGCCGCCGAAGCCGCCGTTGCTCATCACCAATACCTGGTCGCCGGGGCGCGCCGCCGCCACGACCGCCTTCACCAGCGCGTCGAGGTCGTGGAACGCTTGCGCCTTCTCGCCGAGCGGCGCGAGCGCGCCCGCGAGATCCCAGCCGAGCGCGTCCTTGCCGGCGGGCGCGCCGTAACCGAACACGAGGTCGGCGTCGGCGAGACTGCCCGGCAATTGCGCCTTCATCACGCCGAGCTTCATGGTGTTCGAGCGCGGCTCGAGCACCGCGAGGATGCGCGTGTTGTCGCGGCCCACGCGCGTGCGCAGACCGGCGACGGTCGTTTCGATCGCCGTGGGATGGTGCGCGAAGTCGTCATAGACGGTCACGCCGTCGACGCTGCCGCGCACTTCCATGCGGCGCTTCACGTTGCGGAACGACGACAGCGACTGGGCGGCCTGCGCGGGCGGCACGCCGACGCTGCGCGCGGCGGCGATCGCCGCAAGTGCGTTCTGGCGATTGTGCTCGCCCTGGATCTGCCAGTCGACCACGCCCACGCGTTCGCTGTGGTGATAGACGGCGAAGCGCTCGTCGACCGTCACGCCTTCTTCGGCCGGCAGCGCCTGCCAGCCGCCGTCGACGCCGAAACGCTCCACGTCGCTCCAGACGCCGCGCGCGAGCACGCGGTCTAGCGCCTCGCTGCGGCCGTTCGAGACCACGCGGCCCACGCCCGGAATCGTGCGCACGAGATGGTGGAACTGCGTCTCGATGGCGGCGAGATCGGGGAAGATATCGGCGTGATCGAATTCGAGATTGTTCAGCACCGCGGTGCGCGGGCGGTAATGGACGAACTTCGAGCGCTTGTCGAAGAAGGCCGTGTCGTATTCGTCGGCTTCGATCACGAAGAAGCTCGAATCGGTCAGACGCGCCGAGATGCCGAAATTCAGCGGCACGCCGCCGATCAGGAAGCCGGGATTCAGGCCCGAGTCTTCGAGCAGCCACGCGAGCATCGAACTCGTGGTGGTCTTGCCGTGCGTGCCCGCCACCGCGAGCACCCACTTGTCGCGCAGCACGTGCTCGCCGAGCCACTGCGGGCCGGACGTGTACGGCAGGCCGCGATTGAGGATCTCCTCCATCAGCGGATTGCCGCGCGAGACTACGTTGCCGATCACGTACAGGTCGGGATTGAGCTCGGTCTGGCTCGCGTCATAACCCTCGATCAGGCGGATACCCTGCGCTTCGAGCTGCGTGCTCATCGGCGGGTACACACCCGCGTCGCAGCCGGTGACCGTATGACCCGCGCTGCGCGCGAGCACGGCGAGACCGCCCATGAACGTGCCGCAGATGCCGAGGATATGGATGTGCATAAGCCTGTCGCGCCGCGTGGGCGTCGTGAAAGGGTTACAGGGATGGGGAAAGCAGGACGGCGGCGCCTGGCCGCCGGAGCAAAGAACGCTATTGTACCCGAGCGCCTGCGGCTTTTTCGCCGGGGCGGGCGTACCGGCGCGGGCTTACCGGCGCGGCTGTACCGGCATGTGCATAGCGGCGCCGGGTCCTGCTGCACCGCCGCATCGCCGCGCGGCCGCCGCCGGGAGCGCGCGACGTTCTCTAGTATGATGGGCGCATGGTTCGCAGATCACATTTCGATCCCCAGCGCGTGCGCGAGGAAATCGCCATCGCGGCAGCACGGATGATCGCCGAAGATGGCCTCGATTACGCCACCGCCAAGCGCAAGGCCGCTCGGCAGGTGGCGGGGGACGCGCGCATCGAAGGCGCCTGGCTTCCCGACAACGATCAGATCGAGGAAGAAATCCGCGAATATCAGGCCCTTTTCATGGGAGAAAGCCAGCCGGCGGTGCTGCGGCGGCTGCGCGAGATCGCGCTCGACTGGATGCTGCGGCTCGCGCGCTTCAATCCATTCCTGACCGGCGCGGTGCTGAACGGCACGGCGGGCGAGCACTCCGACATCCATTTGCAGATCTTTTGCGACAACGCGAAAGATGTCGCGATCTGGCTCCTGAACGCGAACGTGCAATACGACGTTTCGGAAACGCGCCACTTCGCCGCACGCGGCTATGTGGAGACGCTGAGCTTCCTCTGGAAGCCATCGCGCGATGAGGAACCGGTCGGCATTCATCTCGCGCTCTACAATACCGACGACCTGCGTGGCGCCGTGCGCGCCGATCCGCGCGGGCGTCTGCCGCGCGCGGACGCGCGGGCACTCCAGGCGCTGATCGACGAGAGCGGCGCGACCTCCACCACCTGATTCATAGTGAGCTTGAGCGCAGCAATGAACACGAAACGGATTCTGGCCGGCGTCGCAGTCGCGGCGGTGGCAGCCGGGGGCGGCATTCTGGCGGGGCATTATGCGAGCGGCGGCAACGCCGGAGTCGCCGACGCGGCGTCGATCACGGGCAAGCAGAACGCGGTCGACCAGCTCTGGTCGGCGGCCGTGACCACGCCCGACGGCAAGCCGCAGTCGCTCTCCATCTATAAGGGCCACCCGATCGTGGTCAACTTCTGGGCGTCGTGGTGCGGTCCGTGCGTCGAGGAGATGCCGGAGCTGTCGGCGCTGCACCGCGAGTACGCGAAGAAGGGCATTCAGTTCGTCGGCCTCGGCGTCGATTCGGCGGCGAACATCAAGACTTTCCTCAAGAAAGTGCCGGTGGCCTACCCGATTTACATCGCCGGATTCGGCGGCGCGGACGTGGCGCGCGCGTTCGGCAACAACGCCGGCGGCCTTCCTTACACGGTGGTAATCGACGCCAACGGCGCCGTTCGTGCGACAAAATTAGGCCAAATCAAACCGGACGAACTTCGGCGCACGCTCGACGCACTTTGACGCGCGCGAAGAATTGACCTGAGCTTAACGGCCGTACGGCACAATTTGCCGGGAAAATTGGCGTATTTAGCCGAAGTTCAACCCTCACGCCGGCAATTCAGCGAACAGAGGGGCATATCAGCCGTTTGGAAAACTAGACAAATTTCTCTAATCGGCGCTAAAGTTCGCGCAATTCCACGGAAAAAGAAGCGACCATGACGCGACTGCTGGTTCTGCACGGCCCCAACCTCAATCTTCTCGGCACCCGGGAACCGGAGGTCTATGGGCGCGTGACGCTGCCACAGATCGATCAGGCGCTCGCCGACCGTGCCGCCGACGCCGGCGTGGAGCTGGCCACGTTCCAGAGCAACCACGAAGGCGCGCTGGTGGACCGCATTCAGGCCGCCCGCACGGAACAAACGGATTTCATCCTGATCAACCCGGCTGCGTACACGCACACCAGCGTGGCCATCCGGGATGCGCTGGCAGGCGTCGCCATCCCGTTCGTCGAGATTCATCTGTCGAACGTGCATCGCCGCGAAGCCTTCCGGCATCACTCGTATTTTTCCGACCAGGCCGAAGGCGTGATCTGCGGCCTCGGCTGGAAGGGTTATCTCTACGCGCTCGAGTACGCGCTGGACCGGCTCGCTGCCAGGCCCGCGGCCTGATTCCTGCGCCGGATGACCGACGCACTCTGAAAGACAACACCAATCCCGTGCCGGGACGCTTGCGCCCCGGCACCTCACGTATTCAAAGCAAAGGGGCTGCACCATGGATCTACGTAAGCTGAAGACTCTGATCGACCTCGTCTCCGAATCGGGCATCTCGGAGCTCGAAGTGACCGAGGGCGAAGGCAAGGTGCGCATCGTCAAGAACGCGCCGCCGGTTTACGTGCAGCCGACCGCGCAATTCGCAGCGCCGGCCATGGGCGCGCCCGCCGCGCCGGCCCACGTCGGTGAAGCCGCTGCGCCCGCCGCCGCTGCCGCGCCGGTCGTGCCGCAAGGCCACGTGGTGACGTCGCCGATGGTCGGCACGTTCTACCGCGCGCCGTCGCCGGGCGCCGATCCGTTCGTGCAGGTTGGCGACACGGTCAAGGAAGGCCAGACGCTGTGCATCATCGAAGCGATGAAGCTGCTCAACGAGATCGAGTCGGACGTCGCCGGCGTGGTCAAGGAAATCCTCGTCGAGAACGGCCAGGCAGTCGAATACGGCCAGCCGCTCTTCGTGGTCGCATAAGCGCGTCCAACGCAAGAACGGCCGGCGCGCCGCGCGGCATCGGGTCGACAAAGACCACATCCGCCGCGCGAGCGCCCTTCCGCCAGCGCCGCCGCCGCGCGTTCGCTGCCAGGCAGGCAGACAGAACGCCGCCACGCGGCGCCAGCGCGACCGATACTCGAAGGCAGCCCGCTCGCTTCGTCCTGCGGCGCCCATTGATGAGTCGAATACCCACCATGTTTGAAAAAATCCTCATTGCCAATCGTGGCGAAATCGCGCTCCGCATCCAGCGCGCGTGCCGCGAACTCGGCGTCAAGACGGTCGTCGTCTATTCGGAAGCCGACAAGGAAGCCAAGTACGTGAAGCTCGCCGACGAGGCGGTCTGCATCGGCCCGGCGCCTTCGAACCTGAGCTATCTGAACATGCCGGCGCTCATCAGCGCGGCCGAAGTCACCGACGCCGAAGCGATCCACCCCGGCTACGGCTTCCTCTCGGAAAACGCCGACTTCGCCGAGCGCGTCGAGCAATCGGGCTTCACCTTCATCGGTCCGCGTCCGGAAACCATCCGCATGATGGGCGACAAGGTCACGGCGAAGCAGACCATGATCAAGACTGGCGTGCCGTGCGTGCCGGGCTCGGAAGGCGCGCTGCCGGACGATCCGAAAGAAATCGTGAAGATCGCGCGCACGATCGGCTACCCGGTCATCATCAAGGCTTCGGGCGGCGGCGGCGGTCGCGGCATGCGCGTCGTGCACACGGAAGCGGCGCTCGTGAACGCGGTCAACATGACGCGCGAAGAAGCGGGCCGCGCCTTCGGCAACCCGCAGGTCTACATGGAGAAGTACCTCGAGAATCCGCGTCACATCGAGATTCAGGTGCTCTCCGATTCGTTCAAGAACGCCGTGTGGCTCGGCGAGCGCGACTGCTCGATGCAGCGCCGCCACCAGAAGGTGATCGAGGAAGCGCCGGCGCCGGGCATCGCGCGCCGCCTGCTCGACCGCATCGGCGACCGTTGCGCCGACGCCTGCAAGAAGATGGGCTACCTCGGCGCGGGCACGTTCGAATTCCTGTACGAAAACGGCGAGTTCTACTTCATCGAAATGAACACGCGCGTGCAGGTCGAGCACCCGGTCACCGAGCAGATCACCGGCATCGACATCGTGCAGGAACAGATCCGCATCGCCGCCGGAGAGAAGCTCGCGTTCCGCCAGCGCGACATCCAGTTGAAGGGCCACTCGATCGAGTGCCGTATCAACGCGGAAGATCCGTTCAAGTTCACGCCGTCGCCGGGCCGTCTGACCTCGTGGCACATGCCGGGCGGACCTGGCGTGCGCGTCGATTCGCATGCCTACAATGGCTATTTCGTGCCGCCGAACTATGATTCGATGATCGGCAAGCTGATCACCTACGGCGCGACGCGCGAGCAGGCGATCCAGCGTATGCGTATCGCGCTGTCGGAAATGGTCGTGGAAGGCATCTCGACCAACATTCCGCTGCACCGCGAGCTGATGCTCGACGCCAAGTTCGTCGAAGGCGGCACGAGCATTCACTACCTCGAAAGCCGCCTGGCCGAGCGTCAGTCGGTGAAGAAGGACGAAGCGTAATTCATGAGCTACCGGGAACTGATCGTCGAGCTTGAGCGCGACCGCGCGGAGGAACTCTCCGACGCGCTGCTCGAGCTTGGCGCCCTCTCGGTGTCGGTGGAAGACGCCGACGCCGACACGCCCGACGAGCAGCCGCTCTTCGGCGAGCCGGGTCTCACGCCCGAGCGCACCGCGTGGCAGCATTCGCGCGTGATCGCGCTGATCGGCGACGATCAGGATCCCGCGGTGCTGCTCGCGGCCGCGTCGAACGAGCTGGGTCTGGCCGCGCTGCCGAAGTTCGCGCTGCGCGAAGTCGAGGAACAGGATTGGGTGCGGCTCACGCAGTCGCAGTTCGATCCGATCCAGATCGGCCAGCGCATCTGGGTCGTGCCGTCGTGGCACGACGCGCCCGATCCGGACGCGCTCGTGCTCGAACTCGATCCGGGCCTCGCGTTCGGCACCGGCAGCCACCCCACCACGCGTCTGTGCATGGAGTGGCTGGAGCAGCACGTGCAGCCGGGCAACTCGCTGCTCGATTACGGCTGCGGCTCGGGCATTCTCGCAATCCTCGCGCAGAAGTGCGGCGCGAATCCGGTGATCGGCATCGACATCGATCCGCAAGCGGTCGAGTCGGCGCGCCATAACAGCGAACGCAATCGCGCGGACGTGACCTATGGCCTGCCCGACGACCTGAAGGCGGGCGAGTTCGACATCGTCGTGGCCAACATCCTTTCGAATCCGCTCAAGCTGATGGCGTCGATGCTCTCGTCGCGCGTGAAGCCGGGCGGCCGTCTCGCGCTCTCGGGCATCCTCGCGCGTCAAGCCGAGGAAGTCGCGCAGGTGTACGAGCGCTGGATCGACATCTCGGTCTGGCGCGAGCACGAAGGCTGGGTGTGTCTCGCCGGCACGCGCCGCGCATGACGCACCGATCGGGGCGGGTCCGGGCGCATCGCGCCTGATCGTGCCCCAGGCGCATCGCCAGGAGTCGTAGGGCTCCGTGGATTGCCAGTAGAATGGCGGGTATCGCCAACCTTCCGGTTCCACGGCACTCATGCTCCTGGCAACGCGCTGTCCCTTCTGCGAAACCGTCTTCCGAATCCAGCCCGCACACCTCGCCGCGCGTCGCGGCCTCGTGCGCTGCGGCCATTGCCAGGAAGCGTTCGACGCATCGGGCAGCCTTTACGAGGTGCCTGAAAACGGCGATTTCTCGCAGGCCGTTCCCGTTGCCGCCGATATCGCCGCGAGTCTGGCTTCGCCGGGTTCGGCGCAGGCTGCGGCTGCGGTTGCTGCGGCGGGTTCGCAAACCGCTTCACAGCCGACCTCACCGGCCGCCTCGCAATCCGCTCATCAAGCCCCAGCGCCCGTGAGCGAACCGGCGCCGCACGTTCAGCACGATCAACCGCATCCGCAGGAATGGACGCAAACAGACGCGTCTGCCGCGAACTTCGCCGCGCGAGACGCCGCTGCGCAGCCCGCGCCCGACTTCGCCAATCCGGGCTGGAATCCGTGGGCGCCGCGCCCCGATAGCCGCATCGATCCGAATCTTCAGTACACCGCGCAGAATCTGCCGCGTCCCGGCATTGCGCCCGGCGCGACGCTCGGCGTCACGCCCGGTGTCGAACTGAAGCACGCGAGCGAAAGCAGCGAGCCGTCTCTGGCGCGCGAGTTCGCGCCCGAGCAACCGGCTCAGCCTGCTTCAACTTCTGCTCCTACGCCCGCTCCCACGCCGGACACTGCCGAACCGTTCCCGCCAGCCACGCGCTGGACGCGCGTCGAACCCGGACTGGCCGCGTCCGCTCCGGCCGCAGCGGCGGCGACAGGCGAGCCTGTCGAGCCTTCGCTTGCATCCCGCACCCCGGCAGCCGCCGCGCCGTTCGCCGCCGATCCCGAACCGTCGCTGTCCGCGCGCGCCGAACCGGCCGGCGCCGCTGCCGCGCCCGCCTTCTCCGCGCTCGAACCGCGCGACGGCAGCGAGCCGTTCGCCGTCACGCGCGAAGCGCCCGCGCATCCGCCGCGCCGCATCGGCTGGCGCATCGTCGGCGCACTGGTCGCGCTCCTGCTGCTCGTCGGGCTCGCCGCGCAATTGCTCTGGTGGCAGCGCGAAAGCGTGATGGTGTACTTCCCCGCTTCGCAGCCGCTCTATCAGCAGGCCTGTGCGCAGCTCGGCTGCCGCATCAGCCCGCCGCGCGACATCGACGGCCTCGAAGTGCAGCAGTCCGATCTGCGTCAGGTGGACGACCCGCATCATCTCGAACTGAAGGTTCCGCTGCGCAACCGCTTCGGGATTGCGCTCGCCTACCCCGCGCTCGAACTCACGCTGCTCGATCGCCAGAACAACGTCGTCTTGCGGCGCGTGCTGTGGCCGCAGGATTATGCCGCGCCGGGTACGCGCATCGAAGCCGGTCTGCCCGCGCACAGCACGCAGACCATGATCGTGCGGCTCGATACCGGCAATGTCGTCGCATCGAATTTCCGCATCGAAATTTTCTACCCGTAATTCACGCGTCAGCGCCTGCCCTTCGCGCGGGCGCGCGCACCTTGCGTCCGGTCCAGCCGGACGCGCCACTCACCACTACAGTCAAAATCCGGAGAGCACATCATGAGTCAAGTCACGCTAGGCGGTAACCCGATCGACGTCGCCGGCACGTTCCCGGCGCCCGGCCAGAAGGCCCCGGCGTTCTCGCTCGTCGGCAAGGATCTGAAGCCCGTCTCGCTCGCCGACTTCGCCGGCAAGCGCAAGGTGCTGAACATCGTCCCGAGCCTCGACACGCCGACCTGCGCCACCTCCACGCGCAAGTTCAACGAAGCCGCCGCGAAGCTCGACAACACCGCAGTGCTCGTGATCTCGGGCGACCTGCCGTTCGCCGCCACGCGCTTCTGCACGACCGAAGGCATCGAAAACGTCGTCACGGCGTCGACGTTCCGCGGCCACGAATTCGCGCAAGCCTACGGCGTGGACGTCACGAGCGGCCCGCTGACCGGCCTCACGGCGCGCGCCGTGGTCGTGCTCGACGCGAACGACAATGTCGTCTACGCCGAGCGCGTCAGCGAAATCAAGAACGAGCCGAACTACGACGCCGCGCTCGCCGCACTGAAGTAACCCCGGCGGCGGCGCGCCCGTGACGGGCCTGCCGCGAGCCTGAGCGCGCCGTGCGCGCAGCGCGATCCCGATGTGTCGGGACGCTGCGCGCGCCGGCCGCGAAGTCCGGGCCGCGGCGCGACGTCAGGCAAGCACGCGCCTTAACGTGCGATGACGTCCGATGACGTGCAATCACCTGCAAGCGCGCCGCCCCTTCCACACCACGCACTACAGGAATTCCCGCCTTGGCTACGCTGATCTGCGGCTCGCTCGCCTACGACAACATCATGACCTTCGAAGGTCGCTTCCGGGAGCACATCCTGCCCGAGCAGGTGCATATCCTGAACGTGAGCTTCCTCGTGCCGACGATGCGGCGCGAATTCGGCGGCTGCGCGGGCAACATCGCCTACTCGCTGCACCTGCTGGGCGGCGACGCGCGCATCATGGCGACGCTCGGCGGCGCCGACGCGCAACCGTATATCGACCGCCTCGACACGCTCGGCCTGAACAAGGCGCACGTGCGCGTGCTGCCCGACACGTGGTCGGCGCAGGCGATGATCACCACCGACCTCGAGAACAACCAGATCACCGCGTTCCACCCGGGCGCGATGATGCAATCGCATTTGAACCGCGCCGACGAGGCGCCGGGCGTCAAGCTCGGCATCGTCGCGCCGGACGGCTTCGACGGCATGGTCCAGCACGTCGAGCAATTCGCACAGGCTGGCATCCCGTTTGTCTTTGATCCGGGCCAGGGCCTGCCGCTGTTCGATGGTGCGTCGCTGCGTCGCGCGATTGAACTTGCAACCTATGTTGCGGTCAACGACTACGAAGCCAACCTTGTGAGTCATCGCACCGGCTGGTCGTTCGAAGAGATCGCCAGCAAGGTCGACGCGCTGATCGTCACGCGCGGCGAACACGGCTCGCAGATCTACCACGGCGGCAGCATCGAAGAAATTCCTCCGGTGCAGGCGCAGCAGGTACTCGATCCGACCGGTTGCGGCGACGCGTTCCGCGGCGGCCTCCTCTACGGCATCGAGAACAAGCTCGGCTGGGCGACCACCGGACGTCTCGCGAGCCTGATGGGCGCGCTCAAGATCGAACACCAGGGGCCGCAGAACTACGCGCCCACGCGGGCGCAGATCAACGAACGTTTCAAGGCAGCATTCGGCTACGAACTGCCGCAATGAAGTCGGGCGCCGCGAGGGCGGCGCTCATTGGAGCTACGGGAAATGAGAACAACAAGTCGTCTGATTGTGGCCGCCATGGTCGCGGGTTCGCTCGCCATGACGGGTTGTGCGTATAACAGCAGTTCCGCCGACGTCTACACTGCCTCGCAGGCGCAGCGCGAATCCACGGTGCGCATGGCCACGGTGGAAAGCGTACGCGCCGTGAAGATCAGCTCGAACAATGGCCAGCCCAGCGGTCTGGGCGCAGTCGGCGGCGGCGCGCTTGGCGCCGTGGCCGGCAGCGCGATCGGCGGCGGTCGTGGCTCGATCGTCACGGGCATCATTGGCGGCATCGCGGGCGCGGTGGCCGGCAATGCGGTCGAAAACGGCGTGGCCATGCACAATGGCCTCGAGATCACCGTCCGTCTGGATAACGGCGACTATCGCGCCATCACGCAGTCGGCCACGGGCGAGATCTTCCAGGCCGGCGACCGTGTGCGCCTGCTCTCGAGCGGCGGCGTGACGCGCGTGACGCACTAAGGCTTCAGTTGTTCGGCGCGCACCGCGCGCCAGTCCGAACACGGACTGATTGACCGGTTTCCCCTGTACCGCACGATGCCTTGTGCTCGTTGCGGAACCTCAGGCGCATGTGCTCCCCTGTGCATGCGCCTTTTTTCATGCGCGTGCGAAACGCAGCACCGCGACGCCATCCGCAAAAAACGCGGACGAAAAAAATCCCGTCGCGAATGTTCCGTCGACGGGATCGGGATCGAGTCTTGCTCGCCGCCGGCGATCGTGCAAAACGCACGAACTACACGGCGGCGCTCGATCAACGAAGCGCGCGTTCTTGCTGACCCGCGCGCGCTTCGACTCGTACTACTGCTTACGGACGGCTGCCCGTCGGGAACGGCCAGGCCGCTGCCGGGTTCAGTGCCGTCTTCACGGTTGCAGCGGGCGCAGCCGGTTGCGCAGCAGGCGCAGCAGCGGCAGCCTTCGCAGGCGCCTTCTTGGCAGCCTTCTTCGCGGCAGCCTTCTTCGCAGGCGCAGCCTTCTTGGCAGCAGCCTTCTTCGCAGGCGCAGCCTTCTTGGCAGCGGCCTTCTTCGCCGGCGCCTTCTTGGCAACAGCCTTCTTCGCTGCGACCTTCTTCACCGCGACTTTCTTGGCTGCAACCTTCTTCGCTGCGGCCTTCTTCGCCGGTGCTGCCTTCTTCGCAGCAACCTTCTTCACGGCGACTTTCTTGGCTGCAACCTTCTTCGTTGCGACCTTCTTCGCTGCGGCCTTCTTCGCCGGCGCTGCCTTCTTCGCAGCAACCTTCTTCACAGCGACCTTCTTGGCTGCAACCTTCTTCGCTGCGGCCTTCTTCGCCGGTGCTGCCTTCTTCGCAGCAACCTTCTTCACGGCGACTTTCTTGGCTGCAACCTTCTTGACCGCAACCTTCTTCACTGCGGCCTTCTTCGCCGGTGCTGCCTTCTTGGCTGCAACCTTCTTCACTGCGGCTTTCTTGGCCGCCGGCTTCTTCTTGGCAGTTGCCATTTTTTTCTCCTTCAGGTTCAGATGAGAGTCAGTTCAAACTACACCCTTCGTCAAAACCCGCTTCCCGCGAACGCTTCTCAGGGCGCACGCTTCGAAGCGGGCTATTCATCGGCGTACGCTGATCCCGCGCGCTTACGCTAATGAATGCGGTAAGGCGCACCGTGCTGAAAAACACAGTGCGCCAAGTCTTTCCGGCGTCGGCTACCGACACCGGGCAACGTTCGTTGAAGGCGCCGGCCACATGGCCCACGCCGTTTTCCGGGGGAAGTTTGCCCATCCCTCTGAAGGGTTCGCAAAGTGCCTTGCACGTAGTTGAGCCGCCAGGGCTCCGGGCACGCTTTGCATCAGGCGTTCCTGCTCCTAATCATCATGCCGGTCGAGGCCTCGCACGAGGCCTCCGGCCACCCCAATAGACTGACTGCCGCAGTGCGCCCGGATTACTCCCAGGACAACGCACCACCCGTCTGATATTCGATCACGCGCGTCTCGAAGAAGTTGCGTTCCTTCTTCAAATCGATCATTTCGCTCATCCACGGGAACGGGTTCTCTTCGTTCGGGAAAAGCGCGTCCAGACCGATCTGCTGGCAACGGCGATTGCAGATGAAGCGCAGATAGCTCTTGAACATGGATGCGTTCAGGCCCAGCACGCCGCGCGGCATGGTGTCTTCTGCGTAGCGGTATTCGAGTTCGACTGCCTGCTTGAACAGTTCAGTGATCTCCGCGCGGAACGCCGGCGTCCACAGCTGCGGGTTCTCGAGCTTGATCTGGTTGATCAGGTCGATGCCGAAGTTGCAGTGCATCGACTCGTCGCGCAGGATGTACTGATATTGCTCGGCGGCGCCGGTCATCTTGTTCTGACGGCCGAGCGCGAGAATCTGCGTGAAGCCCACATAGAAGAACAGACCTTCCATGATGCAGGCGAACACGATCAGCGACTTGAGCAGCGTCTGGTCGGATTCGAGCGTACCCGTCGTGAACGCGGGATCCGTCAGCGTGGTGATGAACGGGATCAGGAACTCGTCCTTGTCGCGGATCGACTTGACCTCGTGGTACGCATTGAAGATCTCGCCTTCGTCCAGACCGAGCGATTCGACGATGTACTGGTACGCGTGCGTGTGGATTGCCTCTTCGAACGCCTGGCGCAGCAGGAACTGGCGGCATTCGGGCGCCGTGATGTGCCGGTAGGTACCGAGCACGATGTTGTTGGCGGCGAGGGAGTCGGCAGTCACGAAGAAGCCGAGGTTGCGCTTCACGATGCGGCGCTCGTCCTCGGTCAGACCATTCGGGTCTTTCCACAGGGCGATGTCGCGCGACATGTTCACTTCCTGCGGCATCCAGTGATTCGCACAACCGGCCAGGTACTTTTCCCAAGCCCACTTGTACTTGAACGGGACCAACTGATTCACGTCGGTCTGACCGTTGATGATGCGCTTGTCGGCGACATTCACGCGGGCTTCGGTCGAGACCGGCGCCTGCGGCGGCGGTGCGACTGCGAAGTCGGCGGAGAAGATGTTGGTCGCCGAAGAAGACTGAGGAGTGAAGTGCAGTGCGGACTGCGCTTCAGGAACAGAGACAGCCAGGCCAGCGGGGTTGCGCATTGCGTTCTGCTGCGCACCGCTCGACGGAGTTACGGCCGTGTTCTCGTCATCCCAGTTGAGCATAAATGTCACCATCAATTTAGAACGGTTTGTACCATCTTTTCATGCGCGATAAAAGGGTTCGCACACGAAAAATCCTGTTTTCGATTCGCGTTGCGACCTCGATACAACACTTTGTCATCGCATCGTGTCGATCGCGGCGTGTGAGCGGTGCGGATGCATCGCGTATTCGTCGCTCGAACATCGCACGCGCGATTGGCTTCGAGGGTCTTCGCGACATCGAGAGCGTGTGTGAAAACGTGGTTCGCCGCGCGCGCTTCGCATCGTGTTCACGATGCTTTCGACTGCGTGCTGCGAACGTGCTTCACGACTCGCTCGCTGCTGCTTCGACAGACCTGCAACTGCGCTGCGGGCATCGCTGCCTGCGTGGATCTGTCGTTCGCTGCGCCGCGCGCTGCGTTCTGGCTCGCGCGACCTGTTTCGCGTTCAGGCGAAACCCCAGGGAATCCTGAAGCCTTTTTTCCACCGCCTGAACCTGGCGACGCGCATTGCGCGCGCCGCGTCTGCATCTTCTATCTGTATCGACTTGCATCGACGACGGCATCGACTACTGTTTACTGTCTGTACTCGCTGCACGCCGCCGACTCATTCCGTCGATGCACTGCGTGTGACGCGTGACGCGTGGCAGCACCGTTGCGCTGCCGCCACGCACATCGCGATTACTGGCAAGCCTCGCACTCTTCGAAGCCCGCATCGCCCGGACGCATCATGCACACCGGACCTTCTGCTTCGGGCGCCGCTTCGACAGCGGCTTCAGGCGCTGCCGCCTGCATCACCGTCGAACCGCCGTTGCCGCCGGCCGCGCCGAAACCCGCACCGCCGTTCGCGCCGCCTGCTGCACCGCCGCCGTTCGAACCGCCCGTCGGCACTGCGTTCAGCGCGCCGTGCGCAACCGTCGACTTCTCGACGTGCGTCGCCGCCATCGTGCGCAGGTAGTACGTCGTCTTCAGGCCGCGCACCCATGCGAGCTTGTAGATCTCGTCGAGCTTCTTGCCCGATGCGCCCGCCATGAAGATGTTCAGCGACTGCGCCTGGTCGATCCACTTCTGACGACGCGACGCCGCTTCGACGAGCCACGTCGGATCGACTTCGAACGCCGTCGCGTAGACCGCGCGCAGGTCGGCCGGCACACGGTCGATGCGCGAGAGCATGCCGTCGAAGTACTTCAGGTCGGCGACCATGACTTCGTCCCACAGGCCGCGCGACTTCAGGTCACGCACGAGGTAGTCGTTCACCACCGTGAATTCGCCCGAGAGGTTCGACTTCACGTAGAGGTTCTGGAACGTCGGCTCGATACACGGCGACACGCCGATGATGTTCGAGATCGTCGCGGTCGGCGCGATCGCGATGCAGTTCGAATTGCGCATGCCGTGCGTCGCGATGCGCTCGCGCAGCGACGTCCAGTCCATCGATTCGCTCGTGTCGACTTCGACGTAACCGCCGCGTGCTTCCTCGAGCAGCTTGAGCGTGTCTTGCGGGAGGATGCCGCGATCCCACAGCGAGCCGCGGTAGGTCGAGTAGCGGCCGCGCTCGGCTGCCAGCTCCGTCGACGCCCAGTACGCGTAGTAGCAGACGGCTTCCATCGAGCGGTCGGCGAACTCCACGGCTTCCTGGGAAGCAAACGGCGTGCGCAGAACGTGCAGGCAGTCCTGGAAGCCCATGATGCCCATGCCCACCGGACGGTGCTTCAGGTTCGAGTTGCGCGCCTTCGACACCGCGTAGTAGTTGATGTCGATGACGTTGTCGAGCATGCGCATTGCGACGCTGATGGTGCGCTTGAGCTTCTCGTGGTCGAGCGCGAACGTGCCGTCGGCCTGTTCGATCATGTGCGCGACGAGGTTCACCGAGCCCAGGTTACAGACGGCGATTTCGCTGTCGCTGGTGTTCAGCGTGATTTCCGTGCACAGGTTCGACGAGTGGACGACGCCCACGTGCTGCTGCGGCGAGCGGACGTTGCACGGATCCTTGAACGTGATCCACGGGTGGCCCGTTTCAAACAGCATGCCCAGCATCTTGCGCCACAGTTGCGCAGCCGGCAGCTTCTTGAACAGCTTGATCTCGCCGCGTGCGGCCTTCTCTTCGTAAGCGACGTAAGCCTTTTCGAATTCCGCGCCGAACAGGTCGTGCAGATCCGGGCAGGTCGACGGCGAGAACAGCGTCCAGTCACCGCCTTCCATCACGCGCTTCATGAACAGATCGGGAATCCAGTTCGCCGTGTTCATGTCGTGGGTGCGGCGGCGATCGTCGCCGGTGTTCTTGCGCAGCTCGAGGAATTCTTCGATGTCCAGGTGCCACGATTCCAGGTACGCGCAGACCGCGCCCTTGCGCTTGCCGCCCTGGTTCACCGCGACGGCCGTGTCGTTCACGACCTTCAGGAACGGGACCACGCCTTGCGACTTGCCGTTCGTGCCCTTGATGTGCGAGCCGAGTGCACGCACGCGCGTCCAGTCGTTGCCCAGACCGCCCGCGAACTTCGAGAGCAGCGCGTTGTCCTTCAGCGCTTCGTAGATGCCGTCGAGGTCGTCGGCGACCGTCGTCAGGTAGCACGACGAGAGCTGCGAGCGGTGCGTGCCCGAGTTGAACAGCGTCGGCGTCGACGACATGAAGTCGAACGACGAGAGCACGTTGTAGAACTCGATCGCGCGCGCTTCACGGTCGATCTCGTTGAGCGACAGGCCCATCGCGACGCGCATGAAGAATGCCTGCGGCATTTCGATGCGCGTGCCGTGCACGTGCAGGAAGTAGCGGTCGTACAGCGTCTGCAGGCCGAGGTAGCCGAACTGC
The DNA here is from genome assembly GCF_014171495.1 of Paraburkholderia tropica. Lineage (NCBI taxonomy): Bacteria > Pseudomonadati > Pseudomonadota > Betaproteobacteria > Burkholderiales > Burkholderiaceae > Paraburkholderia > Paraburkholderia tropica. The sequence goes on from NZ_CP049134.1 coordinate 2,764,783, forward strand.
AGATCGCGGTTCGCGTTCAGCGCGTTGCCCAGACGCTTGAGGTCGAACTGCTGGAGCTTGTCGTCGAGCAGGCCGGCTTCGACGCCGCGCTTGATGAACTGCGGGAAGTAGTCGGCGTAACGCACGGCCATTTCGGCTTGCGTGACTTCTTCTTCCAGAATTTCGCGACGGATCGTGTGCAGCAGAATGCGCGACGTGACCTGGCTGTACGCCGGGTCCTTTTCGATCATCGTGCGTGCGGCCAGGATGGCGGAGTCGTAGACCTGCGTCATCGGCACGCCGTCGTACAGGTTCTTCACCGTTTCCGCGACGATCGGGTCGGCGTTCACGGCGTCGCCCAGACCTTCGCAGGACGAGACGATCAGCGCGCGCAGTGCGTGCATGTCGAGCGGACGCGTCACGCCGTTGTCGGTGACGTTGATGCCAGGCGCTGCGGGCGCTGCCGTTTCCGGCGCGTGCGCGCGTTCCTGGTTGCGCTTCTCGCGATACAGCACGTAGGCGCGCGCGACGTTGTGCTCGCCGCCGCGCATCAGCGCGAGTTCGACCTGATCCTGAATGTCTTCGATGTGGAACGTGCCGCCGTTCGGGCGGCTGCGCACCAGCGCGCGCACCACGTTCTGCGTGAGCTGTTCGACGAGTTCGCGAACGCGCGCCGACGCCGCGCCCTGCCCGCCATTGACGGCCAGGAACGCCTTGGTCATCGCGATGGCGATCTTCGACGGCTCGAAGCCCACGACACTGCCGTTACGGCGAATGATCTTGTGGTCGGCGAACTGCGTCGCGCTGACCTGGCCGTCCTGCGGCTGACCACCCAGCGTGTGCGCGGCGGGCGCGCCTTCATACCGGGTCGAGACGTTATCGGTCGTTTGCATGTGCAAAGCTCCTGGTCCTGGAAATATGCGAAGGATTTCGCGAATTAATACGGGCGCCGCGCCCCCGTGTGCGCGGACGAATGGGCGGAGACAAAAAGCCAGCCTGGCGAGGCTGCCGGATGCGGCAATGCTGATGAACCACACAGCGTGACGGTCTTCATCGTGGATGCCGCGATCATTGGCTGTACCTTTTCTCTCGATTACAGCCGGTGCGCCGGTTCTCGCCCGACTGCACCGCACAAAGTTCTTTTCCTATGCCGCTAATGCGTGCGGCGCCGTGCTCGGAGAGCGGGGCGCCGCGGAACAACACAACATATGGTGTAAAGCCGTGCTTCGGGTACGAAGTATAGTGGAACTTGCCGGACGTGCAACGGCTAAATTTCACGGCGGGTGTATTGACAAAGGAGGCTCTGGCGCGAAGCCCAGACGGCGCGGGCATTCGGGCCAAACGCAAGTTTCTCCGCGCCAGAAAGTCCGTACGCGACGCAGCGGTTAGCGCATCGCCGGCACTTCCTGGTTAGTTGCGCTTTGGTGCGTCAAGACGACGCTGCGATGCCCGTGACGCCGGTAACACGTCAGGTCCGCGCGTGCAGATAGGGAAAGAACGCGTCGCCCAGTTGCGTCTCGCGCTGCAAACGCGCCCAGTCGAAATGCGGACCGGGGTCGGTCTTGCGGCCCGGCGCGATGTCCGAGTGCCCGGCGAGCGCGTCGATCGGATAGCGCGCCGCGATCGCGCGCACGAGCGGCGCGAGCGTGGCGTATTGCGCGGGTTCGAACGGCTGCGTATCGCTGCCTTCGAGTTCGATGCCGATCGAGAAGTCGTTGCAACGCTCGCGGCCGAAGAAGCTGGAGAGGCCCGCGTGCCACGCGCGCTCGTCGCACGAAACGAATTGCTCGAGCGTGCCGTTACGATGAATCACGAAATGCGCCGAGACCCGCACGCCGCGCAGATACGTATCGAAGTACGGATGCGCATCGCAATCGAGGCGATTGAGGAACAGGTCGGCGATCTCGGGGCCACCGAACGTGTCGGGCGGCAGACTGATGTTGTGCACGACGATGAGCGTCGGCGTCGCGCCGTCCGGACGCGCTTCGAAATTCGGCGACGCCAGGCGCTGCGCGCCATCGGCCCAACCTTGCGCATCGATCGAGAACACAGACGAAGCCGCAGACTGCGCGTGACGACTCATCGCGCCGCGCGGTCCTGGCCGGACTTGCGCGCGTCGTAGACACGCGCGTGTTCGGCGCTGCAGAACGACTGCGCGCCGACGTTCACCGACTCGCTGCGCGGCGCGTGCACGCCGCACTCGGCGCAACGCACCATCGGCTCGGGCAACGCACCCTGGCCGTTCGCACGCCTGGCACCCGCGGCGCCAGCGGCACCGTTCGAACCTTGCGCGCCGTTCGTGCCTTGCGTGCCGAACGGACCCGCCTGACGCGGATCGGCGCCCGTGCGTGACTGCGGCGATTGCGTCTGCGCACGGCGCAGCGCCTTGACGAACCACTGCCCGACGACGAACAGCAGAATCAGAAGAAAAATCTGTCTCATGGAATCAGTCTGGTTTCAGTGCGCCGCTCCGTGCACGACTCGCGTGCAAATCGCGTGCAATAACGGACAGGCGCGGCAACGAAAACACAACGGAACACATCGAAGCGCAGCGCTCGCGATCAAACGACCGGCCGATGCAGCAGCACCTCGAACACAAAACGGCTGCCCACATACGCGAGCAACAGCGCGACGAACGACGCGATCACCCAGCGCAGCGCCGAGCGTCCGCGCCAGCCGGAAATCTTGCGCGCGGTGAGCAGCGCGCCGAACATCAGCCACGACAGGAACGCGAACACCGTCTTGTGATCGAGCGACAGCGGACGGTCGATCAACTGCTCGCTGAACACGATGCCCGAAACGAGCGTGGCCGTGAGCAGCACGAAGCCCGCGCCGATCAGACGGAACAGCAGCTTCTCCATTGTGAGCAGCGGCGGCAGCGTCTCGATCCAGTTCGACAGCCAGCCGCCGCCTTTGTTGCCGGCGTTGCGCTGGAAGCCCGCGCCCTTGAGCGCGTGCAGACGACGCTCGACGGCGAGCATCAGCACGGCGTGCAGCGCGGCGATCGCGAACAGCCCGTAAGCGACGTTGGCGATGACGAAATGCAGCTTGAACATCGGCGCCGCGGCGTAAGGCAGCACGCGCACGCCGCCGAACACGAGCGGCAGGATGGCGGCGACGGCCGCGAGCGGCAGCAGCAACAGACGCAGGCCGTCGAGCGCGAAGAAAAAGCTCTCGATCCAGTAGATCACCGCGCCGAGCCAGAACATCGCCGACAACGCGAACGCGAAGCCGAAGATCATCTCGTGGGCGGGGAAGATCGTCATGTGCAGCAGCACGCCGTGCGCCGCGAGCGCGACGAACAGCAGCGAGCGCGACAGCGCGCCGAAGCTGCGCGGGCGCGAGCCCGGTTCGCCGGCGTCGCGTGGGCCGAGCGCGACCGGAACCGGCGGCACGCTGCCGAGGAGCGGCGGCGCGCCGGCGCGCCGCAGTGCATGCCAGTCGGCGGCACACAATCCGCCGTACAGGAGCACGGTGAGGGCATACAGTACAATATCCATGTTCGAAGTTTACTATAGGCCCCCTTTCCACGACGCAGCGTAACAAAGCGGCGACGGAACCCGGCAATTTGCCGCATTCCCGTGCCACGCGCGACGTTCGGGAGCCGCACTGCTCACCGCCTCCCCATGCTCGACAATCTTACTCAACGGATGGCGCGCGTCGTCAAGACGCTGCGCGGCGAAGCCCGGCTGACCGAAGCCAATACGCAGGACATGCTGCGCGAGGTGCGTCTCGCGCTGCTGGAAGCGGACGTGGCGCTGCCCGTCGTGCGCGAATTCATCGCCAAGGTGAAGGAAAAGGCGCTCGGCGAGGAAGTGATCAGCAGCCTGTCGCCGGGCCAGGCGCTCGTCGGCGTGGTGCAGCGCGAGCTGACCGCCGTGATCGGCGGCGACTACGAAGGCAAGGCCGCCGAGCTGAACCTGAACGTCACGCCGCCCGCCGTCATCCTCATGGCCGGCTTGCAGGGCGCGGGTAAAACCACCACGACCGGCAAGCTCGCCAAGCTGCTGCGCGAGAAGTACAAAAAGAAGGTCCTGACCGTTTCGTGCGACGTTTACCGCCCCGCTGCTATCGCGCAGCTGAAGACGGTGACGGAACAGGTCGGCGCCGACTTCTTCCCCTCGCAGCCGGATCAGAAGCCCGTCGAGATCGCTGCTGCCGCGGTCGACTGGGCCAAGCGCCATTATCACGACGTGCTGCTCGTCGACACGGCCGGCCGCCTCGGTATCGACGAGGCGATGATGAACGAGATCAGCGCGCTGCACAGCTCGCTCAAGCCCGCTGAAACGCTGTTCGTCGTCGACGCCATGCTCGGTCAGGACGCGGTCAACACCGCGAAGGCGTTCAACGACGCCCTGCCGCTCACCGGCGTCGTGCTCACCAAGCTCGACGGCGACTCGCGCGGCGGCGCGGCGCTTTCCGTGCGCCACATCACCGGCAAGCCGATCAAGTTCGTCGGCGTCGCGGAAAAGCTCGACGGTCTGGAAGTGTTCCACCCCGACCGCATGGCCAACCGTATTCTCGGCATGGGCGACATTCTCGCCCTCGTCGAGGAAGCGCAGCGCGGCGTGGACGTGCAAGCCGCGCAGAAGCTCGCCGACAAGGTCAAGAAGGGCGGCGACTTCGACCTGAACGATTTCCGTGCGCAGCTCTCGCAGATGAAGAAGATGGGCGGCCTGTCGTCGCTCATGGACAAGCTGCCCGCGCAATTCCAGCAGGCCGCGTCGGGCGCCGACATGGGCGTCGCCGAAAAGCAGATGCGCCGCATGGAAGGCATCATCAATTCGATGACCGCGCAGGAACGCGCCAAGCCGGATCTGATCAAGGCCACGCGCAAGCGCCGCATCGCTGCGGGCGCGGGCGTGCAGGTTCAGGAAGTCAATCGCCTGCTGAACCAGTACGACCAGATGCGCACCATGATGAAGAAGTTGAAGGGCGGCAATCTGCAGAAGATGATGCGCGGCATGAAGGGCATGATGCCCGGCATGCGCTGATCGAATCGACCTGATTGGCGGGCCGCGCGGCGCATTGCGCGTGCGGCCCAACACGACGCGGCGCGCGAGCTGGACATGGTAGCGCGGGTTTTTGCTGTAGCGCGCGCCGTCGTTATTTTCCACACTGAATAGCTACAGCCACTGCCCCGCCAGAGTCATGAATCGCGAAGAAGCCCTCCATATTTTCCGCCACTCCGAAGAGATCGTTTCGGAGAGCGATGTCAATGCGTCGATCGGCCGGATGGCCGAAGCCATTCGCGCCGATATCAGCGAGGACTTCCCGCTCGTGCTGTCGGTGATGGGCGGCGCGGCCGTGTTCACCGGCATGCTGCTGCCGCACCTCGACTTCCCGCTCGAATTCGACTACATCCACCTCACGCGCTACCGCAACGCCATCAAGGGCAGCGCGGAAATGCAGTGGCGCGTGGCGCCGCGCGAGTCGGTGAAGGACCGCGTCGTGATCGTGCTCGACGACATCCTCGATGAAGGCGAGACCATGGCCGCGATCCGCGACCGCATCATGGACATGGGCGCGAAGCGTTTCCTCTCGGCCGTGCTGTGCGAGAAGATCATTCCGAAGGCCAAGCCGCTGCATCCGGACTACTGCGGCTTTTCGGTGCCGGACCGCTACGTGTTCGGCTGCGGCATGGACGCCAAGGGTTACTGGCGCAATCTGCCGACGATTCGCGCGCTGACCGAAGGCGCGTAAGTCAGGCACGAGCCGATAAAAAAAGCCGCTTCGAACGAAGCGGCTTTTTTGTTTGCGTCGACGCCTGCGCGCGGCGTCAGAGGTGATGCACGAACGCGGCGATGCCCGCGAGGATCATCTCCACCGAAATCGCCACGAGCACGAGGCCCATCAGGCGCTCGAAGGCCGTCACCACGCGCTCGCCGAGCAGTTGCTGGATGCGCTCGGCGAGCACCAGCACGATCGCGCAGATCGCCATCGTCACGATCAGCGCGCCGATCCACTCGAACAGTTTGCCCGGCGCCTGCGACGTGAGCAGCATGACCGTGGCGAGCGCCGACGGTCCCGCGAGCGCGGGAATCGCAAGCGGCACGATGAGCGGCTCGCCGCCCTTGTCGCCCGCGCCGAACGGACCGCCCGGATGCGGAAAGATCATGCGCAGCGCGATCAGGAACAGCACGATGCCGCCGCCGATGCGCAGCGACGTGTCCGTGAGCCCCATCATGCGCAGGAAGCCGTTGCCGGCCACCATGAACACAAGCAGGATCACGAACGCGATCGCGACTTCGCGCAGGATCACGATCGCCCGGCGCTCCCGCGCCACACCGCGCAGACAGCCGATGAAGAGCGGAATGTTGCCGAGCGGATCGGTGATCAGCAGCAGCAGGACCGTCGCGGACAGGAAACTGTATTCCACGCTCGCGGCGCTCCTTTAGCCGAGACGAGAAACGGCGCGCATCACACTGCCAGCGCGGCGGCGATCTTCTGCGCCACCGTCTGCGCGGCTTCTTCGGCCGGCAGCAGCGTCGCTTCGGTGTCGCGGCGGCCTTGATACTCGATCTTGCCGTCCTTCAGACCACGATCGCCGATCACGAGACGATGCGGCACGCCGATCAGTTCCCAGTCGGCGAACATCACGCCCGGACGCTCGCCGCGGTCGTCGAGAATCACGTCCACGCCAGCCGCGACCAGCTCGTTGTAGACGCGCTCGGCGTGCTCGCGCACGAGTTCGCTGCGGTCCAGGCCCATCGGGCACACGACCACCTGGAACGGAGCGATCGATTCCGGCCAGATGATGCCCTTGTCGTCGAAGTTCTGCTCGATCGCGGCGCCCAGGATACGCGTGATGCCGATGCCGTAGCAGCCCATCTGCATCGGCGCGGGCTTGCCGTTTTCGGCAAGGTATGTGGCGCTCATCGCTTCCGAATACTTGGTGCCGAGCTGGAACACGTGGCCCACTTCGATGCCGCGGCAGATGTCGAGCACGCCCTTGCCGTCCGGCGACGGATCGCCCTTCTGCACATTGCGGATGTCGGCGACGACCGGCTCCGGCAGATCGCGGCCCCAGTTCACGCCCGTGGTGTGGAAGTCCACTTCGTTCGAACCCACGACGAAGTCGCTCATGTTCGCGACCGTCGAATCGGCGACCACCTTCACGGGCTTCTTCGTGTTGAGCGGACCGAGGTAGCCCGGCGGCGTGCCGAACCACTCGACGATCTCGGCTTCGGTCGCGAAGCGGAAACCCTTCAGGCCTTCGAGCTTGCCGACCTTGATCTCGTTGAGCGAGTGGTCGCCGCGCAGCATCAGCAGCCAGATGGTGGGTTCGGTGGGTTCGGCGCCTTCGTTGTCCGTGGCCAGCACGATCGACTTGATGGTGCGTTCGAGCGGGATGCCGAGCAGTTCGGCCACGGCCTCGCACTTCGCCGCGCCGGGCGTCGAGGTCTTCGTGAGCGCTTCGCTTGCCGCGCCGCGCGTGGCGATCAGCGGCAGCGCGTCGGTGGCTTCGACGTTCGCGGCGAATTCCGAGCTCGGGCAGTAGGCGATGTCGTCTTCGCCGGTTTCCGCGATCACGTGGAATTCGTGCGAGCCGCTGCCGCCGATCGAGCCGTTGTCGGCCACGACCGCGCGGAAATCGAGACCGAGGCGCGTGAAGATGCGCACGTAGGCGTCGTACATCTTCTGGTACGAGAGCTTCAGGCCGTCGACGTCCTTATCGAACGAGTACGCGTCCTTCATGATGAATTCGCGGCCGCGCATCACGCCGAAACGGGGACGGATTTCGTCGCGGAACTTCGTCTGCACCTGGTAGAAGTTCACCGGCAGCTGACGATAGCTCTTGATCTGATTGCGCGCGATGTCGGTGACGACTTCCTCGTGCGTCGGCCCCATCACGAAATCGCTCTGCTTGCGATCCTTGAAGCGCAGCAGTTCTGGCCCGTATTGTTCCCAGCGACCCGATTCCTGCCACAGCTCGGCCGGCTGCACCGCCGGCATCAGCAGTTCGATGGCGCCCGCGCGGTTCATTTCCTCGCGCACGATCTGCTCGACCTTGCGGATCGAGCGCAGACCGATCGGCAGATAGTTGTAGATGCCGCCCGCGACGCGACGGATCATGCCCGCGCGGACCATCAACTTGTGGCTGACGATTTCGGCGTCAGCCGGCGCTTCCTTCAGGGTGCCGATAAAGAAACGGGAGGCTTTCATTCAGATTTTCCAAAAGCGGCGGCCAGTGCGGACCGCCCGAAGAGAGACCAACGGTGGAGTTCAGGAAACCGCCATTATGACAACACGCCGTGCGCCGCACCGATGACGCCCGCCAGGTCCGGCGCCGATCGCGCCGCCGGGCGCTTTTGCGCATACGCGGCAAATCGGTCCGATATTCTGGCCGTCGGGTGCGTGAGGACCGTTATCTGTTTATAATCAAAGCAATTTTAAAGGATTCGAAGGTGGTTGTATGCTGGATCGTGAGGGGTTTCGCCCGAACGTCGGCATCATCCTCTTGAACGCGCGAAACGAGGTGTTTTGGGGCAAGCGGGTTCGCGAACATTCCTGGCAGTTTCCGCAAGGGGGCATCAAGTATGGTGAAACCCCCATGCAGGCAATGTTTCGGGAGTTGCACGAAGAAACCGGTTTGCATCCGGAGCACGTCAAGATCGTCGGTCGCACGCGCGACTGGTTGCGTTATGAGGTGCCGGACAAGTTCATCAAGCGCGAAGTGCGCGGCCATTATCGCGGTCAGAAACAGATCTGGTTTCTGCTGCGCATGGTCGGGCGCGACTGCGATATCTGCCTGCGGGCAACGGAGCATCCCGAGTTCGATGCGTGGCGCTGGAACGAGTACTGGGTGCCGCTCGAAGCGGTCATCGAGTTCAAGCGCGACGTCTATCAACTGGCGCTGACCGAGCTTTCGCGTTTTCTGCGGCGGCCTGCGGCGCCGCGTGTGGAACGCAGCGCCGGCTCGCACGGGCATGGGCACGAGGTGCGCTATCCGCGCATCGTGACGTCGGCGCACGCCCAGGCGGTGCAGATCGAACCCGCGTTCATCGAGGGCGAGGTGGTCGAAGTGCGCACGGTGCTGGAAAGCGACTGCGGTACGGCGGGGAGTATGATCGAGCCTGCGCCGGACGAGCACGAGTAACACGAGTCAGCCAGGTTACGTCTCGTGGCGGCGCACTGAACGCCCGGAGCGGCCTCGTCCGCGCTGCGTATGCGAATACGCGGCGCGACCTCGGCCGGTCCGCATTCGCGGCGCCGCGCATTCGTGCGCCCAGCGCCGGAGCATCGAAGGAAAACCAATTTGAAACGAATTGCTCTTGCCGCAGCGTGCGCTGCGGCCGCAAGTAGCGTCCTGCTGGCCGGTTGCGGCAGTTCCGCCCCCACCAACAAGGACGACAGCGCGTTCACGTATCTGCTCGACCGCAAAGGCACCTGGCAGGAGAACAAGGTCGAAAGCCTGCCGGCGCTGCCGCAGGCAGGCACGCAGTTGCTGCCGTTCGACGTGTCGAACAACACGCAGCTCAAATTCGCCGTCGATCCGGCCTCGCTCAGCGTGGGCAGCGACGGCGTGGTGCGCTACGCCATCGTCATCACGAGCCCGGGCGGCGCGCGCAACATCAACTACGAAGGCATTCGCTGCGACACTTACGAGTGGCGCCTCTACGCGAGCCTGAACGCCGACCACAACGGCTGGGATCAGACCGTTGCGAACGACTGGTCGCGCATCGAGAATGGCACGCTCAACGCGTATCACTCGGCGCTATATCAGGACTACTTCTGCGCGAACAAGATGCCGATCGGCAAGGCCTCGACCATCATCGAGAACATCCGCTTCGGCCGCACGCAGTCGACGCTCGTGCGCTGATCGCGCGCCTCGTCAAACGGCGGCACAAAGAAAAAGCCGCAACGGTCGACGACCGCTGCGGCTTTTTTGCGTCCTGACGTAGCCCGGCGCTCAGACCAGCACGAGATTGTCGCGATGGATCAGTTCGGGTTCGAGCATGTAGCCCAGCACGCTTTCGATCTCGGTGCTCGCATGGCGCTGGATGAGCTTGGTCTCAGCGCTGCTGTAGTTCGTGAGCCCGCGTGCGACCTCGCGGCCTTCGCCGTTCAGACACGCGATGACCTCGCCGCGCGCGAACGCACCTTGCACATCGGTCACGCCGATGGGCAGCAGGCTCTTGCCGTCGGCAGTGAGCTTCTGCGTCGCGCCGTCGTCGATCACCACATGGCCGCGCACCTGCAGGTGGTCGGCCATCCATTGCTTGCGTGCGGCCATGCGCGCAGTACGTGCGATGAGTTGCGTGCCGATCGCCTCGCCCGCGGCGAGCCGCACCAGCACCTGTTCCTCGCGACCGCTCGCGATCACCGTGTTCGCGCCGCTGTGCGCCGCGCGCTTGGCCGCCAGGATCTTGGTGAGCATGCCGCCTCGGCCGATGCTCGACCCCGCGCCGCCCGCCATCGCTTCGAGTTCGGGCTTGCCTGCGTCGGCTTCCTGCACGAGCGTGGCAGTCGGGTCCTTGCGCGGATCGGCCGTATAGAGACCGCTCTGATCGGTGAGGATGACGAGGGCGTCGCCTTCGATCAGGTTCGCCACGAGCGCGCCCAGCGTGTCGTTGTCGCCGAACTTGATTTCGTCGGTGACCACGGTGTCGTTCTCGTTGATGATCGGCACCACGCCCAGACGCAGCAGCGTGAGCAGCGTGGAACGCGCGTTCAGATAGCGCTCGCGGTCGGCGAGGTCGGCGTGCGTGAGCAGGATCTGCGCCGTGCGGATGTCGTGTTCGGAGAAACGGCTTTCGTAGACCTGCGCGAGCCCCATCTGCCCGACCGCCGCCGCTGCCTGCAGTTCGTCGATCTCACGCGGTCGCTTGCTCCAGCCGAGGCGTTGCATGCCCTCGGCAATCGCGCCCGAACTGACGAGCACGACTTCCTTGCCCTGCGCGCGCAGGGCCGCGATCTGCGCGGCCCAACGGCCGATGGCCGCATGATCGAGCCCACGGCCGTCGTTGGTGACGAGGCTCGAACCGACTTTCACTACCAGACGCCGGGAATCGGCGATGACGGAACGCATGCTGCGCGGTCTCCCAATTGACTTGATGACGCGTGAAGCAGCCGGCACGGGTTGCGCGCCGGCGTGAACTGCGATGCTGCTGATACTGCAAATATTGCGAACGACCGCGAATTACTCCTGCGGCTGCCCGGCTTCGGGCGCTCCGCCCTCGCCGCCGCGGAAGCGCACGTCGGAGGCGAGATCTTCCGCTTCCTCGGCGCGACGCGCATCCGAATGCTCGGAGACGTAGTCGTAGATCGCGTAGCAAAGATTCTCGCAGCCCTGACCCGTGAGTGCCGAAATCTCGTACACCGGGCCCTTCCACTCGAAACGCTCCACGAAGTCGGCGATGCGCGCGGCGCGCTCGTCTTCCGGCACCATGTCGAGCTTGTTGAGCACGAGCCAGCGCGGCTTGTCGTACAGCGTTTCGTCGTACTTGCGCAGTTCCTCGACGATGGCCTTCGCTTCCGCGACCGGGTCGACGCTCTCGTCGAACGGCGCCATGTCGACAAGATGCAGCAGCAGGTTCGTGCGCTGCAGATGGCGCAGGAACTGGTGACCGAGGCCCGCGCCTTCCGCCGCGCCTTCGATCAGGCCCGGAATGTCGGCAATCACGAAGCTCTTGCTCGGACCCACGCGCACCACGCCGAGGTTCGGCGCGAGCGTGGTGAAGGGGTAGTCGGCGATCTTCGGCTTCGCATTCGAGACCGAGGAAATGAACGTGGACTTGCCCGCGTTCGGCATGCCGAGCAGGCCGACGTCGGCCAGCACCTTCAGCTCGAGCTTGAGCATGCGGCGCTCGCCGGGCTTGCCGTCGGTCTTCTGACGCGGCGCGCGGTTCGTGGACGACTTGAAATGCAGGTTGCCGAGGCCGCCCGCGCCGCCCTTCGCGACCATGACGCGCTGGTCGTGCTCGGTGAGGTCGGCGATCAGCTCGCCCGTGTCCATGTCGCTGATCACCGTCCCGACCGGCATGCGCAGCGTGATGTCGTCGCCGCCCTTGCCGTAGCAGTCGGCGCCGCGGCCGTTTTCGCCGTTGCGCGCGAGGTGCTTCTTCGTATAGCGGTAGTCGATCAGCGTATTGATATTGCGGTCGCCGACGGCGTAGACGCTGCCGCCTCGCCCGCCGTCGCCGCCGTCCGGCCCGCCGAACGGGACGAACTTCTCGCGCCGCATCGACGCGCTGCCATCGCCCCCATCGCCGGCGATGACTTCGATCTTCGCTTCGTCAATGAACTTCATGCGTTACTCCGTCCCGTACTCGGTGAGTGTCGTTATTTTGCCAACGTATTGTGCGCGCCGTCGCCGTACTTGCCCACCTGGCCGAATGGCCAGTGCAAACCGACAGGCGCCGGTCACGTCCGCCATGGGCGGATTGGCGATCTGGATCGGAACCCAGATAAATCAACAGATAAACAAAAGGCCCCGCAAACTTCGCGGGGCCTTCCTTGCGTCGATTGCGAGCGGACTAGAACTTAGGCCGCTGCCGGAACGACGTTGACCGTGTGCTTGTTCGCAGCGCCCTTGGTCGTGAACGCGACGTGGCCGTCGACCAGCGCGAAGAGCGTGTGGTCCTTGCCAATGCCGACGTTCAGGCCCGGGTGCATACGCGTACCGCGCTGGCGAACGATGATGCCGCCTGCGAGGATAGCCTGGCCGCCGAACACCTTAACACCAAGTCGTTTCGACTCTGAGTCGCGGCCGTTACGTGACGACCCGCCTGCCTTTTTGTGTGCCATTTATTTGCTCCTTAACCGTCGTGCGCTTACGCGTTGATCGCGTCGATGCGCAGTTCGGTGTAGTTCTGGCGGTGGCCGCCATGCTTCTGGTAGTGCTTACGGCGACGCATCTTGAAGATGGTCACTTTTGCGTGACGACCTTGCGACACGACGGTGGCCTTGACGACAGCCCCACTGACCAGCGGCGTACCGAACTTAATCGATTCGCCTTCGCCCACTGCGAGAACCTGGTCGAGCGTGATTTCTGCGTCAATGTCAGCCGGTATCTGTTCTACTTTAAGTTTTTCGCCAACAGCAACCTTGTACTGCTTGCCGCCGGTTTTTATGACCGCGTACATTGAGAACCTCACTCTAAAATATCTTTTCAGACGCACTGCGCGCCCGAAACCCTAGATTATACATAGAGTTAGCTGCACGGTCAAAAGGTTTGACGCACGCATTGACAGGCCGCCGGAAACCCGCGTGAGCCGCTCCAGCCTTGTCTGAGCGCCGTTTGCGACAGCCGCCGGCCTGGCCCGGGCGTGCCGCCGCGCGCGGACCGAATAGAGGGAAGCATCGACGAAAGCGCGGTCAAATCCCTGGCCGGACGGCAGGGGAGCGTCCGGCATCTTGCCGATTCGCCTTATAATCCGCGGCACTACCCCTATTTGCCATCATGTCGTCCACTGCCACCCCCTCCCCCAGCGCAGCCACCCTGCTTGCCCCCATTGCCAGCGACATGGAGCAGGTAAACCGTGTCATCCGGCAGAGTCTGGCGTCCGAGGTGATGCTGATCAACCAGATCTCCGAGTACATCATCAGTGCGGGCGGCAAGCGGCTGCGTCCGGCGCTGCTGCTGCTCGTGGCCGGCGCGCTCGGCGACCGCGGTCCGCAGCGGCATACGCTCGCGGCAGTGGTCGAGTTCATCCACACGGCCACGCTGCTGCACGACGATGTAGTCGACGAATCGGACCTGCGACGCGGCCGCCAGACGGCCAATGCGCTGTTCGGCAACGCGGCGAGCGTGCTGGTTGGCGACTATCTGTATTCGCGCTCGTTCGAGATGATGGTGGGCGTGGGCAAGATGCGCGTGATGGAAATCCTCTCGCAGGCCACCACGATCATTTCCGAAGGGGAAGTACTGCAACTCCTGAACATGCATGATGCCGACGTGGACACCACGCGCTACATGCAGGTGATCCGCTACAAGACGGCGAAGCTGTTCGAAGCGGCGGCGCAACTGGGCGCGGTGCTCTCGGGCGCCGACGCGCGCACGGAAGAAGCGGCAGCGGAATATGGTCGGCGCATCGGCACGGCCTTCCAGATCATGGACGACTGGCTCGACTACACGGGCACGCCCGAATCGATGGGCAAGAACGCCGGCGACGACTTGCGCGAAGGCAAACCCACCCTGCCGCTGATCTGGCTGATCGAACACGGCACCGCGGCGGAAGCGGCACTCGCGCGCGAAGCCATCGAGCAAGGCGGCACCACGCGCTTCGACGAAATCTTCGCGGCCATCACGCGCTCGGGCGCGCTCGACCACACGCTGCAATGCGCGAAAGCAGAGGCTCAAGCAGCCGCAGATGCAATTTCGTCATTTCCCTCTTCCAATTACAAAGATAGCCTGCTAGAATTATGTTCTTACTCGACGACGCGCCAGTCTTGAACAAGACAAAGCAGCTCAGAGAGTTCTGGCAGTAAAAATTCGGGGTGTAGCTTAGCCTGGTAGAGCGCTACGTTCGGGACGTAGAGGCCGGAGGTTCGAATCCTCTCACCCCGACCAGAATTTCAAAAAAACCGCACACAACGTTGTGCGGTTTTTTTTCGTCCATACATCGTGCATGGTCGCATCGCGCCTGACTGCCGCGTCCAGCGCGGGCCGTCTTATCCCGATGGCCAACGTGGCATCCAGCGCCCGCCCCGTGCGAATTTGGCGCGCGCACCCTCTGTTATAGTTTCCCTCATCCGCTCCCCTCACTGTCTCCAAGCGTGGACCACCTTCCCTTATGGGCGCAGATTTGCGCCGTTTTCGTCCTGCTCATCTGCTCCAGCTTCTTCTCCATCTCCGAAACGGCGATGATGGCGCTCAACCGCCATCGGCTCAAATACCTCGCGAACCACGGCGCACTCGGCGCGAAGACCACCCAGAAGCTGCTCGCGCGCACTGACCTGCTGCTCTCGGTCATCCTGATCGGCAACAATCTGTTCAACACGATCATTCCGGTGCTCACCACCTCGATCGCGCTGCACACGTTCGGCCACGACAATCTGGTGCTCTCGGTGGCGACCGGCATGGTCGCGTTTCTCATCATCGTGTTCGCGGAAATCACGCCGAAGATCGTCGGCGCCACCTTTCCCGAGAAGATCGCGCTGCCCGCGAGCCTGCTGATTGCACCGCTCATGCGCGTGACCAAGCCGCTGATCTGGTTCGTGAACGGCTTCGCGAACACCATCCTGCGCGTGCTGCACATCAACACGCACAAAGCGCGCGACCAGCGTCTCTCGACCGAGGAACTGCGCACCATCGTGCTCGAGTCAGGCAGTTTCATGCCGACCAAACACCGCAGCATCCTGCTGAATCTGTTCGATCTCGAAAACATCACCGTCGACGACGTGATGATTCCGCGCCGGCGCATCGAAGCGCTCGACTACGACGCGCCGCTCGAAGACATCCTGCATCAGCTCGAAACCTGCTATCACAACAAGCTGATCGTCTATCAAGGCGACATCGATCGCGTGCTCGGCGTGCTGCACGTGCGCAAGACGCTCGCCGCGCTACATAACCAGGATTTCGAGCGCGAGACGCTGCGCGAACTGCTCACCGAACCGTACTTCGTGCCCACCGGCACCGCCGTGTTCCAGCAACTTCAGTACTTCCAGGAAAGCCGTCATCGCATCGCGCTAGTCGTAAACGAGTACGGCGAACTCGAAGGACTCGTCACGCCGGAAGACATCATCGAGGAGCTGATCGGCGAGTTCACCACGACCATGCCGCGCAGCGGCACCGGACGCGGCGGCTGGAACGACGAAGGCGAGTGCATCGTGCCGGGCAGCATGCCGCTGCGCGAACTCAACCGCTGGCTGCAGATCAAGCTGCCGACGGACGGCCCGAAGACGCTCAACGGCCTGATCCTCGAAATGCTCGAGGAGATTCCCGACGGCGACGTGTGCCTGCAGATCGGCGACATCAAACTCGAAGTGCTGCGCAGCGACGACCAGTCGGTGCGCACCGTCAAGCTCTTCAAGCCCGGCGCCAAATCCGGCAAGGGCCTCGCGAGCACGCTCGGCAAGGCGAAGAAGCTCCTGCCCGGCCACTAGACGTTAGCCGTTTGGCCGAGTGGCGCGCGCAGCCGCGCCAGCCGATCATGAAGCCGTCACGCTCACGGCGGCTTCGGGCCGGCTCTCGATGTTTTCCATTCCTCATCGTTCGCGCAGTTCTAACGGTTCGCACGCACTGGCCGCCGAGGGCCTATCCAACGGCGGCGGTGGCAGCGGCAACGCGCGCGCGTCGCTGAACACGCCGTCGCCGGCCGCCTCGCTCGACGACGCCCCAGCCGTACGTCTGCTCGCCGACACGCTGCGCGAAGCCGCGCGGCGCAACGCCTCCGACCTGCATGTCGAGCCGCTCGAACAGGGCTGGCGCATTCGCGTACGCATCGACGGCGTGCTGCACGAGATCGCCAGACCGCCCGTGCATCTGCGCGACGCGTTCGTCACGCGGGTGAAAGTGCTCGCGCGCATGGACATCGCCGAGCGGCGCATTCCCCAGGATGGCAGGCTGCGGCTCGCTCCGCTTGCGCAACACGCGTCGGCCGAAGACTATCGCGTGAATTCGCTGCCCACGCTGCACGGTGAAAAACTCGTGCTGCGGCGGCTCGAAGCGCTGCCCGCCGATCTCTCGCTCGCCGCGCTCGGCCTCGACGACACACAGCAGCACACGCTCGGCGCGGCCATCGCCGCACCGCACGGGCTCGTGCTGGTCACGGGTCCCACAGGCAGCGGGAAAACGCTGTCGCTCTACTGCTTCCTGCAACGGCTGAACGACGCTTCGCGCAATCTCTGCTCGGTGGAAGATCCCGCCGAAATTCAGCTCGCGGGCATCAATCAGGTCAACGTGCGCGAGAAAGCCGGGCTCACGTTCGCACTCGCGTTGCGCGCGTTGCTGCGTCAGGACCCGGACGTCATCATGATCGGCGAGATTCGCGACGAGGAGACCGCCAGCGTCGCCGTGAAAGCAGCACAAACCGGCCACCTCGTGCTGTCCACGCTGCACACGAACGACGCGCCCGCCGCGGTCGCACGACTGATCGACATCGGCGTGGAACCGTACAACCTCGCCGCCGCGCTGCGCCTCGTCACCGCGCAGCGACTCGTGCGGCGGCTGTGTCCGCAATGCCGCGTGCCGTCGAACGAGTCCGAGGCGGTGTTGCGCGCGGCCGGTCTCGAAGTCGATGCGCGCGCATCGAGTTTGTCATCGCCTTCATCCGTATTCGCGGCGCGCGGTTGCGAGGCGTGCCACGGCATCGGTTATCGCGGGCGAGTGGGCATACACGAAGTCATGCCGGTGAGCGCGTCCATGCGCGAGATGATTGTGGGGAAGCGCAGCGCGCACGAGATCGCCCATCAGGCGCGCGCAGAAAGCGTCGCCACCTTGCGCGACGCCGCGCTCGCACGCGTGCGCGACGGCACCACGAGTCTCGCCGAAGCGCTGGCCGCCACGGATACGCCATGAACGCCCGCCACGCCGTGTCGTCAGCAACGGATTCGCGCTTCGCCTGGCGCGGACTCGATGCAAACGGATCGCCCCGGCGCGGCGCGTTGATCGCGTTCGACGCACCCGCCGTGCGTCTCAAGCTCAAGCACGACCGCATCACCGCGACCGCCATTGTGCGGCGCGGCCCCGCGCCGCAGCCGCGCGCGAATCATGCCGACGTCACGCGCTTCACGCGTCAGCTCGCGAGTCTGCTGCGCGCGGGCTTGCCGCTCGCGGGCGCGCTCGACTTGCTCGCCCAATCACCGGGGCCGCACGGCATGCCGCGCATCGCCGCCGCGCTCGCGCGCGACATTCTCGCGGGCACGCGTTTCGCCGATTCGCTTGCGCGGCATCCGGCGCGTTTCGGCCAACTGTATTGCCAGCTCGTCGCCGTGGGCGAAGCGTCGGGAGCGCTCGCGGCCGTGCTCGCGCGCATCGCCGACGACCGCGAACGCGGCGCGGCGCAACGCGCGAAAGTGCGCGCGGCGCTCACCTATCCCGTCGCCGTGCTGCTGTTCGCCATCGCCATCACCGCCGCGCTGCTGATCTGGGTCGTGCCGACGTTCAAGCAGATCTTCGACGGTTTCGGCGCCGCGCTGCCCGCACCCACGCAGTTCGTGCTGATGCTTTCGGCCGCCGCCGCGCGCTGGAGCTTACCGGCTGCGGCGTGTGCCTGCGCAGGCGTATTCGGCGCACATGTGCTGCTGCGGCGCTCCGAAGCCGCGCGTCTCGCGTTCGGTCGCGTCGCGCTCGCGGTGCCGTTCGTCGGCGCGCTGCTCACTACGTTGTGCGCGGCGCGCTGGAGCCGCGCGCTCGGCACCCTGCTCGCCGCCGGCACGCCGCTCGCCGACGCCTTCGACTCCCTCACGCACGCAAGCGGCAATGCCTTCTTCGACCACGCGAGCGCCGGCATCAGCGCGCGGCTGCGTCAAGGCGAACGGCTCGCCGCCGCGATGCGCGCGGCGGGCTGCTTTCCGCTCGACGTGATCCAGCCGGTCGCGGTCGCCGAAGAGTCGGGCGCGCTCGACGCCATGCTGCTCGACGTCGCCGCGCTCGCCGACCGTCAGGTGGACGAAAGAATCGCGCTCGTCGCGAGCCTGTGCGAACCGCTCGTGATCGTCGTGCTCGGCGCGCTGGTCGGCGGCCTCGTCGTCGCGATGTATCTTCCCATCATTCAACTGGGCAACGTGGTGTAGCATCGCTGCCAGATTACGATTCCCCGCTCATGCCCGTTTCCCTTGCTTCCGCCGATGCAGCGTCGTCCGCGCTGCCCTTCACCGCCGCCCTCGCGCTATTGCCGCCAGGCGTGCTGATGGGCTTCGCAATCGTCATCGGCCTCGTTGTCGGCAGTTTCCTGAATGTCGTGATCCACCGTTTGCCGATCATGCTCGAGCGCGCCTGGCGCGCCGACGCGGCCGACGCACTCGGCCATGCCGAAACCTCGGGCGAGCTGTTCGCCGACGACGGCCTGCCCGCGCGCTACAACCTCTGGCTGCCGCGCAGCGCGTGCCCGCATTGCGGCCACGTCCTGCGCGCATGGGAAAACATTCCGCTCGTCAGTTGGCTCGCGTTGCGTGGGCGCTGTTCGCATTGTCACGCGCGTGTGAGCGCTCGCTATCCGGCCATCGAGATCGCCAGCGCCGCGTGTGCCGCCGCGGCGCTGCTCGCCTTCGGGCCCTCGGGCAAGGCGCTTGCGGCGTTCGTGCTGTGCGCGTCGCTGATCGCCATGAGCGCCATCGACCTGGAACATCAGTTGCTGCCCGACGCGCTCACGCTGCCGCTCGTCTGGGCCGGACTGCTCGTCAATCTCGCGGAGACCTTCACCGATCTGCACGCCGCCGTGATCGGCGCGGTCGCCGGTTATCTCGCGCTCTGGTGCGTCTACTGGCTGTTCCGGCTGCTGCGCGGCGTCGAAGGCATGGGGCACGGCGACTTTAAACTGCTCGCGGCGCTCGGCGCATGGCTCGGCTGGAGCGCGCTGCCGCAGATCGTCGTGATCGCGGCGGTGGCCGGCGCGATCGTCGGCCTCGTCGCCACGGCGAGCGGGCGTATGCGTTTCGAGGAACCGCTGCCGTTCGGCCCTTATCTCGCGGCGGGCGCGCTCGTCACGTTGTTCGCGGGCACGCCGCTGTACGCCGCTTTCGCCTGGGGGATCTGATCGATGACCATAACGGGCGCAATGACTGGCACAACATCGGGCGCAACGCGCGAGCCTTTCACGCTCGGACTGACGGGCGGCATCGGCAGCGGCAAGTCCACGGTCGCCGACCTGTTTGCGGCGCGCGGCGTGCCGCTCGTCGATACCGACGTGATCGCGCATCGCATCACCGCGCCGGGCGGTCTCGCCATGGCGCCGATCGCCGCGCAATTCGGCCCCGAATTCGTCGCCGCCGATGGCTCGATGGATCGCGCACGCATGCGCGCTCTCGTATTCAGCGACGAAACCGCGCGCAAGCGCCTCGAAGCCATCACGCATCCGCTGATCCGCGCGGAAACGGAGCGCGAGACGCGCGAGGCGAACGGACCGTATGTGATCGTGGTCGTGCCGCTCCTCGTCGAATCGGGCGCGTGGAAATCGCGCGTCGCGCGCGTGCTCGTCGTGGATTGCAGCGTGGAAACGCAAATCGGGCGCGTGATGCGCCGCAACGGCTTCAGCCGCGAACAGGTGCAGGCGATCATCGCGCGCCAGGCCACGCGCGAAGCGCGCCTCGCGGCCGCCGACGATGTGATCGTCAACGACGGCGCCAAGCTCGAGGCGCTCGCGCAGGATGTCGAAATACTGCATCAGCGCTATC
Organism: Paraburkholderia tropica; assembly: GCF_014171495.1. Classification (NCBI taxonomy): domain Bacteria; kingdom Pseudomonadati; phylum Pseudomonadota; class Betaproteobacteria; order Burkholderiales; family Burkholderiaceae; genus Paraburkholderia; species Paraburkholderia tropica. The sequence continues at coordinate 2,785,042 of NZ_CP049134.1, forward strand.
TCGCGCTTGCGCGTGCGAAAACGCCGCGCGATAGCAGACACGCCGATTAAAAGCGCGCCGCAACAAAGCGCAAGAGTGCTTCTGGCGCGCTCGAATGCGCTCGAATGCGTTTAAATGCGTTTGAGCGTGCGTGAATAGCGGCTCGAATACAGTTCAAGCGCAGTTCAAACACCGCGCGACACATCCCTGGCACGCAGCCGGAATAGCGTGTGAAGCAATCGCGGGCCGCATGCGATTGCGACAGCAGTCCCACGGCATTAGAATGTCCTGCAAATCCTTCACCGACCACGCCCGAGGCGAGCGCGCTTGATTCTTTACGAGTATCCCTTCAACGAGCGAATCCGGACGCTGCTGCGCCTTGAGGACCTGTTCGAGCGCTTCACGTTTTTCCTGACGCAGGAAGACCCGAGGGAACATCACGTCGCGCTCACGACGCTGTTCGAAATCGCGGAAGTCGCAGGCCGCGCCGACCTCAAATCGGACCTGATGAAGGAACTCGAGCGACAGCGTCAAACGCTCGCTCCGTTCCGCGGCAATCCCGGCATCGAACAGAACGCGCTCGAATCCGTCCTCGGCGAAATCGAGCAGACGCTCGCGGGCCTCACGCAGATGCAGGGCAAGACCGGCCAGCATCTCGCGGACAACGAATGGCTCACGAGCATTCGCAGCCGCGCGATCATTCCGGGCGGCACCTGCAAATTCGACCTGCCGTCGTACTACGCGTGGCAACAACTGCACGCCGACCAGCGCCGCCAGGACATCGCCAAATGGGTCACGCCGCTGCTGCCGCTGCGCGACGCGGCGAGCATCGTGCTGCGTCTCGCGCGCGAATCGGGCCAGGCGTCGAAGGTCATGGCCATGCAGGGCAGCTATCAGCAGATGCTCTCGGGCCGCACGTATCAACTGATGCAGGTGCGCGTGGCGCCGGATTTGCGCGTGATCCCCGAAGCGAGCGCCAACAAATATATGCTGTGGGTGCGCTTCACGGTGCAGGACGGCGATCTGCGTCCGCGCGCCGTCGATCAGGACGTGCCGTTCCAGCTCACGCTCTGCAGCCTGTAAAGCGCGGCCAGGGCCAGCCACTTGCCAACCGCGCCGCCCGACGGCGGCGCACAGCTACTGAACGTTCGACCGAATGACCACTGTCGTGAAATGTCCGACCTGCGGCAAAGATGTCCGCTGGGTGCCGGAAAACCGCTTCCGCCCTTTCTGCTCCGAACGCTGCAAGCAGATGGATCTGGGCGCGTGGGCCGCCGAAAAGTACCGGATCGGCGGCAATGAAGAAGACACGCCGCCGGACGACGAAGCGCCGCCCACGGATACGCGTCAATAAGCGCGCCCCGTCCGGTCCCGCCCGAATGAAAAAAAGCCGCAGTGCTCGTCGCACAGCGGCTTTTGTCTTTACGGCGTCGCGCTCAGCTTACTCCGCCGCGAGCCACTCCAGCACCGGAATGGTGGCGGGCAGCAGCGGCTCGACGCTGGCCGGCAGCGACTGCCAGACGAACGCCTGACCTTCGCGGCCATGCGGCTCGCCGGTCCACTCGGTGACCTTGCAGAAGTAGAGCCGCACGTAGGCATGCGGATAATCGTGTTCGAGCGTATGCCAGCGATGGCACGCCTTCACGTCGATACCCAGTTCCTCGTGCAGTTCGCGCGCCAGCGCGGCTTCGACCGACTCGCCCTTTTCCAGCTTGCCGCCCGGGAATTCCCAGTAGCCCGCATAAGGCTTGCCCTCGGGACGCTGCGCCAGCAGATAGCGCCCGTCCGGCTGCACCAGCACGCCCACGGCCACCTCGGTGACAGGGCGCGCCGGCGGATTCTGCGCGCCGTCCTTGCCTTGCTCGCTCATGCCTCTTGCGCCTTCTTGCCCGACCAGTCGCGCGCGAATTGCCACGCCACGCGGCCCGAGCGCGAACCGCGCTCCAGCGCCCAGACGAGCGCGTCGCCGCGCGCCGATTCCACTTCTGCATCGCTGCATTCGAAGTGACGCAGCCAGTGGCCGACGATCGTCAGATAGTCGTCCTGCTTGAACGGATAGAAGCTGACCCACAGCCCGAAACGCTCCGACAGCGAAATTTTCTCCTCCACCACTTCACCCGGATGAATCTCACCGTCGGGCATGTGCTTGTAGGTCTCGTTGTCGCTCATGTACTCGGGCAGCAGATGGCGGCGGTTCGAGGTCGCGTAGATCAGCACGTTGTCCGACTGCGCGGCGACCGAACCGTCGAGCGCCACCTTGAGCGCCTTGTAGCCCGATTCGCCGTCTTCGAACGAGAGATCGTCGCAGAACACGATGAAGCGCTCGGGACGCGTCGAGATCAGATCGACGATATCGCCGAGGTCGTGCAGGTCGTCCTTGTCGACTTCGATCAGGCGCAGGCCGTCCTGCGCGTAGGCGTTCAGGCAGGCCTTGATCAGCGACGACTTGCCGGTGCCGCGCGCGCCCGTCAGCAGCACGTTGTTCGCGGGTTTCTTCTGCACGAACTGGCGCGTGTTGCGGTCGATGAGGTCCTTCTGGCGGTCGATGTTCTGCAGGTCGTCGAGCGCGATCGTCGAGATCGCCGGCACGGGCTGCAGAAAGCCGCGGCCCTGGCGCTTGCGCCAGCGGAACGCCACCGCCGAGTTCCAGTCGACTTCGGGCGTCGCCGGCGGCAGCACGGCTTCGAGGCGGCCGAGCAGCGCTTCGGCGCGGGTCAGAAACTGTTCGAGCTTGTCCATTGCGTGGTGCGTAAAGTGATCGGAAACGGTGATCAGGAACGGTAGTCGGCGTTGATGCTCACGTAGTCGTGCGAGAGGTCGCAGGTCCAGACCGTGGCTTCGGCGTTACCGCGGCCGAGCACCACGCGGATCAGAATTTCGCTCTTCTTCATGACGCGCTGGCCGTCTTCTTCCTGGTAGTCCGGATTGCGGCCGCCCGCCTTCGCGACGAGCACGTCGTCGAGATAGAGGTCGATCTTGCCGACGTCGAGATCCGTCACGCCCGCGTAGCCGATCGCGGCCAGGATGCGGCCGAGGTTGGGGTCCGAGGCGTAGAACGCCGTCTTCACGAGCGGCGAGTGGCCGATTGCGTAGGCGATCTGGCGGCATTCGGCGACGTCCTTGCCGCCTTCCACCTGGATCGTCATGAACTTGGTCGCGCCTTCGCCGTCGCGCACGATCAGTTGCGAGAGCGTCTGCGAGACTTCCGTGACGGCGTCGCGCAGCGCGGCGTACGCGGGCGAATCCGTCGACGTGATCGCAGGCAGGCTCGATTGGCCCGAGGCGATCAGGATGAACGAGTCGTTGGTCGAGGTGTCGCCGTCGATCGTGACGCAGTTGAACGAGCGGTCGGCCACGTACTTCACGAGTTCGTCGAGCACCGGCTGCGCGACGTTCGCGTCGAACGCGAGGAAGCCGAGCATGGTCGCCATGTTCGGCTTGATCATGCCCGCGCCCTTGCTGATGCCCGTGAAGGTGATCGTGTGGCCGTCGACGTCGATCTGGCGCGACACGGCCTTCGGCAGCGTGTCGGTCGTCATGATCGCCTGGGCGGCGTCGTACCAGTTGTCGGCCTTGCGGTTCGCGAGCGCGGCGGGCAGACCGGCCACGAGGCGGTCGATCGGCAGCGGTTCGAGAATCACACCGGTCGAGAACGGCAGCACTTGCGACGGTTCGATGCCCGCCAGCTTCGCGAGCGCGTCGCAGGTTGCGCGCGTGTTCGCCATGCCCGGCTCGCCCGTGCCCGCGTTCGCGTTGCCCGTGTTGATCACGAGCGCGCGGATCCCCTTGCCGCCCGCGCGCACGTTCGCGAGATGCTCGCGGCACACCGTGACCGGCGCGGCGCAGAAGCGGTTGAGCGTGAACACGCCCGACACGCTCGCGCTTTCATCGACGGAAATCACCAGCAAGTCCTTGCGGTTGGGCTTGCGGATATGCGCTTCGGCCCAGCCGAGCGTCACGCCGGCGACCGGATGAAGTTGGGCAGGATCGATCGAGGGGAAATTGACAGCCATGAGGGCGACCTGTCGAAAAGGCAATGCCGGCCGCGGCGCCTGAAGGCCGGGCCGGCATCGGGAATTCATAACGCAAGGCCCGCCTTGGCGAGCGGGCCACCGGAATCAACGCGCAAGCACGTCATGAAGCAGGCGGCGCGCCCGTCGTGCAACTCGCGCGACGGGTGCGCCACGCCGCATCACGCGATCTTGCCGTGGCACTGCTTGTACTTCTTGCCGCTGCCGCACGGGCACGGGTCGTTGCGGCCGACCTTCGGCACGCCGTCCGCGCCGAGTAGCGCTTCGTGGCTCATGGCCGCGCCGACCATCGCCGCGGCGGCGTCCGCCGCGACCGGAGCGGCTGCCGGCACGCCTTCGCCCGCTTCCGCGAATTCGGCATGACGGAACTCGACGTTCTCCAGATGGCCGCCCTGCTCTTCCATCTGCTCGGCGGCGTCTTCGAGTTGCTCCTGCGACTGGATCTGCACGTTCATCACGATGCGCGTGACTTCCGTCTTCACGGCGTCGAGCATCGCGGCGAACAGTTCGAACGCTTCGCGCTTGTATTCCTGCTTCGGGTTCTTCTGCGCATAGCCGCGCAGATGGATGCCCTGACGCAGATGGTCGAGCGCCGCGAGGTGCTCGCGCCAGCTGCGGTCGAGCGTCTGCAGCATGACCGAGCGCTCGAACCCGCTGAACGATTCACGGCCCACGAGCGCGACCTTCTGCTCGTACGCCTCGTCGGCGGCAGCGAGCACGGCTTCGAGAATCTCGTCCGCATCGATCGACGACGACTCGTTGATCATTTCCTGGATCGCGAGGTCGAGCTGCCATTCGTTGCGCAGCACTTCCTCGAGCTCGGGCACGTCCCACTGCTCTTCGATGCTGCCCGCCGGCACGAACTGACGCACGATCTCGGTGATCACGCCATGTCGCATCGCGCCGATGGTTTCGGTGATGTCGTGCGCTTCGAGCAGTTCGTTGCGCTGCTGGTAGATCACCTTGCGCTGGTCGTTCGAGACGTCGTCGTATTCGAGCAGCTGCTTGCGGATGTCGAAGTTGCGCGCTTCGACCTTGCGCTGCGCCGACTCGATCGAGCGCGTGACGATGCCTGCCTCAATCGCCTCGCCTTCCGGCATCTTCAGGCGGTCCATGATCGCGCGCACGCGGTCGCCCGCGAAAATGCGCAGCAGCGGATCTTCGAGCGAGAGATAGAAGCGCGACGAACCCGGATCGCCCTGACGGCCCGCACGGCCGCGCAGCTGGTTGTCGATACGGCGCGACTCGTGACGCTCGGTGCCGATGATGTGCAGACCGCCCGCGGCCTTCACCTGATCGTGCAGCGTCTGCCATTCGTCGTGCAGCTGCTGGATGCGGCGCGCCTTTTCGTCGGCCGGAATCGCCTCGTCGGCCTCGATGAACGCTGCCTGCTTCTCGGCATTGCCGCCCAGCACGATGTCGGTGCCGCGGCCTGCCATGTTGGTGGCGATGGTGATGCGCTTCGGACGGCCGGCTTCGGCGACGATCGCGGCTTCACGGCCGTGCTGCTTGGCGTTGAGCACGTCGTGCGGCAGACCCGCCTGCGTGAGCAGATGCGAGAGCAGTTCCGAGTTTTCGATCGAGGTCGTGCCGACCAGCACCGGCTGGCCACGCTCGTAGCATTCGCGGATGTCGCGAATCACGGCGTCGTAGCGCTCCTTGGCCGTCTTGTAGATCTGATCCTGCTTGTCGATCCGCTTCGGCACGCGGTTGGTCGGCACCACGACCGTTTCGAGACCGTAGATCTCGTTGAATTCGTACGCTTCGGTGTCCGCCGTACCCGTCATGCCCGAGAGCTTGGCGTACATGCGGAAGTAGTTCTGGAACGTGATCGACGCGAGCGTCTGGTTCTCGCTCTGGATCTTGACGTGTTCCTTCGCTTCGACGGCCTGATGCAGCCCGTCCGACCAGCGGCGGCCGGCCATCAGACGGCCCGTGAATTCGTCGACGATCACGACTTCGCCGTTCTGCACGACGTAGTGCTGATCCTTGAAGAACAGCGTGTGCGCGCGCAGCGCGGCGTACACGTGGTGCATCAGCGTGATGTTCTGCGGCGCATAGAGGCTTTCGCCCTCGCCGATCAGGCCCCACTCGGCGAGCATGCGCTCGGCCTTTTCGTGGCCCGATTCCGTGAGGAACACCTGGCGCGCCTTTTCGTCGAGCGTGTAGTCGCCCGGCTTTTCGACGCCCGTGCCGTCGGCCTTCTCTTCGCCGATCTGGCGTTCGAGCAGCGGCGGCAGCGCGTTCATGCGCACGTAGAGTTCGGTGTGATCTTCGGCCTGACCCGAGATGATCAGTGGCGTACGCGCTTCGTCGATCAGGATCGAGTCCACTTCGTCGACCACGGCGAAATTCAGCGCACGCTGCACGCGCGCTTCGGTCTCGTAGACCATGTTGTCGCGCAGGTAGTCGAAACCGAACTCGTTGTTCGTACCGTAGGTGATGTCGGCGTTATAGGCTTCCTGCTTCATGCCGTGATCCATCTGCGACAGGTTGATGCCGACAGAAAGACCGAGGAAGTTATAGAGACGCGCCATCCACTCGGCGTCGCGCTGCGCGAGGTAGTCGTTCACCGTGACGACGTGCACGCCGCGGCCCGAGAGCGCATTGAGGTACACCGGCAGCGTGGCGACGAGCGTCTTGCCCTCGCCCGTGCGCATTTCGGCGATCTTGCCGTAGTGCAGTACCATGCCGCCGATCAGCTGCACGTCGAAGTGACGCATCTTCAGCACGCGCTTGCTGGCCTCACGGCAGACGGCGAACGCTTCGGGCAGGAGTTCGTCGAGCGACGTGCCCTTGGCGACGCGCTCCCGGAATTCGGTGGTCTTGGCGCGCAGTTGCTCGTCGGTGTACTGCTCGATCGTCGGTTCGAGCGCGTTGATCGCCGCGACCGTCTTCTGATATTGCTTGATCAGGCGCTGATTGCGGCTGCCAAAGATTTTCTGTAAGAAACCGGTGGTCATCGGATCGGTGTCTGCGTCGCGGCTTCGGCCGGGATTCCTGCGCGGCTCGTGTGCGCCCGGATTGCGCCAGGTTTGCATACGACTCGCGCCACGCACCCGGATCGGAAAGACCTCGGCGGCTTAAGCCCAAATTGGTGGATTCGAATCGGGCATTTTAGCACGCACCCTTGACACCGCCTGTGTCGGCTCAGTGACCGGTGCAGCCGCCCTGCCCGCGCTGACGCGCCCCCGCAGCGGCGCGCGACGCGTGGCGGCCACTCCACGAGACGCGTGGAGGGAAAGCGCGCAAGCTACAATCACGACATTGCCGCGCAACCCGCGCGCGCTCCCATTCCTGCCACATGAGCCGTTTCTCGCCGATTTCAAGGCCTGGCGCCCCGCGCGCGACCGGCGCTGCACGCAGCCCCGGCGGATCGCGCAAGTCCGGCGCGCCGCGTGCGCCGCAGCTGCTCACCGAAGTGCTGAGCCGCACCGACGCGTTCGCGCCGCTGCGTGCGGGCGTCGAGCAGATCGCGGCGATCCAGCGCGATCTGGGCGCGCTGCTGCCCGATTACCTCGCGACGAGCATCGAACCCGGCTTTATCAAGGACGGCAAGCTCGCGCTGTTCGCCGCGCATAACGCGCTCGCGGCGCGCCTGCGCCATCTGGAGCCGCGACTCGTCGCCGACCTGCAGGCGCGCGGCTGGCCGATCGACGGCGTGCGCATCCGCGTGCGTCCGCAAGCGGTGAAGGAGCCGCCGCAGCCGAAGCAGGCGCGCATGACGCCGGTCGGCGCCGCCGCGCTCGCCACGCTCAGCGAGACGCTGCCGCCCTCGCCGCTGCAGGAAGCGCTCGCGAAGATGGCGGCGCGGCATCTCCGGCGGCGCTAGACGCCAGGCGCTCCGCGACGCGTCGCCGCAGGCACGCAATATCGGCGTGAAAAACAAAAAGGGTGGCATATCGCCACCCTTTTTCATATCTGCACAGTCTGCGCCGAATATCAGCGCCGAAATTCAGGCAAACGCCGTCTGCGCCTCGTAACCGAAGCCGCGCGGCGCCTTCTGCGTGTCGTCGAACGTGACGATCTCGTAGGCGTCTTCGTGTGCCAGCAGTTCGCGCAGCAGCGCGTTGTTCAGGCCGTGACCCGACTTGTACGCGTCGTACGCCGCCAGCAGCGGATGACCGACCACGTACAGATCGCCGATCGCGTCGAGCATCTTGTGCTTCACGAATTCGTCGTCGTAGCGCAGGCCGTCGTTGTTCAGGATGCGGTATTCGTCGAGCACGATCGCATTGTCCATGCTGCCGCCGCGCGCGAGGCCCAGCTCACGCATCATTTCGACTTCGTGCGCGAAGCCGAACGTGCGTGCACGCGCGATTTCACGCACGTACGAAGTGTTCGCGAAGTCGACTTCGAGCGCCTGACCGGTCTTGTCGACGGCCGGGTGGCGGAAGTCGATGGTGAACTTGAGCTTGAAGCCGAAGAACGGGTCGAGACGCGCGAACTTGTCGCCGTCGCGCACTTCCACGGTCTTCTTCACCTTGATGAACTTCTTCGGTGCGTTCTGCTCTTCGATGCCCGCCGACTGGATCAGGAACACGAACGACGAAGCGCTGCCGTCCATGATCGGAATCTCTTCAGCCGTGACGTCGACGTAGAGATTGTCGATCCCAAGACCCGCGCAGGCCGACATCAGATGCTCGACCGTCGAAACGCGCGCGCCGTCTTTCTGCAGCACGGAGGCAAGGCGCGTGTCGCCGATCGACATCGCCGAAGCGGGGATGTCCACGGGGGTCGGCAAATCCACGCGCGAAAACACGATGCCCGTGTCCGGCGCCGCCGGGCGGAGCGTCAGGTCGACCTTGCGGCCCGAATGAAGGCCGATGCCGACCGTCTTCACGATCGATTTGATGGTTCGCTGCTTCAACATAGTGTTCTACTCATTGAAAATCCCAATCGGGATTTTTTAACTCATAGCCCGAATTATACTCCAAGTATGCAGAACCCGTCGTCGTCCCGGGCGTGACAATCTGTTTCCCGTTGTTACTCTGACGGGAGCTGTCGGGATGGACGACGGGCCGATGACCGGAACGGAGGCGTTCCCGGCCATCGGCCCGCACGGCTTGAGGTAATCGCCCGTCACATTTACGGTGCCGGCCCGTTGCGCAAGGGCAACGCTGGGACGGCGAACGCGTTCATGCGGGGCTCAGCGCAGCCAGGATGCTTGCGGCATCGCTGACTTCGAATTTGCCGGGCGCTTCGACGTTCAGCGTCTTGACCACGCCGTCGTCGATCACCATGGCGTAGCGCTGGGACCGAATGCCCATGCCACGCGCCGACAAATCCTGCTCCAGACCGAGCGCACGGGTGAACGCCGCGCTGCCGTCGGCCATCATGCGTACCTTGCCCGAGGTCCGCTGATCGCGCCCCCACGCGCCCATCACGAACGCGTCGTTGACGGACACACACCAGATTTCGTCGACGCCCGCCGCGCGCAGCGCGTCGAACTGTTCGACATAACCCGGTACGTGCTTCGCCGAGCAGGTGGGCGTGAAAGCGCCGGGCAATCCGAAGATCACCACGCGCTTGCCCGCCGTCTGCTCGCGCACGCCGAAGCTGTTAGGCCCCAGCGTGCAGCCCGCGCGCTCGTCTTCGATGAACTCGAAGAGGGTCGCATCGGGCAGCGTTTCACCCTGTTTGATCATGACTCGTCCTTCACATCGATGCGCAAGGCACGTCGGCACGCTGCATCGGGCCATCATACGCCCGGTCGCGATGGACCGAAAAAACCGCCGGCGCCCGCTTCGCGCATGTGAAATGCGTGCTGGCGACGCGCCTGGCAACGTCGGCCGGAATCCGGGCAACTTCGCACGGTGCGTCCAAACGCAGCGGGCAAGCGTCCCAGCCGGGCATCCACAGGGATGCGGCGTTGCGCGTTCTTTCCCGTCTTCTCACGACATGCAGCCTGCCTGACCGTCCGCGGGCGGGGCGCAACCCAATGCGCCACGCCGCAGCCGGATCTGAGCAGTGCGCAGTCCGCCTTAGTCCGCCTGCTTGCGCAGGAACGCCGGGATGTCGTACGTGTCGACGCCCTTTTCCTGCAGCGCCTGCACGTGCGAAGCCGCGGTGTCGCGCGACGTGCGCCACACAGCCGGCGTGTCGAGCGCGCCGTAGTCGGCGGTGTTGGGCGGCGGTGCGTACGAATGCGGCGCGGCGGCAACCGGATGGTTGTCCGTGCCCGTGCGCAGCAGCGTCATCGGTGCGGCTTGCTGCTTCGATGCGGCAGCGCGGCCGAGGCCCGTTGCCACCACCGTCACGCGCAGCGCGTCGCCCATCGCGTCGTCGTACACGGCACCGAAGATCACCGTGGCGTCTTCCGCCGCGTAGCTCTTGATGGTGTTCATGACTTCACGCGTTTCCGACAGACGCAGCGAACGGCTCGACGTGATGTTGACCAGCACGCCACGCGCGCCCGACAGATCGACGCCTTCGAGCAGCGGGCTTGCGACCGCCTGTTCCGCGGCCAGACGCGCGCGATCGACGCCGGCCACCGTGGCCGTGCCCATCATCGCCTTGCCCTGCTCGCCCATCACCGTCTTCACGTCTTCAAAGTCGACGTTCACCAGACCGTCGACGTTGATGATTTCGGCGATGCCTGCGACTGCGTTGTTCAGAACGTCGTCCGCGCACTGGAAGCACTTGTCCATCTCGGCGTCATCGCCCATCACGTCGAACAGCTTGTCGTTCAGGACGACGATCAGCGAGTCGACGTGATCCTCCAGTTGCTGCGAGCCGGCTTCCGCCACGCGCATGCGCTTGCCACCTTCGAATTCAAACGGCTTGCTCACGACACCGACCGTGAGAATGCCCATTTCCTTGGCGATCTGCGCGACCACGGGCGCTGCACCCGTACCCGTGCCGCCGCCCATGCCGGCGGTGATGAACACCATGTGCGCGCCGCGCAGTGCGTCGGCGATGCGCTCGCGTGCTTCTTCAGCGGCGGCGCGGCCCATTTCCGGCTTCGCACCCGCGCCCAGACCCGTGCTGCCCAGCTGGATCACGGCCGGCGCGCGCGAACGCGAGAGCGCCTGGGCGTCCGTGTTCATCACGATGAAATCGACGCCTTGCACGCCGCGGTTGATCATGTGCTGAACGGCATTGCCGCCAGCGCCACCGACGCCCACCACCTTGATGATGGTGCCGTTGGTTTCCGTTTCCAGCATCTGGAATTCCATGTTGCCTCCGTCAAGAAAAAGATTCCGCTCCTCGGCAGTTATTCAGGGAGAGTCGGGCAACCCTCCACTGCGCGCCAGCCGCCGTCACCAGCGCTATCGGTCTCTGCTTTAACCCTTGTTGCTGCGTTAGCTGCTTCAACCTGTCGGCGCGGTATCAGAAGTTGCCGAGGAACCAGTCCTTCATACGCGTGAAGACCTGGCCCATCGATCCCGACTGCACCGCTACCTTGCGGCCGCGCATACGCTGCGCGCGGCCTTCCGCCAGCAGTCCCATCGCCGTCGAATAGCGCGGATTGCGCACGACGTCGGCGAGACCGCCCGCGTACTCCGGCACGCCAATGCGCACCGGCTTCAAAAAGATGTCTTCGCCCAGCTCGACCATGCCCGGCATCATCGCCGCGCCGCCCGTGAGGACGACGCCCGAGCTCAGCAGTTCTTCGTAACCCGACTCGCGCACGACCTGCTGCACGAGCGAGAACAGTTCTTCGACGCGCGGCTCGATCACGGCCGCCAGCGCCTGGCGCGACAGCGTGCGCGGACCGCGCTCGCCCAGACCCGGCACTTCGATCATCTCGTCCGGATCGGCGAGCGCCTGCTTCGCGATGCCGTAGCTCACCTTGATGTCTTCCGCATCCGGCGTGGGTGTGCGCAGCGCCATCGCGATGTCGCTCGTCACCTGGTCGCCGGCGATCGGAATCACCGCCGTGTGACGGATCGCGCCTTCGCTGAAGATCGCGATGTCCGTCGTGCCGCCGCCCACGTCCACCAGCACCACGCCGAGTTCCTTCTCGTCGTCGGTGAGCACCGCCAGCGACGACGCCAGCGGCTGCAGGATCAGGTCGTTCACTTCGAGGCCGCAGCGGCGCACGCACTTCACGATGTTCTGCGCCGCGCTCACCGCGCCCGTGACGATATGCACCTTCACTTCGAGGCGGATGCCGCTCATGCCGATCGGCTCGCGCACATCTTCCTGACCGTCGATGATGAATTCCTGCGTGAGGATATGCAGCACCTGCTGATCGGTCGGGATGTTGATCGCCTTCGCGGTTTCGATCACGCGCGCCACATCGGTCTGCGTGACTTCCTTCTCCTTGATGGCGACCATGCCGCTCGAGTTGAAGCTGCGGATATGGCTGCCTGCGATGCCGGTGAACACATTAGTGATCTTGCAGTCGGCCATGAGTTCCGCTTCTTCGAGCGCACGCTGGATAGACTGCACCGTGGCCTCGATGTTCACCACCACGCCCTTCTTGAGACCTTTCGATTCGCTCTGGCCGAGGCCGATCACCTCGTAGTGGCCTTCGCCCTTCAATTCGGCGACGACGGCCACCACCTTCGACGTCCCGATGTCGAGGCTGACCAGCAGATCCTTATAGTCTTTACTCATATCGTGCTCGTTGCGTGTGATGTGCTGTTACTTCTTGCCGGGGCCCGGCGTGTCGTTGATGAACCGCATGCCGGCGGCCCGAATCGCGAAACCGTTCGGATAGCGCAAGTCCGCATACTCGATGTCTTTCCCCCAGCGTTGCGTGACCGCCGACCACGCGGCGATGAGGCGATGCGCGCGCTCGCCGAGCGTGTCGGCGTTGCGCTCGCGGCCCAGCTCCACTTCCATGCCGTTCGACAGCTTCACTGTCCACGCGTAGCGCGACGACAGCGTGACTTCGTCGGGCTCGATGCCAAGCGGCGCGAACCACTTCTGCAGATCGCGATAGCGCGCGACCACTTCGGGCGCGGTGCCGTCGGGACCGTCGAACGCGGGCAGATCTTCGTCGAGCTCGCCCTGGTTCGCGGTGAACAGTTCGCCGTCGGTGCTCACGAGCTGATCGCTGCCCCACGTGCCGAGCGGCTTGTACTCCTCGAGCGACACCGCCAGCGCATTCGGCCAGACGCGGCGCACGCTCGCATGGCGCACCCACGGCATCTGCTCGAACGCGGCGCGCGCGGTATCGAGATCGACGGTGAAGAAGTTGCCCTTGAGCCGGCCGACCACGCTCGCGCGCACCGTCGGCGCGTTGATGTGCTCGGTGTCGCCCTCGATGCGGATCTCGCGCAGCGCGAAGTTCGGACGCTGCACGAGCCAGTAGCAGCCAGCCGCCAGAAGCGCGAGCGCGAGCAGCGCGTGCAACGCGTTGGCGGCAAGGTTGAGCTGGCGTACGTTATTCCACATGTCGAGATTGTCGATTCAATGCACGGACTGCAATTCGTCGGTCAGAGATTAATTAAGGGTTCAATCTTTCAGCGTGAGTGCCAGCACGCGCACCACGAGCTCCGGATACTCGATGCCCACCGAACGCGCGGCCTTCGGCGGCAGCGAGTGATCGGTCATGCCGGGCGCCGTGTTCACTTCGAGGAAATACGGGTTGCCTGCGCGGTCCATCATGAAGTCGGCGCGGCCCCAGTCGGTGCAGCCGAGCACGTCGAACGCGCGGCGCGCGAGCTTCTTCAGTTCCGCTTCCTTCTCCGGCGCGACGCCGCACGGGATCAGATACTGCGTCGTGTCGAGGATGTACTTCGCGTCGTAGTCGTAGAACTCGCCGGCCGGCACGATCTTGATGATCGGCAGATCGAGGTCGCCCGCGATGCACGCGGTGTACTCGCCGCCGCCTTCGATGCTCTTTTCCACCAGCACGATCTTGTCGTGCTTCGCGGCTTCCTCGAGCGCCGGCACGAGTTCGGCGGCCTGCTTCACCTTGATGACGGCCACGCTCGACCCTTCGCTCGCGGGCTTCACGAACAGCGGCAGACCGAGCTTCGCGACGATCTGCGGCGCGCGCGCCGCGAAGTCGTCGCCGCGCAGCACGGCTTCGAACGCCGGCGTGGGAATGCCCAGTTGCTGCCACACGAGCTTGCTGCGGAATTTGTCGAGACCGAGCGCCGAACCGAGCACGCCCGTGCCCGTATAACGAATGCCGTAGAAGTCGAGCGCGCCCTGGATCTGGCCGTTCTCGCCGTAGCCGCCATGCAGCGCGTTGAACGCGCGCACGAAGCCTTCTTCCTTGAGTGCCGACAGCGGACGCTCGGACGGATCGAACGCATGCGCGTCGATGCCGGCGCTTTGCAGCGCCTGCAGCACGAGCGAGCCCGACTTGAGCGACACCTCGCGCTCGGCGGACACGCCGCCGAGCAGCACGGCCACCTTGCCAAACTGCTTCGGGTCGATCTTCTCGTATTGGGTATCGATACTGCTCATGTCGCTCACGCCTTTTGTTCCTGTTGCGCGATCCGGCCCGGCACGCCGCCGATCGAACCCGCGCCCATCGTAATCACCACATCGCCGTCGCGGACCACTGCGGCCAGCGCGTCCGGCATCTCATCCACCGTTTCGATAAACACCGGCTCGACCTTGCCCGCCACGCGGATCGCGCGCGCGAGCGCCCGGCCGTCGGCCGCGACGATCGGCGCTTCGCCGGCCGCGTAGACGTCGGTGAGCACGAGCGCGTCGGTCGTCGACAGCACGCGCACGAAGTCTTCGAAGCAATCGCGCGTACGCGTGTAGCGGTGCGGCTGGAACGCCAGCACGAGACGGCGGCCCGGAAACGCGCCGCGCGCGGCCGCAATTGTCGCCGCCATTTCGACCGGATGGTGGCCGTAGTCGTCGATCAACGTGTAAGTACCGCCGCCGTTGACCGGAATTTCGCCGTAGCGCTGAAAACGACGGCCCACGCCGTTGAATTCGGCCAGCGCGCTCTGGATGTACTCATCCTTCACTTCGAGCTCGGTCGCGATCGCAATGGCCGCGAGCGCGTTTTGCACGTTGTGATCGCCCGGCAGGTTCAGCACGATGTCGAGCGACGGCGCATCTTCGCGCATCGCCGTGAAATACATCTTGCCGTCGCGCGGCACCACGTTCACCGCGCGCACCTGGGCGTCCGGCGCGAAGCCGTAACGGATGATCGGCTTCGAGACGAACGGCAGAATTTCCTTCACGCTCGGGTCGTCGACGCACAGCACCGCGATGCCGTAGAACGGCAGGCGATGCGTGAATTCGATGAACGCCTGCTTCAGGCGCGCGAAGTCGTGCCCGTAGGTGTCCATGTGATCGGCGTCGATGTTCGTGATGACTTCGATCACCGGGAAGAGATTCAGGAACGAGGCGTCCGACTCGTCGGCTTCCGCGACGATGAAGTCGCCCGTGCCCAGACGCGCATTCGCGCCCGCGCTGTTCAGACGGCCGCCGATCACGAAGGTCGGGTCGAGCCCGCCCGCCGCCAGCACGCTCGCGACGAGCGAGGTGGTCGTGGTCTTGCCGTGCGTGCCCGCGATCGCGATGCCCTGCTTGAGGCGCATGAGTTCCGCGAGCATCACGGCGCGCGGCACGATGGGAATGCGGCGATGGCGCGCGGCCAGCACTTCGGGGTTGTCGCTGCGCACGGCCGTGGAGACGACCACGGCGTTGGCGCCTTCGATGTTCTCTGCGTCGTGGCCGATCGCGATGCGCGCGCCGAGCGCGGCGAGGCGGTCGGTGACCGCGTTCTTCGCGAGGTCCGAGCCGCTCACGTGATAGCCGAGGTTGACGAGCACTTCGGCGATGCCGCTCATGCCCGCGCCGCCGATGCCGACGAAATGGATGTGTTTGACGATGTGTTTCATTGCTTTCCTCCCGCGCTTACGCCCGCCACGGCCGCGCAGATGCGCGCGACCTGATCGGCGGCGTCGGGTTTCGCGAGCGCGCGAGCGCGCTCTGCCATTTCCGCCAGCGATTCTCTGGTTTGTTGCTTGAGCCAATCCGCGAGCGCCTCTGCCGAGAGCTCGCGCTGCTGCACCACGCGCGCCGCGCCCTGCTCCGCGAGGAACGCCGCGTTGGTGGTCTGGTGGTCGTCGACCGCGTAGGGGAACGGCACGAACAGCGCCGCCACGCCCACCGCCGCGATCTCGGCCACGGTCATCGCGCCCGAACGGCAGATCACGAGATCCGCGCGCTCATAGGCGCTGGCCATGTCGTCGATGAACGGCACGAGTTGCGCCGCTTCGCCCGGCTCGATACCGGCGTCGAGATAGTTCTGGCGCAGCGCGTCGATATGCTTCGCGCCCGCCTGATGCACGACCTGCGGACGCTCGCCCGGCGCGAGCATCGACAGCGCGCGCGGCACGACTTCGTTGAGCGCCGCCGCGCCGAGACTGCCGCCCACGACGAGCACGCGCAGCGGACCGCTGCGCTGCGCGTAACGGTCCTTCGGCTGCACGACGTGTTCGAGTTCCTCGCGGATCGGATTGCCGGTCCACTCGGCGTGCGGCAGCGCGCCGGGGAACGCCACGAGCACGCGCTTCGCGAGTTTCGCGAGCACCTTGTTCGCGAGGCCCGCGATGGAGTTCTGTTCGTGCAGCACGAGCGGACGGCCCGAGAGCGCGCTCATCACGCCCGCCGGGAACGTGATGTAGCCGCCCATGCCGAGCACGACGTCGGGCTTCACACGGCGCAGCGCCGCGAGACTTTGCGTGCAGGCGCGCAGCAGGTTCAGCGGCAGCATCAGCTTGGTCTTGATGCCCTTGCCGCGCACGCCGCCGAAACGCACGTATTCCATCGTGATGCCGTGCTTCGGCACGAGCGTCGCTTCCATGCCCGCGGGGTTGCCGAGCCACACCACGCGCCAGCCCCACTGCTCCATGCGATGCGCGACGGCGAGCCCCGGGAACACGTGTCCCCCGGTGCCGCCGGCCATCACCATGAGCGTGCGCGTTGCTGCGGTCATACCTTGCCTCCGCGCATCAATACCCGGTTCTCGTAATCGACGCGCAGCAGCAGCGCCACCGCGATGCAGTTCAGCAAAATGCCCGAGCCGCCGTAGCTCACGAGCGGCAGCGTGAGACCCTTGGTCGGCAGCAAGCCGAGGTTCACGCCCATGTTGATGAAGGCCTGCGCGCCGAACCACACGCCGAGCCCCTTCGCGACCAGACCGGCGAAGGTGCGGTCGAGCGCGAGCGCCTGGCGGCCGATCTCGAACGAGCGCCGCACGATCCAGTAGAACAGCAGGATCACGACCAGCACGCCGACGAAACCGAGTTCCTCGCCGATCACGGCGAGAATGAAGTCGGTGTGCGCTTCGGGCAGATAGTTGAGCTTTTCGACGCTGCCGCCGAGGCCCACGCCGAACCATTCGCCGCGGCCGAACGCGATCAGCGAGTGCGTGAGCTGATACGCCTTGCCCTGCGCGTAACGGTCGTCCCACGGATCGAGGTACGCGAAGATCCGCTCGCGACGCCACGGCGACGCCCACACGAGCAGCGTGAAGGTGCCGACCGCCGTGGCCACGAGGCCGCCGAACAGCTTGCCGTTCACGCCGCCGAGGAACAGCACGCCCATCGCGATCGCCGCGATCACCATGAACGCGCCCATGTCCGGCTCGAGCAGCAGCAACGCGCCCACCACGCCCACGGCGAACGCCATCGGCAAGAAGCCCTTGGCGAAACTGTGCATGTATTCCTGCTTGCGCACCGTGTAGTTCGCGGCGTAGATCGTCACCGCGAGCTTCATGATTTCCGACGGCTGCATGTTGGTGATGCCGAGCGGAATCCAGCGGCGCGCGCCGTTCACGCCCTTGCCGATGTGCGGAATCAGCACCACGACGAGCATGCCCAGCGCGATCAGAAAGAGCTTGGGCGCGTAACGCTCCCAGACGGAAACCGGAATGCGGAACGCGATCAGCGCCGCGACCGTGGCGACCACGAGCGACACGATGTGACGCGCGAGAAACGCCCAGTCGCGGTACGACGCGTACTTCGGCGAATCAGGCATGGCGATCGAGGCCGAATAGACCATCACCACGCCGAGACCGAGCAGCGCGATCACGGCCCACAGCAGCGAGTGGTCGTAGTCGAGCATGCGCGAGCGCGCCGGACGCACGCCGTTGACGACGCTCGAAATGCCGCTCGTGCGCGCGCCGTTGGCGCCGCCTGCGCCGCGCGCGCCGTCCGTTGCACCGCCGCTCGCTTCGCGCGACAGCCGCCCGCCGAATCGTTCGGACCAGCTCATATCATCGTCCCCCGTTCAGCGGCAATGGCTTCCACGGTGTCGTGGAACACGGCCGCGCGATGCGCGTAGCCCTTGAACATGTCGAAGCTCGCGCACGCCGGCGACAGCAGCACGACGTCGCCCGGTTCGGCGAGCGTCGTGGCCGCGCGCGTGGCCTCTTCGAGCGTGGCGTGGTCGCTGAGCGCGACGCCGGTGTTTTCCAGCGCGGCGCGAATCTTGGGCGCGTCGCGGCCGATCAGCATGACCGCGCGGCACCAGCGCTCCACGGGCGCGGCCAGCGGGTCGAAGTCCTGGCCCTTGCCGTCGCCGCCCGCGATCAGCACCGCGCGTTGCGCGAGGCCGTCGAGCGCCGCGACCGTCGCGCCGACGTTGGTGCCCTTGCTGTCGTCGACGAAATCGATGCCGTCGATCGAGGCGATCAGTTCGACGCGATGCGGCTCGCCGCGATATTCACGCAGGCCGTGCAGCAGACGCGCGGGCGCGAGGTCGATCGCACGGGCAAGCGCGAAGGCCGCGAGCGCATTCGCCGCGTTGTGCAGACCGCGGATGCGCAGCGCGTCGGCGGGCATCAGGCGCTTCATCGCGAGATTCACGGGCGCCGCTTCCTGCTGCTTGCGGCGGCGCGGCGAAACCGGTTCGTCGCTCGCGTCGAGATCGTGCGCCTGGACGAGCCAGAGCATGCCGTTCTCGCGCTGCACGCCGAGGTCGCCCGCGCGTTGCGGTTCGTTCACGCCGAAGGTCACGACCTTCGCTTCGCCGACCTGCTCCGCGTTCGCGAGCGACATCACGCGCGCGTCCTCGCGGTTCAGCACGCGCGTGGTCTGCGCGCCGAAGATGCGGCCCTTCGCAGCCGCGTAGGCGTCGAGCCCGCCGTGCCAGTCGAGGTGGTCCTGCGTGATGTTGAGGATCGCGGCCGCGTCGGGCGCAAACGTATGCGCCGTTTCCAGCTGGAAGCTCGAAAGTTCGAGCACCCACACATCCGGCAGCGCGGTGTTGTCGATTGCCTCGGTGAGCTTGTCGAGCATCGCCGGGCTGATGTTGCCCGCCACCGCGACCGTCTTGCCCGCGCGTTCGCACAGCAGGCCGGTGAGGCTCGTGGTGGTGGTCTTGCCGTTCGTGCCGGTGATCGCCAGCACCTTCGGGTGATAGCCGCTTTCGCCGAGATGGCGCAGCGCCTGCGCGAACAGTTCGAGTTCGCCCCACACATCGATACCGCGTTCGCGCGCGGCGGCGATCAGCGGCACGAGGTCTTCCGCCAGCGGCGACAGGCCCGGGCTGATGGCGACCAGCTCCACGCCGTCGAGCAGCGCGGGCGTGAACGGTCCGCCGACGAAGTCGGTCTCGAGATTGCGCGCGGCGAGTTCGGGCGCGAGCGTGGCGAGTCCCGGCGGCGTTTCACGCGTGTCGGCAAGACGCAGGCGGCAACCATGCCGCACGCACCAGCGCGCCATCGCGAGACCCGATTCGCCAAGTCCCAGCACGAGCACCATCGGCTTTTGCCGATCCCGAAACTTCTCGCCAAACATTGCTTGCTTTCCTAAGTGACCTAAAGGACCAACCCGAGGACCAACCCGATGACCAAAGACTGTTGCTTCGCGCGGCTGCGGATCAGCGCAGCTTGAGCGTCGACAGACCGATCAGACACAGCATCAGCGTAATGACCCAGAAGCGCACGACCACTTGCGTCTCTTTCCAGCCGGACAGCTCGAAATGGTGATGCAGCGGCGCCATCTTGAAGATGCGGCGGCCTTCGCCATAACGCTTCTTCGTGTACTTGAACCAGGTGACCTGCAACATCACGGAGAGCGTTTCCGCGACGAAAATGCCGCCCATGATGAAGAGCACGATTTCCTGACGCACGATCACCGCCACCGTGCCGAGCGCGCCGCCGAGCGCGAGCGCGCCCACATCGCCCATGAACACCTGCGCGGGATACGTGTTGAACCAGAGGAACGCGAGCCCTGCCCCGCCCATCGCCGAGCAGAAGATCAGCAGTTCGCCCGCGCCCGCGATGTGCGGGAACAGCAGGTATTTCGAGTAGACCGAGCTGCCCATCACGTAGGCGAACACGCCGAGCGACGCGCCCACGAGCACGACCGGCATGATCACGAGGCCGTCGAGGCCGTCGGTCAGATTCACGGCGTTGCTCGCGCCGACGATCACGAAATACGTGAGTGCGATGAAGCCCCACACGCCGAGCGGATAGCTGATCGACTTGAGGAACGGCAGCAACAGGTCGGCGCGCGCGGGCAAGCCCATGGAGAGGCCGCTGCGCACCCACGCCATGAAGAGGTCGAACACGCGCACGTTGCTCGCTTCGGACACGCTGAACGCGAGATACACCGCCGCGAACAGGCCGATCACCGACTGCCAGAAATACTTCTCGCGCGAGGACATGCCGCGCGGATCCTTGTAGACGACCTTGCGATAGTCGTCGACCCAGCCGATCGCGCCGAAGCCGAACGTCACCAGCATCACGATCCAGATGAAGCGGTTCGTGAGATCGCCCCACAGCAGCGTGGACACCGCAATGCCGATGAGAATCAGCACGCCGCCCATCGTGGGCGTGCCCGACTTCACGAGGTGAGTCTGCGGGCCGTCCTTGCGCACCGCCTGACCGACCTTCATGGCCGTGAGCTTGCGGATCACGTACGGTCCGAAGAACAAACCAATACCCATTGCGGTGATGGTCGCCATCACCGCACGGAACGTCAGATAACTGAACACGCGCAAGAAGCTTGCGTCATTCTGCAGCCATTGCGCCAGCGCCAGTAGCATGCCTTGTATTCCTTCGTATTTCAGTGCGCGCCGGACGCTGCGTCCGGTGCAGGGGTTTGCGGATTCGTGAGTGCGGCCACCACGCGCTCCATCTGCATGAAGCGCGAGCCTTTCACGAGGATCGTGGCGCCCGGGCCGTAGCCCGCGCCAGCGAGTGCGCTCACGAGCGCGTTCGCGTCGGCGGCGTGCAGCGCGCCTGCGCCGAATGCCGCCGTGATGTCGCGCGCCGCGTCGCCGAGCGTATAAAGCGCATCGATGCCGCGCTCTTTCGCGTAAGCGCCCACCTCGCGGTGGAACGCCGGGCCGTCGTCGCCGACTTCGCCCATGTCGCCGAGCACGAGCACGCGCGGCGCGGCCTGCGCCGCCAGTACGTCGATGGCCGCGCGCACGGAATCGGGATTCGCGTTGTAGGTGTCGTCGATCACGACGGCGCCCGCGAGTTCGCCGAGCGCCGCGCGCTTGACCTGCAGACGGCCCTTCACAGGCTCGAACGCTTCGAGGCCGCGCTGAATCGCGTCGAACGACACGCCCGCCGCGAGCGCCGCCGCCGTAGCGGCGAGTGCGTTGTGCGCGTTGTGCGTGCCGAGCACCTGCAATTCCACTTCGAGATGGCCGTCGGGCGTCGCGATCGCGAGCCGCGACGCATTCACCAGCTTGCCTGTGACCGCGGCATCGACCGCGCGTTCATCGGTATGCAGCGCGAAATCGAGAATTTTCGAGCCGGTGGCCGCCACGCGCCAGATGCCTGCGTAAGCGTCGTCGGCGGGAAACACGGCCGTGCCTTCGGGCTTGAGCGCGTGAATCACGCTCGCGTGCTCGAGCGCGACGGCTTCCACCGTCGCCATGAACTCCTGATGCTCGCGCTGCGCGTTGTTCACCACGGCGACGGTCGGCTCCGCGAATTTCGCGAGCAGCTCGGTTTCGCCCGGATGATTCATGCCCAGCTCGACTACCGCCAGCTTGTGCGAGGCGTTCAGACGCAGCAGCGTGAGCGGCACGCCGATGTCGTTGTTCAGATTGCCCGCGGTCGCGAGACGCGCTTCGGCGCCGACGGCCGCCGCGAAGATCGACGCGATCATTTCCTTGACCGTCGTCTTGCCGTTGCTGCCCGTGACCGCGACGAGCGGCAGCGTGAAGCGACGCCGCCAGCCGAGTGCGAGCGCGCCCAGCGCCGTGCGCGTATCGTCCACGCGCAGCGCCGGAATGCGCCAGTCGCCGGGGCTGCGCGACACGAGCGCCGCGCTCACGTGACGGCCAGCCACTTCGGGCAGGAAGTCGTGCGCGTCGAAGCGGTCGCCCTTGAGTGCGACGAAAAGATCGCCGGGACCGGTCGTGCGGCTGTCGGTCGAGATGCGCGCAAACGTGGCGTTCTCGTCGCCGAGAACACTCGCACCGGGAATCAGCGCTGCCGCTTCGCGCAGGGAAAGCATTGTCATTCACCGCCTCCGCGCCCATGCCGATCGGAAGTCGGTCGGGCTGCGAGCGCAAGGCGCGCGTGGTCCTGGTCGGAGAACGCGCGCTTCTTGCCCATGATTTCCTGAGTTGCCTCGTGCCCCTTGCCGGCCAGCACGATGACGTCTTCCTTCGCCGCGCCGCGCACCGCCTGCAGGATCGCGCTCGCGCGGTCCTCGATGCGGCGCGCCTTCGCGGCCTCGCGCATGCCACCGACGATCTGGTCGATGATCGCCGTGGGCGATTCGCTGCGCGGGTTGTCGCTCGTCACCACGACCTGATCGGCGAGACGCTCGGCGATCGCGCCCATCAGCGGACGCTTGGTGGCGTCGCGGTCGCCGCCGCAGCCGAACATGCAGATCAGCTGGCCGCCGCGCGCCGCGGCGATCGGGCGCAGCGCGTCGAGCGTCTTTTCGAGCGCGTCGGGCGTGTGCGCGTAGTCGATCACCACGAGCGGCTCGTCGTGATCGGTGCGGCCGCCGAGACGCTCCATGCGGCCGTTCACCGGCTGCAGCTTCGCGATTTCGTTGAGCGCCGCGAGAAGCGGCACGTTCGCCGCCAGCAGCGCGCCGAGCACGCCGAGCAGATTGCTGACGTTGAAGAGACCGAGCGTCTGCACTTCGACGTTCGCTTCGCCCCAGTCCGACGTTTCCAGATGGAACGCGGTGCCCGTGGCGGTCGCGCGCACGTTCGTGGCGCGCAGCCATGCGTCGGCGGCCGGCGCATCGGCGGCGGGCGTTTCCACGCCGTACGCGATCGTGCGCGCCGTGCCGCGCGTGGCGGCGATCAGGCGGCGGCCCGCTGCGTCGTCGGCGTTGATGACCGCCGCGCGCAGACCAGGCCACGCGAACAGACGCGCCTTCGCGGCTTCATACGCCTCGAAGGTGCGGTGATAGTCGAGATGATCCTGCGTCAGATTCGTGAACACGGCGATGTCGAAGGACGTGCCGTTCACGCGCCCCTGATGCAACGCGTGCGACGACACTTCCATCGCGACCGCCTTCGCACCCGATTGCTGCAATTGCGCGAGCGAGCGCTGCAGTTGCGGCGCGTCGGGCGTCGTGAAACCGGTGTGCACGAGCTGGCCGACAAAGCCGCTGCCGAGCGTGCCGACGATCGCGCACTTCTGGCCGATGGCCGTGAGCGCCGAAGCGATCCACTGGCTGCACGAAGTCTTGCCGTTCGTGCCGGTCACGCCGACCACGAGCATCGCGTCACTCGGATCGCCATACCAGCCGCTCGCGATCTCGCCCGCGACCACGTCGAGCTGCGGCACGGCGAGCGCGTTTTGCGCCTGCGAGAAGTCGAACGTGCCTGCATAGCCTTCCGGCTGATAGACGACCGCCGCCGCGCCGCGCGCAAGCGCGCTTTCGATGTGCGGACGGTTGTCCGCGCCTTCGACGGCGTAAGCGAGGAACACGTCGCCCGGCTGGAGCGAACGCGTGTCGGCGTGCAGATTGGCGGCGGGCGCGATGCGCGCGCGCAGCCAGGCGAGCGCGTCCGCGATCTGCCGGTGCGCGGGATGCTGATTGCGCGTGGCGCTCATCGGACGACTCCGGGACGGTTTTTCGCGTTGTCGGCGACGGTCATGTGATGCGCGCCGACAGGGGTTTTCAGGACAGGCGCCGCACTCGCGACGCGCTTCGTGGGACCGGCGGGCGCGTTCGCGGCGGCCGGCGCGGAGGCGCTATCATCCGAGACCACGAGCTGCTTGACCGGCATATCCGGCGGGACGTTGAGCGAGCGCAAGGTGTCGCCGACGATGCCCGAGAACACCGGCCCCGACACCGCGCCGCCGAAGTGGCTGCCCGCCGTCGGCTCGTCGACCGTCACCGCCACCACGATGCGCGGGTTCGGCATCGGCGCCATGCCGACGAACGACGCGCGGTACTTCGAATGGTCGTAGCCGTGCGGGCCGTGCTTGTACGCCGTGCCGGACTTTCCGCCCACGCGATAGCCAGGCACCGCCGCGTCGGGCGAGGTGCCGTCCTTCGACACCACGCTTTCGAGCATCGTGCGCACTTCGCGCGCGGTGGTGGGCGCGAACACCTGCGTGCCGACCACGGGCTGGTCGTCGCCGGGATGACGGAAGATCGACACCGGCAGAATCTGGCCGTCGTGCGCGATGGCCGTGTACGCGCGCGCAAGCTGGAACAGCGACACCGAGAGGCCATAACCGTACGACATGGTGGCCTGCTCGATGCGGCGCCAGCTTTTCCACGGACGCAGCCGGCCCGGCGCCGCGCCGGGGAACCCGACCTTCGGCGCTTGCCCGAGACCGATGCTGGTGTACATGTTCCACATTTCTTCGGGCCGGAGCGTCATCGCGATCTTGGTCGCGCCGATGTTCGACGACTTCTGGATCACGCCGCCCACCGTCAGCACGCCGAACCCGGCGTCGTCGGTGATGGTCGCGCCGTCGAGCGTGAAGTGGCCCGCACCCGTATCCACCAGTGTAGTCGGCGAGACGCGGTGCAGATCGAGGGCCAGCGACACCGTGAACGGCTTCATGATCGAGCCCGGCTCGAACACGTCGGTGAGAATGCGGTTGCGCAGCTGCTCGCCCGTGAGGTGCGAGCGGTCGTTCGGGTTGTACGTGGGGTAATTGACGAGCGCGAGCACTTCGCCCGTGCGCACGTCCACCACCATCGCCGCGCCGGCCTTGGCCTTGAACTTCTCCACCGCCGCCTTCAGGTTCGAATAGGCGATGTATTGAATCTTGCTGTCGATCGACAGTTCGACGTCCGTACCATCGTGGGGCACGACCGTTTCGTCGACGTCTTCGACGATGTGGCCCATCCGGTCCTTGATGACGTGACGAATGCCGGGCATGCCGGCAAGAATTTTCTGATCGGACAGCTCGACGCCTTCCTGCCCTTCGTCTTCCACATTGGTGAAGCCGATCAGGTGGGCCGTGACGTCGCCTTCCGGATAAAAACGTTTGTATTCGTTGCGCTGATAAATGCCGGGGATGTCGAGCGCCGTAATCTGCTGCGCGATGTCGAGCGGCACCTGGCGCTTCACATAGACGAAGGTCTTGTCTTCGGAAAGCTTCTTGCGCAGTTCCTGCTGCGTCATGCCGAGCAGTTTGCCGAGCTGCGCGAGCTTGTCGGCGCCGAGGTCGTCGGGCACGGCTTCGGGAATCGCCCAGATCGCGCGCACGGGCAGACT
This sequence comes from Paraburkholderia tropica, assembly GCF_014171495.1. NCBI lineage: Bacteria > Pseudomonadati > Pseudomonadota > Betaproteobacteria > Burkholderiales > Burkholderiaceae > Paraburkholderia > Paraburkholderia tropica. The sequence continues at coordinate 2,810,604 of NZ_CP049134.1, forward strand.
CGTGGCGAGCACGAGGCCGTTGCGGTCGAGAATCTTGCCGCGCGTGGCGGGCAGTTCGATGGTGCGCTGATAGCGGCTTTCGCCCTGCTTCTGATAGAAGGCGTTGCCCGGTCCCTGGATCCAGAACGCGCGCGCGGCGAGCGCGACGAACGCCATGAACAGCATGAAGACGACGAGCTTCGAGCGCCACATCGGCAGGCGCACGGAGAGAATGGGATTCGCGGTGAAGGCGACGCTCTTGCGGCTGTTGCCCTTTTTCATCGCGCGCCTCCGCGACGGTTGGCCGCCGCCGCGCCCTGCGCCGGCGCGGACGTGGGCACGGGCGCGTCCACAGCGGTGGCCGCGCCCGGTGCGAGCGTCAGGTATTGCGTGCGTCCGGTCGTCACGGGCTGCATCTTGAGCGAATCGGTAGCGATCTGTTCGACGCGCGACGTTCTGGACAGCGCGCTCTGCTGATACTGAAGTTGCGCGTAGTCCTGCTGGAGCTGACGCTCCTGCGACTGCGCGCGTTGCAACTGAATGAAGATCTGACGCTGCTGATTGGTGGCGTTGACGACCGACAACGCGCAACCCATGACGACGATCAGCAGGAAGATGTTCAGGCGGTTCATGGCGTGACGCGCTCCGCGATGCGCATCACAGCCGAGCGGGCGCGCGGATTCGCGGCGACTTCCTCGTCGCTCGCGAACACGCGGCCGAGCAGCTTCAACGGCGGGCTGGGCAGGTCGACGGCGCGGATCGGCAAGCGGCGATCGATCGCGGGCGCGGTGGCGTGCGCCTGCATGAACCGCTTCACGATTCGGTCTTCCAGCGAATGGAAGCTGATGACCACGAGCCGCCCTCCCTGCTCCAGCAACGCCAGCGCTGCTTCTAGAACGACCTGCAGCTCCGCAAGCTCTTGATTGACGTGAATCCGTATAGCTTGAAAGGTGCGGGTTGCCGGGTCCTTACCCTTCTCACGGGTTTTGACGGCGTTAGCCACGATTTGGGCAAGCTCGCCCGTGCTGTCGAGAGGCCCGAGACGGTCGGACTCTGCCCGGCGAGCAACAAGCGCCTTTGCAATCTGAAAAGCAAACCGTTCTTCCCCATAATCTCGAATCACCTCCGTCAGTTCCTGCAACGTGGCCCGCGCGAGCCAGTCAGCGGCGGACTCGCCGCGCGTCGGGTCCATCCGCATGTCGAGCGGACCATTGGCGCGGAAACTGAAACCGCGCTCCGGGTCGTCGATTTGCGGCGACGACACGCCCAGGTCCAGCAAAATCCCCGACACACGCCCTACCCCGCGCTCCGCCATCGCGTCGCGCAGTGAAGCAAAACTCTCGTGCACGATCGAGAACCGCGCGTCGCCGACCTGTTCGGCCGTGGCGATCGCCAGCGGGTCCTTGTCGAACGCGATCAGGCGCCCGGCTTCGGAAAGCCGGCCGAGAACCGCGCGACTGTGCCCGCCGCGACCGAACGTGCCGTCCACATAGACGCCGTCCGCGCGCGTCACGAGCGCATCGACCGCTTCATCGAGCAGCACCGTGCGATGCTGCAATCCTTGTCCCATCGCAGATGCCATAGCGTTTTAAACCGCGATCAGAACGTGAAATTCTTCAAGGCGTCGGGCATGCCTTGGGCCATCGCCGCCTGTTCCTTCGCGGCGTAGGTTTGCGCATCCCACAACTCAAAATGACTACCCATGCCGAGCAGCATGACTTCCTTTTCCATACCAGCTGCGAGACGTAATTCGGGAGAGACGAGCACGCGACCCGCGCTGTCGAGGTCGACGTCGGACGCATTACCGAGAAAAATGCGGCGCCACCAGTGGGCGTCCATCGGCAATGCGGCGACTTTCGCGCGGAAGACTTCCCATTCAGGGCGCGGAAATAGCAACAGGCAGCCGTCCGGGTGCTTGGTGATCGTCACCCGGCCTTCTGCCTGTTGTTGCAGCGCGTCCCGATAGCGAGACGGAATCGACATCCGTCCTTTCGCATCGAGTGTCAGCGCCGACGCCCCCTGGAACAATTTGCTCCCCCTCACGCGGCGCCGATCGCCGCCCGTCTAAATCTCAGGAAATTTACCCGAATACGTATCTGGAATCACACAAAAATACACTTTCTCACACTGTCTCCCACTTTAGAGGAAGGCCCAACGAGGGTCAAGGTGGCTGGCGCGTTTTTTGACGAAATTTATCCGCTAGAACAAGGACTTAGCGGCACTTGTTCAAGTCAGACGCAAAGCCAAAAACCGTTATGAATGAATGAGCTAACGCAGGTTGTGAAGGTGATACGTGAAATAGGCGGTGAAAATCGCGGTGGTGCGGGGCGTTGGCGGGGATTAAAGCGAAAGGCTAAATGCGCTAAAGGGGCGGTAATCGCGCGGGCGGGCGTCTCCCACCTGCCCGCGCAAAATCACTAGATGTAGTAGGCCGTGCGCGTCATGACTTTCGACGCGGCGCGCATGAGCGAGCGCATCGGCAGCGGCAATTCGATGCCGCCGAGGTCGGTGGCCGAGCGCGCGTGGGCGATCTCGTCGGTGCGCATCTGTTCGACGATGGCGCGCGATTCGAGGTCGGCGGGCGGCAAGGCGTCGAGGTGGCTGTCCAGGTGATGTTCGACCTGGCGTTCGGTTTCGGCCATGAAGCCGAGACTGACCCGGTCGCCCAGACGGCCCGCCGCGAAGCCGATCGCGAGCGCGCCCGCGTACCAGAGCGGATTGAGCAGGCTCGGACGCGAATCGAGCGCTTCCAGACGGCGCGCGGTCCAGGCGAGGTGATCCTCCTCTTCCTGCGCGGCGTGCTCGAAGGCAGCCTTCAGCGACGGCGAGCGCGTGGCGATCTTCTGCGCCTGATAAAGCGCCTGCGCGCAAACTTCGCCCACGTGATTCACGCGCATGAGGCCCGCCGCGTGCGAACGCTCGGCGGCCGTGAGCTCGCCGGGCGCGGTGCCGACCGCCGCCACGCCAGCGACTTCGGATTCGTCGCCGGCCGCGAGTGCGACGTCTTGCGCGCGCGTGCGCGCCGCGGCCGATTCGAGGGAAGGCTGAGGGATGGGCCGCGACATGCGCGACACACCAGTGATCGAGCGCAGGCCCCGATCGAATTCGGTAATCAACTCGTCAAGCGTCATCCAACCTCCCTCCTCGCGCACTGCAAACAGCACGGCAAAAGCACAGCCAAAACACGACCCCGAGCGCCGACGACCTGGCGCGAAATGCGTCTGATAAGCATCTCGCATTCGCCGACCGACCGGCCGTTAAAAAAGCACTACAGGAACTCTCGCCGCGCCGTCAATCAGGGGCAGCGCCGATACCCGGCGCATATTCTAGACCATGTTGTGTAAACGAAACAGGTACTTAGGAGCGTCCTGCCTTTTCCTTTGTCACCCCTAACCCTTTTGTTACATTACGTGCAACTTCTCGCGAAGTTAGACACGCAAGGCCACAGCACGACACATCGCACTACATAAGAATCGGCCTTGTAAAAAGACGCATAAAAGATTCGCAAAATACTGGAGATCATTCAATGAAGAAGTCGCTTCTCGCGCTTGCTGCGCTGGGCGCGTTCGCGGGCGTTGCTCACGCACAGAGCAGTGTCACGCTGTACGGCATCATCGACGAAGGTTTCAACATCAACACGAACTCGGGCGGCAAGCACCTGTACAACCTCTCGAGCGGCGTGCTGCAGGGCAGCCGTTTCGGCCTGCGCGGCGCTGAGGATCTGGGCGGCGGTCTGAAGGCGGTCTTCGTGCTCGAAAACGGTTTCGACGTGAACAACGGCAAGCTCGGTCAAGGCGGCCTGATGTTCGGTCGTCAAGCCTACGTCGGCCTGAGCAACACGCAGATCGGCACGGTCACGCTGGGTCGTCAGTACGACTCCGTCGTCGACTACGTCGGTCCGCTCGAAGCGGGCGACCAGTGGGGCGGCTACATCGCGGCTCACCCGGGCGACATCGACAACTTCAACAACGCGTACCGCACCAACAACACGATCAAGTTCACCAGCGCGAACTACGCTGGCCTGACGTTTGGCGGCACGTACAGCTTCGGCGGCACGGCGGGCGACTTCACCCACAACCAGATCTGGTCGCTGGGCGCAGGCTACAACAACGGCCCGCTGGCCCTCGGCCTCGCCTATTTGAACGCGCGCACGCCGGCAGCCTCGGGCGGCCTGTTCAACAACGGCGGCACGATCGCTGCGAACACGGGCGTCGCGGCTTCGGGCTACGCCGTGAGCTCGCCGGTCTACGCGGGCTTCGCTTCGGCCAACACGTACCAGGTGATCGGTGCGGGCGGCGCGTACACGTTCGGCGCAGCAACGTTCGGCCTGACGTATTCGAACATCCGCTTCGCGAACCTCGGCTCGTCGTACTCGAACGCAGCGATCGCCGGTTACCGCGGCCAGTCGGCGACGTTCAACAACGCCGAAGTGAACTTCAAGTACCAGCTCACGCCGGCTCTGCTGGTTGGCGCGGCGTACGACTACACGCGCGGCGCGTCGATCAACGGCGCTTCGCGTGCCCAGTACCACCAGGGCGCAGTCGGCGTCGACTATTTCCTGTCGAAGCGCACCGACGTCTACGTGATCGGCGTGTACCAGCATGCGCTGGGCGAAACGCTGAACTACGCAGGTCAGGTGGTCGACGCGACGGCTGGCATCAACGGCCTGTCGGGTTCGTCGAACCAGAACCAGTTCACGGCCCGCGTCGGCATCCGTCACAAGTTCTAAGAAGAACAGCCGTAGTAGTCTCGAAGGCGCCCGCGGGCGCCTTTTTTCTTTGATGCGGCGCATAAAAAAAGCCCGCCCTTTCGGGCAGGCTTTTTTCACGAACGCTGCGAGCGCCGCGCTGTTACGACACGCGCGTGTCCCGCAATTCGCGACGCAGGATCTTGCCGACGTTGCTCTTCGGCAGATCGTTGCGGAACTCGATGAGCTTCGGACGCTTGTAGCCCGTGAGCTGCGTCTTGCAGTAGTCGAACACGTCCTTGTCGGTGAGCGCCGGATCCTTCTTGACGATATAGAGCTTCACCGCTTCGCCCGAATGCTGATCGGGCACGCCCACGGCCGCCACTTCGAACACGCCCGGCAGCTTCGCGACCACGTCCTCGACTTCGTTCGGATAAACGTTGAAGCCCGACACCAGAATCATGTCCTTCTTGCGGTCGACGAGCTTGATATAGCCGCGCGTATTCATCACGCCGACGTCGCCCGACTTGAAGTAGCCGTCGGCGGTCATGACCTTCGCCGTTTCTTCCGGACGCTGCCAGTAACCCGCCATCACCTGCGGTCCGCGAATGCAGATCTCGCCCGCTTCGCCGATCGGCAGTTCGTTGCCGTCGTCGTCGCGAATCGAGATTTCGGTGGACGGCAGCGGCAGCCCGATCGTGCCCGTGTACTCGGTGGCCGTGGTCGGGTTGCAGGTCACGCTCGGCGATGTTTCGGACAACCCATAACCTTCGACAATCGGCGTTTGCGTGCGCTCGTACCAGCGCTTCGCAACCGCTTCCTGCACCGCCATGCCGCCGCCGTTCGCGACCAGCAGATGCGAGAAGTCGAGCTTGTCGAAATCGGGATGATTGAGAATCGCGTTATAGAGCGTGTTGACCGCCGGGAACGTCGTAATCGAATAGCCGTGCAGTTCCTTGATCATGCCCGCGATGTCGCGCGGATTCGGAATCAGGATCGCGAGGCCGCCCGTGCGCATCGTCAGCAAGCCGCAGACGGTGAGCGCGAACACGTGATAGAGCGGCAGCGCCGCGACCGTGACCGGCTGCACGCCGGCCGGCAGACGCGCGAGCGCGGGCTCGGTCCACGCCGCCGACTGCAGGACGTTGGCGATCAGATTGCGGTGCAGCAGCGTCGCGCCCTTCGATACGCCGGTCGTGCCGCCCGTGTACTGAAGGAACGCGACGTCGTCGGGCTTCTGCTCGACGGGCTTGAAGCTCTGGCGCGCGCCGGCCGCGAGCGCGGCCTTGAACGGCACGTGACCGGGCAGACTCCACGCGGGCACCATCTTCTTCACGCGGCGCACGACGAAATTGACGATGAAGCCCTTCGCCGCGCCGAGCAGATCGCCCATCGACGCGACCACGACGTGCTTCACGCGCGTTTGCGCGATCACGGCCTGGAGCGTGTTGGCGAAGTTCTCGAGGATGATGATCGCTTCGGCGCCGCTGTCCTTGAGCTGATGCTCGAGCTCGCGCGGCGTGTAAAGCGGATTGACGTTCACGACCACGTAGCCCGCGCGCAGGATCGCGGCGAGCGCGACCGGATATTGCAGCACGTTGGGCATCATGATGGCGATGCGCGCGCCGGGCGCGATGCCGCGCGACTGGAACCAGGCGGCGAGCCGCTTCGACAGCTCGTCGAGCTGTCCGTAGGTGATGGCCTTGCCCATGCAGGCGAACGCGGGCTTCGCGCGATTCGCGTTGAAACTCTCCGTGAGCAGCGCCGTGATGGACGCGTATTGGCTCGCGTCGATCTCGGCGGGCACGCCCGGCGGGTACGATTTCAGCCAGACCTTTTCCATGCGGCGTCTCCTCCTCTATATTTTCGAATGGTCGTGCTAAAAAATGGATCGTAGCACGGCGACCGTGTTTTTCTTACGGGAATCAGCGAGTTAGAAAGCGCCCTCCAACCCTTTCGGCCAGGGTTTACGCGCGTTCGACTTCGACGAGGCAGTCGTAGAACGTCGCCGAATTGCCGAGGTCGGTAAGCGCCTGGCTCGTCACCTCGTTGGCGTTGCGGCCGTCGGGCGCGAGCTTCTTCCACCAGATCGACAAGCCGACCACGAGACCTTCGCGCGCGCGTTCGGACACGCGTGCGCGCGCACGCATCGAGCCGCGATCGTTGAAGACGCGAACCTGATTGCCGTCGACGATATTGCGCAGGGCGGCGTCGGCGGGATTGAGATCGATGTGCGGTTCGCCTTCGGTGGCGCGCAGGCTCTCGACGTTCACGAAGGTGCTGTTGAGGAAGTTGCGCGCGGGCGGCGAGATCATCGCCAGCGGATAACGCGCCGCGAGTTCGGGCGCGCCGTCGGCCGACTCGTGCGGCGGCAGATAGTCGGGCAGCGGGTCGAGGCCCGCTTGCGCGAGCGCTTCGCTGTAGAACTCGCACTTGCCGGTCGGCGTGCGGAAGCCGCCGTGCGCGAACGGCGCTTCGGCAATATTCAGCTTGATCCACGCGTTCTGCTTGAGCGTGTCCCAGTTCGCGCCATCGAAGGCCGGATCGCGCCAGTCGAATGCACGCGACGCCACCTCTTCGTCACTCTCGAACAGCGCGGGCTCGGTCAGGCCCATCGCGCGCGCAATCGAGCGGAAAATTTCCGTGTTCGGACGCGCCTCGCCCACCGGCGCGATCGCGGGCAGATTCGCCATCACGTGCGTGTGGCCGTAGGACTTATGCACGTCGAGGTGTTCGAGCTGCGTGGTCGCGGGCAGCAACAGATCGGCGTAATCGGCGGTATCGGTCTGGAACTGTTCGAGCACGATCGTGAACAGGTCGTCGCGCGCGAAGCCGGCCGCCACCTTCGCGGAGTCCGGCGCGACGGCAACGGGATTCGAGTTGTAAACCACGACCGCTTCGATCTTCGGACCGAACGCGGTGTCGCCCGCATGCGTGAGCGCGTCGCCGATCTGGTTCATGTTGACGATGCGCGGCTGATGCTTCGGCCAACCCGGGATCAGGTCGGGACGCTGCAGCGCGTGAGCATCGACCGGTGCCCAACCCGACGACGACAGCAGCACGCCGCCGGAACGCTCGCGCCACGCACCGGTGAGCGCGGGCAGACAGGCGATCGCACGCACCGCGTTGCCGCCGCCGCGTACGCGTTGCAGACCGTAGTTCATGCGGATCGCGACCTTGCGCGTCGACGCATAAAGGCGCGCGAGATCGACGATGGTCTGTTCCTCGATGCCGCAAATCTGCGCGACGCGGGCGGGCGTGTAAGTCAGCGCGCGCGCTTTCAGGGGCTCGTAGCCGTGCGTGTACGCGGCGATGTAGTCGTGATCGAGCCGGTCTTCGGTGATCAACACGTGCATCATGCCGAGCGCGAGTGCGCCGTCGGTGCCGGGCTTCAGCGCGATGTGCTGATGACACTTCTCGGCGGTCAGCGAGCGATACGGGTCGATCGCGATCAGCTTCGCGCCGTTGCGCTTCGCTTCCTGCGCGCGGGTCCAGAAGTGCAGATTCGACGCGATCGGATTCGCGCCCCAGATCAGGATGACTTCGCTTTCCGCGAAGTGCTCGGTGAGCATGCCGAGGCTCGAGCCATACGTGTAGCGCAGGCCCGCCGCGCCGGCCGCCGCGCAGATCGCGCGATCGAGCCGCGACGCACCGAGCTTGTGGAAGAAGCGTTGCGCGATGCTGTCGCCTTGCACGAGCCCCATCGTGCCCGCATAGCTGTACGGCAGGATCGCCTCAGGCGCGCGCTGCGCGATCTCGCCGAGCCGCTCGGCCGCGATGGCGCAGGCCTCGTCCCAGGTAATCGGCTCGAAACGCCCCTCTCCCTTGGCGCCGACGCGCTTCATTGGCTGCGTCAGACGCTTCGGATGGTGCACGCGTTCGGCGTAGCGCGTGACCTTCGTGCAGAGCACGCCTTGCGTCGGCGCGTGATCGGGGTCGCCGCTCACCTTGATCGCCTTGCCGTTCTCGACGGTCACGCGCATCGCGCAGGTGTCGGGGCAGTCGTGGGGACAGACTGCGCGGGCAAAGTCGGCTCGGGCGTTCATGAGAGATTCCGTGGGTGCGGCAAGGTGTCAGTACTGCGATTTTATTATGCGCAGCGCACCCAACCGCCATGCGCCGGGGGCTGGAGCGCGAAAAAAAAGCTTCGGCGTAGAATGGTTCGTCTAGACCCGGCCTGATCGCCGGGCGCCCACTTTTCGAGCACTGCCCGCCATGAAACTGATCCCGGAAATCCAGGCCGCCCAAGGCGAAATCCAGGGCTTACGACGAACGATCCATGCCCATCCGGAACTGCGCTACGAAGAAAGCCAGACCGCCGATCTCGTGGCGTCGAAACTGGCCGAATGGGGTATCGAGGTGCATCGCGGTCTGGGCAAGATGGGCGTGGTCGGCGTGCTCAAACGCGGCAACGGCGCACGCTCGATCGGCCTGCGCGCCGATATGGATGCGCTGCCGATTCAGGAACTGAACACCTTCGATCATCGCTCGCGCAACGACGGCAAGATGCACGCGTGCGGCCACGACGGACATACGGCCATGCTGCTGGGCGCCGCGCAATATCTCGCCCGGCATGGCACATTCGACGGCACCATTGTCTTCATCTTTCAGCCCGCCGAGGAAGGCGGCGCGGGCGCGAAGGCGATGATCGACGATGGTCTTTTCACGCGCTTTCCCGTCGATGCCGTATTCGGCATTCATAACTGGCCTGGCATGCCCGCTGGTGTCTTCGGCGTGACCGAAGGGCCGATCATGGCGTCGAGCAACGAATTCCGAATCGAAATCAAAGGCGTGGGCTCGCATGCCGCCCTGCCGCACAACGGGCGCGATCCGGTGTTCACCGCAGTGCAGATCGCCAACGGGCTGCAAAGCATCATCACGCGCAACAAGAAGCCGCTGGATACCGCGGTGCTGTCGATCACGCAGATTCATGCGGGCGATGCCGTGAACGTGGTGCCGAATACGGCGTGGATTGCGGGCACGGTGCGCACCTTCACGACGGAAACGCTTGATCTGATCGAGTCGAGACTGCGCAAGATCGCCGAGAGCACGGCCGATGCGTACGACTGCTCGGTCGAGATCACATTCCATCGCAATTATCCGCCCACCGTGAACAGCAGCGCGGAAACGCAATTTGCCGCCGAGGTGATGCGCGAAGTGGTGGGCGCGGCTCGCGTCGACGCGAGCGTGGAGCCGACGATGGGCGCCGAAGACTTCTCGTTCATGCTGCTGGAAAAGCCGGGCTGCTATGCGTTTCTCGGTAACGGCGACGGCGGACATCGCGAGTCTGGACACGGCGCAGGTCCGTGCATGCTGCACAACGCGAGCTACGATTTCAACGACCAGTTGTTGCCGGTCGGCTCGTCGTATTGGGTGCAATTGGCGACGAAATTTCTCGCGCAGAAGTAGTTCTTCTGCGTAGTTTGCTGTGTCGTGTGGAAACAAAAAAGCCGCCCTTGAGGCGGCTTTTTTTCTGCCCAAGGCACGCGTATTCCCCACGCCCAAACGCCAGAACCCCGGCTCTCTTTCTGGAGAAGCCGGGGTTCTGGACGTACTGCATAAGAAGCCTGACGATTACCTACTTTCACACGGGCAATCCGCACTATCATCGGCGTAGAGTCGTTTCACGGTCCTGTTCGGGATGGGAAGGGGTGGGACCGACTCGCTATGGTCATCAGGCATGACGGGTTGCTGCGTCGCCTTTGGGGGCGCCACAGCCAATCTGGAAGAAGCGTAAAGAGTTTTTACTGAATTCGGGTTGTGTTGTTTATATCGGCACAACACTGATCTCTCAACCGTGCGCTTTGCCCCCTGCGGGGGTGGGATGCCCGTAAGTGCTGAAGCACTAACGATCATCGCAAAACACACCTGTTATAGGATCAAGCCTTACGGGCAATTAGTATCAGTTAGCTTAACGCATTACTGCGCTTCCACACCTGACCTATCAACGTCCTGGTCTTGAACGACCCTTCAAGGGGCTCGAAGCCCCGGGGATATCTCATCTCAAGGCGAGTTTCCCGCTTAGATGCTTTCAGCGGTTATCTCTTCCGAACATAGCTACCCGGCGATGCCACTGGCGTGACAACCGGTACACCAGAGGTTCGTCCACTCCGGTCCTCTCGTACTAGGAGCAGGTCCCTTCAAATATCCAGCGCCCACGGCAGATAGGGACCAAACTGTCTCACGACGTTTTAAACCCAGCTCACGTACCTCTTTAAATGGCGAACAGCCATACCCTTGGGACCGGCTACAGCCCCAGGATGAGATGAGCCGACATCGAGGTGCCAAACACCGCCGTCGATATGAACTCTTGGGCGGTATCAGCCTGTTATCCCCAGAGTACCTTTTATCCGTTGAGCGATGGCCCTTCCATACAGAACCACCGGATCACTATGACCTGCTTTCGCACCTGCTCGACTTGTCAGTCTCGCAGTCAAGCACGCTTATGCCATTGCACTATCAGCACGATTTCCGACCGTACCTAGCGTACCTTCGTACTCCTCCGTTACCCTTTGGGAGGAGACCGCCCCAGTCAAACTGCCTACCATGCACTGTCCCCGATCCGGATTACGGACCAAGGTTAGAACCTCAAACAGATCAGGGTGGTATTTCAAGGACGGCTCCATGCAGACTAGCGTCCACACTTCACAGCCTCCCACCTATCCTACACAAACCGGTTCAAAGTCCAATGCAAAGCTACAGTAAAGGTTCATGGGGTCTTTCCGTCTAGCCGCGGGGAGATTGCATCATCACAAACACTTCAACTTCGCTGAGTCTCGGGAGGAGACAGTGTGGCCATCGTTACGCCATTCGTGCAGGTCGGAACTTACCCGACAAGGAATTTCGCTACCTTAGGACCGTTATAGTTACGGCCGCCGTTTACCGGGACTTCAATCAAGAGCTTGCACCCCATCATTTAATCTTCCGGCACCGGGCAGGCGTCACACCCTATACGTCCACTTTCGTGTTTGCAGAGTGCTGTGTTTTTATTAAACAGTCGCAGCCACCAGTTTATTGCAACCCCTTCACCCTCCTGGCGCAGGCCAGTCAAGCTACAAGGGCGTACCTTATCCCGAAGTTACGGTACCAATTTGCCGAGTTCCTTCTCCCGAGTTCTCTCAAGCGCCTTAGAATACTCATCTCGCCCACCTGTGTCGGTTTGCGGTACGGTCACTGTTGAACTGAAGCTTAGAGGCTTTTCTTGGAACCACTTCCAGTTGCTTCTGCTCCGAAGAGCATGGCCTCGCACCCTTGAATTCCGCGCCCGGATTTGCCAAAGCGCCTTCTCCAATGCAAGGACCGGGACTTCCAACACCCGGACAACCTTCCGCGATCCGTCCCCCCATCGCATTCAACAATGGTGCAGGAATATTGACCTGCTTCCCATCAGCTACGCATTTCTGCCTCGCCTTAGGGGCCGACTCACCCTACGCCGATGAACGTTGCGTAGGAAACCTTGGGCTTACGGCGAGGGGGCCTTTCACCCCCTTTATCGCTACTCATGTCAGCATTCGCACTTCTGATACCTCCAGCACGCTTTTCAACGCACCTTCGCAGGCTTACAGAACGCTCTCCTACCATGCACATAAATGTGCATCCGCAGCTTCGGTATATGGCTTAGCCCCGTTACATCTTCCGCGCAGGACGACTCGATCAGTGAGCTATTACGCTTTCTTTAAAGGGTGGCTGCTTCTAAGCCAACCTCCTGACTGTTTTAGCCTTCCCACTTCGTTTCCCACTTAGCCATATTTGGGGACCTTAGCTGGCGGTCTGGGTTGTTTCCCTCTTGACACCGGACGTTAGCACCCGATGTCTGTCTCCCGTGATTGCACTCTTCGGTATTCGGAGTTTGCTATGGCGACGTAATCCGCAATGGACCCATCAACCATGACAGTGCTCTACCCCCGAAGGTGATACACGAGGCACTACCTAAATAGTTTTCGGAGAGAACCAGCTATTTCCAGGTTTGTTTAGCCTTTCACCCCTATCCACAGCTCATCCCCTAACTTTTCAACGTTAGTGGGTTCGGTCCTCCAGCACGTGTTACCGTGCCTTCAACCTGGCCATGGATAGATCACCTGGTTTCGGGTCTACACCCAGCGACTGAACGCCCTGTTCGGACTCGCTTTCGCTACGCCTGCCCTATTCGGTTAAGCTTGCCACTGAATGTAAGTCGCTGACCCATTATACAAAAGGTACGCCGTCACCCCTTGCGAGGCTCCGACTGTTTGTATGCATGCGGTTTCAGGATCTATTTCACTCCCCTCCCGGGGTTCTTTTCGCCTTTCCCTCACGGTACTGGTTCACTATCGGTCGATCACGAGTATTTAGCCTTGGAGGATGGTCCCCCCATCTTCAGACAGGATTTCACGTGTCCCGCCCTACTTGTCGTACACCTAGTTCTTCCTCGCTGTTTTCGCCTACGGGGCTATCACCCACTATGGCCGCACTTTCCAGAGCGTTTGGCTAACAACGAAGATAAAGAGTACAGGCTGATCCCATTTCGCTCGCCACTACTTTGGGAATCTCGGTTGATTTCTTTTCCTGCGGCTACTTAGATGTTTCAGTTCGCCGCGTTCGCTTCGCATGACCTATGTATTCAGTCATGGATACTCCATACGGAGTGGGTTTCCCCATTCGGATATCGGTGGATCAAAGCTTGTTTGCCAGCTCCCCACCGCTTTTCGCAGGCTACCGCGTCCTTCATCGCCTGTGATCGCCAAGGCATCCACCACATGCACTTGTTCGCTTGACCCTATAACGGGTGTGTCTCATGATCCCCGGAGGAACCACTCAATCCACTCGCTACAGGTTGAGTATTCGTGTTGCGCCGTATTTCAAGGCAATCTTTCGATCACTTAAAAATACATTGATACAATCACAACCCTGATTCACCTACTCGCACCCATCTCTAAGTGCTTTCAGATGAATCTCTTTACTACTTCTTCCTGATTGTTAAAGAACGACAGCCGACATGGTTTTACTCACATCGCTCTGACTGGCTCAATCGCCAATGCGTAATACCCGGTTTGTGTTTCACCGGACACTAGGCATTGAGGATTGGTGGAGGATGACGGGATCGAACCGACGACCCCCTGCTTGCAAAGCAGGTGCTCTCCCAGCTGAGCTAATCCCCCAGTCATGCATACTTCAGGGAACTGCCCGTCAGACCAGTTGGTGGGTCTGGATGGATTCGAACCATCGACCCCCGCCTTATCAAGACGGTGCTCTAACCGACTGAGCTACAGACCCCTGAGTCTGTCTTTATTACAGCCGACAAGTGTGAGCGCTTTGATACGCGAGTGCGTGAGCTCTGGAAAGGAGGTGATCCAGCCGCACCTTCCGATACGGCTACCTTGTTACGACTTCACCCCAGTCATGAATCCTGCCGTGGTGACCGTCCTCCTTGCGGTTAGACTAGCCACTTCTGGCAAAACCCACTCCCATGGTGTGACGGGCGGTGTGTACAAGACCCGGGAACGTATTCACCGCGGCATGCTGATCCGCGATTACTAGCGATTCCAGCTTCACGCAGTCGAGTTGCAGACTGCGATCCGGACTACGATCGGTTTTCTGGGATTGGCTCCACCTCGCGGCTTGGCAACCCTCTGTTCCGACCATTGTATGACGTGTGAAGCCCTACCCATAAGGGCCATGAGGACTTGACGTCATCCCCACCTTCCTCCGGTTTGTCACCGGCAGTCTCCCTGGAGTGCTCTTGCGTAGCAACTAGGGACAAGGGTTGCGCTCGTTGCGGGACTTAACCCAACATCTCACGACACGAGCTGACGACAGCCATGCAGCACCTGTGTTACGGCTCCCTTTCGGGCACTTCCACCTCTCAGCGGAATTCCGTACATGTCAAGGGTAGGTAAGGTTTTTCGCGTTGCATCGAATTAATCCACATCATCCACCGCTTGTGCGGGTCCCCGTCAATTCCTTTGAGTTTTAATCTTGCGACCGTACTCCCCAGGCGGTCAACTTCACGCGTTAGCTACGTTACCAAGTCAATGAAGACCCGACAACCAGTTGACATCGTTTAGGGCGTGGACTACCAGGGTATCTAATCCTGTTTGCTCCCCACGCTTTCGTGCATGAGCGTCAGTATTGACCCAGGGGGCTGCCTTCGCCATCGGTATTCCTCCACATCTCTACGCATTTCACTGCTACACGTGGAATTCTACCCCCCTCTGCCATACTCAAGCGATGCAGTCACCAATGCAGTTCCCAGGTTGAGCCCGGGGATTTCACATCGGTCTTACATCACCGCCTGCGCACGCTTTACGCCCAGTAATTCCGATTAACGCTTGCACCCTACGTATTACCGCGGCTGCTGGCACGTAGTTAGCCGGTGCTTATTCTTCCGGTACCGTCATCCCCCGGCCATATTAGGACCAGGGATTTCTTTCCGGACAAAAGTGCTTTACAACCCGAAGGCCTTCTTCACACACGCGGCATTGCTGGATCAGGCTTTCGCCCATTGTCCAAAATTCCCCACTGCTGCCTCCCGTAGGAGTCTGGGCCGTGTCTCAGTCCCAGTGTGGCTGGTCGTCCTCTCAGACCAGCTACGGATCGTCGCCTTGGTGAGCCTTTACCTCACCAACTAGCTAATCCGCCATCGGCCGCCCCTATAGCGCGAGGTCCGAAGATCCCCCGCTTTCATCCGTAGATCGTATGCGGTATTAATCCGGCTTTCGCCGGGCTATCCCCCACTACAGGACACGTTCCGATGTATTACTCACCCGTTCGCCACTCGCCACCAGGTGCAAGCACCCGTGCTGCCGTTCGACTTGCATGTGTAAGGCATGCCGCCAGCGTTCAATCTGAGCCAGGATCAAACTCTTCAGTTTAAACCTGTTACTGTTTTCGGTTCTCTCGAACCGGTCGCTCACTCAAAGCTGACAGGTATCTGAATTACTTCAAAAACCTGACTTACTTTAGTGTGAGACTCTTGATACTTTTGCTTCTCCTGACGTGCTCCGAAGAACCCGCCAGGTCGCATCACCTATCAAGCGCCCACACTTATCGGCTGTAAATTTTTAAAGATCGCGTCGCGCAAACTGCCCGGTTCGACTGCCGCACCGTAGTGCGCTGTTACTACCCGGCGTTTGCTGCGTTGCTGCGTCAGCAGCAGAGAAACGAGATTATGAAGTCTCTTTTTCGTTTCGTCAACATCTTTTTTTACGTCGCCGCTTAAAAGCTTGCTGATCCTGCGAACCCGCTGGTTTCGTCGCGGGCTTCGCTGCGGCGTATTGCTTGTTGCGTGCAGCGAAGGGGGCGAATCTTAGCGCCCCCTGAGGCCAGGCGCAAGGGGTGGCGGAAAATAATTCCGCCACCGGACCCAATCGGGCGCCAAACTGGGGCGCCAAACTGCTTGCCACCCACCCTTACTTGTTCTTGAACGCGGGTTTGCGCTTCTCCACGAACGCTGCCATCCCCTCCTTCTGATCTTCCGTCGCAAACAGCGAATGGAAAAGCCGACGCTCGAAGTGCACGCCTTCGGCCAACGTCGTCTCGTAAGCGCGGTTCACCGCCTCCTTGGCCATCATCACCGCGGGTAGCGAGTATTCGCAGATCGTCGTCGCAGCCGCAATCGCTTCGTTGAGCAGATCGGCCGCCGCAATCACGCGCGACACGAGTCCCGCACGCTCCGCTTCCGCCGCATCCATCATGCGCGCCGTCAGACACAGATCCATCGCTTTCGCCTTCGATACCGCGCGCGGTAGACGCTGCGTCCCGCCCGCGCCCGGAATCACGCCTAGCTTGATCTCCGGCTGACCGAACTTCGCCGTATCGGCGGCGAAAATCATGTCGCACATCATCGCCAGCTCGCAGCCGCCGCCCAGCGCGAAACCCGCCACCGCCGCAATGATCGGCTTGCGGATCGAGCGGATCGTCTCCCAGTTGCGCGTGATGTAGTCGCCCTTATAGACATCCATGAAGCTATAGGTCGCCATCATGCCGATGTCCGCGCCCGCCGCGAACGCCTTCTCGCTCCCCGTAATAACGATCGCGCCGATGTTCTCGTCCGCGTCGAACGCTTTGAGCGCCGTGCCCAGTTCGTCCATCAAGGCGTCGTTGAGCGCGTTCAGCGCTTTCGGCCGGTTCAACGTGACGAGACCGACTTTGCCGCGCGTCTCGACCAGGATGTTTTCGTACCCCATACCGCCTCCTTCTGTCATAGAAAAGTCCTCAAAAATTTCTTTTACGCCGAAGTTTGACTAATGCTAACATTTGCCAACCAACCGGTCGGTCAATTAATTGGCGCGGGCCTTATCCAACCCCTCAATTCAAGTCGAGCCATGACACATCCGTTTTTCGACAAGCACGAAGGCCTGCTGCAGAAGGCGTTGGCCGCCATCGAGACGCGCGGCTACTGGAGCCCGTTCGCCGAAATGCCGAGCCCCAAAGTGTACGGGGAAACCGCCAGCGCAGATGGCGAAGCCGCGTTCAAGGCGCACCTGAATCAGACGTTCGAACTCGACCAGCCCGCCAGCGCCGAAACCGTCGGCAACGAGGCTTCGCCGTTCGGTTTCGCCTTGGGCGCGCGCTATCCGAAGTCGACGCCCGACCAGTTGATCGACGCTGCACAGCACGCCCAGCGCGACTGGCGCGCCGCCGGCCCGAAAGCGTGGGTGGGCGTGAGCCTCGAAATTCTCGAACGCCTGAACCGCGCGAGTTTCGAGATTGCCTACGGCGTGATGCACACGACGGGTCAGGCGTTCATGATGGCGTTCCAGGCGGGCGGCCCGCATGCGCAGGACCGCGCACTCGAAGCGGTGACTTACGCGTGGGACCAGCTGCGCCGCATTCCCACCGATGCGCACTGGGAAAAGCCGCAGGGCAAGAACCCGCCGCTCGCGATGCAAAAGCGCTTCACGGTGGTGCCGCGCGGCACGGGCCTCGTGCTCGGCTGCTGCACGTTCCCGACCTGGAACGGCTATCCGGGCCTGTTCGCCGATCTGGCGACGGGCAACACGGTGATCGTCAAGCCGCATCCGGGTGCGATCCTGCCGCTCGCAATCACGGTGCGCATTGCGCGCGAAGTCCTGCGTGAAGCCGGCTTCGATCCGAATGTCGTCACGCTGCTCGCCACCGATCCCAACGACGGCGCACTCGTCCAGCAACTCGCCGTGCGCCCCGAAATCAAACTGATCGACTTCACCGGCAGCACGCAGAACGGCGACTGGCTCGAACAGCACGCGCATCAAGCCCAGGTCTACACCGAGAAGGCCGGCGTGAACCAGATCGTGATCGACTCGGTGAGCGATCTGAAGGCCGCCGCGCGCAACATCGCCTTCTCGCTCTCGCTCTACTCGGGCCAGATGTGCACGGCCCCGCAGAACATCTACGTGCCGCGCGACGGCATCGAGACCGCCGAAGGCCACATGAGCTTCGATCAGGTCGCGCAGGTGATCGCGGGCGCGGTCACGAAATTCGTGGCCGATCCGGCGCGTGCCGTCGAAGTGCTCGGCGCGATCCAGAACAACGGCGTGACCGCTCGCGTCGACGAAGCCCGCAAGCTGGGCACCGTGCTCGCCGACAGCCAGACGCTCGATCACCCGCAGTTCCCCGGCGCACGCGTGCGCACGCCGCTCGTGCTCGCACTCGATGCGGGCCGCGACGCCGCCACGATCACGCGCGAATGGTTCGGCCCGATCTCGTTCGTGATTGCGACCGACTCCACCGGCCAGTCGCTCGAACTCGCCGGCATGACCGCGCGCGATCACGGCGCGCTGACGCTCTCCGTCTACAGCACGAGCGACGCGGTGATCGAAGCCGCCCACGACGCGGCGATCACCGGTGGCGTGGCGCTGTCGATCAATCTGACCGGCGGCGTGTTCGTCAATCAGTCGGCGGCGTTCTCGGACTTCCACGGCACCGGCGCGAATCCTGCCGCGAATGCCTCGCTGGCCGACGCCGCGTTCGTGGCGAACCGCTTCCGCGTGGTTCAGAGCCGCGTTCATGTTAAACCGAAAGCGGCGCCCGTTGCAGTCGGCTGAACGGCCTAGGCCATCTGGCCGAATAGCGCACAACTGTCCGACCCTCTAGCATGCAAGGCATGGGCGCATTCCGCACCCGTGCCGCCGGAACCTGAGATGACCGAAGCCTATATCTGCGACGCGATTCGCACCCCGTTTGGCCGCTACGGCGGCGCCCTGAAGGACGTGCGCGCCGACGACCTCGCCGCCGTGCCCATCCGCGCGCTCGTCGAGCGCAATCCCGGCGTGGACTGGCGCGCGCTCGACGACATCCTGTACGGCTGCGCCAACCAGGCCGGCGAAGACAACCGCAACGTCGCGCGCATGGCCGCGCTGCTCGCGGGTCTGCCCACCGAAGCACCCGGCGGCACGCTCAACCGCCTGTGCGGCTCGGGCCTCGACGCCGTCGGCAGCGCCGCTCGCGCGATCAAGGCCGGCGAAGCGCGCCTCATGATCGCGGGCGGCGTGGAAAGCATGACGCGCGCCCCCTTCGTCATGGGCAAAGCCGCGTCCGCGTTCGCGCGCGAGGCGAACATTTACGACACCACCATCGGCTGGCGTTTCGTCAACAAGCTGATGAAGCAGCAATATGGTGTCGATTCGATGCCCGAGACGGCGGAAAACGTCGCCGAGGAATTCAGCATCAGCCGCGCCGATCAGGACGCTTTCGCGCTACGCAGCCAGCAAAAGGCCGCGCGCGCGCAGAAGGACGGCACGCTCGCGCAGGAAATCGTCGCGGTCGAAATTGCGCAGAAGAAAGGTGATCCGGTGCGCGTCGCGCTCGACGAGCATCCGCGCGAGACCTCGCTCGAATCGCTCGGCAAGCTCAAGGGCGTGGTGAAGCCGGACGGCACGGTCACCGCGGGCAACGCTTCGGGCGTCAACGACGGCGCCTGCGCGCTGCTGCTGGCCAATGAGGAAGCGGCCAACCAGTATGGTCTGCGCCGCCGCGCGCGCGTGCTCGGCATGGCAACCGCCGGCGTCGCGCCGCGCATCATGGGCATCGGCCCCGCGCCCGCCACGCAGAAACTGCTGGCGCAGCTCGGCATGACGATCGACCAGTTCGATGTGATCGAGCTCAACGAAGCGTTCGCGTCGCAAGGCCTCGCCGTGCTGCGCGCACTCGGCATCGCCGACGACGATCCGCGCGTGAACCCGAACGGCGGCGCGATCGCGCTCGGTCACCCGCTCGGCGCATCGGGCGCGCGGCTCGTGACCACGGCGCTGCATCAACTCGAACGTACGCAGGGTCGCTACGCGCTGTGCACAATGTGTATCGGCGTCGGCCAGGGCATCGCGCTGGCCATCGAGCGCGTCTGACAGCGCTCGTCATCGCCACAGCAACAGCACAGCAGTAGCGGCACAGCAACCCGCCGGGCGACACCGCGCGGCGGGGCCCAAAAGCCCCGAAAAGCAGGCATGGAGGAGACGACCGATGCCCTTTGAAGCGATCCGCGTCGAGATCGACGCAACCACGCGCGTGGCCACCGTCACGCTGAACCGCCCGGACAAGCTCAACAGCTTCACGCGCGCCATGCACCGCGAGCTCGCAGCGGCACTCGACGAAGTCGAAAGCGCCGGCGCGCGCGCGCTCGTACTCACCGGCGCGGGCCGCGGCTTCTGCGCGGGCCAGGATCTCGCCGACCTCGACTTCACGCCCGGCGCGATGACCGACCTCGGCGCGCTCATCGACGAGTACTTCAATCCGCTGATCAAACGTATTCAGGCGCTGCCGATGCCCGTGATCGCCGCCGTCAACGGCACCGCGGCGGGCGCGGGCGCGAATCTCGCGCTCGCGTGCGACCTCGTACTGGCCGGGCGCTCCGCGAGCTTCATTCAGGCCTTCGTGAAGATCGGCCTCGTGCCCGATTCGGGCGGCACGTGGTTCCTGCCGCAGCGCGTGGGCATGGCGCGCGCACTCGGTCTCGCCATGACCGGCGACAAACTGAGCGCCGACAAGGCGGAAAGCTGGGGCCTCGTCTGGCAAGTCACCGACGACGCCGAACTCGCCGCCACCGCTGCCGCGCTCGCCGCGCAACTCGCGAAGCAGCCCACGCGCGCCATCGTCGCCACGCGCGAGGCGCTGCGTGCGTCGGTCACCAACACGCTCGATCAGCAACTCGATCTCGAACGCGATCTGCAACGCGAACTGGGCGCGTCCCACGACTACGCGGAAGGCGTGCAGGCCTTCATCGAGAAACGCGCACCGCGCTTCGAGGGCCGTTGATATGACCGCGTCGATCTCCACGCACACGCCCGGCGACATGACGCCCGACGAACTGGCCCGCGCCACCGCGCAGGCCATGTACGAGGCTGACGGTTGCAGCCGCGCCCTCGGCATGGAATTGCTCGAGGTACGCGCCGGCTACGCGCGTCTGCGCATGTCCGTGCGGCCCGAATTCCTCAACGGCCATCAGATCTGCCACGGCGGCCTGATCTTCACGCTGGCCGATTCGACCTTCGCGTTCGCCTGCAACTCGTACAACATCAACACGGTCGCCTCCGGCTGTTCGATCGAATTCCTGCGCCCCGTGCAGCCCGACGACCAGCTCACCGCCGAAGCCGTCGAACAGGTGATGTCCGGCCGCAACGGCATCTACGACATCCGCGTGACGAATCGCGCCGGCGAAACCGTCGCCATGTTCAGAGGCAAATCCGCGCAGATTCGCGGCAACGTGATTCCTGTCGAGGCGTGACGCATCTCGCCAACTCGCCCGCACCGCATTCATATCTAAAGCAACTGGAGACATCGATGACTAACCCGCTGCCGCTCGAGCCTATCGAAACGGCCAGCCGCGACGAACTCGCGGCGCTTCAGCTCGAACGGCTGAAATGGTCGCTGAACCACGCGTATGAGAACTCGCCGGTCTATCGCCGCAAGTTCGACGAAGCGGGTGTTCACCCCTCCGAACTCAAGTCGCTCGCCGATCTCGCGCGCTTTCCGTTCACGACCAAGAAGGATCTGCGCGACAGCTACCCGTTCGGGATGTTCGCGGTGCCGCAGGAGCAGGTCTCGCGCATTCATGCGTCGTCGGGGACAACCGGCAAGCCGACCGTGGTCGGTTACACCGCCAAGGACATCGACACCTGGGCGAATCTGGTCGCGCGTTCGGTGCGCGCGGCGGGCGCGCGGCGCGGCGACAAGGTGCACGTGAGTTACGGCTATGGCCTGTTCACGGGCGGTCTCGGCGCGCATTACGGCGCGGAGCGCGCGGGCCTCACGGTCATTCCGTTCGGCGGCGGCCAGACCGAAAAGCAGGTGCAACTGATTCAGGACTTCCGGCCCGACATCATCATGGTCACGCCGAGCTACATGCTCGCGATCGCCGACGAAATGGAGCGCCAGGGCATGGACCCGGCCAGCTCGTCGCTGCGCATCGGCATCTTTGGCGCGGAGCCGTGGACTAACGACATGCGCGCGGCCATCGAAAAGCGCATGGGCATCAAAGCCGTCGACATCTACGGTCTGTCCGAAGTGATGGGGCCGGGCGTCGCCTCCGAGTGCGCCGAAACGCAAGATGGCCCGACCATCTGGGAAGACCATTTCTACCCCGAGATCATCGACCCGGAAACCGGCGAAGTGCTGCCCGACGGCGAATTCGGCGAACTTGTCTTCACCTCGCTCACCAAGGAAGCGCTGCCGATCGTGCGTTATCGCACGCGCGACCTCACGCGGCTGCTGCCCGGCACGGCGCGCACGATGCGCCGCATGGAAAAGATCACCGGTCGCTCCGACGACATGCTGATCATCCGCGGCGTGAACGTGTTCCCCACGCAGATCGAGGAACTGCTGCTCAAGCAGCCCGCGCTCGCCCCGCACTATCAGATCATCCTCACAAAGGAAGGCCCGATGGATGTCATGACGCTCAACTGCGAGCCGTGCCCGGAAACGGCGCCCGACTATGGCGCGCTGGATGCCGCCGCCAAGGCACTCGCGTACGACATCAAATCGCTGATCGGCGTGACGGCGAAGATCAACGTGCTCGACGTGAACGGCATCGAGCGTTCGGTCGGCAAAGCGAAGCGCGTGATCGACAAGCGGCCCAAGTGAGCGCAAATTAGCGCGAACGAGCACAGGTGAGTGCGCAAAACGATGCGCTCAGCCAATAAAAAAGCCGGCTGATTCAGCCGGCTTTTTTCATGCACTCAAGCACCGCGCCGCTTACGAGTTCGGGAACAGCAGCCACATGCGGCCGCCCTGTTTCATCTTGCCCGCGAGATCGCCGGCATCGTCGCCGAGACCCCAGAAATAGTCGGCGCGCACGCCGCCCTTGATCGCCGACCCGGTGTCCTGCGCGAACACAAGCCGGTTCAGCGGCGTATTGGTGAGCGGACGCGTGGTCGTCAGGAACACCGGCGTCCCGAGCGGGATCGACGACGGATCGACCGCGATCGAGCGCTCCGGCGTGAGCGGCACGCCGAGCGCACCGATCGGGCCGTCGGCGCCGCCCTGCGGCGAGCTTTCCCCCGACGGCATCTCGCGGAAGAACACGAAGCGCGGATTGGTGTCGAGCAGCGCGTCGACGCGCGTCGGATTCGCGCGAGCCCATGCCTTGATGCCCTGCATCGTGGCCTGCGCGGGCGTGAGTTCGCCGCGATCGAGCAACCAGCGGCCGATCGACTTGTATGGTTGATTGTTGGTGCCGCCGAAGCCCACGCGCATCACGCTGCCGTCTTCCATGACGATGCGGCCCGAGCCCTGCACCTGCAGGAAGAACGCCTCGATCGGGTCGTCGACCCAGACGAGTTCGTTGCCGTTCAGCACACCCGCGCGTTCGAGTTGCGCGCGCGGCGGCAGCGCGGCGCCCGCGCGATAGCCGGATGGCCAGCGGTACAACGCAGTCTGATAGATGCCGTGACGCGTGCGCGAGCCACGCAGCAGCGGCTCGTAGTAGCCGGTGACGAGGCCGTCGAGCGTGCCGTCGTTATTGGCGAACTGGTAGGGCGTGAAGTACGACTCGAAGAACGCGCGCGCGCCGGATGCGTCGAGGTCGTCGAGTTGCGAAGCCGCCGCGCAGGCGCGCTGCCAGCGCGGTTCGCGGGCAAGGCGCGTGCAGTTCGCGCGCAGTGCGGCCGTCGCTCCGATCAGCGAATCGTCCTGCCAGCCGGGCACCTGCTGCCACGCAACCGGAGTGAGCCGCTGCGCCGCGAGCTGCGAAGGCAGCGTGGGCGAACCCTTGGGCGGCGTGGTGCGCACGTAGCTCGGCCCGCCGCACGCGGCCAGCAGCGCCGCCAGCGATGCGGCGCCGATCAGGCCGCCGATGCGCCCGAAACCGCGTCGCACACCGTCGCGCAGCGCCGTTAATCCCAGCATCAGCGCGGAAAAGCGCGCGGAAACACGCATACAATATTTGCTCTCGATGGATGCCGCCATGTCTGATCTGCTCGACGAATACCCGATGCTCATGTTTGGTCTGGAAGCGCTGCTCGCGCTGTTCCTGCTGATTTTCATCGTCGTGTGGACCGCGTCGGGCAGGAAAAAGCAGAAGCGTGCCCCGCACGTGTCTCACGACGAACGTCAGGACTAGCAGACCGCGAAATCGGGGAACGGTTCAACGGAAGTCAGTGCAGCGTGCGCGGCATGCGCAGCACGAACTCGGCAACCGGCGCTTCGAAGCGCTCGGCGTCTTCCGCCACGCAGAAGTATGCGCCGCGCATGGTACCGACGGGCGTGGCGATCATCGCCCAGCTCGTGTATTCGAATTGCTCGCCCGGCTTGAGCAGCGGCTGATGGCCGACCACGCCCAGCCCCTTCACTTCCTGAACCTTCTCGTCGCTGTCGGTAATGATCCAGTGGCGCGCGATCAGCTGCGCGCTCACCTGGCCGGTGTTGCGGATGGTCAACGTGTACGCAAACGCATATTGCCGGCGCTCGGGATCCGACTCTTCGGGCAGGTAGCGCACCTGCGACGTCACGCTAAATTCGTACTGACTCATCCTCTTTCCAATCCCTGTTCAGGCCCGCTGTTGTCGCACGCCCGGGGTCACAAATACTTACGCGGCGCAAGGTGTTCAAGCGCCGCCGGCGCGGCGGGCCGCATGAAATTGCATTCTGCTTGATGCGGCAGCCCCCCGCAACCGCCGCAAGCCGATGCCAGCGGGTCCTGGCCGGATGGCCAACGTGCGTCCGGCCGACGTCCGCCGCCGCGCGCTAACGCTAAAATACGGTTTTTCCGTCTAATTTCCGCTTACCGCCATGACGCAATTCCGAATTGCCCCCAGTATTCTGTCCGCCGACTTCTCGCGTCTTGGCGAAGAAGTCCGCAACGTCGTCGCCGCCGGCGCCGACTGGATCCACTTCGACGTGATGGACAACCATTACGTGCCGAACCTCACCATCGGCCCGCTGGTGTGCGAGGCGATCCGCCCGCACGTGGACGTGCCCATCGACGTGCATCTGATGGTGCGCCCGGTCGACCGCATCGTGCCCGACTTCGCCAAGGCCGGCGCGAACCTCATCAGCTTCCACCCGGAAGGCTCGGACCACATCGACCGCACCCTGTCGCTCATCCGCGACCACGGCTGCAAGGCCGGCCTCGTCTTCAACCCGGCCACGCCGCTGAACTATCTCGACCACGTGATGGACAAGGTCGACCTCGTGCTGATCATGTCGGTGAATCCGGGCTTCGGCGGCCAGTCGTTCATTCCCGAGGCGCTCAACAAGCTGCGCGAGGCGCGCGCGAAGATCGACGCCTACAACGAACGCACCGGTCGCGAGATCCACCTGGAAGTGGACGGCGGCGTGAAGGTCGACAACATCGCCGAAATCGCGGCAGCGGGCGCGGACGCCTTCGTCGCCGGCTCGGCCATCTTCGGCAAGCCCGACTACAAGGCCGTGATCGACCAGATGCGCGCGCAGCTCGCCACCGTGAAGGCCGGCGCGCAATGAGCGCCCCGTTCAAGGCCGTCAAATTCACCGCGCCGCGCATCGAGGCGGCGCTGATCGACCTCGACGGCACCATGGTCGACACCGCCGACGACTTCGCGGCAGGCCTGAACGGCATGCTCGCCCAGTTCGACGCCGAGGAAACCACGCGCGAAGAAGTCATGGGCTACGTGGGCAAAGGCTCGGAGCATCTGATCAAGAGCGTGCTCGCTCCGCGCTTTGCCGCGGACGACGCCCAGGCGCGTTTCGACGAAGCGCTTGCCCTCTACCAGGACGAGTACGCGAAGATCAACGGCCGCCACACGCATCTGTACCCGGACGTGGAAGTGGGCCTCGCCGCGCTGCGCGCTCAGGGCATCAAGCTCGCGTGCGTGACGAACAAGCCGCACCGCTTCGCCGTCGAGCTGCTCCAGCAATACGGCCTCTCGCCCTATTTCGAGGTCGTGCTGGGCGGCGACAGCCTGCCGAAGAAAAAGCCCGACCCGCTGCCCATGCTCACGGCGTGCGAGCGTCTCGGCGTGAATCCGGCGTCGGCCGTGGCGATCGGCGATTCGGAGAACGATGCGATCGCGGGCCGCGCGGCCGGCATGGCCACGCTCACGGTGCCCTATGGCTACAACCACGGTCAACCTGTACAAAAAATTGAGTCGGATGGTATAGTTGCCACGCTGCTCGACGCCGCCAAGGCGGTCGCAGCGCACAATGATCTGACTTAAGTTCTCTACTGAACGTCAACTATCCTCATGTTTCTGAATAAAAAACGGAGTCTGAGCAGCATCGACCGGGGAGCCTGGCCCTGGCGTCGCTGGTCGCGCTAACCTCACTCGAGGTTCGCTGAAGCGGCGCGCTTGTCTCAAGTTCGCTCTCCCTTCAGCTCCGTTTTTTACTTCGCTGCGCTCTCGCGCGTGTCTCGTCTCTAAACTGTTGCGGTCAACCGTCGGCTGGTCTTGCCGTGGGCTGTCGCGATCCTTGCATGTCGATTCGTCGCATGCCGGGCCGCCAGCGCCTACGTCACGCACCGCCCCGATCGTCCGCACGCCGGCCCGGCAAGCGCCTTGTGCGTCCGCGGGCCGCACGAGCGAGCGCCAGCGGCCAACCCGCACTCAAAACAGACGCCTTCGCGTTCACCGCGCGCCCCTATTTGAGCCGCACTGGGCCCGCACACACGCCGCGACCGGCAGCACGAACAGGATCGGAACATGACCGAACTCGAATTCCAGTCTCTCGCCAACGAGGGCTACAACCGCATCCCGCTGATCGCCGAAGCACTCGCCGATCTGGAAACGCCGCTTTCGCTGTATCTGAAGCTCGCGCAGCCCGAGCGCGGCGGCGCCAACTCCTTTCTGCTCGAATCCGTCGTCGGCGGCGAGCGGTTCGGGCGCTACTCGTTCATCGGCCTGCCGGCGCGCTCGCTGCTGCGGGTGAAGAACGGCATCTCGGAAGTCGTGCGCGACGGCCAGGTGATCGAAACGCACGACGGCGATCCGCTCGAATTCATCGCGCAATACCAGTCGCGCTTCAAGGTCGCGCAGCGTCCCGGCCTGCCGCGCTTCTGCGGCGGCCTCGCCGGCTACTTCGGCTACGACGCGGTGCGCTACATCGAGAAGAAGCTCGCCGACACCTGCCCGCCCGACGATCTCGGCCTGCCCGACATCCAGTTGCTGCTCGCCGAGGAAGTCGCGGTCATCGACAATCTCGCGGGCAAGCTCTACCTGATCGTCTACGCCGATCCGCAAACGCCCGAGGCGTACACGAAGGCGAAGCTGCGCCTGCGCGAACTCAAGCAGCGTCTGCGCGCGACGGTGCAGCCGCCGGTCACGAGCGCGAGCGTGCGCACCGAAACGTTCCGCGAGTTCAAGAAGGACGATTACCTCGCGGCCGTGCGCAAGGCCAAGGAATATATCGCCGCGGGCGAGCTGATGCAGGTGCAGGTGGGCCAGCGTCTGACCAAGCCGTATCGCGACAATCCGCTGTCGCTCTATCGCGCGCTGCGTTCGCTGAACCCGTCGCCGTACATGTACTACTACAACTTCGGCGAATTCCACGTGGTGGGCGCGTCGCCGGAAATCCTGGTGCGTCAGGAGCAGCGCGGCGAAGACCGCATCGTGACGATCCGTCCGCTCGCGGGCACGCGACCGCGCGGCAACACGCCCGAGCGCGACGCCGAACTCGCGACCGAACTGCTCAACGACCCGAAGGAAATCGCCGAGCACGTCATGCTGATCGACCTCGCGCGCAACGACGTGGGCCGCATCGCGGAAATTGGCTCGGTGGTCGTGACCGATCAGATGATCATCGAAAAATACTCGCACGTGCAGCACATCGTGAGTTCGGTGGAAGGCAAGCTCAAGCCGGGCGTGAGCAACTTCGACGTGCTGCGCGCGACCTTCCCGGCCGGCACGCTCTCGGGTGCGCCGAAGGTGCGCGCGATGGAACTCATCGACGAACTCGAACCGGTGAAGCGCGGCCTCTACGGCGGCGCGGTCGGCTACCTCTCGTTCAACGGCGAGATGGATCTGGCGATCACGATCCGCACGGGCGTGATCCACAACGGCAATCTGTACGTGCAGGCCGCGGCCGGCGTGGTTGCCGATTCGGTGCCCGAATCCGAATGGCAAGAAACGGAAAACAAGGCGCGCGCCGTGCTGCGCGCCGCCGAGCAGGTGCAGGACGGCCTCGACAGCGACTTCTGAGCGGAGATAGACCATGTTGCTCATGATCGACAACTACGATTCGTTTACCTACAACATCGTCCAGTACTTCGGCGAACTCGGCGAAGACGTCCGCACGTATCGGAACGACGAAATCAGCATCGACGAGATCAAGGCGCTCAATCCGAAGCGCATCTGCCTCTCGCCGGGACCGAGCAATCCACAGCACGCGGGCATCACGCTCGACGTGCTGCGCGAATTCGCCGGCAAGACGCCGATTCTCGGCGTGTGCCTCGGCCATCAGGCGATCGGCGAGGCGTTCGGCGGCCGCGTCGTGCGCGCAAAAACCATCATGCACGGCAAGGTCAGCCAGATCGAAACCGACTGCAAGGGCGTGTTCGCCGATCTGCCGAAGCACTTCAACGTCACGCGCTATCACTCGCTCGCGATCGAGCGCGAGTCGCTGCCCGATTGTCTCGAAGTGTCCGCATGGACCGAGGACGGCGAAATCATGGGCGTGCGCCACCGCGAACTCGCGGTCGAAGGCGTGCAGTTCCATCCGGAATCGATCCTCTCGGAACACGGCCACGCGCTGTTCGAGAATTTCCTGAAGCAGACTCAAAGCGCTTGATACGGAGGCGAGCATCATGTCCATTACCCCGCAGGAAGCGCTGCAACGCACGATCGAGCACCGCGAGATTTTTCACGACGAGATGCTGCATCTGATGCGCATGATCATGCGCGGCGAGCTCTCGCCCGTGCTCTCGGCGGCCATCATCACCGGTCTGCGCGTGAAGAAGGAAACCATCGGCGAGATCGCGGCGGCCGCGACCGTGATGCGCGAATTCGCGAATCACGTCGAGGTGAAAGACAACTCGAATTTCATCGACATCGTCGGCACCGGCGGCGACGGCTCGCACACCTTCAATATCTCCACGGCGTCGATGTTCGTCGTCGCGGCGGCGGGCGCGAAGGTCGCGAAGCACGGCAATCGCGGCGTGTCGAGCAAGTCGGGCAGTGCGGACGTGCTCGAAGCGCTCGGCGTGAACATCGACCTGCAGCCGGATCAGGTGGCCGCGTCGATCGCCGAAACGGGCATGGGTTTCATGTTCGCGCCCAACCATCATCCGGCGATGAAGAACATCGCCGCCGTGCGCCGCGAACTGGGCGTGCGCACCATCTTCAACATCCTCGGCCCGCTCACGAATCCGGCCGGCGCGCCCAATCAGCTGATGGGCGTGTTCCATCCGGATCTCGTCGGCATTCAGGTGCGCGTGATGCAGCGCCTCGGCGCAAAGCACGTGCTCGTGGTGTACGGCAAGGACGGCATGGACGAGGTCTCGCTCGGCGCGGCCACGCTGGTCGGCGAGTTGAAGGACGGCGCGATTCGCGAGTATGAAATCCATCCGGAAGACTTCGGTCTGCAGATGGTGTCGAACCGCTCGCTGAAGGTCGAGAACGCCGACGAATCGAAGGCGATGCTGCTCGGCGCGCTCGCGAACGAGCCCGGCACGGCGCGCGAGATCGTCACGTTGAACGCGGGCACCGCGCTCTACTCGGCCAACGTCGCGAACTCGATCGCCGACGGCATCGCGCTCGCGCGCGAAACGCTCGCCAGCGGCCGCGCGCGCGCCAAAGTCGACGAACTGGTACGCTTCACGCAACAGTTCAAGCGTGCGTGATTCGCGTCGATAAGGCGCTGATCCTGCACCGTTTTTAGCCCGATTTGTGTTGAAACCATGAGCGACATCCTCGAAAAAATCATCGCCGTGAAGCGCGAAGAAGTGCGCGCGGCGGAACAGAGCGTCCCGCTCGAAGAGCTGCGTCTCGCGGCGAGCACGCGCGATCTGCGCGACTTCGTCGGCGCGCTGCGCGCGAAACACGAGAACGGCCAGGCGGCCGTGATCGCCGAAGTGAAGAAGGCCAGCCCGTCGAAAGGCGTGCTGCGCGAACACTTCGACCCCGCCGAAATCGCGCGCTCGTACGCCGGTCACGGCGCAGCGTGCCTCTCCGTGCTCACCGACGTGCAGTTCTTCCAGGGCAGCGTCGCCTATCTGCAAGCCGCGCGCGCCGCGTGCGACCTGCCGGTGCTGCGCAAGGACTTCATCGTCGATCCGTACCAGATCGTCGAAGCGCGCGCGATGGGCGCCGACGCGATCCTGCTGATCGCCGCCGCGCTCGAACCGGCTCAGATGCGCGACCTCGAAGCGCTCGCGCATTCGCTCGGTCTCGCGGTGCTCGTCGAAGTGCACGACCGCGCGGAACTCGATCACGCGCTCACGCTGAAGACGCCGCTCATCGGCATCAACAACCGCAATCTGCGCACCTTCGAAACCACGCTGCAAACCACCATCGGCATGCTCGACGACGTGCCCGAGGACCGCATCGTGGTGACGGAATCGGGCATTCTGTCGCGCGCCGATGTCGAGAAGATGCGCGCGCTGTCCGTGCATACGTTCCTCGTCGGCGAAGCGTTCATGCGCGCGGAACAACCCGGCGCGGAACTCGCGCGCATGTTCTTCTGAGCGCGTAGCGACATGGGTATCGAACGCGAAATCAAGCTCGCGCTGCCGCAGGACCAGGTCGCGGCGGCGCTGCGTTTCTTCGAAACGCGCGCGGGCGCGCCGGGTCATCCGATCCGGCTCGAAAACATCTATTTCGACACGCCGCAGCTCGCGCTCGCGCGCGCGAAAAGCGCGCTGCGCCTGCGCCGCGCGCCCGAGGGCTGGTTGCAGACGTTCAAGACGGTGGGTGTGTCGGTGAACGGTCTGCACGCGCGTCACGAGTGGGAAATGCCGGTCGCGGGCGAGGCGCTCGAAATCGACCGTCTGCTGCACGAGTGCGACGAAGCGGGCGTGTCGACGGCGCTGTCCGGCGCGGCCGCGACGCTGATTCCGCTCTTTCGCACCGATTTCACGCGCACGCTGTGGACGCTCGACATCGACGGCGCGCAGGTGGAAGCGGCGGTCGATCAGGGCGAGATCACGGCGGACGTGAACGGCGAGGCGCGCAGCACGCCGATCTGCGAAATCGAACTCGAACTGAAAGCCGCGAAGGACGACGGCGAAGCCGCACTGCACGCGCTCGCGGCCGAACTCGCGCAGGCGCTGCCGGGTCTCGCGCCCGACGACATCAGCAAGGCGCAACGCGGCTACGCGCTGCGCGAAGGCTGAACGCGAAGACCGGGCACAAAGGCTAAACGCGAAGGCTGAACACGAAAACCCGAACGCGAGAGCGGCGCGCATGCGCACGTCGCCTTCGCCTTCACTTTCTCATTCGCCTTCTCGCTCGCGCTGACTGCGCAGGCCCCGCAACGACGCTGTTAGTTGCAAGACTCGCCGCGATGTTCCTGTCCGCCGCGCCGCGCGCCGCACTGCATTGAATCCCCGCGCGATTGCTGCGACACTTGCCGCCCATGACTCCCACAAAACGCACGACGCGCCTCGCGCAGCCGGTGCAGACTTCGCTGTTCGACGACGAAGCGCCCGACGCCGCGCAGGCCACGCTCGACGAACCGGCGCAGCCCGAGGTCGATCCGCGTCAGATTACGATTTTCTCGCTGTTCGACGCCGACGAATTCCCGGCGCCCGCCTTCGCGAACCCGACGCCGCCGCACGCGGCGCAACCCGCGCACGCGTCTGTCGCCGCGCCCGACGCCGCGCCTGAGCGCCACGCATCCGACACCCAGCTCGCTATCGCCATGTCCATGGTTTCCGACACCCCGCGCCTCGAAGATCAGTTCGCCGCCCTGCCCGCCGCCTGGCGTGATCTGCTCACGCCGTTCACCGCAAGCGACACCTACGCGCCGCTGTGCCGCTTCGTCGACGACGAGCGCGCCGCCGGCAAGACCGTCTATCCCGCCGATGTGTTCCGCGCGCTGCGCCTCACCTCGCCCGACGACGTGAAAGTGGTGATCCTCGGTCAGGATCCGTATCACGGCGACGACCGCGGCACGCCGCAGGCGCACGGCCTCGCGTTTTCAGTGCCGCCGGGCGTGCGTCCGCCGCCGTCGCTGCGCAACATGTTCAAGGAAATCGCGGCGAGCCTCGGCATCGACGCGCCCGCGCACGGTTGTCTCGACGCCTGGGCGCGCCAGGGCGTGCTGCTGCTCAATACCGTGCTGACGGTCGAGCGCGCGAACGCCGCGAGCCACGCCAAACGCGGCTGGGAGCGCTGCACCGACACGCTCATCCACGAACTCGCCACGCGCCACCAGCATCTCGTCTTCATGCTGTGGGGCGCCCACGCGCAGAACAAGCGCGCGCTGCTCGGCAACGGCGAGCATTGCGTGCTGGAAGCGCCGCATCCGTCGCCGCTGTCGGCGCATCGCGGCTTTCTGGGCTGCGGCCATTTCGCGCAGGCCAACGCGTATTTGCAGGCCCACGGCCGCGCGCCGATCGACTGGCGCTTGCCCGAGGTCGGCGAAGTGCTCGCCTGAGCGCCGGATCCGCAAGACGCGCATACATCACGCGAACATCGCGCACACATCGCGCACACATCGCGCGCAGGCAATAAAAAAACGCCACGAAATCGCTTTCGTGGCGTTTTTCTTTGCAGCGCAAGCGCGTGACCGCGCGTACCTTACGCAGCCGCGATGGCTTCGCGTGCGCTCGCCAGAGCGGCACTGGCTGCGTCCGCGCCCATGTTCAGGCCTTCGGCGTAGATGAAGCTCACGTCGGTCATGCCGAGGAAGCCGAGGAACGACTTCAGGTACGGCGTCTGGCTGTCGTGCGGGGTGCCTTGATACTTGCCGCCGCGTGCCGAGACCACGAACACCTTCTTGCCCTTGACGAGACCTTCGGGGCCATTCGCCGTGTACTGGAACGTGATGCCGGCGCGGGCGATCCAGTCGAAGTACGTCTTCAGTTGCGACGAGATGCCGAAGTTGTAAAGCGGTGCGCCGATCACGACGATGTCCGCGGCCTGGAGTTCGGCGATCAGCGCTTCGCTGCGCGCGGCGATCGCTTGCTGTTCCGGCGTGCGCTGATCGGCGGGCGTGAAGAACGCGCCGAGCACGGCGTCGTCGAGGTGCGGCAGCGGATCGGCTTGCAGGTTGCGCGTGACGACCTTCGCGCCGGCGTTCGATTGTTGCAGCTTCTCCGTCAATTCGTTGACGAGCAGCGTCGACTGGGCGCCTTGCGAGCGGGCGGCGGAATTGATTTGCAGGATCGTGGTCATGGTGGCTCCTTCGGGTCGGTTTGCGCAGTGTTGCGCGAGTGAAGGCATTGTGTTTTTTTGCCGCGCCGCGAAAAAGGCCCCCGCCGATGACGGATTGTTGCAACGGTAGAACAATCCCCGGCATAAAAAAACGGCCGGATCAGATCGATCCAGCCGTTTTGGGCCGCCCACGCTGCCGACCGGGCGTTTGGCGGTGCCTGTCCTGCCGCTGTCAGACCGCCGTTAAACCGCCAGCCAGCGCTCGCGCAAGGCACGCGGCGCGGGCCGCTTGTCGGTGACGCTAAGCTTGTAGCGCGCGATCTCCGGCTGATCGAGCGTCAGGCGCGCGACGCGCAATTCATCGCGACGGAACGCGTGAAGTTCGACCTTCGCGCCGGGCTGATAACGCGAAAGCAGGCTGTCGAGATTCGAGCCGGTCACGCGCAGGCCGTCGAGCGCCACCAGCGCGTCGCCGGCCGAGAGACCGGCTTTCTGCGCCGCGCCGCCTTCGTACACGACCGCCAGCGTGGCCTCCGCGCCGCCGCGCAGACGCGCGCCCAGCGACGGCTTCGCGCCGCGCTCCGGCTCGCCTTCGAGCTTCACGCCGAACGGTTCGAGCAGCGTGGCGAGCGGCAGATCGCGCGTACCGCGCACCGCGTCGCTAAAGAGCGCGCCGAGTTCCACGCCGGTTGCCTCGGCGATCAGCGCTTCGACGTCGTCCTCGCCCACGCCCACCGGCTTGCCGCGGTAGAAGTCGCGGCCGTAGCGCTGCCACAGCAGACGCATCACGTCGTCGAGCGACTTGCGGCCGCTGGTTTCGGCGCGGATCGTCAGATCGAACGCGAGCGCCACGAGCGAGCCCTTCGTGTAGTAGCTGACGATCGCGTTGGACGCGTTTTCGTCCTGGCGGTAGTACTTCACCCACGCGTCGAACGAGCTTTCCGCGACGCTCTGCTTCAGACGCCCCGCGCCGCGCAGCACGCCGGCGACCGTCTTGCCGACGAGGCCGAAGTAATCGTCGACGGAAATCAGGCCGCTGCGCACGAGGATCAGGTCGTCGTAATACGAGGTGAAGCCTTCGAACAGCCACAGCAGCGACGTGTAGTCCTCGCGCGTGAGGTCGTACGGCACGAACGCGGCGGGCTTGATGCGCTTCACGTTCCAGGTGTGGAAATACTCGTGGCTGCACAGGCCGAGATAGGTGCGGTAACCGTCCGACATCTCCGGCTTGCCCTTCACGGGCAGGTCGGTGCGATTGCAGATCAGCGCCGTCGAGGCGCGGTGTTCGAGGCCGCCGTAGCCGTCGCTGACCGCCTGCGTCATGAACACGTAGCGCTCCATCGGCGCGCGTTTCGTGCGCGGCTCGAACAGCGCGATCTGCGCCTCGCAGATCTTCTGCAGGTCGGCGGCGAGGCGCTCCATGTCGAGCCCCACCACGCGCCCGGCGATCACGATGTCGTGCGGCACGCCGTGCGCCTTGAAGCTCGCGAGCGTGAAGTCGCCGAGCGTGACCGGATGGTCGATCAGCTCGTCGTAGTTCATGGCCGCGTACTCGCCGAAGCCGTAGCGCTTGGTGCCGCGCGCCTCCGACAGCGCCGTGGCGACGCGCCAGTGACGGAACGCGTGCCCGTCCGGACGCTGGATATCGACAACGTGCTGCGCCTCTTCATGACCGAGCGCCGCGAGAAACACGCTCGTGCCGTTGAAGAAGCCGGCCGTGTCGTCCAGATGCGCGGCGCGCACCGAGAGATCCCACGCGTAGACCTCGTAGCGCAGCGTGAGCGCGCCCTTCACGGGCGCGGCCTGCCAGGTGTGCTTGTCGGTCTTGCTCACGCGCACCTTGCGGCCCGCGTCGTTGAAGGCGCGCAACGTGACGATGTTGCGCGCGAACTCGCGCACCATGTAACTGCCCGGAATCCACACGGGCAGCATGAAGCGCTGGCCGTCCGGCGCGGGATCGTCGACGGTGAGCGTCACTTCGAACAGATGCGCGGCGGGATTTTTCGGGACGATGGTGTATCGGATCGGCTTCATCGGCGGGATCGGTGATGTTCGGTTCGGCGGACGGCGGCGGGTGTGTCAGCCGACACCATGCCGCAAAAAAACGGCGGACAAAAAAAGCACCGGCCGCAAAGGCGGCCGGCGTGTCGGGTGTCGCGTCAGCGAGCGGCGCTCAAGGCGCTTTCGAGCCGGTCCGCGCTGACCGCGCCCGGCAGACGGGTGCCGTCGGCGAGGATCACGGTGGGCGTGCCGGTCACGTTCATCTTCGCGCCGAGCTGGAGGTTGCTGTCGATCGCGGCGGTGTTGCAGGTGCCGGCGGCCGTGGGCGCCTTGCGGTCCACCATCCACGATTCCCACGCCTTCGCGCGATCCGACGAGCACCAGATCTGCTTGGCCTTCTGCGTGGAATCCGGCGAGAGCACCGGATACAGGAAGGTGTAGACCGTGACGTTGTCGACCGACTTCAGCGTGCTTTCGAGCTGATGGCAGTACGGGCAGTTCGGGTCGGAGAACACGGCGATCTTGCGCTTGCCGTCGCCTTTCACGACCTTCACGGCGTTTTCGAGCGGCAGCTTCGAGAAGTCGACCTTGTTGATCTCGGCCAGACGCGACTCGGTGAGATTGCGGTGCGCCTTGGCGTCGATGAGGTCGCCGGTCAGCACGTAGTCGCCGTTGGCGTCGCTATAGACGATCTGCGAGCCGAGGTTCACTTCGTAGAGACCCGCGACCGGCGCCTTGGTGATGCCCTTGATGTCGCCGCTGTCGATGCCGAGGCGCGACTGCAGCGCGGTCTTGATCTTGTCCGTAGTCTGGTCGGCCTGGGCCGAGCAGCCGAGCACCGAGGCGACCGCCGCGAGGACGAGCGCGGCAATGCGAATACGCTTTTGCATGTGAAGCATTCCTGATTCGGGCGCGCGGCGCGATGCGATGCGCGCGAAACGTTGCGGATGGGTTCGGTCTGCGAACTGTGCTGCGGACCCTGCGCTGAACCCGGCGGCGCGGCGACGTCACGGGACATTGCCGTCGTGCGCCGCTGACTCAACCATCCATTCTAAGCTGCCGAGCGGCGGGGTACCGGAAATGTCACCGCGAGCGCGGTTTGTGCGCGGGCTGTGCGCGGTCTGTGCCGCTTGGGCCCGGCGCGCCCTCAGCCAAGCGCCGACGCCACGAGCCAGCGCTTGACAAGCGGCTGCGCGCCCACGAAGGCCATGCCCGTGTTGCGCACGGCGCGCGCGAGCGTGCCGGGCACCGAGAACAGCCGCTGCAGACCGTCGGTGGCCACGACGAGCTTTTGAATGTCTTCGCGGCGGCCGCGTTCGTAGCGGCGCAGCAGAACGGTGTCGCCGAGATCGCGGAAGGCTTCCTTCTGCGTGACGACGTCGACGAGCGCCGCCACGTCGCGCAGACCGAGATTGACGCCCTGCCCCGCGAGCGGGTGGATCAGATGCGCGGCGTCGCCGACCAGCGCGACGCGCGGCGCGATCAGCTTGTCGACGGTTTGCAGCGAGAGCGGGAAACCGCGCGCGGGCGTGACGCATTCGAGCGCGCCGTGCTGACGCTGCGTGACGCGCTCGACTTCGGCGGCCAGCTGCTCGGGTTCGAGCTTGAGCAGTTCGTCCGCGTGCGCCGTTTGCGCCGACCACACGAGCGAAACGTGCTGATCGGGCAGCGGCAGCAGCGCGATGATCTCGCCGTCGCGGAACCATTGATACGCGCATTCGCCGTGCGGCTTTTCCGCGCGGAAATTGGCGACCACGCCGGTCTGCCGATAGTCGCGGCGTTCGACCGTCGCGCCGATCTGCGCGCGCACCCACGAGTGCGCGCCGTCCGCGCCCACGGCCAGATCGGCTTCGATCGTGCGGCCGTTCGCGAGTCCGATCACGGCGGCGGAGGGATTCACGTCGAGCGTTTGCGCGCGCGAGTCGATCCACGTGAGGTTGGGCTGGAAATGCAGCGCGGAGTCCATCGCGCGCTCGATCAGCGACGATTCGGCGATCCACGCGAGCTGCGAAACCGACGCCTGATACGCCGAGAAGTGCAGTTCCGCGGCGGCGTCGCCGAACACGCGCATGTCGTAGACGGGCGTGAGCCGCGCGGGATCCGCCGCCTGCCAGACCCGCAGCCGCTCGAACAGCGCCTGCGAGCTGCGCGAAAAGGCGTAGACGCGCGCGTCGAACACGGCGCCCGGCGGCAGCGGCGCGCAAGGCTGCGCGAGCAGCGCCACGCGCAGGCCGTTCTGGGTCAGCGCCAGCGCCGCCGCCTTGCCGACGAGCCCGCCGCCGATCACGGCGACATCAAAGGTCTGGTTGCTTGCAGTCATCCGCGCATTATAGCCGTGGGGCCTTGTCTGACAGGGCCGGATGGGCGCGATGTTGCGGTGCGGCAAGCGCGTGCGGCCGGGGGCGGGCGGCGTGTGCCTGCGGTTCATCCACGCGTCGCCCGATAGCGCCCTTTTCCGCGCCCCGGCTTTGCGGCGCACCGCTCACCAAAGCCATGCGCGGACAAGGTTACAATTACGGTTTTCGTGACGTCGCGTCACGCCCCCGACGTGCATTCCGGGCCGTCCCCGGCTCGCCTCCCGGCGAGCGCCGGCACTGCCAGGCAGCGGACGCCCGAGCCCGGCGCGCCGCACGTCGCCACCCTGACATGCAGAGATTTCCATGAGCCTCAAATGCGGCATCGTCGGCTTGCCTAACGTCGGCAAGTCCACCCTCTTCAACGCGCTGACCAAAGCGGGCATCGCCGCCGAAAACTATCCGTTCTGCACGATCGAGCCGAACGTCGGCGTGGTCGAAGTGCCGGATCCGCGCCTGAAGGCGCTCTCGGAGATCGTCAAGCCCGAGCGCGTCGTGCCGGCCGTGGTCGAGTTCGTCGACATCGCGGGTCTGGTCGCGGGCGCGAGCAAGGGTGAAGGTCTGGGCAACCAGTTCCTCGCCAACATCCGCGAAACCGATGCGATCACGCACGTCGTGCGCTGCTTCGAAGACGAAAACGTGATTCACGTCGCGGGCAAGGTCGATCCGCTCGCCGACATCGAAGTCATCAACACCGAACTCGCGCTCGCCGACCTCGCCACCGTCGAAAAGTCGCTCACGCGCTACTCGAAGGCCGCCAAGTCGGGCAACGACAAGGAAGCGGCAAAGCTGGTCGCCGTGCTGGAGCGCGTGCGCGCCCAGCTCGACCAGGCCAAGCCGGTTCGCGCGCTCGACCTGAACGAAGACGAACAGGCGCTCCTCAAGCCGTTCTGCCTGATCACCGCGAAGAAGACGATGTACGTCGCGAACGTGAAGGACGACGGCTTCGAAAACAACCCGTACCTCGACGCCGTGCGCAAGCACGCCGAAGCCGAAGGTGCGCCGGTCGTGGCCGTGTGCGCTGCGATCGAAGCCGAAATCGCCGATCTCGACGACGAAGACAAGGCCGCGTTCCTCGCCGACATGGGCATGGAAGAGCCGGGCCTCGACCGCGTGATCCGCGCGGGCTTCCGTCTGCTCGGTCTGCAAACGTACTTCACGGCCGGCGTGAAGGAAGTGCGCGCGTGGACGATCCACGTGGGCGATACGGCTCCGCAGGCTGCCGGCGCGATCCACACGGACTTCGAGCGCGGCTTCATCCGCGCGCAGACCATCGCGTTCGACGACTACATCCAGTACAAGGGCGAAACCGGCGCGAAGGAAGCCGGCAAGATGCGCGCCGAAGGCAAGGAATACGTCGTGCACGACGGCGACGTGATGAACTTCCTGTTCAACGTTTAAGCGACGTCTTCGCAAGCGCCGAAAAAGCCCGCTCGTGAGCGGGCTTTTTTACGGATGACGATGCGCCGCGCCGCTCGCGGCCCCGCATCGCTCCCCCGCCGCCCGCGCCCCGTACAATAGCGGTTTGCGCATCCCGCCCGATGGCGAACATCGCGCGGTGCAAGACAGAATTCCGCCCTTTTTTCTCCCGTTTTTCAGACTCCAAAGACACTCTCATGGCCCAATACGTCTTCACCATGAACCGGGTCGGCAAGATCGTGCCGCCCAAGCGCCAGATCCTGAAGGACATTTCGCTGTCGTTCTTCCCGGGCGCGAAGATCGGTCTGCTCGGCCTGAACGGCTCGGGCAAGTCCACGCTCATCAAGATCATGGCCGGCGTCGACAAGGACATCGAAGGCGAAGCCACGCCGATGCCCAACCTGAACATCGGCTATCTGCCGCAGGAGCCGCAGCTCGATCCGGAAAAGACCGTGCGCGAAGCCGTCGAGGAAGGTCTGGGCGACGTGTTCAACGCACAGAAGAAGCTCGACGAAATCTACGCCGCCTACGCCGAGCCGGACGCCGACTTCGACGCGCTGGCCGCCGAACAGGCCAAGTACGAAGCGATCCTCGCCACGACCGACGGCAGCGCCGAACAGCAGATCGAAATCGCCGCCGACGCCCTGCGTCTGCCGGCGTGGGACGCAAAGATCGGCAATCTCTCGGGCGGTGAAAAGCGCCGCGTCGCGCTGTGCAAGCTGCTGCTCGAAAAGCCCGACATGCTGCTGCTCGACGAACCGACCAACCACCTGGACGCCGAATCGGTCGAGTGGCTCGAACAGTTCCTCACGCGCTTCCCGGGCACCGTCGTCGCCGTGACCCACGATCGCTACTTCCTCGACAACGCCGCCGAGTGGATTCTCGAACTCGACCGCGGCCACGGCATTCCCTGGAAGGGCAACTACTCCAGCTGGCTCGACCAGAAGGAAGAGCGCCTGAAGCAGGAAGAAGCCACGGAATCGGCGCGCCAGAAGGCCATCAAGAAGGAACTGGAGTGGGTGCGCCAGAACCCGAAGGGCCGTCAGGCGAAGTCGAAGGCGCGTATCGCGCGCTTCGAGGAACTGTCGAGCACGGATTACCAGAAGCGCAACGAAACGCAGGAAATCTTCATTCCGGCGGGCGAGCGTCTGGGCAACGAAGTCATCGAGTTCAAGAACGTCAGCAAGTCGTACGGCGACCGTTTGCTGATCGACGACCTCAGCTTCAAGATTCCGGCGGGCGCGATCGTCGGCATCATCGGGCCGAACGGCGCCGGCAAGTCGACGCTGTTCCGCATGCTCACGGGCAAGGAGCAGCCGGATTCGGGCGAAATCGTGCAAGGCCCGACGGTCAA
The DNA here is from genome assembly GCF_014171495.1 of Paraburkholderia tropica. Taxonomy (NCBI): domain Bacteria; kingdom Pseudomonadati; phylum Pseudomonadota; class Betaproteobacteria; order Burkholderiales; family Burkholderiaceae; genus Paraburkholderia; species Paraburkholderia tropica. The sequence continues at coordinate 2,851,074 of NZ_CP049134.1, forward strand.
GCTCGCTTACGTCGATCAAAGCCGCGACGCGCTGGCCGCCAACAAGACCGTGTTCGAGGAAATCTCGGGCGGCGCGGACGTGCTGACGGTGGGCAAGTACGAAACGCCGTCGCGCGCGTACATCGGCCGCTTCAACTTCAAGGGCGGCGACCAGCAGAAGGTCGTCGGCAACCTGTCGGGCGGTGAACGCGGCCGTCTGCATCTGGCCAAGACGCTGATTTCGGGCGGCAACGTCCTGCTGCTGGACGAACCGTCGAACGACCTCGACGTGGAAACGCTGCGCGCGCTCGAAGACGCCCTGCTCGAATTCGCGGGCTCGGTGATGGTGATCTCGCACGATCGCTGGTTCCTCGACCGTATCGCCACGCACATCCTGGCGTTCGAAGGCGACTCGCAAGTCACGTTCTTCGACGGCAACTATCAGGAATACGAGGCCGACAAGATCAAGCGTCTGGGCGAAGAAGCCGCGCGTCCGAAGCGTCTGCGCTACAAGCCGATCTCGCGCTGATCGCGTCGAACTCCCCCATCGCGCACCGCCACTGAGCGGCGCGGCGAACGACGGCGGCCTGCGGGCCGCCGTTTTTTTTGCGTCGGCTTTTGCGTCGGCTTTTGCGCGCGGCGTCACGCACGGCATGGCGGTTGCTGGGAACGCGCTACGCTACGGCCTTTGTCACACGCCGCGCAGTCGCCACGCCGTCGATCCTTTCTTTCACGCAAGGTGCCCCGCATGTCGTCGCCGAACCGTCCGCGCCCTGTTTCCCGCATCGTCCTGATCGCGGCGATCGTCGTCGCGGTGCTCGTGCTCGGCGCGCTCATCGGTCTCTACGCGTTGCAGCGCGACGCGAAGTCGCGCATCGAGGCGCTGCTCGCGCCGATCGGCACGGCCTCGCGCATCCATGTCTCGCTCACGCTCGATTCGATCGAACTCGACGACGTGCGCCTCAAGCCGCCGCCCGACTGGCCGACCGCCGACACGCTGCGCGCGCAGCGCATCACGATCGCGCCCGATCTGCGCGGGCTGCTCGCGCATCGCGTGCACATCCGCGACATCACGGTCAGCCATTTCACGATGACGGTCCTGCGCCGCCAGAACGGCTCGATCCAGATCCTGCCGAACCTGCGCGAGGAAATGGCCGCCGCCTCGCCGACTGAATCAGGTAGTGCGGCGGGCACGGCATCATCGGACAAAACCGAGCTGTCTTCGGACAAGCTGATCGATCACATCGGCTTCGACAACGGCACGTTCGACTTTTACGACCGTTCGGTGGGCACTCCGCCGTGGCGCGTGACGGTCAGCGAGGCGCAGGCGAGTGTCGATCACGTGCATCTGCCCGCGCTCGACGAGCCCACGCAAGTCGCGGTGAGCGGCGCGCTCAAGGGGCCGCAGCACACGGGGCATGTGAATTTCGGCGGCTGGATCCGCATCGCGACCAAAGATTCGCAGACGCGCACGACGCTGCGTGGCGTCGACATCACGATGCTCGATCCGTATCTGCTGAAAAAGGCCGGGCCGAAGGCGAACATCACGGGCGGCACGCTCGACCTCGACCTGAACGCGACGGTGAGCGCCTACCGCATCCACGCGCCCGGCACGATCACGCTGCATCAACTCCAACTCGCCGAAAGCAGCGACCCGCTCGACACGTTTCTGTCGATTCCCACGCGCGCCGCGGTGGCCGCGCTCAAGACGCACAAGGGCAATATCCGGCTGCGTTTCGTGCTCGACGGCAATCTGCACGATCCGAAATTCCGTCTCGACGAAAGCCTGATGACCGAGCTGCGCGCGGGCTTCGCGCAGGCGCTCGGCGTGAGCGCGCAAGGCGTGGCGCAGGGCGCGGGGCAAACCGCGAAGGGTATCGCCGACGCGCTGCGCAGCCTGCTGCAACCGGTCGCGCCCGCCTCGTCGACATCGAAATGAACGCGGATAAAGGGTGAAATCCGCGTAAAAAAACGCGCGTCAGACCGGCAGGCCGAGCGCGCGCAACTGCGCGTCGGTCTGCGCGTTGCTCGTGTGATGCACGCCGTGCCAGCCGAGCGCGGTGGCGGCTTGCGCGTTGTGCGCGTTGTCGTCGATGAACACGAGTTCGCCTGGACGCACGCCCGGCAACTGCGCTTCGATGCGGCGAAACATCTCGTGGAAAATCGCCGGATCGGGCTTCACGAGCTTCACGCGCCCCGACACCACCACGTCGCGGCAGCGGCGCAGGATGCCGAAGCGCTCCCACGCCCACGGAAAGGTTTCGGCGGACCAGTTCGTGAGGCCGAAGATCGGCACGTTGGCCGCCTCCAGCCGCTCGAACGTCGCCACGCCGCCTTCTAGCAGGCCGCCGATCATCTCGTGCCAGCGCTCGTAGAACGCGCGGATCAGCGCTTCGTGCTCCGGAAACTTCGCGACCAGCTCCTCGGTGCCGACGGCGATGAGCTCGCCGCCGTCCTGGCGGATCACCCAATCCATCGCGCAGACGTGCGTGAGGAACCAGCGGCGTTCCTCGTCGTCGGGAATCAGCTCGCGATAGAGATACTCGGGACTCCAGTCGACCAGCACGCCGCCGAAGTCGAACACGACTGCCTTGATCGTCATGCGCCTCTACTCCGTGTCGCTACTCCGTGAATGGCCTCGCCGTTCAGCGAGCGAAATTCAGATCGGCTGCGTGCGCTTTTCCAGCCAGGCGAGCGCATCGCCGCTCACGTGCGGCGCGACGCGCACGCGCACCGTCTGGTGATACGCATTGAGCCACGCGCGCTCGTCCTCGCGCAACAGCGTCAGGTCGATGCAGCGCGTGTCGATCGGGCACAGCGTCAGCGTCTCGAACTTGAGGAAATCGCCGAATTCGGTCTTTTCCGCGGCCTGGTTCAGCACCAGATTTTCGATGCGCACGCCCCACTTGCCCGGACGATAGATGCCCGGCTCGACCGACGTGATCATGCCTTCTTCCATCGCCGTCCACGCCTCGGCGGGCGCGTAGTGCGAGATGACCTGCGGGCCTTCGTGCACGTTCAGGAAGTAGCCCACGCCGTGACCGGTGCCGTGGCCGTAATCGGCGCCCGCTTCCCAGATCGGCGCACGCGCGAGCGCGTCGAGCATCGGCGAGCGGATGCCGCGCGGAAACTGCGCGCGCGAGAGCGCCATCATGCCCTTGAGCACGAGCGTGAAATCGCGCTTCTGTTCGGCGCTCGGCGTGCCCACCGGCACGACGCGCGTGATGTCGGTCGTGCCGTCGAGGTACTGGCCGCCCGAATCGATCAGCAGCAGGCCGTCGCCTTCGATCACCGCATGCGACTCGGCGCTCGCGCGGTAGTGCGGCATCGCGCCGTTCGCGTTGAAACCGGCGATCGTGCCGAACGAGAGCGACACGAAACCCGGACGGCGCTTGCGCGCGGCCGTGAGCTTTTCGTCGATGGTGAGTTCGGTGATGGCTTCGCGGCCCTGCGCCGCCTCGAACCACGCGAAGAATTCGGCGAGCGCGGCACCGTCCTGCTCCATGGTTGCGCGCACGTGGTCGGCTTCCGCCGCCGTCTTGCGCGACTTGAAGAAGGTGCTCGGATTGACCGATTCGACGAGCTTCACCGCCTTCGCGACGGCTTGCAGCAGCCCGTATGTCACGCGGCGCGGATCGACCAGCAGCGACGCGTCGGCGGGCAGCGCAGCGAGCGCCGTCGCGGCATCGGCGTAGGGCGCGACGCGCACGTTGTCACGCGCGAGCGATTGCGCGAGGTCGGCGTTCACCTTGCCGTCGGCGACGAACAGCGTGGCGTCGTCCGGGCCGATCAGCGCGTGCGCGACGAACACCGGGTTGTAGCTCACGTCGGCGCCACGCAGGTTGAAGAGCCACGCGAGATCGTCGAGCGTCGACACGAAATGCCACTGCGCGCCCTTCTCCGCCATCGCGCGGCGCACCTGCTCCAGCTTGCCCGCGCGCGGCAGGTCGGCGTGCGGCGCGGCGTGCTCGTAGACGGCCGCGAGCGGCAGCGTCGGGCGGCCGCTCCAGACGTCGTCGAGCAGATCGAGGTCGGTGCGCAGCGTCACGCCGCGCGCCGCCAGTGCGTCGGCCAGCGCGCGCGCCGAGGCCACGCCGAGCACCGCGCCGTCGACGGCCACCGTGCCGCCCGTGCGCACGTTCTGCGCGAGCCAGTCGACGTGCGGCGCGGTCTGCTGGCCGCCCATCATCTTCATCAGCTGGATGCCGGTGCCGGCCAGTTGCTGCTCGGCCTGCACCCAGTAGCGGCTGTCGACCCACACGCCCGCGAAATCCTGCGTCACGACCAGCGTGCCGACCGACCCCGTGAAGCCCGATAGCCACTCGCGCCCCTGCCAGCGGCCCGGCAGATATTCGGACAGATGCGGATCGGCGGACGGCACGAGAGCCGCATCGACGTGCGCGCTCGCCATCGCGGCGCGCAGCGCGGCGATGCGTTGGGGGATCGTGGACGTTTCGGGAAGTCGGGCGTTCATGGTTTCACCTGCGGATGTGGGACCGGCACCTCAAGTGTGCCGAAAGATGCGAGATCGGGTGCGCCGGCGTGTGGCCGGACCGCGCAGCGGGCGTAAGAGAAAGCGGAGGCGGACGTAGGAAGGCGCAAGTCAGCGTGCCGGAAAGCGGGAGAGGTCAGCGTCGCGCGCGCAGCGCGACTGCCACCGCGACACACACGAATGCGGCAGCCGTGCAGACCGGCCATTCGAGCAGTTCGCCGTCGTAGAAGAAGCCCGTGGCGCGCCCGGCGGCCTTGGCGATCGCCGCGCCGGCCAGCGCCGCCACGACGGCGAGCGCGAGGCCGCCCGATGCGGCGCCCGAGGCACGGCGACGCGGATGGAACAGCCAGCCCGCCAGACCCACCGCGACTCCCAGCACGACGATGCCGAGCCAGCCCATTAGCGACTTGTCCTAGGGATTTTCAGAAAAGTCCGATAGGACCGTCGCTGCGCGGCGAATAGCATTTCTTTTTGTCTCATTAACAACAGTGCTTTCACTGAAAAACGGTCGGCTCGGCGCTTTCCGCGTAGCGGTTGAGTGTAGGGGGCGGGATGGCGCAAGGCAAGCGCGCCCGGCCCGCCGCGGCTGGAAACTGCTATGCGAATCGCCCTTGTCGAACCTGACGCGCGTCATGCTGAACTCGTCGAACGCCTGCTCATCGCGGGCGGTCACGCGTGCCGGCATTTTGCGCACGCCGCGCCGCTCATGGCGGCGCTCGAAGACGATACCTTCGACCTGTTGATCGCCGCGCACTGGTGCGGCGATCAGAGCGGCGACGACCTCATCCCGCACGCGCGCCGTCTGCTGCCCGGCCTGCCCGCCATCGTGCTGATGGCCTCGCCGCACGAAAGCGAGATCGTCGGCAGTCTCCAGGCGGGCGCCGACGACTGCATCAGCAAGCCCGTGCGCGGCCCCGAAATGCTCGCCCGCATCGACGCGCTGCTGCGCCGCGCCGGCGTACGCCGTCCGCGCAACCGCGCGCGCCATGGTTTCGGCGACTATCTGTTCGATTCGGCGCGCTACCAGGTGTCGTTTCGGGGCCAGACCGTCACGCTGACACCGAAGGAATTCCGCTTCGCGCTGCTGCTGTTTACGAACGCCTCGCGCCCCGTTTCGCGCGCGCGCATTCTCGAAACGGTGTGGAATCTGAACCGCGACGTAAGGTCGCGTACGCTCGACACGCACGCCTCGCGGCTGCGCAGCAAATTGCAGCTCGGGCCCGAGCATGGCTGGCGTCTGACGACGCTGTACGGCTTTGGTTATCAGCTTGAGCGGCTGCCTATAAGCCCAGCGGAATAGCCCGACATTGCGGGCGACAATGTCAGATGCGCGGAAAAGTTATAATATCCGCCTAAATCTTCGCCCCATGGTATGCAGCTTCTAACGATCGGAATCAATCACCACACCGCGCCCGTCGCCTTGCGCGAACGCGTGGCGTTTCCGCTCGAACAGATCAAGCCGGCCCTCGCGCTCTTCAAGGAAGCGTGGTCCGGCGGGCGCCGCAGCCTCAGCGCGCCCGAAGCCGCCATCCTCTCCACCTGCAACCGCACCGAGCTCTATTGCGCCACCGACGCGCAAAGCTCGCGCGATTCCGCCGTGGAATGGCTCTCGCACTACCATGGCATCCGCGCCGAAGAACTCGCGCCGCACGTCTACACGCTGCCGCAGTCCGAAGCCGTGCGTCACGCGTTCCGCGTGGCCTCGGGGCTCGACTCGATGGTGCTCGGCGAAACCCAGATCGTCGGTCAGATGAAGACCGCGGTGCGCACGGCCACCGAGGCCGGCGCGCTCGGCACCTATCTGAACCAGTTGTTCCAGCGCACCTTCGCGGTCGCGAAGGAAGTGCGCAGCACCACGGAAATCGGGGCGCAATCGGTGTCGATGGCCGCCGCCGCCGTGCGTCTCGCGCAGCGCATCTTCGACAAGATCGCCAACCAGCGCGTGCTGTTCATCGGCGCGGGCGAAATGATCGAGCTGTGCGCCGCGCACTTCGCCGCCCAGCAGCCGCGCGAACTGGTGGTCGCGAACCGCACCGCCGAGCGCGGCCGCTATGTGGCCGAGCGTTTCGGCGGCAAGTCGATTCCGCTGTCCGAACTGCCCACGCGCATGCACGAGTTCGACATCATCGTGTCGTGCACGGCGTCCACGCTGCCGATCATCGGTCTCGGCGCGGTCGAGCGCGCGGTGAAGGCGCGCCGTCACCGCCCGATTTTCATGGTCGACCTTGCGGTGCCGCGCGACATCGAAGCCGAAGTCGGCCAGCTCGAAGACGTGTTCCTCTACACCGTCGACGACCTCGGCACGATCGTGCGCGAAGGCAACGCCTCGCGCCAGGCGGCGGTCGCGCAGGCCGAAACCATCATCGAAACGCGCGTCGCGAACTTCATGCAGTGGCTCGACACGCGCAGCATCGTGCCGGTCATCCGCCACATGCACACGCAGGCCGACACGCTGCGCCGCACCGAACTCGAACGCGCGCGCAAGATGCTCGCGCGCGGCGACGATCCGTCCGCCGTGCTCGAAGCGCTTTCGCAGTCGCTGACCAACAAGCTGATCCACGGTCCGACGCAGGCGCTCAACTCGTCGAGCGGCGACCAGCGCGACTCGCTCATCGAAATGATGAGCGGTTTCTACCGTCACGGTCAGCCGGCCAAGGTCGGCAAGACCGACGAAGCCGCGCCCGAAACCTCCACGCAGGCGTCGAATCTCGACGCGGCGTCCAACGCGTCCGGCTCTTCGGACCGTTAGCGGCATTCGCCGCAGCCCATGGCGCAGACTCTGCCATGACCCGCGCGCACGCTACGTGCGCACGCATTTCCGGGCGTTCCGCCCACCGCCCTTTCCCGCAGTCCTACCCGGAGCCCGCTCCGTACCGCCCCGATGAAAACGAGCATGCAATCGAAGCTCGACCAGCTGACTACGCGTCTGGCCGAGCTGAACGACCTGTTGAGCCGTCCCGACGTGACGTCCAACCGCGACCAGTACCGCAAACTCACACGCGAGCACGCGGAAATCGGGCCGGTGGTCGAGCACTATGCGCTGTGGCGTCAGGCGAAGGACGACGAAACGGCCGCGAAGGACCTGCTCAGCGACGCGTCGATGCGCGATTTCGCCGAAGAAGAGGTGAAAGCCTCGCGCGAACGCATGGCGCAGCTCCAGCAGGAATTGCAGATGATGCTGCTGCCGAAGGACCCCAACGACGACCGCAACGTGTTCCTCGAAATCCGCGCGGGCACGGGCGGCGACGAGTCGGCGCTGTTCGCGGGCGACCTGCTGCGCATGTATCTGCGCTACGCGGAACGCAATCGCTGGCAGATCGAAATGATGTCGGCGAGCGAGTCGGATCTGGGCGGCTACAAGGAAGTGATCGTGCGCATCGCGGGCGAGGCGGCGTATTCGAAGCTCAAATTCGAGTCGGGCGGCCATCGCGTGCAGCGCGTGCCCGCCACCGAAACGCAGGGGCGCATCCACACCTCCGCGTGCACGGTCGCCGTGATGCCGGAAGCCGACGAAATCGGCGAAGTGGAGATCAATCCCGCCGATCTGCGCATCGACACGTTCCGTGCGTCGGGCGCGGGCGGTCAGCACATCAACAAGACCGATTCGGCCGTGCGCGTGACGCACCTTCCGACCGGCATCGTCGTGGAATGTCAGGACGACCGCTCGCAGCACAAGAACAAGGATCGCGCGCTCAAGGTGCTGGCCGCGCGCATCAAGGACAAGCAGTATCAGGAGCAGCACGCGAAGGAAGCGGCCACGCGCAAGAGTCTCGTCGGCTCGGGCGACCGCTCGGAACGAATTCGCACCTACAACTTCCCGCAGGGACGTCTGACGGATCACCGGATCAATCTGACGCTGTATCGGCTGGAAGCGATCATGGACGGCGATCTCGAGGAACTGATCGGCGCACTGTTGTCCGAGCATCAGGCCGAACAGCTGGCTTCGCTCGGCGACTCGGACTAAACCTCGCCGAACATCATTCATCGACCTCGCATCTGAACGCATCATGAGCGAACTCACCGCCGACGCCCTGCTGCGCGCCTCGCCGCTGCCCGCGCTCGAAGCGCGCATTCTGCTGATGCACGTGCTCGGCTGGCGTCGCACCCAGCTCATCACGCGCGGCGACGAAGCGCTCGACGCCGCGCCGGTCGCGGCTTTCCGTGCGCTCGAAGCGCGCCGCGTGGCGGGCGAACCGATCGCGCAACTCGTCGGCGCGCGCGAATTCTTCGGCCTCGATTTCGACGTCACGCCCGACGTGCTGATCCCGCGCCCCGAAACCGAACTGCTGGTCGAAACCGCGCTGGCCGCGCTCGAAGGCATCGCGCAGCCGCGCGTGCTCGATCTCGGCACCGGCAGCGGCGCGATTGCGGTGGCGATCGCTTCGGCGCGGCCCGATGCGCACGTGTGGGCGGTCGACCGCTCGGACGCCGCGCTCGCCGTGGCCGCGCGCAACGCCGCGAAGCTGCTCGACGCGCGTCGCCCGGGCGGCGCGCTCAGCTTCGTCGCGGGCAGCTGGTACGACACGCTCGACGCCGCGCTGCGCTTCGAGGTCATCGTGAGCAATCCGCCCTATATCGCGAACGGCGATCCGCATCTGGACCAGGGCGACCTGCGCTTCGAACCGCGCGGCGCGCTCACCGACGAAGCCGACGGTCTCTCGTGCCTGCGCGCGATCGTAGACGGCGCGCCCGCGCGGCTCGTCGCGGGCGGCGTGCTCTGGATGGAGCACGGCTACGATCAGGCCGCCGCGGTGCGTGCGCTGCTCGACGCGCGCGGCTTCGACGAGGTGCGCTCGGAACAGGATCTCGCGGGCATCGAACGCATCAGCGGCGGGCGCTTCGGCACCCGGCGCCCCGGCTAGCCGCGCCGAGCGCGCCCGGCTCGCGCGGGCGAAATCCGCTATCATTTCACTCTGCAATCAACGTATTCCGCATCACTCAATCCCAAGGTCAGACATGGACACCCAACAGCGCATCAAGCAGATCGTCGACGAAAACGCCGTCGTCCTTTTCATGAAGGGCAACGCGCAGTTTCCGATGTGCGGCTTCTCGGGCCGCGCGGTGCAGATCCTGAAAGCCTGCGGCGTCGATCAGTTCAAGACCGTCAACGTGCTCGAGGACGACGAAGTCCGCCAGGGCATCAAGGAATTCTCGAACTGGCCCACGATTCCGCAGCTCTACGTGAAGGGCGAATTCATCGGCGGTTCGGACATCATGATGGAGATGTATCAGAACGGCGAACTGCAGCAGCTGTTCGCGGCGGCTTAAGCCGCCGTTCTGCCGTTTTGCTCCGGAACGGCGGCGCGCCCTGCGCCTGTCGTTCCGTGCCGGTTTGAAGCCTGATTTTTCAGCGTTTCGAACCGGCGCGCCTTCCCGCATTGATCCCGCACCTATCTTCCCCAAATTCCGCCGATCTCCCACGTGAACGCCACCTCGTCCCACGCTCCACGCCGCCGTCTGATCGTCGCGATCACGGGCGCCACGGGCGCGATTTACGGCGTGCGCATTCTGGAGACGCTGCGGCGTCTGGGCGGCGTGGAATCGCATCTGCTGATCTCGGCGGCGGGCTGGCTCAACATCCAGCACGAACTGCAGCTCAGCAAAGAGGACCTGCACGCACGCGCGGATGTCGTGCATTCGGTGCGCGACGTGGGCGCCACGATTGCCTCCGGCTCGTTCGCGACCGACGGCATGATCGTCGCGCCCTGCTCGATGAAGACGCTCGCGAGCGTCGCCCACGGCCTCTCGGACAACCTGATCGCGCGCGCCGCCGACGTCACGCTCAAGGAGCGCCGCCGCCTCGTGCTGCTGGTGCGCGAAACGCCGTTCAACCTCGCGCATCTGCGCAACATGACGGCCGTGACCGAAATGGGCGGCGTGATCTTCCCGCCGCTGCCGGCCTTCTACAACCAGCCCGCGTCGATCGACGAGATGGTCGATCACACGGTCGCGCGCGTGCTCGACCTGTTCGCGCTCGGACCGGCGCTCGCGCCCGCCTGGCCGGGACTGCGCGGCAGCAACGCCGACTGACTCCCCCACGATCCGCACCCGGTTCGCGCTCCGTCGATTATCAACATCGGCGATACAATCAATTCACTTGCCGCACATTTAATTCGCGAGAGTTGGGTCTTATATTGATCGCAACGCGAACTTTTCCGGCCGCCTCGCGCGGCTCACGATCATGACCACCCGTACCCCCACGCTTTTCCTGTCGCATGGCGCGCCCACCTTGCCGATCGACCCGTCGATGCCGCGCGAAGGCTTCGTCAAGCTGGCCGAACATCTGCCGCGCCCCGAATCGATCCTGATGCTCTCGGCGCACTGGTACACGCAGCGTCCGGCGGTGAGCATCGCGACGCAGCCCGAGACCATCCACGACTTCTACGGCTTTCCGCGTGCGCTCTACGAGATCCAGTATCCGGCGCCCGGCGCGCCCGAAACCGCGCAGCGCGCGGCGGCGCTGCTGCGCGCGCAGGGCGTCGAGGTCGACGAAGAAGCGCATGGCCTCGACCACGGCGCCTGGGTGCCGATGCTGCTGATGTTCCCGGACGCCGACGTGCCCGTCGCCCAGCTCTCGATCCAGCCACGCGCCGACGCCGCGTATCACTTCGCGCTCGGCCGCGCGCTGCGCGAACTGCGCGACGAAGGCGTGATGGTGGTCGGTTCGGGCCAGATCACGCACAACCTGCGTCAGGCCGACTTCTCGGCGCGTCGCGAGGACGCCGATCCGCGCGTGGCCGAGTTCACCGACTGGTTCGAAGCGCATCTCGCGGCGCGCGACATCGACGCGCTGCTCGACTATCGGACGAAGGCGCCGCATGCGGTGCTCATGCACCCGACCGACGAGCATCTGCTGCCGGTGTTCTCCGCGCTCGGCGCCGCCGACGACGACTACACGCTCGGCGTGCAGTCGCTCGGCACCTACCAGCGCGCGCTGGCGATGACGAACTACGTGTTCGGCTCCGCCACGGCGCAGTAAAACCTCCGGACGTGAAAAAGCCCGCCTGAATCGCTTCAGGCGGGCTTTTTTTGCTGCGTTTATTCCCGGTTCAGGCTGCCGCTGCGAGCAGCGGCCGGTGCGTCACTTAGTGCGCGCCGATGCCTTCGAGCACTTCGTCGTGTTCCTTGCGCTCTTCCAGATACGGCGTGCGGTAACCCGAATTCACGCCCCAGATGTAGAAGCCGAGCGAGATCACTGCGACGACCAGCATGTCCCAGCCGTAGGGAATCAGGTCGTGACCGCCGAACTGCTTCGAGCCGATCAGCGAGAGCACGGCCATCGTCGGCAGGTAGGCGCACAGCCACCATGCGGCCTTCAGATCCTGGCCCCAGCCGCCGAAGCCCTGCTTCGCCTGGAAGTAGAAGTACACCGGCAGCGCGACAACCATCAGCAGGATGATTTCGCCCGTCAGCGGCCACTTCGCCCAGTACAGGATCATCGATGCGCAGACGAACGCGAACGGCGCGATCACCTTCATGAACGGCACCGACAGCGGGCGTTCGATGTCCGACGCGGCGCGCTTGAGCGCCATCAGGCTGATCGGGCCCGTGAGGTACGAGATCACGGTCGCGACCGAGATCACCGCCGCCAGCGAGCTCCAGCCGCGGAAGAAGAACATGAAGATGAACGACACGGCCAGGTTGAACCACATCGCGGGGCGCGGCACGCCGTAGAACGGGTGCACGTTGCCGAAGATCGACGGCATCGTGTTGTTGCGCTCCATCGCGTAGATCATGCGCGAAGTCGTCGCCATGTAGGTCGTGCCGGTGCCGCTCGGGCTCACGAATGCGTCGACGTACAGCAGGATCGCCAGCCAGTTCAGGTTCAGCGCGATCGCGAGTTCGGCGAACGGCGACTTGAAGTTGAACAGGTTCCAGCCCTTGGCCACGTCAGCCGGATTCACCGCGCCGATGTACGCCACCTGCAGCAGCACGTAGATCACCAGTGCGCAGACGATCGAGCCGATCACCGCGAACGGGATGCTCTTCGACGGATTGCGCGCTTCGCCCGCGAGGTTGATCGGGCTCTGGAAGCCGTTGAACGCGAACACGATGCCGCTCGTCGCGACCGCCGTGAACACCGCCGACCAGCCGTACGGCGCGAACGTGCTCGCTTCGCCGAAGTTTTCGTGGTGGAAGCCCGTCGTCATCAGGCCGATGATCGTCAGGCCCGGGATGATGAACTTGAAGATCGTAATGGCGCTATTGGCGCGCGCGAACAGCTTCACGCCCCAGTAGTTGAGCATGAAGTACACGATCACGAGCAGCGCCGACAGGAACAACCCCGAGTGGGTTAATGATCCGTCGACGAACAGCGCGTGGGCCCAGTCGTAGGGCCAGGTGCTCATGTATTGAATGGAAGCTTCGGCTTCGATCGGAATCACCGAGACGATGGCGATCCAGTTCGCCCAGGCGCTGATGAAGCCCACGAGCGCGCCGTGCGAGTAGCGCGCGTAGCGCACCATGCCGCCCGATTCGGGGAACATCGCACCGAGTTCGGCGTAGGTGAGCGCGATGGCCAGAATGACCACGGCACCGATCACCCAGGCGCAGATGGCTGCGGGGCCGGCAATCTTCGCGGCCTTCCATGCGCCGAACAGCCAGCCCGAACCGATAATCGACCCGAGGCCGGTGAACATCAGCGCGAACGGGCCGATGTTCCGTTGAATAGAACTTTTCACGTCTTCTCCTGTATCAAGAGCAGTTCGACACCGCGTGCCCCGTCTGTTGTGCGGGCGGGGTTCCGGCGGCGGTCGCACCTGCGCGCGGTCGATTGCACCCGAAGGCGCAACTCTTGCGCGGCGCGTAGTTTAACGGTTGCACTGCCAAAAGGCGCTAAAAAAAGTGCGAGCACTACAAAAAAAACAGCAACTTAGCAAGCTTTGTAAGGGTTTGTTTCGACCCTGCCGCAAAATTCTATGGAGTTACCCTGGGTCCCGGTTGACCTGGCAGGGAATTAGCCGTATAAAGATCGAGCAGGATTTCAAGCGGCGAGTGTGAATAGGTCTTTCGTAGTTCGCCCATCAACGGTACTCCGGCTGGTCCCATACCCCTTCCTTGATTTTCGTGCACCTCTCTGTGGCTTCGGCCTTTATTCATTTTTAGGAAAGTAATATGGAAACCGGTACCGTCAAGTGGTTCAATGACGCTAAGGGCTTTGGCTTTATCACTCCGGACGGCGGCGGCGAAGACCTGTTCGCGCACTTCTCGGAAATCAAGGTTGACGGCTTCAAGACGCTGCAAGAGAACCAAAAGGTTCAATTCGAAGTGCGCACGGGCCCGAAGGGCAAGCAAGCTGCCAACATCAAGCCGGTCTAAATACCGTCTTCGACCTTCAGGACTCTAACCTCGGTCCTGACAGGCAAGGTTACAGAAAAACCCCACGCTTCCTCCTGAAGGTGGGGTTTTTTGTCGCCTGTCGTTTTTGACGAATTCGGGCGACTGCGCAGTGCGGATGACTTCAGGCGAAGAGGCGCTGCGCGTGAATGCCCAGGCCCGTCGCCACGCTGGCGAGGCGGTCGCCGAACACCGGTTGCGCGTGCGGGAATGCCTCGGCGAGCGCCTGGGTCAGGAACAGCAAACCCGTCGAACCGCCCGTGAAATACAGCGCGTTCACGGCGCCCGGCGCCACACCCGCCGCCTGCACGGTTTCGCGCGCGGCTTCCACGATGCGGCGCGTTTCCTCACGGCCGGCTTCCACCAGTTGGGCGTCGTCGAAGGCGAGCCGCAGGTCGGTTTCCACCTGCTCCAGATCGATCATCGTCTGACCGCCCGCCGACACGCCAATCTTCGCTTCCTCCGCATGCGCCGCCAGCGCATGCCCCAGACGCCAGTCGACCACGCGCATCAGTCGATCGTGATGCGCGGCGTCACTATATAGATGGCGCATGAGCTTGAGTTCGGCCGCGCGCTTGGGCGTGTAGACCGTGTTGATCAGATGCCAGGTCGCCAGATCGAAATAGACGCGGTTCGGCACTTCGCGGCCTTCCGGATCCAGCGACTGATAGCCGAGTTCGCGCAGGATCGTCGCCAGTTCGACGCGGCGGTCGAAGTCCGTGCCGGCCACGTGCACGCCGTGATGCGCGAGCACGTCGTCCTTGCGGGCGAGGCGCGACATGCGCTGCGGCCCCACGCGCACGAGCGAAAAGTCCGACGTACCGCCGCCGATGTCGGCCACCAGCACCAGCCCCTCTTCCGTCAGGCGCGACTCGTAATCGAACGCCGCCGCGATCGGCTCGTACTGGAATTCGATCTCCTTGAAGCCCACCGAGCGCGCCGCCGCTTCGAGCTGATCCTGCGCGAGCTTGTCGGCGCGCGGATCTTCGTCGACGAAAAACACCGGGCGGCCCAGCACCGCGCGCGTGAGACTCGCGCCCGCGCAGCGTTCGGCGCTGCGTTTGAGGTGATCGAGGAAGATCGCGATGATTTCCGTGTAGCGGATCGCGCTGCCGTCGCCAAGATCGGTCGTGCTCTCCGCGAGCGGCGAGCCGAGGATGCTCTTCATCGAGCGCATCAGACGCCCGTCGAAGCCGTCGATATAGGCTGCCAGCGCCGCGCGGCCGAATTCGCGCGTGTGCTCGTCGGTGTTGAAGAACACCGAGGTCGGCAGCGTGGTCTGCGCGCCTTCGACCGGCGCGAGGCGCATCGCGTCGCCAGGTGCCGCGCCCGGCAGCGCCACGGCCGAGTTGGAGGTGCCGAAGTCGATTGCGCAGAAGGGTTGCGCGGCAGCGTTCGACGCTGAATTCGAGGCGGGATGCGGGGAGGCAGTCAAGGCGGGGCTCATGGCGGGGGTCATGGCAACGCCGCGCGGCACGTCGCACGCGGCATTACGGAAGGCTGGGAGGACCGGCTTTGTATCACGAAAGCGCGGCGCGGAGCAACCGCAAGGACGGGGTTCGGCCCCGCAAATAAAACGCGCGGCCCGTGCCGCGCTGCGTGTCACTCCGGCCGCCCTGCGTCTGCTGCGGCTGAACGCCCCGAAGTCCTGCGAGTGCCGGGAAACCGGCCAGCTTGGCCGCGCTCAAGCGTGCTCAAGCATGGCTCAGGCGCGCTCAGCCCTTGAACGGCTGCTTCCAGGCGTTCGCGTAAGCGATATCGCCCACGCTCGCGCGCGTGCGCTCGGCCTTCTCGCGGTCGCGCAGGACCGGATCGAGCTTCTCGGCGTCGCCGTAATGGCCGATCGAGATGATCGCGAGCGGCTCCACGTCGTTCGGCAGACCGAATTCCTTGCGGAACGCGTTTACGTCGAAACCGCTCATCTGGTGCGCGGCGAGGCCGAGCGCGTGCGCCTGCAGCACCAGCGACATCGCCGCCGCGCCCGCATCGTACTGCGCCGTGCGGTTCACTTCGCCCTTGGCGTTGAGCGTTTGCGCCGTCACCGCCACCAGCACGGGCGCCGGTGCGTTCCACTGCTGATTGAAGGGCACGAGCGTCGCGAAGGCGCGTTTGAACGCCGGCTCATCGGCCGTGCGGTCGAACACGATGAAGCGCCACGGTTGCAGGTTGTAGCCCGACGGCGCCCAGCGCGCGGCCTCGATGACCGCGTGCAGATGCTCGCGCGAAACCGGCTCGTTCGAATAGGCGCGCGGGCTCCAGCGGCCGGCGATCAGTTCGTGGATGGGCACGGCTGTCGGTGCGGGTTTTTGCTTCGTCATGCCTGATGTGTCCTTGTTGGCGGGCGCTCGCCCGGGGCTCACAGCATACCCGCGCCGCGTGAAACGCGCTGAAACGGCGAAGGCGGCGCACGTGCAGCCGCCTTCGCGTGATCGACGCATTATCCGCAAGCCCCGCTGCGCGGACTCAGGCCGTCTGCGCGCCCGCCGTGCGCGGCGCGCGGTTGATGCGCAGCACGAGGAACGAGGCGATCAGGCACAAGCCGCCCGAGATCATCGACGCCACCGTGTAGGTGCCGAGGCTCGAGCGCAGCAGCCCCGCGCCGAACGCCGCGAACGCCGCGCCCAGTTGATGGCCCGCGACCACCCAGCCGAAGATGATCGGCGCGCGCTCCTTGCCGAACACGTCGGTGGCGAGGCGCACGGTCGGCGGCACGGTCGCAATCCAGTCGAGTCCGTAGAACACCGCGAAGATCGGCAGACCGAAGAAGTCGATGCCGAACGCGTGCGGTAGATAGATCAGCGAGAGCCCGCGCAGACCGTAGTACCAGAACAGCAGCACGCGGCTGTTGAAGCGGTCCGAGAGCCAACCCGAGAGCGTCGTGCCGAACAGGTCGAAAATGCCCATCGTCGCGAGCAGCGACGCGCCCTGCACTTCCGTCATGCCGTAGTCGCCGCACATGGCGATCAGGTGCGTGCCGACATAGCCGTTGGTGCTCGCGCCACAAATGAAGAAGCTGAAGAACAGCAGCCAGAAGTCGCGCGTGCGGCTCGCCGACGCGAGCGCGCCGAACGCCAGCTTGATCGGATTCTGCTGCGGCGCGGGCGGCGCGACCGGCGCGTCGGGCTCTTCGCCGAACGGACGCAGCTTCAGGCTGGCCGGGCGCTCGGGCAGCAGGAACGCGACCAGCGGCAGCACCACGGCGGCGGCCGCCGCGACGACCAGCACGACGAGCTGCCAGCCGTGCTTTTCGGCGATCGCCGCGAGGAACGGCAGGAACACGAGCTGGCCCGTGGCCGAACTCGCGGTGAGTATGCCCATCGCGAGGCCGCGATGCGTCGTGAACCAGCGCGTGACGACCGTCGCCGACAGCGACAACGCCGCCACGCCGGTCGAGCCACCGACCATCACGCCCCAGATCAGGATCATCTGCCACGGATGCGTCATCAGCGCTGACAGCGCCACGCCCGCGCCCATCGTGGCGAGCGCCGCCAGCAGCGTCGGCCGCACGCCGAAGCGCTGCATCGCCGCCGCCGCAAACGGCCCCATCAGCCCGTAAAGCGCGATGTTCACCGAAATCGCCAGCGAGATCGTCGCCCGGCTCCAGCCGAACTGATGCTCGAGCGGGACCATCATCACGCTCGGCGTTGCGCGCGTGCCGGCCGCCGCCAGCAGCACCAGAAACACCACCGCCACCACGAGCCATCCATAGTGGAAACGCCCGCCGACCCATCTCGCTGCCCAGTTCATCCGTGCTCCACGTTCGTTGTTTGGCTTGAATCGTCCGCTGATCTGCGTCTTGCCGATCGACCGGATTGTTACCGCTCGGTCACAAGTGTGTTGCGATAGTAGTGACCGCTCGGTAACATGTCAAGCATGTCCCTGACGACGAGATGTCCTGCCATGTCCACGCGCCACCCCAACCCGACCGATCCCGCCATCGCCGCGCCCGCCAAGGCCGCCGCGCGCGCGGGCCGCTCGCGCACCCAGACGGCCGGGCCGCGCGCCCAGGAGCACCTGCTTGCCGCCGCGGACGAATTGTTCTACCGCGAAGGCGTGCGCGCCGTGGGCGTCGAAGCCGTGGTCGAGCGCGCGGGCGTGAACAAGATGAGTCTGTACCGGCAATTTTCGTCGAAGGACGATCTGGTGGTCGCGTATCTGAAGCGCTGCGACGTGCGCTTTTTCGAGCGCTTCGACGCGAGCGCCGCGAAGCATCCGGGCGAACCGGCGAAGCAGTTGATGCAGGCGTTCGAGGATCTGGCGGCGCGCGCGTCGGCGCCCGACTATCGCGGCTGTCCGTTCGTGAACGTGGCGGCCGAGTTTCCCGATCCGGCGCATCCGGCGCGGCACAGCGTGGCCGATAACAAGACGCGGCTGATCGCGCGCCTCACCGAACTGGCGCAGGCGGCGGGCGCGACCGACGCGGCGTCGCTCGCGAACGAACTGGCGCTGCTGGTCGAGGGCGTCTACGCCGCGAGCCAGACCTACGGACCCGGCTGCGGCCCGATTCAGGCGGCGCCGCGCATGGCGAAACTGTTGATCGAAGCGGCGTGCGCGCCGGTCGCCTGATCTCGCGCCAGCCTTCAACCCGCGCGCCCTTCGCCGCAGCGGGCGCACGAACCGCACCGGTAAAATGCCGCGATGACCGATACATCCGATACACCCGATACCGCCAACACCACGCCTGACCCGGCGCACCCCGAGCGCGCCGCCATTCTCGACGCCACGCGCCACTGGCTCACGCGCGCGGTGATCGGGCTGAATCTCTGCCCGTTCGCGAAAAGCGTGCATGTAAAGGGCCAGATCAGATACGCGATCAGCGACGCGACCGATCTGGAAGGTGTGCTAACCGATCTCGAAACCGAACTGCGCACGCTCGCGGACAGCTGCGCGGAGGACATCGACACGACGCTGCTGATCCTGCCGCACGCGCTCGCCGATTTTCTCGACTACAACGACGCGCTCCATTTCGCCGATCTGCTGCTCGGCCAGTTGCGTCTCGACGGCGAACTGCAGATTGCGAGCTTTCATCCGCAATATCAGTTCGAGGGCACGCAGCCCGACGACATCGAGAACTACACGAACCGCGCGCCCTATCCGATCCTGCACCTGCTGCGCGAGGCGAGCATCGAGCGCGCCGCCGACGCCTTCCCGGACGCCGCCGACATCTACGAACGCAATCAGGAAACGATGCGCCGCCTCGGTCTCGAAGGCTGGCGCGCGTGGATGAGCCAGCGCGACGACCAGTAAGTCGTCCTGCCGATCAGGTGACGATCCCCACGATCACCTGAAATCGCGCAGATAGCGCGGATAACGCACATAACGCACAGCGGCCCGTCAGCACGGGCCGCGCGCGCCGCGCTTACGCTTCCTCGGTCGCCTGAGCGGGCGACGCCTCGCCGTCGTCGACGAAGAAACGCTCGCGCAGCTCGGCAATCCCGAACGTGTCGAGCAGTTCGTTGAGCCGCTCCGCCGGCCGGCGCCGCGGCAGATTCTTGTACTGCGCCACGATGAGCTCGTTCTTCATCGAGTGCTCCCAGCCCACCAGTTCCGTCACGCTCACCTGATAGCCGTGCGCCTCCAGTTGCAGGCAGCGCAGCACATTGGTGATCTGGCTGCCGAACTCACGCGTATGCAACGGGTGACGCCACACTTCCGTGAGCGCCTGGCCGAGCGACTTGCCCTTGTTGCGACGCAGCACGCCCGCCACTTCGGCCTGACAGCACGGCACCACGACGATATGGCGCGCGTGCTTCTTGAGCGCGAAGCGCAGCGCGTCGTCGGTGGCGGTATCGCAGGCGTGCAGCGCCGTGACGATATCGACCGTGGACGGCAGTTGCGTCGACGTGATCGAGTCGGCCACCGAGAGATTCAGAAACGACATCCCCTTGAAGCCGAGCCGCGCCGCCAGTTCCTCCGAGCGCTGCACGAGCTCGTCGCGCGTCTCGATACCAAAGATGCGCGAGTTGTCGCACAGACCCTTGAAGAACAGGTCGTACAGAATGAATCCCAAGTAGGACTTGCCCGCACCGTGATCGACGAGCGTGACGTCGCGGCCATCCTGCTTGAGGTCGTTGAGCAGCGGCTCGATGAACTGGAACAAGTGATAGACCTGCTTCAGCTTGCGGCGGCTGTCCTGGTTCATCTTGCCGTCGCGCGTCAGGATATGGAGCTCCTTCAGGAGCTCGATCGACTGATTCGGACGGATTTCGTAGGTCTTGCTGGACATCGGGACAAAAAAAGATGAGTAGCGTCATTTACCGCGAAACGTGCGGCAACCGACAGAGCGATGCAAATAGATCTGTCATTTTACGGAAAAAGCAGCACGAGGCCGCGAACCTGATAGCGGTCCATTCGTCATATGGTTGTAGCGTCCGGCACGCTGACCCACGTCCGGATGACAGGGAGGGGTTGATTAAAAAAGACACGGTGAGCCTCGCGCCGCCGATGTCCAGAAAGGACCATTTTTGGGGCGCGACCAACCGGCAAAGTACCGGTTATGCGCGCATGGGAGGTCGCTCCGGGTCCGCCGGCAGCGATAAATCAGGTATGACGCAGATCCCCGCTGCGCGAAAACGCACGGCGCTGCGCGACCTTGCATGGGGCATGCAATGAACACGATACCCGACGGTAACGCTGAGCAAAAATTCCAGGAACTGCTTGCCAGACTCGTTGAAGTGCCCGAGTGGACGGAAAAGCAGCAACTGGAGCTCGAAATGGCGCGTGACATCTCGGTCGAGATGCTGCGTCTGGCCGAGGAGATGCGCGACGGCGCGGCAGATCTCGAGAATTGCCTGATCCTGCTGAAGTACGCCAAAGTGCTCGATTTCGTGATGTCGGCGCTCGCTGCACGGCGCGACATCAAACCCCAGACTTTACGGGTGATCTTCAAACTCGCCGGCCTTGCCGTGGACGAGGCCTATCCAGGTTAGGTGCGACACGCGGCATCGCAGGCACGGAAAGCGGGCGAATTCGCCTGCTTTCCGCGGTCCGCCTTGAACGCGGGACCGGTGAATGATCCGTGCATGGCATCGGACGCCGCGCCGATGCGCCCGCCTGCCCTATCGAGCCGTTCGCGCCACGCGACGGCTCTTCACCCGCTTTTTGCGTCGCGCAGGCGCTTATCCACTCTTTCGCTCCTCTTTCGTCTTCGAACGAGCCGGCGAACACGCGCGCCGCACGTCAGTCCTTGCGCACCTTCAAGCGCCACAGCGACGTCATCTCAGCCGCACGCGCCCGATAGAGCGGATCGGTCGGATCGCTGGCTTTCGGGTGACGCGGACGAATATCCTCGCGCCCGGCCACTTCCAGCCCCGCCTCGACGATCATTTCCACAAGCGCCTCGCGCGTACGCAGACCGAGGTGTTCGGCGAAATCGGAGAGGATCAGCCAGCCTTCGCCGCCCGGCTCCAGATGGTCCTTGAGGCCGCCGAGAAAGCCACGCAGCATGCGGCTGTCCGGATCGAACACCGCGTACTCGATAGGCGACGCCGGGCGCGCGGGCACCCAGGGCGGATTGCAGACTACCAGCGGCGCGCGGCCCGCCGGGAACAGATCCGCCTCGACCACTTCCACGCGCTCGCCGTAGCCCAGACGATCCAGATTCTCGCGCGCGCAGGCCAGCGCGCGGGCGTCCTGATCGGTCGCGACCACCTGCTTCACGCCGCGCGCGGCGAGCACCGCCGCGATTACGCCGGTCCCCGTCCCGATGTCGAACGCCTTCTCTTGCGACGGCAGCGGCACGCGCGCGATCAGATCGAGATACTCGCCGCGCACCGGCGAAAACACGCCGTAGTACGGATGAACGTGCGCCCCGCCGAGCGCGGGAATCGGCACGCCCTTCTTGCGCCATTCGTGCGCACCGATCAGGCCGAGCAGTTCGCGCAGCGACACCGCCGACGGCTCGCCCGTGGACGGGCCCCAGGCTTCCTCGCAGGCGAGCTTCGCATCAGGCGCGCGGCGCAGGGCGATTTCGTAGTCGCCTTCGATCGGCAACAGCACCATGCCGAGCGTGCGCGCGCGCTGCGCCTGCGCCTGACGATGCTGATGAAACGCTTCGAGCGGCGTGGCCGGCGGCTTGGGCGCGCCCTTCTTCGGCTTGCGTTCGGCGCGGCGCGCCATGGCCTGCAGCAGTTGCCGCGCGTTCTGGAAGTCGCCGCGCCAAAGCAGCGCGGTGCCTTCGCAGGCGAGGCGGTAGGCGGCGTCGGCCGTGGTCGTGTCGTCGGCGATCACCACGCGCTTCGGCGCGGGCACGCCCGCCTCCGAACGCCAGCGGACGGTGCGCGGGCCGTCCGTGTCGGGCCAGCTCAAGGTGGGAAAGTCGGTCATAGGATTCGAATGCTCAAAGGCGCGCCGCAACGAGGCGGCGCAAGACGCGCGCCATCATATAGCAGAGCGAGCGGCCGCGTTCCGCGCGGCGTACCGGCCATGGCGTCATGGTGGGCACCGCGCAACATGGATGCATCATCGCGCAGCGCCACGCATCCGTCGACTCGGCCGAATGGCATAGGCCGAAAGGCAGGGGACGGCCCCGCGCCCCGCCAGTACAATGAGCGCCGATCCGCGCAACGGTGCCTCGCGCCGCAACGAGAACATGTCCGAGACCGCTCCACCGCGAAGCGCCGAAAGTGCACCAGACGCATCCAGCGTATCCCGCGCGCGACGCACGAAGAATCGCCACGCCAAGCCCGGCCTCGATGCGAACTTCTACGCCGAACTGCTGCACATCGCCGGCCTGCGCGAAAGCACAGCGGCGGGCAAGACCGTGGTCGCGCGGCGCGATGGCGCGCAACGCCAGCCGGGCGCGCTGATCGAACTGGCGGTCGCGGCCATGGCGGCCATCGAAGCGCGCGAGGCAAGCGGGACGCCCGAACAGGCCGTGCTGAGAACGGCGCTGCGTCTGTGCATCGCGTGGCTCGGCCGCCTCGTGTTCCTCAAGCTGCTCGAAGCGCGCCTGCTCGCGCTGCACGACGGCGAAAGCGCGTACGCGTTTCTGCGCAGCGCGCGCATCGGCACCTTCGCGCAACTCGACGCGCTCTGTCGCGACGTGTTCGGCGACGGCGCGGGCCACACGCACCTGCCGCGTTTCGATGGCGCGATGTTCGAGTCCGCTGATCTCGCGACGCTCGCCATCGGCTTCAGCACGTTGCCGGACGACGCGCCGCTCGCGCCGTTCGAAGCGACCGTGCTCACGCCCTCGCCCGCCGCGCCTGCGCGCAACACCGTCACCTATCTGCTCGATTTCCTCGACGCGTTCGAATTCGGCTTCGATACCGGCACGCCGACGAACGCGAGTGCGCCGCGTCGGCAACGCATCGACACCGCCACGCTCGGGCTCGTCTTCGAGAAACTCAACGGCTATCGCGACGGCGCGTGGTACACGCCGGGCCGCGTCGCCATGATGCTGGCGCGCGCAGCCGTCACGGGCGCGGCGCTCGGCCGGTTCAATCAGATCGAAGGCTGGCGCTGCACGACGCTCGATCAGCTATCCGAACGAATCGAACACGACACGCGCCACGAAGCCGCGCGCACGATGCTCGCCTCGCTGCGCGTGTGCGATCCGGCGGTCGGCACGGGCCATCTGCTCGTCTCGGCGCTCGACGAACTGATCGCGCTGAAAGCCCGTCTGCGGCTGTTCGACGACATCCCCGGTCACGCGCTCGCGGGCCTGCGTGTCGACGTCGCCGACGACCGGCTGAGCGTGACGCTCGCGCACGGCGTCGCGCCCAACCGCGAGCAGCAGCGCCGTATCGACGCCGCGCTGTATCGCGAGAAACGTGCGATCGTCGAGCAAAACCTCTTCGGCGTGGATATCGACGCGGACGCGCTCGGCATGGCGCGCCGGCGTCTCGCGTTCGAACTGCTCGCGCACGCCGCGTACGACGACGCGGGCCGCTTCGCGACGCTGCCGGATCTCGCCGCTAATCTGCGTCAAGGCAATGCGGTGCTGAGCCGCGTGATCGACAGCGACGACGCGCAGAGCCCCGCGCAAGACTTCGACTGGCGCGCCGAATTTCCCGCGCTGCGCGACGCGCACGGCGCATTCGCGGGCTTCGACGCCGTACTCGCGAACCCGCCCTACGTCGACTCCGAACGCATGATCAACGAAGGCCAGCGCGCGCTGCGCGAGCAACTGGCGCGACGCTGGCCGAGCGCGCGCGGCAACTGGGATCTCTACATCGTGTTCATGGAGTTGGGCCTCGCGCTCACGGCGCCCCACGGCACGATGGCGTTTCTCACGCCCGACAAGTGGCTCGCGAAGCCGTTCGGCGCGGCGTTTCGCGCGCGCCATCTCGATGCGATCGAGCGCGTCGTCGCGCTGGGCCGTGGCGTGTTCGAGCACGCGCTCGTCGATGCGATCGTCACGGTGTTCCGGCCCGCGGGTTGCGCCAGCATCGAAACCGCGCGCCTCGATCAGGACCTGCTGACGCCGCTCGCACACGCGCCCAAACGCGACCTCGACGCACCGTGGACGCTCGATGCGCTGCTCTCGCCGCATTACGCGTTCGTGCGCCGGCTCGCGCACGCGCACGGCACGCTCGGCGAGTTGATCGCGTGCGAAAACGCCTGCGCGACCTCGGATGCGTATGCGCTCGCGCCTTGCATCGACGAAGCGCGCGGCGCGTTCGATGCGCGCCGCCACTATCGCGTCGTGAATACCGGCACGCTCGGGCGCTACGTGTCGCGTTGGGGCGTGAAGCCAATGACCTATCTCGGGCAGCGCTACGCCGAACCGGTCGTCGAGCGCGAGCGCTTCGAAGCGGCGTTCGCGAATCGCTATCGCGCGAAGGCGGCGGCGAAGAAAGTGATCGTCAAAGGGCTCACGCATCTCGATGCGACGCTTGACCTCGCGGGCGACACGATCCCCGGCAAGACCACGCTGATCCTTCGCGCTGACGACGACGCGCTGCTCAAATTCGCGGCGGCCGTGCTGAACTGCCCGCTCGCGGCTTTCGTCACGCGCGCGCGTTTCGGCGCATCGAGCTACAACGGCGGCGTAGCCTTCACGAAGGCGATGATCGATGCGATTCCCGTGCCGCGCGACGAGAGTGCGCGCGCGGACGTGGTGAGGCGCGTGGATCGCTTGCTGGCAGCGCTCGGTTCCGTCGATGACGCGCCGCGCAGCGACGCGCTCGCGCGCGAGATCGACAGCGCGCTTTACGCGGCGTATGGGCTGGAGAAAAACGAGATCGCGCTGATCGAAGGCGATAGACGAGGCATGCGCCAGCGCGCCTGAAAAAGAAAAAGGGTTACAGCGTGTGCGCTGTAACCCTTTCTCGAACTGTTTTGGTGCCGGCTGCAGGACTCGAACCCGCCACCTGATGATTACAAATCAACTGCTCTACCAGATGAGCTAAGCCGGCGTAGCCCGTGATTCTACTTCATTTCACGATCTTGAGGTGACCCTTACCGCCTTTCGCGGCACCGTCGTCGCCGGTTTCACCCTTGCCGCTCTTCGTCGAGGCGGCAGATGCATCCGACTCGTCGGTCTCGCCCGGCACGGCAGCAGGCGCCACGCTCGGCACCGCCGTCGGTCCGGCTGCCGGCGCCGTCGCGGGCGCAACCGTTTCCTCGTGCTCGTCCTGTGCGGAAGGCAGCACGTCGTTCGCGTCGCCTGCCGGCGCTTCGACCGGGAACGCCATGCCCTGGCCGTTCTCGCGCGCGTAGATCGCCAGCACGTTCGACACCGGCACTTCGATCTTGTGCGACTTGCCGGAGAAACGCGCGTGAAACTCGATCATTTCATTGCCCATCTGCAACTGGCTCGTGGCCTCGAAGCTGATGTTCAGCACGATCTCGCCGTCGCGCACGAACTGGCGCGGCACCCGCGTGCGGTTGTCGACCCGCACCGCGATATGCGGCGTGAAGCCGTTGTCCGTGCACCACTCGTACAGTGCGCGCAGCAGATACGGCTTGGTGGAAATCTCTTGCATCAACAGTCCTCTGACGAGGCGGCCCGCCCGCGAGCAGCGCGCCACCTCCGGTTTGCAACGGCGGCGGCCGGCTTAGCGGCGCATCACCTTTTCCGACGGCGTCAGCGCTTCGATGTAGGCCGGACGGCTGAAGATACGCTCGGCGTACTTCATCAGCGGCGCGGCGTTCTTCGAGAGTTCGATGCCGTAGTGATCCAGACGCCACAGCAGCGGCGCGATCGCGACGTCGAGCATCGAGAACTCTTCGCCGAGCATGTACTTGTTCTTCAGGAAGATCGGCGCGAGCTGCGTGAGGCGGTCGCGGATCGCGAGGCGTGCCTTCTCGTGATTCTTCTCGGCGGCCTTGCCCTTCTCGTTTTCGAGCGTGCTGACGTGCACGAACAGTTCCTTCTCGAAATTGAGCAGGAACAGGCGCGCGCGCGCACGCTGGACCGGATCGGCCGGCATCAGCTGCGGATGCGGGAAGCGCTCGTCGATGTACTCGTTGATGATGTTCGACTCGTACAGAATCAGGTCGCGCTCGACCAGAATCGGCACCTGACCATACGGGTTCATCACGGCGATGTCTTCCGGTTTGTTGAACAGGTCGACGTCGCGGATTTCGAAGTCCATGCCCTTTTCGAACAACACCAGCCGGCAACGCTGGGAGAACGGGCAGGTAGTGCCGGAGTACAGAACCATCATGATTTACATTTCCTCAATAAACCCAAAAGGCCGGCGGGCAAAAACACCGCCTGAGGCTTAGCAGCCGTCAGACGGTGTTTCGTGACACCGGCCCCACGTCGGTCAGAACGTGCCTATTTGATATCTTTCCAGTACGCGGCGTTCAGTCGCCACGCGAAAAAGCTCAAGACGCCGAGGAACAGCAGCACCCAGACGCCGAGCTGCTTGCGGGTTTTCTGCTCCGGTTCGGACATCCAGCCGAGGTACGCCACCAGGTCGGCCACGGCAGAATCATAATCCACCGGCGAGAGCTTACCCCGCGTGACCTGTTGGTACCCCACAAAGCGGCGGACTTTTTCCCCGGATTCTTCGTCCACCGTGTCTTCGAACTTCGCGGTGCGCACGCCCTGCAATTCCCAGAGCACGTGCGGCATGCTCACGTTCTCGAACACCATGTTGTTCCAGCCGGTCGGACGCGTGTCGTCGCGGTAGAAGCTGCGCAGATACGTGTACAGCCAGTCGCGCCCCTTCGCGCGCGCTTCGACGGAGAGGTCCGGCGGCGCCACGCCGAACCACGCCTTGGCGTCGTCCGGACGCATGGCGATGGACATCGTGTTGCCGACCTTGTCCGTCGTGAACAAGAGATTATCTTCGATCTGCTTTTGCGGAATGCCGAGATCCTGCAACCGGCTGTAGCGCATCAGACTCGCACTGTGGCAGTTCAGGCAATAGTTTACAAACAATTGCGCGCCATGTTGCAGCGAAGCAAGATTTTCGCCGTTATCGGGTGCGCGGTCGAGCGGAATGTTTTCCTGCGCCGACACTGTTCCGACCCCCAAACCCGTTCCCACCATCGCGCCGCACGCCATCGCGAGCGCCGCGACGCCCCGCCGAACCCCGCGCGACAGGCCGAACGACCGGTTGCGCGACAAGCCGCCCGCCCGCGCGAGCGTCGAAAAGAGAGATGCCATCGTCATGTCTTCCTCGCTCGCAAGTTAATGGGGCTTGAACCGCACGCGCTCGGGCGGCTGCTTGAACGTGCCAAGCGGCGTCCAGAACGGCATGCCGAGGAAGAACGCGAAGTAGATCAGCGCGCACACCTGCGCGATCAGCGTGGCCGCTGGCGACGGCGGCCGGGTGCCGAGAAAGCCCAACGTAAGGAAGGCGGCCACGAACACGCCGAGGAACACCTTGTGGAAAAACGGCCGGTAGCGGATCGACTTCACCGGCGCACGGTCCAGCCACGGCAGGAAGAACAGCGAGATCACCGCCGTGCCCATCACCACCACGCCCCAGAATTTCGACTCGGTGAAGGCCATCGCCAGAATCACGAGCACCGCCAGCACCGGCAGACCCGCGCGCCATTTGCCGCGCGCGCGCACCAGCGCGAACAGGCCGAGCAGCCCGATCACGATCATCAGCACGATCTTGAACGGGTCGGTCGTGGCGCGCAGCATCGCGTAGAACGCCGTGAAGTACCAGACCGGCGCGATTTCGGGCGGCGTCTGCAGCGGATTGGCCGGGATGAAGTTATTCGCTTCGAGGAAGTAGCCGCCCATTTCCGGCGCGAAGAAAATGATCGCCGCGAAGATCATCAGGAAGATGCACACGCCCATGAAGTCGTGCACCGAGTAGTACGGATGGAACGGGATGCCGTCGAGCGGAATGCCGTTCGCGTCCTTCTTCTCCTTGATCTCGATGCCGTCCGGGTTGTTCGAGCCCACCTCATGCAGTGCGACGATATGCGCCACCACCAGCCCGAGCAGCACGAGCGGAATCGCGATCACATGGAACGCGAAGAAGCGGTTGAGCGTGACGTCCGACACCACGTAGTCGCCGCGAATCCACAGCGAGAGATCCGGGCCGATGAACGGAATCGCCGAGAACAGGTTCACGATCACCTGCGCGCCCCAGAACGACATCTGCCCCCACGGCAGCAGATAGCCGAAGAACGCCTCCGCCATCAGGCACAGGAAGATCGCGCAGCCGAAGATCCACACCAGTTCGCGCGGCTTGCGGTACGAACCGTACAACAGCCCGCGAAACATGTGGAGATACACGACCACGAAGAACATCGACGCGCCCGTGGAGTGCATGTAGCGGATCAGCCAGCCCCACGGCACCTCGCGCATGATGTACTCGACCGAGGCGAACGCGAGCGTCGAGTCGGGTTTGTAGTTCATCGTCAGGAAGATGCCCGTGACGATCTGGTTCACCAGCACGAGCAGCGCGAGCGAGCCGAAGAAGTACCAGAAGTTGAAGTTTTTCGGCGCGTAATACTCGGAGACGTGCGCTTTCCACGTCGCGGTCATCGGAAAACGCTTGTCGATCCAGCCCGCGAGGCCCGTCGTCTCCACCACCTGTTTTTCTTGTCCCGTGGCCATCACGCTTCTCCTTTTTCGTCCTTGCCGATCACGATCTGCGTCGGTGACGTGAACATGTAGCGGGGGATGTCGAGGTTCTGCGGCGCGGGCTTGTTCTTGAACACGCGGCCGGCGAGATCGTAGGTGGAGCCGTGACACGGGCACAGGAAACCGCCCGGCCAGCTGTCGGGCAGGTTCGGCTGCGGACCTTCCTGGAAGCGCGGCGTCGGCGTGCAGCCCAGATGCGTGCACACGGCGACGGCCACGAGAATGTGCTGATGCTCGGCGCGCGAGCGGTATTCGTTCTTGCAGTAGTCCGGCATCGGGATCGAAAACGGATGCTCGGAATCGGGATCGGCCAGTTCGGGATCGGCCTTCTTGCAGTCCGCCAGCATGCGGTCGGTGCGGTTGAGAATCCAGACCGGCTTGCCGCGCCAGGCGACCGTCATGAGCGAACCGGGTTGCAGACCGCTGATGTCGACTTCGACGGGCGCGCCGGCAGCGCGTGCTTTTTCGGATGGTGCAAACGAGCCTACGAAGGGTACGACAGTGGCGACGCCTCCTATGCCACCTGCTACGGACGTCGCAATCAGCCAGGTACGGCGGCTGCCATCGACGCGGTCATTTTCTTTGTCTCGCATCACATCGCCCCACTTCTGAGTTGGATTTATCCGTCATGCCGTTGCTTTCCCGCATGCTGCCGAACGCTAGTTTGCGCGAATGGAGTTGGCATTTACAAGGGGCGATCTCGAAAAAGCGCCCGAAGTCCTTGATAAATCGGGGTTTTCCCCCAGAAATCGGGATGCATTTCTTTTCGGTTTGTAAATGCCCGGTGAATAAATCCATGCGATCTGGGACAGGCGCGCGTGAACCGCGCCATTTGCGCGGTGCGCGCAAGACGGAGAAACACTCAAACCGGATTGTCGATGTCGATAAAGAGATGATCGATATCAAAGGTTTCAGCGAGATGCGCGCCGACTGCCTGCACGCCGAAGCGCTCGGTCGCGTGATGGCCGGCCGCGAGAAACGCCACGCCGCTCTCCGCCGACGTGTGAAAAGTGGGCTCGGAGATTTCGCCGGTAAGGAACACGTCGGCGCCCGCGTCGATGGCCGCGTCGAAGAGGCTCTGCGCCGCGCCCGTGCACCATGCCACGCGGCGCAACTGCCAGTCGGGATCGCCGAGCACGAGCGGCGTGCGCCCGAGCGTCTGCTCGACCTGCGCGGAGAAGTGCGCGAGCGTGATCGGCATGGGCAGCGTGGCCATCCAGCCGAGATCCTGCTCGCCGAACCGTTGCTCGCCGATCCAGCCGAGCTTGGCGCCGAGCTGCGCGTTATTGCCGAACTCCGGGTGGCAGTCGAGCGGCAGATGGTAGGCAAACAGGTTGAGGTCGTGCGCGAGCAATGTCTTCAGGCGACGATATTTGCGCCCCGTGATCTGCGGCGCCTCGTTCTTCCAGAAGTAGCCGTGATGGACCAGCACGGCGTCGGCGCCCCACTCGAGCGCGGCTTCCAGAAAGGCCAGCGAGGCGGTCACGCCGGTCGCGATCTTCTGCACGCGCCGCCGCCCTTCCACCTGCAGCCCATTCGGGCAGTAGTCCTTGAACCGCCCGGTTTCCAGAAGATTGTTCAGATACAATTCCAGTTCGATCCGATCCATATAATCCTCTAATCTTCAAATGCTTAGACGCTTTTGGCTGTTCTTCGCCCAGGCGGTGACGGTCCTGCTGGCGTTGATGTTCATCATCGCGACGCTCAAGCCGCAGTGGCTTCAGCACCAGGGGCAACTCGGAAAACAGCTGGCCGAACCCATCGTCGCGCTGCGCGAGGTGGCGCCGGGCATCGGCGGCGGCGGCGCCCAGGGGTCCTACGCGGACGCCGCCCAGAAGGCCATGCCCGCGGTCGTCAACGTATTCTCCAGCAAGGACGGCTCACTGCCGCCCGATCCGCGCCAGAACGACCCGCTATTCCGCTACTTCTTCGGCGATCGCAATCACAACCGCAAGCAGCAGGAACAGCCCGCCGCGAATCTCGGTTCGGGCGTCATTGTCAGTCCGGACGGTTACATTCTAACGAACCAGCACGTGATCGACGGCGCGGATCAGATCGAAATCGCGCTGTCCGATGGCCGCACCACCAACGCCAAGGTGATCGGCATCGATCCGGAAACCGATCTGGCCGTGCTCAAGATCAATCTGCCGAACCTGCCCACGATCACGCTCGGCCGGATGGATCAGGCCCGCGTGGGCGATGTCGTGCTAGCCATCGGCAATCCGTTCGGCGTGGGCCAGACGGTCACGATGGGCATCATCAGCGCGTTGGGCCGCAATCACCTCGGCATCAACACGTTTGAGAATTTCATTCAGACCGATGCGCCGATCAATCCCGGCAACTCGGGCGGCGCGCTCGTCGACGTGAGCGGCAATCTGCTCGGCATCAACACGGCCATTTACTCGCGCTCGGGCGGCTCGCTCGGCATCGGCTTCGCGATTCCCGTTTCCACGGCGCGCAGCGTGCTGGAGAGCATCATCACGACCGGCTCGGTCACGCGCGGCTGGATCGGCGTGGAGCCGCAGGACCTCACGCCCGAGATCGCCGAATCGTTCGGCATCAACGAGAAGGCCGGCGCGATCGTCGCCGGCGTGCTGCAAGGCGGTCCCGCCGACAAGGCCGGCATCAAGCCGGGCGACATCCTGCTCTCCGTGAACGGCGAGGCGATCACCGACACCACGCGTCTGCTGAACGTGATCGCGCAGATCAAGCCGGGCACCGACGCGAAGGTCCATCTCGTGCGCAAGAACAAGGACATGGATCTCGACGTCATGATCGGCAAGCGCCCGCCGCCGCCGAAACAGCCGGCCAACGAAGACGGCGAAGGCGACGACGACGGCGGTTGAGGTAGGGTGGAGGTCGGCAAGGCCGCACGCGCGGCCTCGTCTCTCACTTCAGACGAACCGCAACGAGCCACATAACGCGCACCAACCCGCACCAAACACAAAGGCCGCGAACGTCACCGTTCGCGGCCTTTTGTCTTTGCCGCGCCGCAGCGTGCTGCGGCATGATCGCGGGCGGTCAGCTTGTCGCTTCGCTCTCGTCAGTGGCCTTCTTCTCGCCCGTGCCGATAAAGACGCGCGCGGCGATGATGCCCGCTTCGTAGAGGATGATCAGCGGCAGCGCCAGAATGAGCTGCGAGAACACATCCGGCGGCGTCACGACCGCGGCCACGATGAACGCGCCAACGATCACGTACGGACGGATTTCCTTGAGCTTTTTCACCGTGAGCACGTTCATGCGCACGAGCAGCACGACGATGATCGGCACTTCGAAGGTCACGCCGAACGCAATGAACATCGTGAGCACGAAGCTCAGGTAATTGTCGATATCGGTCGTCATCTCCGCGCCGAGCGGCGCGTTGTAGTGCGCCATCACGCGGAAGATCGTCGGAAACACCACGAAGTACGCGAACGCCATGCCGCACAGGAACAGCGTGTAGCTGCTCGCCACGAGCGGCGCGACGAGCTTCTTCTCGTGCTGATAGAGCCCCGGCGCGACGAACGCCCAGATCTGGTAGAGCACGACGGGCAGCGCTATCACGAAGGCGACGAGCATCGTCACTTTCATCGGCACGAAGAACGAGCCGGTCACGTCGGTGACGATCATCTTGCCGTCGCGCGGCAGGTTTTGCATGAGCGGGCGCGCGAGCAGCCGGAAGATGTCCGGCGCCCAATACACGAGCCCGACGAACACGACGATGACGGCAATGCCCGCGCGGATAATGCGGTCGCGGAGTTCGACGAGGTGCGAGATGAAGGTCTCTTCAGTGCCCTCGCCCTGGTTTTGCTGGGGGTCGCTCACACCGGCCCTCGGGGGTTGGAGATGGGGAAATTCGAATGCGGCTGCGGCATCGCGATCGGTGAATGCGCGTCAGAAGAAACGCGTGGGCCGGCGCAGGCTGGCCGGCGTGTGCTGCGCGACGCGCGCCGCGCCCGACTGCACGCGCGTGCGCCGCAGCGTCGCGCGCTTGTACCACACGGGCGCCGCCGTCTGCTTCACGCGCCAGTTCTTGCGCTTTGCGGTGGACGGGCCGGCATCGCCGGAACGCCATGCCGCCGCGGAAGAACCGTCGGAAATTCCAGCCATGCCGGACACCGCGCTTTCCGCCGTGACGGCAGCCGGGTCCGCGCCGCCCGCGATGCTGGGCGACACGCTCGTGCCCTGGTTCCAGGCGTCGTTGAGCTCGGTTTCGTGCTTGCGCAGATTCTCGTGAACGTTCTTTTCGACGTTCTGCGCGGCCTGCTCGAACTCGCCCCTCATGCGGCGCAGTTCGTCGAGTTCGATCTCGCGCGTGACTTCGGCCTTGACGTCGTTGATGTAACGCTGCGCGCGCCCGAACAGCGCGCCTGCGGTGCGCGCGACGCGCGGCAGGCGCTCCGGTCCGAGAACGACCAGCGCGACGACGCCGATCAGCGCCATCTTCGTGAGACCCAGATCAAGCATGAATGGAGCTTTCCGTCAGCCTTGGAGCGGGAAAAAGCGGAACAGACACGGCAAGCAGACGACCGCCGCGCTTAGCGGAGGTCGTTGCTCGAAGTCTTGTCCTTGGCGTCGACGTCGACCGTGCCGCCGTTCTTCGGCAGTTCGCGCTTTGCCGCGTCGGGCGCTTCTTCGCCCTCGCGCATGCCTTCCTTGAAACCCTTGACCGCACCGCCGAGGTCGCTACCGATATTGCGCAGCTTCTTCGTGCCGAAGACGAGCGCCACGATCAACAACACGATCAGCCAATGCCAGATGCTCAACGAACCCATGATCAAAACTCTCCTTAACCCCGACGCCGCGCCAGGTGCGCAGCGAGAAAACGTTGGCGCGCCAAGGCGCGCTGCGTAAAAAACGGTCCGGTCATCCATCGTGCCTGCGAGGTGTGGCGTCTGCGTGGCATGCCATCCTCTTTATGCAGGCTTTGTTGCTTTATAGGCCCATGCGCCGCGTGCGTACAGATGACGCTGCACGCCTTCATCCCATGCGCTGCCACGGACGCGGTCCGGCCAGCAAATGCGCGTGCAGGTGATACACCTCCTGACCGCCGCCGGGCCCCGTGTTCACGACCGTGCGAAAACCGGTGTCGCCGCCGGTGTACGACACGCCGAGATCCCTCGCCAGCCGCGCCACCAGCACGAACATTCTACCAAGCAGCGGAGCGTCCTTTTCACCGCAATCGGCGAGCGTCGCGATATGTTCGCGCGGGATCACCAGCACGTGCGTCTGCGCCGCGGGCCGGATGTCCCGGAAAGCGACGAATTCGTCGTCTTCGTAGACGCGCGTGCTCGGAATCGCGCCGTCGGCGATCTTGCAGAACAGACAGGTGCTGCGATCGTGGCTCATGATGCTCCCGGAATGACCGGCCCGCTTACCCTGCTGGCCCTGCTGGCCCTGCTGGCCTGACGACCTGCGGCATCAAACCCACGCGCGCGGATCGCGCAGCGGCTTGTTGTCGTGCAGATACAGCCAGCCTTTGATGATACGGTACAACGTCCAGATCGCGACAGCCCACAAAATTGGAATGCCGATCAGCACGAAAAACAGCGCAATCCCGATCAGATGCCCGGCCAGCCCGAGCCAGAAGGTGCGGATCTGCCAGGTGAAATGCTGCTCGTAGGGCGTGCCCGCCGCTTCGTCGCGCTTGAGGTAATTGATGATGATCGCCACCAGCACGGTCACGCCGCCGGTGAGCCAGTAAAACGCATACAGACCGTAGAGCACGTGCGTGAGAGTGCGCAGACTGCGCAGGCGGTCCGCGTCGAGCGGATCGCGCACGGCTGGAGGCGGATAACCGCCGGGCGTCGTGGACATGTTGCGTCTCCCCTGGTGAGCGGCGCGCGCCGCGTGGGTGGGCAAGCGCCGCCGGAGTGCCCGGCGGCATGCGCCTGTCTGCGCTCGGACCCGCGCCGGGTCCGTCGTCAGTCGCCGTTCGCCTCGCGCTCCTGGCTCTTGCGCAGCGCCTTTTCTTCGAGACCCGAGAGGCCTTCGCGGCGCTCGAGTTCCGCCAGCACGTCGGCGGGGCTCAGGTCGAAATGCGAGAGCGTGACGAGGCAATGGAACCACAGATCGGCCATTTCGCCGACCAGCGCCTTCGGCGCGCCGCCCTGGCGCACGTCCTTGGCGGCCAGCACGACTTCCGTCGCTTCTTCGCCGACCTTCTTGAGGACCGCGTCGTCGCCCTTGTGGAACAGGCGCGCGACATACGATGCGTCCGGATCGCCGCCCTTGCGGCTGTCGATCACCGCCGCGAGGCGCAGCAGGGTGTCGTTGGTGTTCAGTTGCGTCATTTGTAGATGTGCTCGGGGTCTTTCAGCACGGGATCGACGGCGACCCAGCGGCCCTCGTCGACCGTGCCTTCGAATTGCTGGAAAAAGCACGAGTGGCGGCCCGTGTGGCAGGCGATGCCCGACACCTGCTCGATCTTGAGCAGCACGACGTCTTCGTCGCAGTCGAGGCGAATCTCGTGTACGTGCTGCACGTGGCCCGATTCCTCGCCCTTGAACCACAGGCGCTGGCGCGAACGCGAGAAGTACACCGCGCGGCGCAGCTCGACGGTCTTGGCGAGCGCCTCGCGGTTCATCCACGCGAACATCAGCACGTCGCCGGTCGTGGCTTCCTGGGCGATCACCGGCACGAGGCCGTTGGCGTCCCAGTTGATCTTGTCGAGCCAGCCTGCCTGTTCAATCGATCCGGTCGTCATGGCTTACATCCTCACCGAAATGCCCTGGTCGGCCATGAAGCGCTTCGCCTCGCCGACCGTGTGCTCGCCGTAGTGGAAGATGCTCGCCGCGAGCACCGCGTCGGCGTGACCCTTGACGATGCCGTCGGCCAGATCCTGCAGGCCGCCCACGCCGCCCGAGGCGATCACGGGCACCGGCACGGCGTCCGAGACGGCGCGCGTGAGATCGAGGTCGAAGCCGCTCTTGGTGCCGTCGCGGTCCATGCTCGTGAGCAGGATTTCGCCCGCGCCGAACTCGGCCATCTTGCGCGCCCATTCGACGGCGTCGATGCCCGTGGCCTTGCGGCCGCCGTGCGTGAACACTTCCCAGCGCGGCGCTTCGCCCGGCGCCGAGGCGCGCTTGGCGTCGATCGCCACGACGATGCACTGCGAGCCGTACTTGTCGGCCGCATCGCGCACCAGTTGCGGATTCGCGACCGCCGACGAGTTCATGCCGACCTTGTCCGCGCCCGCGTTGAGCAGGCGGCGCACGTCGGTGACGGCGCGCACGCCGCCGCCGACCGTCAGCGGAATGAAGACCTGCGAGGCCACCGCTTCGATGATCGGCAGAATCAGGTCGCGCCCGTCCGAGGTGGCGGTGATGTCGAGGAACGTCAGCTCGTCGGCGCCCTGATCGTCATAGCGGCGCGCGATTTCGACGGGGTCGCCCGCGTCGCGCAGTTCGACGAAGTTGACGCCCTTGACGACCCGTCCGGCCGTCACGTCGAGACAGGGGATGATGCGTTTGGGTAGAGCCATGATCTTGCCGGTGATGCCAGGTTAGTGTCGGGTCGGGCGCAAAAGCGGACGAAAGCGGACGCGGCGGCGCCGTGTGCCGTCGCTGCGGGTCGCTTCGAGCGGCTTTGGCCCGCGAGCGGCATAAAAGCAAAAGGCCTCCGCTCGCGGAGGCCATGGGGGCGACGCTTACGCGTCGTCCGATTCGCGCAGGCTGTCCGCGCGCGATTGCGCCGCCGCGAAGTCGAGATCGCCCGAGTAGATCGCGCGGCCGCAGATCACGCCTTCGACGCCCTCGTCTTCCACTTCGCAGAGCGCGTCGATGTCGGCGAGATTCGACAGGCCGCCGCTCGCGATCACCGGAATCTTCACCGCGCGCGCGAGGCGCACCGTGGCTTCGATGTTGATGCCTTGCAGCATCCCGTCGCGGCCGATGTCGGTGTAGATGATCGACTCCGCGCCGTAGTCCTCGAACTTGCGCGCGAGATCCACGACTTCGTGGCCCGTGAGCTTGCTCCAGCCGTCGGTGGCGACCTTGCCATCCTTCGCGTCCAGGCCGACGATGATATGGCCCCCGAACGCCGTGCACGCTTCCTGGAGGAAGCCCGGGTTCTTGACCGCGGCGGTGCCGATGATCACGTAGGAGAGGCCGTCGTCGAGATAGCGCTCGATGGTGTCGAGGTCGCGGATGCCGCCGCCGAGCTGCACGGGAATCGTGTCGCCCACTTCGCGGATGATTTCGCGAATGGCATCTTCGTTCTTCGGCTTGCCGGCGAATGCGCCGTTCAGATCGACGAGGTGCAGACGGCGCGCGCCACGCTCGACCCAATGTCGGGCCATCGCCGCCGGTTCCTCGGAAAAAATCGTCGCCTGGTCCATATCGCCTTGTTTCAGGCGTACGCAGTGACCGTCTTTGAGATCGATGGCCGGAATCAGCAGCATAGCAATCGGGGAATATCTGGGAATGAGGTTGAAATCAGCCGGCTTCGGTGGATAAAAGGCCCGATCCGACGCCGTTTCGCTAGTTTAGTACAACTCTTTCGACGGCCTTGCCATCGGAGATCGGTGCGGGGCGGCCTCGTTGGCCGGCCCCGGCGCCAGTCAGCCCGCAATCAGGCAGCGCCGCATTCGAAATCAGGGGTTCCAGTGGACGAAGTTGCGATACACGCGCAGGCCTGCCGCGGCGCTCTTTTCCGGGTGGAATTGGGTCGCGAAAATGTTATCCCGCGCCACCGCCGAGGTAAAGGCCGCACCGTAAGGCGTTTCGCCGACAGTGTGCGACGCGTCGTCCGGCACCACGTAGTAGCTGTGCACGAAGTAGAAGAAGCTTTCGTCAGGCACGCCGTCCCACAGCGCATGCGCGCGTGCCTGACGTACGCGGTTCCAGCCCATCTGCGGCACCTTGAAACGCGAGCCGTCGTCCTGCAGCCGGCCCGCGAGTTCGAAGCGCACGACCTTGCCCGGCAACAGGCCGAGGCCCTTCGTGTCGCCTTCCGCGCTCCAGTCGAACAGCATCTGCTCGCCCACGCACACGCCCATCAGCGGCTTGCTGCGCGCGGCTTCGAGCACGGCGTCCTGCAGGCCCGACTCGGCGAGACTGCGCATGCAGTCGGGCATCGCGCCCTGGCCCGGCAGCACGACGCGGTCGGCTGCGCGGATCGCTTCGGGACGCTCGACGATCTGTACGTCGGCTTCCGGCGCGGCCTGCTTCAGCGCCTGGGCGACCGAACGCAGGTTGCCCATCCCATAATCCACAATCGCAATTGAAGTTTTCATCTCGATTCAGGCCGCGTGGGCCATGTTGGGCCTTGCCCGGTTTGCTTCGTGCCCCGGCTTCGCGAGCAACTTCGGAGCGCCACCGCCCAGGCGCGCCGCCGATGCTGCTCAAACCCGTCAATCTACGCCTTGCGGCTCGCGCGCGCCCTTAACTGGCGCAGCGCGGAGCCCGCCAGCACCGCTTTACAGGCTGCCCTTGGTCGACGGAATCTTGCCGGCCTGGCGTTCGTCGAACTCGGCGGCCTGACGCAGCGCGCGGCCAAAGGCCTTGAACACGGTTTCCAGCTGATGGTGGGCATTGAGCCCGCGCAGATTGTCGATATGCAGCGTCACGCCCGCGTGATTGACGAAGCCGCGGAAGAATTCGATCGACAGGTCGACGTCGAAGGTGCCGATGCGCGCGCGCGTGAACGGCACGTGGAACTCCAGACCCGGACGGCCCGAGAAGTCGACCACGACGCGCGAGAGCGCCTCGTCGAGCGGCACGTAGGCATGGCCGTAGCGGCGGATGCCCTTCTTGTCGCCGATCGCCTGAGCGACCGCCTGGCCGAGCGTGATGCCGACGTCTTCCACCGTATGGTGGTCGTCGATCTGCGTGTCGCCATGCGCCTCGACTTCGAGATCGATCAGACCGTGTCGTGCGATCTGGTCGAGCATGTGGTCGAGAAACGGCACGCCGGTCGCGAGCTTCTGCTCGCCGGTGCCGTCCAGATTGATTTTGACGCGGATTTGCGTTTCGCTGGTGTTGCGAACGACTTGCGCGACGCGCATGGCAATTTCCTTCAAACAGCCCGTACAGGAGGGATTAGAGAACGAAGCGCGCTTCGGAATACGGTGAACAGTGGGGACGATTCACTTGAGCACAAGCTTCAGGGCGGCGACCAGTTGCGCGTTCTCGTCGGGGGTCCCGACGGTCAGGCGCACGCAATTCGCCAGCAATGGGTGCATTTTACTCACGTTTTTGATCAAAACCCGCGCGGTCAACAGGGTATCGAACACGGCGTGAGCATCCGGCACGCGCACCAGCAGGAAATTTCCCGCGCTCGGGAACACTTCGGCGCCCGGCAGTTTCGCCACTTCGGCGGCCAGTTGCGCCCGTCCGGCGCGCAGTTGCGCGGCCTGCGCGTCGAGCACGTCGAGGTGATCGAGCAGGAAAGCGGCCGCCGCCTGGGTGAGCACGTTCACGTTGTACGGCGGACGCACCTTGTCGAATTCGTCGAGCCACGCGGCGCGGCCCGCGAGATACCCCAGACGAATACCCGCGAGACCCAGCTTCGACATCGTGCGCATGACGACCACGTTCGGGAACGCGCCCGCGCGCGGCAGCCAGCTCGATTGCGCGAACGGCTGATACGCCTCGTCGATCACCACGAGCGAGCCCGCGGCGTCGGCGGCCGCGATCACGCGCTCGATGTCGGCGTCGTCGAACAGCGTGCCGGTCGGATTGTTCGGATACGCGAGCCAGATCACGGCCGGCTTGTGCTCGTCGATGGCGGCGAGCATGGCTTC
This sequence comes from Paraburkholderia tropica, assembly GCF_014171495.1. Classification (NCBI taxonomy): domain Bacteria; kingdom Pseudomonadati; phylum Pseudomonadota; class Betaproteobacteria; order Burkholderiales; family Burkholderiaceae; genus Paraburkholderia; species Paraburkholderia tropica. The sequence continues at coordinate 2,890,608 of NZ_CP049134.1, forward strand.
GAGATCGAGCGTGAAATCGGCGTTGAGCGGCACGCCGACGAAGTCGAGCTGCGCGAATTTCGCCGACATCGCGTACATCACGAAGCCCGGCACCGGCGCGAGCACCTTCGCGCCCGGCTTCGCGCACGCCATCGTGATCATGCTGATGATTTCGTCCGAGCCGTTGCCGAGCAGCACGTCGCAGTCGGCCGGCACGCGCAGCGCGGTCTTGAGCTTCGCCAGCAGCGCCTCGGGACGCGGCGCCGGATAGCGGTTCAACGCAACGCCCGCGAGATGCTCGCCCAGCTTCGCCGCCAGATCGGCGGGCAGCGGGAACGGGTTTTCCATCGCGTCGAGCTTCACGAAGCCGGATGCGTCGGGCACCGGATAGCTCGTCATTGCGAGCACATCGGAGCGGATCAGATCTTGAGGTGTCGTCATGTCGGAAGGCTGGCGCGCGAGGCGGCAAGCCGGCAGGAACGGTCGGTTCGCAGCGCCCGGCTGCATGACCGTCCAGGTGATCGTTGGTCTCGGGTTGTTATCGGTGCCTTTGGCAAGGCATTCGCGGGACCCTGGCACATTGCTGACTGCCGTGGCCCGGCTGGTTACTTCGGATTTCCAGGCATCGGGCGCGGCCTTAGCGCCGGGCGGCGCCGCGAACCGGGCTCGACGACGCCGATCGGTGCTGCTCGACCGGCGCGGCCCGATCAGCTCTGCTTCATGCGGTATTCGGCGCTGCGCGCGTGGGCTTGCAGCCCTTCGCCGTAAGCCAGTTCCGCCGCGATCTCGCCCAGCGTCTGCGCGCCTTCCGCGCTGACTTCGATCAGGCTCGAACGCTTGATGAAATCATAGACGCCCAGCGGCGACGAGAAACGTGCGGTACGAGACGTAGGCAGCACGTGATTCGGGCCGGCGCAGTAGTCGCCGAGGCTTTCGCTCGTGTAGCGGCCGAGGAAGATCGCGCCCGCGTGGCGGATTTCCGCGCCCCACTTCTGCGGCTCCAGCGCCGAGATTTCCAGATGCTCCGGCGCGATGTCGTTGGCGATCGCGCAGGCTTCGGCCATGTCGCGCACCTTCACGAGCGCGCCGCGATTCGTGAGCGACGTGGCGATCACGTCCGCGCGCGGCATGGTCGGCAGCAGCTCGTCGATGGCGGCTTCCACGCGCTTGATGAAGCTTTCGTCCGGGCACAGCAGGATCGACTGCGCGAGTTCGTCGTGTTCGGCCTGCGAAAACAGGTCCATCGCGACCCAGCGCGGATCGGTCGTGCCGTCGCAAATCACGAGGATTTCCGACGGACCGGCGATCATGTCGATGCCGACGGTGCCGAACACGCGGCGCTTGGCCGAGGCCACATAGGCGTTGCCCGGGCCGCAGATCTTGTCGACAGGCGGAATGGTCTGCGTGCCGTAGGCGAGCGCGCCCACCGCCTGCGCGCCGCCGACCGTGAACACGCGGTCGACGCCGGAGATCAGCGCGGCCGCCAGCACGAGCGGGTTCTTCACGCCGTCCGGCGTAGGCACGACCATGACGATCTCGCGCACGCCCGCGACGCGCGCGGGAATCGCGTTCATCAGCACCGACGACGGATACGCCGCCTTGCCGCCCGGCACGTACAGGCCGACGCGGTCGAGCGGCGTGACCTTCTGGCCCAGCACGGTGCCGTCCGATTCGGTGTACTGCCAGCTATGCGAGCCGCACTCGATGCGCTGTTTCTCGTGGTAGCCGCGCACGCGCGCCGCCGCCGCTTCGAGCGCCGCGCGCTGCTTCGGTTCGAGACTTTCGAGCGCCGCTTCGAGTTCGCTGAACGGCAGTTCGAGCGCCGCGACGCTCGTGGCGTTCAGGCGGTCGAAGCGGTTCGTGTACTCGAGCACGGCGGCGTCGCCGCGCGCCTTCACGTCGGCGAGGATCTGCGCGACCGAGCGCTCGATGGCTTCGTCCTCGCTCGCCTCGAAAGCGAGCACCGCGTGCAGCGCCTTCTTGAAACCTTCGGCGCTGGAATCGAGTTTGCGCATCGTGATAGCCATGCTGGTATCCATCCGTATCGGTTGTGCGCGCGGCGCCTCACACGAGGCGCGCGGCGCGCGGACTACTTATGCGGCCTGCTCGCCGCGCGACGCGCGTTCGAACGCGTCGAGGAACGGCCGCAGCGCGGCGCGCTTGAGCTTGAGCGCCGCCTGATTGACGACGAGGCGCGACGAGATCGGCATGATCTCTTCGACTTCGGCCAGATTGTTGGCGCGCAGCGTGCCGCCGGTGCTCACCAGGTCGACGATCGCGTCGGCGAGGCCGACGAGCGGCGCCAGTTCCATCGAGCCGTACAGCTTGATGAGATCGACGTGCACGCCCTTGGCCGCGAAATGCTGACGCGCGGCTTCGGTGTACTTGGTCGCCACGCGCAGACGCGCGCCCTGGCGCACCGCGTTCGCGTAGTCGAAGCCCGCCTTCACGGCCACCGACAGACGGCAGCGCGCGATGTCGAGATCGACCGGCTGGTAGAGCCCGCCGCCGCCGTGCTCGTTGAGCACGTCCTTGCCCGCCACGCCGAAGTCGGCCGCGCCGTACTCGACATAGGTGGGCACGTCCGTCGCGCGCACGATGATCACGCGCAGGTTCGGATCGGTGGTCGGCAGGATCAGCTTGCGCGAAGTTTCCGGGTCTTCGGCCACGTGCACGCCCGCGGCGGCCAGCAACGGCATCGTCTCTTCGAAGATGCGGCCTTTCGAGAGCGCGAGCGTCAGCGGCGCGCTGGAGGCGGCGGCCGGCGTGGGCCGGGATTCGACCGTGCTCATGCTTCGCTCCCCTTGATGCGTTTCACGTTCGCGCCGAGCTTCGTGAGCTTCGCTTCCATGCGGTCGTAGCCACGGTCGAGGTGATAGATGCGGTCGATCAGCGTTTCGCCTTCGGCGCACATGGCGGCGATCACGAGGCTCGCCGACGCACGCAGATCGGTCGCCATGACCTTCGCGCCCGAGAGTTTTTCCACGCCCGCGATCAGCGCGGTCTTGCCGTCGATCGTGATGTGCGCGCCCAGGCGGTTCAGTTCCTGCACGTGCATGAAGCGGTTTTCGAAGATGTTTTCGACCACTTGCGAGGTGCCGTCGGCGATCGTGTTGAGCGCCATGAACTGCGCCTGCATGTCGGTCGGGAACGCCGGGTATTCCGAGGTGCGCAGGTTCACGGCGCGCGCGCGTTCGTGCATGCGCACGCGCATCCAGTCGTCGCCCTCTTCGATCGTCACGCCGGCTTCGCGCAGCTTGTCCGTGACCGCGTCGAGAATGTGCGGACGCACGTGGCGCAGTGTGACGTCGCCGCCCGCCGCCGCGACCGCGCACAGGAACGTGCCCGCTTCGATGCGGTCGGGGATGACCGTGTGCTGCGCGCCGTGGAGCTTGTCCACGCCCTGAATCACTAGGCGGTCGGTGCCGATGCCCTCGATCTTCGCGCCCATCGCCACCAGCAGGTGCGCGAGGTCGCCCACTTCCGGTTCGCGCGCGGCGTTTTCGATCACCGTCTCGCCGTCGGCGAGCACGGCGGCCATCAGCAGGTTTTCCGTGCCGGTGACCGTGATCATGTCGGTGACGATGCGCGCGCCCTTCAGGCGCTTGGCGCGTGCTTCGATGAAGCCGTGCTCGATGCTGATCTCGGCGCCCATCGCCTGCAGGCCCTTGATGTGCTGATCGACCGGACGCGCGCCGATCGCGCAGCCGCCCGGCAGCGACACCTTCGCCTCGCCGAAGCGCGCGACGAGCGGCCCGAGCACGAGGATCGAGGCGCGCATGGTCTTGACCAGTTCATACGGCGCGACGAGGTTGTTCACGTTCGAGGCGTCGAGCTGCACGCGCGCGCCGTCCTGGCTCGTGCGCACGCCCATCTGGTTGAGCAGCTTGAGCGTCGTGCGCACGTCCTGTAGGTCGGGCACGTTGTCGAGATGAACGGGTTCCGCGCTCAGCAGACCGGCGCAGAGAATGGGCAGCGCGGCGTTCTTCGCACCGGAAACGGTGACTTCCCCTGCGAGCTTCTGCCCGCCGACGATGACGAGTTTGTCCATGCCTGAGGTTTCCTGATCGGTGCGGCCGCTGTGCGGCGCTGCGTCGAGTTGAGCGGCGCCGCTGGCTGCGGCGCCTTTATCCTGGGTAATTCGCACTGAGATTCCAGATTATGCGTTCTGCCATTCGGCGGGCGTGAGCGTCTTCATGCTGAGCGCGTGGATTTCCGCGCGCATGCGGTCGCCGAGCGCCGCATAGACGAGCTGATGGCGCTGGATCAGACGCTTGCCTTCGAAAGCCGACGAAACGACGACCGCGGAGAAGTGCGTGCCGTCGTCGCCCTCGACCTCCAGATGCTCGCACGCGAGCCCGGCCAGGATGTACTGCTTGAGCTGTTCCGAAGACAACATGGTGAGAGGCTCCTGCCTGAATTTCACTTAGTGGCGCAGCTTGTAGCCGCTTGCGAGCAGACGCATCGCGAGCGCGGCCAGCACCACGAAAAAGACGAAAACGATCGCGAGGCTCACGAGCGGGTTAATGTCGGACAAGCCGAAGAAACCGTAGCGGAAGCCGTCGATCATGTAAAAGAACGGGTTGAGCCGCGACACTTCGCGCCACACCGGCGGCAGCGTATGCGTCGAATAGAACACGCCCGACAGGAACGTGAGCGGCATGATGAGAAAGTTCTGAAACGCCGCGAGCTGGTCGAACTTCTCGGCCCAGATCCCGGCGATCAGGCCGAGCGTGCCGAGAATCGCCGAGCCGAGCACCGCGAAAGCGATGATGTAAAGCGGCGCGGCAAAGCTCATCGGAATGAACCAGATCGTCACGACGAACACGCCCGCGCCCACGGCGAGGCCGCGCACGATCGAGGCGAGCACGTAGGCGCCAAACATCTCCCAGGCGGCCAGCGGCGGCAATAAGACGAATACGAGATTGCCCGTGATCTTCGACTGGATCAGCGACGACGACGAATTCGCGAACGCATTCTGCAACACGCTCATCATCACGAGACCCGGAATCAGGAAGCTCGTGTACTCGACGCCCGGATAGACCTCCACGTGGCCGCGCAGCGCGTGACCGAAGATCGTCAGATAGAGCAGCGCGGTGATGACCGGCGCGAGCACGGTCTGGAAGGCGACCTTCCAGAAACGCAGCACTTCTTTGTAAAACAGCGTACGGAAACCGCTCATGCGAGCCCCTCGATCACTTCCGGACCGTTCATCACCTGCACGAAGACGTCTTCGAGATCGGCCTTGCGCACTTCCATTTCCTCGAGCTTGCAGCCGTTCGCGCGGCACAGCGCGAGGATGCGCTCCACGTCGTCGTAGCTGTTCAGGCGCAGCAGATGTTGATTGCCGCCGCCGTTCGGCAGATTCGAGGTATCGACTTCGAGCGCGCGCAATTCGGTCGGCAGTGCGCCTTCCGAGAAGCGCAGGAACAGTTGCGTGCCCGCGAAGCGCTGCAGCAGCGTGCTCGTGCGTTCGAGCGCCACGACTTCGCCGCGGCGCAGCATGGCGATGCGGTCGCAGAGTTCTTCCGCTTCTTCCAGATAGTGCGTGGTGAGCACGATGGTGTGCCCTTCGCGGTTCAGGCGCGCGATGAACTTCCAGAGCGTCTGGCGCAGTTCGACGTCGACGCCGGCCGTGGGCTCGTCGAGCACGATCACGGGCGGACGATGCACCAGCGCCTGCGCGACCAGCACGCGGCGCTTCATGCCGCCCGACAGCGCGCGCATGTTGACGTCGGCTTTCTCGGTGAGGTCGAGATTGGCCATGACTTCGTCGATCCACGCGTCGTTATTGCGCAGACCAAAGTAGCCGGACTGGATGCGCAGCGTCTCGCGCACCGTGAAAAACGGATCGAACACCAGTTCCTGGGGCACGACGCCGAGATTGCGGCGCGCGTTGCGGTAATCGGTGACGACGTCGTGGCCGCGGACTTCGATCGTGCCTTCGTCGGCACGCGCGAGGCCGGCAAGCGCGCTGATGAGCGTCGTCTTGCCCGCGCCGTTCGGGCCGAGCAGCCCGAAGAACTCGCCCTCTTCGACCGTGAAGCTGACGCCTTTGAGCGCCTGAAGCTCTTTGTAGCGCTTCTTGACGTTGCGGATTTCTATGGCTGGCATGACTCGGACGCCGCCCGTGGTAAACGGTGCGGCCGGTAAGTGCATCAATGCTGCGGGGAAGACCGGAATTGGGGACGGCACAGGCCGTCTGCTGCGCTACCCGATCGAGCCGGGGCAACGCCCAAAAAACATTTGATTATAGGCCAAGTCGGAAGGCCCGGCCTGGGCCTGGCGTTGACTTGAAGGAGGACGCGGCGGCTCGGCGAGCCGCCGCGCGTCAATGTCACTCGTGGAGGAGCGAATCGACGCCATAGGCGCGCGCGAGGGACGCGAGCGCGGCGGGCAGATTGACGACGTTCAGGATGGCGCCGCGTTGGCTCGCGGCACGCTGCCAGGCGAGCAGCACGGCGAGCGCGGACGAATCGAACTGCGTGAGCGGCGCGCAGTCGACGGCGGTCGCGCCCGACGCGATCTGCGCGAGCCCCGCCGAGAGCGCGGCCTTCGCGCTCTCGTGGGTCAGCGTGGCGCCGGTGGCGAAGCGCTCGCTCACGAAGCGGCCTTGCCCGAAGCCAGCTGCTGGTTACGCTGCGTGAGGAAGCTGATCAGCCCTTGCACGCCGCCCTGCTGGATCTTTTCCTGGAACTGCTGCTGGTACGCCTGGATCAGCCACGCGCCGAGCACGTTGATGTCATACACGCGCCAGCCTTGCGCCGTCTTGTACAGGCGGTAGTCGAGTTCGATCGGCTGGCCGTTGTTCACAACGGTCGAACGGACCACGACGTCGGTGTCGTCCGGGTTCGCGCGGAACGGCTTGTAGTCGATCTGCTGGTCGCGCACCTGGGCGAGCGCGCCCGAGTACGTGCGGATCAGCAGCGTCTTGAACTGTTCGATGACCTGTTGCTGCTGGTCGGGCGTTGCCGCGCGCCAGTTGCGGCCCATCGCGAGCTGCGTGGTGCGGCGGAAGTCGGTGTACGGCAGGATCTTCTCGTTGACCAGTTGCGTGATCTTGCTGATGTCGCCGGACTGGATCGACTTGTCGCCCTTGATCTGGTCCATGACCTGCTGCGTGATCGTCTTGACCATCGCGTCGGGGTTGCTGGTGTCGACGGTCTGCGCGGATGCCGTGCCGGCGAACGCGAAGAACATGGCGAAAATCGGGAACAACAAGAATTTTTTCATAGTGAGTCCTGCAAGTTGGGGAGGCGCGATTGCGGGCGATGAGCCCCGAATCGCGCCTGTTATTCGAGCCAACGATAGCACGCGAGTTCTATCGCACTGAGTCAAAGAGTGCCAGGAAATTGCGACAAGCGTTTCAGCTTGTTACGTCGGACCTGAGCGCTCCGGACGCCGGCGAACCGGCGTTCCACCCCGCGCGAACCACCCGCCGCCGCCTCTCAACGCAGACGCAGGAGGCTCGGAAAGCCGATGCGCGCGGGCGGGACGACGTCGCCGCCCGGCACCGTGGTCTGCGAGGCGGCCGAAGCCGGCTCCGCCGCTGCGCCAGCCGGACCTTCCAGCGTGGCCGGTGCAGCAACCGTGGCCGACGCGCCTTCCGGCACGGCGGGCGCCATGCTGGCCGCCGTAGGCGTAGCAGCACGTGCCGCGCCCGATGCCGGCGCCGCTGCCGCCGCGCCCTGATCGGCGTCTTCGTAGTTCGGCGGCGGCGTGTCGCCGTAGTCCGGCAGGCTGCCATCCGACGACGCGTGGCCGTCCGACAGCAGATAGCGGCGGCGCTGCAGGTAGGTGTTGCGCACGAACGAGTACTTGTCGATCGCCGCGCCTTCCAGCAGGTCGCTCGCGCCCAGCAGATTCGCGCGCGTGCTCACCACGTTCAGGCCGTAGAGGCCCCACGAGAGCGCCGCCGGATCGACATAGGTGAGCGGGTTGATGAAGTAGTTGCCGACGAGGCCCACGCCGTCACGCACCGTGCTCGGCCCGAACAGCGGCAACACGAGGTAAGGACCGGCGGGCACGCCGTAGTGGCCGAGCGTCAGGCCGAAGTCCTGATTGTGCTTGGGCAGCTTGGCGAGCGTCGCCACGTCGAACAGGCCGCCGACACCGAAGACCGTGTTGATCACGATCCGCATGATGTCTTCGACGCCGTCGGTGATCTTCAGCTGCAGCAGGTTGTTGGCCGCGTTGTAGACGTCGCCGATATTCGCGAAGAAGTTCGTCACGCTGTCACGCACCGGCTGCGGCGTGATCTTCACGTAACCCTTCGCGACCGGCTTGAGCGCGTACTGGTCGACCTTGTCGTTGAAGGTGTAGACGGTGCGGTTGAAGCCTTCCCACGGATCGTCCTTCGACGGCGTCTGCACCGTCGAGCACGCCGTGAGGGCGAGCGCCGCGACGCCGATCGAAACGGCGCGCATGCGTGTGGTCATCATCGTTTTTCTCCTTATTGCGCCGCCGCGCCCGAACCGGCTGCTGCCGGCGCGGGTGCCTGGACCGGCGCGGCGCTATCCCCGCCTGCCGGACCATTTGCGGCCCCACTTCCACTGTTACCCGATTTCGACGCGCCCGAGTCGGCAGCCTTGCTGTAGAGGAACTGGCCGATCAGGTTTTCGAGCACGATGGCCGACTGCGTCATCGAGATGGTATCGCCGGCCTTGAGCATTTCCGTGTCGCCGCCCGGCTCCAGACCGATGTACTGCTCGCCGAGCAGACCCGAGGTCAGGATCTTCGCGGACGAATCCTTCGGAAACTGATACTGCTGGTCGAGATTGATCGTGACCAGCGCCTGGTACGTGTTCGAGTCGAAGCCGATCGACGCCACGCGACCCACGGTCACGCCCGCGCTCTTCACGGGCGCACGCGGCTTGAGGCCGCCGATATTGTCGAACTTGAGCTTCACGGGGTAAGTCGCCTGGAACGACAGCGAGCTCATGTTCCCGGCCTTCAGCGCGAGAAACAGCAGGGCAATGAAGCCCAGCACCACGAACAGGCCGACCCAGAAGTCGAGAGCAGTCTTTTTCATCGTCATCCCAATGAGAATCCGTTGCGGCGGCGCGCGGCCCGAAAGCCCGTTGCGCCTGCCGCGTCGCCCCGCCGTTCGCGTTCGACCCGGTCGAAACGCGAGACGCCGGAGCGCCTGGCTTTATTTAGCTGAACATCAGTGCGGTGAGCAGGAAGTCGAGGCCGAGCACCGCGAGCGACGCGTACACCACCGTCTTGGTGGTCGCGCGCGACACGCCTTCGGGCGTGGGCTTCGCCTCGTAACCCTGATACAGCGCGGTGAACGTGACGGCGAAACCGAACACGATGCTCTTGATCACGCCGTTGCCGACATCGGCCCAGACATCGACGCCGCCTTGCATCTGCGACCAGAACGCGCCCGAATCGACGCCGATCAGCAGCACGCCCACCACATAACCGCCCAGCACGCCGACCGCGCTGAAAATGGCCGCCAGAATGGGCATGGCGATCACGCCCGCCCACATGCGCGGCGCCACCACGATGCGCACCGGGTCCACCGCCATCATTTCCATCGCCGTGAGCTGCTCGCCCGCCTTCATCAGGCCGATTTCGGCCGTGAGCGAAGTGCCCGCGCGACCCGCGAACAGCAGCGCCGTGACCACCGGACCCAGCTCGCGCACGAGCGACAGCGCGACCAGCAGACCGAGCGCCTGCTCCGAACCATAGCGGTTGAGCGTGTAATAGCCTTGGAGACCGAGCACGAAGCCGACGAACAGGCCCGAGACCGCGATGATCAGCAGCGAATAATTACCGACGAAGTGGATCTGCTTCGTGACAAGACGCGGACGGCGCAGCAGCGGGAAAAATTCCAGCACGAGGCGCACGAAAAACCGCGTGGCATGGCCCGCGCGCGCGATGGCGTCGAGCACTGCGCGGCCGACTGAACTGATGGCGCCGGTCATGAGCGGCCTCCGCCAATGCCGAAGTCCGCGCCGAGCGGCACGTTCGTCGGGTAGTGGAAACGGAACGGGCCGTCCGGCGCGCCGTCGATGAACTGGCGCACGATCGGATCGGTCGAGGCGCGCAGTTCGTCGGGCGTGCCCTGCGCCTGCACCTTGCCGTTCGCGAGGAAATACACGTAGTCGGCAATCGCGAACGACTCGGGCACGTCGTGCGTGACGAGGATCGACGTCGCGCCGAGCGCGTCGTTGAGCGTGCGGATCAGATTCGCGGTAATGCCGAGAGAAATGGGGTCGAGCCCTGCAAAGGGCTCGTCGTACATCATGAGTTCGGGGTCGAGCGCGATTGCGCGCGCAAGCGCGACGCGGCGCGCCATGCCGCCCGAGATTTCCGACGGCGCGAGGTCGCGCGCGCCGCGCAGGCCCACGGCGTTGAGCTTCATGAGCACGAGGTCGCGGACCAGTTCTTCGGGCAGGTCGGTGTGCTCGCGCAGGGCGAACGCGACGTTGTCGAACACCGACATGTCGGTGAACAGCGCGCCGAACTGGAACAGCATGCCCATCTTGCGGCGCAGCGCGTAGAGGCCTTCGCGCGTTTGCGCGCCGACGTCCTGGCCGTGAAACAGCACCTGGCCGCGCTGCGCCCGCACCAGGCCGCCGATCAGGCGCAGCACCGTGGTTTTGCCGCCGCCGGAGCCGCCCATGACCGCAATGACCTGACCGCGCCCGAAGCGCATGTTCAGTCCGGACAGGACGAGCCGATCGCCGTAACCGAAGTCGACGTCGCGCAGCTCCAGAAGGGTCTCAGAGGTTGAGGGCACGTGGCTGACAGTCCATTTACACGAAGGCGGGATTATAGGGCCATCGTGGAATTGCTGCCGTGATGCGCCCATGCCGCTTGATGCAGTCGGAAAGGCCGTGAAAGGCCCCGCTGCTCGCTCCTCGCGCCGGTCACGCAACAGGGGCGCGACCGGCGACGAGGCGGACCATTATTGCGTAAACGCGTTGCGCAGCGCAGCAACGGCGGCAGCCGGATCGGCGGCTTCCGTGACGGCGCGCACGACGGCAGCGCACGGCGCGCCGGTGGCGAGGACGGCGGGCAAGGCGGCGGCGTCGATGCCGCCGATCGCGACCATCGGCACCACGCCGTCGAGCAGCTGCACGTAGCGTGCGAGACGCTTGAGACCTTGCGGCGCGGTCGGCATCTGCTTGGTGGTGGTGGCGAACACCGCGCCGCACGCGATATAGCTCGGACGGAAGTGCAGCGCCGTCAGCATCTCGAAATAGCCGTGCGTCGACAGACCGAGGCGCGTGCCCGACGCCGCGATCGCGTTCAGATCGGCTTCGCGCAGATCTTCCTGACCCAGATGGATGCCGTAAGCGCCCGCCGCCAGGGCGGCCTGCCAGTGATCGTTGATGAACAATTGCGCGTCGTGCTTGCGGCCCGCCGCGACGCAGCGCTCGATTTCACGCGTAAGTTCCGGCGATTCAGGCTGCTTGCTGCGCAACTGCACGGTCGTCGCGCCGTAGTCGAGCACGCGCTCGACCCAGTCGGCGCTCGGCAGCACGGGATACAGGCCGAGCCGCGCCGGGCAAGGCGCGAAGGGCTGCGCGGGCGCGTCGGGAAGACCGAGCACGCGCGGGAAGCGCGCGATGTCGACCGGCCAGGCGTCGGTTTGCTGTTCGTCGCCGTCGCGCCAGGCGAGTGCGAGCACGAGCGCGTCGTGCGGATCGAAACCGCAGTCGAGGAACGCCGCCAGCGCCGGGATCCAGTCCTCGGCCAGCGCGCCTTCGAGCGCGTAGCGCTCGCCGCCCAGATGCAGCGTGACGCGCGCCTCGCGCGGATCGTCGCCGGCAGCTTCGATCACGCCCGCGCCTTGCGTCATCCAGCGCGCGATGTTCGCGAGATGCGGCGCGGCGTCGGTCACGACGATCAGATCGCCGCCGTTGGGCGCGTCGGGCGGCGTCAGGCAGATGCGCCACGGCGCCTGCGTCGCCGCCCAGTCGCCCAGTCGAGCGCGGATGCGTTCCGCCGTGGCGGTCAGCGCGTCGGCGGGCGGCCAGAACAATTCACGGCCCTGAAAATGCAACGTTTCACTCATTACTTGCCTCCATCCTGGTGCCAGAACGGCATGCCGACGACCGGCGTGCTCGCCACAGCGGCTTCGCGCTCGGCCATCGGTCCGGCGAGAAACGCGCTGCGCCCCGCCTCCACGCCCAGCGCGAACGCGCGCGCCATCGCGTCGGGATGCGTCGCCTGCGCGACCGCCGTGTTCAGCAGCACGCCGTCGAAACCCCACTCCATCACTTGCGCCGCGTGCGACGGCAGACCGAGGCCCGCATCGACGATCAGCGGCACGTCGGGCAGCCGCTCGCGCAGCACGCGCAGACCGTACGGATTGATCACGCCCTTGCCGGTGCCGATCGGCGCGCCCCACGGCATCAGCGCCTCGCAACCCGCGTCGAGCAGACGACGGCCGATCACGAGGTCCTCGGTGCAGTACGGCAGCACCTTGAAGCCGTCCTTCACGAGCCGCGCGGCGGCTTCGATCAGGCCGACCGGATCGGGCTGGAGCGTGTAGTCGTCGCCGATCAGTTCGAGCTTGATCCAGTCGGTGTCGAACACCTCGCGCGCCATGTGGGCCGTGGTGACGGCTTCGTTGACGGTGAGGCAGCCCGCCGTGTTCGGCAGCAGCGGCACGCCGTGGCGCTTGAGCAGATCGAAGAAGCCGGCTTCGGCGCCGCCCTCGTTCATCTGGCGGCGCAGCGCGACGGTGATCATGCCGGGCCGCGCGGCCGCCATCGAATCGGACAGCGATTGCAGCGACGGATAGCGCGACGTGCCAAGCAGCACGCGGCTCTGGAAAGTTTCGCCGTAGAGCGTGAGCGCGTCGGCGGTCGGTTGAAGCGTGGTCATGGCGGAAATCCTGGTCGGGTGGCGTGGGCGCGCGGATCGGCTAGCGGCCGTATCAGCCGCCGGCCACCGGGCTCACGACGTCGAGGCGGTCGCCCGCCGACAATGCGCGCGCGCCATGCTGGGCGCGCGCCACGAAATCGCCATTCACGGCGACGGCGAACGGCGGACGCGCGCCGAACGCGACCAGCGCGTCGGCGACGGTCGCGCCCTCGGGGAGCGTGAGCGGCTTCTGATTGATCTGAATGTCCATAACGATTCGTCTGACTACGTGTGTTTCATGCGGCGCAAGCGGCGCGCCGTCGTGTCCATCGTGTTCCTGTTCGCGGATAGCGACGCGCTCAGGCCGGTTCGTGCGCACGCGGCGCGGCTTCGGCGCGGCGGTCGTGCAGCATCGCCGGCCAGCGCGATTCGGCGCGCAGCGCCTCGAATCCGTCGGCGTTCTGCATGCGTCCGGCCAGCAAGGCTTCGGCCACTCGCACCGCTTCGTCGGCGACGGCGGGCGCGATCATGAAACCGTGGCGATAGAGGCCGTTCACGCGCAACGTGTTGTCGCCGTCCCAGAAGAGCGCGGGGCGATGGTCGGGCAAGGTCGGGCGGCACTGCGAATTGAGTTCGAGAATGCGCGCCTCGCCGAACGCCGGATGCACGGCGAACGCCGCGCTCAGCAGTTCGAGCGCCGAGCGCACGCTCACCGGCGAGCGGTCCTCGCCTTCGATTTCGGTCGCGCCAATCACGTAGACATCGTTCTGCTTCGGCGCGATATAGAGCGGATAACGCGGATGCAGCAGGCGCACCGGACGCGTGAGCCCGATGCCCGGCGCGTGCACGCGCGCGACTTCGCCGCGGATGCCGCGCAGCGCGGGCAGCGCGGGTTTCGCGCCGAGTCCGCGGCAATCGATCGTCACGCGCGCGGGCGGCGGATTCGCGTCGTCGACCGTGGTGTTCCAGTGTGTTTGCACGCCGCGCTGCGCGAGGCCCGCGGCGAGCGCGGCCAGCGCCTGGCGGTTGTCGAGCTGACCTTCGCCGTCGAGCAGCCAGCCGCGCGCGAAACGCCCGGCGAGCGCCGGTTCGGCGGCGTCGAGCTGAGCGCCCTGGAGCGTCGTGAAATGCGCGTCGGCGAGCGCGCGCGGCGCGTTGGCGCGCACGCGGCGCTCGAACAGCGGCGCCTCGGTGCGGTCGGCGTGATGCCAGACCACGAGCGTGCCGTTGCGCTGGAAGAAGACGGGTTCGGGCAGCTCGGCGAGAATGCGCGGCCAGGTGTCGAGCGATTCGACGCCCAGTTCGGTGATCAGCAGTTCGGCGACGGCGGCTTCCGCGAGCGGTGCGAGCATGGCCGCCGCGACCCAGGCCGCGGCTTCACCGCCCTCGGGACCGCCGCGCTCGTAAAGCGCCACGCGATGCCCGGCGCCCGCGAGTCGCCACGCGACGAGGCGTCCGCACAGGCCGCCGCCGAGCACGGCGAAATCGGGCACGACAGAGGACGCCGAAGCATCCGGCGAGGCTTCCAGAATCGGGGAGCGAACTGATTGAGGTGAAGAAGGTGCGGTCATCGGATCCTTTCCGTACGGCAACAAGCATGCGTACCCAAGGACGAAACCGGCTGGCAAAGCCGGCCGTGCAAACGATGCGCGCGAAAACTAACTGCACTGCACGCGTTGCCCGGCGGGAATCTGGACGCCACGCCCGAACCGGAGGAACGGACTCGAAAAAGCGGCGCCAGCAAGACTTTCCGGAAACTTCCCGCGCCGGTATTACCCGGATCGGGTGCGAAGGGTCTCTCTCAGCCTCACGGCGGCATGCAGGCATACCGGTGAAGCACCCCTGTTTCGTCAGCAGTCATTAGACCACAAAAGGCGCGCGCGCCGCAAACCGCCCGGCAGGCCGGTTTATAGGCTGCCGATGCTGCATTGCGGGCGTTTTCGTGGGGTTTTGTGCGGGTTTTTCTGTGTTTTCTTCACGCGCTTTCCGCTGCTTTCCGGGCTGTGCCGCTCAGTGCGCCCGGCGGCCTTTTCGTCTCCACGCGCGGGCCGCGGCGGCCCCTCAAAATGGGGGGCGCAAGCGGCGCTCTGGCACAATGCCCCGAACCCCGTATGCCGCCCGGCCGCTTTCGGGCGGTGAGAGAATGGGGCGCGCGTGGCCCAACGTGGCCGAGCGTGGCCCAACGTGGCATTAAGACTCACTTAAGCGGCTCGCGACAGAATCGCTAGCAAGTCCGCCCACCGCGTGCCGTACGCGACTCGCGCCGCGTTCGCGAAAGACGCGGCAAAGGACGGCGCAAGGCGGCATACCGGACATACACGGCAACACCATCAGGGCACAACATCAGGACGCTCATGACCAACCACACTCCCCGCGCCACGCCGGATCAGAACGAGCATCACAAGATCACGGCCTGGAGCCTCATCAAGCCCTACTGGGTGTCCGAGGAACGCTGGATCGCATGGGGCCTGCTCGTCGCGATCATCGCGATGAATCTCGCCGTTGTGTGGATCAACGTGCGTCTGAACGGCTGGAACGCGGACTTCTACAACGCCCTGCAAACCAAGGACGTCAAACAGTTCCCGCATCTGCTGATGATCTTCACGGCGCTTGCGTTCGGCTTCATCATCCTGGCGGTGTACGGGCGGTATCTTCGCCAGATGCTCGGCTTCCGCTGGCGCCAGTGGCTCACCACGCACTATCTGAACGACTGGCTTCGGCAGGGCGCGTTCTACCGCATCGAGCGCGACCGTCTCGCCGACAACCCCGACCAGCGTATCAGCGACGACCTGCAATCGTTCGCCACCAGCACGCTCTCGCTGACGCTCGACCTGCTCTCGACGGTCGTCACGCTGATCTCGTTCATCACGATCCTGTGGACCATCGCGGGCGCGCTCACCTTCTCGCTGGGCGGCACGCCCATCACGATTCCGGGCTACATGGTCTGGGCCGCCGCGCTCTACGCCGTGTTCGGGTCGCTCGTGATCCAGAAGGTCGGCCACCCGCTCGTGTCGATCAACTATCAGCAACAAAAGGTGGAAGCGGACTTCCGCTTCGGCCTGATCCGCCTGCGTGAAAACGCCGAGCAGATCGCGCTCTACGACGGCATGCAAACCGAGCGCAGCAATGCGCAGGGCCTTTTCGAGCACATCCGCGAAAACTGGTGGCGCGTGATGAAGTACACGAAGCGCCTCACCTTCGTGCTGAGCTTCTACGGCCAGATCGCCATCATCTTCCCGCTCGTCGTGGCCGCGCCGCGCTACTTTGCGGGCGCCTTCACGTTCGGCGTGCTGATGCAGATCTCGCAGGCCTTCGGCACCGTGAGCGACTGCTTCTCGTGGTTCATCAACAGTTACGCGAGCCTCGTCGAGTGGCGCGCCACCGTGAACCGTCTGCGCGAATTCGTGCGCGTGGTTCACTCGCCGCGTCTGAAGGAAAGCGTCTCGCCGGCCACCGAGCATGGCGGCATCAATCTGCATTACGTCGACGCGGAGCAACTGAGCACCGAGCACCTCAAGCTCGCGCTGCCCAATGGCCAGCCGCTTTCGGAAGTGCGTGACATCGCCATCAAGCCGGGCTCGCGCTGGCTCGTGCGCGGCCCGTCGGGCGCGGGCAAGAGCACGCTGATGCGCGCGCTCGCGGGCCTCTGGCCGTTCGGCGAAGGCTCGATCGACGCGCCCGTGGATGCGCGCATGATGTTCATCCCGCAGCAGAGCTATCTGCCGATCGGCACGCTCAAGGCCGCGCTCACCTACCCCTCGCCCGCCGACGACTACAGCGACGAAGACTGCCGCGAAGCCCTGCGCGCCTGCCGTCTCGAAGGCTACGTCGATCGTCTGGACGAATCGGCGCACTGGACGCGCGTGCTCTCGCCGGGCGAACAGCAGCGTCTCGCGGGTGCGCGCGTGCTGCTGCACAAGCCCGACTATCTGTTCCTCGACGAAGCGACCAGCGCGCTCGATCCGGACAACGAAAGCCGTCTCTACAAGCTCTTCATGGAGCGTCTGCCGAAGGCGGCGATCGTGAGCGTGGCGCATCGCGAATCGCTCGAGGCGTATCACCACGACACGCTCGAAATCGCTCGCTCGCCTGAAGAGCGCGTGGCGGCGTGAGCGCCGAAAGCCGCGCGGCGTCCGGCGAACGCGTCGTCCTGATCACGGGCGCGGGCTCCGGCATCGGCGCGGCGCTCGCGCGCAGGCTCGCCGCGCCAGGGGTGGCGTTGATGCTGCACGCACGCGGCGCCGACGCGGCCTCGCGCACCCGTCTCGCCGATGTCGCGCAAACGTGCGAAGCGCGCGGCGCGGTCTGCGCGACGGCTTGCGCCGATCTTGCCGATCTCGCCAATGAACCCGCCGCGCATCTGATCGACGCCACGCTCGAACGCTTCGGCGCGCTCGATCAGCTCGTCGCCAACGCGGGCCACGCGCAGCGCCAGACGCTGGCCGCACTCGACACCGATGTGCTCGGCGCCGCGTTCGCCGCGATGCCCGCCGCGTTCGCGTCGCTCGTTCGCAGGGCGCAACCCGCGCTGATACGCTCGGCGCGCGGACGCGTGGTGGCGGTGAGTTCGTTCGTCGCGCATCGCTATCGCGCCGACGCGCCGTTCGCGGCCACGGCCGCCGCGAAGGCCGCGCTCGAATCGCTCGCGAAAACCGCCGCCGCCGAACTCGCTCCGCACGGCGTGAGCGTGAATTGCGTCGCGCCCGGCTACACGCGCAAGGACGCCGGTCCCACGCCGGAGAACGCCCCCGCGTGGGCGCGCGCCGCCGAAGTCACGCCGCTGGGCCGCGTGGCCGATCCCGCCGATATCGCCGAACTGATCGCCTTCCTGCTTTCCGACGCCGCGCGTCACATCACCGGCCAGACCATCCACATCGACGGCGGACTGACGCTGGGCTGATTCTCCCGCGCGCATCACGCATTGGTTCGCTCGCCGGCGAATCAAACGCCACGCGCGACACCTGCGCGACACCTGCGCCACATCGCGCTCCATCAGCAAACCGCGCACGCAGCGCAAACATCGCCCACGCAAATCGCACGTGAAGCGAACACGCGTGCACCATCGCGCAAAATCGCGAGCGAAAGCGCACACAATGCCCCGCATCCTGAGGGCTTCCCTGGCCGCGACAGCCTGTCGCACCGTAAAATAGCGCCGTTCGAGCATCGGCGGCCCGCCAGCAGCGCGCGCCTCGACGCATCGCCAGCGGCCCGCGCCACCGGACGCCGCTTTCGCCACCCGTCGCCACGCCGGTCGTGGCGCGCACAACAATCCTGGGGACGACGCGCGATGGCAGCATTTCAATGGTTCAAGGAACTGAACGCACGCGAGCGCCGCACGCTCTACGCGGGCTTCGGCGGCTACGCCGTCGATGCGTTCGACTTCATGATCTACTCGTTCCTGATCCCGACGCTCATCGCCACGTGGGGCATGACGAAAAGCGAGGCGGGCATGATCGCCACCAGCTCGCTGATCTCGTCGGCGATCGGCGGCTGGCTCGCGGGCATCCTCGCCGATCGCTACGGCCGCGTGCGCGTGCTGCAATGGACCATCGCCACGTTCGCGCTCTTCACCTGTCTCTCCGGTTTCACGCACTCGTTCTGGCAACTGCTCGCGACGCGCACGCTGCAAGGCGTCGGCTTCGGCGGCGAATGGTCGGTCGTCACGATCATGATGGCCGAGACGATCCGCTCGCCGCAGCATCGCGCCAAGGCCGTGGGCACCGTGCAGAGCAGCTGGTCGTTCGGCTGGGGCGCGGCGGCGATTCTCTACTGGGCCTTCTTCGCGCTGCTGCCCGAGGAATACGCGTGGCGCGCGTGCTTCTGGATCGGCATCCTGCCCGCGCTGTGGATTCTCTACGTGCGCCGCAACGTGAGCGACCCCGAGGTGTTCCTGCAGACGCGCCGCGCGCGCGAGGCCGGCGACGTGCAAGGCCACTTCCTGCAGATCTTCGCGCCCGCGCATCTGGCGACCACGCTGCTCGGCAGCGCGCTGTGCACCGGCATGCTCGGCGGCTACTACGCGATCACCACCTGGCTGCCCACCTATCTGAAGACGGTGCGCCATCTGTCCGTATTCAACACGAGCGGCTATCTGATCGTGCTGATCGTCGGGTCGTTCACGGGCTATATCGTCGGCGCGATTCTGTGCGACAAGATCGGCCGGCGCGCGTCGTTCATCCTGTTCGCGATCGGTTCGTTCGCGCTCGGCATGGCCTACACGATGCTGCCGATCACCGATGCCGCGATGCTCGCGCTCGGCTTTCCGCTCGGCATCGTCGTGCAGGGCATTTTCGCGGGCGTCGGCGCCTATCTTTCCGAGCTTTACCCGAACGCGATCCGCGGCTCGGGACAGGGCTTCTGCTACAACCTCGGACGCGGTCTCGGCTCGTTCTTTCCGATCCTCGTCGGCACGCTCGCGCAGACCACGACGCTCGTGAAAGCGATCGGTACGGTGGCGGGCGCGGGCTATCTGCTCGTGATCGTCTCGGCGCTGTGTCTGCCGGAAACGAAGGGCAAGGTGCTGGCCGATCATGGTGCGTCAGACGTTGCCGATCAGCAAGCTCAGAAGCAAGCCCGGCCGCCTGCGGACTCCGCTGCACGATGAGCCCGAACATGCTGCAATACCTTCCGTCCCTCTCACTACGACCGGCATGAAAACGATCGTCCTCGGCGCCGGTGTGATCGGCGTCGCTACTGCGTACTATCTGAGCGAACGAGGCTGCGACGTCACGGTCATCGAGCGCGAGCCGGGCGTCGCGCTCGGCACGAGCTTCGGCAACGCGGGCGTCATCGCGCCTGGCTACGTCACGCCGTGGGCCGCGCCGGGCATGCCGGCCAAACTCCTCAAATATCTCCTCAAACCCACTTCGCCGCTGATCTTCCGCCCCGCGCTGGACGCCGCGCAGTGGCGCTGGATCGCGCGCTGGCTGCGCGAATGCGACCTCGCGCGTTTTCGCGTGAACAAGCAGCGCATGCAGCGCATCGCTTACTACAGCCGCGAATGTCTGCACGCGTTTCGCGCGCAGCATGCGTTCGAGTACGGCCGCAGCCAGGGCTATCTGCAACTCTTTCGCAGCGACTACGACGTCGAGCTCGCGCAGCCCGCGCTGAACGTGCTGCGCGACGCGGGCATCGCGTATCGCGAACTCGACGCCGATGCCTGCGCGCAGATCGAACCGGGCCTCGCGTGGTCGCGCGTGAAGCCGGTCGCAGGCATCTATCTCCCCGACGACGAAGCGGGCGACTGCGCGCGCTTCACGCGCGAGCTGCGCGCCGTGTGCGAGGCGCGCGGCGTGAAGTTCGTCTTCGATACCGAAGTGCTCGCGCTCGAATCCGCGGGCGGCAAGGTGACGGGCGTGCGCGTGCGCGCGGTGCCGGGCCGCGAGGCGCGCAACCGTCGCGAACAGCGGCGCGCGCCCGCCGAAGTGCTGCGCCCCGCCGATCTCGCCGAACCCGCCGCCGACACCTCGCCGCACACGCTGGCCGCCGATGCCGTGGTGGTCGCGCTCGGCGTGGAAAGCGCGGCGCTCGTCGCGCCGCTGGGCGTGCGCGTGCCGCTCTATCCGGTGAAGGGTTACTCGGCCACGCTGCCGGTCGTCGACGAGCACAAGGCGCCGCGCGCCGCGCTCATGGACGAGTCGCTCAAGACCGCGATCACGCGTTTCGGGCCGTATCTGCGCGTGGCGGGCACGGCGGAGCTCGGCAACCATCGCACGACGCTGCGCGAGCAGGCGCTGCAAACGCTCATGAAAGTGCTCGACGACTGGTTTCCGCACGCGGCCACGCCGTCGTCGGCGCAATTCTGGGTCGGCAGGCGGCCGATGGTGCCGGACGGCGCGCCGCTGCTGGGCGCCTCGGGCGTCGACGGCTTGTGGATGAACGTCGGCCACGGCTCGACGGGCTGGGCGATGTCGATGGGATCGGGCCGCGTGGTCGCCGATCTCGTGACGCAGCACCGGCCGGACATCGATCTCGACGGGCTGACGCTGGCGCGCTACCGGCGCTGACGCTGAACGCGCGAGGCGGGAGACGCGAGGCGCGGGCGCTCCCGCTTACAGCGCCACGCTCGCCAGCGCCTCGTATTTCGCGCCCTGCTTCGCCAGCGTGCTCGAATAGAGCACGAGCGACGTGAAGCGCAGCGGCGGCAACGCTGCGGCGCTCGGCGGCGGCGGCGCGCCGTGCGCATCGCGGGTGAAGCGCGCGAGCGTCACATGCGGACGAAACGCGCGCGCATCGAGCGACAAACCCACCTCCCCCATCGATGAACGCACGCCCCAGTCGAGCGCCGTGAACGCATCGGACATCGCGACGACGGCCACCATCAGACGCGGTTGCGCGCCGCCCGGCCAGCATTCGATTTTCGTGACGCTCGCAGGCGGCACGGGCGTCGCGTGACTGGCGAGCCGCTGCGCGAGCGCCTCGCCCTGCGCGAAGGTCATCGCGCCGATGAACGCCACCGTCATGTGCAACTGCGCGTAGGGCACGCGGCGCGCGCCGGGTGGCACGTCGAGCGCGGCGAGCGCGTCGCGCGACGGCGTATCGGGCGCGAGCGCGACGAAGCAGCGCCGCCATTGATCGGCGTCCTTGCTGGCTGCGGCGTGGGCTTCCCGGGCTTCTGACATGATCGGCAGTCCTCGAACGGTCGGACAATCGACAATCGCCACATGGTAGCGCGCCCGCGCGACGCGGTGCGCCCGTGACAACCCGCAAACACACGCGCGCCGGACGCCTCCGGACGTAAAAAAACCGGGTCACCCCGAAGGGTGCCCGGCTTCCTGGCATCTGTCTCCTGCCGTCTCCCGCGCGTCCTGTCCTGGCGACGGACGCGCTGGATTTTGCACGACTTAATGAGGTTTAACGCGGCAGCTCCGTGCTGCCCATCAGGAACGCGTCGACGGAGCGTGCGCATTGACGGCCCTCACGTGTCGACCCAAGTTAGCGCTTCAGCGCTTACTTGGGTCCCAGATCCGCTCTTAACGCGGCAGCTCCGTGCTGCCCATCAGGAACGCGTCGACGGAGCGTGCGCATTGACGGCCCTCACGGATCGCCCACACCACCAGCGACTGGCCACGGCGCATGTCGCCCGCCGTGAACACCTTGTCGACCGACGTGTAGTACGCCTTGTCGCCTTCGGTCGAGGCGCGCACGTTGCCGCGCGCATCCTTGTCCACGCCGAACGCCTCGAGCACCGGCGAAACCGGCTGCGTGAAGCCCATCGCGAGCAGCACGAGGTCGGCCTTCATTTCGAATTCCGAGCCCGGCACTTCGACCATCTTGCCGTCCTTCCACTCGACGCGCGCGGCGATCAGCTTCTCGACCTTGCCGTTCTTGCCTTCGAGACGCTTGGTCGCGACAGCCCAGTCACGCGAGCAGCCTTCCTCGTGCGACGACGAGGTGCGCAGCTTGACCGGCCAGTACGGCCACACGAGCGGCTTGTTCTCGACTTCCGGCGGCTGCGGCAGCAGTTCGAACTGCGTGACGCTCTTCGCGCCATGACGATTCGACGTGCCCACGCAGTCCGAGCCCGTATCGCCGCCGCCGATCACGACGACGTGCTTGCCCTTCGCCACCAGCTGGTCCGCCAGCTTGTCGCCCGCGTTGACCTTGTTCTGCTGCGGCAGGAACTCCATCGCGTAGTACACGCCTTCGAGTTCGCGGCCCGGCACCGGCAGATCGCGCGGCGTTTCCGAACCGCCTGCGATCACCACGGCGTCGAACTGGTCCTTCAGCTCGTCCGGCGAAATGGTTTCCTTCGCCGTGTTGCCGATGTAAGCCGGCAGCTCGCCCTTGCCGATGAACACGCTGGTGCGGAACGTCACGCCTTCGGCTTCCATCTGGCGCATGCGGCGGTCGATCAGCCACTTTTCCAGCTTGAAGTCGGGGATGCCGTAGCGCAGCAGGCCGCCGACGCGGTCGTTCTTTTCGAACACGGTTACGTCGTGACCGGCGCGCGCCAGTTGCTGCGCCGTGGCCAGACCCGCGGGGCCCGAACCGACGACAGCGACCTTCTTGCCCGTCTTGTGCTTCGCGACTTGCGGCGCTACCCAGCCTTCGGCCCAGGCCTTGTCGATGATCGCGTGCTCGATCGACTTGATGCCGACCGGGTCGTTGTTGATGCCGAGCGTACACGCCGCTTCGCAGGGCGCCGGGCAGATGCGGCCCGTGAACTCGGGGAAGTTGTTGGTCGAGTGCAGGACGTCGATCGCGCTCTTCCAGTCCTGGCGGAACACGAGGTCGTTGAAGTCCGGAATGATGTTGTTGACCGGGCAGCCGTTGTTGCAGAACGGGATGCCGCAGTCCATGCAGCGAGCGCCCTGGACCTTCGCGTCGGCGTCCGTAAGCGCCGCGACGAATTCCTTGTAGTGCTTCACACGCGTGAGCGGTGCTTCGTACGCCTCATGCTGGCGCTCGAACTCGAGAAAACCGGTTGCCTTACCCATGTGGTTCTCGTCTATCTAATCTATTCAGTGAGGGGGACCGCGCCCGCCGCCGCATCAGGTGCGCGGCGGGCGAATCATCGTCTTGGAGTCGTCTTCGCGGGATTAAGCGGCCAGTTCTTCCTGGTTCGCCTTCTTCGCGCCGATTTCGCCCAGTGCGCGCTTGTATTCCGTCGGGAACACCTTCACGAACTGGCGGCGTGCCGCGTCCCAGTTTTCCAGCAGCGCCTTTGCACGCGGCGAGCCGGTGAACTGGAAGTGACGCTCGACGAGTCCCTTGAGCAGCGCTTCGTCGGTCTGGCCGGCGTGCCACAGTGCGCGGTCGACCGTGCGTTCCTGCTCGGCCTGTTGCAGCACCGGTTCGAGCGTGACCATCGCCTTGTTGCACTTGCCGGCGAACGTGCCTTCCGGATCGAACACGTAGGCGATACCGCCCGACATGCCCGCCGCGAAGTTACGGCCCGTTTCGCCGAGCACGACCACCGTGCCGCCCGTCATGTATTCGCAGCCGTGGTCGCCCGTGCCTTCGACGATCGCCGTCGCGCCCGAGTTACGCACCGCGAAACGCTCGCCCGCCACGCCACGCAGGAAGGCTTCGCCTTCGAGCGCGCCGTACATCACCGTGTTGCCGCAGATGATGTTTTCTTCGGACTTGCCGCGGAAGTCGTTGGTCGGACGGATGATGATGCGGCCGCCCGAGAGACCCTTGCCCACGTAGTCGTTGCCGTCGCCGACGAGATCCAGCGTGATGCCGCGTGCGAGGAACGCGCCGAAGCTCTGACCCGCCGTGCCCTTGAGCTGGATGTGGATCGAGTCTTCCGGCAGGCCGTCGTGGCCATACTGCTTCGCCACCACGCCCGAGAGCATCGCGCCGACCGTACGGTTGACGTTGCGCACCGGCTGGATGAACGAGACGTGCTCGCCCTTCTCGATCGCGGCCTTCGCCTTCTCGATCAGCGTGTGATCGAGCGCGCGGTCCAGACCGTGGTCCTGCGTGTCGACGTGCTTGCGTGCCACTTCGTCGCCGACTTGCGGCTGATAGAACACGCGCGAGAAGTCGAGACCCTTCGCCTTCCAGTGTTCCACGCCACGGCGCGTGTCGAGCAGATCCGCGCGGCCAACCAGATCGTCGAACTTGCGGATGCCGAGTTGCGCCATGATTTCGCGCACTTCTTCAGCGATGAAGAAGAAGAAGTTGACGACGTGCTCGGGCTGGCCCGAGAACTTCGCGCGCAGCACCGGATCTTGCGTCGCGACGCCGACCGGGCAGGTGTTCAGATGGCACTTGCGCATCATGATGCAGCCCTGCACGACGAGCGGCGCCGTCGCGAAGCCGAATTCGTCCGCGCCGAGCAGCGCGCCGATCACCACGTCGCGGCCCGTCTTCATCTGACCGTCGGCCTGCACGCGGATACGGCCGCGCAGCTGGTTCAGCACCAGAGTTTGCTGCGTTTCCGCGAGACCGAGTTCCCACGGCGTGCCGGCGTGCTTGAGCGACGACAGCGGCGAAGCGCCCGTGCCGCCGTCGTGGCCCGCGATCACGACGTGGTCGGCCTTGGCCTTCGCCACGCCTGCCGCCACCGTGCCCACGCCCACTTCCGACACCAGCTTCACCGAAATCGACGACACCGGGTTCACGTTCTTCAGATCGTGAATCAGCTGCGCCAGATCTTCGATCGAGTAGATGTCATGGTGCGGCGGCGGCGAGATGAGGCCCACGCCCGGCACCGAGTAACGCAGCTTGCCGATGTATTCCGACACCTTGTGGCCCGGCAGCTGACCGCCTTCGCCCGGCTTCGCGCCCTGCGCCATCTTGATCTGGATCTGGTCCGCCGACGACAGGTATTCCGCCGACACGCCGAAGCGGCCCGACGCGACCTGCTTGATCTTCGAACGCAGCGAGTCGCCATCCTTCAGCGGGATGTCCTTGACGACTTCCGGCCCGATGATCGACTGCATCGTGTCGCCGTTCTTGATCGGAATGCCGCGCAGTTCGTTGCGATAACGCTTCTCGTCTTCGCCGCCTTCACCCGTGTTCGACTTGCCGCCGATGCGGTTCATCGCGACCGCCAGCGTGGCGTGCGCTTCCGTCGAGATCGAGCCGAGCGACATCGCGCCCGTGGCGAAGCGCTTGACGATTTCCTTGGCCGGCTCGACGTCGTCGATCGAGATCGCGCGCGCCGGGTCGAGGCGGAATTCGAACAGACCGCGGAAGGTCATGTGGCGCTTGGTCTGATCGTTGATCAGGTGCGCGTATTCCTTGTACGTCTGATACGAGTTGCTGCGCGCCGAGTGCTGGAGCTTGGCGATCGCGTCCGGCGTCCACATGTGGTCTTCGCCGCGCACGCGGTACGCGTACTCGCCGCCCGCGTCGAGCATGTTCGCGAGGATCGGGTTGTCGCCGAACGCGTCGCGGTGCATGCGGATCGCTTCTTCCGCGACGTCGAACAGGCCGATGCCGCCGACCTTCGAGGCCGTGCCCTTGAAGTACTTGGCGATCAGTTCGTCGGCGAGGCCGACTGCTTCGAAGATCTGCGCGCCCGTGTACGACATGTACGTGGAGATGCCCATCTTCGACATCACCTTGAGCAGGCCCTTGCCCACTGCTTTGGTGAAGTTGTAGACCGCCTTGTCCGCCGACAGGTCGCCCTTCAGGCCCTGCGCCATCTGCGCGAGCGTTTCCATCGCGAGGTACGGGTGAACGGCTTCCGCGCCGAAGCCCGCGAGCAGCGCGAAGTGGTGCGTTTCACGCGCCGAACCCGTTTCCACGACGAGACCCGTGCTCGTGCGCAGACCGTGCTGCACGAGGTGCGAGTGGATCGCCGAGGTGGCGAGCAGCGCCGGAATAGCAACGTTGTCGCGGTCCGCGCGGCGGTCCGACACGATCAGGATGTTGTAGCCCGACTTGACTGCGTCGACGGCTTCCGCGCACAGCGACGCGAGGCGCGCCTCGATGCCTTCCTTGCCCCACGACACCGGATAGCAGATGTTCAGCTCGTAGCTGCTGAACTTGCCGCCCGTGTACTGCTCGATCGCGCGGATCTTCGCGATGTCCTTGAAGTCGAGCACCGGCTGCGACACTTCGAGACGCATCGGCGGGTTGATGTTGTTGGTGTCGAGCAGGTTCGGCTTCGGGCCGATGAACGACACGAGCGACATCACCATGTTTTCGCGGATCGGGTCGATCGGCGGGTTGGTGACCTGCGCGAACAGCTGCTTGAAGTAGTTGTAGAGCGTCTTGTTCTTGTTGGACATGACCGCCAGCGGCGAGTCGTTGCCCATCGAACCGACCGCTTCTTCACCCGACATCGCCATCGGCGCCATCAGGAACTTCAGGTCTTCCTGCGTGTAGCCGAACGCCTGCTGACGGTCGAGCAGCGCGGCGGCTTCGGCGCGCGCGGTCGCGACGTCTTCCGCCTTCGGCTCGATCTCGTCGAGCTTGATGCGCACGGCGTCGATCCAGCTCTTGTACGGCTTGGCGTTGGCGAGGTTGTCCTTCAGTTCCTTGTCGTCGATGATGCGGCCGTGTTCCATGTCGATCAGGAACATCTTGCCCGGCTGCAGACGCCACTTCTTGACGATCTTCGACTCGGGGATCGGCAGCGTGCCGGCTTCCGACGCCATGATGACCAGGTCGTCGTCGGTGACGATGTAGCGCGCCGGACGCAGACCGTTACGGTCGAGCGTCGCGCCGATCTGGCGGCCGTCGGTGAAGGCGATCGCGGCGGGGCCGTCCCACGGCTCCATCATCGCTGCGTGGTATTCGTAGAACGCCTTGCGGTTCTCGTCCATCAGCGTGTGCTGTTCCCAGGCTTCCGGGATCATCATCATCATCGCGTGGACGAGCGGGTAACCGGCCATCACCAGCAGTTCGAGGCAGTTGTCGAACGATGCCGTGTCCGACTGGCCCGGATAGATCAGCGGCCAGAGCTTGGGCAGGTCGTCGCCGAGGACGTGCGAGGCGATCGCGCCGGTACGGGCGTTCAGCCAGTTCACGTTGCCCTTCACGGTGTTGATTTCACCGTTGTGGGCAATCATGCGGTACGGGTGAGCCAGTTCCCACGCCGGGAACGTGTTGGTTGAGAAGCGCTGGTGCACGAGCGCCAGTGCCGACACCACGCGCTCGTCTTGCAGGTCGCGGTAGTACACGCCGACCTGACCGGCCAGCAGCAGGCCCTTGTAGACGACCGTGCGCGCCGAGCACGACGGCACGAAGTATTCCTTGCCGTGCTTGAGCTTGAGCGCCTGGATGCGGTGGCTCGCGGTCTTGCGGATGATGTACAGCTTGCGCTCGAGCGCGTCCGTGACCATCACGTCCTTGCCGCGGCCGATGAAGATCTGGCGGATCAGCGGCTCGCTGGCCTTGACCGTGGGCGAGATCGGCATGGCGTGATCGACCGGCACGTCGCGCCAGCCGAGCACCACCTGGCCTTCGGCGCGCACCGTGCGCTCGAGTTCCTGTTCGCAGGCGAGACGCGAAGCGTGTTCCTTCGGCAGGAAGATCATGCCGACGCCATATTCGCCAGCCGGCGGCAACGTCACGCCTTGCTTGGCCATTTCCTCGCGGTAGAACGCGTCCGGAATCTGGATCAGGATGCCCGCGCCGTCGCCCATCAGCGGATCGGCGCCGACGGCGCCCCGATGGTCGAGGTTTTCGAGAATCTTCAGCCCTTGCTGAATGATTTCGTGACTTTTCTTGCCCTTGATATGGGCGACGAAGCCGACGCCGCATGCGTCGTGTTCGTTTTGCGGGTCATAGAGACCTTGCGCGGCGGGCACCGCGGCGCGCTGCTGGTGATCGTTCATGGGGACACCGTCCTAGAGGGGCCAGGGGAATGGCCGTTGATTCCGTACTTTGTTTTCCCGCCGCTTGCGTGACCGCTGTACGGCGTTGCGCGGGCGATGCTGGCTTCCCGCGTTGTGCGTCCAGGAGAGCCGAAAGGCGAATATACGCGACGAATCAAGGGCATGCAAATAAAACCGTGTGATTAGACCCCAATTATCAAGTTGGTGCATTGCACCGTAATTTTATTGGTGCCATATCAAAATCCGACAAAAGAAAACGGCGCTCGCGGACGCCGTTTTCAGAAGTAAGTCGTTGATCCGTAATGGATCGATTGCGGGTTCAGTGCGTACCGGTGCCCGGTTTGCGCTCTTCGTGCGCCGACGACGGACTGGAGACGCTACCGCTGCCCGACGCCGTCGAGGTGCCGGAATGGCCGGCAGAACTACCCGGATTTGTACCTGGCGTTGCGCCGGAACCACTGCTTCCGTGCGTGCCGCCATGGCTGCCGGCGTGGGCGGAGCCCGTCGATCCTGAATTAGGGACCGATTGATGCTCGCCCGCAGCCGAAGCCGGACCGCCGGCCTGACCACTCGCGGCAGGCGCCGACGTGGCCGCGGCGGGTGCCGCCGTCCCGGCAGCGCCGAGCGCACCCGATGCACCCGATGCAGCGCCCGCAGGCGTCGCGCCCGGCGCTTCGCGCACCTTGCGCGGCCGACCGCGCGGCAACGGCGAAACGCGCCGGTTGGCCGTACGCCCCGCCCATTCGCGATAGGTGTCGCCGCCGAGCACCCAGCCCTTGAGCGTCGCCTGCATCAGCTGATTGGTTTCGCGCTCGTCGAGCGACTGCTCGCAGAGTTCGCGATACGCGCGCTGCCGCTCGAACGGCGTGTTGCCGAGCGCCCAGTACAGCGGATGGTCGGTGATCAGACTGTCGACGGTGAGCCCGATGTGATGCCGGTAGCTCGACCAGCGGTAATCCTCCGGCGCCGCGACAAGGTGATTGCGCACCGGCGCGAGTTCGACCACGCGGCTCGCGAGCAGGAAGAAACGCTCGCCCTCGATGACGGTCGCTCGGTAGCGCCCTTCCCACAACGTGCCGCGCCGCGCGTAACGCCGGTTGAAGTGCGCGACGTAACGCCGGCCGACCGCCTGCATCGCCTTGGGAAGGCTCGATTCGTCGGAGGGAGTGACGAGCAGCTGCACCGCGCCGGGCATCAAGACCCACGCATGCACCGCCAGGTGGTGATCGCGCGCCGCTGCCTTCAGGCAGTCGATGAACAGTTCGTAGTCCTGGTCGTCGACGAAAGCGGGCTGCTGATCCAGTCCGCGCAGAATCACATGCTGCGGCTGGTCAGGAACATAAAGACGTGCAAGCCGTGCCATGCTCGATTTTCCTGGTACGTTGGTGAATACCCGCATGCCCGCCAGGCCGCGCCGGCGCTCGCTCTCGCGGGCATGCGGCTCGGGCGGAAAGCGCGCGGCGCTTAGGGAGAAACTTCTAACGACTGCATATGGTTTGTTGCAAACGTTGTGTACATAATGTGCGGGCCTTTAATGGAGGAGCACATATGAAATTAAAACAGGCGCTGGCAGCGATTTTCGCGGTCGCCGGCATGTCGGGGGCATACGCGCAATCGGCCAACACGTTCTACGTAACAACGGGGTGGTTCCGTCTCATGCCGCAAGACTCGAGCGATCCGCTCAAGATCGACAGCGTGGGCGGCACGACGGTCAACCAGGCTTTCCCGGGCACCGGCGCTAGCGTCGGCTCCGCGGACACGCTGGGCTTCTCGCTCGGTTACTTCATCACCGACAGCCTCGCGACCGAAGCCGAGCTCGGCATTCCGCCGAAGTTCGACATCTCGGGTGGCGGCAGCCTCAACCAGTTCGGCAAGGTTGGCTCTGCACGCCAGTGGAGCCCGGCGCTGCTTCTTAAGTACTACTTCAACAAACCGGACGCCAAATTCCGTCCGTATCTCGGCCTCGGCGCGACCTACGTCTGGTTCTCCGACGCGAAGATCACCAACGCCGCGTTCGAACAAAGCGTACTTGGGGGTCCGACCAGCGTTTCGACGAATCGTTCCTGGGCGCCCGTATTTAACGTCGGCTTCAACTACAACTTCACAAAGCACTGGTTCGCCGGTTTCTCGCTGTCGTACATCCCCGTCAACGTGACGGCGACGTACACGAGCACCACCGAACTCGGCACCACGCGCAAGGCGGAATCGAAGATCCACCTGAATCCGCTCGTGACGTACCTGAAGGTCGGCTACATGTTCTGAGCGCCGTTCGGTGCGACAGGCAACACCAGCAAGATCGGCAAGACAGGCGACATCGGCAACAACGCCGGCATGCGTGGAAACATCCACGGAAAAGTCAGCGGAAACATCAGCAACGTTTGCAACGTATGCAGCAGCTCTCCGTCCCGCCGTTACGGCGTCCGACGGAGAGCGGCATGCTTCAGCCGTGTCTCGCCTCCCACGCATCTCCCCTCCTACGCCAGCACCAGATGTTCCTGACAATTCGATTGGCTTTTCTTGATTCTATGCCTCTCGGAAAAAGCGTGCTGTCCCCGTAATCATTTATCTGCACCCCGCCGCAACAGGATGCCGCCGAGCCCCGCCGGACGGGCCTGTGCGTCGATTCGACCGGACACGCTCGCGCGCCGGGCACCGGATTTGCGCAATACTTCGACTCCAGCCCTCGACCGCGCAGCCCTTTTTCGTGCACGCGGCGCGAGCCTCTTACCTGTTTTCCAAGACGGAGCCATTCATGAGCGCATTTCCGAACACGCGTGACGCCCTCGGAGAATCCTGGACGCGCACGGGCCGCCACGCGCGCCGCATCGCGCGACGCGGCCGCAGCGCGGCGTCCGATATCGCAGACGAGCTGCGTGACCTGCTCGCCGAACTGGAAACCACGCTAGGCGACGGCACCCAGGCCGACGCCGCGGCGTTGCGCGCGGACGTTCGCAAACGCCTCGACGCCGCGCGCGAGCGACTCGAAGTGGCGCGCGCCGCCACGCGCGAGCGCGCCGGCCAGGCGATGGATAACGCCGACGACTACGTGCACGCCAACCCGTGGCAAGCGATTGCGATCGTGGGCGGCGTGGCGCTGGTCGCGGGCGCGATTCTCGCGCGCTGCCGCTAGGCGGGCCGGGCCGCACGAACCTGAGAGCACGGCGCCACGTGCATGACCTGCAACGCGCGCCGCGACAGACTGCGCAACGACAGCGAAATAGCTGGAATAGTTGTCGGATAAGTGCGCAGTGAACACGCCCTGACGATGCTCGCCAGGCGCCCGGCGTTTCGGGCGTCAGTCGAGCGCGTGCGGGCCGATCAGATCGATGCGGTCCGTGCAAACGGTATCGACGCCCCAGCGCACTAGGCGCTGCGCGGTGTCGAGGTCGTTCACCGTATAGGCGAGGATAAACAGGCCCGCTTCCTTGATGCGGGCCACGAGCGCTTCGTCGAGATGACGATAGCTCGCGTGCAGCGAGACACAGCCGAGCGCGGCCGTCTGCTCGCGCCAGTCGTCGGGCACACGCTCGACCAGCAAGCCGCGCGGCACATCCGGCGCGGCCTCGCGCGCCGCTATCAGGGCTTCGACCGAGAACGACGACAGCAGCGGCGGCAACGCGCCCGCCGCCATCGGCTTCGCCCACAGACGCGCGGTTTCGGCGGCGACGAGACGACCCGTTTGCGCATCGCGCCCCGGACACGGCTTGATCTCCACATTCGCCGCGAGCCCTTCCTCGCGGCAGCACTGCGCGGCTTCCGCGAGCGTGGGCATGTGCTCGTCCTCGAAACGCGCGTCGAGCCAGCTGCCCGCATCGAACGCCGCGATCTGCCGATAACGCAGTTGCGCCGCCGCGCCCTGCCCGTTCGAGGTGCGATCGAGCGTGTCGTCGTGCAGCAGGAACGTGATGTCGTCGGCGGAAAGCTTAACGTCGAACTCCGCCATCGTATGCCCGAAGGCCGCGCCGATGCACAGCCCGGCGAGCGTGTTCTCCGGCGCAAGCGCGCCGCCGCCGCGATGCGCGGCCACGCGCGGATAAGGCCAGGTTTTCATCGGTTGCATGCGTGTGCTCGGTGCGGTTTGCGCGGGGCGCGGTCGTTCGTCAGACGTCGTCGGCGACGACAAACAAACGGCGGTATTCCTTCAGCGCGTAGCGATCGGTCATGCCCGCGATGTAATGCGCGATCTGACGCGGCTGCGTGGTCTCGTCGTGCATCTGATACGCGGGCGGCAGCAGGCGCGGATCGTCGGTGAACGCGTCGAAAAGTCCCTTCACGACGCGCCGCGCCTTGTTCGCCATGCGCATCACGCGATAGTGGCGATACAGATTGCGATAGAGAAAGCGCTTGAGCGCGGCCGCCTGCGCGGCGACGCGTTCGCTGTGCGCGACGAGCGGCGGCGCGGCGCGCACCTCGTCGAGCGAGCGCGGCGCGTGCTCGGCGAGATTGCGGCTCGTCTGCCCGATCAAATCGACGATCAGCGTATTGATGATGCGCCGCACCGTCTCGTGAATCAGCCGCCGCCCGTCGATCTGCGGATACTCGGCGCGCGCGGCCTCGTAGTGGGTCTGCCAGAGTTCGACTTCGGCGAGCTGCTCGATCGTCAGGAGACCGGAACGCAGCCCGTCGTCGACGTCGTGATTGTTGTAGGCGATTTCGTCGGCGATATTCGCGATTTGCGCCTCGATGGACGGCTGGCGTCCGAGCAGGAAGCGCTCGCCCAGTTCGCCCAGACGCCGCGCGTTCTCGCGCGAGCAATGCTTGAGAATGCCCTCGCGCGTCTCGAAACAGAGATTGAGGCCGTCGAACGCGCCGTAGTGCTCCTCCAGTTCGTCGACGACCGCGAGACTTTGCAGGTTGTGCTCGAAGCCGCCGTGCTCGCCCATGCACTCGTTGAGCGCGTCCTGGCCCGCATGGCCGAACGGCGTATGACCGAGGTCGTGCGCAAGCGAAATCGCCTCGACGAGATCCTCGTTCACGCGCAGTTGCCGCGCGACCGAACGCGCGATCTGCGCGACTTCGAGGCTGTGCGTCAGCCGCGTGCGGAACAGATCGCCTTCGTGATTCACGAAGACCTGGGTCTTGTATTCGAGCCGGCGAAACGCCGTGGAATGGACGATGCGGTCGCGGTCGCGCTGGAATTCGCTGCGCGCGGCGGGCGGCGCTTCGGCGTGACGGCGGCCGCGCGACTGCGAGGCGTGTGCCGCGTAAGGGGCAAGCCCCGCGTCGGGCGAGGCGCTCAGCGCGTCGGCGAAAGGCGCGCCAGGATTGCTGCGGGTGTCGCTCAACGGTTCCTCCGCAAGGATCGCGACGCGTGCGCCGGACGACACGTCAATCGAGTCGCCAGCCGCGTCGCAGGAAAAGCCGCCACGGCGGCGCGAGCCGCGCGCGGCGACGCGCTCAGCGCGCGACGGTGGCGGCCAGCGTGGCCTGCACGGCTTCGTCGGGCGCGCGGCCGATATGCGTTTCGCCGAAGCGCTTGAGCAGGATGAACTTGATCGCGCCGCCCTCGGCCTTCTTGTCGACCTGCATCAGATCGACGTAACGCTCAGCGCCGAGCGCCGGCGCGACGACCGGCAGATGCGCGGCTTCCACCACGCGCACGAGCCGCTCGCGCGAAGCCTCGTCGAGCATGCCGACGCGCACCGACAGATCGGCCGCCATCACCATGCCGCAGCCCACGGCCTCGCCGTGCAGCCACTCACCGTAACCGAGGCCCGCTTCAATCGCGTGACCGAAGGTGTGGCCGAAATTGAGGATCGCGCGCAGACCGCCTTCGCGTTCGTCGGCGGCGACCACCGACGCCTTGATCTCGCACGAGCGTTTGACCGCGTGCGCGAGCGCCTCGGGCTCGCAGCGGTTGAGCGCTTCGACGTTCGCTTCGATCCACTCGAAGAATTCGGCGTCGGCGATCGCGCCCGTCTTGATGACTTCGGCCACGCCCGCCGCCAGCTCGCGCGGCGGCAGCGTGCGCAGCGCGCCGATGTCGGCGATCACGGCTTGCGGCTGGTAGAACGCGCCGATCATGTTCTTGCCGAGCGGATGATTGATGCCAGTCTTGCCGCCGACCGACGAATCGACCTGCGAGAGCAGCGTCGTGGGCACCTGGATGAACGGCACGCCGCGCATGTAGCAGGCCGCCGCGAAACCGGTCATGTCGCCCGTCACGCCGCCGCCGAGTGCGATCAGCGTGGTCTTGCGGTCGGCGCGCGACGTGAGCAGCGCGTCGAAGATCTGATTGAGCGTTTCCCAGTTCTTGTGCGCCTCGCCGTCGGGCAGCACGACCGTGTTGACGTCCTTGCCGAGCGGCGCGAGCGCGGCGCGCAGCGTCTCGCCGTAAAGCGGATCGACGACGGTATTGGTGACGATCGTCACCGACTTGCCGGCGATGTGCGGCGCGAACAGCGCCGTCTGGCCGATGAGGTCGGAGCCGATGTGGATGGGGTAGGCGCGGTCGCCCAGTTCGACGTTGACGGTAATCATGCCAGGCAATAGTTCAGTGATGAGGCGCTGATGGGGAACGCGGGCGACTTGCGTGACGCGCTACTACTCGCGCGCCGGCGCGCGCAGCACGCCGGCCATGTCGAGCTGCATCAGCACCATGTTGACGAGCCCGTTGACCGAAGGCCGGCCGGTCTCGATCACGAAATCGGCGACCTCGCGGTAGAGCGGATCGCGTTGCTCGTAGAGCGCTTCGAGTCGCCCTTTCGGGTCTTCGGTCTGCAGCAGCGGGCGATTCTTGTCGCGCCGCGTGCGCAGCCACAGATCGTGCGGGTGGGCGCGCAGATACACGACGAAACCGCGCTCCTTGAGCGCCGCGCGGTTTTCCGGGCGCAGCACGGCGCCGCCGCCGGTCGCGAGCACGATGCCCTCGCGCGCGCTCAGCTCGTCGATCATCTGCGCTTCGCGGTCGCGAAAGCCCGCTTCACCTTCCATTTCGAAGATCACGGGGATGCGCGCGCCGGTGCGCGCTTCGACCTCGTGATCGGAATCGAAAAACGGACGCTCAAGCCGGCGCGCGACCGCCCGGCCCACGGTCGTCTTCCCGGCGCCCATGAGCCCTACGAAAAATACATTGGCGTTAGCGTCCCGCACTTGCAGCGTTTCCTACGAAAGGTTGGTGCCGCAGCTTACTGGCAAAGCAGCGGCGTTGTCGAGCCTGCGGGCCGCACGATCCGGCCCCGAAGCGGATAAACCCGCTTTTTCGCGCGAATTTCCGCCGATTTGGGGCCGGTTCGTGCGCGATCTGCGCACGCGACACGATCCGCGTGGGGCCGCCGCAAACCGGAGGAAGGCTCAGTGCGATCACCGCGCGATCACCGCGTAGTCACCCGCGTAGTCACCCGCGTAGTCACCCGCGTGGTCACCCGCGTGGTCACCCGCGTAGTCACCCGCGTAGTCACCAGCGTGGTCACCCGCGTGGTCACCCGCGTGGTCACCCGTTAATCGCCGGTGACCACGCGCGGCGTGATGAACACCACCAGTTCGCTGCGTTTGTCCCAATGCGCGCGATGCGAAAAAAGCGCGCCCAAAAGCGGTATTTTGCCCAGGAGCGGCACGCGCGTCACATCATCGCGGTCGTCGGTCGCATCGATCCCCCCGATCGAGACCGTCCCGCCATCCTCGATTTCGACGCGCGTCTGCACATGTTTCGTGTTGATCGCGGGCCCCGCGGCGGTCTGCTCGCCCACGCTGTCCTTCGCGACGTCGAGGTCGAGAATCACGCGGCCGTCCGGCGTGATCTGCGGCTCGACCTCCAGTTTCAGGCTTGCGCGCCGAAACTGCACGCCCGATACACCTTGCCCGACCTTGGCCTGATACGGCAGCTCGGTGCCCTGCTCGACCACAGCCTTGGTGCGATCCGCCGTCACCACGCGCGGACTCGACACCACGCGCCCGCGCCCCTGCGCCTCCAGCGCGCTCAATTCGATGTCGAGCAGCCGGGTCGCGCGGGCGGCGAGCAACGTCAGGCCGAGTTGCGCGGCCGCGAAACCGTTGATCGCTCCCGCCCCCAGATCATAGAGCGTGCCGTCGGCGGCGCTGCCGCGCACGCCGCGCGCCGTGCCTTCGACCGCGTTCGGCGTCACGCCGAGCCGCACGCCCAGTTCGCGCGACAAGCCCTCGTCGCCTTCGACGATACGCGCTTCGATCAGCACCTGTCGCGCGGGCGCGTCCAGCCGCCGGATCAGGTCGGCGATCTGATCGAGCCGCCCCGCCAGATCGGTGACGAACAGCAGGTTCGTGCGCGCGTCCGCGACTGCCGCGCCGCGTTTGGACAGCGCGCGCTGCGTGCCGGAACCGCTCAACAGCCGCCGCAGATCCTCGGCGCGCGCGTAGTGCAGCTCGAACGCACGGCTCGCGAGCGGTTCGAGCTCGGCGGCGCGCGCATGCGCCTCGAAACGCAGCCGCTCGCGCGCGGCGAGATCCGCGGCGGGCGCGACCCAAAGCACGCCGCCGTGCCGCTCCATCGCGAGGCCGTTCGACTCCAGCAGCAGATCGAAGGCCGCGCGCCACGGCACGCGGTCGAGGCGTAGCGTGATCTGGCCGCGCACGCGCTCACTCGCGACGATGTTCAGCCGCGTGAACTGCGCGAAGGCATGCAGCACGGCGGTAAGTTCCGCGCGCTGGAAGTTGAGCGAGATCGGACGGTCGGGCGGCAGGCCGTCGCTCCCGGAGGCTGTGTCGGCAAGACGCGACGGCGCGGGCAGCGGCACCGGCGGCCCTTCGAGCGGCTCGGGCGCGGCGGCTGGCACTGCGGTGGGCACTGCGTCCGCGCCATTCGTGGACGGCGGCGCGGCCGGCCGCTCGTCAGCAGGATCGGCAGGCGTGTCCTGCGTCGTCGAAAATGGGTTGGCGGTCCAGCCCGCGGGCGCGTCGGCCTGCTCGCCTTCGGGCAAGGGCGGCACTTCGTGGCGCGCGATCATCTGCGCCGCCGTACGCCACGCGGGCGTCGGCAACGGTGGCGGCGCCGGCGGCAACGCGGCGTGCGCGCCCAGCGCGAACGCGAGCATCGGCCACGCAAGCGAGCGGGATAGCGGCTGAATTGAGCGAACGCGTTTCATCGGTGCGCCTCCGCCCAGTTCAGCACCTGCGTCGCGCCCTCGACGGACAGGACGACCCGCTCTGGACCGATGCCCGTCACGCGTGCGCCCGCAAGCGAAGCGCCTGGCTGAACGGCGAGCGTGCCGTCGGCGGTTTCGATCAGCGCGAGCACGCGTCCACGCTCGCTCAGCGTGCCGACGAGCCGCAGCGCGCCATCGCCCTGCACGCCCGACGCAGCGCCGCCGCCCGCTGCGAGCGCAAACCGGCTCGCGAACGGATCGCGCGCGGCATCGGTCCGTTCTTCGATTGCGGCGACTTCGGCGACGTCGGCCGCTTCGATCGCGACGGCGGGCAAACCGCCGAAAACGTGCAGCGTGGCCGCGATGGCAAGCGCGCTGCCGTTGCGCCGAACGACGATGTCCGCAGGCACCGCGAGTTCGGGCCACTCGGCGAGGCCTGCGAGAAAGGCGCGAAGCTGGGCGAAACCGCCCCGTGCCGCAAGTTTGGTCGCGCGGAACGCCTGCGCTTTCGCGCCGCCCGGCGCGGCAGGTTCCAGCGCGATCAAGACAAGTCCGGCGTCTGCCGCCAGCCGGGAAACGCTGCGGATGTCGTCGGCGCTCGTGTTCGCTTGCTCCGATTCCGCCGATCCCGTCAGTCTTGCGTCGCGCGGCCAGCCTTCGGCTTCGCGGCGCAGCGCGGGCAATCGCGCGAGCGTCCGCCGGGCGTCCGCGAGCCGCGCCTCGCCTTGGGCCAGCGCGCTTCGGGCCGCCTGCGCGCCGCCGGCATCGGTGAGAAAACACGCGATACCGCTCAGCAACGCGGCAAGCATCGCGAGCGTCGCGGCGACCAGCGCGCGCCGTCTTCGCGTCCATGTGTGTAGCGGCCGCCAGCCGCGCAACGTCGACATGGCGTTCATTTCGCCTCCTTCGCCGGCGCAGTCGAGACCGAATCCGAAGCCGGTGCAGTCGCGCCTTTCCAGACGAGCCGCGCAGCCACGCGAATCGGCTCGACGCGATGCGGGACGCTCGCGCCTGATCCACCGCGCGAACGTGCGCCGCCCGCCTCCTGCGCGCGCTTCATCTCCTGCACGCTCACGGCCTCGACCTCGGGCAGCGCGCGCAGGCGTTCGAGCCACGCCGCCGCCGCGATCTCGTCGGCGGCGTTGGCCAGCAACTCGGTGGCGTCGCCGTGCTGGGCCAGTTGTTCGAGCGCGACGCCTTCGGTGCGCGCCCGCGCCAGGCCGTCGACGAGCGCGAACAACCGCTGGAAAGGGCGCGCCCGCTCGCGCGCTTCACTCGAGGCAAGCTGCCGCGCGCGTGTCTCCCGAGCGAGCCGTTGCGCCTCGGCGAGCGGCGCGCCCAGTTGCGCGAGTTGCCGCTCCAGCGCCGCGTGCCGCGTCGCCAGGCGTGTCTGCTCGACGTGCTGCCAGCCCGCGACCGCGCAGCCGCACACGCCACCTAAAACCGCCGCCGCGAGCCATTCGAGCGCGCGACGCCGACGCACGCGCCGCACCGCCCCCGGCCGCCACGGCAGTAGATTGAAACCCTCGCGCGCGCCAGCCATCTTCGCGCGCCGCCTCATTCGCTCACCCCACGCAGTGCGAGGCCGAAGGCGACCACGCACGACGGGTCGTGCAGCAGGCCGACGTCGAGCGGTTGTTCGGTGTCGGCATCGGCGAGCGGCGCGCATTCGAACGGCAGCACCGGACTGCCGAGCACGTCGCCGATATCCGCGAGCGAAAACTGCACGCCCGCCAGCATCGAGAGATCGCCCGACACCAGCGTGCAGCCGACCTGCGCGCCGCGCGCCAGATCGCGCAACGCCTCGACGAGATCGGCGTATTCGAGCGCGGGAAAACGCATGCGGCGGGTGACGGATTCGTCGGCGACGAGCCAGCCGTGTATGCCGTCGGCGCCGACCCAGAGCGCGGCCCAGGTCTCGTGCGGCGGCAACTCGAACGCCGCCGCGTGGCGCATCGCACGCAGCGCCGCGTGCGCTTCGTCGTCCAGCGCGCAGAGCGTGATGCCCGCCATCGCCGCACACTCGATGCGCGTTTCGAGATGCGCGCGCGCCGTGGCCGCGATCGTCACGCGCGCCTCGCGCAGCACAGCCGTGCCGAGGGCCGACGCACCCGACGCACCCGACGCACCCGACGCACCCGACGAGCCAGGCGAATCGGGCGAATCGCACGAGCCGAGCGAATAGATGGACCCGAACGGACCCACCTGCCAGTCGACCGCCAGCTCATGCCGCTCGATGCCCGCCACGCGCTCGGCCTCGGCCAGCACCAGCGGTTCGAGCTCCGTATAAAGCCCCGACACGTCCGCCCGCCACGCAGGCGACCCGGCCTCCGGCACGAGCCGCGCGAGCGGCACCGTGGCCAGCAGCGTCGCGCCCGTGGGCAAGGCCATCGCACAGCGCAGACCGGCCTGGGCGCACGCCCGAGGCAGCGCGCCGAACAGCGCGCGCAACGCCGCCGCCAGCGCCGTGCGGTCGGCGATCTCCGCGCCCGACAGCACCTCGCGCCCCAGCGGCGCACGCGCCAGCCACTCGATGCGCAGCGGACCGCCGCCGAACAGCGGCTCGCTGAGCACGACCAGCGTGATGCCGCGCGCGCTCACGTCCACGCCCGCGGCATGACGGCGAGCATTCAACAACAGCGGATTGAGCAGGCTCATCGCATTTCTCCCGTGTGCTTTGCGCCGCGAACCGTTCGTGGCGCGTTGCTGGGATTGTGCGAAGCGTCCGCTCGCGCGAACACTCGGCCGGATGGCCAATCTCGCAGCGAATCCGATCGGGATGCTTCTCCGCGCCATGAGACGCGGCTAGAGTGAGCACTCTGTCGTGCGTCATCTGTCCCGCTAGCGTCCGCCCTGCACCTGCGCCATACACCGGCCGAGACGCTGCACGACCCGCCTCAAGCCGTGCGTAAGCTTTCCGAAAGCACGCGAGGCGGGCGGCTATAATCGCGGGACTGTTTTTCCGGTAACCGTATGCAAGACGTCCAGCCTCCCTCGTCCGCTCCGTCCACCCCGCCGGAGCCGCCCGCCCCGACCCGGCG
Organism: Paraburkholderia tropica; assembly: GCF_014171495.1. NCBI lineage: Bacteria > Pseudomonadati > Pseudomonadota > Betaproteobacteria > Burkholderiales > Burkholderiaceae > Paraburkholderia > Paraburkholderia tropica. The sequence goes on from NZ_CP049134.1 coordinate 2,930,754, forward strand.
CAAGCGGCCCTGGTGGGTCAAGCTGCTGATCGGTTTTGTCGTGCTGATCGCGGGCGGCGCCGCGTGCGTCGCGCTCGTGCTCGGCTACGCGCTGATCGTCGCCACGCCGAATCTGCCGTCGCTCGAGGCGCTCACCGACTACCGGCCCAAGGTGCCGCTGCGCATCTACACGCGCGACCACGTGCTGATCGGCGAATTCGGCGAGGAGCGGCGCGACATCGTCCATTTCCAGGACGTGCCGGACAATCTGAAGAAAGCCATCCTCGCCATCGAAGACGCGCGCTTCTACGAGCACGGCGGCGTCGACCTGACCGGCATCGCGCGCGCGGGCATCGTCGCCCTGACGAACGGCCATGCGTCGCAGGGCGCGAGCACGATCACCATGCAGGTGGCGCGCAACTTCTTCCTGTCGAGCGAAAAGACCTACACGCGCAAGATCTACGAGATGCTGCTCGCCTACAAGATCGAGTCGAAGCTCTCGAAGGACCAGATCCTCGAGGTCTACATGAACCAGATCTATCTGGGGCAGCGCGCCTACGGCTTCGCGAGCGCCGCGCGCGTGTACTTCGGCAAGGATCTGAAGGACCTCACGCTCGCCGAATGCGCGATGCTCGCGGGGCTGCCGAAGGCGCCGTCGGCGTATAACCCGGTCGTCAATCCGAAGCGCGCGAAGGTGCGTCAGGAATACATCCTCGAACGCATGCTGGAGTTGCATTACATCACCCAGCAGCAGTACGACGACGCCGCGGCGCAACCGCTCGTCGTGAAGGGCCAGGGCAAGGAATTCAGCGTGCACGCGGAGTACGTGGCGGAAATGGTGCGTCAGATGATGTACGCGCAGTACCACGAAGAGGCCTACACGCGTGGTCTGAACGTGGTCACGACCATCGATTCCGCCGACCAGGACGTGGCCTACCGCGCGCTGCGCAAGGGGCTGATGGATTACGAGCGGCGTCACGGCTATCGCGGCCCGGAAGCTTTCATCGACCTGCCCGCCGACGCCGACGACCGCGAACAGGCCATCGACGACGCTTTGATCGAGCATCCGGACAACGGCGAACTCGTGGCGGCCGTGGTCACCTCGGCGAGCCCGAAGGAAGTGCAGGCCACCTTCATGGACGGCAACACGGCCAGCATCACCGGCGACGGCCTGCGCTTCGCGCAGTACAACCTCTCCGCGCGCGCGCAGCCGAGCCAGAAGATCCGCCCGGGCGCGATCATCCGCGTGGCGCGCAACAACGCGGGCGAATGGTCGATTACGCAGTTGCCGCAGATCGAGGGCGCGTTCGTCTCGGTGGTGCCGCAGGACGGCGCGATCCGCGCGCTGGTGGGCGGCTTCGACTTCAACAAGAACAAGTTCAACCACGTCACGCAGGCGTGGCGCCAGCCGGGTTCGAGCTTCAAGCCGTTCATCTATTCGGCGTCGCTCGACAAGGGGCTCGGGCCGGCCACGATCATCAACGACGCGCCGCTCTTCTTCAGCGCGGCGGAAACCGGCGGCCAGGCGTGGGAGCCGAAGAACTATGGCGGCGGCTTCGACGGCCCCATGACCATGCGCACGGCGCTCATGAAGTCGAAGAACCTCGTGTCGATCCGCATCCTCAACCACATCGGCACGAAGTACGCGCAGCAGTACATCACGCACTTCGGCTTCGACGCCGAGCGTCATCCGGCCTATCTGCCGATGGCGCTGGGCGCGGGCCTCGTCACGCCGCTCCAGATGGCGGGCGGTTACGCCGTGTTCGCGAACGGCGGCTATCGCGTGAATCCGTATCTGATCGCCGAAGTCACCGATCAGCGCGGCATGGTGGTCGCGCAGGCGCAGCCGCTCGTCGCGGAGCAGAACGCGCCGCGCGCGATCGATCCGCGCAACGCCTACATCATGAACAGCCTGCTGCAGAGCGTGGCGCAGCGCGGCACGGGCGCGAAGTCGAACGTCCTCAAGCGCACCGACCTCGGCGGCAAGACCGGTACGACCAACGATTCGCGCGACGCCTGGTTCGCGGGCTACCAGCACACGCTCGCGGCCATCGCGTGGATCGGCTACGACAATCCGCGCAGCCTCGGCGACCGCGAAACCGGCGGCGGCCTTTCGCTGCCCGTGTGGATCGACTACATGCAGAAGGCGCTCAACGGCGTGCCCGAGTACAAGATGCCGATGCCCGACGGCATCGTCACGCTCGGCGACGAGCTGTATTACGCCGACGCCACGCCGGGCCATGGTTTCGTCTCCACGGTGGGCATCAGCCAGGCGGCGCTCGACGCGGCGGCGAGCGGCGAACAGGGCGCGCAGGGTTCGTCCGAGAGCGAGCCCGCGCACGTCAACGCGCAGGAGAAGGAAGACATCATGAATCTGTTCCGCAAGCACTGATTCACCGATGCTGCAAACGCAAAACGGGCACCCGAGGGGTGCCCGTTTTTCATGCTGCGGCCGCGTTAGCGGGACTTCACGGCGTGAACGTCACGGTCTCGCCGGCCTGCTCCGTCGCGTACGCGGTGAGCGCCGAGAAGAACTCGGTGCCCGTGCGCGTGTCGAGCCATTGCTCGTCGATGAAGCGGTAATGGAAACCGCCCGCTTTCGCCGCGATCCAGATCTCCTTCATCGGCGGCTGCAGATTCACGATGATCTTCGAGCGGTTCTCGAATTCGAGTGTCAGAACGTTGCCGCTGCGCTCGAGCTCGATATCGGCTCCGCTCGCGTCGACACCGCGCTCGACGGCCGCCAGCACGGCCTCCGCGCGGCTCAGGTAGTCACTATCTGCCATGCTAAACTCCACCGGTTAATCATTCAGGGACAATTATGCGTGTCAATTCCAGGATGCGCGCACTGGCATCCCGCATCTCGGCGTCCGGCGCGATTCTAACGGCTTTCGCGATCGGCGCCGCGTCACTCGCGGGTTGCGGCCAGAAAGGGCCGCTCTACATGCCCACGGTGCCGCCGCTCCCGCAGAAACCGAATTTCGAAACGCAGCCCGACGACAACGCGCAAACCCTGCCGAACGCGGCCTCGGGCGCGCAGGCCGGCTCGGTGCCCGATACCACCGGCACGCCGCTGTCGCTGTCGACCGACCCTGAACTGAATTCCGCGCCCGCGGCCGCCAGCGGCGCGCAAGCGGCCTCGGCCGCCGCGCCCGCTCAATAGCACCGACTCAACCAGACGCTCGCATGACCCAGCCCGCTTTTCATCGTGTCGACGGCACGCTTTTCGTCGAAGGCGTGTCCGCCGCCGACCTCGCCGCGCAGTACGGCACCCCGCTCTACGTCTACTCGCGCGCCGCGCTCAGCAGCGCATGGCACGCCTACGCCGACGCCTGCGCGGGCCGCCGCGCGAGCGTGCACGTCGCCGTGAAGGCCAACAGCAATCTCGCCGTGCTGAACGTATTCGCGCGCGAAGGCGCGGGCTTCGACATCGTGTCGGGCGGCGAACTGGCGCGCGTGCTGGCCGCCGGCGGCAAGGCGCAGAACACGGTGTTCTCGGGCGTGGGCAAGCATGCCGACGAAATGCGCGTGGCGCTCGAAGCGGGCGTGAAGTGCTTCAACGTCGAATCGATTCCCGAACTCGACCGCCTGAACGCCGTCGCGGGCGAACTGGGCAAGAAGGCGCCGGTCTCGCTGCGCGTGAACCCGGACGTCGACGCAAAAACGCATCCGTACATTTCCACGGGCCTGAAGTCGAACAAGTTCGGCATCGCCTTCGAAGACGCGCGCGCCACCTATCGCGCGGCCGCGGCCATGCCGAATCTGCAGGTCGTGGGCATCGACTGCCATATCGGCTCGCAGATCACCGAAGTCGCGCCGTATCTCGACGCCATCGACAAGGTGCTCGAACTCGTCGACCAGATCGAGTCGGACGGCATCGCAATTCATCACATCGACGTGGGCGGCGGTCTCGGCATCCGCTACGACGATGAAACGCCGCCGGACATCGGCGCGTTCGTGCGCACCGTGCTCGACCGCATCGAGGCGCATGGCGCGAAGACCGGCAAGTCGCGCGAAGTCTGGTTCGAGCCGGGCCGCTCGCTGGTCGGCAATGCAGGCATCCTGCTGACGACCGTCGAATTCCTCAAGCCCGGCGCGGAAAAGAACTTCGCGATCGTCGACGCGGCCATGAACGATCTGGCACGCCCCGCGATGTACGAGGCGTATCACGCGATCGAGACGGTCGCAACGCCGGCGGGCGAAGCCAAAACGTGGGACATCGTCGGTCCGGTGTGCGAGAGCGGCGACTGGCTGGGCCGCGAACGCACGCTCGCGATCGAGCCGGGCGACGTGCTGGCGATCCGCTCGGCGGGCGCGTACGGCTTCGCGATGAGCTCGAACTACAACACGCGTCCGCGTGCCGCCGAAATCATGGTCGACGGTGCTCGCACGCACGTCGCGCGCGAGCGCGAAACGGTGCCGCAACTGTTCGCGGGCGAGCATCTGCTGCCGGATTGATTGGACTGACCTGATCGTCGGGCTGTGTTGCCGACCGCATGAAACGAAAAAGCGACGCCGCGTGCGTCGCTTTTTTATTGCGCGGGCGGAGAACCCACGGCGCTCAAGCCGCGCGCGTCGGCCCGCCCGCCTTGAAGCGCGCGACTAGCCACGCGCCGATCCGCCAGCCGAGCAGCACGAGCATGATCGCGCCGTAGAGCTTCGGCAGCGCGAGATCGTGCTTACCGGCCTTCATCCACCAGAAATGCAGAATCGCGAGCACGCCGATCGCATAGATCAGCCGGTGCAGCGTCTGCCAGCGGCGGCCGAGCTTGCGCGCCATCGCGCGCGTCGAGGTGACGGCGAGCGGAATCAGCAACACGAAGGCCGCGAAACCCACCGTGATGAAGGGCCGCTTGCCGACGTCCTTGAGCATCGCGGCCACGTCGAACCATTTGTCGAACCAGATGTAGGTCGTGAAGTGCAGCGCCGCGTAGAAAAACGCGTAGAGGCCGAGCATGCGCCGCAAGCGCACGAGCGCGGTCCAGCCCGTGAGACGGCGCAGCGGCGTGACGGCCAGCGTGATGCAGAGGAACACGAGCGTCCAGAGTCCCGTCGAGCGCGTGATGAATTCGATCGGATTCGCGCCCAGCCGGTCGGTGAAGCCGAACAGCACGATACGCGCGAGCGGATACAGCGAAGCGACGAACACCGCGCCCTTCAGCAATGGCAGCCAGCGCGGACCGCTCGCGGCGCGTGCTTTCGCCTGCGCGGACGGCGCGCCGCCGACACGTCGCCCGGTCGCGTCCGTCGCTTCGTTGGCCTCGCGGGTCGAATTCACATTGTGCTCCATCGCATGCTCAGAAGTTCTTGCGCAGATCCATGCCCTGATACATCGACGCCACCAGATCGCCGTAGCCGTTGTACATCAGCGTCTTGCGCTTGGGCGTGAAAAAGCCGTCCTCGCCGATCCGCCGCTCGGTCGCCTGGCTCCAGCGCGGGTGATCGACGTTCGGATTCACGTTCGAAAAGAAGCCGTACTCGTTGGACGCGTAGGTGTTCCAGCTCGTCGGCGGCTGCTTCTCGACGAAGCGGATCTTCACCAGCGACTTCGCGCTCTTGAAGCCGTACTTCCACGGAATCACCACGCGCACCGGCGCGCCGTTCTGGTTCGGCAGCACCTGCCCGTAGAGCCCGACGGTGAGCAGCGTGAGCGGATTCATCGCTTCGTCCATGCGCAGGCCTTCGGAATACGGCCAGTCGAGAATCGGCTCGGCGAGGCCCGGCATCTGCGAGCGGTCGGCGAGCGTGATGAATTGCACGTATTTCGCGTTGCCGGTCGGCTGCGCACGCTTGACCAGCTCGGACAGCGAAATGCCGATCCACGGAATCACCATCGACCAGCCTTCCACGCAGCGGTGGCGGTACACGCGCTCCTCAAGCGGCGCGATCTTGAGGATGTCGTCGATGTCCCAGACCTTCGCGTTCTTCACCTCGCCTTCCACGCTCACCTTCCACGGACGCGGACGCAGCGTGCTGGCGTTCTGCGCCGGATCGCCCTTGTCGGTGCCGAACTCGTAGAAGTTGTTGTAGGTCGTCACGTCCTTGTACGGCGTGGCCTTGTCGGGCGCGACGAACTTCGGGTTGGTCTTCGCGGCCAGCTTGATCGCTTTCGGGTCGCCCGGCGCGTATTCCGCGAACGCCTCGCGCGCGCCCCCCAACAAGCCGAACGCGCCGACACCGCCCGTCATGCCGCCGAGCGCCACCGCGCCGGCCGCCTTCATCACTCGCCGGCGCTGTTCGAACACCTTTTGCGGCGTGATCTCGCTTGCGGCGATGTCGTCGCCGGTGAGGATGATCCTGCTGCTGCGCTTCGTCCACATGATGTTGCCCTCGTCTGCTTTCCACCGCCTGCCTGGGTGTTTCCTGACTGTCGACCGGCTCCGCACACGATGGTTCGGAGCCCTGTAACACGGCAAACGCACGCGCCGCGCAATCCTTCCCATCCGACGAAAAAAAACCGCCGGAGCGCGTGGCGTCCGGCGGTGAGTTCGTTGTGCGGCGCAGACCGGTTACAGCTTGCCGTAACTATGCAGCCCCGAGAGGAACATGTTCACGCCGAGGAACGCGAAGGTCGTGACCAGCAGGCCCGTGAGTGCCCACCAGGCAGCCACGCCGCCGCGCAGGCCCTTCATGAGGCGCATGTGCAGCCAGGCAGCGTAGTTCAGCCAGACGATCAGCGCCCAGGTTTCCTTCGGGTCCCAGCTCCAGTAGCCGCCCCATGCCTGCGCGGCCCACAGCGCGCCGAGAATCGTGGCGATGGTGAAGAACGCGAAGCCGACGGCGATCGACTTGTACATGACGTCGTCGAGCACCTCCAGCGCGGGCAGGCGGTCCGCCAGCATGCCGCGCTCCTTCATGATGTAGGCCACGCCCACCATCGCCGACAACGCGAAGCTGCCGTAGCCGATGAAGTTCGCCGGCACGTGGATCTTCATCCACCAGCTTTGCAGCGCGGGCACGAGCGGCTGGATCTGCTGCGCGTCGCGCGAGATCGAGTACCACATCAGGAAGCCCACGGCCGCGCTGATCACGAGCAGCACGAAAGCGCCGAGCGCGCGCGTGTTGTAGTGCTTTTCGTAATACAGGTAGAACAGCGCCGTGATCAGGCTGAACAGCACGAACACTTCGTAGAGGTTCGAGATGGGAATATGGCCGACGTCCGCGCCGATCAGGTAGGACTCGTACCAGCGCACCATCAGGCCCGTGAAGCCCATCAACACGGCCGCCCAGGTCAGCTTCGAGCCGATCGAGCCGCCCGAGGGCGAGCGCGAGAGCAGGCCGATCCAGTAGAACAGCGTGGCGAGCACGAACAGCGCGCTCATCCACAGAATGGCCGACTGGCTGGAGAGGAAGTACTTGAGGAAGAACGCCTGGTCGGCGCGCGCGAGGTCGCCCTGATAGATCTGGATCGCGCCGATCGACATCACGGCGATGCCCGCCATCAGCAGACGCGCCGGTTTCCAGCGCCAGCCGAGCACGACGAGCGCCGGCACCGTGCCGCACATCACGAGCTTGTCGTAGTAGTTCATGTGCGCGTGGTAGCGCGACAGCGCGAAGCCCGCGCCCGCCACCAGCACCAGCGCGAACAGCCAGTCGACCAGCGTCAGGCGGCGCAGGAAGGGGCGTTCGTCGAAGAAGTCGTCGGCGGGCAAATCGTGCGCCGCGGTCTGCACCGCGGCGCGGTCTGCGCGGCGGGCCTTTGCGGATGAGGAAACCTGAGTCAAGTCCATGGGCTTACCGGTGTTGATCGTGAATGTCCGTGAAGCGCGCGCAAAACGTGAAAAGCGCGCAAGGATCGCGAGGATCAAGGTGCACGGTCCGTCCCGCCTTCGTTTGCGTTGCGGTCCGCCTTGGCGTGAGCGTCGGCGTCGGCATCGTCTTCGGCGGCCTGCGCTTTCGCGCCGAGCGCGCGCGCGACAGCTTCGCGGGTACGGGCAAATTCCTTCTCGAAGTCGAGTGTACGGCGCGCGGTTGACATCGCCATGATGACGTTCACGCCGCCGCCTGCTTCGCCATTCCGGTCCTTCAGCCAGAACCACAGACGCCGCTCGCGCACGTAGAACATCGAGAAGATGCCGAGCACGAGCAACAGGCTGCCAAGATACACGACTTTTTTGCCCGGTGCGCGCGTCAACTGAAATACCGAAGCTTGCACCTGCTTGAATGAATCGAGCTGTAGATAGACGGGCGATCCATACAGAAAGCTGTCGGATACCGCGTTGATCGCGTCCTGAACGAAGCGCGCCGAGTCGGCGTCCGGCTTCAGATCGGGCTCGCCGGCCTGCTCGCGCGCGAGCTGCCAGAGATCCCACGTCGCGCCTTCGAGCATGCGCAGCAAGAGGCCCGCGGCCTTCTCCTGCTGGTCTTTCGGCACCGACTTGTCGATGAACGCCGCCACCGCCTGGAAGCCGCCCTGCTGCGCTTTCGGCGCGGCCTGGGTCGAATCGTCGGCGCCCGCGAACAGGGTCAGCACGCGCAGCGCGCTGTCTTCGAGATGCTGCTGAAGCTCGCGATTCGCTTCGGGGACCGAACGCAGGGCGAAGCGGTGCGCCGCCTGGGCGCGCAGCGCCGGGTCCTCGTAGGCCGCGCGCAGCATCATCCATTCCTTCATGGTGCCGCCGCTGTCGGCCGGAATGCGCAGGTAACGGAACGGATCGTCGGGGTTCTCGCGCATGCCCGCGAGGAACATGCGCTCGCCGTTCACGTCGACGGGCAGCATATAGTTGTTGTACTCGCGCGCCTGGCCGTCCTTGTCGCGCACCTTGTATTGCACCGACGGCCCGACGTTATGCAGATCGAGCGGCTTCGAACTCTTCGCGCCCGAACCGAGGCGCTCGTCGAACGCTTCCTTGAGCGTCTGGTGCGCGACGCCGCGCGCGTCGGTCTGACCGCTGCCGTTCGAGATGTTCTCGACGTTGATGGCGCGGAAATCGGCGAACTCGATGGTCTGGCCGTCCACGCCCGGCACGCTCTGGCCCGCGAGCAGTTTGAGCGGCGCCGAGTTGCCGATCGTGCCGCCGAACGGGAAACTCTTCGCGCTCGCACCGTTCATCGGCCAGGCGGTCATCTGCATCTGCGAGCCGCCGTCCTGGAAGCTCGACTGGTAGATCGACACGCCGTCGTACGTGAACGGCTCGTTCACCTCGATGCGCGCCGGAATGCGCTTGCCGGTCTGGTGATCGATCACGACGATGTCGCTCGCGAACAGCTTGGGCATGCCGGTCGAGTAGTAGTCGACGATGAACTTGTTGAGCTGGATCGAGAACGGCAGGTCCTGAATCAGCGAGCCGTCGGGCTGGTTCAGGATGGCCGTGGAAACGAACTGGCCTTCGGGCACCCACGCGTAGCCGCGGAAGGTGGGGTTCGAGGCCGAGAGGCGATGTTCGGGCGAGATGTCGTTGATGACCGCGTTGCTGCGGATCGGCGATTTGTCGAACAGCCACATCTGGAATTTGATCGGCAGGTTGCTGTCGAGCAGGCCGCCGATGCAGATCACCACGATCGCGAGGTGGGCGAAGATATAGCCGATCTTCGTGAGCGCGCCGCGCTTGGCCGCGATCAGCGTGGCGCCGTCGGTCTCGCGCGTGACGAAGCGGTAGCCGAGGCGGCCCGCCAGCTTGCTGAGCGTGGCGGCGGTGTGCTCGCGCGTCGCGCCGTCGAGCGCGAACTCGCCCTTGTGGTGGAAGGCGCGCAGGCTGCCTTCGCGCACCTTGTCCTTCCAGCTTTTCATGTCGGCGATCATCTTCGGGCCGTTGCGGATCACGCACAGCGAGATCGACACGACGAGAAAGCCGAGGATCGTCATGAACCACCACGCGCTGTAGACCGTGTAGAGGCTCAGCGAGCGGAAGATGTCGGCCCAGAACGGGCCGAACTGATTCACATAGTTGGGATAGGGGTCGTCCTGCGTGAGCACCGTGCCGATGATGCTCGCGATGGCCAGCACGACCAGCAGCGCAATGGCAAAACGCATCGAACTGAGCAGCTCGATGGCGCTTCTCACCGCCTTCTGGCGGACATTCAACTGCAGACCCTGCGTGGTGACGCTCATTCAAACTCCGCTTCGAGTGCGCACGACGTGCGCGCTTACAGCAAAAAAGGGTGCAGGACCGCCGCATGCGCGCGGTGCCCACACCCTTTTCTTGTTCTTCGACTCCGGCGAAACGGTCAATGCAGACCGGCCGCGTAATCCGCCACCGCCTTGATTTCGTCGTCCGACAGACGGTGCGAGATCGTGTGCATCGGCTCGTTGTTGTTGCGCGTGCCCTGCTGGAAAGCGGTGAGCTGCGTAACGAGATACTCCGACCACTGGCCCGACAGTCGCGGATACTGGATCGGAATGCCCTGCCCGGTCGGGCCGTGGCAGGCAGCGCAGGCGGGCACGCCTTTGTCGGCGATACCGCCGCGCCAGATCTTCTGGCCGAGCGGCACGGTCTTCGCGTCGTGGGCGAAACCGGGCTTGGGCGTCTGCGACGCGAACCAGGCGGCGACGTTGATCATATCCTGATCGGACAGCGCCGATGCGAAGCCCGCCATAATCGCATTATTTCGCACGGGGGGCTTGCCGCCGGGTTGCGGCTTGAAATCCTTGAGCTGTTTGACGAGGTAGTCGGCGTGCTGGCCGGCGAGCTTCGGATAGGCGCCGCCCGCACTGTTGCCATCGGCCGCGTGACAGGCCGCGCACACCTGCGCCGCGATCGCCTGCCCCCGCGCAAGGTCTGGTTTCGCCGGGGTTGCCGGGTCCGCCGCCATCGCTATCATCGACACCCCTGCTGCAAGACCTGCCGTTATCGTAACAATCGCAAAATTGAGTACTTTCAGGGACTTGCACAGTCGATTCATTCGCGCACCTTGTTTCGTCTTGTGGGAATCAGGTTCTGCAATGTACGACAGCGACCGATCTCGCTCGAAAGGCCCGCGCCGGCCTCACGGGTATTCAGTAAACCGTCGCATTGTACAATAGCGCGCAAGGCGCAACCGCGCCAATCGGGCCTCTCCCCGATATCTCAATATCGTTCCCGGGCGCCTCCGGGCGAGGCAGGCCAGCCGCCTCGTTATTTCATAATGTGGTCCTACAGATGGCCTTCCTGCTGCATCAAGCCCGTTTCTTCACGACGGTGAATCACCTGCGCGACCTGCCCGCCACGGCGCGGCCGGAAGTGGCGTTCGCCGGCCGCTCGAACGCGGGCAAATCGACCGCGATCAATCTGCTGTGCAACCAGAAGCGCCTCGCCTTCGCGTCGAAGACGCCTGGCCGCACGCAGCACATCAACTATTTCTCGGTGGGTCCGGCCGACGAACCGTCCGGCTATCTGGTCGACCTGCCCGGCTACGGCTATGCGGAAGTGCCGGAAGCGGCGAAGCAGCACTGGCAGCATCTGCTGTCGGTCTATCTGCAAACGCGCGCGCAACTGAGCGGTCTCGTGCTGATGATGGACGCGCGCCGCCCACTGACCGAACTGGACCGCCGCATGATCGAGTGGTTTGCGCCCACCGGTAAGCCGATTCACGCACTCCTGACGAAATGCGACAAATTGACGCGTCAGGAGAGCGTGCTCGCGCTGCGTTCGACGAACAAGGCGTTCGACGAATACCGGCAACAGGGCTATCAGGGCAAGCTGAGCGCGCAGCTCTTTTCGGCGCTCAAGCGTGTGGGGCTCGATGAGGCCCATGCCGTCATCGAAAGCTGGATCGTGCCCCCGGACAACGCGGCCGAGGCCGGCGAAACCGCCCCCAAAGCCGGCGCGTAAGCGCGTATCGGTCACTTCGTCGTTCCGGCGCAAGCCCCGCGCATCAATGCCGCGGGGCGCGCCGCCGCCATCCGGCGGCACCCTCCCGAACTTTCTTCGTGCCAACGTGCGGCAGCCCACACAAGGTCTGCCCGCAACCGCATGCGCGACGTCGAAAATATGCGCAATGCACGATTCTGGCTGCGCATAAAAAAACCCGCCGTAATTGCCGGCGGGCTAAACAGCCTTATCGAAAAACGACAGGCACCCGCTCAGGGAGGAGAAGCGGGGAGTCTGGCGCAAGGCGCCTCGCTCGATCGGTATGATATACCATTGTCCTGAAAAGTTTCCTGCGCCCAGAGGCGTGGTTCCATTTCAAGCAATTGCAGACGCTTGACCCAGGCGTTGCCACCGCGCGAGCCGCGCAATTGCCGCAGCTTTGCAGCCCCGATTCGAGATATCCGCCGACATGAGCTTCTATCCGCATCACCGTCCGCGCCGCATGCGCCGTGACGACTTCTCGCGCCGCCTGATGCGCGAAAACCTCCTCACCACCAACGATCTGATCTACCCGGTGTTCGTCATCGCGGGCGAGAACGTGCGCGAAGCCGTGCCGTCGATGCCCGGCGTCGAGCGCGTGTCGATCGATCTGCTGATGGGCGTGGCCGAGCAATGCGTCGAGCTGGGCATTCCGGTGCTTTCGCTCTTCCCCGTGGTCGACCCGTCGCTCAAGACGCCCGACGGCATCGAAGCGACCAATCCCGACGGCGTGATTCCGCGCGCCGTGCGCGAACTCAAGAAACGCTTCCCCGATCTGGGCGTGCTCTGCGACGTCGCGCTCGATCCGTACACGAGCCACGGCCAGGACGGCGTGCTCGACGAGAACGGCTACGTCATCAACGACCAGACCATCGAGATCCTCGTCGCGCAGGCGCGCGCGCAGGCCGAAGCGGGCGTCGATATCGTCGCGCCGTCGGACATGATGGACGGCCGCATCGGCGCGATCCGCGAGATGCTCGAGAGCGAGAACCACGTCCACACGAAGATCATGGCCTACTCGGCCAAGTACGCGTCGGCGTTCTACGGCCCGTTCCGCGACGCGGTGGGTTCGGCGTCGAATCTGGGCAAGAGCAACAAGATGACCTACCAGATGGACCCGTCGAACTCGGACGAAGCGCTGCGCGAAGTGCGTCTCGACATCGAGGAAGGCGCGGACATGGTGATGGTCAAGCCCGGCATGCCGTACCTCGACATCGTGCGCCGCGTGAAGGACGAGTTCCGTTTCCCGACCTACGTCTATCAGGTGAGCGGCGAATACGCGATGCTCAAGGCCGCCGCGCAAAACGGCTGGCTCGATCACGACAAGGTGATGATGGAATCGCTGCTCGCGTTCAAGCGCGCGGGCGCGGACGGCATCCTGACGTACTTCGCGCTCGACGCCGCGCGACTGTTGCGCGCGCAGAAGTAAGCGACAGAAATAAGCGACGCTCGCGCAGCGTTCAGATGCGAAAAAGCCCCGGAAAACCGGGGCTTTTTTCATATGCGCGGCGCGGTGAGCGTTGTCGATTCGACCGCTTCGAGCACGCTTAGGTACTCGCCGCCGGCACGACGCGATCGAGGCGCGCGAGGAATTTATCGGCGTTCTCGTAGCCGACCACGCGCAATACTTCGTTACCCTGAGCATCGAAGAAGATGATGCCGGGCGGCCCGAACAGACCGAAGCGCTTGAGCAGCGCCTGATCGTCGGGACTATTCGCGGTCACGTCGGCGCGCAGGAGGCCGAGTTGCGCGAGGCGTGCCTGCACGCGCGCGTCGCTGAACGTGAACTTCTCCATCTCCTTGCAGCTCACGCACCAGTCCGCGTAGAAGTCGAGCATCGCAGGCTTGCCCGCCGACTTGAGCGCCGCGTCGAGTTGCGCCGACGAACGCACGGGCGCGAACACCAGCGCATCCGCGCCGTTCGCGGGCGCGCCCGATGCCGCACCGGCGACCGCGTCACTTGCACCACCCGCGCCGCCCGTGCGCGCGGCGAGCACGGCGAGCGGACGCAGCGGATCGGCCGAGCCCGCCGCCAGACCGACCATCAAGGTCGCGGCCCAGATCGCGAACGCCGCGCCGAGACCACGGCCAAGGCGTCGCCACACGTTGGTTGCGCCCGCATTCGGGGTGAACAGGCCGAGCGCGGCCGCGGCGAGCAGCAGCCAGAGCGCGGCGAGCAGCATCTGCGCCGTCGCGCCCAGCACCGGCCAGACGATCCACAACGCGGCGGCCAGCAGCACGACGCCGAAAAACACCTTCACGCCGTCCATCCACGTGCCCGCGCGCGGCAGCAGCGTGCCCGCGCCGAGGCCGAGAATCATCAGCGGCACGCCGAGACCGATCCCCATCGCGAACAGCGCCGCGCCGCCGAGCACCGCGTTGCCCGTGTGCGCGATGAACGCGAGCACGGCGAACAGCGGCGCGGTCATGCACGCGCCCACCACGAGCGCGGACAGCGCGCCCATCACGGCGACGGCCGCGAACTTGCCGCCCGAGCGGCCCTGCGACGCGCGCGAGGCGCCGTCCTGCCAGCGCTGCGGCAGCGCGATGTCGTAGCCTGCGATCAGCATTACGGCAAAGGCGGTGAGCAGCACGGCGAACACGCCGAGCACCCACGGGTTCTGCAGCCACGCGCCCAGACTCTGGCCGACCAGCGCCGCCGCGATGCCGAGCACCGTATAGACGAGCGCCATGCCGAGCACGTAGACGAACGAAAGCGCGAAGCCGCGCGAGCGCGTCACCTGCGCGCCCTCGCCGACGATGATCGCCGAGAGGATCGGGATCATCGGATACGAACAGGGCAGCAGGCTCAGTACCATGCCCGCGACGAAGTACAAACCGATCACCGCGAAGAAGCCGCCGCCTTGCAGCAGCGACTGCGCGTAGTCGGCGCTCGTGGCGCGTTCGTACCAGGGTTCTTCGGCGCTGCCGGTGTTGGTGGATGCCACAGCGGCTGCGTTGGCGTTGGCGTTGGCGTTGGCGTTGGCGTTGGCGTTGGCGTTGGCGTTGGCGTTGGCGTTTGCAGCGGCGGTGGTCGACGCAACCGCCGTCTGCGCGGGCGCGGCATTCGCCGCTTGCAGCGCCGCACCGCTCACGTGATAGACGTGCTGCGCGGGCGGATAGCAGATGCCCGCATCGGCGCAACCCTGCGACGTCACCGTGAGATCGAACGGGCCGCTCGCCTGCTTCACCGGCACGCGGATCGTCAGTTCCTTGCGATAGGTCTCGACGTTCTTGTTGAACGTCGGATCGAATTTCACGTGGCCGGGCGGAATCTGCGCATCGCCGAGCGTGGCGCCGTTCTGCGCGTCGAACGCGAAGCGCTCGCGGTACATGTAGTAGCCGTCGGCGATCTTGAAGTGGACGTCGACCATGCCCGGCTCTTCGCTCGCACTGAACGTGAAGGCCTGATCGGGCGGCAGGAAGTCGTCGTCGGCATGCGCGGGCGCGGCGCCGAACAGCAGCGGCAGCACGCAGACCACGAACGCGAAAAAGGCCAGCAGCGAAGCGTACGGCGCGGCGCGCAGACGCCGATCGAAGCGGTTAGACATGGAGGGGACGCTGGGTTTCGGTGTTGACCCACTGCCCGTAAGCGGTCGACGCCATCGCCTGCCAGGCGAGGATTTCGGGCGTCTCGTAGGGATGTTGGGTCTGGATGAACTGTTCGAGTTCGGCCGTGCGGGCGAGACTCGTCTTGAAAAGCAGCTGGATTTCGCTGCCGGACTCGATCTTGCCCTGCCAGTGAAAGTCCGAATGCACGGCGCCGAGCCGCGTCACGCAGGCGGCCAGCCGCGCCGCGAGGACGGCGGAAGCGAGCTTGTCGGCGGTGTCCTCGTCGGGCACCGTGGTCAGCATCAGGGTCACATTGAGTGTCACGGCGAACTCCGGCTGGGTGTCCCGCACGCACCACCGCCTGCATGCGCAGGCGAAAGGTCGGGGACTCGAGGCAGGACGTTATCGTACCACCGCCGCCGTCGGCCTTCGTCCGTGCGCCCTGCGGCAACGACGCCCCACCGCAGCCGCGAGGGCGCGTTCAGGGAGCAAACGTCACGCCACGCCGTTTATTCCGCGCTCAAAACAAAAAAGCCAGGCTAGGCCTGGCTTTTTCGCGTGCCGCTCGATCCGGGGATCTCGCGACTGAAAGCTTATTCCGCTTCCTGGATGTTCTCTTCCGTGACTTCCGGACGGTCGAGCAGTTCGACCAGTGCCATCGGTGCGTTGTCGCCAACACGGAAACCGAACTTCAGGATACGCAGGTAGCCGCCCGGACGGTTCGCGAAACGCGGACCGAGCACGTCGAACAGCTTCGTGACCGAGTCACGATCGCGCAGGCGGTTGAACGCCAGACGACGGTTTGCCAGCGACGGCTTCTTGCCCAGCGTGATGAGGGGCTCGACAACCTTACGGAGTTCCTTCGCCTTCGGCAGCGTCGTCTTGATGACTTCGTGCTCGATGAGCGAGTTGGACATGTTACGGAGCATTGCCAGACGGTGGCTGCTCGTGCGGTTCAGTTTCCGCAGACCATGACGGTGACGCATTTCAATTTCCTTGAAACAAAGTTTTGGTCCAGCTCTTCTATCGCCTCACAACAACGTGAAGCACGGGCCGGTACGTGAAAAAGGCAAGACGCGGATTTTAAAGGAAAATCCGCGTCCGTGCCAGACTTCTTACTTGTCGAGACCAGCCGGCGGCCAGTTTTCGAGCTTCATGCCGAGCGTGAGACCGCGCGAAGCGAGCACTTCCTTGATCTCGTTGAGCGACTTGCGACCCAGATTCGGGGTCTTGAGCAGCTCGTTCTCGGTACGCTGGATGAGGTCGCCGATGTAGTAGATGTTCTCGGCCTTCAGGCAGTTCGCCGAGCGAACCGTGAGTTCGAGATCGTCCACCGGACGCAGCAGGATCGGATCGATCTGCGGTGCGCGCGACGGGGCTTCCGCCGCCGTTTCCGTGCCTTCCAG
This sequence comes from Paraburkholderia tropica, assembly GCF_014171495.1. Lineage (NCBI taxonomy): Bacteria > Pseudomonadati > Pseudomonadota > Betaproteobacteria > Burkholderiales > Burkholderiaceae > Paraburkholderia > Paraburkholderia tropica. The sequence continues at coordinate 2,947,459 of NZ_CP049134.1, forward strand.
TGCAGCGAACACCGACAGCTGATCCACGAGGATGCGCGCCGACTGGCGGATCGCTTCCTCAGGCGAGATCACGCCGTTGGTTTCGATGTTCATCACGAGCTTGTCGAGGTCGGTACGCTGTTCGACACGCGCGCTTTCCACTGCGTAGCTCACGCGGCGAACCGGCGAGAACGAAGCGTCCAGCACGATGCGGCCGATGATCTTTGCCGACTCGTCGCCGTAACGGCGCACGTTGCCCGGCACGTAGCCGCGGCCCTTCTCGATCTTGATCTGGACGTCGAGCTTGCCGCCCTTCGTCAGATGCGCAACGACGTGTTCCGGGTTGATGACTTCGCAGTCGTGCGAGAGTTCGATGTCGCCAGCGGTGACAACGCCCTCGCCTTCCTTGCGCAGCGTAACCGTCACTTCGTCACGGTTATGCAGCTTGAAGACCACGCCCTTGAGGTTCAACAGCAGGTTGACCACATCCTCTTGCACACCATCGAGCGTCGAGTATTCGTGCACGACGCCTGCGATCGTCACTTCGGTCGGCGCGTAGCCCACCATCGACGACAGCAGCACGCGCCGAAGCGCGTTACCCAAGGTATGGCCATAACCGCGTTCGAACGGCTCCATGACCACTTTCGCGTGGTTGTCGCCGAGCGATTCCACAGCGATGATCTTGGGTTTCAACAAACTGGTTTGCATAGGTTTTCCTTTTCAATACCCTCGGCTCGTTACACCGATAAGGCTGAGATGGCCACAACCTGAAAAAAACAGCCGAGGCTTCCTCCTGCGCGAAGCACAGAGGTTACCCCGGCCGTCAATTCGATTAACGCGAATACAATTCGACGATCAGGCTTTCGTTGATGTCGCCAGCGATGTCGCTGCGCTCCGGCACGCCCTTGAACGTACCTTCGAACTTCTTCGCGTCGACTGCGACCCAACCTGCGATGCCGCCTTGCTCTGCCAGCGAGAGGGCTTCAGCGATACGCGCCTGCTTCTTCGCCTTTTCGCGAATTGCGACGACGTCGCCTGCCTTCACTTGCATCGACGGGATGTTCGCGACGACGCCGTTCAGCGTGAGAGCCTTGTGGCTCACGAGCTGACGCGCTTCAGCGCGGGTCGATGCGAAGCCCATGCGGTACACGACGTTGTCGAGACGCGATTCGAGCAGTTGCAGCAGGTTTTCGCCGGTGTTGCCCTTGATACGATCAGCTTCCGCGAAGTAGCGGCGGAACTGACGCTCGAGCACGCCGTAGATACGCTTCACTTTTTGCTTCTCGCGCAGCTGCGTGCCGTAGTCGGACGTGCGCGCACCCGAGGTGCGGCCGTGCTGACCCGGCTTGCTGTCGAGCTTGCACTTGTCGGCGAGCGAGCGGCGTGCGCTCTTCAGGAAGAGGTCGGTGCCTTCACGGCGGGACAGCTTGGCCTTCGGGCCGATATAACGTGCCACGTTGCTTTCCTTCGATAATTGATCACGCGAAGCCTGAAACGGGGAGACCCCGCGACTCGCGCTAGTCCGGCCCTTTGGACCGAACGGTGGGCTTAGTCAATTCAATAGCGCCGAGAGCCTGGGACGCCGTTACCGGCGGCTCAGGCAGTCGGCAAGCGCGACGCCTTAAATACGACGGCGCTTCGGCGGACGGCAGCCGTTGTGCGGGACCGGCGTCACGTCGGAGATCGCGGTGATCTTGATGCCAAGACCATGCAGCGCGCGCACCGCCGATTCGCGACCCGGGCCGGGGCCCTTGATACGCACTTCGAGGTTCTTGACGCCGTATTCCATTGCAACACGGCCAGCCGATTCAGCTGCGACCTGAGCTGCGAAGGGCGTCGACTTACGCGAACCCTTGAAGCCCTGACCGCCCGACGTTGCCCAGGCGAGTGCATTGCCTTGACGGTCGGTGATCGTGATGATCGTGTTGTTGAACGACGCGTGAACGTGAACCACGCCCTCGGCGACGTTCTTCTTAACCTTCTTGCGAACGCGTTGCGCCGCGGAGTTGTTCGAAGCCTTAGCCATTACGTTTTCCTGTAACTGTCAGAACCGCTTACTTCTTCAGCGACTGTGCTGCGCGGCGCGGACCCTTGCGCGTACGTGCGTTGGTGCGCGTACGCTGGCCACGCAGGGGCAGGCCCTTGCGATGGCGCACGCCGCGGTAGCAGCCGAGATCCATCAGGCGCTTGATGTTCATCGTCGTTTCACGGCGAAGATCGCCTTCGACGACAAACTTGCCCACTTCATCACGCAGCTTTTCCAGATCCGCGTCGTTCAGGTCCTTGACCTTCTTGTCAAACGGGACACCAGCAGCGACGCAGATGTTGCGCGAACGCGTGCGGCCGATACCGAAGATCGCCGTCAGGCCGATTTCCGTGTGCTGGTGGTTCGGGATGTTAACCCCTGCGATACGAGCCATTGTTTTTCCTCAAACAAAAAGCGCAAGCAAAAAGCGCGCTGATCAGCCTTGACGCTGCTTGTGGCGCGGGTCCGTGCTGCAGATCACGCGAACGACGCCGTTGCGCTTGATGATTTTGCAGTTACGGCACATGCGCTTTACCGATGCCATCACTTTCATGATATTACCCTTTTTCTAAATCACTTCGCCCGGAACACGATCCGCGCACGCGACAGATCGTAAGGCGTCAACTCAACTGTCACCTTGTCGCCAGGAAGAATACGGATGTAGTGCATCCGCATCTTCCCGGAAATATGCCCAAGGACCACATGGCCGTTTTCCAGTTTTACCCGGAAGGTGGCGTTAGGGAGGTTTTCTATGACCTCACCTTGCATCTGGATCACATCGTCTTTGGCCATATGTCCTTCAGCGCATCGGGACTCCGCCACCCTTGAAGTTCGCCTTCTTGAGCAGCGATTCGTATTGTTGCGACATGACGTACGACTGCACCTGCGCCATGAAGTCCATTGTGACGACGACAATGATCAGCAGCGACGTGCCACCAAAATAAAACGGCACATTCCAGCGCAGCACCAGAAACTCCGGCAGCAGACAGACAAACACGATATAGATCGCACCGGCCAGCGTCAGACGCGTGAGGATGCGGTCGATATAGCGAGCCGTCTGATCGCCCGGGCGGATGCCAGGAACGAACGCGCCACTCTTCTTCAGGTTGTCGGCCGTTTCCCTGCTGTTGAACACCAGTGCGGTGTAGAAGAAGCAGAAGAAGACGATCGCCAACGCATACAGCAACACGTACACCGGTTGGCCAGGCTTGAGAGCTTCAGCCACGTTGTGCAGCGTGTCTGCGAACCAGTTGGATCGCGAACCCGAGCTGAACCAATTCAGAATCGTTGCCGGGAACAGGATGATCGACGATGCGAAGATCGGCGGAATCACGCCCGACATGTTCAGCTTGAGCGGCAGGTGGGACGACTGCCCGCCGTAAATCTTGTTACCGACCTGACGCTTCGCATAGTTCACGAGGATCTTGCGCTGGCCGCGTTCGATGAACACCACCAGGTACGTCACAGCCGCGATCAGTGCCACGATGATGATCGCCGAGACGGGGCCCATCGAGCCGGTGCGAACCAGTTCAAACAGACCGCCGATTGCATTCGGGAAACCCGCTGCAATCCCGCCGAAGATGATGATCGAAATGCCGTTACCGAGACCGCGTTCCGTGATCTGCTCACCAAGCCACATCAGGAACATCGTGCCCGTCACGAGCGTTACGACCGTCGTCAGGCGAAACACCATGCCCGGATCGATCACGAGGCCAGGCTGGTTTTCCAGCGCGACCGCGATGCCGAACGCCTGAAACGTCGCCAGCACCACCGTGAAGATCCGCGTGTACTGCGTGATCTTGCGTTGCCCGGCTTGCCCTTCCTTCTTCAACGCTTCCAGCTGCGGCGAGACGATCGCCATCAGCTGCAGGATGATCGACGCCGAAATATACGGCATCACACCCAGCGCGAAGATCGTGAAGCGAGACAGCGCGCCACCCGAGAACATGTTGAACATGCCAAGGATGCCGCCCGACTGGCTTTGAAAGAGCTTCGCCAGCTGGTCAGGGTCGATACCCGGAACCGGAATGTGCGCACCGATACGATAAACGACCAGCGCCAGCAGCAAGAACATTGCACGCCGACGCAGGTCGCCGAACTTCGGAGCGCTGCGACCGGTTTTTGCGAGACTCGGGCTAGTAGCCAAGTAGCTTCTCCGATGCAGATGCTAGTGACGGCGGGCGAACCCGCACGCCCCACTCACAATCACTCGGCAAAAGAACCGCCTGCTGCTTCAATCGCAGCACGCGCGTTCTTCGTCGCACCCAGACCCTTCACGACGACCTTACGCTTGATCTCGCCAGTAGCGATGATCTTTGCGCTGCGGGTCAGTTCGCCAATGAGGCCTGCCTGCTTGAGAGCCAGCAGATCGATTTCGTCGACCGGCAGCTTCTCGATGTCGGCGAGGCGCACTTCACCGACGAATTCCTTCGTCAGCGAGGTGAAGCCACGCTTCGGCAGACGACGCTGCAGCGGCATTTGACCGCCTTCGAAGCCAACCTTGTGGAAGCCGCCCGAACGCGATTTCTGACCCTTGTGACCACGGCCAGCGGTCTTGCCGAGGCCGGAGCCGATGCCGCGACCGACGCGACGCTTTGCGTGCTTCGCGCCTTCTGCCGGCTTCAGGTTATTCAATTCCATTTTCAACTCCTGGAGTCTTGGTCGACCGCTTAGCCGATGACCTTAACGAGGTACGAGACCTTGTTGATCATGCCGCGCACAGCCGGCGTGTCCTGAAGCTCGGAGACCGAGTTCAGGCGGCGCAGGCCGAGACCGCGCACGGTGGCACGGTGCGTTTCGCGGGTCCCAATCAGGCTCTTGACGAGCTGAACCTTGACAGTTTTTTCAGACATGGTGCCCACCCTTAGCCCAGAATTTCTTCGACGGACTTGCCGCGCTTCGCCGCGATGTCGGCCGGGGTCGACTGCTTGCGCAGACCGTCCAGCGTTGCACGAACGAGGTTGTACGGGTTCGTCGAACCGTGGCTCTTGGCCACGACGTTCTGCACGCCCATCACGTCGAACACTGCGCGCATCGGGCCGCCGGCGATCACGCCCGTACCAGCCTTCGCCGGAGCGAGGAGGACGACCGATGCGCCATGCTTGCCGTGCACTTCGTGTTGCAGGGTGCCGTTCTTCAGGGGCACCTTGAACATGTTGCGACGAGCTTGTTCCATCGCCTTCTGGACAGCGACGGGCACTTCTTTCGACTTGCCCTTGCCCATACCGACGCGGCCATCACCATCGCCAACCACGGTCAGTGCGGCGAAGCCGAGAATACGGCCACCCTTCACGACCTTGGTCACGCGATTGACCGAAATCATTTTTTCACGAAGGCCGTCGTCGCGTTCGTCAGCCTGAACTTTCGCTTGCATCTTTGCCATGACGAATTCCTTCCTTAGAACTTGAGCCCGGCTTCGCGCGCAGCATCAGCCAGCGCCTTGACGCGGCCGTGATAGCGGAAACCCGAGCGGTCAAAGGCGACGGATTCGATGCCGGCGGCCTTAGCCTTTTCTGCGATACGCTTGCCGATCAGCGAGGCAGCGGCGACATTGCCACCCTTGCCCGACTGGTCAGCCAGTTGCGCACGCACTTCGGCTTCAAGCGTCGACGCGCTGGCCAGCACCTTGGTGCCGCAGGGCGAGAACACTTGCGCATAAATGTGCGTGTTCGTGCGATGCACGGCCAGGCGCGCGACTTGCAGCTCAGCGATCTTGAGACGCGTCTGACGAGCGCGGCGCAGGCGAGATTGAGTCTTATCCATGATTGCGCACCCTTACTTCTTCTTCGTTTCTTTGAGGATCACAACCTCGTCGGCGTAACGCACACCCTTGCCCTTGTAGGGCTCAGGCGGGCGATAACCGCGCACTTCGGCTGCGGTTTGGCCGACTTTTTGCTTGTCGATCCCCTTGATCACGATTTCCGTTTGCGACGGGGTTTCGGCCTTCACGCCTTCCGGCATCTGGTGCACCACCGGGTGCGAGAAACCCAGCGACAGGTTCAGCTTGTCGCCTTGCGCTTGAGCACGGTAACCGACGCCAACCAGCGTCAGCTTGCGCTCAAAACCCTTCGTCACGCCTTGCACCATGTTCGCGACGATCGCGCGCATCGTGCCAGACATCGCGTTTGCTTCGCGGCTGTCGTCGGCCGGCTCGAACTTGAGCGTGCCGTTGTCGTTCACCACCTTCACGAGGCGGTTCGCAGCTTGCGAAATCGTACCCAGCGCGCCCTTGACGGTAATCTTCTCGTCGCTGAGCGTCGCTTCTGCGCCTTGCAGCGCGACCGGGCTCTTACCTACTCGAGACATGTTTCTTCTCCTTAGGCCTTAAGCGACGTAGCAGATAACTTCGCCGCCGACGCCAGTAGCGCGCGCCTTGCGGTCCGTCATCACACCCTTGGGCGTCGACACGATCGCAACGCCGAGGCCATTCATGACCTGCGGGATGTCGTTGCGGCCGCGGTACACGCGCAGACCCGGCTTCGAGACGCGTTCGATGCGCTCGATAACGGGACGGCCAGCGTAGTACTTCAACGCGATGTTCAATTCCGACTTCGCACCTTCGGTTTTCACCGCGAAGTCATCGATATAACCTTCGTCCTTCAGAACCTGCGCAATCGCAATCTTCACTTTCGACGAGGGCATAGCAACCGAAACTTTCTCGACCATCTGCGCATTGCGGATGCGAGTCAGCATATCGGCGATAGGATCACTCATGCTCATTTATGTTTCTCCTATTACCAGCTCGCCTTGGTGATGCCAGGGATCTCACCACGGAACGCGATTTCACGAATCTTGTTACGTGCGAGACCGAATTTGCGGAACGTGCCACGCGGACGGCCCGTGATCGCGCAGCGGTTACGCTTGCGAGTCGGGTTCGAGTTGCGGGGCAGTTGTTGCAGTTCCAGGCGAGCTGCGTAGCGCTCTTCTTCCGACTTGCTTTGGTCGTCGATGATCGCCTTCAGCTCTGCGCGCTTCGGCGCAAATTTCGCTGCCAGACGAGCGCGCTTCTTTTCACGTTCGATCAGTGCCAGTTTAGCCACGGTAACCTCAGTTTCTGAACGGGAACTTGAAGCTGGCGAGCAGTGCCTTTGCTTCTTCGTCGGTCTTCGCGGTCGTCGTGATGCTGATGTTCAGCCCACGCAGCGCGTCGATCTTGTCGTAGTCAATTTCGGGGAAAATGATCTGCTCTTTCACACCGATGTTGTAGTTACCACGGCCATCGAACGCCTTGCCCGACACGCCACGGAAGTCGCGCACGCGGGGGAGCGCAACCGTCACGAAACGGTCCAGGAATTCGTACATTGCCTGGCCACGCAGCGTGACCATCGTGCCGATCGGGTAGCCTTCACGGATCTTGAAACCGGCGATTGCCTTGCGCGACTTCGTCACGACAGGCTTTTGACCGGCGATCTTCGTGAGGTCGCCCACGGCGTGCTCAAGCACTTTCTTGTCAGCAACGGCTTCACCGACACCCATGTTCAGGGTGATCTTGGTGAGGCGCGGCACTTCCATGATCGACTTGTAACCGAACTTCTCGATCAGGCCGGGAACGACCTTCTCTTTATAAAATTCTTGCAAACGTGCCATTTTTTACTCCGCAGCGTCAGGCGCTCAGAACAGCACCGGTCGTCTTAAGGAAACGAACCTTCTTGTCCCCTTCGACCTTGATGCCCACGCGCGACGGCTTGCCGTTCGCGTCGACCAATGCGACGTTCGAGATAGCCAGCGGCATTGCCTTGGCTTCAACGCCACCCGTCGTACCCTTCATGGGGTTCGGCTTAACATGCTTCTTCGCGATGTTGATGCCTTCGACGGTCACGCGGTCTGCGCCGATACCTACCACGACGCCGCGCTTGCCCTTGTCTTTGCCAGTGACGACGATAACTTCGTCACCCTTGCGAATCTTGTTCATCGCGACTCCTTACAGCACTTCCGGCGCCAGCGAAACGATCTTCATGAATCGTTCGCTACGCAGCTCACGCGTAACCGGCCCGAAAATACGGGTGCCGATCGGCTCAAGCTTGGTGTTCAAAAGCACGGCGGCGTTGCCATCGAACTTGATCAGCGAGCCGTCTTGACGGCGCACGCCCTTCGCGGTGCGAACCACAACAGCGTTGTAGATTTCGCCCTTTTTCACGCGCCCACGCGGCGTTGCTTCCTTGACGGTCACCTTGATGATGTCGCCAATGCTGGCATAACGACGCTTCGAGCCGCCGAGCACCTTGATGCACATGACTTCACGCGCACCCGTGTTGTCGGCTACTTCAAGCCGAGTTTCGGTCTGGATCATGGTTTATCTATCCCAACTTAATCCGGTCGCGCCACCATGGCACATCCGGTCAGTCTTGGTCCCGTCAGCCGCGCCGCCACTAGAACGACCGCTCAGCTGCTTGGGTATGAACAGCAGCGACGGCAAACGAAACCGGCCATCGCATTCCGGTGAATCTTGCTAACCCGGACTGGCGCCCGGATTTTGCTTCCCCTTTTACGTTTACTCGCTGCTTTGCCAACAGCGAACCCATAAAGAGGGAAGACCAAGACTATAACTCGATAATCTTGGCCTAGCAAGCGAAATCTTCTGCGATTTCAACTACTTCTACATCCCGGGGAGAGATCCCCGGGATGTTTCATCATCTGAAACGGGCGTTTTAGATGACGCGTGCTGCTTCTACAAGCTTCGACACGGTCCAGGCCTTCGTCTTCGACAGCGGACGGGTCTCCTGGATTTCAACGAGGTCACCCTCGTTGTACGTGTTCGATTCGTCGTGAGCGTGGTACTTCTTCGACTGCACGACGTACTTGCCGTAGATCGGGTGCTTGACGCGGCGCTCGACCAGGACGGTGACCGTCTTGTCCATCTTGTTGCTGACGACCTTGCCGACCAGCGTCCGCTTAAGCGAGGTTTTCACGCTTTCGTTCATTTCTGGTTCGCCTTCTGAGTCAGGACGGTCCGCACACGTGCGATGTCGCGACGAACCTTCTTCAGCTGGCTCGTGTTCGTGAGCTGCTGGGTCGCGAGTTGCATGCGCAGGCCGAATTGCGCCTTCAAGAGGTCCGACAGCTCTTGATCGAGCGCGGCCTTGTCTTTCTGAAGAAGTTCAGATGCCTTCATCATTAACTCCTTAGGCGCCGAGCTGGCGAACCATGAAGACCGTCTTCAGCGGCAGCTTCGCTGCAGCCAGACGGAACGCTTCACGAGCCAGTTCTTCGGACACACCATCCATTTCGTACAGCATCTTGCCCGGTTGAATCTCTGCGACGTAGTACTCAGGGTTACCCTTACCGTTACCCATACGCACTTCCGCCGGCTTTTGCGAGATCGGCTTGTCCGGGAAGATACGGATCCAGATGCGGCCGCCACGCTTGATGTGACGCGTCATTGCACGACGCGCCGCTTCAATCTGACGTGCGGTCAGGCGACCACGACCGATAGCCTTCAGACCGTATTCACCGAACGAAACTGCGTTGCCGCGCGTTGCGACGCCGGTGTTACGACCCTTCTGCTCTTTGCGATACTTCCTGCGTTTCGGTTGCAGCATCGTTATTCTCCACTCTTGCCGTCACCGCCGGCAGCGCCACGGCGCGGTGCGCCACGGCGTGCGCCCGGTGCACCTTCGCCATCACGGCGCGGACGACGATCGCCCGGGCGCGCGTTGCGGCGCGGACGCTTTTCTTCGGCGACTTCTTCCACCACCGGTGCGTCGTTGCGGCCGAGCGTGTCGCCCTTGTAGACCCAAACCTTCACGCCGATGATGCCGTACGTCGTCTTCGCTTCCGAGGTTGCGTAGTCGATGTCAGCACGCAGCGTGTGAAGCGGCACTCGACCTTCGCGGTACCACTCGGTACGTGCGATTTCGATACCGTTCAGACGGCCGGCGCTCATGATCTTGATGCCCTGGGCACCCAGACGCATCGCGTTCTGCATCGCGCGCTTCATTGCGCGACGGAACATGATGCGGCGCTCGAGCTGCTGCGTGATCGAGTCGGCGATCAGCTGCGCGTCGGTTTCCGGCTTGCGGATTTCTTCGATGTTCACATGAACCGGAACGCCCATGCGCTTCTGGAGTTCGGCCTTGAGGAGTTCGATGTCCTCGCCCTTCTTGCCGATCACCACACCCGGGCGCGAGCTGTAAATCGTGATGCGAGCGTTCTTAGCCGGACGCTCGATCACAACACGGCCCACCGAAGCGTTCTTCAGCTTCTTCTTCAGGTATTCACGAACACCGATGTCTTCCTTCAACATCGCCGCGAAATTGTTGTTGTTCGCGTACCAACGCGAAGCCCAATTGCGGCTGACGGCCAAACGGAAGCCAGTCGGATGAATTTTCTGTCCCATCGTATGGCTCCTTAATTCCCGACCGTCACAGTGATGTGACAGGATTGCTTCTCGATGCGGTTGCCGCGGCCCTTGGCGCGCGCGGTGAAACGCTTCAGCGAAGCCGCCTTGTCGACGTAGATGCTCTTGATCTTGAGCTCGTCGATGTCCGCGCCTTCGTTGTGTTCCGCGTTTGCGATCGCCGAGAGCACAACCTTTTTCACGATGCCAGCCGCTTTCTTCGGCGAGAACGTCAGAACGTTCAGTGCCTTGTCAACCGGCAGACCGCGGATCTGGTCAGCCACAAGACGCGTCTTCTGCGCCGAGATGCGGGCACCGCGATGAATTGCCTTCACTTCCATCTTGATTGCCCCTTATTTCTTGGCCTTCTTGTCGGCCGCGTGACCCTTGAACGTACGGGTCAGTGCGAACTCGCCAAGCTTGTGGCCGACCATGTTTTCCGTGACATACACCGGAACGTGTTGACGGCCGTTATGCACGGCGATCGTCAGGCCGATGAAGTCCGGCAGGATCGTCGAACGACGCGACCAGGTCTTGATCGGTTTCTTGTCGCGCGTAGCTGCAGCCGCCTCAACCTTCTTCAGCAAATGGGCGTCGCAGAACGGACCTTTCTTAATAGAACGTGCCATTGCCTACTCCTTAGCGCTTGTGACGGCGCTGGACGATCATGCTCGTCGTGCGCTTGTTGCTGCGGGTGCGGTAGCCCTTAGCCGGCGTGCCCCACGGGCTAACCGGATCGCGACCAGCAGCAGTCTTGCCTTCACCACCACCGTGCGGGTGGTCAACCGGGTTCATTGCAACGCCGCGGACCGTCGGGCGGATGCCGCGCCAGCGGTTCGCACCAGCCTTACCGATTTGACGGAGGCTGTGTTCTTCGTTGCCCACTTCACCGATCGTTGCGCGGCACTCAACGTGGACGCGGCGGATTTCGCCCGAACGCAGACGAACCTGCGCGTAGACGCCTTCGCGTGCCAGCAGCATTGCCGACGTACCAGCCGAACGCGCGATCTGCGCGCCCTTGCCCGGCAGCATTTCGATGCAGTGGATCGTCGTACCGACCGGGATGTTGCGGATCGGCAGAGCGTTACCCGACTTGATCGGCGCTTCCGAACCCGACATCAGCGGCTGGCCAACCACCGCGCCCTTCGGGGCGATGATGTAGCGACGCTCACCGTCTGCGTACAGAACCAGCGCGATGTTCGCGCTACGGTTCGGGTCGTATTCCAGGCGTTCGATCTTTGCCGGAATGCCGTCCTTCGTACGACGGAAGTCGATCACACGGTAGTGCTGCTTGTGACCACCACCCTTGTGACGGGTCGTGATACGACCATTGTTGTTACGGCCAGCCGTCTTGGATTGCGTGTCGAGCAGCGCCGCGAACGGCTTGCCCGTGTGCAGATCCTTGTTGACGATCTTGACCATCGCGCGGCGACCCGGCGAAGTCGGCTTAACTTTCACGATTGCCATGATTACTTGGCCTCCGCTTCAAAGTTGATTTCCTGGCCGGGCTTCAGGCAGACGTACGCCTTCTTCACGTCCTTGCGCTTGCCGTTGAAGCGGCCAAAGCGCTTGGCTTTACCCTTCTGGACCAGCACGTTGACGGAGTCGACTTCCACCTTGAACATCAGCTCGACAGCAGCCTTGACTTCCTGCTTCGTCGCATCCGGGGCGACTTCGAAGACGACTTGTTCGTTCTTCTCCGCCACCAGCGTCGCCTTTTCGGAGATCACCGGCGCGAGCAGGACCTGCATCAAACGATGATCGTTCTTGCGAATCTCGCTCATGACAGCAACTCCTCGATCTGGGCGACCGCTGCCTTCGTGATCAGGATCTTCTTGAAGTAGATCAGCGAGAGGGGGTCGGCAAAACGCGGCTCAACGACTGCCACGTGGGGCAGGTTGCGCGACGCGAGAAACAGGTTCTCGTCGACCGTGTCGGTAATGACCAGCACGGATTCGAGACCCATGGCCTTGAACTTTTCGGCCAGCAGCTTCGTCTTCGGCGCTTCGAGCGACAGCTCTTCGACGACCGAGATGCGGCCTTCACGGGCCAGCTGCGAGAAGATCGAGCAGAGGCCTGCGCGATGCATCTTCTTGTTGACCTTGTGAGCGAAGTTTTCTTCCGGCGAATTCGGGAAGATGCGACCACCGCCACGCCACAACGGGCTCGACGACATACCGGCACGAGCGCGGCCCGTACCCTTCTGACGCCACGGCTTCTTGGTGGTGTGCTTGACCTGCTCACGGTCCTTCTGCGCGCGGTTACCGCTGCGCGCGTTCGCCTGATAGGCGACAACGATCTGATGGATCAGCGCTTCGTTGTAGTCACGGCCGAACACGACGTCCGACGCGTTAACTGCTGCGCCTTCCTGACCATTAGCGTTCAGGAGCTTCAGTTCCATTATTGCGCTCCTTTCTTGACGCGTGCCTTGACAGCCGGCGTCACGAAAACCTTGCCGCCCTTTGCACCAGGAACGGCACCCTTGACCAACAGCAGGCTACGCTCTGCGTCGATACGGGCGATTTCGAGGTTTTGCACCGTCACGGTTTCGTCACCCATGTGACCGGTCATGCGCTTACCCGGGAAAACACGACCCGGATCCTGCGCCATACCGATCGAGCCCGGCACATTGTGCGAGCGCGAGTTACCGTGCGAAGCACGACCCGAAGCAAAGTTGTAACGCTTGATGGTACCGGCGTAGCCCTTACCGATCGAGGTGCCTTGCACGTCGACCTTCTGGCCTTCCGAGAAGAGATCCACACCGATCACGGCGCCATTCGACAGCTCGGCAGCCTTGGCGGCGTCGATCTGGAATTCCTTGAGGATTTCACCGGCTTGAACACCGGCTTTGGCGAGATGACCTGCGATCGGCTTCGTCACGCGCGAAGCGCGGCGCGTACCGAACGCAACCTGCACGGCCGTGTAGCCGTCGGTTTCAACAGTCTTGATCTGCGTCACGCGGTTGTCGGACACGTCCAGCACGGTCACGGGAATCGAATCCCCTTCGGCCGTGAAGATACGGGTCATGCCAACCTTGCGACCTACGAGTCCAAGGCTCATCGTTTTCTCCATTCCCGACTGCGATTGGTCGGGGCTAATTTACAAAGTACCGGCACGTTTCCGGGGTAAAGGCCCGCAAGACACACCGATTTTTTTGCGCGAATGCGCGAAAAGACGTCAAGTATAACGTCCTCTCACGATTTCCGCAAGCAATCAAAGACTTAGCGCGATCAGGTCATCCTGGCCGCGCTCGAGACTCTTACTGCAGCTTGATTTCGACGTCCACACCAGCCGGGAGGTCCAGCTTCATCAGCGCGTCGACGGTCTTGTCCGTCGGGTCGACGATGTCCATCAGGCGCAGGTGGGTACGGATTTCGAGCTGGTCGCGCGACGTCTTGTTGACGTGCGGCGAACGCAGGATGTCGAAACGCTGGATACGCGTCGGCAGCGGCACCGGACCGCGGACGATTGCGCCCGTGCGCTTCGCCGTATCGACGATTTCAGCAGCCGACTGGTCGATCAGGCGATAGTCGAATGCTTTCAGGCGGATACGGATTTTTTGGTTCTGCATGACAATTCCTTAAAAAGAGCGAGGCGGACTTGCGCCGCCAGACAATATAAAGAGCGTAGGTCCGCCCCGCGACAAGACGCCGCGGGACGGACCCAGGGTGCATCAACTACTCAAGCAAGCCGAGTATTGTACTCGAATTACTCGATGATCTTTGCGACGACGCCAGCGCCGACGGTACGGCCACCTTCGCGGATTGCGAAGCGCAGACCTTCTTCCATCGCGATCGGAGCGATCAGCTTCACCGTGATCGACACGTTGTCGCCCGGCATGACCATTTCCTTGTCCTTCGGCAGCTCGATCGAGCCCGTCACGTCCGTCGTACGGAAGTAGAACTGCGGACGGTAGTTGTTGAAGAACGGCGTGTGACGGCCGCCTTCGTCCTTGCTCAGCACGTACACTTCAGCCGTGAAGTGCGTGTGCGGCGTGATCGAACCCGGCTTGGCCAGAACCTGGCCGCGCTCGACGTCTTCACGCTTCGTGCCGCGCAGCAGGATACCGACGTTGTCGCCTGCCTGACCTTGATCGAGCAGCTTGCGGAACATTTCCACGCCCGTGCAGGTCGTCTTCACCGTCGGCTTGATACCGACGATTTCGATTTCTTCGCCGACCTTGACGATGCCGCGCTCAACGCGACCCGTCACCACCGTGCCACGACCCGAGATCGAGAACACGTCTTCCACCGGCATCAGGAACGCGCCGTCAACTGCACGCTCCGGCGTCGGGATGTACGTGTCCAGCGCGTCGGCCAGGCTCATGATCGCCACTTCACCCAGCTCGCCCGTGTCGCCTTCCAGCGCCAGCTTGGCCGAACCCTTGACGATCGGCGTGTCGTCGCCCGGGAAGTCGTACTTCGACAGAAGTTCGCGCACTTCCATTTCGACCAGCTCGAGCAGCTCGGCGTCGTCGACCATGTCGCACTTGTTCAGGAAGACGATGATGTACGGAACGCCAACCTGACGTGCCAGCAGGATGTGCTCACGCGTTTGCGGCATCGGGCCGTCAGCAGCCGAGCAAACCAGGATCGCGCCGTCCATCTGTGCCGCGCCCGTGATCATGTTCTTCACATAGTCAGCGTGGCCCGGGCAGTCGACGTGTGCGTAGTGGCGGTTAGCCGTTTCGTACTCGACGTGCGCGGTGTTGATGGTAATACCACGTGCCTTTTCTTCCGGTGCCGCGTCGATCTGGTCGTACGCCTTGGCTTCGCCACCGAACTTCTTGGTCAGAACCGTCGTGATAGCTGCCGTCAGCGTGGTCTTGCCGTGGTCAACGTGACCGATCGTGCCCACGTTCACGTGCGGCTTGGTCCGTTCGAATTTACCTTTTGCCATGTTTCTCTTCTTTCAAAAAAGTGGTGAATCGGTGACTGCGCGATGCGAACCGGACCCATGTCCGGTTCGCCGCATGGTCAACTGAATGCCGATGCTTACTTCGCCTTCGCGCTGATGATCGCGTCGGCCACGTTACGCGGTGCTTCTGCGTAGTGCTTGAATTCCATCGTGTACGTTGCGCGACCTTGCGACAGCGAGCGCAGCGACGTCGAATAGCCGAACATTTCCGACAGCGGCACTTCGGCGCGAACGATCTTGCCGCCGCCAACCATGTCTTCCATGCCCTGGACGATACCGCGACGGCCCGACAGGTCGCCCATCACGTTGCCCATGTAGTCTTCCGGCGTTTCGACTTCGACAGCCATCATCGGTTCGAGGATGACCGGCTGAGCCTTGCGCATTGCTTCCTTGAACGCCATCGAACCGGCCATGCGGAATGCATTTTCGTTCGAGTCAACGTCGTGGTACGAACCGAACGTCAGGTGAACCTTGACGTCGACGACCGGGAAGCCCGCCAGCACGCCGGCCTTGAGCGTTTCCTGGATACCCTTGTCGACCGCGGGGATGAATTCACGCGGAATCACACCACCCTTGATCTCGTCCAGGAACTCGTAGCCCTTGCCCTGCTCGTTCGGCTCAAGCGTAATGACAGCGTGACCGAACTGGCCGCGACCGCCCGACTGCTTGACGAACTTGCCTTCGACGTCCTTCGCCGTTGCGCGGATCGTTTCGCGGTATGCAACCTGCGGCTTGCCGACGGTCGCTTCCACGTTGAATTCACGCTTCATACGGTCGACCAGAATTTCGAGGTGGAGCTCGCCCATACCCGAAATGATGGTCTGGCCCGATTCCTCGTCCGTCTGGACGCGGAACGACGGGTCTTCCTGTGCCAGGCGGTTCAGGGCGAGGCCCATCTTTTCCTGGTCAGCCTTGGTCTTCGGCTCGACGGCCTGCGAAATCACCGGTTCCGGGAAAATCATGCGTTCCAGGATGATCGGGTTCGCCGGGTCGCACAGCGTGTCGCCCGTCGTTGCTTCCTTCAGGCCCACGGCTGCGGCGATGTCGCCTGCACGAACTTCCTTGATTTCTTCGCGGTTGTTCGCGTGCATCTGCAGAATACGGCCGAGGCGTTCCTTCTTGCCCTTGGTCGAGTTCAGCACCGTGTCGCCCGAGTTGACGACGCCCGAGTACGCGCGGAAGAAGATCAGCTGGCCGACGAACGGGTCGGTCATGATCTTGAACGCGAGTGCCGAGAACTTTTCGTCGTCGGCTGCACGGCGCTCTGCCTTCTCACCGTTTTCGAGTTCGCCCGTGACCGGGGGAATGTCCACCGGCGACGGCAGGAAGTCGATCACGGCGTCGAGCATACGCTGCACGCCCTTGTTCTTGAACGCGGTGCCGCACAGCATCGGCTGGATTTCGCAAGCGATGGTACGGTCGCGGATGGCCTTGACGACTTCCGCTTC
This sequence comes from Paraburkholderia tropica, assembly GCF_014171495.1. Lineage (NCBI taxonomy): Bacteria > Pseudomonadati > Pseudomonadota > Betaproteobacteria > Burkholderiales > Burkholderiaceae > Paraburkholderia > Paraburkholderia tropica. The sequence goes on from NZ_CP049134.1 coordinate 2,964,164, forward strand.
GGTCAGCTCTTCGCCGCCGAGGTACTTTTCCATCAGCTCTTCGCTGGCTTCAGCAGCCGACTCGATCATCTTTTCGCGCCATTCGTTGCACGAGTCAACGAGTTCAGCGGGGATGTCGACGTAGTCGAACTTCGTGCCTTGCGACGCTTCGTCCCAAATGATCGCCTTCATCTTGATCAGGTCGACCACGCCCTGGAACGTGTCTTCTGCACCGATCGGCACCACGACCGGAACCGGGTTCGCCTTCAGACGCGTCTTCAGCTGGTCGTAGACCTTGAAGAAGTTCGCGCCCGTACGGTCCATCTTGTTGACGAACGCGAGACGGGGAACCTTGTACTTGTTCGCCTGGCGCCACACGGTTTCCGACTGGGGCTGAACGCCGCCCACTGCGCAGTAAACCATGCATGCACCGTCGAGCACGCGCATCGAGCGTTCAACTTCAATCGTGAAGTCGACGTGGCCCGGGGTGTCGATGATGTTGATGCGGTGCTCGGGGTAGTTACCGCCCATGCCCTTCCAGAACGCGGTCGTAGCAGCGGAGGTAATCGTGATGCCACGCTCCTGCTCCTGCTCCATCCAGTCCATGGTGGCAGCGCCGTCGTGAACTTCACCAATCTTGTGGTTCACGCCGGTGTAGAACAGAATGCGCTCGGTCGTCGTCGTCTTGCCGGCGTCGATGTGAGCGCTAATACCGATGTTGCGGTAGCGCTCGATAGGAGTCTTGCGAGCCACTTTGATCCTCTATAAGGAGGTGCGCGCCGAATTCGATCCCGACCGGGTCGATCCCAACGCGCCTGAACACAAACGGGCGAGGCGCTAGATAAGCGCACCCGCCCGGAATTTTTTTCCGCTCTTTGAGCAAACCCCGGTAGGGGCTTTCTCTTAGAAGCGGAAGTGCGAGAACGCCTTGTTCGCTTCTGCCATCCGGTGAACTTCGTCGCGCTTCTTCATCGCGCCGCCACGGCCTTCGGCCGCTTCGGAGAGCTCACCTGCCAGACGCAGGGCCATCGACTTCTCGCTGCGCTTCTTCGCGGCTTCACGCAGCCAACGCATCGCCAATGCCATACGACGCGAGGGGCGCACTTCGACCGGAACCTGATAGTTCGCACCACCAACGCGGCGGCTCTTCACTTCCACCACCGGCTTCACGTTGTTGAGCGCGACAGTGAACACTTCCAGCGGGTCCTTGCCACCCTTGGTCTGGATCTGTTCGAAAGCGCCGTACACGATACGCTCGGCAACCGACTTCTTGCCGGAGAGCATCAGCACGTTCATGAACTTGGCTACATCAACGTTGCCGAACTTCGGATCCGGCAACACTTCCCGCTTGGGGACTTCGCGACGACGCGGCATGTTTCTTCCTTTAACTTTTCAGTTGAAGCGTGGATGGAACCCTACGCTCCGCGGCCACCAACTAACCCGATTCATCTCACGACTTACCAGCCTGGTCGGGTGACCACTTACTCGACAGCACCGGCCAATCCGGCACCTGTCGCTTTTATCGCCAGCGCTCTGGAGCGCAGACGACACTTGACTCTTACTTCGCAGCCTTCGCGCGCTTCGCGCCGTACTTCGAGCGAGCCTGCTTACGATCCTTGACGCCCTGGGTATCCAGCGAGCCGCGAACCATGTGGTAACGCACACCCGGCAAGTCCTTCACACGGCCGCCGCGGATCAGCACAACCGAGTGTTCCTGCAGGTTGTGGCCTTCACCACCGATGTACGAAATGACTTCGAAGCCGTTCGTCAGACGAACCTTGGCAACTTTACGAAGTGCCGAGTTCGGCTTCTTCGGCGTCGTCGTGTACACACGCGTGCACACGCCGCGACGCTGAGGGCAGTCCTGCAGGGCCGGCGACTTGCTCTTCGTGACTTCCGAAGTGCGGCCTTTGCGAACCAGTTGATTGATGGTTGGCATTGTTTATTCCTGAAATTGAACAAAATCGATGCGTTTATTTCCGGGCAAAGCGGAAAACCACGCATCTAAACTCCTACGAGAATTCCGGCCCTGAAAACCGCCGCCTGCGACGCACGCACCTGGAGCGCACTCCACCGTGCTTCCACGCCGAATTAGTCAACGAATTAGTCAAACTAACTGACGTGCGCAGACAACCCAAGAACCGGAACCCAGCATGATATTCCGAAAACACCAAGCAAGTCAACGGCTTGCGGTATTTCGGAGCACGGAAGAAGTGTGTGGCGTGTTGCGGTGCGGCGAGAATAAAACGCGTGCTCACCGGTAAATTGCAGCGCTGGAGGAAGCGGAAAGGACGCATTGCCAATTACGGCGCGGCTCGGACGGCGCAGAACGTAAATACGACCGGTGCGCTCACAGTGCAAAGGCTTCGCACCAGTCGTGAGCCCGGCGCCAGCGAGCCGCTTATTCGTCGCCGACGACCTCGACGAGTTCCTCGCCAAAGCGTTCGAGTTTGCGCGCGCCGATGCCCGGAATATCACGCAGATCGTCGACCGATTCGGGACCGTTGCGGGCGATTTCCGCCAGCGTGGCGTCGTGGAAGATCACGTAGGCGGGCACGCCTTCGCTCTTGGCCGTGTCGGTGCGCCACAGGCGCAGACGCTCCCAGCGCGCACGCTGACGCGGGCTCATGCCCACGGTCGGATCGGCGCGCTCGCTGGTGCGGCTCGACGACGTACGTGTGCGCGTGGGCTTCACATAGCGGCGCATCGTGACGTGCTGCTCGCCCTTGAGCACCGCCTTGCTCGCCTCCGTCAGCACGAGCGCGCCGAAGCCCTCGTGATCGACGGTCAGATAGCCGAACGCCACCAGCTGACGGAAGATGCCGCGCCACTCGGCCTCGGACAGCGCCGCGCCAATGCCGAAGGTCGAGATCTTCTCGTGGCCGCGCTGCATGATCTTCTCGTTGCGGTTGCCGCGCAGAATGTCGATCAGGTGACCCGCGCCGAAATTGAAGCCGCTCGCGCGCTGGGCGCGGAACACACACGAAAGCGCCATTTGCGCCTCGCGCGTGGCGTCCCAGGTGGCGGGCGGCTCGATGCAGGTGTCACAGTTGCCGCAGGGCTTGCTCTCCTCGCCGAAGTAAGCGAGCAGACGCACGCGCCGGCAGGTGGCCGTTTCGCACAGGCCGAGCAGCGCGTCGAGCTTGCCCGTCTGCACGCGCTTGTGCTGCTCGTCGGCGTCGGACTCGTCGATCATCTTGCGCTGCTGCACGACGTCGCCAAGGCCATAAGCCATCCAGGCATTGGCCGCCAGCCCGTCGCGGCCCGCGCGGCCGGTTTCCTGGTAATAGCCTTCCACGCTCTTGGGCAAGTCCAGATGCGCGACGAAGCGCACGTCCGGCTTGTCGATGCCCATGCCGAACGCGATGGTCGCGCACATCACCACACCCTCTTCGCGCTGGAACAGCTCCTGATGCTTCTGGCGCACCTCGAATTCCATGCCGGCGTGATACGGCAGCGCGCGCACGCCCTGCCCCTTCAGCCACTCCGCGGTTTCCTCGACCTTGCGGCGCGACAGGCAATAGACCACGCCCGCGTCGGTCGTACCGTCGGCGCGCGTGTGCTCCGCGCGGATGAAATCGAGCAGTTGCGTGCGCGCGTTGTCCTTTTCGACGATGCGGTAGCGGATGTTCGGCCGGTCGAAGCTCGACACGAACACGCGCGCGTCGTCGAGCGCGAGGCGGTGCATGATCTCGTCGCGCGTGATCGCGTCGGCGGTGGCCGTGAGCGCGATGCGCGGCACGTTCGGGAAGCGCTCGTGCAGGACCGAAAGCTGGATGTACTCGGGGCGGAAATCGTGCCCCCATTGCGACACGCAGTGCGCCTCGTCGATCGCGAACAGGCCGATGCGCGTGCGCTCGAGCAGTTCGAGAAAGCGCGACGTCATCAGACGCTCGGGCGCCACGTAGAGCAGATCGAGGTCGCCTTCGCGCAGCGCGCGCTCGGTGGCGGCCGCCTCGGCGCCGGTGAGCGTCGAATTCAGATACGCCGCGCGCACGCCGACTTCGGTCAGCGCGGCCACCTGGTCCTGCATCAGCGCGATCAGCGGCGAGACCACGATGCCGGCGCCGAGCCCGGCCTCGTGGCGCACCAGCGCCGGAATCTGATAGCAGAGCGACTTGCCGCCGCCCGTGGGCATGAGCACCAGCGAATCGCCGCCGCCCGCGACATGCTCGACGATCTCGGCTTGTTGCCCTCTAAAGACGGGATAACCGAAGACTTCGTTGAGAATTTCGAGCGAACGGGACATGAAGGCGGCGACGTAAGGAGGAGGCGTGAAGCGGAGGCGGTGGACCGGATTTTACCAACCCGGACGCGCCTTGACCGCCGCAACCGTGAAGATTGGCCATCAGGCCAGGAATCCGTCACGAATCCAGCGGCAAAAAGCGGAGGGAAAACGGGGAAGAACTGCGCAGAACCGCGCGAAGACAACGCGAGCAATAGACGACAAATACGCGACTGAAACGCGCGTGCGCGCGGTGCGCACGCTGTCTGCGAATCAGCGAATCAACGAATCAATGAATCAGCGACGCGGCGAGCGCGGAGAACCCGCGCCCGCGGCAAGCGAAGCGCGCGGACTCAGGCGCGCTTCTGCGCGACGCGCAGCGCGCCGACGATCGTCACGATGGCCGCGACCACCGACAGCATCACGAGCGCGCCAAAGGGCAGTTGCACGAAACTGCCGACCACGAGCAGCAGCGAGCCGAGCACGAGCAGCACCGCGCCCATTTTCACCTTGCGCGCCAGCTGCATGATGTAACCGATGATCAGGAATGCCCACATCACGAGGAAAGTCGCGAAGAACATGGCGGCCTCCTGGTTTCCGACGTGATGCAGCAGATGCGAAAAGTCGGCGATGCACGCCACCAGATTCAGGATGAGACCGACACCAACGACCCACATGATTACCGCCTCCAGATTCAGAAAATTGCTGCCGGCGCGCCGCGAAAGTTCGTACGCCGACAGACTTGGCGCGCTACGTTAGCACGCGCCGCAGACACGCGCAGCGACCGCGCCAACGGTGCGGCGCGGGGTCGCACATGCGGCGGCCCGGCAATGCCTCGCCGCGTCGCGCGCAAGCCGTGCACGCAACCCGCGCATGCAATACCAGGCACTACGAACCGCTGCGCCCGCCAGCCCGAGAAAGGCCCATAAAAAAAGCCGTCTGGCGTGAACCAGACGGCTTTTTGAGGTGCGCATGGCGCACGAGCGGAGCATCAGGCGGCTTGCGCCGCCCTTCTGCTTACTCGTCCGTCGTATGCGGCTGTTCCGGCACTTCGGCAGCCGGGGTTTCCGGTGCGCCGAAGTCGAACGCTTCTTCCGCTGCGATCTGGTCGAAACGCTCGCGATCCGACGATTCCTTCGCACGGCGCGCCTTGTGGAACGCGAGACCCGTACCGGCCGGAATCAGACGGCCGACGATCACGTTTTCCTTCAGGCCACGCAGATCGTCGCGCTTGCCCATGATCGCCGCTTCGGTCAGCACGCGGGTCGTTTCCTGGAACGATGCCGCCGAGATGAACGAGTCGGTCGAGAGCGATGCCTTCGTGATACCGAGCAGCACGTTCTCGTACGTCGCCGGACGCTTGTCTTCCGCGATCATCTTGTCGTTCTCGTCGAGCATGTCCGAACGCTCGACTTGTTCGCCAGGGATGAAACGCGTATCGCCGTTGTCGGTGATCTGAACACGACGGAGCATCTGACGCACGATCACTTCGATGTGCTTGTCGTTGATCTTCACGCCCTGCAGACGGTACACGTCCTGCACTTCGTCCACGATGTAACGCGACAGCGCTTCGATACCCTGCAGACGCAGGATGTCGTGCGGATCGGCCGGGCCGTCCACGATCATTTCGCCCTTGTTGACGACCTGTGCATCGTGAACCAGAACCTGCTTTTCCTTCGCGATCAGGAACTCGTGCTGATTGCCTTCGAGGTCCGTGATAACGAGACGCTGCTTGCCCTTCGTGTCCTTACCGAACGACGTCGTACCCGTGACTTCCGCCAGGATACCTGCGTCCTTCGGCGAACGTGCTTCGAACAGTTCCGCCACACGCGGCAGACCACCGGTAATGTCACGCGTCTTCTGCGCTTCAGTCGGGATACGTGCGAGCACTTCACCGACCTGCACTTGCTGACCGTCCTTCACCGTGATCAGAGCGCCGACCTGGAAGCCGATCTGCACCGAATGCTCGGTGTTCGGGATCTTGACTTCGTCGCCGTTCGCGTCGAGCAGCTTGACCTGCGGACGCACGCTCTTCGAAGCCTGCGAACCGCGGCGCTTCACGTCGATCACGACGAGGGTCGACAGACCCGTCACATCGTCGATCTGCTTGGCAACCGTCACGCCTTCTTCGACGTTTTCGAACTTCACCGTACCACCGTACTCGGTGATGATCGGGCGCGTCAGCGGATCCCACGTGGCGAGCTGCGTGCCGGCCTTGATCGCGTCACCGTCGAGTTGCAGCAGCGTCGCGCCGTACGGCACCTTGTGACGCTCGCGCTCGCGGCCGTGATCGTCGGCGATGATGGCTTCGCCCGAGCGCGAAATGACGATCTGCTCGCCCTTCGCGTTCGTGACGTAACGCATCGTCGCCGTGAAGCGGACCGTACCGTTCGACTTGGCTTCAACCGACGAGGCCACTGCTGCACGCGATGCCGCACCACCGATGTGGAACGTACGCATCGTGAGCTGCGTGCCCGGTTCGCCGATCGACTGTGCTGCGATCACGCCGACGGCTTCGCCGACGTTCACGCGCGAGCCACGACCCAGGTCGCGGCCGTAGCACGAAGCGCACAGACCGTAACGCGTTTCGCAGGTCAGCGGCGTGCGCACGCGCACTTCGTCGATGCCGAGGCTTTCGATCGTTTCGACTGCGTCTTCGTCGAGCAGGTCGCCCGAAGCGTAGATCGTTTCCTGGGTTTCAGGATTGACGACGTCCGCCACCGCAACGCGGCCGAGAATACGGTCGCGCAGCGCTTCGACGACTTCACCGCCTTCCACGAGTGCCTTCATCGCCACGCCGTTCGACGTGCCGCAATCTTCCTCGACGACCACGAGATCCTGCGTCACGTCGACGAGACGACGCGTCAGGTAACCCGAGTTCGCGGTCTTCAGTGCCGTATCAGCCAGACCCTTACGTGCACCGTGGGTCGAGATGAAGTACTGCAACACGTTCAGACCTTCGCGGAAGTTCGCGGTAATCGGCGTTTCGATAATCGAGCCGTCCGGCTTCGCCATCAGGCCGCGCATACCCGCCAGCTGGCGAATCTGGGTTGCGGAACCCCGCGCGCCCGAGTCGGCCATCATGTAGATCGAGTTGAACGATTCCTGACGCGTTTCCTTGCCGTCACGGTCGACCACCGGTTCCGTCGCGAGCTGCTCCATCATCGCCTTGCCGACCGCTTCCGACGTGTTCGACCAGATGTCGACCACGTTGTTGTAGCGTTCCTGCGCGGTGACGAGACCCGACATGTACTGACGGTCGTATTCCTTCACCTTCTTCGCGGCTTCGCCGACGATGGTTTCCTTCTGCGGCGGCACGAGCATGTCGTCCACGCAGATCGAAATACCGGCGCGCGTTGCCAGGCGGAAACCCGACTGCATCAGCTGGTCGGCGAAGATCACCGTTTCACGCAGACCGCACTTGCGGAACGCGGTGTTGATCAGACGCGAGATTTCCTTCTTCTTCAGCGGCTTGTTCAGCACCGAGAACGGCAGACTCGGCGGCAGGATTTCCGACAGGATCGAACGGCCAACCGTCGTCGCGTACAGCGAGATCTTCGGCACGAATGCCGGTGCGCCTTCCGACTTGTCCTCGTTGTGGACCATTTCGGTAATACGCACGTTCACGCGCGACGCCAGCTCGACTTCCTTGTTCTCGTACGCGCGGAGGACTTCCGACACGCCCGTGAACGTCATGCCTTCGCCCTTGCCGTTGATCGCTTCACGCGTGGCGTAGTACAGGCCCAGCACGATATCCTGCGACGGCACGATCGACGGATCGCCGTTGGCCGGGAACAGGACGTTGTTCGACGCCAGCATCAGCGTGCGCGCTTCCATCTGCGCTTCGAGCGACAGCGGCACGTGAACAGCCATCTGGTCACCGTCGAAGTCGGCGTTGAACGCCGCGCAAACGAGCGGGTGCAGCTGGATTGCCTTACCTTCGATCAGCACCGGCTCGAAAGCCTGAATGCCAAGACGGTGAAGCGTCGGTGCACGGTTCAGCATGACCGGATGTTCGCGGATCACCTCTTCGAGGATGTCCCATACCACCGGCGTCTGGTTCTCGACTTCCTTCTTCGCAGCCTTGATGGTCGTCGCGACGCCCATCGTTTCCAGCTTGTTGAAGATGAACGGCTTGAACAGTTCGAGCGCCATCAGCTTCGGCAGACCGCACTGGTGAAGCTTGAGCGTCGGACCCACCACGATGACCGAACGGCCCGAGTAGTCGACGCGCTTACCCAGCAGGTTCTGACGGAAGCGACCGCCCTTACCCTTGATCATGTCGGCGAGCGACTTCAGCGGACGCTTGTTCGCGCCCGTCATCGCCTTGCCGCGACGGCCGTTATCGAGCAGCGAGTCAACCGCTTCCTGGAGCATCCGCTTTTCGTTGCGGACGATGATCTCCGGCGCCTTCAGCTCGAGCAGACGCTTCAGACGGTTGTTACGGTTGATGACGCGGCGATACAGGTCGTTCAGGTCCGAAGTGGCGAAGCGGCCACCGTCCAGCGGCACCAGCGGACGCAGTTCGGGCGGCAGCACCGGCAGCACTTCGAGCACCATCCATTCGGGCTTGATGCCCGAACGCTGGAAGGCCTCGAGCACCTTCAGGCGCTTCGCGTACTTCTTGATCTTCGCTTCCGAGCCGGTGTTCTTCAGCTCGGTGCGCAGCGTTTCGACCTGTTCGTCGATGTTGATCGCACGCAGCAGTTCGCGCACGCCTTCCGCACCCATCTCGGCGCGGAATTCGTCACCGTACTCTTCGACCTTATTGTAGTAATCCTCTTCGGTCATGATCTGACGCGCCTTCAGCGGCGTCATGCCCGGTTCGATCACCACATATGCTTCGAAGTACAGCACGCGTTCGATGTCGCGCAGCGTCATGTCGAGCACCATGCCCAGACGCGACGGCAGCGACTTCAGGAACCAGATGTGCGCGACCGGCGAGGCCAGTTCGATATGGCCCATGCGTTCGCGACGCACCTTCGCCAGCGTGACTTCAACGCCGCACTTCTCGCAGATCACGCCACGGTGCTTCAGGCGCTTGTACTTGCCGCACAGGCACTCGTAGTCCTTGATCGGCCCGAAGATCTTCGCGCAGAACAGACCATCGCGTTCCGGCTTGAACGTACGGTAATTGATGGTCTCCGGCTTCTTCACTTCACCGAACGACCACGAGCGGATCTTGTCCGGCGAGGCCAGACCGATCTTGATCGCGTCAAAAACTTCTTCTTGTTGGACTTGCTTGAATAGATCGAGCAGAGCTTTCATTGCCTTCTCTCCGTAGTCCGATTAGTTGCGGTCGAGGTCGATGTCGATACCGAGCGAACGGATTTCCTTCACCAGCACATTGAAGGATTCCGGCATGCCTGCATCGATCACGTGGTCGCCCTTGACGAGGTTTTCGTACACCTTCGTCCGGCCGTTCACGTCGTCCGACTTCACCGTCAACATTTCTTGCAGCACGTACGAAGCGCCATACGCTTCGAGCGCCCACACTTCCATTTCACCGAAGCGCTGGCCACCGAACTGCGCCTTACCACCCAGCGGCTGCTGCGTGACGAGCGAGTACGGACCCGTCGAACGCGCGTGCATCTTGTCGTCGACAAGGTGGTGCAGCTTCAGGTAGTGCATGTAACCCACGGTCACGGTGCGCTCGAACATCTCGCCCGTGCGGCCGTCGTACAGACGCACCTGGTTCTTCGACGGCGTCATGCCGAGGTTCGCGGCGATGTCGTCCGGGTAAGCCAGATCGAGCATCTTGCCCATTTCCTCTTCGGTCGCACCGTCGAACACCGGCGTTGCGAACGGCACGCCTTCGCGCAGGTTCTTCGCGAGTTCGAAGATTTCGTCGTCGCTGAAGCTGTCGAGGTCTTCCTTGTGGCCCGATTCGTTGTAGATCTTCGTGAGGAACTCACGCAGCTCTGCAATCTTGGTCTGACGCGCAAGCATTTCGCCAATACGCCAGCCCAGACCCTTCGCGGCCCAACCGAGGTGCACTTCGAGAACCTGACCCACGTTCATCCGCGACGGAACGCCCAGCGGGTTCAGCACGACGTCGGCCGGACGGCCATCGGCCATGTACGGCATGTCTTCGATCGGCACGATCTTCGACACGACACCCTTGTTACCGTGGCGGCCTGCCATCTTGTCGCCAGGCTGCAGACGACGCTTGACGGCGAGGTACACCTTGACCATCTTCAGCACGCCCGGCGGCAGTTCGTCGCCTTGCGTGAGCTTCTTGCGCTTCTCTTCGAACGCCAGATCGAACTGGTGACGCTTTTCTTCGATCGAGTTCTTGATCGCTTCGAGCTGCGCCGCTGCTTCTTCGTCCGCGAGGCGGATGTCGAACCAGTGGTAGTGGTCGAGGTCGCTCAGGTAAGCCTGATCGATCTTCGTACCCTTCGCGAGCTTCTTCGGACCGCCGTTCGCGACCTTGCCCTCGAGCATGCGCGCGAGACGCTGGAACGCGTCGCCTTCCACGATACGCAGCTGGTCGTTCAGGTCGAGGCGATAACGCTTCAGTTCATCGTCGATGATCTGTTGCGCGCGCTTGTCGCGCGTGATGCCTTCGCGCGTGAACACCTGCACGTCGATGACCGTGCCGCTCATGCCCGACGGCACGCGCAGCGACGTGTCCTTCACGTCCGAAGCCTTCTCGCCGAAGATCGCGCGCAGCAGCTTTTCTTCCGGCGTGAGCTGGGTTTCGCCCTTCGGCGTGACCTTGCCCACGAGCACGTCGCCCGCTTCGACTTCCGCGCCGATGTACACGATGCCCGACTCGTCGAGACGGCCAAGCTGCACTTCCGCGAGGTTCGAAATGTCGCGCGTGATTTCTTCCGGTCCGAGCTTCGTGTCGCGTGCAACGACATTCAGTTCTTCGATGTGGATCGACGTGTAACGGTCGTCCGCAACCACCTTCTCCGAGATCAGAATCGAGTCTTCGAAGTTGTAGCCGTTCCACGGCATGAACGCGATCAGCATGTTCTGACCGAGCGCGAGCTCGCCCAGATCGGTCGACGCGCCGTCAGCCAGCACGTCGCCACGCGACACCCAGTCGCCCATCTTCACGATCGGACGCTGGTTGATGTTCGTGTTCTGGTTCGAACGCGTGTACTTGATCAGGTTGTAAATGTCCACGCCGACTTCACCGGCGACGGCTTCATCGTCGTTCACGCGAATCACGATACGGCCCGCGTCGACGTAATCCACCACGCCGCCACGCAGCGCCTGAACCGTCGTACCCGAGTCGACCGCAACCGTACGCTCGATACCCGTACCGACGACCGGCTTTTCCGGACGCAGGCAAGGCACGGCCTGACGCTGCATGTTCGAACCCATCAGTGCGCGGTTCGCGTCGTCGTGCTCGAGGAACGGAATCAGCGAAGCAGCCACCGAGACGATCTGCGACGGCGCCACGTCCATGTACTGGATGCGGTCCGGCGTGACCATCAGCGTTTCGCCCGCTTCACGCGACGAGACGAGTTCGTCGGTCAGCGTGCCGTCGTCGGCCACTGCCGCGTTCGCCTGAGCGATCACGTAACGGCCTTCTTCGATTGCCGACAGGTAGTCGATCTGGTCGGTCACCTTGCTGTCCACGACCTTGCGATACGGCGTTTCGAGGAAGCCGTATTCGTTCAGGTGCGCATACAGAGCGAGCGAGTTGATCAGACCAATGTTCGGACCTTCCGGCGTCTCAATCGGACACACGCGGCCGTAGTGGGTCGGGTGCACGTCGCGGACTTCAAAGCCAGCGCGCTCGCGCGTCAGACCGCCCGGGCCAAGTGCCGACACGCGGCGCTTGTGGGTGATTTCCGACAGCGGGTTGGTCTGGTCCATGAACTGCGACAGCTGCGACGAACCGAAGAACTCGCGAATCGCCGACGAAATCGGCTTCGAGTTGATCAGGTCGTGCGGCATCAGGTTTTCGCTTTCGGCCTGGCCGAGGCGTTCCTTGACTGCACGTTCGACACGCACGAGACCGGCGCGGAACTGGTTTTCGGCCAGTTCGCCGACGCAACGCACGCGACGGTTGCCCAAGTGGTCGATGTCGTCCACTTCGCCCTTGCCGTTGCGCAGCTCGACGAGGATCTTGATCGTCGCGAGGATGTCGTCGTCCTGCAGCGTCATCGGGCCGACGATTTCGTCACGGCCCACGCGGCGGTTGAACTTCATACGACCCACCTTCGAGAGGTCGTACGCTTCTTCGCTGTAGAACAGGCGGTTGAACAGGGCCTCGACCGCTTCTTCGGTCGGCGGCTCGCCCGGACGCATCATGCGGTAGATCGCGATACGCGCGGCCGTCTTGTCGGCGGTTTCGTCGATACGCAGCGTCGACGAGATGTACGGACCCTGATCCAGATCGTTCGTGTAGAGCGTCTGGATGTCCTTGATCTTCGCTTCGCGCAGCTTGTCGAGCACACCTTCGGTGATTTCGTCGTTCGCGTTCGCGATCACTTCGCCCGTGTCGCCGTCGACGACGTTCTTCGCCAGAACGCGGCCGAGCAGATAGTCTTCGGGGACCGAAATGTAGGTGGTCTTGGCGCTTTCGAGGTCGCGAATGTGCTTCGCGTTGATGCGCTTGTCCTTCTGGACGATGACCTTGCCTTCGCGATCCGAAATGTCGAAGCGCGCGACTTCACCACGCAGACGCTCCGGCACGAACTCCATCTGCGCGCCTTCCGGCATCAGCGTGAAGTTGTCGAACACGAAGAAGTTCGCGAGGATCTGTTCCGGCGTGAGGCCGATGGCCTTCAGCAGGATCGTGACCGGCATCTTGCGGCGGCGGTCGACACGGAAGTACAGCACGTCCTTCGGGTCGAACTCGAAATCGAGCCACGAACCACGGTAAGGAATGATACGAGCGGAGAACAGCAGTTTGCCCGAGCTGTGCGTCTTGCCCTTGTCGTGTTCGAAGAACACGCCAGGCGAACGGTGCAGCTGCGAGACGATCACACGCTCGGTGCCGTTGATGACGAACGAACCGGTCGGCGTCATGAGCGGAATTTCGCCCATGTACACTTCCTGCTCCTTCACTTCCTTGACGACCGGCTTGCTCGGCGATTCCTTGTCGAGCAGAACGAGACGTACCTTGGCGCGCAGCGCCGAGCAGTACGTCAGACCGCGCTGCTGGCATTCCTTGATGTTGAATGCCGGCGGCGACAGCATGTAGCTGACGAACTCTAGACGAGCAAAGCCGTTATGGGAAACAATAGGAAAAACAGACGAAAACGCTGCTTGCAGACCTTCCGACTTGCGCTGTGCGCTCGCCGTTTCTGCTTGCAGGAACGTGCTGAATGATTCAAGCTGGGTAGCCAGCAGGAAAGGAACTTGGTGAACGATGGGGCGTTTCGCGAAACTCTTGCGAATACGCTTCTTCTCGGTGAAGGAATATTGCATACGATCTCCGAATCACGGCGGGTAGGACGACCCGAGTGTTCACCGACTGAGACCCGATGGCTTCGCGAGCCTTGGAAGCTTGGTGGTTGGCCTCTACCAACCGCTGGCTGACGGCAGCGGATTTGGGCTTGTCATAACTTACCCGCTGCCCGACCAAACTTGCCTTCTGCAGTCGCTTCAGAAGACAAAGAGAAGCGTCGTGCGTCTGGATGTCCTTCATGCCGTTCTGGCACTCACCCTGAACAAGACGTTTTTCTTTGGCTTCTGGGTCCCGCATCCCGCCTCCGACTCCTGAAAATCGAACACAAAAACGCAGTCCCCACAAAGCACAAAAAGGCCGGCGGTGTAAAAACCGCCAGCCTTCGCACAGCGCGCTGAAACTTACTTGATTTCAGCCTTCGCGCCGGCTTCTTCCAGCTTCTTCTTCGCTTCTTCAGCAGCAGCCTTGGGCACCGCTTCCTTCACGGGCTTCGGTGCACCGTCGACCAGGTCCTTCGCTTCCTTCAGGCCGAGACCCGTCAGTTCACGAACGGCCTTAATGACCGAAACCTTGTTCGCGCCTGCTTCGAGCAGGTTGACCGTGAATTCGGTCTGCTCTTCAGCAGCAGCAGCTGCGCCGCCGCCTGCCGGGCCAGCGACTGCCACAGCAGCTGCCGACACGCCAAACTTTTCTTCGAATGCCTTGACCAGTTCGTTCAGTTCGAGAACCGACATCGAGCCAACGGCTTCGAGGATGTCTTCTTTTGCGATTGCCATTTGAAATTACTCCAGATTTGAATTCGGAAACAGCTAGCGATCTTCGCTCGCTCTTGCTTGTTCGTCTGCTGCTTGAACTTAAGCAGCTTCTGCTTGCTTCTTCTCTGCCAGCGCGGCGAGTGCACGCGCGAAGCCGGAGACAGGAGCTTGCATAACGAACAGCAGCTTCGAGAGCAGTTCTTCGCGGCTCGGGATGTTGGCCAGCGCTTGCACGCCTGCCACGTCCATCACCTTGCCTTCGTAGGAACCAGCCTTGATGACCAACTTGTCATTGCTCTTTGCGAAGTCGTTCACGACCTTCGCTGCAGCAATGGCATCTTCCGAGATGCCGTAGATCAGGGGGCCAGTCATCTGCTCTGCCAGCGGAGCAAACGGGGTACCTTCGACAGCGCGACGCGCCAGCGTGTTCTTCAACACGCGCAGGTACACCTGCTGCTCACGCGCTTTCGCGCGCAGCTTGGTCAGATCGCCAACCGCGATTCCACGATACTCGGCCAGCACCATGGTCTGAGCCTTCGCGACTTGCGCGGAGACTTCAGCCACGACGGCCTGCTTACCTTCTTTGTTCAGTGGCACGGTTAACCTCCAGATTCGACACCCAACGCGATTGCGCCAGATGCCGCGTTCAACAACGGCGACCGACCAGTCCGGAGTAAATCAGTTTGCATCTTCAGGCGTTTCCACCTGGTTCAGCTCACATCAGCACTTCAAAACTTTTTCGGGTTCGCCATCTGCGTTGGCTTTGCATTAAGGAAGCACCCAACGACTGCACTTCCGCCAACGGTCTTTGACAACCGGTTGTGCCGCGCAGACTGCCGCCGCACAACCGCCCAAAGCCCTTTAAATCCGCACTGCGATCTGGGTAGCAAGCTACGTTCCAGACTTCAGCGCGGCAAAACTTGTTGCGACGCTTACCGCGGCAATCAGGCTGCCAGCGACGACTGGTCGACGCGAACGCCAACACCCATCGTGCTCGAAACAGCGATCTTGCGCAGGTACACGCCCTTGCTCGTTGCCGGCTTGGCCTTCGTCAGCGCTTCGAGGAGCGCGTCGAGGTTGCTGCGCAGCGCGGTCGGCTCGAACGAAGCACGGCCGATGGTTGCGTGGATGATACCGGCCTTGTCGACACGGAATTGCACCTGACCAGCCTTCGCGTTCTTGACCGCGGTGGCGACGTCCGGCGTAACCGTACCGACCTTCGGGTTCGGCATCAGGCCGCGCGGGCCGAGGATCTGACCCAGCGTACCGACGATACGCATCGTGTCCGGCGAAGCGATCACGATGTCGAAGTTCAGGTTGCCGCCCTTGATCTGCTCGGCGAGGTCTTCCATGCCGACGATTTCCGCGCCAGCTGCCTTAGCCTGCTCAGCCTTCTCACCTTGCGCGAACACAGCAACGCGAACCGACTTGCCGGTACCTGCGGGCAGAACGACCGAACCACGAACGACCTGGTCCGACTTCTTCGCATCGATGCCGAGCTGGACTGCGACGTCGATCGACTCGTCGAACTTCGCCGTTGCGCATTCCTTCACGAGCGACAGTGCGTCGACGATTGCGTATTGCTTCTGGCGATCGATCTTGGCGGCCAGAGCCTTTTGACGCTTCGAAATCTTAGCCATTTACACGCCCTCCACGACGATGCCCATCGAGCGGGCGCTACCAGCGATCGTGCGGACCGCTGCATCCATATCGGCTGCCGTGAGGTCCGGCATCTTGGTCTTGGCGATTTCTTCGGCTTGTGCGCGCGTGATCGTAGCGACCTTGTCGGTGTGCGGCTTGGCCGAACCCTTGTCGACCTTCGCTGCCTTCTTGATCAGAACCGTAGCCGGCGGCGTCTTCAGGACGAACGTAAAGCTCTTGTCCGCGAACGCGGTGATCACGACCGGAATCGGCAGACCCGGTTCCAGAGCTTGAGTCTGCGCGTTGAACGCCTTGCAGAACTCCATGATGTTCAGGCCGCGCTGGCCCAGTGCCGGACCGACCGGCGGCGACGGGTTGGCTTTACCTGCAGGAATCTGCAGCTTGATAAAGCCGATGATTTTCTTTGCCATGTTGAAAACCTCTTTGGAACGCGTGAGCGTTCGGGTGAGTGGTAGCGCGCTGTCACCCAATCTTCGCTGTACCAAACATCTTCTACAGCCGACTGGACTACTGGCGCTCCTCTACGGCCATGACGCGGACCGTAAGCGCGGAAAAACGGACCGCACCAAAGATGCGATCCGTCGTATTCGATTTACAGCTTTTCGACCTGGCCGAATTCGAGTTCGACTGGTGTGGCGCGGCCAAAAATGGTGACGGAGACCCGGACGCGCGATTTTTCGTAGTTGACTTCTTCGACGCTGCCGTTGAAGTCCGTGAACGGACCTTCCTTCACGCGGACCATCTCGCCGACTTCGAACAGGGTCTTGGGGCGCGGCTTCTCAACGCCTTCCTGCATCTGCGACATGATCTTTTCGACTTCGCGCGGCGAAATCGGACTCGGGCGATTACGCGCCCCGCCGACAAAACCCGTCACCTTTGCCGTGTTCTTCACGAGGTGCCACGTTTCGTCCGTCATTTCCATTTCGACCAGGACGTAGCCCGGGAAGAAACGACGTTCGGTCACTGATTTGTGACCACCCTTCACCTCGACGACTTCTTCAGTCGGGACGAGGATCTGGCCAAACTTGTCTTGCATGCCGGCACGATCGATGCGCTCTTGAAGCGCACGTTGCACGCTCTTCTCCATGCCGGAGTAGGCGTGCACCACATACCAACGTTTTCCGCTCGGGGATGCCGGTGTATCGCTCATATCATTTCCAACCCAGAATCGCCGAGAAAATCACCCATTCGATGGATTTGTCGCAAACCCACAGAAAGATGGCCATTACCAGCACAAAACCGAAGACCACCAACGTCGTTTGCGTGGCCTCTTTACGAGTCGGCCAGACGACCTTGCGAACTTCTTTGTACGAGTCTTTGGCAAACGCGATGAAGCTCTTGCCGGGCGCCGAGAGAAGACCGACTACCCCCCCGCGATCACGCCAACTGCAAGCGCTGCACCGCGGACATACCACTCCTGGCTACCGAGCCAGTAGAACCCTACGAACCCGGCCACAACCAACAATACACCTGCTGCAAGCATCAGCTTGTCGCTGGAAGTATTTACAGTTTCGACGGAAGGATTCGCCATAACACCTTAAAGAACAACGCGCCGTAGCGCGTAAAGTTGGCAGGGGCAGAGGGAATCGAACCCCCAACCTTCGGTTTTGGAGACCGACGCTCTGCCAGTTGAGCTATACCCCTAAACCATTTGGGGTGATGGTAACCACCACCCCGAAACCACTTAGTCGATCACCGAGACTGGCAAAAACTTACTCGATGATCTTTGCGACGACGCCAGCGCCGACGGTACGGCCACCTTCGCGGATTGCGAAGCGCAGACCTTCTTCCATCGCGATCGGAGCGATCAGCTTCACCGTGATCGACACGTTGTCGCCCGGCATGACCATTTCCTTGTCCTTCGGCAGCTCGATCGAGCCCGTCACGTCCGTCGTACGGAAGTAGAACTGCGGACGGTAGTTGTTGAAGAACGGCGTGTGACGGCCGCCTTCGTCCTTGCTCAGCACGTACACTTCAGCCGTGAAGTGCGTGTGCGGCGTGATCGAACCCGGCTTGGCCAGAACCTGGCCGCGCTCGACGTCTTCACGCTTCGTGCCGCGCAGCAGGATACCGACGTTGTCGCCTGCCTGACCTTGATCGAGCAGCTTGCGGAACATTTCCACGCCCGTGCAGGTCGTCTTCACCGTCGGCTTGATACCGACGATTTCGATTTCTTCGCCGACCTTGACGATGCCGCGCTCAACGCGACCCGTCACCACCGTGCCACGACCCGAGATCGAGAACACGTCTTCCACCGGCATCAGGAACGCGCCGTCAACTGCACGCTCCGGCGTCGGGATGTACGTGTCCAGCGCGTCGGCCAGGCTCATGATCGCCACTTCACCCAGCTCGCCCGTGTCGCCTTCCAGCGCCAGCTTGGCCGAACCCTTGACGATCGGCGTGTCGTCGCCCGGGAAGTCGTACTTCGACAGAAGTTCGCGCACTTCCATTTCGACCAGCTCGAGCAGCTCGGCGTCGTCGACCATGTCGCACTTGTTCAGGAAGACGATGATGTACGGAACGCCAACCTGACGTGCCAGCAGGATGTGCTCACGCGTTTGCGGCATCGGGCCGTCAGCAGCCGAGCAAACCAGGATCGCGCCGTCCATCTGTGCCGCGCCCGTGATCATGTTCTTCACATAGTCAGCGTGGCCCGGGCAGTCGACGTGTGCGTAGTGGCGGTTAGCCGTTTCGTACTCGACGTGCGCGGTGTTGATGGTAATACCACGTGCCTTTTCTTCCGGTGCCGCGTCGATCTGGTCGTACGCCTTGGCTTCGCCACCGAACTTCTTGGTCAGAACCGTCGTGATAGCTGCCGTCAGCGTGGTCTTGCCGTGGTCAACGTGACCGATCGTGCCCACGTTCACGTGCGGCTTGGTCCGCTCAAACTTACCCTTGGCCATTTTCGACTCCTAAGAGGATTTTTCCGTACGTTGCGCGGGGCGCGCAAACAATCACTGGGTTGCTGCTGCCTGCTCGATGCGAGGCCTCTGGAGGCCTGCTAGATACCGGCTGGTGCCCATGGGCAGGATCGAACTGCCGACCTCTCCCTTACCAAGGGAGTGCTCTACCACTGAGCCACATGGGCAAAAACTGCTCTGAACTGCTTTATTGCGTCGCTGGAGCGGGTGAAGGGAATCGAACCCTCGTCGTAAGCTTGGAAGGCTTCTGCTCTACCATTGAGCTACACCCGCGAAGTTTTTCCGACTACTGCCGATTCCCGACACTTAACTTCAGCTGAATTCTGGTGGAGGAGGTTGGATTCGAACCAACGTAGGCGTAAGCCAACAGATTTACAGTCTGCCCCCTTTAACCACTCGGGCACCCCTCCGTAGAGAACTGATGATTATGGGGTAAGTTCCGAATCGTGTCAAGCACTTTGTTCGGCGCCAAACCCACAACGCTCTCACTTATAGGGAGAGCGGAAAAGCAAAAACCCCGGCTTTTTAGGGCCGGGGTTTCGCAATAAGAAGCCTGACGATTACCTACTTTCACACGGGCAATCCGCACTATCATCGGCGTAGAGTCGTTTCACGGTCCTGTTCGGGATGGGAAGGGGTGGGACCGACTCGCTATGGTCATCAGGCATGACGGGTTGCTGCGTCGCCTTTGGGGGCGCCACAGCCAATCTGGAAGAAGCGTAAAGAGTTTTTACTGAATTCGGGTTGTGTTGTTTATATCGGCACAACACTGATCTCTCAACCGTGCGCTTTGCCCCCTGCGGGGGTGGGATGCCCGTAAGTGCTGAAGCACTAACGATCATCGCAAAACACACCTGTTATAGGATCAAGCCTTACGGGCAATTAGTATCAGTTAGCTTAACGCATTACTGCGCTTCCACACCTGACCTATCAACGTCCTGGTCTTGAACGACCCTTCAAGGGGCTCGAAGCCCCGGGGATATCTCATCTCAAGGCGAGTTTCCCGCTTAGATGCTTTCAGCGGTTATCTCTTCCGAACATAGCTACCCGGCGATGCCACTGGCGTGACAACCGGTACACCAGAGGTTCGTCCACTCCGGTCCTCTCGTACTAGGAGCAGGTCCCTTCAAATATCCAGCGCCCACGGCAGATAGGGACCAAACTGTCTCACGACGTTTTAAACCCAGCTCACGTACCTCTTTAAATGGCGAACAGCCATACCCTTGGGACCGGCTACAGCCCCAGGATGAGATGAGCCGACATCGAGGTGCCAAACACCGCCGTCGATATGAACTCTTGGGCGGTATCAGCCTGTTATCCCCAGAGTACCTTTTATCCGTTGAGCGATGGCCCTTCCATACAGAACCACCGGATCACTATGACCTGCTTTCGCACCTGCTCGACTTGTCAGTCTCGCAGTCAAGCACGCTTATGCCATTGCACTATCAGCACGATTTCCGACCGTACCTAGCGTACCTTCGTACTCCTCCGTTACCCTTTGGGAGGAGACCGCCCCAGTCAAACTGCCTACCATGCACTGTCCCCGATCCGGATTACGGACCAAGGTTAGAACCTCAAACAGATCAGGGTGGTATTTCAAGGACGGCTCCATGCAGACTAGCGTCCACACTTCACAGCCTCCCACCTATCCTACACAAACCGGTTCAAAGTCCAATGCAAAGCTACAGTAAAGGTTCATGGGGTCTTTCCGTCTAGCCGCGGGGAGATTGCATCATCACAAACACTTCAACTTCGCTGAGTCTCGGGAGGAGACAGTGTGGCCATCGTTACGCCATTCGTGCAGGTCGGAACTTACCCGACAAGGAATTTCGCTACCTTAGGACCGTTATAGTTACGGCCGCCGTTTACCGGGACTTCAATCAAGAGCTTGCACCCCATCATTTAATCTTCCGGCACCGGGCAGGCGTCACACCCTATACGTCCACTTTCGTGTTTGCAGAGTGCTGTGTTTTTATTAAACAGTCGCAGCCACCAGTTTATTGCAACCCCTTCACCCTCCTGGCGCAGGCCAGTCAAGCTACAAGGGCGTACCTTATCCCGAAGTTACGGTACCAATTTGCCGAGTTCCTTCTCCCGAGTTCTCTCAAGCGCCTTAGAATACTCATCTCGCCCACCTGTGTCGGTTTGCGGTACGGTCACTGTTGAACTGAAGCTTAGAGGCTTTTCTTGGAACCACTTCCAGTTGCTTCTGCTCCGAAGAGCATGGCCTCGCACCCTTGAATTCCGCGCCCGGATTTGCCAAAGCGCCTTCTCCAATGCAAGGACCGGGACTTCCAACACCCGGACAACCTTCCGCGATCCGTCCCCCCATCGCATTCAACAATGGTGCAGGAATATTGACCTGCTTCCCATCAGCTACGCATTTCTGCCTCGCCTTAGGGGCCGACTCACCCTACGCCGATGAACGTTGCGTAGGAAACCTTGGGCTTACGGCGAGGGGGCCTTTCACCCCCTTTATCGCTACTCATGTCAGCATTCGCACTTCTGATACCTCCAGCACGCTTTTCAACGCACCTTCGCAGGCTTACAGAACGCTCTCCTACCATGCACATAAATGTGCATCCGCAGCTTCGGTATATGGCTTAGCCCCGTTACATCTTCCGCGCAGGACGACTCGATCAGTGAGCTATTACGCTTTCTTTAAAGGGTGGCTGCTTCTAAGCCAACCTCCTGACTGTTTTAGCCTTCCCACTTCGTTTCCCACTTAGCCATATTTGGGGACCTTAGCTGGCGGTCTGGGTTGTTTCCCTCTTGACACCGGACGTTAGCACCCGATGTCTGTCTCCCGTGATTGCACTCTTCGGTATTCGGAGTTTGCTATGGCGACGTAATCCGCAATGGACCCATCAACCATGACAGTGCTCTACCCCGAAGGTGATACACGAGGCACTACCTAAATAGTTTTCGGAGAGAACCAGCTATTTCCAGGTTTGTTTAGCCTTTCACCCCTATCCACAGCTCATCCCCTAACTTTTCAACGTTAGTGGGTTCGGTCCTCCAGCACGTGTTACCGTGCCTTCAACCTGGCCATGGATAGATCACCTGGTTTCGGGTCTACACCCAGCGACTGAACGCCCTGTTCGGACTCGCTTTCGCTACGCCTGCCCTATTCGGTTAAGCTTGCCACTGAATGTAAGTCGCTGACCCATTATACAAAAGGTACGCCGTCACCCCTTGCGAGGCTCCGACTGTTTGTATGCATGCGGTTTCAGGATCTATTTCACTCCCCTCCCGGGGTTCTTTTCGCCTTTCCCTCACGGTACTGGTTCACTATCGGTCGATCACGAGTATTTAGCCTTGGAGGATGGTCCCCCCATCTTCAGACAGGATTTCACGTGTCCCGCCCTACTTGTCGTACACCTAGTTCTTCCTCGCTGTTTTCGCCTACGGGGCTATCACCCACTATGGCCGCACTTTCCAGAGCGTTTGGCTAACAACGAAGATAAAGAGTACAGGCTGATCCCATTTCGCTCGCCACTACTTTGGGAATCTCGGTTGATTTCTTTTCCTGCGGCTACTTAGATGTTTCAGTTCGCCGCGTTCGCTTCGCATGACCTATGTATTCAGTCATGGATACTCCATACGGAGTGGGTTTCCCCATTCGGATATCGGTGGATCAAAGCTTGTTTGCCAGCTCCCCACCGCTTTTCGCAGGCTACCGCGTCCTTCATCGCCTGTGATCGCCAAGGCATCCACCACATGCACTTGTTCGCTTGACCCTATAACGGGTGTGTCTCATGATCCCCGGAGGAACCACTCAATCCACTCGCTACAGGTTGAGTATTCGTGTTGCGCCGTATTTCAAGGCAATCTTTCGATCACTTAAAAATACATTGATACAATCACAACCCTGATTCACCTACTCGCACCCATCTCTAAGTGCTTTCAGATGAATCTCTTTACTACTTCTTCCTGATTGTTAAAGAACGACAGCCGACATGGTTTTACTCACATCGCTCTGACTGGCTCAATCGCCAATGCGTAATACCCGGTTTGTGTTTCACCGGACACTAGGCATTGAGGATTGGTGGAGGATGACGGGATCGAACCGACGACCCCCTGCTTGCAAAGCAGGTGCTCTCCCAGCTGAGCTAATCCCCCAGTCATGCATACTTCAGGGAACTGCCCGTCAGACCAGTTGGTGGGTCTGGATGGATTCGAACCATCGACCCCCGCCTTATCAAGACGGTGCTCTAACCGACTGAGCTACAGACCCCTGAGTCTGTCTTTATTACAGCCGACAAGTGTGAGCGCTTTGATACGCGAGTGCGTGAGCTCTGGAAAGGAGGTGATCCAGCCGCACCTTCCGATACGGCTACCTTGTTACGACTTCACCCCAGTCATGAATCCTGCCGTGGTGACCGTCCTCCTTGCGGTTAGACTAGCCACTTCTGGCAAAACCCACTCCCATGGTGTGACGGGCGGTGTGTACAAGACCCGGGAACGTATTCACCGCGGCATGCTGATCCGCGATTACTAGCGATTCCAGCTTCACGCAGTCGAGTTGCAGACTGCGATCCGGACTACGATCGGTTTTCTGGGATTGGCTCCACCTCGCGGCTTGGCAACCCTCTGTTCCGACCATTGTATGACGTGTGAAGCCCTACCCATAAGGGCCATGAGGACTTGACGTCATCCCCACCTTCCTCCGGTTTGTCACCGGCAGTCTCCCTGGAGTGCTCTTGCGTAGCAACTAGGGACAAGGGTTGCGCTCGTTGCGGGACTTAACCCAACATCTCACGACACGAGCTGACGACAGCCATGCAGCACCTGTGTTACGGCTCCCTTTCGGGCACTTCCACCTCTCAGCGGAATTCCGTACATGTCAAGGGTAGGTAAGGTTTTTCGCGTTGCATCGAATTAATCCACATCATCCACCGCTTGTGCGGGTCCCCGTCAATTCCTTTGAGTTTTAATCTTGCGACCGTACTCCCCAGGCGGTCAACTTCACGCGTTAGCTACGTTACCAAGTCAATGAAGACCCGACAACCAGTTGACATCGTTTAGGGCGTGGACTACCAGGGTATCTAATCCTGTTTGCTCCCCACGCTTTCGTGCATGAGCGTCAGTATTGACCCAGGGGGCTGCCTTCGCCATCGGTATTCCTCCACATCTCTACGCATTTCACTGCTACACGTGGAATTCTACCCCCCTCTGCCATACTCAAGCGATGCAGTCACCAATGCAGTTCCCAGGTTGAGCCCGGGGATTTCACATCGGTCTTACATCACCGCCTGCGCACGCTTTACGCCCAGTAATTCCGATTAACGCTTGCACCCTACGTATTACCGCGGCTGCTGGCACGTAGTTAGCCGGTGCTTATTCTTCCGGTACCGTCATCCCCCGGCCATATTAGGACCAGGGATTTCTTTCCGGACAAAAGTGCTTTACAACCCGAAGGCCTTCTTCACACACGCGGCATTGCTGGATCAGGCTTTCGCCCATTGTCCAAAATTCCCCACTGCTGCCTCCCGTAGGAGTCTGGGCCGTGTCTCAGTCCCAGTGTGGCTGGTCGTCCTCTCAGACCAGCTACGGATCGTCGCCTTGGTGAGCCTTTACCTCACCAACTAGCTAATCCGCCATCGGCCGCCCCTATAGCGCGAGGTCCGAAGATCCCCCGCTTTCATCCGTAGATCGTATGCGGTATTAATCCGGCTTTCGCCGGGCTATCCCCCACTACAGGACACGTTCCGATGTATTACTCACCCGTTCGCCACTCGCCACCAGGTGCAAGCACCCGTGCTGCCGTTCGACTTGCATGTGTAAGGCATGCCGCCAGCGTTCAATCTGAGCCAGGATCAAACTCTTCAGTTTAAACCTGTTACTGTTTTCGGTTCTTTCGAACCGGTCGCTCACTCAAAGCTGACAGGTATCTGAATTGCTTCAAAAACCTGACTTACTTTAGTGTGAGACTCTTGATACTTTTGCTTCTCCTGACCGGCTCCGAAGAACCCGCCAGGTCGCATCACCTATCAAGCGCCCACACTTATCGGCTGTAAATTTTTAAAGATCGCGTCGCGCAAACTGCCCGGTTCGACTGCCGCACCGTAGTGCGCTGTTACTACCCGGCGTTTGCTGCGTTGCTGCGTCAGCAGCAGAGAAACGAGATTATGAAGTCTCTTTTTCGTTTCGTCAACATCTTTTTTTACGTTACCGTTTAAAAGCTTGTTGATCCTGCGAACCCGCTGGTTTCGTCGCGGGCTTCGCTGCGGCGTGTTGCTTGTTGCGTGCAGCGAAGGGGGCGAATCTTAGCGCCCCCTGAGGTAAGGCGCAAGGGGTGGCGGAAAATTTCCTTACTTTCCTGCCAACGCGGCCAGCGGCACGGCATTGGCCATCACCGCGTAGCCCGCGTCGCTCGGGTGGATATGGTCGCCGCTGTCGTATTCGCGGCGCAGACGCAGCGGATCAGCCGGGTCGCGCAGCGCCGCGTCGAAGTCCACCACGCCGTCGAATGCGCCACTCGTGCGAATCCACTGATTCGCCCTGGCGCGAATCGCCTCGCGCTCCGGCGGCAGCGCCGCCGGCGTGAGCGTCGCGCCGAGAATGCGTACGCCGCGCGCATGCGCCATTGCGATCACACGCTTGTAGCCCGCGATCAGATCGTCGGCGTTCACGCGCGTGTGCGGGAAATCGCAGTCGAGACCCGAGCGCGGCGGCATCGCCTGAAAGTTGATGTCGTTAATGCCGATCAGCAAAACCGCCGTGCGCACACCCGGGCGCAGCGCATCGCGTTCGAAGCGGCGCTCGAGCGCCTCACCGTAGCAGGGCGAATCGCTCAGCAGACGATTACCGCTGATACCCATATCGATGACAGCGAGATTGCCGCGCGACTCGCGCGCGAGACGGCGCGCCAGCGCATCCGGCCAGCGACGGTTTTCGTTGAGCGACGAGCGCATGCCGTCGGTGATCGAATCGCCGATCGCCGCAACCGTCGACGCCCCCGGCGCCTCGACCGCCAGCCCCGTCACCCACAGATACTGCGTGAAACGCTGGTTGAATGCGCCGATCGACGGGTCCGTCACGTGGTTGCCCGGCCGCGAGACATAGTTCACCTGGCTCGCCACGCGGTGCCATGCAACCACGGTTTGCTGCGGCCCCATATACGAGCTGATCGCATACGGCGCGCCGCTCTTCAGCGCGATATGCGCCGGATCGCTGTCGAGCTCCCCGCCCGGTGGCACCGATACGCTCTCGCGCCCGCCGAACGTCACCCGCGCCGTTTGCGCTTCGCTGGTCGCCGATCCGCCCGCAGACGGTGCGATCGCCATCGCGCCGATCATCAGCGGCGTCGCGCCATAGAGATTGCTGATGTGGACACGCGCCACCTCGCCGCCGAGCGTCGGATACACGATCTGCCGCACGGTGCGCCCCGCCACGTCCGGTGCGCGATACAGCGGCGGCAACGCGTTACGTTGGGGAATCGACTGCAGCGTGGTCGCCCAGCTTGTCACCCAATGGCCGCTGGCCGGCTGTTCGGCAAAGGCGGGCGCCGCGGCGCCGAGCGCGACGAGAAACGCGGCGCGGGCCGCAAAGTGTGCGAGGGAAATCTTCATCCGGGGAGCGAGTGCGCTGGCAAAGCGCCCATTGTGCCGCATGCTCCGCGGCGCAACCTTCCATCCGCCTGACAAAACCGGCGGACGAAACACCGCCCATCCCGCCGCGCACCGCACGCCGATCCCGCCTGCAACTCAAGCAGCGCGACGTCGCGTCCCTCTGCTCGATCCACGCAACTTCGCGCCCTTTTATCCAGGCTCAAAATATTCATTTACCGACCGGTCGGTTGGTTTATACTGCGCACCATACCCAATACAGCGAGAGCGTCTCCATGTACACGCAATCCCTCGACATTCCCGGCAATGTCGCCCCGCTCGACGCGGGCGCCGACTCGCCCGAGCAAGTCCGGTTCGACGCCATCATGGCCGCCGACGGCAAGATCGAGCCGCAGGACTGGATGCCCGATGCCTACCGCAAGACGCTGGTGCGCCAGATCTCGCAGCACGCGCACTCGGAAGTCGTGGGCATGCTGCCGGAAGGCAACTGGATTTCGCGCGCGCCGAGTCTGAAGCGCAAGGCGATCCTGCTCGCCAAGGTGCAGGACGAGGCGGGCCACGGCCTCTATCTCTATAGCGCGGCGGAAACGCTCGGCGTCTCGCGCGACCAGCTGATCGACGCCCTGCACGCGGGCAAGGCCAAGTATTCGAGCATCTTCAACTACCCGACGCCCACCTGGGCGGACGTCGGCGTGATCGGCTGGCTGGTCGACGGCGCGGCGATCATGAACCAGATCCCGCTGTGCCGCTGCACCTACGGCCCGTATGCGCGCGCCATGATCCGCATCTGCAAGGAAGAGTCGTTTCATCAGCGCCAGGGTTTCGACGCCCTGCTCGCGATGATGCAAGGCACCGAGGCGCAGCGCGAACTCGTGCAGCAGGCCGTGAACCGCTGGTGGTGGCCGGTGCTGATGATGTTCGGCCCGAGCGACGCCGACTCGGTCCACAGCAACCAGTCGGCCAAATGGGGCATCAAGCGCATCACGAACGACGATCTGCGCCAGAAGTTCGTCGACGCCACGGTCGAGCAGGCCAAAGTGCTCGGCGTGACGTTGCCCGACGCCGACCTGAAATGGAACGAGGCGCGCGGCCACTACGACTACGGCACGATCGACTGGGAAGAATTCTGGCGCGTCGTCAACGGCGACGGCCCGTGCAACCGCGAGCGCCTCGGCACGCGCGTGAAGGCGCACAACGAAGGCGCGTGGGTGCGCGAAGCCGCCCTCGCCCATGCCGAAAAGCAGCGTCAGCGCGCCGAAAGCCGCGCCGCGGCCTGACCCGAACCCGGCGAATGAGCCAACAGAGACTCGAAGGAGACAGCAAGATGAACAAGGAATGGCCGATCTGGGAAGTGTTCGTGCGCAGCAAGCAGGGGCTCGATCACAAGCATTGCGGCAGCCTGCACGCCGCCGACGCCTCGATGGCGCTGCGCATGGCGCGCGACGTCTACACGCGCCGGCAGGAAGGCGTGAGCATCTGGGTGGTGCCGTCCGCGGCGATCACGGCGTCGGACCCGAGTGAAAAGGCCGAGCTGTTCGAACCGGCCGGCGACAAGATCTATCGCCATCCGACGTTCTACACGCTGCCCGACGAAGTCAACCACATGTAAGAGCGAGACCATGACGACGCCCACGCAAGAACACCTCGCGTACGTGCTGCGCCTCGCCGACACCGCGCTGATCCTCGGTCAGCGCAACACGGAATGGTGCGGCCACGGCCCGATCCTCGAAGAAGACATCGCGCTCGCCAACATGAGCCTCGACCTGATCGGCCAGGCGCGCCTGCTCTACACGCACGCCGCCACGCTCGACAAGGCGCTCACCGGCCGCGAGCGCACCGAGGACGACTACGCCTATTTCCGCGCCGAGCGCGAGTTCGCCAACTACACGCTCGCCGAGCTGCCGCACTTCGGGCCGCTCGCCGGCACGACGCATTCGGCCAACGACTACGCCGTGACGATCGTGCGCAACTTCCTTTATGCGTCGCTGATGGCGCATCTGTGGACCGCGCTGCTGCGTTCCGCCGATCCGCAACTGGCCGCCATCGCCGAGCGTTCGATCAAGGAAACGCGCTATCACGTGCATCACGCGCGCGAATGGCTGATCCGTTTCGGCGACGGCACCGAGGAATCGCACCGCCGCGCCCAGGCCGCGCTCGACTGGCTGATGCCGTACACGCGCGAGTTCTTCAGCACGGATGCGGTGGAAACCGCCGTGGCCGAAGCCGGCATCGCGCCGCTCACCGCGCAGTTCGAATCCGCGTGGCGCGCCGACGTGCAAGCAGCGCTCGACGAAGCCACGCTCGTCGCGCCCGCGCCGGTCAAGCACGTGAGCACCGGCAAGCTCGGCGAACACTCGGAGCACATGGGTTTCGTGCTCGCCGAGATGCAGAGCCTCGCGCGCCAGCATCCGGACGCGCGCTGGTAAGCCGCGCCCCGCTTCCAGGGAGATGACGATGCAAGCCACGGCAGACCGCGCGCTCGAACGCGCCTGGGCCGCGCTCGAAGCGGTGCCCGATCCGGAGATCCCGGTGGTGTCGATCCGCGAACTCGGCATTCTGCGCGACGTGCGACGCGCCGACGACGGCCAGCTCGAAGTGGTCATCACGCCGACCTATTCGGGCTGTCCGGCCATGTCGCAGATCGCCGAGGACGTCGCGCACGCGCTCGACGCGGCGCAGATCGC
Source organism: Paraburkholderia tropica (assembly GCF_014171495.1). Classification (NCBI taxonomy): domain Bacteria; kingdom Pseudomonadati; phylum Pseudomonadota; class Betaproteobacteria; order Burkholderiales; family Burkholderiaceae; genus Paraburkholderia; species Paraburkholderia tropica. The sequence goes on from NZ_CP049134.1 coordinate 2,993,337, forward strand.
GCCGTACCGCATCGCCACGACGCTGACGCCCGCCTGGACCACCGACTGGATCACCGACGAAGCGCGCGAGAAGCTGCGCGCCTACGGCATCGCGCCGCCCACGGGCAACTGCGGCGGCGGCGCGGCGTCAGGTCCGGACGAAAAGCCGATCACTTTCATGCCGAAACTGCCCGCGCCCGTCTGCCCGCGCTGCGGCTCGAAGCACACCGAGCGCCTCGCGCAATTCGGCTCGACCGCGTGCAAGGCGCTGTACCGCTGCCTCGATTGCCGCGAACCCTTCGACTACTTCAAACCGTACTGATATGGCCACCCCGCAATTCCATTCGCTGCGCATCCGCGAAGTACGTCCCGAAACCGCGGACGCGGTCTCCGTTGCATTCGAAGTGCCGCCCGAGCTGCGCGACGCCTACCGTTTCACGCAAGGACAGTTCGTCACGCTCAAGACCCATATCGGAGGCGAGGAAACGCGCCGCTCGTACTCGATCTGCGTCGGCGTGACCGACTACGACCGCGACGGCGAACTGCGCATCGGCATCAAGCGCGTGCGCGGCGGGCGTTTCTCGAACTTCGCCTTCGATCAGCTCGCGCCGGGCCACGAAATCGATGTGATGACGCCCGACGGCCGCTTCTTCACGCACCTGAACGCCGATCACGGCAAGCATTACGTGGCGTTCTCGGGTGGCTCGGGCATCACGCCGGTGCTCGCGATCGTCAAGACGACGCTCGAAACGGAGCCGCGCAGCGCGTTCACGCTGGTCTACGGCAACCGCAGCGTCGACCAGATCATGTTCGCGGAGGAGCTTGAGGACCTGAAGAACCGCTTCATGGACCGCTTCCGCCTCTACCACGTGCTGTCGGACGATCTGCAGGACGTCGAGCTGTTCAACGGCGTGCTCGATCAGGCCAAGTGCGCGGCGTTCCTCGACACGCTGCTGCCGCCGGGCGAGATCGACGAAGCCTTCATCTGCGGCCCCGCGCCGATGATGGACGCCGCCGAAGCCGCGCTCTCGGTCGCGGGCGTGCCCAAGCCGAATGTCCACGTCGAACGTTTCGGCTCGCCGCTGCCGCAAGCGGGCGTGACGCCGGTCGAAATCACCGCGGATACGCCGGCCGCCGAGCTGGAAATCGTTATCGACGGCAAGAAGCGCAAGCTGCGTCTGCCCTATGAGGGCGTGAGCCTGCTCGACGTCGGCCTGAAAGCCGGGCTTGCGCTGCCGTATGCATGCAAGGGCGGCGTGTGCTGCACCTGCCGCGCCCGCGTGCTCGAAGGCGAAGTGAAGATGGACAAGAACTACACGCTCGAAGAGCAGGAAGTGAAGGACGGCTTCGTGCTCACCTGCCAATGCCATCCTGTCAGCGAGCGCGTGGTGGTGAGCTTCGACGAGCGTTGAACGCCGCAGTCCCGACGCACACGCCACATGAACGTGAAATTAAGGGCCCGAATGCGCAGAAACGGAAATTCGCGGTGACATATCCGCTCTAGAGCAACAGCACGCTTTCGGCCCTCAGGCGATCCGCTTACACTAGGGGCCGCCCGCGCCAGGCGCACTTCGCTGCGCCGCGCGGGCGGTCCCTTTTGTCTCTAGCGCGCTTGCTGGCGTTTATGGCGTTCATGGCGAGCGCAACGAGTTGTCGATGACCACGATCCACCTCATTCATGGCGAGCCGGCGGCGGCCGCACTGCGACAGGCTCTCGACGCGGCGGACCCGGCCGGGCGCGTGATCGCACTGAACGACGACCTCACGGTCGGCCCGCTGCGCGACATCGACGCGAGCGGCAATCCCGGCGCGGCACAACGCGCGGCGTTCTGGCAGCGCCTCGGCGACATGCCGGACGCGCTCGCGCAGCACGACTGCGCGGCGCTCGCCGCCGTCGAAGCCGACGACGCCCACGTGGTGATCTGGCACACGCACGACGCCGCCGATCAGCTCACGCTGCGCCGCGTCTGCTACCGGCTGCGCTGCGCACCGCAACGCCTGAACGAAGTGCGCCTCGCCGCCGACGACCTCGCCGGTACGCCGGAACACGCCGCCGAACGCCTGCGCGCGCGCCTGCCCGACGCGGCGCCGATCTCGGTGCTGCGCATCACGCGCCTCGCGCTCGAATGGCAGGAAGCGAAGTTCGCGAACGGCGAAACGCGCCGCTGGCGCGACAACACGTTCACCAGCGGCGCCTGGGCCGATCTCGACGCGCTGATCCTCGACACCCTGAACGCGCAGTGTCCGTCGAGCGCACCGTGGCTCGCCTGCGATACGCTCGGCGCGGCGCTCACGCGCGGCGCGGGCTTCGCGGTGGCCGAACCGATCGTGCTATGGCGTCTGCGCGAGCTGGCCGGCGCGGGCGAACTGCATCTGCGCGACGACCGCTGCGCCGCGCCCGCCGAAGGCGCCAACGCGCGCTCGACGCGCCCGGTGCTGCCGCACACCGCCGCGCACCTGTCGCTTTCTCGCTGAATCCGCCGATCTCTCGCCCCCCGCCCTCTCCAACTCCGCCGATCCTCGCCGATCTCCGCCGATCCCCAACATGGCACGCACCCGAGCGCCCGACCACGAAACCCAGCGCGACCAGATTCTCGAACTCGCCGCGGCCAAATTCGCGCAGACGAGCTATCCGAGCACGTCGATGTCCGATCTCGCGGCCGCCAGCGGCACGTCCAAAGCCCGCCTCTATCACTACTACGAGAGCAAGGAAGCGATCCTCTTCGATCTGCTCGACCGCTACACGAAGCGGCTGATGCTGATCATCGCCGAGGTGGAAGGCGCGAGCCAGCGCCGCAACCTCGACGAGCGCGAGAGCTTCGCCGAGTTGATCCGCGCGTTTCTCGTGGAGTACGAGACCTCGCACAGCCGCCATGTGGCGCTGCTCAACGACGTCAAATATCTGGTGGACGCGCAGCGCGAGATCATCCTGAACCGCCAGCGCGACGTGGTCGCCGCCTTCACGCGCCAGCTCGCGCGCGCCTATCCGGGCCGCGTGACAGCCGACAACCAGACCGCGCTCACCATGATGGTGTTCGGCATGATCAACTGGACTTTCACCTGGTTGAAGCCCGGCGGCCGCATGGGCTACCGAGATTTCGCCGAGCAGGTGATCGCCGTGGTCGATCACGGACTGCAGTCGGCCTGACCCTTAAAACGAAGCGGATAATCGGCAATATTGCTGCTGCGCAACATGATGTGTAGTCACAACAGTTGACGCGTCAACGTATTCGCCGCACATATCCCATAAAAATCAATGAGTTGGAGCGTCTATTTTCTTAATTAGGCGCAACACTCAAATCTGTAATCCGGGTTTTCCCTAGCCCCACCCCAGGGTTTCCGCTAGAATCCGTTTTGCGCCGCATCATGCGCCCGCAGTCCGATTCTAAGGAGAACCCACCATGAACAAGCTTTCGACCCAAGCCCACGCGCCGATCCTGCCGACCGGCCGCACGCTGTCGTCCGGTCATTCGCCTGTCATGGTGCGCGTGCTCACCTCGGCCGACCGCGACCGCCTGCTGAGCCACTTTCTCGCGCTCGGCACCGACGACCGCCTGCTGCGCTTCGGCCAGGCCGCGCCGGACCATGTGATCGAGAACTATGTGCGCGGTCTGGACTTCACGCGCGACACCGTGTTCGGCGTGTTCGACCATCAGCTGCAACTCGTCGGCGCGGGCCATCTGGCCTATCTGCCCGCCGACGGCAACGGCCGCACCGCCGAATTCGGCGTGTCGGTCAGCGAAAGCGCGCGCGGCCAGGGCATCGGCTCGAAGCTGTTCGAGCGCGCCGCCATCCGCAGCCGCAACACGCACGTCACCACGCTGTACATGCACTGCCTGTCGCGCAACTCCACGATGATGCACATCGCGAAGAAGTCGGGTATGAAGATCGAATACGCCTACGGCGAAGCCGACGCGTATCTCTCGCTCGAACCGGCCGACCAGAGCAGCATCATCGCGGAAATGCTCCAGGAACAGGCCGCCGTGTTCGACTACGCGCTCAAGCGCCAGGCGCGTCAGGCCTCACGTCTGATCGAAACGATCCTCCCGCAGGCCGTGGCAGCGTGACTCCTGCCCGGCTGGGTTGAATGAGCACGAAATAAAAAAGCGGCTTCGGCCGCTTTTTTTACGTCTATCGCCGCGCGCCCGATAAGGCGTTCATAGAATTGGCAGCGCGGTCGTTTCCTTGAAGGTCTGCAGGGAAAAGCTCGACTTCACGTCGATCACCGACGGATGGTGCAGCAACTGGTCCTGCACGAAGCGCGAGAAGTGCGCCATGTCCTCCACCTGCACGCGTAGCAGAAAATCCATGTCGCCCGTCATGGCGTGACACGCCACCACCTCGGGCCACGTCTGCACGGCCGCGCGAAACAGCTCGGCGTGCGTCACGCCCTCGCGCCCCGACGCCGTCGGCCCGCGCTTCTCCAGCCGCACATTCACGTAGGCCAGCAGGTCGAGCCCCAGCTTTTGCGCGTCGAGCAGCGCCACATACCCGCGGATCACCCCGCTCTCTTCGAGCCGCCGGATGCGTCGCAGACACGGACTCGGCGAGAGATTCACCCGCTCCGCGATCTCCTGATTCGAGAGCCGGCCATTATCCTGAAGAATCGCGAGAATGCGACGGTCGATTGCGTCCAATTCGATGTCAGCCATTTTCTGCCACTCGGTGAAGTATAGAAAGCATTTTATAGCCCAGATTGTGAAAACTACGACCAAGATCGCAAGTTTTCTCCCATATTGGACAGCTAGACTGCCTGCACCAATCAATGATCTTGATCAACGCAGGAGACAACCATGCAGGTCCCCACCTGGGAAAATCCCGTCGGCACCGACGGCTTCGAGTTCATCGAATACACCGCCCCCGATCCCAAGGCGCTCGGCAAGCTGTTCGAGCGCATGGGCTTCACTGCCGTCGCGCGCCACCGCCACAAGGACGTGACGCTTTATCGCCAGGGTGAGATCAACTTCATCGTCAACGGCGAGCCCGATTCGTTCGCGCAGCGCTTCGCCCGCCTGCACGGCCCGTCGATCTGCGCAATCGCGTTTCGTGTGCAGGACGCCGCCAAGGCCTACCAGCGTGCGCTCGAACTGGGCGCATGGGGCTTCGACAACAAGACCGGCCCGATGGAGCTGAACATTCCGGCCATCAAGGGCATCGGCGACTCGCTGATCTATTTCGTCGACCGCTGGCGCGGCAAGAACGGCGCGCAGCCGGGCAGCATTGGCGACATCGGCATCTATGACGTCGACTTCGTGCCGATCGAGGGCGCCGAACAGAATCCGGTCGGCCACGGCCTCACCTACATCGACCATCTCACGCACAACGTGCATCGCGGCCGCATGGCCGAGTGGGCCGAGTTCTACGAACGCCTCTTCAACTTCCGCGAAATCCGCTACTTCGACATCGAAGGCAAGGTGACGGGCGTGAAGTCGAAGGCGATGACCTCGCCGTGCGGCAAGATTCGTATTCCGATCAACGAGGAAGGCGGCGAGACGGCCGGTCAGATCCAGGAATATCTGGACGCGTATCACGGCGAAGGCATTCAGCACATCGCGCTCGGCACGAGCGACATCTACCGCACGGTGGATGGCCTGCGCGCCTCGAATATCGCGCTGCTCGACACCGTCGACACGTATTACGAACTGGTGAACCGCCGCATTCCGGGCCACACCGAGCCGCTCGACGAGCTGAAAAAGCGCAAGATCCTGATCGACGGCGCGCCCGAGGACCTGCTGCTGCAAATCTTCACGGAGAACCAGATCGGCCCGATCTTCTTCGAGATCATCCAGCGCAAGGGCAATCAGGGCTTCGGCGAAGGCAACTTCAAGGCGCTGTTCGAATCGATCGAACTCGACCAGATCCGCCGCGGCGTCGTGCAGGACAAGGCGTAAGCGTCGTCGGAATATCAAGCGGAAGAAAAGCAAAAAGGGCGGAGATCACACGATCTTCGCCCTTTTTAGCTGGTGAATCAGTCGATGAGTCCGCCGCCGCACACCCGGCCACGGTCTCGCATGAGTGGAATGCTGCGCGGATCAACGCGGCATTGCGCGCCGCTTCATGAGCGGCTGGTTGAGCGACTTAGCGCTCGGCCTTAACAGCCGGTGCGACGTTCGTGTCGACCTTCGCGCACAGCGAATACTGCGCGCACGACGTGGACGCATTCGCGCCGCCGCGGGTGCTGGCGTTCGAATGCAGCGGCGCGCTCATGGCGAAGAACGCTGCCGAGACCGTCAGGAAGGTCTGGATATGTCGATTATTCATGTGGTACTCCTTTTTTCAGACTGCCTGCCACTGCGCAAAAAAACGATCGCGCCCTGAATGTTTCGGGGCGCGGCGCGGATCGCACAGGTGAGGGAGTTAGACAGGATATTCAAGACCGGTTCCGTACAAGTGCAACTTTTACACGTTGTTACTTCACACGAAACTCGGATACATCCTTTGTTACACAGGCCTGACGAGTGCTAAGCACCATCTGATAATTTTGACAGACGGCCTAAGAACAGATGCTGCGATGCATCAGAAAACTCCGACATTCTGACGAGGAGCGGCGGGTTTATCCGAGTGCTACTATCGAAAAAAAGGAGCCAATATGGCGACCCCGGCCAACGCATTCACAAGATGCCGAGGCCCTGAAGTTCTGGCGATCCCACAACGGATTGGTTGGATGGAGGAAGACACATAATGAATGCCCCGCTAGACGCAGGTCAGCGCGCTTCGCTCGAAGCCGCACTCGCTTCCGTCACGCTCGACGATAAATACACCCTCGAACGCGGCCGCGCGTACATGAGCGGCATCCAGGCGCTGGTCCGTCTGCCGATGCTGCAACAGGAACGCGACAAGGCCGCCGGTCTCAATACCGCGGGGTTCATCTCAGGCTATCGCGGCTCGCCTCTGGGCGGTCTCGACCAGTCGCTCTGGAAGGCGAAGCAGCATCTCGCCGCACACGGCATCGTTTTTCAGCCCGGCGTCAACGAAGACCTCGCCGCGACCGCAGTCTGGGGTTCGCAGCAGGTGAACCTGTATCCGTCCGCGAAACACGACGGCGTGTTTTCGATGTGGTACGGCAAAGGCCCCGGCGTCGACCGCTGCGGCGACGTTTTCAAGCACGGCAACTCGGCCGGTTCGTCGGCGCACGGCGGCGTGCTGGTGCTCGCCGGCGACGACCACGCCGCCAAGTCCTCGACGCTCGCGCACCAGTCGGAGCACATCTTCAAGGCCTGCGGCCTGCCGGTGCTGTTCCCTTCGAACGTGCAGGAATATCTCGACTTCGGCCTGCACGGCTGGGCGATGAGCCGCTACTCCGGCCTCTGGGTCGCGATGAAATGCGTGACCGACGTGGTGGAATCGTCGGCGTCGGTGGAAATCGATCCGCACCGCACCCGCATCGTGCTGCCCGAGGATTTTCTGATGCCCGAGGGCGGCCTGAACATCCGCTGGCCCGATCCGCCGCTCGTGCAGGAAGCGCGTCTGCTCGACTACAAGTGGTACGCCGGGCTCGCCTACGTGCGCGCCAACAAGCTCGACCGCATCGAGATCGATTCGCCGCACGCGCGCTTCGGCATCATGACGGGCGGCAAGGCGTATCTCGACGTGCGCCAGGCGCTCACCGACCTCGGTCTCGACGACGAAACCTGCGCGCGCATCGGCCTGCGGCTCTACAAGGTCGGCTGCGTGTGGCCGCTCGAAGCGCAAGGCGCGCAAGCCTTCGCGCGCGGGCTCGAAGAAATTCTCGTGGTCGAGGAAAAGCGCCAGATTCTCGAATACGCGATCAAGGAAGAGCTGTACAACTGGCCCGATGCGCAGCGTCCGCGCGTCTACGGCAAGTTCGACGAGAAGGACGGCGCAGGGGGCGAATGGTCGGTGCCGATGGGCAACTGGCTGCTGCCCGCGCACTACGAACTCTCGCCCGCGATCATCGCCAAGGCCATCGCCACGCGTCTCGACAAGTTCGAGATGCCGTCCGACGTGCGCGCGCGCATCGCCGCACGCGTGGCCGTGATCGAAGCGAAGGAACGCGCGCTCGCCAAACCGCGCGTGCAGGCCGAACGCAAGCCGTGGTTCTGCTCGGGCTGCCCGCACAACACCTCGACGAACGTACCCGAAGGCTCGCGCGCGATGGCGGGCATCGGCTGCCACTACATGACCGTGTGGATGGACCGCAGCACCAGCACCTTCAGCCAGATGGGCGGCGAAGGCGTGGCGTGGGTCGGTCAGGCGCCGTTCACGAACGACAAGCACGTGTTCGCCAATCTCGGCGACGGCACCTACTTCCACTCGGGTCTGCTCGCGATCCGCGCGGCGATCGCCTCGAAGGCGAACATCACCTACAAGATTCTCTATAACGACGCGGTCGCGATGACGGGCGGCCAGCCCGTCGACGGCGTGCTCACGGTGCCGCAGATCACGCATCAGCTCGCGTCCGAAGGCGCGAAGCAGATCGTGATCGTCACCGACGATCCGCAGAAGTACGAAGGCGACATCGCCGCGAAACTCGCGCCGGGCGTGACGATCCATCACCGCGATCAGCTCGACGCGGTGCAGCGCGAATTGCGCGAGGTCTCGGGCACGACGATCCTGATCTACGACCAGACCTGCGCGACGGAAAAGCGCCGCCGCCGCAAGCGCGGCACGTATCCCGATCCGGCGAAGCGCGTGGTGATCAACGAGGCCGTCTGCGAAGGTTGCGGCGATTGCTCGGTGCAGTCGAACTGCCTCTCGGTCGAACCGCTCGACACCGAATACGGCACGAAGCGCCAGATCAACCAGTCGAGCTGCAACAAGGACTTCTCGTGCCTCAAGGGCTTCTGCCCGAGCTTCGTGACGGTCGAAGGCGGCCAGTTGCGCAAGCCGAAGGCGAGCAGCGTCGCGAACGACACGATGCCCGCCGTGCCGACGCCCGACGTGCCCGCCATCGCGCGCCCCTACGGCGTGCTCGTGACGGGCGTGGGCGGCACCGGCGTGGTGACGATCGGCGCGCTGCTCGGCATGGCCGCGCACCTCGAAGCCAAGGGCGTGACCGTGCTCGACGTGACCGGCCTCGCGCAGAAAGGCGGCGCGGTGATGAGCCACGTGCAGATCGCCAATCGTCCGGACGACATCCACGCGACGCGCATCGCGATGGGCGACGCGAAACTCGTGATCGGCTGCGATGCCATCGTGACCGCCAGCGACGACTGCGTCTCGCGCATGCACGAAGGCGACACGCATGTCGTGCTCAACAGCACGCCCACGCCGACGGCCGAGTTCATCAAGAATCCGCAGTGGCAGTTTCCGGGTTCGAACACCGAGACCGACGTGCGCAACGCGGCGGGCGCGGACAATGTGGCCACCGTCGACGCCAATCGCTACGCGCTCGCGCTGCTCGGCGACGCGATCTACACGAATCCGTTCGTGCTCGGCTACGCGTGGCAAAAGGGCTGGCTGCCGCTCACGCACGAATCGCTCACGCGCGCGATCGAGCTGAACGCCGTGCAGGTCGAGAAGAATCTCGCGGCCTTCGAATGGGGGCGGCGCGTCGCGCACGACCGCGCGGCTGTCGATCAGCTGATCCGGAAGCCGCTCGCGGAACAAGGCGTCAGCGACGCGGGCGCGAAGATCGTCTCGCTGCACACGCCCAAGGCGCTCGACACGCTGATCGAGAAGCGCGCGCAGTATCTGGCCGCGTATCAGAACGAGGCGTACGCGCAGCGTTATCGCGCGTTCGTCGATGCGGTGCGCCGCGCCGAAGCCCAGCTCGAACACGTCGACGGCCAGCAGCCGCTCACCGAAGCCGTCGCGCGCAATCTGCACAAGCTGATGGCGTACAAGGACGAGTACGAAGTCGCACGCCTCTACGCCGATCCGGCCTTCGTCGAGAAGATCAAGGCGAGCTTCGAAGGCGACTGGAAGCTCAACTTCCATCTTGCGCCGCCGTCGTTCGCGAAGCACGACGACAAGGGTCATCTGCTGAAGAAGCAGTATGGCCCGCGCATGCTGTCGGCGATGCGCGTGCTCGCGAAGCTCAAGTTCCTGCGCGGCACGGCGCTCGATCCGTTTGGCCGCACCGAGGAACGCCGCCACGAACGCGCGCTGATCGGCGAATACGAGGCGCTGATGCGCGAAGTGAGCGGCGGCCTGCGCGACGCGAATCTGCCGCTCGCGCTCGAACTCGCGAACCTGCCCGACGCGATTCGCGGCTACGGCCACGTGAAGGAGAACAACCTCAAGGCCACGCGCGCGAAGTGGGCGACGCTGCTCGCGAAGTGGCGCTCGCCGGAAAACGGCGCGGCGCGGCACGCGGCTTGATGCGTTTTTGAGGCGGTTCTGAGGCGGTTCTGAGGCGGTAAAAAACAAAGGGCGCTCCGTGTAAAACGGAGCGCCCTTTTCACATCATCATGAGGCGGTCAAGACGAAGACCGCCGCGACCTTACTTCGCCACTTTGGCGTTCGCCGAAGCGACAGCCGTCATGTTGATGATGCGTCGCACCGTCGCCGCCGGCGTGAGGATGTGCACCGGCTTCGACGCGCCCAGCAGGAACGGGCCGACCGTCACGCCTTCGCCGCCGATCATCTTCAGCAGGTTGTACGTGATGTTCGCCGCTTCCACGTTCGGCATGATCAGCAGGTTCGCTTCGCCCGCGAGCGTGGTGCCCGGGAACGACTGCTTGCGGATCATTTCCGAAAGCGCGGCGTCGCCGTGCATTTCACCGTCCACTTCGAGCTGCGGCGCGCGTTCCGAAATCAGCTGACGCGCGGCCTGCATGCGCGCCGACGTCGACGAACGCACGCTGCCGAAATTCGACGACGACAGCAGCGCGACCTTCGGCGTGATGCCGAACTTCTCGATTTCGCGCGCGGCGAGAATCGTCATGTCGGCGAGCTGCTCGGCGCTCGGCACTTCGTTCACGTAGGTGTCGCTGATGAACAGGTTGCGGCCAGGCAGCATCAGCAGGTTCATCGCCGCGTAGTTCTCGGCTTCCTGCGCCTTGCCGAACACCTGCTCGACGAACTTCAGGTGATAGTCGAAGCTGTTGAGCAGGCCGCAGATCATGCCGTCGGCGTCGCCCAGATGCACGAGGATCGCGCCGATCAGCGTGTTGAACTTGCGCATCGACGCCTTCGCCACGTCGGGCGTGACGCCCTGGCGCGCGCCCAGTTCGTGATACGCCTGCCAGCTCTTCTGGAAGCGCGGATCGTCTTCCGGATCGACGATCTCGAAGTCGGTGCCCGCGCGCAGCTTCGAGCCCATCTTCTTCAGGCGCATTTCCACGACAGCCGGGCGGCCGACGATGATCGGCCTGGCGATCTTCTCGGTCAGCACGAATTGCGCGGCGCGCAGCACGCGCTCGTCTTCACCTTCGGCGAACACGATGCGCGCGTTGCTGGCCTTCGCGGCCGCGAACACCGGACGCATCACCATGCCCGTGCGGTACACGGTTGCGCCCAGTTCTTCGCGGTACGCGTCCATGTCCTTGATCGGACGCGTGGCCACGCCCGAATCCATCGCGGCCTGCGCGACGGCCGGCGCGATCTTGATGATCAGGCGCGGATCGAACGGCTTCGGAATCAGATATTCCGGGCCGAATTCGAGCGTGTGGCCTTCATAGGCCTTCGCCACTTCGTCGCCCTGATCGGTTTCTTCCGCGAGTTCGGCGATCGCGCGCACGCACGCGAGCTTCATCTCTTCCGTGATGGTCGTCGCGCCGACGTCAAGCGCGCCGCGGAAGATGAACGGGAAGCACAGCACGTTGTTGACCTGGTTCGGATAGTCCGAACGGCCCGTGGCGATGATCGCGTCCGGGCGCACGCGCCTGGCCTCTTCCGGGCGGATTTCCGGCTCCGGATTGGCGAGCGCGAGGATCAGCGGCGTGGTGCCCATTTCCACGACCATTTCGGCCTTGAGCACGCCGGCGCTCGAGCAGCCGAGGAACACGTCCGCGCCCTTGATGGCGTCGGCGAGCGTGCGCGCGTCGGTGTTCGCCGCGTAGCGCGCCTTCGACGGATCGAGATTGCCGCGGCCTTCGTAGATCACGCCCTTCGAGTCGGTGACGAGGATGTTTTCCTTCTTCGCACCGAGCTTGACCAGCAGATCCAGACAGGCGATGGCCGCCGCGCCCGCACCCGAGCACACCAGCTTGATGCTGCCCAGATCCTTGCCCACGACCTTCAGGCCGTTGAGGATGGCCGCCGAAGCGATGATCGCCGTGCCGTGCTGGTCGTCGTGGAAGACGGGAATCTTCATGCGCTCGCGCAGCTTCTGCTCGATGTAGAAGCACTCGGGCGCCTTGATGTCTTCGAGGTTGATGCCGCCGAGCGTCGGCTCGAGCATCGCGATCGCTTCGACGAGCTTGTCCGGGTCGCTTTCGTCGAGTTCGATGTCGAATACGTCGATGCCCGCGAACTTCTTGAACAGGCAACCCTTGCCTTCCATCACCGGCTTGGCCGCGAGCGGGCCGATGTTGCCGAGGCCGAGCACGGCGGTGCCGTTGGTCACGACGCCGACGAGGTTGCCGCGCGAGGTGTACTTCTGCGCGTCGAGCGGATCGGCGTGGATCGCTTCGCACGCAGCCGCCACGCCCGGCGAATACGCGAGCGAAAGGTCGAGCTGGTTCGACAGCGGCTTGGTCGGCGTAACGGAAATCTTGCCGGGCTTCGGATTCTGGTGATAAGCGAGCGCGCTTTGCTTCAGTTGTTCATCCATTTTCAGGCCTGCCAGGACGTGAGAGACGAAAGGAGTTTTATGGTCGTATGCCGCCGGTCCGCGCGTAGGGATACGTCGGCGTCGAAAGCAGCATCGGCTGACGAAACCACCTGTGAAACAGGCACGCGAGAAATAGCGGGCGATTAGTGTACACCCCGCATCGTTTCAGGCGACTTGGGTCAAAGACTGATACCGGGAATTTGCATAACGCCTGTTAAGCGGCATTTTTGTGGCGGCGGCGCGGCGCGCGCGCGGCGATTGCAGTGCAGCAATCGGCGAATCAAAGACCGATCGGCGGCGAACGGCGACGTTGGCGAACGCGGGGCGCAAAAAGCGTGCGATTGGCGCAGGCCCGCCCCACGCGCAGGCGCCGCGTGTGGCGCAATTGTTGCGGCCACGCGGACGTTTTATTTCGCGACGCGCGGCGCAGCGCGCCTGTTCCGTGCAAACGCGTGCGGCGTTGCGCCGCAGTTTTTGCGCGCCGCGCTTGATGCACGCGCGCTCGATCTGCGCTGTGTTCGCGCGTTCGGTCAGCGTTTGGCGCCCGCGCTCAGTCGAGCGCCGCGCCTCGCCGTTCAGGAATCAGAAAGAGCGTGGCGAGGATGTCGAGCACGTAGATCGACGCGAGCATGGCGAGTGCCGTCGAGAACGAATAGCGCGCGGCCACGGCGCCCACCGCGAGCGGCCCGAAGCCGCCCACCGCGCGGCCGATGTTGAACAGCACGTTCTGCGCGGTGGCACGTGCGGCGGTCGGATACAGCTCGGAGATCAGTGCGCCGTAGCCGCCGATCATGCCGTTCACGAACACGCCCATTGCCGCGCCGCCGATCAGGAGCGCGAACGGCGTGGAAAGCTGCGCGTAGACGAACACCATCGCGACCGCGCCCGCCTGGTAGAACAGGAACGCCGGACGGCGGCCGAAGCGGTCGGCGGCCACGCCGAACAGCCAGATGCCGAGCGCCATGCCCGCGACGGTCGCCGCGGTCCAGAGCCCCGATTTCGTCAGCGAATAGCCGAATGACTTCGCGAGATACGCGGGCAGCCAGATCATCAGCCCGTAGTAGCCGAAGTTCTGCACCGAGCAGAGCACCGCCACGCCGAGACTCGCGCGCGCCGTGCGGGCGTCGGCGACCAGCAGGCACAGCGCACGCGGCTTGTGCTGCGGCGCGGCCTGCGCCACGCGCTCGCGGTGCGCGACGAACAGTTCCGGTTCCTCGACGCGTCGGCGCACGAAGAACGACGCCACCGCCGGCAGCAGCCCGACCGCGAACATGCCGCGCCAGCCGATCACGGGCAGCAGCCACGGCGTGAGCAGCGCCGCGGCCAGCACGCCGGCCTGCCAGCCGAGCCCGACATACGACGACGCCCGCGCACGCAGCCGCGCCGGCCACGCTTCGGCAACCAGCGCCATGCCGATGCCGAATTCGCCGCCGAGGCCGATGCCCGCGATGGTCCGGTAGACCAGCAGATCGGCGTAACCGCGCGAGAGCGCGCACAGGCCGGTGAAGACGGCGAACAGCAGGATCGTCCAGGTCAGCACGCGCACGCGGCCGAAGCGGTCGGACAGCAGCCCGAACACGATGCCGCCGACCACCGCGCCCACCAGCGTCCACGTGACGAGCGAGCCCGCCTGGGCGCCCGTCAGATGCAGGTCGGCGCTGATGGCGGGCAGCATGAAGCCGAGCATCAGCAGGTCGAAGCCGTCCATCGCGTAGCCCGCCACCGAGGCGATCAGCGCCCGCACGGCGTGGCCGCGCGGGGCTGTGTTCGCCGGGTCGCCCGACGGGTCGGGCGCGTTCACATGCGTGCTCGCGGCGGGCGCAAAGGCGACGTCGGCGGGGGTGGCGTCCGAGTCTTGGGGGGCTTGGGGGTTTGGGGAGACGGAAGCAGAACGTGGATCGGGCTGTGACCCGGAAGGCGAAGCAGGCGACATGGCGGACGAAATCCTGTGCTGGACGGGCGCGGGCGCGCGCGACGCGGCCCCGGCGAAAACCGGCGTGAGTTTACTGGCGTGGGTGCGCGGTCACAACTGCGATCAAAAGCCAGCGCGGTTTGCGCATCCGCACCGACGCGCACCCCGATCGCGCCCCACAAACCGATCGATCACTGTCAGACGCTGTCAGATCGACTCGGTCATACCGACTCGTCGGCGCCCGTCAAGTCGGGTAAAATACCGGCCTACGCGCGCAAGAGAAGCCGTCCGGAGCGAGCGGGCCGTCTGAAGCCAAACCTCAGACGATCGACGCCCTCCAGACCGCGCACCGCAGGTTCCGTGCACACGAACCCGCCGTGCCAGCGCCACCGGGCCGAGCGCCCACCCTCCTCCGCACTCTCACATCCAAGGATTCGCCCATGACAGGCAACGATCGCCAGACGATCTCGGACGCAACCGCGAAAATGCTGCTCGAAGTGAAGGCCGTTCACTTCAACGCGGAAAAGCCCTTCATCTTCACTTCCGGCTGGGCGAGCCCGGTCTACATCGACTGCCGCAAGCTGATCTCGTACCCGCGCGTGCGCCGCGGCCTGATGGAAATGGCCGAAGCGACGATCCTGCGCGACGTCGGCTACGAGCAGATCGACGCCGTCGCCGGTGGCGAAACCGCGGGCATCCCGTTCGCGGCCTGGCTGTCGGACCGCCTGATGGTGCCGATGCAGTACGTGCGCAAGAAGCCGAAGGGTTTCGGCCGTAACGCGCAGATCGAAGGTCTGCTGACCGAAGGCCAGCGCGTGCTGCTGGTCGAAGACCTGACCACGGACAGCCGCAGCAAGATCAACTTCATCAACGCGCTGCGTACCGCGGGCGCGCAAGTGAACCACTGCTTCGTGCTGTTCCACTACAACATCTTCAAGGAAAGCGTCTCGGTCCTGAAGGACATCGACGTCGATCTGCACGCACTTGCCACGTGGTGGGACGTGCTGCGCGTCGCCAAGGAATCGGGCTACTTCGAAACGAAGACGCTCGACGAAGTCGAGAAGTTCCTGCACGCACCGGCCGAATGGTCGGCGGCGCACGGCGGCGCGACGTCGGCACCGCAGTAAATCGCTGCAATAAATCGCTGGATCAGCGCTGATCGCTTCGCGCGATCAGACTAAAAAGGCCATCCGCTTCACGGCGGATGGCCTTTTTCATGTGCGTCCGATGAGCGGATAACGCGCTCAGGTCGCCCCGCCGCCCGGCACGCTCTCGTCCGGCACGTGCGCCGACAGATTGAGCAGCCCGTTGCTCTGTGCGTACTGAAAGAGTTCGGAGTCGCGGTCGAGTCCGAGCTTGCGCATGGCCGTGTTCTTCTGCGTGCTGATGGTCTTGATGCTGCGATTGAGCTTTTCCGAGATTTCCTTGATCGTCATGCCCGACACGAACAGCCGCACCACCTCGAGCTCGCGCTTGGAGAGGATCACCTCCTCGCTCTTGCCGCCGCTGTTCATCCGCAGCGAATCGAGCGCGATCTTCACTTGCGGGCTCATATATTCGAGATTGCGGTGAACGTGCTGCACGGCGAGGCCGATATGACTGAGGTCGTCGGACTTGTGCACGACGGCGATCACGCCGAGTTCGCCCAGACGCTTGAGCAGCGCGGCGTTCTCGAGCATGGTCAGGACGACGATGGGAATCTGGGGATAGTTGCGGCGCAGATAGCCGATGAGCGGCAGGCCGTCACCGTACTGGCCGCCTGGCATCGCGAGATCGGTCACGAGAACGTCGCAGGGCGTGGTCTGCAGCGCCTTGACCAGTTCGGTGGACTGACGGGCGCGCGCGACGACCTGAATACCGGGAAACTTGAGCAGCGCATGCTCTGCGCCGAACAAGATCACCGGATGATCGTCCGCGACTACAACCCTGATTGGCTGCTGCTGCATCACCCCTCCTGTAGGCAGTCCTGCTTTGTGCTTGACTTCTGATTGCCTGCGCGCCTACGGAACTCCCCGTTCCCGACACTCTCCGACATCCATATCGACTCTTTCCTACAGCCTTGCATTGCGTTGCAGGCCACGCAGAAAAGCTCGCGACTATAGCCGATTTCCTCCTGCGCGAAGTGCTCGCGCAAGCGAAAGACATCGCAGGAATACCGTTATATTGAACGAAATTCGATCTGGCGCACAATTCAAATGCGCACTGTCGGAAATATCTGAGATGCACGCGTTCAACATACAGGAGAACCGGCTCATGCGTAATCGGCGTGTGACTGCTGCGCCCGCATTGACTGCAATCGCGCGCGCTTCCGTGATGGCCGTCAAGGCTGCGCGCGTGGGCGTCGCGCTGCTCTTGATCTGCGCGGGCGCTCGCGTGCAGGCCGCCGAGCACTTCGCCGTGAGCAGTGCGAACTGGCACGACGGCGCTCAGGTGGCCAGCGCGCAAATCTTCAACGAAAGCGGCTGCGAAGGCCGCAACCATTCGCCGCAACTGAGCTGGCGCAATGCGCCTGCCGGCACGCGCAGCTTCGCGGTCACCGTGTTCGATCCCGATGCGCCCGGGCGCGGCTGGTGGCACTGGGCCGTCGCCAACATACCCGCTCGCGTCGCCTCGCTACCCGAGGACGCGAGCGCGTCGGGTGCGCTGAAGAAACTCGGCGCGATCGAGGCGCGCAACGATTTCGGCGGCGACGGCTACGGCGGCCCCTGCCCGCCGCCTGGCAAACCGCATCGCTATGTCGTGACCGTCTACGCACTGCGCGTCGACAGACTCGCGCTCGCCCCGGGCCGCCCCGGCACGATGTTCGAGCACGAGATCGAAGGCGCGGCGCTCGGCAGCGCAACGATCACCGTCACGTACGGCCGCTGAGGACAGCGAACCTTTGCAAACGTTCGTTGCGCGACGCCGCGCATAACGCGCATAACCCGCATTTCGCACGTTTCAGACACGCCGGTCATGACGCGACGCATGACACGCCGATTACGTCGCACGCCGAAAAACTCTCCTACCGCCCGCTACGCGCCGCGGCGCGCGACAGCGCCGCGGAACTGGTTACCATGATGCGACGCCGCACGCGCGTGCGGCCCGTCCTGATCTGCCGTTCTCCGTCGTTCAACTTCACTGGAGCCAGTCATGTCCCGGATCGTCATTGCGTATCACAGCGGCTACGGCCACACGAAGAAACTCGCCGAAGCCGTGCACGCGGGCGTGCAAGGCGCGGGCGCGCACGCGACGCTCATTGCCGTCGCCGACATCGACGATGCGGGCTGGGCCGAGCTCGACGCCGCCGACGCCATCATCTTCGGCGCGCCGACCTACATGGGCGGACCGTCCGCCGACTTCAAGAAGTTCGCCGACGCCAGCTCGAAAGCCTGGTTCACGCAGAAGTGGAAGGACAAGGTCGCGGCGGGTTTCACCAACTCGGCGACGATGAACGGCGACAAGTTCTCGACCATTCAGTACTTCGTAACGCTGTCGATGCAGCACGGCATGATCTGGACCGGCACCGGCATGCTGCCCGCCAACACGAAAGCGGCCACGCGCGACGATCTGAATTTCGTCGGCGGCTTCACGGGCCTGCTCGCGCAATCGCCCGCCGACGCCTCGCCCAACGAAGCGCCGCCTTCGGGCGATCTCGAAACCGCGAAAGCCTTCGGCACGCGCGTCGCCGCGGTAACGGAGCGCTGGCTCGCGGGGCGCGCGGCGTCAGCCTGAAGTCCCCTCCGCGCCCGATCCCGTCGCGATTGGCGGCGGTTCGGCATGCGAACGTCTGACAGACGTTCGCGCCCCCTGACCGCGAATTGCCCTACTCGCTAAGCCAGATCCTCGGGTAAAGCCTGATTTTTTTCGGCCCCGCGTCACACGTGCGGCGGCATACGGTCTTAAAATACCGTTCCCGCGCCCCATCGGTGAGCGCGCAGCGACTCGCGCTGCGCGGCAGGCGGCGCCCGCAATCCCCGCGTTTCAGAGAGAGCGAGATGAGCACGAAAGTTTTTGTCGACGGACAGGAAGGCACGACCGGCCTGAAGATTTTCGAATACCTGTCGCAGCGCGCCGACGTCGAGATCCTGCGGATCGACGAGGCCAAGCGGAAGGACGTCGAGGAACGCCGTCGTCTCATCAACGCATCGGATGTGACCTTCCTGTGCCTGCCGGACGTAGCCTCGCGCGAATCGGCTTCGCTGGTCGAGAACGACCGCACGGTGCTGATCGACGCGAGCACGGCCTTCCGCACCCACGCCGACTGGGCTTACGGCCTGCCTGAACTGACCCGCGCGCAGCGCGAGAAAGTGCGCGCGTCGAAGCGCATCGCGGTCCCCGGCTGCCACGCTTCGGCATTCGTGCTGGCGATGCGCCCGCTCGTCGAGGCCGGTCTGGTCGCGCCCGGTTTCGCGGCGCACAGCTACTCGCTGACCGGCTACAGCGGCGGCGGCAAGAAGATGATTGCGGAGTACGAAGCAGGCGGCAATCCGAAGCTGATGAGCCCGCGCCCGTACGCGCTCGGCCTTACGCACAAGCATCTGCCGGAAATGGCGTTCCACGGCGGCCTCGAGCAGCCGCCCGTGTTCACGCCGATCGTCGGCCCGTTCTACAAGGGCCTCGCGGTCACGACCTATTTTTCGCCGAAGCAGCTCACGCGCCGCGCCGCGCCGCAAGACGTGCTCGCGCTGTACAGCGAGTACTACGCGGGCGAGCGCTTCGTGCGCGTGATGCCGTTCAACGCCGATGAGAATCTCGACAGCGGCATGTTCGACGTGCAGGCGAACAACGACAGCAATCGCGTCGACCTGTTCGTGTTCGGCAACGACGAGCAGTTCGTCACGGTCGCGCGCCTCGACAATCTGGGCAAGGGCGCCTCGGGCGCGGCGATCCAGTGTATGAACCTCGCGATCGGCGCGGCCGAAGACAGCGGCCTGAACGCATAAGGCCCCGGCAGCGCGGTTTTCGCGTCGCCAACAAAAAACCGGCTTCTCGGAGCCGGTTTTTTTACGTCCGCGCTTGGTCGACGCTTGAGTCCGCGAGTCGTGCGCAAGGCCGTATGCAAAGTGCACAGGCGAAAAAAAGCCCGCCATGTTTGGCGGGCTGAATCCATATCAGAGGAGACATGGAGGAGACAAAGCGAAGTATATCGAACTACTTGGTGCGACGCAACATGTAAAGTAGTGTGGACCCTGAACGTTGCAATTTAGCAACAGAATACGCGTCCTGAATTACCCGCAGATGATCTGGATATCGGGGCAAATCGATGGATGAGTGCGTGCGCCAACGCCGGCTTATCCGCCGATCATCGAGAGGATGAAAGTGAGCTGATCGAGCCCGACCGGACGCACGAGGTGGACATCGAAACCGGCCGCGAGCGCCTCGTCGCGATGCTGAGACTCGCCCCAGCCGCTCAGCGCGATCAGCAGCGGCAAGCGCGCTGGCGCCGCTTGTGCGCCGGGCGCGCCAGGCATGGCGGGCGCGACGCGAGTGACGCACGCCTCGCGCAGCCGCTGCACCAGCACGGCGAAATCGTCGCCATCGGCCAGCGACAGCGCGACGATCGCCACGTCGGGCGCGAAACGCGACGCTGCCTCGGCCGCGTCGTCGAGCGTGCGGGCCAGCGCGGTCGCGTACTGGAGGTCGGCCAGCAAGGTGCCGAGTCCTGCCAGCGACTTTTCGTCGTTATCGGCGATCAGAATGCGCGCTTCCATCCACCCTCTCCCGCGCCATTTCTCTCGCCTTCTCCCGGACCGCTCGTTTGCATCGACCTCGCCCCGATGGTGTGGTGAGCGCGGCGCGCAATCGCAAGTGCACGGAATGCACCGGATGCCGCCGCGTTCTGTCCCACATTCTGCATATGCGTCCGGATGGGCTTTGTGCGTCAGCGCGCGGTCGTCTGATGATTTTGACCTGCGCGGCGCGTCGTCGGCTCCCGTGCTTGCGCCCCGAATGGTGCTGCGTGGCGCTCAGTCGCCCCGCCCCGCGCGCCGCGCCGACACCTTGCCGAGCACGGCGAAATCGCGCTCGCCGTCGCCGTGCGCGATCGCTTCGAGCAGACTGTCGCGCACCACGCTCGCAACCGGCAGCGGCGTCGATACCGCGTCGGCGGCCGCGAGCGCGAGGCGCACATCCTTGAGCCCGAGGCGCGCCTTGAAGAGCGCGGGCTCGTAGCGGCCCTCGGCAATCATGCCGCCGTAGCCCGCGTAGACCGGTCCCGGAAACGGCCCGCTCGTGACGACGTCGAGAAAATCGCGCATCGCGACGCCGTGTCCGCCCAGCAGCGCCGCCGCCTCGCCGAGTGTTTCCACGGCCGCGGCCAGCATGAAGTTCGCCGCCAGTTTCATCACGTTCGCCTGCGGCGCCAGCGCGCCGATGCGCCACGTTTTCTGGCCGATGGCGGCGAACAGCGGCTGCGCGCGGTCGATGGCCTCGGCCGCGCCCGCCGCGATGATCGTGAGCTTCGCCGCCGCAGCCGCGTCGGGCCGCCCGAGCACCGGCGCCGCCACGTAGTACAGACCGCGCTCGGCGTGTTCGCGCGCGAGCGTTTCGGCGAGCGCGACCGAAATCGTCGCCATGTTCACGTGCACGAGGCCGCGCGCGGCGCCGGCAAGCAGCGCGGCGTCGATCACTTCGCGCGTGGCCGCGTCGTCGGCGAGCATCGAGAGCACGGCGTCGCCCGCGAAAGCCTCGGCCGGCGTGGCGACCACGCGCGCGCCCGCCGCGGCCAGCGCGTCGGCCTTCGCCGCCGTGCGGTTCCAGACCCGCACCGTGTGTCCCGCCTTCAGCAGGTTGGCGACCATTGCGCCGCCCATTTCGCCGAGGCCGATAAAGCCGATGTCCATCTCATGCTCCTTGTAGTGGGAACCGGCAGTAGAGCACAGCGCGACGGCATCTGCAGCGCGCCGGGAGCAGTGCCATACTGGCCGGCATGACCACCGCCGTCACCGCCACCTTCCGCTTTTACGAGGAGCTGAACGACTTCCTCGCGAAACCGCTGCGCCGGCGCGACTTCCGCTGCGCGTGCGCGCGCGACGCCACGGCCAAGCACATGATCGAAGCGCTAGGCGTGCCGCATACGGAAGTCGAACTGATCCTCGTGAACGGCGAATCGGTGGGTTTCGAGCATCCGCTCGCGGACGGCGACCGCGTGGCCGTCTATCCGAAATTCGAGGCGCTCGACATCCGGCCGCTGCTGCGGGTGCGGGCGGAACCGCTGCGCGAGCCGCGCTTCATCGCCGATGCGCATCTGGGCGGCCTCGCGCAACTGCTGCGGCTCGCGGGCTTCGACACGCTCTACGACAACCATTTCGCCGACAACGCCATCGAACAACTGGCCGGCGCCGAGCATCGCATCGTCCTCACGCGCGACCGCGAACTGCTCAAGCGGCGCGGCATCACGCACGGCTGCTACGTGCGCGCGCTCAAGCCGCGTGCGCAACTCGACGAGATCGTCGAGCGCCTCGATCTGGCCGCGAGCGCGCGGCCGTTTCGCCTGTGCCTGATGTGCAACGCGCCGCTGCGGCGCATCGCGCGCGACGAAGTGAGTGCGCGCGTGCCGCCGGGCGTGTTCGAGCGCCACACGCGTTTCGTGACCTGCGACGTCTGCGAGCGCGTATTCTGGGAAGGTTCGCACTGGCGCCGCATGCGCACGCTGATCGACGATGTGACGGGCCGGCCGCCCGCGAAACCGGCCGCGCCACCGCCCTCGCCCACGGACGCCGCCGCCACGCAAGCGCCGCTCACCGATGCCGACGGCGACATCGCCTCGCCTGGCTGAGTTGGCGCCCCGCCCGATCACCGCGATGGACGCGCGCCCGGGTTTGCGTACAATGCGCGCCACCGCCCAACTCCGGAGCCGCACACATGGCCATGAAGAAGTTCGACCTTGAGAAAAACAAGGCGCTGAAATTGATGCAAAGCACCCACAAGGCCAGCCCCGACCGCTTCGGCAAGGGCTCGTCCGACGCCCCGCTCGATCGCCGCGAGCAGCGCAAGCTCGATCAGGCTGCGGGCCTCGTGCCGTTCGCCTGCAAGCTGAACGCCGATCTCGTCGCGAAGCTCAAAACGCGCGCCGAGACGCATCCCGAAGGCATGACCGGTCTGCTGACCGAACTGCTCGAAGCCGCGCTCGCGAAGTAAGCACCGCCAGGCGCAAAAAAGGGACAAAAAAAGCCAGAGCATTGCTCTGGCTTTTTTCTTTGCAGCAAGGACTGCGTCACGCGGACGAGCCGCGCAGCCGCTTAGTTCTGCGTGCCCTTGTCGCTCGTGCCGGCAGCCGAAGCCGCTTCCTCGACCTTGGCGCGCTTGCCGTGGTGCTTGAGCTTCTTGTGCTGCTTCTTGGCCTTGGCCGGTGCGCTGGCTGCCGGAGCGGCCGCGGCGGGCGCCGAAGCTTCCTGGGCGATTGCCTGAACCGAAATCAGTGCGACGGATGCTGCGATAAGCGAGGCGAGAATCTTTTTCATCTGATGTTCCCCAAACCTGACAAATATGACCGGCACGTTGTAAATGGGTACGGCATGAAGGCGATTCGCTCCGCTGGCCGATCTGGGCGGGCGTTTCGCGCGAAGCAGTATTACGCAGCGTAGGCGGTTTGTCATCCGCAAACGGGGCGGTGTATTTTCGGGGAGACAACTCGCTTTCAATTCGGATACGATCGGGATTTCGCACGTCCGTTTCATTGTGCTTTCCCGGGTTTTCCTGGCCGCGCCTACCTGCGCGCGTGCTGTCGCCTGGGCATGCCTCGCCGTGCCTCGCATCGCCCGAACCGAGATTTCCGCTTGAACTCCGCCTCCCGCCAACACCTGCGCGCCAATCTGCTGATGCTGGCCGCCGCCATGATCTGGGGCTCCGCCTTCGTCGCCCAGCGACTGAGCCTCGACGCCATCGGTCCGTTTCTTTTCACCGGCATCCGCTTTTTGCTCGGTGCGCTGGTCGTCTCCGTGTTTGTGTTCGCGCTGCGGCGCGGGCGGCGTTCCGGCAGCGATCACAACGATCAGCGCGGCGATGCCAGCGCCGCGGCTTTCATCGCTCGACGCCCGCTCTTCGACGCCGCCTTGCTGCGCGACGGCGCGATCCTCGGCCTCGTGCTCGCCGTGGCGATCTCCCTGCAGCAGATCGGCCTGCGCTACACGAAGATCGCCAACGCGGGTTTCATCAGCTCGCTTTACGTCGTGATCGTGCCGATGCTCGGCGTCCTGCTGCGCCATCACACCGGTCCGGGCACGTGGATCGGTGCGGCGCTCGCCGCCGTCGGGCTCTATCTGCTCAGCATCAACGAGCATTTCTCGATCATGTATGGGGACTGGTATCAGCTCGGCTGCGCGCTCGTGATCAGCATTCAGGTGATGCTCGTGAGCCATTACGCGCCGCGTCACGATCCGCTCGCGCTCTCGATTGCCCAGTTCGTGGCGTGCGGGCTCGTGTGCCTCGCGATCGGTCTCGCCGTCGAACCGCTGCGCCTCGCCGATCTCCTGCGCGCCGCGCCCGCGATTCTGTATGGCGGCGCGCTGTCCGTGGGCGTGGGCTACACCATCCAGGTGGTCGCGCAACGCGACGCCACGCCCGCGCACGCAGCCGTGATCTTCAGCATGGAAGGCGTGTTCGCCGCGCTCGCCGGCTGGGCCGCGCTCGGAGAAACGCTCAGCACGCGCGCGCTCATGGGCTGCGCGCTGATGCTCGCCGGTCTGCTCGCCTGCCAGTTATTACCTGCTGCGCGTAAAAACACTTTATCGGCTGCGGCAATAAAAGACGCGAATAGGCCAGTCGATAATCCCATCGATATTCCCGCTCATACACGGGACACGCGCCACGCAGAATCGGCCTGAATACGCGGCACGCATTACGCCGCGTTAGCGACACGCTTTCAAGCGCCTTGCCCGCTTGCCAGCGTATTTTAGTAACAACTCGTAAAATTATTTAAGCGTAATTTTAACTACGGGTTGATTGCAATGCGTTGGGCTGTTCTCTTTCTGTTTCTGCTGTGCGCCATCTATACGCACTGGCGCGGCAAGGCGCGCCACGGCAGTTTCTTTCGCCAGCTCGGCGACCATTCCACGTTCATGGCGCCGCTCAATGGTTTCGCGTACTTTTTCTCGAAAGTGCCGAATACGCCTTATATCGAGCCGACGCATTTTCCCGAACTTGCGTTGCTCAAATCGGAATGGCGGACGTTTCGCGCCGAAGCGCTCGCGCTTCAGGAAGCAAGCCGCATTTCCGCTTCGGACAAATACAACGACATTGGCTTTAATTCGTTTTTCCGCACCGGCTGGAAACGCTTTTATCTGAAGTGGTATGACCGGCCGCATCCGTCGGCGGCGCAATTATGTCCGCGCACGATCGAGATCCTGCAGCGGATTCCGTCCGTGAGGGCCGCGATGTTCGCGATGCTGCCCGCCAATGGCTCGCTCAATCCGCATCGCGATCCGTTTGCCGGGTCGCTGCGTTATCACCTCGGTCTGATCACGCCGAACGACGACCGTTGCGCGATCGTCGTCGACGGCATGCCTTATTCCTGGCGCGACGGCCAGGACGTGGTGTTCGACGAGACCTATCTGCATCACGCGCACAACACGACGCAGCACGACCGCATCATTCTGTTCTGCGATATCGAGCGGCCGATGAAGTATCGCTGGGCGCAATCGTTGATGAGCACCGTGGGCGGCGTTCTGATGCGCGCCGCCGCTTCGCCGAATGAAACCGGCGATCGCACCGGCGGACTCAATCGCGCATTCCGCTACGTGTATTCGGTGCGGCTTGCGGGCAAGCGCCTCAAGGCATGGAATCGCACCGTGTATTACGTGGTGAAGTGGGCGCTCTTTGGCGGCATCGCGCTGGCGATTTTCTGGCACTGAACGCACGCGCTCGAACACATGGCGCTGCCTGCGGGCAGCGCTTTTTTTATCCACGCGATTCACGCGGGGTTTCACATGGCTATCCACAACGCGTTCACGCCGGCGCAGAGTTATCCACGCCAGGCTCTGGACAAACTGGGGACGACCTGGCGAATCGTCTGTGGATCGATTCTTGATAACTTCGCTTGAGCGATCCAGGCTGAAAAAGTTATCCGCACGGTTCGGCAGGCGTCCATCGATTGTCCGCATAGCTGTCCGTCTTGCATCGGATTGAACGCAAAAAGAAATACCGCGTTATCCACAGGAAATGCCAGGGCTTGTTAACTGTTACTACGTATACATATATTTATTGATATCCCTAAGAGGATAAAGCGCCGCCAGGCCGCGAATCGCGCGACGCACGCTTGCCGCTTCAACGCGCAAGGTTCAGCGAATCGACAAAACGCGGGAGCCCGAGCAACGCGCGTCGCGCAATCGAGCGCTTGACCTCCGCACCGCGTCCCGCGAACAACACCGTCTCGCTCGCGCTCGACACACCGTCGCGATGCCTGCACGCCCACGCCAAACCGTGCGCCGCCGCCGCGCGCCCGTCCTGATCCGCGCTGAGCCAGCCCACGCTCGCGAACGCGACGCTCGCAACGCCCTCCACACCGCCCGCCCGCGCACCGAGCAGCGCTTCGGCCAACGCACGCGCGAGCGCCGCGTTCTGCGCCGTATCGCCCGGTTGCGCTTCTGCCTGGCTTACCGAGACCGCTGCGATGCCCGGCAACCGCGCCAGCGCGGCACGCGTGTGCGCGACGAGCGTGACGTCGAGACACGTCTCGGCGCCGGGC
The DNA here is from genome assembly GCF_014171495.1 of Paraburkholderia tropica. Classification (NCBI taxonomy): domain Bacteria; kingdom Pseudomonadati; phylum Pseudomonadota; class Betaproteobacteria; order Burkholderiales; family Burkholderiaceae; genus Paraburkholderia; species Paraburkholderia tropica. Next base: position 3,019,572 of record NZ_CP049134.1, read on the forward strand.
TGATCGGCAAGCATCGTCGCGATATGACCGGCCGTGCAGGTTTCGAGACTCGCGAGCACGAGTCCGCGCGACTTCAGATAGCCGACGATCTGCTTCGAAATGTTCATGATCCGATTCCGCAATAAAAAAGGCGTGCGGCCAGAAAGCCCGCACGCCCGATGGCGTATGACACGCGACGCAACGTGCGTGCGTCAGCCGCCGTTCATCATGCGCGCGACGGTGTCGTCGAGATTGCGCAGGCCCACGGTCGCAGGCTCGCTTTCGACGACGCCGAAAAACTCCGTGCGCCGCGGCGAAGGATCGACGAGAAAATTGCGCGCGTGCTGACCGTAGCGCGCAGGCGGCAGCAGACGCTCGGGCGGAATCACCTCGAACGCGGTGCCGATGGCGATGAACAGATCGTCGTCGTTCATCGACTGCTGGATGCGCCACAGCGTTTCGTACTCGGGCGCGGCTTCGTTGAAGAACACCACGCCGGGCTTCACGCCTTCGACTTCGCCGCACGACGGGCACGCCGCGCCCGCGTCGAGGCTCGCGCCGCGCGCCGGGAAGCGATAGTCGCAGTCGGTGCAGAGCAGCGAGATCATGTCGCCGTGCAGATGCGTGACGTGGCGTGCGCCCGCCTGCTCGAGCAGCCCGTCGATGTTCTGCGTGACGAGATGGACGCGCTCGGTGCCCCACGTCTGCTGCCACTGCGCGAGCAGCGTGTGCGCCTCGTTGGGACGCGCGTCCGCGCATTCGGCGATGCGCTGGTTGTAGAAGCGGAACACCGCCGCGCGATTGCGCCGCCACGTGAGGTAGTTGCAGACTTCGTCGATGCTGTGGCGCGTCCAGATGCCGTCGCCGGTGCGGAAGGTGGAGATGCCGCTTTCCGCCGACAGTCCCGCGCCGGAAAACACGAACAGGCGCGGCAGGGATGATTGCAATTCGGGCACGTACGCCTCCTTGACTCGATGGCCGCCATTATGGCGCACGCTTTACAGACAGTTACAGCAGAGACCGCCGCGTTTCACCCTTGAATGATTTCACTTTCTAGTATCGCGCCATCACGGACGCATTGCGCGTCCGATTCCTACTAGACGATGGACAAATACACCATGAAACGCGCACTGATTCTGACCGCATTGGGGTTGAGCCTCGCCGCCGCATCGGGCGCGGCGGCGGCGCATACCGATTTCAACGTGATGCTGGGCGTGCCGGTCGCGCCGGTCTACGTCGCGCCGCCGCCTCCGCCGCCGGTGGTCTACCAGGAAGCGCCCGTTGCGTACGCGGCGCCCGCGTATGGCTATGGTTATCGCGACGACGGTTGGGATCACGACGACGATCGCCGCTGGCACGATCACGGCCGTCATCGCGGCTGGGACAAGCACCACCGCGACGACGACGAGTAATGCGCGATTGACAGGCGATGGCTACGCCGCGGCTTATTGCGCGGCGCTTTGTGACGCCGCCCGGAGCGCGCCGGGCGACGAGAAATCGAGTTTCGGCGCGCTGGAAATCGCGGCCTCGTTCGCCACGCCGAAGTTCGGCCGCGGCTGATAGCCGAGCGTGCGCGCCACGATCACGCCGGGAAACTGGCGAATCTGCACGTTGTACTGCTGCACCGCGTGGATATAGCGTCCGCGCGCCACGGTAATGCGGTTCTCCGTGCCTTCCAGCTGCACCTGCAGATCCTGGAACAGCTTGTCCGCCTTGAGTTGCGGATAGTTCTCCGACACGACCATCAAGCGGCTCAGCGCATTGGTCAGGTCGCCCTGACGCGCATCGAACGCCGCGAGCGCATTCGGGTCCTTCGCCATCTCCGGCGTCATTTGCACGCTGCCGACGCTCGCGCGCGCCTGCGCGACCTGCGTCAGCACAGCCTGTTCGTGTGCGGCGTAGCCCTTCACGGCGGCGGCGAGGTTCGGCACCAGATCGGCGCGGCGCTGATACTGGTTCAAGACTTCCGACCAGGCCGCGTTGACGTCTTCGTCCGACGACTGGATCGCGTTATAGCCGCAGCCCGCGAGCGGTGCGAGGATCATACAAGCCAGCAGAATGCGCAGCCACTTCATGAGTTCGATTCCTGTCGAGAGCCCGTTGCGGGCGAGTTGAGAAAAATTCGCTTGTGCGTGTGCGTGTGCGTGTGCGTGTGAGCGCGCGTTTCACCAGTTGCCCGATGCGCCGCCGCCGCCGCTCGAACCGCCGCCACCGCCCCAGCCGGAATCGTCGTCCGAGGAGCGGGAGCTTCTGCTGAACCACGAGCCCGACGATGACGACGACGAGTTCGACGACAGATCGATGCCCATGATCTTCGCGACGATCCAGCCGATCACGACAAACCCCGCCAGCACGACGAACGCCGCGATGCCGAGCGCATCGGCGAATCCGACACCGGTGGCGCACACGAAGCCCGTCACCAGCGCGTAGATGCCCCCGCCGATCGCCGTCCATTTGCGCACGCCTGCCCAGCTGTACAGTGCCATACCGAGCGCACACGGCAGGAAGCCGACGAATGCGCCGCCAATCAGCACCGTGACGAGATCGTCGGGGCCGGGCGGCAGCCAGACGATCAGCAGCAGTATCGTGGCGACCACTCCGGTGACGAGCGGCCAGACTGGGAAGCCGAGGTCGAACTCGCGCCGCGGTCGGCGTGGCGGCTTGCTGTTGCCTGTCTCGTTAGCTATGTTGTTAGTTGCGTTTTTATCGGATTGATCGTTGCCCGCGCGCTCGGATGCCGTTGCATCGGCTTCGGCCTTCGCCCGCGCTCGCCGGTTGGTGTCGATGCGACTGCCGATCACGCCCAGCAGCAGATTCACGAAAGCCAGTCCGAGCCAGAGAAGCGGCCCGTCATAGCGGGTAGGCGGAGCGAGCATGGGCGGCGTGCGCATCGATGCGGCGGAGGCGGAATCGGCGGTATTGGCGGTATTGGCGGTATTGGCGGTATTGGCGGTATTGGCGGTATTGGCGGTATTGGCGGTATTGGCGGTATTGGCGTCCGGACTCGCCGCGCTTTCATCCGCCGTCGCATCGGGCGTGGACGCGCCTGTCTGTTCGGGGTCCGTCAAGCGTTGCGTCAGCGAATTGACGGCCGCGCTGATGCCCGCTTCGATGTTGTTCTCGCGGAACGCCGGCACGATGCGTTCGCGAATGATGCGCCCCGCGATCACGTCGGGGATCGTGCCTTCGAGCCCGTAGCCCACCTCGATGCGCACATGGTGATCGTGCAGCGCGGCCACGAGCAGGATGCCGTTGTCGGTCTTCTTCTGGCCGAGCTTCCATTGCTCGAAGATTTGCGTCGCGTACTGTTCGATGCTCACGTCGCCGGTGCTGGGCACGAGGAGCACGGCGAGCTGGTCGCCGGTCTGCTGTTCGAGCGCGGCGAGGCGGCGCGTCAGATCGGCTTTGCAAACGCTTGAGAGCGCGCCAGTGAGGTCGGTGACGCGTCCCTTGGGGTGCGGGAGCGAATCGGCGCTGAGGACCGTAGCGGCGAGCGGCGCCGTGTCGGCTTGCGTGCAGGCGTCAGCGTTTGCCTCGCTGTTCGCGACGACGCTTGCGGCGTCGCCGGATGCCGCACCGTTGTCGACGGCACTGCCCGCTCCATTGACGCCATCATTGCCGCCCGCATGCGCCGCCACGCAGATCAGCAGCGCCGCCAGCCATCCCAGTCGAATCATTCCGCCTCGTCCTCGCAATCGCGCGCTTCCCTATCTGTCAGAGGAAAGCGATTTGGCGCCAGTCTGCACCAAACCGGGCCCGCTGCAAACGATCTATGCCGATTGCATCAACGAGGCCTTTTCGCGCTGCACGAAGCGAAAAACCAATAAAAAAGCGCCGGATTTTCATCCGGCGCTTCTCAGACAGCAGAGCGCGGCCGCAGCCGCTCCCGCGTTACTCCACCGTCACCGACTTCGCGAGATTGCGCGGCTTGTCCACGTCGGTGCCGCGCGCACAGGCCGTGTGATACGCGAGCAATTGCAGCGGCACCACGTGCAGGATCGGCGAAAGCAGACCGTAGTGCTCCGGCATGCGGATCACGTGGATGCCCTCTTCGCTCGTGATGTGCGTGTCGGCGTCGGCGAACACGTAAAGCTGGCCGCCGCGCGCGCGCACTTCCTGCATGTTCGACTTGAGCTTTTCCAGCAGCGCGTCGTTCGGCGCGACCGTGACCACCGGCATCGCTTCCGTCACGAGCGCGAGCGGGCCGTGCTTGAGCTCGCCCGCCGGATACGCTTCCGCGTGGATGTACGAGATTTCCTTGAGCTTGAGCGCGCCTTCGAGCGCGATCGGGTAATGCAGCCCACGGCCGAGGAACAGCGCGTTTTCCTTGCGCGCGAACTCCTCCGACCACGCGATGATCTGCGGCTCCAGCGCGAGCACGCCATTGAGCGCGGCAGGCAGATGGCGCAGCAGCTTCAGATACGCGGCTTCCTGCTCCGCGCTCACGTGGCCGCGCAGCTTGCCGAGCGTGACCGCGAGGATGAACAGGCCGACCAGCTGCGTGGTGAACGCCTTGGTCGACGCCACGCCGATCTCGCGGCCCGCGTGCGTGAGGAACTTGAGTTCGGTGAGGCGCACCATCGCGCTCGTCGCCACGTTGCAGACGGCCAGCGTGTGCTCCATGCCGAGCGATTGCGCGTGCTTGAGCGCCGCGAGCGTGTCGGCGGTTTCGCCCGACTGCGAAATGGTGACGACCAGCGCGCGCGGATTCGGCACCGACTCGCGGTAGCGGTACTCGCTGGCGATTTCGACATCGGTGCGGATCTTCGCGACCGATTCGAGCCAGTACTTCGCCGTGAGGCCCGCGTAGTAGCTCGTGCCGCACGCGAGAATCAGGATGCTGTCGATGCCCTTGAACACCTCGGCGGCGTTCTCGCCGAACAGGTCGGCGTCGAAGGCGTCGGCGGCCGGGATCGTGTCGGAAATCGCGCGCGGCTGCTCGAAGATTTCCTTCTGCATGTAATGGCGATACGGCCCGAGTTCGACCTCGCCGCCATAGCCGCCGTAAGCCTGCACGTCGCGCGTTTCGCGCGTGACGATGTTGCCCTGACGATCGGCGATACGCACGCCTTCGAGCGTGATTTCGCAGACGTCGCCTTCTTCGAGGTAGCTCACGCGCTCGGCGCTGCCTGCGATGGCGAGCGCGTCGGAAGCGATGAAGTTTTCGCCCTTGTTGCCGTAGCCGACCACGAGCGGCGAACCCGCGCGCGCGCCCACGACCGTATGCGGCTGATCCTTGTGCACGACGCCGATCGCATACGCGCCCGCGAGCTGCTGCACGGCTTCGCGCACGGCGGCGAACAGATCGCCTTGATAGAGGCTGTGAATCAGGTGCGCGATGACTTCGGTATCGGTCTGCGAGACGAACTCGTAGCCCTTGGCCTTCAGCATCTCGCGCAGCGCTTCGTAGTTTTCGATGATGCCGTTGTGCACGATCGCCAGCGCGTTGCGCGAGAAGATCGGATGCGCGTTGTTGACGGTCGGCGCGCCGTGCGTGGCCCAGCGCGTGTGCGCGATGCCGGTGACGCCTTCGAAGTGCGCCTCGCGCACCTGTTCGTCGAGCTCGGCCACGCGCGCGACGCTGCGCACGCGCTGCGGGCCTTCGGCCGTCACGATGGCGACGCCGCACGAGTCGTAGCCGCGATATTCGAGCCGCCGCAGTCCTTCGATGAGAACGGGGACGATGTTACGTTGCGCTACTGCGCCGACGATGCCGCACATGGAATTCGATCCTTTGCAATGAGAGGCGGGGCGCTGCGCGCGCGTTCGCTGCGCGGCGCCCGAAGTGTCCTGCCGTTCAGCTTTTTTTCTTCACCGGACGAACGTAGCCGGTTTTCGCGATCTGGGTTTTCTCGTTGAGCGCCAGCGTGTCCGCCGGCACGTCCTTCCAGACCGTGGTGCCCGCCGCGATGGTCACGCCGCGGCCCACGCGCACGGGCGCGACGAGCTGCGTATCCGAGCCCACGAAGACGTGATCTTCGATGACGGTGCGATGCTTGTTCGCGCCGTCGTAGTTGCAGGTGATGGTGCCCGCGCCGATGTTCACGCCCGCGCCCACGTCGGCGTCGCCCACGTAGCTCAGGTGATTCGCCTTCGAGCCGAGCCCGATGTTCGCGTTCTTCACTTCGACGAAGTTGCCCACGTGCACTTCGTCGGCGAGCTTCGCGCCCGGACGCAGACGCGCGTAAGGACCGAGCACGGCCTTCGCGCCCACGCTGGCGCTTTCGATATGCGTGTAGGCGTCCACGCGCGTGCCCGCGCCGATTTCGGCGTCGCGGATCACGCAGTTCGGACCGATGTGCACGTTGTCGCCGATGGTGACCGTGCCTTCGAACACGCAGTTCACGTCGATGAACACGTCGCGGCCGCACGAGATCGAGCCGCGCAGATCGAAGCGCGCCGGATCGGCGAGCGTGACGCCGCCCGCGAGCAGCGTGTCGGCGGCATTGCGCTGATAGACGCGTTCGAGCACGGCCAGTTGCTGCTTGCTGTTCACGCCGAGCGTTTCCCATTCGGCGTCGGGCTGCGCGGTCACGACCGCGTGACCCGCGGCGATCGCGGATTCCACCACGTCGGTCAGGTAATACTCGCCCTGGGCGTTGTCGTTCTTGAGCGCGTCGAGCCAGCCCGCGAGCGGCGCCGTGGGCGTGACGACGATGCCCGTGTTGATCTCGTCGATCAGGCGTTCGTCGTCGTCGGCATCTTTCTGCTCGACGATGCGCACGACCTCGCCGGTCGCGCCGCGCACGATGCGGCCATAGCCGGTCGGGTCGTCGAGCGTGACGGTGAGAATGCCGTAAGCGTTTTCGCCCGCGGCGTCGGTCAGGCGCCTGAGCGTGGACGCGCGCGTGAGCGGCACGTCGCCGTAGAGCACGAGCGTCGGCACGGACGGATCGAGCAGCGGCAGCGCCTGCGCGAGCGCGTGGCCGGTGCCGAGCTGCTGTTCCTGTAGCGCGAACTGCACGTCGGGGGCGCCGACCGCGGCACGCACGGCGTCGCCGCCATGGCCGATCACCACGACGAGGCGCGTGGGCGACAGCGTGCGGGCGGTATCGATGACGTGCGAGAGAAGCGGCTTGCCAGCCAGCGGATGCAGCACTTTGGGCAGCGCGGAGTGCATGCGTTTGCCCATGCCTGCCGCGAGGATCACGATGTTCATTGCATCGGTGACTTGAGAGGGAAAGAAGCGATCGATTCTAGCATGGGGGGTATCCCCAAGACGCCTTGCGGGCAAGCCTTTGCCGCCGATTCCCCGTGTTTCGCACACACTTTTACAAGCGTGTTGCGCGCAGGCCGCATCGCATGAAAAAACGGCCCGCGTGAGAGCACGCCGGGCCGTTCGGGGTCGGAAGCGGATTGCGCAAGCCGCAGGTGCCGCGTTGTGTTGCGTTCTATCGCTTGGCACTGCGCCGTGCTGCGATCAGAGATCGTCGAACGGCGTGAACTTGAGCGTCGCGCCGTCGGTCGACGCGGGCGTGTCGGTCGAGCACGGTTCCTCGTCGAAGGCGATGTCGCCGTTCGGGTCTTCGACGCCCGTCGCGCGCAGATCCTTGAAGCCGAATAGCGAGGCGTCCATCAGATGCGAGGGCACGACGTTGCCGAGCGCGTTGAACATGTTCTCGATGCGGCCCGGGAAACGCTTGTCCCAGTCGCGGATCAGCGCCTTCATTTCCGCGCGCTTGAGGTTCGGCTGGCTGCCGCACAGATTGCACGGAATGATCGGAAATTCGCGCAGTTCCGCGTACTTTTCCAGATCGACTTCCTTCACGTAGGCGAGCGGGCGGATCACGATGTTCTTGCCGTCGTCCGACTGCAGCTTGGGCGGCATGCCCTTGAGCTTGCCGCCGTAGAACATGTTCAGCAGCAGCGTTTGCAGAATGTCGTCGCGATGGTGGCCGAGCGCGATCTTGGTCGCGCCCAGCTCGCCCGCCACGCGATACAGAATGCCGCGGCGCAGACGCGAGCACAGCGAACACGTGGTCTTGCCCTCGGGCACGAGGCGCTTGACGATGCTGTAGGTGTCCTGGTTCTCGATGTGATACGGCACGCCGATCTTGTCGAGATACGCGGGCAGGATGTGCTCCGGAAAGCCCGGCTGCTTCTGGTCGAGATTGACCGCGACGATCTCGAAGTCGATCGGCGCGCGCTCGCGCAGGCGCATCAGCACGTCGAGCATGGCGTAGCTGTCCTTGCCGCCGGACAGGCAGACCATCACCTTGTCGCCCTGCTCGATCATGTTGTAGTCGCCGATCGCCTGGCCGACCTGTCGCACGATGCGCTTGTAGAGCTTGTTGTTCTCGTAGGCTTCTTTCTGCTCGCGGCGCGTGAGCGCGCGGCGGCCGCCTTCCTCGCCGTTGTCGGCACCATCGGCACCGTCGGCGTTATCGGCTTGTTCCGGGCTTGCGATGTGCTCGGCGGCGAGCGTGGCTTCGGCGGCCTCGGCCGTGGCCAGCGTATCGGGGGCGTTCATGAATCAGTCCTCTTTGATGCGAAAGACTTCGACGCCCACCGCGTCGCAGTCCGGATAGACGTCGGGCTTTTCGGTCGAGACGCGCACGGCACGCACCTGCTCGTGCGCGAGCAGCGCGGCGGCGAGGTCGTCGACGAGCGTTTCCTGCAGATGGATATGCCCCTGGCCGATGCGGGCCGCGACCGTCGCGCGCATGTAGTCGTAATCGACGACTTCGCGCAGCTTGTCTTCGCGCGGCGTGGTCGATGCGAGCGGCACGTACAGATCGACGTTGATCACGACGCGCTGTTCGCCGCGTTTTTCGAAGTCATGCACGCCGATGTTGATGTTGACTTCGTAGTTGCGCAGAAAAAGCCGGCGGCAGTCGGCGAGCCGGGGATGCAGGAGTACGGCGGACATGTTCGTTCCAGTCGATAAAAGCGTGCGGTTCAGGCACCTGCGCAGGCGCGCTGCGCCATGCGGGTCATTCAGGGTCGCGCGGTCGTTCTGCCAGACTGCCAGGGCGCTCGGGCGAGCGGCGCGACGAGGTGGGAAGGACCGCGATAAAACGTTTCGGTCGCGCGGAATTGTCTTGCAGTTAGTTGCAATTCAATGCCGGGCAGTCATGCTGCGCCCGCGACCGGTTTTTCGCGAACGCCGGCGGGCGCGCGGAGCCTCAGACTTCTCTGGCCGCTCAAGCGCCCGTCAAAAACATCACGTCGCGCGGCAGCGGCACGAGATGCTGGCCGCCGTCGACGACGAGCGTCGTGCCGGTCACGCCGCGCGCCTGCGCGAGATACAGCGCGGCGTCGATCAGATCTTCGGGCCGCGACGCCCGGCCCAGCGGCGTCACCTTGTGCGCGGCCTCGAAGCCTTCCGGCGACTGATCGCCGGATTGCAGCGTGAGGCCGGGCGCGAGACCCGCCACGCGCACCTTCGGCGCGAGCGCCTGGGCCAGCGCGACGGTGGCGTTCGCGAGCGCCGCCTTCGTCAGCGTATACGACAGATAGTCCGGATTCATGTTGTACAGCTTCTGGTCGAGCACGTTGATGACGCACGCGCGCAGCGCTTCGTCGTCGATCGCCGCGTCGGGCGTGGCCTCCCAGAGCGTGCGCGCCAGCACGAGCGGCGCGCCCACGTTGATCGCCATGAGCTGCAGCAACTTCTCGTAGCCGACGTCGCGCGCCGTGTCCTCGCTGAAACGCGACGCGTTGTTCAGCACGCAGGACGGCCTGCCGAGCGCCGCCGTGCAATCGGGCACGAGTTGCGCCACCTGCGCCTCGCTCGCCAGATCGGCGTGCAGTGCGATCGCGCGACGGCCGAGCGCGCGGATTTCGGCGACGACCTCGTCGGCTTCCTCGCGCGAGTCGCCGTAATGCACCGCCACGTCCCAGCCGTGCGCCGCGAAACCCAGCGAGAACGCCCGGCCGATGCGCCGCGCGCCGCCCGTCACCAGCACCACGCGCGCGGACGCAGCGGGTCTGACGGGGTCGGATGCAAAATGATCCGCCTGCGCTGCGTCGCGTTCAGGCGCGCCGATGCCGGAAGTTGCGCTCATTTACAATGCCGGGATGAATCCGAAAGCTCACGAACCCGCTAGTTTACCTGTTCCCGAGCCGATCGCGCTCGCGCAGTCCGAGGCGCTCGCCGCGACCTTGCGCGCCGAACTCGCCGCAGCGGGCGGCTGGCTGCCATTCGACCGCTACATGGAGCGCGCGCTCTATGCGCCGGGCCTCGGCTATTACAGCGGCGGCGCGCGCAAATTCGGCTTGTTCGCCGACGACGGCAGCGACTTCGTAACCGCGCCCGAGATGTCGCCGCTGTTCTCGGCCACGCTCGCGCGCGCCGTCGCCGAAGCGCTGGAAAAAAGCGGCACGCGCAAGCTGATGGAGTTCGGCGCGGGCACGGGCCGGCTCGCGGCGGGCGTGATGCTCGCGCTCGAGGCGCTGAACGTGAGCTTCGATTCCTGGGATATCGTCGATCTGTCGGGCGAGCTGCGCGAGCGTCAGCGCGAGACCATCGCGAAGCTCGCGCCGCATCTGGCCGAGCGCGTGCGCTGGCTCGACGCGCTGCCCGAAACGTTCGAAGGCGTGGTAATCGGCAACGAAGTGCTCGATGCCATGCCGGTGCGCCTCTTCGCCCGCAAGGACGCCGTGTGGCACGAGCGCGGCGTGGCCGTGAACGATGCGGGCGCCTTCGTGTTTTCCGACCGCCCCGCGCACAGCGGCGAAGCGAACTGGGCGCAGAGCGAGCCGGGCAACGTACTCGCGCAGATCGAGGGCAGCGAGGATTACGTCGCGGAAACGCACGAAGCCGCGCTCGCCTTCACGCGCACGGTCTGCACCATGCTCACGCGCGGCGCGGCGTTCTTCATCGACTATGGCTTTCCGGCCGGCGAGTACTACCACCCGCAGCGCGTGCAAGGCACGCTGATGTGCCACTATCGGCACCGCGCGCACGGCGATCCGTTCCTCTACCCCGGCTTGCAGGACATCACGGCGCACGTCGAATTCAGCGGCATCGCGCAGGCGGGCGTGGAAACCGGCGCCGATCTGCTCGGCTATACCTCGCAGGCGCGCTTCCTGATGAACGCGGGCATCACCGAGGTGCTCGGCGAAATCGATCCGGGCGACGTCGTGCGTTTCATGCCCGCGGCGAACGCGGTGCAAAAGCTCGTCTCCGAAGCGGAGATGGGCGAGCTGTTCAAGGTGATCGCGTTCTCGCGCGGCATCGACTCGACCCTCGCCGCGTTCGCGCGCGGCGACCGCAGCCACACGCTCTGACCACGCTCACTTCCCCCTCTTTCACGGCCTCGACATGATCCGCTGGTTTCTGACCACCTTCATCGCCGTCGCGATTCTGTCGGGCGCGCAGCCCTGGTTGCGCAAGCTCGGCATCGGCCGTCTGCCCGGCGACGTCACGCTGCGCCTGTTCGGCCGCGAGTATCCGCTGCCGTTCATGTCGACGCTGGTGCTGTCGATGGCCTTGTCGTTTCTCGTGCGCGCGCTTTGAGTCGATGAAATAAAAAACGGCGCACACGTGCACCGTTTTCCGCTCCCACGAACATCGATCAGGTCTCAAGCCGCCGCGAGCGCGCCCTCGACCGCATCGACGCGCGCGCGATGCACGGCGTCCTTGATTTTCTCCGCCACCGACGTGCCGCTCTTGCCGTTCGCCTGACCCGCCGCCGTCACTTCGCCGGCGATCTTGCCCGCATCCACGCCGCGCGCCGCCACCAGCGCCACGCGCAGGCGCTCGGCCTGCGGATACGGCGCATTCTCCCAGTTCAGCCGTCCGCGCAGATCGGACTCGCAGGCCTGCAACGCCTCGGCGAAACGCGCGGGCTTGCGCAACGCGTCGCTGCGCTCGAACAGCCGCACGAGCGCCGCCGCGCCCATATCCATCACGCGATGCACGTTGCCATGTTCGCGCGCGACCAGCACCGCGAGATCGCGGCAATCGTTGGGCACGCGCAGACGCTCGCACAGCGGCTTGAGCAGATCGACGCTGCGTCCTTCATGGCCGATGTGACGCGGCAGCACGTCCTCGGGCGTGGTCGCCTTGCCGAGATCGTGCGTGAGCGCCGCGAAACGCACCGGCAGCGCGTAGCCCTGCGCGGCCGCGTGGTCGATCACCATCATCACGTGCACGCCGGTGTCGACTTCGGGGTGATAGTCGGCGCGCTGCGGCACGCCCCAGAGCGCATCCACTTCCGGCAGCACGCGCGCGAGCGCGCCGCATTCGCGCAGCACCTCGAACATGCGCGACGGCTTCGCTTCCATCAGTCCGCGCGAGACTTCCTGCCAGACGCGTTCGGGCACGAGCGCGTCGGCCTCGCCCGAACTCACCATCGCGCGCATCAGCGCCAGGGTTTCGGGCGCGACGGTGAAATCGGCGAAACGCGCCGCGAAGCGCGCCACGCGCAGGATGCGCACGGGATCTTCGAGGAACGCATCGCTGACATGACGGAACACGCGCGCGCGCAAATCGTTCGCGCCGCCGTACGGATCGACGATCGGACCGGTCAGCACGCCGCCCGGCTGCACCTCGCGCGCCATCGCGTTGATGGTGAGGTCGCGCCGCGCGAGATCCTCTTCGAGCGTGACGTCGGGCGCGTAGAAGAACTGGAAGCCGTGATAGCCCGCCGCCGTCTTGCGCTCGGTGCGCGCGAGCGCGTACTCCTCCTGGGTCTGCGGATGCAGAAACACCGGAAAGTCCTTGCCGACCGGACGATAACCCTGCGCGGCCATCTGCTCCGGCGTCGCGCCGACCACGACGTAATCGCGGTCGCGCACCGGCAGGCCGAGCATCTCGTCGCGGATCGCGCCGCCTACGACATAAATCTTCATGCTGCGGAATCGTCGAGTTCGTCGTGGCCGATGCGATGCGTCTCGCGGCGGGCGGCGTCGATCCACGCGGCCACGGCGGGCAGCGCCGTGACGCGTTGCGCGTAGGCGGCGGCCTGCGCGGACAGCGGCGGCTGATAGCTGTTGAAGCGCATCACCACGGGCGCGAACATCGCGTCGGCGATGCTGAATTCGCCGAACAGGAACGGGCCGCCGCTCGCGTCGAGACAGGCGCACCAGAGCGCGTCGATGCGCGCGACGTCGGCGAGCGCACCGGGCGTCGCGCCCGCGCCCGGCTTGATCGTGCGGATCGCCATCGGCATGTGCGTGCGCAGTTCGCCGAAGCCCGAATGCATTTCGGCGCTCACGCTGCGCGCCTGCGCGCGCACGTTGGCGTCGCGCGGCCACATCGCGTGTTGCGGAAAACGCTCGGCGAGCGTTTCGGCAATCGCGAGCGAATCCCACACCGCCACGGCTTCGTCGGTCACGAGGCACGGCACCTTGCCCGACGACGAGAACGCGAGAATCGCGTCCTTCGTGCCCGGCTGATCGAGTTCGATCAGCACCTCTTCGAACGGCAGGCCGAAATGCGTCATCAGCACCCAGGGGCGCATCGACCACGACGAGTAGTTTTTGTCTCCGATAACGAGCTTCATGATGACCATCGCAAAAATGTAAGGGGACGCCGCGCCGGCCAGCCTGCCTGCTTGTTGCCCGGCGGCCCTGCGCCGCGTCCGGCGCGCCGGTCTATCGTCCCGCGCTGGCGCGGAAGATGTTCAGGCGCGAGCGCAGCGAGGCGTCGGCGAGATAAAGCGGCGCGATCGTTTCGATGCTCGCGGGCTCCACGCCCAGCTCGGGCGCGAGCGGGCCGCTCAGCACGCTGTCGACTTTCATCGAATCGAGATTGTCGCGCGTGAGCACGGGTTCTCCCGGCGCCAGTTCGAACGAGAACGCCTGCAGCCGCGCGAATGCGTCGGGCAGCCGCACGATGCGCGCGTGCCGGCCGATCGCCTCGCCGCAATACTTCACGAGCTGCTCGAGCGTGTAGACGGTCGGGCCGCCGAGTTCGTAAGTGTGCCCGCTCGCGGCGTCGAGATCGAGCACATTCACGATCGCCTTCGACACGTCGCCCACATAGACCGGTTGAAATTTCGCATCCGGCATGCCCAGCGGGATCACCGGAAAGAGTTTCTGCAGCACCGCGAAACGGTTGAGAAAGTTGTCTTCGGGACCGAACACGACCGACGGACGGAAGATCGTGGTGGCCAGCGACGTGGATGCGTGCACGGCCTTCTCGCCGTCGCCCTTCGAGCGCAGATACATGCTCGGGCCGCGCGAATCGGCGCCCAGCGCGCTCAGGTGGATGAGCCGGTGCACGCCCTTGCCTTCGCAGGCCGCGACGATTTTGGTCGGCAGATCGACATGGAGCTTCGTGAAGCCCGGGCCGTAGGGCGTGCCGTGGCCGCCGTTGAGCGTGCCGACGAGATTGATGACGGCGTCCGCGCCTTCGAGAAAGCTCGCGAGCGCGACGGGATCGGTCACGTCGGTTTCGAAAACGTCGATGGGCAGCAGGGTGAGATGGCGGGCGTTCGCGCGGCGGCGGGCCGCCACGCGCACGGTCTTGCCGGCCTCGACGAGCGCATTGACGAGGTGGCTTCCGATGAATCCCGAACCGCCGATGACCGCGATGGCTTGATGTCTCATCTTCGACCTCCTCGTGCCCACGGCGGCGAGGCGTGGAGAGGTCCGCGGATGACGGCTGGCGAGGCGGCGCGGCCCGCGTGGGAGCGGAACGCGCCGCGCGGCGCTTACGGCGAAATGTAGCCGAGACGCGCCTTCAGCGATTGCGGACGGCCCTCGAACAGCGCCGCGTAGTAGACGGTGTTGGACAACACGTTTTTCACGTAATCGCGGGTTTCCTGAAACGGAATGGATTCCGCGAAGATGGCGCCTTCGACGCCGCCCTGCAAGGTGGAACGCCACTGACGCGGGCGCCCCGGTCCCGCGTTGTAGCCCGCGGTGGCGAGCACGGCGGAACCGTCGAACTGATTGTAAATCATCGACAAATAGTTCGTTCCGAGCAGGATATTGGTGTCGAGGTCGTTGAGCTGATCGCGCGACAGCGGGCCGAGGCCGATCTTCTTCGCGACCATTTGCGCCGTTGCCGGCATGATCTGCATCAGACCGCTCGCGCCCACGCCCGACTTCGCGTTGAGAATGAAGCGCGATTCCTGACGGATCAAGCCGTAGGCCCATTCGACGTCGAGCCCGTTGGTCTGCGCGTCGCGCTCCACCACGTCGCGGAACGGCGCGAGATAGCGCAGCGAGAAGTCGTGTTCGCTTTGCGTGCGGTCGGCCGTGTTCACCGTGCGGTCGAGCAATTGAATGCGCTTCGCGTATTCGGCCGCGGCGAGCAGTTGACGGTCGCTCATGCCGCGCAACGGCCAGTTCCATTCGCGATTGCCTTCGAGACGCAGGTTCAGCGCGTAGAAACGCTGCGCGAGCGCAAAGCCTGGCGTTTGACCGGCTTGCGTGACTTCGGCGTCGCTGACCGTGGTCTTGGGCGGAATCGTGATCTTCTGGCCGAGTTCTTCGGTGGCGAGCTGGCCGTAGAAGTTGTAGCCCTGCGAGATCGAGGCGAATTCCTGGCTCGCCTGGCCGGTGTCGCCCGCCTGCTTGAGCGCGCGTGCGTGCCAGTAGACCCACGACGGCTGCGCGCGCAGCGCGGCCGGCATCTGCTCGATCGACCAGCGCACCATGGTCCAGTCGCCGCCGAGCAGCGCGGCGCGCGTGCGCCATTCGTAAGCCGGGCTCGACAGCGGCGCGTTGGCCGAGAGGCGATACCAGTCGAGCGCGCCCGGCATGCGCTTGAGCGCCGCCTGATAGCCGATCGTGCCCCAGCCGATCGCCCGCTCGGGCGAGGTGAGCGAGGGCGCGACGGCCGCATAGGTGGCCGCGGTCATGGCCGGATCGTTGCGTGCCATCACCGTGACCGCGAGCAGCGCGAGCTGATGCGATTGCGGGTCGGCGCCGACGCCGCGCGCGAGCATGAGCGGCGGCGTGCTGACGGCCTGGCTGAACGCCGTGGGGTCGGGACGCTGTGCGAGCGCGTCGAGCAGCTTCGAGCCGGTGGTGGTCTGGTTCTGTTCGTAAGCGAGACGGATCTGCTGCCAGACGTCGTCGCTCGAGAACTGGCCTTTGATGGCGAGCGCCGTAATGAGGTCGACGCAACCGTCGCCGTAATAACGCGGTTCGGTGAGCAGCGCGCGTGCGTCGTCGGCGACGTTATCGCCGCGTGCCGCGCGCGACTCCAGCGCGTAGCACTTCACCTGCGTGTCGTCGTTGAGCACGAAGCGCGGATACTGCTTGTCGAAATTCGCCCAGTCGTGACGCGCGCCCAGCACGAGCAGATAGTCGTTGCGCATGCGGTCGCCGATCGCCTCGCCGTCGTGGCGCTGCAGGAACGACAGCACGGGCGCGTCGGGCGCATCCACGCGTGCGTGGCCCTGCGAGTCGAACAACTGCGGCTTGAGCTGGAAGTATTCGAGATACGACGGCGCCGGATAGTCGGGAATCATCGCCGCGAGTTGCGCGGCGCGCGCCGGGTCGTTGTTGCGCGCGGCTTCGCGAAGCTGGATGAAAGTCTGGTCGTCGGGCGTGAGGGTCGCCCCCACGGGCAGGGCGACGGGCCGCACGGCGTCGGCCGTGCTGCACGCGACGAGTGCAGCGGCGGTCAGTGCGAGACCGACCACGCGATATACTCGAACAAGGCGTTTGGACATCGTTATTTCTGGAGCGCGAGGTGAACCCAAGCATAGCACGCAACCCCCTTGCGGAATCCAAAAAGGACTGGCGTATCAAGCTGCGCGAGGCACGCCTGGCGGCGTCTTCGGACGCTGCTGTAAGCGCCGCTCTGACGGTTCATCTCGATGCGCTGATCGCGCGTGTCGCTCCGCTTTCGATTGGCTTTTATTGGCCGCTGCCTGGCGAGTTCGACGCGCGCGCGTGGATCGCTGCGTGGCTCGCCGCCGCCCCCTCGCGCCGCGCCGCGCTGCCCGCGATTCCCGAGCGTCATACGCCGCTGCATTTCTACGCGTGGACACCGGATGCGCCGATGCGCGAAGGCCATCACGGCATCCTCGAACCGGCGCAGCCGCTCGCCGTGGTGCCCGATCTGCTGCTCGTGCCGTGCGTGGGCTTCGACCGCGCGGGATACCGGCTCGGCTACGGCGGCGGCTATTACGACCGCACGCTCGCCGCGTGGCCCGGCGCGCAGCCGCCGTACACCGTGGGCATCGCTTACGAAACGTGTCGTATCGACGACGGCGTGCTCGAACCGGAAGCGCACGATCTGCCGCTCGACGCGATCGTCACCGAGACGGGAGCGCATCTCGCGCATCGCGGCGCGTAAGGAATTCGCAAACGCGCGTCCCGCGTCG
This sequence comes from Paraburkholderia tropica, assembly GCF_014171495.1. Classification (NCBI taxonomy): domain Bacteria; kingdom Pseudomonadati; phylum Pseudomonadota; class Betaproteobacteria; order Burkholderiales; family Burkholderiaceae; genus Paraburkholderia; species Paraburkholderia tropica. Next base: position 3,036,785 of record NZ_CP049134.1, read on the forward strand.
CCGCCGTTTTTCGATCACTTCACAACGAAGCCGCCGCGCGCGCCGCCGTGTCATACAGTCCGGACGCGTTGCGCATCAGTTGCGCGGCATCGCCGATCTGCGCGTTGGACAAGCCGCTCTCCTTGAGCGTGGCGATCAGGCAGCTTTCGCGCACGTCGCGATATCGCAGACACAACTCGCGCCCCGCGGGCGTCACCGCGAAAAACGCCTCCTTGCCGTGCTTCTCGCTCGTCACATAGCCGCGCGCGACAAGCTTCTTCAGCGCGTAGGTGGCGACGTGCGTATCCTCGATATTGAGCACGAAACAGATATCGGCGAGCTTCTTGCGCCGGTCGCGATGACCGACGTGATGCAGCAGCGATACCTCGATCGCCGTCATGTCCTTGGCCCCGGCCGCCGACATGCAGCGCACCATCCAGCGATCGAACGCATTGCTGGCCATGATGAGCGCGTACTCGAGTTCGGAGAGTTCGGCGCTCGTCTCGGAAACGAGATGTTCGGACGATACGATCCTGGTCGGCTGGCGCGGCATGACGAAAGTCCCGGCGTGACAGTGGTGGCGCCAGTGTAGAGGCGGCCTGCTTGCGGCGCGCCTGGCACAAACGCTTGTTGAGAATTTGTCGATAATTTGTCGAGAATGTACGCTGACAGAAACGGGCTTGCCTGCAACCCGCCTGCAATCCGCTTGCGACCTGTTCGCGGCCTGTTCGCGGCCCGTTTTCCCTCCATTTCCGGACACCATGCGCATACCCGTTCCACGCATCTACTTTCTCGGCGACGAGGCGCTCGTCTGCGAAGCGCCGCCGCCCGCCACGCTGGAAGTCCAGCGCCGCATCTGGGCCGTGGCCGCGCAGGCGCGCGGTTGGGACGCCGTGCGCGAGGTCGTGCCCGGCATGAACAATCTGACGATTGCCTTCGATGCGCTCGACGCCGATGCCGCCGCGCTGGCCGCCGCGCTCGAAGCCGCGTGGCACGCCGGTGAAAGCAACGACGCAAGCCACGCGCCGCCCGAAGGCCGCGACATCGAGATTCCGGTGAGCTACGGCGGCGCGGCGGGCCCGGATCTCGCCGACGTCGCGCGCCATACGGGCCTCGCGCCCGAGGACGTGGTGCGGCGTCACGCGGCGGGCGTCTACACGGTGTTCTTCCTCGGCTTCCAGCCCGGCTTCGCGTATCTCGGCGGCCTCGACGCGTCGCTGCACACGCCGCGCCGCGCCGAGCCGCGTCTGGCCGTGCCCGCCGGTTCGGTCGGCATCGGCGGAGAGCAGACGGGCATCTATCCGGCCGCCTCGCCCGGCGGCTGGCAACTGATCGGCCGCACCGCGCTCGCGCTGTTCGATCCCGCGCGCCAGCCGCCCACGCTGCTGCTGCCGGGCGACCGCGTGCGTTTCACCATTGCGGAGATCCACGCATGATCGAAGTCCTGCGCGCGGGCCTCCTCACCACGGTCCAGGATCTGGGCCGCCCCGGCTATCGGCATCTGGGCGTCGCGACGGGCGGCGCGCTCGACACGCTCGCGCTCGAAGTGGGCAACCGGCTGGTCGGCAACCGCCCCGACGCCGCGGGGCTCGAAATCACCTTCGGCCCGGTCGCGCTGCGTTTCGCGCGCGCGACGCGCGTGGCCATCACCGGCACCGACTTCGGCGCGACGCTCGGCGACCAGCCCGTGTGGTCGTGGTGGAGCCTGCCGGTCGCGGCCGGCGAGACGCTCGTGCTGAACGGCGCGAAGCGCGGCATGCGCGCGTACGTGTGCGTCGCGGGCGGTATCGACGTGCTGCCGATGCTCGGCTCGCGCAGCACCGACCTCGCCGCCGGTTTCGGCGGGCTCGCGGGCCGCGCGCTCAAGGACGGCGACCGGCTCGCCACGGGCGCGTCGTTCGCGCCGGGCGGCGAACGCGCCTCGCTCGGTCCCGAGGCGCCGCCGTTCGGCGTGAAGGCGCCGACGCTGTGCAACTTCGTCCACGTCGACGAGCCGTATCACCGGCGCGGGCGGCATCCCGACGGCATGCTCTGGGCGCTGCCCGTGCGCGTGCTGCGCGGACCGGAATACGAGCGCTTCACGCCCGAGGCGCAGCGCGCGTTCTGGTCCGACGAATGGCAGGTGACGCCCAACAGCAACCGCATGGGCTACCGGCTCGACGGCACGCCGCTCGCGCGTGTCGCGCAGGAGACGGGCGGCGCGCTGCTCTCGCACGCCGTGCTGCCCGGCACGATTCAGGTGCCGCCGAACGGCCAGCCCATCGTGCTGATGAGCGATGCGCAGACCACCGGCGGCTATCCGAAGATCGGCGTCGTGATCCGCGCCGATTTGTGGAAGCTCGCGCAGGTGCGGCTTACGGCCGGCGTGCGCTTCGTCGAGGCGACGCCCGCCGTGGCGCGCCACGCGCTCGAAGAGGAGCGCGCGTATCTGCGCCAGATCGACGCCGCCATCGGCATGCAGGAGGAACGCTACGCGAGCCGCAAGCGCAACGCCGCAGCTTGAGGAAGCACGCGCGCCACGACGCAGCGGACAGCGACACGCGACAACACACATCGACACGCATCGACAGGCAAGGCAAAGCAGCACCCCGCACCAGGCAACGACACGCCCGCGCGCGACGCGGACGTGAGGCAACACGGAGAGAATCACCATGACGACCATCGATCTGAACGCCGATCTCGGCGAAGGCTGCGGTTCCGACGAGGCGCTGCTCGACCTCGTGAGCTCGGCCAACATCGCGTGCGGCTGGCACGCGGGCGGCGCCAACGCCATGCGCGAATGCGTGCGCTGGGCCGTGGAGAAAGGCGTGTCGATCGGCGCGCACCCGAGTTTCAACGATCCCGAGAACTTCGGCCGCAAGGAAATGGATCTGCCCGCCGGGGACATCTACGCGGGCGTGCTGTATCAGCTGGGCGCGCTGTCGGCGATCGCGCAGGCCGAAGGCGGACGCATCGCGCACGTCAAGCCGCACGGCGCGCTCTACAACCAGGCCGCGCGCGACGCGAAGATCGCCGACGCGATCGTGTCCGCCGTGCACGACTTCGATCCCTCGGTGACGGTGTTCGCGCTCGCGGGCAGCGGGCTCGTGGCGGCCGCGCGCGAAGCGGGCCTCGTGGCCGTGGAGGAAGTGTTCGCGGACCGCGGCTATCGCGCCGACGGCTCGCTCGTGCCGCGCAGCGAGCCGGGCGCGCTGCTCGACGACGAAAGCACCGTGCTCGCCCGCACGCTCGCGATGATCCGTGAGCAGCGCGTGCAGGCCGTCGACGGCGCGTGGGTGCCGCTCAACGCCCAGACTATCTGCCTGCACGGCGACGGGCCGCACGCGCTCGAATTCGCGCGGCGCATCCGCGCAGCGCTCGACGAAGCGGGCATCGGCGTGCGCGCGGCGGGTGCACAGGCCTGAGGCGCGACGACAAAGCGCGGATGGCGGCGCGGGCGTGGCGCTGCGTGGCGCGGGCATCGTCCGGGCAGGAGAAAACGAACCGTGACCCGTCACGCTTCTTGACGATTCGCCGCGCTGCTTTGGGAGTTTTCTGATCGTCGCGCAGGGCACGGGCCGCTAACTTTCACGGTTCCTCCCTTCACGATCACGGTGGGTTCACGGATTCGCGCCGCGGCCCCGCCCCCGCCCCCTTCCATGTCCCCGACGCCCCCGCCCGATCCCGACGCCCGGCAGCCCGCCAACGTCCCCGATGCTTCGCCGCCGCAGATAACCGATCCCGCCGCCAGCTTCGCCGCCGCACTCGACGCCCACCGCGCCGGCCATCTGGACGCCGCACAGTCGCGCTACATGGCGCTCGTCGCCGCAGATGCCACGCATGCGGCGGCGCTGCATTACTGGGGCGTCGCGCGCCATCAGCTCGGCGACCATCGCGGCGCGCTGCTGCTGATGGACCGCGCGCTCGCCCACGCCGGCGGCGACGCGATCTGCTGGAGCAACCGCGCGCTCGCGGCGCACGCGCTGGGCGACAGCGCCGAGGCGCTGCGCAGCCTGCGCGAGGCGCTGCGGCTCGATCCGTCGCTCGCCGAAGCGCACAGCCATCTCGCGCTCGTCCTGCGCGATCGGGGCGATCAGCGGGATCTCGCGGCCGCCGTCGAGCACGGACGCGCGGCGCTGGCGCTCGCGCCGGATTATGTCGACGCGCACGTGAATCTCGGCAGCGCGCTCGCCGCGCTCGGCCGTCACGGCGAGGCCGTCGCGAGCTATCGCGCGGCGCTCGCGCTCACGCCAGGCGACGCGGGCATCCACTTCAATCTGGCCAACGCGCTGAATGCGCTGGGCGACGAGCCCGCCGCCATCGCCGGCTATCTGCGCGCGCTCGAACTGCATCCGGCTTACGCGGCGGCGTGGGTGAACCTCGGCACGCTGCTCGGCGGCACGGGCGACTACCGCAGCGCCGAAAAGTGTTACCGCCATGCGGTGGCGCTGGAGCCGAATCCGGCCAATCTCGTCTGCCTCGGCGCCGCGCTGGGCGCGCAGGGCCGCAACGACGAAGAGGAGCCGTACTATCTGCGCGCGCTGGCGCTCGATCCCGAGCATGCCAACGCGCAACAGAACCTCGTCTGGCTCAAGCTCAAGCGCGGCCAGTATCGCGAAGGCTGGGCGGCCTATGCGCGACGCTGGCGCGCCGCCGACTACGCGCCCTTCGACGTCGACGGCATGCCCGAATGGCGCGGCGAACCCTTGGCGGGCAAGCGCGTGCTGCTGGTGCACGAACAGGGTTTCGGCGACCAGATCCAGTTCGTGCGCTACGCCGCCGAGATCGCCGCGCGCGGCGCGAGCGTGGACGTCTGCGTGCCGCGCGCGCTGCTGTGGCTCGCGCAATCGGCGCCGGGCGTGCATCGCGCGTGGAGCGGCACGCCGTCGGGCGGCTACGACTACTGGATCTACATGATGAGCGTGCCGCCCGTGGTCGGCACGACGCTCGACACGATTCCGGCCACGGTGCCGTATCTGTTCGCGCGCAAGACGGAAGTCGCGGCGTGGCGTGCGCGTGTGCAGGCGGCCATGCAGGCCGATCTTGCGCGGCGCGCGGGCAAGAGCTTGTCCACGGCTAAGGCCGGGCAGGCGGCGACAGCGCGCAAACCCGCAGGGCATCGCTGCGTCGGACTCGTGTGGGCGGGCAATCCGGGCTTCTACAACGACCGCAACCGCTCGCTGCCGCTCGCGGCGCTGCGCGACTGGTTCGCGCTCGCGCACGTCAGCTGGTTCTCGCTGCAAAAGGGCGAGGCGGCGCGCGCCCAGTTGAGCGCGCTCGCCGATCCCGCCAATGCCGCCGATTCCGCCTCGAACACCGTGATCCACGATTTCAGCGACGATCTGCACGATTTCGCCGATACCGCCGCGCTCATCATGAATCTCGATCTCGTGATCGCCGTGGATACGTCGGTCGCCCATCTGGCAGGCGCGCTCGGCAAGCCGGTCTGGGTGCTGGTGCCCGCGAACGGCGAGTGGCGCTGGCTGGAGCATCGCGCCGATTCGCCGTGGTATCCGACGGCGCGTCTGTTCCGTCAGCGCGAGGTGGGCGACTGACGCGAGGCCATCGACGAGGTCCGCGAAGCGCTCGCCGCCGCGCCGACGCGGGTACGCGCGAAGTCGCGGCCGGTCGCGCGGAAGCTGGAGACAGCGGAGAAGGAAAGCGCCGTCACGCCGCAGCCGCAGGCAGAGCGCAAGCCGGGACACAAGCCGGCACGAAAGCGGGCGCGCGTCCGCGCCGTCGCCGGTGAAAGCACCGCCAACACCGCAAGCGGCGATCTCGTCGATCAGATGGACAACCCCGCCGTACCGCCCACGCTCACCCCGGATCCACCGTAAACCCGCGCTGACGCAGCAACTGCAACACGCCCTTGCGCCCGCCCAGATGCAGCGCGCCGATCGCCACGAACAGCGGCTTGTTCGGCGCGGCGTACTGCTGCATCCGCGAGACGAAGCGCCGGTTGCGCTCGTAGACGATGCGGTTGTCCACCGAAGCCGCCACGCGCCAGTCGCGCGACAGCTTTTCGGTGCGCGCCGCATCCCACGCGGCGATGGCGTCGGCGTCGCCCACGCGCCAGAGGCGCAGCAGCGTCTGCACGTCGGCGACGTTCTGCGCGGGCGTCTGCGCGAGATCCTGCGCCAGCATCTCGCGCTGCTGCGCGAGGTTCAGGTTCGTGAACGCGCGCATCTGCTCCGACAGCGTCTCCAGCCCGACGATGCGCCGCCCCTTCAGACGCAAAAACACGTTCTGCAATTGCGCCTCGGTGCCGTATTCGGTTTGCAGCCCGGCGCTCAGCGAATCGTAGGTTTCGACCAGCAGCGAGGCGAGCCACGGTTTCATCTTGCGGATTTCCGCCAGCGCCTCGGGATTGCCGCGCATGCGCGCCGCGAGTTTCAGCCACAGCGGGTCGGGCAGCAACTGTTCGAGACAGGGCTTGCGGCAGACGCCGTACTTCGAGACGTCGTCCTGCGAGACGAGCAGATCGTCGGGGGAGAGTTCCAGCGCGAGCGTGGGCGAGGCGTTGAGCGCCGCGAGAATCGGCGCGCGAAACGGCTGGCCGGGCGGATAGTCGACCGGATCGCCCACATGGAGCGTGCCGAGCAGATAGATGGTGGTGCTGCCGCGCGTGGCGACATAGAACGGCATGCGCGCGGGCCGCGTGCGCACCGGGCCGCCGGCGGTCGTGCCCGACGCGTAGCTCGGCACGGCGGGCGGCGAATGGAAGCCGGGCAGGCCGCCGCCCGACGGCAGGCGGGAGCCGGAAATGGGCGGACGCACGTTGGGCGCGCCGGCAGTATTGGCGGCGGCGCCCGCCGCGAGCGCATCGCCCGCATACGAGCCGAGCACGACCGCCAGCGCCAGCGCCGCGCCCATTGCCGCACGCGCGAGACCCCGCCACGATGCGCGCCGCCCGTCCATCGGACCCGCACACCACCACACCGAGCGAAAAACCATCCGCAAACCCGCGCGAGCCCTCCTCGCCAGCCACTGCGCGCGCGCTTGCCGGCGCGCGCGCGTCGTCATCGACATGGCGGAGCAGCCGCCTGAAAGCGCGCGCGCCAGACGGCGCGCCACCGCTGTATCAGGCCGAACTGCTGCTCCCATCCATTTCCCCCACCTCTTCCGCACGATGGCAGGATACCTGACGCCCATCAACTTCGCGAAGTTGCGGCACTTCCTGACGGCACCGCTCGATCGCGTAAGGGCAGCGCTGATGGAACGTGCAGCCCGACGGCGGATTGAGCGGCGAAGGCAGTTCGCCCTCCAGCTTGATCTTCACGCGGCGGTCCGCCTCGAAGATCGCGGGCGTCGCCGAGAGCAGCGAGCGCGTGTACGGATGGCGCGGCCGGCCGATCACCGTGGCCTTGTCGCCGAGTTCCGCCACGCCGCCGAGGTACATCACCATCACGTCGTCGGCGATATGCTCGACCACCGCCAGATTGTGCGAGATGAACACGTAGCTGGTGCGGAACTGCTCCTGCAAATCCATGAACAGATTGAGAATCTGCGCCTGGATCGAGACGTCGAGCGCCGACACCGGCTCGTCGGCGACCACGATCTGCGGATCGAGAATCATCGCGCGCGCGATCGCGACACGCTGGCGCTGCCCGCCCGAAAACATATGCGGATAACGCTTGGCGTGCTCGGGCCGCAAGCCGACGATGCGCATCATGTGCGCGATGCGGTCCGCGCGCTCGCTGGCGGTGAGTTTCGTGTTGATCGCGAGCGGTTCGCCGAGCGTCTGCTCGACGGTCTTGCGCGGATTGAGCGAGGCGAACGGGTTCTGGAACACCATCTGCACGCGGCGGCGCAGCGCGGCGATCTTCTCGCTGTTCGCACTGGCCACGTCCTCGCCGTCGATCGTGAGCTTGCCCGAGGTGGGCGGCTCGATCATCGTGAGCTGGCGCGCGAGCGTGGACTTGCCGCAGCCCGACTCGCCCACCACCGCGAGCGTACGCCCGCGCGAGAGCGAGAACGACACGCCGTTGAGCGCCTTCACGGTGCCCGTGCCGAACATGCCGCGCTTGACGCTGTAATGCTTCTTGAGATCCTCGGCGACGAGCACCTTGTCGTCGGGCGCGGGTTTCTGGACTGCGTTCATCGCGCGCCTCCGTTCGTGTGGTTCATCGCCTGAGCGGCCGTCACGCCCTGCACGTTCAGCGGTTTGATGCAGCGCACGCGCGCGCAGCCGCTTTCATCGGCGACCTCGGCGAGCGCGGGGCGCGCCTTGTTGCAGTCGTCGATCACGTACTTGCAGCGCGGCGCGAACAGGCACCCGCTCGGGCGGTCGTCACGGCCCGGCACCATGCCCGGCAGCGCGGCCAGACGCGCCGCGCCCTGGTTGTGCTCGGGAATCGCGGCGAGCAACGCCTCCGTGTACGGATGATGCGCACGCGCGAAGATATCCGGCACGCGGTTCGTCTCGATGATCTCGCCCGCATACATCACGGCCACGCGCTGCGCGACTTCGGAGACCACGGCCAGATCGTGCGAGATCAGCACGAGCGCCATGCCCCGCTCTTTCTGCAGACGCACGAGCAGTTCCATGATCTGCGCCTGAATCGTCACGTCCAGCGCCGTGGTGGGTTCGTCGGCGATCAGCAGCTTCGGATTGCAGGCCACCGCCATCGCGATCATCACGCGCTGGTTCATGCCGCCCGACATCTGGTGCGGGAAGTTGTCGATGCGGTTCTTCGCGTCGGGAATGCCCACCTGGTCGAGCAGTTCGAGCGCACGCGCATGCAGCGCCGAGCCGCGCAGACCTTCGTGCAGCTTGAGCACTTCCTTGATCTGATAGCCGACCGTGTAGCTCGGATTCAGGCTCGTGAGCGCATCCTGGAACACCATCGCGATGTCCTTGCCGACGATGCGGCGGCGCTCCTTGCCGGTCGCGTTGAGCAGATCGCGGCCGTCGAAGGTGATCGAATCGGCCGTGACCTTGCCGGGCGCGTCGATCAGGCCCATCAGCGCCATCATCGTCACGCTTTTGCCCGAACCCGATTCGCCGACGATGCCAAGCACTTCGCCCGGCGCCACGGACAGATTCACGCGGTCGACGGCGGGCAGGCCGTTGAAATTCACGGCCAGATTGCGGATGGTAAGAAGTTCTTGGGTCATGTCAGGCCTCGCCGGGCCGCCCCAAGAGGACTGACGCCCCCTCGGGGGGCAACGACCGAAGGGAGTGTGGGGGTCGTTTTCATGTCAGGCCATCCGCTTCAGCTTGGGATCGAGTGCGTCGCGCAGCCCGTCGCCGAGCAGGTTGATTGCGAGCACCGAGATCAGAATCGAGAGGCCGGGCATCGTGACGATCCACCATGCGCTGTCGATGTAGTCGCGCGCCGAGGCGAGCATCGCGCCCCACTCCGCGGCGGGCGGCTGCACGCCGAGGCCGAGAAAGCCGAGCGCGGCCGCGTCGAGAATCGCCGAGCTGAAACCGAGCGTGGCCTGCACGATCAGCGGCGCGGTGCAGTTGGGCAGCACCTGCGAGAACATCAGCCGCAGCGTGCCCGCCCCCGCCACGCGCGAGGCGGTTACGTATTCCTTGTGCAGTTCGCCGAGCGCCGAGCCGCGCGTGAGCCGCACGTAGCCGGGCAGCGCCACGATCGCGATCGCGAGCATGGTGTTGGTGAGGCCCGGACCGATGATCGCCACCACGGCCACCGCGAGCAGCAGCGAAGGCAGCGCGAGCAGCACGTCCATGAGGCGCATGATCGGCGTGTCGGCCCATTTCTCGAAGAACGCGGCGACGAGCCCGAGCACGATGCCCGGAATCAGCGCGAGCACGACCGACACGCAGCCGATCCACAGCGACAGGCGCGCGCCGAACATCAGGCGCGAGAGAATGTCGCGGCCCGCTTCGTCGGTGCCGAGAACGAACTTCCAGTTGCCGCCGTCGAGCCAGGCGGGCGGAATCTTCACGTAGTCGCGGTATTGCTCGATCGGGCTGTGCGGCGCGATCAGCGGCGCGAAGATCGCCACGAAAACCAGCAGCAGGACGATCACGCCCGCGCCGACGGCGCCCTTGTTGCGCGAGAAGTTCGCCCAGAATTCGCGCAGCACGAGCGCGCGTCCCGAAGGCGGCGTGACCGCGCGCGGCGCGGTGTTCTGAATGTCAGCCATCACGCCTCCTCGTTTCGATTGTGTTGTGGGGTGGTCTTGTTCATGTGCGGCTTACCTCGTATGGCGAATGCGCGGATTCAGCACGCCGTACAGCAGATCGACGACCAGATTCACGAGGATCACGAGCGTCGCGATCATGAGAATGCCGCCCTGCACCACCGGATAATCGCGGCGGCTGATCGCGTCGATCAGCCATTTGCCGATTCCGGGCCAGGAGAACAGCGTTTCGGTGAGCACCGCGCCCGCGAGCAGCGTGCCGACCTGCAGGCCGATCACGGTCACGACGGGAATCAGCGCGTTGCGCAGCGCGTGCACGACGATCACGCGCATGGGCGACAGCCCCTTGGCGCGCGCGGTGCGGATGTAGTCCTCGCGCAGCACTTCGAGCATCGACGAACGCGTCATGCGCGCGACCACCGCGAGCGGAATCGTGCCGAGCACGATCGCGGGCAGGATCAGATGCGAGAGCGCGGACTTGAACGAGCCTTCGTCGGTGCCCGGCAAAAGCGAGTCGATCAGCATGAAGCCGGTCACGTGCGGAATGTCGAATTCCACCGCGATGCGCCCGGAAACCGGCGTCCAGCCGAGCTTCGACGAGAACACCATGATGAGGATGAGGCCCCACCAGAAGATCGGCATGGAGTAGCCGGTGAGCGCCGTGCCCATCACGCCGTGATCGACCACGGTGCCGCGCTTGAGCGCCGCGAACACGCCCGCCGGCAGCCCGATCACGAGCGCGAAGATCAGCGCGCAGATCGACAGTTCGACGGTGGCCGGAAAGCGCGCCAGAAACTCGCCCATCACGCTCGTGTTGGTGATGATCGAGGTGCCGAGATTGCCTTGCAGCGCGTGGCCGACGTAGTGCAGATACTGCATCGGCAGAGGCTCGTCGAGCCCGAGGCGGTGCATCGCGTCGGCGTGCATTTGAGGATCGACGCCGCGCTCGCCCATCATCACTTCGATGGGGTCGCCCGGAATCAGGTGAATGAGCGCGAACGCCAGAATCGTGATGCCGATGAAGGTCGGAATCACCATGCCGATGCGGCGCAATACGAAGCGGAACATGTGGTGTTCCCCCTAAAACTTCAATGAGCCTGAAATGAAACGCAACCGGCGACAGGGGCTCGTGACCCCGGTCGCCGGACCATTTTCCGCCTGTTTTCCCGGTGTGCGGGCGAAACGAGGAAACGGAAAGTCTTACCCGATGATCTTTACTGCATGCCCACGCCGTCGAAACGCGCGTAGCCCAGCGGCTCGATGCGCATATCGATTACCTTCTTGCTGACCGGCTGATAGACGGTCGAGTGGGCGATCGGCGAGAACGGCAGTTGCTGCGCGAAGATCTGCTGCGCCTGCGTGTAGATCTTCGTGCGCTCGGCCTGATCTGACGTCTGACGGCCCTTCTGGACCAGGTCGTCGAACGGCTTGTAGCACCACTTGCCGAAGTTATTGCCGTTCACGGCTTCGCATCCGAGCAGCGTGCCGAGCCAGTTGTCCGGATCGCCATTGTCGCCGGTCCAGCCGATCAGCATCGAATCGTCCTCGCCCGCGTGCGCGCGCTTGATGTACTCGCCCCACTCGTACGTGACGATCTTCGCCTTCACGCCGATCTTCGCCCAGTCGGCCTGGATCATTTCGGCCATCAGACGCGCGTTCGGGTTATACGGGCGCTGCACCGGCATCGCCCACAGCGTCATCTCGAAACCGTTCGGGAAACCGGCCTTCGCGAGCAGCGCCTTGGCCTTCGCCGGATCGTACGGCTGCGCCTTGAGCGACTTGTCGTAGGACCATTGCGTCGGCGGCATCGGATTGGTCGCCGCCTGGCCCGCGCCCTGATACACCGACTCGATGATCGCCTTCTTGTTGATCGCCATGTCGAGCGCCTGACGCACTTCGAGCTTGTCCATCGGCTTGCGCGTCACGGTGTACGACAGGTAGCCGAGGTTGAAGCCCGGCTGCGACGGCATGGCGATGTTCGGCTCGGCCTTCAGCGGCGCGATGTCGGCGGGACGCGGATAGCTCATCACCTGACATTCGTCGCGCTTGAGCTTCTGCACGCGCACGCTGGCGTCCGGCGTGATCGAGAAGATCAGCTTCGAGATCTTCACCGCGCCCGGCTTCCAGTAATCCGGATTGCCGTCGAAGCGGATCGTGGCGTCCTTCGTGTAGCTCTTGAAGATGAACGGGCCCGTGCCGACCGGGAACTGGTTCATGTCGGCGGCCTTGCCGGCCTTGAGCAACTGGTCGGCGTATTCGGCCGAGAGAATCGACGCGAATTCCATCGCCATGTTCTGGATGAACGGCGCGTTCGGCTCGTTCAGCGTGAACTTCACGGTGTACGGATCGACCTTTTCGACCTTGGCGATCAGCTTGTCGAGGCCCATGTCGGTGAAATACGGGAACGACACCGGGTACGCCTTGCGGAACGGCTGGTTCGGGTCGAGCATGCGCTGGAACGTGAACACGACGTCGTCGGCGTTGAACTCGCGCGTGGGCTTGAAGAACGACGTGGTCTGGAATTTCACGCCATGGCGCAGATGGAACGTGTAGGTCTTGCCGTCAGGGGAAACATCCCACGATTGCGCGAGGCCCGGTTCGACCTTGGTGCCGCCGCGTTCGAATTCGACGAGACGGTTGTAGACGGTGAACGTGTTCGCGGTGAAGTCGACGCCGGTCGTGTACTGCGCCGGGTCGAAACCGGCGGGGCTGCCTTCCGAGCAGTAGACGAGCGTCTTGTTCGGGATGCTGCCCGCGGCGTGCGCGAACGGGGCGCCTGCAATCGATGCCGCTGCGAGCGCGACGAGAGACGTCAATCGTGCAGCACGCAACAGTTTGTTTTCTTTCATGTTTCCTCCAGTTCAATGCCGGCCGGGGCCAGCGTAGCGCGATCTTACCTGCCCTTTCTACGCCGTCACAAGCGAGCCAAAAAGTCCCACGGCTCGTGGAAAACGCTCGCTTGACAGGCGCGCGCCGAAGCGCCTCGCTTAGCCTCGGGGTGGCGACGGCTCAAGCATTCCGGGCGATTTCTTGCACGCTTTTGGTCGTTTTATCATCATTCGTGGGGCTTTTTTAGTTGTTTTGCGCATTTCACGCCGCGGCTTAATGCAGACTCAACGTGAGCGAAAGACGCGTTGCGCGACCGCGATCACGGTGATGTGGACGCATCCGCTGACGGAATCGCCGCCGGGACGGCGTCGCTCGCGCACCAGTCTCGCCACATCTCGCGCCACGCGGCTTCCATGCCGCGAGCAAATCGCGCGCCGTCCATCAGCGGCGAGGCCTGCATGCGCGCACGCAGACCGGCGCGCAGCGCGGAAAGGCGCGGCAGATCGCGCGCCAGCGACACGACGATCTCCGCATATTCCGCGTCGCTATGCGCGGCCAGATCCGGCAGCCCCAGATTGCTCAGCAGCGATAACCCGGCGCGCGCATGCGCCGTGCGACCGACGCGCGTGGGCACGGGCACGCCCATCCAGAACGCATCGAGGCTCGTCGTGTGGCCGTTGTACGGGAAGGTGTCGAGCGCGATGTCGATCTGCGACCACGTGCGCAGATAGTCGATGCGCGCTTGATAGCCGACAAAGCGCACGCACGCCGGATCGATGCCCGCCGCCGCCAGCCGCGCCGCGAGACGCCGCAGCAACGAGCCTTCGCCCGCCAGCAGCACGAGGCGCGGCGGCGTCTCGCCCGCCTCGCGCAGCGCCGCGAACACGCGGCCCCAGAGCGCGAGCGTGGCGTCGGTGAGCTTGCACGGATTGTTGAGGCAGCCGAACGTGAGCGCTCCGCCGGCGAGCGCGGGCAACGGCCCGCAGGCGAGTTCGCGCGCGGCGGCGTCGAGCGGCGCGTAGCACCAGAAGGTGTCGGGCAGACGCAGCGTGCGTTCGGTGTAGCGGGCGTCGATATGCGTGTCTATATGCGCGGCGATTTGCGGCACGTCGCGCGGATCGAGCCACGGATCGCTGAGCCGCCAGTCCATCGCCGCGCTGCCCGTCGTGCCCGGATAGGCGAGCCACGCCGCCTGCACCGGCGCGGGCCGCCGCGCGAACACAAGACGCCGCGCGTGCGCCATGTGCATCGTCAGATCGACGAGGATATCGACGCCGTCGTCGCGGATGGCTTGCGCAAGTTGCGCGTCGCCGAGCGCGCGCACGTCGCGCCAATGGTCGGCGAGCGCGGCGATGCGCTGCGTGACGGCGTCGGGCTCGCGCACATCGGCGTAGCAGAAGGTTTCGACTTCGGCGCGATTCAGATGCTCGAACAACGGCAGCGTGAACAGCGACTGGCAATGATCGCGAAAATCCGGCGAGAGGAAGCCGATGCGCAAGCGCCGCGTCGCGTCGCGCGCGTTCGCGAACGGCACCGATGCCACCGCCGATGCCGCCAGATATTGCGCTTCGTGACGCGCGCCGAACGCCTCCGTCTGCGTGCGGATGACCTGCGGATCGTCGCGGCAAAAAAGCTGCGCATAGACGTAATCGCTGTGCGTGCCGAGATCGTCCGGACAGGCCGTCACGGCGCGCTCGAACGCGGCCAGCGCCGCGGCGGTTTCACCCGCCTGCAGCAGCGCGCCTGCATGCAGCGCGTGCATGTCGGCGACCGCGGGCGCGTCGGGCGGCGCGAGCGCCACCGCGCGGTCGAACGCGTCGAGCGCCTCGTCTCCGCGCCGGGTTTGCAGCATCAGATTGCCGAGATTGCGCCACGCGCCCGCGAACGCCGGATCGAGCGCGAGCGCCGTCTCGAACGCCGCCTGCGCTTCGTCGAAGCGGCCCGCCGCCGCCAGCAGCGCGCCGAGGTTGCCGTGCGCGACGGCCTCGCCGGGCGCGGCGTCGATTTCGAGGCGCAGCGCGCGCTCGCACCAGTCGCGCCAGATTTCGTGGAACGCCGCTTCCATACCGCGCGCGAATCGCGCGCCGTCCATCAGCGGCGACGCCTCCATGCGCGCGCGCAGACCGGCGCGCAACGCGGCGAGGCGCGGTAGATCGCGCGCCAGCGACACGACGATCTCCGCATATTCCGCGTTGCTCTGCGCGGCCAGTTCCGGCAGGCCCAGATTGCTCAGCAGCGACAACCCCGCGCGCGCATGCGCCGTGCGGCCCACGCGCGTGGGCACGGGCACGCCCATCCAGAATGCGTCGAGGCTCGTGGTGTGGCCGTTGTACGGAAAGGTGTCGAGCGCGATATCGATCTGCGACCACGTGCGCAGATAGTCGTCGCGCGACTGGAAGCCCACGTAGTTCACCTGCGCCGGGTCGATGCCGTGCGCCGCGAGGCGCGCGTTCAGGCGTTCGCGCGCGCTGCCCGGCGGCGCCATCAGCACGAGACGCGTGCGTTGCCCCGCCTCGCGCAGCGCGGCGAACACGCCCGACCAGAGCGCGAAGGTGGCGTCGGTGAGCTTGCACGGATTGTTGAGACAGCCAAACGTGATGAGCGACGCCGAGAGTGCTGGCAGCGCGCTCACCGCGATGCCGGGCGCCTGCGCGTCGTAGCACCAGAACGTGTCGGGCAGACGCAGCGTGCGTTCCGTGTACTGCGCGTCGAGATTCGGTACGTCGCGCGGATCGAGCCACGGATCGCTGAACCGCCAGTCCATCGCCGGACTGCCGGTCGTGCCCGGATACGCGAGCCACGCCACCTGCACCGGCGCGGGCCGCCGCGCGAACACGAGGCGGCGCGCGCCGTCCATGTGCATCGTCAGGTCGACGAGGATGTCGATCTGGTCGGCACGAATCTGCTGCGCGAGGCTTTCGTCGTCGAGCTGGCTGACGTCGCGCCAGTGATCGGCGTAACGGGCGAGGCGCGCAGTGACCTCGTCGGCCTGCGGAACGAGCGAATAGCAGACGATCTCGAACGCCGCGTGGTCGTGATGCGCGAGCAGCGGCTGCATGAACAGCGCCTGGCAATGGTTGCGGAAATCGGGCGAAACATAGCCGATACGCAGCCGCCGCGCCGGCTCCGGCGTGTTCGCATAGGCGTGCGGCTTGAGTTGCATCAGCGGCGCAGGCTGCCACGCGCGCTCGTGCGCGGCGGCAAAGCGCTCGGTTTCCGCGCGGATCGCAGGACCGTCGTCGCTCGCGAAGGTCAGCGCGTAGACCAGATTGCTGTGCGCGCCCAGACTGCCCGGTTCGCAGCGGAGCGCGTGGCGGTAGGCGGCGATGGCGTCCTCGATGCGGCCCATGCTCTTGAACACGTTGCCGAGATTGCTGTGCGCATTCGCGAAGCGCGTGTCGATGTTGATGGCGCGCAGGAAGTGCGCGAGCGCGTCGTCGAGATGCGCGAGATCGACGTGCACATTGCCGAGATTGTTCCAGGCGGCCGCATTGCCGGGATCAAGTTCGAGCGCACGCGCGAGTGCGTTGCGCGCCTCGCCGTAGCGGCCGATCGTGCGCAGCTGGCAGCCGAGATTTGTGAGCACGTCGGGCGAATCGGGCGCGAGCGTGCGCGCGTGCTCCAGCAGAGTCAGCGCGTCGCCCGTGCGACGCAACGCGATCAGCACATTGGCGAGGTTGTTCCACGCGTTCACGCTGCCCGGATCGATGGCCACCGCGCGGCGCAGCGGCGCCTCCGCACGCGCGGCCTCGCCGCTCCCCAGCAGCAGGCTGCCGTAGTTGTAGTGCGCGGCCGCGTAATCTGGAGCGAGCGTCAGCACGCGTTCGAACAGGGCCAGCGCGCGCGCCGTGTCGCCCTGCTGGGCGCACAGATTGGCGAGATTGTTCAGCGCGATCGCGAGGTCGGGCTGAAGCGCGAGCGCGCGTTCAAGCGCGGCGATCGCGTCGGCCGTCTGCGTCGCCGGATCGTAGGTGAGCGCGAGGCTCACGAGGAAATGCGGATCGTGGCGCACAGCGAGCGCGCGCTCGATCAGCGCGCGCGCCGCCAGCCGGTCGCCCGGCGTGGCGACGATGCCCGCCAGATGCAGCGCGTCGGCGTCCTGCGCGTTGGCCGCGATCAGGCGCTTGCAGCGCGCGTGGGCGTCGTCGAGCGCGCCTGCGCGCCAGGCCGCGACGGCGTCGGCGAAGGTGCCGGCGGCGGAAGCGGGATCGGTGAGATCGACGGGGTTCATGATGGACGGGCTGCCGCCGCCGGCATCAGCCGGGGCGCGCGATCTGACGGATAGGCAGAAGGTGAAGAAGGCGCGTGAAAAAGCGAATCGGCAATTATCGGCACCGTCTCGATTCAGACCACTTGACCCACATCAGCATCCCGGATTGCGCGCCCATGAAAAAACCGCGCGGCGCCTTCGAAAAGAACGCCGCGCGGTTCGCGGATACAGCTTGAATCACCGCCTGTGCGCCGCCCGGCGCGCGGTTCGGACGCTCAGACGCCCAGACGTTCGCAGATCGCCTTGCTCGCGTTGGCCGCGTTGAGCGTGTAGAAGTGCAGGCCCGGCGCACCGCCGTCGACGAGGCGGCGGCACAGGTCCGTCACCACGTCGAGGCCGAAGGCGCGGATCGCTTCGCGGTCGTCGCCGAAGCTTTCCAGACGCTTCGCGACCCAGCGCGGCACTTCCGCGCCGCACATTTCCGAGAAGCGCATGAGCTGCGAGTAGTTCGTGATCGGCATGATGCCGGGCACGATCGGCACGTCCACGCCCAGCTTGCGCGCGTCGTCGACGAAACGGAAATACGCGTCGGCGTTGAAGAAGTACTGCGTGATCGCCGAATCGGCGCCCGCTTTCACCTTTTGCGCGAACGCTTCGAGGTCGTGACGCGGCGAGCGCGCCTGCGGGTGATATTCGGGATACGCGGCCACTTCGATGTGGAACGCGTCGCCGGTTTCGGCGCGGATGAACGCGACGAGATCCGACGCATAGCGCAGCTCGCCCATCTCGCCCATGCCCGAAGGCAGATCGCCGCGCAGCGCCACAATGTGACGGATGCCGTGCGAGCGGTACTGCGCGAGGATGTCGCGCAGGCTGTCGCGCGTCGCGCCGATGCACGAGAGGTGCGGCGCCGCGTCCACGCCTTGTTTGGCGATGTCCGCGACGGTGTCGAGCGTGCCCTGTTGCGTCGAGCCGCCCGCGCCGAAGGTCACCGAAACGAACCGCGGCTTGAACGCGAGCAGCTGTTCGCGCGTGGCGCGCAGCTTCTCGACGCCGTCCGGGGTCTTCGGCGGGAAGAATTCGAATGAGAGTTCGATCGGTTTCATGATGAGTGGGCCGAGGCGGCGAGCCCCGGCCTGGTCGTCAACTACATGTCAACTCGTCGTCAACTGGGCGCCAACTACGCGCCAACTGCGCGTCGATCAGCCGAGGCTGCGGTTGCCGAAGATCAGCGCCGACAGCAGCCACGACACGATGCTGTACAGGATCGAGCCGAAGAACGCCGACCAGAAGCCCGACACCTCGAAGCCCTTGAGCAGCGACGCGGCGAGCCAGAAGCACAGCGCGTTCACCACGAGGATGAACAGGCCGAGCGTGAGGATCGTCACGGGCAGCGTGAGGACGATGAGCAGCGGGCGCAGCACGGCGTTGATCAGGCCGAGCACCAGCGCCACGATGAGCGCGGTGCCGAAGCTGCGCACGTGGATCGACGGAACCAGCCAGGTGATGATCAACAGCGCGAGCGCGTTGATCAGCCAGGTCAGCAACACGGTCATGGTGAGTCCTCTTGCGTCGTGGTTATGTGGTGCGCCCGCGCGCATCGATGAGCGCGCGCGGGCGTAGTCACAGCATCGGGCTGGTCGCTTAAAGACGTCTTAAAAATAAGGGCCGTCTCGCTGCGGTTTTGTATCGACCCGTAACAGTCAAAGCAGACAACGTCGAGTCGACGCGAATCGACTTAATAGCGATAGTGGTTCGGCTTGAACGGACCGTTCTTGTCGACGCCGATGTACGAAGCCTGGTCGTCCGACAGCACCGACAGGTTCGCGCCGATGCGCGCAAGGTGCAGACGCGCGACCTTTTCGTCGAGATGCTTCGGCAGCACGTAGACCTTGTTCTCGTACTTCTGGCCTTCGCAGAACAGTTCGATCTGCGCGAGCGTCTGGTTCGTGAACGAGTTCGACATCACGAACGACGGGTGGCCCGTGGCGCAGCCGAGGTTCACGAGGCGGCCTTCGGCCAGCAGGATCACGCGCTTGCCGTCCGGGAAAATGATGTGGTCGACTTGCGGCTTGATGTTTTCCCACGTGTACTGGCGCGTCGAGGCAACGTCGATTTCCGAGTCGAAGTGACCGATGTTGCAGACGATCGCGTTGTGGCGCATCGCCTTCATGTGGTCATGGCCGATCACGTGGAAGTTGCCGGTGGCCGTCACGAAGATGTCGGCCTTGTCGGCGGCGTATTCCATCGTCACGACGCGGTAGCCTTCCATCGCGGCTTGCAGCGCGCAGATCGGATCGATTTCCGTGACCCACACCGTGGCGCCCAGACCGCGCAGCGATTGCGCGCAGCCCTTGCCCACGTCGCCGTAACCGGCCACGACCGCGATCTTGCCCGCGATCATCACGTCGGTCGCGCGCTTGATGCCGTCGACGAGCGACTCGCGGCAGCCGTACAGGTTGTCGAACTTCGACTTCGTGACCGAGTCGTTGACGTTGATGGCCGGGAACGGCAGACGGCCTTCCTTTTCCATCTGGTACAGACGGTGCACGCCCGTGGTGGTTTCTTCCGTCACGCCCTTGATGTGCGCGAGGCGCGTCGAGTACCACGCCGGATCGATCGCGAGGTGCTTTTCGATCGACTTGTACAGCGCGACTTCTTCTTCGTTCGTCGGCTTGGCGATGACCGAGCGGTCCTTTTCAGCCTTCGAGCCGAGGATCAGCAGCAACGTGGCGTCGCCGCCGTCGTCGAGGATCATGTTGGCGAATTCGCCGTTCGGCCATTCGAAGATGCGGTGCGAGAACTCCCAGTATTCGTCGAGCGACTCGCCCTTGAATGCGAACACCGGCGTGCCGCCCGCGGCGATCGCGGCGGCGGCGTGGTCCTGCGTCGAGAAGATGTTGCACGAGGCCCAGCGCACGTCGGCGCCGAGTGCCGTCAGCGTTTCGATCAGCACGCCCGTCTGGATCGTCATGTGCAGCGAACCGGCGATGCGCGCGCCCTTCAGCGGCTGCTGCGCCTTGTATTCTTCGCGCGTTTGCACGAGGCCGGGCATTTCGGTTTCGGCGATGTCGAGTTCCTTGCGGCCCCAGGCGGCAAGCGACATGTCGGCAACGATGAAATCCTTGGCTTGATCTTGCGGAATTGCGGCGTTCATCACGCCCTCCTTTCTAAAAGTGACTAGAAATTAAAGACGTGAGCGCCGTTTTTCAGTGCGGTGCGTTCGTGGCATGAAAACCATGAGCTGGCCGTATTGAGCGCCTCCGAGCCTGGCGGATGGGTGACATCCGTCGCAACGCTCCTCGAAGACGAGGCGTGATTGTAGCAAATCGAGATGACTGCGGCGCATCGGAAAGACAGGGACGCATCCGAGCGGCTCAGCGCGTGGGCGTATCCGGTGCATCCGGCGCGATCTGCAGCGCGCGCAACTGCTGCACGCTGGCGCGCGCGTTGTCGAGCCAGGCGCGCGAGGCGCGCAACGTGGCTTCGTTGGCGACCGGATCGGCTTCGGTGAAACCCATCTGGATGTTCAAGAAGCGCTCCGCGTGGATGCCCGGGTGCCAGTGCATGCGCACGCGTTTGGCGTCGATCAGACGACGCTGGCCAAAGATTTCGCGCAGCGACCACGACAGCGCGCCGTCCTCGCCGCCGTAGCGGCGGAACAGCTCATCGGTGGGAAAACCGCCGAGCGCGAGCAGCACGTTGCGGCGGATCACGAGGCTGCTCGGCACCGTGTTGCTGAGCACGGCCGCAAATTCCGCGAATTGGGGATGCCGCGTGAGGCGCGCGGGAAAGCCCGCGTAATCGACGTCGAGCCGGATCACCGCTTCGTGCGGATGCGCGTCGAGATGCGCGCCAGCGGCGGCGAGCGCGCCGGGCAGGTATTCGTCGTCGGCGTCGAGAAAGGCGAGCAGCGGCGCGACGGTGTTCAGCGCCGCCCAGTTGCGCGCGCGGGCCGGACCGGCGTTGCCGGGCATCTGCAGCAGCCGCACGCGCGCGTCGCGCAGCGCGTAGACGCGCACGATGGACGCGGAGGCGTCGGTGGACGCATCGTCGACGACGAGAATCCGGGTGGCTTCAGGCTGCGCGAGGCAACTGTCGAGCGCGCGCGCCAGCGTGGCGGCGCCGTTGAAACAGGGAATGATGACGGAGATTTCAGACATGGAACGCAGCGCGTACTGGCCGCGGAAAACGCGGGGAATCGTGCGATGGTAGCCCCGTCTCAGAATCGCGGATCGCCGCGCGCTTGCGTCGCGGCGGTGCGGATCGTCGCAGATCAAATGCCGGTCGAAAAGGCGGTGTCGCGCGACGCCGTCGCTCCGGATCTCAGATCGGCAGAAAGCCCAGCGCGGGTGCGAGCAGCACCATCACCACGCCCGCGATCATCATCGTCAGGCTCGCGACCACGCCTTCTTCGCTGCCCAGTTCGCGCGCCTTCGCGGTGCCCACGCCATGCGCCGCCGCGCCGAACAGCGCGCCGCGCGCGAGACGCGTGCGCAGCGGCACGAGCCCGAGCACCAGCTCGCCGAACAGCATGCCGCAGAGGCCGGTGGCGATCACGAACAGCGCGGTGAGATCGCGCGGCGCGTGGATCTTGTCGGAGACCGCGAGCGCGAACGGCGTGGAGACCGAGCGCGTCATCAGGCTGCGTTGCAGTTCGGGCGAAAGATGCAGCAGCTTCGCAAGCGCGAGCGAGCCGCCCACCGCCACCATGATGCCGACCGTCACGCCCACCGCGAGCGAAATCCAGTGGCGCTTGAGCAGTGCGCGGTATTCGTAGATCGGCACCGCGAACGCCACCGTGGCGGGCCCGAGCAGCCACATCAGCCAGCGCGTGTCCTGAAAGTAGACCGGATACGGAATATGCAGCAGCAGCACGATCGCGCCCAGCACGACCGGCACCGCCAGCAGCGGCGTGAGCCACGGCGAGCGCACGCGCGCGTAGAGCGCCTTCGAGGCGAAATAGAGCGCGACGGTGAGGATGAAACAGCCCGCGGCGATCAGCCGGGAGGCGTCGTCGGCGAACAGCGAAGCGTAGAACGTGTTCATGACGGAATCATCCTTGGGAGACGGGCGGAATCAGCGAAAACGGAATGGCGGGCGGCGCTCAGGCGCGCGCCAGATGACGCGCATCGCGCACGTGGCGCACGCGGCGCAGCGCGAGACGGCGTTCGAGGCGCGCGGCCTGTTCGACGGCGAACGCCACGGCCACCATCACCATCAGCGTGCCGCCGACCACGACCAGCGCGAGGCGCCAGCCGTCGGCGCGGAACAGTCCGCCGTACTGCACGGCCGCCACGGCGGCCGGGATGAAGAACAGCAGCATGTCGGAGAGCAGCCAGTCGGCGCCTGCCTTGACCCAGCGCGGCGCCACGCCGCCGCAGAACAGCAGCACCAGCAGCAGCACGAGGCCGACCACGCCGCCCGGCACCGGCAGGTGCACGGCGCGCGCGAGTTGATCGGCAATAAACCAGACGCCGGCGAGCAGCGAGGACTGCGCCGCGATCCGGCCAACGCGGGCGAAACCGCCGGATTGCGGGGCGCGTGCGGAAGTGGTCGAGGCAGTCATGGCAAACCCTAAGTGACATCGGAATGGAAGTCAGTATAGGGTGCAGCGCAGCATAAATATAATGACTTACGATTATCCGCTGCATTCGAATTTGGAATGCACCGGATGTGTGCGCACATGCGGCGCACTTGCAGCGTATAAGGAGGCAGAACCGTGGAATTGCGCGCCCTGCGGTATTTCATCGAAGTGGTGCGGCAGCAGAGCTTCACCGCCGCCGCCGAGCAGATGCACGTCACGCAGCCGACCATCAGCAAGATGGTGAAAGCGCTCGAAGACGAAACCGGCACCCAGCTGCTGCTGCGCGACGCGCGCCAGATGGTGCTCACCGACGCCGGTCGCATCGTCTATCAGCGCGGCCAGGACGTGCTCGCGGCGCACGCGCAGTTGCAGGCCGAACTCGCCGATCTCGGTACGCTCGGGCGCGGCGAACTCACCATCGGCATTCCGCCGATGGGCGGGTCGCTGTTCACGCCCGCGATCGCGGCGTTCCGTCAACGCTATCCGAAGATCGAACTGAAGCTGTTCGAGCAGGGTTCGCGCGCGATCGAGGCGGCGCTGATTTCAGGCGAACTCGAACTGGGCGGCGTGCTGCTGCCCGTCGATCCCGAGCAGATCGATCTCCTGCCGATCTCGCACGAGGTGCTGTGGCTGGTCGCGCAGCGCGGCTCGCGCTGGGACAACAAGCTCAGCGTGCCGCTTGGCGAACTCGCCAACGAGCCGTTCGTGTTCTACGGCGAGAGTCTCGCGCTCAACGACGTCGTGCTGAGCGCCTGCCGCACGGCCGGTTTCGCGCCGCAGATCGTCGGCCGCAGCGGCCACTGGGATCTGATGGCGGCGCTCGTGCTCGCGGGCGTGGGCATCGCGCTGCTGCCCGCGCCTTATGTGCGGCGGCTCGACGCCGCGCGCTTCACCTGCCTGCCGGTGACCGAGCCGACCATCACCTGGGACATGGCGATCGGCTGGAAGCGCAACGGCTATCTCTCGCACGCGGCACGCGCGTGGCTCGCGGTGGCGCGCGAGGAGTACGGCAAGCCGTCTAATTTCCTCGACGATTTCGTCGGCCCGCCCGGCCTGGAGCAACCGGCCGCTCAAGGGTGAGACGCAACGGACGAAGCATGAAAAAAGCCGCCCGGCTCACGCCGGACGGCTTTTTGCGCTGTTGCCGATGACGCTGACCGACGCGTCGCGGCTTACTTCGCCACGAACTCGATACGGCGATTACGGAAGCGGCCGCTTTCGGTATCGTTCGCGGCGACCGGATTGGCGTCGCCGTAACCTTCGGCCTTGAGCGTGCTGCCCGCCACGCCCTGCGCGACCAGGAAGGTGCGCACGGCTTGCGCGCGCTGCTTCGAGAGCGCGAGGTTGGTCGCCGCCACGCCGACGTTATCCGAATAGCCCGCCACTTCGAGCTGCACCGGCTTGCCCTGCTTCGCGCACGCCTTCAGCGCCTTGGCCGAGTCGCGCAGATCCTGCGCGGCCGAGGCCGGAATCACCGAGCTTGCGGTCTTGAAGTTGATGACCTGCAGGTTGAGCACCTTCGCCACGTCGCTGCCCGCGCACGAGCTGTCGCTGACGAACAGGCCCTTCACCGCGTCGCGGAACGACTGCGTGGCGTCGGCCACGGCCTTCTGCACGTTGAACACGCCGATGTCGAAGCCCGAGCCGAACAGCGCCTTGAGCTTGTCGAGCCAGCCGAGCTTGGCGTCGGCGGCAGTCCCGCTCAGTTCGACGTGCGAGCCGTCGATCTTCACTTCCGCGCCGGGCAGCGCCATCAGCGGCAGCAGGCCGTCGAGGTGCGCGAGCCAGTCGGCGGGCTTCGTGGCGGCGTCGACCGTCACGTTGGCGTTGAACTTGCCGTCGCCGAACCGCTTCGTGAGCGCGTCGACGAGCTGCGCCTTCTCGGCTTCGGTGCCGACCGTGGCCGTGATCGTCGGCACGCCGTTTTTGTCGACCGCGAACGAGAGATGCGAATCCTGCGTGGGCGCGGGCGCAACAACAGCGCTGGCCGCCGATGCCGCCGACGCATCAGACGCCGCCGAGGTGATCGCGGGCGCCGACGCATTGTCGGCCGCGCTGGCTTCCGAAGCCGCGACCGCCGCGGGCGCCGAGGCCGCCTGATCGTCCTGCACCGGTTCCTCGCGATGGCACGAGCGCAGCGCGAAGAACGCCACGATCAGTGCGAGCGCGGCGAGCAGCCACCAGAGCCACGAATGCCCGCGCTTTTCGACGACGATCGGCGGCGTGCTGTCGCCGATCGTCTGCGGCGGCAGCGACGCCGACACCGGACGAGCCGGCGGCTGCGGATGATCGAGATGCGCCGACACGTCCTTCAGGCGCATGAGCACCGAGCCCGCGAACGCGCCCGCGCTGCCGAGGCCGACCGCGCTCGCGAGGCGGTCGGTGAGGCTCGCGTTGACCGACGAGAGTTGATGGCCGAGCAACGTTGGCAACTGGCCGACGAAACCCTGGGACGACGTGAAGTGCTGCTTGAGAATGCCCATCAGCGCCGCGCCGACCACGCCGGTCAGCGAGAACGCCGTGGATTGCGCCGCGCCCGTTTGCGCCGCGACTGCGTCGGCGAGTGCGCCGACGTTCACGCCCGCCGCCTTCTGCACCAGGTCGCGGCCCAGCGTTTCGAGCTGGCTCAGGCCCGCGGTGCTCGACAGCAGTTCGGGCAACTGCTTGCCGATGCTCGCGTTCACGTCGGGCGACATGATGGTGGAGAACAGGCTGCGCGCGCCGTCGGCGGTGCTGCCGCGATGCATGATCGCCGCGACGAGCGCCGGCGCGACCGCGCCGGTGACCTTGCGCGTGAGATCGGGCGAGAGGCCGAAGCGGCCGGACAGGTTGCGGACGACGTCGTCGCTCAGGACCGTTTCCAGCAGGTGAAATACGTTGATGCTCATCGAGGCGGTTCCTCCCAGTTCGCGGACGCGCCAACTGACACGCCCAAGGTGCCGCGCGATTATAGGGACTCCGAAATCTCGAAATTGCGGATACCGCGAAGTTCACACAATCTTTAACGAAAAAGACGCTTTTTAAGCAATTTTCGTCAATTGAAAAAGCCAGCGAGACGTCGAGCGTCTCGCTGGCTTCGCGTGTCTTCCGAGTGCTTTGAGATTCGTCCGAGCGAGCGCACCACCGCTCGCTTGCGAAAAGAATGCGCGTGTCAGGCCGTCATTTGCGCGCTGTGCGTGGACGCGCTTTCGCGTCGGGCCGCGACGATCAGATCCGCCGCGCGCTCGCCGATCATCACGGTCGGCGCATTGGTGTTGCCGCCGATGAGCGTCGGCATCACCGAGGCGTCGGCGATACGCAGATGCGTCGCGCCGCGCACGCGCAACTGCGGGTCGACGACCGATTGCGCGTCGCTGCCCATGCGGCAGGTCGCGACCGGGTGATAGATCGTATCGGCGTGCGTGGCGATGGTCGCGCGCAGCTCGGCGTCGCTCTGCCCCGCCTGCGTGTAGATCTCGCGCCCGCCCATGCGCAGCAGCGCGGGCGCGTCGAGAATGCGCCGCGCGATGCGCGTGCCTTCGACGAGCAGATCGAGGTCGCGCGCATCGGACAGAAAGCGTGGATCGATCACCGGCGCTTCGCGCGCATCGGCGCTCGCGAGCGTGACGGTGCCGCGGCTCGCCGGGCGCAGCACGCAGACGTGCAGCGAATAGCCGTGCCCCCAGTGCAGGCGGCGGCTGTGATCGTCGACGAGCGCGGTGCAGAAGTGCAGTTGCAGATCGGGCCGCTCCAGCTCCGGACGGCTTTTCAGAAACCCGCCCGCCTCCGCCACGTTGGTCGTGAACATGCCGCGTCGCCCGCGCAAATAACGCACGAGGCCCGGCACCATCCTGGCCGCGCCGCGCAGCGAATAACCGACGGTCTCGCTCGAATGCACGCGCTTGTTATAAGTGAAGTCGATGTGGTCGATCAGATTGCGGCCGACATCCGGCGCGTCGTGCTGCACGGCAATGCCATGTTCTCGCAGATGCGCGGCCGGCCCGATGCCCGAGCACATCAACAGTTGCGGCGTGTTGAACGCGCCTGCCGCGAGGATCACCTCGGCGCGCGCCTCGATGCGCTCGCTGCGGCCCGCGCGCACGACGTCGACGCCGGTCGCGCGCACGCCGTCGAAGCTCACGCGCAGCACGGTGGCATCGGCGATCAGATGCAGATTCGGGCGCGGCTTCCCATAGAGATACGCGCGCGCCACCGTGCAGCGCTCGCCGCCGCGCTGCGTGACCTGATAGAAGCCGACGCCTTCCTGGTGCGCGCCGTTGAAGTCGTCGTTGGCGGGGAAACCCGCTTCGAGCGCGGCCTGCACGAAGCGCTCCGCGACCGCGTTGCGCTCGCGCAGATCGGACACGCCGAGCGGGCCGCCCGCGCCGTGCCACGCATTCGCGCCGCGCGCGTTGTCCTCGGCGCGCAGGAAGTACGGCAGCACGTCGTCCCACGCCCAGCCCGTGCAGCCGAGCCGCGCCCATTCTTCGTAGTCGAGCGGATGGCCGCGCGTGTAGATCATCGCGTTGATGGCGCTGGAGCCGCCGAAGCCGCGGCCGCGCGGCTGGTAGCCGCGTCGTCCGTTCAGGCCCGGCTGCGGCACCGTCTGATAGGCGTAGTTGTTTTTGTTGCGAAACGGCACGAGCGCCGCCACGCCCATCGGCATGTTGACGAAGAGATTGCGCTCGGTGTGCGGACCGGCTTCGATCAGTGCGATGCTCGCGTCGGGACAGCGTTCGGCGAGGCGTCCCGCCAGCGATGCGCCGCCCGAACCGCCACCTACGATCACGTAGTCGTATTGCATGTCTCCTCCTGTTGGC
The DNA here is from genome assembly GCF_014171495.1 of Paraburkholderia tropica. Taxonomy (NCBI): domain Bacteria; kingdom Pseudomonadati; phylum Pseudomonadota; class Betaproteobacteria; order Burkholderiales; family Burkholderiaceae; genus Paraburkholderia; species Paraburkholderia tropica. The sequence continues at coordinate 3,064,284 of NZ_CP049134.1, forward strand.
CCGGCCCGGCGCTCGCGCGCGTGCCTTCAGCCCATGCAGCGGACGCTGCCTCTCAGTCTCGTGGATGTCTCGTGGATGTCGCGCGGACGTCGCGTTATCTCGCGTTGCAGCCGGGCGGCGCTTGAGGCACCCTAGTTGCACGCTCGTTCGATTTCACGTTTGTGGCCGATTGTAGGAAGTGTCAGGCACCGGGGTCAGCTTTTATCTCAGAGCGTTCCCTCTAATCCTGCCATTACACGATGTCTCATTGGCGACTAACATGAAGGACCGTCCGGCGCCCGGCGTCGGCGGTTACAAAAACGATTCCAGCAAGCAGCACAGGGAGCGCTGGAGCGCCCAGTAACCGGCCCGCCGCATGGGTCCAGACTGCGCATATAGTCTGGACGCGTGCGGCGCGGGCCGCCATCGGTGCGCATCACGAACGAGCATGACGGCCTCGCGCGCACGCCGCGCGTGGGCTTTTCGTCAGATCAGTCACGATGACACCGCGCGCCCGACGCGCGCCGCCGATGGAGACCGCCTCGATGAACCCAATCGCCCCGACGCACCCGGCCAGCGCACGCGACGCGACCGACGCCGCGTCGCGCCAGCATCGCCCCGGCACCACGCACGAAGTCACGAATCAGGCGCCGCCGCTCGCCGATTACAACCTTTTTTCCACCGATGCCGCGCTCGGCGAAGCGCTCGCGCGCGCCGGCGCGCAGTGGCATCGCGATGCGCTCGCGCGTCATGGCGCCAAGCTCGGCGAAGCCGAGGTGCTGGCGCTCGCCGATCTCGCCAACCGCCACGCGCCCGAACTGCACACGCACAGCGCGCGCGGCGAGCGCATCGACGCCATCGAATTTCATCCTGCGTGGCACGCGTTGCTCGCGCTGCTGCGCGCCGAAGGCCTGCACGCGCTGCCGTTCTCCGAGCCGCGTCCCGGCGCGATGGCCGCGCGCTGCGCGGGCTATTTTCTGCACGCGCAGCTCGAATCGGGCTCGCTCTGCCCGCTCACCATGACGTTCGCCAGCATTCCGGTTCTACAGCGCGAGGCGGCGCTGTTCGAGACGCTGCGCGACAAGCTCTACACGCGCGAGCACGATCCGCGCGACGTGCCGCTCGCCCACAAGCGCTCGATGATGATCGGCATGGGCATGACCGAAAAGCAGGGCGGCTCCGACGTGCGCAGCAACCGCACCGAAGCGCGTCCGGCGGGCGCGCAGAGCGGACGCGGCGCGCGCTATCTGCTGACCGGCCACAAGTGGTTCTTTTCCGCGCCGCAATGCGACGCGCACCTCGTGCTCGCGCGCACGACCGAACACGACGGCCTCTCGTGCTTCTTCGTGCCGCGCTTCCTGCCGGACGGCACGAAGAACGCCGTCAACGTGCAGCGTCTGAAAGAGAAGCTCGGCAACCGCTCGAACGCGAGCAGCGAAGTCGAATTCTTCGACGCCGAGGGCGTGATGATCGGCGACGAAGGCCGCGGTGTGCCGACCATCATCGAAATGGCGAATTTCACGCGGCTTGACTGCGTGATCGGCAGCGCGGCGCTGATGCGCGCGGCGCTCGTGCAGGCGATCCATCACGCGCGCCATCGCAACGCGTTCGGCCGTCCGCTCGCGCAGCAGCCGCTGATGCAGAACGTGCTCGCCGACCTCGCGCTCGAATCCGAAGCCGCGACGGTGCTGTTCATGCGCCTCGCGCACGCATTCGAGCAGAGCGCGCAGGCGGCGCAGCCCGGCGAGGAAAGCGCCGAAGCGCTCGAAGCGCGCGCGTGGCGGCGCATCGTCACGCCCGCCGCGAAGTTCTGGGTCTGCAAGCGCACGCTCGCGTTCACCGGCGAGGCGATGGAAGTCTGGGGCGGCAACGGCTACGTCGAGGAAGGGCCGATGGCGCGCTTCTACCGCGAGGCGCCCGTCAACTCGATCTGGGAAGGGTCGGGCAACGTGATGTGTCTCGACGTGCTGCGCGCGCTCGAACGCGAGGCCGACGCCGCCCAGGCGCTCTTTCTTGCGTGGCGTCGCGAAGCGGCCGATCATCTCGTGCTCACAGCCGCGCTCGACCGGCTCGCGGCGCTGCTCAACGGCGCGCCGGGATCGCGCGAGGCGAGCGCGCGGCGCATCGCGCAGCAGATCGTGCTGATCGCGCAGGCGATGCTGTTGCGCGCCGGACCGCCCGAGGTCGCCGACGCGTTCATCGCCACGCGGCTCGACGAACATGCCGCCGACTGCGACCGCGTGTTCGGCACGCTGCCCGCGCGCTTCGACCACGCCGCGCTGATCGAACGCGCGCTGCCCGCCGACTATCTGGTGCGATGAGCAGCGATAACAACAACACGAGCGCCCGCGCACCTCACTCCATCAAGGACCGACCATGAAGCAGGATCTGCCCGAAACGCTTGCTCCGCAGCCCGCTCCCGGCGCAAGTGCCGCGAGCACAACCGGCGAGCACACGCCGGACACGCTCGCCGCGCTGCTCGCCACGCAGCGCGAAGCCTTCCTGCGCGAGCCGTTTCCGGCGTGGAGCACGCGCGCGCGTCATCTGCGCACGCTGCGCGACGTGCTGTTCGCGAATCAGGACGCGCTCGCCGACGCGATGAACGCGGATTTCGGCCAGCGCTCGAAAGCCGAGGTCGCGCTCGCGGAATTCGTGGTGCTCAAGCAGGAAATCGACGCCGCGCTCAAGCACGGCGAGCGCTGGATGCGTCCGCAGCGCCGCCGCACGGGCAAGTGGCTCGCGCCGGGCCGCGCGAAAGTCGTGCCGCAGCCGCTCGGCGTGGCGGGTATCGTCGTGCCGTGGAACTATCCGCTGCTGCTGGGCGCGAGTCCGCTCGTCTGCGCGCTCGCGGCGGGCAACCGAGCGCTGATCAAGATGTCGGAGCTGACGCCGCGCACGTCCGCGCTGTTCGCCGATCTGATCGCGCAGGCCTTCGCGCCCGACCACGTGGCGGTCGTGAACGGCGACGCGGCCGTGGGCGCGGCCTTCAGCGCGCTGCCGTTCGACCATCTGCTGTTCACGGGCTCGACGCGCATCGGCCACGAAGTGATGCGCGCGGCGGCCAACCATCTCACGCCGGTCACGCTCGAACTGGGCGGCAAGTCGCCCGCGCTGATCGGCACGCAGGCGCGCTTCGACTACGCCGTCGACAGCCTGCTGCTCGGCAAGACGCTCAACGCCGGGCAGACCTGCATCGCGCCCGATTACGTGCTGCTGCCGCGCGGCAGCGAAGCGGCGTTCATCGCCCGCGCGCGCACGCGCTTCGAGACGCTGTATCCGCAATTCGCGACCAACCGCGATTACACCTCGATCATCTCGCCGCGCCATTTCGAGCGCCTCGAACGGCTCGCCGACGAAGCCCAGGCCGCGGGCGCGCAACTGCATCCGCTCGGTCCGCGCGACGCCGCGACGCGCCAGTTCGCGCCCGTGATCGTGACGAACGCGCCCGACTCGACGCGATTGATGCAGGAGGAAATTTTCGGGCCGCTGCTGCCGATCGTGCCCTACGACACGCTCGACGAGGCGCTGCGCTACGTGAACGCGCGTCCGCGCCCGCTCGCGCTCTATCTCTACGCCGACGACGCGCGCACGGTCGATCGCGTGACGCACGAGACCGTGGCGGGCGGCATGTCGGTGAACGAAACGCTGATGCATATCGCCGCGGAGGGGCTGCCGTTCGGCGGCGTGGGCGCGAGCGGCATGGGCGCATATCACGGCTACGAGGGATTTCAGACCTTCTCGAAGATCAAACCCGTGTTCACCCAGGCGCGCCTGAACGCGCGCGGGCTGATCGCGCCACCTTACGGCAAGCTGTTCAACACGCTGATTCGCGTGATGTTGCGGTTCTGAAGCCAGCGGCCTGGCGTCGCGTGCCTCACTCCGGCAAGGCCGGAAAGCGGAACGGATTGATCGACAGCGATTTCGGATCGGGCGTGTTGCGGCCTGCGCCCGCCGCGCCTGCGGCTGATTGCTGGCCATTCGCGGCGGCAGCGGCGGCGGCTTGCGCGTTGCCCGCGACTTCGAGCCCGTGCAGCCAGGCGAGCAGTTCCGCCACCGCCTGATAAAGCTGCGGCGGCACCTGCGAATCCAGATCGACCTGCATCAGCAGCGACACCATTTCCGGCGCCTCGTGCACATAGAGGCCGGCTTCCTTCGCGCGCTGCACGATCATCTCGGCGACAAGGCCGTAGCCCTTCGCGACCACGCGCGGCGCGGCGTCGGGCGAAGCCGCGTCGTCGTAGGCGAGCGCCGCGGCGCTCTTGCGGTTCGTGCGGCTCATCCCAGTTCCCAGTCGGTTGACGACGCCGGATGCGCATCCGACGCCGCATCGGCGGACGCGTCCGCGTAGGCGTGCGTCGCCGCAGCGGCTGCCGCCTGTTCGGCCTGCGCCGCATGGTGCGCGTAAGCGTCGGCGGCGCGCGCGGCCTGACCCGCTCCGCCTGCTCCACCTGCACCACCGGCGATGCCACCGCCGATTTCGCGGATCGACAATCCGGCCAGCGCGAGTCCGAGCGCCGCGATGCGTCCGCGCAGCACCTCGCTGTGCGCCGTCAGTTGCTGCGCGCCGCCGGGGCTGGCCTGCACGCGCACGGCGAGCGCCGATCCGGTGAGCGTGAGTTCCGCGTCGACGGTGCCGAGCGACGGCAGCGCGAGCGTCAGGCGCGTGCGCCACGGCGTGTCGTCGTCGGCGCTGCGGCGCGGGCCGCGCTGGTTGTGGACCTCGTGGGCGTCGTAGTCTTCCTGCTGGATGCTCCAGTCGAGACGCACGCCGGGCCACGCCTCGCCGGTCCAGCGGAATTCGCCGGTCGCGAGCAGATCGAGTTGCTGACGCACGATCGGCAGCAGCGCCTGATGGACGCCCGCCGCCGTGCCCGCCTGGGTGTGCAGCGCGGGCAGCAGCGTGTCGCCGAGCAAGGTGTTCGCGCGCGCGGCGTTCTGCGAGGCGGCGTTGCCCGCGTCGGCGCCCGTCGTGCCGGCGGTGTTGCGCGGCTGGGCGGACGCCGCATCGGCGGCGGCGCGCGCGGCCGTCTGCGAGGCGGACGGCACGTCGGTCCAGAACACGTCGTCGATGTCGTCGGCGGCGCTGCTCCAGTCGAGCGGCAATTGCGTGCCCGCGAGCCGGTTCTGCGGTTCGTCGGCGAGTTCGGCGGGCGAGCGCTGGCCTTGCAGCCATTGCGCGAGATGCGATTCGTAGAACAGGCCGCTCGACGCGACCGTCTGCGCGAGCGCCGCCGTCAGCGCGGCCACGGGGCCGGATTGGGCCGCGAGCGCGGCGCCCTGCGTGCCTTGTGCGTTGCCGGTGGCCTGCGCGGCGTTGCCTGGTGTGGCTTGATTCGCGGCATCGGCGGCGTTGGCCGCGCCGGTCGTTCCGGTTGCCCCAGCCGCCTCGTTCACGCCATTCGCGCCCGCTTGCGCCGTCGCCGCGAGATCCGCGAGCAAGGCGCTTTCGAGCGCGGCTTCGGCCTGCGCGAGTCCCGGCAGCGGCAAATTGGCGTTGGTGGCGGTATTGGCGGCCGCGCCCGGATCGGCGCCCGGATTGGCCCAGACGGGCGCGCTGCCGACCACGGCGGGCGTGGCGTCGCCGCCCGAGCGGATGATCGCGTCGAGCGCGAGCGCGACGGCCGACAGCTCGGTTTGCGCCGACGCCTGCGGCGAATTGACGGCCTGCGCCTCGGGCAGCGCGGTGACGCCGCCCGCCAGCGCGGACACGCCCGCCTGCGCGGTGCCGGCGCTGCCTTGCGCGCCGGTCGGGCCCAGCGCGCCTACGCGGCTCGCGATCAGCGCGGCGGCGCTCGTGTCGATTCCGTTCATGCGGAGCGTGGGGCCAGTTCAGTGGCCGGGTTCGGCTCCCGGTCCGGGGCGCCGACGTCGTCAGCCGGTTTCAGGGGACGTTCCAGAATGGGCGGTGCCCGGCGCGCTGCGCCGGCAGGTCCGCCGCGGCCTGCGGCTAGCGCGCGCCGTACAGCTCCTGCAGGACCCGCGCGGGCTGCGCCGTGCCTTGAAAGAGCGCCGACAGGCGCGCCATGCACGGACTCGCGAGGTCGCGGATCGCTGCGTCGTCGGCGAGGATCTGCCGGATCAGCTCGTACTTGCGCGCGCGCTCGGTGGTGCTGAGCCGGACGCCGAGATCGGCGTCCTTGAGCGCTTCGACGAGGTGGCGGTATTCCTCCTGGAGGCCGATCAGATCGTTCCAGTGTGCGCCGCGCGCCGCGCTGAGCATCTGCCCAGACACTGCCGCGATCGCTTCATAGTGGGCGAAGTAGTCTGCTTTCGAACTCATCTCGTCAATGAGCCGGACGAAGGCCCGGATGCCCGCTGCTGCTGGGCCATCTGTTCCACCTCCGGCGCAATCCCCAACCAGGCTTCCTCGAGCGTTGCCAGCAGGCCATCGACTTCGACCAGCATGGACTCGCTCTGTTGAATATTCGCTTCGAGCAAACGTCGCGTCATGTAGCTGTAGAGTGCATTCAGGCGCTGCGCGATTTCCCCGCCCGCCTCGACGTTCAACGCCAGCTGAAGCCCGCTTTCGACGATCCGGATGGCCTTGCCGATCGCCTCGCCACGCGGCCCCACGTTGCCCATCTGCAGATGCAGGCGGGCTTGCGCAATCGCCTTGCGCGCGCCTTCGTACAGGAGCGCGATCAGCTTGTGCGGACTGGCGCCCATAATCCCCGTTTCGACACCGACGCGTGCATAGGCGTTGGCTCCAGATTGGGCAGGGGAAAACATCGGCGCTTCTCCTTCGAACGTGCGGCTGTGGAATCGGTGCTTCCGGATCCGCGCCGCCCGTGGGCGCGCGAACCGGTTCTAGCCGTGTTATCGGAAAGTATGAGGAGAAGCTTTAATGGGCTGACAGTCGGAAGGGGTTCGCGCGTCCCGGCTTACACCTGAATCTGCATGATGTCGGTGTAGGCCGCGACGAGCTTGTTGCGCACCTGCAGGCCGAACTGGAAGCCGATATTGGCCTTCTGCATGTCGACCATGACATCGTTGAGCGAAACGTTGCTGGCCCCCAATTCGAACGCCTGCGACTCGCCGACGGCCTTCTGCTGATCGTCGCTGATCTTGTCGAGCGACGCCTTGAGCGCCGCGGCGAACTCGCCGCCGCTCGCCGCACCCGAGCCGGATTCAGCCGCCGTGGCGCTGCCCGCGGCCTGGGCGGCCATGGCCTGCATCTGCGCTAGCGCCGACGTGAGTGGGTTGACTGGCACCGTCATGTTTGCTCCACGATAAAGAGAGTTGCGCGGCGGCGGCGGCCCGCGCAACCCCGGTCCGGGTGCGCGGGGGGCGACGCCCCCGGACCCGGTCCGCGTACGCAGGGTGCCGAGTCTGCGAGAAATATAGCAGTCGGACATTTTGAGCAGCCCCGAAACTAGGGGGAAAACCCGGCTCTATTCGCGCAATCGGCTTGCCACGGCTCTCGGATAATCCCTGTCGTGAAAGTCTCTGCCGCGCGCGCGCCGCAGGGACGTGCAAGTCTCCCGGAGAAACCCGTCGCATGGATTCGTCTGCCAACTCTTTGATCAACCCCGACGCCCGCATGGGCCTCGCCACCAGCGGCGCCGCCACAGGCGCCGGTGGCGCGGCATCCGGCGCCGCGGACGACCTGGGCGGCGGCTTCGCGCAGCGCCTCGGTTCGCTCTCGTCGCTGCGCAGCGTGCGCGGCAACCCGCGTGCGCCGCTGATCGTCGCTGTCGCCGTGCTCGTCGCGGTGGTCGCGGGCCTCGTGCTGTGGTCGCGCGCGCCGGACTACAAGGTGCTCTACAGCAACCTGTCCGACCGTGACGGCGGCTCCATCATCACGGCGCTGCAAGCCGCCAACGTGCCCTACAAGCTGTCCGACGGCGGCGGCGCCATTCTGGTGCCGTCCGAGCAGGTCAACGAAATGCGCCTGCGCCTCGCCCAGCAAGGCCTGCCGAAGAACGGTTCGGTCGGCTTCGAACTGATGGACAACCAGAAGTTCGGCATCAGCCAGTTCGCCGAGCAGGTCAATTACCAGCGCGCCCTCGAAGGCGAACTCGAACAGACCATCCAGTCGATCCAGAGCGTCAAGTCGGCGCGCGTGCATCTGGCCATTCCGAAGCCCTCGGTGTTCGTGCGCGAGCGCGAAGCGCCTTCGGCGTCGGTGCTCGTCAATCTGTATCCGGGCCGCGTGCTCGACGAAGGCCAGGTGGCCGCGGTCACGCACATGATTTCGTCGGCCGTGCCCGATCTGCCGGTGCGCAACGTCACCGTGGTCGACCAGGACGGCAATCTGCTCACGCAAAGCGCCGCCAGCGCGGGCCTCGACGCCTCGCAGCTCAAGTACGTGCGCCAGATCGAGCACGACACCCAGTCGCGCATCGACGCGATCCTCGCGCCGCTGTTCGGCTCGGGCAACGCGCGCTCGCAGGTCAGCGCCGACGTGGACTTCTCGAAGCTCGAACAGACCTCGGAGAACTACGGCCCGAACGCCAATCCGCAGCAGGCCTCGATCCGCAGCCAGCAGCAGAACATCGCCACCGACATGCAGCAGTCGGGCGCGGGCGGCGTGCCGGGCGCGCTCTCGAACCAGCCGCCGCAGCCGGCCTCGGCGCCGATCAACGCGCCCGCGGGCGCGAGCGGCGCGGCCGCCTCGACGCCGATTTCGGATCACCGCGACACCACCACGAACTACGAGCTGGACAAGACGGTGCGTCACTTCCAGCAGTCGCCGGGCGACATCAAGCGCCTCTCGGTGGCCGTGATCGTGAACTATCAGCAGAAGGTGGACGCCAAGGGCCACGCCACGATGCAGCCGCTCGACGCGCAGAAGCTCGCGCAGGTCGAACAGCTCGTGAAGGACGCGATGGGCTACGACATCAAGCGCGGCGACTCGGTGAACGTGGTCAACGCCGCGTTCCAGACCGACGTCGATCCGAACGCCAACCTGCCGTGGTGGCGCCAGCCGGACATGATCGCGCTGGCCAAGCAGATCGCGACCTGGCTCGGCATCGGCGCGGTGGCCCTGTTCCTGTACTTCGTGATGGTGAAGCCGGCGCTGCGCCGCGCCTTCCCGCCGCCGGAGCCGGTTGCCGCCGCCGCCGGCCCGGCGCTCGGGGGCGACGCCGAGCCGCTCCTGCTGGACGGCCTGCCGCAAGTCGAGAAGATCGAAGGCACGGGCGGCGTGGTCGAGGGCGACAGCGATCTGCTGGCCCTCGAAAACGAGAAACAGAAGTTCGAACGCAACCTGGAATTCGCGCGCAACATCGCGCGCCAGGATCCGAAGATTGTCGCAACCGTTGTCAAGAGCTGGGTGAACGATGAGCGCTGAAGGAGCTGTCAAGAGCGCACTGCTGCTCATGTCGATCGGCGAGGAAGAGGCCTCTCAGGTCTTCAAGTTCCTCGGGCCGCGCGAAGTGCAGAAGATCGGCGCGGCGATGGCCGCGCTGAAGAACGTCAAGCGCGAAGAGATCGACGCGGTGCTGCACGAGTTCGTCAAGGAAGCCGAGCAGCACACGGCGCTGTCGCTCGACTCGAACGACTACATCCGCAGCGTGCTGACCAAGGCGCTCGGCGAGGACAAGGCCGGTGCGGTGATCGACCGCATTCTGCAAGGCGGCGACACGAGCGGTATCGAAGGCCTGAAGTGGATGGACTCGGGCTCGGTCGCGGAACTCATCAAGAACGAGCACCCGCAGATCATCGCCACGATCCTGGTTCACCTCGACCGCGATCAGGCGTCCGAAATCGCCTCGTGCTTCACGGAGCGTCTGCGTAACGACGTGCTGCTGCGTATCGCCACGCTCGACGGCATCCAGCCGCAGGCGCTGCGCGAACTCGACGACGTGCTCATGGGCCTGCTGTCGGGCAGCGACAACCTCAAGCGCAGCCCGATGGGCGGCATCCGCACGGCCGCCGAAATCCTGAACTTCATGACGAGCCAGCACGAGGAAGGCGTGATCGAAACGGTCCGCCAGTACGACGCCGAGCTTGCCCAGAAGATCATCGACCAGATGTTCGTGTTCGAGAACCTGCTGGATCTCGAAGACCGCGCGATTCAGCTGCTGCTCAAGGAAGTCGAGTCCGAATCGCTCATCATCTCGCTCAAGGGCGCCCCGCCCGCGCTGCGCCAGAAGTTCCTCGCGAACATGTCGCAGCGCGCCGCGGAACTGCTCGCCGAAGACCTGGACGCGCGCGGCCCCGTGCGCGTTTCGGAAGTCGAAGCGCAGCAGCGGCGTATCCTGCAGATCGTGCGCAACCTCGCCGAAAGCGGCCAGATCGTGATCGGCGGCAAGGCAGAAGACGCTTATGTCTGACGAAGCCTCACAACCGTTGCACCGTCAACTCTCGGCGTATCAGCGCTGGGAGATGGCGTGCTTCGATCCGCCTCCGCCTCCCCCGCCGCCGCCCACGCCGGACGAAACGGCGGCGTTCGAGGCGGAACTGCAGCGTATTCGCGACAACGCCCACCAGGCCGGCCTGACGTCCGGCCACGTGGCGGGCCAGGCGCTCGGCTACCAGGCCGGCTACGACCAGGGCCAGAAGCAGGGTTTCGAACAGGGACTCGGCGAGGCGCGCGCCGTGGCGGCGCAGTTGTCGGCGATCGCGCAACGTTTTTCCGATGCGCTGACGACCGCCGAAGCGGGCGTGGCCGAAACGCTCGTCGAGCTGGCGCTCGACATCGCCCAGCAGGTGGTCCGCCAGCATGTACAGCACGACCCGACGGCGCTGCTCGCCGCGGCGCGTGAAGTGCTCGCGCACGAGCCGCAGTTGTCCGGCTCGCCGCAACTGGTGGTGAGCCCGGCCGATCTGCCGGTGGTCGAGGCCTATCTCCTCGAAGATTTGCAGGCGCGCGGCTGGACCGTGCGCACCGACGCCTCGCTGGAACGCGGCGGCTGCCGTGCGCAGGCGGCGACCGGCGAGACGGACGCGGGCATCGGCACGCGCTGGGAGCGCGTCGCCGCAGCGCTCGGGAAGGCGCGGCCATGGTGAATTCGGCGCTGCATCAGACCGTGCATCAGGCGATCCACACGGGCGGCCTCACGCCGCTCGAACAGGAACTGGCGCTCGCCTCGTTCGGCCCCGGCGTGCACGACGCGGCCCAGACCGACGGCATGCTGGTCGACGGCGACTCCGAATTCGTGCTGCCCGACCTGCCGCACTTTCCCGCACCGAATTTTTCCGCCGACATGGGCGCGGCGGCCGAGCGTCTCGCCGGCCTGCCCGCCGCGCCGGACAGCCCGGCACCAGGCCTCGCGCCCGAACCCGTGCTTGCGCCCGCGCCGGCTCCGTACACGCCGCCCGCGAATTTCGACCCGGACAATCCGCATCACGCGAGCTGGAAGGCGCGCCTGAACAGCGTGCGCGAGCGCAACGCCCTCGCGCTGCCGCTGCGCGGCTGCGGCCGCCTCACGCGCGCCGCCGGTCTCGTGCTCGAAGCCGTGGGCCTGCGCCTCGCCGTGGGCGCGGAAGTCGTGATCGAACTCCCGCCGGGCAGCTCGCTGCCGATGGCCGAAGCCGAAGTGGTGGGCTTTTCCGGCGACAAGCTGTTCCTGATGCCGACCACCGAAGTCGCGGGCCTGCTGCCGGGCGCGCGCGTGTGGCCGCTCGAAAGCGCGCCGATCGCCGATCCGATGGCGGGCGCCAAGCGCCTGCCGGTCGGCTGGGGCATGCTGGGCCGCGTGGTCGACGCCTCGGGCAAGCCGCTCGACGGCTTCGGCCCGATCAACACGGAAGCCGACGCGCCGCTCACCGCGCCCGTCATCAACCCGCTGAACCGCGAGCCGATCCACAAGGTGCTCGACGTGGGCGTGCGCGCGATCAACGCGCTGCTCACGGTCGGGCGCGGCCAGCGCATGGGCCTGTTCGCGGGCTCGGGCGTCGGTAAATCGGTGCTGCTCGGCACGATGGCCCGCGCCACCAGCGCCGAAGTCATCGTGATCGGCCTGATCGGCGAGCGGGGCCGCGAAGTGAAGGAATTCATCGAGCAGATCCTCGGCGAGGAAGGGCTCGCGCGCTCGGTGGTGGTGGCCGCGCCGGCCGACGTCTCGCCGCTGCTGCGCATGCAGGCCGCCGCGTACACCACCTCGCTGGCCGAATATTTCCGCGATCAGGGCAAGCACGTGCTGCTGCTGATGGATTCGCTCACGCGTTACGCGATGGCGCAGCGCGAGATCGCGCTGGCGATCGGCGAGCCGCCCGCGACCAAGGGCTATCCGCCCTCGGTGTTCGCGAAGCTGCCCGCGCTCGTCGAGCGCACCGGCAACGGCCCCGAAGGCGGCGGCTCGATCACGGCGTTCTACACCGTGCTCACCGAAGGCGACGACCAGCAGGACCCGATCGCCGACTCGGCGCGCGCGATTCTGGACGGCCACATCGTGCTGTCGCGCGCGCTCGCCGAAGCCGGTCACTATCCGGCCATCGACATCGAAGCGTCGATCAGCCGCGCGATGACGGCGCTGATCGACGATCAGCATCTGAACCAGACGCGCGCGTTCAAGCAGATGCTCTCGCGCTACCAGCGCAACCGCGATCTCATCAACGTCGGCGCGTACGTGAGCGGGCGCGACGCCGTGCTCGACCGCGCCATTGCACTTTATCCGCGCATCGAGGCCTTTCTTCAGCAGGGCTTTCGCGAAAGCGCGAACTACGATCAGAGCGTCGATATGCTCGGCGCGCTCATTGGACAGGGGAATAGATGATGACCCGGCAGACCGCATTGCAGACCCTGATCGGCCTCGCGCAGGACGACGTCGACGCCGCCACGCAGAAGCTCGGCCGCGTGCAGCGCGAACGCGCGGAGATCGAGAAGCAGCTGAAGTCGCTGATCGACTACCGCGACGAGTACCATACGCGCTTCACCGAGTCGGCCCGCAAGGGCATGGCCGCGGGCAACGTGCGCAACTTCCAGGCGTTCATCGACACGCTCGACGCCGCCATCGAGCAGCAGCGCCGCTTGCTCGAGCAGGCGACGCAGCGCGTCGAGGCCACGAAGCCCGAGTGGCTGCGCACCAAGCAGAAGCTCGGCTCGTACGAGGTGCTGCAGTCGCGCCAGGACGCCGTGCAGGCGCGCGTGGAAGCCAAACGCGAGCAGCGCGATTCCGACGAATTCGCCGCCCGCGCGCTGCGCATGCGCGCGTCGCAGCATCATTCGTGAAGCAGGCCATCGAAGCCGTTAGCCGTATCCAGCCGTACCCATAACTCGCACAAAGATCCACCACGCGATCCACACCGTTACGTTATCCGGGGCAGACACCATGTCGCTTCTTTCCGCAGTCAGTTCGCTCTTCGGAGCCGTCGACCCCGCCTCCAGCGGCGCCGCCTCCGCGGGCAGCCAGGCTGATCAGGCGAGCCAGGGCTTCGCTCAGACGCTCCAGCAGAGCATCGCCGCGCAGACCGCGCTGAGCCAGCCGACGCCGCAGCAATACGCGCAGTCCAGCGCCTCGCAGGCGTACAACAACGCCAACGCGTCGAACAACGCGAACGCGTCGCAGAACGCGTCGTCCTCGCAGTCGTCGCAAGCGTCGCAATCGAGCCAGTCGTCGTCGCAATCGACTTCGGGCAGCAGCTCGTCGAGCGGCACGCACAGCACCTCGAAGACCGACCATCGCGGCGACGACGCCCGCACCAACCAGCAGCAGGCCGATGCCGCGGGCGCCCAGGCCGCCGCGCAGGCCCAGCAGGCGCAACAAGCCCAGCAGGCCGCGCAGCAGTCGGGCCAGCAGGCTCAGGACGACGGCAGCGGCGACGGCACGACGCCCGCCACCGACGCCACGCTCGCGGGTCTCGCCGCCGCCGCGGCTGGCACGGCCGCGACGGCCGCGGACGGCACCACCGCCACCGCGACCACCGATTCGAAGTCGGTCGGCGACGCGCTCACCGCCGCGCTGCAAAAGCTGCGCAGCGGCGCGGCCACGCTGTCGGCGCACGGCGGCGCGACCACGCAGGACGCGGCCACGACGGGCCAGGCGATCGCCAACGGCTTCGCGGCGCATCTGGGCGCGCAGGCGAAGGCCAAAGGCCTGAGCACCGCACTCGACGACAAGACCACCGGCGCGACCGGCGACGCCAAGGCAGCCACGGCCGTCACCGCGGACGCCGCTTCGCAGACCGCGGCCACCGCACTCACGGCGGCCGTGGCGCAGCAGGCCACGCCGGTCCAGCAAGCCGCCGCGAACGCGGCCACCGACGCGCTCGCGGCCACCCAGGCGGCCGCAGCCGCCGCGGCTCAGGCCCAGGCCACCCAGGCGGCGGCGGCGACCACCAATCCGGCGGCGTCGGCGGCGGCGTCGGCCGCGCTCGCGCCGCAGGTGGGCACGAGCGACTGGGAAGACGCGCTCAGCCAGAAGGTCGTGTTCCTCTCGAACGCGCACCAGAGCTCGGCGGAACTCACGCTCAATCCGAAGGATCTCGGCCCGCTGCAAGTCGTGCTGCAGGTCTCCGAGAACCACGCCCACGCGCTCTTCGTCTCGCAGCATCAGCAGGTGCGCGAGGCCGTCGAAGCGGCCCTGCCGAAACTGCGCGAGCAGATGCAGGAAAACGGCATCGGTCTGGGCAGCGCGAGCGTCAGCGACGGCTTCTCGCGCCAGATGAACCAGCAGGCGCAACAGGACAGCGGCAGCGGCTCGGGCAGCGGTTCGCGCTCGTCGCGTTCGGGCGGCAGCAGCCTCGCCTCCGGCAGCGGCGTCGACGACGCCATCGGCAGCACCACCACGGCGCCGACCACGCGCACCGTCGGCCTGATCGACACCTTCGCCTGATGGCAATCGCCGCCAGGAACGTCTGACGACGCCTGGCAATGGCGGGCGGCGCGCGCATCGCGCCGCCCGACCGGTCGCTCTTGCACCGCGCGCCGTCGATCGACTCAGATCGCCCCTGATCGGACCCCATCGCGCGCCCTTCTTCGGGCATCGCTCTCCAACATGACGGCAGCGCGCCGCAACGCCCGGGATGCCGCGCGCATCGGCGCTTTCCGGCGTGCGCGCCGCACCTGCAACAAAACCACGAGATAGCCGGAAATCCCCCGTCTATTCCTCCCTTCGCTGTAAGGCAAAAGCCGGAACAATGCAGGCTGCCGGGATTGATGTCGCACGCGGCGCGCAACTTGCGCGACCGGCGGGCGTTTTCCCGACGGCCCCACACTCGGCCCCAACACCGCACCACCCAGGCTTACGACCGACATGGCGACCACGACCGCAAAAGATCAAGCTGCGCCCCAGGGCGCGAAACCCGGACCGCTCAAGCGGATCCTTCTCATCGTGATCATCGCGATCCTTGCCGCGGGCGCCGCCGGCGCGGGCGTGTGGTTCTTCATGTCGCGTCATCCGGCCGCCGCCACGGCGAGCGCACCGCCGCCGCCGCCCGTGCCGGTCTACTACGCGCTCGAACCGATGACGGTGAACCTGCAGTCCGACGACGGCGACACGCACTATCTGCGCATCGGCCTCACGCTCAAGCTCGACAGCCAGGCGACCCAGGACGCGCTCGTCGCGCACATGCCGGAGATCCGCAGCCGCGTGCTGCTGGCGCTCTCGAACAAGCATCCGTCCGATCTCGCGCCGCTCGACGGCAAGCGCGCGCTCGCCACCGAGCTGGCCGCGCTGATCTCGCAGCCCTCCGACCCGCGCGGCCAGCCCGCCAAGGTCGAAGACGTGCTGTTCACCGAATTCGTCGTGCAGTAACGCCATGCACAGCGCGAAGATATCCGGGAGCCTCGCATCATGAGCATGGGTGGTCACGACGAGTTCATGTCGCAGGAGGAGGTCGATGCCCTCCTCAAGGGCGTCACCGGCGAAGTCGACAGCGACTCCAGCTCGTCCGAAAAGCAGGGCGTGCGGCCCTACAACATCGCGACGCAGGAACGCATCGTGCGCGGCCGGATGCCCGGCCTCGAAATCATCAACGAGCGTTTTGCGCGTCTGTTGCGCGTGGGCATTTTCAACTTCATGCGCCGCACGGCCGAAATTTCGGTCGGTCCCGTGCGCGTGCAGAAGTACAGCGAATTCACGCGCAACCTGCCGATTCCGACGAACCTGAACCTCGTCCACGTGAAGCCGCTGCGCGGCACCTCGCTGTTCGTGTTCGATCCGAACCTCGTGTTCTTCGTGGTCGACAACCTGTTCGGCGGCGACGGCCGCTTCCACACGCGTGTGGAAGGGCGCGACTTCACGCAGACCGAGCAGCGCATCATCGCGCGCCTGCTGAACCTCGTCTTCGAGCACTACACGACGGCGTGGAAGAGCGTGCGCCCGCTGACGTTCGAATACGTGCGCTCGGAAATGCACACGCAGTTCGCCAACGTCGCGACGCCCAACGAGATCGTGATCGTCACGCAGTTCTCGATCGAATTCGGCCCGACGGGCGGCACGCTGCACATCTGCATGCCGTACTCGATGATCGAGCCGATCCGCGACGTGCTCGCCTCGCCGCTGCAGGGCGAAGTGCTCGACGTGGACCGCCGCTGGGTGCGCGTGCTGTCCCAGCAGGTGCAGGCCGCCGAAGTGGAGCTCACCGCGGATCTCGCGCAGGTGCCCATCACGTTCGAGCAGATCCTGAACATGAAGAAGGGCGACGTCCTGCCGGTCAACATTCCCGAGCACATCGTCGCGAAGGTCGACGGCGTGCCGGTGATGGAATGCGGCTACGGAATTTTCAATGGTCAATACGCGTTGCGGGTCCAGAAGATGATCAGCGCAGCCGACACGATGAAGGAAGGTGGATATGAGTGACGTGAACAGCCCGCAAGGCGAAGAGCCCGTGCTCGAAGCGGGTCAGGAAGCCGCGGCCGAGGTGCCGGGTTCGGGCGCCGATGAGGCGTCGCTGGACGACTGGGCAGCGGCGATGGCCGAGCAGAACAGCAACGACGCGCCCGCTGCGGCGCCCGCAGCCGTGTTCCAGCCGCTCTCGAAGGTCGACCAGAACTCGACGCGCAACGACATCGACATGATTCTGGACATTCCCGTCCAGATGACCGTCGAACTCGGCCGCACCAAGATCGCCATCCGCAACCTGCTGCAACTCGCGCAAGGTTCGGTGGTGGAGCTCGACGGCCTCGCCGGCGAGCCGATGGACGTGCTCGTGAACGGCTGCCTGATCGCCCAGGGCGAAGTGGTGGTCGTGAACGACAAGTTCGGTATCCGTCTGACCGACATCATCACGCCGTCCGAACGGATCCGGAAGCTGAATCGATGACTCGCGCAGCCGGGCCCGTCACGCGTTTCGCTCACGTCGCGCTCGTCACTCACGCGCGCCAGACGCTCCAGTTCGCGCTCGCGCTGGCCCTGTCGGGCGCAGCGGGCGCGGCAGTCGCGGCGAACGCCGCCGACCTCCAGGCCGTGAACAAGGCGGCGCAGTCCGCTTCGAACGCGTCGGCGGTCGTGGCGGGCAGCGCGGTGCCGGCGCTCGGTTTCGGCGCGGTGCTGCAAACGGTGTTCGGGCTCGCGCTGGTGATCGCGGTGGTGTTCGGCTGCGCGTGGCTCGCGCGGCGTCTCGGTCTGCAGCACGGCCCGAAAAATGCGCTCGTCAAAACCGTGGGCGGCGCTTCGCTCGGCGGCAAGGAGCGCGTGGCGGTCGTCGAGATCGGCGATACCTGGCTCGTGCTCGGCGCGGCGCCCGGCAGCGTGCGCCTGCTGCACACGATGCCCGCGGGCGAACTGCCCGCCGCCGGTGTGGCCAATGCGGCCGGTGTGACGGCGAGCGGCGACCCCGCCCTGCAAGGCAGCTTCGGACAGCGCTTTCGTGACGCGCTGAAACACGAAGCCGGCAAACGTTTCAAGCGTCACGACGGCGGAGCGCAGTAAATGCACGGCAGTTCCCTTCACGACGCGCACGCGGGCGACGCAAGCCGCGCAAGCGCGTCTTCCCTCCCGACTTCGGTGAAATTCTCGCGCGCGGCGCTGCCCGTCGCGCTCGCCTTTGGCGCGGGCGCCCTGGCGCTGCTGCTGCCGCATCTGGCGCACGCGCAGGCCGCCACCGGCCCGCAAGGCCTGCCGGCCTTCACCACGAGCCCCGGCCCCGCCGGAGGAACGACCTATTCGCTGAGCGTGCAGACGATGCTGCTGCTCACGATGCTGACGTTCCTGCCCGCGATGGTGCTGATGATGACGAGCTTCACGCGCATCATCATCGTGCTCTCGCTGCTGCGTCAGGCGCTCGGCACGACCACCACGCCGCCCAACCAGGTGCTGGTGGGACTCGCGCTGTTTCTCACGCTGTTCGTGATGTCGCCCGTGATCGACAAGGCGTACAACGACGGCTACAAGCCCTTCTCCGCCGGCACGCTGCCGATGGAGGAAGCGGTCTCGCGCGGCGTCGCGCCGTTCAAGACCTTCATGCTGCGCCAGACCCGCGAGACCGATCTCGCGCTGTTCGCGCGCATCTCGCACGCGCCGCCCATGCAGGGCCCCGAAGACGTGCCGCTCACGCTGCTGGTGCCCGCATTCGTCACGAGCGAGCTGAAAACCGGCTTCCAGATCGGCTTCACGGTCTTCATTCCGTTCCTCATCATCGACATGGTGGTGGCGAGCGTGCTGATGTCGATGGGTATGATGATGGTCTCGCCCGCGACGATCTCGCTGCCCTTCAAGCTCATGCTGTTCGTGCTCGTGGACGGCTGGCAACTGTTGATCGGCTCGCTCGCGCAGAGCTTCACCTGAGGACCCCACGATGACGCCCGAAATGGTCATGACGCTCTCGCATCAGGCGATGTACGTCGCCCTGCTGCTGGCCGCGCCGCTCTTGCTCGTCTCGCTCGCCGTGGGTCTCATCGTGAGCCTGTTCCAGGCCGCCACGCAGATCAACGAAAGCACGCTCTCGTTCATTCCGAAGCTCATCGCGATCGCGGTCACGCTGGTGATCGCCGGTCCGTGGATGCTGACCACCATGCTCGACTACATGCATCAGATGTTCACGAGCATTCCGTCGCTCGCGGGCTGAGGCGCGCCCAGCCGGGCGCCGCCGCGCATTCCTCACGATGTTCACCGTCACCTACGCGCAGCTCAATGGCTGGCTCACCGCGTTTCTCTGGCCGTTCACGCGCATTCTCGCGCTGATCGCGGTCGCGCCGATCGTCGGCCACCGCTCGGTGCCGATGCGCGTGAAGATCGGCCTCGGCGCGTTCATCACGCTGATCGTCGCGCCCACGCTCGGCGCGATGCCGCAGACCACGGTGTTTTCGGCCGAAGGCGTGTGGATTCTCGTCAATCAGTTCATGATCGGCATCGCGCTCGGCTTCGTCATGCAGATGGTGTTCGCCGTCGTGACGGCTGCCGGCGACCTGATGGGTCTCGGCATGGGCCTCGGCTTCGCCTCGTTCTTCGATCCGCAGGCCAACAGCAGCACGCCCGCGCTGTCGTCGTGGCTCAACATGATGGCGATGCTCGCGTTTCTCGCCTTCGACGGCCATCTGCAGATGATCGCCGCGCTCATGCAGACCTTCACCAGCGTGCCGATCTCGGCCAACGTGCTTTCCGCGAACGGCTACCGGCTGCTCGCGAACTGGGGCGCGACGGTGTTCAACGCGGGCTTGCTGCTCTCGCTGCCCGTGGTGGTGGCGCTGCTCATCACCAATCTGTCGCTCGGCATTCTCAACCGCGCCGCGCCGCAGATCGGTATCTTCCAGATCGGCTTCGCGATCACCATGCTCGTCGGCATGCTGCTGATCATGGCGATGACGCCGAACATGATTCCTTATTTCGCGCGCCTGATCGACGGCGGGCTGGAGCAGATGGGCCGCGTGGCGGCCGCGCTCAAGCCGGTGCCGTAGCTTTCGTCGCGGCGCTTTTCCGCTGATATCGGGCATGAAAAAACGGCGGTGCGCTTCTCGCGCACCGCCGTTTTTTTGCATCGAACAACCCGAAGGTGTTACGGGTTGATGTACTGGAACAGCGAGAGATTCTGCGTGGCCGCGAAGCTCTTCTGCGAAGCCGACAGCGCGTTCGAAATCTGCTCGTACTGCGAGATCGCCGCGGTCATGTCGGTGCTCGTCAGGTCGCTGAGGTTCGACGTCGTTTGCAGCGAGTTCGTCGACGTGACGGCTTGGAGCGCCTTCACTTCCTGCTCGCGGCCGCCCACCGAAGCCTGCGTCGTGATGACGTTCGACAGCGAGTTGCCGACCGAGGTCAGCGCGGTCGTCAGCGCATTCGTGAGCGTGGCCTTCGCGGCGAGGTCGCCCGTGACCGGCGTTTGCAGCGCGGCGATGGCGGCGTCGATGCTCGCGAACATGTCGCTGTTCTGCGAGTCCGTGGCGGGCGTGATCGAGAAGTTGTCGCCGCTCGCGGGCGTGCCCGTGATCGTCACGTTCATGCCGGTGCCGAGGCTGATCGCCTGGCCGTCCGTGTAAGCCTGATTCGACGACAGCGTCGTGGCGGGCGACGTCGAATTGTCGAGCACCGAATAGGTGAGCGAGCCGCTCGCGTCGCTGAACTCGATCGACAGATCGTGGTTGTTGGTCGCCTGCGTGGTGTCCGTCACCGTCACGCCGCCGATCACGCCCGTGCCGGTGTTCGCCGGGTTGCCGCGCGGCACGGCCGACGAGCCGACCGCCGAGACGCTCTGGAACACCGACGAGCCCGTGTCGCTGATCGCGATCGTGCGCGAACCGGCCACCTGGATCGTGCGCTGGCCGCTGTCGCCGTTGTAGACCACGCCGCCGCCGCTCTTGTTCGCGAACACGGCCGTGGTGCTCTGGAAGCCCGAGAACAGGTAGTTGCCCTGACCGTCCGTGGTGTTGGCGAGCGTGAGCAACTGGTTGCGTTCGCCTTGCAGCTGCTGCGCGAGCGCCTGGCGGTCGGAGTCGTTGAGACCGCCGTTCACCGCCGACTGCAGTTGCTGGTTGATGCTTTGCAGCGTGGTCGTCACGCTCGACAGCGTGGAGTCTTCGAGCTGCAGCGACGAGAGCGCGGCGGTCTGGTTCGACGCGTACTGCGTGAGCGTCGCGCCGGTCGCCGAGAGCTGCACGGCCTGCGCCGCGCCGAGCGGATTGTCGGCCGGGTTCGCAATGGCGACGCCGGTCGAAATCTGCTGCTGCACGTTGAGCAACTGGGACTGCTGGTTCTCCATCGTCGCCACGCTGGAGCTGTAGATCTGGGAAGTCGCGATACGCATGGTTCAGCGCCTCACTGGAAAATGCCGATCAGGGTCTGGAACAGCGACGCCGCCGTCTGGATCACCTTGCTGTTGGCCTGATAGAGCTGCTGGTATTGCAGCAGGTTCGCCGCTTCTTCGTCGAGGTTCACGCCCTGCACCGACTGCTGCTGCGAGGTGAGCTGCGTGACGAGCGAGGTCTGCGAGGTGCTCGACGCCTTCAACTGGCTCGCCGTATTGCCGATCGAGTTCACGTAGTTCGAGTACGCGTTGGTGAGCGTCTGCGAATTGCTGAACGCCGTGCCCGAGGTCAGGTTCGCCATCGCCAGCGCGTTGCGGCCGTCCTGCGCCGCGCCGGAATTCTGCGCGATGGTGAAGGTGTCGCCGTTCGCGGGCGCGCCGGTGAGCGTGAAGCTCACGTTGTTCATGTCGCCCGTCGTCGCCGACGAGATCGCGATGGTCGCGCCCGTCGTCGAGTCGTACGGAATCGTGGTCGTGCCGGTCGCGTCGATCGTGTAGGTCGTCGGCGTGCTGGAGCCCGGCACCGTCACGGTGACCGTCGAGTTCGGCGAGAAGCCCGAGAGCGTGCCCAGCGTCGAATCGTAGGTGAGCGTGGTCGGCGTCGAAGCGATCGTGTAGCCCGAGGTCACCGCGCCCTGCGTCACCACGGCCGTGCCGGTGTTGGTGGTCGGCGCCGACACCAGCACGGGCGAAGCCGCTGCGATCGCCGAGGGATCGCTCGTCGCCACCGAGAAGGTGTCGAGCGCGCCCGCCGTCGGCTGGATCGAGAACGAATCGCCGTCGGCCATCGTGCCCGTGGTCGTGACCGACAGGCCGCCGCCCGTGAGCGGGCTCGTCGTGCTCGGCTGCGTGGTCGACGAACCGACGACCGTGTTGGTCGTGGTGTCGGTCAGCGTCCAGGTGCCGCTCGAATACGAGACCGCGAAGTTGTCGGTCGGCGGGCTCACGGCGTTCGTGAGCGAGGCCGCCACCGTGGCGTTGCCCGTGTTGTTCAGATTGCCCGTGACGACCGGCGCGCCGACCGTGAACAGGTCGCCGCCCGCCGTGCCGCCTTGCGTGAGGCCCAGCGCGTTCTGCGCGTTGACCTGCGCGGCGAAGCTGGTCGCGATCGCGCCAAGCTGCGCTTCGGCCGGATCGAGCGTGCCCTGCACGAACGACACGAGGCCGCCCACCGTGCCGCCTTGCAGCGCCGCGCTGGTGAGCGGCTGCGCGGCGGTGGTCGAGCCCGGCAGACCTTGCCAGGCCACCGTCATTTCGGTCGGATTGGTGCTCGACGGCTGCGTCGTCAGGTTGTAGTTCTGGCCGCTGACCACGAGCGGCTGGCCGTTGCCGAGGAACAGGCTGTAGCCGCTGCTGTTCTGTACGACCTGCACGCCCACGAGCTGCGACAGATTCGACACCGCGAGGTCGCGCTGGTCGAGGAGCTGGTTCGGCTGCTGGCCCGACGCGCTCGCCGTGGCGATCTGCGTGTTGAGCTGCGCGATCTGCTGCGTGTAGGTGTTGATCTGCGAAACGGCGTTCGAAAGCTGCGTGTTCACGCTCTGGCGCAGCGAGTCGTACTGCTGGCCGGCCGCGTTGATCTGGTCGGCGAGCGACTGCGCGTCGGACAGCGCGGTCTGGCGCGTCGCCGTGCTGGCCGGCGAATTCGACACGTCCTGCAGACCCGAGAAGAAACCCGTGATCGACGATGCGATGCCCGACGTCGGGCTGCCCACGAGGTTCGAGAGCTGGGTCGCGAGCGTGTACGACGCCGTCAGCGCGCTGTTGGTCGACTGCGCGTTGTTCAGCGACGTCGTGATGTACTGGCTATAGGCGCGCTGCACCGTGGCCGTGTTGACGCCGGCGCCGATGTAGCCGCTGCCCGAATTTTGCCCGTTCGCCTCGGTAAACACCGCGTTTTCCACGTTGTAACCCGCGGTAGACGAATTGCTGATGTTCTCGCCAGCAGTGGCGATACCGATCTGGGCCGCCTGCAAGCCGCTCAGGCCGATCGAGAAAATGTTGGACATGCATGATCCTCGTGAACGGCCGTCGAGACGTTGATCGCTCGGGCCGCGTGGGTGAACCCCTTTTATAACGGCAGCGCGAGGCGAAAATTAAGCGTAAGGATCGGGAATTTCGCGGAGAAAACGTTTGCCCGGAATAGCGGCGAAACGCGCGCGGGCAGGACGATGCGCGAGGCATGCGCAGCGGCGATCGCGGCATGCGGCAACGTGATGCAAGAAGCGGTAACGCGCAACAACGTCCGGCAGTCCGAAACGACTGGCGCGAAGCGGCTTGCCGTGGCTCGCCACGTCTTGCACTGGCGCTTTTCAGGCGCGCTTTCAGGCCTGTTCGCGGCCCGTTTCAACGGTGTATTCCGATACGGCTGCCGCAACGCTGCGGCGAGACGGACACGGCGCGCGCGAAAGCTCCGGCGCGCCGTGGACGCATCAGGCGCGCTGGAACGCGCGCCGCTTCATTTCGAGCTGCGTGATATAGCGCTGCAGGCTGTTTTCCGACGCACCGGGCAGCGCGTCGAAGCGGAAGCCCAGGTGATAGCGGCGGTCGCCGTTCGGCAGATCGATGAAGCGCAGCACGGCCAGCGCCAGATCGACGCGCAGCGTGCCGTGCGAGCGCAGATCGAGCTCCACGTCGCGGATCGTCAAGCCCATTTCGAATTCGGCCGCGCGCGGATCGGTCGTGCGCAGACCGATGCCGCCGAGCGACAGATCGTGCACTTCGAACTGGAAACGCAGGCCGTCCGCGGGCAGCGCGCCGCGGCACAGGCACGGCTCGAGCACCGGCGTATCGACGCGGAAATACTCGCGCCGCTGCACGTAGAACAGCACGTCGGGGAAACCGGCGACGAACGCCGGCCGCCCTTCGAACGTGGTCTCGCGCGGTGCGCCCGTGGAAAACTCCACGCGCACGCCGTCGGGCGAAGCGTGGAACTGACATTCCTGCGCCGCCAGCACTTCGGCGTTCTGCTCGGGCAACGCGCCCCAGTCGAACGTGAAGGTACGCTCGCGCGTGTCGACGTCGAGAATGCGCGTGACCAGTTGGCCGCCGCGATATTGCAAGGTGAGGAAATCGCCCCGGTTGGCGAGGTTGCGCAACTGCACCCCGACTTCCAGCGGATTGCGCCGGCCAAAGTCGGTGACTTCGCCCTCGGAGGCTTCCTGTTGATTCGACTGAACGGTATTCATCGGCCTGCCGGAATTTCGTGGAGATGCCGGCGCACGTCGGAGAGCCCGTCGTGCGCCGTCCGGGCGGTTCTGCCGCCCCTGAATCTTTTCGATCTCGCCTGCATTAGCGGCAGACGAACGAGGAAATTTAGGGGGCGCCCACAAAAAAACTGTGTTGCGGCGCACAGTTCGGCGCAATTGGCGCGCGGATCGTCGCTCAACGTGCGCGCATTGTGCGGTTATCGTCGGCGAGGGAACGTTTGCATGACGCTAACGCGCGTTATGCGATCGCAGCCGGACGAATGTGCGAAAAAACCGTGAAATCCGATGAAAACGGCCGCGAGAAGTGCACGGGAAACGCACAGGAAACGCGGCCGGTCAAGACAGTGCGGGCCGGTGACGCCGCCCGCGCGCGTGAGAATCGCCAGACCGTTTGCCGCCGATCAGACCATCTGCTGCATGATCGACAGCAGCTTCTTCGCGTAGTGCGGATCGGTCGCATAACCGGCGCGCTGCATGCCGTGCGCGAAGCTCTCGGCGCTGTGCGAGCCGTTGATCACCGAGGCGTAGCGCGGATTGTTCTTGAGCATGCTCGCGTAGTCGGTCATCGCCTCTTCGTACGAGTCGTAGGCGCGGAACTTCTCCGCCACGCGCTGCGGCTTGCCGTGCACGTATTCGGTCGTCATGGTCGTGACGGTCTTGCCGGTCCAGTCCTTGGTCGCCTTGATGCCGAACACGTTGTGGCTCGTGCTGCCGTCCGCCTTCATGATCTCGCGCTTGCCCCAGCCCGACTCCAGCGCCGCCTGGCCGACGATGAAGCGCGCCGGAATGCCGGTCGTCGCGCTCGCCTGCTGCGCGCCGGTGGCGAGCTTGTTGACGAAGGCGTCGACCTTGTCGTCGCCGTTGCCGCGCACGGCTGGCGTGAGCGCGCTGTTCGCGTCCCAGCCCTGGCCCTTGCCGAGCGCGCCGTTGGCGGCCGCGTTGCCGTAGGCGCGGCCGAGCGCGTTGAGCATCGCGAGGTTGCCTTCGCTGCCGCTGCCGCCCGAACCCGAAAGGCCCTGCATCGCGCTGGCGATGCCGCCCGCGCCGCTCGAACCGCTCGCGCCATCCATGCCGCCCTGGCCGCCCATGCTGCGCATGAGCTGCTTGATCATCGCGTTCGCGACGCCGACGCCCTTGTTCGACATCTGCTGCGCGAGCTGCTGATCCATCATCGACGTGAACTGCGCGCCGTCCTTGGAGTCGAGCGGACCGTCGTCGGGCGTCGCATCGCGCATGCTCTTGAGCATCATCTGCGTGAAGACGGCGTCGAACTGCTTCGCGGCGGCCTTCACGCCCTGCTGCGGCGAGGCGTTGGCGGCGGCGCGCATGGCGTCGAAGCCCTGCACGTCCAGCGCGAAGCGATTGGTCAGGTCGAGGCCGCTGTTACCGCTGCTGCCGCCGATATTCGAGTTATCCATTCTTCACGTCCTTAGATAATTTCGAGGTCGGCACGCAAAGCGCCCGCCGCCTTCATCGCCTGGAGGATCGACATCAGATCCGCCGGCGTTGCGCCAAGCGCGTTGAGCGCCTTCACGACTTCCGCGAGATTCGCGCCCGCCGTGACCAGTTTGAGCGAGCCATTATCCTGCTTGAGCTGGATCTGCGACTGCCGCGCCGCTACGGTCTGCCCGTTCGAGAGCGCACCCGGCTGGCTCACGGCCGTCTGCGTGTTGACGACCACCGAGAGATTGCCGTGCGCGACCGCGCAGCTTTCGAGCGTGACCATCTGGTTCATCACGATCGAGCCGGTCCGCGCGTTGAGAATCACCTTCGCCGCCGGTTGCGCGGGGCGCACATCGAGATTCTGGATCTGCGCGATGAAACCCACCTGCGAGGCCGGATCGCTCGGGCCGCGCACCTGGATCGTGCGGCCGTCGACGGCCGCCGCCGTACCGTCGCCGAACAGGTTGTTGACGGCCGCCACGATGCGCTGCGTCGTGTCGTAGTCCATGTCGTTGACTTCCATCTGCAGGATGCCGCCCTGCTGCGCGACCGGCGAGGGCACGGCGCGCTCGACCGTCGCGCCCGCCGAGATGCGGCCGGCCGCGAGCTGGTTCACCTGCACGCGGCTGCCGTTGGCCGACGCGCCCGCGCCGCCCACCGCCACGTTGCCCTGCGCGAGCGCGTAGACCTGGCCGTCCGCGCCCTTGAGCGGCGTGAGCAGCAGCGTGCCGCCGCGAATGCTCTTGGCGTTCGCGAGCGACGACACCGTCACGTCGATCTGCTCGCCGGGACGCGCGAACGGCGGCAGCGTCGCCGTGACGATCACCGCCGCGACGTTCTTGAGCTGCATGTTGTTCAGCGTCTGCGAGGAGCCCGACGAACTCGACGTGTTGTTGATCGAGATGCCGAGGTTCGCGAGCATGTTCGCGAGCGTCTGCGTCGTGAACGGCGCCTGCGTCGTCTGGTCGCCCGTGCCGTCGAGACCCACCACGAGGCCATAGCCGATCAGCGGGTTGTCGCGCACGCCGGCGAAGGTCACGAGGTCCTTCACGCGTTCGGCGCGCGCGGGCGTGGCGTACGCGAGCAGCGCACCGCACGCGAACACGAAACCGGCCGCGACGCCGAAGGCGGCCAGCAGGTCTTTCACGCGCGAGCGGCGCGTGCGCTGGAAACGGATCTTCACCATGGTGCGAGATTCAGGAAAAAGCGTTGCAGCCAGCCCATCGTCTCGGCTTCGTCGATCACGCCCTTCGCGGAGTATTCGATCTTCGCGTCGGCGACGTCGGTCGAGAGCACGGAGTTGTCTCCGGCAACAGTGTTCGGATTCACGACGCCCGAGAAGCGCACGTACTCGTTGCCCTGGTTGATGAGCATCTGCTTTTCGCCCGACACCACCAGGTTGCCGTTGGGCAGCACGTTCGTCACCGTCACGGTGATCACGCCCGTGAACGTGTTGGACGCGTTCGCGCCGCCCGTCGCGTCGAACTGGTTCGCGCCCGTGGCCGAGAGGTTCGCGCGCGAGAAGAAGCCCGGCGCGAAGCCCGCGGTCGGCACGTTGAAGGCCGTGCTGCCGCCGCGCTTGGTGTTGGCGCCCGAGGACTTCGTCGCGTTGATGTTTTCGGAAATGACGATGGTGAGGATGTCGCCGGTGTTGCGCGGACGCTGATCCTCGAACAACGGACGGCCCACGTAGCCCGGGTTGTAGATCGAGCCCGGCGAGCTGTTGACGGGCGGCGCCGGCGGCAATGCCGTCATCGGCTGCTGCACGATCGGCTGCCGGTTGGGGATATAGGCGCAGCCCGCCAGCGCAGCGAGCGCGGCCGCCGCCACGGCGACACGCATCGCCTGACGCCGCGCGCAGGCGCGAGAGTTGAATTGAACGGACTGGCCCATGCTCCTCACCACTTCGATTCCGAATTACTGTTGCTACCGGTTTCCTGAACGCTGTGCCGCGGTCATCAGACCTGCATCTGGCTCAGCGTCTGCAGCATCTGGTCGGACGTCGTGACCGCCTTGCTGTTGATTTCGTATGCGCGCTGCGTCTCGATCATGTTCACGAGTTCCTGCACCACGTTCACGTTCGACGATTCCACGTAGCCCTGATTGAGCGAGCCCGAGCCGTTCAGGCCCGGCGTGGTGACCGTGGGCGCGCCCGACGAAGCCGTTTCCGACGCGAGATTCTGGCCGTTCGACTGCAGGCCGGTCGGGTTGATGAACATGGCGAGTTGCAGCGAGCCGATGGTCGTCGCGTTCGCCGAGCCCGGCGTCGTGATCGTCACCACGCCGTCGCTGCCGATGGTCAGCGAGGTGGCGTTGGCCGGCACCGTGATCGCCGGGATCACCTGGTAGCCGCTCGACGTCACGAGCTGGCCCTGCGAGTTGGTCTGGAACGAACCGTCGCGCGTGTACTGCGTCGTGCCGTCGGGCATCTGCACCTGGAAGAAGCCCGCGCCGTTGATCGCCACGTCCTTCGAATTGCCGGTCTGCTGCAGGTTGCCCTGCGTGTAGAGGCGCTCGGTCGCGACCTGCTGCACGCCGGTGCCGACCTGGCTGCCCGAGGGCAGTTCGGTGGTCTGCGTGGAGTTCGCGCCCGGTTGACGCAGCGTCTGGTACATGAGGTCCTCGAACACCGCGCGCGAGCCCTTGAAGCCATTGGTGCTCACGTTCGCGAGGTTATTCGAGATCACGTCCATCTGCGCCTGCTGGGCGTTCATGCCGGTGGCGGCGATGTAGAGCGATCGGTTCACGGTGTATTTCTCCCGGCGCGGCGTCTGCGGTAGAGCCTGCGGCCTTTAAATGTCTTAGCTGAAGTTGAGCAGCTGGTTCGCCGACTGCTCGTTCTGGTCGGCGTTCTGCAAGAGCTTCGTCTGCATCTGGAACTGCCGGGCGTTGGTGATCATCGAGACCATCGCGGCCACCGGATTGACGTTGCTGCCTTCGAGCGATTCCGTCGCGACCTGGACCGACTGGTCCGCGTCGGCCGGATTGCCGTCGCCGGTGTGAAACAGGCCGTCGTCGCCGCGCGTGAGCGCGCCGGCGGGCGGGTTCACGAACTTGATCTGGTCGATCATGGCGATGGCGCTCGCCGGGCTGCCCGGGGCGATTGCCGATACCGTGCCGTCCGAGCCGATCGTGACCGCCGAACCGGGCGGCACCGCGATCGGGCCGCCGCCGCCGATCACCTGCAGGTTGTTGGCCGTGACGAGCTGGCCGTTTTCGTCGACGTGCAGGTTGCCGGCTCGCGTGTACGCCTCATTGCCGTCGGCGGTCTGCACGGCGATGAAGCCGTTGCCCTGCACCGCGATATCGAGCGGATTGCCGGTGCGCGAGATTGCACCGGGCGTCATGTCGGAGCCAGGCGTCGCCGAGAGCACGAAGGTGCGCGTGGTCGAGTCGTTGACGGTCGAGCCGTCGCCGAACGACATCGGCACGGAGCGGAAATTCGCGAGCTGCGCGCGAAAGCCCGTGGTCGAGACGTTCGCCAGGTTGTTCGCGACGACGGCTTGCTGCTCGAGCGCCTGGCTCGCGCCCGTCATCGCGGTATAGATCAGTCGGTCCATGATGTGCCCGGTGCGTTAATGGCGTGGCGCGCTTACATCTGCAGCAGCGTCTGGTCGACGGTCTGCTGCGTCTTGATGGTCTGTGCGTTCGCCTGATAGTTGCGCTGCGCCGTGATCAGGTCGACGAGCTGGTTCGTCAGGTCGACGTTCGACGACTCCACCGCGCCGCCCGTGAGCGTGCCGTGGTTGGTGCTGCCCGGCACGGAAACCTGCGCGACGCCCGACGCCGAGGTCGCGGCGAACTGGTTGCCGCCGAGGTTCTGCAGGCCGTTCGGGTTGTTGAAGTTGGCGAGCACGATCTGGCCGAGCGTCATTGTCTGGCCGTTCGAGTAGTTGCCCGTGATGGTGCCGTCGGCGCCGATCGAGAAGTTCGACAGCGTGCCGCTCGGGTAACCGTCCTGGTCCAGGTTGTTCACGCCGTTGGCGCTGCCGTACTGCGTCGAGCCGGTGACGTCGAGCGTGATCTTCTGGTTGGTCGCCGAGCCGTCGGTCGGGTTGATCGTGAGCGAGAGCTGGCCCAGCGTGGTCGCGACGCCCGCGGCGTCGGTCGTGCCCGTCAGGTTGCCCGACGAGTCGTAGGTCATCGTGCCGATTTCCGTGGCGTTGCCCGTGGTGCCCGCGTAGACGTCCCACTGGCCGCTCGTCGCGTCCTTCACGAAGTACATGTTGACCTGCTGCTTGCCGCCGAGCGAGTCGTACGCCGTGACCGAGGTCGAGTAGTTGTACGTGTTCGAGTCGGTTTCCGAGAACGGCGTCGCGGTCGGCGTGGTCGATTGCGCGTTCAGGTTGACCTGCGCCGTGATGTTGCTGGTCGTGACCGGCGCGATGTTGGTCGTCGGCACCTGGATCGGCACCGTTTGCGCGGTGTTCACGACGCCGGTGCTGTCGGCGGCGTAGCCCATCAGGTCGTTGCCGGCCGCGTCGGTGATGTAGCCGCTCTTGTTGAGCTGGAACACGCCGTTACGCGAGTACGTGACGGTGCCGTTGTTCGACATCTGGAAGAAGCCGTTGCCGTTGATGGCGACGTCGAGCGCCTGGCCGGTCGTGGTGATCGTGCCCTGCGAGAAGTTCTGCTGCACTTCGGAGAGCGCCGCGCCCAGACCGATCTGCGTGTTGACCGAGGTCGCGATGGTGTTCGCGTAGACGTCGGCGAACTGCGCCGTGCTCTGCTTGAAGCCGACGGTATTGGCGTTGGCGATGTTGTTGCCGATCACGTCGAGATCGTTCGACGAAGCGGCGAGGCCGCTCAAACCTTGCTGGTAGCCCATGAGTTTCTACTCCGCGATGTCGTTTAGAGAATGCCGGCCACGCTCGAGAGCGCGACCGTCTTGCCATTGGCGAGCGACAGGCTCGCGGTGCCATCCGTCTGCTGGATGACGGCCTGCACCTTGCTCGCGACGAGCGCGGTGGCGGTGGCCGCCTGACCGTTGATGGTGGCGCTGGCGCTGACCGTGTAATCGCCGTCCGCGACCGTGGCGCCCGAGGCGTCCGTGCCGTTCCAGGTGATCGGCACGGTGCCGGCCGACTGCGCGCCGAGGTCGAGCGTGTTGACGACCTTGCCCGCGGAGTTCGTGATCGTGAGCTTGACGTCGGACGCCGCCGACGTGAGCTGCACGCCGAGCTGCGGCGCCGAGCCGCTCGACACCGTCGCGGTCGTGCCCGAGGCCAGCACCGTCGAGCCGATCAGCAGCGCGGCCTGGGCGTTCTGGCCCGCCGACAGCTGCGTCGACAGCGACGTCAGCGAGGTGTTCAGGTTCGCGATGCCCGAGACGGTGTTGATCTGGGCGAGCTGCGAAGTCATCTGCGAGCTGTCCATCGGATCGGTCGGATCCTGGTTCTTGAGCTGCGCGACGAGCAGTTGCAGGAAAGTGTTTTGCAGATCGCTGCCGCTGGTGCCGCTCGTGCCGCTCGACGAGGACGTCGACGAGCTCGACGACGTGCCGTTCATGGTGTCGAGCAGGCTTTGCGACACGGTGGCGGAGCTGCCGCCGATGGTGGTGCTGCTGGAAGTCAACGCGTTCTCCTCGGATACGCCCGGCTAAACTGGGTAGCGTGTGGTGTGTGGTGTAGTCTCGCGCCGCTTTCGCCGCGGCGTCGGACGCCTGTTTCAGGGGTCTTCCTGCGTGCCTTTGCTGTGCGCTTCGTTACGTACCGATCGTGAGCGTCTTGAGCATCAGCGTCTTCGCGGTGTTCAGCGTCTCGATGTTCGCCTGATACGAGCGCGACGCCGAGATCATGTTCACCATCTCCTGAACCGGGTCCACGTTCGGCATGGTCACGTAGCCGTCCGCGTTGGCGGAGGGGTTGTCCGGGTCGTAGGTCTGCTTCATCGGCGTCGGGTCGTCGATCACGCCCGTCACCTTCACGCCGCCCACCTGCTGACCGGACGCGCTGCGCGCGCCGCCGAGCGGATCGACCGCGAACACAACCTGCTTGGCCTTGTAGGGCTGGCCGTCCGGGCCGGTCGTGCTGTCCGCGTTGGCGAGGTTGGACGCCGTCACGTTCAGGCGCTGCGATTCCGCCGACATGGCGGACCCGGCAACGCTGAAGATATTCATCAGGGATGGCATGGTTTCGGTGACCTCACAAAATGCTGCGGTGTGTTCTTGCGTAGCGTGCGGCGGTCGGCTTACGAGCCAGACTGGATCGCCGAGAGCATCGTCTTGATCTGGCTCGAGAGCACGGTCATGCCCGACTCGAAGTGCAGCGCGTTGTCCGCGAACTGCACGCGTTCGGTGTCGAGGTCGACCGTGTTGCCGTCGAGCGCGGGCTGCGTCGGGTTGCGGTACATCACCGGGCTCGAATACGCCTCGGTCGGGCCGCCCGTCGCGACGAGCTTCGCGTTGCCGGGCATGTGGCCGGCTTCCGTCGAGGCCATCGACATGCCGCTCGTCACGCCCGCGGGCTGCGCCATCACGAGCGGCTGGAAGTTGCCTGCCGCGCCGCCGGCCGACGAACCCGCTCCAGCGTGGCGCAGCGCGCCGGCGAGCGAGGACGAGAAGTCGACGTCGCGCGCCTGGTAGCCAGGCGTGTCGGCGTTCGCGATGTTCGACGAGATCAGCGCCTGGCGCGTCGCGCGCACATCGAGCGCTTCGCGTCCAAAGGCGAATTCGGCATCGAGTTTGTCCAGCATCGGGCGTTCTCCGTTACACGAAATGAAAGGCTGCGTTGGCGCATGCAGTGCGCATCCAACCGGTGGATCGGCCGCGCAGGCCTTTTCGCATGGAGAGGAATAGTAGGCGGGCGACGCAAGAACCAATCGGACGAATAGCCGGTAAAGCCCCCCTCTATTCGACGTTAGCGAGCGGGGGCCGACGCCTAGAATGCGATGCGTGTCAATGCAATAGAGGGAGAACGACGATGCCGCAGACTGCCAACCCGAACGCGCGACGCGCGACGGCGCACCGGCTCGCGGCCGTCACGGCGGCATGGTTCGGCGTGCTGGGCTTCGTTTCGGCGGCGCAGGCGCAAAGCGATGCGTCCGGCGCGTCCAGCCAGCAGATCTACATCGCGGGCCCCGGCGACCGCGCCGGTTCGGACGCCGCGAAAATGACCGCGATGCTCGCGCAGCCCGCGAAGGCCGCCGATCCCGCCGCCAACGCGAAGGCGTACGCCGATCGCGCGGCGCTGCTCACGCACAACAACGCAGAATCGCGCGCCGAAGCCGAAGCGCAACAGGCCGGCATGATCACGATCCCCGGCGCGGGCGAGCGCGGCAACGCCGCCGCCCAGAACGACGCGCCCAGCATCGTGACCATCGGCGCGCCCGGCGCCGCGAGCACGCCGCAACGCGCGATCGCGCCGGTGGTGGTGCAGGCCGCGCCGCGTGTCGTGCAGCCGAATGTGCCGGCGGTGGTCAATGCCGCCCGGATCAACGCCACGAATGCCAGCGCGAACGCAAACGCGAACGGCGCGATCATGCGCGCGAGCTACGCGCCGCGCGCCGCCGTCAACGCGAATGTGAGCGTGAATGCCAATGCCGCCAACGCCGCATCGATGAACGCCGCCGCGCAGGCGCAGGCCCAGGCCGCCGCGGTGCCGCCGGGTCAGGAGGACGGCGAACGCATCCGCGCCACCGCCCTCGCCTTCCTCCAGCAGCAGTCGGCGGGCTTGCCGGGCAAGGTCAGCATCACGGTCGCGCAGGTCTTCCCGCGCGGCCTCGCGGCCTGCGCCGCGCTCGAACCGTTCATGCCGCCGGGCGCGCGCATGTGGGGCCGCACGACCGTGGGCGTGCGCTGCGTGGGCGCGAAGCCGTGGACGCTCTACGTGATCGGCCGCATCGCGATCAACGTGACCTACTACGTGGCCGCGCGTCAGATCAACGCAGGCGAGGCGCTCTCCGCCGCCGACTACCTGCCGCGCGACGGCGACCTCGCGAGCCTGCCGCAGACCATCATCACCGATCCGCAACAGGCCAACGGCGCGGTCGCGCTCATGCGCATCACGCAAGGCCTGCCGCTGCGCTCCGACATGCTGCGCAGCGCTTCGTCGGTGGTCATCGGCCAGACGGTCAAGGTGGTCGCCGTGGGCCCGAATTTCACGATTTCCTCCGAAGGCAGCGTGCTCAACAATGCCGCGCCCGGACAGATGGTGCGCGTGCGCACGCCCAACGGGCAGATCATCAGCGGCGTCGTGAAGGACGCCTCGACGGTGGAGATCCAGATTTAGGGTCGAAATAACGGCCGGGACGGCGCAAAACGGGGCTGCGCGCCATGTGCGCCAGCACACGTAACAGCATGTAACGCCGGGACTTTTTCCGCTAAAGTTCGCGCCGCGCCCGCCGTTATCAAGGGCATACGGATCAGGAAGCCCCATCGTGAACATCGACACCTCCAATCGCAACGAAGCGCGCCCGCTGCAAGACAGCCTGGCGCGTACCGGCCAAGGCGATACCGCGAGCGCCATCGGCGCCGGCAGCACGGCGTCTCCCGCCGCGTCCGCCAGCACCGCGTCGACGGGCAGCACTCCCGGAGACGCCAACGTGAGCCTTTCCTCGCTTTCCTCGACGCTGCGTTCCGCGCCGTCGAGCGATAGCGCCGACATCGACATGGATCACGTCCAGTCGATCAAGGACGCTATCAAGAACGGCACGCTGCAGATCGACACCGGCAAGATCGCCGATGGGATCCTCGACACGGCGCGCGGTCTGATCAAGCAGCCGGCAACGGGCAACTGATCGCCTTCGCCGGCCCGCAATCCGCTTTGACTGGTGGTACCGATGAAAGACGACCTGCTCGCCACACTGATCGACGAACACGCCGCTGTTGAGGCTTTCGCGTCGCTGCTCGCCTTCGAAGAGAAGGCGCTCACCTCGGCCGACGGCATGGATTCGCTGCCGCAGATCGTCGAGCAGAAGTCGACGCTCACGCAGCGCCTGGCCGGGCTCGAAAAGGTGCGCGACGCGCAGCTGGCCGGTCTCGGTCTGCCGGGCGGCCGCAAGGGCATCGAACTGGCCTGCGACGGCGACACGCGTCTCACGGGTCAATGGGCGCTGCTCAAGGGTTCGACCGAGCGTGCGCGACGCCAGAACCTCACCATCGGCATGATGATCCGCACGCGCATGGAACATAACCGCCGTGCGCTGGCGATCCTGCGCGGCGAGACCAATACCGGCGCGACGATGCTGTACGGTCCCGACGGCCGTTTGCCCGCGTTCGGGTTGTAAAACGGGTTGTGAAACGGGCTGTGAGCCGGGATTAAAGCGCGCGGCACAACGCCGCGCAGCGACAAAAAAAGCCGAAGCGGATTGCTTCGGCTTTTTTGTTTTGGCGCGTGCTCCGTGCGCTTTTGTGCATCGCTTCGTGCGCGTCGCGAACGCCATCGGCGCAGTCGAGCGCCCATAAAAAAACCGGAGCGCTTGCACACTCCGGCTCTTCTCGCCCCGAACCCGCCGCCGCTTAATTCTCGGTGCCGGCCCAGGACATCTCGCGCAGACGCGTACGCAGACGCGCCACCGCCTGGCTGTGCAACTGGCACACGCGCGACTCGCTCACTTCCATCACCGCGCCGATCTCGCGCAGGTTCATGCCGCGCTCGTAGTAGAGCGACATGAGCAGCTTCTCGCGCTCGGGCAGGCGTTCGATCGCTTCGACGAGCGCGCCGCGCAGGCTGTCGTCGAGCAGCGCCGAGAGCGGATCCGAGTGATCGACGCAATAGCGGTCGAGGAACGGCTCGTCCTCGGCGGAACGGTCGAAGTCTTCGTAGTAGATCAGCTGGCTGCCATGCAGGTCCTGCAGCATCGACTGATACTCGTCGAGCGGCATGCTCAGATGGTCGGCGATCTCGGTTTCGCTCGCCGAGCGTCCGAGCCGCTGCTCCACCTGATGCACGGCGCTCTCCACCTCGCGCGAGGTGCGGCGCAGGCTGCGCGGCAGCCAGTCGTTGCTGCGCAACTCGTCGAGCATCGCCCCGCGGATGCGCTGGCTCGCGTAGGTCTCGAACTGCGCGCCCTGGTCTTCCTTGTAGCGGTTGGCCGCATCCATCAGACCGATCATGCCGGCCTGGATGAGGTCGTCCAGATCCACGCTCGCAGGCATTTTCGCCACGAGCTGCAGACCCAGACGCCTGACCAGCGGCGCGTATTTCGCGAGGACATCGGCCTGCGAAATTTTTCCTTGAGCGTTATACATCATGCTCTCCTGCTTCTCTTTTCCCTTGCTGCGCCTGTCGTCCGCCGCACGTCATGCGTGCTGCGGCGCGGGGCGCTGCACGGGCGGGTCCGCCCGCCATCCGGCGTGGGCCGGCGCGGGCGCGGATGGGACGCCTGTGACGGTCGAAACGAATGATTCGGTTTGTGCTGCATGTGCCGCGTGCGCCGAGACGGCGGCGGCGGCCACGCCGGCAGGCGCGGTCTCGACGATCGGCGCGCGCGGCACGTTGGCGTGGCTCGCGGCCGCGGCGTTCATCTGCCCGGCCGAAGCCGCTGCGGCCGCGCTCGCGCGCGCCGCCTTGACTTCGGCATCCGACGACGCCACCGCTTCGGCGAAATCCGCCGCATTGGACGAGCGCGCGGACAGCGCCGGGCGCATCGGCCAATGCGGCAGTTCGGCGGCCACATGGCGGAAATCCCGCGCGGCGGCCGTCGAAGGGAAGGCGTCGACGATGCAGCGCGACAGTTGCACCGCACGCGGCATGTGCGGGTCGGCGGCCACGCACCCGGCGTTCTCGAGCGAGACCGTCAGGTAGCGGCTGGCGACGCCCGCGAGGTTGTCGAACGCGGCGTGCGCGTCGGTCGCGCTCGCCACGTGGTTCGCGAGCACGCGGAACTGGCCAATCGCGTGCGCGAAGTGCAGCCGTTTCATGCACGCGTAGGCGTCGGTGATCGCCTGCGCGGCGACGCGCATGACGATCAGCACGTCGTGCGCGTGCATCGCGAGCGGCGACAGTGCGCCGTCGGCGTCGAGCTGGGCGTCGATGAGGACGATGTCAGCCGGGCCGGTCAGCACCTTGTTCAGTTGCGCGCTGGTGTACTGCGAGCGATGCTCGCGCGAGACGGCCAGCACGCGAAAGCCGAGCGCGTGACGCCCCGCGGCTTCGTCGAGCCCCATCTCGCCGCGCATCACCGCCGCGAAGTTGCCCGCGCCGCGAATGCCGCCGAGCAGCGCGCTCACCGAGCGCGGCCCGAGACATTCGTCGATGACGAGCACGTCCTTGCCATGGCCGGTCAGCGCCGCCGCCAGATTGATCACGGCGGTCGTGCGTCCCGGCGCGCCGGGGCCGCCTGTCACCGCGATCACGCGCGAGCCTTCTCGCGCAAGCAGACGCCGCAGGCCTTCGGCCTGATCGATCACGAACTTATCCAAACCGGACCTCGGGTGCTTGCGCGTTCGAACGATTCGACAGCGCGGAGAGCAATGCAGGAATGTCGTCCTCGTGCGGCACGAACGGCGAGCGGTCGCGCGGCACGCAGAACGCGCTGCGAATCAGGAAGCGGCGCGTGGCCACGTACAGGTTCTCGGGCACCTTCTGGCCGGTCGAGACGTAGTGCACCGGCAGCTTGTAGCGCAGGACCGTGTCGAGCGTGCTGCCGAGGTTGGTCGCCTCGTCGAGCTTGGTGAGGATGCAGCCGGTGAGCGGCGAGTTGTCCGGACCGCTCTGGTAGGCCTGCACGACTTCGTTGAGCGTGTCGCCGTGGTTGGTCGCCGAGAGCAGCAGAAGGCGCCGCACCGGACGGCCCGCGCCGCAGAGCATGGCGATCTGGTCGGCCACGGCGCGGTCGCGCTGGCTCATGCCGATCGTGTCGATCAGCACGATGTGCTTGTTCTTGAGTTCGGTGAGCGCGAGTTGCAGATCCGCGCCGTCGCGCACCGCGTGCACGGACACACCGAGGATCTTGCCGAAGATGCGCAGTTGCTCGTGGCCGCCGATCCGGTAGCTGTCGGTCGTGAGCAGCGCAACCTTGCTCGCGCCGAAGCGCATCACGCAGCGCGCGGCGAGCTTGGCCGTGGTCGTGGTCTTGCCGACGCCCGTCGGGCCCATCAGCGCGAACACGCCGCCGCGCTCCATCAGCGCTTCTTCGTCTTCCAGCACGGGAAGATTCGATTCGAGCACCGACTGGAGCCATTCCATGCCGGCTTCCTCGGTCTCCACGTCCGGCAGGCGCTCGATCATCATCTTGACGAGCTGCGCCGAAAAACCGGCCGCGAAAAGCTGTTTGGTGAGCGCGCCCTGCACCGGGCTGCGGCGCTGGCGCTCGCCCCACAGCAGACCGGCGAACTGCTCTTCCATCATGCCGCGCATGGAGGCCAGTTCGTTCATCACCGTTTCGTTGACCACCTGCTCGATGCGCGCGCGAATCGCTTCGCTGACGGTCGCCGCCGTGGCGGACGACTTCGCGCCGTCTTCGTCGGGCGCGGGACCGGCGGCGTCGGCGCTCTGGCCGATGCTGCGGGCCGCGCGGCGAGCCGCGACGTGGGCGGCCTTGAGCGCCCAGTCGGGCTGCGTGGCGTCGACGTCGGCGGGATGCACGGGATCGGCGGTCGTGCCGAAGCCGCGCGCCATCGCGGCGGCGGGCGTGAGGCCCGGCGTGCGCGTGTCCTGGCCGTTCTGCTGGCTGGCGATGCGACGCGCGTGGTCGATCAGCCAGGGATTCGTTTCGGCCATCGTGCGCGGCGCGCCCGACTCCTGGAACGACTGCGGGAACGACTGCGACACCGCCTGTTCGAGCAGCGACGCGGCGTCGCGCGCCGACGTCTGGCTCGCAGCGGGCGCGGCCTTCAGCGTGCCGAAGGGCTGCGTGGCCTGCTGCGACTGCATGGCTTGCGCGGTCGGCGGCATCGTCGATTGCTGGGCGTGCTGGCCGGCGGCCGCCCGCGACGCGGCGAACGGCTGCGCCGGGACTTCGGGCGCGTCGTTCGGAGCGGTCCTGGCTTGGATCGATTGCGCGAGCGAGACGCCTGCGTCGTCGCCGTTATCGGCGTCGGCGTGCTCGTCGGCGGCGGCTGCGGCAGCGGGGTCCGCGCCGACTTCCGGGCTCGCGCCGAACACCGACGAGAACACGTCCGGCACGCCGCTCGCGTAGGGATTGCCCGACACAGGCGTCGACGACGCAGCCGCAGGCAGCGCGAGACGCGCCGGCTTCTGCGCGAACGCGCCGCCGTTCTGCGACGGCGCACCGCCTTGCGACGACGAACCACCAAAGGGCAAACCGCCGAACGCCGCACCGAGGGCCGCTGCACCCGCCGCACCTTCCGCAGGCGCGATCGCCGCGAGGTCGCTGTCGGCGAGCGCGACGATCTCGACGCTGCCGTCGTCGAGCGTGCGGTTCGACAGCACGACGGCGTCCGCACCCAGCGCCTCGCGCACGAGGCGCAAAGCGTCGCGGCTATTGCCACCGATGAATTTGCGAATGTTCAAGCTATGCCCCTGATTGAGGTGAGCGGCCTGGCGCCGCCGGTCGATTGCACTGGATCACTGCGAGCCGCGCGTCGCGCATGCCCTTCTCCGATGTTGGAATTATTTCGAAGGTGAGCCTTCTACGATCGGTGGATCAGGACGGGGAAATGTGGGCAATTCGGGGGATGGGCCGCGGGCGCGGCGCACGGCGGGGTGCGCGGTGCATCGGACGACGGCGGTCGAGGGGGCGAGCGCGGCGTCGAGCGCGCGCCGAACGTGGCGAGAAGCTTGCCGACTCGCAGCGGGGGCGTCGCCGCACGGATGGATCGACCAAATAAGCGACTAACCATTTGACCTATAATCTGGTCGATTGATCGGCGTCACTAGGCGCCGGGAGCATTTTATTCGCCGCGCTTCAGGAGTCCGTACGATGGAAAGCATTCTGGCAAGAGCCTCGATAGGTATCAGCGAACTGAAGATGAATCCCATGGCTGCAATCGAGAAAGCCGACGGCCCCGTCGCCATCCTCAACCGCAACAAGCCGGTGGCCTACCTGATCCCCGCGAGCGAGTGGGAAGCCATCTGCGACCGGCTCGAAGACATCGAGCTGGCCGAACTCGTCCGCTCACGCAGCGGCGACGAAATCGTGAGCGTCAAGCTTGACGATCTATGACCTGAAGTTCTTCAAGTCCGCGCTCAAGGAATGGCAGCATCTCGACGCCACCGTGCGCGAGCAGTTCCGCAAGAAACTGGCGGAGCGTCTGCGCGCGCCGCACGTTGAATCGGCGCGTCTCGCCGGGCTGCCGGATTGCTACAAGATCAAGCTCGTGGCCTCGGGCTACCGGCTCGTGTATCGCGTGATAGAGGGCGAACTCGTCGTGCTCGTGATTGCCGTCGGCAGGCGTGAAGCGCGCGAGGCGTACCGCAAGGCGCATACGCGTCTGCGCTGAACCGCAGCCATGACGCAAAAAAGCCCGCCAGAAACCTCCCGGCGGGCTTTCCAGAAATTCACTGCAAACTCACCCTCAGTTCGTCCCCACCACGTTCACCACGCGCACGTTGCGCGTATCGGGCACCTCGGCATACGAGAGCACCTTGAGCTGCGGCAAGCTGCGGCGCAGGAAGCGCGAGAGCATCGGACGCAGCGCATGCTGCACCAGCAGCACCGGCGACAAGCCCATCGCCTGCTGACGCTGCATCGCCGCTTCGGTCTGCGTAAGCAGCGTGTGCGCGAGGCCCGGTTCCAGGCCCGGATTCGGGCCCGAGGTCAGCGTCTGCGAGAGCACGCGCTCCAGATTCGCATCGAGCCCCATCACCTGCATGTCGCCGCTGCCCGGGAACCACTGCTGTGTGATCGCGCGGCCCAGCGAGATGCGCACCGCCGCCGTGAGATCGTGCGCGTCGGTCAAGCGCGGCGTGTGCTCGGAAAGCGATTCCATGATCGTGCGCATGTCGCGGATTGGCACGCCTTCTTCCAGCAGGTTCTGCAGCACTTTCTGCAGCGTCGTGATCGACAGCACCTTCGGCACGAGGTCGTCCACGAGCGACGGCGTGTCCTTCTGCACGCGTTCGAGCAGCGACTGCACTTCGCGGCGGCCGAGCAGTTCGGCGGCATGCGTCACCACGAGGTGGTTCAGGTGAGTCGCCACCACGGTGCTCGAATCGACCACCGTGTAGCCGAACACCTGCGCCTGTTCGCGCATGTTCGAATCGATCCAGATGGCGGGCAGCCCGAACGCCGGATCGGTGGTCGGCATGCCCGGCAGCACCGCGCTCACCTGACCCGGATTGATCGCGAGCCACTGGCCCGGGAACGCCTCGCCGGTGCCCACTTCCACGCCCTTGAGCGCGATGCGGTAAGCGTTCGGACGCAGTTCCAGGTTGTCGCGAATATGAATGACCGGCGGCAGGAAACCGATTTCCTGCGCGAACTTCTTGCGGATGCTCTTGATGCGCTTGAGCAGTTCGCCGTCGGTGTTCTTGTCGACGAGCGGAATGATGCGATAGCCCACTTCGAGACCGAGCGTATCGATGAGCGTGACGTCGTCCCAGCTCGCCTCGGTGTTCTCGACCGGCGCGACGGCGGCCGGCGCGATATCCGCGAGCACGCTGCTCGCCTTCTTCGCCTCGGCGGCCTTCTTCATCACGCGGCCAAGCTGGATCGCGCCGCCGCCCAGCAGCAAGAACGCGAAGTGCGGCATGCCCGGAATCAGGCCCATCATCAGGATGATCGAACCCGTGATCAACAGCACGCGCGGATTCGTGAAGAGCTGGCCGGTCAGCTGCGTGCCGATGTCTTCGTTGGTCGCCACGCGCGAGACGATCACGCCGGCGGCCGTCGAGATCACGAGCGACGGGATCTGCGCGACGAGACCGTCACCGATCGTCAGCAGCGTGTAGGTCTCGCCCGCCGCCGCGAACGGCATGCCGTGCTGCACCACGCCGACGATCAGGCCGCCGATGATGTTGATCGCCATGATCAGCAGACCGGCGATCGCATCGCCGCGCACGAACTTGCTCGCACCGTCCATCGAGCCGTAGAACTCGGCTTCCTGGGCGATTTCCGTACGGCGCTTGCGGGCGGCTTCTTCGTTGATGAGACCGGCGTTCAGATCGGCGTCGATCGCCATCTGCTTGCCGGGCATCGCGTCGAGCGTGAAGCGCGCCGACACTTCCGCGATACGGCCCGCGCCCTTCGTGATCACCATGAAGTTGATCACCATCAGGATCACGAACACCACGATACCCACGGCGAAGTTGCCGCCGACGAGGAAGTGGCCGAACGACTCGATCACCTGACCGGCCGCGCCGGGGCCGGTGTGGCCTTCGAGCAGCACGACGCGCGTGGACGCCACGTTCAGCGACAGGCGCAGCAGCGTGGAGAACAGCAGCACGCTCGGGAACGCCGCGAAATCGAGCGGCTTCATGGTGTACATGCTGACGAGCAGCACCATCACCGAAAGCGCGATATTGAAGGTGAACAGCAGATCCAGCAGGAACGGCGGCAACGGCAGGATCATCATGCCGAGGATCATGCAGATCAGGATCGGCCCTGCCAGCGCGCGCAGATTCGTGCTTTGCAGCACCTCCGGGCGCCGCGACAGGAAACCGGTGCGGGCGTTCATTCTGTTGCTCCTTCATTGCCGCCGCGCGCGGTGTCGGCGCGGCCTGCGGGGTTCGATGCGGTGGTGTTGGCGTTGCGCGCGGCGTCGGCGGCTGCGCGATCCTCGGGCGAGAGCGCGTCGTCGGCCTCTTCGGCGGCGTCGTCGTCGCTCACGGCGCCCTTGTCGAGGTCGGCCGGCACGTCGAGATCGGTCGGCGCCATCGGCACGTCGCCGCCGTGTTCGCGGAAGCGTTTGAGCTGATAGACCCACGCGAGCACCTGCGCGACCGCGCCGTAGAGCGGGCCGGGAATCTCGCGGTTCAGATCGACGTTGTAATAGAGCGCGCGCGCCAGCGGCGGCGCTTCGAGCAGCGGCACATTGTGCTCGGTGGCCAGGTCGCGGATGCGCGCGGCCACGAGGTTAACGCCCTTGGCGATGACCTTCGGGGCGCGCATTTCGCCGTCGGTGTACTGGATCGCGACCGCGAAGTGCGTCGGGTTGGTCACCACCACGTCGGCCTTCGGAATCTGCGCCATCATGCGGCGGCGCGCCATCGCGCGCTGCTGCTGGCGAATGCGGCCCTTCACGTGCGGATCGCCTTCGTTCTCGCGATGCTCGCGCTTCACTTCTTCCTTCGTCATGCGCAGCTTGCGGTGATACGACCAGAGCTGATACGGCACGTCGAGGGCGGCCACCACGAACATACCCGCGACGGTCGTGCCGCAGCACACGGCGATCAGGTGAAACGCATCGGCGAACGCGCGCGGCGCGGGCTGCATCGCGAGGCCGAGAATCTCGTCGCGGCGATTCCAGACGGCCGAGCCGCCGATCGCGCCGACCATGATCGTCTTCACCATCGACATGCCGAGCTGGATCGGACCGTTGATCGAGAAGATGCGGCCGAGACCCGAAATCGGGTTCAGCCGGTCGAACTTCAATTCGAGCGACTTGGTGGAAAAGAGCCAGCCGCCGAGCGCCATCGGCGCGAGCAGCGCGGCCGCGCCCGTGAGCGCGAGCACCGGGAACAGCGCCATCAAGCCCTCGCGCGAGGCCACGCCGGCGCCCGTGAGCATGCGTTTGGTTTCGAAAGCGCTGTCGTGGTTGAACGTCAGCGCGCCGCGCAGCATCGCCTGCAAATGCTCGCCGATCGTGCCCGACAGCAGCCAGATGCCGAAGAATCCCGCCGACAGCAACGCGAACGTGGAAAGCTCCCGCGAACGCGCAACCTGCCCCTCCTCACGCGCCTTTTCGAGGCGCTTGGGAGTGGCTGATTCGGTTTTTTCGAGGTCGCTGTCCTCTGCCACGGATGCTCCGGTCGGCGCCGCGCGCGGTCCGCCACCCCAACGGTGACGGCGCACAGCCTTTTTCAGTGAGAGCGATTATTGCCGCGCGGAGCAAGCGGCGATTGGCGGAGTAAGGCGGTGAAACCGGGGTATTTCGCCGGATGGGCGGCCGGAACCGGCGCGGGAAGGCGCGCGGGCGGGTTTAGCGCGGGTTTGACGCGGGCGTGGTGGGTCGTCGCAATAATGAGGGAATGAACGAAAACGCCTCACGCCGCGTGGGGGCGGCGCGAGGCATTCGGGCATTCGGGCATTCGGGCATTCGGGCATTCAGGGCGCTCAGAACGCGAAGTAAGGCGTCTGCGTGCCGCCGGTGGCGGTCTGGTCGTATCCGTAATAGACGTAGCGGCCGTAGAAGAACGGCAGACCGAGGTCGAGGTTCGCGTTCGAGCCGAACTCGCCCGCGAGATCGTTCGCGACGAAATTGCTGCCGCTGCCGAGCAGGACCTGGGCGCTCACCACGTTGAAGTTCACGGTCGCCGACTTGTTGTTGAGATCGGTCAGCGTCGCCGAGAGCGCGAGCGGCGTGGACGGGCAATAGAAGGTGCCGAGATTGCCGCCGCACTGCGCGATCGAGCTGTCGTTGAAGAACAGGCCGTTCGAACCCGAATCGAGGAACGCCGCGAGCGAGCGCCCCTTGTAGTTGCCGACGACATCGCCCCACTGGTCGGTCGCGAAGCTCTGGCTGGCGCTCATCGTGTTGTTCGACTGCGTGCCGATGCCGAACACCAGCGTGCCGGTCGCGCTGGCCTGGCCCGTCTGCGACACGGGGGCCATCTGCAGGATCACGCCGTTGTTGTCGGTCGCGAAGTGCGCGACGGGATTGGCGACCTGCGCGCTGGTCGCGACCGCGACGGTGCTGCAATTGGTGCCGCCCGGGCAACTGTAGTAGCTGCTGCTGTTGCTGATGTTGGTCGCGCAGCGCGAGCCGCAATCCCACGGCGCCACGCCGATGCCGATCAGCCCGTTCGCGCCCAGATCCTGCGTCGAGTTCTGCGAACTGCCGTAGCTCGCGCAGGCTTGCGGCACGCTGCTCGTGCTGAGGTCGCCGATCACCTGGATCGCAATGTTGCTGGCTTTTTCGCCGCCG
The DNA here is from genome assembly GCF_014171495.1 of Paraburkholderia tropica. NCBI lineage: Bacteria > Pseudomonadati > Pseudomonadota > Betaproteobacteria > Burkholderiales > Burkholderiaceae > Paraburkholderia > Paraburkholderia tropica. The sequence continues at coordinate 3,108,906 of NZ_CP049134.1, forward strand.
ATCGTCACGTCGGCGTTGCGCACCGTGCCCCACGTGTAGCCGTCGGCGAACGCCGTGCACTCGGCGAGCGTGCCGCCCGAGGACGCGGTCGTGAGCGGCAGCGCGCTCGTCATCGTGTTGTTGAGCGCGGAAGCGGCGATGCGCAGCCCGTACGACGCCGTATCGACCTGAACGTTGTTGATGGTCTGGCAGGTGCTCGTGCCGGCCGCGCACACCGTCACGCTGATGGTGGGAATGTTCGGCATGTTGCCGGTGATGCCGGCATTGACCGTGACGCCCACGGTATTGGCGGCGCCGACGGCGATGGGCTGCTGCGTGGGGCCGGCGGGCAGTTGCGAGGTGTTGCCGGCGCTGCTGCTGCTCGAGTTGCTGTCCGATCCGCCGCCGCCGCCGCAGGCCGCGAGGTCCGCCGCGAGCGCGAAACACGCGGCCAGCAACGCGCCGCGGACGATGACGGGACTTTCGCGCAGGGCGCGTCCGACTGCCTTGGAGATGCCGATGGTGTACACGCGTCGTCTCCCGTTCGTCATTGAATGTCGGAGGCGCTGACGCCCGACGGCAGCGCCTGCGGCAGCCACGCCTCGCCCGAGAACGCGCCCATGTGGCCGCCCGAATGGACCACGAGCGCGCTGCTGTCGACCGCGCCCGGCCCGCGCACGCCCGCCGCGCGATTGGCCTTCACGCCGGCGACATATTGCGGAAAGTAGCTGCCGAGCAGCGAGGCGAGGTCGGGCGGCTGCGGCCCGTTCCACGCGACGCCGAACACCGTGCCCGCCGACGAAAGATACTCGCGCACGACGGTGCCGTTGGCGAGCGTGGTTTCGCGCACCGTGTAGGCCGACGTACCGGAAGTCGTCGAGGTGGTGGACGCCGCCGCGGCGCTCGCCAGCACAGCCTGCCGCTTCACGGCGGACACGGCCGTATTCGCGGCGCTGGGCGCGCCGACGGTCGCGCCGGCCGGCGTGGCCATGGGCGCGCCGCCGAGCGCGGCGCTGGCCGGCTGGGCAACACACAGCACACCCGCCGCGCAGACGAGCGCTGCCATGGCGTGTTGCAGTGTGCCAAAAACCGTTAATGCGGAATGGGAATGCGAAGCGGAAGCCGAATTCGCGGTCGGCTTGAACCCGGACTTAAGCCCGCGTTGAAAAACCGAAGAACAAACAGACAGACGCGAGCCGGACGAACCGGCACGGCGGGTCGCGGCGGATGCGACGGACGAGGCTTGCGGATACAAGGCGGCCCTCCCTTTCTCTCGGTGGCACGCTCCCGCCTGTGGCGCGACGTCCCGGCCGAAAAGTCGAGCAGTCGAACCGGGGCGACGGCAAAACGGGAAGCGGCTGGCTGCGCTGTCTGACTCCACCGCGACACGCGCCGCGGCGGGACAACAGCGTTCGTTGTCTAGTATGCCTGTCGAAGATTACACACGACAGATGGCTGTTTGGCCAGACGCAGCCATGTTGCGGCGCAGCGCGCCGACATGGTCTCGTGCATGGCGGCGGGCGTTCCCCACCTCACCGCCGCGTCCGGCTGCCTGTGTATTCCGTTCTGTTGCGCCAGCCCTGCTTTCCCGCTTGTTCCGATTTGTTCAGCCTGTACTGCCTGTCCTTCCTGCCCCGGCTTAGAAACCGAGGCTTGCGAGCAGATCGTCGACCTGCGCCTGGTCCTGCACGACGTCGGTCTTGCCTTCCGGATTGATCTGCGGGCCGTTGAGCAGGCCTTCCGGGCTGCCCGTGCTGCTAGCCTGCGCCTCCGCCAGCAGCGCGGCCGTGGCCGCGAACTGCTCGCGCCGCTCGGGCGCGATGTTCTCGACCAGCACCGTCAGCAGTTGCTGCTCGATCACATAGACCACGTCCATGATCTTCTTGATCACCTGGCCGGTCAGATCCTGGAAATCCTGCGCGAGCATGATTTCGAGCAGTTGCTGATTCGTCGCCGTGGTGACTTGCGGCACGCCGTCGAGGAACTGGCGCGTGTCGTCCATCAGCGAGCGGACTTCCTCGCGGCCGATCGGCGCGTCGTACCAGGTCGCCCAGCGCGACGACAGCACCTTGGCGTCGGCTTCGACCTGTTCCTGCATCGGTTTGGCGACCTCGATGGCCGACAACACGCGCTCGGCGGCCTGCTCCGTCATGTTGGCGACGTAGCGCAGCCGGTCCCGCGCGTCGGGCACCGCTTCGGCGGCGCGCTCCACGTGCTTGTCGAGACCGAGCTCGCGCATCGAATCGCGCAACGTGCGCGTCAGCTGGCCGATGCGCGCGAGGATGCGGTCCGTCGCGAGATCGCCCGACTCCGCAGCGCCGTCGTGCGCCGCATCAATGGGCTCGTTCACGTCAGCTCCCGGTCTTCGCCATCTTTTCGAGAATCTTGTTGAGCTTCTCGTCGAGCGTCGCAGCCGTGAACGGCTTGACGACGTAGCCGCTCGCGCCAGCCTGGGCCGCGGCGATGATGTTTTCCTTCTTCGACTCGGCCGTCACCATCAGCACCGGCAGGTGCGACAGCGAAGCGTCGGCGCGGATTTCCTTGAGCATCGCGAGGCCGTCGAGGTTCGGCATGTTCCAGTCGGAAATCACGAACTCGTAGTTGCCGCCGCGCAGGCGCGCGAGGCCCGCTGCGCCGTCTTCGGCTTCGTCGACGTTCGCATAGCCCAGTTCCTTGAGCAGGTTGCGGACGATCCGGCGCATCGTCGGAAAGTCGTCCACCACCAGAATCTTCATTCCCTTGTCCATCTCGGTTCCATTCCTCCAGGCTAAAACCTGGGCAATTATCCAGACAAGCGCGACGCCTATCCAGATAAATTAATCGTGATCGATCGTGTAAGCCTTATAAAGCCACACGATCTCTCGTAAAAGTACGCGCCCGGTGCGGGCGGGCATATTACACGCGCTGGACGCGATCGCCCATCGAAGCGAGACGCGTCATCACGCGGCGGCTCATGTCGGCGAGCGAAGCGACCTCGTCGGCGGCCCCGAGTGCGATGGCTTCGCGCGGCATGCCGAACACGATGCAGCTCGCCTCGTCCTGCGCGAGCGTGAACGCGCCGGCCTTGCGCATTTCCAGCAGACCGGCCGCGCCGTCGCGGCCCATGCCGGTCAGAATCACGCCGATCGCGTTCTTGCCCGCGTGCTGCGCGGCCGAGCGGAACAGCACGTCCACCGACGGACGATGCCGGTTCACCGGCGGGTCGTCGGACAGATGCGCGATGTAGTTCGCACCGCTACGCGCGAGCAGCAGATGCGCGTGACCCGGCGCGATGTAGGCGTGGCCGGGCAGCACGCGTTCGCCGTGCTCCGCTTCCTTCACGGTGATGCGGCACAGCCCGTTCAGGCGCTGCGCGAACGACTTCGTGAAACCGGGCGGCATGTGCTGCGCGATCAGCACCGCGGGCGCGTCGGGCGGCAGCGGTTGCAGCACTTCGCGGATCGCCTCGGTACCGCCCGTCGACGCGCCGACGATGATCAGCTTTTCGGTCGACACGAGCGGATTGTTGATCATCGGCGCGGCGGCGGCCGGGGCGTGCGCGGCGCCATGCGCGGCGACCGGATGACCGGCGGCCGGCGCGGCGTGGACACGTGCGGGCGCGGCCGGACGCACGCGGGCGCGGGCGGCGGCGCGCACCTTGTCGGCGAGCTTTTCGGCGTAGTCGAGCATGCCGTCGCGGATACCGACCTTCGGCTTGGTCACGAAATCGACCGCGCCCAGTTCCAGCGCGCGCAGCGTGATTTCATTGCCGCGCTCGGTCAGCGACGAGACCATCACGACCGGCATCGGGCGCAGGCGCATGAGCTTCTCGAGGAAGTCGAGACCATCCATGCGCGGCATTTCCACGTCGAGCGTGAGCACGTCGGGGTTGTGCTGCTTGATCAGCTCGCGCGCCACGAGCGGGTCGGGCGCGGTCGCGACGACGGTCATATCCGGCTGACTGTTGATGATCTCCGTCATCAGGCTGCGGATCAGCGCCGAATCGTCGACGCAGAGAACCTTGATTTTTTGCACAGCGTTCACGCCTCCTCTACTGTCCGGGCGTTGTCATGACCGGGAAGCCGCGTGGCCGGGGTCGAGCCCGCGCCGAACAGCTCGACGCGCGGCCGCGCCGGCTGCGGCGTGGATGTTGAAAAGTGGTTGCCGGCAGCGCCGCCCGCCGCGCCAGGCGCGCCCGGGCGCGCCGCGCCATTGAGTCCGAACAGCTCGACGCGGGCGCGCGCGCGTGCAAGACGCTCGGCGCGCGCTTCGGCCGTCTGCTGGGCGAGCGCCTGTTCGCGCTCGGCCACGCCCGTGTCCTGCGACAGACGCAGCTTCTTGACCATCACCTGACCCGTGCGCGGCAAAAACGCGACCTTGCGCGGATGCGAGCCCTGCAGATCCTCGGCGACGATGCGGATGCTTTCCGTCGCCAGATAACGGCGCACGAACGCGGCGTTGCGGTCGCCGATATTCATCGTCGTCATGCCCGCCAGCACGGCCGCGCCGCCGAACACCTTGGCTTCGAAGCGCTCGCGGCGGCCGCCTGCCTTGATCAGTTCGTTGATCAGCACTTCCATCGCGTAGGCGCCGTAGCGCATCGCGTCGGAGCCCACGGGCGCGGTGCCCGCGTCGGCGCCGTCGTCGGGGAGCATGAAGTGATTCATGCCGCCGATGCCCGCGGTGCGGTCCTGGATGCAGGCCGCCACGCACGAACCGAGCACGGTGACGAGCACCATGTCTTCGTTCGTGGTGAAGAATTCGTTCGGCAGCAGCTTCACGCCGGGGCGCTGGAAGTGCGCGTCGAAGTAGCGATTGGTCGCGATCGGCAGGCGTGTGCTCATACGCTCGCTCCTGCTTCGGACTTCGCGGGCGCTTTCGCGCTGCCGGTCGCGCTGCTTGCCGTGCTACCCGTCGCGCTTGCGGCGGACGTCGCCGCGCCGCGTCCACGCGTGAGTTCGTAGACGGTCTGGCCGCGCAGGCGGAAGGCCTGCGTCACGTAGGTGAAGTTCTCCGAATGCCCCGCGAACAGCAGGCCGTCCGGCTTCATCAGCGGCTCGAAGCGCGTGAGCACCTGCGCCTGGGTCGGCTTGTCGAAGTAGATCATCACGTTGCGGCAGAAGATCGCGTCGAAGTTCTGGCGCAGGCCGTAGTCCGCGTCGGTGAGATTGAGCTGCTCGAACTTGATCATCTGACGCAGTTCCGGGCGCACCTTCACGAGGCCCGCATGCGAGCCCGTGCCCTTCAGGAAGAAGCGCTTCAGACGTTCGGGCGTGAGGTGCTTGACCTGGTCGTAGGCGTAGACGCCCGCGTCCGCTTTCGCGAGCACCTGGGTGTCCAGATCGGTGGCCAGCACGCGCGCCTCGCGGGCGGCGCGGTCGCCGAGCGCCTCGATCAGCGTCATCGCGATCGAGTACGGTTCCTCGCCCGTCGACGCCGCCGAGCACCACACCGAAACCGGCTGCGGGCGGCGCTTCACGAAATCCGCGAGGATCGGGAAGTGATGCGCCTCGCGGAAGAACGCCGTGAGGTTGGTCGTGAGCGCGTTGGTGAACGCTTCCCACTCGCCCGCGTCGTTGCGCTTTTCGAGTTCGTCGAGATACTCGCGGAAGCTGTCGAGACCGAGCGCGCGCAGACGCCGCGCGAGTCGGCTGTAGGCCATGTCGCGCTTGTGGTCCGAGAGCGAAATGCCCGCGCGGCGATGGATCAACGAGCGGATGCGCTCGAAGTCCGCCGTCGTGAAGTCGAAGTCGCGCGCGGCGCCTTCGCCCGATGCGCCGGACGCGAGACGCGTTGCGTCGCCACGCTCGCCGCGATCGGCCTGGGTAGTGCTTCCGGTGCGGGAAAACCGCAGCGACTTCATGATCTTGCCCCTACGCGCGCTGCGCGCATTGCCGCGAGTGTCTGCGCACTTCCGAGCGCCTGCAATGCGTGCGCAAGCGCGGCGCGCGGCGCGAGCGCTGCCTTGCGGGCAGCGGCGCGGGGCGATTCTTGCCGTGATGATGCGCTCAGTTGCATTGCCGTTCTCGTCTGCGTGTGTCTACTTCTTGGTTGTTGCGTGGATGATTGCCGTGATGCGTTTTTGCTGCTCTGCTGCTTTAACCGTTGCCTCTGCCGCCGACCCTGCTCACGCTCAGAACGTTTCCCAGTCGGAATCGTCCTTCGCGGAAGCCGCCACCCTGACCGGCGCCGCCTGCGGCTCGGCGCGTACCGCCGCCTTCGCGGCCGGTGCCGCCTTCGCACCCGTCGCCGTGGCAGCGGCTGCGGGTTTGGCGGCGGCGGACGCCGTCGGCGTCACACGCTTCGCGGGCGCCGCTGCAAACTGCGCATCCGTCTTTGCAGCAACGGCAGGCGCGGCGGAAACTGAAGGCTTTGTTACGTTATGTGCGCGCGAGACGCCGTTCGACGCGCCGCGATCCGCACGATCCGCACGATCCGCACGATCCGCACGATCGCCACGATCGGCCCCGTTCGTGCGCCACGTCCCCAGCACGCCTTGCAGATTGCGCGTCTGCTCTTCGAGCGAAGCTGCTGCCGCCGCCGCTTGCTCGACCAGCGCCGCGTTCTGCTGCGTGACCGTATCCATCTGCGTGACGGCGCGATTGACCTGCTCGATGCCGCTCGACTGCTCCTCGGACGCCGCGCTGATCTCACCCATGATGTCGGTCACGCGACGCACGGCCTGAAGGATGTCGTCCATCGTCGTGCCCGCGCGGCCCACCAGTTGCGAGCCGCTCTGCACCTTCTGGGCGGAATCGTTGATGAGTTCCTTGATTTCCTTGGCCGCGCCCGCGCTGCGCTGCGCGAGCGTGCGCACTTCGCCGGCCACGACCGCGAAACCGCGGCCCTGCTCGCCCGCGCGCGCCGCTTCCACGGCCGCGTTGAGCGCCAGAATATTGGTCTGGAACGCAATGCCCTCGATCACGCTGATGATGTCGACGACCTTCGCCGAACTCGCGGCGATGTCCTGCATCGTGTGCACCACTTCGCCGACCACCTCGCCGCCGCGCGTCGCGATATCGGACGCGTTCACGGCCAGCTGGCTCGCCTGGCGCGCGTTCTCGGCGTTCTGGCGCACGGTGCCGGTGAGCTGCTCCATACTCGACGCCGTCTCCTGCAGCGATGCGGCCTGCTGCTCGGTGCGCTGCGAGAGATCGGTGTTGCCCATCGCGATTTCGCGCGCGCCCACGTCGATCGAACCCGCGCCGTTATGCACGGCGGAGACGAGCGAAACGAGGCTGTCCTGCATGCGCTTGACGCCCGCGAACAGACGGCCGATCTCGTTGTTGCTGTAGACCTCGATGCGTTCGGTGAGATCGCCCTGCGCGATGCGCTCGAAGCTCTTCACCGCGTCTTCGAGCGGCTGCACGATCAGGCCGCGCATCGCGAAGCGGATCGCCACCACGAGCACCAGCGCGACCAGAATCACCGCGCCGATCAGCGTGCGCATCAGCGAAATCTGCGAGCGCGCGCTTTCTTCGCGCGCCTGCGCGCCGTCTTGCAACTGCTGCGCGATCGGCGCCGCCGAGTTGTCGTAATCGACGAACATCGGGCTGATCTTCGTGTCGGCGATCGCGTGATACGCCGCCAGATCGTTGGCCCGCAGCGCCGTGAATTCGGGCTGCACGCCGTCGCTGAGGAGCGACGCGCGTTTGGTGTTGAGCGTGTCGAGCGTGGCGGCGTCGATGCCGGCCTTCGGCGCGGACTGGAAGACCTTCCACGCGTCGTTCGACTTGCCGAGCAGCACGTCGGCGCGGTCGATGACCTTCTTCGCCTCGTCGTTCTGCCCCGCCGCGTAGAGCGAATTCGCGCGGTCGAGCGACACGCGCGAGCGCAGCAGATACGACGACGCGTCGTTGAGCGAATGCATCGCGACGAGATCGCCGCGCGCAATCGTCGCGAGCGAATCGCCCGCGTTGCCGAGCGCGACGAGTCCGAGCGCGCCGACCAGCACGGTCAGCGCCAGGAGAATGACCCCGACGCCCGTGAGCGTCGTGCGGATCGACCATCTGTGCAACATCGTTTGCTCCTGTCCTGTGCGACGTTGGCGGGCCGTTTCGCCGTGGTGCCGCGGGCGCGTCGAAGGTCATGGCGGTGCGCCGCTCTGACCGGTCTGATGCCGGCGGCTTTCCGCTCTTCCTCTAACGCGGGCCTTGCGGCCTCACCCCCGAAGCTACCTCGCCTTGTTGCCCTGTCGTACCTGTCCGTGCCTGTATCAACCGTGCCCGCTTGCGACTGCCTGCGACTGCCTGCGACTGCCTGCGACTGCCTGCGATCGCTCGCGACCGCTTAAGCGCTGAGCGCCTCGATGAGTTCCATCTCGCGGCTCGTCATGAGCTTCTCGATGTCCATCAGGATCAGCATGCGGCCGTCCACGGTGCCGAGACCCGTGAGGTACTCGGTCGTCAGCGTCGCGCCGAACTCCGGCGCGGGCATGATCTGGTCGGCCTGCAGCGTGAGCACGTCGGACACGCCGTCCACCACCATGCCCACCACGCGATGCGCGACGTTCAGGATGATCACGACGGTCTGGTGGTCGTACTCGACACGGCCCAGGTGAAACTTGATGCGCATGTCCACGATCGGCACGATGATGCCGCGCAGATTGATCACGCCCTTGATGAAATCGGGCGCGTTGGCGATGCGCGTGACGCTCTCGTAGCCGCGGATTTCCTGGACCTTGAGAATGTCGATGCCGTACTCTTCCGCGCCCAGCGTGAAGACGAGGAACTCCTGACCGCCTGCGTCGGCCTGTTGCGCGTCGCGGCGGTGCGCGCCAGCGACTGCGCCCTGTGCGCCGCCGCCCTGGATGGAATGGACTTCTGCCACGTTAGCCCCTGAACGGTTGGGAAATGGTTGGTTGATGCGTTGTGTTTCGATCAGCTATCAATCGCACGCACGCTCTCAGGCGAATTCCTGGAACGAACCCGCGTTGGCGCCGCCCTTCATGCCCGCGCCCACGCCGTGCGACGCACGCGTTTCGCGGTTCAGCGCGGCCACGTCGACAATCAGCGCGACGCTGCCGTCGCCCAGAATGGTCGCCGCCGAAATGCCGTGCACCTTGCGGTAGTTCGTTTCGAGGTTCTTCACCACGACCTGCTGCTGGCCGACGAGTTCGTCGATCAGCATCGCGAAGCGGCGGCCTTCCGTCTCCATGATGGTGACGATGCCCTGCGTCGGATCCGTGCGCGCGCCATCGACGTTGAAGCACTGGTGCAGCGCGACGAGCGGCAGATATTCGCCGCGCACGCGCACCACGCGGTCGCCGTTGGTGACGGTGTAGATGTCTTCGTGGCGCGGTTGCAGCGACTCCATCACGAAGTTCAGCGGCAGGATGAAGATCTCGTTGCCGACCTTCACGGACATGCCGTCGAGAATCGCCAGCGTGAGCGGCAGGACGATGCGCGTCGTGCTGCCCTTGCCCGCGTGCGAGCTGATCTCCACGTGGCCGCCCATCGCCTGGATGTTTCGCTTGACCACGTCCATGCCCACGCCGCGGCCCGAGACGTCGGTGACCTGTTCGGCCGTCGAGAAGCCCGGCAGGAAGATCAGGTTCCAGACTTCCTCGTCGGTCATCGTGTCGCTGACCGTCATGCCCTGCTTGACCGCCTTGGCGAGAATCTTGTCGCGACGCAGACCCGCGCCGTCGTCGCTCACTTCGATGACGATGTTGCCGCCGTGGTGCGCGGCGGACAGCACCAGCTGGCCGGTCGCGTCCTTGCCTGCCGCGCGGCGCGCTTCCACGGTTTCGATGCCGTGGTCGAGCGAGTTGCGCACGAGGTGGGTCAGCGGATCGATGATGCGCTCGATCAGGCTCTTGTCGAGTTCGGTCGCCTGGCCGAACGTGACCAGTTCCACTTCCTTGCCCAGTTTCGCGGCGAGGTCGCGCACGAGACGCGGGAAGCGGCTGAACACGTAATCCATCGGCATCATGCGGATCGACATCACCGCTTCCTGCAGATCGCGCGCGTTGCGCTCGAGCTGCGCCATACCGTTGAAGAGGCGGTCGTGCAGCGCCGGATCGAAGGCGCTGCTGGTTTCCGCCAGCATCGCCTGGGTGATCACGAGCTCGCCGACGAGGTTGATCAACTGGTCGACCTTCTCCACGCCGACGCGGATCGAGCTGCCTTCCGCCGATGCGGCGGCGGCCGGACGCGCCTTGCGTTCGTGGTCGGCGTGCGCGGCGGCGGCCGGTGCCGCCGGAGCGGGCGCGGCGACAGGCGCAGCCGGTGCGGCCACGGGCGCAGCCGCGACTGCCGGAGCCGCCGGCGCGGCTGCGACGGGGGCGACAGGTGCGGGCGCGGCCGGCATGGCGGGCGCCGGGGGAATCTGGGCGAGCGGCGCCGGTTCGGCGGGCGCGTCGTCCTGCGGCGCGGAACCCCGGCCGATCGAGATCTGGCTTTCGTCGATCACGAAGCAGCAGACCGCGACGATGTCGTCGGACGGCACGTCGGTTTCGAGCCAGAGCGTGATGTCGTCGCCGGTCTTGAGCTGACCGACGATGCGGCCCAGGTTGCCCAGTTCTTCGGCGAGCAGTTCCTGATCCTTCGCGTCGACCTTGCGCAGCGTGATGCGCAGATGCGGGCCTTCGGCGCCGGCAGCGGCCGGTGCCGCAGGCGCTGCGGGTGCCGCGGGCGCGGTCGGCGTCGCCTGCATCGCCTCGTCGACGACGTGCTCGGGCGCGCCGCCGGCCGCGACAGCCGCGGCCGGCGCGGCGGCAGCCAGCGCCGACGGCAGGTTCGCTTCAAACGCCGCGTCGAGATCTTCTTCGCTGTCCATCGCCGGTGCGGGCGGCGGCGCGATCGGCGCGGGCGCGGCCACCACGGGCGCCGGCGCCGCCTCGGCGGCGGGCAGACCGCGGCTTTCCGCGTAGAGACGCTCGAGCTTCGCGCACACGGCCGCTGCGGCCGCCGCGTCGGGCTCGGCGCTCGCGCGGTACGCGGCGAGCTGGTCGGAAAGCACGTCCTTGGTTTCAAGGAACGTGTCGATCATGTCCTTGCGCAGGACGAGTTCGTTGTTGCGCGCGCGATCGAGCAGCGACTCCAGGATGTGGGTCGTCTCGGTGAGCGCCGTGAAGCCGAACGTCGCCGCGCCACCCTTGATCGAGTGCGCCGCGCGGAAGATCGCCGCCAGATCTTCGGGATCGGGGCGGCCGACGTTCAGGTTCAGGAGAAGCTGCTCCATCTGCGCGAGCAGCTCGTCCGCCTCGTCGAAAAACGTCTGATAGAACTGAGTGATGTCGAGAGTCATTGCTCTTTCACCGCGATTAATGCGTGGGTGGCCGCTGCGTCTGCCGTTGGCAGTGCAAACCGACCGCCGCAGCGCGCCTCATGTCATGTGTTCGGTTCGCCGAGCGCGCTCGCCAGATCGACGAGCAGCTCCGGATCCACCGGTTTTTCGATCCAGCCGGTCGCGCCTGCCTCGCGAACGGCCGCCTTGAAGCCTTCATCCGACTCCGTGGTCAAGACGAGGATCGGCGTTTCCTGGTACGACGGGTTGTCGCGCAAGCGCTTGATCAGGTCGAGCCCGCCCATGCGCGGCATGTACAGGTCGGTGAGCACGAGGTCGAAACGCTGCGCGAGCGCATGCTCGAGACCGTCCTCGCCGTCGTTGGCCACCGTGACCTCGTAACCCGCCGAGCCGAACGCCGCACGCAGGATCTCCCGCATGGACGCCGAATCGTCGATCGCCAGAATATTTCGGATCATCCGTTCCTCGTTCGCGCTTGCCACGCCGCCGTTGTCCCGTTGCTGTCGTTCCCCGGCCTCACGGCGCCTCCGACCTGGCGGGCAACGCAGGCGCCAGCTCGGGTGCGACCGCCGGTGCTACATTCGGCGCGGGCGGTGCGACGGCCGCCGCCGGCGCGAGCTTCGCCGGCGCGGCCGACAGCAGCGGCGGCAGCTTCTGCATCGCCGGCGCGCTGCTGTTTGCCGAACCGGCCGCGCCGCCAGCCGGGCCGCCCGACATCAGCGCGCCCGCAGACAGCGCCTTGCCGGAGCCCGCCGCGTCGTCGGACAGCGTGGTCGTGGTCGAGTCGTCGTGCATCAACGCCTCTTCCGACTTCTTGTTCAACACGATGATGCTGATGCGCCGGTTCTCGGGATCGAGCGGATCGGCCTTGTTCAGGTTCTGCGTCGACGCAAGACCCAGCACGCGCAGCACCTTCGCCTCGTCCATGCCGCCCGCGATCAGCTCGCGGCGCGACGCGTTCGCGCGGTCCGCCGACAGTTCCCAGTTGCTATAGCCCTTCTCGCCGCCCGCGTACGGCACGGCGTCGGTGTGGCCTTGCACGACGATGCGGTTGGGCACGTCGTTGAGCGTCTTGCCGATCGCCTGCAGGATGTCGCGCATGTACGGCTCGACCACGTCGCGCGCCGTCGCGAACATCGGCCGCTTCTGCGAGTCGACGATCTCGATGCGCAGGCCCTGCAGCGTCGAATCGATGCGGATCTGCTGCTTGAACTGGCGCAGCACCGGATTCGCCTCGATCGCCGCCATCAGCTTCACTTGCAGATCGTGCAGGCGCACCTGTTCCTGGCGCTCGAGCGAGCCTTGCTGCGTCTTCGAAGCTTCGTCGTCGTTGTGCTTGACCGTGCTGCGGTCGGTGCGCGCGGTCATGCCGTCGCTGCGGCGCGTGACGCCGTCGTCCTGCGAGGAGATGTCGCGCCCGCCGCCCTTCACGATCGACGAGTCTTCCGCGCTGCGATCGCCGCCCCACAGCGTGACCTTGAGCGGCTGGTTGAAGTAGTCGGCAATGCCCTTCAACTGCACCGTCGAGGCCGAGCTGAGCAGCCACATCAGCAGGAAGAACGCCATCATCGCGGTCATGAAGTCCGCGTAGGCCAGCTTCCATGCACCGCCGTGGTGGCCGCCCTTTTTCGGGGCGACGCGCTTCACGACAATGGCGCGGTCCTTGTTGTTGCTCATCGGGCCGCCCGCCTTATTTCGCCTTGACGCGGCGCACGTGTTCTTCCAGTTCGGAGAACGACGGGCGCTCGGTCGAGAACAGCACCTTGCGGCCGAATTCCACGGCGATCGCCGGCGCGTAGCCGTTCAGGCTCGCGAGAATCGTCACCTTGATGCACTGGAACATCTTGGTCGACTCGGTCACGCGCTGCTCGGCGAGCGAGGCGAGCGGGCCGATCAGACCGTACGAAAGCAGAATGCCGAGGAAGGTGCCGACGAGCGCCTGGGCGATCATCTCGCCGAGCACCGCGGGCGGCTTGTCGGCCGACGCCATCGTGTGCACCACGCCCATCACCGCCGCCACGATACCGAACGCCGGCATCGCGTCGCCCACCTTCGAGAGCGCGTGCGCGGGCGCTTCGCCTTCGGCGTGATGCGTTTCGATTTCCTCGTCCATGAGGCTTTCGATCTCGAAAGCATTCATGTTGCCGCCGACCATCAGACGCAGGTAATCGCTCAGGAATTCGACGATGTGCTTGTCGGCCAGGATCTTCGGGTACTGCGTGAAGATCGGGCTCTTTTGCGGATCGTCGATATCCGCTTCGAGCGTGAGCGTCCCTTCCTTGCGCGCCTTCGCGAGCAGGACATAGAGCAGCGCGAGCAGCTCCATGTAGACGTCCTTGTTGTACTTCGCGCCCTTGAAGAGCGTCGGAAGGACGCCGAGCGTGGCCTTGATGGTCTTGATGCCGTTGCCGAGAATGAACGCGCCGACGCCCGCACCGGCGATCATCAGCACTTCCACGGGCTGCATGAGCGCGCCGAGATGGCCGCCCTCCATCGCATAGCCGCCGAAGACCGACAACAACGTCACGAGTGTTCCCACGATAATCAGCACTGCCGGACCCTCACTGGAAGAATGCGCCGCGGACCGTCATTGGCCCGCGCCCTTAGTTGGGTTTACGGCACCAGTGCGAAAAACTTTGGGATTGGATCCGCACGCGACCCTCGCAGACGCAAACGTTGGAGGGCCGGATCGCCGGAGCGCGCCGCGCGGCGCGGGCGGCGAGGGGCAATCCGGCGCAAGGCGGCGGGGTGAAAGGCGCGGTGAAAAGCAGGACGCAAACCGCGACGATGCCGGACGTGGCGTACAGCGGCAATCTGTCGCCCTTTCTGGATGCGCGGGATCGGGCCGAAGCACGCGCGCACCCGCACTCAGGAAGCGTGAACCGCTTCGGCGTTGCGGCGCGTGCGCCCTGCGCGCGAAGGCGGCTGGCACAGTCCGCAGACGAAGCCGCGTTGCGGATCGTGGGCGTGCGCGACGAAACGGCCGCCGCAGCGCGAGCACGACGTCAGCTGCAACAGGCCGGAGGCGAAGTAGCGCACCAGCGTCCAGGCGCGCGTCAGGCTCAGCGCGGGCTCTTCGTCGTGCAGACGCATGTGTTCGAGATAGAGCCGGTAGCTCTTCACGATCGCGCGCACGGTGTCGCAGCGTCCCTGTCCGCTCATGAACAGAAACGTGTTGTAGAACAGCGAGGAATGCACGTTGGGCTGCCACGTCATGAACCAGTCGGTCGAGAACGGCAGCATGCCCTTGGGCGGCGATTCGCCCTTCACTTCCTTGTAAAGACGGATCAGGCGGTCGCGCGACAGCGAGGTTTCCGCTTCGAGCATCTGCAGGCGTGCACCGAGTTCGATCATTTCGATCGCCAGTGCGATTTCCTTGACCTCGAGCACGACACTGCGCGGCGCGCCGCGGCTTGCGCCCTTAGTGGTGCCCTTCGCTGCGCCCTTCGTCGCGGGTTGGGTGGACGGCTTCGCCGCGGGTGTGCCGCTGTCCTGCAGGGTGTCGCCGGTGCTGATGTTCGTATCCGCGGAACCGGCCGCGGAATCCAGCAGTGCGCAGGGCGCAGCCTGAGAGACCGCGCCTGCCGCGGCATGCGTCGCCGTTAGTGTCGCCATAGACCCCCGAATGGATCACGCGTGGATCCTGGATGGGCGCGGCGCCAGCGGGCCGCGAGGTAAGCCGGGCGGCAGGTCAGTTGACCTGCTCGACGCCCTGGCCGGCCATGAGGATGGCGGAATGCGTTTGCGCGGCTTTGCCCTTGTCGGCGAGTGCGCCAAGGATGGCGTGATCGTCGAAGCGGAAGCGGCACAGCAGTTGATTCGATGCGGCGAGGCGCACCGTCTGCGCGAAGGTGAGATTGGCCAGCACGTCGGCCAGCTGCTCCGAGATGCCCATACGGAACATGCCCGTCGGCCGGTCTTCGCGCAACAGACGTTGCGCGAGCAACAGGTACGACAGATTCACTTCCTTGATCTCGCTGAGCATGTCGCTTTGCGTCGTCGCGCTCATGGATACCCCCGAATTCGAAACGTAGCGGCTGGTCAGGCCTGGTGCGGAAACGTTTGCTCGTTCGACGCAGCGCGGACAGCGCAATGCGAGGCGAACGGCCCGTTTAGTGGTCGTCCCCGCATTGTGGCTAGGGTGGCCCCAAATGAAAATCGGAAGGATGCCGCGACGCGATGCAAGAAAAACACCGCTTAATGTGTAGGTGTTTTTCTGACAAAGAAGCAAAAGGGGCGAGAGGAAGGGCAACTAACGATGTTATTGGCATAACCGCCGCATTCCTCTGGAGATTATAAAAGCGAATTCATTGACGCGTAACAGAGATGTGCACGGTCATTCGCCTTTATTTCAGAGGGCCGGAACCTATTGATTTTTCGGGAATGCGGTTTGCTCATTCGCTGCGCCTCGCGCGTCACGCTTTGCAACGCGTCCTTACAGCCGGTGTTTCCCGCTGTAACAACATTAAGGGATTGCAAAACAACTCGTCACGCGTTCTCAAATCTTCATAATCGGACTCAGGGATAACCCCAAACCGCATGACCACCGCAGTGACCGCGTTCATCAAACGCCTTCCACGCGGTCTTTGCCAAGGAGATCAGACCTATGCGAATCGCCCAAATTGCGCCACTTTACGAAGCCGTTCCGCCGAAGCTCTACGGCGGCACCGAGCGCGTCGTGTCCTATCTGACCGAAGCGCTCGTCGACCTCGGCCACGACGTGACGCTGTTCGCCAGCGGCGATTCGGTCACCTCGGCAAAGCTGGAGGCCGCCTGGCCGCGCGCGCTGCGCCTCGACCCGACCGTGCGCGACGCGCTCGCGCCGCACATCGTGCTGCTCGAACGCGTGCGCCGCATGGCCCACGAGTTCGACGTGCTGCACTTCCACCTCGACTACCTGCCGTTCCCGCTGTTCTCGACGCTCGACACGCCGTTCGTCACCACGCTGCACGGCCGTCTCGACCTGCCCGAATTGCAGCCGGTGTTCGACTCGTTCCCGCAAGCGCCGGTGATTTCGATCTCGGACTCGCAGCGCCAGCCGCTGCACCAGGCGAACTGGCTGAACACGATCTATCACGGCCTGCCGAAGGATCTGCTCACGCCGCGCACCGACAAGAAGCCCGAGTACCTCGCGTTTCTCGGCCGCATCTGCCCGGAAAAGCGCGTGGACACGGCTATCAAGATCGCCGCGCTCTCCGGCCTGCCGCTGAAGATCGCCGCGAAGGTGGACAAGGTCGACCAGGACTACTTCAAGACGGAAATCGAGCCGCTGCTTTCGCAGGCGCACGTGGAGTTCGTCGGCGAAATCAACGAAGCGCAGAAGCCCGAGTTCCTGTCCGGCGCCAAGGCGCTGCTGTTCCCGATCGACTGGTCGGAGCCGTTCGGTCTGGTGATGATCGAAGCAATGGCGTGCGGCACGCCGGTGATCGCGTTCAACCGCGGCTCGGTGCCCGAGGTGATCGAGCCGGGCGTGACCGGTTTTATCTGCGAAGACGCGCAGGGTGCCGTGGCCGCGCTGCAAAACATCGACTCGCTCTCGCGCGAAACCATTCGCGCGGAATTCGAACGTCGTTTCACTTCGCACACCATGGCCAGTAATTATCTCGAAAGCTATTCGACGCTGATCGAAGCGGCTCGCCGTCCGATGTTGCGCCGTGTCGCCGCGGGAGGCTAATCAGGCTGCATGCCCCTTTCTGAGATAAATGCCCGGAAAGGGGAAGAAACCGCAAAGTGAATCGTTTGCGCGCAGCGTAATTGCGATTTGCATCAACGATTGCCAACGAGCATTAGCATTGCTTTGCCGTCAGTCGAAAAAAGAGCCGCATGAATCATGCGGCTCTTTTTATTGGATAAGCAAATACGCGATGCGACGAAAACGACGCGCGCGCGGGCGACCGGACGCCCTCGCGATCAAGCGATCAGATATCGCTCGCGGTTCTTGCCCGCGATCCATTTCGGCGGCTTGCCGCGCCCGCTCCAGGTGGCGCCGGACTTCGGGTCCTGATAGCGCGGCGGCAGCGGCGCCTTCTTGGGCGGGCGTCCGCGCCGGGCGGCCACGGCGAAGCCGAGGTCCTGCGCGGACAGGCCGTACTCCGCGATCTTCTCCCGGATCATGGTGATGACGTCCGAGATTTCGGTGCGCCGCGCCTCGTCTGCCTGCTCCTGCAGACGTGCGATCTGGGCTTTGAGTTCTGAATATTGCGACATTTTTCCCTCCCCCCTTCTTTGTCAATGTAACCGACTCGAACGGAGATTAGACGCAATGCGGCGAATTAGCAATCGCTATTAATACTGTTTTATAGCGATATTCGATAAATAGCCATTTGGCACTGTCGATGAAATTCGGAACGCATCTGTCGCAATAATGAGAACAATTACATCAGAATTGACAATCCTTGACACCCACACTTTACGCGACTGCCTAGAATCTGGCATTTCCTGGAGCCGGTGCAATAAGCGGCCCCATCAAATGACTTATTGAGGCGTCACACAATGCACTTATCCAAACGGCTTTTCGCCGAGATGTTCGGCACGTTCTGGCTCGTACTCGGCGGCTGCGGCAGCGCGGTGCTCGCCGCCAGCTTCGCCGGCCCGGTTCACGGTCTCGGCATCGGCTTCGTGGGCGTCGCACTCGCGTTCGGCCTCACGGTGCTCACAATGGCATTCGCCATCGGTCATATCTCGGGCTGCCACCTGAACCCGGCCGTCAGCGTCGGCCTCACGGTTGCGGGCCGCTTTCCGGTACGCGACCTCGTGCCGTACATCGTCGCACAGGTCATCGGCGCGACCATCGGTGCGGCGGTCATCGCGTGCATCGCCTCCGGCAAGCCGGGCTTCGACCTCGTCGCCAGCGGTTTCGCCACCAACGGTTACGGCGATCACTCGCCGGGTCATTACTCGCTCACCGCTGCCTTCGTCTGCGAAGTCGTGATGACCGCGTTTTTCCTGTTCGTGATTCTCGGCGCGACCGACAAGCGCGCGCCCGCCGGCTTCGCACCGATCGCGATCGGCCTGTGCCTCACGCTCATCCACCTGATTTCGATTCCCGTCACGAATACCTCGGTGAATCCGGCGCGCTCGACCGGCCCGGCGCTCTTCGTGGGCGGCGAAGCCATCTCGCAACTCTGGCTGTTCTGGATCGCACCGATCATCGGCGCGGTGATCGCGGGCGTGGTGTATCCGCTGATCGCGGGTCGCCGCGACGCCTGATCGAACGCTGTCACGCTACGTGCGAGCCTACGCCCGCACGCGACAATCACGGGCGCTGCGGCGCCCGTTTTCGTTGGCTCGGCTAGAATCGGACGACCCGATCACCCCGAAATCAAGGCGCCAGCATGACGCATTTACGATATTCGACGCTGGCGCACCGTGCGAAAAACTGCGCGATCGTCGCGGCCCTGGCTGTGACCGCGCTCTCGGGCGCGAGCAGCGCCGCGGCAAAAACCGGCCAGGACGTCGAGACGCTGATTTTCGTGCGTCACGGCGAGAAGCCCGACGCGGGGCTCGGCCAGCTCAATTGCAAAGGATTGAATCGGGCGCTCGCGCTGCCCGCGGTGATCGCCGCGAAATACGGCAAGCCCGACGCCGTGTTCGCGCCCGATCCGGGCGAGCAGAAAGACGATCGCGGCCACGCTTATTACTACGTGCGCCCGCTCGCGACCGTCGAGCCAACCGCCATCCAGTTCGGCTTGCCGATTCAAACGCCCTACGGCCATTCGCACACCGACGCGCTCGAAAAGACGCTGCTCGATCCGGCATGGAACAAACGCACCGTGCTGATCGGCTGGGAACATCGCGAGATCGAATCGCTCGTGCGCAAGATCGTGGCGGAGCACGGCGGCGAGGCGGCCGACGTGCCGAAATGGAAGAGCGCCGATTTCGACAGCATCTACGTCGTGCGTATCGACTGGAGCGGTGAGCAGCCGCGAGCGAGTTTCTCGCACGACCGCGAAGGTCTCGATGGACGCGCCGACGACTGTCCCTGCGCGATGCTGCCCGCGTCGCAATAACGGCTGTAAAGGCGCCGCATTCTTCAACGCCGCGCCTTTACCTCGGCAATGCCGACACCCGCGGAAATCGCGTAAAAAATAACGCGGAATGAACGCTGAAATGCGCGCCGGAATCAGCGCGCGATTTCGTCTTCGATTGCGAACAGCTTGCGCAGATGATGCGCCACGCCCGCTTCGAAGTTATTGCCGATGCGCGGCACCTGCGGCAGGCGCGTGATCAGATCGGGATTCGCGTTGTTCATCATGAACGGATGACCCGCCGTTTCGAGCATGTCGATGTCGTTCATGTTGTCGCCGAACGCCACACAACGCGCGGCCTGCTCATTGAGACGCTCGAGCACCACGCGCAGCGCACGGCCCTTCGACACGCCGGCCACCATCACTTCGAGACAGTCGGGCAGCGAGTAGGTGATGTAGAGCGCGTCGCCGAACTCGCGCTCGAGGCGGCTGCGCACATGCGCGAGATCGGCCGGCTCGCCGATATACAAGGCCTTCGCGATGCCCGCGCTGCCGAGCGTGGCCAGGTCGTCCGTCACGCGGTACGTGAAACCCGAGTCCTGATGGAATGCGAGCAGCTCGCGCGCGTCGCGGTCGATGAACCATTCCTTGTCGGTGTAGAGGCTCACGATCACGCGGCCATGCGCGCCGACGGTGTCCGGCGCAACGAGGCGGCGGATCATCGGTTCCGGCAGATTGCTTGCGTGAATCAGCGCGTCGTCGGGAGCGTGCACGCGCGCGCCGTTCGAGGTGATCAGGTACGCGGGCACGCCCAGCACGCCGCGAATGGCCGCGACATCGCAATAATGGCGGCCGGTCGCGATGATGAACCGGATGCCCTGGGCGTCGAGCGTTTGCAGCGTGGCAACCGTGAACGGATCGACCTGATGGTCGGCGTTGAGCAGCGTTCCGTCGAGATCGGTTGCGATGACCTTGTACATGGCGATTCTGGCGGTGAGCGGGGAAACCCTGAATGCTAGCACCTTGTGCCTGGCGGCGTGGCAGCGGCCCGGCGAGGACCGGCACGCTGCACGCGCCGCGCGCTGAACCCGGATCGAGCGGATTCGACCCGATTCAGGCGCATTCCGGCGCATTCAGGCACGCCCGAGCCGAACCGCTTCGCGCTGCGCAAGCCGCAACGCGCCGCTCGCGGAATCGGCCAGCGGCGCACGCAGACGCTCGCGCACGGCTTGCGGCACCCATTCGCGCAACGGCTGACCGAGACCGCCCGCAAGCGCGGCGGGCAGCGACGCGGCAGGATCGAGCGCACCGATCAGGCGCGCGATGGCTTCGCCGGCTTCAGCGAGCAGTTTGCGCACGAAAGGATGCTCGCGATGCGCGAGCACGACGGGCGCGAGACTCGCGTAGGCGGTCTGGTTGGCCGCGCACTGCCAGACGATCAGACTCTCGCGGTCGCGCGATTGCGTCTGCGCGAGCAGCGCCTGCGACAGCGCGTCGGGCTCGACGCGTCCGTCGAGCGACTGCTGCGCCCAGACGATCGCGCGCAGACCGAACCACGCGCCGCTCGCCTCGTCGCCCGAAGGAAAGCCGAAGCCGCCCGCGATACGGCAATCGCCGCGCGCGTCGAGCGCCGCCGCGATGCTGCCGGTGCCGAGCGCGACCACCACGCCCGGCTCGCCGCCGTGTGCGCCGAGCAGCGTGGTGTAGGCGTCGCTCTCGACAGCGAGGCCCGCAACCGGCGGCGCCGAGCCGAGAAACGCGGCGAGCCAGTCGGGATTGTTCACGCCCGCGAGGCCACAACCGAGCACGCAATGCGACCAGTCGAATGCGGCACCGGCCTGCGCAAACGCGCCGCGCGCGCCTTCCTCGATCGACTCCCACGCGCGCGCGATGCCGAGGCCCAGTCCCGACGGTCCCGCCGATGCACGCGCGACCTCCACGCCTTGTGCGTTGCCGAGCGCGACGCGCGTGCCGGTGCCGCCGCCGTCCACGCCGATCAACCAGGTATCTGTCTGCATAGTGTTTGACGCGCCGCGCGCGCCGTTGAATGTCGAATCAAGGGTGAAGCGATGGACCGCGTCGCCGCAAAATCCCGCCGTGCCGCAGAGACTAACGGCTTGGCGCGGTTCGCACAATTAGCCGGACGGCCAGGTGGCGCGGCGAGCGCGATCCGCTATGCTTGGCGCGATCGGATATCACCGCACGCGCCACCGGCCAGGAGAATTCACCGTGACACACCGCTGCAACTGGGTGACGAGCGACGCACTCGCGCAATACCACGACGAAGAGTGGGGCGTGCCCTCGCGCGACGACCAGCACCTCTACGAAATGCTCATCCTCGAAGGCGCGCAAGCCGGGCTGTCGTGGTCCACGATCCTCAACAAGCGCGAGGGCTATCGCCGTGCGTTCGCCGGATTCGATGTCGACAAGGTTGCGCGCTTCACGCCGAAGCACGTCGAAACGCTCATGCAGGACGCCTCGATCGTGCGCAATCGCGCCAAGATCGAGTCGGCCATCCTCAACGCGCGCGCCGTGCAGCAGATTCGCGCGGAGCACGGTTCGCTCGCGCAGTTCATCTGGTCATTCGTCGACGACACACCCATTCAGAACGATCTCGCGTCGTATCGCGACGCGCCCACGTCCACGGATGTTTCGGACGCGCTCAGCAAGGCGCTCAAGAAGTACGGCTGCAAGTTCATCGGCACGACCATCTGCTATGCGTTCATGCAGGCAGTGGGCATGGTAAACGACCACGAACGCGATTGCAGTTGTCGGGACGCCTGCACCGCGCTTGGCGGCGTAAAGAGCAAAGCGAAGGCCAAGAGCAAGGCCACACCCGCGAAATCGCGCGCGCAAGCCGCCACCTGAGCGAATTCCGGGCGTGACGGTACTAGCGGGGCAGATAAAGCGGCGGCGTGACAGCGCGAGAAAAACCGCGCAGAAATGCAAACGGCGGCGCAGCTTCTTGCGAAGCATGCGCCGCCGTCTGGCGGAACGCCGAAGCGTTGAAAAAGCTCTTAGTGGAGCTTCTTCGGCAGCATCTGGCTGCGCAGGCGCTTGTGCAGGCGCTTGACTGCAGCTGCCTTCTTGCGCTTACGCACGGCCGTCGGCTTTTCGTACGATTGGCGCTCACGCAGTTCAGCGATCAGGCCGTTCTTTTCGATTGCGCGGCGGAAGCGGCGGATCGCCACTTCAAACGGCTCGTTTTCCTTCAGAAGAATCGTCGTCATGTATTTCCTAACTCAAAACACTTGATATGTTCAAAGGCGCGAATGTCGAATGACGTTTCGCGCGCCGGCCCTCCGGTCGTTCGCCACGCTGGGGCGGAACGAGAGGCAAGGCGGCCACGGAGGCCGGAAAAGAGAAGTAGGGGGTTCACAGCGGAACGCGATCAGGTTGACCTTGCTGCAACACACCTGACCGCCGGTTTGCGGCCGCCAACAGTAACGAACACGGCAACAAAACAGGCAAAGATCTCAATTCACTCTCAATGATATCAGGAAAATATCCAGCAGACCACACTTTCTTGATTCTACTCAGTGACTTGCGTGGCGGGCGGCCTCGGGCGCGCCCGCCATGTCCGTTAGGACACCTGGATTAACCGGCCGGCGCGGCCGGCGCGGCGGGCGCGGCTTTCGGCTCGGCACTGGACGGCCGTCAGGCGCTCGCTTCGTTGAGCGCCTGGATATCCGCCGGATCCAGCTTCAGGCGCACGGCGGCCACGAGGCTCTCCAGTTGCTCGAGCGACGTCGCGCTGGCGATCGGCGCCGTAATGCTCGGGCGCGCGATCAGCCACGCAAGCGCCACGGCCGCGAGCGTGCTGCCGTGGCGTTCCGCCACGAAATCGAGCGCCGCGAGAATGCGGATGCCGCGATGATCCAGATACTTCTCCACGCGCGAGCCGCGCGCGCTTTTCGACAGATCCTCGCGCGACCGGTACTTGCCCGACAGAAAGCCGCTTGCGAGGCTGTAATAGGGCACGACCGCAACCTGCTGGGCCAGCGCAACGGGCTCCAGATCGGCCTCATAGGCGGCGCGGTCGTACAGGTTGTACTCCGGCTGCATGATCTGATACTTGGGCAGATTGTGTTTCTGCGCGATGGCGAGGGCTTCCTCGATGCGCGCGCCCGTGTAGTTCGACGCGCCCGCCACCCGAATCTTGCCGGCCTCGATCAGCCGCTGATACGCGCCCAGCGTTTCTTCGAGCGGCACCTTCTGGTCGTCTTCGTGCGAGAAATACACGTCGATGTAATCGGTCTGAAGGCGACGCAGCGAATCTTCAACGGCGGCTTCGATATTCGCGGCCGACAGCCCCGGATGGCGCGGCCACTTGGCAACCTTGGTGGCGATCACGACCTTGTCGCGCTTGCCGCTGCGCGCGAGCCATTTGCCGATGATCGTCTCCGACTCGCCGCCCTCGTTGCCCGGCACCCAGGCGGAGTAGACGTCGGCGGTATCGATGAAATTCAGGCCCGCGTCGGTGAACGCGTCGAGAATCGAGAACGAGGTGGCTTCGTCGGCGGTCCAGCCGAACACGTTGCCGCCGAACATGAGCGGTGCGACCTGCAAGGCGGAAGTGCCGATCCTGCGTTGTTCCATGGTGGCTCCAGATTGAGGTGGGCAAACGGCTGCGGGCCAGCCGCGCGGGCGGACCCGAGACGGCTGAGCATACGCCGCCTTGTGTCGGCTTGCAGCGAGCCGTCGCACAACGCCTGGCACCGTCGCGCGGAGGCCATGACCGTCCGCGCCCGCGTCGATGCGCGCCGCCCGTGCGCTAGCCGCGCCTTGCGTCCTCACACCTCAACACGCGCACCGCCGCGCGTCCCATCAAGCCGAAACCCGGCTGCAAAACGCCAGCGCGGCCCCGACGATCTGGTGCATGTCGTAGTAGCGATACTCCGCGAGTCGTCCGCCGAAATGGACCTTGTGACCCAGCGCGTCCGCCAGCGCACGATAGCGTTGGTAGAGCCCATCGTTCGTGTCGTTGTTCACGGGGTAGTACTCGATCTGGCCGCGCTCCCAGGCCGCAGGATATTCGCGCGTCACCAGCGTCTTGTCGGCCTTCAGGCTCAGATCGAAATGCTTGTGTTCGATGACACGCGTCCACGGCACGGACTGCTCCGTGTAGTTGATGACAGCGTTGCCCTGAAAGTCGCGCACAGGGAGAATCTCGCGCTCGAAACGCAACGAGCGATACTCGAGCGTGCCCAATCGATAGTCGAAGAACGCATCGAGTGCGCCGGTGTAGATGACCAGGTCATACGCGCGCATCCACGCGTCGCGATCGGCGTTGAAGTCGACGCCGGTTTCCACCTCGGCACGTTCGAGCATCTTTTCGATGATGGCCGTATAGCCGCCGACAGGAATGCCCTGATACCGGTCATTGAAGTAGTTGTCGTCGAACGTGAAGCGCACCGGAAGCCGCTTCACCGCGGCGGCCGGCATGTCGCGCGGATGCCGCCCCCACTGCTTTGCCGTGTAGCCTTCGATGAACAGCGTGTAGAGCGTCGGCCCGATCGCGGAAAGACAGAACTCCTCCATATTCGCAGGGTTGTCGTTCGCCACGAGCTCGGCCGCGAGGCGCTCGCGCGCCGCTTCCGGCGTACGCGTGCCGAACACCTGGTACAGCGTCAGCAGATTGATCGGAAAGCTGTACAGCGCGTCGCCATGCGCAACCTTGACGCGATTGACGTAATGATTGAAGTCCGCGAACTGACGCACGTAATTCCAGATCTTCTCGGAATTGGTGTGAAAGATGTGCGCGCCATAAACGTGCTCATGGCAATCGGCGGCTTCTTCGTATCGCGTGAAGACATTGCCGCCAATGTGCTCGCGCTTCTCGATCACCTTGCACGTATGGCCTTGCCGACCCAGCTCATACGCGCAAATCGATCCATACAGGCCGGCGCCAACGATAAGAATATTCATCTGACGAGGTGCTTCAGGTGCGTGACTGTTTTTCGAAGAAGGCCGTCTTGACCTGCAGTGCGAACTCGTCCACTTCCAGCAGGACGCGCTGTCGATACAGCCGCTGCTTCGCGAAATGCTCGGCATGGCGGGCCAGCACCGTGGTGATCTTCGCGTGCAGCAGCCCGCTTTCGATGTCCTGTTCGCGGAACAGATAGAACGAATCGAGCGGATGATCCGCATAGCAGCTCGCGGCGCCGCGTTCGTGCAGGAACACCACCGCACCTGAAACGGCCGCTTCGCGCGGCACGCGATCCTTGCCCGGATGGTGGCCGAAGTCGATATAAACGGCGCACTGCGCGAGCGTCGCGCGGACCTGCTCGCGCGACATGTTCTGGATCAGCGCAAACGGCAGATCGGGATGCTTGCCGACGAACCGCGATGCCAGCGCGCCGCCTTTGCGCGGAAAGAGCCCGATAAGTTTTCGCGGGGGCGCCGACGCGCTCAGGTCCGCGTCCAGATAGTCGCGATTGATGAAGTCGAACAGCGGAAGAATTTCGCGTGCGCCGTGGCGTTCGAGGAAGCGGCGCGCGTAATCCGACTGGTAAAGGTGGAGGATGCCCGGCTCGCTCAGCAGCTCCGCGGCATAGGCCGGGTCGGCCAGTTCAGGTATCGAGCCGATCGCGTTATCCACCGACAGCCACCAGACGGCACGCTTCGCGCCGGGGAACTTGCGCGCGCGCGCGGCCTGGACCTCGGGGAAGATGATCAGCGTGCTGGGCGTCAGCGGCGCCTGTTTCAGCGGAGTCGGCGCATAGCGCGCGTAAGCGGCCTCGAATTCGGCGTTGGGCGCATAGGCCGCGCGCAAGACGCTGCCGTCCTCGATCAGGCTCGAGCCCTGACCGTAGTACGCCATCTCCGCGTTGCCGCCGTTGGCGTTGATGACATGGGCCAACTGGTGCAGCGCTTCCGGGCCGCCCGTGGTCACGACGGGGCACAGCACCACGACCTGCTCGTAGCACGGTCGCAGCGCCGCTGGCTGGCTGGCCGGAACGGCGCCCGCCTGAGCGATGGCCGACGTCGCGGCAATCGCTTCGGCGACGGCAGCGGCCTGCACGCCCTCGGTGGACGTCGGACGCGCTTCGCGCGCGGGTGCGGGGACGGCCGTCGGCGCCGGGGCCAGTTCGGCCGGCACCGCCTCGACCACCATCGCAGCCGATGTCCGGTCGACTTGCGCCTCCACCTCGAAGTGCTCCGGCGCGAGGCCATCGCACCAGCGCTGCCACATGATGCGGAACGCCCGCGACGCGGCATGGGCGATCGCCTCCGCGTCGATCAGCACGGACTGGCGGCAATATTCGCGCAGCTCGCTGCGCACGATCGCGAGCGCGGTCGGGTCCGCGGCCAGCGCGGCGCACTTGCGCACGAAGTCGTCCTTGTCCTGCGCGACGAACGCCGCATCGAGACCGAGCAGCGACAGCCAGCCGGTGCTGCTGCGGCTCGCCATCGAGTCGCCAGGCAGCGTCATGGTAGGCACGCCCATCCACAGCGCCTGCATGGTCGTGGTCGAATTGCCGAACGGGAACGTGTCGAGACTGACGTCGATCAGATTGTGCTGCTGCAGATAGGTCGTGACACCCGCGCGCTTCAGGAAGCTGATGCGGCTCACCTCGATGCCTTCGTCGGCGAACATCTGCGTCAGTTTGATCATCTGATCCTTGGCCGCCACCGCGCCGATGATCATGCGCGAATCCGGCACTTCGCGCAGCACGCGCGCCCAGAGCGCCACGACGTCATTGCTGATCTTGACGATCCGGCTGAAGCTGCCGAACGTGATGTAGCCGTTTTTCAGGGCCGGCAGTTCATTGACGTCCGGCGCGTCAGGGTGCGGCTTGAACGGCGCGAGCGCCGGCAGGAACACGAGCTTTTCCGAGAAACAACGCTCGAACGACTCGAACGGCGTGACGAAGCGGTCCGACAGATAGTAGTCGACGGAATCCAGACCCGTCGTCGACGGATTGCCGATCCAGCTTGCCTGCACCGGTGCCGGCTTGTGCGCGAAGGCGACCAGCCGGTTGCGTCCGGTATGGCCGGACAGATCGATCAGGATATCGATGCGATCGTCGCGGATTTTTTGCGCCACTGCCTGATCGTTCATGCCGAACACTTCGGTCCACGTCTGCGCGTGGCGGCGAATCCGGTCCGTAAACGCATCCGTCATCAGGTAATTCGAGTAGATGTGCAGCGACAGGCTCGAATCGCGCGCCAGATGCTCCAGCACCGACAGGAAAAAATACGCAACGGGGTGGTTGATCAGGTCGCCCGACACGAAGCCGATCCGGAGTTGCCGCGCCGGATCGCGATCGTTGGCGTGCGGGACGCGCTTGCCGAGCAGCGGCGCTTCGTGACGCGCGGCGAATTCGCGGAACTCCGCAAACAGGCTGGCCGCGTCGAAGTCGGGCTTGTGCATCAGATAGAACAGCAGGTTGCTGTGCGTCGACGCCTGCATCGGCGCCAGTTCGAGCGCGCGGCGATAGGTGGCTTCCGCTTCGTCGAACAAGCCGTGCTTGCCCAGCGCGGTCGCGAGCGCGTCGATTTCGATGGCATTGTTCGGCGCAAGCTCGACGGCGCGCCGCAGTTCGGCGAAGCCTTCGTCGATCCGGCCCAGTTCCAGCAACGCGGAACCCAGGTTGCGATGCAGCGCCGCGTTCTCGGGATGCTTTTCGAGCACCCGCTCACAGTGCGCCGCGGCGCGGCCGTACTGACGCGCCACCACCAGCCGGTCGGCCAGCACCAGCTGCGCGGCGAGGTGATTCGGCAGCAGGCGGGCGGCGTGTTCGGCCGCCTCGACGGCCTCGCCATAGTGGCCCGTGCTCTGCAGAATGCGCCCCAGTTCGATCCAGCAATCGCCGTGCGACGGGTATTGCTGCGTCAGGCGACGTCCGGCCTTCAGCGCCGCGTCGAGCTTGCCGCTGCTGACGAGTTGCTGGAACTGGCGAATTTCCTTGGCGCTCGCGCGGCGAACGTCGAGTTTCACGCGCTTGTCCGCTTCGTCGGACTCAGGCGCGGCTTCTTCGGATGCGCTTTCGGCCACCGCCTCGGGCGCGCCCTCATCGTCGGCGCTCGCCTCGGCCTCGACGGCGGTATCCGGCGCAGGCGCAGCCGCGACCGGCGCTTCGTCTTCCCCTTCGATGCGCGCGCGCAGCGTCTGCACGGCCGGCTCGGGCAAACCGTGCTGCCGCGCGAGTTCGAGCGCCATGCGCGCCGCCTCGGTCTGCTCGCTGGCCACCAGGGCGTTGATGTAATAGACCCAGATTTGACCGTTCTTCGGCACCTGGCCGAGCGCCGCCTCGAAATGCGGCACAGCATCGGCGGGGCGCCCCGTTTGCATGAGCAGCACGCCGAGGTGATAGTGCGCGTCGGCGTAATCGCCCGCGATTTGCAGCACGGAGCGATAGAGCGCGGCGGCCGCGTCGTACTGCTGCTGGCGATGATGTTCGATCGCGCTCTGCATGGCGAGCGCCACGTCGCGATTGTGCTGCGCTTCGGCCGCAGGCGAGGCCGGGCGATCCGGAGTAAGGAAGGCGGTCATGACAAAAGGCGCACGTGCGTCGGAAAGTCGGAACCGTCAAATTATGAGGCGGGGGTTCGCGCGTCGATGGGCCGAGCTAGCGCCAAAACGGGCGCTAATTTGCCCTCCAGGCGCGTTTCGCGCGAGAAATCCGGCGAAAACACGCGGAGACCGAAGAGAATTGGGGAACGCCAGATGGCGGGCAGTCGCGACCCGCTTTTCTGCCGCGCCGGGCGCGCGTGCGGGCGGCTCCCGGACGGCACGAAAAACCCGCCCATTCACGACGGACGCAAAAAAGCCCGCGCAAGGCGGGCTCGATGACGATGCGTGCGCCGCGCAGGGCGCAGCGGGCAGCGCTTCAGTAATGTCAGTAGCGCGCCATGCTCAGATAACGCCCCGCATTGCGGCTTGCCTGCATGCTCGCCTGGTACTCGCTGCCGAGCGCGACCTGCGCGGAACGCGCGGCTTCGACGATGCGTGCGTCGATCTCGTGGATCATCCGCAGACGCGCCATGAATTCCTGCGGCGGCTGCGCACCGAGCGACATCAGCAACGGGGAGCGTTCCATCGCAAGCTGCGTTGCACGTTCCCACTCGCCGACGGCGGCCGCCTGCTCGAGGTCTTTCGTCATCGCCCAGATGCGCTCGATCGTGCTTGCGTTCTGCATGGTTCGCTCCCTGCCGGGCGTTAGCTCTTGTTGGTGGCCAGCGCACCTGCGCTGTTGGTGCCGCCGAACAATTGCGTGAGGTACTGCGAGTTGTTGTTCATCGTCGCCATCAGCGTGTCGAGCGCGGAGAACTTCTCCGTGTACATGCTGGTGAGCTGGGCCTGCCACGAGGTGAGCTGCGTCTGCTGGTTCGTGAGGCTCGTCAGATCGGAGTTGATGGCGTCCGTCCGGTTCTGGATGATACCGCCGGCCGAGGTGTAGTTCGTGATGCTGTCGTCGAGCTGCGCGGCGATGCCGGTCGTCGGATTGAACAGCGACGCCACGACCGACTGGTTGTTCTGCAGCGCGTCGCTGAGCGTCGTGTCGTCGACCGACAGCGTGCCGTCCGCCTGCAGCGTGATGCCGATCGCGGCCAGCGTCGACTTCGCCGTGCCGGTGCCCACGCCGCTGCCCACGATCTTCGCGAGCTGATTCTGGATCATGTTGACCGTCGAATCGCCGAGCAGCACGCCCTGCGAAGTCGAGGTCGACGAGTACGCCGTCAGCGAGTTCACCGTCGTGACGAGCGTGTTGTAGAGCGTGACGAAATTGTCGATCGCCGCGGATTCCGCGCTGGTGTCCTGCGCGATCGTCAGCGTCTGCGTCGTGCCGACCGCCGCCGACGTGAGATTCACCGTCACGCCGGTCAGGGCGGACTTCACGGCATTGGTGTCGCTGGTCACGCCCACGCCGCCCAGCGTGAAGTACGCGCTCTGGGCGGCCTGCGTCTGGGTCCAGCCCGAACCGGAAATGGTCGACTGGCTGGGGTTGTACGTCTTGCCGCTGCCGTCCGTCGCGGTGAGGTCGCTGGCGCTCGAAATCGTTCCGCCGGCGGTCGTCGTCACGGCGAGGTTGTTCAGCGCGTCGGCGTTGCCGCTCGAATCGGTATTGGTGTCGTTGACCTTGATGCTGATGCCGTTCGACGCGCCGGTCGAGGACGATTGCAGCACCAGGTGGGCGCCGTCCGAGCCGGTCACCACGGTGGCGATCACGCCAGGATTGTCGCTGGCCGAATTGATCGCCGACGCGATGCCCGCGATCGTGCTGTTCGAGCTGGTCAGGTTGATCGTGCTCGACTTGCCGTTGACGGAGAGCGTCATCGTCGCCGGGCCGGATGCGAGGCTCGTGGTCGCGGTGTAGCCCGCCGAGGTGAGCACCTGGGTCGTGGCGACCTGCGAAACGTTGAGCGAGTACGAACCCGCGATGGCGCCGGTGGTCGCCGAGGCGGTCACGCCGGTGCCGCTCAGCGTGGTGGAGAACGTGCCGAGCGTCGCGCCGTCGCTGAGCGGTTCGACGGCTGCCTGCAACGCGGAAAGTGCCGCGGAGAGCGTGCCGTAGGCCGAGATCAGCGTGTTGTCCTGCGTCTGCGTGGCGGCGATGGTCGCAGCCTGCCCCGCAGTCTTCGCATTGACGAGCGCGGTCACGAGCGAATTGGTGTCCATCGACGAATTGGTCGA
Organism: Paraburkholderia tropica; assembly: GCF_014171495.1. NCBI lineage: Bacteria > Pseudomonadati > Pseudomonadota > Betaproteobacteria > Burkholderiales > Burkholderiaceae > Paraburkholderia > Paraburkholderia tropica. The sequence goes on from NZ_CP049134.1 coordinate 3,139,722, forward strand.
GCCGCTGATGATCGACTGGGCGGCTGACTGCACCGTTGCGTTGGCGGCGGCTGTCGTGGTAGCGACGGCACTCGCGATCGCGCTGGTGGTGGATCCGGTTACGGTGGACATGAAAAGGCTCCGTGCGTCGGCAAGGCGGGTTAGCGCGGTTTAACGTGCGGTTTGAAAACGGTAATGCTGGAAACGACAATCGGGAGGCGAGCCTCCCGACGGGTGCACGGCCGGCGCGCATCAAACCGCGCGCCGGGTGCCTGCAGCCGGAAGCGCCTTACTGGAGGAGCTTCAGGATCTGCTGCGGCTGCGAGTTCGCTTGTGCCAGCACCGAGATACCAGCTTGTTGCAGAACCTGTGCCTTGCTCAGGTTGGCGGTTTCCTGCGCGAAGTCCGCATCCTGGATCGACGACTGTGCGCTTGCCAGGTCGGTCGACTGAGCTTGCTGCGTCGAGCCGATCGCGCTGAAGCGGTTTTGTGCCGCGCCGAGCGTTGCCTGCAGGTTGTTCAGCGTGGTCAGCGCGTTGTCGATCGATTCCATCGCCATGCTTGCGCCGCTAGCGGTGCTGATGTTGATGTCCGAAACCTTCGACGTCGTGTTGAGGTAGTCGATCTGTGCGCCGACTGCGTCGTCAGCTGCCGACGTGAAGCCGACGCTGGTGCTCGCACCCGACATGGCGGTGTCGATAGCCGAAGCGAACGTCGAACCTGCTGCACCTGCCGAAGCCGCGCTCGAATCGATGACGGCGTTGCCGTTCGCATCCGACGTGACGCCTGCGCCCGAGAACGCAGCCGAGACGTCCGCGTAGCTGACAGCCTGGTTGTTCTGGTCCGTCAGGGTGAAGCCGCCGCTGCCGTCCGACAGAACGTTGATCGTCGTGATCGTTGCCGGGCCAGCCGTCGTTGCGCCGCCAGCGTCCGAGCTCAGCGCGCCGGTCGAGTCGAGCGACAGGTTCGTGAACGAACCCAGCGTGTTGCCAGCTTGCGGAACGCCCGTGCCGAGGTTGGCCGACGACATGTCTTGCGACAGGTTCAGCGTGATCGACTGACCGACGTTTGCGCCAACCTGGAACGTGACCGTGCCCATCGAGCCGTCGAGCAGGTTCATGCCGTTGTACGTCGTTTGCGACGCAATACGGTTCACTTCCGAGATCTGCTGCGTCACTTCCTTCTGGAGTGCCGCGCGATCGTCGTCCGTCATCGAACCGTTCGCTGCTTGCGTAGCGAGCTGGCGGATACGTTGCAGGCTGCTCGTCAGCGAAGCCAGACCGCTCGATGCGGTTTGGACCATCGACGTACCGTCGTTCGAGTTCGACACGCCTTGATTCAGACCGTTGATCTGGGTCTGCATGATGTTCGAGATCGCCAGACCTGCTGCATCGTCCGCTGCGCTGTTGATGCGCTTGCCCGACGAGAGGCGCGTGATCGCCTGCGAAAGTGCGCTACCCGAGCCCGTCAGATTCTGCTGCGAGACGAGCGAGTTGATGTTGGTATTGATTCCAAGCATGGATATTCTCCAGATGGGGCCAGTCAGCCCTGGTAACGGCAGCGGTGCGATGGCCGGCCGCCTTGTTTGTGATAACGACCCTGGCCGGAAAATCTTTAGCACCTTCCTGAATCTTGCTTGCAGGGGAGCCGCGCCATCCCCGCCGATGCGCCGCGTGGCGGGCTTTCCCGGCGATCGCACCGTGCTCGACGAAGATGCGCGCCGATGGCTTCCTGATACGGTTTTATATGCGGCAATGCGAATTGCGTAATTGAAACGCCATTGCTCCGGCATTGCTCCGGCATTGCTCCGGCATTGCGACGGCATTCACCTTACAGCCTGAAAAGTGATTAATGCGCCCGCGCGATTGCCGGAATTGGGCGGTGCTCCGCGCTCAATTCCGGCCGCCGCGGCACGCGCGCTTCGCTTAATCTGGGCGTCCTGCTCCTGCCTCGACCACCGTGACCGCAACACGCACGCCCCTCCGCTCGCACGACGCCATCCTGCGCGACGCCACGACGCTCTGCGCCGGCCAGCAATTCGCCGATGCCCTGGCCCTGCTCGCCCCGATCGTCGGCGAAACGGCAAGCGCCAATGACGCCGCGCTCGCGCTCGCGCTCGCGCTCCAGCTCGCCGCCACCTGCGCGTCGGGCGCGGGCGAGCCCGAACGGGCGAAAGCGTTCTGGGTGCGTTGTAGTGAAGCGGCGCCGGATTTCGCCGAGGGCTATCGCGGGCTGGGCGCGACGCTGGCGCAACTCGGCCGGCTTGCCGAAGCGGAAGCCGCCTATGGACGCCTGACCGAGCTGCGCCCCGACGACATCGACGCTCACCATCATCGCGGCCTCGTGCTGCAGCGTCTTGGCCGCTACGCCTCGGCGGAGGCCTCGCAACGCGCGGCGCTCGCACTGGAACCGGGACACGTCGGCGCGCGCTACCACCTCGGCGCGGTGCTGCACGACCAGCGCCGGCTCGACGAGGCCGAAGCGGCGTATCGCGAAGCGCTCGCCGCCGATCCACAGTGCGCGATGGCGAGCAACAGCCTCGGCAATCTGCTGTGCGAGCGCGGGCGGTTCGACGAGGCCGAAGAAGCGTATCGTCAGGCGCTGCTCGCGCAACCACAGTTCCCCGAGGCGCTGAACAATCTGGCCGCGCTGTTCAAGGCGCGCGGCCGTCTGCCCGAAGCCGAACTGGCCTGCCGCCTCGCATTGCAGATGCGCCCCGACTTCGCCGATGCACTCAACAATCTCGGCTGCGTGCTCACCGCGCTCAAGCGTCTGCCCGAAGCGGAAACCGCCTTCCGGCAAACGCTCGCGCTGCGCCCCGACTTCGCCGACGCGCACTACAACCTCGGTTGCGTGCTGCACACGACCGAGCGCGTGGCCGAAGCGGAATCGGCCTATCGAGAAGCGCTGTGGCTCGCGCCGAACCGCGTCGAAGCGGCCAACAATCTCGGCTGCACGCTGCTCGCGCTCGGACGTCTGCATGACGCGCTCGCCGCGTTTCATCACGCGCTCACGCTGCGCGCCGACATGGCCGAAACGCACTTCAACATCGGCAGCATCATGAAGGAGCTGGGCGAGCTCGATCACGCCGAAAGCGCCTATCGCCGCGCGCTCGTGCTGCGCCCCGATTACGGCGATGCGATGTTCCGGCTCGCCACGCTGCTCATCAGCGTGGGGCGTTTCGAGGAAGGCTTTCTGCTCTACGAATGTCGCTATGGCATGCCCGGCTTCGCGCCGCACGCCACGCAGTCGATGCTGCCGTGCCCGCGCTGGCAAGGCGAGCCGCTGACCGGCAAGACGCTGCTGGTCTGGCAGGAAGACGGACTCGGCGACATGTTGCAGTTCGGCCGATATCTGCACGCGCTGAAGGCACGCGGCGCGGCGCGCGTGGCCTTTGCGTGCGTTGCGCCGCTGCATCGCCTGTTCGCGGAAGTCGAAGGCGTCGACGTCGTGCTCAGCCACGAAGCCGCGCTCGCGCGCGCGAACGAATTCGATTGCTGGATCAGTCCGCTGAGCGCGCCGCTGCGACTCGGCACCACACTCGACACGATTCCGCCGCCGCTGCGCATCGCGCAGTGTCCGTCACGCGTCGAACATTGGCGCGCGCGCCTCGCCGATCTCGGCACTGGACATCGCATCGGTCTCGTCTGGAAAGGCAATCCGAAACATCACAACGACGCGCACCGCTCGTTGCCGATGCTCAACGCACTCGCGCCGCTCTGGGGGCTGTCGGGCGTCAAGTTCGTGAGTCTGCAAAAAGGCGCGGGAGAGGACGAAGCACTGTCGTTGCCCGCCTGCTTTCCGATCCTGCCGCTCGGCGCCGATCTCGACGATTTCACCGACACGGCCGCGCTCATTTCGCAACTCGATCTCGTGATCTGCGTGGATACGTCGACGGCTCATCTCGCGGCCTCGCTCGGCAAACCGTGCTGGGTGCTGCTGCCGTCGTACGACGTCGACTGGCGCTGGATGCATGGCCGCGACGACTCGCCGTGGTATCCCGAGACGGTGCGGCTGTTCAGACGAGGACGCGAGGAGCCGTGGCCCGCGGTGGTGGAGCGCATGCGCGCGGCGTGTGCGCAGTGGCTGGGTGTGTGAGGGGAGCGCAAAAAACAAAGGCCCCAGGCTTGCGCCATAGGGCCTTGCTTGATGCGGGTCGGTGCGGCTTTGTGCAGTTTGATCTTGTGCTTTTACCCTACTGATGTCGCGAATTGCACCCAACAGCTGTCGCATTGCTCCTAGAGACGTCCCAAAAACGTCGTAAACCGGGCGTCAGGTCCTAGCTATCAGCAGCGTTTTCCCGTCTGCGAGACTCGAATTACCCACAGCTGTCGCTTTTTGCGCCCAGAGTATCTACGGGTGTCGCCCTCCCGTATGAGCCGCCGCCGGCGGGTTTCCAGGCTTCCCCGCTGGCCCAACTCAGCCCGCGCCTCCTAATTTCGGACTTCCGCCATCTACGCGCGCCCCCTGACCTACCAGGCCAAACGCGCAAGCTCACACGGACTTCGCCTGTATACATATATCGGCCCGACGATAAGTCCACTTTGGGCCTCCCGCCCTCGGCCAGCCTGATGGCAAAACCCGCCGGATGCCGCCCCCTTAACTAGCGCACAGCCCGAGCCTTTGTCTCGTTACGCGATTGCAGGTACGCCTCGCTGGCAAAAGCCAAGGATACTGTATATACATACAGCAGTCGACCGTCAACGTCCCGTGAGCCCTTCGAGGAGGAATACCGTCCGCTTCGCGTTCTCCAAAGCGCCCTCGAGAGCGGTCTCGGCACCGACCTGTTCGTTCAGCGCTTCCGCCAGTCTGGCCAAGCAGTAGTTGATGAGCGGCATCGGCGCGCCCAGTTGCTCTCTCTCATATCGGGAGAGGGCCGATTTGCTGACACCGGTCGTCGCGGCAAAGTCGGCCTGCGTATTCGTACCGCGGGCCCAGCGGAGGAGTTCGCCCTGACTTCGAGGTGGAAACATACGTAAAAATGCTGTAGTAGCAACAGGGTTGCTATAATAGCAATTTCTAGCCGGCTCGAAGTCTATACTTCGTTTCAAGACTTTTGAGGTTCAAATGGCCCGTTCAGACCAACTAAAAGCCCTATTGCGCGCCTATGCCGGTGACAACCACGAGCATTTCTACGCGGTGGCTATGCAGATGGCGGCGGACGAAGCGCATCGCGGGCACACGAAATTGGCGGCGGAACTGCGCGACCTCGTCGATGCAGCCAAGGCTGGCAAGCCTGCTCTCAAAATAGGGGCGCGCGGGAAAGCATCTGCGCGCCCTATTCCCCTCGCGCAGCCGAAAGGCGAGCTGTCCGAGTTGCTCGCGGTTCAATATCCCGATGAGCACCTGCAGCACATGGTGCTGTCCGATGGGGTGCTTCTGAAGCTCGACCGCGTTTTGCGTGAGCAACGGCATCATGAGCAGCTTCGGGCCCACGGGCTGAGCCCGCGGCGAAAGCTTCTTCTCGTGGGGCCACCCGGAACTGGCAAAACGATGACTGCGGCAGCACTGGCGGGCGAACTTCGACTACCGTTGTTCACTGCACGGTTCGACAGCCTCATAACGAAGTTCATGGGCGAAAGCGCGTCCAAGCTGCGTCTCGTGTTTGAAGCGCTAAAGTCGACTCGTGGCGTCTATTTTTTCGACGAATTCGACTCTTTAGGCTTACAGCGCGGTAGCCAGCATGACGTTGCAGAGATGCGCCGCACCCTGAACATGTTCCTGCAACTGATTGAGCAGGACACGTCCGACAGTTTGTTGATTGCGGCAACCAATCACGGGAAGGACCTTGACACGGCACTGTTCCGTCGGTTCGACGACGTCATCAAGTACGAAGCGCCAGATGTACGTCAAATTGAAGCGTTGCTGAAGAATAGTCTCGGCACGTTCGCAACGCCCGATATTGACTTTACTCAACTCGCCAGCGTTGGCCAAGGCGAATCGCATGCTGACATTGTGAAGGCGTGCGTTGATACGCTCAAGGAAGCGGTCATGGAAGGGCAGAAATTTGTCAGCTATGAAAGCGTCGCCCTGCATCTTCACGAGCGCTCGCAGGGGAATGAGTTAACCCGGTAATTTCTGGTAATTCTGCGGTAGACTCGCAAGCAATAAATACCAAATTTAGAGCTTGAGAGTATGGCAGACAAACAGTTAGGCCATCTGTTTATTGCTGGGCACGCGAAGGGAATCCCGTTCAAACCGCCTCTCGCAGTTCCCAAAAAGCATATTTACAACCGGAATGTCAGTGAACATGGCCGCCGACTTCTTAGTCAACTCGACAATCTGACTGCGGACCTCGAGGGACTAGAGCAAGTGCGCAAGGCGCTCGCTCTCCCGCTGCAGCGAGGCATGTCCATCGCGGTTGAATTCACGCCGAAAGGCAAATTCGATTGCAGCAAAGTCGAATGGTCGCGGGACGGAATTGAGCTTCTTACTGTCCAAGCTCATACAAACTCCGATATTGCTGTACTTCATATCCCCGACGGGAAGCTTGCAGCGCTCGTGCGTCGAATCCGCGATTACGTGGAAAGCGAAGGCGAGCCGCAAATTAAGCAGGCGGCGCTTGTCGACGCAATTGAAAACATAAGGCGTGCCGCCTTCGGCGAGATGTGGATGGGTCCAGGAGACCCGCCAACGGATGGCGCAGCCCACTGGTTTCAAGTCTGGCTGCGCCATACACAGGGCCAAGCAGCCGACATTGTCTCGATTTTTGACAAGCTCGCGACGAGGATGAGCATCAACATCGAGCCCGGCTACCTCACGTTCCCGGGTCGGATTGTCGTCGCAGCTTTTGGCACCAAGGCGGCGTTTGAAGACGCTGTCGAACTCCTTGACCTGATTGCCGAGATACGGTCCGTTCAACCGAACGCGGAGTTCTTTCTTAGCAAGCTTAGCCAAGCGGAACAGGCCGAATGGACGAAAAATCTGCTTGCAAGAACGACCTTCCCTGACGGCTCAGCACCGCATCTATGCTTGATGGATACCGGCGTAAATCACGGGCATCCACTTCTTGCGCCCGCGCTCGACGACACGGATATGCATACATACGACCCGGCGTGGCAAAAGGCCGACCATGCGGGTCACGGTAGTGAGATGGCGGGTATCGCAGTTTGGGGCGACCTCACCAAGCCGCTGGCATCCGACGACGAAATTGAGGTCCCTCATAGGCTCGAATCGGTAAAAATCCTTCCTCCTGTTGGGCAGACTGCGCCCAAGCTTTGGGGCAAGGTGACGGCAGAGTCGGTCTATCGTGTCGAGGTCACAGCGGCCAGTCGTTCACGAGTGTTTACAATGATGACTACCTCTGTCGGACACCTCATCGGGATGCCGTCAGAATGGTCAGCCACCATCGACCAGCTTGCTTTTGGGCGGCCAGCAATTGATGTCGCTAACATTACTATTACAAAGCAGCATGCCGTCCGTGTACCACGCTTGTTCGTGCTCTCCGCCGGAAATGTGCCTTGGGACAACTGGGACGACTACCCGGTCAGCAACCACAAGAGCCCTATTCAAAATCCTGCTCAGGCATGGAACGCGTTGACGGTCGGTGCGTCGACATCGCTGACCGACATTGATGCGAAAACGTTTCCTGGGCTCAAGCCACTCGCCGCTGCTGGTGACCTCTCCCCTTCTTCGACGACCTCGCTACTTTGGGCAAACACCCAGTGGCCATTGAAGCCCGACGTCGTTGCGGAAGGCGGAAATGCATCTCGTGACAAATACTCGGTGACCATCGGGCCTGAGGCCCTGCGAGTGCTCACCACGTCCGACACTCCGACAGCAGCCCTGTTCTCAGCAACGGGGGACACAAGCGCGGCGGCGGCGGAAGTAGGACGGCTCTGCGCCCATCTACGCGCGGAATATCCCGACTATTGGCCGGAGACGATTCGCGCGCTTGTTGTCCATGGTGCGGACCATACACCTACGATGCGAGCGTCGTTTCCCAAAGTTCTTCGACAAGACGAAAAGGACCGTATGTTGCGAACATTCGGTTACGGCCTCGTCAACCACAGCACAGCGCAGTTCTCAACGGCGCATCGCCCCACGCTTGTCGTTCAGCGCTCGTTCAATCCTTACCAACGCCAAGCAGGTGGATACATAGGCTCGGGGCCAATGCAGCTTCATGACTTGCCATGGCCGGCGGACGAACTGAAGAGGCTCAGCGAGAAGCAGGTGGAAATGCGGGTAACGCTTTCCTACTTCGTCGAACCCAATCCCAGTGCGCGCGGTTGGTTGAGCAAATTCCGCTACCAATCCTTCGCCCTGCGGTTCCTCGTCAAGGGAGCCTCCGAAGACGACAAACAGTTCTTGCTACGTGTGAATCGGCAGTTTCGCGAAGAGCTCACCGACGAGGAACTGGAAAACGAATACAACGACCCGGACGTCAAGAACTGGCGATTTGGGCCAAGGATACGCTCACGCGGGTCCATTCATTCGGATGTGTGGACTGGCACGGCGGAACAACTTTCCGTCAAGAATCAGATTGCGGTTGTACCCGTCGGCGGCTGGTGGAAATACTGGAAGACCGCAAAGCAATACGGCATGGAAGCACGCTATGCAATGGTCGTTTCACTGCGTGTCGCCGAAGACATTGCCGCAGACCTCTACACGCCGATTGCTACGACTATCAAACCGCCCGTAACGATTGACGTCAAGGCGGACGCGCCGCACCACGATGCAGACCAATAGCCGAGTAGGTCACCACCGATTGAAAGAGACGCTTCTGAAGCGCCGCCATGCCACCCTCTCAAAATCGGTTAGAGATACGGCAACGGTCGCTTGGTTCAAATAACTCAGCGTCAGAACAGCACCCACAGGGCCTAAGGCGCTGCCACGGCTTACAACAAGGAGAAACAAATGGCTCGAAAATGCTTTTTCAGTTTTCACTATAAACCGGATAGCGTTCGTGCAGCGCGAGTTCGAAACATCGGGGTAATCGAAGGCAATGAACCTGCCAAGGACAATGACTGGGAAAAGGTTGTTGGCGGCGGAGACAAGGCAATCGAGAACTGGATTAGCGACCAGATGGAGGGCAAGACGTGCCTGGTGCTGCTCGTTGGCGAGAAAACGGCGAACCGAAAGTGGATTAACCACGAGATTATCAAAGCGTGGAACGATGGTCTCGGGGTAGTCGCAATTCGCATCCATGGGCTGGTGAATTTCGACGGCGACACTGCCTTGCAGGGCGCCAATCCCCTCGAATTCATCACCCTCGCGAACGGGACGAAGAAGCTATCCGAGGTCGCCAAGTGCTACAACCCGTCGGGAGCCGATAGCAAGGCGCGATATAACTGGATTGCGGACCACATAGGGGCAATGGTGGAGGAGGCCATCACCATTCGCAAGAACTATAAGTAGTCGAGCATTTCGTCACGCCGAATCCACCGCATACGTTGGACGAGTGCGAGACTCAATGCATCGAGCCCGCACTCGGATTCCTGGAAGTCTGAGCAAAAACAAGAGATACAGTCAATGTCGACAAACGATTTGGATGCTTTCATAAATGAATATGTGAAGGAGCTTCACGAGGAAACAGCAGCGGTATTCCTCGGTGCAGGAATGTCGGCGACCGCAGGTTTTGTTGATTGGGTGAAGTTGCTGGAGCCGCTAGCGAAGCAGCTCGGTCTGGACGCCAAGATGGAAGCCGACCATTTGGTCGCCCTTGCTCAGTACCATGTCAACGACAATGGGCAGAACCGGAATGGGCTGTCTCGTAGACTCATTGAAGAGTTTCCGACACACATAAGTCCGCCGGAGAATCACAAACTGCTCGCCAGACTACCAATATCGACTTATTGGACGACGAACTACGACAGACTCATTGAGAAGGCTCTGGAGGGTGCCGGTAAGATTGTCGACGTCAAATTTCGCGTTCCGCAACTTGCCAATACGAAGCCTCGCCGGGATGCCGTCGTGTACAAGATGCATGGCGACGTTGACCATGCTGATGAGGCCGTGCTCACTAAAGATGACTACGAGCGCTATTCTCTCGACCGCGGTGCATTCGTCAATACACTGACCGGCGAGCTGGTTTCTAAGACCTTTTTGTTCTTGGGGTTTAGTTTCAAGGACCCAAATCTGGACTACATCCTTTCCAGAATCCGCATCACCTTCAGGCAGCACGGCCGTCAGCACTACTGCATCTTCAAAAAGGTAACTCCCGAGCTAGGCGACTCACAGGCAGACATTGAGTACAAGCAGCATAAGCAGCGTCACCTCATTGAAGACTTGAAACGCTTCAATGTTCGGACACTGCTTGTGGACGATTACCCGGACATCACGAACATACTGAGACGAATCGACAGAGCTTATCGACGTAAGACTATCTTCATATCTGGCAGCGCCGATGAAATCAATGGTTGGAGCGCACAAGATGTGAGTGAGTTCTTGTTTAGCCTCGGCAAGATTGTCGTGCAGAAGGGGTACCGCTTGGTCTCTGGCTTCGGCTGGGGTATCAGCAACGAGCTGCTCTCCGGCGCAATCGAACAAATCTATGCTCAACGCCTGGGCCATATTCAGGACCACCTGGTCGTACGCCCATTTCCGCGCGCAATAGCTGACCAAGGCAAGCGTGACGCTCTTTGGCATGAGTACAGAACCGACCTAATTTCACAGGCCGGAATTGCCCTCTTTCTTTTCGGAAACAAGCGGGTGGACGGCAAAATCGTCCCTGCGGATGGGGTGGAGAAGGAGTTCCGAATCGCCCAATCACTGGATTTGGTCACGTTGCCGGTGGGAGCCACCGGGTATTCCGCCAAGTCCCTGGCGGAGGAAATTGGCCCGGGCGTCGAAAGCGGCATGGAAAGAGTTGAATTTAAAGAAGCCTTCCGTCGACTGCAGGAGGATGTGGCAAAGCCTCAGGAGCTGCTCGACAAAATTTCTAACGCGCTCGATGTTCTAAGCAAACACTAAAGCCCGATGTCGGGGATGACGACAATACCGAGGCGCAAGAACGCTTCTCTCCGAAAACACAAAGAAGAAAAGACTTACTCATGTACAAAGGATTCAACCTAAAGTTCAGTGAGACGTCGGGCTTGAGCGGTCGCCTGCTGACACAGTATGGTGCTCTCTCTGAACAATTTCGAACCAGGAAGCGCAACGCGAGGAGCAGCATTTCGGGTTATCTTAAAAATGGTGCAGTTGATGCGAGACGGCTTCAGCAGGATTGGTTTGAGGCCGTGAAAGCCGATGTCTTCATCTCGCATTCCCATGCCGACGAGCCGTTGGCTATGGCAATCGGTGCAGCACTTGAACACAAGCTCGGTCTGCGATGCTTTATCGACTCTTGTGTCTGGGGAAACGCCGACGAGTTGTTAAAGGAAATCGACAACGAGTTTTGCTTGCGCCCCTCGGGAGACGTGTATGACTATGACAAGAGGAATCGGTCCACGAGTCACGTGCACATGATGCTGCAGGGTGCCCTGACGAAAATGATTGACCGTACCGAATGCGTGATTTTTCTCAATACGCCGCAATCGATGGTCACGGGCACGGCACTAACGCAAGAGTCGCAAACGGCGTCTCCCTGGATTTATGCTGAAGTGTTGGCGACCAAGGTCATCCGTCAACAAAAGCTCGAACGAAAGATTGAGGTGCGCCGCAAAGCGGTGGTGGAGAGCGAGGCAATGGTCTTTGATAGCATGCCTGCCTTCTACCATGACTTGGACCTCGAGCACCTCACACGCCTGCTCCCTCACGAGGTCGAACAGTGGTTAGCGATTGGAAAGCGTGGAGTGGAGGCGCTAGACTACTTGTATATGATGTAAGCGTCACGAGAGAGCTCAACGGGGCCACTTGATGGTCGCCCAAAACGGCCCCGTTTCAAATCATCTGTATTCCCCTCGGCGCGTCCGCGGGTGTGGGCCTCTGTTTACGCCGGGTCCGAAAAAGCCACGCGTCCGCGTACGGCAACAGGTCGGTGTACGCCGCGTCCGGTTTAAAAAGCGCGCCGCGACCTGTCCGTCAAGTGTTTCCGAGCCGCAAAAGTTGCTCGCAAAAACTGTTCAAGCTCGCGGAGTTACATCGGCGCAAATCTAAGTTATAGCTTGATTTGAGCAAGTCTTCTCGTAAATCACTAGGCATTTGGCGAAGCCGCATGTCACCGGAGAGAAAGAATCACAACTATTGACAAATACGACCACCGGGCCGGCAAAAAAGAAAAGCAAACCGCCGTCAGTTCATCAAAGACTATCCACGATGCGATGCCATCTCCCGCGCGAGAGCGGTCGGAATTGCCATTACAGACGGCCATGTCCGTCTTCAACGGTCTGCTAGACCTTGTACTCAAGATGTCAGCACTTCTGCTGGTGCTCCCGGCGCTGGCAATTCTGACATACCTTAGGACCATTCACCGCACCGACCTGTTTCTGCCTGCCGTCACCTCGGCTCCCGGCCTGTTCGCACTGCTCGAAGCGACTCTCATCCTGTGCGCCGCTATTCTCGCGAGCTTTGCCGGTCCCTCTTTGTTGGCCGCACAGATAGCCAATACCTACGGCAAGGACGAGCGCCCGAAGCTAGGGGCCGCGAGCTTCGTGTTGTTGACCGGTTCCATGTCGGGAGCATTTTTTCTCCTTCTCTGTTACCTGCTCGACAGCGCAATGCCACTTTGGCTGAAATGGACGACCGGAATCGCATGCGGGCTCCTCATTCCGGTGCTGCTATTTGTGCTCGCCTGGCGAAGCCCTCGCGGCTTCCAGATGCTGACCAGCGCCGAACGAGTGGACAGGAAGCTGCGCACCTCGCAAAGTGTCAAACGTACGCTCTGGGGATGCGCAAGCGCTATCGTCACTCTGAGCACCTTCGTCACATTCTCCTATCTCTTTCAGATGTACGGCTTATCAGGAGATGGTTGGCAAACTTGGCTGGTCGGCTTGCTTGTTTTCCCGGCAAGCCTGGTACCCGGCACCATGTATCTCGCGAGGCGCAGTTGGGGAGATTCGCGGTTCGCGGCACTCGGTGCGTCAGCGATAATGGTTGCGCTGATGATTTTTGTCCTCTTGATGACTGGAGTCTCGCCAGAGCCACTTGCACTGCTGACCATGCGCGCCATGAGCATCGCTGAGAAGGAACCCCGCACATTTGAACTGATGACTCACGATGAGCGCTCGGCCTGGCAGGCCCTTGGATTTCGGTTTATAAAGGACAGCTACTTCCTTGCAGCGACCATCCGTTTCCAGTTTGGCGACGTGAGACTGTTGTGCGTTGACTCATATGATGTTGCTAGCCCCTATCCTGGCGCACTTGGACCACTCAGTGGAAAGCCGGGGAAATCTGCCGTGCCACTGACCGGCTGCATCACCCCGCTCAAGGAAGAGGTGCGGGTTGTCGAGCCACCAACCACAGGCTTTCTCCTTTCGAAAGGCGCGCGGGAGCCTCAGCCAGCTTCATCAGATTCAGGGACACTTGCTGAAATAGACCGGTCGAAAGCAGTGCCTACCGCAAAGCACAATTGACACGCGGACAAACTGCGATAGCTGGTAATCGGCGCGCTGGCACATCAACATGATATCTGGTGTGCCGGCTAGCGCTACTCATCCTGTCGAAGCTGACTGAGCCATCGCTTCACACGCTGCTGAGCCACGGCGGCGCCCAAGCCTTGAGACGAATCGAGCAGCACGAAGTGATGTGCCAACTCACCCCGCTCGCGCCCAAACCCTTCCGCTCCGTAGACGGAGTCGTCGATAGCGAGCCATTTTGTCAGGCTCGCGCCGTATGCATAACTCGTGATGACATATGTGCGTGCCGTTCCGTTGAGCAGGTAGCTAAGCCGAGGTCTGATATCCCGCGTTGTACCCACGACTCGTCGCGCTAGCCCGCACGGAAGGAGCGCCGTCACTTCCTTCTCATCAAGTGTCATCAGCCAAGACGTTGTCAGCACGAGCGCTACCTCAGGATAGGGCTCGAGCAAGTCAGCAAGCAATGGAGCAAACTCAAACAGAGGCCTGCCCGTGTCAAGCGCAATCTCGCCACACGCGTTCATAGCGGCATGTCCAACATGAAGCGTACCGTCGAAGTCCACGAAGAGCGTCGGTGCGTAAGCTGCGGTCGCGGCAGGCGACGCGGCCGCAAGCAATTGTCGATACGTTTCCATGTGTACGATAGACGCATCCAAACAAGTACCAGAAGTAACGTTTATAGCCCTTTCAATCATGGCGTCACCTCGTCCAAGCATTTGCGCAGCTCACCATCGGAGCCGCATTCGAAGATGTCTGATAAGCCACTCGAGTTCGTCGGACGCGACCCAGTTCTTTGCCTTCACCGCTCGGCCAACGCGTTCGAGTACCTGCAGCGATGTCAGTTCTGGATGCGCAACCAAGTCCTTTCTCGCTACGTCCACGAGTTGCTCCGCTAGGTCTGCGCATAGGGCCCAGCGCTCGTAGAGCTCCTCCTCCGTCGGGTCGGCGCGATATACCTCTCCCGAGAGTCGCGCGCAGACCTTTGGACCGTGACCAGAAACGACAGCGGAAAAAGCCCCGCGCGGGAAGTCGTCCGGTATGTCATCCTGCTCGGTCATCGCCAGCACCTCCGAGAAGTTGCTTCGTCACGTCCGAGAACGAAGTCACTTCGTTGACGCGGCACCACTGCTGCCAGACATAGTCGGCGTTGTCCGCTTGCCCCGGATTACCGACAAGCCGGTAGACGCGGCCCGATTGAGTGCGACCACACAGCCGCGCGTGGTCGAACGCGACGATTGCGGAACTAACGCGACCGGTTAAGTCCAGCTCGTCTAGTCCGACGAAGTGACGGGTACCTGCGTTGATTTCGATGACTTTCCATCTTGCGATGGAAACCTCCGGCTCAGATTCGACCGGGCCGATGCTCCAAATAGCCATGATTGCCTCCATTGGGGAAGGCCAGGACGCTGACTGCGACACACCTTGCACCAGTCCGAAAGCGTTCCGTCGACTCGCACGTCTAGGTTGTCCTCGGAACTGCATGACGCCCGTAACCCTCGCGTACAGACAGGCAATCGGGAACGGCTTCCGGAGGCGGTAGCTCGTTTGACGGCAACGTCCCAGCGCGCGAGCGCGGCGTCGCCGACTATCGACTACGCCCAAAGGTGCTTTCAGGCAGATGTGCCGAGTTGAGCTTTAGCGAAGGCTTCAGGTCTTTTACTTGTTTGCTTCGCTCTCGCGTGTGTTTCCACACACGATGTCAGTGTAGATTGCCAGCGCAAATTAGCAAGAAAAATAGCTCGATGACAGGGTCACAAATCCTGACTGGCCATCAATGCGGCGTGATTCAGCGAAGAAATGTCGAGAAATCGCTTGATGCCGTCGAAACGGCAGACGGTCCCGCACTGAAGAAACAGCGAAGTCGGGAATGTCCCGCTTTCGACTTGTAGCCTCAAGACGTCGGCTGGGATTTCCGCGCCGATTTCCAGCAGTCGGCTGGAGAGCATCGTCCAGCTTAGCCATGGCTGACCAGCCATCTCCGTCAGGAAAACCATGGCCGCGCGGGCCTCCCATGAATCAGATGATGACCGCGCTTCTCCCCATTGATGCGGCCATTCCGCCTGGCAAGCGGCGAGCGCCTGCAGGAAGAACGTAAAGCGAAAAGTCCCCCGGATTACCTTAGCCTCGACCGCCCTAGGCGAGTCAGCGACGCCGAGCTTTGCAAGTTCGTCGGACAAGCCGGCGTAGCTCATGTCTTGGCGAGCGAGAATGACCCGAATCGCGCGAGAAGCCAGTCGGGTCCAGGCACCGTCCACGGGAGGGAGCGATTTCACTTGCAAACCGTAGCAATTGAACTATGTTTTCTGTGTGGAAACACACAAGGCTCTTTCATAAAAGTAAAAATTAGCAGTTCTCGAAGAGCTACTCCAACTCTCGTGCCATAAGGCTCACAGGATGCAGCCAGCACCCTTCAGCCGCAAACGGCCCCCTGAGAGACTCGACCATGGTCCAGATACTGTATTTGGGAGTCGAGGGCGTCCTCTTCGAATGCCGGTACGCCAACGCGCGACATCACCGCTGGCAGCATCAAACGCCACCCACGACACCACTGCCCCTTCTCGAGGCCATTTCCCGCCTGGTTGCAGGTCAACAAGAACTTGCAGTCGTGCTGAATTCAAGAATGGTCTCCGACTACGGCTACCGCACTATCGTCGACCTGCTTCCGGACTCGATAGCCGCACTCACCATCGGAGCGACCTCGCCCGGCAATCGCCTGCACAGGCACGGCGCAATACTGTCCCGTGTCGACCTGTTACGCGCTGACATCAGACGGCGTTGCCCTGCCCACCTGGTTATAGTCGACGCTTCGTCGTTTGCCATACCGTATGAGTATCTGGATGTGGCCGTCCACGTCGCCCCCATTCAAGCCAAGGCCCCAGCAGCTGTCGCCGACCAGATACTGCACTTGCTAATGCCCGATGCGGGAACTGAGAGCGATGGAATCGGTGCCCCGCATCGCGCGCATCTCCGCACTTAGTTTAACTTCGACGGTACCGTCCTCTCAACCGGGCGCTGCCTCGGAGGCTCATCGGCCACCCACGCGCGCAGGCACCGGCTACCGGGAACGGTCGTGGCTCAAGGAACCAACCGTGAACATCTATCTCAACTTCGATGGTGTCCTACACCCAGACCAGGTCTTCTACGAGAACGGGTGCATACCTTCGTTACTAACACCGGGCCACAGCGCTCTCGAATATGCGAAATTTCTGGCGAGCGCGCTGGACGACTACGACGACATCGCCATAGTGCTCAACACGTGGTGGACCTTCTACCTCGGCCTCGATGCCTGCAAGGACCTCCTTCCGGCGACACTCGCTTCTCGGGTTATCGGCAGCACCATTCAGCACATTGACAACTACGAGACCATGCCCTGCCGTCACGAAGCAGCCGAATGTCACATTGCCCGGAGCAGCTCGCAAGCCAGGATGATTCTTGACCACAATCACTCGCGCTATCGTCGTGACCTCCACCCCAATCTTTTACTCCTGGACCCCTCCGAAGGTCTCGGAAGTCGAGCCGCACGAAGAAGTATTGAGAGGCGATTACGCCACCTCAAATCGACCGGAAACTCAGCTTCAATAATTCAGGACTTCGAATCATATAGGAGAGAAAAAACTCTTTACGAGACCATCGCCTAGCGTTGAGAAACACGCTAATACTATGCTTGCGTTTTGCGCAAATATCCCTATACGAAAGCACTTTTCTTGTTTTTCGTTATACGTTCGAGTGGTGACGCGCGGGCTGGATTGAGTCGTGCTAACGTGCGCACAGTTCACTATGAATCCGCAAAAAATCCCTTCTCTTGCAACAGGCATCGACATACAATTTTATGTCACCCAGCAGAAGCCAAGGAGGTTCTCGACGCGAACATTGCCTAGCGAAAAATTGCCCGATGGGCGATGCGGACCGTCTTGCTTCTTTTCTGTCGCACAAAAAAGAAGAGGCCGCAAAGCCCAAGCGAACTTGAACCGCGGCCCCGGTGCACTCCCGAAGGAGTCCACGCCTTGCACTCGTGATGCTCTCACGGGGGTTACCGGGTGTCAAGGCTCCCTCACGTCTATAACATACGTGGAATCGACAGCAAATGACCCCCAACGTCAAGCATCTCCAGTCAAATCCGCCAAACTACCGCAGGCCGCAATCTTCAACGTCTTGCCGGCAGCCGCTTCGGAAGAGACTGAAATCCCGCCCCAATTCTCCGCAACCGCTTCCGCGCTGTTCTCGCAATCCCCTCCCCCCTCCGTTTGGCCCCTTCCGCACCCCTCCCTTACCACTCAATGCGCCTGGCAGACCCAGCTATCAGACCGTCTGGAGCTTTGCCGACCGCGGCCTCTAGGTAGCGCGCAATAAGCCGCACCGATTCAGACCGCCGACATCGTTTGCCGGCGAGTGCAGACGCACGTCTATCGCCACCAGCTCACAGACTGTGGCGAGGGGCCCGGCCGCTTTTTCACCTTTAACTGCTGAGGAAGGTCATGAAGATGCAAGTCAGCACATCCAGCTTCGAGCGTGACCTGTCAGCCCTCATCGCGGGGCTCGACAGCTTCCCAAAAGGCACAGCGCCGCTTTGCGACGAGACTTCACATGAGCCTCAAGCCGACACCGCCGAACGGTCACGAATCGAGAAGGCATCAGAGAGCGTTCCTGACGACAGTATTGGGGCGTGGCCGGAGCATTGCCCGCACAGTATTCGTCGGCTGTGCTCTCCGGGGCTGAACAAACCCCATACGCGGTCGATTGCGACTTCGCGTTTCGTCTCTGCGACCAAAGACTCTACCCGACGGGCACAAGCGCAGTTGTTGGTCGTGCGCGACGAAACCGTGTACGAACTGAATATAGTCGGCGTTGACGTTGTGAATCAACCCGACTGGAAACAGGATGGCGACCTTGTTGCGACTTGGGACAAAGTTTTTAAGCCTAACAGCAAATTTCGACTCGTCTCATCTCAGCAGCAATTTCAACGGATTCGGCGCCTTCTATCCTCTATGCCCCGTCGTGAGGTAAAGGAGGCCATCAACGCGTGGTTTGTGTGGTCGCTTGCGACGCTGAAAATCAGTCGACACACCGCGATGCAGATAAAGCTAGTCACCGCAATACCGGGCGACTGGCAGCAGTTGCGCGTGCATCTTCGTCCATATCAAGCCGAGGCGACTACTGACCGGTCGCCGCATGACGAACGCTTTACTCGCAATCAGGAAGCCGAAATCCGCAACACGCAGAGCTACCGAGACGCTCGAAACAAGCTGCAACAGCTCTGGTTCCCGACGCCCCCTTCATTCAGCGAGCTTGTTTAGGCAGGAGCTAACCATGCCTCTCAATATCCCCGCCACTGTCCCCATCGACTCTGAATGGAAGCGCATGGAGAGCCGCTGGGCTCTCGATAGCCCCATCGGAACGGCGCTACCGCCATATACGGACGCAGAGCTTCGGCAGGAGTTTACGCGATGGGGAACGCCTATAGAAGGACAGGCGTACATCTGGAACGCCCGCGCGAACTCTCCGTCTCGAAAGGTACAGTCCCGCGTTGGGAACGTCGTCTCGCGTTACAGCTCGCGAAAGATGCAGAGACGTTTGGCGACAGAAAGCCGTAAGCCCGAATACGGCGCCGTCGTACGCTATGACTTCGACGGGACGACCCGAGAATTTTACTGTCAGCCGCCCCAAGTTAGGTTGAGCGTCGAAACCGAGAGGAAACAGAGCGACGGCACTTTCACCGTCTATCAGGCCCCGACACCCTATACGCCCGACATTCTGCGGATAACCCCTTACGGGGCCTACGTTGACGAGTGGAAGAACGAAAAAGACCTCGAAAAGCTTGCCGAGAAGTATCCGCGGCGATTCTTCAAAGACGATGACGGAACATGGCGATGCCCCGAGCGCGAAAAATATTTCGGCAAGATGGGGCTCACGTTTTGCCTGCGGTCAGCAAGCGAGAACGGCGCCGTCTTCGTGAGCAATCTTGAATTTCTCGACGACTTCCTGAGCGACAAGTGCGCGCCGTTGAGCGATAGCGCATGGCAGTCAATTGACCGGGTCACCAACGCGTCCTGCCCCATGACCCTGGGCCTGCTTCTGACACATGCGTATCCGGAGCGGACGCCTTGGAACGAAGCGCTCCTTGTAGAGACTCCGCCGAGCGCCTTTCTCGTGGACGACGTGTACAAGGCGATTGCAGAACAGCGTCTGTTTGTCGACCTTGAATACGACGACCTCGGCGAGCCACAGGATGTCGTGCTGTGCAAGTCCCGAGCCCAACTCGACGCACTTCAGTTCAATCGGCCCGCTCCGAAAGCCGTCAGCGACAAGATTGCGTTCGATGTCGAAATAGGAACGGAGTTCATGCTCAACGGCCGCCCAGAAGTCTATGAGGTGTCGCTGGTGAGCATGAACTCCGTACATTATTTCGACCAGCAGTCGCACAACGCAGGCCTCATGCCGGTCGCGGAGTTTGAGCGCGCGACGTTCCAACGCGAAATCATCCTGCTTTCCTCGCAGGCCTCGACCGACGAACGTCTGACGCAGATTGACGGGCTGACCGACTATCAAATCATCGAGGGAAAGAACCGCTTCCTGATGGTTCGGGACCTTGAGGCTGGCAAGCAGGTGCGATGCAATCTCTCGACCAGGCAAATTCAGCGGATACGCAAGAAAGTGCGCGCGGCCGGGGAATCATTGCCCGCTCAACGAAGAGCGGCGACGCCGGAACGTCGAACGGGTGGGCGGTGCCAAGTGTCGCTGGCCCAGATAGACCTGATACGAGCAGCGACCGAATGGGGAAACAATCGGACAAATCCTGGTGGACGCGCGTCATATCGGCAATACCGGGAGCTGAGCCTCGACGCCAAGGTGGACCTTGTCTCGCGAAAAACGTTCTATGAGCGAAGAAGAAAATACATCGACACGAAGGCGCGCGAAGGTGGGAGAGTTGCATACAACCAGGAACCAGCGACTTGGTATCTCCATCTCGAGGACAAGGTAAACGGTGGCCGCCCGTTTCACCGCGTGCACATCGACCACACAAAGCTCGACGTATTCGTCGCTATTCGAGGCAAAGGCGGAAGAATTTTCCGAAAGCGGCCATGGCTCACTCTAATCATGGACGCAGAAACCCGCGCGGTACTCGGTTTTTATCTGTCGATTCATGCGCCGAGCACGGTCAGCTGCATGATGGCGATTCGCGCTATGGTGAAGATGTTCCGGCGCACCCCGTCGGTCATCGTCGTCGACAATGGAAAGGAATTTCACTCCGTCGCGTTCGACAAACTTTGCGACCTGCTGTACATCACCCTGCAATTCCGCCCGGCGCACCAGTCGAGGTTCGGTGGTGTCATGGAACGACTCTTCGGCACCACTAATACCGAACTCATCCATAACTTGGTCGGCAATACGAAGGCCCTTCGGAACGTCAGAATGGTGACACGGTCTGTTGACCCGCTTCGCGCAGAGCTACTGAGCTTCGCTGAATTGCATGCGCTGCTGGAGGAATATTTCTATCGCGATTACAACCTCCGAATTCATCCGGCGCACGACCACTCACCTGTCGAATACATGAACCTTCGCTTCGCGCTCACCGGGCGTCGTTTGGCCCGATTGACTGCCTTCGACGACTACTTTTACATCCTGACATGCATTCCGCCGTCCAAAGGCTCAACACGCATGCTGAACAAGAACATGGGGGTATGTATCTCGGGCGTGTGGTATTGGGCCGATGAGTTTGCCAGCAGAGATGTACGGCCACAAAAGCTCGAGATTCTCATCGACATGTGGGACGTCAGCATCGTGTACGCGCTCCTCGATGGCAAGTGGGTCCGGTGTCAGTCGAAGTTGCTTATGAAGTACCGCAAGCTCACGTCCGTTGAATGGGCGTATGTCATATATGAGGTGCGGCTGCGGATGCATGGTGAACCCGATGAGAACCTCGAGAGAGTGCTCTACGCGGTCATCAGTGACCACATCCTTCCTGACGCAGCGTCGCTTACCGCCGCAACTCGCCAGGTCTATGGCTCAGCGCAGCTCATCTCGGATGATTCGGCCGCTCAGCACGACGCGAGCATCGAATTGCCCATCACCACCCCCGCTGAAGCCGGACCGCCAGATGACGACAGCGTCATGCGCCTCCCCGTGTCGAAGCCCGCGCATGGACACCTCAGCATGAATTACGACTGCCTTCCCACGTCCCGTCCCGTTTAGTCCAGGAACTAGCCATGAACTCAATCAGCTTTGAGCAGGCGTTGCACGGAAGTGCCGAGGACAAAGGTTCGTACCTGAAAAGCTTGCGCTTCATGCATCGGAATCTGAAGAACGTGATAGATGAGATTAAGCGACTCATGCTCCCTTGTGCGGGCCTGTCACTCACAATCGTAGCGGGGCCATCTGGCGTAGGTAAATCCACGTTCGCTGCTTTGCAGGCTGAGGCATTGCTCAAACTCTACGAGGTCGAGATTCGCGAGAATCCAGGCGTGATTCCAGTTGTCCTGAGCGAGGTCGACGCCGCGGATGGCAAAGAGTTCAACTGGCAGTTGTTCTATCACCACCTGTCCGAAGACCTTCAGTTGCTGAGCCCGGACCGTCAGGGCGACGGCCCACACAATGCCAACGCATACAAGGTTCGGAATCTGCGGGTGCGGTTCGAGAAGGGGTTGAGCTGCCGGGGCGTCCGCCACCTGATTTTGGACGAGGCCGTGCATTTCACCGACTCCAAAACCGAGCCGCTTCAATACGGGAACCTTCTCAAGAGTCTTGCAAATCGCAGCGGGATGAACGTGCTACTGGTGGGCGCCTACGGCTCAGAAAAGCTTATTCACGCCAGCGGCCAAATCGCACGACGCAACGGCGTGGTTCACTTTCAGAGGTACCGCGACAACCAGGACGACTTCGACGCGTTCACCCAGTTCATCAAAGAGTTCGAAAAGCATATCCCCCTACCGTTCCCGGTTGACCTCAAGAAGTATGTAATGCAACTTTTCTATGCCCACCTCGGTATGCCGGGTTATGCGGCCGGCGCATTGATTGAGGCAGTCACACACTGCGCCTATGACGGCAGTCACTCGTGGAAAGATGAGTACGTCTGGAATGCTCTGCCGAGCGAAGCTGAGTACGAAACCATCGCGGCCGAAACTCTGGCCGGCGAGGACAATATCCAGCCATATTTATCAACGTCGGAGCCTATGGCTTATCCGACCGAGGCAGAAATCCGCGCCCGCCTGGGCGCCAAGAAGGTCAGCGAAAAGGCAAAATTGCGCCGCGCGGGCATGGGCAGACGCCAAACCAACCATGGCAATAATCAGGGAGCGCTATAGCGATGACATCTCCATTCCGGAGCAGATTGCCTGGCGGCTGGCCAGAGGATGCACCTTCTCGGTCGATACTTTATAGCCTTGCACCCTATGGGTGTTCAGGCGAAGACCGCGAGAGCCTCGGGAGCTACCTTACTCGTCTGTGCGAGGCTTATGAGATGACACGCTGGACGCTCACCAACACAATCGTCGGCCCGGCAGCAGAAGAACTGCTTCACGTGAGCGGTGACAGGATGAGTCGGGACGTTGGTCGCGCGGCATACCGCCTCAATGTGTCCGGCCTGACTGAACAAGTGAGTCACTGGGCTTATACCCTGAACCATTTGACCGGTCGCGACAATCTGCAGCTCTGTACCTTGTTGCCGCTGAGAAGCCTAGTGTCCGATTTTGTGCTGCAGGTTGAACGGGAGCGCTTTTGCCCTGAGTGCTTCGAAGAGGACGTGAGGCGAAAACGCGATTGCTACGGCCGTTTGCTATGGACCATTGATGCGGTAAAGGCGTGCCCGTTGCATCAGCTACAACTTGTCGGCCAACCTCAGGCGAAACAGCGGCGCGGCGTCTTCAGAAGCGAGACCGGATGCACCTCCCAGAGGTCGACGACACAGCACAAAATCGGCGAATCGCCCATCCAGCAACCCGCATCAGACTTTGACGTTGAGACGTCTCGCCTCATAGCTGAACTTCTTGACGACGTTGTCATTTTTTCCCAAGCGGGCTATTCGGCTTCAGCTCAAACCGTCTTTCTGACACATGCGATTAATCACCTATTCGAAGGCTCCCCGGCGCGCTTTTCAGCTCATCTGGGCATCAATAAGTCCCAAACTCATGGATGGGTGAAAGGTACCGTACAGATGAGCTTTACGCGGCTAGTGCAGACCGCATTTTGCTGCGGCTGTGCTATCGCTGACATTCTGCTCGGAAACAGGGTGGTGCTTTCGCTTCGTCCCATGCCGGACGAGCAACGTCGCCGTCTGACGAATCGCAGAGTGAGCGGTGCTCGGCGCGCGAACGACGTCGTGCGCGCCGAGCTTGAGGAGTTGATTCGCAGCGGAGACGCAACGAACGCAACTGGAGCTGCAACCGCAGTAGGGATTTCGTTGAAATTTTTGCGGGCAAACTTCCCCGAGCAGCACGAGCGGTTGGTCAGACTTGGTCGGGAGAGAGCTGAGTCCGTTCGCAGAGAGGCAACCGAGGCATTCAACGAGATGTATTTGAGCGAGGCAAACGCGCTTCGCGCAGCAGGCGTTTATCCGTCACGGAGGCTCGTGCTAGGGCGATTGGAAGGGAAAGTGATGGTCGGAAGATTTCGACGCATCCAGAACGCCCACCGCAACGCGTTGGCTGCTACTGGAATGAGTAACTCGGGTGGAGAACGGCGACCCGTCGCGATTTGGAACCAAAAAACCGAGCAATCTAAATTTTGACGCAGCGTGGTAGCTACAGGTGTCGTTTACGACATCTGTAGCGAAAATTCACAGATCTGCTACTCCGACGTGATACGCAAATTCTGGCGCGCCCGGCTGGGATCGAACCAGCAACCCCTGCCTTCGGAGGGCAGTACTCTATCCATTGAGCTACGGGCGCGTGACTCGCGCGAACTGGCGTGGAGGAGAAACACCCAGGCTCATTCGTGCGAAAGCGCTGCCAGCCAGACCGCAAAATACGGGGATAGCAGCGCCGTAGAGACCGAGAGGATACCCGGTTTCGATGACAACGTCCACCGCGCGCGGGCCGCCGGGACCGGGCCGGCAGCGGTGTACGCGCACCCCCAGGCAAACGCACCCACACGCGCAAACCCATGCGACGACACCCGCGCCCGATGCGCTATGATCCGACGCTTTTTAAGCAGCAGCCGCGTACCAAGGCCAACGCCCCACCGCGCCCCCCCCCGGTAAAGCAGGCAAGACAAGCGCATCGATGCGGGTAAACGCCCGCTTAAGCGCCCCCGCGCACCGCCACCGGGCGCGAAACCTTGCGTCTATAATCGTTCCTGTTTGATCATTCGCAAGGCCGTTGCCGTCCTGCTGTACCGCTCACCACAATACCAACGGGAGTCGAGACAAGCATGAGCGAAGCACCCCACGGAGCCCCGATCAAAACGCCCGGCCAGTTGATCGCCGCTGTCATCGCCGGGTTTGCCGTCCCTATCGTCATCATCGTTCTGCTCGCCTATTACGTCGACAACACGACGCGCACCGGCGCGGGCACCGACGAACTCTCCGCCCAGCAAGTCGCCTCGCGCATCGCGCCGATCGCCCAGGTGTCGATCCGCGACGCCAACGCGCCGCGCGTCTACAAGACCGGCGAGCAGGTCTACCAGGCCGTCTGTTCCGCCTGCCACGCGAGCGGCGCGGCCGGCGCGCCGAAGTTCGGCAACGCGGGCGACTGGGCGCCGCGCATCGCCCAGGGCTACGACACGCTCTGGCACACCGCGCTCTCCGGCAAGGGCGCGATGCCGCCGCGCGGCGGCACCAGCCCCGACGACTACAGCGACTACGAAATCGGCCTCGCCGTGGCCTACATGGCCAATCACGGCGGCGCGAACTTCCAGGATCCGCCCAAGCCCGCGCCGGGCGCGGCGAACGCGGCGTCGGGCGCAGCAGCGGCAGCGCCGGCCGCATCGGGCGCCGATGCGAACGCCGCCCAGGCCGCCGCGGCCGCCATCGCCGCGATCCCGCAGGCCGCTTCGGGCAACCCTGCGGCAGGCGGCGCGACGCAAAGCGCCGACGCCTCGCAGGCCGGCAAGGCGCTCTACACGCAGGTTTGCCAGGCGTGTCACGCGGCGGGCGTGCTGGGCGCGCCGAAGTTCGGCAACAAGGACGACTGGGCGCCGCGCCTCAAGGACCCGATGGACACGGTCTACAACTACGCGCTGCACGGCAAGGGCGCGATGCCGCCCAAGGGCGGCTCGAACGCTTCGGACGCCGACGTGAAGGCCGCCGTCGATTACATGGTGAGCGCCGCGAAGTAAGCCGCGCGCCGCAAACTGCGTAACAAAAACAAAGGGCCGCATCGACACTCGATGCGGCCCTTTCCCTTTCAGCCGGACGCGTGCGCGCGGGCGATCAGATCAGCCCTTCTGCAACAGCGCCTTCAAACTCGCGAGCCGGTCTTTCGGCGACATCGGCGCTTCCTCGGCGGTCGGCGGCGGCGCTTCGTCGAGTCCCATTTCGGGGATGAAGCGCGACGGCTCGCACACCACCGTCTCGCGCGCCCGCTTGCGCTTCTTGCACCAGTTCAGATGCAGGCTGCGCTGCGCGCGCGTGATCGCCACATACATCAGGCGGCGTTCTTCCTCGATGCGCGAATCGTCGACGATGTCGTCTTCCGAGCCGCCGCGATGCGGCATGATGCCTTCCTCGACGCCCACCAGGAACACGTGCGGATACTCCAGCCCCTTCGACGCGTGCACGGTCGACAGGCGCACCGCGTCCGGGTCCTCTTCCTTGCCTTCAAGCATCGACATCAGCGCGACGGTCTGGATCAGGCCCATCAGATTCTTGCCGGTGTCGGCGAGACCGTCGGTGTTGTCGTAACCCGTCGCCTCGCTGTCTTCGCCGATCTCCTGCTCGGGCTTGGTGCCCTTGCGCTTGAGCCACTCGAGGAATTCGAGCACGTTCTGCCACTTCGACTGCGCCTGGCGCTCGTCGAAGGCGTCGTAGAGATACGCCTCGTAGTGAATCGCGTCCATCAGCTCGTCGAGCACGACGGTCGCCGGATCCTTCACGGCTCGCTCGGCCAGGCGCTGCATGAAGTCGCAGAACACGCGCATCGGCTCGACCTGGCGCGCGGACAGCCGCGCCTCGATGCCGCCCATGTACACCGCTTCGAACAGCGACACCTTCGCCTGCCCCGCGAACGAGCCGAGCGCTTCGAGCGTGGTGTTGCCCACGCCGCGGCGCGGCGTCGTGATCGCGCGGATGAACGCGGGATCGTCGTCGTGATTGGCGATCAGACGCAGATACGCGCAGATGTCCTTGATTTCGGCCTTGTCGAAGAACGACTGCCCGCCCGACAGCACGTACGGAATGCGCTCGCGGCGCAGCACCTGCTCGAAGATGCGCGCCTGGAAATTGCCGCGATAAAGAATGGCGTAGTCGCGGAACTGCGCGCGGCGCTCGAACTTGTGCGCCGAGAGACGGAACACGACCGATTCGGCTTCGTGCTCCTCGTCGTTGCAGGGCGTGACGGTGATCGTGTCGCCCATGCCGTGCTCGGACCAGAGCTTCTTCTCGAACAGCTTCGGGTTATTGGCGATCACGTTGTTCGCCGCCGTGAGAATGCGCACGGTCGAGCGATAGTTCTGCTCCAGCTTGACCACGTGCAGCTTCGGATAATCCTTGCCGAGCTGCGCGAGATTTTCGATGGTCGCGCCGCGCCAGCCGTAGATCGCCTGGTCGTCGTCGCCCACGGCCGTGAACGCCGCGCGCGGGCCCGCCAGCAGCTTGAGCAGCTCGTACTGGCAAGTGTTGGTGTCCTGGTATTCGTCGACCAGCAGATAGCGCAGCTTGTTCTGCCAGCGCTCGCGCACCGGCTCGTTCTTCGCGAACAGCTCGGCGGGCAGGCGGATCAGATCGTCGAAATCGACGGCCTGATAGGCGTGCAGCGTCGCCATGTAGTTGCGGTAGACGATGGCCGCCTGATGCTCGTCCTCGTTCGACGCCGTCGCGAGCGCCTGCTCGGGCATGACGAGACCGTTCTTCCAGAGCGAGATGATCGACTGGATCTTGCGGATGAAACCCTTGTCGGTCGAGCCCACCTGCTCCTGGATCATGGCGAAGCAGTCGTCCGAATCCATGATCGAGAACTGGGGCTTGAGTCCCAGATGCTCGGCTTCCTGGCGCAGGATCTGCACGCCCAGCGAGTGGAACGTACAGACGGTCAACTGGTTCGCCGGCACCTTGCGGCCTTCCTTGCCGGGCGTCGTGAGCGTCTTGCCTTCGAGCAGTTTGCCCACGCGCTCGCGCATTTCGGCGGCGGCCTTGTTGGTGAAGGTGACGGCGGCGATATGGCGCGGCTCGAAGCCTTTCGCTTCGATCAGATGGGCGATCTTCTGCGTAATGACGCGCGTCTTGCCGCTGCCCGCGCCGGCGAGCACGAGACAGGGACCGTCGAGATAGCGCACCGCTTCGTTCTGGGCGGGATTCAGGCCTGCGGACATCGTTGCTGGATTGGAAAAACGGGTGGTACTGCCGGGTAGCGTGCGGCGCAAGACCTGCGCATGATGCAGACGATGCTCATGGCGCGGCGGCCCTTCACGCGAGAGCCGCGATGTTAACACGATGCGGTGTCGCGCCGATGCCGCCCCGCTAACGGCGCGACGCCGCATCCCGCGCGCATCAGGTCACAGCGTCGTGTCACAACGACACGCCGCGTCGACCAGCCGATCCAGCCGCACGCCGATCCGTCCCCGCAGCGCCCCGCCACGCGCGCCGTCGTGCGTGCCACAATAACGGGCTCCCGCCACCCGCGGCATCGCTACCCGCCGTGCCGCTCCCACGCTGGAAAGAGGACGCGCTTACATGACAGCACCGCTGCAAATCGGCCTGATGGGCTATGGCTTCGCCGGCCAGACCTTCCATGCACCCGTGATCGCCCATAGCGGCATGGCGAATCTGCCCGTCACGCTTGCCGCCATCGCCACGAGCCAGGCCGAGCGTGCGCAGGCCGACTATCCGGACGCCGCAATCGTCCCCGATCTCGACGCGCTGCTCTCGCTCGACGCGATCGAATGCGTCGTGATCGCCACGCCCAACGACACGCACTACGAACTCGCGCGCCGCACGCTGGAGCGCGGCAAGCACGTGCTCGTCGACAAACCGGTCACGCTCACCGCCGAGGAAGCGCGCACGCTCGCGGCCATCGCGAAGCAGCGCGGCCTCGTGTTCGCGCCGTTCCACAACCGTCGCTGGGACGGCGACTTCCTCACCGTCAAGCAGCTGATCGCGAACGGCGAGCTGGGCCGCGTCACGCATTACGAATCGCACTTCGACCGCTTCCGTCCGCAGGTGCGCCAGCGCTGGCGCGAGGACGCGACGCGCGGCGGCGGCCTGCTCTACGACCTCGGGCCGCATCTGATCGACCAGACGCTCGCGCTGTTCGGCGCGCCCGAGTCGGTCACGGCCTTCGTGCACACGCGCCGCGACCACGCCAGCGCGCCCGACTACGCGCACCTCGTGCTGCGCTACGACGGCCTCGACGCCGTGCTGCACGCGAGCGCGCTGGCCGCGTACGCGCCGCGTTTCGCGATTCACGGCACGCGCGGCAGCTACCTGAAAAACGGGCTCGATACCCAGGAGGACCAGCTGAAGGCGGGCCTGCGCCCCGGCCAGCCCGGTTTCGGCGACGGCAACGAAGCGGGCCGACTGCACGTCATGGCCGACGACGGCCAGGAGTCCGACCGCGACGTGCCCAACGCCGCGGGCAATTACGCCGACCTGTACCGCGCGCTCGCCGCCGCGATCCGCGAGGGCACGCCGTTCCCGGTGAGTCCGCAGGACGCCGTCGACGTGATGACGATCGTCGAGCTGGCGATGCGCAGCGCCGAGGAAGGCCGCACGATCGCCTTCACGCGCGCTCAGTGAGCGCGCGCTGAGCGCGCGAACCTCGCGCGAACCGACTGCCCGGCGAGGCCGCGCGGCTTGCAAACCGCCGACGCGTCTGAAAGGTCCATACAAACGGTTACAAGTCTGCGCCGCCGTGCGGTCATCGCACGGCGCGCGCGACGCGTTTGCGACGAACAACGCCAGAAACAGAGCGATAACGTTCTGCATCTTCCGGGGTGCAGGGTTCGTGGCGCGCGCCAGCCCGCCCCGGACCGACAACAAGGAGAGTCTCAATGACCCGATTGAATTGTATGAACCGTGCCATCCGCCTGAGCTGCGCCGCCGCGCTGATCTCGACGCTCGCCGCATGCGTCGTCACCCCGCCCGCGCAGCATTCCGGCTCGAATCCGCATGAACTGGCCGTCGACCGCCTGCATCAGGTCGACGCCCGCATCGACACCTTGGGCCGCCGCATCGACGCGCGCGTGAACCAGGGCTACTATCCGCCGCCGCAGGGCGCCGCGCTGCATCACCGCCTCGACACGATCCGCGGCGAGGCGCACGACATGGCTGCGCAGCACGGCGGCGGCATCTCCGGCGACGAGCAGCACGTGCTCAACCAGGAGCTCGATACGGCGGCGCGCGCCATCGGCGAATAAGCCCGCGCAAAACCACCGCGATCACATGGGCCGCCTCGCGCGGCCCGTTTCTTTTTTTGGCGCGCATGCGCGGTCGCGCGCGAGCGGTTCTTTCGGGGCCGCATGCGCGCAAGCCTTGCCGGGCGGCGTTCGGCGCATGGCCCGCCAGCACGCGCGGCCGGCTGGCGCAGGTTCCACTCCCGTTCCGCCGCCACGGTGCGCCTAATTTTTCCGCATTGACACAGCCCGCCGGCGTCCAGCACAATCGCTGCGCGCGCCGGGAGAGCGCGACGTTCGCGAGTCGAGTCAATTTCGAATCGCAACGCCGCCGCCGAAGGGGCAACCCACAAACTCTCAGGCAAAAGGACCGTGCGCGCCGGACCGCTGCTTCGCCTGTTTCGCACCCGCGTGCGAGACGCGCGAGACGGCACTCAGGTCCGCAACTCTGGAGAGCGGCAGTAGAACGGCGGAGGGATCGTAACCCTGGCGTTCAGGCTGCCCACCGAAGGGGCGCGCGTCGTTCGACGCAATCTCTCAGGTACCGAGGACAGAGGGGCCATGCAAGAACCGACCACGGGCATCGTGCCTGCGGCGAGTCCTGCATGGCCTTTTTCGTTTTCGCTCGAATTCCGGCGGGACATTCCCCCGGAGTCGCACGAAAACCCTCGCGACCGCCTGAGGCCTCATGACCGAACTCAAACGCACTCCGCTGAACGACACGCACCGCGCGCTGAACGCCCGCATGGTCGATTTCGGCGGCTGGGACATGCCCGTCAACTACGGCTCGCAGATCGACGAACATCGCGCCGTGCGCACCGACGCCGGCATGTTCGATGTCTCGCACATGTGCGTCGTCGACTTCTCGGGCGCGAAGGCGCGCGAATTCTTCGCCCGCGCGCTCGCCAACAACGTCGCCAAGCTGACGACGCCCGGCAAGGCGCTCTATTCCTGCATGCTCAACCCCGAAGGCGGCGTGATCGACGACCTGATCGTCTATTACTTCGCCGACGACGCGTTCCGCACCGTCGTCAACGCGGGCACCGCCGACAAAGACATCGCCTGGTTCGAGAAGCTCAACGCCGAAGGCGGCTTCGGCCTCACCATCACACCGCGCCGCGATCTCGCGATCGTCGCCGTGCAAGGCCCGAACGCGCGCGAGAAAGTCTGGGCCGTCGCGCCCTCCTCGCGCAGCGCCACCGAAATCCTCAAGCCCTTCAACGCCGCGAAGATCGACGCCACGCCGTTCGGCGAGCTGATGATCGCGCGTACCGGCTACACCGGTGAAGACGGCTTCGAAATCGTGCTGCCCGCCGCCGCCGTCTGCGAGTTCTGGGACGCGCTGCAACGCCAGGGCGTGAAGCCCTGCGGCCTCGGCGCGCGCGACACGCTGCGCCTCGAAGCGGGCATGAACCTCTACGGCCAGGACATGGACGAAGCGGTCTCGCCGCTCGACGCGGGCCTCGCCTGGACCGTCGACCTGAAGACGCCGCGCGAGTTCGTCGGTCGCGCCGCGCTCGAAGCGAACGGCACGCGCTCGACCTTCGTCGGCTTGATCCTGCAGAAGGAAAACGGCAAGGCCGGCGGCGTGCTGCGCGCTCACCAGAAAGTGCTGACGCCGCACGGCGACGGCGAGATCACGAGCGGCACCTTCTCGCCGACGATGCAGGAATCCATCGCCTTCGCGCGCGTGCCCGAGGGCGTGCAGCCGGGCGACGTCGTGCAGGTGCAGATCCGCGACAAAGCCCTTCCCGCAAGCGTGGTAAAACTGCCGTTCGTGCGCAAC
Organism: Paraburkholderia tropica; assembly: GCF_014171495.1. Classification (NCBI taxonomy): domain Bacteria; kingdom Pseudomonadati; phylum Pseudomonadota; class Betaproteobacteria; order Burkholderiales; family Burkholderiaceae; genus Paraburkholderia; species Paraburkholderia tropica. Next base: position 3,171,417 of record NZ_CP049134.1, read on the forward strand.
GGCAAGGTGCTGGTCGCCTGATCCGCAAGGATTCCGGCGCGCACGCCCACCCTCTTTTCAAGTCATAAACGAACCACGCACTGGAGCAACCATGAGCATCCCGGCCGATCTGAAATACACCGAATCGCACGAGTGGATCCGCACCGAAGCCGACGGCACGCTGACCGTCGGCATCACCGATCACGCGCAGGAAGCGCTCGGTGACATCGTCTTCCTCGAACTGCCCGAAGCCGGCCGCGCCGTCACGGCGGGCGACGCCATCGCCGTGATCGAATCGGTCAAGGCCGCCTCGGACATCTACGCGCCGGTCTCGGGCGAGATCGTCGAATCGAACTCGGCGCTCGTCGACGCCCCCGAAGGCGTGAACGGCGCGCCCTACGAGTCGTGGCTCTTCAAGATCAAGCCGGCCGCCGACGCCAAGCTCGACGCGCTGATCGACGCCGCCGCCTACGAGAAGGCCATCGGCGCCTAAACCCCGGGACGGCTTTCGCAGAAGGCCCGTCCCAACGCACAGGCGCGGCGGCATCGCGGCACTACGCGACGCGCCGCCCGCGCCGGCAGGAAACCTCATGAAGCTCGAACACCCGGATCGTCTGATGAACACCTCGCCCACGGCTCTCTCGCTCGCGGCGCTCGAAGCGCACGACGCCTTCGCCGCCCGCCACATCGGCCCCGACACGGCCGACCAGCAAGCGATGCTCGACGCGCTCGGCTTCGCGTCGCGCGCGGCGCTGATCGACGCGGTGATTCCGGCGAAGATCCGCCGCACCGAGACGCTGCCGCTCGGGCCGTTCTCGCAGCCGCGCTCGGAAGCCGAGGCGCTGGCCGCGCTGCGCGCGCTCGCGGACAAGAACCAGGTGTTCCGCTCGTACATCGGGCAGGGCTATTTCGACACGCACACGCCGGCCGTCATCCTGCGCAACGTGCTCGAAAATCCGGCGTGGTACACGGCCTACACGCCGTACCAGCCGGAAATCTCGCAAGGCCGTCTGGAGGCGCTGCTGAACTATCAGCAGATGATCGTCGACCTGACGGGCCTCGCCATTTCCAACGCATCGCTGCTCGACGAAGGCACCGCCGCCGCCGAAGCGATGACGCTCGTGCAGCGCGTGGGCAAGTCGAAGTCGAACGTGTTCTTCGTCGCCGACGACGTGCTGCCGCAAACGCTCGAAGTCGTGCAGACGCGCGCCAAACCGATCGGCATCGAAGTGAAGGTCGGCCCCGCCGCCGAGGCCGCGCAGGCGAACGCCTTCGGCGTGCTGCTGCAATATCCGGGCGTGAACGGCGACGTGCGCGACTACCGCGAACTCGCCCAGGCCGTGCACGCCGCGGGCGGCGCGGTGATCGCCGCCGCCGACCTGCTCGCGCTCACGCTGCTCACGCCGCCCGGCGAATGGGGCGCGGACGTGGCCGTGGGCAACTCGCAGCGCTTCGGCGTGCCGATGGGCTTCGGCGGCCCGCACGCCGCCTACCTCGCGGTGAAGGACGACTTCAAGCGCCAGATGCCGGGCCGTCTCGTCGGCGTGACCGTCGACGCGCAGGGCAACCCGGCGCTGCGCCTCGCGCTGCAAACGCGCGAACAGCATATCCGCCGCGAGAAGGCCACCTCGAACGTCTGCACGGCGCAGGCGCTGCTCGCGATCATGGCCAGCATGTACGCGGTCTATCACGGTCCGCAGGGTCTGAAGCGCATCGCGCAGCGCGTGAACCGCGTGGCCGCCATTCTGGCCGCGGGCGCGCAGAAGCTCGGCTACACGCTCGTCAACGCGTCGTTCTTCGACACCATCACGTTCGAAGCGGGCGCGCGCACCCAGGCGCTGCATGACGCGGCGCTCGCGCGCGGCATGAACCTGCGCCGCGTGAGCGAAACGCGCGTGGGCGTCTCCGTCGACGAAACCACCACGCGCGGCGATCTGGCCGATCTGCTCGCCGTGTTCGCGCAAGCCGCGTTCGCGGGCGAGACGCCGTCGGTCGACGCGCTCGACGCCGAACTCGCCGCCGCCAACGCCGCCACCTTCCCGGCCGCGCTCGCGCGCGAAAGCGCTTACCTCACGCATCCGGTCTTCAACCGTCACCATTCGGAAACGGAAATGCTGCGCTATCTGCGCAGCCTCTCGGACAAGGACCTGGCGCTCGACCGTTCGATGATTCCGCTCGGTTCGTGCACGATGAAGCTCAACGCCACCTCGGAAATGCTGCCGGTGACGTGGCCCGAGTTCGGCCAGATTCACCCGTTCGCGCCCGCCGAGCAAACCGTCGGCTACCGCGAAATGGTCGATCAGCTCGAACAGATGCTCGTGGCCGCGACCGGCTACGCCGCCGTCTCGCTGCAACCGAACGCCGGCTCGCAGGGCGAGTACGCCGGTCTGCTGATCATTCAGGCGTATCACGCCTCGCGCGGCGACGCGCACCGCAACGTCTGCCTGATTCCCGCTTCGGCGCACGGCACGAACCCGGCTTCCGCGCAGATGGCGGGCATGCAGGTCGTGGTGGTCGCGTGCGACGCGCAAGGCAACATCGATCTCGCCGACCTCAAGGCCAAGGCCGAACAGCACGCGGCGAAGCTCGCGGCGATCATGATCACCTACCCGTCCACGCACGGCGTGTTCGAGGAAAACGTGCGCGAAGTCTGCGAAATCGTGCACGCGGCAGGCGGCCAGGTCTACGTGGACGGCGCCAACATGAACGCGATGGTCGGTCTCGCGGCGCCGGGCCAGTTCGGCGGCGACGTCTCGCACCTGAACCTGCACAAGACCTTCTGCATTCCGCACGGCGGCGGCGGCCCGGGCGTCGGTCCGGTCGCGGTCGGCGCGCACCTCGCGCAGTTCCTGCCGAACCAGCTTTCGTCGGGCTACAAGCGCTCGACCGATCAGGGCCACGGCATCGGCGCGGTCAGCGCGGCGCCGTACGGCTCGGCCTCGATCCTGCCGATTTCGTGGATGTACATCGCGATGATGGGCGCGGCGAACCTCACCGCCGCGACCGAAACCGCGATCCTCAACGCGAATTACGTGGCGAACAAGCTCGCGCCGCACTTCCCGGTGCTGTACAGCGGCCCCGGCGGCCTCGTGGCGCACGAGTGCATTCTCGACCTGCGCCCCATCAAGGATGCGAGTGGCATCACCGTCGACGACGTGGCCAAGCGCCTGATGGACTACGGCTTCCACGCGCCGACCATGAGCTTCCCGGTGCCGGGCACGCTGATGGTCGAGCCGACCGAGTCGGAGTCGAAGGAGGAGCTGGACCGCTTTATCGACGCCATGATCGCGATCCGCGAGGAAATCCGCGCCGTGGAAGACGGTCGCGCCGACGCCGAGGACAACCCGCTGCGTCACGCGCCGCACACGGCCGCCGTGGTGGTCGCCGACGGCTGGGCGCACGCCTACTCGCGCGAGCAGGCGGCGTATCCGCTCGCGTCGCTGGTCGCGCGCAAGTACTGGCCGCCGGTCGGCCGCGCCGACAACGTCTACGGCGACCGCAATCTGTTCTGCTCGTGCGTGCCGATCGACGCTTACGACGATCAGGCCGACGGGACCGCCGGCGAATGAGCGTAACCGTCGGGTAACCGGCCATGACCGCCGCCATGCCGCCGCACGACCTCCGGTCGACGCGGCGGCGCCGTGCGGCCGGCCCGGCGACCCGGCGTGCGCCCCGCCCTGCGACGTTACTTTCGTTACATTTGCCGCCGCGAAACTTCGCCAAAGCTCGCCAAACCGTTAACATCACACACCTGTCAGCCTTGAACCAGGGAGTCGCGCATGGCGCGGAAGGTGGGAACGGCCTTGGCCGGAAATCCGGCGATCACGCAGGCCAAGGGCCGCTTGGCGCGCGGCGGCGCGCGCACGCTCGCGGCGGCCTGTTTCGTGAGTGCGGGCCTCGCGGCCCTGAGCGCGGCGCAACCGGCGCGCGCGGCGATGAACTTCTGCGCGGCACCGGCCCTGCAGACCAGCGAACGCACCAATTCGGACCCCGGCGTGAAAGCGCTGGTGGCCGAAGTGCAGGCGCACGTGAACGACGTGCCGCATCCGCTCGCGCGGCTGCACACGGAAGGCACGCTGCCGCACGAGGGCATCTACGACCAGAGCGTGGAGGCCGAGAAGGAACTCGACCTGATGCGCAACGCGGCGCTCGCCTGGCGCGCCACGAGCGACGACCGCTTCCTGAAGCTCGTCGACCGCTTTCTGTACGCGTGGGTCACGACCTATCAACCGAGCTTCAATCCGATCGACGAAACGCGCTTCGAAGCGCTGATCCTCGCGTACGACATGACCGCGAGCGCGCTGCCGGTGAAAACGCGCAACGCGACCATGCTGTTTCTGAACAAGTTCGCGAACGGCTACATCCAGCAGGTGGACGCGCAGCCGCGCCCGCTCAAGGGCACGTTCGCGAACAACTGGCAGAGCCATCGGGTCAAGCTCATTGCGATGACGGCGTTCACGCTCGACAACCGCAAGATGATCGCGACGGCGCAGCGTCTGTTCGTCGAGCATATCGGCGACAACGTCGCGCCCGACGGCTCCACGCTCGATTTCACCGAGCGCGACGCGCTGCACTACGTGACCTACGATCTGCAGCCGCTCGTGACGGCCGCGCTCGCCGCGCGCCGCCACAACCGCAACTGGCTGCCCGAACGCGCGGCCAACGGCGCCACGCTGGCGAGCGCGCTCGACTGGCTCACGCCGTACGCGCTCGGCGAGAAGACGCACGAGGAATTCGTGCATTCGAGCGTGCCGTTCGACGCCAAGCGCCGCGAGGCCGGTTTGCCCGGCTACACCGGCGCATGGGATCCGAAGAACGCCGCCGAACTGTTTCACCTGGCCGCGCGGCTCGATGGCCGCTATGCGCCGATCGCCCTGAAACTGGCACCCACGCCGCCCGCGTGGCTTGCCGTCTGCCTGCCGTTGCCGGCGCGCTGATCGCGCGTGACGGGTTGCAGCGGTGGCGCATGAATTCGATGTCGCGCACCACACCGCGCAGCATCCCCTGAAACCGACACGATCAAGCAGGAGCAGTACCCATGGCAGTCAGCGTTTTCGACCTTTTCAAAATCGGCATCGGGCCGTCCAGTTCGCATACGGTCGGACCGATGCGCGCGGCCCTGATGTTCGCCGAAGGACTCGAGCGCGACGGGCTGCTCGCGCCCACCGCCTCCGTGAAGGTCGAACTGTACGGCTCGCTCGGCGCGACCGGCAAAGGCCACGGCACCGACCGCGGCGTGATGCTCGGCCTGATGGGCGACGCGCCCGACACGGTCGATCCCGAGACCATCAACGCGCGTCTCGAAGCCGTGCGCGCCTCGCGCCTGCTCGCGCTGCTCGGCCATCACACGATTCCGTTCGTGATGAAGGAGCACATCGCCTTTTATCGCCAGGCGCTGCCCGAGCATCCGAACGGCATGAAGCTGCGCGCGCTCGACGCCAACGGCGAGACGCTGCGCGAAAGCACTTATCTCTCGGTCGGCGGCGGTTTCGTCGTGACGGCGGGCGCGCCGAACACCAAGGTGCTGGCCGCCGCGCAGCAGATGCCGCATGCGTTCACCTCGGGCGCCGAACTGCTCGCGCTGTGCGCCTCGACCGGCAAAAGCATCGCGCAACTGATGCTCGAAAACGAGCGCATCTGGCATAGCGACGAGGAAATCCGCACCGGCCTTCTGCGTATCTGGGACGTGATGCAGGCGTGCGTGTCGCGCGGCTGCGGCATCAACAATCCCGATGCCGACGGCACGCTGCCCGGCCCATTCCAGGTCAAGCGCCGCGCGCCGCAGCTTTATCGCGCACTGACCGCGCATCCCGAACGCGCGCTGCAAGACCCGCTCTCGATGATCGACTGGATCAACCTCTACGCGATCGCCGTGAACGAGGAAAACGCGGCGGGCGGCCGCGTCGTCACTGCGCCGACCAACGGCGCGGCCGGCATCATTCCCGCCGTGCTGCACTACTACGTGCGCTTCACGCCGGGCGCGAACGAGCAAGGCGTGATCGATTTCCTGCTCACGGCCGCCGCGATCGGCATTCTCTACAAGCTCAACGCGTCGATCTCGGGCGCGGAAGTCGGCTGCCAGGGCGAAGTGGGCGTGGCCTGCTCGATGGCGGCGGGCGCGCTCGCCGCCGTGCTCGGCGGCACGCCGCTGCAAGTGGAAAACGCCGCCGAAATCGGCATGGAACACAACCTCGGCCTCACCTGCGATCCGGTCGGCGGCATGGTGCAGATTCCCTGCATCGAGCGCAACGCGATGGCCTCGGTGAAAGCCGTGAACGCCGCGCGCATGGCGCTGCGCGGCGACGGCGCGCACTACGTCTCGCTCGATTCGGTCATCAAGACGATGCGCGAAACCGGCGCCGACATGAAGACCAAATACAAGGAAACGTCGCGCGGCGGACTCGCGGTCAACATCGTCGAATGCTGATGTGAGCGTGCGCGGCTGCTGACGTCACCCGAAGCGACTCGAAACGATCCACCTGATTCACGAAAAGAACGAAGGAGAGGGCATCGCCATGCAGCAGCCGAACGAAACGACCCGCAGCGATCACGACAACCCGGCGAGCGTGACCGGCGCGCGCCTCGTCGTCGATGCGCTCGTCGCCAATGGCGTCGAGCGCGTGTTTTGCGTGCCCGGCGAGAGCTATCTTGCCGTGCTCGACGCGCTCGCCGACGAAACCGCGCGCATCGACACGCTCGTGTGCCGTCACGAAGCCGCCGCCGCCAACATGGCCGAAGCGGTCGGCAAGCTCACGGGCAAACCGGGCGTCGCGCTCGTCACGCGCGGTCCGGGCGCGACGCATGCCTCGATCGGCGTGCACACCGCGTTTCAGGATTCGTCGCCGATGATCCTGCTGATCGGCCAGGTCGCGCGCGAGCAGATGGACCGCGAGGCGTTTCAGGAAATCGACTATCGGCGCATGTTCGGCCAGATGGCGAAGTGGGTCGCGCAGATCGACGACGCGCGGCGCGTGCCCGAATACCTGAGTCACGCCTTTCATGTGGCGATGTCGGGGCGTCCCGGTCCGGTCGTGCTCGCGCTGCCCGAGGACATGTTGAGCGACGCGATTCCCGCCGCCACGGCGCAGCCCACCGCGCCCGCCGCGCAGCGCGTGCAGGCGTCGCCCTCGCAGGCGCAGATCGAGCGCGTGCGCGAGCTGCTCGCGAACGCGAAGCAGCCGTTCGTGATCGCGGGTGGTCACGGCTGGACGCCGCAGGCGTGCGCCGATCTGCAACGCTTCGTCGAAAACTGGCAGTTGCCGGTCGGGCTCGCGTTCCGCTTTCAGGACACGCTCGACAACGATCATCCGAACTACGCGGGCGACGTGGGGCTCGGCGCGAATCCGGCGCTGAGCGCGCGCATCCGCGAAGCCGACGTGCTGCTCGCGCTCGGGCCGCGTCTGGGCGAAGCCACCACGGCGGGCTACGCGCTGCTCGACATTCCGAAGACGAAGCAGACGCTGATTCACGTGCATCAGGGCGCGGAAGAACTCGGCCGCGTCTATGCCGCCGATCTGCCGATCGTCTCCGGTCTCGCGGAATTCACCGCGCAACTGGCCGCGTTGCCCGCGCCGGATTCGGTGGCCTGGACCGGCAGCGCGACGCAGGCGCACGAGGCGTATCTCGCGTGGCGCACGCCGCGCCCGATGCCTGGCGACGTGCAGCTCGGCGAAGTGATGCAGCAACTACGCGCGCGCCTGCCCGACGACGCCATCGTCACCAATGGCGCGGGCAATTACGCGACGTGGCTGCATCGGCATTTCGCGTATCGGCATTTCCGCTCGCAGCTTGCGCCCACCAGCGGCGCGATGGGTTACGGCGTGCCCGCGGCCATCGCGGCGAAGTCGCTTTATCCGCAACGCGCCGTGGTCGCGCTCGCGGGCGACGGCTGCTTCATGATGGCGTCGTCCGAACTCGCGACCGCCATGCAATACGGGCTCAACGTGGTGTTCATCGTCGTGAACAACAGCCACTACGGCACGATCCGCATGCATCAGGAGCGCAATTATCCGAACCGCGTCCACGGCACGCAGCTCACCAATCCAGATTTCGCGGCCTTCGCGCAGTCGTTCGGCGCGCACGGCGAAACGGTCACGAGCACGGCGCAGTTCGCGGGCGCGCTCGATCGCGCGCTGAATGCGGGCAAGCCGGCGCTGATCGAGATTCGCGTGACGAAGGAAGCGAGCACGCCCGCCGCCACGCTCGAACAGGTTCGCGAACAGGGACGCAAGGCGCGTGCGCAGTAACACGCCGGGATATCGTTAGCGATCCTGAATAGCCTCACCTTTCGCGCGACGCGATTCAAATGCAAAGAAAAAGCCCCGCAGGTTTAAAGCCTGCGGGGCTTTTTTTACAGCGTCGAACCGCGCGAAGCGGTCAGGCAGCGATTACTTGCCGCCCACGCTTTGCAGCGTCGTCCACTTGCCGTCGACGACCTTGTACAGCGTGATGCCGCCGTTCTTCAGGTCGCCCTTCGCGTCGTACGCGAGGTCGGCCGAGGTCACAGCAGGCATGCTGGTCTTCGCGAGGAACGGCAGGTACTTCGCCGGATCCGTCGAGTTGGCCTTCTTCATGGCTGCGAACATGGCCATCGCGCCGTCGTAAGCGTACGGCGAGTACGTCTGGACGTCTTCACCGAAGCGCTTCTTGTACTTCTCGACGTAGTCCTTGCCGCCAGGCATTTCCTCGAGCGGCAGGCCCGCCAGCGAGGCCACGGTGCCGTTGGCTGCGTCGCCCGCGATCTTCAGGAACGTCGGCGTGTGGACCATTTCGCCGCCCATCAGCGGCGCCTTGATGCCCAGCGACTTCATCTGCTTGACCATCGGCGCGGCTTGCGAATCGGCGCCGCCGAAGTAGACGAGGTCGGGGTTCATCGCCTTGGCCTTCGTCAGGACCGACTTGAAGTCGACGGCCTTGTCGTTGGTGTATTCACGGTCGATGATGTTGCCGCCCGCCGCCTTCGCAGCCTTCGCGAATTCGTCGGCGAGACCCTGGCCGTAAGCCGTGCGGTCGTCGATCACGACGATCTTCTTCAGGCCCAGGTTCTTCACCGCGAACGCGCCGGCCACCGAGCCTTGCTGCGTGTCCGAGGTCATCATGCGGAACGTGGTCTTGAAGCCTTGCTGCGTGTACTCGGGCGCGGTCGCCATGGCGATCTGCGGGATGCCTGCGTTCGCGTAGATGCGCGAAGCCGGGATCGTCGTGCCCGAGTTGAAGTGGCCGAGCATGCCCTTGATGCCGTCGTCGACGAGCTTTTGCGCGACCGTCGTGCCCGTGCGCGGGTCGGCCTGGTCATCGGCCGAATCCAGCACGAAGTGAACCGGCTTGCCGCCGATCACCGGCTTGGTCGCATTCATTTCCTCGACGGCGAGCGTGATGCCGTTCTGGAAGTCCTTGCCGTAGTGCGCCTGCGCACCCGTCATCGGACCTGCGAAACCAATCTTGACGTCCTCCGCCTGCTGCGCCTGCGCGGTCCCCGCCAGCGACAGGGCCGCAACCAGCGCTGCGCCTGCCAGCTGCTTCATCGTGTGTTGCATAGCTTCTCCTTGGTACCAGGTATCAAATGAGCGGCTTCGGCGCGAGCCTTGCCGCTTCCTTGTCTTGAGACGACCGACAGTATGGACTGTGCTTAGCCGATCGTCATCAGATTTGCATTACCGCCTGCCGCTGCGGTATTCACGCTCACCGAGCGCTCCGTGAGCAGTCGTTCGAGCGCGTAATCTTCGTCGCCGTTGGCGAGCGCATGCGCCGCCACGCCCTGCACCGAGACGATCGGACCGCCGCGCTTCGCCACTTCCTTCACGAGGCCGAGCAGTTCGTCGCTGTCACCTTCGAACAGCACGGCGTCGAATTCGGCATCGGCCGTCTTCTTGATCGCAACGTGCGCCTTCAGCGACGCGGGCAGCGCGTTCACCAGCGCTTCACCGGCCGCGCCCTGGAACAGCGCGCGGTTGCCCGTCGCCAGCACGACCGCGAGTTGCGCGCGCGCGCCGGTCGGCGTCGAGGCCACGCACAGCACCGTGCCGCGCGCGGACAACGTGTACGTATTGCGCTCGCCCGTCGGGCCCGGCAGCACCGCCGTGGCGCCTGCGAGCACGTATTCCAGATAGCCTTCGCAACGCGCCGCGAGCGCCGGTTGACGTTCGGCGATCAGCCAATCGCGCAGCACCGCGAGATTGCCTTGCGCCGACTGCGGACGCTCGCCGTTCTCGCCTTGCGGCATGTCGACCACCAGCGCCTTCGTGAGCGATTGCGGCAGACCCGCCGGACGCTTGGCCAGCAGACGCGACAGATACAGCGCGCCACCCGCCTTCGGACCCGTGCCCGACAGACCTTCGCCGCCGAACGGCTGCACGCCGACCACCGCGCCGATCACGTTGCGGTTCACATAAATGTTGCCGACATGCGCGCGGCCCACGACGTGCGCGATCGTTTCATCGATACGCGTGTGGATGCCGAGCGTGAGGCCGTAACCGGTCGCGCGGATCTGTTCGAGCAGCTTGTCGAGCTGGCTGCGGCGATAGCGGATCACGTGCAGCACCGGGCCGAACACTTCGCGCTTGAGTTCGTCGAGGCTGTCGATTTCGATCAGCGTCGGCGGCACGAAGGTGCCCGCGCCGCAGCTGTCGGCCATCGGCATCTGCGTAACCTTGCGGCCCTTCTCGCGCATCGTCGCGACGTGCGTGTCGATGCCGCGCTTGGCTTCCACGTCGATCACCGGACCGACGTCGGCGGACAGACGATCAGGATTGCCAATCGCCAGTTCCTTCATCGCGCCCGTGAGCATTTCGAGCGTGCGCTCGGCCACGTCGTCCTGCAGACACAGCACGCGCAGCGCCGAGCAGCGCTGGCCCGCCGAGTCGAACGCGCTTTGCAGCACGTCGGCGACGACCTGTTCCGCGAGCGCCGACGAATCGACGATCATCGCGTTCTGGCCGCCCGTTTCGGCGATCAGCGGAATCGGACGGCCCTCCGAATCCAGACGCTGCGAAAGCTGCTTGTTGATGAGGCGCGCGACTTCGGTCGAGCCCGTGAACATGACGGCGCGCGTGCGGTGATCGGCGACCAGCGCCGCGCCCACGGTTTCGCCGTCGCCCGGCAGCAGTTGCACCGCGCCGGCGGGCACGCCCGCTTCGCGCAGGATGCGCACGGCTTGCGCGGCGATCAGCGGCGTTTGTTCCGCGGGCTTCGCGAGCACCGTGTTGCCGGCGGCGAGCGCGGCGGCGACCTGGCCCATGAAGATCGCCAGCGGGAAATTCCACGGGCTGATACACACGACCGGACCGAGCGGACGATGCGTGTCGTTCGAGAATTCCTCGCGGATCTGCGTCGAGTAATACCGCAGGAAATCGATCGCTTCGCGGATTTCCGCCACCGCGTTCGGCAGCGACTTGCCCGCTTCGCGCACGATCAGGCCCATCAGCGTGTGCATCTGCGCTTCGAGCAGATCGGCGGCGCGCGCGAGGCAGTCGGCGCGCGCATCGACGGGCGTCGCCTGCCAGATCGGCGCGGCGGCCACGGCGTGCGAGAGCGCGGCGCTCACGTGCTCGCTCGTCGCTTCCACCACGGTGCCGACCAGATCGCGATGATCGGCCGGATTGCGTACATCACGTGCGGTGCCTTCGGCGAGGTCGATATCGGCGAGCATCGGCGCGGCGCGCCACGGATGATGCGCGCTCGCCAGCAGCGCCGACGACAGCGACGCGAGGCGATGTTCGTTCGACAGATCGAGGCCCATCGAATTCAGACGCTCGCTGCCGAACAGTTCGCGCGGCAGCGGAATCTTCGTGTGCGGCGCGCCCGGCGGCACGACCTTCGCGGCATCGTCGACGGGGTTCGTCACGAGTTCGGCGACCGGCACGGTTTCATCGGCGATACGGTTCACGAACGAGGTGTTCGCGCCGTTTTCGAGCAGACGGCGCACGAGGTACGCGAGCAGCGTTTCGTGCGTGCCGACCGGCGCGTAGACGCGGCACGGACGGTTCAGCTTGCCTTGCGCCAGCGGGCCGGTGACTTCTTCGTACAGCGGCTCGCCCATGCCGTGCAGGCACTGGAATTCGTACTGGCCAGGATAGTAATTGTTGCCCGCGAGGTGATAGATCGCGGCCAGCGTGTACGCGTTGTGCGTGGCGAACTGCGGGTACACCGCGTCGGGCGCGCCGAGCAGCTTCTTCGCGCACGCGAGGTACGACACGTCGGTGTAGATCTTGCGCGTGTAGACCGGATAGCCTTCGAGGCCGTCCACCTGCGCGCGCTTGATTTCCGTGTCCCAGTACGCGCCCTTCACGAGGCGCACCATGATGCGGTGACGGCTGCGGCGCGCGAGATCGACGATGTAGTCGATCACGAACGGGCAGCGCTTCTGGTAAGCCTGCACCACGAAACCGATGCCGTTCCAGCCCGCGAGTTCCGAGTCGAAACAGAGCGCTTCGAGCAGGTCGAGCGAGAGTTCGAGGCGGTCGGCTTCTTCGGCGTCGATATTGAGGCCGATGTCGTAGCGGCGCGCGAGCACGGCGAGTGCACGCACGCGCGGCAGCAGCTCGTTCATCGTGCGTTCCTGCTGCGCGCGCGAGTAGCGCGGATGCAGCGCGGAGAGCTTGATCGAAATGCCGGGGCCTTCGTAGATGCCGCGTCCGCCCGCTGCCTTGCCGATTGCGTGGATCGCCTGTTCGTACGAGGCGTAGTAGCGCTGCGCGTCGGCTTCGGTCGTCGCCGCTTCGCCGAGCATGTCGTACGAATAGCGGAAGCCGCGTGCTTCGAACTTGCGGCTGTTCGCGAGCGCTTCCGAGATGTTCTCGCCGGTGACGAACTGCTCGCCCATCAGGCGCATCGCCATGTCGACGCCCTTGCGGATCAGCGGCTCGCCGCCCTTGCCGATCATGCGCGTGAGCGCCGACGACAGACCCGTTTCGCTATTCGTCGTCACCAGCTTGCCGGTGATCATGAGGCCCCAGGTCGCGGCGTTCACGAACAGCGACGGCGCGTGGCCGACGTGCGATTTCCAGTCGCCCTTGCTGATCTTGTCGCGGATCAGCGCGTCGCGCGTGGCGCGGTCGGGAATACGCAGCAGCGCTTCGGCGAGACACATCAGCGCCACGCCTTCCTGGCTCGACAGCGAAAACTCGTGGATCAGGCCTTCGACGCCGCCGCCCGTGCGCTTGGCGCGCAGCGTTTCGACGAGCTTCGTGGCGAGCTTGGTGACGTCGCCGGTGAGATTGGCGGGCAGACGCGCCTCGCCGATCAGGAACGGCACGCACTCCGGCTCCGGACGACGGTACGCCGCCGTGATCGCCGCGCGCAGCACCGACTGCGGTTGCACGTTCTGGGCGAACTCGAGGAACGGATGTGAGGCGTACTCGTCGGGGCCGTCGGTGGAACCGTCGCCCAGATCGGTAGCGCCGACGTGGCCATTCAGCTCCGGCGGCAGCTGGCCGTGCTCGATTTTTTCGAGGTAAGCGAAGATGGCCTGCTTGATGAGCCAGTGCGGGGTGCGCTCGAGGCGCGTGGCGGCATCTTTGAGCCGCGAGCGGAGGAGGTCGTCGACCTTGACGCCAAGGGTGGTGCTAGCCATGTTTCCTTCGTATGCCGGCTGACCCGCACCGGCCAAGACTAAAAAAGTTGGCGAATCGTACCCCTCCAATTAAAAAGGTGCAACCATTCAAAATGCCTGGTTGCACCCCGCGAGAAGGCCCGTGGGGCCTGGGTTTGCGCCAGATGCCCGCCAGCCGTGGCGGCGCGTCTGCACTCGGTATTTTCCCTGGCCCACACTTTCTGGGTAACCCTAATCGTTTCTGTCGCCGTGCCGTTATACAAAGAACAACGGGGAGCCGGACGTTCGAACCGGCGCGAGGACCAAAAAATGGAAAAGTGGCTGGTGGTGGCAGGTGTCTGGAGCATGTGCGCGCTGTGCGCCGTGCTGTTCATCCGTGGCGCGACGGCGCCGGAAACGCGCAAGCTGCGCGTCGTGCGCGCCAGTCAGGGCGACGCGGCGGGCGGAACGCAGCGATAAGACTTCGCGGCGTATCGACATCGCGATCGGGCGGCGGGGGTTGCCCTCAAATATCGAGCGGATCGACTTCGAGATTCCAGCGCAGCACGCCGCGTAGCGCGCGCAGCGCGGGTTGCCACGCGTGCAGCGTGGCCTGCAGGGCCGCGCGCGACTGGCTCTCGATGAGCAACTGCGCGCGGTGCACGTTCATGACCTTCACGATCGTCAGCGGCACGGCGTCGTAGGCCATCACGCGCGAGGCGGCCGGAATGGCCGTGAGCGCCGCGGCCGCTTCGGCGAGAAACGCCAGCGCCGCTTCGAGCGTGCGCCCCTCGGCGCGCAGCAAGGCCTGATAGACGAACGGCGGAAGATGCGCGTCGCGACGCTCCTTGACCTGCGAATTCGCGAAACCCACGTAATCGTGGCGCGCGAGCGCGTGATAAATCGCGTGGCGCGGATAACGCGTCTGCACCAGCACCTCGCCGGGCAGCCCGGCGCGGCCGGCGCGGCCGCTCACCTGCATCAGTTGCGCGAACAGGCGCTCGCTCGCGCGAAAATCGTGCGAGAACAGCGCGTTGTCGGCGTTCAGCACGCCCACCAGCGAGACGCGCTGGAAGTCGTGGCCCTTCGCGACCATCTGCGTGCCCACGAGGATGTCGACTTCGCCCGCGTGCACATCGGAGAAAAGCGCCTGCGCGCTGCCTTTGCGACGCGTGCTGTCGGCGTCGATGCGCAGCACGCGCGCGCCCGGCACCGCGCTCGCGAGCGCTTCCTCGATCCGCTGCGTGCCGCGTCCCATCGGCGCGATATCGACGTTGCCGCACTCCGGACACGAATGCGGAATGCGCGATTCCCAGCCGCAGTGGTGGCAGCGCAGCGCGCGTTCGGGCTTGTGCAGCACGACGTAGGCGCTGCAGCGCGGACAGCCGGCAACCCAGCCGCAGGCGTCGCAGGCGAGCGTCGGCGCATAGCCGCGCCGGTTCAGAAAAATCAGGCTCTGCTCGCCGCGCTCCAGGCGCGCCTTCATGGCCGCGATCAGCGGGCCGGACAAGCCCTCGAACGACGCGCGCCCGCGCCGCCGCTCCTCTTCCAGATCGATCAGCTTGACCGTCGGCAGCACGGCGTCGGCCATCGCGCGGCGTGACAGCGTGAGGCGCGTATAGCGGCCCTGATCGGCCTGCCACCAGCTTTCCAGCGACGGCGTGGCCGAACCCAGCACGACCGGAATCGCGAGCTGTTTGGCGCGCCACACGGCCAGATCGCGCGCCGAGTAGCGCAGCCCTTCCTGCTGCTTGTAAGCGGGATCGTGCTCCTCGTCGACGACGATCATCGCCAGATGCGGCAGCGACGCCATCACGGCCAGCCGCGTGCCCAGCACGATGCGCGCGCGGCCCGTGTGCGCGGCGAGCCAGTGGCGCGCGCGTTCGCCCTCGGCGAGACCGCTGTGCATCGTGACAATGGCGCCGTCGGGCAGCACGCCCGCGAAGCGCGTGCGGAACGCCGCCTCGAACTGCGGCGTGAGATTGATTTCGGGGACGAGCACCAGCGCCTGCGTCTCGGGCTCGCGTTCGAGCCGCGCGGCCAGCGCGCGCAGATAGACCTCGGTCTTGCCGCTGCCCGTCACGCCATGCAGCAGGAACGGCGCGAAGCCGCTCGATTCGACAATCGCCTCGACGGCCGTTTGCTGCTCGTCGCTCAGGCGGTGCAGCGCGACCGGTTCTTTCGCTCCGTTCGCGCCGTTAGCCCCGTTCGTTGCGCGGGCATCGACGTTTCCATTCGTGCCGACGGACAAATCGGCACTGTCGGCGTCGTCGGTATTTTTTACGGTCGGGATTTGCCCGGATGCGCGCGGCGCGGCGCCGAACTCGACGCACTCGTACTCGACCCAACCCGCATCGCGCCACGATTCGAGCGTCGCGGCAGCCTTCGGATGCAGCGCGCGCGCATCGGCGAGATCGAGCTCACCGGCGGCCACGAGCGCCTCGGCCAGACGGCGCAGCGCCGCCGCGCGGGCGGGCAGGGCTTCGGGCAGCGCTTCGCGGCCCGCGGGCAGCAAGCGGTAACGCTCCTCGGGCGCCAGCAAACGCGGCCAGCGCGGCGGGTCGCGCAACGCTTGCGGCAAGGCCGGCAACGCGACTTCGCCCAATCCGCGCTGGTAGTAATCGGCGGCGAACTCCACCAGCGCGAGCCATTTTTCCGACAGCGGCGGGCACGACGCGCAGACCTCGATGACGTCGCGCAGCTTGTTCGCTGGCACCTCGCTGTGAGCACTCACTTCCACGATGAGGCCCACGGACTCGCGTCGTCCGAATGGCACGCGCACCAGCATGCCCGGACGCGGCTCGGGCCAGCCGTCCGGGTAGCGGTAGTCGTAGAGCGCGTCCAGCGGGTGATCGAGCGCGACACGCGCGAAACGCGTGCTCATGCAGCGCCCCCGCTCGCGGCGGCAGCGCTACGTGTGCTGGCGCACCGACGCCCGAACTTAAAGTAAAACTTCACTTTGCGCGCTAAGTTTTGGATTCCGCAGAACAATCGCGCTCCCCGCCGTCTCGCCTGTGGATAACTTTGTTGAGAACTCGATGTCGACGCGCCGCGCCAGCCATTTTGGCGCGCCTATGTGGGAAACCGCACAAAACGCCATGGAGCGGCGAAAGCCTTATCTGTCAAGGGTCTGATTGATTCTTTCGAGACCGTTCTCGCTCGCTGCGGCAATTTTTCCCTCTTGCGCGCCGCAACGAGACAAGTGTGCATAAGTCAACGCTTGACAGACCCCGAAGGGCGTCTGGCTGGCCTCTTTAGCCCGGTCTTACCCTGATGCCCGGAGCCCAGGCCCCGCCCTGCGCGTTGCGTTGCAACAAAAACGTCACGCGGACGCGGCGTGCAGCGCGCGGCTATGACGATGCACTTCGTCGACGAGTTCGGCGACGCTTTCAGGCGGCGTGAACTGCGAAATGCCGTGGCCGAGATTGAAGACGTGACCCGGATGCGCGCCGAAACTGTCGAGCACCGCGCGCGCCTGTTCGCGGATCGCCGCCGGCGACGCGAACAGCACGGTCGGGTCCAGATTGCCTTGCAGCGCCACGCGATCGCCCACGCGCTCGCGCGCGCGGCCGAGGTTCACGGTCCAGTCGAGACCGACCGCGTCGACGCCCGTATTGGCGATCTCGTCGAGCCACAGCCCGCCGCCCTTTGTGAAGGTGATCACCGGCACGCGTTCGCCGTCGTGCTCGCGCTTGAGCTGGTCGACCACGCGCTGGATATAGGCCAGCGAGAAACGCTGATAGATGCCGTCGGCGAGCGCGCCGCCCCAGGTGTCGAAGATCATCACGGCCTGCGCGCCCGCTTCGATCTGCGCGTTCAGATACGCGGCCACGGCCTGCGCGTTGATCTCGAGAATGCGCTCCATGAGGTCCGGGCGCGCGTACAGCATCGACTTCACGGTGCGGAAATCGTCCGAGCCGCCGCCTTCGACCATATAGCACGCGAGCGTCCACGGGCTACCCGAGAAGCCGATCAGCGGCACGCGCTGACGACCCTCGCCGTCGGTGAGCGCGCGGCGGATCTCGCGCACGGCGTCGGTCACGTAGCCGAGCGTCGCGCCGATGTCGGGCACGGCGAGCTTCGCCACGTCTTCCTCGGTGCGCACCGGATGCGCGAATTTCGGACCCTCGCCCGCCTGGAACGACAGGCCGAGACCCATCGCGTCCGGAATCGTGAGGATGTCCGAAAAGAGGATCGCGGCGTCGAGCGGATAGCGCTCGAGCGGCTGCAGCGTGACTTCGGTCGCGTAATCGGGATTCTTCGCCAGGCCGAGGAAACTGCCCGCGCGGCTGCGCGTCGCGTTGTATTCCGGCAGATAACGGCCCGCCTGGCGCATCAGCCAGATCGGCGTGTACTCGGTCGGCTGACGCAGCAATGCGCGCAGGAAGGTGTCGTTCAGAAGGGTGTGGGCCACGTGCGGAGGCGCTTGCGCGCGAGATTCGGAAGCAGACCGCTATTTTACCGGACCGACGCGTACGGCATGGCGCCGATGGTCGGCATAAGTGCGACGCGAGGACTCAGGGGCGGCATCAGGGGCGGCATCGGCACCATGTTCAGCGCGACGCGGCATGCGCGCATCGGGCCGCCGCTCGCGGTTTGCCGCGCGCGATGCGGCGCGCTACCAGGTCTGTCCATGCTTAACGCGTGATGGCGAGCGGGCTATGATCGACCGGCTTTCCGGATCATGACATCGCATCCATCAAAGGACGAGGAGACACGCAGCATGAAGAACAACAAGGCGCTCGCCGCCGCCGGCGCACTCGTCGCCGCCTTGCTCGCCGCGCTCGCGGGCACGCCCTGCGCATTCGCACAATCGAACGCGAATCCGAATGTGAATCCGAACACGGCCGCCGCGCCCTCGCGTCTCGACGAGGTGCTCGCGCGCGGCACGCTGCGCGCCTGCACGACCGGCGACTACAAGCCCTATTCGTTCTACAAACCGGACGGCACCTTCGAAGGCATCGACATCGACATGACCGAGTCGCTCGCGAAGTCGCTCGGCGTGAAAGCGGAGTTCGTGAAGACCACGTGGTCCAATCTGATGACCGACTTCCTCGCGAAGTGCGACGTGGCCGTGGGCGGTGTCTCGACCACGCTCGAACGTCAGAAGCGCGCGTTCTTCACCGAGGCCTATCAGGTCGACGGCAAGACGCCCATCGTGCGTTGCGACGATGTGAACAAGTATCAGACCGTCGCGCAGATCGATCAGCCATCCACGCGTGTGATCGTGAATCCGGGCGGCACGAACGAGCGCTTCGCGAAGCAGTTCTTCCCGCACGCGAACCTCACCGTCTATCCCGACAACGTGACGATCTTCAAGCAGATCCTCGCGGGCAAGGCCGACGTGATGGTCACCGATGCTTCCGAAACGCTCCTGCAACAGAAGCTCAATCCGGGCCTGTGCTCGGTGCATCCGGACAAGCCGTTTCAATACGGCGAGAAAGCCTGGATGGTCCCGCGCGGCGACGTGGTGTTTCAACAGTACGTCGATCAATGGCTGCATCTTGCGCGTGCAAGCGGCGAGTATCAGTCGATCTCGGACAAGTGGCTGAAGTGAAACGCAAGTGATGCGCAGGTCACACGCAGATCGCGTCGCGCGCGCACGATGGATCGATGCAGCTTGCGTGATTTGCTGCATCCGCATCATTCGATGCCGCGCGCGCCGCGCGAACATTCGTTAAACGATATGACGAGTTGCAACGACACGTTGCATTTCAACATGTTCCGTCCGTGAACCGCGCATACACGGCCCTGTGCGGATGCTGCATGCATTCACGTGGCCGCGCGCGGCATTCATGTGACGAAAACGGCGTATCGCCCGCATGGCGGGACTTTCTTCATGCGATAAGAATTTTGCTTCACGCTAACGTTTGCGCGCGCGCTGACAGCACAGGAAAATGCCGGTAAAAATGACGGTCGAAAACCGCTCCGGATGGCAAAAAATCCCTCGGAGCCTTATCTGGCGGGCGTTACAACCTGAAACACTTTGTTACCGCCAAGGTTCATTAATTCGCCCACAATGCCTTCAACGGTTTCAACACGGATGTGGCTTGGTGCCAGTGTGAGCGGACACGATACACCAGCCGGTCGGCTTTATGCCGAAGCCCTCCTTAGGGGCATCCTTGCTGGAGCCGTGACCGGCGTCTCGTACGTTTCATCAGCCGGCTCCTCCTTTGGTCTCCTCGCGCTAACCCCGTAGCGTGTGGTTTTTAGCGGGCTCCAGGCCCGCTTTTTTTTCGTCCGCGTTTTTCCTTCCTCGCGTTTTTCTTCCGGTTTTCCTCGCGCTTTTTCCTGATTTTTCGCTGATCGTTCGACTATTTGCGTCGCCGCACGCGCATCGTCCGGGTTCAATTACTTCGGTATCCGGATGATTCAATCGCCCGCGGCCATGCGCCTGGCGCGCGACGGCGCGACTCGCCCTGTCGCGCACGCCCGCACGTCTTGCAGGTTCAGGCCGTCTTCTGTTCGTCGATCTTCAACTCGTCGATCATCTGCGCGCGCATCACGAACTTCTGCACCTTGCCCGTCACCGTCATCGGCAGTTCGTCGACGAAACGGATGTACTTCGGGATCTTGTAGTGCGCTATCTGCCCCTGACAGAAGGTCTGGATCTCCTCGGCCGTCGCACCTTCGCCCGGACGCAGCACGATCCACGCGCACACCTCCTCGCCATATTTCGCGTCCGGCACGCCGAACACCTGCACGGTCTGCACCTTCGGATGGCGGAACAGAAACTCCTCGATCTCGCGCGGGTAAATGTTTTCGCCGCCGCGTATCAGCATGTCCTTCAGGCGGCCCACGATGTTGCAGTAGCCTTCGGCGTCGAGCGTCGCGAGGTCGCCCGTATGCATCCAGCCGTCGATGATCGACTCCGCCGTCTTCGCTTCGTCGCCCCAGTAGCCGCACATCACCGAATAGCCGCGCGTGCACAGCTCACCCGTCTCGCCCACTGGCACGACGTTGCCGAGCGGATCGACGATCTTCACTTCGAGATGCGGCTGGATGCGGCCCACCGTGGTCGTGCGCTTGTCGAGCGGATCGGTGGTCGCGCTCTGGAACGAGACCGGACTCGTTTCCGTCATGCCGTACGCGATGGTGATCTCGGCCAGATGCATCTTCGAGACCACGCGCTTCATCGTTTCGATCGGACACGGCGAGCCCGCCATGATGCCCGTGCGCAATCGCGAGAGATCGAAGCTCGCGAAATCAGGATGATCGAGCTCGGCGATGAACATCGTCGGCACGCCATGCAGCGCCGTGCAGCCTTCCTCGGACACGGCTTCGAGCGTCGCGCGCGGATCGAAGGCCTCGCCCGGAAACACCATGTTCGCGCCGACCGACACGCACGCCAGCACCGCGAGCACCATGCCGAAGCAGTGATACAGCGGCACCGGGATGCAGAGCGAATCGTCCTCGCTCAAACGCATGGCCATCGCGATGAAGCGCCCGTTGTTGACGACGTTGCGATGCGTGAGCGTCGCGCCCTTCGGATTGCCGGTCGTGCCACTCGTGAACTGGATATTGATCGGATCGTCGGGCGAGAGCGTCGCGCCGAGCGCGTCGAGCCAGGCCGAACCGTCGCGCGCGAGCCGAACGCGGCCCATCTCGATCAGCTCGCTGAAGTTGAGCATGCCGGGCGTCGCGGTATCGCACATGCGGATCACCGTGCGCAACGCAGGCAGGCGCGCCGCATGCAGATCGCCGGGCTGCGCGCTCGCGAGTTCGGGCGCGAGCGTTTGCAGCATCTCCAGATACTGCGAGGTCTTGAAGCGCTCCGCCGCCACGATCGCCTTGCAGCCGACCTTGTTCAGTGCGTATTCGAGCTCCGCGAGCCGGTAAGCCGGATTGATGTTGACCAGCACCGCGCCGATGCGCGCCGTCGCGAACTGCGTGAGCAGCCATTCGACGCGATTGGGCGACCAGATGCCCACGCGGTCGCCCTTCTCGATGCCCAGTTCCGCGAGACCGGCCGCCATCACGTCGACTTCGGCCGCGAACTCGCGCCAGTTCCAGCGTATGCCCTGCTCGCGGAACACGACGGCGGGCCGCTCCGGAAAGCGGCTGACGGTCTCGTGCAGGAATTCACCGATGGTGGCGTCGGAGAGCGGCGTGGCGGCTGTCCCGCGCACGTAGGAAAGACCGTCCTGCGGCGCGATGAGCGCTTCGCGCGCGGCCGCCGCGCCTGCTGCGTCGATTGCCATGGTGGCTGTCTCCTGCGGGAGCCGCGCTCCCGGCTGAAATGATTTTGAAATCTATTCTCCACCGCGATGCGCAGCGGCGGCATCAAGTTTTACCCGCAGCGCACGCGGGCAGGACCGCTCGCGCCGCTCGGGGCGGCACGCTCGAAGGCATGATTTCGCATTACCTTTCCGTAAACGTCAAGTAGTTTGAACCCAGGCTTGTTTCAGACGCGAAAGGCAGCCAGACGCCGTATCGGGCCGCACCTGCCCGCGGCGGCGGCTTTATTCGCGCGCAAGGTTTGGCGCTTTTCCCGCGCCGCATCGCGACATCGCGTCGCGCACTCTCAAGCGTCTGATGGACTTCGCTGCCGATTCGTAATGCAATCGCCGCTGCCTTACCGCCGTCTAACGAAGTTTTGACTTCCGCTGATTGATTCGCAGTTCTTATTAACTTGTCGCGTAGGAAATCCCACACCCGGAGTCTCAATGAACCCCACCGCTACCTGCCGTCTGAAACTCTCGAAAAAAATCTGGGCCGGCGTGCCCGGATCCGATGCCAACGGCTATTCCGATCCCGCCGATACAATCCAGTACGCGTTCGGCGTCGTGCCCGAAGGCACGCATTTCCGCGATTTCGCCCGTGCGGACGGCTCGGTCGACACGCATCGGCTGACCGGCGGCATCCTCATGGTGACGGGCGACAACACGACCGACGTTGCGCTCGCACCGGGGCGCTACTGGCTGTACGAGTTCGTGATCGGGCGCGATGCGGATGGCGTCACGCCGCGCTATTACCAGCGCACCGGCTGGGATTTCACCGCCGTGGTGGACGGCGAACGGCGTTCGCCCGTCGACGACAACGACGGCGCCGTGCTCTTCGAAGTCGGCGCACAAACGCGCGAGATGAGCATCGTCGCCATCAACAAGGCCGTGTGCGTCGAACTCGACAAGCGCTTGAGCAGCGGCACCGGGCGCACGAACGGCGTGCTGTTCTTCGGCACGAGTGCCTATCTCGGCCTCACGCAACTGGGCTCCGCGAATTTCGACGGTAACGCGGTGGTCCGCGTCGGCATCACCGGCATGGATGGCAAGGTGCGCCTCGACGGCTTCACGTCGGGCAACAACGTCTTCATCCACGAAGTCGTGCCCAAGGCGAGCTACGACGCGGGCGTGCGGCCACAGAAGATGGACGTGTACCGGCTCGACGGAACGCTCTGGTATAGCGCCGGATTCCCCGACGCGCACGAAGTCACGCAGGACGAACTCGACGCGCTGCTGCGCAATCCCAAGTTCACCGAAGCGGGACGCGCGCTGATCCACACGAATCTGCGCGTGGGCGACTGGCTGTTCACGAACCAGAACTACTTCTACGAGCGCCAGGGACTGATGCGTGTCGAGGTGACGAACAACACCGGCAAGAAGGGCAAGCTGCGTCTGTCGAAGAAGATCTGGGCGGGCGTGCCGGGCGCCGATGCCAACGGCTATTCGAATCCCGACGACACGATTCAGTACGCGTTCGGCGTCGTGCCGGCGGGCACGCATTACGGCGACTTCGCGCTGGCCGACGGTGCGGTCGATACGAGCAAACTGATCGGCGGCGTGTTGACGGTGGTCGGCGCGAACGTCGTCGAACTGATGCTGGAGCCCGGCCAATACTGGCTCTACGAGTTCGTGATTGGCCGCAATGCCGATGGCGTCTCGCTGCGCTATTTCCAGCGCACCGGCTGGGACTTCACCGCCTTGATCGACGGCGAGCGACGCGCCCCCGTGGACGACATCGACGGCGCGGTGGCCTTCGAGATCGGCGCGCAAACGGCGCAGGTCGAGATCGTCGGCATCAACAAATCGGTGAGCGTGCAGATCGACAAGCGCTTCACGCCGGGCGCGCAGGACAAGGAGAAGGCAGGCGTGCTGTTCCTCGCCACCAGTTCGTATCTCGGCGTCTTGCCGATCGTGAGAGACGCCATCGGCGCGAGCAATAGCACGGCGATCTTGCGCCTCGGCGTGACGGGTCCGAACGGCTCGGTGCGGCTCGACGGCTTCACGTCGGGCAATAACGTCTTCATCCACGAAATCGTGCCGCAGGATGCCTACGACGCGGGCATCATGCCCGTCAGCATGAGCGTCTACGGACTCGACGGCACGCGCGTCTTCACGTCCGAATTCAAGCTTCAGGGCGCGCTGCGCGAGGGCGAGAACTGGCGCGACGACGAGCATCAGCGCCGCCTCACCCCGGCGGATCTCGACGCCCTGCTCGCCGAACCCAAGCTCACGCGTGCGGGCCGCGCACTGATCCTCGAACACGTCCGCGCCGGCGACTACCTGTTCTCGAACGTGAATTACTTCTCGGAGCGTCAGGGCGTGCTGCGCGTCGAAGTGCTGAACGACAGCGGCCGCGGCTAAGCTGCCCGCTCGCGTCGGCCCATAAAAAAAGCTCCCCGGCGCGATCGCCGGGGAGCTTTTTCGATTCGGTCACACGCGCCGCGAAGGCGCGTGCGGGAATCAATGCTGGTGTTGCTTGCGCAGACGCTGGATCGCCGCGAGTTGCGCAACGGCGTAGGCCAGTTCGGCCTGCGCGGTGGCGTACTCGAGGTTCGAGCCGGCGTTCTGCAGCGCCTCTTCGGCGCGCTTGCGCGCTTCGGCGGCCTTCGCTTCGTCGAGATCCTTGCCGCGGATCGCGGTGTCGGCGAGCACCGTCACGGCGCCCGGCTGCACTTCGAGAATGCCGCCTGCGACGAACACGAACTCTTCATTGCCGTCCGCGCCCACGATACGCACCGCACCCGGACGAATCCGCGTGATGAGCGGCGTGTGGCCCGGCAGAATGCCCAACTCGCCCGCCTCGCCCGGAAGCGCGACGAACTTCGCCTGGCCGTCATAGATGCTCTCTTCGGCGCTGACGACGTCTACCTTGATGGTTGCTGCCATATGTGTCGAACTCCTGGGGTCAAGGGGTTGCGGCGGCGAGATCCGTCAATGCCGATAAAACCAGCGCGACACATCTCGCCTCGTTGCCTGCAACGCGACCCTTACTGGATCTTCTTGGCCTTTTCGAAGGCTTCGTCGATCGTGCCGACCATGTAGAACGCCTGCTCCGGCAGGTGATCGCACTCACCTTCCACGATCATCTTGAAGCCGCGGATGGTTTCCTTCAGCGGCACGTACTTGCCCGGCGAGCCCGTGAAGACTTCCGCGACGTGGAACGGCTGCGACAGGAAACGCTGGATCTTACGTGCGCGAGCGACCGACAGCTTGTCGTCCGGCGACAGTTCGTCCATGCCCAGAATTGCGATGATGTCACGCAGTTCCTTGTAGCGCTGGAGCGTCTGTTGCACGCGGCGCGTGATCGAGTAGTGCTCTTCACCGATCACGTTCGGGTCGATCTGGCGCGAGGTCGAGTCGAGCGGGTCGACTGCCGGGTAGATACCCAGCGAGGCGATGTCACGCGACAGCACGACGGTTGCGTCCAGGTGGCCGAAGGTCGTAGCCGGCGACGGGTCGGTCAAGTCGTCCGCAGGGACGTACACGGCCTGAACCGACGTAATCGAGCCCTTCTTGGTCGACGTGATGCGCTCTTGCAGCTTGCCCATTTCTTCAGCCAGCGTCGGCTGATAGCCCACTGCCGACGGCATACGGCCGAGCAGTGCCGACACTTCCGTGCCAGCCAGCGTGAAACGGTAGATGTTGTCGACGAAGAACAGCACGTCGAGACCTTCGTCACGGAAGTGCTCGGCCATCGTCAGACCGGTCAGCGCGACGCGCAGACGGTTGCCCGGCGGCTCGTTCATCTGGCCGTAGACCAGCGCGACCTTGTCGAGAACGTTCGAGTCCTTCATTTCGTGATAGAAGTCGTTCCCTTCGCGGGTACGCTCGCCAACACCGGCGAACACGGAGAAACCACCGTGTTCCTTAGCGATGTTGTTGATCAGTTCCATCATGTTGACGGTCTTGCCCACACCGGCGCCACCGAACAGACCGACCTTGCCGCCCTTTGCGAACGGGCAGATCAGGTCGATGACCTTGATGCCGGTCTCGAGCAGTTCCGCCGACGGCGACAGCTCGTCGAACGCCGGAGCCTTCTGGTGGATCGCGCGCGTCGTTTCGCTGACGATCGGGCCGGCTTCGTCGATCGGACGGCCGAGCACGTCCATGATACGGCCGAGCGTCGGCTTGCCGACCGGCACGCTGATGGGCTTGCCCGTGTTCTTCACCACGGTGCCGCGGCGCAGGCCGTCCGACGCACCCAGACAGATGGTGCGCACGACGCCGTCACCGAGCTGCTGCTGCACTTCGAGGGTCAGTTCCGACCCGTCGAGAATGAGCGCGTCGTAGATCTTCGGCATGCTCTCGCGCGGGAATTCCACGTCGATCACCGCGCCGATGCACTGTACGATCTTGCCTTCCGGCAAAGCAGTTGTACTCATCGATTTTCCTTTAGATACCTGAATTCTTCACTCGCCTGGCGGCACACACCGGGTACGCCGGCGCGGATTCGCGTTCGCTATTCGGGTCAGACGGCTGCTGCGCCGCCCACGATTTCCGACAGTTCCTTCGTAATCGCGGCCTGGCGGCTCTTGTTGTACGAGAGCTGCAGTTCGTTGATGACCGTCTTCGCGTTGTCCGACGCCGCCTTCATCGCGACCATACGTGCCGATTGCTCCGACGCCATGTTTTCCGCGACGGCCTGATAGACCAGCGCTTCGACATAGCGGACCAGCAACTCGTCCACGACGGTTTGCGCGTCCGGCTCGTAGATGTAGTCCCACTGCGACTTCGGCGTCGCGCCATCGTCCTGACCGCCTTCGAGGCGCTCGTTCGACAGCGGCAGCAGCTGCTCGATGACCGGCTCCTGCTTCATCGTATTGACGAAGCGCGTGTATGCGAGATACACGGCCGAGAGCTTGCCTTCCGAGTACTGGTCGAGCTGCACCTTGATGGCGCCGATCAGCTTTTCCAGATGCGGCGTGTCGCCGAGTTGCACGACATTCGACACGACTTTCGCGCGCAGACGGTTCAGGAAACCGAGGCCCTTGCTGCCGATCGCCGTAGCTTCGACCGACGTGCCGGACGCTTCCAGATCCTTGAACTTCTGCAGCGTCGCGCGCAGCACGTTGGTGTTCATCCCGCCGCACAGACCCTTGTCGGTCGTGACGAGAATCACGCCGGCGACCTTCGCATCGTTGTTCTCCGTCATGAACGGATGACGATACTCGGGGTTCGCACGGCTCATGTGCGCAGCGATGTCGCGGACCTTATCGGCGTACGGGCGGGCGGCGCGCATGCGCTCCTGGGCACGGCGCATTTTCGACGCCGCAACCATTTCCATCGCCTTGGTGATCTTGCGCGTGTTTTGCACGCTCTTGATCTTGCCGCGAATTTCCTTCATTCCAGCCATTGCTTGCTCCTTTGTCGATCCGGGTCGGCGCTCGCGCCAACCCGGATCCCAGTCCGTTTATCTAGATTGATTCCCGGACGGATCAATATGCGCCGGACTTTTTGAAGTCCTTGAGAGCCGCGTGGAGCGCGTTCTCGTCGTCCTTCGACAGGTCCTTCTTGTCCTCGATGCGCGCGACGAGGTCAGCGTGCTTCGACTTCAGGTATTCGCGCAGGCCCTTTTCGAACGGCAGGACTTCGGCGACATCGATGTCGTCGAGGTAGCCGTTGTTGGCCGAGAACAGCGCCACAGCCAGTTCCCAGACTTGCAGCGGCTGGTACTGGGGCTGCTTGAGCAGTTCCGTCACGCGGCGGCCGCGCTCGAGCTGCTTGCGGGTCGCTTCGTCGAGGTCCGAGGCGAACTGGGCGAATGCCGCCAGTTCACGGTACTGCGCGAGGTCGGTACGGATACCGCCCGACAGCTTCTTCACGACCTTCGTCTGAGCCGCACCGCCAACACGCGACACCGACACGCCGGCGTTGATTGCCGGGCGGATGCCTGCGTTGAACAGGTCGGTTTCCAGGAAGATCTGGCCGTCGGTAATCGAGATCACGTTCGTCGGAACGAATGCCGTGACGTCGCCTGCCTGCGTTTCGATGATCGGCAGTGCCGTCAGCGAACCCGTCTTGCCCTTGACTTCGCCGTTCGTGAACTTCTCGACGTAGTCGGCCGACACGCGTGCAGCGCGCTCGAGCAGACGCGAGTGGAGATAGAACACGTCGCCGGGGTAAGCTTCGCGGCCCGGCGGGCGGCGCAGCAGCAGCGAGATCTGGCGGTATGCCCAAGCTTGCTTGGTCAGATCGTCATAAATGATCAGGGCGTCCTGGCCGCGGTCGCGGAAGTATTCGCCCATCGTGCAGCCGGCGTACGGTGCGAGGTACTGCAGCGCAGCCGATTCCGAAGCCGAAGCGGCCACGACGATCGTGTAGTCGATCGCGCCGGTTTCTTCGAGCTTGCGCAGCACGTTCTGGATCGACGACGCCTTCTGGCCGATGGCGACGTAGATACAGATCAGGTCCTTGCCCTTCTGGTTGATGATCGTGTCGACGGCCACCGCGGTCTTGCCGCACTGACGGTCGCCGATGATCAGCTCACGCTGGCCACGGCCGATCGGCACCATTGCGTCGATCGACTTCAGACCGGTTTGCACCGGCTGCGAGACGCCTTCACGCCAGATCACGCCCGGAGCGATCTTTTCGATCGCGTCGGTCATCTTGGCGTTGACCGGGCCCTTGCCGTCGATCGGGTTGCCGAGCGGATCGACCACGCGGCCGATCAGTTCCGGACCCACCGGCACTTCCAGAATGCGGCCCGTCGTCTTGACGACGTCGCCTTCCGAAATGTGTTCGTATTCACCCAGAATCACGGCGCCGACCGAGTCACGCTCGAGGTTCAGCGCGAGACCGAAGGTGTTGCCCGGGAATTCGAGCATTTCGCCCTGCATCACGTCCGACAGGCCGTGGATGCGCACGATGCCGTCGGTCACGGAGATCACGGTGCCCTGGTTGCGAACGTCTGCGCTCGCTTCAAGGCCCTGGATCCGGCTCTTGATCAGCTCGCTGATCTCAGAGGGATTGAGTTGCATTATTCGCTCCTGATGTTCAATTCTGTTGCGTGCCAGCCGCTGCGTTCGGTGCGTTCACCGGGACGCTCAAGCGGTCAGTGCCACCTGCATGCTGGCGAGCCGCGCGCGGACCGAGGTATCGAGCACTTCGTCGCCGACCGTGACACGCACGCCGCCGATCAGCGACTTGTCGATTTCAACGGTGGGCTTCAGCTTGCATTTGAACTTGCGTTCGAGGCTGGCGACGAGGTCGTTCAACTGGGTGCCTTCGAGCGGGAACGCGCTGACGATCAGCGCATCGGCCGCACCGGCCTTCGCGTTCTTGAGCGCTTCGAACTGTGCGTGGATTTCCGGCAGCAGTTCCAGGCGGTGATTCGCGACCAGCATCTGCACGAGGTTCTTGGCCTCAGCCGAATCCTTGAGCGGGGACTTCACCGCCGACAGCAGCAGCTCGACGACCTGGGCATGGCTCACTTTCGGGCTCGACGCGACCGACAGCACGTCGGGCATGGCCGCAACCTGTGCCAGCTCCGTAACGAGCGTGGACCAGGCGGCGGTGTCACCAGCTTCGGCCACGCCAAACAGGGCTTCTGCGTACGGGCGGGCGATGGTTGCAAGTTCGGCCATGATCAGAGCTCGGCTTTCAGTTGATTCAGCAGATCGGCATGCGCCGACTGATCGACTTCGCGCTTCAGGATCTGCTCGGCGCCTTGCACGGCGAGCGCGGCGACTTCGGCGCGCAGGACTTCGCGTGCCTTGACGACTTGCTGGTCCGCGTCAGCCTTGGCTTGCGCGATGATGCGCGCTGCTTCGGCGTGGGCCTGGGCCTTGATTTCTTCAGCGACTGCGAGAGCGCGCTTTTCCGCATCGGCGATACGGTTTTGGCCCTCGTTACGGGCCGTAGCGAGTTCCTCGCCCACGCGCTTGTGCGCGGCTTCGAGTTCCGCTTTGCCCTTTTCCGCAGCGGCGAGGCCGTCCGCGATCTTCTTCGAGCGCTCGTCGAGGGCGTTGATCAACGGCGGCCACACGAACTTCATCGTGAACCACGCGAGGATCAGGAACACGACCATTTGCGCAAACAGGGTTGCGTTGAGATTCACGGTGTTTCCTTAAACGTTGCTATTCCGGGGAATTGAAACGGCAAGGCGCTCATCGGTTGTGAAACTCGATCAGCGCCTCGTCTCCCGTTCCGCCATGCGCCCTTAACCGTTATAGGTCAGGCGCAACCTTCCAGGGAACTTAGCCCGCGAGCTTCGAGAGCAGCGGGTTAGCGAACGCGAACAGCATTGCAACACCCACGCCAATCAGGAACGCTGCA
The DNA here is from genome assembly GCF_014171495.1 of Paraburkholderia tropica. Lineage (NCBI taxonomy): Bacteria > Pseudomonadati > Pseudomonadota > Betaproteobacteria > Burkholderiales > Burkholderiaceae > Paraburkholderia > Paraburkholderia tropica. Next base: position 3,201,420 of record NZ_CP049134.1, read on the forward strand.
TCGATCAGACCAGCCAGCAGGAACATCTTCGTCTGCAGCGGGTTCATCAGTTCAGGCTGACGTGCGCAGGCTTCGATGTACTTGCCGCCCATCAGGCCGATACCGATACAGGCGCCGATTGCACCCAGGCCGATGATGATGCCGATACCGATGGCCGTGAAACCCTGGATGTTGGCGATGAAAGCTTGCATGATCACTCCTTTGTGAGATTTTCTGGAACTGGGGATTTAAAACTTAAAACTGCAATTCTGGTCCGACCGCCGTTTAGTGGCTGTCGTGTGCCTGGCCGATGTACACCAGCGTCAGCATCATGAAAATGAACGCTTGCAGCAGAACGATCAGGATGTGGAAGATCGCCCAGACGCTGCCTGCAATCACGTGGCCGATGAAGCCAAGCACCGTCGAATCCGCGCCGAAGGTCCACAGACTGCCCAGCAGGGCGATCAGCAGGAACAGCAGTTCGCCTGCATACATGTTGCCGAACAACCGCAGGGCGAGCGAAACCGTCTTGGCGACGAACTCGATGATGTTGAGTGCAAGGTTCGGGATCCACAGCAGCGGATGCGAGCCGAACGGCGCCGACAGCAGCTCGTGGGCGAAGCCGCCGGGGCCCTTGATCTTGAGGTTGTAATAGATCATCAGCACGAACACGCCGAGCGCGATGCCGAACGTGCCGTTGAGGTCGGCGGTCGGGACGATGCGCTGATGCGGGAGTGCTTCGGACAGACCCAGCCAGCCGATCACGCGGCCCGGCAGGTCGACGGGGATGAAGTCGAGGGAGTTCATCAGCGCCACCCAGACGAACACCGTCAGGGCCAGCGGAGCGATGAATTTACGGTTGCCGTGAATGATGGACTTCGACTGGTCTTCGACCATTTCGACCAGCATTTCGATGGCGCACTGGAAGCGGCCCGGCACGCCCGACGTGGCCTTGCGTGCGGCGACGAACAGCAGCAGGATGGTGACGACACCACACAGGATCGACCAGAACAGCGTGTCGATGTTCCAGACGTGGAAATCGACGATCGACGTCTGATGCGAGGTGGAAAAATTCTGCAAGTGGTGCGCAATGTACTCGGACGGATCCAGAGCGCGCGTTCCTTCGCTGGCTGCCATATCGTTAAAACCACCCAAATTGTCGAAAATCGTTTCCGGCCGTTCCCGCGCCAACCAGATTGCGGGAACGCACCGCCGCGGATCGTGTCTTATTTGCTCCGCATGGGCCAGCTGATCTTCGCCTCCATCGCCTCTACGCCCGAAGGCGGCGCGATGTTGGCGGGATTCAGCGCCACGCGAGCGCGATCCAGTATGTCTTCAGTGCGATCAGGTACGTGATGAGCAGGGGAATCCACTGCACGTCGCGATACCAGAACGCGATGGCGACGAACATCGCAATCGTCGCCCCCATCTTGAATGCTTCACCGAGCATCCAGTTCATTACGGTGCCGGCGCCGCTCAACTGCTTGAGCCGCGCGGCGAACAACGCGCCGGGCACCCAGCAGATCGCTCCTCCCAGCAGCGCCGAGATCGGCACACTGCTCGGCGCAGCCGCACCCGGTGGCGTATAAAACAGCCACCACAACAGCGTAGCAACCAGGGACAAAACCACTTGCGCCGCCACGACACGAAACGGCGTGACGCGCGATGGGCGACTCACCTGCGCACCGAACAGCTGCTCGGCTTCAGTCCGGGTGAGCGGAACGATGTCGTTGTTATCTTGCTGATCGGCGTCCAGCTGGTCCCAGCGATCGTTGTGATCGACACGCGAACCCGCGGCTCCTGCTTTCTCCGTTCCCGCATCCTGCCCCCGGCGGGATGCTTCGATCGCGCTACGCGGACCATCGGGCCCTTCATGCGCCTGCGGCGCTTCGTCTGGCCTGTGACCCACCATCGCGTTATTCCGGATATTTGCCTTTCGCGCGCTTTATTACAACGTGCTTACGGCATCGCCAACCAAATAAATCCGGGCGATTGTAAGCGATAGTTGCAGCCAATTCAAGACTTTAGCCCGCTCAATAACCCCCGTGAAATGCTACTTCATCATGCGGAAAACGCACCATTACCCGAGGGGTAACGGAAAATGTAAGGGAGCGTTCGCCGCACGTTCTGCACTCAGGAGAGCCAGGCAAAACGGGGCGCGATTTTACCTTGTAACCACGTTTATGTCGCTGACCTGTCTCATTTCTGTCAGGAAAAATACAACACGAGACCGCCGCATATTGTCGCAGCCACCCAGAACGGGATCGCGATGAGGTGGAACTGCAGCCAGACGCCCCGCTCGCCCGACAGACGCACGGCGATCAGATTCGCCAGTGAGCCGATCGCGAGGCCGAAGCCGCCGACGCTCACACCGTACGCCAGCGCGCGCCAGTCGTGCGTGAAACCCGCGAGCACGATGGCCGCCGGCACGTTGCTGATGGCCTGAGAGAGCACGGCGCCCGCCAGATAGGCGCGTACCGGTGTCTGCAGCGCGAGGCCCTCCAGCGCGTGATGAATCCACGGCAGCGCCGCCGCGCTGCGCAGGACGATGAACATCAGCACGAAAATCAGCAGCAACAGCCAGTCGATCTTCAGCACGATGCGCGCGCGCCAGATCAGGAACCCGGCAGCCACGCCCGCGAGCGCAAGGCCGGCGCGGTGCGCATCGGCGAGCAGCACGAACGCGACAAACAGCACGGCGGCCACGCCCGCGAGCGTGCGATCGACGCCATGCGCCTCTGCGTCGCGGCTCAGATCGAGCGCGGTCGGCCGGAAAAGCAGCGCTGCGAGCGCAAACAGCATCGCCATCAGCAGCGCGCAGAGCGGCGCCAGTGCGACAACGAAGCGACCAAATGCCGCACCACTCAACTGCCAGAGAAACAGGTTTTGCGGATTGCCGAGCGGCGTCAGGATGGAACCGGCGTTCACGGCCAGCGCGATGAAAATCACGAGGCGCTTGAGCGGCAACGGCGTGAGCTTGTGCAGCGACAACACCAGCGGCACGACGACGAATAGCGCAACGTCGTTCGTCACGACCGTCGACAAGGCCGCCGCCAGACCGATCAGCAGAAACGCCAACGCGCGCTCGGAGCGAATTCGATGGACCAGCTTGTGCGCGACCCAGGTCAGGAATCCTGAATATTCGATCGCCTTCGTGAGGATGAGCAGGCCGGCCAGCGTCATCACCGTTTGCCAGTCGACGAGCCCGGGCAGCGTGCTCCACGCGCGCGGCGCGAAGATCTGCAGCAGCACGAGCGCGGCGACGAGTATCGTCAGCACCGGCTCGCCCGCCGCAAACGCGCCGATCCGGCGCAGCAGACTCAGGGGGCCGCGTTGCGCGGCATCAGATTCCTGCACCGTGTACGGAAACGTGCGTTAAACCGCAGCTTCGCCGCGCAAACGCAGCAAAATGCCGTCAAGTGCATCGAGATCACCGAAATCGACGGTGAGTTGGCCGCGGCCGCGTCGGCCGAGCTTGATCTTCACCGTCGCGGACAGCAGATCCGACAACTCTTCTTCGAGGCGGCGCGTGTCGCGCCCGCCATCGTGCGCAGCCTTCGCCTTCACCGCCGGTGCGGCCTTGGTCGTCGCCGAAACGAGCTTTTCGGTTTCACGCACCGACATACGCTTGTTGACCACCTGGTTCGCGAGCGTGATCTGCGTGGCGGCGTCAACGGCGAGCAGCGCGCGCGCGTGGCCCATATCGAGATCGCCCGCGAGCAGCATGGTCTGCACCGGCGCGGCCAGGTTCAGCAGACGCAGCAGATTCGACACCGCGCTGCGCGAGCGCCCCACCGACTCCGCCGCCTGCTCATGCGTGAAACTGAACTCGTCGAGCAGCCGCTGGATGCCCTGCGCCTCTTCGAGCGGATTCAGGTCTTCGCGCTGGATGTTCTCGATCAGCGCCATCGCGGCGGCGGCCTGATCGGGCACATCCTTCACGAGCACCGGAACCTCGGTCAGGCCGGCAATGTGCGCCGCGCGAAAACGTCGCTCGCCCGCGATGATTTCGTAGCGATTCGCGCTGACCGGACGCACGAGAATCGGCTGCATCAAACCCTGCGCGCGAATGCTCGCCGCCAGTTCCTGCAGCGCGCCTTCGTCCATGCGCGTGCGTGGCTGATACTTGCCCGCCTGCATCTGCGTGAGCGGCAGCGTGTTGGGCGCGCCCTCGATCTTCACTGCTTCGGTGATGTCCGCGCTACCGCCGAGCAGTGCTTCCAGTCCTCGACCCAGCCCCTTTTTTCGTGCTACTGCGTTCATCGTGCTTCTCCAGTCTGCGTCAGAGTGCGCGTACGCGCTCGATCATTTCCGCGCCGAATTGCACATAGGCCTGCGCGCCGCGCGAGGCGCGATCGAACACCACGCCCGGCAAACCGTAGCTGGGCGCTTCCGCAAGCCGCACATTGCGCGGGATCACGGCGTCGAACACCTTGTCGCCAAAGTGCTCCTTGAGTTGCTCCGAAACCTGCTGCTGCAACGTGATGCGCGGATCGAACATCACGCGCAGAAGGCCGATCACTTTCAGGTCGCGATTCATGTTCGCGTGCACCTGCTTGATGGTGTTCACGAGGTCTGACAGACCTTCGAGCGCGAAGTACTCGCACTGCATCGGAATCACCACGCCATGCGCCGCGCACAGGCCATTGAGCGTGAGCAGCGAGAGCGCGGGCGGGCAGTCGATCAGCACGAAGTCGTATTCATCGTCCACTTGCGCCAGTGCGTTCTTCAGACGGCGCTCGCGCTGTTCCACGGAGACCAGCTCCACTTCGGCGCCGGCGAGTTCGCGATTGGCCGGCAGCACGTCGTAGCCCACCTGCTCCGGGCTCGTACGCGCCTGCGGCACGGTAATACCGTCGACCAGCACTTCATAGACGGTGTATTCACACGCCGCCTTGTCGATGCCGCTGCCCATCGTGGCATTGCCTTGCGGGTCGAGGTCGATGAGAAGGACACGCTGTCCCTGCGATGCGAGGCTCGCGGCGAGATTGACCGTTGTCGTCGTCTTGCCGACGCCGCCCTTCTGGTTCGCAACGCAGAAGATTTTTGCCATCTTTTATGTGTCCCTTTACTGCCTTAAAAAGTTTGCATACGTTATAGCGCGAGCAACGCAGCCGCGCTATTCGACCGATCGGCCAACGATCCTGTGTGCGGCCAACTCAGGCCGCGGCAACCGGTTCGACCGTGACTTCCGTCAGGTGACGTTCCGCATCGAGCATCGGCACGGTGAGGCGAATCGTCTGGATTGCCTTCGCGCCTTCCGGCAAACGCTCGATCTCGCCTTCGGGGCGCACGCCCTTCATCGCCCAGATCGCGCCGCCGTCCGCAACGAGGTGACGGGCCAGTGTAACGAAATCGGACAGTTCCGCGAATGCCCGCGAGACGATCAAATCGAATTTTTTAGGGACTTCGACACCAGGTCGCAGCGATTCGACTCGTCCGGTCACGACCGAGAGATTCGCGAGGCCGAGTTCGGCCTTCGCTTGCGACTGAAACGCCGACTTCTTGTGCACGATGTCGTTCAGCGTGACTTGCCAGTCGGGACGCACGATCGCGAGAACGATGCCCGGCAAACCACCGCCCGACCCCACGTCGAGCACCGCCGTGTTTTCACGTGAAGGCAGATGCGGCAGGATCGAAAGCGAATCGAGGATGTGCTGGATCAGCATCTGGCGCGGATCGCGAATGGCCGTCAGGTTGTAGACGGCGTTCCACTTCGCGAGCAATGCGACGTAGTCCAGCAGTTGTTCGTGTTGACGCTCGCTCAATTCGACGGAGAGCGCCTGAGCGCCCTCCTTCAGCATCTGCGAAAGTGCGCCGCGATCGGCGATACCGGGTTGACGTGCGCGGCCGCTCATTGAGCCACCGGCGTCGTGTCGTTACCCGCGTCGGCGGGCTTCTGGCGGCGACGGCCGAGGCCGCGCTTCAGATGCACCATCAGCAGCGAGATCGCGGCGGGCGTGATGCCCGAAATGCGCGAGGCCTGACCAATGGTTTCCGGACGGAACTGATTGAGCTTCTGGCGCGCCTCGAACGACAGACCACGCACTTCCGCGTAATCGATGCCCTCGGGCAAACGCGTGTTCTCGTGCGTGCCATTGCGCTCGATCTCGTCCGCTTGACGATCGATATAGCCCTGATATTTAACACCGATCTCGATCTGCTCCTTGATCTGCGCGAGCAGGACTTCGTCGTCGGCCAGCGGCGCTTCAGGACCGCATGTACCGCCGCGCAGACCGCACACACCGTCGTAGCTGACACCCGGACGTCGCAGCAAGTCTGCGAGATTGTATTCGTGGTCGATGGGCTTGCCGAGCAGCGCAGTCGCTTCTTCCGCGCCCAATGTCTTCGGATTCACCCATGTCGACTTCAGGCGTTCGGTTTCACGTGAAACAGCGTCGCGTTTGCGGCTGAATGCATCCCAACGCACGTCATCGACAACACCGAGTTCGCGGCCGATTTCAGTCAGGCGCATATCGGCATTGTCTTCACGCAGACTCAGACGATACTCCGCACGGCTCGTGAACATACGATACGGCTCCGACACGCCGCGCGTCACCAGATCGTCGACCAGCACGCCGAGATAAGCCTGATCGCGGCGCGGGCACCATGCATCCTTGCCCTGCACTTGCAGACCGGCGTTGATACCGGCGAGCAGGCCTTGCGCAGCCGCTTCTTCATAGCCCGTGGTGCCGTTGATCTGGCCCGCAAAAAACAGCCCGTTGATGACCTTCGTTTCCAGCGACGCCTTCAGGCCGCGCGGGTCGAAATAATCGTATTCGATCGCATAGCCGGGGCGCAGGATGTGCGCGTGCTCGAGGCCGCGCATCGAGTGCACCAGTTCCAACTGCACGTCGAACGGCAGGCTCGTCGAGATTCCATTCGGGTAGAACTCGTTCGTCGTCAGGCCTTCCGGCTCCAGATAGATCTGGTGCGATTCCTTCGACGCGAAGCGATGAATCTTGTCTTCGATCGACGGGCAATAGCGCGGCCCCACCCCTTCGATCACGCCCGTGTACATCGGCGAACGGTCGAGACCGCCGCGAATGATGTCGTGCGTGCGCTCGTTGGTATGCGTGACCCAGCACGGAATCTGCCGCGGATGCTGCTCCGCGCGGCCAAGGAACGAGAACACCGGTACCGGATCGAGGTCGCCCGGCTGCTCTTCGAGCACCGAAAAATCGATCGTGCGGCCGTCGATACGCGGCGGCGTGCCCGTTTTGAGGCGGCCTTGCGGCAGCTTCAGTTCCTTCAGGCGCGCCGACAACGTCACTGCGGCGGGGTCGCCTGCGCGACCGCCCGTGTAGTTATTGAGGCCCACGTGGATCTTGCCGTCGAGGAACGTACCGGCCGTGAGCACCACCGCGCGTGCGCGGAAGCGCAGGCCGACCTGCGTCACGGCGCCGACCACGCGGTCGCCTTCGACCATCAGATCTTCCACGGCCTGCTGGAACAGCCACAGATTCGGCTGATTCTCCAGGCGATGGCGGATCGCGGCCTTGTACAGAATACGGTCAGCCTGGGCGCGCGTCGCACGCACAGCGGGGCCCTTCGACGAGTTGAGGATGCGGAACTGAATGCCGCCCTCGTCCGTCGCAGCGGCCATTGCGCCGCCGAGCGCATCGACCTCCTTAACCAGATGGCCTTTGCCAATACCGCCAATCGACGGATTGCAGCTCATCTGACCAAGCGTCTCGATGTTGTGCGTGAGCAGGAGCGTCTTCACGCCCATGCGGGCAGCGGCAAGCGCGGCCTCGGTGCCGGCGTGACCGCCGCCGACGACAATTACGTCAAACTCTGTTGGGAAAAGCATGGCGGGACCTCACGCACGGACAATTTGACCGCGTGAGCCTTCTCAGAAAAAGTGGTATGCGCGAATTATAACGGTTTCAGGTTTTGGGCCGTTCACGCCCGAATTTCGTTCCACGCTTTGTCGAAAAAAAACGGCGTGTTTCACGTGAAACACGCCGCCGAGTTCTGCAGAAACTGACGAGATCAGACGGGCTTCTTGGCCAAACCCAAATACGTTTCGATCACGCGCGGATTCTCCGCCAGCTCGCTCGCCGGCCCTTCGAGCGCGAGATCGCCAGTTTCCAGCACGTAGCCGTAATCCGAAATTTGCAGTGCCGCCCGCGCGTTCTGCTCGATCAGCAGCGTCGCAACGCCCGTCTGGCGCAGCGCGCTGATGATGTGAAAGATTTCCTTCACGATCAGCGGTGCGAGGCCCAAGCTAGGTTCGTCGAGCATCAACAGATCGGGTTTGCCCATCAGCGCCCGACCGACGGCCAGCATCTGCCGCTCGCCGCCCGACAACGTACCGGCCGCCTGCGCACGCCTTTCCTTGAGGCGCGGAAACAGCTGAAAGACATGATCGAGCTGATCGAGGAAGTTGCGCTCCCCTGCCCGCTTGCGCCGATACGCACCGAGCACGAGGTTGTCCTCAACCGTCATCGACGCGAACAACTCGCGCTTCTCCGGCACGAGACACATGCCGCGCGCGACACGGCGCTCGATAGGCAACACGCCAATTTCCTCGCCGAGGTAGGCAATGCGGCCGCTCGCGTGCCCGGTCTGCGGCAATGCACCCATGATGGCGTTCAGCAACGTCGACTTCCCGGCGCCGTTCGGGCCGATCACCGAGACGATCTGCCCCGCGCCCACCTCGATGGCGGCCTGATGCAGCGCCTCGATCTTGCCGTAGCGCACCGCGAGATTGGAGACTTCAAGTACGGGCGACGTCATCATTCCACCCCGCCCAGGTAGGCTTCGAGCACGGCCGGATCTTTCTGCACTTCTTCCGGCAAACCCTCGGCAATGCGCGTGCCGAACTCCATCACGACCAGCCGGTCGGTGAGATTCATCACGAAATCCATGTCGTGTTCGACCAGCAGCACGCTCATCCCCTCTTCTCTCAACTTGCGCAGCAAAGCGGCCAACTGCTGCTTCTCCTGATAACGCAGGCCCGCCGCCGGCTCGTCGAGCAGCAACAAGGTCGGATCGCAGCACAGCGCTCGCGCGATTTCCAGGATCCGCTGCTGGCCAAGCGCGAGACTGCCCGCCTCGTCGTACATGTGCTGCTCGAGGCCCACGCGGCGCAGTTGCTTCGCCGCCTCGCTCATCAGCCGACCTTCCTCCGACGCATTGAGCTTCACCACGCTGCGCAGCACGCCCGAGTGACCGCGCAGATGCGCGCCGATCGCGACGTTCTCCAGTACCGTCATCGTCGGCAAGAGTTTGACGTGCTGGAAAGTGCGACCGATGCCGCGCGCGACGATTTCACGTGAAGTGAGCCGGTCGATGCGCTCGCCGCGGAACGTGATCGCGCCGCTTGTCGGCTGAAGCACGCCCGTCACGAGGTTGAAGGTGGTCGATTTCCCCGCACCGTTCGGGCCGATCAAACCGATGATCTGCCCCGCTTTCACCTCGAAACTCACGTCGTTGACGGCGACCAGACCGCCGAACTGCTTGCGCGCCTTGTCGACCGTCAGCAGCATCTCGCCCGCCTCGGGCTTGCTGCGCTGCGGCAAAGGCTCGGCATGCTCAGGCACATGCGCCTGCGGCCCGCGCGGGAAAAAGCGCGCCACGAACGGCCAGACGCCACGCCGCGCGTATTGCAGCAGCAGCACCATCAGAATCCCGAACACGATGATTTCGAAATTGCCGTTCTCGCCGAGCAGCTTCGGCAACAGCGTCTGCAGCCAGTCCTGCAGCACCGTGAGAATCGCCGCGCCCAGCACCGCGCCCCAGACGTGCGCCACGCCGCCCACGACGGCCATGAACAGATACTCGATGCCGTGATTCAGGCCGAACGGCGTCGGGTTCACCGCACGCTGCAAATGGGCGTACAAGAAGCCCGAGACGGCCGCCAGAACCGCGGCATAGACGAAGATCACCACGCGCATCCAGGCCGTGTTGACGCCCATCGCCTCGGCCATCAAGCCGCCGCCGCGCAGCGCGCGTATCGCTCGCCCGGTGCGGCTGTTGAGCAGGTTCTGCACCGAGACGACCGACGCCAGCACCACCGCCCAGATCAGGTAATAGATATGTCGCCCCGACTCCAGCTCGACGCCGAACACATTGAGTACCGGAATGCCGTTGATGCCGTCGTACTTGCCGAGCATGTCGAGATTGCCGAACAGGAAGAACAGCGCGAGACCCCAGGCGATCGTCCCAAGCGGCAGGAAGTGGCCCGACAGACGCATGGTCACGAGGCCCAGCGCGAGCGCCACGAGCGCCGTGATCAGCACGCCGACGATCAAGGCGAGCCACGGCGAGACGCCGTACTGCGTCGTCAGATACGCGGTCGCATAGGCGCCGAGCCCGACGAACGCCGCCTGCCCGAAGCTCGTCATCCCGCCGATACCGGTGAGCAGCACGAGCCCGATCGCGACGATCGAATAGAGGCCGATGTAGTTGAGCAGCGTGATCCAGTATTCGGGCACGCGCACCATGCCCGGCAGCACCGGCAGCGCGAACATCACCACGAGGAACAGCCAGAAGAAGCGGTTATGCAGAACGAGTCGTTTCATCGCGTCACTCCTCTTCCTCTTCGGCGTGCGGCGTGGAAAGACTGCGCCACAGCAGCACGGGGATGATCAGCGTGAACACGATCACTTCCTTGTACGCACTCGCCCAGAACGACGAATACGACTCCAGCAGGCCCACGAGCACGGAGCCCGCAGCAGCCAGCGGATAGCTCACCAGACCGCCGATAATCGCGCCGACGAAGCCCTTGAGGCCGATCAGGAAGCCCGAGTCGTAATAGATCGTCGTGAGCGGCGCGACGAGCACGCCGCACAGCGCACCGAGCCCAGCGGCCAGCGTGAACGCGAGCCGCCCGGCCTGCGTCGTGCCGATGCCGACGAGGCGCGCGCCCAGCCGGTTCACCGACGTCGCGCGCAGCGCCTTGCCCGAGATCGTGCGGTCGAAATAGAAGTACAGCGCGACGATCAGCACCGCCGCCGTGCCGACCACCCAGAGGCTCTGCCCCGAGATCGACAGCGCGCCGAGGTTGAACGTGGCGTCGGAGAACGCGGTCGTGCGCGAGCCTTCGGCGCCGAACATCACGAGTCCGAGGCCGACCATCGCGAAGTGCACGGCCACGGCCACGATCAGCAGCAGCAGCGTGGTGGCTTCGGCGATCGGCTCATAGGCGAGACGGTAGACGAACGGCCCCATCGGCACGACGATCGCCAGCGTCAGCGCGATCTGCGCGAGCATCGGCAAGGGCTGCCCTGCCACGCCGCGCGTGAGCGCGTAGAGCGCGAGCGGAAACAGCAGATACTTGCCCGCGAGCGTGACCAGCGTGCGCGGCGCGTGCTTGCGACGCTCGGCGTGCCGCACGAGCCCCGCCGTCTCCACGACGAAGCAGGCCGCGCCCAGCGCGACCAGCAGCCAGCACGTCGCCGGAAATTTCTGCGATTGCAGCGCGGCGAGCGTGAGAGCGCCGTAGGAAACGAATTCGCCCTGCGGAATGAAGATCACGCGCGTGACGGAGAACACCAGCACCAGCGCGAGCGCGAGCAGCGCATAGATCGCCCCGGTGGTGATGCCGTCCTGCGCGAGGATTGCGGCAATCGATAAATCCATACCCTTCCAACCTCTCTTTCTGGAACGCGTGAAACTCGGAACGTCTGCGGTGGTGTCGGAAAAACGGCGATGCGGGATCGTGCGGGGCAAGCACGCGGCGCGGCCGCGAAGGCCACGCCGCGTCGAATCGGCGTGCCCGATCGACGAGAGGACGTGAGTCGGGCACGCAAGGCGAGCGACCAGCGGACATTGTCGGTGGCCGAAATGAAGCCGCGGCGGCGACACGCAACGCAACGGAACGCCCACAGCGTTTCACGTGACACCGCGCGCAGCGCGGCGTCACGCGTCGGGCGCGCTTAGTCGCCTTGCAGCTTCCACTTGCCGTTGACGACCTCCACGATCACACGTGCGCGGTCGTCGAGACCGTTGTGATCGGTGGGCGTCGTGTTCATGATGCCGTGCGAGACCGGCAGATCCTTGATGTTCTCGAGCGCGGCGCGCAGCGAAACACGGAACGCCTCGGTGCCGGGCTGTGCCGACTTGAGCGCGACCGGAATGGCGCGCTGAAGCATCTGGCCCGCGTCCCAGGCGTGACCGCCGAAGGTCGCGACCGAACCCGCGCCGTAGGCTTTCTCGTAAGCGGCCTTGTAGGCGAGCGCCGACTTCTTGACCGGATTCGAATCGGGCAATTGATCGGCGACGAGAATCGGCCCGGCGGGCAGCAACTCGCCTTCGCAGTCCTTGCCGCAGACGCGCAGGAAGTCGTTATTCGCGACACCGTGCGTCTGATAAATCTTGCCCTTGTAGCCGCGATCCTTCAGCGTGGTCGCCGGCAGTGCCGACGGCGTGCCCGAACCGGCGATCAGCACCGCGTCCGGGTTCGCCGACATCAGCTTGAGCGCCTGCCCCGTCACCGACGAATCCGTGCGGTTATAACGCTCGCTCGCGACGATCTTGACGTTGTGCTTCGCCGCCGCCGCGCTGAACTCCTTGAACCAGCTGTCGCCGTAGGCATCCGTGAAACCGATGAAGCCCACCGTTTTCACGCCGTGCTTCTCCATGTAGCCCGCGATCGCGTCAGCCATCAGGCTGTCGTTCTGCGGCGGCTTGAAGGCCCACTTGCGCTTGTCGTCCACGGGCTGCACGATCGCCGCCGATGCCGCGAGCGAAATCATCGGCGTCTTGCCCTGCGCGACGACGTCGAGCATCGCGAGCGAGTTCGGCGTGACCGACGAACCGATGATCGCGTCGACGTGATCCTCGTCGATCAGCTTGTGCGTGTTCTGCACGGCCTTGCTCGTGTCCGACGCGTCGTCGAGCACGATGTACTGCACGCTCTTGCCGCCGATCTCCTTGGGCAGCAGCGCGATCGTGTTCTTCTCGGGAATGCCGAGCGAGGCCGCCGGCCCCGTCGCCGAGAGCGTCACGCCGATCTTCACCTGCGCGACGGCCACACCCGCCACGCCCATCCATGCCGCTGCGAGTCCGGCATGGAGGGCTCTCGTGGACCACTTCTTCATCGCCAACTTCGTTTTCATTGCGCGTCTCCAAACGCTTTGTCTGCGTGTCGATTTATATTCCGGCGCCGCGCCGTGTATTCGGTTCGCTACGCCGGCCTTCGAGTGTAGTAATCGGGATCGCGCGTGTGATGCATGGTTTTCCCTTGCCCGCGCGTCCGCTTTATCCGCTGCCTGCTTCACTGCTCCCTGCCCTGCCCGGCACCACGCGCCTCTCCCACGCAACGACGCTGCGAAGCCGTTGCACCGGCAACAAAAAAGGCACGTCGATTGAACGTGCCTTGTTATGTCGATGAGCCGATATCGCGTGATTTCCCGTGGAACTCAGTCGCCGGCCAGCTTCCACTTGCCGCCGACGATCTGCACCATCACACGCGCCCGCTGATCGAGGCCCGCGTGATCGGCTGCGCTCATGTTGAAGATGCCGTGCGCGCCCGCGACGTCGTGCGAGTCTTCGAGCGCCTTGCGCAACGCGTCGCGGAACGCCTTCGTACCCGGTTGACCGGCCTTCAGCGCGACGGGAATCGCGTGTTGCAGCAACAAACCGGCGTCCCACGCGTGGCCGCCGAACGTCGAGATCGAGCCCGCGCCATAGGCCTTTTCGTACGCGCTCTTGTACGCGAGCGCCGACTGCTTGACGGGATTCGAATCGGGCAATTGATCGGCGACCAGCAACGGCCCGGCGGGCAGCCAGGTGCCGTCGCAATCCTTGCCGCAGACGCGCAGGAAGTCATTGTTGGCGACGCCATGCGTCTGGTAGTACTTGCCCGCGTAACCGCGCTCCTTGAGCGTCTTCTGCGGCAGCGCGGCCGGCGTGCCCGCGCCGGCGATCAGCACGGCGTCCGGGTGCTGCGAGATCATCTTGAGCACCTGCCCGGTAACGGACGCGTCGTTGCGCGCAAAGCGCTCGTTCGCGACGATCTTGATGCCCTGCTTCGCCGCCGCAGCGCCGAACTCCTTGTACCAGCTCTCGCCATACGCATCCGAGAAGCCGATGAAGGCGACGGTTTTCACGCCATGCGCGGCCATGTGCTGCGCGATCGCGCCGGCCATCAGCTGATCGTTCTGCGGCGTCTTGAAGACCCACGCGCGCTTCGCATCCATCGGCTCGACGATCGAGGCCGCGGCGGCCATCGAGATCATCGGCGTGCTGCTTTCCGCGGCGACGTCGATCATCGCGAGCGAGTTGGGCACGACCGTAGAACCGATCAGCGCATCGACGTGATCCTCGCTCGTGAGCTTGCGCGCGTTCTTTACGGCTTGCGTGGAATCGGTCGCGTCGTCGAGCACGAGATAGTCGACTTTCTGGCCCCCAATCTCCTTGGGCAGCAGCGCGATGGTGTTCTTTTCGGGAATGCCGAGCGAAGCCGCCGGGCCCGTGGCCGAGAGCGTCACGCCGATCTTCACATCCGCGTGCGCGACGCCGGCCGTGGCGGCGAGCACTCCGGTCGCGACGCACGCCGCGTTCATCCAACGCCAAACCAACTGCATCTCCACTCCTTCGATCATCGTTTTCTTTATTGCTCCGGATTTTCAGGCGTTTTCCGGATTCGAATGCGGTAGTGCTGCCGCCGGACCACACATAATCGGCGCTGGCCCCACGCAGGCTGCATCGGCGATTAATGCTGACCGCATGGTCGGCGAATGGCGAGTGTAACGGAGTGCCGTTTGGCGCGGCAAGCGCTTTCCATCGGCTTACAACGTCGACGCAACACGCGCAGAAATGGCCAGAAAATGCGTAACGCGCGCAGCCTTGTGGCGCGGGCTTCCGACGCATTTCGGGCGTTATTTGCGTAATTCAGTGAGGGGTGAAACAGACTTGCGCACGCCGATTAACACGCGACGCAGCACACAAAGGAGGGGGATAAAACGCGCAATGCGATGCAGGATGCAAACGCATTAACGGTGATTGATGAAAACCGAAAGTACAAATAAAAAGCGCTGTTGGATTCCCATCCAACAGCGCTTTCTTGTCCGGGCACTTTGTGCCTCAGTTGTCTCCTCGTTCTCCACCTGCAAATTCGGTGCATCAGAACTAAGTGAAACTTTAAACTTCGGCCCCCTGGCTGCCAACTAGCATTTACCCTAGTGGTGCAGTGCGGCACCGATTTGGGGCGCACTATCACAGCTTTGTCGCACGATACGCGCGTTTCAAGCGGCTTCCGGAAGCTCGGTTTCAGCATCTGAGCAAGGCTTGCAGCATACCATCGCGGCGACGCCTCGCCTACTGCATTTGACGCGTTCTTCATGCAGGATTGGCGCCGCAATTTACGCCCTGAGCGGCCGCACACGCGCCACGATCTCGCCGACGATACCGCGCCGGAACGCCAGCACGCAGGCGATGAAAATGAGCCCCGTGACGATCGTTGCGGACTCACCTAACGAGCGGAACCAGTCGACGCCCGTGACCTGCGCGAGCGCCGTGCCGATATCGCCCAGACGATCCTCGAGCGCGACGATCAGCGCAGCGCCCAGCAGCGGCCCGAACAGCGTGCCCATGCCGCCCACGAGCGTCATCAGGATCACCAGGCCGGACATGGTCCAGTAGGCGTCGCCGAGCGTCTCGAAACCGAGCACGAGCACCTTGAGCGAGCCGGCCAACCCCGCGAGTCCCGCCGAGAGCACGAACGCGAGCAGCTTGAAACGGTCGGTGTCGTAGCCGAGCGAAATCGCGCGCGGCTCGTTCTCCTTGATCGCCACCAGCACCTGGCCGAACGGCGAATGCACGATGCGCACGATCAGCGCGAACGCCAGCACCATCACCACGAGCACGACGTAGTAGAGCGTGAGGTCGGAATCGAGCGACAGCACGCCGAACAGCTTGCCGCGCGGCACGCCTTGCAGGCCGTCCTCGCCGTGCGTGAACGGCGCCTGCAGAAACACGAAGTAGACCATCTGCGCGAGCGCGAGCGTGACCATCGCGAAGTAGATGCCCTGGCGCCGGATCGCGAAGATGCCGACGATCACGCCTAGCAGCGTGGCCACCGCCGTGCCCGCCGCTACGCCGAGTTCGGGCGTGAAGCCGAGCGACTGGATCGCGTAACCGGTGGTGTAGCCCGCGCTCGCGAGGAACATCGCGTGGCCGAACGACAGCAGCCCCGTATAACCGATCAGCAGATTGAACGCGGCGGCGAACAGCGCGAAGCACAGCACCTTCATCACGAAGAGCGGATACGCGCCCGCGAACGGCGCAACGATCAACCCGATCAGCAACAGCAAATAGAGCGCTTTTCTTTGCATCATCGTTCCTTGCCGAAGAGGCCTGCGGGGCGGATCAGCAGCACAATCGCCATGATGACGAACACCACGGTCGCGGAGGCTTCCGGCCAGAACACGCGCGTGAGGCCCTCGATCACGCCAAGCAGCAGGCCCGTGAGGATCGAACCCATGATCGAGCCCATGCCGCCGATCACGACCACGGCGAACACGGTGATGATCATCGGCTGCCCCATGAGCGGCGACACCTGAATGACCGGCGCGGCCAGCACGCCCGCGAACGCCGCGAGCGCCACGCCGAAGCCATAAGTGAGCGTGATCATCAGCGGCACATTGATGCCGAACGCTTCGACGAGTTTCGGGTTTTCCGTGCCCGCACGCAGATACGCGCCCAGCCGCGTTTTCTCGATCACGAACCACGTGGCGAAGCACACCGCGAGCGACGCCACCACGACCCACGCGCGATAGTTCGGCAAATACATGAAGCCGAGATTGGTCGCGCCAGAAAGCAGATCGGGCACGTCGTAAGGCTGACCCGACGCGCCATAGATCGAGCGGAACACGCCTTCGACCACCAGCGTCAGGCCAAAAGTCAGCAGGAGTCCGTACAAATGATCGAGCCGATACAACCAGCGCAGCATCGAACGTTCGATCACCATGCCGAATAGACCCACCACGATGGGCGCAATCACGATCATCGCCCAGTACGGCAGGTTGAAATACGCGAGGCCCATCCACGTGAGCATCGCGCCCAGCATGAACAACGCGCCATGCGCGAAGTTGATCACGTTGAGCATGCCGAAAATCACCGCGAGGCCGAGACTCAGGATCGCGTAGAACGATCCGTTCACGAGTCCGAGCAGCAACTGGCTCAGCATGGCCGGCAGCGGAATGCCAAAGATCGTCATGAAAGCCGCCATCTCCTCAAGATCGCATTCATACGGCGCGCGGCGCGGCGGCCCTCACCCATCGGGGCCACCGCGCCGCCTGCCGCTCAAGCGTCGCCGCACTGACTCACTTCCAGAGCGCGCAGCGGCTTTCCTGCTTCGTCGTGTAAGCCTGTTCGCCCGGAATCGTCTGCACGATCTTGTAGTAATCCCACGGCTTCTTCGACTCGGACGGCTTCTTCACCTCGACGAGATACATGTCGTGAATCAGCACGCCGTCCTGGCGGATATAACCGCCCTTCGTGTAGAAGTCGTCGATCTTGGTCTTCTTGAGCTGCGCCATGACCTTGTCGGCATCCGTCGACCCAACCGCCTGCACCGCCTTCAGGTAGTTCGTGACGGCCGAGTAATCGGCGGCCTGAAGCTCGGACGGCATCTTCTTCGTCTGGTCGAAATAGCGCTGCGCCCACTTGCGCGTCGCGTCGTTCTGATCCCAGTACCAGCCCGTCGTGAGCACGAGGCCTTGCGTGGTGTCGAGCCCGAGGCTGTGCACGTCGGGCAGGAACATCAGCAGCGCCGCGATCTTCATCGTCTTGGTGATGCCGAATTCCTTCGATGCCTTGATCGCGTTGACCGTGTCGCCGCCCGCGTTCGCGAGACCGAGGATCTGCGCCTTCGACGCTTGCGCCTGCAACAGGAACGACGAGAAGTCCGAGGCCGAGAGCGGATGGCGCACCTCGCCGAGCACCTGGCCGCCGTTCGCCTTCACGACGTCGGCGGTGTTCTTTTCCAGCGACTTGCCGAACGCGTAGTCGGCGGTCAGGAAGAACCACGTCTTGCCGCCCTGCTTGAGCACCGCGAGGCCGGTGCCCTTGGCGAGCGCGACCGTGTCGTAGCCGTAGTGCACCGTGTACGGCGTGCACTGCTCGTTGGTGAGCGCATCGGTGCCCGCGCCGGTGTTGAAGTAGACGCGCTTCTTCTCCAGCGCGACCTGATTCATCGACAGCGCCGTGGCCGAGTTCGTGCCGCCGAGCAGCATGTCGAGCCCGTCACGGTCCATCCATTCGCGCGCCTTCGAGGCGGCGATGTCGGCCTTGTTCTGGTGATCCGCGTACATGATCTGGATCGGCTTGCCGTTGACCTTGCCGCCGAAGTCGGCGATCGCCATCTTGATCGCCGTGAGGCCGCCCTGGCCGTCATCGTCCGCATAGAGGCCCGACATGTCGGTGATGAAGCCGATCTTCACCGCGTCGTCGGCAGCGTGCGCGCTGCCTGCGCCAAGCACCGCTGCGGCCGCCGTGGCGGCAAAGAGCGCCGCGAGCCGCGCGAACGGGGTCTTCTTCATTGCAGTCTCCTTCCTGGGTTGCGTTGTTATTCAGCGCTGCGGATCAAACAAGGGACAAGGCAAACGCACCGCACGGCGCGTTCGACACGCGCGCGCGAGGCGGATTGAAACGGTCAGACTCCCAACAGGTCGTGCAGCACGGGCATCTTGCCTTCGAGCTCGGCAACGCCGAAGCGCTCGACGATGCGTCCGTGCTCCATCACGTAGAAGCGGTCCGCGAGCGGCGCCGCGAAACGGAAGTTCTGCTCCACCATCACGATGGTGTAGCCGCGCGATTTCAGCGTGACGATCATGCGCGCGAGCGTCTGCACGATCACGGGCGCGAGACCTTCGGAGATCTCGTCGAGCAACAGCAGATTCGCGCCGGTGCGCAGGATGCGCGCGACCGCGAGCATCTGCTGCTCGCCGCCCGAGAGCCGCGTGCCCTGGCTGTGACGACGTTCCGCGAGATTGGGAAACATCGTGTAGATCTCGTCGAGCGACATGCCCTGCGCGTCACTCTTTGATGAGCCGCTTTTTGCACCGATGGCGGGCGGCAACAGCAGGTTTTCCTCGCACGAAAGGCTCGCGAAGATGCCGCGTTCCTCGGGGCAATAACCGACGCCGCAATGCGCGATGCGATACGTCGGCATGTTGATGGTCTCGCGTCCGCCGATGCGAATGGAGCCCGTGCGCCGCCCCGTGAGGCCCATGATCGCGCGCAGCGTGGTCGTGCGCCCCGCGCCGTTGCGCCCGAGCAGCGTGACGACTTCGCCGCGCGCCACGTTGAGATCGACGCCATGCAGGATGTGCGATTCGCCGTACCACGTCTGCAGGCCCGCGATGTCCAGCGCGCTCTCGCCCGCCGGCGCGGCGAGGCTGGCGTCCTGGCCGCGTTGTTCGGTCACCGTGCTCATGCGTGCGCTCCCGCGAGCGCGGCATCGGCGCTGCCCATATAGGCTTCGGCAACGAGCGGATTTTTCGACACTTCCGCGTAGCTGCCCTCGGCCAGCACCTCGCCGCGCTGAAGCACGGTGATGGTGTCCGAGATGCCCGCGATCACGTTCATGTTGTGCTCGACCATCAGGATCGTGCGGCCCGCCGAGACCTTCTTGATGAGCGCCGTCACGCGGTCCACGTCTTCGTGACCCATGCCTTGCGTGGGCTCGTCGAGCAGCATCAGTTCGGGTTCCATCGCGAGCGTGGTCGCGATTTCGAGCGCGCGCTTGCGGCCGTACGCGAGTTCGACGGTGGGCACGTCGGCGAAATCGGTCAGGCCCACCTGCGTGAGCAGATCCATCGCGCGGTCGTTGAGTTCGGCGAGCGTGCGCTCGCTTTTCCAGAAGTGATACGCGCTGCCGAGCGAACGCTGCAAGCCGATGCGCACGTTCTGCAAGGCCGTCAAATGCGGAAACACCGCCGAAATCTGGAACGAACGGATGATGCCGCGCCGCGCGATCTGCGCGGGCCGCTCGTGCGTGATGTCGATGCCGTTGAAGACGATGCGCCCCGCGCTCGGCACGAGGAATTTGGTGAGCAGATTGAAGCAGGTGGTCTTGCCCGCGCCGTTCGGTCCGATCAGCGCGTGGATGGAGCCGCGGCACACGCGCAGGTTCACGCCGTTCACGGCCGTGAAGCCTTTGAACTGTTTCGTGAGGCCGCGCGTTTCCAGAATCGTGTCGCCGAGAATCATGTCCCCTTCCACGTGAAGTAAGGCGTAACACTTCAGATTGCGAGGCCCCGCACGACGTCCCGCGCGACTCGTTTTTCGCGCGCCATGTTGCGGCGCGCGCGTCGCCTGCTGTCGTTGCCCGCTGTAGTCAGTGAGCGCCATTGTCTCGCCAATGATGCAGCGCAATCATTGGGATTTGCACTTACGGGGGAATGACGATGTGCACCGATCGGACATGCGCCATTTAGCAGCCGATACGCGGCCGTTGACAGCACGATACGCGCACGTTGCGCGCACGACGCGCGTGCGCCGGACGTGCAAAAACACGCACGCCGCGAATGCGGCGCACGTCCTGGATAGTGATCCGAAACACTTTCTCATGACGTTGCGCGACACAATTAAGCACGCACTGAAGTCGGTGTTTCGAACCTTTTTACGCTAACGCTTTCACGCTGCCGCGACCGGCGCATGCACCTCCGTTCGCACCGACGAGCGCGCGCCCGCGCGACGATCCTCGCGCACCATTTCGGCGGCGCGCTCCGCGATCATCAGCGTCGGCGAATTCGTGTTGCCCGAGGTGATGAACGGCATCACCGATGCGTCGGCCACGCGCAGACCTTCGACGCCACGCACGCGCAAACGCGCGTCGACGACGGCGTCGTCATCGTCGGCGCGGCCCATTCGGCAAGTGCCCACCGGATGAAAGATCGTCGTGCCGATATTGCCCGCCGCTTCACGCAATTCGCTTTCACTCTGAAACGCGAGCCCCGGCAAGATCTCGTGCGGCTGATAGTGCGCGAGCGCCGGCGACGCCGCGATGCGCCGCGTGAGCCGCAACGCGTTCGCCGCCACGCGCAGGTCGTGTTCCGTCGAGAGATAGTTCGGCGCGATCACGGGCGCAACCGTCGGGTCCGCCGACGCCGCGTGAATGCTGCCGCGCGACGTGGGCCGCAGATTGCACACGGAAGCCGTGAACGCATTGAAGCGATGCAGCGGCTCGCCGAAGCGATCGAGCGACAAAGGTTGCACGTGATACTGCAGATCGGGCCGCGTGATGCCAGGATCGCCGGTGTCCGACTTCGCGAACACGCCGAGTTGCGAGGGCGCCATCGACATCGGCCCGCTTTGCATCAGCGCATATTCCACGCCGATCATCAGCTTGCCCCACCAGTGCGCCGATGCGGTGTTGAGCGTGCGCACGCCGTTCACGCGATACGCCATGCGCAGTTGCAGATGGTCCTGGAGATTCTCACCGACGCCGCGCAGATCCTGCACCACGTCCACGCCCAGTTGCGCGAGCCGCGCCGCCTGACCGATGCCCGAACGTTCGAGCAATTGCGGCGAATTCACCGCGCCCGAACACAGAATCACCTCGCAGCGCGCCCGCGCGCGATACGGCACGTCGCCGCGATACTCCACGCCTACGCAACGCTTGCCCTCGAAGATCACGCGCTCGGTCAGCGCGCCCGTGACCACCGTGAGGTTGGGCCGCTTCATCGCCGCACGCAGGAACGCTTTCGACGCATTCCAGCGCACGCCGCGCTTCTGGTTCACATCGAAATAACCGACGCCTTCGTTGTTGCCGCGATTGAAATCGCTCGTCGCCGGAATGCCCTGCTCTTGCGCCGCCTGCGCGAAGGTTTCGAGAATCTTCCATTTGAGGCGCTGTTTCTCGACGCGCCATTCGCCGCCCGCGCCGTGAAATGCGTTCGCGCCGCCGTGGTAATCCTCGCTGCGTTTGAAGACGGGCAGCACGGCGTCCCACGACCAGCCCGAGTCGCCGGTTTCGCGCGCCCAGCCGTCGTAATCCTCGCGCTGGCCGCGCATGTAGATCATGCCGTTGATCGACGACGATCCGCCGAGCACGCGCCCGCGCGGATACGACAGCGCGCGCCCGTTGAGCCCTTTTTCCTCGACGGTTTTGTAGAGCCAATCCGTGCGCGGATTGCCGATGCAATGCAGATAGCCGACCGGAATGTGTATCCAGTGATAGTCGTCCTTGCCGCCCGCCTCGATCAGCAACACCGAGACGTCCGCGTCCTGCGAGAGCCGGTTGGCGAGCACGCAGCCCGCCGTGCCCGCGCCGACGATCACGTAATCGAACTCGCCTTCGAGCCGGCGCGCAGTCGATGTTGCGCCCGGCGTGTCGCTCAATGCCGCCATGACCGCCTCACTTCGCCACGGGCATGGTGAATTCCGCGCCCTTCGCGATGCTGTCCGGCCAGCGCTGCATGATGCTCTTGTAGCGCGTGTAGAAGCGCACGCCCTCTTCGCCATAGGCGTGATGATCGCCGAACAGCGAACGCTTCCAGCCGCCGAACGAATGCCACGCCATCGGCACCGGAATCGGCACGTTGATGCCGACCATGCCCACCTTGATCTGCCGCGAGAACGCGCGCGCCACGCCGCCGTCCGAGGTGAAGCACGACACGCCGTTCGCGAACTCGTGCGCGTTGATCAGTTCGACCGCGCTCGCGAAATCGGGCACGCGCACCACGCTCAGCACCGGCCCGAAAATCTCCTCGCGATAGATCGACATATCGGTTTTCACGTCGTCGAACAGCGTGCCGCCGAGGAAGAAACCGCGCTCGCGCTGCTGCACGTCGTGACCGCGTCCGTCCACCACGAGCTTCGCGCCCGCGGCCACGCCCGCATCGATATAGCCCTGCACTTTCGCGCGATGCGCGGCGGTCACGAGCGGCCCCATTTCCGAGGCCTCGTTCATGCCGTCGCCGATCTTGAGCGCCTTCACGCGCGGCGTGAGACGCTCGATCAGTTCGTCGGCGATATGACCCACGGCCACCGCCACCGAAATCGCCATGCAGCGCTCGCCCGCCGAACCGTAGGCCGCGCCGATCAGCGCATCGACGGCCTGATCGAGATCGGCGTCGGGCATCACGACGAGATGATTCTTCGCGCCCCCGAGCGCCTGCACGCGCTTGCCGTGTTTCGTGCCTTCCGTGTAGATGTATTCCGCGATCGGCGTGGAGCCGACGAACGACAGCGCGGCGATGTCCGGATGCGCGAGCAGCGCGTCGACGGCCACCTTGTCGCCGTGCACGACGTTGAACACGCCCTCGGGCAAGCCCGCTTCGTGCAGCAGTTCGGCGAGCCGCAGCGACGCCGACGGATCGCGCTCCGAAGGCTTCAACACGAAGGTGTTGCCGCACGCGAGCGCGATCGGAAACATCCAGCACGGCACCATCATCGGAAAGTTGAACGGCGTGACGCCCGCGACCACGCCGAGCGGCTGGCGCAGATTCCAGTTGTCGATGCCGCCGCCGATCTGGTCGGTGAAATCGGTCTTCAGCAGGTTCGGAATGCCGCACGCGAATTCGACGATCTCGATGCCGCGCATCACCTCGCCTTTCGCATCGGAGAACACCTTGCCGTGCTCGCGCGTGATGAGTGCGGCCAGTTCGTCGTGATGCTGGTCGAGCAGATCCTTGAACTTGAAGAGAATGCGCGCGCGCTTGATGGGCGCCATCTCGCTCCACGCGGGAAACGCGGCGTGCGCGGCGGCCACGGCCGCATCGACTTCGGCCACGCTCGCAAGCGGCACGCGCGCGGCGACCTCGCCGGTGGCCGGATTGAACACGTCCGCATAACGCCCGCTGGTGGCGTCGAGCGGCTTGCCGTTCACGTAGTGCGTCAAGGTGGCGGGCGTGCTGACGCCGGCCTCGCTTCGATGTGTCTCGCCCATGTTTGCCTCTTCGGTGGAGGTTGTTGTCTGCGCGCCGTGTCGGTGTTTCGCGCACGGCGGCTGGAATGCCGGCATTTAGCGTAATCGCGCGAGGCCGCGCCGATCCAATGATTAATCCTCAACAGCGATATAAGGCGAGTTAATATCAGTGGATGGACCTGACCTTGTTGCGGGCATTCGTGACGGTCGCGCGCGAGGGCAACCTCACGCGCGCGGCCACGCATCTGCATCTCACGCAGCCCGCGGTGAGCTTGCAGATCAAGCATCTGCAGGAGACGCTCGGCGTCACGCTGTTCACGCGCACCTCGCACGGCCTCGCGCTCACGCGCGACGGTCAGGCGCTGCTGCCGCACGCGGAACGCGCGCTCAACGCGGCCGGCGACGTGCAGCGCGCCGCTGCTGCATTGCGGCATGAAGTGCGCGGGCGCTTGCGCATCGGCACCATTCTCGATCCCGCGTTCCTGCGTCTGGGCGGCTTTCTGCGGCAACTCGTGGAAACCTGGCCGCAGATCGAAACGGCGCTGCGGCATGGCATGTCGGGCTGGGTGCTCGATCAGGTGCGCGCGCGCGAACTCGACGTGGGCTATTACATCGGCCAGCCCACGCCGCAATCCACGTCGCAAGCCGGCGCCGATTCCGACACCTTCCACACGCTCACGCTGACGCATTTTCAGTATCGCGTGCTCGCGCCGGCGGGCTGGAAAGAGCGCGTGAAGGATGCGCGCGACTGGCGCGCGCTCGCCGCGTTGCCGTGGATCTGGACGCCGCCCGCATCGGCGCATAACCGGCTGCTCTCGGGCCTGTTCGAAGCCGCGCAGGCAAAGCCGGTCAAGGTCGCGGAAGTGGATCAGGAGCCGTCGATGCTCGATCTCGTGAAGTCGGGCGTGGGTCTCACGCTCGCGCGCGACGCGACCGCCATCGCCGAAGCGCACGCGCACGGGCTGACCATCGTCGAAGGCGTGACGGTGCCGACCGAACTCACCTTCATCACGCTCGCGGCGCGCCGCGACGAGCCGGTCATCGCGGCGGCGCTCAAGTCGATCGAAACGCAGTGGGGTGTGTAAGCGTGCACGACGCACGCCGCAATGCGATATGAGCCGCGCTCATGACGAGCGAGGTTTCACACAGCCGGTTCATCCGACGAATCGATCGAAGACGCATCGACGCACGCCGACTTGAGCGGATGTAACAGCGCGGTCACGCAAGTTTTGCTAGATTCGACCTTCGCCCCGCGTTTTTGCACTCGACGCGAGGCGTTCGAGCCTCGCCCATCGTTCCCTCGTTCCACAGGAGCTTGCATGGCCCGCAACATCGAAATCAAAGCCCGCGCCCGTCAGTTCGACGCCCTGCGCGAGCGCGCCGCCCAGCTCGCCACCGATGCGCCGCTGATCTTTCGCCAGCAGGACTTCTTCTACGACGTGCCGCGCGGCCGCCTGAAGCTGCGCCAGTTCGACGACGGCACGCCGCCCGAGCTGATCTTCTACCAGCGCGACGACCGCGACGGCCCCAAGGCCTCGTACTACACGCGCAGCCCCGTGACGAACGCCGAAGCCATGCACTCGCTGCTGGCCACGGCGCTGACCACGCGCGGCATCGTGTCGAAGGAGCGCCACGTCTATCTCGCGGGGCGCACGCGCATTCATCTGGACCGCGTGGACGGTCTCGGCGACTTCGTCGAGCTGGAAGTGGTGCTCGCGCCCGACGACGACGAGCAAGGCGGCGAAGCCGAAGCGCACGCCGTGTTCAAGCAACTGGGCGTGGACGAGAGCGACCTCGTGGCCGTGGCCTACGTCGATCTGCTCAATACGCCTGCGCAGGCGGCCTGACGCGCGTCGATGCACGCCGCGCGCGGACGCCCATCAAGGCGCCGCCGCACCCGGCTCCAGATGCCCGAGCGGCAACGGGCCATTGCGCTTGAACGTCGTGAGCACGATGTTCGAGCGCACGCTGTCCACACCGGGCACGCGCATCAGCTTCTTCATCACGAACGACGACAGCGCGTTCAGATCCGGCGCCACGATCCGCAGCAGATAATCGGCGTCGCCCACCACCGCGTGACATTCGAGCACTTCCGGCAGCACGTCGATCTGCTGCTGGAACTGCTCGATGATCGAATCGCCGTGGTGCTTGAGCTTCAGGCTCGTGAACGCCGTCACGCCCAGCCCGAGCTTCTCGGGCCGCAGCACGACCCGATAGCCGTCGATCACGCCCGACGCCTCCAGCCGCTGCAGACGCCGGCCGATCTGCGACGGCGACAACGGCACCTGCTCGCCCAGTTGCTGATGCGTGGCGCGGCCGAAGCGCTGCAAGACGTCGAGTAGCGCGAGATCGAAGTGATCGAGTTCCAGCATGAATGAATCCTGCATTGATTGACTGATTGATGCAGAATTATTGCATATCAAAGCGAAACAACACTGATTTTGCGCGCATGCCGCGTGTGCTTCGCTTTACACTGGTGCGTCAGCAAGCGCATTGAAAGGAGCATCACGCAGATGGCCGCCGCCGCAACCGCGAAACTGCAGGAGCAGTTCGACGCGGGCCTGGAAACCCGCCCCGATTTCACCATCGACCAGCCGCTCGAACGCTACGGCTCGGTCGATCACGCGGTGTGGGACCAGCTTTATCGGCGGCAAATGGCGCTGCTCGAGGGCCGCGCCGCCGACGCCTTCATCGAGGGCGCGCGGCGTATCGGCCTGAACGTGGCACACGTGCCGTCGTTCGCGGCCGTCAGCGAGCGCCTGATGGCGACCACGGGCTGGCGCATCGTCGCCGTGCCGGGTCTGGTGCCGGATCGCATTTTCTTCGAACATCTCGCGAACCGACGCTTTCCGGTGACGTGGTGGATGCGCCGCCCCGATCAGCTCGACTATCTGCAGGAACCGGACTGCTTTCACGATCTGTTCGGCCACGTGCCGCTGCTCACCGACCCGGTTTTCGCCGATGCGATCGAGGCCTACGGACGCGCCGCGCTCGCCGTCGACGAACGCGCGCTGCCGCTGCTCGCGCGCCTCTACTGGTACACGGTCGAATTCGGCCTGATGCGCGACGCGAGCGCGCCGCACGGCGTGAAGATCTACGGCGCGGGCATCGTCTCCAGCAAGGGCGAATCGCTCTACAGCGTGGAAAGCGTGGCGCCCAACCGGCTCGGCTTCGATCTCGACCGGGTGCTGCGCACGCGCTATCGCATCGACACGTTCCAGAAGACCTACTTCGTGATCGATTCGTTCGCGCAGTTGTTCGACGCGCTGGGCGCCGGCATTGCGGCGCGTCTGGCCGACCCGGCCGCGCTGATCGCTACCGTTCCTCACGCGGCCGGCGACGTGCTGCACAGCGACACGATCTACACGCGCGGCACACGCGAAGGCTGGCTCGACGACGGCGACGTCTGAGTGTGCGGCGCCGCATGACGCGCGGCGCGCACCGCCCCACGCTTTCTTGTCCCGGCATCCGCGCGCGCTCGCACGCTGCCGGGCTCGCTCGCACGCGCCGCGCATCCGTGGAAAAATGGATTGGCGCATTTCCGCACAACACAGCTCAAACAGGTGCCACGATGATCAACCGACTCACATCCGAAGAGCGCGCCACGCAACTCGCCGGACTGCATGGCTGGCAGGCCGTCGCGGGCCGCGACGCCATCCAGCGCCAATTTCGTTTCGCCGACTTCAACGAGGCTTTCGGCTTCATGACGCGCGTCGCGATCAAGGCGCAGGAGATGGATCACCATCCCGAATGGTTCAACGTCTATAACCGCGTGGAAATCACGCTCTCGACGCACGAGGCCGACGGCCTCACCGAACGCGACATTGCGCTCGCGCGCTTCATCGATTCGATCGCGCCGGGGCCGCTGTCGGCGTGAAGCCCGCGCGTTCGGCGCGCGCCGCTTAAGCGCGTTCGCCACCTTCGCAACGTTCGCTGCGCGCAGCGTGTGTAATCGTCCAGGGAAAGTCCCGGATACGAATCAGGTAAACGCATTGTGCGTATCGCGCGTTAGTAAGAGGTGAGCACGACGCGCACCAGGCAAAACCACTGCAATGAAAGCATAATGCAGGGTATCAGGCGTCCAAACCTTCAGCTTTGAAGGCCATTCTTGAGGGACACGTAAGACTCCCAGGTAGCACGCGCGATGGGGTCCAAACGTTCCGGTGAGAAGACGTTCTGACGCTGTACAATCAGCAGCGCATACGGCCTGGAGAGCGCGCTTGCCTCCTTGCACAACGCGAGTTCGTCGCCGCTCGAAGGCGAACGGTTGCGCCAGAAGTTGATTGCGGCTTCGAGTTCGGTGATCGAAATATCGGACATGGAGTCGTGACCGTGCAATCGTCGCACGCGGTGCCGCTCAATCGCTGTGCTTTTGAACCAAGCGGCGCTTTGCGAACTGCGTGCCTGAACGCTAAACCCATTGTACTTGAGCGAAATCCATGCGACTCCTTCTGATCGAAGACGACCGCCCCATCGCACGCGGCATCCAGTCCAGCCTCGAACAAGCCGGCTTCACGGTCGACATGGTCCACGACGGCATCTTCGCCGAACAGGCACTCACGCAGAATCGCCATGAGCTCGTGATCCTCGATCTGGGCTTGCCCGGCATCGACGGCATGACGCTGCTCTCGCGCTTCCGTCAAAGCAACCGTCACACGCCGGTGATCGTCCTCACCGCGCGCGACGAGCTGAACGACCGCGTGCAAGGCCTCAATTCGGGCGCCGACGACTACATGCTCAAGCCGTTCGAGCCCGCCGAACTCGAAGCGCGCATTCGCGCCGTGATGCGTCGCAGCGGCCCGCACGGCGACGTGCCGCGTCCTGAAGTGTCGCTCGGCGGCGTGCGCCTCTCGGGCGTCGACCGCCGCATCTTCAACGACGACAAGCCGCTCGAACTCTCGCCGCGCGAATTCGCCGTGCTCGAAATGCTGCTGCTGCGTCATGGCCGCGTCGTGAGCAAGGCGCAACTGCAGGATCACCTCACGCACTTCGGCGGCGATCTCGGCGATACCGCGATCGAAGTCTACGTGCACCGCGTGCGCAAGAAGCTCGAAAACTGCCGTGTCGAAATCGTCACGGTGCGCGGTTTCGGCTATCTGCTGCAGGAAATCCGCCAGGCCGCCTGAGGCCAGCCCCCGAAAAACGCGGCGCCGCACATCCTTGCGCACCGCGTTTTTTTACGGCCGGAATCGGCAGGTCTCCTGATTGTTTCGGTCTGCGCACCGGCCGGCGCCGCGCCTTGTGAACCTGGTGCGCCGCGACTCGCGCACGTCCCGTCAGTGCCCGCCGCATGCCCGGTAATTGGGCGCGCCGGCCCGACTCTGCCGCTTGCCGCCGCACCCGCGTAAAATGGTCCGGGTCTGCCCGGCGCGCCCCACGCGCCGCGCCTGTGAGACCCCTTTCGCCCGAACCGATCATGTCCCTTCCGGCCGCAACGAGCCTGCGGCGTACGCTGCTGCGGCGCCTCGCCGCCCCACTTTCGCTGCTCGCGTTGATGAGCGGCCTGATCGCCTATTGGCTCGCGTGGCAGTACACGCAGCACGTGGTCGACCGCTCGCTCGCCGACCTGGCCACTGCGATCTCCAAACAGATCCAGATCGCCGGTCCCGAAGCGCCCGTCACGGTGCCGCCGCTCGCGCAGGCCATGTTCTCCGATCCGGTCGAGCATCTCGTCTACCGCATCAGCAACGGCGAAACCGAAATCGCCGGCGACCACGATCTGCCGCTGCAAGGCACCAACGTGCGCCGCATGCACTACGCGTACGTGTTCGAGACCATTTATCACGGCGTGAGCGTGCGCGTCGCGCAGGTGCGCGTGCCGCAGCCCACCGGCAACCCCATCGTGGTCGAAGTCGGCCAGCCCGTGCATCATCGCTTCCGCATCGCCGCCGAGTTCCTCGTCGCGATCATGATGCCGCTGCTGCTTCTGCTGCTCGCGGGCTGGGTGATCGTGTGGCGCGTGGTGAACCAGCAGCTCAATCCGCTGACCGATCTCGCCGATTCGCTCAACCGCCAGACGCACACCTCGCTCGAACCCGTCGACGAGACCTTCGTGCCCGTCGAGATCCGTCCGCTCACGGGCGCGCTGAACGCCCTGCTCGGCCGCCTGAAAACCGCGCTCGAAGGTCAGCGCAAATTCATCGCCGACGCCGCGCATCAGTTGCGCACGCCGCTGACCGCCGTGAAGCTGCACGCCGAACAGGCCGTCAACGCACGCGAGCCGCAAAAGGTCAGCGACGCCGTGCGCGAGCTGCGCGCCGCCGCCGACCGCGCGGTGCGGCTCTCGAATCAGCTGCTCTCGCTCGCGCGCGCGGAGCCGGGCGAACAGGCGGCGCGTTTCGTCGATATCGACATGGCTGCGCTCGCGTTCGAAACGGGCGCCGAGTGGGTGCCGCGCGCGCTCGCGAGCCACGTCGACCTGGGCTTCCAGCGTCTCGACGATCCGGAGAACGACACGCCGCTGATGGTGCGCGGCAATCCCGTGCTGCTGCACGAAGTGATCGCCAATCTGCTCGACAACGCGCTCAAGTATCTGCCGCCCGCGCGCCCCGACGGCGGCCGCATCACGGTCACCGTTTCGCAGACGCTCGCCGAGGGTTTGCCGATGGCGGAAATCATCGTCGAGGACAATGGCCGCGGCGTGCCGCACGCGCAGCAAGCCGATCTGTTCAAGCGCTTCTTCCGCGGCGACGGTCAGAGCGAGAGCGGCGTCGATAGCGGCGCGGGCCTCGGCCTCGCGATCGTGCACGACATCATGGCGCTGCATCGCGGCAGCGTGCATTACGAAGATGCGCCCGAAGGCGGCGCGCGGTTCATCGTGCGCGTGCCGCTCGTGAATCGCCGCATCGTGAGTGGCGACCCCGCGCAGCGCCTGAATGCGCCGCAGCCGTCCGCACTCGCCGACGACCGCGCCGCGAACGACATCGCGAACGAGACCACGCCGACGCCCGCGAACAAACCCGCGCACGACGCGCCGGTCGATCTGTAGACGGCGGCGCAAGCGGAGCACCGCGCACATCGCGCATCGAAAATAACAAGGGCCGCATAAGCGGCCCTTGTTCATTGCGTCGTGTCGCGAAGATGCGTTGCGCGCGGCTACGCTGAATTCACGCTCACTTCTTTTTCTTGCCCTTCGACTTCTTGCCGCCCTTCTCTTCTTCGGGCGGCGCGAGCATCGTGCCGCGACATTTGCGCGCGCCGCAGCGGCATTCGTATTCGCGCTTGAGCTTCTTGGTCTGCTTCGCGTCGATCACGAGACCATAGTCGTAGAACAGCTCTTCGCCGCCGTCGATTTCGCGCAGCGCGTGAATGTACACGTGCCCGTCGATTTCCTCGGCTTCGCAGTTCGGCGCGCACGAATGATTGATCCAGCGCGCGCTGTTGCCGTTCACCTTGCCGTCGATCACGTCGCCGTCATCGAGCGCGAAATAGAAGGTGTGATTCGGCTCGTCGGGATTGTGCGGATGACGGCGCAGCGCCTCTTTCCACGAAATGCGCTCGCCCTTGTATTCGATCAGACGTTCGCCAGCCGCGATCGGACCAACCGCAAATACGCCCTTGCCGTGTACGCCCGACTGGCGCACGACGATCCTGCGTACACTCATTGATAAATCCTTGTGAAGTACTGGGGAGACGTTTCCCGCTCGCGGCATTCGCTGCCCGGCGCGTGCGTCCTGCGTTGAAGCGCGCGTGCGATTCAAGGCAATCGACATGCAACGCCAGGCAAAGCAATGTGCGCTTCAACGTGAATGCGGCGCCTTGTCGGCGCCGCGCTCGTGAACACGCTGCGTGGATCTCGAACCTCGATCCGGGTCGCCTGGCGCGTCACATCTGGAATCGTACACGTTCGCGGCGCCTTCGTTCAACCCGTACGCCGCATAGAGACTCAACGTTGACCGAGCGTCGTCTCGCCGAACAGGTGTTTCTGGTCGCGCGGCTGCGAGCGCCAGTACTGCGGCGGCGCGCTCACCGTTGCGCCGAGTTGCGCGGCGGCGTGCCACGGCCAGCGCGGATCGTAAAGCATCGCGCGCGCCATCGCGATCATGTCGGCTTCGCCATCTTCGACGATCTGGTTCGCCTGCAACGGATCGGTGATGAGACCCACGGCAATCGTATTCATGCCGGTCTCCTGCTTCACCTTGCGCGCAAACGGCACCTGATAACCGGGCTCGAGCGGGATCTTCTGCAACGGCGACACGCCGCCCGTCGACACGTCGATCCAGTCGCAGCCGCGCGCCTTGAGCGCCTGTGCGAACACGACCGTTTCTTCCGGCGTCCAGCCGCCTTCGACCCAATCGGTCGCCGACACGCGCACGCCCACCGGACGATCCTCCGGAAACACCGCGCGCACCGCGTCGAAGACTTCAAGCGGAAAGCGCATGCGGTTTTCGAGCGAGCCGCCGTATTCGTCGTTGCGCTGATTCGCGATCGGCGAGAGGAATTGATGCAGCAAATAGCCGTGCGCCGCGTGCACTTCGAGCGCGTCGATACCCAGTCGCGCGGCACGGCGCGCCGTCGCCACGAAGGCTTCCTTTACGCGCAGCAGGCCCGCGACGTCGAGCGCGAGCGGCGGCGTTTCATCGGCCTTGTGCGGCAGCGCCGAGGGCGCATGCGGCAACCATCCGCCATCGGCGACCGAAATCAGCTGGCCGCCTTCCCAGGGCACATGACTCGACGCCTTGCGGCCCGCGTGCGAGATCTGCATGGCGATGCGAATCGGCGAATGACGACGGATGGCGGCGATCACCGGTTCGAGTGCGGCTTCGGTGGCATCGTCCCAGAGTCCGAGATCGCCGGGCGTGATGCGCCCGACCGGTTCGACGGCGGTGGCTTCGATGCACAGCATGCCCGCGCCCGAGAGCGCGAGATGGCCAAGATGAATCATGTGCCAGTCGGTGGCTTCGCCGCGCTCGGCGGAGTACTGACACATCGGCGACACGACGATGCGGTTCGCGAGCGTCATGCCACGCAGCGCGAACGGTGTAAAGAGCTTGCTCATGGGGATGGCGCGCAGGAGGATGAGGAGCGATCGAGAATAGCACGCGTGTTTTTTCGGCGCTGGCTACTGCAAAACGCTTGCGCGGGGCGAACCGCTTGTCCTGCCGAAACGGATGCGCGAGCAAAAAGCGGGCGCGGCAAGCCACCGGACGCGGCGGCGCGTCAGTCAGCCCGTGCGAATCCCGCGGCCGTGACGGCCTGGATGGCGTGAATCAAGTCTTGCGGATCAGGGCTGCTTCGCGGCGGCCAGTTTGTCGACGGCGTCGAGCCACTCGTGCAGCATGCGGCTCGCTTGCGTTTCGAGCGTCGGCGCGTGCTGCGCCGTTTGCGCGCGCAGCGCATTGACGTCGACGCCCGCCGAAGCGATCTCGGCGGCATGACCGATCAACCAGGGCTCGAAGCGGTCGGCGCGCACTTCGGGGTGACATTGCAAACCCAGCACGTGATCGCCCCACGCGAACGCCTGGTTCTCGCACAGCGGCGTGGAGGCGAGACGCGTAGCGCCTTGCGGCAGGTCGAACGTGTCGCCGTGCCAGTGCAGCATCGAGGTCGCCGCGCCGTCCAGATGACGCAGCGGCGAAGCGCGGCCGGCGTCGGTCAGCGTGAGCGGCGTCCAGCCGATTTCCTGCTGACCCGAAGCGTAGACGCGCGCGCCGAGCACGCGCGCAATCAGTTGCGCGCCGAGGCAGATGCCGAGCGTCGGCAAACCGGCGGCAATGCGCCTTTCGATCAGCGCGGCAAGAGGAGCGAGGGTGGGATAGCGTGCGTCGTCGCACGCGTTGATCGGGCCGCCGAGTATCACCATCAGCGACGGCGAAACGGGATTGAGCGCGGCCACGCGGGCGAAGCCGACATCGACGTAACGCACGGGACGCCCGCGGTCGCCGAACACGCGCTCGAAGCTGCCGAGGTCTTCGAAATAGACGTGACGTACGGCCAAAACCTCGCGATTCATCGACAAATCCCTGGGTCAGCTACACAATCCGGTGCGCGGCGCGCGGCGTCTCCGCAGCGCGAACGCCGGGACACGCCAGCACCACACGCATGAACGCACAAGCGTACACACGCGGCGTGACAAGGTGAAGGGGGACAGGCAGAAAAACGCGAGGCCGAAGGCCCGGCGCCGATCGCGGACGCGCCGTGCGGCCGCCGCAATCGAGGCGGCCGGTACGGTCGAGCCCGCACCCGCCACGGGCCGCCCTCGCTCGGGCGGCCATCCGGCATCAAGCCGCGAAGATCTTCCAGTTTTTCTTCTGGGTCGTCGCGTCCGCCTGTTCGTACACCGAGCAATCGAGACGCAGATCCGTGTCCGACATGTCGATGTTCAGTGCCGTGCAGTGATGCGGCGTCTTCTTCGGGTTCTTGCTCGGCTCGAAGTGCGAGCACGAGAGGCACATGCGGTGCTGCGGCATGGTGTCCTGGGCTTCGAGCACATAGACCGTCTTCAGCAGCGTGCGGTAGAGCGCCGACTGCTCTTCGGCCTTGAGGCCGCCGACTGCCTTCGAGAGGAAATCAGGCCATTGCGCGGCCTTCTTCGCAGCCGTACGGCCACGCGAGGTCAAGCGCACTGCGAGTGCACGGCCGTCGTCGAGCGCACGGCGCTTTTCGACGAGACCCTTGGTTTCGAGCGTGCTCACCGCATCGCTGGTGGTCGCTGCGGTCAGCGCCGTTTCACGGGCGATCTCGCCGAGGCGCATCGGCCCTTTACGCTGCATCAGCAGCACGAGAATTTCGCCCTGGGTCGGCGTGAGTCCTGCCCCTTCGGCCCAGTCCCACGCCTGGCTCCGCATAGCCGTGCTAAGTCGCAGCAGGCTATGGGTCACCCGCCCGGCTGCCTGCTCTCCGTATACGCCTTCGCTCATAGTCTTTCGCTGGTTATAGGCAGCTTGCGCTGCATCGTCAGCCGTCGATCATGCCGACGGCCTTGTGGGAACTTTGCGTTCGATCCCGAGGAATCGAGCACACCATCTCAAAAATTTCCTGCTTCGCATGCGCTGGAATCAGACCAAGCCACATCGCACACAGTCATTCGTTCTCACCAATCGCTCTCCCAGGCATCCTTCGTATCCCCGGTCCAGCGCGGCAAACCGACATTCTATGCGAGAGTGGCGAATCGCACAGCTAACTTATCCAACGCGAATTGTGGATAACCCGTTGGTAACTGCGCCAATACTATGTGGGTGAATTCTTGATAACGCGCAATACCTCTGAATTCAAGGCTTGGTTCACCTGAATTTAGCGGCTGCGCGCCAGCGGAATTCGTCGCTCCCGGTCAGGTTTTCCCCGACTTTTCCCCGACTTTTCCCCGACTTTTCCTTTCCGCAGGCCGTTGAGTTTTCAGGCATTTTTCACGTTACCCACAGGCCGCACCCTCACACGTCAACTACTATCGGCCATTCAGCGGCAAAGATCAAAAAAAGTAAGAACCCCCTGGTATCTTGCAACGAGCAAAAAAATTTTTTACGGCGTCTAACGCCATGCCGATTGAGCGTTCCGAACGGTAGAAGCCGCCGCCTGCGCATTCGCCCTATATCGGCGCAATCACGCCATGTCTGACCAGAAAGCAAAAAGGGCAGCCCGTGGGCTGCCCTTTTTTTACGCTGAACACGCGGCTTACACGTCTCGCGCGAGTGCGGCGTCGCTTACGCTCGCCAGCGCAGACACTGCTGCCGCACCGCTTCGTGCAGGGACTTCTCTTCGGCGACCACACCGCGCAGCCAGGTCGCGTCGTTGGTCTGCGCCCGCGCGATGGTGCCGATTTCGGTCAGCGCGCGCATCGAGCCCAGTGCCTCGCCGTGCGGCGCGATGGTCTCCAGCGTCGCGAGGATGTCCTCGGAGATGGTGCGGCGCTCGCCCGTCTGCGGATCGACGCAGGTGCCGCCCAGACCGAAACGGCATGCCTGGAAACGGTTGAACGTGTAGACGAGGTAATCGTCCTCGAGCGGCTGGATCGGCCGGTCGGTCAGCAGATGGCGCGCGAGCGTCTGGATGTAGCAGGCAATCGCGGCCGCGCGCTCGACCGACAGCGGCGTGTCCATCACGCGCACCTCGATCGTGCCGAAACCGGGCTTCGGGCGGATGTCCCAGTAGAAGTCTTTCATGCTGTTGACGACGCCCGTGTGCACCATCTTCGAGAAGTACTCCTTGAACTCCTCCCAGCTCAGCACGAACGGCGCGCGGCCCGACAGCGGAAACGCGAACACGGAATTCAGGCGTGCCGAGTGAAATCCGGTATCGACGCCCTGCACGTACGGCGACGAAGCCGACAGCGCAATGAAATGCGGGATATAGCGCGACAGCGAATGCAGCAGGAACAGCGCGCTGTCCGCGTCCGGGCAGCCGATGTGCACGTGCTGGCCGAACACCGTGAACTGCTTCGCCAGATATCCGTAGAGCTCCGAAAGGTATTGAAAGCGCGGCGTATCGACGATGCGGCGATCGCTCCATTGCTGGAACGCGTGCGTGCCGCCGCCGCACAGGCCGACGTTCAGCCGGTCGGCGGCCGTGACGAGCACGTCGCGGATGCGGCGCAGATCGGCGACCGCCTGCTCGTGCGACGTGCAGATGCCGGTCGACAGCTCGATCATGCTTTCGGTGATTTCGGGCGTGATATTGCCCGGAATCTCCTGATCCTTGATGAGGCGCATGAGATCGCTGCCCGCCTTGGTCAGATCGTAATCGTGCGTGTTGACGATCTGCATTTCGAGTTCGATGCCGAAAGTGAACGGCTTCGAATCGACAAAAGTTTCCAGTGACATGACGTCCCCTCTTTCGGCCACGCCGCGCTGCGCGTCTCGACTGGCGAGGCGCGCGCGGCGGGCGGTGTTACGGTGCGGCGGCGAGCCGGCGCTCCGGATCGTTCAGACGTTTGAAATCCGGCGCGCGCGGCGGCCACGCCGCTCGAATCATTCTTCGCCGCGTTCGCCGACGAGCGCGAGCGCGCGATAGACGAGCCACGGCCCGACCAGTTGCAGCACGACGATTGCGCACATCATGATCGCGCGCAGACGCGGATCGAACGACGGATACAGATCGTAGGTGTCCTCGACCAGCAACAGCGCGAGCGCCGACATCGGCGTCAGCGCCACGCCGAGCGCCACCCCCTGCTTCCATTCGAGTCCGCTCGGCCGCGCAAAGATCAGCACACCGATCATTTTGCCGACGAAGCGCGCGACGATCAGCCCGGCCGCGGCCGCGCCGCCCACGAGAATGTCGTGCCACTCGAAGGTGGTCATCGTCAGCACGAACAGAATCACGGTGAGCAGCCATCCGGCCGTGCCGAAATGCTGCGGCCACAATTGCGGCCGCACTTCGAGATTCTTCACGATGATGCCGGCGGCCAGCAGGCTCAGGATCGTCGAGAGCTTGAGCAGATGCGCGACCGCGATCGCGAGCAGCACGAGGCCGAACAGCGCGACGAACGAATGCTCGTCCTGCGGACTCAGGCGTCGATAGAACAACGTGCAGGCGCGCGCGAGCACATACGCGACCACGATCGAGCCGATCAGCAGATACAGCGGCTGGATGATCGTGGCGAACACGTTGCCGTAGATCTCCTGATGCAGCCAGCTCGACGCGAGCTTTTCGACCACCACGGCGTACATGCTGTTGAGCGCAGTGAGCGTGAGCAGACGCTGCGTGACCTGGCCTTCGGCGCGCAGTTCGGTTTTCAGCTGGATCACCATTGCGGGCGACGTCGCCATGGCGATCGACGCCACCACGATCGCCACCATCGCCGGCACCGAAAGAAACAGCAGCACGACGAGCACGAGCACGAACGTGAGCGAGGCTTCGGCGAGACTCGACAGAATGATCCAGGGATTGCGGCGGATCCAGCGCAGGTCGAGACGGCTGCCGAGTTCGAACAGCAGCAGACCGAGCGCGACATCGAGCAGCGGCCGCGCGGCCATGGCCGTATCGACGTCGATGACGCCAAAACCCGCCGCGCCCGCGATCAGGCCAATGATCGCGTAGCCCGAAATGCGCGGGAGCCGCCAGGCGCGATAGCAGAGTTCGCCGAACAGCCCGGCAGCGAGCAGCGCGAGGCCTGCCCAGAAAATGCCGTCTGGCTGCAAGGGCCAGTCGGGAAAGAACGAAAACGCCGACTTCATCGTGGAGGCTTCTCCTTTGGCAGAAGACAAACCGGCTGTCCGACGTCGAGATGCATCAACGCATCCGCTCGATGCTGCACAGGGCGCGACTGCGACTGGCGCGTGCGGCCAGGCAGACAGGCAAGCCGCGTGCCGCACCTCGCATGGCCCGGCGGCAGCCATGCGCGACGCATTGCGGGCGAGCGCCGCGCCCACGCCATCATGCCCGGCGGCACCGACTCCTGCACGGGGCGCGCAGGCGCGCAACCAGACGAGGCAGCGGCCAGGGACAACGAACGGCGACGGGAAACTCAGCACCGGTGCCGCTTGCGCGGCGAACAGCCGGTACGGGCGCATTCGTGTGGAAGTCAGCGCCCGCGTTGGATGGACCGGACGCTGCGGGCCTGCCTGAACTCAGATTCAGGCGGGGCGGCATCCGTTCCGTGGAAAGCGTCGGCCGTCTTGCGCGGCGTGTAACGCGGAAATGAACGGCGATTGTGCCATAGCTTTTTTGCAATTGTCCCCGCCTGGCGGCAAAGGATCACGAAGGCGGTAATTGCGTCCGTAATCGCCGAGCTTTCACGACGATAAGGAAAAAATGACCGTCGCGGCCGGAACGGCCCAGACGGCGCGTAAGCGCCGCAGGCGTCCGGCTCGTCCGATGGCGATGGAGCTAGCCTCGGGTTTACGGTTTACCGTATGTATACGTAGTAGAAGTTAACAAAGGGGGCATTTTCCTGTGGATAACCCCTGTATACCTATGTGAATCATTGGCTTGGCGTCCGCACAACCGGATGCACAGCTTGTGCGGTGACGACCGGCAACAAAGAACAACTTTTTGGGGTCGCGAAAAAGTCGCCGAGTTACCCCGTTTACGTCCACATCGTGTCCCTGCGGAACTTACCCACAATCCGCGCGCTTATCCACAGGCTGGCGTGAATAACTGTATTGGTCGCCTAAGCAGTGAGCACGCGCGCTGTGTTGGCGTCGATCAGAGCGCGCGCTGACGCAAGGCGCGCTGAAGAAAGCGTGCCGGATCGAGGTGCTCGGCCAGTTCGCGCTCGATCGGCCAGGGTTCGCCTTCGATCTGCGACGCGATCAGTTCCGCACCGAGCGCCGCCCAGACGAGTCCGCGCGAACCGAACGCGAAGGCGCCGTAAAGCCCAGGCGTGCGCGGCAGATCGAGCGGCCAGGCGCCCGAGAGACGTTGGGCGTCGTGGCGGGCGGCGTATTCGTCGCCGAGCTGGCCGATCATCGGCAGGCGGTCGCTGGTCACGCAGCGCAGCGCGACGCGGCCGCGCCAGGCTCGATCATCCGATGCCGACGTGCCGGGTTTCGTGGCCTCGGCGGCGCGCAAGGCGTCGAGCGCGGGCAGCATCTGCGCGACGCGCTCGATGTTTTCCGTGTGGCCGTCCGCGCGCAGCGCCGTATCGGTATCGTCGACTTCGTAGGTGGCGCCGATGAGCGTCACGTCGTCGGGCAGCGGCACGGCATAACCGTCGCCGATCACGGGCACGCGCAGGGACGCGAGCGGGCTGGCGTCGAGCAGCGTGAGCTGGCCGCGCACTGGGCGCGTCGGTGCGAAGTCGAGCGCGGTGGCGCGCGAGGCGTCGTGCGCATTGGCGAACACGACGACGCCTGCCTGCGTAACGAGCGCATCGGCATCGTCGTAGATGCGCCAGAGACCCGCGTCGTTATCCCGCTCGATGCGCCCGACGGACACGCCATAACGCACGTCGATCTGCGCGCCCGGCAGCGCGCGCGCGGCGGCGATCTGCGCGCGGCACAGCGAAGCCGGATCGATTGCGCCGCCCAGCGGATAAAACCAGCCGCCCTGCGCGAGCGGCGTGCCGGCGATCGCTTCGGCTTCGGCTTGCGAAACGCCGCGCACGAATTGATCGGGATAACCAAACGATTCGAGCGCCGCGGCCACGGCTTGCGCTTCGTCGTCGGTGGCCAGATGCAGCAAGCCGGTGTGCGAGCGCGTCGGCGCATGACCCGCGGCGTCGAGCGCGGCCCAGCGTTGCAGCGCGTAGAAAAAGCCCGCGCGCGTGATGCGCGAGGCGCTGCTGTCGTCGCGCGAAATGAGCGGATGGAACACGCCGGCGGGATTGCCCGACGCCTCGCGCGCAGGTTCGGCATGCCGCTCGATCAGCGTGACGCGCCAGCCGCGCGCGGCGAGCCGTTCGACGAGCGCGCTGCCCGCGAGGCCCGCGCCGATCACCACCGCATGACGTTCGCCGACCGTGACGGGCAGCGGCGGTTCGTGTCGACGCACGCGCCAGCGCGGCGCGAAGCGGCCCGTCAGCATCGTCCATTTGCCCGCGAATCCCGCTTCCCGGCGGTATTCGAAACCGCTTTGCTCCAGCGCGCGTTTGACGTCGCCCGCGCTGCTCCAGGTGGCGATCGTGCAGTCTTCGCCCGCCACGCGCGCGAGCGCCTTGAAGATGGGCAGCGACCACAGTTCGGGATTTTTCGCGGGCGCGAAACCGTCGAGATAGATCGCGTCGGCGCGTAACCACAGTTTGGGCAGCGTTTCGAGCGCATCGCCGAACGCGAGCGTGAGCGTCACGCGGCCGCCTTCGAATTCGAGCCGATGCGTGCCGGGCATGAGCATCGGCCAGGCGTCGGTGAGTTGCCGGGCGAGCGCCGCGAGGTCCGCGCGTGCCGTGCGCTCCATCACGACGGCCAGTGCGGCGCGCAGATCGTCGCGCGAAAACGGGTGCATCTCCGTCGAAACGAAATGCAGGCGCTCGCAACGTGTGGGATCGGCGCGCCAGGCGGCCCAGGTCGCGAGGAAGTTCACGCCGAGTCCGAAGCCCGTTTCCAGTACGGTGAACACGCGCTGGCTTTGCCAGCGTTCGGGCAGCCGGTTGCCGCGTAAAAACACGTATTCGGATTGTTCGAGCGCGCCTTGCGGGCTGTGATAGACGTCGTCGAAACGCGGCGAGAACGGCGTGCCGTCGTCGCGAAAGGCGAGCGTGGCGGGAATCAGGGTGGCGGTCATGACTTACGCGAAGGCTGGCTGCGAGGGCAATCGTAACGATCGGGAGGTGTCGGCCGGGCGGCGTGGCGTATGAAGGCGCGCGACGTTGCTTGTGTCGTTGCTTTTGAAGCGGGGCAAACGCCCGCCCACGCTGGGTTTGCGGGCAAAAACCGTTGGCTCGGCGCAACGCGGTGTGCAGCAAAAACGCGTTCGCGCGGGGTGTTCGCCGTGCTGCGCGCATCAAAAGCGCACGGCGATGCGAAAAAACCCGGGCTTACCCCTCGAAATCTACGAAACCCTTGTCGTTATTGGGTTTGCGCTGCGCTATCATAGCAAGCGCCGCCCAGGGAAGCGGCAGCACGGACGTCGCGGGTCGAGCCATACGCTTGCCACCGCACGCAAATCCCCGGGGTGCTCCGGGTCCGTCGCTGCTCGACGGCGCGGCACGCGACCGTATAATCGGCGCGTTCGCGCTGTTCGTGTCAACCTAAACACAGAAAGGAACTTCTCAATGAATAAACAGGAACTGATCGACGCC
This sequence comes from Paraburkholderia tropica, assembly GCF_014171495.1. Classification (NCBI taxonomy): domain Bacteria; kingdom Pseudomonadati; phylum Pseudomonadota; class Betaproteobacteria; order Burkholderiales; family Burkholderiaceae; genus Paraburkholderia; species Paraburkholderia tropica. Next base: position 3,242,837 of record NZ_CP049134.1, read on the forward strand.
GTCGCAGCACAGACGGGCGCTAGCAAGGCACAAACCGGCGAAACGCTGGACACGCTCCTCGAAGTGGTCAAGAAGGCTGTGTCGAAAGGCGACGCAGTTCAACTGATCGGCTTCGGCAGCTTCGGCTCGGGCAAGCGCGCTGCGCGCACCGGTCGTAACCCGAAGACGGGCGAAACCATCAAGATTCCGGCTGCCAAGACCGTCAAGTTCACGGCTGGCAAGGCGTTCAAGGACGCCGTCAACAAGCGCTAAGGCATTACCGCTTTAAGTTGACACCCGCCCCTGGCGGGTTTTTTTTCGCCTGAAAAAGACAACGGCGCCGCGTCGAATGGATATCGACGCGGCGCCGTTTTTTCGTCATCGACGCGGTGAATCGAGCGCTTTTACAGCGCGCTCAATGGCGATGAACGATCTCGTCTTCGTGGTCGTGATCGTGTTCGTCGTCGTCGAAATCCCATTCCGGGAACGGGTCGTCGAAGGCTTGCCAGGCGTTCGGGCCGCCCGCGTATTCCTCGTCGGTCAGCAGGCAGGCGTCGAGCTTCGTCTGCCACGTGGCGTGGTCGAGATTCACGCCGATCAGCACCAGTTCCTGGCGACGGTCGCCGATGGTCGCGTCGTTGGCGTCGCCGTACCAGTCGGCGGCGATTTCCGCTTCGAGGCCGGCGTCTTCCGGCCATTCGTCGCGCGGCAGCGCTGCCCACCACGTGCCCGCCGGGCCGTGTCGGCACACGCCGCCCGCCTGCGAAAGCGAGCCGGTGATGTCATTGCGCGTGGCGAGCCAGAAGAAGCCCTTCGAGCGCAGCACGCCCGGCCATTCCTGATTCAGCAGCGCCCACAGCCGCGCCGGATGAAACGGCCGGCGGGCGCGATACACGAAGCTGCCGATGCCGTAAGCGCCGCTCTGCTCGTGGTGCGCGTGCTGGCAGTCGGGGTCGCCGCATGCGCCGTGATCGTGGTCGTGGTCGTGAGCATGATCGTGGTCGTGCGCGTGGCGATGCTCGCGCAACGACGCCTGCCAGCCCGGCGCGCTCGCCGCGTCGTCGAAATCGAAGCGCCCCGTGTTCAGCACGATGTCGAGCGGCACGTCGCCGAAGCGGCTCACCACCTGCACGGCGCGCGGATTGATCTCCTTGAGAATCTGCTGCAGATGCGCGAGATCTTCGGCGCTCACGAGATCGGCCTTGTTCAGCACCAGCACGTCGCAGAACTCCACCTGCTCGATCAGCAGTTCGACGATCGTGCGGTCGTCGCCCTCGCCCACCGTCAGGCCGCGCTCGGCGAGCGGGTCGGCGCTCGCGTAGTCGCGCAGGAAATTGAAGGCGTCGACGACCGTGACGAGCGTGTCGAGGCGCGCGAAATCGGCCAGCGCGTGGCCTTCTTCGTCGGCGAACGCGAAGCTTTCCGCGACCGGCTGCGGTTCGGCCACGCCCGTCGATTCGATCAGGATGGCGTCGAAGCGCTGGCCCGCGCGCGCCGGATCGGCGAGACGGCGGACTTCGGTGAGCAGGTCGTCGCGCAGCGTGCAGCAGATGCAGCCGTTCGACAGCTCGACGAGCCGTTCCTCGACGTGTGCGAGCGCGGAAGCGTCGCGCACCAGTGCGGCGTCGATGTTGACGGCGGCCAGATCGTTGACGATCACGGCTACGCGCAGTCCGGCGCGGTTGGCGAGGACGTGGTTGAGCAGCGTGGTTTTGCCCGCGCCCAGAAACCCGGAGAGCACGGTGACGGGCAGTGGCGGCTGGTTCATCGCAGTGAGCAGTAAGAGAAGACGGGAAGAAGCGGGCCGCGCGCGGCGGCGCGGCGCAAGGCTCAATTGTGCACCATGCGCGCGAGGGGCGCTGCAGGCGTGGGCGCGGAGTTGAATACGGCAACGGAAGCGATGACGGGGCCGGATGAGCCGCTCAGTCCACGCCCGAACGGCGTTCCGTTACTGCATCAGCTTCCACTTGCGCAGGATGGCGGCGATCTGCTGCGCATACTGGTCGCGCAGCGTGGGCGTTTCCGAGTGGTACGCGCCCACGGCGGCCCAGGTATTGCCGTACTTGTTCATCTTCTGGCGCAGATGCCAGGCCGCGATGTAGACGTTCTTGCACGGCTCCATCAGCGTGCTCTGCGAAATGCCGTATTGCGCGAGCGCCGGCAGATGGATCGAGTTGATCTGCATGACGCCGTAATCGACCGATCCGTTCGCATTCCTGTGCAGTGCTTCGGGTGTGTTGTGCGATTCCTGCCACGCGATCGCGCGCAGGATCAGCGGATTCACCTTCTGGTAGCGCGCCGCCTCGTCGAAACAATCGGCGCGCGCGCCCGTGCTGGCGCAGGCCAGCGCGAGCGCAAGAGCGGAGATCGTAGCGGACGCAACCTTTTTCAATCTGATGCTGAGCGAGGGCCGGAGACGGCATGCTAGCCGAAGTTTCCTCGGTGGCGAGGAAAAAATCGCAGGCGAATCTGGGGAAAACCCGTGTCTTTGGCTCATTTTCGAGCTTGCGGACCGCCCGTATCATACCGGCAGTCGATGACGCGTCAAGCCAGCCGGACGGGCTATGCGTCCCGGCTCAACACGATTTGTCGACCGTGCGATTGCCCGATCCTTACAAAATCCTTCAAATCGCTGCTTCTTTAGAAGAAATCCCCGGACCGCCTTTCTTTGTGACAAATTCGACACGAAAAGCTGCTACTGTTTCTCCTTTTGGTGTGCATCGGTTGCCGGGGGGAGGAGCGTCGGCAGTTCGAGGCGGGTCGATCGAAGGGGTCTGCGGCTTTCGCGTATACGGCAAACGCCACGCGCGGGCCGGTCGCGGGCCGACCGTACGGGCACGATGCACACGTTGAGCACGATAAGCACGACTAGCCGGCGGCGTCCGCTGCCGGCTTCGATATGACATCCATGAGAAGAAATCGTATGGCTTTGCGTCGCCTCGCCACGGCGCTGCTCGTGAGCGGGCTCATTTCGGCGCAGCTCGCGCATGCCCAGGTCACGCTCAACTTCGTCAATGCCGACATCGACCAGGTCGCCAAGGCGATCGGGGCGGCCACGGGCAAAACGATCATCGTCGATCCCCGCGTGAAGGGGCAGCTCAATCTCGTGTCCGAGAACGCCGTTCCCGAGGATCAGGCGCTCAAGACGCTGCAATCGGCGCTGCGCATGCAGGGCTTCGCGCTCGTGCAGGATCATGGCGTGCTGAAGGTCGTGCCCGAAGCCGACGCCAAGCTGCAAGGCGTGCCCACCTTCGTGGGCAACACGCCCGGCGCGCGCGGCGACCAGGTCATCACGCAGGTTTTCCAGCTCCGCAACGAGTCGGCGAACAACCTGCTGCCGGTGCTGCGTCCGCTCATTTCGCCGAACAACACCATCGCGGCCTATCCGGGCAACAACGCGCTCGTCGTGACCGATTACGCGGACAACGTGCGCCGCATCGCTGCGATCATCGCCGGTGTGGACACCGCCGCCGGTCAGCAGGTGCAGGTGGTGCCGCTGCGCAACGCCAACGCCATCGACATCGCGCCCACGCTGCAAAAGATGCTCGATCCGGGCGCGATCGGCGGTTCCGATCCCACGCTCAAGGTCACGGTGCTCGCCGACGCGCGCACCAATTCGATCATGCTGCGCGCCTCGAATGCGCAGCGCCTCGCCGCGGCGAAGCAGCTCGCGCAGCAACTCGACGCGCCCACGAGCATGCCGGGCAACATGCACGTCGTCTCGCTGCGCAACGCCGACGCGGTGACGCTCGCGAAGACGCTGCGCGGCATGCTGGGCAAGGGCGGCAACGATTCGTCGTCGTCGGGCAGCGGTGCGAATTCGTTCAACCAGAACGGCAACAGCGGCGGCTCGGGCAGCAATGGCAGCGGCTCGACCGGCATGTCGGGCACGCCGCCGCTGCCGAGTTCGCTGGGCGGCGGCAACAGCGCGTCGAGCAATCCGATGTCGGGCGGTTCGTCGTCGGGCAATAACAACGACTTCCTCGGCGACAACAGCAAGGACAAGGGCGACGACAATTCGGGCGGCGGCATGATCCAGGCCGACGCCGCGACCAACTCGCTCATCATCACGGCGCCGGACGCGGTGTATCGCAACCTGCGCTCCGTGATCGACCAGCTCGACGCCCGCCGCGCGCAGGTCTATATCGAAGCGCTGATCGTCGAGCTGAACTCGAACACCAACGCCAACCTGGGCATCCAGTGGCAGATCGGCAGCGGCAACGTGCTGGCCGGCACCAATCTGGCCGCCGGCAGCACCAGCAACAGCATCATCAACCTCACGGCGGACGCCGTGACGGGCGGCGGCCTCGTGAGCTCGCTGGGTGCGCTCCAGCAAGGTCTGAACGTGGGCTGGGTGCACAACCTGTTCGGCGTGCAGGGTCTGGGCGCGCTGCTGCAGGCGCTTTCCCAGACGAGCGACGCGAACGTGCTCTCCACGCCGAATCTCATCACGCTCGACAACCAGGAAGCGAAGATCGTGGTCGGCACCAACGTGCCGATCCAGACGGGTTCGTATTCGAACCTCACGAGCGGCTCGACGAGTTCGGCGTTCAATACCTACGATCGCGTCGACGTGGGTCTCACGCTGCACATCAAGCCGCAGATCACCGAAGGCGGCATCCTGAAGCTGCAGCTTTACACGGAAGATTCGGCGATCGTGAACGGCACGACCAACGCCTCGACGAATCCGGCCGGTCCGGAATTCACGAAGCGTTCGATCCAGTCGACCGTGCTGGCCGACAACGGCGAGATCATCGTGCTCGGCGGCCTGATGCAGGACAACTACCAGGTCAGCAACAGCAAGGTGCCGCTGCTCGGCGACATTCCGTGGATCGGCCAGCTGTTCCGTTCGGAAAACAAGACGCGCGCGAAGACCAATCTGATGGTGTTCCTGCGTCCGGTGATCATCAGCGATCGCAATACGGCGCAGGCGGTCACGTCGAATCGCTACGACTACATCCAGGGCGTGACGGGCGCGTACAAGTCCGACAACAACCTGATCAAGGATAACGACGATCCGGTCGTGCCGCCGATGCCGGTGGGCCCGGCCGAAGGCGGTTCGGCGCTCAATCTGTTCGATCTCGACAAGATGCGTCGCGAACAGGCAGTGCGCACGATCCAGGGCGCGCAGCCCACGAGCGCCACGCAGATGCAGCCCGCCGTGCCGGTCCAGACGATCCCGGTTCAAACGGTGCCGGTGCAGACCGCGCCGGTGCAGCAGCAGCAACAGCCGCTCACCAGCCCGCAGCAGGTGCAGCCTTGAGCATGCCGGATACGCCTCAACCGGCTTCGGCGACCACGGCCGCGCGCGAGGCGCCCTCGCCGCTCGCCGCGCGTCTCGTGCCGTACAGCTTTGCCAGGAGCGGGCAACTGCTCGTTGCGCAGCAACGCGCGGACGGCCTCGAAGTGTGGATCAGCGAGCGCACGTCGGGCGCGGCGATCGCCGAAGTCGCGCGTAACTTCGGCGCGTTTTCGCTGGTCCGCTTGCCGGCCGACGAACTCGCGCTGGCGATCAATCAGGCGTATGCGCGCCAGGACGGCAGCGCCGCGCAGGTTGTGGGCGAAGTCGAAGGCGAAGTCGATCTTTCGCGTCTCATGCAGGACATTCCCGAAGTGGAAGACCTGCTCGAATCCGAAGACGACGCGCCGATCATCCGCATGATCAACGCGCTGCTCACCCAGGCGGCGCGCGAGCAGGCGTCCGATATTCACATCGAGCCGTTCGAAAATGCCTCGGTGGTGCGCTTTCGCGTCGACGGCACGCTGCGCGACGTCGTGCGTCCGAAAAAGGCCCTGCACGGTGCGCTGATCTCGCGTATCAAGATCATGGCGCAGCTCGACATCGCCGAAAAACGTCTGCCGCAGGACGGCCGCATCACGCTGCGCGTGGGCGGGCGTCCGGTCGACGTGCGCGTGTCGACCTTGCCCACCGGTCACGGCGAACGCGCCGTGCTGCGTCTGCTCGAAAAAGACGCGCAGCGCCTGAATCTCGAAGCGCTCGGCATGGCCGCGGACACGCTCGGCAAGTTCGACCAGTTGATCGCGAAACCGCACGGCATCGTGCTGGTCACGGGGCCGACAGGCTCCGGTAAAACGACCACGCTTTATGCGTCGATGTCGCGGCTCGAAACGGCCACGACCAACATCATGACGGTGGAAGACCCGATCGAGTACGACCTCTCGGGCATCGGTCAGACGCAGGTGAACGAGCGTATCGGCATGACGTTCGCGCGCGCGTTGCGCTCGATTCTGCGTCAGGATCCGGACATCATCATGATCGGTGAAATCCGCGATCTGGAGACCGCGCAAATTGCCGTGCAGGCTTCGCTCACGGGCCACCTCGTGCTCGCGACGCTGCACACCAACGACGCGGCATCGGCCGTGACGCGTCTGACCGACATGGGCGTCGAGCCGTATCTGCTCGCTTCGTCGCTGCTCGGCGTGCTGGCGCAGCGGCTCGTGCGTCAGCTTTGCCCGCACTGCAAGGAAGAGCGCGTCGAGGACGACGGCCGCAAGCGCTGGCATCCGGTCGGCTGCGAGCGCTGCGGACAATCGGGCTATTCCGGCCGACGCGGCGTCTACGAACTGCTGCTGATCGACGAACCGATCCGCAACCTGATTCACCGCAACGCCGCCGACGCAGAGATCTTCAGCGCGGGCCGCGAACAGGGCATGCGCACGTTGCGCGAGGACGGCGAACGCTGGCTCGATGCGGGCCGCACGTCGCTCGAAGAAGTGCTGCGCGTGACCGGCGGCGCTTAAGCGGAGGCGATCAGCAACATGCCAGCATTTCGCTTTGAAGCGATCGACGCCGCGGGCAAGGCGCAAAAAGGCGTACTCGATGCCGACAGCGCCCGCAGTGCGCGTGCGCAATTGCGCGGCCAGGGACTCACGCCGCTCGTCGTCGAACCGGCGGCCACGCGTACGCGCGGCGCGCGCCAGCAGCGTCTCGCGCTCGGACGCAAGCTCTCGCAGCGCGAGCAGGCCATTCTCACGCGGCAGCTCGCGAGCCTGCTGATTGCCGGTCTGCCGCTCGGCGAAGCGCTTGCGGTGCTCACGGAACAGGCCGAACGCGATTACATCCGCGAACTGATGGCCGCGATCCGTGCCGAAGTCCTCGGCGGCCATTCGCTCGCGAACGCGCTCACGCAGCATCCGCGCGACTTTCCGGATATCTATCGCGCGCTCGTGGCGGCGGGCGAGCACACCGGCAAACTCGGCATCGTGCTCTCGCGTCTGGCCGACTACATCGAGCAGCGCAACGCGCTCAAACAGAAGATCGTGCTGGCGTTCACGTACCCGACGATCGTGACGATCATCGCGTTCGGCATCGTCACGTTTCTGTTGAGTTATGTGGTGCCGCAAGTCGTGAACGTGTTCGCGAGCACGAAGCAGCAACTGCCGTTTCTGACCATCGTGATGATGGCGCTGTCGGGTTTCGTGCGTCAGTGGTGGTGGGCGGTGCTGATCGCGGTGCTGATCGTCGCGTGGATCGTGCGCGCCACGCTCAGGCGTCCCGGTCCGCGTCTCGCCTTCGACCGCTGGATGCTGACGGCGCCGCTCGCCGGCAAGCTCGTGCGCGGCTATAACACCGTGCGCTTCGCGAGCACGCTGGGGATTCTGAGCGCGGCGGGCGTGCCGATCCTGCGCGCGTTGCAGGCGGCGGGCGAAACGCTCTCGAACAAGGCGATGCGCAACAACATCGACGAAGCCATCGTGCGCGTGCGCGAAGGCACGTCGCTGTCACGCGCGCTCGGCAATACGAAGACGTTTCCGCCGGTGCTGGTGCATCTGATCCGCTCGGGCGAAGCGACCGGCGACGTCACGACGATGCTCGACCGCGCGGCCGAAGGCGAAGCGCGCGAACTCGAACGCCGCACGATGTTCCTGACGAGTCTGCTGGAGCCGCTGCTGATTCTGGCGATGGGCGGCGTGGTGCTGGTGATCGTGCTCGCGGTGATGCTGCCGATCATCGAGTTGAATAATCTGGTGCAGTAGCGGGCGAGACGAACGCGCGCCACATAACGAAGGCGCGACGCCGCGGCGTCCGCCTTCGGGATGCGCCTCAGCGCACGTAGATGGTGGGACCGGCGGCGTTGGCGGGCAGCGCGACTTCCGAGCGCACGCCGTGGCGGTCGATGATGATCGAGCGCGCGCGCACTTCGGCGAGCTTCGTGTCCTGGCCGATCGGACCGCCGAGCGAGACGGCCTTGGCCGGTTCGCCGCCGATGCTCAGGATGGCCGCCGCGCCCTGTTGCAGCGCGAGGATGCCGAACAGGTGAATGTCCTGCACGGCGCTGCGGTCGAGCTTGCCGCCGAACAGCGTGCCGGCCTGATCGAGCGACACCGGCGCCTGCGCCGCCGCGGCCTGCACCGGCGTGGCGCGCGTGGTGGCGATTTCGAGCGTCCACCACGCAGCCGTGGCGCAAAAAGCCGCGAAGGCGGCGAGTGACAGGAGGCGGATTTGCAGTGGGTTCATGCGCACCATTGTACGGAGTATTGTGGGCGTTTTGATGGCACCGCGAGGGCCGTCCCCGCAACCTGAGGCGCTCCTCGGTCACGCCGGGCAAGCGCGGCGCGAAAGGTGCCGAAAGGGACGCCGGAATCAGGTCGCGAAGGCGTCATCGTGTGACATTACAATGACCCGTCACAGTGGCGCGAACGTCGTGTTCGCGCGCAGGACGGAATGTGGCGCACGCTGTGCGCCGCGACGATTTTTAGCGAGGAGGGAAAGAAGTCATGTCCATGTGGGCCCAAAAACGGATGCAGCTCGGCCGTGCACAACTCGAGGGGCGCCGCCAGCGCGGTTTCACGCTGATCGAAATCATGGTCGTGATCGCGATCCTCGGCATTCTGGCCGCGCTGATCGTGCCGAAGATCATGAGCCGTCCCGACGAAGCGCGCCGTGTGGCGGCGAAGCAGGACATCGGCACGATCATGCAGGCGATGAAGCTCTATCGCCTCGACAACGGCCGCTATCCGACGCAGGACCAGGGTTTGCAATCGCTGATCCAGAAGCCCACCACCGACCCGGTGCCGAACAACTGGAAGGACGGCGGCTACCTCGAGCGCCTGCCCAACGATCCGTGGGGCAATCCGTACCAGTACCTGAATCCGGGCGTGCACGGCGAAATCGACGTGTTCAGTTACGGTGCCGACGGCAAGCCCGGCGGCGAAGGTAACGACGCCGACGTCGGCTCCTGGCAGTAAGCGTCGCCGCGCCACGCGCCCTTTTTTCAGGCATGCGTGGCGCGTCGGCGGCTCCTTCGACTACGCGAATCCTGTCTCATCCAGCCCGCTTTTTCCAGCCCGTTTTCTCCAGCCCCATGAGCTCAAGCCCTTCCCGCCGCTGTGTCCGCGCGCCGCTTCGTGCGTCGTCCGGCATGCCGTCGCGCATGTCGCCGCGTGCGCGCGCGGCGGGCTTCACGCTGCTGGAAATGCTCGTCGTGCTGATGATCGCGGGCTTGCTGATCTCGCTCGCGTCGATTTCGCTCACGCGCAATCCGCGCACCGATCTCAACGAGGAAGCGCAACGCGTCGCGCTGCTGCTCGAATCGGCGGGCGACGAGGCGCAGGTGCGCGCGCAGCCCATCGCGTGGCAGCCGCTCTCGGGCGGTTTTCGCTTCGACGTGCGCACCGAGGACGGCTGGCGTCCGCTGCGTGACGATCTGCTCGGTCCGCGCCGCTGGGAAGGCGGCGTGACGGGCGTGGCGATCAACTATCCGGGCGCCGACGACGACTCGCAGGCGAGCCGTCTCGTGTTCGGCACCGAAGCCGTCGATCAACCCGTGCAGATCACGCTGTTTTCGGCCGTGGGCCGCGCGACCATCGTCGGCACGGGCACCGGCCGCTTCGAGGTGCGCTGAGATGCGCCGCCCCACTCACTCCGGCTGTTCCTCGCCGCGCTCGCGTGCGTCGCGCGCCGCGCGCGGCTTCACGATGATCGAAGTGCTGGTCGCGCTCGCGATCGTCGCCATTGCGCTCGCGGCGTCGTTGCGCGCGGTCGGCAGCCTCGCCGCCAGCGAAGCCGATCTGCACGATCGCCTGCTGGCCGGCTGGAGCGCCGACAACGCGCTCGCGCAGCTGCATCTCGCGCATGTCTGGCCCGATGTCGGCCAGCGCAGTTTCGACTGCTCGCAGGGCAATCTGACGCTCATGTGCACGCAGCGCGTGGCGTCCACGCCCAATCCCGTATTCCGCCGCGTGGAGGTGTCGGTGACGACGCCGGGCCGCGCCGGCAATCTCGCGCAACTCGTCACGGTGATCGGCAATGAAACGAACCGGTCGCTGTGATCGCGCGCCGCGCCGCGCCGGCGGCTTCACGCTGATCGAACTGCTGGTCGCCATCGCGATCCTCGCCGTGGTCGCGATCCTCGCGTGGCGCGGGCTCGACCAGATCGTGCGCGGGCGCAACATCATCAGCCAGTCGATGGCCGAGGAGCGCGTGTTCGCGCAGACCTTCGACCAGATGCGCATCGACGTGCGCATGGCCGCCAGCGACGACGAAGCGGGCGGTCCGGCCGTCTCGGTCGACGGCGGCGCCCTGCAGATCGTGCGCGCCTTCGCGGTGCCGCCCGGCGCGGCGCCGCGTTTGCAGGTCGTGCGCTATCGCGTGTCGAACGGCCGCGTGGTGCGCTATGCGTCGCCGCCGCTGGCGACCGTGGGCGCGCTGCGGCGCGCGCAGCGCGGCGGCGAATCGGACGCGTGGAGCGCCCTGCCGATGATGCAGGGCGTCGGGTCGATCGACGCGCGCCTCTACGTGCCGAAGGTCGGCTGGACGACGAACATGGGCGACGTGCGCGGCCAGCTCAACGCGAACAACAACAACGTGAAGGTGCCGCAGCTCGGCAACGCACCCGTGCCGCGCGCGGTCACGGGGCTGCAGGTGAGCATCGGCTCGCGCTCCCTCGCGCGGCCGGTGACGCGCGTTTTCGTGATCGGAGAATGAACGTGCGCCGCTTTCGTTCTCTTCGTTCTCCTCGTTCTTCGCCTGCGTTGTCTTCGTTATCTTCGTTGCGGCTTCGCCGCAAACAGCGCGGCGCGGCGATCATCAGCGCGCTGCTCGTGGTGGCGCTGTCGGCGATCCTCGTCTCGGGCATGCTGTGGCGCCAGCAGGTGCAACTGCGGCGCATCGAGAACCAGCGGCTGCTTGCGCAGGCGCAGTGGATCTCGCGCGGCGCGCTCGACTGGACGCGCCTCGTGCTGCGCTCCGAAGCCGATACCTCGGCGGGCGTGACCTATCTCGGCGGCGCGTGGGGCATGCCGGTCGCGAAGACGCGGCTCTCCGACTTCCTCGGCCAGATCGGCGACGTGCGCTCCGAACAGGGCCAGGACACGTGGGTGTCGGGCTCGATCGAAGATGCGCAGGCGCGCTTCAATCTGCGCAACCTCGTGTCGTCGCCGGCGCCGGGCGCGCTGCAGCTCAATCTCACGCAGATTCAGGTGTTCGCGCGGCTGCTGCAACTGCTCGGCATCGACGGCCAGCTCGCCAAGAACGCCGCCGTCTATCTGCGCTCGGGCCTGAACTATTCGGTCACGCGCTTTCAGACCAGTTCGACGCCGGGCAGCACCACGTCCACGCAGCAAGTGGGTGGCGGTGGCGGCGGCAGCAATTTCACCAACAATCCCGGCCTCTCGGAATCGGACGGCAACAGCGGCAACGCGCCGATCGTGATGACGAGCGTCGACGCGCTGCAGGACGTGCCGGGCTTCACGCCCGACATCGTCGCGCGGCTGCGTCCGTTCGTGACGATCCTGCCGACCACCACGCCCGTGAACATGAACACCGCGCCCGCCGAAGTCGTGGCCGCGACTGTTCAAGGCATGAGCCTGTCGAGCGCGCAGGCCTTCGTGGCGCGCCGGCAGACCGTGTTTTTCCGCAATCTCAGCGACGTGCAGCTCGCGCTGGAGGGCTCCGGTGTCCCGCAAACAGGCATCGATACCTCGCTCTGCGACGTCAATTCGAGCTATTTTCTGGTTCATGGGCGCGTGCAGCACGAACGCGCCGTGGTGGACCGGACCACGCTCGTCTGGCGCGATACGCTGACCCATACGACGCGCATCGTGCGCGTGCGCGACGAACCATGAAACCGTACCAGTCCAACATCGAAAAGAGGTGCGTTTGAGCACGCTGATCGTCCTGATGCCGCCGCGCGATCCGGCGGTTCACTCGCAGGAATGGCAGTTGCCGGAACTGCCGTTCCTGCTGCTCGACAAGGCGGGCAACACGCAGCGCGCGGGCCGCTCGGCGCTCGGTCTGTTGCCGAAAGCGACGGCCACCGTGCTGCTGATCGCCGCGCGCGACCTGCTGACCGTCTCCGCCACCTTGCCGCCGCTCAAGGGGCCGCGGCTGCGCCAGGCGTTGCCGAACGTCGTCGAGGATCATCTGATCCAGGACGCGCAGACCTGCCATCTGGCGCTCGATCCCGCGCGTCAGCCCGACGGCCGGCAGACTGTGGCCGCGATCGATCGCGGCTGGTTCCGCTTCCTCGTCGAAGGCTTCACGGGCGCGGGCCATCGCAACGTGCGTGCGGTGCCGGTGGCGCGCTGCCTGCCCGTGGCGCAGAGCGTCGTGGCGGAAGTCGCGACGGCCGAGGCGGCTGAGACTGCTGAAAGCGTCAAGGAAGCAGCCGCTTCAGCCGCTCCCGCTCCCGCTGCCACTGCCGCTGCCGCTGCCGCGCCCGAGATCGTCCCGGTGACGGCCTGCGTATTCGGCCCGGTGATGTCCACCGCGCCTACGCTGCTGCCCGATGCGGCGCTGCCGGTGTCCGCGGCCATGGGCGCGAGCGGCCTGCTCGAACTCGCGATCGTGCGCGGCGCGGCGGCCGAGGGCTTCGCGGTGCCGGCTGGGAGCCTCGCGGCCACCGTTTCGGCGCTGGCCGGCGACGCGCCCGTGACGCGCTATGTGCTGACCGGTTTGCCCGGCGAGCCCGCGAGCGCGGCCAGCAAGGCCGCGGCGCTGGCTGTTTTCCCCGGCGCGCAGCCGCTCGCCTTCGAGACACTCGCCAAGCGCGCGCTCGCCTGCAAGTTCGATCTGTGCCAGTTCGAGTTCGCCGCGCAGCCGTGGCGTCTCGACCGCGCGACGCTGCGCCGTCTGCGCGTGCCGATCGCGCTGGCGGCGGCGGCGCTGGTGGTGGCGATCGTCGGTGCGAATGTGCAGTGGCTGATGCTCTCGCGCCAGCAGGACGCCATGAACGCGCAGATGACCGAGCTGCTGCTCAACGCGTTTCCCAAGACGACCGTGGTGCTGGACCCGGCGGGCCAGATGGCGCGTCAGCTCTCGCAACTGCGCGTGGCGGCGGGTGAGCCGTCGCCCGACGATTTCCTCGCGCTCGCCGACGGCCTCGCGCGTTCGCTCGGCCCCGTGCCGGTCAACGGCATCGCGGCGCTCGACTATCACGACCGGCGTCTCGACGTGACCTTCAAACCCGGCGTGAACATCGACGCCGATCTGAACAAACGCCTCGCGCGCAACGGTCTCTCGGGCACGCAGGACAGCAGCAGCGGCAAGTGGACCATCAGGAGCGCATCGTGAAGACATCGGCTGTGGGCGGCGCTTGGGCCGACATGCTGCAGGAGCAGTGGAGCAATTTCTGGGACGCGCGCACGGTGCGCGAGAAGACCATGCTCACATGGGGCGGCGCACTGCTGGCCGTGGCGATCGGCTATTCGGTGCTGTGGGCGCCGGCCGCCGACGGCCGCGCGAGGCTGCGCGCCAACCTGCCCGCGATGCAGCGTCAGCTTGCGCTGATGACCGCGCAGGCTGACGAAGCGCGCTCGCTCGCGGGCGCGGCGGCGAGCGTCGCGCCGGGCGGACAGGCGCTCAAGGACGCGCTGACCGCGTCGCTGTCCGATCACGGCATGCCGGGCGCGCAGGTGCAGATCATCGGTTCGTCGGTGCAGGTGCAGTTGAAGAACGCGTCGTTTCCCGCGTGGTCGGCCTGGCTCGACGACGTGCGCAAACAGTTCAAGGTGCAGGTGGTCGAGGCGCACATCACGGCGCTCAAGACCGACGGCCAGGTCGATCTGACCGCGTCGCTGCAAAGCGCGAATGCACACTGAGCACGGCCGGGAGAACCGCTTCATGTCTTACTGGATGCGACGCGCGCGCGCCGCGCTGCCCTGGCTGTTCGTCGCCCTCGTTTCGGTGGCCGTCGTGCTGCTCGTGCGCCTGCCCGCGGCGTGGATCGCGCCGCAGTTCGCGCGCGCGACTCAGGGCCATGTCAATCTCGTCGATCCGCAAGGTTCGCTGTGGCACGGTTCCGCCACGCTGATGCTCGCGGCCGGCCACGACGTGCAGGGCGCGACGCTGCTGCCCGGCCGGATCGAATGGCGCGCCTCGTTCTGGGCGCTGCTCACGGGCCGCGTGCGTCTGCAGATGCGTCAGACGGAGGCGATGCCCGACCCCGTCGACGTGGAAGCGACGCTGCGCGGCGCGAACATCACCGCGGGCGCGATCGCGGTGCCGGCGTCGCTGCTCGCCGGTCTCGGCGCGCCGTTCAACACGCTCGATCTCGACGGCAACGTGCGGCTCGCCTGGACGCCGTGGCGCGTGTTCGGCACCGACGCCTTCGGGCGGCTCACGGTCACGCTCGGCGACATGAGTTCGCGCGTCTCGCTGGTCAAGCCGCTGGGGTCGTATGAGGCGGTGTTGCAGGCGCAGGGCGCGTCGTCGACGCTCGATCTGAAGACGCAGAAAGGGCCGCTGCTGCTCGACGGCCACGGCACCTTCTCGCGCAACGCGTCGATGTTCAACGGCACCGCGAGCGCGACGCCCGATCAGCGCGAGAATCTCGCCGGTCTGCTGAATCTGCTGGGACGGCCGGTCGGGCCCGGCACGGTGGCGCTGAACTTCATGCGCTAAACCTCGCGCACAAGAAAAAACGGCGGCTCAGGCCGCCGTTTCTCGTTGTAGCGCGCTTGATGACGTTACTGCGCCCGCGTGCTCGCGGCGCCCTGCGTGGCCGCTTCGGTGGCGGTTTGCTGCGGTGAGGCGGAAGCGGAGGCAGAAGCCGCCGCCGCCGCGCCCGACGCCGGCACCGCTGCGGGCGCGCTGACGCTGCCGGTCTCGCGATCCATCTGCGTGGCGTCCCAGCCGCCGCCGAGCGCCTTCACGAGTCCCACCGACGACACCATGCGCTGCCCCGCGAGGCTCGCGAGCTTCTGCTGCGCGGTGAACGCCGTGGTCTGCGCGGTCAGCACGTTGACGTAATCGACCGTGCCCGCCTTGTACTCGTTCGTGACGATGGCCTGCGCATGCACCGCCGAATCCACCGCCTGCTGCTGCACGACGATTTCCTGCGCGAGGATGCGCTGCGAAGCGAGGTTGTCCTCGACGTCCTGGAACGCGGCCAGCACAGTTTGCCGGTAGGTGGCCACCTGCTGGTCGTAGGCGGCGCGCGCCGCTTCGGTCTGCGCGCGGCGCAGGCCGGCGTCGAACACCGTGGCCGCGAGCGACGGTCCGAGCGTCCAGAAGCGCGACGGCATTTGCAGCAGTTGCGAGAACACCGAGCTTTCGAAGCCGCCGCTCGCCGAAAGCGTGAGCGTCGGGAAAAACGCCGCGATCGCCACGCCGATCTGCTCGTTGGCCGACGCCGCCTTGCGCTCGGCCGAGGCGATGTCGGGACGCCGCTCCAGCAGCGCCGACGGCATGGTGACCGGCACGACCGGCGGCGTGGCCGTGAGCGGCGATACCGGAATCGAGAACGACGAGGCCGGCTGGCCAACCAGCACGGCGATCGCGTGCTCGTCCTGCGCGCGCGCCACGCCGTTGTCGATGGCCGACGCCTGCGCGGATTGCAGCTGCGTCTGCGCCTGGATCACGTCGGCGCGCCCCGCTACGCCCTGCGCGTACTGGTTCTGCGTGAGCTTCAGCGACTTCTCGTACGCCGCGACGGTATCGTCGAGCAGCTTTTGCTGCGCGTCGAGCGCGCGCAGCGTGAAGTACGTCTGCGCGAGCGTGGCCTGCGCGGACAGGCGTGCGTTCGCGAGGTCGGCGGCCGCGCCCTGTTGGCTCGCCTCTTCCGAGCTGACCGTGCGGCTCACCTTGCCCCAGAGGTCGGGTTCCCAGGTGGCGTCGAGGCCCAGATTGACGTTGTTCGTGATGGTGCCGCTCGGGAAGCTGCCGCTCGCGTTCGAGACGCGCGTGGGCGTGCGCGAACGCGTGCCCGCGAACGAGGCGCTCACGACTGGAAAGTATGCGGCGCGCGCCTCGCCGACCAGCGCCCGCGCCTGGCGATATGCGGCGGCGTACTGCGCGACGGTCTGGTTGTTCGCGTTGAGCTGATCCATCAGGCCGTTGAGCTGCGCGTCATCGTAGATCAGCCACCACGGGCCGCGGTCGGCGGCGTCGGCGGGTTGCGCGACCTTCCAGCCCTCCGGCGCTTCCTTGTAGGCCGCGGGCACGGCGCTGTCCGGCCGGTGATAGTCAGGCCCGACCGCGCAGCCGCTCAGGGCAAACGCGAGCGCCGCCGCCGCGCCCAGCCGCGCGAGCTTTGGCGTGCGGCGCGCACTGTGCAGATGAGCCGCGAACGTGGCGTCGCGGGCGGCATGAGAGGCGTGACGATCGATACGGCGGGACATGCAAGGAATTCCTGTCGATGCGGCTGGCGTGCAGGCGCGCGCGGCGATGAACGGTGTAATCGTTATGGCGACGTGGCCGCAGCGCGGTGGATCAGGCGGAACGGGCGCAGGCACACGGCGCGCGCGACGTTCGAGCGGTGCGGCCATGGTAGCGCACAGGCCGCGCGTCGCGCGCAATCTGTAAGGTTAAGCCGGGAACAGGGACGGATGTGTTACGGCGTGTGAGGTGCAGATTACGCGTCGTTACGGCAGCCTGCCGCGCAGAGCAGACGGCCGGTCGCCGAAGCCGGTGCGGCCTCGCTTTTCGCGCTGGCTGCGGCGGCCTTTGAAGCAGGCTTTGAAGCAGCGCCGCTGCGTGCGCGACGACGGTCGGCCCACAGCATCAGCACGACCGCGACCGAGCCGCCGGGCAGCAGGAACATGCCTGCGTAGAGCGCCGCCTTGCGCCATCGCGCCGCGCCGCCGGCCTGCGCAAAGGCAATCCGGGCAGTGCTGCTCACCGAGCGGCCGATGCCGCCGAGCGCGTGTTTGAGGTACAGCATGGCGCGACCTACGTCGAAAAAAGTGAAGTGCGTGGAGTGTAAGTGGTTGCCTGTAATAATATTGACTATGCAATCAAATCACAACATACTTTGCGGCGCATCAATCCCGTTGTTGTTTTTACGCTGCGATAGCGACGAATCAATGACGAATGCTGCGACGCACTGACCGAATTTCCTGCGTATTTCCTGCCCAGGCAGAAAATTCTCAGGCTAGAATTCACCCTGTTTTGCCCGTGTTTCGATTTGCCAGCGATGAGAGTGCTTTTCCCATGAACGACGGCTCCAACGTGTCCAGCAAGGTCGGCGTCGTGCCGAGTCTCGGCTACTTTCTGTCGACCGCCCGTAACGTGCTGGCCGCGCGCATGGACCGCGCCGTCGCGCCGCTCGGGCTGACCTCGTCGCAGATCGGCGTGATTCTGCTGCTCTGGTACGAACGCGCGCGCACGCCCAACGAAATGTCGCGCGTGCTCTCGTACGACACCGGCTCCATGACGCGTATGCTCGACCGCCTCGAGCGCAAGGGTTTCCTGTTGCGCCAGCGCAGTCAGGCGGATCGCCGCGTCGTCGAACTGGTGCTCACGCCGCTGGGGCGCGACGCAGCGCAGCAATTGCCCGCTGCGATTGCCGCGGTGATGGACGACCAGTTGCGCGGCTTCAGCGCCGAGGAAGTGACGACGCTCGTGCATCTGCTGCAGCGCTTTATCGCCAACGATGCCGAAACCGGGGCGGTTTGCACCGGCGGCGAATGCCCGGGCGGCGCGGCGGACGGCTCGTCGGGCAAGGACAGTAACGACAGCAACACTGGCAACGACTAAGGGCGAATCGACCCGGCGGCTGCCTTTCGGGCAGGCCGACCGCGCGAACTCAAGCCCGCCCTACAACCAAATACCTGTCTGGGCAGAGAATGCCGCGACACGAAATCCCCAGCCGCACGCTCCGCCAGGCTGCTTGCACGCGGCAACGGTCTGCCTAACCGAAAGCACAGAAGCACCGAAAGCACCGCAAGGACACTGAAGATGGACGCCTCCACCGCAGCGCCCGCAGCACCCGCCGACGCGCCGCCCAAACCGCTCTCGGGCGGCACGCTCGCATTGCTCACCGTGGGCCTCGCCCTCGGCACCTTCATGGAGGTGCTGGACACCTCGATCGCCAACGTCGCCGTGCCGACGATCTCGGGCAACCTCGGTGTGGCCAACAGCGAGGGTACGTGGGTCATTTCCTCGTACTCGGTGGCGTCTGCCATCGCCGTGCCGCTCACGGGCTGGCTCGCGCGCCGCGTGGGCGAAGTGCGCCTCTTCACGCTCTCGGTGCTGCTGTTCACGATCGCGTCGGCGGCCTGCGGCTTCGCTTCGAACTTCGAGACGCTGATCGCCTTCCGGCTCGTGCAGGGGCTCGTCTCCGGCCCGATGGTGCCGCTCTCGCAGACTATTCTCATGCGCTCCTATCCGCCCGAGAAACGTGGGCTCGCGCTCGGTCTCTGGGCGATGACGGTGATCGTCGCGCCGATCTTCGGCCCCGTGATGGGCGGCTATATCACCGACAACTACACGTGGCCGTGGATCTTCTACATCAACGTGCCGATCGGGATATTTTCCGGCGTGTGCGCGTTCCTGCTGCTGCGCGGCCGCGAAACGAAGACCACGAAACAGCGCATCGACGCCGTGGGTCTCGCGCTGCTGGTGATCGGCGTGTCGTGCCTGCAGATGATGCTGGACCTCGGCAAGGACCGCGACTGGTTCAGCTCGAAGTTCATCGTCGCGCTCGCGATCATTGCGGTGGTGTCGATCGCGTTCATGCTCGTGTGGGAGGCGACGGAAAAAGACCCGGTGGTCGATCTCTCGCTGTTCCGCGACCGCAACTTCGCACTCGGCGCGACCATCATCTCGTTCGGCTTCATGGCGTTTTTCGGCTCGGTCGTGATCTTCCCGCTCTGGCTGCAGACGGTGATGGGCTACACGGCCGGCATTGCCGGGCTGGCGACGGCGCCCGTCGGGCTGCTCGCGCTCGTGTTGTCGCCGCTGATCGGCCGCAACATGCACAAGCTCGATTTGCGTATGGTCGCGAGTTTTGCGTTCGTCGTGTTCGCGCTGGTGTCGATCTGGAATTCGACTTTCACGCTCGACGTGCCCTTCAATCACGTGATTTTGCCGCGCCTCGTGCAGGGGATCGGCGTGGCCTGTTTCTTCGTGCCGATGACGACGATCACGCTATCGAGTGTTTCCGACGAGCGGCTCGCGAGCGCGTCCGGTCTCTCGAACTTCCTGCGCACGCTCTCGGGCGCGATCGGCACGGCGGTGAGCACGACATTCTGGGAGGACGACGCGATCTATCACCACGCGGTGCTGTCGGAGTCGGTGAATCCGTATGCGGCGAACACGATTGCGTATCAGGACGCGCTGAAGTCGCTGGGCTACGCAGGCCAGAGCGTGACCGCGAAATTGAACGACGTGGTGACGTCGCAGGGCTACATGATGGCGACCAACGACTTCTTCCGCATTTCGTGCGCGGTGTTCGTGGTGCTGGCGCTGCTGGTGTGGGCGACGAAGCCGAGAAAAGGCGCGGGCGCGTCGATGGGCCATTGAGGTCCGGCCCCGCGCCTCGCGCGTGATGAACGGTCAGCGCGCCGTGATGCCGCTCGTTTCGATTTCGACGCGGCGGTTCTTCGCGCGGCCTTCTGCCGTGGCGTTCGACGCGACCGGCTTCGAGAAGCCATAGCCCTTCACGTCGTACTGGCCGGCGTGCAGGCCGTGCGACTGCAGATAGTTGCGCACCGCTTGCGCGCGGCGCATCGAGAGGCGGTCGTTGTAGGTTTTCGAGCCCTTCGAGTCGGTATGGCCGCTGATCACGATGGTGCCGATGTTCACGCCGTCGCTCTGCTGGATGAACTGGTCGAGCGCCTGCTTGCCGGCGGGCAGCAGGTCGGACTTGTCGAACGCGAAGTTGGCGTCGGCGTTCAGCGTGATGGTTTGCGGCTGCGTGTTGACGACCGGGGGCGGCGGAGGCGGCGGCGGAGCGGGCTGCGCGGCCGGTTGCGGCGTCTGGCAGATGAACAGGATTTCGCGCGGGTCGTTTTCGGGCAGGAAACCCGAGGCTGCACGGTCCACCGACGAGACGCGCAGCGGCTGCTTGTCGCCGCAGATCTCGTTGACCTTCTTCATACAGACCTTCGAGCTTTCGAGCAGGCCCAGACATTGGACGCGATAGGCTTGCGTGCCGTTGGCGAGCGTGACGATGTCGAGATTGTGCAGGGGCCCCGATGCCGTGGTGCAGCCGGCGGCCGCGACGAAGAGAGCGGCCAGCGGGACGGCCAGCGCACTAGCAGGCAGAAGTCGCATTTTCATTGTCGATTCGAGTGATGGAAGAGGAGTGAACTGCCCGGCGCGTGCCGAAGCAGCGCCAAGATACGAGTCCTTGGCGCTGCTGCTCCATCAGAAAGTGCTGAAATGCGTACTCGGAATGACGAGAATCGCGACAATCGATTCGGACTGCGTTCGATCTCGCGGCCTGACGGCGGGTCGATCGAACGTGGGGGCGTGAAATGTCGGCGGCGGCCTTATTGCGCCGCTGCTGCGGGCGCAGAAGCTGGCGAGGTCGCGGTGGTCTTGCCGGAGTCGTCCGTGCCGGCCGAGTCGCCGGCCTGATCGCGGACCGGCTGCTCGACGCCGGTGCGCACGTACTGCTTGAAGGCCGCGCCCGCGGCCCACGGATCGGGCTTGCAGCCGATCGAACTGTCGCAGTGTGCCGCGAAACCGATCGTGGCCGTGCCGTCGGCGTTCTTCGTCTTCGTAATCTCGTAGGCGAGCGCGCGCTTGCCGCCGCCGGGACCGGCGGTCTGGATCAGCGTGTCGGTCGCCGTCTGCACTTCATACTTCGAATGGCCGCGCACCCAGTCCTGGGCGCGTTGCCACCATGCGTCGCACTCGCTCTGATCGCCACAGGTGAGCGGCGCGGTGGCGATCTGCATCACGTCGGGATTGACCTGACCGCGCGGCGCGCAGGCCGCCGCCGTCACGCAGAGCAGGATCGGCAGGATTCGTTTCATCGCGTGGGTTCCTCGCAGAATGGGCGCGCGCCGTGCGCGCTCCGGTCGTTGTCGTTGGTGTCAGGTTCGTGTGGCAGGGCGGCGCGCTTCGATGCGAGACGAGGCGCGCGCGGCGCCAATATGACATTGGACTGCGTGTGCGCGCCAGTGTTTCGAGCAAATGCAATACCCGGCGTCTCGGGCGCCGGTACGCGGACGGCGGAGCGTCCGCGTACCGGCCGCAGCCGTCATCCGGGCGATCAAACGCTGTAGCGATTGAGCGTGTAGGCGCGATAAGCGGCGACGAAGGCGTCGAACGAGCCGATTTCCTCGCGTTCGAGCTTCGCCTGCTGGTCGAGCGACTCGCGCGCGAGCGCTTCGAACTGCGCCGTGACTTGCGCGTCGAGCGGACGCGAGAGGAAGTGCGCCGCGTGGCGCTCGCTCTGCGCAAGCGCAAATTGCAGGAAGGATTGCTGCTGCTCGCGCATCGTCTGCAACACGCGCGCGGACGGCGTGAGCGACGCATCGGCAAACTTCGCGCGCTGTGCGGCGAGCGAGCGCCCATGTTCGTCGCCACCCTTCGCCGCGTCGAGCAGCGCGGCCGCCTGCTCGATCTTCGCGAACAGTTCGGCGGCCCAGTCTTGCATCGCGACGCGCTGGCCGTCACGCGTGAGTTCGAGCCCGGGCTTGCGCCCTTCCTTCGTGATGATGCCGAAGTTCTCGTTCGCTTCCGCGTAATCGGCTTCCGGCAGCTTTGCGCTTTCGTCGAGCGCGCAGGCGAGCAGATAAGCGTCGAGAAAACGCGCCGCTTCGAGCGAGATGCCGGTCGGCTCGAACGGATCGATGTCCATGCAGCGCACCTCGACGTACTGCACGCCGCGTGCGGCGAGCGCATGCAGCGGGCGCTCGCCCGGATACGTCACGCGCTTCGGGCGGATCGTCGAGTAGAACTCGTTTTCGATCTGCAGCACGTTGGTGTTGATCTGCACCCACTCGCCATCGCGATGCGTGCCGATCGCCTCGTAGGGCGGATACGGCTGGCTCACCGCCTGCGCGAGCGCTTCGAGATAACCGGGCAGCGTGTCGTAATCGGCGTGCAGCGCGGATTGACCCGTGGTGTTCGAATAGCCGAGATCGCTCATGCGCAGGCTGGTCGCGTACGGCAGATAGAGCGTGTCAGCGTCGAAGCTGTCGAGCGTGTGCGCGCGGCCGCGCAGGAAGCGCGCGTCGAGCGCGGGCGACGCGCCGAACAGATACATCAGCAGCCAGCTCGTGCGGCGGAAGTTGCGGATCAGCGCGAGATAACGCTCCGACTGATAGTCGGTCTGCGAGGCCGTGGACTGATCGTGCGCGTGCAGCGCGCGCCACACGTCTTCGCTCAGCGAATAGTTGTAGTGGATCCCCGCGATGCACTGCATCGTGCGCCCGTAACGCAGCGCGAGACCCATCCGGTAGACGTATTTCAGACGGCCGATGTTCGAGTTGCCGTAACGCGCGATGGGAATGCCTTCGTCGCTTGCGGGCAGCAGGCCCGGCATCGATTCGTTCCACAGCATTTCGCCGTCGCGCGCGAGCACGGCGTAGACGAAGCGATGCAGTTCGTCGAGCTTGTCGAGCGTGATGGAGGCGTCGTGCTCGGCGGGCGTGATGATCTCGATCAACGCTTCCGAATAATCGGTCGTGAGCGACGGATGCGTGAGCGCAGAACCGAGCGCCGCGGCATGCGGCGTCGTGGCCAGATGGCCGTCGCGCGTCACCCGCAGGCTTTCCTTCTCGATGCCGCGCAGACCGCGCGTGAGCGCGTCGCGTTGCGGTCCGGCGCTCAGCACGGAAAGGCGCTGCGCGAGAACGTCGTTCGTGCGTGTGGAGGTCGTGTCTGGCATTGAAGGCAGGTCGGGCTCTGGCCGGCGAGACGGTGCTGCGCGCGCCGCCGACAGGGATATTTTCGGTAGCGGGCACTTTAACATCTCGCCGGAAGACCTGCTTGAGGCCGCCTCGGGCGGGGTTTTGCGGCCTGTGAGGCGGTTTCGGCGGCTGCGCCGCAGTGTGCGCTTCGGTACTGACGTAGCGCGGTTTCGATGGTGTATCGACGTCGAATTGCCGTAATCACGGCGGTTTTTATGCGGTTGCAGAGATGCGTTTGCGAGGCGTTTCGCCGCGCGTTCGATCAGGCGTTGAACGACGCTTCAACCACCGCGCGCCCCACCCGCCCGATCGGCGATTTCGTTCCACAGATGCATCGCCGCATACGCGCGCCACGGGCGCCAGGTGTCGGTGCGCGCGCGCTGTTGCGTCGCACGCTCGAGCGACGGATCGCGTGCGGCGATCGCCTGCATCAGCACGAGATCGGTCGCGGGCCAGGCGTTCGGATCGCGCCATGCGCGCATCGCCACGTATTCGACCGTCCACGGGCCGATGCCAGGCAGCGCGAGCAGCGCGGCGCGCATGGCGTCGAGTTCCGCGACGTCGCCCGCCTGGGCCGCGCCCGGCAGATCGCTGCGTTCGATCGCGACTTCGCCGCTCGCCACCGCGCGCGCGAAGCCTTGCAGCGCCGCGACGCGCTTGCCCGGCATGCCGATACCGGCGAGATCGGCGGCGCCGAGCGCGGCGGGCGTCGGAAAACGCCACGCGGTGTGGGCGTGCGGATGCCCATCGATACGCTCGCCCACGCGTTGCACCAGTCGCCCGATGATGGTCGTCGCCGCCTTCACGCTCACCTGTTGCCCGACGATCGCGCGCACCACGAGTTCGAATCCCGACCACGCGCCGGGCACGCGCAGACCCGGCACGGCTTCGACCAGCGGCGCGAGCCAGGGATCTTGCGCGAGATGCGCGCCGATCGCCGCCGTATCGGCCTGAAGATCGAACATGCGCGAGAGCGGCGCGGCGAGCGTCTGCGCGTGCGCGCTCACCGGCCCGTCGATCTGCACGACGAGGCAGCGCTTGCGCGCGTGACGGCGCACGGCGAGCGTGCCGCTCGCGCCCTGGAAGTCGATGGCGCGCAGCCACGCGCCGTCCTCGACGGCTTCGACGCCCGGCGTCGCGCGGCCGCCGAAAAAGCGCAGCACGCGCGGCCAGTCGTAGGGCGCGCGAAACGGCAGTTCGAGCGTGGCGGTTTGCGTGGCGGATTCGATGCCGGCCGCCGTTTTGGGCGGCGTCGGCGGGGCTTTTTTCGAGGTCGACTGGACGGCGCTCAAGCAGCGGTCTCCGGCGTGGCGGGGGCGCGTTTCGCGCGGGGCTTTCGATCGGCCTTTTCGGGCGATTTCGCGCTCGATTGTGCCGGATCGGCGCGCACTTCGCCCGCGCGCGCTTCCGCATCGAGCAGCGCGGCCTTGCGCGTGATCCCCCAGCGATAACCCGCGAGCGAGCCGCCCTTCTGCACGACGCGATGACACGGAATCGCCAGCGCCACCGGGTTCGACGCGCAGGCGCTCGCCACGGCACGCACCGCGCGCGGCGCGCCCAGCGCTTCGGCGATCTGCGTGTAGCTGCGCGTTTCGCCGTAGGGAATGTGCTGGAGCGCATCCCAGACGCGCTGCTGGAACGCCGTCGGCGCGACGTCGAGCGGCAGCTCGAAGCGCTCGCGTCGGCCGTGCAGATAGGCGTCGATCTGCGCGACGAAGGGCGCGAGCGCGGCGACGTCTTCCACGCAGCGTGCGTTTTCGAAGTCGGCGCGCAGGCTGGCCGTGAGCGCGTCGCCGTCGTCGCCGAATGCGATGCGGCAGATGCCTTTTTCGGTGGCCGCGATCAGCACGCGGCCGAGCGGCGTGGCCGCGTTCGCGAAGCGGATCGTCAGGCCCGCGCCCTTGCGCCGGAACGCCGACGGCTTCATGCCCAGCTCGCCCGCCACGCTCTCGTACAGCCGCGACGACGAGTTGAAGCCCGCATCGGCGCTGGCGCGTGTGACGTCGGCGCCCTGGGCCAGCGCGTCGCGCAGCACGGCGCCGCGGCGCGCGGCCTGATACTGGCGCGGCGACACGCCGAGCACGCGCTTGAACAGGCGCTGCAGGTGGAACGGGCTCAGATGCACGGCCTCGCTGAGCTGGGCGAGCGTGAGGCGCGATTGCGGATCGGCGTCGAGCGCGTCGCAGGCGCGGCGCACGATGTCCAGCTCGCGCGGCAGGCCGCCGGGACGGCAGCGCTTGCATTCGCGGTAGCCGGCGGCGCGCGCGGCGTCCGCATCGGCGAAAAATTCGACGTTCTCGCGGCGCGGCAGCCGCGACGCGCAGGACGGACGGCAGAACACGCCGGTCGTGCGCACGGCGTAGAAGAACTGGCCGTCGGCGCTCGCGTCGCGTGCTGCGACGGCGGCCCAGCGTCCGGCGTCGGCGTTCGTGTCGACAGGATCCGACGAGGCTTGGCGGTCGGCGTTCGGAATGGCGTTCATATGAGGACTCCCGCAGGGTGCGCGTGCTTGACTCGATGGCCTCACTGTAAAGGCCGCGCCGCGGTACGGCGTGCCGGATCTTGCGCTGTCGTTCGGGCCCGTGGAATCGCCCGGAACGACGGCCACGCGAGCCTGCTGCGAGCACCATTCATGCGCGCCGATGCCCTGTCAATGTGCGACTGCGACAAAATGGCACCATTGCGGGTTTTCCCTTAAAAACTTGTTGCGTCGCGTCAGACCGCTGTGTATAGTGATTCCTGTCTCCTCCATGTCTCCTCCTGATATGGATTAAGCCCGCTCACAGCAGCGGGCTTTTTTTCGTCCAGCGTTTTGGGGGCGCATTTCCGCGTCCCGGCCGCACGCCTCGCGAGATGACAAGACGTCATTCTCCGCCCAACTTCCCTCCTACACTGCAATGACTTTGTTCGCACACGCCAATCGGCGGGGACCGTCATGCAGATCCAGATTCGCGAAATCGATCATGTCGTCATTCGCGCCGCCCATCCCGCCGCGATGACGCGCTTTTACTGCGACGTGCTCGGCTGCCGCGTCGAACGCGAGGAAACGCAGCTCGGACTCGTGCAACTGCGCGCGGGCCGTTCGCTGATCGATCTGGTGTCGATGGGCGGTCCGCTCGATCGCGAGAAACCGGGCAACGGCGGCGCGACGCCGACGGGCGCGGGCCGCAACATGGATCATCTGTGTCTGCGCGTGGAGCCGTTCGACGGCGCGGCGCTCAAGGCGCATCTCGCCGCGCTGGGCGCGCGTCCCGGCGACGTGGTCGAGCGCTACGGCGCGGAAGGCTTCGGGCCGTCGCTGTATCTGTTCGATCCCGAGGGGAACATGGTGGAACTGAAAGGGCCGCCGAATGGCTAGCCCTGGGCGCGTTCAGAAAGTGCCGAACCGGCGCTCAGACGTTCTCGGGCGCCTTGAGCACGGTCCATTCGACCGCGACCGGCTCGCTCGTCGTGCTGCCGATCCACGCCGCGCCGTCCTGCACCGTGCATTGCAGGCGCATCGTCCGTTCGGCCAGCTTGCCGAGCGCCGCAGCCACGTCTTCGCCGAGCGACCAGACAGTGACGTTGCGCAGCCGTTCGACCTTGCCGCGCACGCCTTGCCACCAGATATCCGAGGTGCGGCCGCCGTAGGCGATCACGATTACCTCGTCCGCGCGCCCCGCCGCCTTGGCGATGCGGCGCTCGTCGGGCTGGCCGACTTCGATCCACGTCTGGATTGCGCCCGTGTAGTCCTTGCTCCACAGATCGGGCTCGTCGGTGTCCGACAGGCCCTTGCAGAATTCGAGACGCTCGCCCGCGAACAACGCGAAGGCGGCGATGCGCACCATCATCCGCTCATTGGTTTCCGACGGATGGCAGGCGATCGTCAGCGCATGGTCGGCATAGTAGTGCCGGTCCATGTCCGCGATCTGAAGCTCTGCCTTGAAGATGGTCGATTTAAGTGCCATGCCGATTTCCGCCCCTCGATACCCGCCGCTGTCAGTTGTGCTGTCAGTCGTGCAACGTGCTGCGTCGCGGCGTAAAAGCCGCACATGATAGCGAGTTTCCAGCACGGGCTGTGCCGGTTTCATCAGACGGCGACGCAAGTCGAGCGCCGGTCATGTCGATGATCGGAAGCGAAAATGACGACGCGATGAAGGGGGCAAAACAGGAAGCTCAAGCCGACAATCGTGACGCGCAAGCGTACGCACACACCGCGCGCCGGCGGTGAGCGCGCGTCTTGCGGCTGGGCTTATTGCTTGATGGAGCGGTCGCTGGTCCAGAGGCCCTGGTCGTCGGCGTTCGCGGCGTTCACGAACTCGACGTCGTGGCCCACCACGCGCACCACGCGATACGACTGGTTCTCGGGCGTCGAGAGGCAGCGGAAATCGGCGAAATATTCCTGCATCTGCTGATGCTCGCCCGCCTGCTCGTGCTGGGAGACGGCGTCGAGCTTGTCCCTGGAGAGGCAGCCGTAGGAGCCGGGTTTGAGCTGCACGGTCTGTTGCGGCTTGACCGAGACCGCTTGCGCCTCTTGTGCCTCCTGCGCCGATGCCACGCCAACGAGACTCGCCGAGCAGACGGCAAGAACGGCCACGGCGGTTGCGGATAGCCTTCGCATGGTTCTGCCTCCTCGGCGGGTGGGTTGTCTTCGGTTAGCTATGTATTTAACGGCCACGATCGACCCGCATTTTTCAATGTAGAAGAGCGCGAATAGAGTGCAAGAACAACTTGTGTGCGGGCGCAACAGGCGTTGTCACCGGCCTGGTCGCACGATGCTTGCGCAAGCGCCGATGCGGCGTGCGAGCATGATGCCGCGCCGCACATAAGGAAGCGTCGCGCCGCCTTCATCGCGCGCCCGACAATTCGCAGGCCGCAGAATAAAAACGATGCCAGGCATGCCGTCGCCGCCCTTTTCCAGACCGCATCAAACCGACTTGCGCGCACGCCGTCTTCGTGGATAAATCGGGCATCCCTTTTGGAGAAATTCCATGACTCTCGCTCACTGGCTGCCGTTCGCGATCGCCTCGGCCATCCTCGTCGCCATTCCCGGGCCGACCGTGCTGCTCGTCGTTTCCTACGCGCTCGGTCACGGCCGCCGCTATGCGCTGGCCACCACCGCGGGCGTCGCGCTCGGCGACTTCACGGCGATGACGGCGTCCATGCTCGGCCTCGGCGTGATTCTGGCGGCTTCCGCCACGCTGTTTTCGGCGCTCAAGTGGGTCGGCGCCGCGTACCTGATCTATCTGGGCATCAAGCTCTGGCGCGCGCCCATCGCGAACCCCGAAGCGCCCGACACCAGCGAAACCCGCACCGGGCGCATCTTCGCGCACGCGTTTGCCGTCACCGCGCTGAACCCCAAGAGCATCATTTTTTTCGTCGCGTTCGTGCCGCAGTTCATCGATCCGCATATGCGCGCGCTGCCGCAGATCGTCGTTTTCGAGGCGACGTTCCTCGTGCTCGCCACGCTCAATGCCTTCGGTTACGCGCTGCTGGCCGCCGCGGCGCGCAAGGCCGTGCGCAGCCCGCGCGTGCAGCGGGCGGTCAATCGCACGGGTGGGTCGCTGTTGATCGGCGCGGGTCTGTTCGCCGCCGTCTGGAAGAGGTCGGCGGCTTGATTAGTGGCGGATTCGGCAGCGGAATCGGCGTGCGCGCGGTCGATTTCGCTCGGTGTTTTCCCGGCTTGCGAGGGCGGGCACGCGCGCTGCTCAAGCGCTTGCGTACGGCGGATCACGTTTGTTTCTGAATAAGTAGTCGTCCGGCGTGCAAACTGTAGCGTTCCAGCTACAATGCAATTGCAACCGCTTGACAGCCAGGAGGTAATCGTGATCGAGCACGTAATACTGGGCGCGTTTCTGGTCATCCCCCTCGTCATTGTCGTTTTCCTCTTCTCGGACGAGATTCTCGAGGAGCACCGGCAGCGAGTCCTCGCCGGGGATCATCACATCGACTGGCGTCATCCGTTACGCAGCATTCTTCATCATTGACGAAGCACGCTGCCGTTCCGCCCGGGCCAAGGGTCCGGGCTTCGCGCATCCGTCTGCTGGCGGGCGCGCCGTCTCTTGCGCGGGCTCCTGCGCAGTCTCCCGGTGAGCGCGGTCACTGATCGCGTTAATTCATCATCCGCGTAATTAGTCGTTACCCTTTGCTGCACCTGTATCCGCGTATCAGGGCCACAATCGCTCGCATGTTTTCATACAGTTCTCGAGGAGAACGACATGCGTAAGATTGCTGCTGTATTGGTGCTGGCGGGTTGCGTGGTGGCGGCAGGTCCGGCCAGCGCCCATGATCGAGGTGGCGACGTGGTAGGCGCGCTCGTGGGCGGCGCGCTGATCGGCGCCGTGGTGGGTGCGGCTGTCAGCGGTCCGGCTGTCTATCAGGCGCCGCCTGTTTATGCCGAGCCGGCGCCGGTGGCCGCGCCCGTGTATGCCGAGCCCGCACCGGTTTATGCCGCCGCACCCGCGCCGGGCGGGTGCTACGACCAGTATTCGGGCCGCTACGTGCCCTGCGGCCCGCCGCAACCGGCGCCGCCCCCGCCGCCGTATGGCGCGTATGAGCAGCAGCCGGGCTGGTAAGCACGGTTTAAGCACGGTTCTGTCGATCGAAGCGGCCGCGCTCCGGTTTCCCGGAGGCGGCCGTTAGTCTTATGGGCGCGCGCTTTTGTGCGCCGCGACCACTTTCAGGACGTCTGCTCCACGGGCGTGATCTGCAGATTCAACTTCTGCGTCAAACGGATCACCGTGAATTCGACGACGCGATCGATACGCGAGGCGTCCAGCAGCCGTTGCAGCGCGTCGATGCTGTCCACGGGCAGGCCGTCGATCGCCACGATGGTGTCGTCCGCGCGCAGACCGCCTTGCGCCGCCGGACTGCCCTTCGCGCTCTCCATCACGCGCACGCCGGTCGTCGTCGCCAGTTCGAAATAACGCTGCACCTTGCGCGCGATCGGCACATTGGTCCCGGCGATGCCGACGTAGGCGCGGCGCACGCGTCCGTGCATGAACAGTTGCGTGATGACCCACTTCGCCGTATCGATCGCCGTCGAAAAACAGATCGCCTGCGCGCCCGGAATGATCGCGGTGTTCACGCCGATCACCTGGCCCGCCGAATTGACGAGCGGGCCGCCCGAGTTGCCCGGATTGAGCGCCGCGTCGGTCTGGATGACGTCGTAGATCATGCGTCCGGAGGCCGAGCGCAGCGAACGTCCGAGCGCCGACACCACGCCCGTCGTAACCGTCTGCGCGAGTCCGAGCGGACTGCCGACGGCAATCGCGATCTGTCCGACGCGCAGTTTCGCCGATTCGCCGAGCGTGGCGTGCGGCAAGGCCTCGGACGCGCCGATACGCAGCACGGCGAGGTCGGTGCTCGGGTCGTCGCCGATCAGGTCGGCGTCGTGCGTCGAACCGTCGGCGAGCGTGACGCGCAGCGCGTTCGCGCCGTGCACGACGTGGCTGTTGGTGAGCAGATAACCGTCGGGCGTGAACAGAAAGCCCGAGCCGGTGCCGCCGCGCGCGGCAGCCTGGCCGCTCGGGCGATGCTCGACGGCAATATGGGCGACGGCGTGCTGCACGCGTTCGAGCGCCCCGATGACAGTGTGCGAATAGGCGTCGAGAATCGCGTCGTCGCCGGGCGCGCGCACGTGAGCGCCGTCGGGCGAGAGATCCCGGGCCAGATCGTCGATGAAGGCAGGTCGGCTTCCCACGATCGGTGTTCTCCGATGAAAGTGGGCCCTACATGCAGGGAGGCCGGCGAGATTTCAAGATGGTTTCGTCAGCGAGGAACGCGCTGGATAAAGGGACATACCGCACGGCGGGAACGCGGAATCCGTGGATGGTTAACGATTGTCAGATCGGCCTGGCGGCCATTGAAGCGGCCGGAATCAGCCGTGACAATGGTTCGGCGGCGACGTCCCCTCGGCGCCGTGTTGTCAGTAGTGGCAAGCTCTTCGCCGCGGCCCCTGCCGCGGCTTTTTTTGTCCGCGCGAATTGAAGCGTGCATTCAAAGGCCGTCGCGCACGGCGTCCGCACGATGCTGCGGAATCCTTAGAAAGAAAGAAGCCCGCGCGAAGGCGGGCTAATCCATGCTCGGGTTACATGGCGAGGTAAATCGGCGGGACGTGCCGCTTGTCCGAATGCGGCATCGACCGGGACGACCGGACCGTTCAGGCGGCAGCGTGCGCTTGCAGGCGCTCGAGTTGCGTCATGAGCGAGTCGATCGTACGAAACTGGGCGTGGGAGAGTTGTGCCGTATCGAGCAGATTCGAGAGGCGCTTATGCCAGTACTCGAATGTGAGAATGGGTATCGCGCCCTCAGTCAGCAGCGACGGCACCATAACGCGCATGATGTGCGCAATTTCCTGATCGATGAACTTCACGTTTCTGCCCCCGGAAATCGTCGAAATCTCATTAACTGGATCTCGTGTAAGCACTGTAATTCGCCACTAAGAGGTGTATAGCTATCACATCTGATAGGGCGCTGGGAGGACGTGGCCGGTCCCGACGCGAAGCCTTGTCAGGCGGGCGTTTCAGCCATCCTGCCGTTCGGTTGACAGGCGCGGATCGGGGGATATCCTGGTGTTGCGTGCACGCTGTACACGCGCATTTCGCGGGATTTTCACGCGGTTCTACGGGAGTGCTTAATGTCGCCAGCCGCGCCCGTAATAGCCGCCGAAGCCGACGCCGACATCGACCGTAGGCGCCGCGTAATAGCCCGGCGCGTAGCCGTAACCGTAAGCCGGTGCGGGCGCGTAGGCATACGGCGGCGCCACGACACAACCCGTGAGGCTCGCCAACCCGGCGGCCAGTGCAATCGCGCAAAAGAGTTTGATCGTCTTCATCGTTTTCTCCTGATGCACGTATTGTCGGCGTGCATTTCGTTTGAAAACGAAACGATGTGTGACGATGGATTACCGCGCACAGGCGGCGCGGCGTCGGCGCGCGGGACGTGTTGCGAATCCTTACGATTATGCGGAATTCGCAATCGTGGTCGGGCGATGAAAGCGCGCAGGCGCGCTATTTCACGCCTTATTTGCCGATGCAGAACCGGCTGAAAATCACGCCGAGCAGGTCGTCGGACGTGAACTCGCCCGTAATTGAATTAAGCGATTCCTGCGCGAGCCGCAATTCTTCGGCGAACAGATCGAGCGCCTGCGCGTTTTGATCGGCGTGCGCCGCGGCGTTCGCGAGTTGCTCGCGCGCCGCACGCAGCGCGATCAGGTGACGCTCGCGCGCGAGATAGACGCTTTGCGCGTCGGCCTGCCAGCCCGCGATACGCAGCAAC
Source organism: Paraburkholderia tropica (assembly GCF_014171495.1). Taxonomy (NCBI): domain Bacteria; kingdom Pseudomonadati; phylum Pseudomonadota; class Betaproteobacteria; order Burkholderiales; family Burkholderiaceae; genus Paraburkholderia; species Paraburkholderia tropica. The sequence continues at coordinate 3,275,123 of NZ_CP049134.1, forward strand.
TCGCCACGCAGCAGCGCCACGCCGTCGTTTTGTTTCGCCGAGAGCCGGACTTCGCAGACCTGCGTGCCGTTGTTCGCATCACGCGTGGCGACTTCGGGCGCCACGCCCGTGAGATCCGTCTTGTTGAGCACGCGCACGACCGGCACGCCCGCCGGAAAGCGCGCCGCGATGATCTCGTCTTCGGGCGTCATGCCCACGCGCGCGTCGAGCAGATGCAGCACCACATCGGCGCGGTCGATCTCGTTCCACGTACGCTCGATGCCGATCTTCTCGACTTCGTCCTCGGTGTCGCGCAGACCCGCCGTGTCGATCACATGCAGCGGAATGCCTTCGATCTGGATGGTTTGCGAAATCTTGTCGCGCGTGGTGCCCGCCACCGGCGTGACGATCGCGAGCTCCGCGCCCGCGAGCGCATTGAGCAGCGACGACTTGCCGACGTTCGGCTGCCCCGCGAGCACGACCGCGAGACCCTCGCGCAGCAGCGCGCCCTGACGCGCTTCGGCCAGCACGTGGTCGAGCTGGGCGCGAATGTGCGTGAGCTTGCCGCGCGCATCGGCGGCTTCGAGGAAATCGATTTCCTCTTCGGGGAAATCAAGCGTGGCTTCCACAAGCATGCGCAGCGTGACGACGTCGTCGACGAGCGCGTGGATGTCGCGCGAGAACGCGCCGTCGAGCGAGCGGCCCGCCGAACGCACCGCCGCCTCCGTGCTGGCTTCGATCAGGTCGGCGACGGCTTCGGCCTGCGCGAGGTCGAGCTTGTCGTTGAGGAACGCGCGACGCGTGAATTCGCCCGGCTCGGCAAGCCGCAGGCCGAACGCGCGCCCCGCCTCGATGCAGCGCTGCAAGACGAGTTGCAGCACGATCGGGCCGCCGTGCCCCTGCAGTTCGAGCACATGCTCGCCGGTGTACGAATGCGGCGCCGGGAAATACAGGGCGATGCCGCGGTCGAGCGCGGTGTGGGCGCCGTCGAGAAACGGCACGTAGCTCGCATGACGCGGCGCGAGCGCCTGGCCGGTGAGCGCCTGCATCAGCGCCTCGGCGGCCGGTGCACCCGCGCGCCCGAACGAGACCCGCACGACGCCGATCCCGCCGCGTCCGGGCGCAGTGGCAATGGCGACGATGGGATCGGAATCGGTGGCGAGCATGGCGGGATAACGGGACGTGGACTAAGCCGCAACGGGCAGGCCGGCGCCGCGACGGACGCCGGAAAGAAAGTGCGTGGATTGTAACGCGACGCGCACACGCGCCTCGGGCCTCCCCATTCTCGAGACTTATCTCAATTTATCTCGAATTAGCTAAGATTGATCTGATAGCCAGGTTGCGACATTCGGACAATGCGACCGAAAAACCTGGCCAAAACGCCGCATTAACAGGCCGCGGCGAATCGCGCCCCAATTCGCAACCGTTTTATTGCGCTACCTGCGGATTCGGGCGAAGTGTAGCTTCATTGCGCTAGATCTAGCTCAACTGGTTGTCAACTTCGACAAAAGCCGATTGCACAATCTGGCCCATGCCAACGCCCGAAGAAAAAGCCGCTTTCGCCGACCGCCTGCAACTGGCGATGCGGCGCTCGCCCGACAAACCGCGCGGCAGCACCGACCTGGCGAACAAGTTCAACCTGCGCCACCACGGCGAGCACCCGGTCTCGCCGCAAACCGCTCACAAATGGCTGAGCGGCCGCACCATTCCCACGCACGACAAACTGCAAACGCTGGCCAACTGGCTCGACGTGGATGTGCACTGGCTGCACTACGGACCCTCGCCGCATACGCCGCCGGCGGGCGCCACGCCGAAGCCGCGCAAACCCGACGAGCGCTACCCGCTTTCCGAGGAAACGCTCGAACTCGCTTCGAAGATCGAGTCGCTGAGCCCGCATCATCGGTATTTGCTGGAAGAACTCGTGACGCAGTTCTACGGCGGCCCCGAGAAACGCTGAGCGCCCAGTATCGCCTGAGCGCGCTTTGCGGCTGCAAGCGAAGAACGCGCCGACCTTGGCCACGGACAATAAAAAAGCCGCCCGGTTTGCACCGGGCGGCTTTTTTTCTGGTGATGGCCTGAGAGACCGGAACCCGCGCTTACGCGGCTTCCTTCTTCTTGCCCTTGCCCATCATGCGCGTGATGTAGTACTGCTGCGCGATCGACAGCACGTTGTTCACGACGTAGTACAGCACGAGACCCGCCGGGAAGAAGAAGAACATGACCGAGAACGCGATCGGCATGAACATCATCATCTTGGCCTGGACGGGGTCCGGCGGCGTCGGGTTCAGCTTGGTCTGCACGAACATCGAGACGGCCATCAGCACCGGCAGGATGAAGAACGGGTCTTGCTGCGAGAGGTCGTGAATCCAGAGAATCCACGGCGCGCCGCGCATTTCCACCGACGACAGCAGCACCCAGTACAGCGAGATGAACACCGGAATCTGGATCACCACCGGCAGACAGCCGCCGAACGGATTCACCTTCTCGGTCTTGTAGAGCTCCATGAGCGCCGCGTTCATCTTCTGCGGGTCGCTCTTGAAGCGTTCGCGCAGCGCCTGCATGCGCGGCGTGATTTCCTTCATGCGCGCCATCGACTTGTAGCTCGCGGCGGACAGCGGGAAGAACACGGCCTTGATCAGCAGCGTGAGCAGCACGATCGCCCAGCCCCAGTTGCCCACGTAGCCGTGGATCTTCTCCAGCAGCCAGAACAGCGGCTTGGCGATGATCGTCACCCAGCCATAGTCCTTCACGAGCTCCAGACCCGGCGCGACGCCTTCGAGCATGCGCTCTTCTTCCGGACCCGCGAACAGGCGCGCCTGCACGTTGTCGGTCGCGCCCGGCGCGATCGTGCCGAGCGGCTGCTTCACGCCGACGCGGTAGAGGTTGTTGTCGAACTTCTCGACGTAGATGTCACGCTTGACGCCCTGCTGCGGAATCCACGCCGTGGCGAAGTAATGCTGCACCATCGCGACCCAGCCGTTGTCGGCCTGGTTCACGTAGTCCGCCTTGTTCTTGTCGATGTCGCCGAACGTGATCTTCTGGAAGTGATGCTCGTTCGAGTACACCGCCGGGCCGATGAAGGTGTGCGAGAAACGCGGCGTTTCGACCGGCTGGCTGTCGCGCACGAGCTCCATGTAGAGCGTGGGCGAGACCGGCGTGCTGCCGACGTTCTGCACCTTCGTGTCGACGCCGATCACATAGCTGCCCTTCGTGAACGTGTAGGTCTTGGTGACCTTCACGCCGCCTTTTTCGGGCGACTCGAGCGAGATCTGGAACGACGTGGCGTCGCCGCTCAGGTCGCGCGGACCCGTACCGTTGGCGACCGTGAAGACGTCGGTGTGATTCGGGAAGTCGCCACCCAGCAGACCCGTACGCGCGAGGTACGTGTGGTCGTTGGTGTGGTCGAACAGCGTGATGAACTGGTCAGGCTGCTTGCCGTCGCCTTCCTTCACGAGCGAGAGCTTCGTGAGCGTGCCGCCGCGCGTGTCGATCACGCCGTCGTAGACATCGGTGCGGAAGTGCACGAGCTGCGCGGCGGCTTCGGCGGGCTGGGCCGTGCCGGTGGGCGCCGTGCCTGCGGCCGTGGCCGGCAGATCGGAGGCGGCATTAGCCGCGCTCGCGGGCGTCGCGCCGCTTGCGGCGTTCTGCTGCGTTTGCGTCGCGCTCGGGAAGAACATCGACTGACGTCCGTGGTCGCGCTGCCAGTTGTCGTACAGCATGACCGCTGACATGAAGAAGATGACCCATAGGACGGTGCGTTTGATATCCATGCGTTGTCTCAGTGTCGATGGAAGGCGCGTCAGCGCTTTTTCGGAGATGCAGGCGGGACCAGGTCGACGCCGCCCGCCGAAAACGGGTGGCAGCGGCAAAGCCGCCGCGCGGCGAGGTAACTCCCGCGCGCGGCGCCATGATACTGGATTGCCTCGCGCGCGTAATCCGAACAGGAAGGGTAAAAACGGCAGCGGTTGCCGAGCAGGGGACTCACGGCAAGCTTGTAGAAGCGCAGTAAAGCGATCAGTACCGTTTGCATGGCGTGGCGACCGGACAGCGCCGCTAGGAAAGACGAACGTCGTGCCCGGCCAGCGGGCGCGGCCTGCACAGCAATCGCGACGGACCGGCGCGCGGCCCTCACGAGGCAGCGCCGCCCGTCTCGGGCGCGGCGCGCCGCCTGGCGACTTCGCGCGCGGCCTTGTCGAGCAACATCTCGATTTCGGTGCGACAAAGTGTCTTCAGCGGCGGCGACGAAGCGCACGGCATGGCCTTTCGGTCGAATTTCGTGTGCAGGCGCAGCAGCAGGTCGAAGCCTTCGAACTGCGCGCGGCGCACGCGAAACGCCTCGCGGGCGATGCGGCGCACCAGGTTGCGCGTGACCGCGCGCGGCGCGTACTTCTTGCCGATCACGAGCCCGAGCCGCGCCTCGTTGCCGGTGGCGCGGCCGTACACGACGAAGTGCGCGGCGCGGCGCCAGGGGCGCAAACGAAAAACGGATGAGAACTCATCCGTTTTCAGTAGCCTTGCGGCTTTCGGGAAAGCGGCCTGCGTTCGCGACGTGCCGTGAGGCACCTCGTTCGCGTTGTCCGCTTCGTCCGACAGTTTCACGTCTGGCCCGCTATCGTCGATCGTGGTCGATTGTGCTGATAGCGGTGCTATCGACAAAACTGGTAAGCGGCGCGCTTAGATGGCGAGACGCTTGCGACCCTTCGCACGGCGTGCGTTGATCACTTTGCGACCACCGGCGGTCTTCATGCGCACGCGAAAGCCATGGGTACGCTTGCGACGGGTAACGGAAGGTTGGTAAGTACGTTTCATGTTGCTCTCACTTATTGAGAAATGACCGCGGCGAGCATCGCGGAAAAAAGCAATGGCCGGTGGTACAAGGGATTGGTTTTCGCGGAACCCGCTATTTAATCCGGTTTTTCGTTGGCCGTCAATAGGTTAGGGCGTCGAAGCGCGCGCAAAGTGTGCTCGAAGGCAGCAAACCGTTCCGTCCCGCATTCGTGCGGAGCCTTGTTGCGCCACGCTCATCCACAGTATGAGAGAAGATACGGCACCTTGATCCGTCCCTGTGGATAACTTCCTGGCCAGGCCTTTTCGGCGTTAGAATCTCGCCTATCCCAAGAATCCTGCTTGCCGCTCCGGCCCGCCTGCTTGCCGCAACTCCTTGCCGCGCGGGCGTCCGGAGCATTTGTTTTCGCCCCGCCAGGGCCTTGTTGCATTTGTGCGACACGCGCGGCGCGAACGCATTTGCACGCAAACAAAACGACCACAGCATCTCG